>OY970205.1:4800000-7243441 GCA_963708335.1 uncultured Acidobacteriaceae bacterium | reverse complement strand
GCGCCTCCTAAATTGCTGATTTTGTTGGAGAGCCTAGGTTCGAATCCCACTCTCTCCGCCAGAACCTTTGTTTTGAATAGTTTAGGTACTGTGGTGTCTGTCGTGGTGTCTGTAATCCGTGGGATTTGACCGAAAGGCGATCTCAGGAGACAACAGCATCCATGAAACGGCACGCCTCGAACACTCAAACCCTTCGCGTCAACATTCTCAAGAAAATCAAGGTCGATGGAGCCTGGAAGCTCATGCCCGCCGTTCTAGAGCCGAACGGCAGATTGAAAGACAAGGTCAGAATCGGCGGCTCTATCGAGATCCATTCCGAGGGCACCTATTACATAGAGTGGTGGGAGGGACCCAAGCGCAAACGTGAAGCTATCGGCGACCGCTCGTGCGTTCCGGATCTTGCCAACAGAAAGGCTCTGGCACTGGCGGCTGCAAGAGCCGGACTCGAGGTTGGATCAGATGTCCTAAATCGCGGCGAAAAGGTAACTCAGGAAATTCCGCTTGATTTGGCGATTCAGCATTATCTGGACGACATCAAGCCACCGCAACGCGAGCCCAAAACGTATGCGGCCTACAAGTATGCCCTGAGCGCTTTTCGAAAAGGTTGCGCGAAGTCATCCATCGAGCACATCGTGCGCGCGGACCTGCTCCAGTTTATCCGTGGCCAATACGAATCCGGCTGCAGTGCACGTACTGCCTACAATCGTGCCAACATCGTAGTTCAGTTCCTGAAGCTCAATGGGGTCAAGGGCCTTTTACACAAGCGCGACTGGCCGGAATATGTCGATGCCATTCGAAAAATATACGAGGCCGACGAACTCAAGACTCTGTTTGCGGCCTGCCATGAGCATGAAAGGGCACGTTACCTGTTTTTCTTGTTGACCGGTGAACGCGACAAAGAAGTTCGCTTCACAGCCTGGAGAGACATCGATTTCCGACGGGGCACGGTTCGTGTCACGGCCAAGCCGCAGCTAGGGTTCAAGCCAAAGAACAAGGAAGAGAGAGAGATCCCAGTGCCATCTGCATTGCTGGGAGCGTTGAAAGACTACAAGAACCGCCAGCAGGGGCCGAACCCTTACAATCTGGTGTTTCCCACCGAGGCAGGGCGCCCGGACAAGAATTTCGAAAGCAAGCTGAAAAACATCGCCAAGCGGGCCGGCCTAAACTGCGGAACCTGTGCATCGCGGCACGGCAACCGCTGCTCCGAGGGGCCTTATTGCAGCAACTGGTTCCTGCACAAGTTTCGGCACACATTTGCGACCGTCAACCTGGAAGGCAATGTCTGCAGTATTCGTAAACTCCAGGAATGGCTAGGCCACAAAGATCTTGCATCCACCATGGTGTATTTGAAATACGTTCGTGGCAAGGACGTTCAAGAGCGACTCGACAATAGCGAACTCGCCGGTTTCGCAATTCCGCAAGCGCTCAAACAGAGCTCGCAGGAAATCGATCGGCCGAGCCGTGCTTAAATTGCTTCGCCACGCACATGGCGCAAAAGAATGGCCAGCTGAGAGAGCAGTATCAGCTGGCTTTTTCGCATACCATGGAATTGTCCCATTCCGGCGCATTCCATGAAGAGCGAAATTCGGTCCTCACCAAAATCCTTATCACGGCTCACATCACGGACAGATACCATCTAGAAAATCATTTTGCTGGAAATTGGGCCTCAGGCAATTCTGAAGTACTGCCGAATGGCCCCGATCAGGTCCGCACTCTTCAACTTGCTATTTCCAAAGGTTGTTTTCAACGAACCCAGAATCGAGGGCCACTCGGAGCTTTCTTCAGGAAATGCCGCCAGAAACGTCTTCAGGTCCTGCTCGATTCTTTGCGCCAGATGACCGCCGGATTCTCCGGATAGTGTCGCACCCAGTCGGAAGACGTCGGTTCGATGTTTTTGAATGTCCTTGGAGTCGATCTTTTCACCTTTTCTTTGGCGTTCCGTCATATCGATCCAGGCGCGCGCCTTGAGCGGAATCAAAGCCTCGGGAGTGACAAACGGCAAGCCGTCATCTTCGCGACGGTGTTCGAGAATCAAAGCATAGTAGTCGTCGTCTAGAAGAATGGCGGAAAGGTTTGCGGAGTTTTCGTCGATCTCGACGGATATCACGCGTTGTTCCTGGGAAAGGTCGATTTTTCCCGGTTGTCGGCTGAATAGCTCAAGCATGGCGGGATACGTGTCATCCTGGGGCTTTGAGAAGCGATAAAGTTCTCTCTTCCCTGTAGCCCGCTCTTTGATTTCGTACTGCCCCGCTTCGACGAATTCCCAAAATCGGGCGATAAATCCTTGGTCGAGAGCTTCGACAATCAGCACAATGTCGATATCTCTGGTAGCGCGGAATTCCAGACCCTGAGTCGCAAGCCACTCATGACAAGCAACGCCGCCGATCAAGACGAACGATTTTGTGTGCTGGGCAAAGTGTGCTTTGAATTTGTCTAAACCTTTTATCATGGCAGTGCCTGGCGGATGAGTTTCTCGATTTCCTTTTGCACCCGTTCATCGGCTGAATGCCGGAGACTGAGGTAGAGAGACAAGGGATCAGCGATTCCGGAACGGGCAAGGATCGAAGGATCATATTTCCAGGTTTCCATCCGTGCCTCCGCGTCTTCGCGGCCACCACAGCCATAGACCTCGCCTTTTTGTAACGCAGCGACGAAATCCTTGTCCCGCATTGCGTACGTGGGGAGGGGATCGTCTTCCAGCATTGAATATTTGCTGAGAGCTGTCATTCCCGCAGTCACGGCAGGCACATTTTGTTTTCCCCAACGGAACCACAGTGTCCGCTTCACAGGAGTCGACAATAGGGGTGCGGCTTTTTGCCAAAGATCTTTTCCCCTCAAACCGAAGTGCAAGGAAAGCGTCCGGCCTGAGCGATGAACTTCGCACAGGTCAGCATTCTGCAGTTCGTCTTGAGCCTTGCTGATCGCCATTGGCGAATATCGAAGACGCGAGGCGATCTGTCCTAAAGGCGTCTCGCTGAGCGATTCCCGCGAGAGGTGATAGAGAATTACGAGCTGCGAAACGGCGGACAAAACGTCTCGGGACTTGGTTTTTGATTTTGGGAAATGCTCTCGCAGGTCGATCATCAACATCGGCAAGAACATCTGCGTGCCGGGTACTATGAATGGCACCTTTTGATGTATCAAGCGGTTTCTGACATAGGCAGGAATATTCGATAAGACGAGGATGACGTCTGCGGTAAGCCGTTCTTTGATCGTGCGAGCATCGCGGGCGTACTCCGTCGGGGACGGGTCACCTTCTCGTGGCTCTTCAATCGCGAGTAGGTATTTTCGCCCAAACAGATCGGCGCGAGAAATCCGATATCGCTGTTTTAGGAATGGAGGAAGTTTTGAAGCGAGCTCCGGGAGCGGCTCAATCCACGGCAAGTCTCCGCCGATTGTGCTGAGATACTTAACTAAGAGCGTGTCGCTGGATTCCCTCATCGCTAAACTAGAATAGCACAATAAACACATATTGTTTAGCGAGCAAATTTAGTTTATATAACTATGTAAACGACTGCATACAAAAGGCTTACGATTGAGCAATCAGCGACAACGCGTTTTATGGTGCTTCTATTCGGGATTCGGCCTCGGACTTCCGCAATTCCGAAAGCAGCTCCCGATGCTGCTTGCCGCCCGTTCCAATGCCTTTGCCAGGCCGCCATCTATTCACCCACTTAACCTTGCATCTCGGACTACAGCGCCAATTAGGGCGACGAGAGGTCCTTTCCTACCTGGTTCTCTTCTGTTTTCCGCGGCTTGCGGCCACGTCAGGCATGAGCTCTCTTTTCAACCACTCTGCCAGGATTTGTGGGTCGAATCTAAGTGCGCGATTTACCCGAAATGCTCCCGGAATCCGCCCCGCAGCCCGTGTCTTGTAGATGTGCTTCGGGGTCACGCTCAAGAGCCTTGCGAGTTCGGAAACCTTAACAGCGTCTTTGCGATTCTCTAGCGTTTCTATGATTTGCATGTCTTTTTATCCCGCGCGGCCACTGGTGGGCGCGTCTGAACATTCTCGCAACCCGGTCTGATTCGTTCATTTCTTATCTTTACTCGTGAACAAAACCCAGTGCCTGCTTTCGTTCTTTTAGAACAACCCTGTTTTTCGGTCAAAAGGCGCAATGCGAGTCGAACAAAATACCGCCACTAGTCTTCACTGTTGCCGCGGATTTGACCGAAATTTCATTTGGGCTTAGCTTCTTCACGGTCAGGACCGGAATTGGCATGGTCCTCGGCGGAGGAGGAGCGAGTGTTTTCGTCTCTTCAAGAACTCGAAGGAGGCCTTCGCGCAAGTGGCTACATTGCGGATTCGGTAGCCACGACAACGGTCTACCTAGCGGCGAGACTGCAGAAGCCGTTGCTGCTGGAAGGCCCCGCCGGCAGCGGTAAGACTCAACTGGCATATGCGGTTGCCGAGGCTGCAAATACAAGTGTCGAACGCCTGCAGTGCTACGAGAGCATCGACGAAGAGAAGGCCATCGGCAAGTTCGATGAACCCCTTCAAAGGCTTTGCGTTGAACTCAAAGCCAAGTCCGCCAGCGTTGATTGGGAGTCCCTGCGGACGGAGTTGCACAGTCAGCAGTTCTTCGGTGCTGGGCCGCTTCTGCGCGCGTTGCAGTGTGAAAGGCCCTGTGTCCTGCTGATCGACGAACTGGATAAAGTGGACCACGCATTTGAGGCCTTGTTGCTGGAATTGCTGAGCGTGTGGCAGTTGAGCATTCCGAAGCTGGGAACCATCAAAGCCAAGAGCATTCCGTTCGTTGTGTTGACATCGAATGAAGAGAGGCGCATCGGCGATCCCCTGCGCCGGCGCAGTTTCTACCTTCGTGTTGAACATCCCACCGCGGAGCGAGAAGCAGAGATTGTGGCGCTGAGAACGCCTGATTCCACACACGAATTCCATGCCCGTATGGCGGGACTCGCCAAGGCTTTGCGCGGCTGGAGCCTGGAAAAGCCACCCTCAGTCTCAGAGATCCTCGACCTTGCGCAGGCACTCAAAGTTCTCGGGACAGAACAAATTACGGCAGAGATGAGGGACATTCTCCTGCCCTTGCTGGCCAAGACCGAGGCCGACCGGCGAAAGCTGCTTCTGCGCGACGGCTTTGCCAGCCTGATTTACGACGCGCAGCAATATAGCGTCGAAACCCTGCGAGGGAATGCAGCATGAAATCGGTATTCATCCTGATGGGAATGCTTTGGGCGATCTCGATCTGCTGGGGGCAGTCGGGCAAACCACCAGCACGGATTGAAGCTGAGTACTACATCACGGCCTACGCGCAACACTATCGGGTGCCCGTTGCGCTGGCGCGCGCCATTGTCGTGCGCGAATCGAATTGGCAGTCGTGCGTGATCTCTCCCAAAGGCGCTGTGGGGCTGATGCAGTTAATGCCCGCCACAGCCAAGCGGCTGGGCGTGACCGACCGCTGCAATCTCGACCAAAACGTCTCGGGCGGCGTGCGCTATCTCGCTTGGTTGATGCGACGGTTTCATAACGATCTGAGGCTCGTAGCTGGCGCTTATTATGTCGGCGAAGGCATGATCGGCGGGCGAGGCCTTGCTTACCGAAATTCCGAGGTCGTTTCGTACGTCTCAACAATTAGAACAACTTACCTTCGAGGAGCGGGGATTGAACCGGAAAGCACGAACGCCGCTCAGAAAAGAGATGTGAGATGAACAAATGTTTGAGTTTGGTGCATCTGACAGCGATCTGTTTCTTGCCTTTCCACATGGCCTCGGCGCAAACCGAGTTGCCGCAAGCACGAATCGTGAACTTGAGTATTGACCCGGAACAGGTCGTGGTCTTGCACGTGCGACCGGGTTACGTCAGCTCGGTGCGGGTGCTGGAGGAAGTGAGTTCGGTTGTTTTGGGTGATCCGGGAGCCTTTAAGGCCGAACACTCCGAAGCCGAGCCGCAACTGGTCTTTTTCAAAGCAACGAGTGCCAAGCCCGCTCAAACCAATGCCCTGATTACGACTAAAGGCGGCCATGAGATCTCGCTTAGCCTGCTGAGCCAAGGAAAATCAGACCACAGTGAAGTGATCGATTATGTCCTCAACTGCGAGCGGCCGCACAGTTTTCTGATCACTTCATCTCATCCCAGCTTTGTAGTCGGCGAAACAAAGAATGTTGTGCCAGAAGACCCGTCAGCCGCCGCTCCCCAAGAGAAACCTGGCAGCCAAAAGCAATTGCTGAGAGCAGAACGGCTTGAAAATCCGCATTGGGAAGGCAAACTGTTGCGGGTTGCGGTGGGACGGACGACGGAGAAAGAGCAACAGATGGCCGTGCCCTTTGCGGTTCTTAACGCCTCTGCCCGAACCATAGAGGTGCTGCCGCCGCAAGTTCAGCTCGCAGGGACATCGAGAGACAAACATCGGAAATCGATCAAGGCCGAGCCGGTAGCGATCAAAGATTACTGGATGACCACGCGCAGGCTTGCACCTGGCGCCAGGGCCGATGGAGTGGTCGTGTTCGAACGGCCAAGTTTCAAGGAATCAACCGAAAGGTTGCTACTGGCAATTGCCCAAGCGGAGGAGGTCGATCGTCCAGTCTTGGCGCCGATCGCGTTTGTGGCTCCGATGACGGGAGGTGCAAAGTGACTCGCCCCAATGGACACAGTGACAACGGCAATACCGGATTAATGCAGGAGCCAGCGGAAAATGAAATCTTAAACAGCGTGCCCATCCCGCCGCTTGCACCCGCCCCCTTGCCGGAGTTTGCAACCAGAGCCAAGCAGAGAGCGAAGCAGCAGATCCAACAGAACCGATTCGTAATCATCGCCGCTGGTGCAATCGTCACGGCGCTTCTGGTCTTTGTTGCTATCTCCATGCCACATCGAGGCGGGCCACAGAAGGCAAAGGGTCGTAGTGCAATGGCCAACGACGCGTCGACCGCGGAAACCAGCAACGAAAGCAACGACAAGAGTCTGTTCCCGATCACCGATTCCGGACGCCCCGCCGCGAAGGAATCGCACCAAGGTTTTCTGAACGAACGAGACCTGCAGCGAACGGTAATTCGTTCGGCATCGAGTGCTTCGCGGACAGGGCAGGCGAACGGGGCGGGGACGTTGGGTTCGATAGCACCTTTTGGAGACCAGGCATGGCAAGCGCCGCCCTACCAGCCGGTCTCGAGTGCTGAGACTTCCGACTTGGGTAAGGCAGAGCGCGAGGCCATGGAGAAGCCTTCGTTAACGTACGTACGAAAGGTCTCGGTCAGCCCTACCGGTTTTCAGACCCTCAATGAGGCAGCGCCGCAACTGGGATTGGGTTTGGCCACCGGCACGCGCTTACGGGCCCGATTGGAATCGGCTGCAAGCACGGCTGTACGGGCCCCAGTTCTAGCGGTGATCGAGTACAACTACGAGCGCGACGGAGAAATTATTGTTCCTGCGGGAGCCAAAGCGGTCGGCCACATCAGAGATGCAAACCGTTCAGGGTATGTTGACCTCCAGTTTGATTCTTTGTTGATGCCGGACGGTGCGTCCGTTCCCATCGAGGCTGCCGCCACAGACTTGGAATTGCGGCCGCTGAAAGGAAAAGTTTCGGGCAAGAACACGGGGAAGAACGTCCTGGTCAGATCGCTGTCAGGAATCGGCCAAGCCAGCGCAATGTTCGTGGGACAAGGCAGTTTGAGCCAGCCTCTCAGCGAGTCCGATCTGATGCGAGAGCGCGTCAGCAATAATATCGGCGAAACCGGGGACGAAGAGGTTTCTCGATTGGCAGTAAACCAACAGATCGTAGTGACGGTTTCGGCTGGAGCGCCCATCTACGTTGTCCTCGAACAAACACCCAAGTCCAATCAACCTTTGGCGCAAACAAGCCCACGAAGCAGTCCGACTTCCAACTCGTCCAATGCTGACCAGTTGCGCCAGTTGCTCCAGTTGCAGCAGGAGCTAAACCAATCGGCTACAAGCAGCCAAGCCGCGCAGTAGCTGAGCGCTCAAAAGACCAGACGTTTCTGGCCTGCCTGACTGAATTCTGAACGTGCTTGTGAGATGCACCAAAGTCAAACATTTGTTCATCTCACAAGAATTCTGCGGCAGCCCAAGAAAGTCTTGTGTCGGTTGTTTTTCCACGAAAGGGGTTCGTTGTGAGATGCACCAAACTCAAACATTTGTTCATCTCATAAGACTTCTCCCCGCACACTGCACGAATGACTTCAGTATGAGCTTCCGCTTTTGAAATCCATGCGCAACAAGGACTCCCGGCAACTTTCAATCTGCACTTTCCGCCTTTCCGCGGGCCAACGCCTTCCTGAAAAATAGTTCTACACGAGCTCTCCTGGCTTGCTCGAAATCTGAAATGCCCGTATGTTCTCGCCTGCGACGCGGGAGATTTACTCAACGCGGCCGCATGCGAGGAGCGTATGAAATTGTTGAGTTGGGGAGACTTGCGGTATCGCTTTGCGCTCGTGACTCTCCTGGTTGTCGTGTCGCTTCAGCTATTTCCATTGATGTCCAATGCCCAAAACCTGGGGCAACAGCCAGCAACGGGCCAGGCTGTGCAGGGACAAACTGCTGCTCAACCGGAGGGAACCGTGCTCAATCTGGTGAACTGGGTGGGCAACGTGATCTCCCCGGTGGGTGCGGCACTTGCCGTGGTCATGGCCGTTGTCTCCTATTCGCAAGGCCGCGGCGTGGCACGCTGGGCGGTAACAGCAGCCGGATTGCTGGTCATCTCGGGCCTCACTCGCCTGATCGAGTTCTGGATTCAGAACGGTACTGCGGGCGTGCAATAAAAACGCCTACTGTGGAGTGCTCTAGCCATGACGCTGCCCCAAATCATCTCCGACCTCCTGACACTGCTATTCGACCTGGCAGTCCCAGCAGCAATCTGCACTATGGTGCTGGCGGGAATCGCATTGCGGCAGGAAGGCGGCGTGAACTTCCAGACAGGGGGCAGATTTCAGAGATGGGTGCTGTGGTCGGTGATCTTTCTGACGCTGCCGCAGTTCCTGTCGTGGTTTGCGGCGCAGGGTATCACGATGCCCGCGCAGGGCGGAGGCATCAGCAGTTCGTGGGTCGCGAGCTTGCAGACGAGCTTCAGCGGTTTTGTTTCGAACGTTGTGGTTGCCAAACTTGTCCCTGTGCTGGCCGCTTTCTGCGTTTTGAAGGCAGCACTCGATGCTGCCGAAGGGCAGAGCCCATTGGCATCGATCATCGCGGGGCTTTTTCTGTTGTCCGTATCCGGGACTGTCCAGCTTATGCAGAGTTGGAACAGCGGCTCCGAGTTCGCCACCACGGACATGCTGACGTCGGCGTGGAACTTCCTTGCCGGGACCATCCTGCCGGAAGCAGCAGGATTGGCAATCGTGGGAGCGATTTTCAACTATGCCCGCCATCGGCCGTTCATGCCGCTAGTGGGATCAGGCCTTGCTTTCTTGAGCGTTTCGGCCATCTGGCAGCTTGTGCGGGCCATGGCCGGCTGATGAGGATTGGAGGTGATCCTGTGAGTCTTTCAAATGGGCTGCTCAACCTGACGAACTGGCTGGGCAACGTCATCATGCCGACCATGGCCGGTTTATTCGCCGCCGCCGCAATTTACCGCTTCAGTAAGGGGCACCCGTACTCGCATCTCGGTTACGCAGCCCTGGCGTCGTTGATGTGCTCTGGGTTGCTGCGCGCGATGGAGTCCTTCAGCAACCAAGCGGCTTGGAACAACCCGGACCGCTACTGGATTTCTGTGCTGACGCTGGTGAACTGGGTTGGCAATGTCTTGCTGCCGCTCTATGGCGCAGGACAAGTCGTGCTCGCGGTTGCGCACTTTGCCGGTTTATCGGAGCGCATGACGATTGGCGAGGCGTGGGTCCGCAACCTAGTTGCGGCGATGTGCAGCTTTAGCTTGTCGGGGCTGCTGCGCTTGGGAGAATTCTGGATTCAGCACGGAACAGCCGGAGTCCACTAGGAAGGAGATTACGAATGCCATTGCAAGTGACAGCTGTGAACCGGAACCTGCAGACGCGAGTGACCTTCATGCTGCTTGAGTTTGAGGATCTTTTTATCGTGCTGGGCGCCGCCGCTGTCATGAACGTCCTCGGCCATTTTGTGGGTGGTGAGATCGCTGGGATGCCCACGAATCTCGTTCTCCAGTACGGCGTGCCGCTACTCATGGTGCCAGTGCTGATGGCCTTCAAGTATGGCAAGCCGCGGGGCTACGTTCGCGATCTTGCCTTCTGGTACATGAAACCGCATGCCTACTGCGCGCTAGCACGCGACCGCGAAATCCGGTCGGCGTATCTGAGGGAGGACTAGCAGTGCCGCTGACGCTCGAACAGCACGAACGCAAACTGCAAGATCCGGCACTGTGCGAGCAATTCCCGGTCCGCGACTACTTGGACAACATTGTCGTTCGCACGAATGGCGCTTTTGTTGCGGGCTACGAGTTGAAGGGGTTGGCTTCGTATTTCGCGAGCGACGAAGGCCGGGATCGCGGGAAGTTGATGCTGGAGGCGCTCCTGCGCTCTCTCCCGGAACAGAGCATGAGAGTGCAGTTCCGCTACGAGGTGGTGGAGGATCTGGGAGACCTGCTTGAGCGTTATGCAGAAGCCCAACAATCGGAACGGGCAGCGGTAATCGCACTCGATCAGCTTCGTGTCGAACGATGGCGAACGAAAGAGGCGGGCGGCCATTACATGCGGCCTCTCTTGCACGTTTACTTCATATGGGACCCGGTCGTGCATCGCCGTATCGCCGGTAAGCCGCTGAAGCGTACGGGCAATCCGTTCAGTTTATCGGCCCGCAAATGCATTGAGCGCAGCTCTCGGGAACATCAGCAATTACTGGCCGAGTTTGAAAGTTTGCTGCGTGGCCTCGAAACGACGCTGGAAGCGGCAGAACTCGGTGCGCGCCGGCTGACCGACGACGAGTTGTTTCTTGAGGCAAAACGAGCTCTTAATCCCTTGTCTCCGGATCATCGGCCGTACAGGCGAGGTGAGGAACAGTTGGAATACCGGAGCGCCCGCGAGCAGATCGTCGACACAAGCATCGCGGATGAGACGGACTCATATCTGAATGTCGGAGGCATCCTCTATTCCTTCGTAAGCCTAAAAGAACTCCCGGATGCCACGTTCCCTGGAATCCTGAGAGAGTTGGTCGGTCTCGATTTCCCGCTCATCGTCAATGCGCAGGTCACCATTCCCGATCAAGCGAAAGTGCTGAAGGGCTATAAGAGCCGATTGCGCAAAATGCAGGCTGTGCAGCGGGACTCGAACGGCGGATTTCGGACCAACGTGGAAGCCCAGGTTGCCGAGTCCCAACTGGTCAGGGTGCAACAGGACGTTATTTCGAGTTCGGTCAAGACGGCCAGGCTGAGCCTTGTCATCGGAACGCGCACTTCCCGCCCAGCAATCACGACCGCGGAACTGGAGCAAGCAGAGCGAACCATCGACAATCGGCGCCAACAACTTCTCTACGCGATTTCGCGCATGAACGGCGCCAAAGCCGTTGCTGAGTCGCTGGCGAAGAAGCGGCTGTTTTTTAGTTCACTTCCGGCCATGGCGGAACCTGACAAGCGAGACCAGGACCTGCTCACCTCGAATGCGGCAGATCTTCTGCCATTAGAGACACCGTGGCGCGGCACGCCCAGGTCACCACTGTTCCTGCTTGAAACTCCCTACCGCCAGCTCATTCCTTTCTCGCCCTTCGATCCAGGCTTGAGCGACGCGAACATGCTGGTCATGGCGAAAACTGGCGGCGGAAAGACCGTCATGGTGCAGCAATTTCTCTTGATGGCTGCGCGCGATAACCCGCTCATTTCGATCATTGAGCGCGGCGATTCGTATCGCCCGTTAGTTGAGCTGATGGATGGGCGAATGATTACCATGTCGCTCGATACCGACCAGACGATCAACCCCTGGGATTTGTCAGAAGGTGAGAGGGAGCCGAGCAAAGATCAAGTGGCGTTCCTGAAAAATCTCACTCGACACATGCTGGGAGAGGGCGGGGCCGAGGACACCGAGTTGCTCGACAACCTCATCACCGAGGCCATTCTTCGGACTTATAAGCGGGCGTCAATCCGGCCCTCGACTCCCATTCCAACCTTTTCCGACCTTCGCGATGAACTCTCACAATGGCGGGACGAGGAAAAGAACCAGCGCGTGATGGATGAGGCCCACCTGGCAGCGATCAAGCTGCGCAGCTGGACCGGCGAAAAAGGAGTGTATTCAAAGCTGTTCGACCGGCCCACAACGATCTCACTCGACAATCCCTGGTTGTTCTTCAACGTGGAGCAATTGAGCGATGACCCTCGGCTGGAAACGGCAATGAGCCTTCTCATCGCCCACGCCACTGCGCGACGGGCCGCGGGTAAGGCGGGCAGACGGAGCATCACGGTTCTCGATGAATGCTGGTTCCTGCTGGATTCTCCGGTACTAGCCCCCGAAGTTGTGCAACTGTTTCGTACAGCGCGCAAACGCAATGCGAGCGTCTGGGGAATGAGCCAAACCGCGGAAGATTTTGTGGGGACGGAATCGAAGCCCAGGCCGCACGGAGCGGGCATCGTAAAGAATTCGACGACCAAAATCATTGGCCAGCAGCCCGGAGATATGACGGCGCTGCGAGAACACTTGCACCTCAACGAAACGGCTTTGAACCAGATCAAGCATTTTAGCGCTCCCGTGAAGGGCAAACGGTCCGACGCGTTAATCGTGATCGGCGAAAAAGCCGACACCACCCACACCATCCGGATGTCGCCCACCGCAGTCGACTACTGGATCATGACGACCTACGCGCGGGAACGTATGTATCGGTCCTGGTGGCTGGAGCAGCGGAAAGCCGTGCCTTTAATCGAAGGCTATCGCGAACTGGCTGAAAGATTCCCGGCTGGGCTGGCCGATGTTGATCCACTTCCCGAAGAAATCTCACAAGAAGTCGCAAGAGGTACATGCATATGAAGACAAAAACTTTGGAGCTCCTTCGCAACTTTCAACACAGATTGAGCCGCAGCAGGCGATGGCTGTTCGTAGTGGTGATCACCTTGTGCTTGATTCCCTCGTACATGCGGGCTGACGGAGTCGGAGACATCCTGTCCCTGTTTCATTCCATCACCAGCACTCTCCAAGGCCCGATTGGAGGAGCGTTGAGCGAGATGCGGAAGGTGAGTGCCGCAGTGAATAATTTTCGCCAGCAGATCATCTGGCCGCTGGCCTTGATCAACCAGACGAGAGCCTTTGTCAGCGCAACCCGAGCGCACTACACCGGCCTGATGTTTCAGATCGAAGGCATCAAGAATAACAGCGCGACCCTGGCTCTTCCCATGCAGTTGGAGTCGATGTTCCGCGGCGCCCAGTCGGGGTCGATCGGGCAGATTCCCTCGATATATGCGCAGGTCTACCAGCCGGTGGCGCTGGCCGGAAATGCCCAGCCGGTGCAGCGCAACCTCATGGACATGGACGATGCGATGTCCATGGATTCGCTGAAGACCGCCATGGTCTCCGACCAAACTACCCAAAGCATGTTGACCTTGGCTGATTCTCTCGAACAGCAAGCGATGACCGCGGCACCCGGGTCGGCCTCGATGATCACGGCCCAGGCTCGCATTGCCGATCTCGAAACTCAGGCGCAACTGGCGAAAATGCTGGCCGCTCAACTACGTCAGGAAGCGACGAAACTGGCGCACCAGAATGCTCTGCTCAAACAGAGATCCGTGGCGACACAAAATCTCCAGAACCAGATCCAGCAAGTTCTTGCTCATCCCTAAGGAGTTCGCAAAATGAAATTGCCCACACTCTCTCGCCTTTGGAAAGTCCTCCGGAACGCAGTGGCCGCGGTATGCGGTCTAGCTATCGTAATTGCGCTGCTGCCCAGCAAGGCCCGCAGTCAGCTTGGGCTTGATCCGTGCTGCGCCATGATGCAGGTCGGGCTCAACACCATCTCGGGCCTGCTCAGAAACTCCGTGGCTATGCCGCTGGGTTCTATCCAGCAAAGTCAACAGCAATCCGCAAATCTTGAGCAGCAGGTGGTGTTTCCGATGGCCGCGATCAATCAGGCCAGAAACATGGCTTTCCAATTCGAGGGCCAATTTGTGCAGATGCGCCAACTCTTCCAGCTCCCAGTAGCCAGCGCAACTCTGCCCATGCCACAAATGCTCGAACAGAGCCTGCTGTCAGGCAATCCAGGCGCAATGCCGCAAATCACAAGCAACTACTACTCCTTGTACGGCACCGTTATGCCGCCAGCGAACGCGCCGCAGCCGGTCAGGAACATAGTCGATATGACTGATGCGGAAGCACAAGCCGCAATGAAGAAGGCGGTTGAAATCGATGCCCTGGCCAACCTTGAGCTACAAGCGGCGGAACAGATCAACCAACAATTGCAAAGTGCCGCGCCCGGCACTTCCACCATTTTGGAAGCTGAAACCGCGGCCTGGCTTGTGCGATCGAACGCATACACGCAATCGGCTATGGCGGAACTTGTAAGAGTGCGCTCCATCGAGTTGGCCAACTCGAGCGGTCAGCTCAAGTTCAGCGCCTCTCATGCGGCGACGATGCAGACTACGGGCAACCAGATCCTTCAACAGGGAGTTCAGTAACCGTGTTTTATTTCCAGCAACTCCTGAACACCGCGCTGGCTGGGATTGACGGCACCGCCATCATTTCGACGGTCACTAACTTCGCATTCGCGATCCTGCTGGTTGGTTTTCTGATCGGACTCTATCAGGCTGCGTTTCGTGGAGGCGATCTGCAGGCGCTTGCGGGAACGGCCGTCAAGTATCTGGTCGTTGCCATGATCGTATCCAACTGGGCGACAGTGTTTCGCGGCGTCAACGGCTCCTTCAACACGGTGGCGAATTTCATCGGCAGCAGTTCTGGAGCCGGAGACATGTTCCAGAGCTGGATGGGACAGCTTCAGCTACAGTTCGCCAACAATCCTTCGTTGACCCTCACGGACATCATCACAGGAGATGCGGCTGCAACGATCACGGTGGTCCTGCTTGTAGTTGCTTATCTTCTTTATGCATTGGCGATGATCGTGTTCTGCTTTTTCTACACCCTGTTTGGCGCAGTCCTGTATGTGATTGGCCCTTTGGTGCTCGCGCTCATTCCCATCTCCGGGGTCGGCCAGTTAGGGAAGGTGTATGCCGTCAATGTGATGATCTGGAACGCCTGGGGCATTCTCTACGCAGTATTCGGTGCGCTCATCACCGCCATCCAGGTCAACCAAGTCAACAACATCCTGGGCAATGGGTTCCTCGGTTTTCTGAAGGGGACGGGGGACTCGGTCATGCTGGGGCTGGTCAGCATCTTTTATGCTCTGGCCATCGCGCTGATTCCACTCATTGCTAAACGGATCATCTCGGGCGATGTCGGGTCAACCGCCTTTGCACTGATGAGAGCAGGCGGGGTTGTGGCTGGTACGGCCTTAGCTGGAGTCACTGGTTTTGCGGCGGGGGCCAGTCCGGCTTTCGCGGGCGCGACAGTGTCGGGTGGTGTGGGTGCTTCGTCCACGTCTACTCTTCTGGCGTCGTCAACACCACCGCCTGCACCATCAATGCCCGATTTCATTCGCTCCGGAGTTGCGAGCGCGATGAACAGCAGCAGCAGCCCAGCAGTGCCTGCATCTAATGCAAGCAACAACGATAAGAGGGATCTTGCCGCTGCCATGTCGGGCAGCAGTGGCCGACATGGGTCCAGTTATCGACCCCATTCGGTGGCCCAAGTCATCAGCTTTAACGTAGGGAGGGCGCTCGGAAGAGCCGCAGGAAGGAACAATGCCGAGAACAATTAGCTCTGGCCGAGGAGGTTTCTATGTGGAGGCAGCCACCGATCTGGGAGCCGCAAGGGACGAAGTTCCGACCGTACAGCATCCCGACCCTGATCTTCTTTTATATCGGAAAGTTCTTCGGTCGTTTGTTCGGCCATTTGTTCGGCCGGCGTCATTGATTGTCGTTGAACACCAAGAGGTGCGCAAACATGTGGTTGAAAAAGAAAAGCCCGTCTAAGGAAGCCGATGCTCCGGAGAAGCTCCGTTACAGCCGCTATTACGAGCATGACGGGATTCTCCGCGCCTACGCCAACCGCGCGCTGGTGCTGGCCTTCTTGTGCATTCCAATAACGATGTTGGCGGTGGCCTTCGCCATTTATGTTCGCCTGCAGCCCCCCACTGTCATTCGTGTAGATGAGAACGGCCAGGCGACAGTTCTGGGGGCTGGAAGACCAGCCGTTTCCGTGACACAGGGCCTGGGGTCCGAGCCGACAGAATTTGAGAAGCGGGCATTCGTGCGCTTGTTTCTCGAGCGTTATCTGAACTTCTCACCAACGAATGTGAGCCGCAACTGGGCGGACAGTCTGAACATGATGACTGCCAATCTGCGGCGGACCGCCTATGCCGGCATGCAGAAAGATGACTTCATTGGAAAGATCGAAGACGATCAGACGACCTCGGAATTTCAGATGCGTTCGCTTGAAGCCTTCAAGGATGACCCGTTGACCTACACGGCGTTCGGCGTCAAAGAAGTCCATCACATTCACGAACACAACGAAACCATCGACAAGGTCGTCAGCGAATTCCATGTAAGGCTTCTCGTAGAAAGGCGTTCGGAGCAGAACCCCAGCGGCCTGCTGGTTGGAGAGTATTGGGAACGCGCGATCGAAGGTGAGAAGCGCGATTGGGTTTTGCAGCAGGCGGAATTGGGTCTGAGATAAATTTGGGAAAGGGAGCTTTGAATATGGAAGGCAAAGGGACTACAGAGGCGACGGAACGGCCGGCTGCGGCAAAAGCCGATGGCGCCATTACGGCGCGAAGGCGACGGAATGGTAATGATGCGCCCCTTCGCTATTTTCTGGTTAAGCCCGGATCGTCGCCGGCAAAGCCTGAACTCGGCCAGGAAATGGCGAGCGAGGGAGAGGCATTGATCGAGGCATTCAGGAGTGGCCAGCCGTTCTACACACTGACGGCATGGAAGGCGGTTCCGGAGGTGAATGGTGGCAATCCTGTGATCGTTAAACAAGCTGTCGCCCACAAGACGATTTAGAGCTAGTTCGATCAGATCAGCACGAACAGTTCTCAGGTGACCAAGACGTTGATTTTGGTCCTTTGAGCACCCCGCGGCTCTATGCGGGGAGATGTGCTGACCGGCGCTTCTAGCACTTGAAGCCTGGCCGAGCAAACCCAAAAACGGGAGGCCAGGCGAGAGTGCCGAAGCTTGCGGTCACGCAAACTCCTTAACTCGATCCTGGTCTTCCAGGAAAACAAATAGTTAAGGAGAACAAAAATGACGAAGAATACGACGACGAACAATTACAGAATCCCGGCCGACCAACTCCAGAACCTCGAGATCGACCGCAACGGGCGGGTCGCACCGCGGTTGCACGATCTTGAGCCACTCAAGAACACGCTGCTCAGCGTGCTCTATCCCGGAATCAAGGTGGCCAGCGTAAACGTGCCGGCAGAGCCTCTCGACGACTACGAAGAAGCACAGGTCGAGAACGCTCTAGCCCGGCTCGTCTGGAACGGGGTTCACTACAAACTAGTCGGCGCGAGCGGCTCCGCAAAGAAAGGCAAGTTCTATTTTGTGGACCGGGAGCACAGCAAAGCGATTGCCGAGCGGTTCCAGCACTGGCCGCAGGCGGCGATTGTGTACTTCGGGATCCTTGTCTCGCCCTGCAAGGTGATGATGGAGGAGTCCGAGGCTCGTGTGCTCGTTGTGCCCGACCGGAAGCTTGGAACCAATGACTGCCGTGGATGGATCAGGCGATCGGTGTTCCAGCGTCTCCAACAAAAGCATGATGACGAAATCCTCTCGGCCCAGGTGGAACGGCGTCGCCGCGAGCGTTATGGAAAGGAGAGCGACGAGAACCGGGACCGGGCCACAGAGTCAGTTCTTCTGCAGGACGCGAAACGGGAAGTTGCCGGGAAACGGCTGGCAGGAGAGCGCTTTTACCAATTCCGTATGGCCTTCGCTGATACGCAGGCGAAAGGCGCATTCAAAATCATGGAGGATGACGTTTCGGACGCGCTGGAGGCGGATTTTGTTCTGCCGGAGAGCGCGGTCAAACCAGGGCTGAAGATACCGGCGGTAATGTATTCGATCTTCGGGCCGGGCAGAAGATTTCGCGGTGACACCGTGACAGGTATCCGCGAAGTCTCCCGCCAGCTCGAGTTTGAGTCCAGTTACACGCTCGTAGAACATGCTCCTGAAGACTCAATTCAGCTGGAAATTTTACCACAGGCGATGAAGCAAGTGGGGAAGCTGAGTGAGGCCGTAGGAGAGGGCCGTTACGAGGATTTACTCGAAGTCCTCGGCCACCATCCGGACCGGTCTTTGCCGGATGGAGTGGAGCCGGACAACGAAGAATTCCGGGTCGTTGAAGGGCTGCTTCTGGCCGATGCCAGCGGCGAAATCGTCCGTCATCCTTACGTCAACAACCAACTCAACAAACTGCTGGCGCGCTGGGCGTTCAAGGCAGCGACCGGCGGGGGTTTTCGTCTTCCGGCATTTGCTCTGATGGATGACGGATATCTCTTCCTGAAGGATGGTCAAGTGGTTTCGGGGTCCGACTGGATTCCCGAGCACAAAGCCATCGTTCCTCTGGCTTCGAAACACGGCTTGTGCGTCCGCTACCCGATACGCATGGTTGACGATCTCCTCCCGTTCGGCAATCTCTCGGACGACGAGATCGTAGCCCAACTCACCAACGATCTTTGCCGGCGAAACTGCACGCTCACCGATTCCGAAACTCACGAGTTGGTTCAACGGCAGCTTCGTCTGGAGGGCACGTATGTCTTGCATTCGGAGACGGCAAAGAAGAATGGCGGCGATTTTGATTTCGACTGGGTTTGCGTGGTCGAAGAGGACCGGTTCCCGCGGTTTGTAAAGGATCGGTTCTCCCGAGGCCTCGGACAGCAACAGGGGAAGAACAAGGCCAACAAGGCGAAAGACCCCTGGTTCAATCTGGAGCACGTGGCCATGAAGGCCAGAGGCAATCACATCGGCTCGATCACCGACTTGATGACCTCCTGCCGGGCAGTCGGCCAGGAAGAACTGGCTGCGCAATTGGCCAAAGAGCTCCAGAACGCGCTCGACAGCCTCAAGTGGCAAGTCCAGCCTGATCTCAAACTGGTCGCCGAAATACGCCAGCAGGTACGTCAGGCGCCCTGGCTTCGTTACAAGAACGAGCGCCGGGTCTCTGATCTACCTCTGCATCTGGAAGTGGAGAAGACTGACCGCGTCGGTCACCTCTATAACCACGTTCGCAAGCAGATCGAAGACTTGCTGATCAACAAGGCTCCGATTGAGGCATTCAAGGCGCTTGTGGTGGGCGAACAGGTCAGCCGCGAGATGCTCGAAGATTGCCGTTTCGTCAATCGGGTGTACGCCGCGATGGTCGGCAAGATCGCAGCAAGAAGGGAGCAACTCAAAGAACAACTGGAGAAAGCAAAGGCCGAGTGGGACACGATACGGCAGAGTTCCGACAAGGAGCTGCGTCGGCAGAGGCTGTTTGCCATGAACCAGGCATACGGCGCATGCCGTGGTGACGACGAACGAGGCAGGTACGAGATGAAGGCGGTTCTCGCTTTCATCCGCATCTGGGCACAGAACAAGGCGGAGAATCGTATGGGCTGGCTGCAGGCGCTGAACCGGATTGTGTGTAACGGCCAGCGCTCCAGTGGCTCGATTCTCTTTCTTGCTTTTCCACAAGAGCTGATCCTGAAGCTTGCGGACCGCACGGGCGGCAAGCCCGTCCGGGTGCACGTTCCACGGCTCTACGACGGACTCGTTCGCACCGACTCATCAGGTCGAACTTTCCTGGTTGATCCACTTAAGGGAGGAGGGCAGAAACACACGTTCCTGTTCAAGTACAGGGACGGCAAGATCCTCCTCGACGACGACAAACCCGAACAGGCTAAGGGAGAAACATCAACCGAATCTTGCGCTGAATCAGAGACAGCGGAGGGTGCAAACCCAGCTGCCATTGTCGATGAAGCCGTGGAATTTAATCCCGGTGCTTTCAGTGATGAGGATGCGAGCGATGCGCCCTGGGTCATGTGAGGCACGAACCGCTTTGAGCGGAATCCTTCCGGATTCCGCTCAAGGCCTTAAGAAGGATTTATGACAAGATCTGCTTCCCTCATCCTTATATATAGCCTTTGTGCGATCGCTGCATTGTCCCAACAGTCGGGCACTCCCAGCCCGAATGCCGTCGTCCACGTAGCGACCGCCCTGAACCATCTGACGGTCCTGGAATTTCATGAGCCGGTCACGATGGCGGCTTCTGGCAGTTCGGACTTCCAGATTGAGCGAGAGACGAACAAGGTGTTCGTCAAGCCGATCAAGTCGGGAGCGGCGACGGATCTGTTCGTGTGGACGGGCTCCCGGCGCTTTGCTTACGAGCTTGAAATCACGCAGGAGGTAAAGGACATGAATTTTGCTATCGATAACGCCCAACCGTCACCGGCGCCAGCTCCAAAGCCTGTTGTAGCCACCGACACAGATCAGTTTGCCGATGTCGTGCTGACCCGTGCGCTTCTGGGAGCCGAGGAGATCAAACAAAGAAGTACGCGCAAAGCGAAAGGTCAGGTTAGTGTACGCGTGGAACAGGTGTTTCACACGCGGAGTACTGTCTATATCCATTACACGATTAAGAACAACAGCGGCCTTTCCTACCGCATGAATATGCCACAGGCATATCAGCTACAGATAGACGACTCGCCCATTTCGCTGGCGAGCCTCGCGCACACCCAGCTCGACCGAGCCATGCTGGAAGAACTCGGGGGCACACAGGAACTTGCCCTTCCTGTCGCTAACGCCGAAGCTGAACTCGACAATCTTCATCCTGGCGAAACGACACAGGGAGTGGTTTCCATTCGGAAAGATCTGAAATCTCCGGCAGTCGTTCAACTGGTATTTGGCGACGGCGTGAAGGTAGCGTTCGTGCTTTAGCCATGAAGCATCAAGAACAAATCGCGATAGTCACACGTTTGCGCAGCTTCCATGCAAAGGACCAAGAGGAACGGCTTGTAGGTGCGTTGCGGCGCTGGATCGAAGATCCCATTAAGCCTAAGACGGACAAGGGAAACCTTCGTATTAACCCCATCCTGGTTTTGCTGACAGCGATGGCCATACTAACGGGAGGAACGTTTCTGTTTTTCAGTTTGGTTCCGCTATGACTTATGCCAATGAATATCGCCTCGGACGGCGCGCCTATCATCACAACCAAGAGGAGAGTCTTGCCTTCGTCCTGTCGGTTGTCGCTGTCATCGTGCTGGCGACCGGCTACTATATCCTCGCGACCCGGTTTCACATCCGCCCTGCCCAGCTCATCGAGCTATCTTTGTACGCGCTGTACGGCTTAGTCTCCGCCGCTTCACTCATGTGGTATTTCGTCACTTTGCGCCGAAGACGGGAAGCCAACTGGCCCCATCCTCCTTTATTTGTTAGCCAGGCCAAAGATCGGAAGGCAGTCGCTGCAGCGTACAACCAGAACTCGATCGTGCTGGGTTACAACGTCCATCGCGAGCCGTGGCTCTGGTCCGACGCGACCCGTGTGATGCAGTCGATCGTGTTCGGGGCTACCGGCTCGGGCAAGACCACTTTGCTCAAAAACATCATCACCCAGGATGTGTTCCGGGTCGTTGGCCCGCCAGACGATCCGCACCGAATTCCGATGTTGATTTTCGATGGTAAGGCCGACAAAGAGTTTCTCTCCGACCTCCTTCCAGCGATCGAAACTGCCGGCCGCATGCATCAATTGCGAGTCCTCGATCCCTCCCGGCCCGACATTTCCGCCCGTTACAACCCATTCTTTAGCGAACACGGGCTGTACGAGGAACACGCCAATTTCATCTTCGAATCCTTCGACCTAAAGGAGGACTTCTTCCACGGTCATCAGGCCACCTATCTGAGTGATCTTGTCCGCGTGCTCACCAACACCGGCAAGCGCTTCAACATCTATGACGTGCTGGTCCTGGCGCTAGACCCGCAGGTTCTGAAGGAACAGATTGGGATCGCGCGCTCCTCTCTCGAAGCAGAAGTTGGAGTGAACCATCAGCGGCGCTTGAATTTCGAGATGTCGGTTCGGAACCTGCAACAATCGTTCCAAGACCGAGAGCGCGTCCCCAAGATCCAGGGCCTTTTGAACGAACTGATGACGTTCCTTGGGGATGACCTCTCCCTTATAACCGGCGCCTATGATGAGTTGCTTTCGCTTGACGAAGTGATCGACAAAGAGTTGATTCTCTTCGTCTCCCTCAACACCAATAAGAACTCAAAGGCCGTCACTGCCCTCGGCCGTATGTTGCTCCAGAACCTGCAATTGATCCTCGGCAAGCGCTACGAGAATGCGCAGGAGCGGCGCCGCGAGAACCGCCCTATGGTCAGCGTCATCCTCGACGAGTTTGCGCCGTTCGCTTACTCCAATTTCGCCCAGATCCTGCAAACCGCCCGGGGCACGAACACGGCATTTCTATTTGCGCTCCAATCGCTGCCACAGTTATTAAAGGTGGGCCGCGGCTTCAAGGACGACGTCTCTTCGGCGCCCAACACCACCATGCTCCTGCACACCCGTGACGAGGAGACGGCGCAATATTTCCTGAAGGCGTCAGCCCGCGTGCGGCAGAAGCGGCGCACCCTGACCGTACAGCGTACCGGTGTCTTTGAAGATAAATACGAGCCCATCGGTTTCGGCAGTGAGACTGACATCAAAGAGACTCGCGCCCAGGACGAGCACATAAAGAATTTGCCGGTCGGACAAATGGAAATCCTGATGACCGACCGACTGCGAGGAACTTTGCACTCTCATCTGCATGTGCGCGCACCGAGGAACTATCGCTTTCCCGGGCTTGAACCAAGAATCTATCCTCGGCTCTACTCGCCTTCGCATCTTGACGGGGCCAATCTCCGCTTCAAAGACTCGGATTTAGTGCGGCGCCACGGGCGCATCGGCGTCAGAAATGGGCAGCTGGCCTGGATATGAAGCGCTCATGTCGGATTGCCGCGGCCGCGCTCTTGATTGCGATCTTGTTCCCTCTCCTGGCAGCGCAAACCGGCCACTCCTGCTACGACCCAGCCGCACATCAAGGGTCATCCAAACCAAAGGATAGCTTCCTGGATTTAACGCTCAAGCGCATCAACCCTTCAGACGCAAACTATGGCCAGTGTCTCGGTGAAGGCCGTACGTTGCTGCTCGAAGAGACCGTAAGGAACGCCTACTTCTGGTCAAACGTGGTTGCATTGGGCTTGCTTGGGTGTCTGTTCATCATCATTATTTATCAGCAGAGGATTCAGGCCAAGCGGGAGTGGACAGCCGCGGAGATGCTTGGGCAATTCGAGCAGTCTCTCGCGCGGTCCCGTGCGCAGGTTGATGAGGCTACCAGAAAGAATCATCATCTAATGGAGACGTTAGCAACACTGAGGGAGTCGGCTTTACGACCAGCATCGTTGCCTCGCGAATCTAGCGAGCGTGCCGCTTCGTCTGCAGCGAAACCTCGCACACCCAGCGCACAACCTGTACCGCCGGCAACCCTGAAGACCAACTCTGCTAAGCCCACCAACGGAGGCACCGCACGTACAGGTGCGGCTGCGGAGCCGGTCGGGCAAATGCGACTCTTCACGCCGGACGGGGACTTCATCATGAAACTCAATTCTCTGGAACAGCAACTCGCACACTCGCAGGAAGACAACAAGCAGCTGCGTCGCCGGATAGCCGACGGCGATCGGCGGCTCGAAGCGGAACAAGAGAGAAATCGCCAGCTTAAGGGCGCGTGAATGTTCGCGGCACGGAAGAAGGAGTCAAAGGGATGACGATAGACGATAAAAAACGAGGAAGGTCGATCCTGGCACCGCGCACCCTAGACAGGCCCCAGCCCGGCGACGAGCGGAGCGAGGGAAAAGAACTTGCCGAAGTTTGCGCTCGGTTCGCCGATCTTTGCCAGTACTTTCGGCAGCAAGACATGGACCTGCCAACACAGATTGTCGAGGAAGTTCGAGTGGTGTCAAAGCTGCCTGTCAAAGAGCGAATCGGAAGAATCAAGCACTTTAATCAAGACCTGATGGAGTACCTCAACGATGTTGGTCCAGATTCTCACCTTCGGCAGTAATTGGTGGGCCCGATTCGGCCGCGATCCCGGCGATCGCTACCGGTACACCCGTCACGCGGCGTACTTCAATTCCACCGGGCTGCGATTCGGAAACAAGATCAGACGCCATTGGATCGTTCCCGGATTGATTCGCTTCAACGGCGTGGGGGACTTCAATCCACACTTCCCAGGTCGCTCCGTCGGTGCAGTGTTTGAATGCGCAGACTTGAAGTTCGCTTTCGGCGGAAACCGCGTTTTGTTTCAAAGAAGAGCGGTCTATTCCGTGCTGCCCGACTATTTTCTTGCCGTCTTCTCCAACGACCGATTTGGCACGTTTGACTGTGAGAGGACCGACTGGAAAGCAGCTTCTGTTCGGCCAATCGCGGTCAGCGAATCGCGTGAGAAACAAGAAGCAATGTTGCTGATGAAACCGCTCGACTGGGTCCGGACGACGCTCGGAGTGTGGCAACTAAAGACCGGGCTGACCCCGCAAAGTGCTCGGCTGGGACTGCTGGAGGATGGTGTTCTCGAGTAAAGGTTTGCATATGCGCTACATCAAGAACAGCGTCGTCATCCAGGCGGAACGCGACATTCCTTTGCTGCGGCAGCTCCGCAACTCGAAATTTGCCAGCCACAGCCAGCTGTTCGAGCTGATGAGATTCGGCGGCTCCGAGTGCTCCCGCGACAGCTTTGGTTGGCGTATTCGGCGGCTGCTTAAGGCTGGCTTCCTCTCAATCTGCGAAGGAGCGTTTGGCGCCGAATCAGCGGTCTATCGGATTACCCGCCAGGGGATTGCCCTGCTCGAATATCACGGTCAATTCACGACGGTTCTGCACTCCAGGACCGAACATCTCCCGCACGCCTCGCAGGTGTTTCATTCGCTCGAATTGAACCGGATCCAGCTGGCTTTGGCGAGCGAGAATTTGCTTGCCAACTGGCAATCGGAGATCGAAATTGCGTCCTTCAATACCATTTCCTGCGCGCCCTATCAGAAGGACTATGACGCCATTGTCGACGTATGGATTGGAGAGAAGACGGCAAGGTTTGCACTCGAATATGAGCGCTGTCTCAAGAGCTACAGACAATACGACCGCATCAGGGCCGCGCTCCAAGCGGAGCGACAAGTCGGCTGGGTCCTGTTCCTAACTTCGGGGATGGAAGTGCTGGTCCATCTCGTCCACGAACTCAATCTGGTGCCCAACAAACTTGCATTTGCCAACGCCCAGGATTTTGAGCAGATGCTTCTCGAGACTCGGGTGGTCACCGCCCGCAATCTCGCCGGCACCAACTTCCGGGAGCTCTTGCAATGACAACAGAGCTGGTGTCCCGGCGCGCCGTTGTCGTTTCCTGGCTATTGACTTCGCTCTGCCTTCGTTATGGCTTCGCTAAGCCGTCGGTTTGGCTTTGCAGGAAGGCGTGGAAGCTGCGTCAATTCAACGGCTTCGGTTCTGACTACCCTCTGACTTTGAGTTGTTTTGGCCTTCGGTACTGGAGTGTTCTTGAGCACTTGCACGTGCCGTGGTTTTTCGTCGCTCTTCCAGACACTGTTTGTAGTCTCCATGAGGTATCTCGGTCATGGTTGCGGTCTCCGGCACACATTGCTGGCTCTCGCCCGCTTGGAACTCCATTCCCTTCAGAACATGCCGGACCGGTCGCCTCACCGCCACATCTTTGGCGCATTGCTGCGCGCGAGTGTTGGCTGAACCCCCACCGCAAGTGTTGGCTGAAGCCGAACACAGTTGTGCCTTCGACTGGCGCACAACTTTGTCACCCTTATCGAAGTATCTGCACATGCGTTGTGCTGACTAGGGCGACAGGTAACAACACGAGCGTTGAGCTTCGCGATCCGACACCGGCAACACGGAACGAAGCGACTTCTACTGTAGACAACGCTCGTGTTTGCAGTCGATGCAGGCCGGCCTGTTGGTGCCATAGACCACAAGTCCGCAAGGACAGAAAGGAACCCATCATGCATCAAAGTCGAGGAGCAGTAAGTTTCACACCGCTCTTTACAACCGACGATATCGGATTGCGCAAGGATGCAAGCGTCGAGCACGTCGTCAAGGTTTTCCTTAACGTAGGCGAGGCCATGGCGGCACGGTGGATCGAAATGCCAAAAGGCATTTTGCTCTTGCAAGCGGTGCCAGACGAGCCCGCCTCCGGCGCTATCTACCTCTATGACCGAGAGCGCCACATCTTCTTCTTTGTCGACTTCGTTGACGGACGGGATGACACCCTAACCGCTACGGAATTCGATCAACTTGTCGCCGACTACGACCTCGTTTCGTGCGCTGCGAACCCGGCATTTCTTTCAGCGGGGACCGGCAACACTGCAATGGCGTGATGGAGACGACTGTATGAATGGCATAGGCCACGCGACGAGGGAGATGGCAGGACGCTACTTCGACTTGTTT
The DNA here is from genome assembly GCA_963708335.1 of uncultured Acidobacteriaceae bacterium. Lineage (GTDB taxonomy): Bacteria > Acidobacteriota > Terriglobia > Terriglobales > Acidobacteriaceae > Sulfotelmatobacter. The sequence continues at coordinate 7,217,023 of OY970205.1, read as the reverse complement.
GCGAATCGCTTGGCCTACACCTTGCAATCGCACAAGCCAAACGGAAACGGCAAACACTACTATTACCGTCCGAAAAACGATAGGCGACTGTCACTTGACACCCTCCGCGAGCACCTGAATGGGCAGCTCACAATCGGTATCTATGCTCTGAACCCAAGGACGCAACGCTCCAAGTGGGTGGCGATTGATGCTGATTATGAGAATGCCTTGGAAGATCTGCTTAAGTTGCAATGGGAACTGCGCCAGGACGGGGTTGAGGCAGCATTGGAAAAGTCCCGCCGTGGCGCTCACCTCTGGATCTTTGCCGACAAGCCACTGCTGGCGCGACACTGCCGCATCTACATCTACAATCTCGCGCTTCGCCTTAAAGTACCGGTAAAAGGAGGCTCTGGTCTCGCCGAAGGGATTGAGATCTTTCCGCGCCAGGATCAACTCGAGCCAGACGAATTTGGTAATGCTATTCGCGGGCCGCTGGGAGTCCATCGAGCCACCGAGAAACGATACTGGTTTTATGGCGCAGATTACCAACTGGAAGCGCAACTCGACTATTTGGAGCGCCTGCGAAAGATCACAGAGCCCGAGATGGTCCGGTTCATCACTGGCCTCGAAATGCCGGAGGAATTCCGGCCCAGACCAAAGATTGAGTTACCTCCTTACGACCCCACGCGGCGGGAATTTCGCATTTTGGATCATGTCTCATCCACACGTAAGCGGTCGGGAAATTACTGGACCCAATGCCCCTCGTGCGCAGAGCAAGGCCGCGACCATGGTGGAGATAACCTGGCGATCTCTGTTGCAGATCCGCGCAAGTACAAGTGCTGGGCAGGATGTACTAAGGAGATGATACGTGCCGCGCTGGGTCACCCGATTCGAGTCAGGAGGCAGGTTGAAAATGAACTCTCAATCAGCGGCGCACAATAACGGGCAAGCGACAGAAGTGTTGGCACGACAGGGCCTGCGGCTGCCGCCAATCGTGCTGAGGCGTTTGCGAGATGCAGGCATTTACTGCCAGCCTACCGTGTCAGTGGAGCACCAAAATCTGGCCAAAAAGTATGTAGTTCGCGGAGTGGAATCCGGCGGGGCCGTGGCGGATTTGGGAGGGTATTCGAGTTTCGTGGGTGAACGCGGCGAGACGTTGGCTTGGCTTCAGCGCGTGGACAGTATCGGCGTAAACGGCGTGCATGCGATCGTGATAGCACCCGTGCTGGTCAGAGTACAAATGCTACGGATTGAACGGACCTACGATCTGCTCATCACCCGGCATTCCTTGGCAAGCTCAGCAGGCAATCCAAGGCCGCGGCTCGAGAGTTCGATCCTTTTCTATGGACGAAGAGGAAGCCTGGAGATGGAGCTCTGGGGAGACGATGTCGCGTTCCGCGGTACGGTCTGTCCGGTTTTCTACACTCGGGCTGGGGAACGTATTGTGCTGCCAAACGACTTCCAAGATGCTGCGACCCGAATCACATCGGCCGTGTGCTGCCTCGGCTGCCGTCACTGTCATTTGCTCGGACCTAGGCTGACTGCTGCCCCGGACCAGACGGAGGATCAGAACGCTATTGATGTAAGGGACGAGCGGAGCGCGAGCGTCGATGCAGTTGCGAGCGGAGCGGCGTGAGGTGTCTTGGATGAGCAACGGCCCTACAGCAGGCGACCTGCCCAGTATTGATGAGGTTCTTGCGGATCCAGTTGCTTCTTTTTGGCTCACAACGGCGCTTCGTTCCGCTCTGTGTCGCGACCCCGTAGATGCCGCCCACGATTCGGAGATCCTGGCACGACTGCTGGAAGAAAGGTGCGACCAAATCTTGTCTGGGAGTTGACTAGATCTGTTTCGCCCATTCTGCCAGTCCTTCCGAGTCGCCCGTCTCGGATTCGCGAGTTATTGTGCCTCTGCGCTCCGTAGCATTATCGAGATCGGAGCGCAGTCCACAAAATCCACAAATCTGTTGTCCTTTATAATGTGCCGTCTCGAACTCGGGCAGCTCTCGTGGCCGCACACCCCGGAACCACCCAGGTCGCCGGGAAAGAGGGATTAATATGCCTGATACCACATCCGGAAATCGCGGACGCAACAGACAGAAAATCCCGCGCATCGGACCGGAAGAGGCGGCGCGAGTCTTTGCACAATGTGAGGACCTGCTGGACAGTTCTCCTGTCTTCGTTGAGAAGATGCGGCAGGCAGGTTTCGCCCGGTTCCTGGCCCCACTGCACGAGAAGATCCTTGAGCTCGCGGTGCAGCCGGACTCATGGGGCGAGCGAACCAGGGCTCGTCTGATCTCTGAAGTCTTTGCCGGCCTAAGGGGGATTCCAACCGAAGATGCGAGTGTGGAGGAAATCGCGCAGGTCTCAAACGTTGTGGTGCCCTGTTTCCTTCTCGAACTGGGACGCCGGAGACAACACATTGAGATCGAATTTCCGGCTAATCCTTGCGATTCCGCCGCGCGCTTTGCGCTCCGCGCCGGGCCATCCTATCCGGTCCATTCCGTCAACAGCGAGCAACTAGTCCGGCTAGTCGCCGAGGCCGGCGAGGAACTTGTCGGCCTTTGCTATTTCGGAGACCAGCGAAGCCGTGAACACATTGAGGCGCAACTGACCTTCGAAAGTCCAACGACCGATTCCTAAACACGGTCGCGGCGTTCATCTTCATCTTCCAACTGTTTTCCTTCGACTGGATCCCCGACACTCTCGCCGTCAGATTGCCGTGCGAGTGATTGACGCTGGAAGTCGCTGGAGATGCGAAATCCCGGCCCGACAAAGGTCGATCAGCACAATCACTCGCAGGACAATCTGCGGCAAAGGACGAGCTTCTCTCGTTTTGCATATGCCTGTAGATCGGAGGTAGAGAAATGCCAAAGAGCGTTAACAAAGTCATCCTCGTTGGGAACGTTGGCAAAGACCCCGAGGTTAGGTATTCACAGGGCGGCACTCCGGTCGCCAACTTCAGCCTCGCTACCAACGAAAGGTTCAAAGATCGCAGCGGTGAGTGGCAGGACCGGACGGAGTGGCACAACATCGTGGCCTGGCAGCGTCTGGCGGAGATCGTTGGGGAGTACGTTGCCAAAGGCTCCAAGGTATACGTCGAAGGCAAGCTCCAGACCACAAGCTGGGAGGATCGGCAGAGCGGGGAGAGGAAATACCGCACCGAAATCGTCGCCCGCGACCTGCTGCTGCTCGGCCCGCGGGGAAACGGCGTGGGCGACCATCAAGGTCCAATCCACAACGAAAATCAGGACCAGAACGAGAATCAGGACCAGCCTTCCCACGCTGGCTCCGGCGAAATTGTGGACCAGGATATTCCATTCTGAAGCGGTTGGGAGATTCCTGCACATTCTTACGAAGGGAGAGCTGTTATGAGCCCAACCAACGGACGCGCCAATGACTCGGCAAATATCCCCAGCACGGCAGTGCAGCAGATCGCTCCACCGGTTGGGGAGATAAATGCGCTCCCAATTGGCCAGCAACAAACTGCGGCAAAGATCAGGGAGCTGATCGCTAGTCTCGAAGTACCGTTTGATCCTACGGTGATTGAATGGCGCGTCACCAACACCAGCAAGGGCGGCCCGCCGCGTGGCCAGGTTATGCCCTACGCCGACCAGAGAGCTTACACCGATCGTCTAAATACGCTGGTTACTCCGGCGGGCTGGACCCGCAGGTACACAGTTCATACCAGCGCGAATTTTGAGCGGAGTAAGGATCACAAGATCGTCGCGAAAGTGCTGGTTACGTGTGAGCTGACCATCTTCGGCCTGGGTTCGCATTCCGCAACCGGAGAGGAATGGGCCGACGATGATAATGCCGCCACGTCTGCGGAAGCGCAGTCTTTCAAGAGGGCCTGCAGCTGTTTTGGGCTCGGACGGTATTTGTATTACTTCACCGGAACATGGGTTGATCTGGATGGTCGCAAGCGGCCTAAGACTGTTCCGAAACTGGACGGCTGGGCAACGCCCGAAGGATGGCGCCGGGGTCTTCGGCCCTATGCGGAGGGGAATTCGAAGCCGGCCGAGCGAACAACTGCTGGAACCAACGGACATGGCGATGGCCATCGCAACGGCAACGGTGGGAGCGACCAAGGCGCCAGCCTCGTTCGCGAGATCGAGCACATGGAACACGCGTTGGGGAAACGCATGTATCGCGGGTTGTTGAAGACCCTAGCGAGAGTGTGGAATCCGAAGGATGTTCAGGACCCAGAGATCCAACAGAAGGTGCTGGCACATATGCAAGCCGCGGAACGGGGCTTCCGCCGACTGGATGCGGCGCTAGAACGTGTCGGGCCGGAAGCACTGACCCAAATACTCCGCTCTCTGAAGTTGCAGGCCATCGATAGGGTGGACAACCTTCAAACCTTGCATGAGATCGTGCTTGCGCTCGAAGCAGCCGAACAGGAAAACGCCGAGAAACAGTAGAGCCTTATCAGGAAAGTTCATCACCAATCGACACGAATGCTGCGTCAGGATTCATGAAATGGTTCTCTGGAGCATCTGGGGAGAGGATAGATGATGAACCGAAGTCACGGTTTGAAGATGGAAGGTGGTGATTGCGCGCCAACCGCACAGTGAGAGTCTCAAAAGGAGCTAAATTTGACTTTCACGTACAGAAAACACTGTATGGTATCGAACATTACCACTGTAAGACTGTATCGCGTCGGATGACTGACCGCGATTTCCGCCAATTACAAGATGACCTTGAGGAATCGGTATCAAAGCTCAAACGAACCGACGAGCCTCAGCGTCGTCGAGATCTGCTTCTGGAAATGAGACTCTTACTGGTAGAAGCCGACCGTCTTCTTCTCGACATGTCGGAGTGAGATTAGAGTGTCTGGCGGTTGATTTTTGACCTGAACCAGAAGCATGCGTCCATAGCAACGTTCTCTCCTGACTGAGGCAGGCAATTTGGATTTGAGATTTTCACATACAGTGCTCGCGCCAATTCTGAGGGCTTCACTAGGCTGTGGTGTTCCGTTTTTCGTAACACGAGACACCGTGGAAATAAGTTCCCTGGAAGCCGGTGTAAAATCTTTGGCTCGGAGAGCCATAATTTGACATCGATTGACGGCAAAAAGAAACCAAAAACTCGCAAGCACTACGAGAGGCCAACTCTTAGAAAGCTTCCAACTGAAGAAGCCAAACAAAAACTTCGTGCCCTCGTTAGCAAAGGTGACCAGGAAGCGAAAAAACTTCTGGAGAAGATTGCCCGTGCAGAGGCAGAAGACGACTCCGGAAACGAGAAGCAATCTGCCTGACAGCCGCACGGGGCCGATATCGAGGTGCTGCTTGAAATCAGCCAGAAGACACTCGTATTAAGAATTGGATCGCAGAGTTGCCCGTATTGCGAGCGGATAGAAATTTATGTTTCCAGACCCGAGAATCTGTTGGGAAGAATATGCCGTTTTGCTGTTACTCCGATCAGTACGAAGCAATAGTTGTTTCGCCCGGTTTTATCTGCAACTGTTGATACCGACCCGGCTCTATCTCCGTGCTGGTTGTAACAAAGCATGGAAAGAGCGAACAGGGAAGGTTATGAGGCAGTCGGAGTTCCAGTCAGGGTGAACTTGAAAGACCGCAAAACAGAGTTGAACGCAGAAGAGTGTAAATTTAGATCGGCCTTCCGCAAACCACAGACTCGATCCGGCACTCGGATTCCTTGCGAAATTTGCGTCACTCTGACAAGTCTCGAACCGAACGATCCGTTCACTGGACGCTGCGTCGTCGTTCTCGTCAATCCTCAAGGCTGCACCGCCCGCTTTCACAGCCCGATCAAAATCGGGGCTGTCGTCCAATTGGAAGGCCTTCCCTCAAAGAACAATATCACCGCTCACGTCGTGAACTGTATCTCACTTGGCGAATACGAGAAGTCGTGGCTGCTCGGCTTGTCTTTGATTGAGCCGGGGAATGTTTGGGGCATCCAAGCACCTCCTGAAGATTGGATGCTTTGAGTTCAATCTCCTAGATTCCCCCCACTCCCATTCCTGAGTCCCCCAGCGTACACGTTCTGGACTGACAGCTAAGGAAGTGCCTGTGAACACTCACATCTCCGCGGTCCAATATTTGCGTTCGCTTCGCGGCGGAGCGCAGTCTCACTTGTTGAGGGCTTCTGACAACACGTACTACGTCACCAAGTTCCAGAATAATCCCCAACACATCCGAGTGCTGGCGAACGAGATGCTAGCGACCAAACTAGGTCTGGCGCTCGGGTTGCCGATGCCACGAGTAGAAATCATTGAAGTTTCTGACTGGCTGATCGAACACACAGAAGGTCTCCGAATCAGCTTGGGCGGTGCCAAGATTCCATGCTGGAGCGGCAAACAATTGGGATCGCTGTACGTGGGCTGCGAGAGTCCTGGCATGACACTCGACTACTTACCTCGCGAGTTGCTTCAGGCAGTCGTTAACGTTGCGGATTTCGCAAGGGTTCTGGTTCTAGACAAGTGGACGTGCAACAGCGACGGGAGGCAGGCAATCTTCTGTCGGAAAGCGCCGAGAAGCCAGCGATACGCCGCAACCTTTATTGACCAGGGCTACTGCTTCAATGCTGGCCAGTGGACGTTTCCTGACTCTCCGCTTCGAGGCGCATACGCGAACAACTGCGTTTACGAGCGTGTGATCGGATGGGAGGCGTTTGAGCCGGCGCTCAGTCGGGCCGAAGAGATGGAGGCTCAAGCCATTTGGCGGTGTGCTGCCGATATTCCCGAAGAGTGGTACGAGGGAGACTGGGTGGGTCTGGAGCGGCTAGTGGAAACGCTTTGCCATCGACGGCCTACGATCCGAAAGTTGATTGACGAATTTCGCAGGTCGAACCGGAGCCCATTTCCAAACTGGCGTGAATTGAGCCCGGATTCTGCCATGCCTCTCGCCGCAGCAGATCGATCTCTTGAGGCACAGCGTTTGTAATTCACGCCCGTGCAAGCGACGGGCTCTCGACACAAAGCACCAGAAAAGGAGGATCAGTATGGTCGAGCACGATCCTCCATCTCCCGCCGATAGCGCCCTCGCTCCGGTGATTCCTCTGCCAGTCGCGCTCTATGTCTCCGGTGAACTCATTTTCGAGCTCTATGACGGAGGACAGCCCTGCCGCAAATTTTCGATCCATTGGGAGAGGCTCGTTCCTGGTAAGCAAAGCGAGCCAGAGGGAGCCGCTCAGAGTTCCCAAATGGATTTGCGCACACACCAAGATTAGTGCCCGCGTTCAAAGACCCGTTTAACGCGGACTTCCACCGGATCGCCAATGAATCAGAAATGAGGATGGCCATGAGAATTCATGTGACCACGAGAGCCGACTTGTTTGAGGAACGAAAACAACAACATATCGAGTGCGGCTATCGAATTGAAGATGAGCGGCCAATCCCCGTGAATGGTCTTTGCTCGTTCATCGCGGTGAGCGAGATCCCCGATTCAGACCCAGTTGGCGAACTGGTGGCACAAGCGCTCAGTGGGATGGCGAAATGAGACTGTCTCGGAAAAGCCAACTGCGGGCTGCGCGGCGCGATCCCAGTGAATTCGGCGTGGTTGCGATCTCAGACGTCTGTGCTACAATATACATCGCACTGTGCTACAGGTTGGAGGAGCAGCGATGAAGCGTGATGCTCGAGTCAGTTCGCAGCGAAAAAAGATGCCAGTGGCTGTTCGGGGGTCGAACAAGCTAAGCGAAATCATGGTCATCGCGGAGGAGGAAGGCTTGTTGCAGGGTGAGCGGACTCAGGTCGTACGAGGAAGGATGCCCGAGGCGCTGGTGGCAAGGGCGAAAAAGCGCACCGGGATCAATTCCGACACGGATCTCATTGAAGTGGCGCTTGCGAACATAGCGGTCGAGGACGATTACGCGGACTGGCTGCTCTCCCGTCGCGGCACCGTGAGCCGCGAGGCCGATCTTGAATTCTGAACTGCAGGCTACTCTCAGACGACTCAAACCCGAAAAGCGCCGAACCCAGCTCAAGCCGCGAGCGGAATCGGACCTCGAGTTCGTTGAAACCACCAGAAATAAGCCCCAAAAGCTGCTGTACGACACCACCGTTTACATCGACATCCTGCAGAGCCGCTTCCCACAAAGTGGTGAACTGATGCTTCGCGCGACGGAGGCCTGGCATTCGCCGGTGACCGAAGCGGAACTCGCCGCGGCGATCGGCCTACTTGATCCGGCTCACTTAGGAACGCGCGAGATCGTGGCGCAGATTGCAGCTGTGATCGAACGGCGCAAGAGTTACAGAACAATTATCCCCGACTCCGAGATATGGCGGGAAGCCGGCATCTTGTCGGGCATTCTCGCCCGTCTGCAAGGATATGGGAAAGACCATCGGCGCCGCGCCTTGAATGACGCCCTGCTCTTCGCAACCGCACGAAAATACGGATGCACGGTGCTGACACGTAACACTGCGGATTTCGATCTTCTGCAACAGTTGGAGCCGTCCGGCAGAGTTCTTTTCTACAAATAGGACCACGGGATGTTTCTCCGGGCAGACATAGTTCGCACGAACCCTCCTGATGATCTAAGTCGCTGCGAGTCGCACAGCAAGGCCCATCAGAAGGATGCCGCTGACCGCTGCTGCTGACACGCCTCGATTTCGCACCGCATGGCTGAATGCGGTCTTCGTTTGCGGGGATATCTCCGCTGAAGCGGACGCCAGTTCGCGAGAGCGCAGCAACCAGGCCGCTTGTTTTCGGGTTGGTGATCTTCTCCATAAGGAGGTTGCACATGCGTCCTCACGGCCAAGCGAAACTAGGCTTCTTCCCCTTTCCGATCGCCGAGGCCAAACGACTGAAGAACTGGCTGACGTTTCCCGAACGATTCTCGGCGCTCGATCCCTGCGTCGGCGATGGCGTGGCATTCACTCAGTTGCTTCGTGATCTGCCCGCCGCCCATCGCTACGGAATTGAAATCGATGCCTATCGTGCCGAACAAGCGAGAGCCCTGGGAATCGAGACTCTGCACGCGAACACTATGGATGTCCGGTGCCCGCCGGAAGCGGTGTCCCTGCTCTACCTGAATCCTCCGTACGATTGGGAATCGGGAGAGAGCAACAACCAGAGATTGGAATTGGTCTTTCTAGAACACGCGTATCGCTGGCTGAAAGCCGCGGGCGTGCTGCTCTTCGTGATTCCGCAGCGGGGATTGGCGAAGTGCGCGAGGTTGCTGAGCGAACATTTCACGGATTTGCGCGTGTTCAGGCTCACCGAACCGGATTGCCTGCAATACAAGCAGATCGTAGTTTTTGGAACTCGCCGCAAGCGGCACGCCAAGATCACTGATGCTGTCTTGTTGGATGGAGTGCGCTATCTCGAAGGGCTGGCAACGATGGCCGAGCTTGAGCCTCTGCACGAAACTGTGGATGTCCGGTACGAGGTTCCCGTCTCCGAGCCCGCGACACTTACCAACATGGGTATTCCACTGGATGAAGTGGAGGACTTGTTGCTGGAGTCCGCCGCATATCGGCAGGCAGGCCGTGTGCTTCTTCCTAAACTCAATGACGTAAAGGGCCGTCCGCTCACACCGCTGCATGGCGGACATGTCGGCCTGCTCTGCACTGCCGGAATGCTCAATGGGGTATTCGGTGAAGGAGAAGATCGCCACATTGCCCACTGGCGCTCTGTGAAATTCACGGACCATTGGGAAGAAGAGGAAGAGGACGGAACCAAAATCCTGCACGACCGGGAAAGGTTTTCGCATGAGCTGACGCTTGTCTTTGCCAACGGTAAGACCCAGATCCTCACGCACGAAAAGAAGGAGTCCGAATGAAAAATGCCCACCTTCGCTTCGGCTGGCTGAGCTACGTGAAGAGCACGGAAAAAACGGCCACCAGCATCAAGCTGCGGCTCGACCGCTTCATCGGCGAAGTGTTACCCGACCCACCCCGGCAGGCCAAAGCCCATCTCATTTCCGTGATTGGCGGGGACACACAGGTTGCGGCCGTCAGCGCGGCCATCTCGCTGGGAGACAGGTTCATGGTAGAAGGACCGGGCGTACAGCCGATTCGAGTTTGTCTTGAACGAAATGCGCAGTGTTTCAAAGGTTCGGTGCAGCTTCAAGGGCGCAAGAAGCCCCTGCGTCACCTAATCGCGTTGTCGGAAGAGTTCGCTTCGAGCAACGTGTCGGCGAGTTCGGGGCGAACTCTGCTGGCAAGCTCGGAAAACGGATTCATCTGGGCTTCCATCGCCCATATTCACGGAATCCCCGGCATGCCGGATTGGGCCGACTGGTTCGCGGGCGAACTGCAAACGCATAAGGCGATCAGTCATATTCTCGGGATCGGATGTGCGTCAGTGCTGGTGAAGGGCGAGAAAGAGCAGTTTCTCGATTGGATCAGCTGGGGCGTGGAGAGCGGAGCGATCAGTGTTCCGGCTGAAACGGGTTCGATCCGCTGGCCAAACCCGAGTCTGAAACACATTTTCCTGCCGATGCCACAGGCGCAACGCCTGGCAAATTTTGCCGACTGATCGGCCGTTTACCGGCCAATCTTCGGTAGCGTGCTAGGGTACTTCGTCGGGCCGCTTCACACCCCTCCTTGCCTTGTCCCTTTTCGCTTCAAGTCTTTGCGTTGCCCACCTTTTGAGCCACGAGGCCCGCCTATGCCCGAACTTTCCACGATCTACGACTACCTTCGCGCAAAAGCGAATCTCCTGGGAGAGCGCATTCTCGAGGAGTATCCAGCGCTCCACCGATTCGATGATGCAGTTTCACCTCGCATCGAAGGACTGCTCCGAACGCCTTTCCCCGCACAGACCATCGCCATTATGGGGGTCGCCAAACGCTGGCAGAAGGCGCGAACCGCCATGGTGGTCGCAGAATGCGGTACCGGCAAGACACTGATCTCGCTGGGAGCAATTCATGTCCACCACCAAAGAAGTCCATTCACGGCGTTAGCGATGGTTCCGCCCCACCTAGTCGAAAAATGGGCGCGGGAAGCGTTTCTGACATTACCGGGGATACGAGTGTTCCTGATCGACGATTTGCGAAATGGCGGTGACGAGAACAAAGCCCATGGAGTGAACGAGGTGCGGTTGAGGCAGGGTCGCATCGTGCGGGAAGGTTTGCAGACAACGTTGAGCGAGTTGCGGCTGCGCAAGGATTCTCGGAGTTCCCGGAAACGCTGGTTGTCGCTGTGCGGAAGATCATCCTTATTTATCGTCGGACGTGAGCGGGCCAAGCTCGGTTACTTCTGGCGCCATGCTTATCGTGTCCCACATTCTGGCCCGTACGTTGGCTGCGTCGTGAATTCGGACACGGGCAAGCCGGTGATCGTGGACGACAGCCGACTAACGGCAGGTGAATTCGAGAAGGTCAAAATTGCAGAGACCATCGAAGCCAGAGGCGAGAAATCTTGCCGCCCACTGCACAGCCCGCTCTGGCAGGCGGACGCGGACAAGATCCGCCGCATGGCCCCGATCGAGTTCGTTGGCCGCTACATGCCGGAATGGTTTGACTACGCAATCTGCGACGAGATTCATCAACTGGCTGGGGATACCGCTCAGGGAAATGCCCTCGGAACGCTGGCCTCATGCACCGACCGGATTGTCGGGCTGACTGGCACACTCTTGGGCGGCTATGCGGATGATCTGTTCAACACGCTGTTCCGTCTCGAAGCGAGACGGATGAAGGAGCATGGCTACGAGTGGGGCACGACGGGCCGCAGTTCCTTCATCCAGGACTATGGAGTCCTGGAGACCATCACCAAGGTCGAACCTGCTAACAATGCGTGCTCCAAGGCGAAATCGACAAGCACCGTCCGGCGCAAGCCTGGAGCCTCACCGCTGCTGTTTGGCGAATTCCTGATGCAGCTGTGCGCCTTTGTGTTCCTCGAAGACATATCAGGGGAACTCCCGCCATACGAGGAAACCTATCTGAGCGTGCCGATGGACGCTCCCATGCGAGAAGCGTACCGCGAACTCGAAGAGGACATGCGGAAGGCGTTGAAAGCTCACCGGGGAAACCGGTCGGTTCTGAGCACGATGCTCAATACTCTGTTGCTGTACCCCGATCATCCGTACGGGATCGGGACGCTATACGGTACTGAGTTCGATCCTGAACTCAAGCGTCGGGTCCGATTCGTGATTGCAGAGCCCCGTGACCTCCCCGAGGACCGCATTTATTCCAAGGAACGCAAGCTGATCGAGGAGATCAGGAAAGAACTCGCCGAAGGGCGGCGCTGCCAGGTCTTTGCCGTGTATACGCAGAAGCACGACGTTACAGCCAGGCTTCAACGAATCCTCAGTAACGAAGGGCTCCGCACGGCAGTTCTGAGAGCGAGCGTTGATACCTCCAAGCGCGAAGCTTGGTACGCCAGGCAGGTCAAAGATGGTGTGCAAGTAGTGATCTGCCATCCCAAGCTCGTGGAGACCGGTCTCGATCTGCTGGACTTTCCGACGATCATTTTCTACGAGTCTGGATATTCGCTACACACCTTGCGACAGGCCAGTCGCAGGTCTTGGAGGATCGGCCAGCGCCGACCGGTGCGCGTGAAATTTCTTTGCTCGGAAGGGACAATGCAGACATCGTGTTTACGCCTTATGGGGAAGAAGCTCCTCGTGGCACTCACCCTGGAAGGCAAGTTTGCCGGCGAAGGATTGCAGAGCATCGATGAAGACGATGACATGCTCTCGGCCATGGCGCGAGAGTTGGTCGAGAGGAACGGCATCGGCGATACTGCCGACTCCGTTTGGAGAGCGCTCAGTACAGAACATCAAAAGCTATTCCCGACGAATTCTCACAGCGAGAATGAAGCCTCATCCATCGAAGTGCCGGGTATTCTGCTCGAAACTCAGTCTGACCCCGCGAGTCTTGTTGAAGGCGCCATGGACACCGCGTCTGTCGTGGTCTTTGGACAGCGACCGCAAGCGTTGTCAGGTAAGAGGCGGCGCGGACGGCCAATTGTCCCGGAGCAAGCGTCGTTGTTCGGATTCCAGTAATGGCGTCCGGCAGGTAACTCTCTTGTCCTTTGTATAACCCCGCAGTTCTCGCCGACGGCCGACCCTGCCGTTCCGTTTCACAAAGAGTTTCACAAAGAGTTTCACAAAGAGAGGAGACGCTCCCATGATTCAAACATTTCCGCTTGGACGTATTGTAGCGACTCCGGGTGCACTCCGAGCGCTCGAACGTTCGAACCAGTCCGCAGCAATTTTCCTGGCGCGCCATGCGGCACGGGATTGGGGCGAACTCGATCGAGAGGATATCGGAGAGAACGAGTACAGCCTCGCGCACGGCTTTCGACTGTTGAGCAGCTACACGACCGCAGCAGGTGAAAAGCTCTGGATCATCACGGAAGCCGACCGGTCTGCGACCACTCTGCTCTTGCCAGAAGAATATTGATCGCCACAAAGATTAGGTTCCCGCCAGCCCCCAGCAAACTGATCGATTGCCCGAGTTCCTCGACGAGTTCGAAACTCGCATTTCAAATCAACAAAGGAGAAAAAGTATGTCAGAAACCAGTACGTTAATTGGCTACAACGGCCGAACCATTGGCCGCGAAGAACTAGCCCTGGTGCCTACACCACCGGCCACAGAAACCCACCGCCCTGTGCCGCACCACGAAATTGTGCAAGCCCTGATTGAGACGCTCGGCTTTCGGCACATCGGAGTCGTTCACGACGAGTACGCAGTCTCACCAGACGGCATGAAGGCCTTCGGCGTTCTCGATCTCGCAACCGAAATGGAAGGATGCCGGTTTTCCATCGGACTGCGCAATTCGCATGACAAGAGCATGCGGCTGGCGATGACCTGTGGTTATCGCGTTTTCGTATGCTCGAACATGGCGTTTGCGGGAGACTTCACGCCTGTAACAATGTTGCAATAATAGGCCGCTGTGAGCGGAATTTGCCTTTTCGCGCGACGCCAGCCCAGGCCCGGAACGGAACGAAGAAATCATCACCACTGTGTTTGTGAGCGCGAGCCCCTAACAACCCAACAACAAACAAAGTTGTCAGCCTGCAGAGTATCTGAATCGTTTTGACGGCCGCGGGAACGTGATGACAATGGCGTCAGACTCCGAGCGGCGGTTGTTCTGGTTTACGCGGAAAATGATCTTGATAACATCGGCGTCGATGTCAATTCGGTGTACAACCGTGCGGATGATTTCTCGCCTTCGTTGCCAGTCTGCGCTTCCTAACTCTGGCCCAACTGTTGCCGCCAGCTCGCGAAGCCGGTTCATTGCAAGTCGAAGATGTTCCCGCTGATCGACATCGCCTGCATACGCCTTAATTGTGGCATCGAGATCAGCGATTCGGCTCTTGGTCCGAGCCATCCGCGCCGCAAACTGGTCTTTCTCAATCAGACCTTCGGCGAAGCTGTCGATCAATCTCTCCACTGCATGCTGCAGCTTGGTTTTTTGCGATCTTAGGGCTTCGAGATTGTCTAACAAGGTGCCGTTCAGGGTTTTGTCCTGAGGCTCCAGCTCAGCTCCTTGTGGATTCATGAGAAGGTTGGAAACTTCGGACCAAACCGTCGTCTCCAGGATGTTGCCTTGGACCTGTGCGTTGCTGCAAATTCGCTCGCCACCAAAACGGTAACTATCCGATCCGCTGCATCGATAGTAGACGAAATCCCTCACTTGACGGCCAGCACCCAGTTGGCGGAGCGTCTTCCCGTAATAGGCATATCCGCATTTCGCACAGCAAGTGAGCCCCTGCAACAGATACCCAGGCCTGCGACGCCCTTGACGAGCGCGACTTCTGTTTTCCTCGAGTTGTGCATGTGCTGCGCGAAATAGCGCTTCGTCGACCAGAGCGGGAACGGCAACAAATACCCATTCTTTTCGGTCGGCTGGTTTTGGCGCCTCGTTCCGCCGCGGTTCCGTCGGGTGTCCACGTGCTGACCGCAGCCGGGAGTTCTTTCCCCGCGGCATCATGTGTGTTTTTCCCTATGCCGCCTGGCCCATATAGGCAGAATTCTGAAGAACATGCCACACGGCCTCACGGGACCAGATGGGCTTACCAGTGGCAGTTGGTGTACCGGTCTTGTGAAGTCTACGGCAGACTTCGGCAAGACTACAGCGGTCTCGGCCGATCCAAGAGAAGATCTGCTGGATAACTCCCGCCTGTTCAGCAACGGGTTCAAATCGCGCTTGACCTTCGCCTTCGCGAACCGAAACGTAACGATATCCGAATGGAGCACCAGACATCACGTTAAGCGAATCGCTCTGAGCTGCATGCTTTTTACCCCGCCGACTCCGTTCCATGATCTTGGCTCGTTCATATTCGGCAACGATGCCCTGCACTTGGAGCAGAAGGTCATCTTCCGGACTCTGGCCGAGAGGCCGGTTTAAGAACACCACCTCGACACCGCGCCGCCGCCATTCGTCGAGCAGTAAGACTTGGTAGGCGTAATTCCGTGCCAGCCGGTCGGGTGAGTGGACGTAGATCCGGTCGATGGCACCGATATTCACAAGGTCGCGCGGCCGGTCCAGAGCTGGACGAATGAGGGTGGCGCCACTGTAGCCATCATCGACAAACTGTCGCTCGGGCGGCACTGGCATTCCGTCACTGCTAGCGCGCTCACTGAGCGCAGCAATCTGACTTTCGATGGTGTGCGCAGCCGCCTGCCGTTCGCCGGAGACGCGCGCATAAAACGCAGCTCGAATCGTAGTCATAGAAGCCTCCGTCGGGAGGCTGAGAGAACGCGTGGCCGCGATCAAGCGCAAGAGGTTTGTAGTGGAAGTGAACTTACCCCTGAAAAGGAGAATCAGATGTCGGAAACGAGCACGCTTATTTCATGTACAGGCAAAATCACTCGGGCGGAGCTGGCGAAACTGCCGACGCCGCCTGCAACAGAAACACATATCCCGATCCCGCATGCAGCAGTCGTGGAAACCTTGGTCGAAACCTTGAGTCACCGGCACATCGGTGTAGTCGGCGAGGAGTTCGCCGTGTCAAGCGATGCGATGGAGATGTTCGGGGTTCTCGACCTAGAAGCCGGTTTCGAGGGATGCCGATTTGCGATTGGGATTCGAAACGCGAACAACAAGCGATTCCGGCTAGCATGCACGGTCGGACTGCGAGTATTCGTCTGCCACAACCTCGCGTTCCGAGGTGATTACACTCCCGTCTTGGCGAAACACTCGAAGCGGTTCTCGCTCGAAGACGCGCTTTCGATCGGGGTGGACCGGATGCAACGAAATTTTGATCCGATGCGGCAGCAGGCCGAACGTTGGCGAGCCCAGCAATTGTCGTCGGAAGAGGTAAAGCTAACGATCTACCGGGCGTTCATCGAAGGCGATCTCGATGTCCCTAAGCACCTCGCCCGAAGAGTACACGAGTTCTATTTTAATCCGCAGCATGAGGAGTTCGAACCTCGAACGATGTGGAGCCTGTCGAATGCTTTCACGTCTGCATTCAAGGAACTGGACCCGGTTCCGCAGTTTAAGGCCACTGCCAAGCTAGGTGGGTTTTTAGAGTTGAGGTTCTCTCAGTCGTTCTAGCTTACGGGGCGGTATCGGCCGACCGCTCCTTATTTATTCTGCAAACGAGCATACGGGAGGTGACCTGCTCCCCTGCTTCGTCACAAATCATACTCAGCTTTGTGCGGAAACAGGGGAGCAGGTCACTACAGCAACCTCGTGGCGGGATTTTTTCTTTAGCTGCTCTGGTTTCAACGAGTTCGCGCACGTTAACCGGAAGTTGCTCTGCAGCTCCCATTCGGGGGTGACGTGTCATACCTCCATCCCGTGCGCAGCGGAACGGTGTCCTTCGAGCCTGATCCCCATCGATAGGGAAACTCGGTGTGACGGGGACACAACTGCATATCTAGAGCAGTTCCACGGTTACTATACCCGGCCAAAAATCACGAAGTGCAGCTTTTCTTGAAGGAAAAGCTGCGCGAAGTCTAGTCCCGCTGAGTACACCTACAGTGGAACGACTCTAGCCCGACGGATCCGATCCGCGTTTAGAGTCCCTCTGAGATCGAATCTCACTTCTCCGCGGCGCAGATGGTAAAGCGATCTACCACGCTGCCCGACGTGCAACTGATGTCGTTCTTGCCTCCGCCCCCTGGGCCGCAAATGTAGGCGCCCTCAATTACTGTCGGCGTGAAGCGCATCTGAAGGATGCCGAAGTGCATGGCCCGGAATGCCGACCAGGAAGGTTTCGGGCACAAACGGAAGAGGCAGGCCGTGTTGCTTTCCTCAAGCTCGGACCCGCCGATTCCCGCCGTTACGCTCACTACGCCATTTTCTGGATAGCTGCGTTCGTAATCGTGACTGTGGCCATTCACGTTCAGCGCATACTTTTTATGTTTTGCCGCGAGTCTGGCGATGTAATGCCGAAGATCCAAATCGCTGTGGTGATAGCCGGAGGTAAAAGGCGCGCGGTGGCCGAAGGTCACTATGAAAGTTATATTTGGATCGCGCTGGGCCTCATCCATCAGCCGATTCGTCTTCGTATACCAGTCGGCCCACGTTTGCAACGTGTACGGCTCCGGGTATGCGATGAAGCGCGCGTTGCCGTAATCGAACCACGACCAATCCTGGCCGCAGCATCCTGAATTCGGAGCTCCCGGAGATGTCTGCGGGTTGGGCAAACCAAAGCGCCCCTTGTAATTCCTTAAATCGTCATTGCGGGGCACATCCCATTCGTGATTGCCCCATGCCGGCATATATGGGACATCTTGAGACCAAACCATCATGTCATTGAAGTGCTGATCGACAGATGCCTGGCCATTTGGATTCGCATAGGAGAGATCTCCCAGAACCAGCACGGCGGCAGGCACGTGCGCCGCAATTAATTCCTGATCCGGTAGCACATCTTTGTAGTCGCGGGAGGAGCCGATGTCGCCTTCGGCGTCGATGATGAAATTTGCTCTACCCGGTGGAGGCGGGGTTCTGAATGTGTGATCTGGACAGGTTCCAATCGAGTAGTGGTATGGAGCGTTGGGCTTCAGCGCTGTCAGAGGAACCTGGCGAAACTGGCCAGCAGACGAAAACGGCAGCGGCTTCGGAATCTCTCCGGTTCCGGTACGCCCATAGCCGATAGTCGCTCCATATCGAATCTTATCGGCGGCACCTCGCCAGTCGAAGGTAACGGATGTCGGCCCTGTAATTGTCCAGTGAATTTCATCGGCATTGCACTTTTGCCCTGGGTACCCGTTCTGCGCGGCACCCGCGTTCGCGGCTGGCATTAGCAGAGCAACGGAAATGAAGAAAAGCGTTCGTGCGAAATGTTTCAGCATAAATTTGTCGCTTCGGCGCGCGCTCGCGTTCAAACCTTCACGAAAATTTTCCGCTTCATCATCCAAAACAGAATCAGCCATTCTAAGGCGAGCGCTGCAAGCGCCTCAAAAAGAAGCCCCGCGCTGCCCAGATGCGCTGCAATGGGCTGCGTGAAGATATCCGTTCCTGCCTTAATCGATATAAGGCTGACCGTCACATAGATAAAGAGGGCGTTCATGCCAAATGGCACAAACACGATGCCCCACTTCCGGTAGCGAACGATATCGACCAGCCAGAAGAAGAATAGAAATTCAAGACAAGCGACGCCGGCGCTTGCGAGGCCGTACGAGGTTGTCCACATTTTCATTTCTATCGGGATAACCGGACTTAGAGCGAATCCGGCGGCAAGAAGTCCCACTCCCATGGCGGCGATGATTTTCGCCTTGGCGCCCAATGAACGCGCGGTCATCAGCAACTCTCCAATGAGCAGCCCGATCAATGTAGTCGCAATCGCGGGGATCACCACCAGAACCGTTCCCCACCCTTCATCTCGAAATGGCCAAACGTTCCAGTGTTTCTCGCCCAGGACCGCAATATCGACGGAATGCACCAGGTTGTGGTTGAGGACATAAGAACCCGCCCGGATTCCAGGCGCGGGCACGAAGGCCAACACCAGAGCGTATGCGGTCAGGATGATTCCCGCCAGCAAGGCCTGAAATCGCCACGATTTTCTTGCGACCAAAAAAGCTACGAGATACGCAACTGCAATCGGCTGAAGCGCGCTGCTGAGTTCCACCCAATACGGCGAACCGAGTGAAACGGATTCGCGGACCGAGCCTAAGAGAAACAGGATTATGGCACGCTGTATGGCATGCGCCAACTGCCGGCGATAGCTTTCAGTCAGAGACCGCTTGGCGATTGAAAGCGGAATGGAAACGCCCACCATCAACATAAAGCAGGGCCAGATGCAATCGTAAAATCGCAATCCAAACCATGGACTGTGATCCAGTTGCCGGACGATGGCATCGATGAGGAGATTATGACCGCACGCATCAAGACCCACCATCAGCATTCCACCGCCAACGATCCAGAACATGGTGAAGCCGCGGAAGACATCGAGCGAGACCAGGCGGTCCGTGCCAGATGATGCTGCTGTGCTTGGGCCGAGTTTCTCCCGGGCGGTAGACGTTTCCATCTTCATAGGTGAAGTGTTGGTCGCCATGACAAACCTCCCTTCATGGGTTATTGCCGTGTGTTGCCGGAATCAATCCCCAGGTGTGGCTGCCGACTCCGGGCGGAAGATCAATAATGATCATTTCGCGCTGGGAGTCCGATGCATTCATCTTACGGGCCGGTTTGTTATCAACCGAGACTTCCGTATGGGAGACCATCAACTGCTGCCGCAAGGGGTCGGAAAGCCAGAGCTGCCACGAAGAGGGATGGGTCGCGAAATACGTGCAGTAATGGCTGTCTTGAGCAAAGGCTAATTGCAGATTGTTATTGCCCGCGGAGGAGCTAACTTGCGTATGGAGCATTCCTATATATTCATTCGTTCCCAAGGTTTTGTAGTTGGACGGCAGAGCAGCGAATAACTTTTGCATGAAGTCATGATCCAGAGCGATATCCCTGTCGTGAAATCCGACGATGACAGGACCGTCCGGATGATCGGGCCATCTCTCGGAATTGAGACGATCGAGGATGTCATAGCCGGTATTAAAGTCAGGAACAACGTTCGCCATATCTAAGACAAGTTCGTGGTCCAGATAGTAGGTCGCATCGTCGCCATGAAAAAGACCAAAGCCGACGCGCGCGGCCAGCTCCGCCGTGTTATTGAATTGGGTTTTCGACCATGAATTGTTGCCGGGCTTAAATTCCAGCGCTTGCTCTCCAAAATCCTGCTGTATCTCCGACAGCGATCTTTTCATGTGATACATCTGCGTGACCGCGGGGACTTCGTTGCCGCGCAGCTTGTCGTCGAACTCCGCATACCAGCCATCCACTGAGCCTTCTCCCGCCAGATCCGCTGTCCACCATGGTCCTGGAGGCGATTCCAGGTCCTGGTTCATATGGGTCCATCCGTGACTTTCGATATTCAGCAAGCCTTCCGCAACTGCCTGTTTCAGGCCTTGTCGAGTCGATGCGTAGTCCTGATTCTGTCCATACAGATCAGTGAATCTTCGATTCCAAGGCGATACGATTCGTTTGGATTTGTGGTCAACGTAGCCCGTGTCCACCATCGCGCTTGCCACAGCGTGATGCTGTTGCAACGGCGCAACCAGATATTGACTAATCGTCTCCGCGCTTGGCTCGACATATCGCCAATAGGAGAGAAATCCTTTATCTGCTGTTCCCCAATCGTCAAGCTCGAAAATAATGCGGTGATCAAAATCCACATTGGGCATAACCGCGTACCCCATGGTCCAAACCAGCGAGCGAAAGAGAAGATTCCTCCAGAAGATTGAACTGCCCAGTTCCGGCTGCGTGGGCGAACCCAGCCATACTGCGGAAACTCCGGGCGCGATCTGATTCACCGTGAGAACAGGATGTTGTCCCTGAGCGATTAGAACATTCGCGCTTGTTGGCTGGACCCATAAGCGGACCGCATACTCATGTTTCTGGGGCGGCATTTCATCCTCTGCTGATCCGATGCCGCGGGTAATGTAGTGCTCCCCAGTCAAGTGGAGGTCGTCCGTCGCTGTGTAGAACTCCCTGAACTTGAGCCCAAGCAGCCTGTCAAGAACGGGATCGAGAAAGCGGGAGTTGAATGCGATCAGGCTGGTTCCGGCCTGCGTTGCCTGTTCCAGCGATGCAATATACTCGGTGCCGTAGGAGGAGGGATCAGCCACCCAGACGACGGTTCCGTAGCGAATGCTTCCTGACCGGCGAAACAGATATGAGGCATCGAGATGCTGCTGATCCAACTGCAAAATGTCAAAAGGAACGGACCATGCTTTGAGCAGGGCGGCAACAGGTTGGAAGTTGTCGGTCTTGCTGTTTACCACAAGTCCCGAAGGATCGCTCCAGTGATCGACCACAAGTAAAACCCGGTACGGCTTGATGGAAACGGCGGCACCTGGAAGGGCTGCCGCACGCGAAACGTGCGTGACCGCTGCGAGCCCCAATAATGATAAACATAGGGCGGCGGCCAGCCGTTTCAAGACGCGGAACTTGATCGAATACCTGTCCGAGATAACGTTTCCCAAATCTCCCGTAATGATCCGAGACTTAAGCGGCTGCGGAAGCATAGGTTCTCTAATATAGCCCCGTAATATGGCCGTGAGAGACGAAACAACAAACGACATATGCCCTCGTGGATAATGCGTGCAACCTATTGAACATGCATATCGCGGTTGCTGGTTTTGCCATTGACCGCCAGTTTCGGGAGCCTAATCTGGAATGGGTCGCAAGTTTGCTGTTTCGCTGCGCTATTAGACCGCAGCCGCTGAAGACCGCAATTGTCGCGGGCGAGAGGGCGTAATGAAGAAGGCAGCGTTACTCGCTGTAGTTGTGGCTGGAATTTTATGCGCGTGTCAAAGCTGACGTGCGGAAGGTCCCCGTGCATGGGTGCCGGCCAGTACTCTAGTCCGGATTTCCCCAAGAGAAAAGGCAGGTACTGCTAGGACGGCTGTGATCTATGCTGCCCGCGGCGAACTCAATCTTTTCAGGTGGCAGCCCATGCGTCGCGCGGCAAACTCACCGGGTTGAACTTCTCAGTGTCGAACTTGTATAGGATTCAGCAGGACGATCACGGCGATTGGGATTTTACCGGGCGTCTCATCTCGCAAAAGAACCCGATTCTCCACCGGGAAAAGTATATGACCGTTCTGGCACACAGCCCAACATGGAACGGACCTCCGAATCTCCCGATCACAAACCTCGATACATTTCCAGATGCTCTGATTCCTTTTGTCGATCCCGCCACCGGAAAACCGCCTGTAGGCGGCACCTATATCGCGGCGCCCTTGAATGTTGCGGCTGTTCATAATGCCGTTTTCTGGGTTAATGTGGTTATCCCGCGGGATGCGTAAGCAGGCGACTACCCGGGCATTTATACGGTGACAAGCGACGAGGGTCCCGTAGTCGGCCTGACGGGGCTTCTCTATTGGACGGTGAACGACTGGTCGGCCGAAGGCGTTCCGAAGCAATTCTAAACAGAAGCACGTTGCTTTCTCCCGCTGCGCTATCGTGAACATCCGAGGGCTTCTATTTGATTCCCTACCTTGACGCGCACAGACTCCAGCAGTGCATAACTGCGCGTCCAGTGAGTCCAGTCGTGCGCCACCTTACGGGACTGTTCAAGTGCCCAGCCTCCATGACCACAGTTCTTGAGTATCTGGAGGTATCCATAGTCCTGCACCCCGTCGCGGAGATACTTGAGCCGCATTGAAGGAGCGACGCCCTTCAGCCCGGCCGGTGCGCCCGGATAATCGGGGTTCTGGTTGCCTTGGGGATTCTCCCGCGGATTCGCGATCTCTGTCCAGTGTAATGAACGCCGCATCTCCGCGCCGGCCTTTGCGGGTTGACGCGCTCCGTGGGCGACCGTAGCATCGTCTCCTAGATGGAAGTCGCCGCCCCTCAGCCTTCGGACAGCAACGCCGTTTCAGCGTTCTCCAACAGCCCTTTTGCCCGCAAACCTATGCTGGCTTTCGCCGTGCTGCTTGCGGTCAATGCCATGTGGGCGTTTCAATTCTCGGGCGCGCGGATTGCCACCAGCGAATTGAGCGCCGTGCTGGTGACGCTGCTGCCGCTCGCGATTGCGACCCTGCTGGTAATGCCCTTCGCAAGACTCAACCTGGACCTGTTCCGGCCGGCAAACCGCACCATTCTGTTGGATGTGTTTCTGCTTGGCACGGTGGGGGTTCTTCCAGCGCAGCTTTGCCTGGTTCTTGGCGTCCAGCGAACCCTGGCATCCAATGCCAGCGTGCTCTCCTTGACGGTGCCCGTGCTGACCGCGATCTCCGCTTCGCTTTTTCTGCATGAACACATGACGAAACTGCGCTGGATATCTTTTGCGGTCGCGATTCTGGGCGTCTGCCTCATTTCGATCAAAGACATTCAGCACGCGAAGTTGTTCAGTATCGAATACGTGGTGGGAAATTTACTTGTGCTGGCGAGTTGCGCCGGAAGCGCGTTCAACAATTCCTTCAGCCGCCGTGCCCTCTCGCGATTCTCTCCCGCACAGGTATTGGTGTGGAGTTTCATCGTGACCGATCTGGAGCTCGTTTTGATCTACGCGATAACCGGCCGGGGCGACTGGAGGCAACTTGCACATCTGGGCCCCTCCGTCTGGTGGAGCTTGATCCTCGTAGCGATCTTCAGTCTCGGTCTTTCGATGATCCTGTATTTTTCCGTGATCCAGGCGGTGGAGGTGATGCGGGCGGCGTTGTCAGTTTACATGCTGCCGGTGTTCGGCGTACTGTTCTCCGCGGCATTGCTGGGTGAAAAGCTAACTCCTAATCTGATTGCGGGCGGCGTGCTCATTTTCATCAGTTGTTTCCTGGTGACGGTATACGAAGAAAAGCAGCGCCTTCGCGGACTGGAGGTTCGTGGCGATGTTTGAGATCAATGGCGTTGTTCCAATCGTTCCAACTCCATTTGCCCCGGATGGCAGCATTGATTGGGCGGCGCTTGAACCGTTGTTGAACTTTGCAGTCGATGCGCACGTGTGTGCCGTCTGTCTCCCGGCATACGCCAGCGAGTTCTACAAGCTGCGGGATGACGAGCGCCGGGAACTGGTGTGCCATGCAATCCGTATTCTGAACGGCCGTCTCCCGGTCGTCGCGCAAATCAATCATCTTGCCACTTTGTATGTAGTCGAGACCGCACGCGAGCTTGAACGCGCAGGAGCTTCGGCGATTTCCGTCGCGGTCCCAAGACTTTTCGGCTTACCGGAGCATGACCTGCTTCGCTATTTCGACAGAATTCTTGAGGCCATCGCGGTTCCGCTCATCATCCAGGATTTTAATCCCGGCGGGGCGACCGTGAGCCTGGAGTTTGTGAGATCGCTCAACAATCAACACCAGCATTTTCGCTATCTGAAGCTTGAAGAACCGCTGATGTCGGCTCGCGTCCAAGCCATCGCCCATGGCACAAAAGGAGCGGTCGCCGTGGTAGAGGGCTGGGGCGGAATGTATATGCTGGAATTGATCGATGCCGGAATTTGTGGCGTGATGCCGGGACTGGCGCTTTCGGACATACTGCAAAATGTTTGGGAAGGCGCCCGTGCCGGAAAAAAGGACGCAGCCTATGAAACGTTCCAGCGTGTCTTGCCGCAAATCGTATACAGCCTGCAGAATCTTGAATTTTTTCATCACGCGGAGAAATCTTTGCTCGCGGCGCGCGGGGTACTTCCCAATGCTGAGGTTCGCGATGCCACGCTCACGATCAACGAGATTGATCGTGCGCACATCGATTTTCTGAATCGCAAGGTGCTCGAATTGCTGCACAGCCGCCGGAATATGCGCACGGCGACAAATTTGTCCACGAACGTGTCCGCATGAGCCAAGCTGAATATACGGTCTTCGAAGGCGGAACCATCATCGATGGCTCTGGCAATCCTTCGTTCCCCGGCGAGGTTGTCATTCAGGGCGAGCGAATTGTGTCGGTGGGCAGGATGGGCACTCGTCCTGTCGCACCGCGAGATGCGATTGTTAATGTAATCGACTGTGCGGGATACGCCGTCGCGCCAGGTTTTATCGATGCGCACAGCCACTCTGACCTGCAGGTTCTGCAAAATCGAACTGAGAAGTTATTGCAGGGAGTTACAACCGAAGTGGTAGGCAACTGCGGATTTTCCGCGTACCCGCTGCCCGATAAACCGGAACTTTTGCGAGAGTTCGCCAATGGCATTCTCTATGGGGACGAAAGGTGGGGATGGAATTCCGCTTCCGACTACCTCTCTCTCGCGCGCGAATCGAAGACCGCTACCGTTGTTTCGCTCGTTGGGCACGGATCGCTGAGGATCAAGGTCGCGGGTAACACCAGCAGAGCCTTGACGGCACGAGAATTGGACCTAACGGCAGGATTGCTGGACGAAGCGCTTCAGGAGGGGGCTGCAGGTTTCTCCTCTGGATTGATGTACGCGCCCGGTTCGGGCGCATCTCCGGAGGAATTGACGACCCTGGGGCGAGTAGCCGCCCGGAGAAACAAAGTGTACGCCACCCACATGCGGAGCTACTCCGCCGGATTGGTGGCTGCGGTTGAAGAACAGATTTCCATTGCTGAAGCCTCTGGATGCCGCCTTGAAATCTCTCACCTACAAGCGGCGGGCGAGGACTTCTGGCCGCTACAGCAACGCGCCGTCGACGCGATCGAGCAAGCGGCGGCGCGGGGCATCGATGTGGCGTTCGATGTATATCCGTGGCTCGCCGGATCGACGGTACTTACACAAGTGCTGCCGCAGGATGCGCTCGACGGCGGAATCCCACAATTGCTTGAGCGCCTCCGCGACCCCGCACAGCGTGAATCCATCCGCCCACGGATCAATCCGGAGGCTCGCTGGACTGGTGTTGTGATCACATCGGCTGCCCACAATGAATCTGCGTTGGTGGGACGGTCCATCCAGGACATTGCGGATGAACGGGGGAACGATCCGCAGAGTGTGGCGATGGACATTTTGCTGGAACAAGAAGCGAATGTGTTGATTGTGGAGCACTGCCAATCGGTGGACAATCTTCATGCGCTTCTCACTCATCCGCTGGCAACGGTTATTACAGACGGGGTGTACACCCGTGGCCGTTCCCATCCCCGTTTATATGCAACTTTTCCATTGCTGCTGGGCGAGATGGTTCGTGAACGCGGATGGCTCACCGTCGAAGAAGCTGTCCATAAAGTCACAGGCAAACCCGCCGCCACATTCCACCTGCGCGACAGAGGCCGCATCGCGGGCGGATGTATCGCGGACATAACAGTTTTCGATCCGAAGGCCGTGCGCACCGACGCCACCTACGAAGCACCCAATGTACCGCCGGTCGGAATCAAATCAGTATTTCGAAATGGCAGAATTGCGGTCGATGCAGGTATGGTCGTATAGGCTTCCGCAATTGAGTAATCATGAATATTCACGACCTGGAAACTCCTGCAATCCTGATCGATATTGAGACGCTGAACGGCAATCTCAGCCGAATGGCAAGCTATTGCCGCACGAACAATCTATCTCTGCGCCCCCACACGAAGACGCACAAGATACCGCAGATCGCACACTTGCAGATGCAATACGGCTCGCCGGGCATTACGGTCGCAAAGCTTGGCGAAGCGGAGGTAATGGCCGACGCAGGGATCACTGACATTCTCATCGTCTATCCGCTCTGGGGCGAGAAGAAGTGGGCGCGCCTAGCGGAACTCGCAAAACGGGTTCGCCTTTCCGTTGCAATGGATTCTCTCGCCGTTGCCGCGGGCATTTCACGAGCGGCCAAAGCCGCAGGCGTGGAAGTTGGAGTTCGCCTGGAATTCGACACCGGCTTTCGGCGATGTGGCCTTACTGCGGACGAACAGTCAACTTCCGTTGCGCAACAGATTATGAAACTTCCGAATCTGCGCTGGGAAGGCATTTCCGTCTATCCCGGCCACATTATGGGCAACGAGAGCATTCGAGAGCAGGATATTGCTCGGGAGAACGTGCAGCTTGACTGCCTGTACGCGCGGCTGGATGCGGCTGGTATCCCCTACCCTGTGGTCAGCGGCGGCAACACGCCGGCTGCCTTTGAGAGCCATCGATTTCACGGAATTACTGAGATCCGCCCGGGAACATACGTTTTTAATGATCGCAATACGGTGGATGCGGAGTCCGCAAGCTATTCCGACTGCGCTGCGACGGCGCTGGTAACGGTGGTCAGCACCAGCGTGCCGGGAAGGGCAATCGTCGATTCCGGCAGCAAGACGCTCGCGGCAGATATGCTGCTTTCCGGAAAGCAAAAGCATTTCGGTTATATTCAGAACCATCCCGAGTTGATACTGGACGGCCTCTCTGAGGAACATGGGCACCTGTTGACTCCCGCGAATTCGCAGGTACGGGTGGGAGATCGGCTCCGGATCGTTCCTAACCATGTGTGCCCTTGCATCAACCTGCATGACCAGGTCTTTGTCGTATCCGGAGAGAGGGTGGTCGATCAATGGAAGGTTGCCGCCCGTGGAAAAATCGTGTAGAGCAATTCCACGGTTCCTATCCCGGCCAAAAATCACGAGGTGCAGCTTTTCTTGAAGGAAAAGCTGCGCGAAAGTCCAGTTTCGCTGTGTACGCCTACCGTGGAACTGCTCTAGTTGCCGCCCCCGCCGTACCATCCAATATGCTGAACGTGAATGTCCGTTATCCGCCGATTGCGCTTGATCTGAGCAAAACGTGAAGTGAAACTGGGTTGGTCTAAAAATGCCGCGACCACTCGCCGCGGCCTGCTCAGACCAGTTCCCTGTTGCTGTAGTGCCGGCAATCACACCCTAAAGGACAGAACGCAGCGAGCAATATCAGATAGAGAGGAACCGAATGGCACGGAAATACTTGACCGCCTTTTTCATTTGCATTTTCCCCGTAGGTCTTGCTTGCGCGGAACACAGCCCTTTGCTTCCGCGGCCGCAGCAACTCAACTACGCGGCGGGATCGATCCCGCTCGCCGACATGACGATTGTTCTTTCATCGTCACCTACTGCGGAAGACCGATTCGGGGCCGCGGAACTGTCGCGGATACTAAACAAAGATACCGGAATTCAGCTGCCGATCGCAGCCTCCTCCAATACCGCGAAACCCGCAATCCTGCTTCATCGGACAGGCCAGACGGATCAGCCGCTCTCATTACCCGGAGATTTGCCCGGCCCAAAGTCCAGCGAGGCCTACGACCTAACGGTGACGCGGCAGGGAGTTAAGATCCATGCGTGCTCGTCAGCTGGAATTTTTCACGGAATCCAGACCCTGCGACAGCTCGTCGAAGGAAGCGGGTCCGATGCGGTGCTTCCCCTGGTCGAAATTCACGACTGGCCCTCCCTGGCTTTTCGGGGGACGATGGTCGATATTAGCCACGGTCCGCTGCCGACCGAGAAGGAAATTGAACGCCAATTGGAATTTCTGGCGCGCTGGAAGGCGAACCAATACTACCTCTACAGCGAAGACAGCATCGCGCTCAAAGGTTATCCACTGCTGAATCCTGACGGACGCCTGACCCAGGATGAGGTGCGCCGGATTGTCGCCTATGGTCGCCAGCGGCACATCGACGTCATCCCCAATTTCGACTTGTACGCCCACCAGCACGATCTTTTTCGGATAGAGAAATATTCCACGTTATCGGATGAACCGCACGGAACTGAATTCGATCCAACAAATCCCGATGTAATGCCTCTTCTGACGGATTGGGCCGATCAATTTTCCGAGTTGTTTCCTAGCCCCTTCGTAAGCATCGGATTTGACGAGACATTTCAGATCGCGGAGGCGCAGACATCCGCGGCCGCAGCAGCTCCCACAGCGCTGTTTGTAAAGCAGCTCAACGCAGTTGCGGGATTGTTTCAGCAGCACGGGAAGCATGTGATGGCGTACGACGACATCATGGTCAAGTATCCGCAGATGATTCCCGAGCTTCCGAAAGGATTGATAGCGGTCGCTTGGTATTACACCTCAGAAGACCCCACATACAAGCGCTGGCTGGGGCCGCTCGTGGCGAACCACGTTCCGCATCTCGTGCAGCCCGGGGTGATGAGCTACGACAACATAGCTCCGGATTACACGACGACCTTCGAAAATATTGACACCTTCTTGGCCGCGGGGCGGAATTCTGGGGCGCTCGGTCTTGTCAATTCCGTGTGGGCCGACGACGCCCAGTTGCTCTTCCAAATGTCCTTGCCCGGTTTTGCCTACGGCGCCGCAGCGCCCTGGCAGTGCACACCTATGGACCGCGCAAACTTTTTCTCCGAGTATGCGCAACTGATGTATCCGGCAGCCATTGCTCCAGACATCGCCTCCGCGCTCTCCAACATGTCTGACGCTGAAACAGACCTCCAGAAGGTGATTGGAACCGAGCAGACCATGTTCGCGCTTTGGGATGATCCTTTTCTGCCGAAATATCGAACGGTTTTGCCTGCGCACCGCCAGGACCTACGTGATTCCCGTCTGAGAGCCGAGGCAGCCGAGACGTCCCTTTTTCATGCCGAGCATCTTGGAGCCGACCCAACGACAGTGAACAGCTTGATGATCGGAAGCGAGCTACTCGACTATGCCGGCGAGAGATTCCAGACACCTTTGGATCTGAACGGGCTATGGACAAAGCTGGGACCGACACGGCCCAACTCCGATCGCTGGTGGAACGAATGGGAGTCCCAGGTCACGCACTACGACCACTCTTATCTTATTGACCTTATGGATCGTATTACAGACCTGCGACCGTCATACAAGGCTGAGTGGCTCCAGGAGTACACGCCTTATCGCATCGGTTCGGCTTTAGGCCGTTGGGATGCCGAGTACCAATACTGGCGTCGCGCTCACGATAAGCTACGGAATTTCAACGATAGCTCGCATGAAGGGGACACTTTACCACCTCTTTACGAGATCATAGAAAATCCCGGAACTCTGCCGGCCAATAGCAAGTGAAAGCCATTTTTTTAGGCCCTCGGCATATTTTCGGCGCGGCTGCAAAAGAAAGGGAGTGCGGTGAAATTCGAAGGTTGATGTCCCAATCGCACTTCCCTGGTCCCGTTTCGCACAGATCGTTTTTGAAATCGGCAGCGGTGTGCGGGCTCGCATATGCAGCATTGCCATCCGTAGGGGGTTTCTCCCTTGCCTCCAAGAGACGCCGAACGCTAGCTCATGTGGGCACCGATACCAGTCCGGTGGATGGCACGGCAAATGGTAAGAAAATCTATTTATTTGAAATGGGTTCAGATACTGGAGAGCTGACGCCGGTCAAGTTGGCTGCTGAAACCGCCACACATGGCTGACGATCCATCATTCGGGACAATACCTGTATGCAAGCAACGAGGTTTCAAATTTCAAAGGCGGAAACGGTTCTGTCAGTGCCTTCGCCATCGACCGCAGCAGTGGCGAGCTTCGATTCTTAAACTCCGTCAGTTCACAGGGCGCAAGTCCGGCTTATCTCAGCCTCGACGTTGCCGGCAGGTACGCATTCGTCGCCAACCTATTTCGGAAGGAATATTGAGGTGCTTCCGGTGCTGCCGGATGGGTTGCTGGGCGAGGCGGTAGATGTCGATCGAGACACGGGGTGTCTGGGAAGTCTCCACGCGACGCATGCGCCGACCGGCAGCTTTGCAATCAGCGGACACGATGCCCCGCATCTGCACATGATCCACCCAGATCCTGCGAATCGGTCCGTGTTGCAAACGGACTTGGGGCAGGACCGTTTTTACGTTTATAGATTCGATAGGCAGAGCGGCCAGCTCGGCCCAGCGGACACCCCGTTTATTTCGCTCCCGACGGGAGATGGACCACGGCACTTCGTCTTTCATCCCCATCGGAGCTGGATGTATTCGATCCAGGAGGAGGCCTCTATGATCGTGTTTTTCCACTACCAGCCGGAAACCGGATCGCTCACTCCCCAACAGAGCGTATCTAACCTCCTAAAAGGGTTTACCTGGACGAATTTCTGTTCGGCAATCATGGTGTCTATCGAAGCGCGTTTCTGTAAGCGGCCAACCGGCTGCACACCTCCATCGCAGAGTTCGCAGTCGGCACCCAGGGACATTTGGAATGGGTTGGAGAAGCATGGACACGGGGCGATTATCCGAGTCAGTTCAATCTGGATCCCAGCGGCACATTTCTGTATTGAAACCAACGGAACGACCAGATTACCTCGTTTCGAATCGACAAGGAGACCGGATTGCTGACGTTCATGGGGCGATATACGCCGGTCGGCATTCCGCTCTGCATCCCTTTTCTCGCCTAGGGACAGTTCTCCTTTCCGGCCCGATCCCGAGTGACTTCTGTTGCTTCCAATTCTCAAGCCAAAGTCTATGATCGATGTTCAGCATATTGGACGTATTGTCTTTCGTCTGGACGGTTTTTATCGACGTTCTGCATTGACGTGGTCTAACTTGGCTCATTAACAGAACGGATTTGGGAGGGCATATGGAAGCGTGTCATCTCAGGGGGTTTCGCAGCTTGATCTCTGCTGAATTTCGAAAGGTGAGCTTAGAACAGGGCCTCTGCCTCTTGCTGGCGCCGGCCTGTGTAAGTTTCGTCTTATTGGCGATCCCGTGCTGGGGCCAGGTGACTACTGGCACCATTGCCGGAACTGTGACGGATGCCTCGGGAGCGGTTGTTCCCGGCGCCGCAGTCACAGCAACGAACACCAGCACAGGTGTCGCCAGCAGCACGACTACTAACTCTTCGGGACGCTATGATTTCCTCTCGTTGCCGGCAGGCACATATAACCTATCAGCGATACACCCTGGCTTCGATACGACTGAGCTTTCCGGCATTTCCCTCAGGGTTTATCAACAGATCACTCAGGATGTGGTGTTGCGAGTCGCCACCGCCAAACATACGATCACGGTCGAGGCAGCTCCCACAATGGTGGACACGACAAACGCCAGCGTCGGGACAACTGTCAACCAGGCCGAAATCCTCGACATGCCGCTCAATTTGCGCGAGGTTACTGCCCTCGCACTGCTGGTCCCAGGGACTGTCGATACCACTGGAAGATCGCTTGCCACGGGCGCAGCCAACGGTTCCGGTTTTAACGACTTCGGTTACAGCGGTTCGGGAGGAGGCTCGGGAGGCAATCTTCTGTTAATCGATGGAATGATCTCGCGGGCGTTGAATAACAGCAGTTTTGCATTAGCTCCGCCGCCGGAGATGGTGCACGAATTCAAGATTCAAAACAACATCTATGACGCCGCTTTCGGCCTGGCATCCGGCACCGTGATGAACCTGATTACGGAATCAGGTACAAATGCCCTGCATGGTTCAGCATGGGAATATGTCAGAAACAACGCACTGGATGCATCCAACTATTTTTCCCAAGGGAAACCAGCACTGACTCGGAACCAGTTTGGCGGTGCGATCGGCGGCCCAATCATGAAGGGAAAGATGTTCTACTTCGGCAGCTACGAAGGACTGCGACTGACACAGGGACAGGTCTCAACAGCAATTGTGCCAACAGCTGCTCAAAAAGCCGGTGATTTCAGCTCCTCCCTCACGGGGACGACCATAAACCTATGTGCATCGAGCGGGGCGGCCGCACCTCCCAACCTTAATTTCGACAGCGGCCAGCTGTTCGATCCTGGTTCTGAGTACAACTTTACCTGCCCAGCCGATCCCGCAAATCCCGGCGCCGGGCAAACAACAATTTTGGTGGGTACGCCCGTAACGGGGAACATCATAAGCACGCTCGACCCGGTCGCGCAAAAGGTACTGGTCCTTTTCCCCGCACCCAATACTCCAGGCGTCGTCAATTATACGAACCAAACTCCCCAACAGCAGAACAACGACCAATTCGACGTGCGGGTGGATGCAAATCTCTCCAAAGTCAATACACTATTTGTCCGCTATCTGCTCGGCAACTCCAACATTGTCTTTCCTGGAGCGCTCCCGTCCTTCAATGCCTATCAGCATTTCAGAGGACATAATCTGGTTGGCGGCTGGACGCGTGTCCTAGGGCCCTCAACCATTAACGACCTGCGCATCGGCTATCAGAAGGACTATCTGACTTATACCTGCGAGGGATGCCCGAGGCCCCCGGGAACACTGAAGAGCTTCGGCATCGCCGGGTTGACGACTCCTTTGCCTCAGTTTGAGCTGTATCCAAATTTTTCTTTCCAAAACTTCCCGACATGGGGAGATGGTTTCCCCGGCTATTTTCCTGTTGCGGCCCCGGACTCCATTGAGAAATATGAAGATACTTTCACGAAAGTTATCGGACGGCATACGATTGCCCTGGGCGCGGAGTTTGACTTCTGGCAAACCAAAGGTGTAAGCGATCCATTGCAATCGAATGGAAACTTTAATTTCAATGGCCAATATTCCTCCCTGGCCGGGGAAATACCTGACGTCAGCTCCTTTTCGGATCTAGCGGACTTGGAGCTCGGTTATCCTTCCGGCGGCGACTATACAAAAAACGCGATCATCACCAATCTGGTGGGTGGGCGCTGGATCAGTCTATTTGCCCAGGACAATTTCCGGGTCAGCCCAAGATTCACCGTGCAGGCCGGACTGCGATGGGAGTACAACCGCCAGCCAATGGACACCCACAACCAGTTGGCAACCATTTTCCCCCTAGCCAATGACTTTACCCCGGGGGATGCGCTTCTGCTTACCGCCTATCCGGACGCGCAAAACGATGCGCTTTGTTCGAATCCATATTTCATCTCAGCTACGGGACAGTGCCTGGTAATGACCTCCGGCATGAGAAGACAAAAAGGACTGACGGGCAATAAGGTGAAACAAGTAAGCTATGGGCCGGGTCCCGGATATTTCGCTCCGCGTCTTGGTTTGTCATGGCAGCCTACGAATTCCGACAGACTCGTGTTGCACGCCGGCGGCGGGTTATTTTCTAACCTGCCCGATACAAACCGTCAGGGCTCATTTGCCAATAACAACCCGGTGTCCACGCAGAGTCCCACCTATACCACAGCTTTCGGCTCTTCTCCTCCGCTGACCAATGGTGTTCCAACCAAAACACAACAGGTATTCATTAATGCGCCTTCAGTATCACTTTCACAGATAACGGCACAGCTCATGCCAAGCCCGTTCTATAAGACATCTCAAACTTATGCATGGAGCTTGAGCGTGCAGTCCCAGCTGGCAAGAGAATGGGCGCTGGAAGTCGCATATGTGGGAAACCGCGCTATGCATCTAGATCATGAACATAACTTTGGCAATCAGCCGAAGCCCGGTGTCGGGGACCTGCAACCCCGCAGGCCATGGCCAGACTTCAATGCCCTTCAATATGACGATTTCACTGGATATTCGAACTACAACTCCGGCTATGTAAAAGTTGAGAAAAGGGCTTCAAATGGATTGGCGGGGATGGTTTCGTATACCTTTTCAAAGAGCTTAAATGCTGGAAATGGGAACGTTGACAACCAGTCCACCGTACAGAATGATAATAATCAGAACGCCGATTACGGTCTGGCCGATTACAACATCACTCATACATTTGTAGCCAGCCTTATCTACCAGCTTCCTTTTGGCAGAGGGCGGAGGTTCCTAGGAAACGGGCGTTACGTCAATGCGCTGGCTGGTGGCTGGGAGGCTAGCGCGATCATTACCGCTCATAGTGGATTGCCATTCACGGTAAATTCGACCCTGGACTATTCCAATACGGGAACTCAATCGCCTCGACCCGATCGCATATGCAAAGGTACCGGCCCGCAGACGATTGCGGAATGGTTTAATACCGCCTGCTTTACTACGTCCGCTCTGGCGCAGGCTTTTGCGAGCGGGAATCCTCGCTTTGGAACCTCCCGTCGAAACATTCTGATTGGGCCAGGTACGCAGAATTGGGACCTAGCTTTCATAAAGCGGGCCAATATCGGAACGAGGATAACAACGGAATTCCGGGGTGAGCTCTTCAATGCATTCAACCATCCCAATTTCGGGCTTCCGTCTGCGACGGTGGGTACCAGCGATATAGGAATCATTTCATCCAGCTCAGGACCGCGAGACATACAATTAGCTGTGAAAGTGTCGTTCTGATTCCGCGGGGAGGATGCAT
Organism: uncultured Acidobacteriaceae bacterium; assembly: GCA_963708335.1. Classification (GTDB taxonomy): domain Bacteria; phylum Acidobacteriota; class Terriglobia; order Terriglobales; family Acidobacteriaceae; genus Sulfotelmatobacter. The sequence continues at coordinate 7,182,259 of OY970205.1, read as the reverse complement.
CTCCGTCGTAATTCGCGGGGGAGGTCTCGGGGGATGAATACATTCGATCTTAGCGGCCGTTGCCGCAGTCATTACTGGCGGAGCTCAGGGAATTGGCCTAGCAATTGCCGAGCGGCTGCTCGATTCTGGTGCTTCTCTGTCTTTGTGGGACGCCGATGAGAAATTGGTGGAATCCACCGCCGATGGCTTAAGCAAGAGGGGCAAAGTACATTTTCACGCAGTCAACGTAACAAATGGGGACGCGGTTCAAAGGGCGGCAGAAACCGCCGCTAAGCTGTTCGGGCAAATTGACATTCTGGTGACGAGCGCCAGGATCACGGGGCCAAATGTGAAATGCTGGGAATACCCCGTGGACGCATGGCAGCAGGTTATCGACGTAAACCTGAATGGGTCTTCCATTGCTGCCGCGCGATCGTGCCGTTTATGATGCGGCAGAGCTACGGTCGGATTGTCAATATCGCCTCAATCGCCGGCAAGGAAGGCACCCCGAACGCGTCCGCCTACAGCGCGTCGAAGGCCGGAGTTATTGCTCTGACAAAATCCTTGGGTAAAGAACTTGCGCAGCAAAACATCGCCGTCAACTGTATCACCCCGGCGGCGGCGCGCACACGACTGTTTGAGCAGATGACACAGGAACACATCGACTATATGCTCTCGAAAATTCCAAGAGGCCAATTCGTCAAAGTGGAGGAAATCGCCTCCCTGGTGACATGTCTGGTTTCTGAAGAGAACTCTTAAACCACCGCGGCAACTTTCGATCTGAGTGGCGGGCAAGGCAACCTACTAATACTTTGATTGAGAGTGAGGCCGTTACCTGGAAAGAATTTCGGCATGTCCATCTGCTTCCGAGCCCAGCTTGTATCCGAGATGCACCGATATCTCCAGTGCTGTGGCTTTAACCGTAGATGCCAGCTTGCCTACTCTCTCTTTGGAGATCTGGGCAGTCGTTCCCGCGACACTGATAGCAGCTATCACCCTGTTGCCGGAGTCATTAATCGGAACTCCTATGCAGCGGAAGCCGATTTCGCCTTCTTCATCTTCAAATGCATATCCGAGCTCCCGCACCTTTTTAAGCTCACGCGCCAGCCTGTCGGGAGACACAATGGTATTTCTGTTATGCCTCGCCAACGGATGTGTCGTAAACCGTTGGTCAGAGTTGGTCTCGGGAGCGAAGGCCAGCAGGGCCTTGCCCACACCGGAACTGTTCGCATCCAGCCGCCGCCCTACCCAGGTTGCCAGGCGCAACATGCCCGGCGCCTCGACCTTTTCGATGATCACCGCCTCAGCGTGCTCCAGAATTGCCATGTGCACAGTCAATCCGGTGGTCAGCATCAGGTCTTGCAGAAATGGCCGAGCTTGCTCGCGCAGATCGAGATTCTCAAGCGCAGTATGACTCAATGTGACAAGTTTCAGTCCGAAGTGATACTTCCGATTTACCCGATTGTTTTTCAGATAGCCCATCGATTCGAGCGTTTTGACCAGCAGATGGACTGAACTCTTCGGCAGGGCAAGTTTCCTGCTGATGTCGGAAAGTGTAAGCCCGCGCCGGGATTGAGCAAGCAGCTCTAAAATGCGGAGTGCCCGGCTTAGGGATGGAACGGAGTACGCGTTTGCCATACAAATCGACCGGGGTGCCCCATCCAATACGTTAGACGCAAACACCGAAATGCTACCGGATTCTACCAGATTGCGCTTGATCTCAGAAGCACCGAGCGTAAAACTGTGTTGTGCCCGCGACGCTGTGGGCCTGGTCATTGACTGCATACACGATCACCTGTCAACGCATTCGGCGTTCGAGGGGACTGACATCTCAAGGCTGAACAACAGTTCTGATATAGGCGAGCGGACCCGCCTTTTTCGCAGTGGAGGATAGGAGGCAGGATGCCGAGCCACATAGAGTCAGAGAAACTCCTGAAAAAAAATAAGAACTATATCCCCGGCGGCGTTGTTTCTGTCAATCGCGGGATTGAACCGGTAATTGCCTTTGCCAGAGGTAAGGGATCTAGGATCTGGGATGTGGACGGCAATGAATACATTGATTATCACGCCGCTTTCGGTCCGCATTTCTTAGGCCATAACGACCCCTATGTAACGGAGGCCGTCATTCGGGAGTTGCGGGACGGGGCCAGCCTTTTCGGTTCTGGCACAACCACGTTAGAAGGACAACTTGCCGAACTCATCTGCAAACACGTGCCTGCCGTCGACTCGTTGCAGATGTTAAACACTGGAAGCGAGGCGACTTATCAGGCGCTCCGCCTAGGCCGCGCAGCTACCGGCAAAGACCACATCATTAAAATGCAGGGCGGCTACAACGGCTGGCACAACGATGTCGCATGCAATCTCATGACGCCGCTGAGCGAGTTGGGAAGCCGACGTTCGCCCGGAGAGTATTCTTTCCAAGCTATCAGCGCTGGCATCCCGCCAGAACACCGGCGACTGGTGCACAGCATCAACTTCAATGACCTCGAATCCGTGAGATATGTCTGCGAAAAGTATCCTGTTGGGGCGCTTATCACAGAGCCTGTCCTCCAGAATGTGGGGATTATTAAGCCGAATCCTGGATATTTAAACGGCCTGCGCGCATTGGCGGATGAGTTTGGATTCGTACTGATCTTCGATGAAGTGAAGACTGGCTTTCGGCACGCGATCGGCGGGTATGCCAGCATCGCCAACGTCAGGCCCGATCTGGTCGTCTTCGGCAAGGCCGTTGCGAACGGGTATCCCATGGCGATTCTCGGCGGCAGACGAGACTTGATGGAACGCTTTGTCGATCCGTCCGCCTCGAAGAGAGTGCTTCTCGCGGGAACATACAATGCACATCCGCTACCGACGGTCGCCGCGATTGCGACCATCGAGCGACTCCTGATGAATGGCGGAGAAGTATATCGGCATGTTGAGGCTCTCGGAGAAATAATGGAAGCCGGCGTCCAGGCGATCATCGAAACAATGTCGTTGAATGCGGTGATCGTGCGCCAGGGCTCTGCCTTCTGCGTGTATTTCATGGACCATGCTCCGCAGGATTGGCATGATCTCGCATCCAGCCATGATTTCGAACTGGATACCGCATTCCGCCGGGCGCTCGTCGATCGCGGCGTCTACGCGTTTCCGCAGGCGACCAAGCAATATTCTCTTTCAGCGGCACATACGCAAGCCGATGTCCAGACTACATTGCGCCAGATTGAAGAGTCGCTGAACTTCGTGATGGGAGCGGGCCACGAAACGGTCTCGATGCGGGCTCGGCAGAAATCCTGATCGCCGCATAACCGCAAGAAATACAATTCCGGAGAATACGATGGTCCGTTCGAGAAAAACGGCAGCGAACAAAGTCAAATTGGAGCGATCGCCGGCGAAACTGCCTTCTCGCGATGGGCCCACTCAATATTCCGCCGGCGTCGTAGGCATGGGTCTGATGGGTACGAGCATCTCCGCGTGCCTGCTCAGCGCCGGCCACTCCCTGCATTGTGTTGAGACAAACGCGGCGAGACGTCGAAGTGCCCGCGCGAGACTTTTGAAATTATTGACACACGCAGCCGCGGAAGGAGCGATGCGCGAGAATCCGTCCACCCTGATCGGGCGGGTCGCGATTTCCGCCGACATTGCCGACCTTAAACCCGCGGAAATCGTGGTGGAGTCAACGGTTGAAGACATTACCACCACCTGCTACTTCCAAAGACGCAGCATCACGACGCCCCCCTGGGGCACGGTCACCGTATAAGAACCGTGGAGAATGCCGAGATCTTTGTGAGCCCACAGATCGCGGGCATGAACCGGTCCGTCGAGGCCCACATCTTTTAGCCGGAGAGTCGTGGGTTCCGCTTCATCGTCCGTGACGTAATTAAAAATCGCCACTGCCTCCGCCCCGCCGCTCAGCCGTTTTAGCCAAATTTGCGGCGGCCCAACCCTGTGACCCTGTATGCCCAGTTTGTCCTGATCGACGGCGATTACTTCCTTGTTGAGCAGAATGCTTCTTGTTAGGGCATCCATTTTGGTCAGATCGTTGCCCGCAAGCAATGGAGCAGCGAGGATCGACCACAAACTCATCTGCGTGCGATATTGGTCTGCATTCATTTCCCCATTGCCGATCTCAAGCATGTCCGGATCGTTCCAGTGCCCTGGCCCGGCATATTTCTCGAGGCCTGCTTGAGAAAAGCCGATCAATGCCATGCTGCGGTAGTTGTCCCGAATATCATCCGTAGTGCGCCACAGATTTCCCCCCACCTGGGGACCCCACTTCCAAACGGAGCCAACTCCGTATTGGCAGAGACTGTAAACGATGGGTCGATGAGTGTTCACAAGCGCCTGGTGCATTTTCGCGTAGGCCGCCTGCATCATTGCGACGGCTTTGTCGGGGTCCTGCCCGGGATCGTGCAGCTTCATAATCGACATATAGCTGCATAAATCGTATTTGAGATAATCAACCCCCCACGCGGCGTACGTGTTCGCGTCCTGCTGCTCGTGGCCGTAGCTGCCTTCATAGCCGCCGCAGGTTTTCGGGCCTGGAGAAGAATAGATTCCGAACTTCAGTCCTTTTGAATGCACATAGTCGGCTAGCGCCTTCATATCCGGAAATTTTCTATTGGGATGAATGGTCCCCCGCGTGTCGCGCTCGCCTTCCCACGAGTCGTCGACGTTGACATACACGTAGCCGGCATCTCGCATTCCACTCGATACCATGGCGTCAGCCGCAGCGCGAACGTCCGTATCGCTCACCTTATCTGTGAAGTGGTTCCAACTGTTCCAGCCCATGGGCGGTGTGGCCGCCAAGGTGGGTTGCGCATTGATTGCCAATCTACAATTCGGAACGACAACGAGGACTGCAGTAATCGCAAGAATGCATCGAGAGTGCCGCATAGTCAACCTTCTGCAGATCGGTTCATTACGAAGCGACCGCGCTTAGATTTCTGTAAAGTCGTGTGGTCCTTTTCAAGGCGGGTAAGGGCGCGCGATTACAACTCATCGGTTCGATTTCGATGGAATGCGCGCGATGGCATCGATCTCCACTTTCAGACCAGCACCTAAACCCGACTGAACGGTCGTACGTGCGGGTGGAACACCGCTGAAAAATTTCGCGTATGCACGATCGAATCCATCGAAATCCTCAATGCGCGCCAGATAGCATGTGCATTTGACTACGTCCTCAAAGCTACATCCAGCCTCTTTCAATACTTTTCCCATCGACGATAGCGTGACGCAGGTTTCTTCCTCGATGCTACCGCCGATCACTTGACCGGTCTTCAAGTCCAGCGAAGCGTGTCCGCTCACATAAAGCCATCCATCGCATGCAACTGCGGCAGAATATGCACCCGTATTGGCCGACTTATCAGGATGTTTAACTGGCTGCTTACTCATCTTGCGATATACCTCTAGCTGGTTAGGACGCACAAAACTCTTAGAATCGGCACCGGTTCTCGTACGTAAGTTCTCATCCGGGCAGACAGGTGTCAATGCACAGCGGCTGTTCCAAATGAAACGTGTCCAATAAGCTGGATGACCCGTCGGCGTCGTTTCGTCAAAGGGATTCAATCCCCAATTTGCACGAAGGAGGAGCTATTTACCTGCTCGGCGCTTTAATTCTTTCTGCTGATTGCCGGTTCCGTCATTTCCCGATGAACGAAACACAGATTTTGATTCATCAAACGGGACCTATAACCCCCAACAGGCAGTTGGACCACCGCACCCCCCGCCTCCCATCGTTGCAGACCGAGCCCATGCGCTGCTCCCGAATGGGCTGTATCTCTACACGCCGTACGTCGGCTCGGAATATCAAGTTGATTCCTATTGTGTCTGCCAGTTCCACCTCTTCCGTACGGATAGGAACCGCAATCGCCAAACAGCATTTCATTATAGCGTTCACTAATTTTCAATAGGCTGGGCGTGATTTTGATTCCTTTAGCGCGGTGATGCCACTATGACAACGAGAAGACCCCCTCGCGATCCCGCTTCCCGCACTTCGGCTCACTGATCCGCCATGAACGCGATTTCCTTTAAGTTCCAAACATGACTGGACAGGGCAGAGCCATCGCCGGGGCGATCCGCAAGTGTTTTGTGTATCCTGACAAGAACGGGCGAATTAGCAGTCTGGGCTTGCTTCATGTCTTACGGGTGTTGTAATAAAGGCCTATGCTGAGCACTGAGTCGAGTCCCAATGGCTATGGGCAAGTAGTTGGAGGATACAACTGTAGCAAGAGAGCTTGGGGAACGCGCCTCACCATAAAATGTTTGGATACATACCGCTCCGACGAAAGAGCCGTTGCTACTTGTTGCTTCCTGCTGTTATGTGTTACTGCCTGCACCCGAAGTTGGAGCGTCACCAACATCGCCACCCCGCTGATTCATACGAAGCCATACCGAGTATTGCTTGTTGTCGAGCACTGGAGCGATCCTTATGGGGTCGTGGTAGGTAGCGAAGCCGACAAATTCTAACCCGTAGCGGCACTCCTCAAAGCCTGGTCGATTCCCTTTGACATTCTGCGGTTAGATCAGCAGCATCTCGATGCCACATACTTGTTTCGTCGCTCAGGAGGAAGTCGCTATGGCGCCGTCGTCTGGCTCGCCGATCCGGCGTCATACGGGGACCAGGATCTCGCGTCGCTGGAGGAAGCAACGCGCGCCGGGACTGGGTTGATAGTTGTCGATTCTCGGGCTCTTGACTCTACGCTTGGCAAGTTGCTGGGTCTCAAATTCAAGGACTTCTACACGTCCACGGATGTTCTGCAGGTTACAAAGGAGCATTTCATCACACGCGACGTCACAGCCGGCAAGAATGCTCCACCGGTGGAGAGTCATGACTATTCCACTCGTCTATGGGTTCAGCCGATCAATGCGGAAGTTCTGATCGCGCAGAGCCAACACCCGGTTCTCACCGTGAATCAATTGGGATCGGGCGTTTCTGCAATATGGTTGGGACCTCCAAATCTATCAATGTTGTCTGAGTCCGGCTTTTGGAAGAACCTCCTGTTTCGTTCACTCGTTTGGAGCCTGGGGTATGTGGTCGTCCCCAATGTGGATTATGCTCACCGCGTAATTTTTGAACTCGACGACTGGGGAACCGCAGACAAGGGCTTCCTCTCCTACTGGCACTATCTCGAGCCAAATGAAGAGACGATTCGCCAGTACCTGATTGTGCCGCTGCAACGACATCATGGCATCGCAAGCGCCGAAGTCGATACCGGATACGTGGACCGGCAATCGAAGCGGGTCGTGTCGCCGTGGACTAAGAAATTCACCGATCTGTATGGACTGAATCAGGACTACGCTTCGACCCGCCAAGGCCTCAAGGACGCTGTCGAGGCGGGCGCGCTGGATATCGAGAGTCACGGATGGACACACATGGAGCCCAACCTGGATTCGCCTCCGGGCCCCTGGTGGACAGCGGATCTGTCGGGAGAAGGTTCGATGGTCGGTTGGTACGCAGAGTTTGCCGACCAACGACGCGGAGAGGAAGTTCCGGTGGTCACTCAGAATCTATCACATGCAGCGCTCGCTGGAGGAATTGCAGGAGGACTTTGCAGCGCAGGCATTGGAGTTGAAGCCGGGGAACAATTCCTGGTCGACGTCCCAATTCAATAGCACTGCCGGACTGGCGGCACGCGTTGGCTTTGGCCTCTTTCATGGCGACAAGGCCACCTACTATCTCGACCGCCAACTCGCGCTTGACATGGCTAACGTCATACCTGACTTCAACACCGGCTACGACATGCTCGTTTCTCTCAATCCGGAACGATGGCCGGATCATCCGGATGCACCTGTAATCCTCGGGTTTCACGACAGGGATATTGCTCTCGATCATGGTTTCATGGAGCGGCTCTTCGCTGCGCTGCCCAGCAACTACCAGACCCTGGGAACTAACCAGTACATAGGGATCATCCATACTCAAATCAATTCGTCCCCCGACAGCGAAGGCTTACACCTCACCTTTGCCCAAGACAGCCATTACTGTGCCTACTTCGCCAATCATCCCTCTTCATGGCAGCTGTGGCTTTCTGATCCCTTACGCGAACAACTGGCGGCTTCACACCCGGCAGCTTCGATCGACGACAAGCCTGTCAGCATCAAAGAGGCAGACTTCAAGAGCGAGACTCTCGCTATCGATCTTCCTCCCGGATTGGGGACGCACTCCTGGAAGCTGGAGGGCACGAAGAACAGCAAACGACCCTGACGGCAACTGCCCGCGCCTCCTGAGAAACGCACGTTTCGTCCAGCCGACTGTACGAAAAAACCGTTCCGGCAGGGAAATTGATTGACAGTTCAAACGGAGGCGAGCTAGTTGTTTGTGCATCTAAGGTCGGCTGCGTGTCTGATCCGGCGAGTCGAACGGACAGGTGGGGTTCTCTGCACAGGATCAACGAAGTGGCATCCCTCTCCGTCGATTATCTGTCCGCTCCATGCCATTCGGACTGCCTCTGGTTCTTACTACCGTTCTGCTGGCACTGTCTGGAGCGAGTGGCCGTCAAAGGAGGTCGTCGCCATGAGAAATGACTTCTGGAACAGATTGGCGTGTCGGGTGATGTTGTGCTTACTGGCGATGCTCCTGGCTCCCGGGTTCATCGTACCCTCGTTGGCACAGTTTACGACCGCAAGGCTAGCAGGCGCGGTTCTCGATCCTTCCGGAGCGGGGCTGGCGGGCGCCAAAGTGACTGTAAAGGACGAGCTGACGTCGTACACGAAAGACACAACAACAAACAACTCGGGGGGATATCTGTTTCCCAGCCTCCCGGTCGGTACTTACGAGATTACCGTCACCATGACGGGGTTCGCTTCGTATGTACAGTCCGGCATTGTGTTGCAGGTTGACCAGTCTGTGGACCTGCCGATCCACATGAAACTGGGTGCAGTCTCGGAACGGGTTACGGTCACCGCGAATGCTTCAATGGTAACAACGGAATCCCCAACTGTCGCTCAAGTTATCAATCAGAAAGATGTTGCCGAGTTACCCCTAAACACGCGGTATACGCAGCAACTGGTATTTCTTGTTCCCGGAGCGCTCAACGTCACCGCGAACTACTGCGCTTCGGGTTGTGAAGGCGCCACCTTCCCCAGCGAGCAATACGCCAAGGTCAATGGCGCCGGCGCCAATGGCGTCACTTATCACTTGGATGGAGCTGATTTTAATGATGTCTACCTCAACATGAATATGCCTTTTCCGAATCCGGACGCGGTTCAGGAATTCGATGTTCAAACCAACAATATGAGCGCCGTCTATGGCAATGCGCTCGGCGGAGTGGTTAATGTAACGCTGAAATCGGGAACAAATTCAACCCACGGGGATCTCTTCGAATTTCTGCGGAACGATGTGTTTGATGCCAGGAGCTTCTTTTCGACAACCGGCGTAAGCCCCTATAAGCAAAATCAATTTGGGGGCGATGTAGGCGGCCCCATTCTGAAGGACCGGCTGTTTTATTTCGGAAGCTATCAGGGCACCAGGTTTCACCTTACCAACGCGTTGGGATTCGCGTTTGTGCCGGATGCCAGCGAACGCATGGGGGATTTTTCCGAGTTACTACCCGGAACGCAACTGGTCAATCCGTCCACAGGAGCTCCATATACCAACAATCAAGTTCCCGTCAATCCAGTCGCGGCGTTCATTCTCAAGGGAATTCCGCTTCCCAACCCGACTCCGGCCCAATTAAGCCTGGGTGAGACGAATGCATTGAACTACAGTAGCCTGCCCACGGTTGAAGACACGGACGAATACCTGGGGAAAATCGATTACAATTTCGGAAAGCACCGTCTCAGCGGCCACTATTTCCAGCAGAAATACAGTGTGCCGATTGTTTCCCCGCCGCTCGCCAGTTCAAGCGCAACTGCGGCTAATCCGGACCCAGCCACGAACTATCTGCAAACGTCGGGTGGCGCGCAAACCCTGACGGACCACAACGTTAGCGTGGACTACACCTATACGATCTCGCCGCACTTCATGCTGGGGAGCTACTACAGTTACACCAAGCTTACGGGAACGACGTATGCCTCGAATCCGTTCACCATGGCTGACGCAGGCGTCAACATGGCCGTTCCCGCCAGTAGTGGACGGGGAAATATAGCGTCGCTGAATGTCGGCACCGCTGAGTTTGGTGTCGGAGGCGGCGTTTATGGAGCGTTTGATCGAGGAGTTCAGTCCTTTCGTGAAATCGCCACGCTGGTCAAAGGGAAGCACACGATTCAGTTCGGCGGCGAGGCGGTACGCCTTGCGCAACCCATGGCAAATACATTCCAAGAGGGCGGTACATTCTCGTTCTCCAATCTGTCGGGCAACGGCTTTGCGGATTTCGAAATTGGGTACGTTAACTCGTTCATCCAAGGAGGTGGCCTATATCTGGATTTCACCGGGATTAACTGGAGCACATTTGTCCAGGATGACTGGAAGGCGACTCCGCGTTTGACGATAAGCGCCGGGCTCAGATGGGACCCGTTTATCCCCCCCAAGGACAGCCTGGGAAGAGTCGCATGTTTTGATCCAGGCCATCAGTCCGCGCGGTATCCCAATGCCCCTAATGGATTGCTATACGGGGGAAGCCATCATGATCCCGGATGCCCGGAGGCGGCAATTTTTAACAATCTATCCAACTTTGGCCCAAGACTTGGGTTTGCCTATCGCCTTACAAAGGATGGGAAGACCAGCATACGTGGGGGTGCAGGTTACTACTACGAGCCACCCAATTCGCTGATCTATCAGCAAATCGTCGGCGTGCCGCCTTTCGCGCCCGTTTTCAACCTATTTGGCGTAAGCCTTTCCGATCCCTACAACGTGAGTGGAGGAGGAACCGACCCTTTTCCCACAAACTTTGGTCCGCGTAACCCGCCTTCCTCCGCAACTTTCCTTGGTGGTCCTCCCTCGTTTTCACAGATACAGAATCCGCATCTTCGCATGCCAATGATTCTGGGGTGGAATCTGACAGTCGAACGGGGTTTCGGGGCGGACTGGATGCTGCGCGCCGCCTATGTGGGCAATAAAGGGCGCAGGCTCTTTGGGACTGGAGACCAGGAGAGCGGTCTCCTCCAGTTGAATCCGGCAATTTATAACCCGGCGTTATCGTTTCAAGATAACGAAAACACCATCCAGCAGCGGCGCCCGAATCAAAATTTTGGATCGGTTGCCGAGATCGATCCCGGGGTGAACAGCAATTACAACTCGCTGCAACTAACCCTTGAAAAACGCTTCGGGCACGGCTTTTCCTTCTTATCCAACTTTGCGTGGTCAAGAACGTTGGACGATTTTGCCCCCAACCCGCAGGGCTCCGGGGGCTCTCAGTATACAAACAGCTGCACCTGTGGCCGTCACTTCGATTACGGTCCGTCGGTGGATGACCTGAACAAGGTTTTCAAAATCAACGGGAATTACGAGATCCCGCACCTCCGCGTCCACAGTTTTGGCGATAAGCTATTGAACGGATGGGAGCTCACGGCTATTGTTTCCTGGCAATCAGGGTTCCCCTACACCATCTTCAGCGGAATCGACAATTCTACGAGTGCCATAGGAGAAGACCGGGCTGACTCGGTTGCAGTTTCTGGTCCTCCACCTCCGCGGAGCCTCCAAGAGTGGTTCAACGTCAACGCGTTCACTGAGAATGCGGTCGGAACCTTCGGCGACATAGGGAAAAACTCTATGCGTGGGCCAAGGTTCTCCAATACCGATTTGGCGCTTGTTAAAAAGACATCGGTGGGAGAGCGCGTCACCGTCACGTTCCGTGCCGAGTTTTTCAACGCATTTAACCATCCCAATTTTGGGACCCCAGGCAACAATGTGGCGGCTGGCCCGCCTCCAGGTGGAGGATTTGGCGTGATCTCTGGCACTGCTGGATACCAAAGTTATAACTCAACGACTTACGGAATGGCCGAACCCAGAATCATGCAGTTCGGATTGAAGGTGAGTTTCTAGCGAGACTGACTGCTGTCACTGAGTGTTGCGGCCGGACTCATGGATCCTTTTCACGAGATCCAGGATCTTCCTGTTGAGAAAATCAATGTGCGCGCGATCGACCTCATGGAGGGTAAGGGTTGCATCGCGAACGCCGGGGTCTGAGAGGGCGCCCCGCCACGAGCAACACCTTTTCCCCGTGATGGAAGAACTCAAGATTCTGCAAACTGTAGGTAATCTGCGGCAGGATCCTTTGGAACAGTTCATAGGCTGCATCTTTATCCCCGGCGCGTGCCCGGTTCCAGACGATCTGAAGCAGGTCTGAGACGGCCAGTCCCGACATCACCCCGCAAATGCCGGCGTCAACGAGCTCAAGCATGTAAGCGTCGCCCCATCCCTCGATCACGCCGACAGTACCGTTCGTTTCTTGGATAATTGAACGAACCCGCTCGGCCATTAATGGTTCTTCCAGCTTCAAATATCGAAAGTGCGGATGTCGGCGTGAAAGAGTTCTCACGAACTCCAGGCTCACGGTTGCGCCTCCAGGATTGAAGTCCTGGATGATTAGCGGAACCGTGAGTACCTGCAGGATTCGATCAAAATAGCGGAGCAGATCACGTTCCGGCAAACTGAAAACCCGCGGAACGGCGACCGCAATTGCCGCGGCGCCGGCGTGCTCAAACTCGCGCGCGGTTTCCGCGACGTAATCGGTGGAAACATGATTTACCCGCGCCACGATAGGAAGGCGGCCGTGCACAATCCCGATCGCCTGCAATACAAGCTCTCGCCGTTCGCCATCTCGAAGTTTGTAGAACTCACTGGCGTATGCCGGAAGGCAGACTCCACAGACACGAGCAGATACGAAAAATTCCAGCAGGCAGTCGGGGGCCGCCCGATCCACACTCCCGTCGGGAAGAAATGGAGTCGGAACGATCGGAAGAATGCCGTCAATCTCGATTCCGGTCATGACGATCCATCTGCGCGTTTGAAAAGTGGGCTATGACTGCCGACACGTTTGTCGTTGCTTCCCTAACTGCTCAATCTCTAACTCGACAACATCACCATGGTTGAGAGAGCGAGGCGGTTTCATGCCAAGGCCCACTCCTGGCGGCGTGCCGGTCGAGATCAGGTCTCCTCGCTCAAGTGTCATGAATTGCGAAATATAGTGAACCAGCTGCGCGGGAGGAAAAATCATGGTGTCCGTGCTGCCGTTCTGCATCCGTTGGTTGTTTACCCTGAGCGTCATTCGCAACTTGGGAGCATCGGCCAGTTCAGCGCTCGTCGTCAGCCACGGACCGAGCGGTTTGAATATGTCCCAGCTCTTACCCTTGCTCCACTGTCCGCCGCGCTCCCGCTGGAATTCGCGTTCGGAAACATCGTGCGAAATGCAGTACAGGGCGATGCAGGCATCTGCGTCGTGGACTGAATTGAGGTAGTGTGCCTCGCGCGCGATGATCAGGCGAAGTTCAACCTCCCAATCGGTTTTCATAATGTTGCGCGGGATAAAAATGTCGTCAAACGGTCCGATCACAGTGTTGGCCGCCTTGAGAAACAGCACTGGCTCCGTCGGCACAGGCATCCCGGCTTCCGGCGCATGATCCGAGTAATTGAGTCCGACACAAACGATTTTCCCGGGTCGGTCAACCGGAGCACCCCAGCGGTCACTTTGATTGACCTCGGGAAGCAATTTTGCTTCATCCGCTTTTCAGGAGGCCGAGAGACTCTCCAACCCGGATTCTGCGAAGAATGCCCGGTTCCAATCTTGGAAGTACGCGGACAAATCCCTGCGTTTTCCATCCAGCATCACTCCAGGCTTTTCTTTGCCTTGAGGTCCGAAACGGATCAGACGCATCCTATGCTCCGCGCGACGACAGGAGTGCTTCCGAGAAAATCTCGATTCCGCTGCGGAACACGTGGCAGATGCCGCGCGGCGGAAGCGTCGGTGTCTCGTAGGAAGCCGGGCTGTTCACGATTGCGGGATCGAAAACTACCAGATCAGCAAAATAACCGCGATCAAGGCGTCCGCGCCGTGGAATCGAGAAACGACGCGCCGGTTTCTCCGTGATCTTGTGAACAGCAGCGGCCAGGGAGAGCCATCCACGTTCACGACTCATTTCGCCCAGCAGCAGGGGAAATGTTCCGTAAAGGCGGGGATGGGGCGGCCTTTCACGTAAAACCGTCGCTGATGACACAAGACAACGGGTGCGAAAGGGTCTCGCGGAGATTCGCCTGGCTTTGATTCATTTCGAGCATGTTGACCCGGCCCTGTTCTTCCTGGATCAAGTCGAGGACGACCTCGACAGGCTCACGCCCGCGGACCGTGGCAATCGTCGCAATGGACTGGCCGATCAAGCCGCGGTTGGCCGGCGTTTCGAGTGCGGCAATCAAAATATTGTTCCAGCCCTGCTCAAGGTTCGCATCGGTCTCGGTTGCGATTCGCTGTCTTTCTGCGCCATCGGCAAGCCTGGATGAAACCCGGGGCGATCACCAGCCCGTGACAGTAGATTGCCCGCGCGTCGACGGGCCCAGTCTGGGTGATGTACTGATCTCCGGCCCGACCATCGAGCGGGTCGGTGCTTTCGGGGCAGCTCGAAGAGATTGGATGGAGCAGAAACTTTCCGAGTCACTCGAAGCAGCAGCGTGCGGTTTTTCCACGGGACTCATGTACTCCCCAGGCGCGAGCGCTCCCGTCGCCGAGCTGGAGCGCTTGTGTCGCGTCGTCGCGCGCCATGGGAAGACTTACGCCACCCACATGCGCAGTTACGGCGATTTCCTGGTAGAGGCGGTGGAGGAGCAACTGCAGCTCGTTCGCCGAACAGGTTGCCGCCTCCAGCGTGGGCTTTCATTGCTATCCCTACATCGCGGGCAGACCGTGCCGTCGATGACCGTTCCGCCTTTGAGGACAGTCGTGCTCACGTGCTGATTCCGAATTGAACCACAGAGGAAAGGTTCCCCAGCCCTGAACGTATGACATGCTCGTCTTTGTACGTTGCTAAGTCAAGACAATCAAACGCTGTCGTTCCGTCTTCTCCGAACAAAGTGTCCATCTAACTGGACGGCGCTAGGAAGAACAGAAGAAATCTCGTAACATCGGCCAGTCAGGTGTAGCAGTTAACCACGTTCTTGAGGCAGGACGAAAATGCCTATAGATGATGCCGGGCGGCGCACCTTCCTCCGACGCCTTGCGGCAAGCTCGGTTGCTCTCTCCGGGAGTAGTGCAGCCGAGTCTTGGCTCTCCGCTCGCGCAACCGAAGCACCTGTTCCGACTAAAGCAATATCGGGATACGCGATAAATGTATGCGATTTTGGGGCAGTCGGCGATGGCCGCACGCTCTGCACGGCCGGCATTCAAGCCGCGATTGACGCCTGTGCCGCCGCCGGTGGCGGCAAGGTTTTCGTTCCACCCGGAAAATATCTCACCGGCCCCATTTTTCTGAAAAGCAATCTCGAGTTCGAGGTTTTGGCGGGCGCCACCCTGCTCGGGAGCACCAATTTCGCTGACTATCCCACGATTGCAGGGCGGTGGGAGGGTCTGGATCGCACGGTTTATGCTTCTCTGATCACCGGCATCGATCTGGAGAATGTTGCCATCACGGGCCAGGGGACTCTCGACGGTCAGGGACCTGTGTGGCTGGACGCATGGGGCAGAACCCAGGAGTTGCGCAAGAAACTAGGACTAGTCGGAAGAGAGCCCGAGAATCCTACTGGTTCTCCGCTGCCGTGGCCGCGCCCGCGAATGATCAATCTCTATCGCAGCCGCAGGGTGCTGATTCGAGGCCTCACGATTCATAGTTCCCCGTCGTGGACAGTTCACCCGGTTTCGTGTGAGGACGTGTACGTCGACGGCCTGACGATTCTTAATCCGCCACACTCGTGGAATACGGACGGTATTGACCCGGAGTCCTGCAGAAACGTCCGCATCTCCGGTTGCTATATCAGCACCGGGGATGACTGCGTCATGATCAAGTCCGGCTATAAGCAGATTCCCGGAAAACCGTTTCAGCCCTCGGAGAATATCGCGGTGACGAACTGCACGTTCAACGCCGGCGGATGCGGAGTAGGCATCGGCAGTGAAACCGCCGGGGGAGTGCGCAACGTTTCCATCAGCAACTGCGCATGCGACGGAACCACGTGCGGGTTATATTTCAGGAGCGCGCGCGGCAGGGGCAGTGTCGTGGAGAACGTGTCGGCCATGAATATAGTGATGCGAAACCTGGAGGAGACAGGAATTGTCATCAGCATGTTCTACGAGGACGAAGATCGAAACACTTTGCACCCAGTAGACATACGCACTCCGGTCTTTCGCAATTTCCAGTGCAGCGACATTCTTCTGGACGGGGCGAAGGCGTCGATTGTCGTCGAGGGTCTGCCTGAAAGCCCGATTCAACACGTGTCACTGGACAATGTGTTCGTGAATGCCGCGGAGAGAGGTCTTTCCTGCTACCAGGTGCGCGGATTCAGTTTCAGCAACGCGATAGTGAACGGCAAGGGCGGACCCTCGGTGGAATGCAAGAAGGTTCGCGATCTCGAACTGATTCGTGTCCGCAACCCGAAGTCACAACAGAATGAACCAGTCATTTCGCTGGAAGACGTGCAAGGAGCAATGGTTCAGTCCTGCTCCGCTAATGAGAGCAGTTCCGCGCTGGTTCAGGTCGCCGGAGATGGCAATCGAGACATTACTCTCGCCTTGAATCGCGTTTCGAAACCAATTCAAGAAGTAGTGTTTACTAATGGCGCGACAGAAAGCGCCGTCGTGAGGCGCGTTTAGTTCTGCTGCGCCGGATCAGGAGATGGGGTGAGCGTGTCACAAAGGATGCCGTTCATTGCGGGCTGGGTAGTGCCCGTTGCCATGCTTGTCGGTGCCAACTCCCAGACTACGCCTCATTCCGTGGAGAGCGTGCTAGCAGAGCGTATCCAGCCCGCTGCCGTTACTGAGTTCCAGCTGCAGAGTTACTTCGCCAAACGTACTCCGAAGCTGCTCCTTCCTTCCAGCGCGGACAAATGGTCCGCGGAGGAAACAAAGATTAGACACCACATTCTGGAAGATCTGGCCTTTCATGGTTGGCCTCGGGAATGGGTCGAAGCTGCGCCCCGCTTTCAGGAAACGGGTGTCATGGAGAGTGGTAAAGGATACCGGCTGCGCAAGTTCCGGTATGAGATTGTTCCTGGTTTTGAATCGGCAGCAATTTTGTATGAACCGCAAAAGGTTAACGGGAAGGCGCCCGCTATTCTCAATGTGATCGGCCACGAAGTCGCGGGGAATGCGGCGGAATACGAGCAAAAGCGCTGCATCAATTTTGCCAAGCGCGGAATTTTCGCTCTGAGTCTCTCCTGGGCGGGATTTGGTGAACTGGCGCAGCCGGAAAATGGCCACGATTATGCCGCGTACCTCGATCTCGCGGGAGCCAATGCGCTGGGCTTCTTTTATCTTTCGATGCGGCGTGGGCTCGACTATCTGGCAAGTCTGCCGCAGGTGGATGCCCATCGACTTGGGGTTACCGGCTTGTCGGGCGGCGGCTGGCAGACAACGATGCTGAGTGCTCTCGACGAACGTGTCGCGGTGGCTGTGGAAGTGGCGGGTATTGGGGCGTTGGAGTCTAACCTCATCCGCCCTCTCGACCTCGACGAAATTGAGGAAACAGCAACGGATCTCACACAAAATGAAGACTACCCTTTCTTTGTGGCCATGCGCGCACCCCGTCCGATGTTGCTTATTCACAACGCCGAGGATGACTGCTGCTTTCGCGCTGCATTGGTGAAGCCCTACATCTATGATCAAGTTCGGCCGTTCTTCCGTTTGTTTGGCAAGGAGGACGATCTCGCGTGGCACGAAAACCGCGATCCCGGCACCCACAATTATCAACTCGACAACCGCGAGCAGGCTTACAAGTTTTTCACGCAACACTTCGGTTTGGCTGTTACTTCAGATGAAATCCCAAGCGATGACGAGATCAGGTCACCCGATCAGCTCGCCGCGCGTTTGCCGCAGCAGAACTTGACGATCGCCAGTCTTGCGAGAAAGCTGGCAGGCCAAATTGCCCGTCCGGCAATTCCAACCGCCAGTGCACAGGCGTCGTGGATCAACTCTCAGCGACAACACCTGAAGGACGTGGTTCGCTATGTTCCCGTTTCAGTTGAGCGCGCTTGGAGGACGAACAACAGCAAGCATCAGGGATTGGAAACGCTCTCTTATCGGTTCAACTTCTCGAATGGGCTCAGCGCCACCGGAATCTGGCTGAAGGCCATTTCGGCGCCGTCAGACGCCCCGGTCACTATTGTGCTTGCGGATGAAGGGTACAAAGCGGCAGGGGACATGGTTTCTGAACGCGTGAATCGCGGGGAACACGTGCTTGCGCTCGATTTGCTTTTCAATGGAGCTACGGCACCAGAACATCCCGCGGACTGGGAGATGCTTGCTACCACGACCGGAGATCGTCCGCTCGGTCTGCAAGCAGCGCAGCTGATTGCGATAGCTGCATGGCTTCGAACGAACGCGGGGCTCGGCATTAGTGTTGTCACCGAGGGGATTCGTAATCAGGTGATCGCTGTGACCTCTGCCGCCCTGGAACCCACTGCGTTCACGCGGATTGAAAGTCGACAGTGGATGGGAAGCTTAGACTACCTGCTCAAGAACTCGGTACCTTTCCGCTCCGCGCCGGAGCTTTTCTGCCTCGATCTATTCAAGGACTTCGACCTTGACCGCCTTTCGTTAGTGGCTGCTCCAACCGAAGTGAAGCGAATCGGCAGTGAAGCCGTTCCCGGAAAGGGCGACACTAAGAAGTACGAGTAGAAGTGTTGAATCCAGAAGCTTGGGGGTTGTAGGCTCAATTCCTTTATGGTGCTTGATCTTACTTTTTGAGAGCGCGAGATGCGGAAGGTCATTAAGACATCCAAAGGGCCGAAGCCGTCCGGTGTTTATTCACAGGGGGTCGTTTCAGGTGATTTCGTGTTTGTCGCGGGACAGGGATCAATCAGCCCCGAGAACAATCAACTGGAACTGGGGGACACTCGATCCCAGACCCGGAGAGTCCTGAAGAATATCAACGCCATTTTGCAAGAAGCTGGCAGCTCCCTAAGCAACGCCGTACGGATGGGGGTCTTCCTCGCTGACATGAAGGATTTTGACGGAATGAACGAAGTCTTCCGAGAATTCTTCCCCGAGAATCCTCCGGCCCGAACCACGGTGGGCTGTTCGCAGCCGGAAATCAAAGTAGAGATCGACTGCATCGCGCGGCTGAACTCGACAGGCCAGGGGCGAGGTCGCAAGCGTAGCATTAGCCGATCGAGGAGGACACGTGGTTGAGGTAGCTGAGCGCTCCAGCAGGCTGGAGACCTTGGTGAAACGGGGTGCGATTTCGACGCCTGCGCTGACAATAGACTTGGACGTTCTCGAACGTAACCTTCAGCGCATGGCAGCATACTGCCGGGAACACAGACTCGGTTTACGTCCCCACACGAAGACCACAAAACACCTGAAGTCGCGAGGATGCAGCTGGAGCGCGGAGCGTGCGGCTTAACCGTCGCCAAGGTGGGCGAGGCAGAGGTAATGGCCACAGCTGCCAACGCCGAGATTCTCGTGGCATATCCGATTTTTGGAGTGGAGAAGCTGCGTCGGCTGGCCGCCCTGGCTAAAACGCGAACAATTCTGATGGCGCTGGATGATGAGGCAACAGCGCGTGAGGCCTCGCGCGCAGCTAGTGCACAACAATCCACTCTTGGCGTCCTTGTCGAATTCGATGTTGGACTTGGACGCTGCGGGCTCGACTCGGGGACGGCATGCGTCGCACTTGCCACGAAGATTCAGCAAATGCCGGGGCTCAAGTTTCGAGGTCTGATGCTGTATTCGGGAAACATCTGGGGCAGCGAAGCAGAACGGCAGAGCATCGCTGCACAGGTGTCGGAGCGAGTACGCCGTGTGTTGCAAGCGTTTGTCGAAGCGCACATGCCGGTCGAGATCGTGTCGGGCGGGTCCACGCCCGGAGCATTTCTCTCCCAACAAATTCGGGGACTCACGGAGGTGCGTCCCGGCACTTATGTCTACAATGACCTGAACACTTGGTACCAGGGCGTCGGCGGGCTTGAAGACTGTGCGGTGCGCGCGGTGGTCACCATCGTCAGCACGGCCGTGCCCGGTCGAGCCATAATCGACGCCGGATCCAAGACGCTGTCCTCAGACCTTCTGGGCTCAGGTTCGCGAGAAGTCTACGGCTAGTGGTCGAGGCTCCGGATGCCAAGCTCATCAAACTCAACGAGGAGCACGGGTATCTCGACATCCGTGGGTCAGCTCATCGCTTTCACGTAGGAGAGATTTTGACCGTGATTCCGAACCACGTGTGCACCTGCGTAAACATGCACGACGAAGTGTTCGTGCTCCGCAATGAAGAGTTGGTCGGTACCTGGCGCGCGGCAGCGCGAGGGAAGATTCGCTGACCAATGAACACGGCACACCCTGACCAGCCCGCTTATCCCGGGGGCAGAATCCATCTTGGGCTGAAGGTATCGTGGCTAAGCGACGCCAGACTGTTTCTCGACATAGCCTAGACGCGCCGAAATTCCTAGTGCCGCTCGCTTTACCTGCCGTGCCAGGGCTGGAACACGATCGATTCCAATCTGGCTTGTCGTCCCTGCCACGCTGATTGCTGCCACCGCCTTCTTGTTCTCGTTGAACACGGGGGCGCCAATACAACACACGCCTGGCTCATCCTCTTCATTGTCGAGAGCGTACCCTGCCTTTCTCACCAGCATGAGCTCTCGCCGCAAAGCACTCGTGGAAATGATGGTGCGGCTGTTGTGGCGTGCGAACGCCTTGGTTTTGAGGAGATACTCGAGCTCGTCACTGGGAAGAAATGCCATGAGCACTTTGCCGACTCCTGTGCAATTGACATCCAGTCTGCGCCCGATCCAGGAAGCCAGTCTCACCAAGCCCGGCGCCTCAACCTTCTCGATGATTACTGCTTCATCGCGTTCCAGCACCGCCATGTGTACGGTCAGTCCGCTTTCTTGCATCAGATCGCGCAGGAAAGGTCGGGCTTCTTCGCGCAGATCGAGGTTCTCAAGCGCGCTTCTGCTCAAGCTAACCAGTTGCAAGCCAAAGTGGTATTTTCCCGTTTGCGTGTTCTTCTGAAGGAATCCCCGCCGCTCCAAAGTGGCCAAGATCAGGTGAGCCGAGCTCTTCGGGATTTTGAGCCTTCGACCAATTTCAGAAATCGAGAAGCCCCGTTTCGAGTAGCCGAGATATTGAAGCACTGAGAGTGCCCGGTCGACCGACGGAACGGAGTATTCCCTAGGTTGGGACATGGCATACCTCGATTGTGAAAAGGTAAATGCGTCCAACCAGTTGGACAGACTGAGAACGTTAGCAGAAATGTGATTGACGATCAATCGCGTGCAAGCCGGATCACGAAAGGACCTCAGAGTCCATCGTCCAGCCGATTGTACGAAAATGCCCCTTTCGCGGCGAAAACGGTTGACAGTTGCGGCTTCGGAGCACTACTCCTTTAGTCCATAGTCCATTATCGGTTCTGTGTTTGAAACTCCCAACTCGAAGAAACAGGCCTGATCCTCGCCTGAACGAACAGAGGTCGGCATGACCCACCGGCGGCTGTCTTTTCTCTCTCTGCACTTTGGTTTAGTCCTGGCTTGCACCACGGTTCTGTCCGCACAATTGAATCGCGGCACGATCGAGGGCACGGTGACCGATCCGCAGGGGGCGACAATGTCCGGGGTGGACGTCAGCATTACCAGCGTCGATACCAACGTGGTGACCACCACTACGACGAACAGTGCCGGCTGCTATCGCGGAGAGGCTTTGGTGCCGGGCACCTACCGTGCCAACTTCGCAGCCAAGGGATTCGCGATGCTGGACATGACAGCGATCAGTGTGGCTGCTGCCCAGGTGATCCGTGTCGACCCAGGTTGAAGGTCGGGTCGTTCAACGAGAAAGTAACCGTGAAAGCCGAGTTGCCAATGCTCCAAACGGATGCCAGCAACTTCAGCAGCACCTTGCAACCCGACATCATCCAGAGACTTCCTTTAGCCGGCCGCGACTTGCAGCAGTTGTCGAATTCCGGTGGGAAGTGTTCAATGCTCTCAACCATCAGAATCTGGGTCTTCCCAACACGACATTCTGCCTGCCTCCCAACCCGGTTGGCTCGACTGACTTGGTTCATCAAGCCGGATGCACCTTCGGCAAGATTACGGGCATCCAGACCGATCCGCGGAATATGAACGTTCGCGCTCAAGTTCTTCTGGTGAATGCGGCGGGCCATCGAGCATCCATTGCTCGCAGGAACTCGATTAAATTTAATGATTTAAAGGGGTGATCGGCAGTCAGAGCATAAGTTATGGAGGATACAGTGAAACATTTGCGAAAGACTCTGACGACGTTCGCCGTAACCATGTTGTCGTTGCCCGGCGCTATGCCCGTGGCGACTCAAGCACAAACGCAAATGAGTAAAGTAAACCACGTCTTTGTCATACTTATGGAGAATCACAACTGGACAGGTGACAACAGTGCCGCTTCGTCTGGAGACCCAGATATCAAAGGCAGTTCGCTGGCCCCGTATATCAATAGCTTGATACCGTTGCGGGCACATGCGGAGCAATACTTCAACCCTCCGAGAAACCATCCTAGCCTGCCGAATTACCTGTGGCTCGAGGCAGGGACAAATTTCGGCATCCTTAATGACAATCCTCCCCTGCGGAAAAATGGTAGGAAGGTACTCAACGGTCAAACCACGACCGCGCATCTGGTCACCGAACTGGTCAATGCCGGCATAACCTGGAAGGCATACGCCGAACCCGACTATCCCCATCCCGATTTCACCGACTGGCCGTTAACCTTCAGCGAAGTCGACGTGGATCATGTAGCCTTTGTCTACTTCTCGGATACCACGAACGGTTTCAGTTCGTCGTCGGCCAACTGTATTGCGCACGTCAGGCCCTATTCCCATCTGGCGACAGATCTGGGTTCAGGAACGGCTTGCACGTCTGCGCTCATCACCGCGGGGACCCCGTGCTACGCACAATATAACTTCATTACCCCGAACCTGTGTCATGACGGACACGAAGGTGTTTCCCCTTGTAATCCGAGTGATCCTACCGATAACACGCTACGCGGCGATACCTGGCTGAAGAACGTCGGTGTACCCACCATTACCAACTCCAGCATCTACACAACCGATGGCGCCTTGTTCATCGTCTGGGATGAAGGTGAAGATACCGGATTCCCGGATGGCCCGATTGGTATGTTCGTGCTCTCGCCGTTCGCCAAGACAAATTATCAAAATACCATTCACTACGACCACAGCTCGATGCTGAAAACGTTCCAGGAAATCTTCGGCGTTACGCCGCTGCTGGGAGCGGCCGCTAACTCGTCCACGAACGATCTGAGCGATTTCTTTCTGCCCTAGCACGCAGAAACGCATTCCGTCGGAGGCACGCGATGAGTCTGAACGTTCACGAGTTCGATCCCCCAAGCAAACGGTGGCATGCATTGTCCAGTGAATGAAGCGAAGATCTCTAGACCGGTAGTTACTACAAAACTAGGAGGAGACTGTGAAACACATGGAGAAGTTTTTGACGTTAAGCGCGGCCACCTTGTTGCTACTGGTGTCGCTGCCGGTATCTGCCAGCGCGCAAATGAGCAGGGTCAGAACTGTCTGGATCATACTCATGGAAAATCACAATTGGACCGGCAATAACGCCGGCGCTGCCTTTGGCGACCCTGATATCAAAGGAAGCCCGTTGGCCCCGTATGTCAATGGGACATTGCTGCACAGATCGGCACACGCCGAGCGATATTTCAATCCTCCTGGGAACCATCCCAGCCAACCGAACTATTTGTGGCTGGAGGCAGGGACCAACTTCGGAGTTCTCGATGACACTCAACCCGGTCAGTCGCCGTTTAATGTTGATGCGAAGCATTTAGTGAGGCTTCTTCAGGACAATGGCATTTCCTGGATGGCCTACGCGGAGCCGGACTTTGGCAGTCCCGTCTTCGATGTCTGCCCCGTCGATTTCACCTTTCTCGATGTCGAACATCTCGCGTTCGTATACTTCGACGACGTGGCCGGCAACCCGCCGGATCCAAACTCGGCCGACTGTATTGCGCACGTCCGGCCTTACTATCAGCTGGCGACTGATCTGGCCGACCACACCGTGGCGCACTACAACTTCATCACCCCCAACGTTTGTCACGACGGCCACGAAGGCGTTTCTCCCTGTGCCCAGACGGAACCTTCGGATAACACGCTGCGGGGAGATACCTGGCTGAAGCAAAATGTTCCACTTATTACCCAGTCGCGCGAGTACAAAGAAGGCGGTGCTTTGTTCATCATCTGGGATGAAGGCGAAGACACCGATCCGTTCAGCGATGGCCCCGTTGGCTTCTTCCTGCTTTCGCCGTTCGCAAAAGGGTGCGGTCAGACGGCTTATACCAATTTCATTCACTACGACCATAGCTCCACGTTGAAAACTCTCCAGGAGATCTTCCGGGTCGGTCCACTGCTGGGAGCTGCTGGGAACCCAGCAACCAGAGATTTAAGCGATTTTTTCAGAGGAGGAGACGACCAGGGATGTGCAGGAGGAGAACGGTAGCTCGTGCCGAAGTGACGGCTTGTGTGTTCCATAGCGATACTCCGGGCATTTTCTCGAAGTCCGGCTGAAGCAAGATTGGCATGATCTGGCGGGTCATCATGATTTTGCGTTTGATGAACAGTTCCGCCGGAGGCTGGTCAAGGCTGGCATTTACTTCTTCCCCCTTGCTACAAAGCAGTGCTCCATTTCCTTCGCCCACACCGCGGAGGATATTGAAATCACCTTGGAACGAGTTCAAGGCCAGCTGAATAAGCTACCGAGGTGAGGAATCCACATGCGCTCCTGGCTGCTTCTATTCAGCTGTAATTTCATGTGGGCACTTCAGTTTACCTGTATCAAATTGGTGCAGGATCAGGTCGAGTCCCTGTTTACGGTCTGGGGGCCCATGACTCTGGCCACCATAATGCTCTATCCGCCGGTAAGGCTGGAGTCGAGAACTGACGCCAGCCGGGAGCGGGGGGCCAGCGACATTCTGATTTTCCTTTTGCTCGCCTTGGTGGGGGTCTTTCCTGGACAGGTGATTATTACCTGGGGCACTCGTATGTCGCTCGCGAGCAATGCCGCCCTGCTCATGTTGAACCTTGCCGGTGTCCACTGCGTTCCTTGCGTTCCTTTTTCTGCATGAAAGGATGACGCCGGTCCGGTGGATCAGTTTTGCCCTGGCAATCATCGGCGTTCTTATGTGTTCGGGCGTCGATTTCCGATCTTTGAACTTTGGCAAAGGGTATCTCTTCGGGAATGTGCTGATTTTCCTGGGCACCCTGGGTAGCGCGTTCTACAACTCCTATGGCAAGAAAGTGCTGGAACGCTACTCGCCAACAGAAATGTTGTTTCTTTACATATTTGGCAATGTTTGTGATCATGACGCCGTTGACCTTGGCGCAGGAGCCAAAAGTGTTTGTGGCCATCCCTCACTTCACACTCCAGACATGGATCGGATTAGCCCTGCTGACCTTCTTCCACAATTATCTGTCGATGGTTCTTTTTCTTAAGGCTCTAAAGCAGCTCGATGCGATTCAGGCAGCGCTGTCCAATTACCTGATCACGTTCTTTGGGGTTCCCATCGCGGCGATTTGGTTAAAGAAGAGACTGACTTTGCTGGCAACTTTGGGCGGAGTCTTGATTCTAGGCACCACACTGGTGATCACCGTTTGGGAAAACAGAACTCAGAAGGATACGCCACTGTACCAGAGCCACAGTAACAGTGGCGCATGATCTGACTTCGGAAAAGGCGAAATGACGCAGGAGACCAAGCATAGCGGAAGAGTCGGCGCAGGGCGGCGCAACCAGAGCAGGCCACGAGCCCTTATTTGCGGCAATGCCGGCATTGTCGGAATGGGGCTTATGGGGAGCAGCATCGCGGCCTGCCTTCTCGTCGCGGGCCACACAGTGGCGGCGGTGGAGGTAGACCCGGTAAAAAGGAGAAAAGCCCCCCGTCAAGTCTTGTCACTGCTTGAAGGCTTACGAAGAGAACGCTTGTTAAAGACAGGTCCGCGAGAGATTCTGCAAAAGCTGACCGTTTCCGACAACTACTCTGACCTGCAGCACAGCGAAATTGTCGTCGAATGCGTCACCGAGGATCTCAATGTCAAACGGGATGTGATCCGAAAGATCGAGCAGGTGGTATCTCCCGACACCATCATCGGAAGTAACACTTCTGCGATTCCGCCCACCGAGCTTCAGCAAGGCGCGCTCCATCCTAAGCGAATCCTGGGCACGCATTGGGCGGAACCCGCCCACATCACACGCTTCATGGAAATCATATGCGGCAAGGATACGCTGCCAGTCTACGCTGAACGCGCTTTGGCGTTGACGCGGCAGCTTGGCAAAGAGCCTTCTCTCCTGCACAAGGATGTGCGCGGCTTCATTACCAACCGAGTGATGTATGCGATGTTGCGGGAGGCATTCCATCTGGTGGAATCCGGCGTGGCTTCGATCGCCGACGTCGACCGCTCGCTGCGGAACGATCTGGGATATTGGATTACTTTCGCCGGGCCATTCCGCTTCATGGATCTCACCGGAATTCCCGCCTATCGCGCGGTCATGCGCGACCTTCTGCCGGATCTTGACTGCAGCCAGCAGGTTCCAGCCCTGATGGAGAGGCTGGTCGAGTCCGGAGCGCAGGGTGTTGCAAACGCGAAGGGCTTTTACAATTACACTCCGTTGCAAGCGAAGCGATGGGAAAGGCGTTTCCTGAAATTCAGTTATGACATCCGAGCCCTGGCGCGGAAGTATCCCGAAGAGGATGCGTCATTCGCAAGTGGGACGCTTGCAAGAGTCGACAAGCAGCCCAAAGACTGAAAGCAGCCTTGATATCCATAATCTTCGGCGCTGGACGGGCGCGATGCTGAATGGCCTGAGACTTAGTGAACCTTTTCTGTCGGTGACGTTCCTCGTTCTTACAGCGATTGGCGTGTGCGCGGCCATGACATCATCATCACCTCCTACGCAGGGCGAGCCAACGCAATCGCCCGATGCGCTGGCTGAGTCGCTGGAAAAAGCCATCTCCGAGGGCAAGACCGCAAAAGCCCATGAGCTCTTACTCCAGGTCTTGAAGCACCCTCATCTCACCTCGGAGCTTCTCTTGCGAGTTGGGATCCAATTCGCCCAGCATGAACTGTATGACGATGCTGCCGGGGCCTTCCAGCGCTGCATTGAGGAGCACCCCGAGGTTTTCGAGGCTTATTACAACCTCGCAGTGACTGACATTGCCCAGCAAAAATGGGAAGCGGCACTAGCAATCTTGTAGATGAGTGGGTGGAGGAAATACTCGAAAAAGCCTGTCGCCGCATCCCGAAATTGCAGAATGCCGAAGTGATGCGCGGTGTCACTGGCATCTATGACATGACCCCCGATGCACGTCCTCTTCTCGGTCAACTACCAGGTTTCGAAGGGTTGCATATCGCCGCCGGATTCTCCGGCACAGGTTTTAAGATCGCTCCTGCTATTGGGTTGGCAATGTCTGAGCTGTTGTTAGATGGTGCTGCGAAGACAGTGGATATTTCAGCCTTTCGCTACAGCCGGTTTCAGGAGGGCGAACCAATCAAAACAGAGTTTGACTACCAAAACGATTGAGTAGCAAAGCTCCGACTCCAACGTTTTGGTCAAAAAGGTTGGAGCAGTTTAGGTCAAAATATTTAGAAAGACGGCCTGTAGTTTCTCAAATGTACTTCGAAGGATTTCCAAGTTGGGGTGCGGATGTGATCGGCAGGATCAAGTAACAGTTTCGGCTTGGCTAACCCGAGACGATGCAGAGCAGTCGCATTTCCCTCGCTTTTGTCCTTACATCATCGAGACTGAGGGTGGGCTGATTGTACAGAGGGACACCGAACCGCAGGCTTTCAGTTAGTTCGCGATATCTATTCGTGGGCGGAACAGTCGGAAGAGCGGCAAGGGGAAGCTGTTCTCAAGCCGAGATTGCGGCAACATTCATCTGGTGGACGCAAGACCAAGCTTTCGAGCGGAGTCCCGCCCGTGAGGGGAATATCGAACGTAGGGCTGCAAGTAGTGCGGCAAGTCGAGAGATGAACTTCGCAAAAGTATAATCCCTGCCGTTCGAGGTTTTCGAGAGGCACAGTCATCGCTCGTGGTCGACAACTGGCCTTCTGCGTGGGGAGTGCGCGTGGGCTGAGGAGGAAGAGATGCATCGCGTCGTGGCGACAATTGTTGGAATGCTGGTAGTCGCTCCCGTGATTTGGGCGACGCCGGAAGGCCCTATCACGTTGAGCAGCAAGGGCTGGGTCGTTACCGCTGATCCCGACCAAGCAGTCCTGAGTGTCAGCCATGAGGGCCTAGGGACCATTCTGCAACAAGTTCGGCTCAATATGCGCGACCAGCACGGATTACAACCGTTGAAGAAATGGTCCGCAAACAAGAAAGGTGAGAACCAACTCCTCATTCGAACTTCCGAACCTCGAACGGCCTGGATGTTGGAATTAAGTCCAGGCGAACTCCGGATCGCCGCCACCGTGGCGGTGGGGGTGCTCACGGCGGAAGCGCCCGCGGCGCCCGACAGAATCGTGGCACGTATGCTCGACCCTCAAGGAACACCCGTGAACTGGCTATGACGGATGAAACGAAGAGGGATTACGGCGGGACACAAACCAGCAACCCATCCTTTTTACCCCTGAGTAATCCCGAGGTCATGTACTTCGCGCTGGGTCAAGTTGCGAGCTCGAATTTGCACAGTCTCTTCGATCGAAAAACGGATGCAGTGATCGACTTCTCCGAACAGACGTCGATGAAGCGGCGTCGGCAAAACCCGGATTTGCTCGACATCGTCCTGCCCGTACCCGGAAATACGCTGATCCGGCTCGTTCCTGACTACTTTACAAAGGTCTTGGGCCTGCCATACTACGCGCCCTTTGACGACACCTACTTTCCGACGGCGCCCATGGTCTGGGACAGCTGGAGCAGTTACTACGAACAAGTACGGGAGGAAGATGTAGTTCGCAACACCGACTGGATCGCGGCCAACCTCAAGGCCTACGGCTACCAATACGTGCAGCTTGATGACGGCTATGACCACGGTGAAAACGGCACGCACTACTGGACGGAGAAGTGGGACAATGAAAAATTTCCGCATGGCCCGAAGTGGCTGACGGATTACATCAAGTCGAAAGGACTACATCCCGGCGTGTGGCTGGTACCGAACGCTTCCCAGGTTCCGTTCGAACAGCATCCCGATTGGTTCCTGTATGACAAGAAGGACGGGAAGGTTGTACTGGATTATGACGCTCCCACTCTCGATTCCACCAACCCCCAGGTTCTCGACTTTCTCAAGAAAGAGTTCACCGCCCTGGACGATTTGGGATTCGAGTATTACAAGTTCGATGGCGAACACGATTTTCTGAAGTACGTTCCGGGCGTGGACCTTGACCGCATAGCGAATAAATCGATTGATCCGATCGAAGCGTACAGAAACCGTCTGAAGCTCATTCGCGATACCATCGGCCCGCACCGCTTTATTGAAGGCTGCCCATCCGGCACTCCGTTGAACGGCATCGGGTACTTTAATTCGTATTTCACTGGCGAAGATCCTTATAACACTTGGATGGGGATGTATTCGGTCTTCAGCTCAATCAACGCCAATGCATTCCTGAACCACTTAGCCGTTTACGTGATGCCGGGCGAAGTAGATGTCGAGCCACTAATGAGCGTCGAGGAGGCCATGAAGAGGCGCCCCTCGCTCGTAGCGAGAACGGCGCGCACACGCGAGAACACTCCTCCGGCGGGGTTTGGCACAACTCTAGCCGAGGCTAGAACTGTCGTTAGCTTTGTGGCACTGAGTGGAACGGTGTATTCGGTCGACAGCATAATGGCTGAGTTGCCGCCGCAGCGCTCCCAAATCCTGAAGATGACGCTGCCCACCATGCCCATCTTCCCCGTCGACCTCTTCAGCCGTGGCACGGACACGATGTTGGGTATCTTCAAGCACACCACAGCGGACGACTACATCCACAACTATCCCGAAATTGTTGATCTGAAAGTGAACGCTCCCACCGGCGTATATGATGTCGCTGCCCTTACCAATTGGCGAAGCTGGCCCACGACACGTACTCTAACTTTTGCCGACAAGCTCGGCTTGAACTCCGAGGCTTCCTACGTCGCATTCGATTTCTGGGAACAGAAGTTGCTGGGGATCTTTAAAGGCAAGATGGACGTGGCCATTGACCCGCATGACACACGAGTGTTGTTGATCCACCCGCTGCTAAACCACCCTCAGCTTGTGGGCACATCCCGGCATATCTCCGGTGCGTACTCGATTGATGACTTGGCGTGGGACGACGCGAAGAACAAATTGCGCGGCACGCCCAAATCGGTGGTGGGGGACGACTACACGCTTTGGTTTTACGTTCCAACAGGTGTGAGCATTTTGCGCGTAAGTGCCCGGACTATGGTGGACGCGGCGGTCCCCGTACAGCACGAGTTGAACAGCAACTCGCTGAAGGTCACATTCCGCGGACAACAGGAAGCCGTGGATTGGACAGTGGAATTTGCCGGAAGGCCTCCAGTAAGCGAGTGAACCGATTCGAAAACCGCGTCGACAAATCTTCAAAATTAAAAGATACCGTGGTGTTAATACTCCCTCGTTCGTGAAGCACAAGGATTTGTCTCCTCAGTACTTTACCCGCAGTATGCCACTCCCCTAATTCTAGTCCCACCGCGAACTTCACAGCCCTTCAAGATCTCAGGCTGGACCGAGTTCGAGAGTCACGCAGAGAGGACTTCGACTGGATCACGGGTAACCCAGAAGTCACACGCGGACCGAGGCTCGCCCGAGGTCGGCTTCTCAAAAACACTCATCTGGCTCGAATCTGGCAACATTGTCACAGGGGACTTCACCCCGGTGCTGGCGAAACATTCGAAGTCGTTCTCTTTGATTGACTGCATTTCGGTTGGCGTCGATCGCATGCAGCGGAATTTCGAGCCAATGCGGAAGCAGGTGGAGGCCTGGCAGAGGAGTGAACTCACCGATGTCACCGCCAAGGTCGTCATCTACGAGGCATTTGTCGAGGGAAAACTGGAAGCTCCCAAGCACCTCGCTCGCACCGTGCATGACCTCTACTTTGAGCCGAAGTACGAGGAGTTCCGGTCACGAACGATTTGGAGTCTGTCGAATGCTTTCACGTCAGCCTTCAAGGAACTCGACCCGATTCCCCAATTCAGGGGGACGGCGAAGCTGGCAGAGTTCCCGGAGGCTCGGTTCTCGCAAGCTTTTTAACGAAGCATGGCGGTGCCGGCCGGAACGCCGATCTTTTATTATCCCCTTTTGCCCGGCAGGCGTTGCGCGGAGGCCGACGCTTCAAACGACCATTGATTTCCCAGAAGTCCGTTTATGCTCAGTCTCCGGATGACCGACAATACACGACCTTCGTTGGCATGCAATTCTTCTGTTGGTTTCATCAGAATGCCTCTGTTGGCGGGGTGTGACCTTGGTTGGCCCTACTCGTCAATTAAGAGGGTATGCTTTGAGACACACAGCCATTAACCCGGCGGGTGGATCCACTGATTTCGTGCCACAAGGTGATTCATGAGATCTCGAATTAAGGCCACTGCAGTCTTTCTGGCGGTTCTCATCGTGGGGACTGGGCAGTCAACATGCCAGAGCCCCTCTGATCTTTGGCACGTGGCAACAACCCCATCCTCTCTCTCAGAAGAAGTTCAATTTTCGAATGGTGACGCCCATTTGACAGGCACGGTGAATCTTCCCAAAACAGGCAATCGTCTACCAGCGCTGGTGGTTTTGCATCATGCAGGGCTGCCGACCCGCGACGCCAACCTATACCGTCACTTGTGCGAGGGCTTACCAGCCATGGGAATTGCTGTGCTGGTATACGATCGTCGCGGAAGCGGTCAGTCGTCCGGGCACCTGGACAAGGCTGACTATGAGACTCTCGCAGACGATGCAGTCGCTGGGCAGCACACGCTGAGCAAGTTTGCACGCATCAATCCGAAAAAGATCGGGTTCTGGGCTGAGCCAGGGCGGGTGGCTAGCCGTGCTGGCAGCGGGGCGGAGCAAAGATGCCGCTTTCGCGATCTCTGTTTCCGCTCCCTTAGTAACCGCAGATGAGCAGATGCAATTCGCAACTCGAAACCTGCTCACTGTCCGAGGTTATTCACAGTCAGATGTCCAAGACATGCTCGCCGCGCGAAACGCGTGGATCGCGTATCTCTACCGAAAAGGCTCGCGGAATGAAGCGGAGGAGGCGTTGCGCAAGGCTGAGGCAAAACCCTGACATCGCATATCTGCCAAAAGCATCTCAGCTCACGAATGATCCAGAGCACGATCCGAACCGCCGGAGGTTAGACGACGATCCAATTACTGCAGTTCAATATGCCAAGGTTCCGCTTTTATTTCTCTACGCAGACTCAGATCCTTGGGTGCCCGTCGGAGAGTCAGTGAAACGCCTGCAGTCGCTTGCCGCTGAATTGCCAAACATCCAGTATGCGGTAGTTGACAATGCGAATCACGAGATGATGTTTCCAGGGAACGAAACCATGCAGGTCGATGCCGAAGCAACTCGAAAAGAAGCGCCGCAAGCTCCTGCATACTTCATGCTCCTAGCCTCGTGGATCGCTCGACACGTCGCCAACTAACGGCGATGTATCCCTCGTCATTATTCAAAACGCAGCGAGCTCACCACACGTAAAGGTCACAGAAACGCGGGTGGCTGACCTATACAGACGCGTCGGCCGCGATTGCGTTTCGAAGTGTTAACTGAATGAATCACACTTCGGGCCGTCGAGCCCGAGATAGAGCGATTTCAGAACACCGATTTCAGGCAGCTCGGTCGTAGCGATGGTGCAGGCCGCGCACGCGTCGCCGGGAGATCACCTGCCCGCTCCCAACAGAGAGAGCCCTACTCCCGGGTGTTCGCTTATCCAGTCCGAGGTGTGTGCGGTTATCGTGGTAGGAAGAGAGGTAATCGGAGAGGAGTCGCTTCAGATGTCGCTCGTTCAGCGGAATGACATGGTCGAGCAGTTCGCGTCGGCAGCTTCCGACCCAACGCTCCCCGACGCCGTTCTGCCAAGGGCTCTGGACGGAGGTTTGCACGCACGCGATCTTCATGGATCGAATCGCAGCAGGGACTTCGGTAACGCGGAATTCCAGATCGTAGCCAAATGCGTTGAATGCGCTGGCTCGGGAAAGCTCATGGAGGGAGAGCGCTGCCGATTCTGCAATGAACTTGGGACGGTGCGGATCGTTGTGCCGAAGTAATGCGCAAAAAAGAGCGTAGGAAAGACGAGATCGTCAATGCTGACGGCTGCGAAAGTAGTCGCACCCGCGGTGACGGCGACCAGCATTTCACTTTATTACCGATTCGAACCTAATGAACATGCAACAACGCAGCCGATCCGTGCCTCCTCGGAGAAGGAGTGGCTAGAGGAATTCTAGAATCGGATAGAGCGGAGCACAACATGGTTTTGGCGTCAGCTATTCCGCCGGTTGACGCCAGCCGCTTGCTCTGAACGGCGAAACAGAGCACTACGCTTCCAGACCGTCCTTCTCGGAACCCTCCCTCCGCCGCTGTGGAGTCGTACGCATTGGAGTAGAATCAAACTCTCCCGAGCAGTTTTCCAAGGGGGTTGCACTCATGGAAACGCTCAATGCGCCGGATACTGCCCGCGGGGAAATGACCCGCATCGGCAAGTCGGTTGCGATCAAAGGGGAAGTCTCGTGCGGCGAAGACCTTTATATAGATGGCCAGGTAGAGGGCACGATCGACCCGAAAGGGAACCGTCTGATCATCGGACCGAACGGGAGCGTTAAAGCCAACATCAATGCTCGCGCCGTAATCGTGCAGGGCAAACTGGAAGGCACTATTCATGCGAGCGACCGGGTCGACTTAAAGCAGTCGGCTATTGTCGTGGGCAATATCACGACTCAGCGCATCTCCATTGAGGACGGCGCGCACTTAAAGGGAAGTGTCAACCTCCAGAAGGAGGCGCCCAAGAAGGGAGGACCGGGTGGGATTGCTCTTTCCCCAAGTGAGGCTGCTCAGCCAGAAAAAAGATGACCCCTTGCACTGCTCTAGTGCATGATGAGTTTCAATGTCTTGCACAAACTGCCCATAACTTCGTTTCCAGAATCGGAACAATTCGGAACAATAAAGACCGGAGTTGGCGGGGGCGGCTTCTTATCACGATTGGATTGTCGAGGCTTACCGGGGGATCACGAATTCTGCGTGGTTAGGTCCCGAGTCTTTCCTGAGATGCGGGTAACCCTTCGTTGAGAAGCTCGATCAAGGATGGGTAAACGGATTCCAAACTCGTCCAAACTCATCTGGCCGCGGCGTATGCACTGGGAACCTATCGGAAATTTCTGAGGAGAGCTTTGGCGGCAGGGCGGGACGTGGTCCAGGCGTGACACCGTTGCGCTTTGGCCGGACCCAAGACAGAGGAAACGGTGAAAACTCTTGTGCCGTCTCTACCCTGCCGACGAAACAACAGCATAGTCCCGGTGGCGGACGCGGCGCAACGGAATCCTCACGCCGACCAGCAATCTCAACGAGAACGCCCAGGACGAGAATAGTTCGTATGCTACGCGACGGTCAGCGCGTGCGAGTGAATCTGATATAGAGATGCCTCGATTGTAATCCAAACGGTGGCCATTCGCTATTCTAGTGCCGCCGCCAGCCACCAATTAGATTCGTTTTGAATGTCTGGGAAAAGGCAAGCTGATGTGTAATCCCTGCCGGTTTCGCTGATAAACAGATTGCAAAACTGTTCGGAAGCTCCAGCAATCTGGAGGAGTTCCTATGCGCCTATTGGGTTTGGTGGGGGTGTCCTTTCTTGCGAGACCTCTGGTGCTCCGGTTGCGGTACGGAGTTCAGCTACACGCCCGATCGTGAATGGTAATGGTCGTCTGTCCGAGGACGAAATCGGACCTGAAGGTGTGGGCGCGTGGATAATCCAGTCAACGGGTTCGACCACTCGCTCGTTCTGTACGGGGGCGGTACTACATCTTATTTGCCGTTCGATACACCCAGCCTCTGACTGCCAGTCAATGTTTCCCGTAGCCCAATTTCTTTTTTAGCCACTCCCGCTCCTCGATTTCTTCATTGTCATATTCAGTAAGTTTATTGGGCTGGGTGACTCCAAGTTTTTGGTTAAGTTCATCAAGCCTCTTTTCCTTCCCGTCCTTACTCATGGCTCGCAGGCGTATCGTGGTTTTTAGTTTCATAACGCCTCCGATTGGCGTATAAGAACTTCTTTATGGCTTCGAAAGACGCGCGTGAGACGGCAAAATAAGGCACAGACTACTTGACTTGGTGTTTGGCGAATTCTTCGGGCGTGTACTTGCCGGCCTTCACGTAGCTCTCGTTGAGTTCCGTATATTGCTTCCACTTCTCCGGCAGGTCGTCCAGCGCAAAAATCGCGGACACCGGGCAGACCGGTACGCAAGCGCCGCAATCGATGCATTCCACCGGATCAATGTAGAGCTGCGGAACGTCGTCGAATGTGGGACGAGCGTCGTCATAGGTCGTGTTCTTCTTGGGGTGGATGCAATCTACGGTGACAGGCGTCGACACAGGCGGTGTCTTTGGTTCCGATGCAGGGTTCGGCAATGACATAGGCCATGGGCCACCTCCCCTACCACAGTCTACGGTATGCCTCTCAGAAGGAAGATTCAAGCTGAGCCGAGGTAAACTCGTGGCGTATGACGCCGACGATTGAAAAGATTTCTGCGGTCACTCTTCGGGTTGTGAACATGACGGAGTCTGTTCGGTTTTACCGAGATGTTCTGGGCATGGAGCTTCTTTACGGTGGAGAAGGCACGGGGTTCTCTTCCCTGCGCGCAAGAGACACACAATCTGCGATCCTCAATCTGGAGCAGGGCGACCGGGTGACTCGCTCGGGGCGGCTGATTTTCTACGTCACGGATGTGGATGCCCTCTGGAATCATCTGAAGGATCGGGGATTTGATCCGGAGATTCCACGAGATGCCTCGTGGGGAGAGCGCTATTTCCAAATTGCCGATCCGGACGGCCACGAGTTGTCGTTTGCGAGGCCGCTCGGATGACTTGGAAAGAGTTACACGCGCAAAAAAGGGAGCGCCTTAAAAGGCCGGAATGAGGTCAGAGTGCAAGCAAGTCCGCTTGAGGAGTAGCATATTCTTCACAGTTCGGAGCTTGCACGACCACTTCGCAAAGGAGGCAGAAATGTCACACTTTCGCTGGTCAATTCTCGCGAGCCTAGTGGTGTTGGTTGCAGGTCTGTTGTTTGGGCAGGCATCGCAATCTCCGCAAACGTCAGTGCCGCAGAGTCAGGGAGCAACGGCTCACCGGCAAGCCGAGAGCCCGGAGCAACACCTTCAGATGCTCTCCGAAAAGCTCAACCTCACGGATGAGCAAAAGACAACGCTGAAACCCATCCTGGAAGACCAAGCGCTGCAGATGAAGGCAATCCACGGCGACACTTCTCTTTCAGAGGAGCAGAAGCGGGATAAGATGAAAGCCATTCACGAGACCTTCCATGACAAGATCAACGCCGTGCTTACGCCTGAACAGCAGGTCAAATTCAAGCAAATGAAGCACGAGCACAAGGGGACGACAGAAGGAAAAATGGATCACGAGTAGATCATCCCTCAGTCAGACTAGAACAATACATAAGAGATGGCCCAACTTTCCGTTGGGCCTTTTTTGCTGTGCCTTCACGTCCACGGATGGGTTTATGACCAAAATGCAGATTACCAAACTCGGCGAATCCCGCTTCCATGTCCACGATGCTGATTGCATCATCGATGAGGACATAAACGACGCTCAGTTCTTGGGCGGCGGCGGGACACACAGCGGGCGTCTTGCCCGAGGAGATTTTGGATCAGTTCCAGGGCAAACCACCCGCTTATCTGATTCGCGCGGGTTACTACTGCCGTCAGCGACCAGAATGGCAGGTTCGAGCTTACCGACGTGCCACCCGGCGATTGTGAAGTTGTGTTTTGGCACGAAGGATGGCAGGTGCTGGGTCGAGAGAATGCACTGGATGTATTTAGCCAGAAAACAATTCAGCGGGCTATTTTCAGCGAACCGAGAACATGGGAACAGACCGTCACTGTCCATGCTGGTGAAACTGCCCTAGCGAACTTCGTCATCTCGCAGAAATAGGCAGAACTCGGTAGTGTCCCAATCTCCGCTTGCCATTCTTTCCACGCGCGAGGTAGGCAAATTGACACCGTGATTGCCGTTTCGTGTCGGGGGTATAATTCAAGCATCTGGCGGACGAGTTGTGAGGCTCCGCTAGTCTCGCCGATCCTCTCGAATTGCCGCCCCGCACCTCGCTTCCCGACCGCCAGACTGCCGGAGGTGCAAGCCAATGGCAACGGTGGCAAGGCCGCCCGTTCTGGCAGTGCTGGCGATCACGCTGGCGGTCACATCCCTGTCCTGCGGAACCTGCCCGCCCGTGCCGTCCGTCACTTCGCTCTCGCCCGCCAACGCAACCGCAGGAGGCGGCGAATTCTTGTTGACCGTCAATGGTAATGACTTCCGCCACGACTCGGTGGTTAGTTGGAACGGTTTCTTCCGGGTGACGACGTTCATCAACAGCCACGAGTTGGTCGTGACCATTACAGCGACAGACATCGCACAACCCGGAACCGTGACTGTCTTTGTGTTCAATCCCCCGGAGGGCGGCACCACTTTTGTTTCTGGCGGAATTGGAGTGATGTCCACCACCTCGTGCAGCGGTAAGACCTCAAACGCCGTTTCCTTCAGGGTCAACCCGTGATCGTCGCGTCCGCGACTGCCAGTGAGAAATTGCAGTCGGTGATTGAGAATCTCGGAGAAGTACGGAGCAAGCGAGGTGAAGAGGTACTACGAAATTCGATGTGGCGGTTGTGGTTCAACTGGCCTGAACTCGAAACGCGTTGCCTCTGGCGCTGGGATTAAGCCACGCCGCTGAAGATCGCCTGGGCCCTACTGGTCGCAGGACGCGACGGTCAAGGCGGCGTATGACATTGAGCGTGTATGCGTTGCTTCATGCATCGCTGGCGAGTAGACTGGGTGTCATTCCCAACATTCCGCTCGACCCGCGTCGTTCTTGGATAGCTCCTTGAGGCGCGGGTCTTTGTGTCTACACTCTACTGCCAGCGGAGTTGCAGCGATGACCGAGCGAGTAGTTCGGTGTCCGTATTGTGTCGTGGGCTGCGAGTTCAGGCCGATGATTGCCCTCGCGGACGGGGCGTTTGTCTGCGCCAAGTGCGGCCACTTGGAAATACCGGGCAACGAGGACCTCAAGTGTCATTGCTCCAAATGCATCGAGTTCCGGGCACTCGGCTTCCGTCGCTGCGGGTGAAATCTACCGGCATGTACTGCCCCCGAATCGGAGAGCCATGAGCAGGTCAGAAATTACAATCGGGCTATCCGTTTCTCTTTCGGGCAAGTTCCACCTGCAAGGGCAACAGGCGCTCCAGGGTGCACGCCTCTGGCAGTCTTATATCAACACTCAGGGTGGCATTGTCGTCAAGAATGGGGAGCAAAGGTCTGTCCGGCTGACTTGGTACGACGACCGCAGTCAGATCAGCTGTGCCCGGAAGAACGTATTCCGACTCCTTCGAGAGGATCAGATTGACATTCTCTTCGGGCCATATTCCAGCAACTTGACGATGGCCGTAGTGGAGATTGCGGAAGAATACAAGAAAGTTCTCTGGAACCATGGCGGCTCTTCCGATGAGATCTTCCGCCATGGTTGGCGGTACCTGGTGGGCATCGCAAGCCCGGCAAGTGAGTACCTGCGAGCGCTCCCGCACTGGCTGGCTGAAGAGTTCCCGGAGTTCGGTCGAATTTGTGTCTTGTATTCAGCGAGAGGGACCTTCGGATGGCACGTTGCGCGTGGGATTCTGGAATCGGCTCTTGCGGTCGCCCGCCACTCGGTGCATCTCGTCCCCATCAACGTTCCCTGGGAGAATCAGGACACCATCCTTGGTGTCCTGTTCGGCATCAGCCCGGAAATTGTCGTGCTAACAGGGAGCTTTCAAGACGAGGTGGGCCTCATGCGAACACGCCATCGTTGGCCCAGCACCGTACATGAGGTGGCGGCGGTTGCTGCCGGCGTCCGTGCTTTTTCTGCGGAACTTGCGCCGATAGCGGATAGAGTCCTCGGGCCGAGCCAGTGGGAACCGGGGATAACCTTTCCCAACATCGCCGGACCGACTTCGGATTGGTTTCTGGGTAGGTTTCAAGAGCAGGTCGGCCAGCCACCCGATTACATCGCGGCGGGAAGTTTTGCTACCGGACTGGTTTTGACGGAATGCATTCGCCGGGCCGCTTCCTTGGATGACGAGCAGCTACGAAACACAGCGTCTGACCTGGACTGCAATACGTTTTACGGACGATTTCGCATCGACTCTCGAACCGGAATACAGACGGGACATAGTGTGTTGCTCATCCGCTGGCAAGAAGGCCACAAAGTAGTGCTGCCTTCGGGGTGACTGAGGTAAAGCGTAAAGTATTCCCACAGCGCGCTCTCGACGGGCGTTTTGCGCTCAGTGCCCGGAGCTGTGATCACTCAAATAGAGTGTCAACGCTCAATCTGGCTGGTGCTCACATTGAAAAGCGGCAGTTCCCTGGGTGGCCGCGACGCCGACCGGGCGACTCGACACTGCGTCTTCTGACGAAAAGATTTCAAACACCGAATCCAAATTCGTGAGTGCAAACAACTCGCGTACGCCCGACGTCGGATTCATGAGTTTCAAGTCAACTTCGGTGGCGCGAGAACACCCGTGCAAGAACACCAACACCCCCATTCCGCCGCCATCGATGGCGTCAACTCTCGTTAGATCAAATGCCACAGTTCGGCTGTTCACCTAGGACAGCACAACTTTCGGCAGAGGCCGACGGTCAGGTGTTCACCCGTGCGCAGTGATCTGCTCGCGATGAGAAAGCGAACCAACGCGCAGCGGAGTACCTGAACCGCGTCGCTGCACTCACTGGAGCCGAGCAAGTTCGTGGTGATAGTTACTGGCTCAATCGACGTCGCGGGTGCGTTGGTCGACACGATTGCCCTGTGCCCCTGTCCCTGCTGTGACTTCGTCCTCTTGCCCAATCGCCCGAGAACAGCCCACAATTAAAACAGTTACCGATAGGGGAAACGTCGTGAAAAACCTCTTTGTTGGAAACCTTGGTTCTGAGGTGACGCTCGATGAGCTTCGGCGGCTGTTCGAAGCCTACGGACAGGTGGTGCAGGTTCATATCATCGTGGATCGCGACACCGGGCTGCCGCGCGGGTTTGCATTCGTGGAGATGACTAACGACGCTGAGGCTGAGAAAGCAATCCGAGCTCTGAATGGCAGCATATTAAGAGATCGTACCCTGGACGTGAATTACGCTCGACCCAGACCAGAACGCCCGGCAGCTTAGGCAAGCGCGAACCGCGACTCCACGGATGTCGTGGGCAAATGTTTCTGGCCCTGCGCCGGGAACCAGGATCTTTGGGGGGGACGATCACTCTCTTCCTCCATGGATCGGTGACGAGGTTTGTGTCGTGCCGTAATCCAGGTCGAAGCCAAGCTGGAGCTTGGCTGCATCCGACATGAGGCCGGGATGCCATGGCGGATCGAACACAACTTCAACATGAACTTCCTTGACACCGGGCAACCGGGAGAGCCTGCTCTCCACGTCGGCCTTGAGCACGTTGCCCATACCGCAACCGGGAGCAGTCATGGACATTTTGATATGAATCCTGTTCCCGCCTTGCTCCAGCGGCGCAATCGCGCACGAGTAAACCAGACCCAGATCCACGATATTGACCGGAATCTCCGGGTCGTACACGGTCTTCAACTGGTCCCAGACCATCTGATCGCTGAAATTCCCTTCGTGGACCGCAGGTGCTTGTGCCGTCGCCGCGTTGGAGAGCCCCAGAGCATCCGTATCCCTGACATCGACACGGTACATGTAGCCGCGATCGGTAGCCACCGTATAGCCGCTGCCCAGGGACTGCATGATCCTTACGACGGCACCGGCCGGGAGGGTAGCGCGAATCCCACTGGGGATCTCGATGACTTCACAAGCCCGACTTAGCATGATCGGTCCACTCGCACCCATATAGAACTCCCTTCGTAGCTGTTCTTTTCTCCTTACTCTGTGTTGGCGCTACTCCGTCGACACAGTGCCCTGTTTCTCTTCCAGCGAAGCGTGCAACGTGTGCCAGGCAAGGGTGGCGCACTTGACCCGTACAGGAAACTCGGAGACGCCGGAAAAAACAGCCAGCTTGCCCAGTTCAGCCCGGTTCCCGTTCGCCGGCGACTGGCCCGTCACCAGCTTGTGGAACTGGTCGAAGAGTCTTGCCGCTTCCGCCCTACTCTTACCCTTCACGCTCTGCGTCATCAGGGATGCTGAGGCTTTGGAAATCGCGCATCCTGAGCCTTGGAAGCTGATGTCGCGAATCGAGTCGCCCTCCAAGTCCAGGTAGACGGTGAAGTGGTCCCCACAGAGCGGGTTATATCCTTCTGCCCTATGGTTCGCCGTCGCCAGCGTGCGATAGTTGCGAGGCGCCTTGCTGTGCTCCAGGATCAGTTCCTGGTAAAGCTCACGTAGATCAGGCATCAGGCGAACACCTCCCGTACCTTCTGGATGCCCTCGACCAGAGCGTCCACTTCTTCTCTGGTGTTGTAGAAAGCGAACGAAGCACGCGCCGTGGCCGCGATGCCGAAGCGCTGCATCACGGGCTGGGCGCAGTGATGGCCTGTTCGGATAGCAATTCCCTCCTGGTCGAGAATGGTCCCGATGTCGTGCGGGTGGATACTGTCCAGCAGGAACGAGAGCACGCCAGCCTTTTCTTTTCCGGTGCCGATTAGACGAATGCCGGGGACTGCTGAAACGGTTTCAGTGGCATAGGCCAGCAACTCGTGCTCATGTGCAGCGATGTTTTCCCTCCCGAGGCAGTTCACATACTCGATGGCTGCGCCCAGGCCGATTGCGCCTGCCACATGGGGCGTGCCAGCTTCAAATTTATAGGGCAGCTTGTTGTAGATTGTCTTCTCGAAGGTTACGGAACTGATCATGTCACCGCCGCCCTGGTACGGAGGCATGGCATCCAGCAGAGCAGACTTGCCGTACAAAACCCCGATGCCAGTTGGACCGTACACCTTGTGACCGGAGAAAACGTAAAAGTCACAATCTAGGGCCTGGACGTCCACCTTGAGATGAGGCACGGCCTGGGCTCCATCGACCAGCACCGGGATGTTCCCGCGATGTGCCATTTCGATAATGCGCTGGACAGGATTGATCGTGCCCAAAGCGTTTGAGACGTGCGTTACGGCGACGATTTTGGTTCGCGGTCCCAGCAACTTCTCAAAGTCCTCGAGCAGCAACTCGCCGCTGTCGCTGATGGGTGCAACCCGCAGCCTCGCACCCTTTTCTTCGCACAGGATCTGCCAGGGCACGATGTTGGAGTGATGCTCCATGGCGGTAATGAGCACTTCGTCGCCGGGATGAACGTTAGTGCGGCCGTAGGTCTGAGCCACGAGGTTGATGGCTTCGGTGACGCCGCGAACAAAGATGATCTCGCTCGCATCAGCGGCGTTGAGGAAACCTTGCACCGTCCTCCGCGACGCTTCGTACTCTTCCGTCGCATGTTCGGAAAGAAAATGCACGCCGCGATGGATGTTGGCGTTGTCCCGCTCGTAGTAGTGACGGATCGCATCAATGACCACCTGCGGCTTTTGGGACGTTGCTGCATTGTCCAGGTAAACCAGCGTCCTGCCACGCACTCTCTGCCGGAGGATAGGAAAGTCATGGCGGACCTTCTGCACATCGAACCCGGCACCGGTGTCGCGCATGTCCGCTGCACGGAACTCTGTGGGCAATCTCTTGGCAGCAGTGATCATGCGATTTCCCCCCAATTTCTTCCAGTGTCCTCGCGACGGTTCTCTGCCGACACACCAGGCGCAGAGTTGGCCATCGGGAACAGGCAGCGGTTGATCAGCCCTTCCACGTGCTTCCGGACGGGTCCCTGCTTCATACGGTCGAGGCACTCGCTGGCGAAGGCGAAGAGCAGAAGTTTGCGCGCGGACACCTCGTCGATGCCGCGAGAGCGTAGATAGAACAGGGCGTCGCCCTCAATCTGGCCGATGGTGGCCCCATGGGTGCACTTCACGTCGTCGGCGTAGATCTCGAGTTGCGGCTTGGTGTCGATTTGCGCGTCATCGGAAAGCAGCAGGTTGCGATTGGTCTGCTTAGCATCGGTTTTCTGCGCATCTTTGTGCACGATGATCCGGCCGTGAAAAACGCCGTGGGCGTGGCCATCGAGGATCCCGTTGTAGAACTGCCGGCTGCCGCAGCGCGGGCTGGCATGCTCTACCAGCATGTAGTTGTCCAGGTGCTGGTGGTCATTGCCGATGAAGAGGCCGTTAATCAGACACTCTCCCCCTTCGCCGGCCAGCACCGGGTGCACGTTGTTGCGCACTAGCGCGCCGCCCAGCAGCACTGAGTGCGACACGACATTGGTGCTTCTTCCTTGCTGGATACGCAGCGTCGAGATGTTGAAAGCCTCCTTGTGCTCGCGCTCGATCATGTAGTGCGAAAGCACAGTGTGGTCGCCAGCGACCAGTTCCGTGACCGTGTTGCAGAACACCGCGCCACCGCCGAGCGACACATAGTCCTCGACAAACGTGGCCTGGCTGTCTTCCTCCGCCACAATGAGGTTGCGCGGATGGCTCATGGAAGGGGCATCGTCCGCGTTCGAGACGAATAGTAGGCAGATGGGCTCTTCCACCAGCGCGCCTCTGGGGATGTGCACATACGCTCCGTCTTCCACGAAAGCGGTGTTCAGTGCACAGAAGGCATCGCGGCGGATATCAAGGTAGCGGCCGAGGTGTGTCTTAATCGCCCCGGAATTGCTGGCAATCTCCTCGGCGAGACCGCTGACCTCCACACCGGCAGGCAAGTTGTTAAGCACCGAGAGTTCGCGCGCAAAGCGTCCGTTCACAAACACGAGTTGACAGGCAACACCCGGAACCCGGTACGGCTCCAGTTCCCGTTGAGACAGGCGGGTGCGGTCGTTGCGGATAAGCCGGA
The DNA here is from genome assembly GCA_963708335.1 of uncultured Acidobacteriaceae bacterium. Taxonomy (GTDB): domain Bacteria; phylum Acidobacteriota; class Terriglobia; order Terriglobales; family Acidobacteriaceae; genus Sulfotelmatobacter. The sequence goes on along the minus strand of OY970205.1, from coordinate 7,138,294 downwards.
AGGGAGTTTGCCCGATGGCAGAGACGTTGGTGAACCGCCAGTCTTCGTCGTGAGTGGTTGGGAACCCGACGTCGCAAAAACGCGCGAACGCATCCCGGCGCAGCTTCCGCAACCATGGCAAGTCATGGCCGGCAGCAAGCCTCTCGAACTCGCTGAAGCCTTCCAGGTAATTTCCCAGCTGCTGAGTTGCCGTGATCACGTTGTTCTTCCCTCGTTCTCATTAGGCGGGTGTAGCATGCCGCGCCTCGGCTTCCATTGAGCCATAGCCTTTCTCTTCCAGTTCCAGAGCCAGTTCCGGGCCGCCCGAACGCACGATGCGTCCATCCACCAGCACGTGGACGAAGTCAGGGACGATGTAGTTCAGCAGGCGCTGGTAGTGAGTTACCACGATAATGGCGCGCTCCGGGTTGCGCATGGCATCGACACCCTGGGCCACGATCCTCAGCGCGTCAATGTCCAGGCCGGAATCGGTCTCGTCCAGGATGGCGAGCTTCGGCTCCAGCACCGCCATCTGCAGGATCTCGTTGCGCTTTTTCTCGCCGCCAGAGAAGCCTTCGTTCACGGAACGGTTCATCAGCTTCTCGTCCATGTCCAGCAGCTTCAGCTTCTCCCGGAACATGGGCAGGAAATCCATGGCATCAACCTCATCCAGCCCACGGTGCTTGCGGATGGCATTGAGAGCAGACCGTAGGAAGTAAGCGTTGCTGATACCGGGAATCTCTACCGGGTATTGGAAGGCCATGAAGACGCCTTCACAAGCGGCCTCCTCCGGTTTCAGGGCCAGAAGGTTCTTGCCGTTGTAAGACGCCGCGCCCGCGGTCACCGTGTAGGTCTCGCGGCGTGCCAGCACCTGCGCCAGGGTGCTTTTGCCTGAGCCATTCGGGCCCATGATGGAATGCACTTCGCCGGCGTTCACTCTCAGGTCAATGCCCTTTAGGATTTCGTGGTTGTCCACTTTGACGTGCAGATTCTTGATTTCCAGCAAGCTCATTTTTCCTCTCATTGGCTCCGTCGTTGTACCTGCATGACACCAGCCTTATCCGACGCTGCCTTCCAGGCTCACGCCCAACAGTTTCTGCGCCTCCACCGCGAATTCCATGGGCAGCTCGCGAAAGACGCGCTTGCAGAAACCGTTTACGATCATGGAAACGGCATCTTCCGCCTTCAGCCCGCGCTGCCGCAGGTAGAAGAGCTGATCCTCGCCGATCTTCGAGGTGGAAGCTTCATGCTCGATGCGGGCGGTTGAGTTCCTCACCTCGATGTACGGGAAAGTGTGGGCGCCGCACTTGTCTCCGATCAGAAGCGAGTCGCACTGCGTGTAGTTGCGGGCCCCGGTGGCACCCTTCATGATCTTCACTTGGCCTCGATAGGTGTTCTGGCCGTGGCCAGCAGAGATGCCCTTGGCAACGATAGTGCTGCGCGTGTTCTTCCCGATGTGGATCATCTTGGTGCCGGTGTCGGCCTGCTGGTAGTTATTGGTGAGGGCAACCGAGTAAAACTCGCCCACCGAGTTCTCACCCTGCAGGATGCAGCTCGGATACTTCCAGGTAATGGCTGAGCCGGTCTCCACTTGTGTCCAGGAGATCTTCGAGTTCACGCCCAGGCACTTGCCACGTTTGGTCACGAAGTTGTAGATCCCGCCTTTACCTTCTTTGTCACCCGGGTACCAGTTCTGCACCGTCGAGTACTTGATCTGCGCGTTGTCGAGCGCGATCAACTCGACCACCGCAGCGTGCAACTGGTTTTCGTCGCGGATGGGCGCAGTGCAGCCTTCGAGGTAGCTGACGTAGGAGCCCTCGTCGGCGACGATCAGCGTGCGTTCGAACTGACCGGTGTTCGCAGCGTTAATACGGAAGTAGGTGGAAAGCTCCATTGGGCAGCGAACGCCCTTCGGTACATAGACAAAGGACCCGTCCGTGAACACGGCCGCGTTCAGCGCCGCGAAGAAGTTGTCGGTATAAGGAACCACTGAGCCAAGGTACTTCTGCACCAGGTCAGGATGCTTCTGCACAGCTTCCGAGAAGGAGCAGAAGACAATTCCCAGCTCGGCCAGCTTCTCTTTGAAGGTCGTAGCCACGGAGACGCTGTCGAACACCGCATCCACAGCCACACCGGCCAGGTGCCTCTGCTCCTCAAGCGGAATACCCAGTTTTTCGTAGGTGCGCAGGATCTCGGGATCCAGTTCCTTCAGGCTCGTGAGGCCGGCCTTCTGTTTGGGCGCGGAGTAATAAACGATTTCCTGGTAGTCGATGGGCCCGTACTTGACGTTCGCCCACTTCGGTTCCGCTTGCGCCTTCTCAAGCGACGCCCAGTGGTGATAGGCCTTCAGCCTCCACTGGAGCATGAACTCCGGTTCATTCTTCTTGGCCGAGATCAGGCGAATAATGTCCTCGTTGAGCCCCTTGGGGACTCTCTCTTCCTCGACAGAAGTGACGAAGCCCCACTTGTATTCCCGCTCCGCCAAGTCTCGGATCGTGTTAAGGCTTGTGCTCATTGCATTCTCCCGGAGACAAAACCAATACTGGGCACTAGGTTTCCGCGCGTATTCCTGATGGTGGTCAGTTGTAAGGGTTGACTGAGATCGGAAAGCATCACCTTATCCAGTGCCCCGCGTACCGCTTGGCTGATGATCCGCTGATTGTCCTTGATGGGACAACAGGGCTCCAAGTCGCACAGCCCGGAGATGTCAGTGCTGCATTCAGTGAGTGCGATAGGACCCTCGAATACAGCAATGATTTCAGCGACCGAGATCTCTCGCGGCTTCCTGGCCAGACTGTACCCACCCTTGATGCCACGGTGCGAAACCAGTAACCCACCCGTCAGAAGCTCCTTCAGCAGCTTGCTCACTGTTGGCCGGGGCAGCCGTGCCTCGACGGCCAAGTCACGCGCTGTGTGCAGCAACCGATCATGGTTCTGTGCCATGTGAGTCATCAGGACCAGCCCGTAGTCCGTCAATTTACCTAGTCGGATCATCAGTCAATGCCCCTGTCTCAGAGGTTTCCGAACCGCCGTACATTAGTAGATTTAAATAGTACTGATTTGGTACAATTTAATTGTACTGCGCCGCTGACACGGCTGACAAGGCCCGGCAACCGTCCCCAAACGGGTGGCCTCTGGCCCAATTGCGCGTCGCCTGACGCTGGGCGGCCCCGGCGGTGGGCCGGTCTCAGTCGGTCAGATCAGCGGGTTTCGCTATGTTGCTGACACGGAGAGCATGTTACGGTCTCATCGCTGCGAAGCACTTGGCAGAGCACGCTGGCGAGGGTTCGTCCAGCGCGCATGATTTGGCGGAATGCTATGGACTGCCCCATGAAGCATTGGCCAAGATCCTCCAGCAACTTGCCACAGCTGGGGTGTTGATGTCCCACCGCGGGATTAAGGGCGGATACACACTCGCCCGCGACCCGCGGTACATTTCCGTATTCGACGTGATTGAAGCAAGCGAGGGACCACGGCGAAGCGGTATTCGCGGCGAACGCTGGCGGCACCTGGAGTCCGTTTCCGGCTACCATCAACTGGGGATGGTGCACCAGGTCGTCGCAGATATGCTGCGCGAGCTTACGATTGAAGACTGCTACAATCTATGTTCATAGGCTCGAGGAGATTCATATGTCGACCACAACGACTGCTCCGACGCCCCCGACAAAAGAGGCACCCATTAGCCTGACTCCAAATGCCATTGCCAAGGTAAAGGGAATCATGGCGCAACAGAATCCCGCGCCGGCTGGCCTGCGCGTGGGGGTAGTGGGAGGCGGGTGCTCGGGCTTCTCCTACTCCCTGCAGTTCGACACCAGCTCCGGCATGATGGACAAAGTGTTCGATATGGACGGCCTTAAAGTGTTCGTGGACGCCACCTCGATCATGTACCTGAACGGCTGCCGCGTCGATTACGTCGAGACGCTGGAAGGCGCCGGGTTCAAGTTCGAGAACCCGAACGTGAAGAGCACCTGCGGCTGCGGGTCGTCGTTCAACGTCTAATCAGATTAGCGCGAAAACTACGGAAGCCTCGTCGCAGGACGGGGCTTTTTCTTCTTGCGCTTTTTTCATTGGCCGCTGGATCTCCGAGATAAAGGGAGACTCGATTGTCAGGCACCATAAAAACGGGCACTATCATGATGAAGGCGGGCACCATCATTCCCAAATCCTTGCGAGTAGAAACGGAACCATATTTGCACGGCTGGGAAATGATCAAGAATTCCGACGCCTACGCCCTCGATCGAGACATCCGACGAGCTGACTGGAACTTCTTTTTTCTGGCTGGCAGCATTCAGGCGACCGCCTTGGGTTATTGGGGAGAGAGAACCGTACGGAGAGCAATGGAGCGAGTGCTGGCGAAAGCGGAACCGTCGAAATTCAATTGCTTGGAAATAACGGAAGTGTCTCCGCCAAACAATTCCTGGGCTTTCCCTACGTACACGTCTCGGCGCACTCACGGCATATCCAGAAGAGCCCATTTCTGCAAGAGCTTGCCGAACGCGCCGAGCCGTAGTGGAAGCCGACTGGGCTACTGCCCGAACTCCTCCGTGTTGTGGCCAATAATCTGTTTGGAAGGCAATGCAGCCATATATCCCCAACGTTACGGCTCGTATGCGCATGCCTCCCGCGTGAAACGCCTCTCCCTTGGGTGTACTGTGCCTGAGATAGGCGGAGCTGTCCTATGGCCTTCGTCATTGCCGAGCCTTGCATCGGGACAAAAGACACCGCCTGCGTCGATGCCTGCCCCGTAGATTGCATCCACCCGAAGAAGAACACCAAGTATGACGACGCCCGTCCTGGTTTCGATGAGGCCCCGCAGCTCTACATCGATCCCGTAGAGTGCGTCGACTGTGGGGCCTGCGTGCCGGTTTACCCGGTCGCGGCGATTTTCGCGCTGGACGACCTACCCGAAAAGTGGAAGCACTACACGGAAATAAACGCGAGTTACGTCCCGGGCGGCAAGTTCACACCGGAAGAGTATGCCAAGCACAAGGCAGCGAAGTAGACGCCGAAGGAAACCCGAATCACCCGCCGAGCCTTCAAAGCCCCTCATGCAACTCGTCAATACTCCTCTGGTAACAGTAGAGTGGTTGCGGACCGGTCTGCTTCGGTGATGATCCACAGCCTCTCCCCGGCCTTTGTCTCGTAGCTGCTCAGCAATGGAAACCCCTGAGCCACGCTGTACTCATTCTCTGCGACATCGGTTGGCTCCAGTTCGCCCCAGTTCCAGATTGCATGACGGGCCAAGAAGCAGGTAGGCGGCTGCTTCGCTCTCTCGAGTGCTGCTAGCGCCCCGGGCGTGGCCACAATTTGCCCAAGCGGAAACAATGCAGACATGACGGTGACTCCTCTCTTCGGCCCATGCGGGCGAGCCTCGCCCGCATGGGTCGCCTAAAGCAAAATGGAATTGCTTGTTGGAAGGCCGCCGCGCAGGTTAGAACGATTGGGAGAACCGAGCCTCCAGGAACTCGCCCAGCTTCGCTGTGGCCTTGAATTGCGGGATCGGCTCCAGTTCCTTGAATGCTGAAGTGAAGGCATTCGAGAGACTCCAGATTGTTCGCGACCGGAACTCGTCATACTTCGGTTCGAAGTAGAGGCCATGCACGGTGCGGGCAAGGTGTTTGGGAGCTTCTAGTTTGCCCTCGACGAACGCTTCGTAGATCACCACCTTCGCCGTCACATCGGTCAGTTCACTTCTCTGCCAGGCTTCGACCTGCTTTCGCATCGGCTCGAAGTTCCGTTGCATCCGATCAACACCGACCGCGATGCAGTCGATGAGCGAGGATGACTTCGAGTGCTTTGCCAGCACCGGTGTAAACGCAGCTGAGACAATGTTTTCCAAATTCGGGCGGCATGCGTCGTGCCCCCCGCAATGCTACCGCCTCAGCGGTCTTATTGGCTGTCGGGCACTTCGTTGATCTCCTTTACGGTGATGGCACGCATCCCACCTCGCTCTAGGACGTCCCCCGTAACTGAGACGTACTTGCCAAAATGCGGCATTACTAAAGGACGTACATCCTTCTCCGGCGTGGGATCAACAGGAATGAACAGATCGCCATTTTTGGTGATGAGCGCAATGGGATAACCTTTTTTTACGCAGTCCATCGCACAGGACCCCTCTGGCTTCATCGATTTCTTGTAGCGCATGGGACACTCGGCATCGCGGAGATAGCCCTTGACTGTTACGGCATGCGCGGTAGCAGTTTCGTCTGCGGCGTTTGCTTTCTCGTGTGAATACAATGCAAGCCCAATGCAACTGGCAATCGTCAGGGCTACCGTTGCGAATTTGAGGGTTGGTTTCGAACTCTTCATCGGTGCTCTCCTTCGTGTGATTGATTCGTTCAGCTACTAACAAGCTAGATCAGGATGGATCCGGCGACCAGTGCAGGAAGTCATGGAAAAGGAAAAACAGTTCGATTTGCGACCTGAATGCGGGGCCTCCGACAACGCAGGCAGGCATTAGCGGAAGCCATGACTTCCGGCACATCTGCTCTACAAAGGAAATCTGCAATAATGCCGCCTATGCAGCGCCGATTACCGTCGTCTCCCGGTTATCATCGCGCACTGCGGGCTGCGGGGATTGGCATTTGGGTTTTTCTCGGGCTCCCCATTCTGGACAGCTCGACGCGCAGTGGCGAATCCCTCACGGGCGGGCGGTGGGTCGCATGGTTGATTCTGTTCTTTATTTTTGGTCCGGCGTTTTGGTTCAGTTCGAGCCCAGGTACGCGCTCATTGCCGGGGCGACTGGCTGCACTGCTCATGGAAACCATTGCAGCTCTGGGAATGACAGCCCTGCTGCAAAATTATTTTGTCGCTTTTTTGCTGGTCATTGTTTCCTGGCAACTCGCCTTAGTGCTGCCTCTCAAAGCGGCAGGCATCTGGACTGCCATGGACTCGCTACTGTTGATTTATTTCCTGGAACCGCACTACCACATGGGCTGGAGGTGGGGTGGGACCGCGGCATTTCTTGGGTTCCAAGTCTTTGCGCTCGTCACAGCCGCCATGGCAAAAAGCGAATCGCTTGCGCGCGAAGATCTGGCTCGCATCAATGCCGAACTGGCGTCCACGCGCGAGTTGTTGCGCGAGAGCAGCAAGACAGGAGAACGCTTGCGGATCGCGCGCGAGCTACACGATCTCCTGGGACATCATCTCACCGCCCTGTGCTTGCACCTTGAGGCCGCTCTTCATAGCTCGGTCGAGGAGGCGCATACGGCCGTCGAGAAGGCCCTTGCAACCTCCCGGCAGCTGCTGACCGATCTCCGCTCCGTTGTCTCCTCGCTTCATGACACGGACGCCATCGATCTCCGTCAAGCGCTCATCTCTCTCAGCGAGAATCTTCCACGCATCAAGCTCCATCTATCGATGCCGGCTCAACTGCATATAACCGATGGCGCGAGAGCGCACGCGGTATTGCGCTGTGTACAGGAAGTCACGACCAACACGCTCAAGCACTCCGATGCTTCCAATCTGTGGATCACCCTGCGTGCAGAAGATGGCGCCATCGAGATCGAAGTGCATGACGACGGCCGAACCGTCGCAGATGCTGCTCCTGGGATGGGAATCTCGTCGATGCAGCGCAGGTTGGAAGAGCTAGGCGGTGGAGTGACGATCAGCCCCAATCGACAATCTGGTTTTGCGCTTAGAGCCTGGCTTCCCGCCAAGAGCCCCGTGGAACTGCGATGATACGGGTTTTGCTCGTCGAAGATCAGACCCTCGTGCGTGAAGGTTTGGAGGCGCTTCTCAAGGTTGTTCCGGACCTGCGTGTGATTGCTCGCGCTACCGATGGTAGGGAAGCACTCGCCCAGATGCGCAAGCACAGCCCGGATGTGGTTTTACTCGATGTGCGAATGCCGAAGGTGAGCGGCATTGAGGTCTTGCGAGAGATGAATGAGCAAAAGGACTCGCCTCCCGTCATCTTGCTTACAACTTTCGACGACGACTCTGCCTTACTCGAAGGCATTCGCCTCGGCGCCAAGGGCTATCTTCTGAAAGACGTCTCTCTCGACACGCTCACGAACGCCATCCGGCTGGTTGCGGAGGGCGGCACCATGATCTCCCCCGTGGTCACAGAACGCTTAATTCGCGGCATACACGAGGCCCCGTTGCCTGGGGATCATGGCTACGACCACGAAGCCCTGACTTCGAGGGAGGCGGAAATTCTTCGGCTCATGACCGGAGGCTACAGCAATCGGGAAATTGCCACTGCCCTGTATCTGTCGGAGGGTACCGTCAAAAATCATGTTTCCAGCATTCTCTCGAAGCTCGGGGTCCGTGATCGGACGCGTGCCGTGCTCAAGGCCATCGAGAAAGGCATCATCTAAGACCTTTGGCCGCTAAGCCATGCGACCTACACGCGAAGCCGGCCGCACCGCTGTGTTGAACCGGATCAGTACAGCCTATCTAAGTGGCGCAACCTGGGATCAGCGTGCATCGTCGAGCAACCGGACCCCGTTCATTTCTCCACACACATGAACGGGGTCCACTTGGATCAGTTCGGCACATGGGCGAGGAAGTCGCCCAGTTTGGCGGTAGCCTTGAACTGCGGGACCGGATCGAGTTTCTTGAAAGCGCTGGTGAAGGCGTTCGACAGGCTCCACATAGTTCGCGGTGAGAACTCCGGGTATTGCGGCTCGAAATAGTGCCGGTGCACTTCTGACAAAAGGCTCTTGGGCGCATCGAGCTTGACATCGACAAATGCCGAGTACAGGATTAACTTGGCCTGCGAGTCAGTGAGTTGCGTCTGCCGCCAGTGCTCAACCTGCCGCTGCATCGGCTCAAAGTTCCGCTGGACGCGGTCTACTCCAACGGAGAGCGTATCGACCAGGTTGAAGCTCTTGGTGTGCTTGGCCAGCACGGGGGTGAACATGCCCGCGACAATTCGCCGAATTTGCTCGATTCCTCTGCGTGCAGCGCCATCGTTGGATTGATCCGCATGGCGCGACGTGCCGGCAGGTAGCACGCGATCGCCAGAGAAGGCAGCCCAGTCTTGACTTCTCCTTATCTTCTTCCTTAACTTCACCTTCGCCGCGTCTGCATATCACTCTGCATCTCGTGATTGGGATTCAGCCCAAAGACCGGGAGGCAACCATTTCTTGGGCCGCCTGATTCTTACAGCTGAGATATCCTGCCAGAGAGAAGTCCCATGATGAGGCGCCTCTCCGCTTCGGCTTTGGTTCTCTCGCTTTTCTGCCTCTCCCGGCTCGCTGTGGCACAGTCGGCAGCCATTAGCGGTACAGTCGAAGACACCACCGCGGCTGTTGTGCCTCAGGCGAAAATCACCGCCCGCAACCTTGCCACCGATGCCTCGCGCAGCACCGCAACCGACGGATCGGGGAACTACCGAATCACGAGCCTGGTTCCGGGAATCTATGATGTGCTCGTCGAACGGCCGGGCTTCAAGACGGTGGAGTATTTCCGCGTGGAACTCACCGTGGGCCAGGTCCAGAACCTTAGCCCGACGCTGGTCCCGAGCGCGACCCCTGAAACGATCACCGTCCATGGCGAACAGGTAGCGCCGGTGGATTTGGACGATGCCCAGATCGGAAACATCGTCAAGCGCGAGCAGATAGAGGATCTGCCGCTGATTCTGCGCGATCCGTATCAACTGATTTTGCTTTCGCCGGGCGCCATTCAGTCCAACTCGATTTTGCATGGCCTCTCGGTGAACGGATCGCGGGAGCGCAATAACAACTTCCTGCTGGACGGCACCGATAACAACGATGCCGAGATTCCCGGTTTGACTCTGCCTCAGCCCGGACTGACAGCTCTGAATCCCGATTCTGTCCAGGAGTTTCGCGTCATCACCAGCAGTTTTCTTCCCGAGTTTGGCCGTAATACGGGGGCGGTGATTGACATCGTGAGCAAGCACGGCACCAACGATTTCCACTCCGACGTCTACTGGTTCGGGCGTTTTGACGCTCTGGGCGCCCGCGACTATTTCAACCATGACACCAATGCGGCGGGACAAGTCGCGCCCAAGGATTCGTACTCTCGCAACACGTTTGGAGTCTCCGCCGGAGGGCCCCTGCGGCACGACAAGACATTCTGGTTCGCGAACTACGACGGCGAGCGGTTCTCCACGACCCTCACGAACACAAGCATTGTGCCGACCCAAGCTTTCAAGACCGGCAGTTTCACATACAGCGGCCAGCCCATCGATGTCAGCGCCCCGACTTCACCAAACAATATCTTTGGGTTGCCACTGGACCCGACGATGCAAAAGGTCTTGGCGCTCTATCCCGCGCCGAACGGTCCCAGGGTCGACGACGTTCGCGGACTGCTTTTCTATCCCAGCCCATCGCAAACGACCAGCGACAATGCAACCGTCCGCATCGACCACAACTTCTCGCAAAGCGAGATTCTGTCGGTTCGCTACACCTTCAATCGGTACCAGGATCCCAACTTCGATCACACCGATTTCCTTTCTGGCCTTGGCGCCACCGGCACATCGCAGCGGAGACAAAACGCATCTCTGCAACTGACCTCGGTGATCGATCCCAAATTGGTAAATAACTTTCGTCTGGGCGGAAACCGTATCAATTTCCCTCTCACCTGTGAAGGATTGAACGTCCTCGACAGTCTCGGCCTGACGGATGCGTATGGACGTGGTTTCGATCTTCCGTTGCCCGGAGTCGCCGGGTTCGGCTGCCTGATACTCGTTGATCGAAACGGCTCGGAGCGGTTCAGTGGCACGTATACGATCGGGGACGATCTAACTTGGGCTCGGGGTCGTCACACCTTCAAGTTCGGTGTCGAGACGCGCGACGCTTACTCCAACAGTACGAATGATTTTCTCTCGCGGCCCACGGTTGATTTCAATAACTTCGCGAACTTTGGGGGCGTCACTGCCTTTGTTACAGGCAACCCACAAGTGGACTCAAATCCAACGCTGCAGGACATGGTGTGGTCGCTTTTCGGCACTGTGGGATCGGTGACCCAGGCACAATTCTTCGGCAAGGGCGGCAATCGCACCGCCAGTGATCTCCGCGGATTCCGTCAGCAAGACTTCGATGCCTTCGCGCAGGACACTTTCAAAATCCTTCCCAACCTCACTCTGAACTACGGACTGCGCTACCAGTTCAATGGCGTGCCCTACGAAGTGAACAACTTGCTTTCTACGCTTTTTGCCGACCCCAGCGGGCCAGCACCGTTTACCTTCGCGATCGCTGGGCAGAAAGAACAAGGATTGCCGCCTCTCTACAGCAATGACTGGCACGACTTCGAGCCGCGCATCGGAATCGCATGGGATCCTTTCAAGCACGGCAAGACCTCGATTCGCGCGGGCTATGGAATTTTCCACGACCGGCTTTTCGGCCAGTTGCTGGGACTCACACGCGGAAACCCACCCTTCCAGCAGATTTTCTTTCAGCCGTTCTTTGGTCAGCCACCGTGTGCTCCCCCGGAGGTCCAAAGTCAGTTAGGGTTGTGCATCGGCCCACCCGCTTCCGTCCTGTCTGCGCCGCCCTCGCTGCAAACCGCAGCGGCGGTGAACCAGGGGGCAGGGGACTTACCATTCATCATCGATCCGCACCTCCGCATGCCTTACAGCCAGAGCTGGAATTTTGGGGTGCAGCGCGACTTGCCTGGTAGCGTACTCGTGGAAGTGAATTATGTAGGATCGAGGGGAACCCGACTGCTTCGGCTGGTAGACGGCAACCCTCCGCAACCGGCTCTGGTGGCACAGCTCGAAGCCTTCTGCGCCCAGCCGAACCCGTACAACTGCACTCAATCTTCTTTGCAGTTCGATAATCTTTGGTTTGGCGCTGACTCAGGCAGTCTGCCTTTCGATGCGGTCAAAAACAATGCTTTTCTGCACGCGGAAGTTTTCAATAACGCCGCTTCGTCTATCTATCACGCTTTGCAGGCGAACCTTACAAAGAGGATGTCGAACGGCATCTTGTTCGAGGCGGCGTATACGTGGGCACATGCCATCGACGACTCCTCTGACCCTTTGACGCCAGGTGCTGGTAATAATGAATTCCCGCGCAACTCCCTCGAACTTGCTGCCGAGCGTGGCAATTCAGACTTCGACGTGAGACAACGGCTGGTACTCAACTACTCCTGGGCGCTTCCCATCGGTCGCGGACACGACCACCTAGCGGAAGGCGTCGCGGGTCAAATCTTCGAAGGCTGGGAAGTGGCCGGGATCACGACATTCTCTGGCGGCCTTCCGTACGACATATTCACTGCGCTTGATACGGCTCACACGGGCCAGCAGCAACGGCCGGACTACAATGGCGCGGGCACTCCTCTCCCGGTTACCAATCCGCACACGCAAACCGGGCCTAACCTTGGCTTGTTTTCCGATCCGGCATGGGGCAGTGCGGGCAATCTTGGGCGCAACCACTTCTATGGTCCCGGAGTGAACAACTGGGACATGCTTCTGCAAAAGACCTTGAGCCTCTCCGAACGGTCCAACCTGCAATTGCGTGCCGAGAGCTACAACTTGTTCAATCGCGTCCAGTTCGGCCAGCCCGGAAACCTCACCTTCGATCCCGGTACCTTCGGCCAGTCTACCTCCGAGGTGAAGCGACCGGACCTCACAACCGGCGCCCGGCAAATCCAGTTTGGCGTGAAATTGAGCTTCTGACAGAGGGGCTTGCTAAAACCGGATGGGAGGCAATGTCGCACGGAGGTTGCGCTTGTCTGCTTTCGCGCGTCTTTCGGAGTGTGACCGAAGCTTCATCAATCCCGGTTTGTCGCCAAACCTTCGTCCAGCGTGAACTCCAGGTGTTCCAAAAACCACCTGCCAAAGAAGCGTAGAAACTGCTGATTCCAGAGGCGACGAAAAAGCTTGCTGTCCCGTTCCGAAATGAATTGTTTGTGGAACCATTTTTTTGGTGCCAGCGATTGCAAAAGGACCACTCCACCCCAAAAATAAATACCGTTTATAGCCGTCAGCGTACCGACTTTCGGACCTAGAAAGCGTAATCTTCCCGGAGCCGTGCCGCGCCCTAATAAAAATCCAAAAACGATCAGCCGCCTAATCGACCGCCTGGAGGCTGCTCGCGAAGAATTACTCACAATCCAGAGGTCCCTAGAGGACTTTGAGCCTATCGGCAAGTCCCTTATTGGACCACTGAAGATCATTTCCCGGCGCAAACTCATGTTGCCCACCCCAAAACAATCCTCGCACTAATTGTCAAAGACCCTTGGCGACGAAAGCCCTTTGGGAATCGTAATGCGTCAAAACGGCAGCGAGATTGTCCCCTTTTTCTCTCGGTCGCAGAGGCAAGTTCGAGTCTTGCCCGATCCACCACCGAAATTACTATCCCCATCCAGCAACACGCTATTTAAGACATCACCGCTTTTCCATTTCTCTTGACTTCCCTCCCTCCCGGGAGGAGAATCCGGCCAAACCACAGATGCCCTCCCGTTTCGGAAGTTTAGGATGTACCAGCCACCACCACTTCGTGGCCGCTCCGTTTTCGATGACAAGAAGCTTCTCCTCATCGATTCCCACCAGCCCACCCGCAACGCGCGCGCTAATGTCTTGCGGAGTCACGGCATTGGCGTTGAGACGACCGATAGCCTCCAGGTGGCACGAACTCTGTGGCGAACCAAGCTTTACGATTTGATATTGCTGGATGCTCGTGGATATCTTCCTGGCGAAGCTCGCGATTTCTACCTTGAGATCAAGCACGCGAGCCCTCGCAAGCGCGTCGTCTTTCTGGTCGGACCTCCGAAGTATTTATCACTGACCTGGCCGGCCGAGTTTATGTCTACAGAAAAGGAACCTCAACAATGGGCGAAGACGGTCAAGCCCTTGTTCAACGCCGCTTGAAGAGTTTTCTTTGCGAAGAGAGAAGTCACTCGCATGGCAAAGTGCTGGTCTAGGCCTGGAGCCAACCATGAAGGACGTGTACCAGGTTCTGGAGCAAAAGAAGACGGAGATTGAGCGCGTGCGGACAGAGATCAAGGCGCTCCACTTAGTGATTCCCTTGCTCACCGAGGACACGGACTGGATCGAACATGGGCTGGCTTCGCCTGTCTCACAGTTTCGGGGGAGGGGACCTTCAAGAGCGAAAGGGTGGCCACGAACGGAAAGGTAGCCGAGGCGTTGTTCACTCAGCCTCATTCAAAACTCTTCACGGCGACAGGCTTGATCTCCGGTTCGGCCCGCGGCACGAGGGAACAAACGGTACGCTGGCACTCCTCCCGTTCTGCGCGCCGTCGGCCTCGTAGGCGCGTGCAGAGGCTAAGACTTCTGCCTGTCGCATAGTGCCTTACAGACCGAATAGCCGCCGACTGTACCCCGATTCGTACAACCGACTGTTTGAGTTGTTTTGGCTCGTACCTTTGAGTTCCGCCATGCAAGTCAGGCGAAACCCACTCTCCAAACCCCGATGCAGAGATGCAGACAATATATCAAGGAGAAAACATTCCATGAAACCGGAACTCTTGACCAAGAGAGATGCAGCTAACACGGCTCATGATGAGGAGATACAGGTTCACGGATTGCAGTTTTAGCCAGGAAAACGCATTGCAAGGCGTTCTTAACCTAATTAAGCCTGTGTTGAAGTAGCAAGGCGGAGGACCAAACAAGAGTAGTGAAAGAGCTAAAGAGCTTAGGAGGCAGCATAACGGTTGCGGGAGGCATCATGAAACGCACACTCGTTGTGTTCGTGTTGTTAGCAACGGCCACTGCTTTCGCGCAGGACAACAAGAACCCGGTCACGTCGGTGGTTAAGGAGATTCTGCCGCGCCAGCAGAAGAACCTTGTAGCTGCCGCGGAAGAGATGCCAGCCGACAAGTTCGGGTTCAGGCCCACGCCAGAGCAGATGACGTTCGGCAACCTTGTCCTGCACATCATCGAATCGAACAGTTACCTCTGCGCCAAGATCGGAGAAATCCCCGACGCAAAATCGCCGGGCTTGAAAGAAACGGACGGGAAGGAAAGGCTCGTAGCCGCGCTCAAAGCGAGTTTTGATTTCTGCAGCACGGCCCTAGGCAAGGTCGACGATTCCAAACTTGGAGACACGGTGGAACTCTTTGGTGGCCTCGAGGGACCGCGAGCGTTCGCCCTCATCGCCCTGACCAATGACTGGGCCGGCCACTACAGCGCGGCTGCCATGTATCTGCGCCTGAACGGATTGTTGCCGCCAACGGCACAAGAAAAGAAGTGAAGAGAGGCCAAGCTGCTTGTAGATTTCCGCCGACGCACTAAGGGCTTAGGTTGACGCGATAGAGCAAACCTTCGGAGCAGACGTTGACTTCGGGGAGATCGTCAAGACGTATGAGCACGATGACTCCCAAGATGCAGAGCGCAAATACAGCGCGGCGAAGTTTGTGTCTGTCGAAAAGCGGTCAGTCACAGGTTCGCAGGACATGGACCTTGTGTCCACCAGCTACATCGAACGGTAACGCCGCGGGGGAAACGTGCACGCAGGGAGAGCCCAGGAAAGGAATGGCGCAGCATCTGCGAGTTGACCTAGGCAGCGTCACGGCGATGCGGTATACAGTGGCTAGTTTGCGACGTGTTCCGCAGAGCATGCAAGGCGTACATCGTGTCGTCCAGAGCTTGTTCCTCTTCGATGTTGTCTCCGGCTATGTGAAACAACTCCCGTGCCCTTAGTGCAAGCGCTTTCTCTGCTTGCGCAATGCGTTCCGGGAGCCTGGCGTTATCCACCTCAAAGAGCGCAGCCTTGTACAAATCCCTCCACGTTCCGCTGTCCAGAGATTTAGAGCTGCCGGTATTCATAATTCCCCCTGTTTCGCTTGGCAGGCCGGTCTGAAAGTGTCTCGCATTCTCCCGAATGCTTACGCAGGAACAGCCAACAACATCGTCTCCTCAACCCTTAGATACGATGGCGCCTGTGATCCCGACTGGGAAGCGAGTCGTGTTCGCCACTGCGGTAGAGCTTAGGACGAGCTTCATTGACAATCAGGGCGCGCCCGCCGTGGACTGAACCGTTCAGGGTACGAATAGCATCTCGCGCCTGCGCAGCACTGGTCATCTCGACGAACGCAAATCCCCGCGGTTGACCCGTGTCGCGATCCATGACGGCCGTGACTGTTTTAACGGCTCCATACGCCGCGAATAATGTCTGAAGCTGGTCTTCGTGAGTTGAATAATCTAAGTTACCGACGTAGATGTTAGTCATGGCTTACCTCCGGTGGTTTGAGCATCGCTTTCCACTACGTGATCGTCCAACCCGTCAGGCTTCACCAACGATTTTCACCGTGATCTTTGAGGTTGAGGCTCGGACGGCGTTTCGTTCGTTGCTTCCCGCTACTTCGCCTTCTGCTTGAAGCCAGTCTTCTTCCGCATGGCCATCTATTCTGCCACGCACCTCATACAGCTCGTAAGCACGAGCGCGCACGTTCTCCTCATCATCGTGGGCGCGCACCTTCTGCATCGCGTCGTTGCCATCGATGATGAGCACGTTTTTCGTGCCCATTGGAAAGGAAATCGGCGATTGCTGGGGCACAGAACCACCTCTAAAGTCTTCTGGAGGCGGGCGTTTCGGAAAGCAGAGTTACCTTTGAGAAGCGGGCGTCACCAGAAAGATCTAAACCTCGACTCTTCTAGTCTCTTTCGTAAGGGGGCGGGGATCGGCCGCCCCCAACCGAACGCGAAAGCTGCCTACTTGTCTCAGGCTGCTACGCGAGCAGCGGTCTCTTGCAAGGTCGAGTGGGCCACTTCAAAGTTTCGGACGTCAGGAGTACCGTCGATCACCTTCGCCAGGGCCTTCAGCACTTCTGGATAGCTGCCGCGGAGATAGGCTTCCGCGTCCTCTTTCTTGTCCCAAAGACTGATGGCGACCACTTCCGCTCCAGATCCGGGGGCGACGAATACGATTTCGTCTTGGAATCCGTGTTGTTTCCGAAGCAGGGGAAGGATCTCGTTCTCGATTGTTTGGGTAAACTGCGCACGGGTATTGGGCTTCAGGTGCATGGAAACGTGACGAGAAAACATGTCAACCTCCTGGGTTTGGTGCGACTAAGAGGAGAGAACTTCAGATGGGCTGCCTTAGTTCAGGGGATCTGAAAGAGGAGAAGACGTAATCGGCTCTCTTTAACAGAGTATACCGAATCCCAGTGTTGTCAAGTCGGGAATGTCGGAGGTCGCGGGATTGCGACGTCCTAAACAGACGGAACAACACAGGCTTGGAAACATTGTCTCAGGTGTGTTCACTCCGGTGCTCGCCAAACACACGAAACATGTGAGCCTCGTCGAAAGCACCCACCGTTCGAAAAACCCGCGAACGCTGAGGCGCCCTCCGGTTGGAGTTGTCGGCTTCGGCTCTGATCCACTCGGCCCATGATCACGCGGGGCGGCGGTTTGCCTGCGGAATCTTTTCCAGTGTTTGGATGGTAATCTGCTTGTAGCCGCCTTCGACGCGCACCACCATTTGATTCTTGTCGCCGACCGGCATTTTCAGCTCCATCGGCTCGTGCTTTTCTACAACAGTGCCGGAGGCGCGGACGCGGGCATTCAAGAGGCTCCTGAGCCGCTGATTGCCATCGGCGGGAAAGTAGAGAGCCCCATCGTCAGTCGCAATCGCGAGTGGAACGCCACGGATGAGGCACGCCGCCGCGCACTCTTTGTGGGATGCGGACGTGGCCGCCGACTCATGCATCATAAAACATGCCGCGTCGACAACTTTACCCGTCACGGTAACCGACTCAGGACCAGCCGTCTCACCGAGTTTTGCCGCGCCGAGAGTTTTGGGCAGAGCGCGACTACTCTGGGAAAGGACAGCATTGATTAGGCGAGCTTGCGGAAACGCGAGACGACTCCGCTCGAATGCCGCGATGTCCCGTTGTTGCTGGTCTTCATCGCTGTCCTGCTTGGAGATGTCTGGACAAGGGGCTTGCGCAATGGAGCCAGCATAGGTCAAGCAGAAGTTGTCCTCGAAGGTGTTCGTTCCCGGTGTCGACATGTCTTGAATATCCGCGCCGATCAAGGTGCCGAACTCTGTCGAGACCTGCCCGGCAGGATTGCCTGCGATGGTATTTCGGCGGATGACATTACCAACGTCTCCGTTAGAGTCGATGTAAACACCATTCACGTTGCCGCCGATCTTGTTTTCCTCAACGACGTTGTCGTTGCTCGCGAATATCAATCCAACACCGAAATTGTTACTGTTTGTCGCCGACGGCGAATCCTTTGAGGTAGCTAACCCGTTCCCGTAGTACTTATTCAACCGAACTCGGTTGTGGTTGCTGCCGGCCAGTCATGTTCCTCCACAAGGGGCGCCCTCGGACCCGATCGAGTTTCGAACCGAGACGTTCCTTTCGATGTCACTATCGTTTGTGCCCCCTAGGAAAATTCCACTGAAGCAATTGTCAGACGTTGTGACTCCCTCGACCTTTACTTTGCTGACTCCGAATATGCCTATCCCAAAACCGCCGAATTTTTGCACCAGCCCGGGTCCAAGAATGGCCACGTCGTGCAGGCCCGTGACGGCGACATCAATGCCGTCCTGGGACGACGTATCGGGTGTGCAGCCAGTGGTCGCTTCCGTAATGCTGTAGCCGTTCAGGCGTAATTTGATACCTGAGGCTCCAAACTGGATACACGACGCCCCCGCGACCTTGCACGTTACGTCGCCCACAAGTTCGCTGTCATTGTAGATGGTCAGGGTGTTGGCGATGGTTCCGCTGATTTCTGTGCCATGCGGACTTGCTCCGTTAAGCAAAAGAGGAGAAAGAGCCAAAGCAGCAAGGGTCATTCGCTTGCGGAGGGACTGGGCCATGCGACCTCCTTGAATTACGTCCTGCAACAAGAGAACGTGAGAGCTTGAGGCATCCCGGAGCCTTGTCGCATAGCGTTTGAACATAGGATAGTCGGCTGAGTGCTGCAAGGGACAAGTGCTGCCATCTTGAGATGACCGCATTTGACCGTGCGACTGCCGTGATACGGGTGCCGTGATACCGTTGCGCGGGCTGCGGCGCTGTACTAGAATCCAGCACATAGCTCTCTTCGCGCCAGGACTATCCTATGGCAAACGAAAGGGAGGATTTATCGCGTCGCGCCTCCGAGCCGTCTTCGCGCAGCTGCCTGAACTCCTGGAAAGAAATTGCTGCCTATCTGAAGTGCAGCGAACGCACCGCGCGCCGTTGGGAAGAGGAAGGCCTGCCGGTTCATCGGCACACACACAAAATTAAGCCAGCCATTTACGCCCATGAAGCCGAGATCGATGCATGGTGGGAGTCGGGACGTGAGCGCGTCAAAGATCTGGAGGAACCGCGCGTTCTCCCTCGATCCTGGAGTCGGCCTTCGGTGGTGGCGGCTCTGGCGGCCATGGCAGGAGCGCTGCTGTGGTTCAGCCTCGCCGGATTGCGCCAGGGGCCGCTGCAGAGAACCATACCTGGGTCCGCTAAGTCTGTGGCCGTGCTTCCGCTTGAAAACCTTTCGCACGATCCGGAACAAGAGTATTTCGCCGACGGAATGACCGATGCCCTCATAACGGACTTGGCCAAACTTCACGCGCTGCGCGTAATCTCACGCAACTCGATCATGCAGTACAAAGGCAGTCGCAAGTCAGTCCCACAAATTGCGCGGGAGCTCAACGTGGATGCCATCGTAGAAGGGACGGTCATGCGCTTCGGCGACCACGTGCGAATCACGGCCCAGTTGGTTGAGGCGCCCAAAGATAGCCACCTCTGGGCCGAGACGTACGAACGCGATTCGCGGGATATTTTGGCCTTGCAGGACGACGTGGCAAAAGCGATCGCCACCGCAGTAAAGATCACGCTGACCCCCCAAGAGCAAGCTCGATTGTCAAACGCACGCACGGTCAATGCCGCAGCTAACGAAGCTTATCTGCGCGGGCTCTACGAGCTACACGGGATGATGGCTGAGCCTACGGAGAGGCTAAAATCCCAAGCTCTCGAAAAGGCTATCAGTTTTTTTAAGCAGGCCGTTACCTATGACCAGAACGATGCGCTGGCTTATTCCGGTTTAGCCGATGCCTACTACGACTTGAGCACCAACTACAGAGCTCCACTCGAGGTGATGCCCCAGGCAAAGGCCGCCGCTGTAAAAGCCATTCAACTGGATGATTCGCTCGCGGAAGCCCACGCTTCGCTGGGCTACGTTGAGTTTTTCTTCGATTGGGACTGGAGCCGGGCCCAGCGCGAGTTCCACAAGGCACTCGAATTGAATCCCAGCTTGCCTCGGGCCCACGCTGGCTATGCAGAATATCTCCTCTTCGTGGATCGCCGAACCGATGAAGGACTTCAGGAAATTCACCGCGCTTACGCCCTCGATCCGTTGTTACCGTTCTCCCATGGTGACCTGGCTTGGCTCTTATTCCTCGCGAGACGCTACACGGAATCTATCGAGGCCGCCCAAAGGGTTGGGCACGATGATAATGTTTTGGCGCTCTCGTACGCGGAACTGGGCCAGCGAGACCAAGCGGTCGCCGCGGCAGACCGCGGCGTGAGGTCCACCACAAATCCGGCGATCCTTTCCCAAATCGCGGCCGCCTACGTCCTGGCGGGAAAGGCGGATAAGGCTCGTGCGATGCTTCCCAGCATTGAAGGCCAGGCGCGAGAGCGCTATGTCTGCGGATTCAACGTGGCTTGCATCTATTCTGTGCTGGGAGATAAGGAGAAAGCTTTCGCCTGGCTTGAGAAGGCCTATCGCGACCGTTCCGATTGAATGCCCTCTATCGGGGTGGATCCCCGACTCGACCCGCTGCAAGGTGACCCGCGCTTCGCCGACCTGATTCGCCGCCTGGACCTGCCACGGTAAGCTCGCGCAAGCAAACTTACCAGACACCGGCGTGATCTTGGTTCCTGCGGCGCTCGGCTCTTAACTCTCGTCCCTGCCTGCGCCTCACCAAGCAACCTGTATTCCAGGCTTGGCAACATTGTCCCAGGCGTGTTCACGCCCGTGCTCGCGAAACACTCGCGGTCGAAGTCGGTCTCGCTCATCGACTGCATTTCGGTCGGTGTTGATCGGATGCAGCGAAACTTCGAGCCGATGCGAAAGCAGGTTGAGGCCTGGCAGAGAAGTGAACTTACGGACCTCACGGCAAAGGTGGTTATCTACGAGGCCTTCGTGGAAGGTCAGCTAGGGGCCCCCAAACATCTTGCTTGGACCGTAACATGACATCTACTTCGAGCCGAAATATGAGGAGTTTAAGGCGCGGACGATTTGGAGTCTCTCGAACGCGTTCACTTCTGCATTCAAGGAACTGGATTCGATCCCACAATTCAGGGCGACAGCCAAGCTGGGCGAATTCCTGGAGGCCCGGTTCTTCCAATCATTCTAGGGGGCGGGGCGGTGTCGGCCGGCCGTCCTTTTTGACTAGCGAACGTTGCGAGGAGGATCGACGCTTCCCCCGACTACTTCCCAGAAGCGCGTCTTTTATCGAGGCTGCCCTCGAGATTGTCAGAGATCCAAAAAGACCTCGGCCAGGATTAATACCGAGTTGGCAGCGAGGACGTTCTTGAGCAAGGGCTGATAATCCATGAACATTACGAATAAGATGCTACAGCGTCGACCACCAATGGCCAGCTTGATTGTGGGAGCCCATGTCCAAATCCGTCCTGCCATCTCGAAAATTTGGCGAGCAAACGGACTAGGGGGTGTCCCAATCCACAGCATATACGTTTGCTGTCCAAACATTGCTTAGGATAATCGGCTCGTCCTTGTCCGTGAGGCCGATGTATTCCAAAGCTTCGGCGGGTTGAAGATTACGGAAATCGACGATGCGTTCCAGCCGCCGGTCCGATATCTGGACGCGGTAGATTGGTTGCCCTTCTTCCATGAAGGCGTGGAAGTAAATCGATTTCCCGTCGCTGGACCAGACCGGGTTGTCAGCGCTTTTGTCGGCTAGCTCGGACCAGCGGTTCGTTGCAGAATCGAGGATCATCAGTTTTCGCTGATCGAGCGGCATCGCTGCGATATAGCGACCGTCTGGCGACAACCGGGGACTGAACAGACCCGCCGAGCCCGGAATCGTGGAGACAACTTTGGTTTTCAGGTTGAGGGAATAGATGGCTTTTTCGTTGGTATCTTCGCCCATAAATTCGGGGGAGCGACCGAAGATCAGAGCATTGCCATCCGGCGTCCAACAAGGGTCTGCTTCGCTGTGGGACTCGTCCAGGACTGTCTCAGGATTGCCGCCATCTTGGGGGACGATATAGATCTTCCACGGGCTTCCCGGCCTTTTACCCATGAACGCTATTTGCTTGTCATCAGGTGACCAACGCATCATGAAAACACGCATGGGCGGCAAGGTCAGGTGTAAACGCTGGGTACCATCGAGCTTGCTTTGCCAGAGCGAGCCGTCGAAGGTATTGATCCACGCGACTTGGGAGCCGTCCCTCGAGAGTTCAGTTCGTCCTGTGGAATTGAGGGCGGAGAGGTAGGGGCGGAACTGCTTCGTTGCAGCGTTGTACACGGAAAGATAGGTGCGCGCGCGCGCGCCAATTACGAACACCCGATTCGGTTGGTGCGACGGCACCGGCGCCAGGTATTCCAACGGGCCAGCGGTGATTTGGTTCGGCACATACGACGTAAACGGTATTCTCGATTCATTAAGCGCCCAAAGATTGCTACTGCCACTATGACCGGACTGGAAGATGAAATACTTGCCGTCCGACGTCCAGCTGCCACAACATTCGGTCGCTGGCTTGCTCCAGTTCGAGAGTAGGGGCCGAAGATCAGTACCATCGGCTGAAACCTGCCAGAGAGAAGAAGCTCGCGTGGCCGGATCAAGGACGGTCAGGCGAATAGACTTTCCGTCAGGAGAATAACGAAGCCAGAACGCTCTCCCAGGAACAGTTGCCAGTTTCTTCGGATTGCCTCCGTCGCTTGTCGCCAAGTAAAGATCGTGACCGGATGCGTAGAGAATCGATTGTCCATCAGGTGTCCAGGTGCCGTCGTGACCAAGAACGTCACCAACCTTGGTCGCTGCGCCGCCATTCGAGGGAACGATCCACATGGGTTCCTCGACCCTCGACCACTGATGCGATTGGACCAGAAATTTCGAACCGTCCTTCGAGATGGCCGCCAAGGAAGGACGCGCAATTTCAGACGGCATCACAAGGGGATAGCTTTCGTTGTCCGCCAACGCGGAATGCACGAGCATTAGGCGGCCATCGCGAATCTCAGGGAAATAGATGCGAGTGCCGTCGGTCACCACCCCTGACAAACTCTCGATCGCAATGTCGCCTGGATAAACGCGGTCGGACGACGTAATCTGGCTGATGTGTGTGAGCTTGGACGGCAATGGTCCACTGCCTACCGCCAACCAAAGTAGAAACCCGCAAACGAGGAGAACCAACAGGAGCGCAGCAGTCATTAATCCTAGGAACCGCGAACTGTTCCAACGGGCTGTCGGAAGCGACTTCGTAATGGGCGTTTCGGTAACCGCTGGTTGTACCGCAGTATCGGAGGTTCGCTCAGCAGTATCGACGGACTCAGCTGAGAACGACGGAACGGGGGTTGGCGTTGCAACAGTGGAGGACGGATCGAGGGCCTCTACGGGAGCGATAAATCGGTAGCCGCGTCGAGCTAATGTTTCGATGTAGCGAGGACTTTCAGCGGAGTCTCCCAGTGCGTCGCGTACCTTATTGACTGCGGTCCCTAGGCTATGATCGAAATCGACGACAATCGAGTTTCCCCATATTCGTTCTTGCAGTTCTTCCCGGGTAACGACCTCTCCCGCATGTTCCAGCAAAACGGCCAGCAACTTGAACGGAAGCATCTGCAGGCGAATCCGCATGCCATACTTCCGCAACTCCCCGCTATGGAGATCAACCTCGAAGATACCAAAGCGAACGCGATCCCATCGAGCGGTAGATTGTGGCATGGACTACGAATTCCAGTGAGGCGCTGGTAAGAAAGCGTAACATATCGCTGCACGACATAAAAGACCTTAGCCGGGGCAGATGATCTCCGCCAGTAAATCTTTTTAGATCAAGCGAGTAGCTGGTGACAAATTCTTTAAACCCAGAGCATTGCAATGACTTCGTCTCTGAATTCTTCTAGCAGCCTGGGCACCTACGTATGAGCGCGTCGAGTGGAAAAGTGTGGCAGCATCGGAATCATGCTACGAGAAGACTCGCAACAGCAGTTGTGGTTGTCGGCAGTGTCCTTTTTCTTATTATCGCATTGGCGTCCACCCGCGCTGCGGCGTCCGATCTGTCGGCACGGAAGGATGCAACTCCCATTCTCGCGGAATTCGACGGACTGGTGCGATCGGGGCATACTGAGGAAGCAGTCGCGCTATTGCAGTCGCATATCGCTAAGCATCCATCTGATATCACTTCGCGGCTGGCACTGGCCAACCTCTATGTAGCAAAGCAGGAATACCCAAAGGCAGAAACTGAGGTGCGAGTGGCCGTACGGCGGTCGCCTCACTCCGAAAGTTCACGCGAATTGCTGGCCCTCGTGCTCGCGAAAGAGCGGAAATACACCGAGGCCGAAGCAGCTATCCGCTCCGTCAACCCCCCGGCTGTACTCGCCGATCAGATACTCTACCTGCGCCTGCTCGCTTCGATTCAATCAGGTCTCGGCCATTCCCAGGATGCCGCCCGTTCCATGGAGCGGTCCCTACTGCTTGCGCCTAAAGATGATGCTCTTTGTGTGGCAACTGCGGTGGCGGAAATTCAGTCCAGTGCATGGGCTCCAGCGGTGCGTAATCTTACGCATTTGTTTAATGCGAATCCGTCTCCCGCGACTGGCGTCCTTCTTTTGAAGGCACAACTAGGGGCAAAACAGGACTTCGCAGGCACTCTTCGAGGTTTGCAGTCGATGGGCGACTCGATGGAGCAGAAATTGGAGCTTCGACTTCGCACCGCCCAGGTGCTGGCCGAGTTCGATCGGCATGATATTGCCGAGCAGATCCTGATCGAAGCGGCGAACCTTGGCAGTCCACCACCCGAGTTGCTGTTCGACCTGGCGGTTGAGCAGTATCGTGCGGGGCATCTTGATGCTGCACTATCGACGGTTTCGCAACTTCGGCCGCTTGGACCCACTGCGGAGACTGAGGATCTCGCCGGCGATATTGAGGAAGCCAAGGGCGACCCACTTGGTGCTGTGAAGTCCTACCAGACTGCGGTGGCGCTTGCTCCAAGTGAGGAACGGTACTGGCTGTCACTGGGCGCAGAACTAATTCGGCACCAAAGCTCTGAACTCGCAGTTGCAGTGTTTCAGCAGGGCGCGAGCCGCTTTCCGGGATCCATACGCATCTTCCTGGGCCTTGGGATCGCCGAGTACTTCCAGGAAAAATACGACGAAAGTGCAACCGCGCTCCTGCGCGCCGATGAGCTGAGTAAAGGGTCAGGCGAAACCATCGATTATCTGGGAAAAACGCAAATGCAGCGAGCCGCCGGGCCAATCCCCGCCGTCGTTGACAGGATATGTTCCCACGCATCCGCAAACGAGAACGATGAAGCGAGTTTGGCGTGGTGTAGCAGCTTGCGCTTCCGTCAGGCATATATGGCGGGGAACCAGGCCGCAGTTCCAGAGATTGTCAGGCAGTTGCAGAGGGCAAACCGGTTGATGCCGGGTAATCCTGTTGTCGTCTGCGCTATAGGCCAGGCGCAAGCCTGGGAACAAGGATGGAAGCAAGCGCGTACCTGGATGGAGAAATGTGTTCAGCTCGAATCTGACTCCACCGAAAACCATTTTCGGCTCAGCCGCGTGTATCGGGAACTTGGACTAACCGACCTTTCCCAAAGGGAAGCAGCCGCGACGCTCAAAACACACAGTGTGGAAGAACAGCGCGAAGAGCTAACCAAAAAGTTCGTCTATCAATCGTTGCAGCCTGCTCAAGCCAGCCCAAGCAATTGAGGCCGCAGTCCGTGGCCGCCGATTCTGCAGGACCAGATGATGGCAATCAAAGGAACGGATCGTGTGGATGAAGTAGAGAACTAACTAATCGGCATTCAACAACTTAGGCGTTGATGGAAAGCTTAAGAAAAGCTGACGAAGAGAGGATTGCAAGTTGGTCCCGTCCTCACTATGTTGCCTGAGCAAGGCCAGAAGCTCCCAGAAACATTCCGCATGCTGGCCGAAATCTTGCCGGAATGAATGTCTAGTCCGCGGGCCTTGGGGCGGGTGGCAATCACGACGGTGCATATCAGAATGGAGAACCCAGTGAGATTACGTGCCTTTGTGTTGTTTGCGTTCCTTTTGACGTCGTTACTTGCCGCGGCACAAATCGACACCGGAGCAATAGTCGGCACGGTTACTGACCAGAGCGGTGCTGCTTTGCCCGGTGCGACGATCACCGTCAAGAACACGAGAACCGGCGTTGCCACCACCACAACCACCAATGAACAAGGGCAGTATCAGGTTCTTGCGTTGATCCCCGGGGCCTACGTCGTAACCGCCACCGGGAGTGGCATGCAGGCACAGACCTACGACAACGTTGAAATTCACGTGCAATCCCGTCCGGCATTGAATTTTAAGCTGGCGCTCGGCCGGGTTGCGACCGTTGTCCAAGTAGATGACAAGGCGCCGCTGCTACAAACGCAATCCGCTGGACTCGGTGACGTAGTGGGGCAGCAACACATCAACGACTTGCCGCTGAATGGTCGCGTGTATGCGCAGTTGGCCCTTCTGGCTCCCGGAGTCACCAAGTACTATTCCGGGCCGAATGAGACCCCCGACCGGATCGTTGTGAATGGTAACTCCGGTTTGCAGAACTACTTTGCGCTGGATGGAGTTGACAACAACTCAGGATCGACCAATTTGCAGGAGAATTCGGTACAGACGGTACAGCCGCCGCCCGATGCGCTGGAAGAATTCAAGGTGCAGACCAGGACCTATTCGGCCGAATTCGGAACTGCGGCAGGCGGCGTGGTCAACGTTTCCACGAAGTCCGGAACGAACCACTTGCATGGCGATCTGTGGGAGTTCATGCGCAATGACAAGCTCGACGCCAACAGCTATTTCAATAACTTGAATGGAGTCAAGCGCGGCCACTTTGTTCAGAACCAATATGGCGCTACCCTCGGGGGTCCCATTATTCGCGACCGGCTGTTCTTCTTTGGCGATTTCCAGGGCTTCAATAGCCGGAGGGCATCCACGCAGAACTCCACCGTGCCAACGCCATTGATGAAACGAGGTAACTTCACGGAATTGCCGTACGCCCTGCAAACGGCAGTGCCCTCGCAGACAAGCTGCATTGTCGGCAACGTGGTGCAACAGAACTGTGTCGATTCGGTCGGGCAAAAGCTGTTGGCACTGTATCCCGATCCAAACATCCCGAGCGCAGTCGCGGTGGAAGGTACTCCGGGCAGCTTCACCGGCGGGTCGAACTACCAGTATCAGGTTTCGATCCCGAACGACACCTATTCCAGTGATGTCCGCATCGACGATAATCTGAGTGACCGCAACCGCATTTTCGGACGCTACAGCATGTATCGCGTTCACACCCACGATCCACAGTGGACGCAGAATCCGCTGGCTGGGGCCAGCAATTTCGCCTCCGATAGCGTCGTTCACGGCAACTCCGTGTCCCTCGCGTGGGACAACACTCATTCCAGCAATCTGCTGAACGAAGCGCGATTGGGATTCAATCGGATGTATTCACTGAAAATGCCACCCGGCGGTCTCAAACTTGGGACTTCGGCGGCTGGGGAATTCGGTCTGACGGGCCTTCCGCAAACACCATACACAGCAGGGTTGCCGCCCATCAGCATTGGAGGTGTGACATCACTCGGTTCGTCGCCGTGGAGACCGCAGGAGCAGGTCTCCCAAGTATGGCAGTTCCTCGATGACGTCAGTTGGCTGAAAGGTCAGCATAGCTTCAAGTTCGGATACCAGTACTACCGTTCGACGAACTCGTTCCTCGATATCATGTCGCCGCAAGGCGGTATGGGGGCGGGTGGCATTTACACCAACAGTAACGGATTCGGAGTGGCAGATTTTCTCCTCGGGGACATGAGCTCCGCCCAGTACAACACCCCGGTTGTTCCTCACAATTTCCGGCCCGGCCATTCGTTCTATGTACAAGACACCTGGCGCGCCACAAACAAGCTTACGCTCAACTACGGATTACGTTACGAACTATTCGCCCCGCTGCTTACGAGAAACAATGCCGTCGCGAATTTCAGTCCGGCGAATGGTGGAGAAATCGTTACCGCGGATCCGCATGCCTCAGACTGGGAAAGTCGTTCTTTGATCAAACCGGACAAGAATGATTTCGCCCCGCGCTTCGGCGTGTCGTATCAGGCCATGAATCGCATGGTGCTGCGTGGAGGCTACGGAATCTTTTACCAGCACGCGAATCGGTTCGGTTCCGAAGCCGTGATGAATCTGAATCCGCCGTTTTCATTTAATCCATCGCTTTCCCAGCAGCAGGGAAGCACGACGCCTGAGTTCTACTTGCAAGGCGGGTTTCCGATAAACAGCCTGGCGGGGGTCACTACTCCGTTGTACCAGTTACAGATCCGCGCTCAGGATCCCAACCAGAGAACCAGCTACGTTCAGCAGTCCAGTCTCGGTATGCAGTATGAGATATCTTCGAACACGGTCGCATCGGCAGACTACGTTGGAAACTTCGGACGTAAGATGGCGCGGATTCGAAATGCGAATCAGGGGTTGATTACCGGGTATGACGCCTCGGGAAATCCGATTGTCAGCTTCCCCTACGCGAACCTCAACGATTCCGCGACCGGCCAGCACGCGTTCCTCGAATATCTCACGAATGACGGCAACACGAACTATAACGGTCTGCAGCTGTCACTGAATCGGAGCCTTGTCCACCGATTCTCGTACGGCATCAGTTACACCTGGAGCCACAACATCGCGGACTTTAATGTACCCATCAACGGAGGTTACACGCCGCAAAATGCGTACGATATGGCAGCCGAACGCAGTGATTCGACCCTCGACATCCGCCACCGCCTGGTGGCCAACGCAATCTGGGAACTGCCGATTGGAAAAGACGGCTTGGTGCTGAACAACGGCGGATTGGGCAGCCGGTTGATTGGCGGATGGCAGCTAAACACGATTGTGACACTACAGACCGGCAGTCCGTTCACGGTCTCTGCTCCTGACATGAGCGGCACTGGCGGAAATCATGATTCGCGTGCCGATTGCATCGGCGATCCATTTGCTGGAGCCTCAAGCGATCCGCATGATTATGTGGGAAGTGGAAGTGGTTTCTTCATCAACCCAGCCTCATTCAGCATTCCCGCAGCTGGACATTTCGGTACCTGCAGACCTTACAGCATTCACGGTCCGGGTTTTCAAAACGTGGATTTGAGCTTGTTTAAGAGCTTCGTAACCAGCGAATCCACGCAGTTTGAATTCCGGGCCGAATTTTTCAACGCTTTCAACCAAGCAAATTTTAACGCTCCTTCGTCGTATATCGGTAGCTCAGGTTCATTCGGCAAGGTGTACGGCACGGTGGGCGACCCGCGTGAAGTGCAGCTGGCGTTGAAGTTCTATTTTTAGCGCCTCCCCCCGAAGGGACGAGGGCTTTTGCCCTCGTCCCAATTCTTGTGACTCCAGCAATGAGGACTGAATGATGGTTTTGAAGGTTATGGGCAGGGCTGCGACCACGCTTCTGTTGGCATGCGGGTACGCGGCAGGGGCTTCGTCGCAGGCTGCGAGTTCCGCCGTCTCCGCTGCACAAGGTTTGATCGGTGCATCCGTTTCAACCGATAAGGCCAGATATGCGCCGGGTCAACCGGTGCAGCTTGTTATCGCGATCGACAATTCAACAGGCCCTCGAATCGACCCTGCATCCGTTATCGCCGAGATTCAGGATCTGGGACATAGTGTTAGCATCGTCCGGCGCGCGGTATCTATCGAGGCCAGAAAATCTCAGCAACTGCAACTCACCCTAATGCCGCCGGCAACCAATTTCCATGGATATCGCGTGGAGGTTCGGCTTCTTGATTCTCGGGAACAGCTGTTGACCTCGGCAGCGACAGCCATCGACGTCTCGTCCGACTGGACGCATTTTCCACGTTACGGCTACCTGGCTCACTACGATGCAAATGTCCCTGCCAACGAATGGATTGCGGAACTGAACCGGTTTCACATCGATGGCCTTCAGTTCTACGACTTCCAGTACAAGCATCATCTGCCACTGCCGCCGTCTGAGATGGCGAAGAGCTCATGGCCGGACATAGCGAACCGTCCTACCTCGTCGAAAACCTTGCAGACATTCCTTTCGGCAGCGAAAGCGCACAACATGACGACGATGGCGTACAACGCCAGCTACGCCGCGTACGACGATGCGTTTCACGACGGCAGCGGAGTGAAACTGCAGTGGGCCACGTGGCCTGATGCGGCGGGCCCACGGACAGAAGAAACGACCAAAGCTCTTCCGATGCCAGCAGGTTGGGCGACGAAGCGCCTCGTCTATATGAATCAATACGATCCAGGCTGGCAGACATATATTTTTTCTCGGATGCGCGAGTTGTTTGCGGTGGTCCCGTTTGATGGATGGCACATCGACACCTTTGGCGATCCGGGCGCGTTTGCCTGGGACGGGTCGCCGATCGACTATTTTGCCGGCTTCGCCAAGTTTGCGGATGCCGCGCGAGCGAAATTACGTCGACCCGTGCTGCTAAACACCGTTGGCAGCCATGGCCAGGTCGCGATGGCGAACTCCGCCGTGGACTTCGTATATTCCGAACTGTGGCCCGAAGATCATGCCACCTACGAAAGCATTCTGGCGGCAGCAGATGAGATCCACGCCGCCAATCCCACCAAGGGGTTGGTGTTCGCTGCCTATCTACACAGAAATCTTTCCGATCGCTTGCAGAAAGACGGCGGCCACGCGCAATTCAATGCGCCAGCCGTGTTGCTCGCGGACGCGGTGATGTTTTCGGTAGGCGCTGCCCACCTCGAACTCGGCGATGGCGATCGAATGCTGTCTAATCCCTATTTCGTTGCGGACACCGCGATCCGGCCCAGTCAAGATCTCAGGGCACAGCTGAAGAACTACTACGATTTCCTCGTCGCCTACGAAAATTACCTGCGCGACGGCGCTCTGCCAGCCTCGTTTCCGATCGGGCTGTCGGGACTTCCGCAAACTACCAATGGACAGCCGCGCGCGGTGTGGACCATTGGCCGCCGGAAGGACCGGGACTCGATCGTCCATCTCATTAACTTCACCTGCTTGAAGCAGACGGAGTGGGGCGATGACGAGTTGAATTATCCTCCAGAGTCGGTCCTGCACAATGTCAGGATCACGGTACAAGTTCCCAACCAGGTGACCGACGTGGGATGGGCGTCGCCGGATATCGACGAAGGCAGATGGCACGCACTGTCGATCAGAAAGACGCCTGCGACCGCGGCCTCTTACGAAGTGACAATTCCAGAACTCCGCTATTGGACCGTGGTGATTTTCCGACGGCCAGCGCAGAACAACTAGGACTCATACATGAAAAGCACTGTGTTTGCAGTCATGCTGCTGCTGGCGATGGGTTCGGCGGAGGACAAGCCACTCTACAACTCAAAGCATTTCGCTTTGTTCCGCGATCACGTTCAGCAGGGAAACTTCATAGCAACCGCGAAGTCTTCAACGGAACTTGAATCTAATTTCTCTCCGGACGGGAGTACGGCAGTTTTGCCGGGACACTGGCGACTGCATACCGATCTTTCGGAATATCCCGAGTTCCGCTCTGACTATCCGCTCGCCGATGCTCTGTACAACATGTCGCTGGAGGAGTTGAAGAAGGATGTACGTCCCGATGGCACTTTTATGGCAGGGGCGAAATGGGAGGGCGTATGGACGCGCGACATCAGCTACAGCATCCTGCTTTCACTGGCTATGATTGAGCCTGAAATTGCCCAACGCAGTCTGATGGCCAAGGTCAAGCGTGATCGCATCGTGCAGGACACTGGCACAGGCGGTTCCTGGCCGGTTTCTTCCGACAGAATGGTGTGGGCGCTGGCAGCGTGGGAGATCTACAAAGTCACTGGCAATCAGGACTGGCTGCGGCGGAGCTTTACCATCATTTGCAATTCCGCAAACGACGATTCACACGTTCTTGAAGCCAAATCAACCGGCCTGATCGAGGGAGAGTCTTCCTTCCTCGACTGGCGTGAGCAAACGTATCCGAGATGGATGCAGCCGGTTGATATCTACACCGCACAAGCTTTGGGCACCAATGTAGTTCATTACCAAACGTACAAAGTTCTCGCCGCCATGGCCCAGCAATTGGGCAAGCCATCAGCAGAGTATGCGAGGACAGCCGACAGAATCAGACGGATGATGAACAAATGGTTGTGGAATGACGAGACTGGCTACTACGGACAATATCTCTACGGCCGTGGTCATTTGAGTCTGTCGCCCCGTTCCGAAGCGTTGGGCGAGGCGCTTGCGATCCTGTTCGATATCGCGAATACAAAACAGAAAGACTCGATTTTGCGTTCGGTACCCGTGATGGAATATGGCATACCCTGCGTTTATCCGCAGTCGCTCGGTCTTCCTGCATACCACAACAATGCAGTGTGGCCGTTTGTGGAAGCATTTTGGACCATGGCAGCAGCCAAGCGGCAAAACAGCGCGATGGTGCTCCAAGGTCTGGCCAGTATTTATCGAGCATCGGCCTTGTTCTTAGCGAACAAGGAGAACATGGTGGCCGATACTGGCAGTTATCAGGGAACCGTGATCAACTCCGATCGTCAGCTATGGAGTGTCGCTGGCAATCTTTCGATGGTATATCGGATTCTGTTTGGAATTGAGTTCGCGCCCAGTAGGATCGAGTTTCATCCGGTGGTTCCGAAGGAACTCGGCGGGGTGAAAACCCTGCGGAACTTTCGCTATCGCGGCTCGACTTTGACCATTGAGGTGCACGGTTTCGGCTCCGCGGTGAAGTTACTCACGCTCGACGGAAAACCACATCAGCCTTTCATCTCTGCTCGCCTCAGAGGAACGCACAAAATACAACTCTGGCTTGCGAACAACGAGAGCACATCGACGATTCCTTCCGTTTCGTCCGCAGCAGTTGCGCCGGACACCCCGAAGTTGCATATGGCGGCCGGCGTACTACAGTGGGATGCAGTCGATCGCGCTGCCTGTTACCGGCTCTATCGCAATGGCAATCAGGTCACGACGACTCGACAGCTCTCTTTCCAGCCTGACGGACGCGCTGCAGAATATCAGGTCAGCTCGGTTGACGCTGCAGGAAGGGAATCGTTCTTGAGCGAGCCGGTGGGACTGAATTACAAGACGATTACCGTCCGGGCAGAAACCGCCGCGCCGCTTGCGACGGCGCCTTTGTCCGCTTACACCGGATCAGGCGCTGTGGAACTCGACCGGGACACGAACCTGCTATTGGAAGCAACGGTGCCAGAGGCCGGCGATTACGAAATCCGATTCCAGTATTCGAATGGCAGCGGCCCGATCAACACAGATAACAAATGTGGCATTCGAACTCTGTTCGTCGACAGGAAAGAAGTAGGTGCCATCGTAATGCCGCAACGAGGTGTGGATACGTGGTCCGAATGGGGAGAGAGCAGTGGGCTATTGGTTCGCTTGACGCAAGGCAAGCACAGCTTCGTTCTACGATTCGAACCATTTGACGAAAATATGGGAGCCGAAGTGAATCGCGTAATGCTCGATTCCATGCGGTTGGTGGCGATGGATTGAGCTGAGGCCAGCCCGGGTTATGATCTGCCTCGGCTCGGCTCGGATACACACTTCCCGTCACGGGCCTTCCTTTGATCCACCGGTGCTTTTCTTGCCCCCCGGCGCAATACTTTCCCTCTCCTGCTCTCGGGAGCTGTGTTTCCAGTTTCCTTAAGGCGTTCGTGCTTCCTCGCTCATCTCGGCCTGCGAAAC
Source organism: uncultured Acidobacteriaceae bacterium (assembly GCA_963708335.1). Taxonomy (GTDB): domain Bacteria; phylum Acidobacteriota; class Terriglobia; order Terriglobales; family Acidobacteriaceae; genus Sulfotelmatobacter. Next base: position 7,104,596 of record OY970205.1, on the reverse strand, counting down.
TCGTGAACAAGATAGTGTGCGGTCCTGCCTTGCAGCGGGAAGGCAGCCCCTTTTGCTCGAAGGACAAAACTTCAGGCAAAGGAATCAAACTATCCGCCCGAACCAGACTCCTTTGAGCGTAAGCTCCAGGCGGCCCTGTATAGGCAACACGATCTCCTCCTTTAACGTTGACCGGGGGGACCGTGCCAATTCGGAGACATTGTCACAGGAGTGTTGACTGTTTGAACGCAAAAGGTAACATGAGCCGCTATTGGGCTCGGGCGGTTCACGGCTTGGTCGAACTCGATCGTTCGAGTCGGGTGAAGAACTCGGCATAGGAATGGAATGGTGGATTGTGATGTTGTCCCTGCTCACGAGGATTTCATGCACCAGGAGCCGTACGACTCTCTGACGCTCTGCCACTTCCAGGACGTTGCCTCTGGCGCGCAGTCGTGCGCGAAACTCGGCGAGCGACTTTACATTCTTGTATCGCGGCCGAGACACCAATGCATCACCCGAACAAATGCAAAAGACCATGGAGAAATGGCGGGCCTGGTTCAAGGACCTGGGCGAAACGGGACATTTGAAGGACATCGGGCATCCGCTGGAGCACTCCGGCAAGGTGATCAAGGGCAAACAGAAAAGCGTGACTGACGGGCCATTCGCTGAAGCTAAAGATGTCGTTGGCGGCTTCAGTCTGATCCAAGCTCGGGATTTGGAGCATGCCGTAGAGCTCTCCAAAGGCTGCCAATTCTCGAAGTTGGTGGCTCGGTAGAAGTCCGTCCAATTCAAGTCCTGAACATGTAAATGGAACTCACCGACCATCTCTTTCGGCGTGAGGCGGGCCGCATGGTCGCTGTCTTAACGCGCCTCTTTGGAGTCCACAACCTGGCGCTCGCAGAAGACGTTGTGCAGGACGCTTTCTGTCGAGCGCTCGAGGTTTGGGCATTCCGTGGTGTGCCCGAAAACCCATCCGCCTGGCTCATGGCTGCTGCGAAGAATCGTGCGCTCGATATTCTGCGCCGCGAGCGTACGGCACGAACTAACGAGCCGGAGCTAAGCAGAGTTCTGGGGAGTGAGTGGACACTCGCTCCCGAGATACAAGAAATGTTTACCGACAAGGCCATTAAGGACGACCAACTCCGCATGATGTTTTCCTGCTGTCATGCTCGATTACCAGAGGAAGCGCAGGTTATGCTCATGCTTCACATCCTCTGCGGATTTCGCATCGACGAGGTTGCGAGCGCTTTCGTGACCAGCTATACGGCTGTCGAGAAGCGAATTCCGCGGCCGAAGAAAGTTCTCGCAGGATCGAAACGACTCTTCGACACGCAAACCCCTCAAGATTTTTCTGATCGACTACCCGCCGTTCAGCGAGCACTCTATTTGCTCTTTAATGAGGGATATCACGGGGCTTCCGCCGAGTTCGCCGTGCGCGCGGAACTTTGCGAAGAGGCGATGCGGCTGACCAAGCTCCTGCTTGAACATCCGCTCGGCGCAACCGCCAGTTCGTATGCGCTTTCGTCCTTGATGTGCCTCAATAGAGCACGATTGCCAGCACGCGTGGACGCTTCGGGTAAGCTGAATTCGCTGTTCGATCAGGATCGATCGCTGTGGGACCAGAAACTGATCGGCGAGGGGCTGCGATTGCTAGAACTGTCGGCAGAAAGCGCAGAACTGACCGAATACCACGTCGAGGCTGGGATCGCGACCGTGCACGCGACCTCGCCAACGATGCACGCTACGAACTGGCAGGAGATCGTCTCGCTGTACGACACAATGATGACTATCCGCCCAACCCCGATTGTGGCGTTAAATCGAGCAATTGCCGTAGGGCAGCGCGATGGCGCCGACTGCGGACTGCGGGAGCTGCGTACAATTCCAGACTCGGATCGCTTGGGGAAGTATCCTTTCTACCACGCGGCCTTCGCAGAGTTTGAGCTACGAAATGGCCAAGCCGAAAATGCCATTGTGCACTTGAAACCGCGATCAAACTTGCTCGAAACCCAATGGAACGGCAGTTCTTCGAGAATCGAATTGTGAGTTGCAGCCGACATGCGCGCTAGCCAAATTCGAGCCGAGAAGGTCTGGTTCTGAGAATCGTCCGCAGACGCCTTCCCACAATGACGGGCAATCCAGAAGTTGAAGCGTGGGGGAGCCATGATCGCCAGAGTTCGGCTTCTCGGAAATCTAATACTAATGGGAGCCGAATCGCCGAATCTGGAAACATTGTCCCAGGAGTGTTTACTCCGGTGCTTGCTAAGCACTCGAAGTCGTTCTCTTTGATTGATTGCATCTCGGTCGGTGTCGACCGGATGCAGCGGAACTTCGAACCGATGCGAAAGCAAGTGGAGGTCTGGCAACGAAGTGAACTCACCGATGTGACTGCGAAGGTGGTCATCTACGAGGCATTCGTCGAGGGCAGACTGGAGGCTCCCAAGCACCTCGCCCGCACTGTGCATGACCTGTACTTCGAGCCCAAGTATGAAGAATTCCGGCCGCGGACGATCTGGAGCCTCTCGAACGCCTTCACATCCGCCTTCAAGGGACTGGATCCGATTCCACAATTTAGGGCGACGGCGAAGCTGGGTGAGTTCCTGGAATGTCGATTTTCGCAGCCGTTCTGACCCGTGGAGCGTTCAGCCGGCCCGTCGCTCTCTATCCTGTGACTTTCGACGAGAGTGGAGTCTGGACTAGCTGGCCGCAAAATGAACCAGGCGAGCAATGGTCGCGATGATTTCTCTTTCGCTATGCCCGGCAGTGGCCAGGGCATCGTAGATTGCGAAACCAGTAAGGACAGTAATTACATCGGCTGCGGCACTGAGTTGCTCCTCGACGTACTTCTTCTTTCCTGCTGCCATTCGTTTCAATATCTCTCCGGCGATATGGCGGCGGCGGGTGTCTCGAGAGTGGATCCCTTGCGCAATTTCTGCATCCAGGGCTGCCATGGCGCGTAACCGTCGAATCACCACGCGATCCGACGACCAGAATCCGACGAATACGCTTACGAGTTTGTCGAGAGCCGCGGACGGGTCAGGTTCGCGGAACACTTCGGGCATCCGCTGCATCCCCCCTCTTGAGGCGAGGTAGTCATATAGGGCTTCTAGCAATCCTGGACGCGACTTGAACTGGTAGTAGATCGTGAGCCGGGAAACGTCGGCACGGCGGGCGATCGCGTCCATGGTGAGTTCGCCTTCCGACTCTTGGGCAAGGACTTGGCGGGCAGCTTCGAGAATGCGAAGCCGCGTCTCATTAGCAACGGCCACCCGTTTCTCCATGCTGTAGGGGCGAGGGGACATTTCTTATTGTCTTGACATTTCATCATACATTATGTTTAATTAATTGCAAGCGAGGAATGTTAATGATTTCCTACCTGCCTCTCATCCTTCGGAACACCTTCCGCAATCGGAGGCGCACAGGCTTTACAGTGGCCAGCATGGCGGTGTCGATATGCCTGGTTGGCGTGCTTTTTGCTCTTACCCGAGCCCTGTTCTTCGGAGGCGAGACCACGCCGGGACAAGCCAAGAGAGTGGTTGTGCACCACAAGATAGCTCTGACCCAGGACCTGCCCGTCTCCTACGAACAGACCCTCCAGAAGATTCCAGGGGTGCGCGCGGTTACGTCGCTTCGTTGGTTTGGAGGGACGTATAAGGATCCCGGCGATCCGAAGAATCGCTTTGCTCAATTTGCGATTGAGCCTAAGACGCTTTTTGAGGTTTATCCAGAATTCCACATTTCGCAAAGCGAGAGGGAGGCATTCGTAGCGCAAAAGACGGCGTGCGTCGCTTCGCGAGCGCTGGCAGACAAACTAGGGTGGAAGCCAGGAGAACGAATCACATTGGTTGGCGGCATGCTGCCAGCGACTCTGGAATTGACGCTGGAAGGCACCTTCGACTCTCCGCCCGGCGACACGTCGTCCGTTCTTTATTTCAACCGGGATTATCTCCGCGACAGTTTGCTGCCCGGCGACTCTCGGCGAGACATGGTTCAGCAGTTCTATGTCGAGGCGGACAGCAAAGACGCGGTACCGGAGATTACACAAGACATTGACGACGCGTTTGCGGAATCGCCTTACCCGACAAAAAGCGAACCGGAACAGGCCTTCATGCTGAGCTTCGTTTCTTTCCTCGGGAATTTGAAGTTGTTTCTGGCCGCGATCTGTGGGGCAGTTACCTTTACTCTGCTTCTGATTACAACCAACATGCTGTCCATGTCTGTACGGGAGCGGACGCGAGAGGTTGGAATCCTGAAAACACTCGGGTTCTCGGACCGGGAAATTCTTGGAATGGTCGTCGGAGAAGCAACCCTGATCGCAGTCGCGGGAGGATTGGTTGGCTGCATCCTGGCGGGTGGACTCTGCACTGCAATCGCAAGCGAAATGAGGAGCGCGCCGGGATTTGTGTCTGTGGTACGCGGCTTGAGTTTCTCTCCTCTCGTCGCAGCACTGACCGTGTGCCTTGCACTATTGATCGGTTTCGTAAGCTCGATCGCGCCAGGACTCTATGCGGCTCGGACCTCAATTGTGGAGACGCTGCAATACAACGGGTGATTTATGCCAGTGCCTTTTTCCTACAACATCCGGAACCTCGTGGTCCGGAAGACAACCACGCTGATGACGGCCTTTGGGATCGCGCTCAGCGTGGCGATCCTGGTCGCCTCACTCGCGCTGGTCAACGGGTTGAGAACGGTCTTCGCGAACACGGCGAATCCTCTGCAACTTCTCGTCCTGCGAAAGGGTGGAAACTCGGAGCTCGGCAGTACGGTTTCGACCGAAGACTTTGCCATCGTGCGGTCAAAAGCAGGCATTGCTCTCGATCGCTCAGGCCAATCGTTGACGTCGCAGGAGTTGGTGAACGTTGTAAATCTGCCGAGTTTGGACAACCCAAAAGGCATGAACGTTACGGTACGCGGATTGACCCCCGTTGGAATTGAGATGCGCAAGGTACGACTCCTCGCGGGGCGATGGTTCCAATCCGGCCAGAGAGAAGTTGTGGTCGGCAGAGCAGTGGCCCATCGCTATCCAACTACCCGGATTGGCAATCGCATTCGATTCGGGAAAGGCGATTGGGTAATTGTGGGTGTCATGGATGGAGGGCAGTCAGCGCTTAACAGCGAGATCTGGGGGGACTTCAATCAGATCAGTGCGGACTACAACCAGCAGGACAGCTCCAGTTCCGTGCTTCTCCGGGCCACAGACCCTGTGTCATTGGACGCGCTGAAGCACTCGATCGGGGATGATCCACGCCTGAACGCCTCCACGATGACGGAGAGCGACTATTACCAGAGTCAGACGGCATCGGGCGCGCCGCTGGAATTCCTCGGGATCTTTGTCTCCGTGATTATGGCGATCGGCAGCGGCTTTGCAACCACGAACATCATGTATGCGGCGGTCGCGCGCCGAGGAAAAGAGATTGGAACTTTGAAGACTCTCGGTTTCTCGGAAGGAAGCATTCTGCTCAGCTTTCTGAGTGAATCCGTGTTGCTGGCAGCGTTAGCCGGCGTACTGGGATGCCTGATCGCTCTCCCACTGAACTGGGTGACCACCGGGGTGGGAAGCATGGTCTCATTCAGCGAAATTGCATTTCGCTTCCACGTGGGCATTGCAGCCCTATTCAGCGGATTAGTTTTTGCGGTTGTGCTGGGGGCCGTCGGCGGGGCATTGCCCGCCCGAGCCGCAGCCAAGAAAGAGATTCTGAGCGCATTGCGCGACGCGTAACTGGCAGGAGGAAGCATGCACATCGTGATTGAAACCCGGAAACTTTCGAAAGACTACCGGCGCGACGAGAATCCCGTCACGGCACTGAAAAATGTTGACCTCCAAGTGGCTTGCGGAGAATTTCTCGCACTCATGGGACCGTCGGGTTCCGGCAAGTCCACTCTGCTCCACTTGATCGCCGCAATGGATCGCCCCAGCAACGGAGAGGTGCTCGTTCTAGAGCAGGATCTGCGCGCACTTAATAATCGCCAATTGGCGCGATGGCGCAATGCTCACATAGGATTCGTCTTTCAGTCCTTCAATCTGATTCCGGTACTGACTGCGTTGGAGAATGTGATGCTGCCGCTGAAGCTGACGGGACTCGAAGCCGCGGAGCAGTTCGAGCATGCAACAACCGCGCTCGAATTGGTTGGATTGGGCGATCGGCTGCATCACTTTCCACGTCAACTATCCGGAGGCCAGGAACAACGCGTTGCCATCGCCAGGGCAATCGTCACCGATCCCGACTTTATCCTCGCTGACGAACCTACCGGCAACCTCGACGCAGCTTCAGCCAATGATGTGTTGACGCTACTGGCGGCTCTGAACAGCGAGCACCGAAAAACCATTCTGCTGGTGACGCACGATCCTCACGCTGCGCACTATGCAAAAACCATCCGTTACCTGGAGAAAGGGGTTCTGTTGCCCGAGGGACAGGTGCCTCAAGACTGGATGGCCAACACCTCCTCAGCGCCGCTTCCATCCAGGTTGGTCGCACCTTCGGAGACGCAACCAGGCCAGCAATGAAGCATGGCGGCCAGATGAAAGGAGGCAGGACCCATGATGCGAACCGCTCTTGGCGTGATTATGATTTCAAACGCAACGCTTTTCCTGTTTGGCGCCGTACAACATGCAGGCATTCCCATCGGCAGGTTTCATGAGCCTGAAATCATTCCCGCTGCCGTTGTCGAGTCAATATGCGGGTCGTTCCTGCTGTGGGGCAGCATTGCTATTTTCGCCCATCTTTCCAACGACTGGAAAGTGGCGCTGATCGGCAACTTGGTTGCCTTGGGTGGAGTCTTGCTTGGTATGGCCGCGCTGGCAGCGGGAAGGGGTCCCCGAACAGCGAGCAACGACCTTTATCATCGCATCATGCTCGTATTGATCGTCGCCAGCTTGCTTATTCTGTTCTCCGCAAAATCAGCATTGCAGAGGAATTGAAGCGAACGGCCGGTAACGCATGAACTGGAAGAATTGGACCGGTAGCGCAACCTTCTGGAAAACGCTGCCGAATAGTTCCTTACTTATCTTTCTCGCCGGTGTCTTTTGTCTATTTGGATCGTTAGGGTTCACTCTCGACACCCTGAATCTTCAGAAAACCACCGTCAGCGAACTGACCATCAACGTCGTGGTCAGGTCCTGCTTTGGGGTGTGCTGGGCCTTTTTAGGCGTCCGCAGGATGTTCAAGTCCATGATCCCGCTAGCGGCAGTGCAAGTGCTCGCCCTTTGGCTACTTGTTCGGGTGTACAGGGACAGGCCTCAATTAATGATGGATGCTGCGGCACTGATGGTAAAGCTAAGGGTGGATGCCGCCGGCGTCCTGGTCTCTTTCATTTGTGGATACGTGTTCTTTCTTCTGTTTTTCCAGCGCGAAGGCAAGCGGTTCTTCGCCGCGCACACCGAAATCAGGTTGGCGGGTGAGGCTCACCGCTCCCTGGTGCCCGAGCTATCGTTCAAAACCAGTGAATTTGAGTTTTTCGGAGCCTCTTTCCCGAGCGGAGCGGTTGGTGGAGACCTTGTCGATGTGGTCGCGGGCGATAAGGGATGGTTCGCTTACGTCGCGGACGTTTCTGGGCGCGGTGTCCCTGCCGGCGTGCTCATGAGCATGACAAAAAGCGCTGTCCGCATGTGGCTGTCATCGCATTCCCACGATTCGGCGCTGCTTTCCGATATGAACAGCGTGCTCAAGCCGTTACTGACGCCGAACATGTTTATCACGTTCGCCTACGCAGCGTGGGGAAGATGCCGGCGTTATTCACCAAAACATCGATGGTTCCAAAGTTTTTGATTGCTGCTTCGACAGCATCGGCAGCAGTTTGCTACTTGCCGATATCGCCATCGATGCGAACCAGGCTGCCGGAGGCTGTCAAGTTCTGATTGGTGTGACGAGATGTCGCGACGACGTTATAACCTTCCTCCAGAAAGCCCGCTGACTAGCGCGATTTCCACCCTGCCTAAAGGACTTTCACCTCTGAACTGGGCTCGACGACTTCCTCTACCTTCCGGAAGTTTTGTACGTGCTCTTCTTTATCTGGCTGATCTGCTCCGGTCCTGGACGACGAAGCGTTTAACTGCGCACAAATGGGTCTGCCACGTCAGAGACGGTGGTCGCACGATCAAATCCTTACGAGAATTCGGCGGTTGCTCAAGTCCAAAGGCCGCCTTAGCGAGAACTTGATTCAAAAGGCTCGTGGAATGCCATCAACCGTCACCATTCATAATCACTTCGGTACCTACCGTCAACTTTATGAGACGGTTGGCTATCGGCCATCTGCTCAATCGATCTTCATGAGCGAGCAGATGGTCCGATCCAACCGGTTGCGACAAGCACTCTTGGGTGAGATTGGAGCACTGTTCCCAGCCCATGTGGCGATCACACAGCGCGTCCCCAGAGCACGCTCACTGCTCCTGATCGACAACACCTTCATCGTTTCCATCCTCTTTTGCAGACCTGAGCGAGAAGACGGTGTGCCCATGTACTGGCGAGTAGAGCCCTTCTCCGTGGAGCAGAACTACATCGCACTCCTCTGCGCATTGAACGCACGGCACGACAAAGTGTTGGACTACTATGTGTTCCCGAAAACAGATATGTGGGAGTATTACCGATTGCGCAGAAATGATTCAATCCTGCGTTCGGTTCCGAGGCTGGATCGGCTCTCCGACTTCTACGACGTTGCCAAACGACTGTGCATGGAAAGATCGAAGCTTGCGAGTTGGATCGAAAAGGACGTGATAAATAGAAAATGCGGAAAGTGAGTCGACTCACCGAAGATCAATGGGGGCACGGAGATCCAACCACGCGGGCTAAGGCCGGACACGTTGAATTGTCCTGCCTCAGTTGGAAATGGAGAAAGCGTTCGTCCGTTAAGATAGCGGAGCGAACGTATGAGGAAGGAACGGAAGCATTTCACCCCAGAAGAAAAAGTAGCCATCCTGAGGCGGCATCTTGTGGACAAAGTGCCAGTCTCGGAGCTGTGTGGAGAACTGGGCTTGTGGCCAACGGTGTTCTACCGCTGGCAGAAAGAACTGTTCGAGAACGGAGCAGCCGCTTTTCAGTCTCCAGAGCGTCCCCACTGCCAAGTGGAGGAGAAGCAGAAGCGGATTGAGTTCTTGGAGAAGAAGGTGCAGACCAAGGACGAGGTTCTGGCTGAGCTGATGGCAGAGCACATCGCGCTAAAAAAAAGTCTTGGGGAACCCTAACTGGCATCTGGGTGCCGCATGATGTGCGGGATCTAGTCGTGGATTTCGTCCGGCGCTGGTCGGAGAAGGCCGAGATCGGCGTCGGACGGTTCATCCCGTGGCTGGGCGTGACCGCCAGCAAGTTCTATGACTGGCGGCAGCGGTACGGGTGCGTCAACGAGCACAACGGTTGGGTTTCCCGTGATTTCTGGTTGGAGCTGTGGGAGAAAGAAACAATCATCGGGCTCCATCTGAAGAACCCGCTGGAAGGCTATCGGCGGCTGACGTTCATGATGCTCGACGCTGACGTTGTGGCGGTTAGTCCGGCGAGTGTTTGGCGAGTGTTGAAGCAAGCTGGATTATTATCCCGGTGGAAGAGCAAACCTTCGCGCAAGGGAACCGGTTTCGAGCAGCCGCTGCAGCCGCATCAGCACCGGCATATCGACGTTTCCTACATCAACCTGTGCGGCACCTTCTATTACTTGTGCAGCATTCTGGATGGGTTCAGTCGTTTCCTCGTGCATTGGATCTACGTGAGTCGATGCGAGAAGCTGATGTCGAAGTGATCCTACAGCGAGCCAAGGAGAAGTACCCGGAAGCGAAGCCGCGAATCATCTCCGACAATGGCCCACAGTTCATTGCTCGCGACTTCAAGGAGTTCATTCGCATCTCGGGCATGACGCACGTCCGAACCTCGCCTGCCAAAAATCCACGGTGTGGGCCGACCTCCCACAGAAACTCAACCTTCCGCCAGCGAAATCATAGCGGAACTCAGTCAGGCAATTGCAGCAATCTAGCGAGGCCGAAGCCGCAGAGCGCGTTCGGAACGTAGAGTGACGGTAACACAATACATTCTTTATTTGCGATGCATGCCAGTTAGTTAGATCCTTAGTAGGGCAAAGAGGCATTTGAAGCTACTTTCCAGTAGAAGGCAGCCATTGCTGAGTTAAATACGATCCTTATGTTGTTACGAAATCCGAACTATCAAGCTTGCGTGACCTCGGTAATTAGCAGTGTCTTGCCCTATATGCAATTCTCATCACAAGTCTTGGTGCACCAACAGGCAGTGCAGGATGTTTTCAAAGTCACATCAGGCTATCACCGGCACGATCCTGGTCGCAGATGATCACGGTACCAATCGCGAGTTGATGGAAGAGCTTCTGACCGCGCATGGATTCAAGGTCGTCTGCGTGCCGGATGGAGTCGCTGCCCTCGCGGAGCTGACCGGAAATCCCGTCGACTTAGTGATTCTGGATGTAATGATGCCTCGCATGACCGGGTTTGAGGTCTGCGAGAAAATCAAGGCGAACCCAGACACCTATCTGGTCCCGGTGATTCTGATTACGGCGCTTTCTGGCAGGCAGGATCACATCGACGGTATTAAGGCGGGGGCGGATGATTTCCTCACCCGGCCTGTGGACCGAACCGAACTGCTCGCCCGGGTGCGCTCCCTTCTCCGACTCAAATTCCGCACCGATGAGCTGGAGCGGGCTGAGTCCGTGCTTCTCACACTTGCGCGCAGCATTGAAGGCAAAGACCCCTACACTCATGGTCATTGTGAACGTTTGGCAGAGTATTCGGCTTCTTTAGGTCAGCACCTCGGGCTCTCCGAGGAACAAATTGTCGCGCTACGCCGAGCTGGTGTGGTTCATGATATTGGGAAAGTCGCCGTTCCCGATGCAATCCTGTTAAAGCCCGGCCGCCTGACCCCCGAGGAGTGGTCCATCATCCAGGAACATACAGTTATAGGGGAGCGCATTTGCGCGCCTTTGAAGTCCTTCCGCCATGTGCTTCCCATCGTGCGGCATCATCACGAGAAACTCAACGGCTCGGGTTATCCGGACGGGCTGTGCGGTGATGCGATTCCGATTACGGCTCGCGTGCTTCAGATTGTTGACGTATTTGATGCCCTGACCACGGAGCGACCCTATAAGAAGGCATTTTCCATCGGCGATGCCCTCCAAACCATGAAAGAGGAAATCGCCAGGGGGTGGTGGGATCCCCATGTTTTTGCCCAGTTCGAACAACTGGTCGGTAGCGGCACTGCAGGAGGTCGGGGGAAAGGCGCGGCAGCCGCCCAATAGGTTCCCAAAAAACTCTCTCCACATCACTGAGGACGATGCCGTGACAGTGCGCACCCGAGTCAGGAAATGGATGGCCAAAAGCCGTTGGCGCCTTTATTCGTTCTTTCTGTTGCTCATGGTCACGCCCATTGCACTTTTCGCTAATTATGTGGGTCGGGTATTAAGAAACCAGAACGAAACGCAGGCGGTCACGGAGAGCACCCAAATTGCTCGCGTGTCGGCCGCTCTCGTTGCCGATCACTTCCGCCAGAGCAGTGCGTTTCTCCAGTCCATTGCCGTGCGCCAGACCTTTCGCGAAGCCTGGAAGCTGCGAGATCTCAATATAATCGAGCGTCAGATGGAGCAAGCCAGTTCCTTGCGGTCCGACTTTGCCTTTATCAGTGTGTACGAGCTCGATGGGACCATGCGGGCAATTTATCCCCCTGAACCAGCTCTTCTGAATCAGAATTTCGCCTACCGCGACTGGTACAAGGGAGCGGCGCGGAACTGGAAGCCCTACGTGTCCGAGGTCTATCAGACCGCCGTGGGCTCCCATCAGCAAGTCGTCGCAGTGGTGGTCCCGATAATCGACGGCAGCGGCAAGCCAGCCGGTATTCTCATGGCCCCGATCTCACTCGATGCCATGAGCCGCGATCTGGTGCAGACCCAGCTTGAGGGGGTTTGGACCATCTCGCTGGTCGATCAGCATGGGCACTTGGCGGCCCGACCAAACATTGATTCCCACTCCTCGGCGGTTGACCTGACCGGCTACCAACCAGTGCGGCGGATGCTTGCGGGCAAGGCCGGTCACGGAGAGTTTGTTCGAGAAGGAGCAACATTCTTTGCGAAGTACGAACCCCTGCATCTTTTTGGCTGGGGAATCCTGGTGGAACAGCCGGCCGCTATCTTGCAGCAACACGCTTGGGCCATAGAGCGGCGAGTATGGCTGCTGGGACTGGTGTTCATCGCGCTCGGTCTCGGGTTGAGCGCTCTGATGGGCTCCCTCTATTCGGAACTGGAGATTGGTAGCCGGTTTATCGACCTTTCCGTGGACATGTTCTGTATTGCCGGCTTTGATGGATACTTCAAGAGTCTGAACCCCTCCTGGCAAAAGACCCTGGGCTTTACCGCGGAGGAACTCATGCGGAAGCCCTACCTTGAATTTGTACATCCGGATGATCGCAAGGCCACGGTGGCCGAAGCTGGTGGTCTAGAGAAGGGCGAAGTCACTCTTTCCTTTGAAAACCGCTACTTGTGTAAAGACGGTTCGCATAGGTGGCTGCTGTGGAATGCGGTATCGGTGCCCGAGCAGGAACTTATTTATGCGGTGGGGCGCGATGTAACAGACAGCAGGCGGGCGGAAGAAGCGCGCAGGCACTTGGCCGCCGTGGTGGATTCCTCCGAGGACGCCATTATCAGTAAGAACCTGGAAGGCGCGATTACAGCGTGGAACTCCGGCGCCGAGAAACTACTTGGCTACACCTCCGCCGAGGCCATAGGCCAACGGATACAGATGTTATTGCCGCCCGGGCGAAAAAACGAGGAATCCGACATTCTGGCGCGCATTCGGCGCGGGGAACGGGTGGAACACTTTGAAACCGTCCGGGTCCGCCAGGACGGGAAGCCTACCGACGTTTCTGTGACGATTTCGCCGATCAAGGATAGCCGGGGCACGGTTGTGGGCGCTTCAGAGATCGCACGCGACATCAGCGAGCGTAAGTGGGCGGAAAATGTGCTCCAGCAAAGTGAAGAGCGGCACCGCAAATTATTTGACCACAACCCGCATCCGACCTGGGTCTATGACCAGGAAACGTTGAGATTTCTCGCGGTAAACCGCGCCGCCATTGAAAAGTACGGATATTCCAGTGAGGAATTTCTTGCGATGACCATCATGGACATTCGCCCCCCCGAGGAGGTGCCTGCGCTGCTCAAAGACATCAAAGAGCTATCGAATAAAAGCGGGAATATGGGCGTTTGGAAGCATCGTCAAAAAGATGGAACTAACATCTCTATGGAAATCACCTCGTATGTGATGAGCTTTGTAGGGCGGGTGGCGGTAGTAGTGGTTGCAGTCGACGTCACCCAAAGGCTGCGGGACGAAGCCGAAAAGAAAGCAATCCATGAGAGATTAGCGGCCAGCAATCGGGAACTGGAGATCCGCAATCGCGAGGTCGAGCGCGGCACCAAAATGAAGAGCAAGTTCTTGGCCAGCATGAGCCACGAATTACGGACCCCGCTAAATGCGATCGTGGGCTTCTCCGATCTCTTGGCGGAGGGAACCCCAGGCCCGCTGAATGAAAAGCAGCGGCGCTTCATCAACCACATCAAGCAAGGGTCCACCCACCTGTTGCAGTTGATCAACGACATCCTGGACCTTTCCAAGATCGAGGCTGGAGCGCTGGAGTTGCACAGCGAAGAGTTTCTCGTAGGGGATGCCCTGCCGGAAGTCCTTTCCACCATTCATCCCCTGGCGATGGCCAAGAATATCCGCGTGGAACAGAAAGTGGAGAGCACATCCCGAGTTAAGGCGGACCGCGTGCGTTTTAAGCAGATCCTGTACAACCTGCTGAGCAACGCCGTCAAGTTCACGCCCAAAGGCGGGCGAATCTTCATCGAATGCGACGACCACTGGGACTTCGTCCGCGTCACGGTGACCGATACCGGGATAGGTATCGGAGCGCAAGATCAGAGAGTCATCTTCGACGAGTTCCGGCAGGCGGAAGGCACTGCAGATGGTATTCACGAAGGCACTGGGTTGGGCCTGGCAATCACCAAACGGCTAGTCGAGCAGCAAGGAGGCCAGATTTCGGTGGAGAGCGAGCTGGGAAGAGGGAGTCGATTCAGCTTTACTCTTCTCGCCACCGAGACAAAGGCCCTCGTGCAGCCAGTAGTCGCGGCCCCTGTGCTTGCGACCTCAGGTCGTCTTACCCCGCTGATATTGCTTGTGGACGATGAGGCGCCAGCGCGCGAGCTCCTGGCCAGCTACCTGGAGCCCGGATACCGGATCGCCATGGCCGACTCAGGCGCAGACGCTATCAAGAAAGCTCAACAATTGCGGCCAGATGCCATCACTCTCGACGTGATGATGCCTGGCAGCACTGGCTTCGAAACCTTGGCGGCGCTGCGAAGAAACCCGGAGACGGCTAACATCCCGGTCATCATCCTCTCTATTGTGGATCAAACGCAGGTAGGGTTTGCCTTGGGGGCAGCCGACTATTTAATAAAACCGGTTCGCAAGCCTGTGCTGATGGAAGCGATTCGCAAACATCTGCCTGCGCCCCCCGACGACGATTCGTCCATTTTATTGGTAGACGACGACCCCAAAGCGATTGAGCTCATGGAAGAAGCCCTGCGCTCGGCGGGATATGAAACTCAGGGCGTCCGCAGCGGAGTGCGCGCCTTGGAGGTGCTCGCGAACAAAGTCGTGGGCGCTATTCTGCTCGACCTCCTCATGCCCGGGATGGATGGGTTCCAAGTCATTCGCCATGTTCGACAAGAAAGAGTCCTTAAGGAATTACCAATCCTTGTGATGACCGCGAAAAGCCTCGGCCGCGACGAGTTGGCTTTTCTACACCGCGAAACTCAGGGCCTCTTACAAAAGGACGGATCATCCTGGAGGGAACAACTACTTGCCGAACTTGGCCGGGTACTTCGAGGCTGCGGTCTAGGGCAGTCTGCTGGACAGTTATGATCAAAGTCCTCATTGCCGAAGACAACTCAGTGAACCGGGAGTTGCTCCGCGAATTGCTGGAACTGCGTGGATACGCAGTTCTGGAAGCATGTGACGGTCGAGAAGCTGTTCAAATGATCGAACAGGTTCAACCGGAACTGCTGCTTTTAGATATCGGCATGCCCGCAATGGACGGATTCGCGGTCATACGGAGAATCCGGGAGAATCCGCGATGGGCGAAACTGCCGGTAGTGGCAGTCACGGCGTATGCCATGCGAGAGGATCAGCAGCGGATCCTCAATTCGGGCTTTAACGGCTACTTATCGAAGCCGATCAAAGCTTCCTCGCTCACTCAGGAACTGGAGCGCGTTCTCACAAGACGCAATGAACCGGCGAATTCAGAGCCGAAATGTGAAGACCAATCTGCGAAGAAAGCGGGAAACGGGAGCGGTCTCTAGGCAACTCGGTTGGGTTTGACTCTCGCATTCCGTTTTCTCTACGTCTTCCATGAATTGACGAATCGACTGCTCCCTCTGGGTAGTTACAGTCGTAAATTGGACCCGTTGGCGCTCCTCATTTGCCCACACGACGTCACCGGCGACATCAATGACCACGCCGGAGTCTGGCGGCTGAAATGATAATCAAACGGCATCTTTGGGCTTTAAACCAGAAACTTTCACCTACATTCCTCCCTGGCTGAGGTTCCAGGTTACCCCGCGCACGGTTCGAGAGCCGATTGCGCAGGCCATACCCGCGCGGATAGGAACACGGGAATATCTCCTCCGGTTCGCCACTATCGCACCGATCACGGTACGGAACAGGGCACTCAGCTTCTGTCTGTCCACCGGTTTTTGAAGAAAAAGTTCGCTCCGAGCGCGAACCAATCTTGCATGGTTTGTCTGTCGTCTCGTCCCGTTACGACAACGATAGGAATGGACTTGTTCCACGACGATTTGCGGTCAGGCGAATATTAGTGCTTCGGGCGGCCGCGGCGGCCAAGATGACAGATGGGGCCGAATCGACAAACTCGCTGCGGTGGTGTTCGCCGATACCAAATACGTCGAGGCCAACTTTGTCAGCTAAAACAATCTCATCGAGGAGGTTGTCCTTGCGTTGGGCTGGACTGAGAGCTATGCCGGTAGCCGGGTCAGAGATGACCGCTCCGAAGCTGTCTACACCGATCTGCGTGATTTTGTGTGATCATTTTGTGGATTGTCCCTTAGGGTTGACACCGGCTTCCTAGTGATTGAGTTTTTCCGCCGCCAGGAGCCCAAGGTTCTTGATCGATGCGTAAAGCTGCGTCTTCTCCTTCTGTGATAGGGCGGACATGAGCGCCTCAAGGTCCTGTGCATGCCGCTCGAAGCAGGATGCCGCCAGCCGTTTGCCTTGCGCCGTAAGTTCCACGACCCGCGCCCGCCGATCGCGCGGGCTCGACTTGCGAACAACCAAATCGAGCTTCTCAAGGCGATCGACTGCCGCAGTCATCGAGCCACTGGCGAGGCGCACCTTATCCTGGATTTCCGAGATCGTAAGCGGGCCCTTATGCAGGAGAGCTTCGAGCGCGACGAAATCCGTGAGGCAAAGTCCCGTGTTGACAATGCTCCGCTCAGCCAGCTGGCTCAATGCACGATAGCTCTTCGCGATTACTAGCCAGAGCCGTGGCGCTGTAACAGAGTCAGTCTTGTTCATGATGTGTGCGTCAGGCGGTCTGGGGCGACACTCTGACCACCCCGCTGCTCTTCGCGGACAAAAGACGATCCACAGAAACTGCGCCTGCACCGCGAATCATTAGGAAAGCGGTCATCGCCAGCGCCAGCAGGTGGAACTCGAAACCTTCTCCCTTCTGCGTTCCCGTCCAGTTCATAAACAGGCCGAATTGATGATGGACCATCGCAACCGCAACCAGCATGTTGCAAAAGATGCCAAAGGCCGCAACGCGAGTGAGCAACCCGAAGATGAGGCCCAACCCGCCGAGGAATTCCGCCGCAATGGCCAGAACCGCGAACGGTGCAGGAATATGCAACATGCCGGTGAAAAAGCCCATTGTGCCCGAGAAGCCGTATCCACCGAACCACCCGAGCGCCTTCTGGGCCCCATGGGCGAAGAAGACCACTCCAAGAATCAATCGAAGAACAGTTGTCGCACCGTCGTTGTCGGTAGCAATCAGTTTGCGAAGCATAAAGATCCTTTCGTGGCGGGGTGTTTGACCCAAACCTGACAAACAATAAGTCAGATGAAGTACCCTGATATGAGGATTCTTTTTGTCGAGGTAAAAGGCGGAAGCGGTTCGGAAGATTTAGCGGGGACCCCAGTCGGAACTATTTTCGATCTCGTGTTATCGCATATGACGCACGCGCCCAGGGCGTGGACTTAATTGGGCGGGAGGGGCAAGCAAGTTACTCGACCCGCTCGTGGACGCGGTACGGTACATCGCTACGTAATCGCGGCGTTCTTCGATGCAATTGATGGGGTGATCGGCGATGCGAGTCAACACGTCGCGCAGCTAGATCCGTGCGCTGTCTTGTCGCTGCCTAACATCGCGGAGTTGATCCAGTACGGGGAGATCACCATCAGCACGCTGCGCCCGATTGGTTGCGTTGCCGCCGCTGCCGACCAAGACTGCACCCACGCCATGCTGATGCGCCGCCGTGATTGAGAGTTTGTTTCAGGTGCTCGTCCGCCTCGACCAAGCTATCGATAAGGCGCTCACTGGTATCTTCACGGACTATGGGGAGGCTTTCCAGCCAAATTTGACTATGCCAGGAACCGCCACATCGATATCTATGCTGAACGCTTCCGTTGCTGATCGGTGGAATCGCTCTGCTTTTGTTTTCGATGGAATTTCAAGAACTCGGCGGTTTCTTCTTCGTTGTAATGTTTCCGGCCTGCCACCAGTTTCTTGACTTGTTCTTTGGTCAGTTCTTTCAGGATAGGAGAGGTATAACGCTTCTTCTTTTTCTTCTCCATGCGCTGCAGATCCATTTCTTTGCCGCCCTTGACGACCACTTTGCCATAACTGTTAATCGACTTGAATTACACCCTTAAGCTTGTTACGAAATCCGAACAAAACCCCTCCGCTGCGTCTAGTATCCAGACGGTCCCCCGATCACCTTGCCCAAGTTCGTAAATCACCAGGCAGTGTGCCCAGACCAACTTCTCATCCCTCCACCCTCATCTCCGCGCCTTAGTGTAGTGGAGTTACTGACCTTGATTGACTTTGGGATGTAAGGGCCGAAAGAGGTGCCGATATTTCGGCAGAATGACGACTAATCGTCGCCGTCTAAAAACTATTGGAAGATCCATTCCGGTGATCGCTCAACGAACTGGAAGCCGTAGCGCTGCCAAGGAGAGTTCGGTGCTTCCTGGCGCACGGCGCGGGCGGTGCCTGCGTGCCGATCCCCGCCCGATCCTGAAAGAAAAACATCGAGGCTAGCCTCAGGAGCCAACACCACAGGCAGGTTGCACAGAAATCCGCCCGCGCTCACGTTTTCGGTGGTGGTCAGCTGTTCAAATGATCTCCCGCGTTCGTCCGTGCCCTTGAGCTTCAGCACGAGTTTCATGCCGACGCGAACGTGAGCGCGGCGTTCCGGACGCTTTGCCTGAAGGGCTTCCGCCAACCGGGCTTTCAGTTCCGGGAAATTGATGGGTTTTTCGAAAAATCCGGAAGCGCCGAGATTGGTGACGTAGTCACGATACTTTGCGGCCGACTCGCCACTAACCACGAAGATAGGAATGCGCGAAGTATAGCTAAGAGTGTGGATGCTCTGGCACAGTTCGAAGCCGGAGCAGTCCGGCATCATCAGGTCGAGCAGGATTGCATCAGGTTTATGCTCAAGCGCGAGCCCGAGCGCCTGAACGGGATCGCGAGTGTCGATGATCTGATAAGTGCCGGACAGCCGTGCCTTAACGAGGCCACGGATGGCGTCGTCGTCATCCACAACCAGGATCTTGGGCATTTGCGCATCTCCTTAATGAAAGCGGAACCTGCCTTCAAACCGAGGCCGCCGCCGACTTCTGGTCGAGAACTTCCCGCACCTTGCGGGCCAGTCCTTCCTTGGTGAAGGGTTTGGGGATGAAGTGGCTGCCCTCCGCCAGGACACCGTGGGCACCGACTGTCTGGCCGGTGTAGCCCGACATGTAAAGGACCCTGATCAGCGGCCTTCTTTTCGCCAATTCTTCCGCCAGAACTCGGCCACTAATACCGGGCATAACCACATCTGTGAGTAACAGGTGAATGTCGTGCTTTTGTTCATCGCTAACTTCGAGAGCGTGTTCCCCGTTGTTTGCTTCCAGAACCGTGTAACCGCACGATTCCAACAAATGAACCGCGAGTGCCCGCAGCGAGGGTTCATCCTCTACCAGAAGCACAGTCTCGGCGCCCCGGAGCGAAGCAGAGAGTTCGGCTTGGGCGGGTACGTCAATCGGAGCATCCACTCTCGGCAGGTAGATGCAGAAGCTAGCTCCCGACCCGGGCTCGCTAGTGACGTCGATGTAGCCGCCGCTCTGCTTGACGACGCCGTACACCATTGAGAGACCAAGGCCCGTGCCTTTGCCCTTCTCCTTCGTGGTAAAGAAGGGCTCGAAGATTCGAGCGCGCGTGGCGGCATCCATTCCGATTCCACTGTCGGAAACACTCAGCAGGACGTAATCCCCAACCTGGACGGGATAAGGATAGCGGCGCACAAAGTCTGTATCCATGTGGAAGTTCGATGTTGCGAGCTCGATTTTTCCACCATGCGGCATGGCATCACGGGCGTTGACGGCGAGATTGAGGAGCGCCTGTTCGATTTGGCTATGATCAGCCTTGATCAATGCCAGCGATGCTTCGAGTTTGGTTTTGAGTTCAATATCTTCGCCGATCAACCGCTTCAGCAGTTTTTCCATGTCACGAACGACGCCGTTGAGATCAATCACCTTCGGATCGAGAACCTGCTGGCGGCTAAAGGCCAAAAGCTGCCGCGTGAGGGAAGCGGCTCGATGCCCCGCCTTCAGTACTTCGTCTGCACTGGAGCGCAAGGGATTGGTCGAGTCCAAACTCTCCTGCAGGATTTCTCCGTATCCGATAATCACGCCGAGTAGATTATTGAAGTCATGGGCGACTCCACCTGAGAGGCGCCCGACAGCTTCCATCTTTTGAGCCTGGCGGAACTGTTCTTCAAGTTGCTTACGTTCGGTTGCGTCGCGAGTGACAATCACCAGCCTCTCCACGGCGCCGTCTCGGCTCAGGATCGTGCTCGCCCGGGATTCGAGGATGCGCCAACTTCCATTCCGGTGGCACATGCGGTATTCGACGCTGTGCCCCAGTCCCGTGGCGTTGGCTTCCAGCGCCGCTTTGTGAACCTTCTCGCGGTCGTCGGGATGGATATATTCGAAAGGCCGCGCACCCTGTAATTCCTCCGGGGTGTAGCCGAGGATCTTCTCGTAGGACGGACTGTTGTAGAGGCGGTTCCCGTTCACGTCTACAACTGCAATCATGTCGGCCGCGTTTTCTGTGATGAGGCGGAACAGTTCTTCACGCTCTACCATCTGCTTGCGGACAACTTGAATCTGCAAGTGCTGGTAAACGGTGTATATGTCGAAGATCAGGACGAGTCCCACCAGTCCGAAGACGGCGTCCGCGACGGGAGCGGAGTTGAACGCAAGCCATCCGGCGTGAAGCAAAGGTAGGATAAACGAAACCACTGCTAGAGTAAGCAGAAGGGTGATAAGGACAGCACAGAACCAGAGCCACCAGTCACGACGCTCGACCGCGCGCATGCGCTCGCCCAGGCTGCTTTGCGCGAACGCCCGATGTTTGGCTGTTTCGGAAGAAAGCGGAAGATTAAGACCTGTTGGGGGGATCGCTTGGACGCTCTCCGACTCAGGTACCGAGGAGGTGCCGATGCCTTCGCCGTTCACACCGCCGCTGCCATTTGCGGATGCCATAGTACTACACAGTCTTCGGCGTTCTTCCCCAACGGCAGTCCAGGCGCACCTGGACACCCGAGAAAAACCGAGCCTCCGCATGGCTCGTCGAAAAGCCTTAGAATGATTGCTTCTGCCTACTGGCGAAGCTCGGGACGGAACTACAGCCGTCCCCTGGCTCACCGATAAATTTCCGCTAGGCAAGCCAATACCTTTTGACCTAAGTCAACCAAAATAACTGGGCCGGCGTCAAGCCGGATTCTGTCTGGGAGCCACCAAGGTCACTACGGAATTTCGGCCGCGATGTAGAGACGAACTCAAGGCATGGCTGGCGAGCTGGCAAATACGCTTGGTTAGATTAGGCGATCATTCTGCAAATTGGATGCGATTACGCCCTTTGTGCTTCGCCGAGTATAGCGCAGCGTCTGCGCGACTCATGAGATCACTCAAATTGGGGGCGTCGGTTCCGCGGAAACCGGCGATTCCGAAGCTCACCGTCGCCCCGAAAGTGTTGCCGGAAACCGTGAACCTCTGGCCTGCAAATTCTTTGCGGATCCGCTCGATGGCGATGGTGACATTCGCTTTTTCATCAACGTAGGTGATGATCACCAAAAATTCTTCTCCTCCCAGGCGGCAACAAATGTTGGACTGGCGGGTGTTGGACTTGAGAACTCCCGCAAAACTCTTGAGCACGACGTCTCCCGCATCGTGTCCATGCGTGTCATTGATGTTCTTGAAGCAGTCAAGATCGGCCATAGCTACCCAAACGGAGAAATGGTGACGCGCCGCAGCGCTTAGTTCGTGCGTCGCCCAGACATCGATCGCACGGCGGTTAGGCAGGCCGGTGAGTGGATCGGTGAGGGCCATCTCTTCCAGTTGACGATTCTTGGCGTGCAGTTGTTGGTGCAGGTCGGCAATACGGCGACCAACTTTTACACGCGCGTGCAGTTCTCCAGGGTGGAAGGGTTTAGTGAGGTAATCATCGGCTCCTGAGGCTAGACCCTCAATGACTTCTTCTTTGTTGGTATTGCCGGTAAGGAGGATGATATAGGCGTAGAACGGTTGGAAGTCTGCCCGGATCCGCCGGCACAGGTCAAGGCCGCTAATGTCAGGCATGGTCCAGTCGGTGATGACGAGTGCAGGGTGGTGTTCAGCAAACAAATCCAATGCTTGATGCCCATTCTTGGCAAGTAGAACTGCGCAGGGCTCTTGCGCGAGCGACTGCTCAACGAGCTTGCGATATACGGGCGAGTCATCCACTACCAGGATCTTAAGCTCAGGGCGCCATGAATCCATTCTCTGGCCTCGAATTGAGAAACGAGACGCCAGCAAAGTATCGCATGAAAAGAGCGACCTGGAGTGGCACATGAATTGGATTCGACTTTCGTAACGTGGGTGTCGAGAGGATGATGTCTCTTTAACACTCAGTAATATGAAATTGAGAGGCCGATAGCCGTTGAAATCCAACTGAAGGAACAGCACTCGATAGGTTCAAGAACGCGAGGCGTAGCACTAAGGCTGTCACGGCAGATTCCAGTTGTGATCACGAGCCTCGTTTCCTCGATCCGAACAAAACTTCTCTGGGAAATCAAGACAGTGGTCGTAAGTGCACAAGGGTATGGCATTATAGTCTCCATGCAACTGAAGAACAAAACGCCAGTTTCCATGCAGTTGATTGCGAGCGGCCGAAGCAGGATGGCCAAAATTGGGCTCCTAATTGAGGGTGCCTCATGGTTAATTGGGCTTGGGTTCGACGGTCCAGATGGCAACTCCTGAGAGATTAAAAATCTGCCCGGAAGATTGGGAAATCTAAGGGGTGATCAGCCCTGAAGCACAGAATTCAGGGTAGACGGGTAGTCTCCAGTCTCGTCGAGTTACGGCACGCTCTGTCCGCATAGAGACTTCTTCTGAAGAATGGATAAGTGCCAGAACCGGATCTTCATGGCCGTCATTGTGAACATGTTTGAGTTCAATGGAACCGCTGAACGTCGAACGTCCTCGACGCGGCAGAACCACGTGGCTGCTGATTTTCAAACTTTCGTAACTTTCGCTTCATTTTTCCTCGTCTAAAATTTCAATATCCCCGCAACTTCATTGTCGACCAGCGGATTGGCGGCCCTTGCTGTGAGTAGATACCCTCGGTCCGGAAGTAATGCGACGATTCCTGCCGTCCACATTCGCCAAGTCGAGGGGCGGGAATGGTGGCTTTGGGGCTCCGCCGTAGCTGTCACCCTGGTTTTGACATTAGGCATCCTTTCCCTGACACTTCCTGGTTTCCGCCCGCCCAACGACACCTATTCACTGAACCTGAAAGAGTGGGTTCGTGGATTGGCCGCGCTGGTTCTTTTATTCGACATTTACACCGTCTACCAACAACAGCAATTGTTGCAGATCCGGCGCCAATTGGCTGAACGCGAACAAATCTTTCAACTGATTACGGAAAATGCCGCGGATATGATTGCGGTGGTGGACCGCGATGGAAAGCGCCTCTATAACAGTCCCGCATATCAGAAAATCCTTGGATACGGTCCGGAAGAATTAGCGGAAACTTCTTCTATGGAGCAGATTCATCCCGACGATCGCCCTCGTGTCCTCGAAGCTTCCGCGAAGGCGAATAGCACGGGCCGGGGCGAACGGCTCGAATACCGGATTCGACACAAGGACGGTTCCTGGCGCTTTCTTGAGTCCACTGCTAGTGCGATTCGCAGTCCAGAAGGCCACACGAATGGGTTAGTCATTGTCAACCGTGACGTCACTGAGCGGAAGCGCGCCGAGGAAAAATTGGCTCATCAATCCTTCCACGACGGCTTGACCGGTCTCCCCAACCGCGCTCTCTTTCTTGATCGCTTGCAACGTTCCATCACAGTTTCGCGGCGGCACTCGGATTTCAAATTCGCAGTGTTATTCATCGATATTGACGAGTTCAAAGTCTTCAACGAAAGCCTTGGGCACGCCGCTGGTGATAGGTTGCTAATACAGATCGCGCAGCGTCTGACTGCAAGCCTCCGCGGAGTCGACACGATTTCACGTCCGCGCCTTGGTGGAAACGAAGGTCCCTTCGTTGGCGAAAGTACGTTGGCGCGCCCGGGAGGTGATGAGTTTACGGTGCTCATCGAGGAACTGCACGACCCGAGCGATGCCATTCGTGTGGCCGACCGCATTCAGCAGCGAGTAGCCATTCCGTTTGATTCTAAGAATCAACAGATCGTGCTTTCCGTGAGCATTGGTGTTGCTTTCAGTAGCGGCGATACGGCAGAGGCGCAGGATGTCCTTCGCGACGCCGAGATTGCCATGTATCGGGCCAAGAGCGCTGGCAAGGCGCGCTATGAGGTGTTCGACCACGCCATGCACGTCGGGGCCATAAAACGTTTGCAGCTTGAAACCGACCTGCGTAAAGCTCTTCAGTTAAAACAATTCCGTGTTTACTACCAACCCATAGTGTCTTTACGCGACGAACAGGTCGTAGGATTCGAGACCCTCAGTCGCTGGCAGCGTCCGGAAGGCCTGGTCATGCCTGGCGAATTCATCGCGGTGGCGGATGAGACCGGCATCATCTTACCCATCAACCAGCAGCTTCTTTATGAGGCCTGTCGGCAGCTCTGTTCTTGGCACGCGCTCTTTCCAACTGACCCGCCCCTAACGCTCAATGTCAACATCACCCCCAAGCAGTTCGCACAGCCCGACCTGGCTTCTCAAATCGGCAAGATCCTACAGGAGACTGGACTGGATCCGAGTGCCGTCAATCTGGAAATTACGGAGACGATCGCGATGGCCGATGCCGACAGGTCTACTGTGGTGCTATCAGAGTTGAAGGCGCTCGGCGTTCGTCTGGACATCGACGACTTCGGCACCGGCTACTCATCGCTAAGCAGGCTGCAGCATTTTCCAGTCGATCGGCTAAAGATTGATCGGTCTTTCATCTCGTGCATGGACACCGACGTCGAAACGCGCGAAATTATTCGCATCATTATCATGCTTGCCCATGGTCTTGGCCTGAAGGTCGTTGCAGAGGGTGTAGAAACACAGGTGCAGGCGGACATGCTCAAGGACCTTGATTGCGAACTAGCCCAAGGCTACTTATACTCCAGACCCGTTCCTAGCAGCGCCATCGACCAGCTTCTGAGTAACCGTCTGGCGGGGGAGCTTCCGGGCAGGCTAGGTAGAGCAGCTAGTTCTACATCCGCGTGAAACCGGAGTTCCGAGCTTGTGCCAAACGGCGGACATTACCAAGGTGAGTGCGGGAATCCCCGCAACAGGTTGCGGAAGAGAAAGTTTGCAGAGCGACTCAGAGCCCAATTTTCCGGGCTACGGCCTTAACGACGCTAGTTTGACCTCTGTCCTGCGCTTGAACGGCTTTTGCGGCGTACATCTGTCGGTCGGCTTCGTCCAGCAATTCGTCTAAAGTCACACCATCAGACCATTCCGAGATACCAATGCTAAGGCTCAACTCAAACCCGTCTAAATTGCCTGCGCGGTTCCAATCAAGGACGTAGGCTTTAATCCTGTCGATGACCTTCCCAGCACCAGAGTGGGAAGTATCCGCCAAAATGATAAGGAACTCGTCGCCTCCATAACGAAATACTGCGTCTGAGCCCCGAACGGAACTCTTCAGGAGGGCAGCAGTATCTGCAAGCACAACGTCGCCCGTCAGGTGGCCGAAGGTGGTGTTCACATCTTTGAAGCGATCGACGTCGATCAGCAAAAGCGAGAGTGGGTTTTTCAGCCGTCTGGCGTGACTGATGAACCTTCCCGCAATCTCCTCCAAGGAGCGACGGTTATAGATCTCAGTCAATGGATCTGTGAAGGACTGCTGTCGAATAAGTTCCTGTTGGATCGTGCTGGATAGCAGCTTTTCACGTAATCGACGAATTTCAAGTCGCTTCGTGACAAGATAAGTATTGAGCAGCGCCAGCAGAATAAAGAGGCCGGTAGCCAAAGGCCTCGAAACCGACACTTCGAAGTGCATGTTGTCATGCATCAAGAACGCGGACGGAAAAACAATTGCCGCCAGTCCCGTCGCAACCAGCACGCCCGTAAGCGACACGATCAGCCAAAGCTCCCAATCACGCTTTTCTAACTGTGAAAGTTGCTGGCCGACGCGCGCCAATACGCTTTCGTTTGCCTTGTGCATTTGTACCTATGAAAACAAGTTTAACCCAGCCAGTGGAAAACCTCCCGGTACGAAGGTACTGAGACGATTGTGAAAGGGAGCTCCCGACTCGAAATGGCTCCCAAACTCGCTGGGCGTCTACAACCGGATCAACGGGCTGCGTGGCGGCACTGG
This sequence comes from uncultured Acidobacteriaceae bacterium, assembly GCA_963708335.1. GTDB lineage: Bacteria > Acidobacteriota > Terriglobia > Terriglobales > Acidobacteriaceae > Sulfotelmatobacter. The sequence continues at coordinate 7,078,542 of OY970205.1, read as the reverse complement.
TACTGATTTCGTCAAGACCGACGTTCAAGACCAAACACCGAATCGTGTTTGAACATTGAGAGCCACTGAACCCGAATTCCTAAGACTTCGTCTCCCAATCCCTCTACTACCCACTGCCTGACATGAAGAATAGATGCCGAGTCTAGCGAGAGGAACAAAAGCCAAGTCCGAACAATCAACGACTCTGAGCTTTTGTTGACTGTTGGATCGAAACTCGGGAGGTTCTGGTGCCAAATACACTTGGTGACGGAGAAGCGGTAAAGGGTGTCCCGGTGGTGGTTGCGATGCAGCACATTCGAAGGCTGCGAGGAGGCGCGCAGGCCCATTTAATGCGTTGCTCCGATGGAAATCTTTATGTGGTAAAGTTTTCCAATAATCCGCAACATTCTCGCGTGCTTGCGAATGAGTTGCTTGCCACTCGACTTGCTGCGAGAGTTGGGATCCCGGTACCGGCGACTGCGATCGTAGACGTTGAGGCGTCGCTCCTGGCGCGCACTCCTGGCTTAAACATCCAACTGGCCCACGGGACAGTTCCTTGTGAGAAAGGGCTCCAGTTTGGATCGCGGTACGTGGTAAACCCACTGCAAGGACAAGTGTACGATTACCTGCCGGCGGAGATGCTCGGAAGAGTATTGAACCTTGAAACATTCGCAGGGATGTTGGTGCTTGATAAGTGGACTGGAAATACGGACGGACGCCAAGTGGCCTTCTGGCGCTGGTCACGGGAAAGAAAATATCGAGTATCGTTCATCGATCAGGGGTGTTGCTTCAATGCCGGCGAATGGACGTTTCCGGACGACCCACTTCGCGGCGTCTACGCGCAACACGAAGTCTACGCAGAGATCCGAGGCTGGAAGTCGTTTGAGCCATGGCTTTCCAAAATTGAAGACATGGACGAGGACTTCTTATGGAGCACTGCCGAATCTATTCCACGTGAATGGTACGGAGAAGCAAGAGGCGACCTGGACAGATTGGTGCACACTCTCATCCTGAGACGCAGGATTGTGCGAGAGTTAATTGAGGCGTTTGGGACTTCGCCTAGATGCCCATTCCCAAAGTGGACGCAGCGTGCGACGGCTATGGTCTTCTACAAGGCTTAGACGGCTGCGCTTGCTGAGCGTCGAAATAGTGGGCGGCCCTCACCTTCCTAGGGTTGCCGTCAACAAACAATCGCTCTACGGGGCTACGATGAATTATTTGAGCAAGTTGCGGGCTTTTGCTGTCTGGAGAGCGCGTTTGAAAAGATATTTTCGTGGTTGCAACGGGATAGCTCGAAAATTTCTAGTCATTTTTCCGGCAGCAATTCCCAAGTTGGGAACCTTCGAATTCCGCGAAGGCCGAAGGCCAAATTGCGTTAATATGAGGGCTGCAGACGGCTCATCATCATTCAGAAATGGCAACCGAGCACAAATTCGAATATTTTGAGTTGCAATATGCACCGAACCCGCTCAGCGAAGAGGCCGTTAACATCGGCATCATTCTCCTGGATCCCGAGGCACCAGCCACGGGATTCTGCAAGGCGCGCTTTGTGCCACATTGGCTAGCTAAGGTACTGTGGGTTGATCCCGAGGCCGATATTCAGATGCTGGAGATTCTTGCTCAGGATGTTGAGCGACGACTGAGCGGGCCAGAATCCCGTCTCGAAATGCTGAACCAAATGGAGAATTCGTTTTCAAACCTGGTTCGAGTGTCGGAAAGGCGAGAGTGTCATACTCAGAATCCAGTTCTTGAATTGGATAACTTAGCGGCTCATAGTCTATAATCGGTATTAAGCCATGATGCAATACACTCGTTGCTGGCTCTGCTGCGTCCGATTGTATTTCTGACTAAAGGGTCGTAATTGTCTGCCTAACTGTAATGGTCACCTGGGCGCAGATATGCGCTCCATTTGTTCGTGAGGGTGCCTATAACAAATGTTCTAGATCTACGAACGGTCGAGTCCTCGAACTGCTCTCGGTCGACCTTTTAATAGGTTCTTACGTATGACAACGACACCGACTCAATCTACCCCGCGCCCGATCCGCAACACTTGTCCAAGCATCACGTGTGAGTCGAAGTGGATTGACTGAGTCCGCGACCACTGTGTTGCCGAGACGGAGGTTGTCTTCGGCGACTGCGTAACCGACCCGATAGCCCGCATCATCAAGAGACTTGCTGACGACACCGGTGTCGCGGATAGCCTGCTCCATCGAGTCGATGCGCAAATATACTGCGCCAAGCTCGCGAGCTAATTGCTGGGCAATCGCGGTTTTTCCTGTGCCCGGCAGACCGCCGAAGATTATCAGCATTGGCATGCGGCCCTGTGCCTATGGCTCCTCGGAAACCTCAATCACGCTGCCTTCCAAGTCCCGCATCTCAAAGTAGTGCGTGCCTTGCCGATCCTCCTGAATCTCTCCTACATTCACGCCCCGAGAACTCAAGACCTCCCGCGCCTTCCGGATGTTGGAGGCGTATAGGATCGGCGTCGTTCCATCAGTCGGTTTGCCCCGAGGGCCGAGGACGGCGATGCAGGTCTGATCCTTTTTGGAGAAGCCCAACGCAACACACCCCTCGGAGTCGTCCATTTCCGCAGGAACCTTTTGGAATCCCACCTTCTCGATGTACCAAGAAGTCGCAGAGTCAACGTCCAGCACTCCAATGTAGAACGAATCGGCGATGGTCAGCAGAGGCATGGCTGGATTTAAGCTGCCAGTAGAGCCGAAGTCAAGAAGGGCCCGGAGCAGGAGTCATTGTGCATTTTGTCAGAAATGAGAGACGGGAAAGGCGGTCCTAGCTCTGAATCCGAGGTCCGCCCTCGGCTTCGCCTCGGCAACAAACCCCGAAGTGCTGCCACAGCCGAAACCATGGGCTGTGCGCGAGCATTTCATCGTGCCTTCGGTTGGCAGCCGAGATGTCGCTTGCACTCAGCGGCCTTATATCCGGGGCCTCGAACATCTCCTCTAGCTGTTCGATGTCGTCAATAGTGCGTTCAATGTCCATTCCGTCCCAATATCCAACATGGGCGTGGCAATCGTCAAACGGAGCGGCACCTATATGTAGCGCCCGGCACGTACTTGAGGAGTCACAGACCAATCGTTGCAGAACTCTTTAGAATTCGAGTCGCAGTTGCAGTGCCATCATGCGTGGGCTGCTGTCACCACCCAGTCCTACCCCCAGCAACCCTGTTGGAGGCGAAGTAGTGTACGTCAGCGCCCCAAAACCAGTCTGGGTCGTCGGCTTGAGGGGAATGCCAGCCAGCGTCATGCTTGGAAGTCCGAAGTTTGGATGGTTGAAGACATTGAAAAACTGTGCATCCAAACGCATCTTCATGTGCTCCGTCACCGGGAACCATTTCGTCAAGTAGAAGTCGTTCCACACGAAGCTGGGACCCCGCAAGGCATTTCGACCGAGATTCCCGAATTGGCAATTTTGCGGACTGTCGCCGCCGTGACAAGCTCCGGTACTCGGATCGACTGCGGAGACAAACGCGTCGGGGTTGAGCCACTGGATGGTACCGGGCTGCGTAACTCCCGCAAGCGGATGATGCTCGTAGCGTGGAACGCCGGGCACGACGTTCGCGAACTGCGGACCGCTGCCCTGCACAATTCCTTGACCATTCGCGGAGTACGGCGTGCTCAGCACTGAAAATGGAACTCCGCTGTGCCAAAACACCGTGCCCGAAAGCTGCCAGCCGTTCGCTGCGTACCCAAGCGACTGACTTCGCACCTTTATTGGAAGTTGGTAGACGTACTGTCCCGTGAGGTTGTGTCGGATGTCGTAATCGCACGCACCATAATCGCGAGCTAATTTTCCCGGCAGCGGCGAGAGAATCCCACCCGCAGAAAACTGGAGAAACCCGCCGTTCGACACTGTGTCCAAGCAATGGCTCCAAGTGTAGTTGATCTGCCCTTGCAGCCCATGACTCAGGCGCTTCATCGCGGTCAGTTGCAGCCCGTTATAGTGGCTGTTTGCCCCGGTCGAAAACTGAGTGACTGCGCCAAAGCGGGGGTCGGTCGCCTGCATGTACGGGAAGGGCGCGAAGCATCCTTGGCACACAGTTTGATAGCCATTGACCTGCGTGAGATAGGGTTGGTTAACGGCACGGGTGCCGACGTATTGAGCTTGCATGCTGGCGGTCGTTCCGAACTGGTGCTCGATCCCTAGACTCCACTCCATGAAGTACGGCGCGTGAAGTGTGCCATTTGGCACGGCAGAGAGGGCGACTGGCGGCAGGCAGGTAGCGGCATTTGCGAGCGGAGATGCACAGGAAAGTTGTCCGTTCGCAAATCCAGAACTAAATCGGTGGTCTGCGGCGACGGTCGCATCGACTGCGCTGTTCGGTACTCTCGGCGCAATCGCGGCACCGCCCGCCGTGCCTAGAAGACCTCCTTGAAACGTTCGCACGTAGGGTGGATTCATTCCCACGAGATCAGCGACCGTTCCGGGCAAGATGTCGCTGAACAGTCCGAAACCAGTTCTCAGCACGGTTTTCGGTTCAAACTGCCACGCAATGGCGGTCCTTGGTTGCAGGATCGCCAGCGGAGTCGATGAGAACAGACTTCCAATGTGTGTCTGAATCGCAGCGTCGAGCGGCTGATTGACATCGTGCGAGATCGAATCGAATGAACCTCGAAGACGCGCAACTTGGTCGTGCGGGTTCAGCGGATTGGAATTGAATGTGTCGCGGATACCGACAGTCCATGTAAGCTTGGGGGTGACCTTCCACGTATCCTGCGCGTAGAGATCGAGATTTAAGAAGTTGAACGGTTCATTCTGATTGGTCGGGAAAGTCTTCGTGGCAGTGGATGCTACACCGTAGACGAATTGCGGCAAGTCGGTATAAGAGACGAGGGGAACTGTGCCTTCGCCGAAATCATAGTCGTTCAAGCGCAAGATTCGCACATTTGTTCCAGCCCTGATCTCGTGTGATCCTCGACTCCAAGCGAGGTTGTCATTGATGAAGACCCGAGAAGCACGTCTTCCCTGAAGCCAAGTGTTGTCGAGACCTCCGATAGTGGTGAAGGGGGCGTTTGCTCCGCTGCCCTGTAGCACGATTGGAAAGGCTGAGAGAGTCTTCTGGAAGTCGCTCGGCGCAAACAGGCTCTCATACCATGAGAATGCGGGATTGAAGTAGTTCACCAGATTTTGCGAAAACACGTGCGTATATCCACCCGCGAACGAGTAGAGAGGCTGCGGAGAAATGGAGTTGAAGAGCGGGTTGATCGGGTCTGTATAGGCAGCCTGCACGCCTGTATCGGCTTGAAAGCGAAACCATGCCGTGTTGTTTGTGTTGATGTTGTAGTCGATTCGGGCGGTCTGCACCTGCTCATGGTCGTTGCTGGAGTGCGAGATACTTTGCCGATTGGCGCAGCCGTTGCCGCTTGGCGCTGCGCCTGAAGCCAGAGTGCCGTCCGAATTGAGTGGGCACCCCAACACTGGCAGAGCTACCCCGCTAGTTCTTCCGTAGAGTGAGAACATCTTCTGGTAAAAGGGCACGAGTTGTGGGGCTGGGGCATACGTTGATCCCGACACGGAGTCGGTGCCGCCGAGCGGAAGCTGCTGCAACACATATTGCTGGAATGCCGGAGTTGGCACTGCGGTCCGAGTGACGATAGGCAATGCGATTCGAACCCACTCGCTGTCGAAAAAGAAGAACAACTTGTCGTGAACAATCGGCCCGCCCAAGCTGCCCCCGAAATGGTTCAAGTTCGAGCCCGGTTTGTGGTTGCCCGGCGTGGCATTCGTGAAATAGTCTGCTGCGTTGAGGATCGCCCCGTTCCACAGTTCGTAGAGGTTTCCGTGAAACCGATTGGTACCAGATTTGGTGACGTAATCGACCTGAGATGCACCATACCTACCTTGATCCACGGAATAGGAAAGAGTGTTGACAGTCACTTCCGAAATCGAATTTAACCCCAACACAAGATTTGTCGAGAGACCGCTGTTGAGATTGGTCAGAGGATCGTTCGTCTCCAGCCCGTCAACGATGTAGCCGTTGGAGAGCGCGGGAAGTCCATTGAATTCCACGTTGCCATACCCGTTCGTGCCGCCCACGAAATCATTGCCGCTCCCAGCCGTGTTGATCAGGGCTCCGGGAGCGAACTGCAAGGGATACGTCAAGTCGCCGCCCGGATTGGGCAGGTCTTCGAGTGCAGGAGCATCGAGAGTTGTTGACGTGTTTGCATTGCTAGGATTGATGATAGGAGCTTCCGAACTGACCTCAACGGTCTCGTTCGAGTGTGCCACACTCAGGGTGAAATTGACGGTTTGCTTCTGCCCCAGACCCGAAAATACGCCGTCGTTCTGCTGCGGCTCGAATCCCTGCGCTTCGATTCTGACGACGTATGCACCCGGCTTTAGCTGGGGAAAATTGAAACGACCTGCATTGTCCGTCCTAGCACTGCGCGTTGAACCCGTATCGCGGTTCGTGATTGTAACCATGGCCCCGGGCACGACTGCCCCAGTCGCATCAATCGCTTGGCCCACAATTGCGCTGGTAGTCTCGCCTTGACCCAGTGCCTCTGCTGAGAGAACTGCGATCGCAACGACCAAAAAAACAAGACGGCCGCATCCCATTTGAAAGCGTACCTCTTCGATTTTCCCCAACGAGCACGTTTGATGGATTAACTGTAGATGATGCTTCCCAGTTAACCACAGTTAATCAACAAAGTCGAGCAACTTGTGAGCGCGGACTGATTGTTGGAGAAGATCAGCAGTTTAAGCCCGGCGAACTCTCATCCGTCATTGCTTGATGACTCTTGTCCTCTCGGGTGTTGGTGTACGGTGCCATAATGCTGTTAATGGCATCCGCGCACCAAATAGCCTCGCCAGATACGATCCGCCGAATCCAACGGGTGCAAACCGTCACAATCGCATGGATGAGTTTGGAGGCTGTGGTATCCCTCTTCGCAGCATGGCGGGTCCGGAGTCCCGCACTGCTTGCTTTCGGTGGAGACAGTGCCATCGAACTTTTCTCGGCGATAGTAGTTCTATGGAGATTTCGGGCAGGTGTAGAACACAAGCACGCAGAGAGGCGGGCATCCCGTATCGCGGGAGCTTTATTGTTCGCGCTGGCTGCTTTTGTCGCGGTCACCTCAGTCACGAGTCTGCTGGGTTACGGCGAACCCAAACCAACCTTTCTAGGGATAGCCATTTTGATCGCAGCCGCCGCCGTCATGCCATGGCTTGCCAAAGAGAAGCGCCGTCTGTCGGGAGCTACAGGAAGTGCTACATTGAGGGCGGACGCTGCTCAGTCGGCGCTGTGCGCTTACCTCTCGCTCATCGCCTTGGCGGGACTGGCTATCAACGCGATTTGGCACGTCGGCTGGGCTGACCCGATTGCGGCGTTAGTGGTTGTGCCTCTGATCGTTTGGGAGGGACGGGAAGCGATGCTCGGGAAGGCTTGCGGCTGTTGCTAATTTCGCCCGCGTCCACCCAACCTGCAATAATCTCCCCATGTGCGGGCGCTACCGATTGTCGAGAAGAAAACAGATCATCGAGGAGCACTTCGATAGCGTCTCGGGCGAAGGAGACTGGAGCCCACGATATAACGTCGCTCCGACCCAGCCCATTCCCGTGATCCGCCAGCATCCAAAAGAGCCCATCCGACAGTTGTCTCTGATGCGCTGGGGACTCATTCCAAGTTGGGCGAAGGATTCGTCTGCCGCTGCCAGCATGATCAACGCTAGATCGGAAACAGCGGCCACGAAGCCTGCGTTCCGCGATGCGCTGAAATCCCGCAGGTGCCTGATCCCCGCAGACGGCTTTTACGAGTGGATGCGAACGGGGAAGACCAAGCAGCCATACTGTTTCGAAGTAAATGAGGGGGAGTTGTTCGCGTTCGCAGGACTGTGGGATCGCTGGAAAGACCCGAGCGGACAATGGGTCAAATCCTGTTCGATCCTCACCACGACGCCAAATGCGGTGACCGCCGCTGTCCACGACCGAATGCCCGTCATTCTTGATCCAGACAGCTACGACCTCTGGCTCGATCCGGGAATGACGAATGTGGCTGCTGCGTCCGAACTGCTGAAGCCCTACGATGCTCGGCTGATGCGATGCTATCCGGTGAGCACGCGGGTCAATTCCGTAGTGAACGACGACGCTGAGTGCTGCACTCCCGTGGAACTGGAGCAGATTCAGGCTCAGCTTTTCACGTAGCTGGCTAATGTGATCGTGACTTGAATCCTCCATAAGTCAGGTAGAGGCCGAGGACGAGCGAGATCGCTGAGTACAGATAGAAGAGTTGTTGATAGTGAAGCTGCCCAAGGAAAAGTCCCGCTTCCATCTCATGCGGCAGGAACAAGAAGAACAGGCTCTTGGTGAGCGCCATCCAACCGAGGAGGGTGACTACGACGACGAGCGTACCTCCCGACCAGATATTGTGCGTGAGAACCATCGCCAGCCCAGCCGCCAGCGTGATTACGCCAAGGATCAACGTCATCGATGGATTTTGAAGAAGGACGGTCACCGTCTCCACGGTGGCTTGTCTGCGAGTCATCATGGACAGGGCGATGAGAATGCAGTACAGCCCGATCAGCCTGCTTAGAAAGATTGTGCGCGGCGACATGGGTGCCCTCCAAACGAGTCAGGAATTTGTCTGCCAAATCTCTGTTAGCAACATAGTCCCCCTAATATTGTGGCAGGTCACCGCTTTGGGTTTCTATCGAAAACTATCGTGCTCTGCCGGGTGGTACGGAGCGATTCATTCTCCGGCCAGTCGATCCGCCTGCGCCCGCCCCTGTGTTCCCGATTGAGAGCCCTCCTGCGACGGGACCTGAGGCCGACCTGCCGCTATACTGTCTCTTTGCGGAGCTATCGCTCGCCGGAGGAGCCATGTCGAGTTTGAAGGAATTCCGATGCGAGATTTGCGGGACCGTCAGTGAGAACCCGGTTCATTGGTTTGTGATCGAGTGCACGGATCAGAAGCTCGCGGTCATCAAGTGGGATTCGACCGCCGCCACAAGTCCGACAGCCCGGCATTTCTGTGGTGAAGCCCACGCTCAGGTGTATATCAGCCGTTGGTTTGAGTCTGTATGCGTTCCGCAGCCCAAACGAGTCCTGAAGGCGGTTTAGGCCGTTTCGACTGCCCGATTATGAAATGAGGCGTTCGTGACCGAAGCTGAACTGAAAAAGCATCTCGATGCCGCCGAGAAGAGCCCCAAACAAGTTGCCGCTGCCGTGTTGGGGCTGCCCGAGAAAACACTGCGCTACAAGCCCTCCCCTGACAAATGGTGCATTTTGGAGATTCTTGGACATCTGGCTGACATCGAAATCCTGTATGCCTATCGTATTCGGCAAATGCTCGCTGACAAAGTCCCGGTGATCGCGCCGATTGATCAGGACGATTGGGCAAAGAATCTGGGGTATCAGGAATCCTCACCCCCGGAGTTGGTTGCACTCTACGGACTCAACCGCCATGCCAACGTAGGGTTGCTGAGGCGGCTGAAGGCAGTAGACTTGCAGAAATCCGCACGCCACCCTGAACTAGATCACCGGGTCACCGTTGCAGACTACGTGCAAATGATGTCGAAACACGGGCCGAATCATCTGGAGCAGATCGAGCGGCTGAAGAAAGGAGCGATTGGGAAATAGAGTCCGGAGACTCGACTACCATCAAGCAACATTTTCAGGAATGGAGTGGAACATGCATCCGTTTCTTTGCAGAAGGCTTCGTTCTCTCTTTAACTTTCTGGTCATCGGACCCTTGTTGATCGGCTGCGGCCTTGCGACCACTGCGGCGAGCGAGCGTAAGCCAAAAATTCGCACCATCACTGCTTTTGTGCGGATTGACTCCTCGCAATACCGACAGCAAATTGAAGAAGCTGTCACCATGCTTCGTCGGGCGAAAGCAGCGTTTGAAAGAGGTGGGTACGAAGTCCAAACAATCCGCATTACAACGCAGCCGTTCACCCAATATGTAGGCAGCCGATCCTCAGCGGAGGCTCTAGATTTCTTCAGGAGTCTGGACGACTTGTCGAAAAGAGACTCCTTCATGCTCAATATCGGGCCATTGGCTGTCGCGGACTCATCGGATGCAACTAAAGTTGAGTTGCTTAGTCGTGTTCTGGCAGAGACGAGAGCGAACGCGAGCTTGGTGGTGGCGGACGAAGACGGGGTGTCTTGGAGCGCGATCCGAAGTGCCGCGCAGGTGATCAAGTACGTGGAACATCACAGCCCCAATGGCACGAACAATTTTGATTTCGCCGCTGTTGCCATGGTGCCGCCCAACGTGCCCTTTTTCCCCGCGTCCAATCACGACGGCGCTGGGCATGAGTTTTCGGTTGGCTGGGAAGCGGGCGCATTCGTTGAGGATGTTCTCGCTGGTGCTAATCGAGATATGAAAGAGGCGAAAGAGCTACTTTCCAGAGCGTTCGAGCAGCAGGCACGGGCGGTGGATGCAATTGCTTCACAAGTGGAGAAGGGCTCCGGCTGGAAATTCATGGGTCTTGATCCCACACCCGCGCCGTTAACCGATTCGTCCATTGGAGTCGCAATCGAGACGCTGATCGGGGCTAAGTTCGGGTCCAGCGGTACGCTGTCGGCTGCCGCCGTCATCACGGAAGCCGAACGTTCCATTTCCGTCAAGCGCGTGGGCTTCTCCGGGCTCATGTTGCCCGTACTGGAAGACCCGGTGCTCGCCAAGAGGTGGAGTGAAGGTACGTTTGACCTAGATTCTCTGCTGGCTTACTCGGCGGTATGCGGGACTGGATTCGACACAATTCCGTTGCCCGGAGATGTTTCGCAAGAGCAACTGGGGAGAATCATTGGTGACATGGCGAGTCTTGCTTTCAAGTGGCACAAGCCTCTCACGGCCAGACTAATACCCGCACCGGGGAAGAAAGCAGGAGACCAAACGGACTTCAATTTTGGCATCGCTAAATTCCCGAACACGATTTTGAAGCCGCTAAGATAGCACGCCTTTGAGGAGGCGAGCATGTGCGCTGTCAAGGATGACCAGTCTGTTGTTATTGATCGCGAGACCGATCAGGGCAAGAGCCACAAACCATCCGGTCCCCGCATCCGCTGCCCGCTGTGCGGCTGGTCGCCACGCAAGGAAGACAAATGGTTTTGCACCTGCGGACACGAGTGGAACACGTTCGACACCGGAGGCATCTGCCCTGCTTGCCTTCACCAATGGACTGCGAAACCCAGTGCCTCAAGTGTGGCGGCTGGTCGCCGCATTCGGATTGGTATACTCGCTAGCCTTGAAGGGAGGAGCACACATGGTCAAGGTCAGCGTGCTGTATCCGAACGGAGCAGGTACTAAATTCGACATGAATTATTACCTCGATCAGCACATCCCCATGGTTCGACGGCTGTTGGGATCAGCGTTAAAGGGAGTTTCGGTCGAGCACGGCATTTCGGGCGAGCAGCCGGAATCGCCTGCGCCATACATAGCAACTGGACATCTCCTCTTTGACTCGGTTCAATCTTTTCAGGCGAGCTTCGCTCCACGGGCACAGGAAATCATGGCAGACATCCCGAAGTACACAAACTCCAAGCCGATCCTTCAGATCGGTGAAGTCAAACTGTGAGCTTGAACCGTCCAAAGTTACTAGCCTTCCTTCTTGCGTCGGCCACAATCGCAGCGGCTCAGGGTTCCAGCGCGGTATCGAACATGCCGAAGCCGGGGATTAAAGAAGTTCAGGTTCCCTTTGCTTACGTAAAGCCAACCGCGACGATCAATGTTGGTGGAACGGCTGATTGGGTTCTGATAACCGAGGAGGCTGTCTGGGTCGCGAGCACGAAGCCCTATGCCGTGCAGCGAATTGATCCGGCAACTAACCGGATCGTTGCCACGATAAGCGTTTCAGGCGAGGCTTGCTCCGGACTGGCCTCGGGGTTCGGCAGCATTTGGGTTCCGCTCTGTGGGAAGAAGCCCGAACTTGTTCGCATCGACGCAGCTAAGAACAGGATCACTGCGACACTCCCGATTCCGCCAGCAGGCCCAGAGGGTGGGATCACAGCCAGTGAAGATAGCGTCTGGATGGTGACCGACAAGAACGGCATGCTCAATCGGATCGATCCGTCCACGAACAGCGTGCGCCAGAAGATTCCAATCCCGCCCGGCTCCTATAACCCGCTTTTCAGTAATGGCATTATCTGGATCACTGGCGTGGAGAGCAGTGTCCTGACTGGGGTGGATGCTGATTCGGGCAAACTGCTGGAGTCGGTGGCAGTCGGGCTGAAACCTCGGTTTCTGGCTGCTGGCGGGGGTTCTATTTGGACACTGAACCAAGGCGACGGAACTGTCAGCCGGGTTGACGAGAAGAGCAGGAAAGTGATCGCCACGATTCAAGTTGGCATTCCCGGTGCAGGTGGTGACATCGGATATGGAGCCGACTCGGTGTGGGCAACCGTTTTCGACGTGCCGCTTACCCGTATCGATGCCAGTACAAACAAAGTCGTCCGACAGTGGGTTGGCAACGGAGGGGATTCACTGCGGTATGGGTTCGGTTCGATCTGGCTGACGGATTACAAGAAAGGCTTGCTTTCGCGGTTTCCTGCCGAAGAAGTCTTAAATCACTAGCTCGGCCGTTTCCCCAACAAGAGACCGATTCTAGGATCGGTGAAGCCTCAGGAACCCTGTGCAATAGTGACCATCCTTGGAGACAGCTTCCAGACTAAAGTGAATTTTTGCCGCAGAACCTCTTTGATGTACTGAGGCCGCAATAGGAGAAGCCAATGTCAAAACACGATTCGGTCACCAAGCGCAAACGCCGCCCCAAGTCGGACAAGCGTGTGGACTACACCGCACGAAAGATGGTCGTTATCAAGCAACACTCGGAAGCAGCGAAGCTGAGTGAATCTCAGAGGGCTCTGCCGAAAAGCGCGTAATTGGTGCCACTCATTTCAGGGCAATGCCCCGCCTCGTGACGTTGGGTTGAGTCTGTATGCGTTCCGCAGTCCAAACGAGTCCTGAAGGTGGTTTAGGCCGTTTCGATCAAATCTCGACCTGTTCCGTTTGCCACACACAATCCCGAGAACTGGTCACTTCGGCACAGTCTCAGAACTGAAACCTCGCCATACTTTTCATGACCGTCGCGGATGAAGACAATGAAGACGAAGACATGGACGGTGATCGCCAACACGGGCAAACAAGCAGACCTTGAATCCGGCCTTGAGAAAAAGGCGGTTCAAAAGCCGCCGCATATTAGCGCCAGAGAGTTTGTCCATTGGCTAGCGCCTGAGAGCCATGTTGATGAAGATACTTTGCGATCACTATTCAAGCTGTAGCCTCCTTCTGCTGGAGGGCGAACTTCACATTCGGCACTCGTACCGAACCTCAACCTGACGGTTGTGTGCACTCACGTTACGCGATCAGCATATCGGAACACAGCACGGGTCGTTGAACCGCTGGGCTAAATGCCGATGGTTCGGCATGCCCGCCGAAATGTCGGCGACAACTTTATATGAGGCCATCCTGATCATCACATTCTGATGCACTTGGACAATTTTACCTTCTGGAGGTCTAAATGCTAGGTCTTGGTCTGTCATGTCCTTTGAATTGATCAATGCCGCTCCCAGCCAGAAGACCGAAAACTCTACATTCATGCGCTACGCAGACGAATTAAAGGCGATAGCCGATCTTGATCGAGAGTACTATCTAAACCCCTCACCCCGTCTCGCTGACCGTTCCAACTACTACAGGAGACAGGAACAGTTGGAACAAATCCGGGAGGGCCTTTACTCGGAATTGTGCGCAACTCGCCGTGGGGCACAGAAAACATTCCGAGTATCCATCACAGACCATACTGTCGGCAAAAAGGTAACGAGTTCACCGCAATGTGTACTCAGGCACGACCTAAACAATTATCTGGGTGTGCTGATCGGTCGTTGTGAGCTATTGGCAGAGTTGATCCCAACCGATTCGGAGAGCACTTGACCGTAATACTTGAAATGGCACGCAAGATGGCCTCTCGGTTGGCTGGTGACGTTTGCCCGCTGCAAAAAGACTGAATCTCCCCCCACTCCATTTCTTTTGACTAAAGTCCCCTTCCAGTTTCGCCGATGTGCCCGGTAGGAGGCACTATGGCCGACCAACGTATTCCCGCTGTGCAGTACCTTCGCATGTCCAAGGAGCACCAGCAGTATTCGCTCGACAACCAATCCGCAGCTATACAGAAGTACGCCGAGTATCACGGCTTCGAGATCATGCAGACGTATTCCGACGCCGCAAAGAGCGGTCTCGTGCTGAAGCGAAGGCACGGCCTGCGGCAACTACTGCAAGATGTCATTGCTGGGACGGCTCCCTACCGGGCGATCCTTGTTTATGATGTCAGCCGATGGGGACGGTTTCAGGACACAGATGAGTCTGCCCATTACGAATTCCTGTGCAAGTCCGCAGGCGTCCCTGTGCATTACTGCGCCGAGACCTTCGCGAACGACGGGTCCTTACCAAGCCTAATCATGAAGGCGCTCAACAGAATGATGGCGGGTGAGTACAGCCGCGAATTGGGCGTAAAGGTGCTGGCTGGTCAAAAGCGACTGGCACGGCTGGGCTTTAAGCAGGGTGGAAGACCGGGTTATGGTCTGAGACGACTCCTAGTCTCGTCGGATAAACTTCCCAAACAGCCACTAGCGTATGGTGAGCGAAAAAGCATTGCAACCGACCGGGTGATTCTCGTCCCCGGCCCTTCGCATGAAGTACTGGTCGTCCGAGACATCTATCGAATGCTGATTGCTGACGGACTGACGGTCTATGGAATTGCGACCGAACTCAACCAAAAGGGCATTCCGTACACAGATTATTCAAAATGGGACTATCAAGCGGTGTACAGCATTTTGATGCATCCGAAGTACGTGGGGTGCAACGTCTACGGTCGGACCTCCTGCCGACTCTACACTCCAAGCGTAAAGTTGCCGAAGTCGGATTGGATTCTCACCCGTGGAGCCTTTGAGCCAGTCATAGATGAAGTTACGTTCTTGAAGGCGCAGCGAATCCTCGCAGATCGCACGTTCAACAAATCGGATCAAGAACTGCTCGAATCTTTGCGGGGATTGCTTGCGCGAAATGGAAGACTATCGCTAAGGCTCGTGAAGGAATCGCCGAATGTGCCCTCTCCATCCACCTACCGATTGCGGTTTGGCAGCCTGCGGAAAGCCTATGAATTGATCGGGTATGGTCGTCCTGAACAGTTTGGGCCCATTGATCTACGCCGTCGAACACAGGCCTTACGCGAGGAATCTGTGGCAAGGATTGCTGCGCTCTTTCCCAACGAAGTTTCTGTCGTGCGCCGTGGGGGAAGGTGGCGTTCTCGATTGCGGTTGCGAAACGGATTGATGGTCTCAGTTCTCGTCGCTCGGTCAATCAAGATTTGGAAGGAAACAGTTCGATGGCAGATCGACCCGGTCCGACACGAGCGCAAGTTCGTAACGCTGCTGGCGCGGCTGGACAAGGAAAACCGATCCTTCCTCGACTACCATATTTTGCCGAACATCGACCGCCCGCGACGGTTCCATATACGACAAAAGGATGCTTGGCTCAATCGAGGGCTGCATCTAACCGACCTATCTGAATTCTGTACACTTGTCGGGCAGGTGCGCACGGCAAAAAGGGATGATCGCTGCGGAGAGAAACATGTCATTGAACGTCGCAACTAGATCACGACAAGGTCTACTCAGGAGCCGAAAGCTCACATGAAACACACAGCCCCTTATCGTCAACTCAAGCTCATTCTGCTTGGGAGTTACATCTCGACCGTTTGTCTCTGCTTTTTCGTTGCCATTCCCTCATTTGCGCAGGGAGCGGGTTCGAGCAATCTTGAAGTCTATAACGGCTGCGGGATGGAGGGAGATGCGCGAAGTCCCGGAGTTCAGGCATTGAATCGCTTGAAGAACCGCTATACCGCTCCCCAGCAGGTCGATCCGGCGATCACGCTCCCCGCGACGCTTGCACCCGGCAGGGACACGGGACGCTGGAAGGTGAAGCAGGGAGCCGAAATTATTGGCTATGTATCTGATGTAAAGGTTGGTGGGATCGAGAGCACAAACTGCCATGCCCATGCTGCCGAGCAACGCGATACGCACATCGAGCTTGTCCTCGATCCAATGGCGGCTTCGCCTACCCAGCGCGTTATTGTCGAGGTCACTCCGCGCTGGCGGGCGATCATGGCTGCCCAAGGCGTGGACTGGTCAACGCGGGCATTGCGTGACAAGCTGCTGGGTCGCTGGATCAAGGTTAGAGGCTGGATGCTGTTCGACGTGGAACACCAGAATGCTTCTGAGAACACGGCTCCGGGTCGCGAGCGCAATTGGAGAGCGACCGCTTGGGAAATTCACCCGATCACGTCCATTGAGGTTGTGCCGAGACCCGCGAGATAGGCAGTGTGGCCCGCGTGTGTCCACCAGTGGACTGAGACTCAGTGCCTCTCTTGCAGCCGATGGTCGCCGCATTCGGGTTGGTATGCGAAGTGCCACTGACGCGAAGTGACACCGACTAGGAAAACGCGGCGTCAGCTTGCTGGTTTACGCCGCCTTGTTTCCGACTCTGTATCCTGCGTTCTTCAGTCGTTTGATCATGCCTGCATCAAAGCTGGGCACCTTATCCTTGATGTCTCCCCAACTACCAAATCCGCCGAGGTCCCGGCGTGCTCGCAAGAAATAATCAGCCCGTTCGCCGTCGATTTGGCAGACTTCCTCAAGTTCTTCTCGCGTGACGGTATTCACGTCTTTGCCCGCTGCCTACAAGATTTCCGGGCTGAAGTTGAGTCTTCGGTCATCCCACGTGCATCTCCGTGAGTCCGCTGATCCGACCTCGATCCTAGCGTCAAACCAGCAGCACGCAAGTTTTCGACCATCTTCTCGTCAATGTTCGGAACTAGTTCTTTAATCTGCTCCCAACTATCGAATCCACCCATTTGATTGCGTTTGTCTATGATGTACCGTGCTCTTTCACCATCTACTTCGAATGTGCGTTCGAGTTCTTCGGCTGATGCTCTGTTGATGTCCATAGCAAACCTCGCACCGATAGGACGTAGCCGGGAAAGAAGGGGTTGTAGATGAATCTGCTAACACTGGCAGCAGTGATTGTTTCGCATCCTGGAATGCAGGGTGAGATTATTGCATTGACTGTCTTGTCTGGATTCTTGCGATTCGCTTCGCTGCCTAGCGGAGTCCCACTCGGCACGTCGCAGACCCGCTGAGGGTCAGCCCGACCATCGGCGAGTCTGTGACGTTGTAACACTGAGGACTACTTGTGCTGGAAAGCGGCAACTCGACCCAGACTGTCACGGTGATCCTGATCCATTGTCAGGGCAGCGAACATCCGTCCAACTGCCGGATCGGTTTTTTGCGCAGCCGACAACTCCTCGTAAAATTTGTCCATTGCTGCACCATCGGGAAAAAGCAGGGCGATGTTATATCCACCGGGCGCACTGGTGTGAATATCCTCGGTATCGACGTTGTACGCGAGAAGTGTCCCGTCCGCGATGTGGGTATCAAGGAAGGGCTTGACATCTTTCAGCAGCAGACTCTCAAACGCCTGCCCCTCGCCGGGTTTGGCATGATAGAAGCCGACGAGGAGATAGCCCGTCGCGTTTGAAACCGTTTTGCCTCCGTGCGCGAAAGTGCGCAGGAACAAGTCTTCGTGCTTCGTGGCAGCAATGAAGCTGGCATTCGTCGCGGTCGTCCATGCCTGCTCTAGCGCCTTCAGGAGATTGGCACGGCTGGTTGCAGTGAAGAACTCCGCATGGGTATACCCGTCTGGACTATGAACTCTCGTGGAGACATTTCCCCAGTCCACCAGTGTCCCGTCGCTCACGAGCTTTTGCATCCTCGGAATGTCTGATGTTTCCTGCTTGTCAAAGGCATTCCATTGGTCGCGGGGAACAGCCCATTGTGATACGTAGGTGTAATACTGTTGTGTTTCTTGCTGTGCGCGAGCGGGACTCGTCATCAGCACCACCCCGAAAAACAAAACAGCAACGCAACTCCAGTTGGTCAGGAACCGTTTCATCAGGCAATTCCTCCTTTGTGAAGATCGCTGCAAAGCATAACGCAATCGTCTTCCGGAATCCACACGAATGTATCGTGCTACGATGCGCATTCTGCCCATTTCTTCTCCGCAGCATCAGTTTGAACCAGTCGGATAATCGGCGAGAGCGAGGCTGCTCTCGCGTTTTGGTTTTGTGCTTCGATAATTTCACACGCCAGAGCGCACCCATCCCAAACTGGAAAAGCAGGATCGCGTCCGCGCTCTCGCTCGAATAGCTCCTCACGGCGACCATCGGCTGTAGTTCGTAGGACGAGGAGTCAACGTGACCTTGACGTGAATCCGCCATAGGTCAGGTAGACGCCGAGGACGAGCGAAATAGCCCCGTACAAGTAGAAAAGTTGCTGGTAGTGAAGCTGCTGAAGGAAAAGCCTCGTTTCCATCTCAGGCGGCAGGAATAAGAAGAATAGGCTCTTGATGAGCGTTATCCAACCGACGAGGGTGACCACAACCACCAGCGCACCGCCCGACCAGACATTGTGTGCGAGTACCATCGCCAGCCCAGCCGCGAGCGTGATTATGCCTACGATCAACATCATCGACGGGTTCTGAAGAAGCGCGGTCACCGTCTCCACCGTAACTTGCCTGCGAGTCATCATCGAGAGCCCGATGACAACGCAGTACAGCCCGATCAGCCTGCTTAGAAAGATTGTGCGCGGCGACATGGCGTCCTCCAAGTGTTCGATCCGAGTCCGGAAAGGTGGTATTAGACCTTAAGCCATACCTCAATCTTCCTCTTCTTTCGGTGGCTCCTTACACGGTTGCGCAACCTCATCGACGGTAATCGTCTCGGCGCATTCAGCCTTTTCGTCGTAATCGCAGACCCGACCGGGGTGAGCTTGTTTGCACTTCTGGCATAGTTGAGTAGCCATTTCCCCACTTCCTCGAATTTTCCGTTAAATCGCATCGGTCGATGCGACTTGACGGTTGTGTGCAACCTCACGTTACGCGGTGTTCGTATCCGTGAATGGTCAGAAGCGACCACTTTGACAGTATGCATCCCCTTGACGGGCCGTCTCCCGACTCCTTTCAGGGCACTGGTGAAATGCATGAAGGCCAACTTTGGTCAAAACTGACCAGTAATCAATCCGCAGCAGCGGCACACTGTAAGGGTCAAAGTTATATCTATTCCCAGACCCCATACTGAACACGCGCACCGGGAGGATAAGGCGGCTCACCTTGGTCAACAGTTCCGTCTGCTCCGCGTGCATGTGTGAACTCGCGTCATCCAGAAATAACTGATCATCCCGGTGCATGGTGAGCTTGCTCTTGTAGATCAGGAGGACGATCAGCCCAATTGCGAAAACTCCGAAGATCACCGCCACGACAGTAGTCATAAGCCACCCCGGCCCGATTCCAGTTCGGCGGCTTTCCCGCCCGAACAGCCGCAAAGGCTGAAACTGATATCGCTTGTCTTTGAAGAAAGAGAAATCCCGCGGACGCAAGAGTTCGTCTTGCGCTGGTCTTCCGATGGCGGGAGTTCGTTTCGGGAAATCGTCCGGCAGCAATGGAACTTCAGCCCTCCTCAGACCATACGCGAGGTCGAGGAATATCAAGTCGAGCTTTCAAACGTGACAATACTCGAATTGGTCATCGTACCGAATATGAGCGGCGGAGGGGCACGGGCGTCGCTCAAGAGCCTGCGCCTGTCTTGATGCGTGACCACGTTCTTGTCGCACTTTTAACGAGACCGACAGTAGTAACGAGAGTGACGCCTGGCAAAAAGAACTGCCCAGTCGCGAGGTCTCGCGCCGGGCAGTTCGTTTCTGTCCTGAGGTAGACAGGTCGGACGTTTTCTGCCTGGAAGCCTTTCGGCCCCTTCGTGACTTCGAACTCGACCGCCTGGCCTTCTTGGAGGCTGCGAAAACCGCCTGCCTGGATGGCCGAAGAATGCACGAAGACATCGTCGCCGGACCCACGGTTGATAAAGCCGAAGGCTTTGGTGTCGTTAAACCACCACTTCACTGTTCCTTGTTCCATTGTGTTACCTGTTTCTATTGTTGAGGCGGCACCGGGCCTGGCCGCAGCGAGAAAGTCAGCGAGGCGATTGGCAGTCACCTGGAATATCAGCTGGAGGCTATGCCAAACCTTGGGTCAGCGTCCATTTCGCCTGTTGCTATCCTTCGTGGGGGTCGCGGTCATCACGTTTGTGGCATACCGGGTGGTCGCGGTCAATGCGACCACCGTCGGATTCGCATATCTGCTCCTGGTGTTGGTTATTGCAAGTCTGTGGGGATTTCCTGAAGCCGCGTTTGCCTCAGTCCTTGCGACTCTCGTCTTCAACTTCTTTTTCTTCCCGCCGGTCGGCAGGTTCACGATCGCAGATCCTGAGAATTGGATCGCGCTAACGAAGAATCGACCACCAACTTCGACCCCATGGCCATTACCCTGCATTTGCAAGCAGTTCGGCTATGGCCGAGTTTGGAAGGTAGTCGAGGGGCACGAGAGTAAGATGGCGGTAATTGTTTCTCTGGCTTTATGAGTCGCGGTGCGCGATTGCCGCTGAGCAGAGCGCGATCGTTAGAAGCACACGCAGGCAGCCAGGTGCGAGACGGTCAGTCGCTCCATCGGAGCAAGGAAATAGGCGAGCTGCGCGGACAGAAGATTGCTGCGGCGCAGAAGGAGCGATAGGGCAAAATAAAGGCTAGCCGAAGTGCTGGATGGGAAACAAAGACGAGTTTGGCCGATGTCGCACCGGATCTTCTCACAATGGTTTCCGCGGCGATCAGCCGGATCAAGCGAGATCTCGGAATGTGAGGAACATTCCTTCCAATCCCGCGTTATTTACTTTTCTTCCTTCTTAGCCCACCTGGTTTGGGCCGCTCTTCGAGCCTTCTCTCTACGTTGTTCGTGAGTAAGCTTTACCGCGGAGGCTTTTCCCCCCTTGCGGCCCAGCGCTACCGCAGCGGGGTTCTTTCTTTTTGCCATTCGCCGAACATTAGAGCAGCGTCAGATAACACGACAAATAGCTCACGAGTGCTACTGGATAGGCCGAAAAGTGCCACACTTCAGGAAAAACGAAACAGTACATTATTCTTGACACATGCCCAGCGCTGAGCATAATGTTCTCGTCAATCCGTAGACTGCTTCGAGCCGGCTTGCACGAGCTCCCGTATCGCCTTGGTCGCTTGGAGAACGAAAGAGCCCGAGGTTTTCGCAGTTCAGGAGCAACGTCAAATGAGCACTCTCCCCCAAATCCTATCCGACGATAGCGGGCAGGATATAGCGGAGTATGCGGTGATGCTAGCCGTCATTCTCGTCATCGTAGTCGGCACAATTCGCCTCGTCGGAAGCAATGCCAACAATGTATTTTCCAATGTGGCGAGCACGCTTCAATAGTGTCTCTGAGTTTTGGAGCTGTGCCCATGTTGCGATTGAGATGCCAGCAGAGTCGCCAGGCCGATTAGTGTCGACATGAGCCGCCAGAAGTCGTTCTTACGAATTCCGAACGAACACGATTAGATGACTCTGCAGCCCCGGACTTCGGTGTATCATCTCTGCACTCAATTTCGTATCGTTCGATTCTTTGAGAGAGAGCGTGCCTGCAAGTCGGCGTACGCCTTCCAAGAAGCGGAGCAACATGGCTCCGTATGAATTCACGGGGTCAATGACGCAAATGCGTACAGGGATAAACTCAGCAGTTGTGCTTTTGAGGCGTGCTGCCGAATTCTGGCCCGAATTACTCGTTATCATTTCGGTCGCCGGCTTCGCCTACATCGCGACAAATGCCCCTCGATGAACCGAATTGGGGATGGACCTTAAAAATGCACGATCGTTCTCGATCGTTCTTTGATTTGAAGATGCTTGAGAGATTCACAAAATGACCCAATTCTTGCTGTTCGTAATGACGATCTGCTCGTTCTGATCTTCTGGGAACTGAGCAAGATTCATACGCGTTTGAAAAGGGCACTCCGGGTCCAAATGGAGTCTGCTGAGCGAGCCGAAGAGACCACCAACGTGAAAGTGGCATAAGATCGGAGCTTCCGACTCGCATAACTAGCGGCGTGCCGGGTTGGTCGGAATCACTTTCACTCCGTTGATGCGAGAAGAGAAATAGCGCGCTGCTGCATAAAAATAGATGAAGGGTGGGGCAATGAACACAACGGCTCTGAGTTGACGGCCGTCTATCGGGAAATGGCCCCCAGGCGATGACGAGCTTCGCGCAACGACCTCGACTCGTCCGGTTAGCGCGTTAAATCCGGCCTTGCGGATGAAAGTTGCAATGAGCCCTTATATGCATTTGTGAAGCGCACTCGGACTAGCCAGAACAAGCAGCACCTTTGACTCTCTTATTGATGATCAGTAAAAGCAAAGGCCTTGGGTGGTACTGATGCCGCACTCCGAATCTGGACTCGCTTCCAGACTGCATCACTTCACTCAGGTACTGCGAAGGCCTTATGTGTATGGGATTTGGATGCCCCATGCGAGAATACTTTAGTTGGAGTTGACAGGGTACGCGCGTGAAAGAAGAGGGGTTACTTTGCCATCGGTTGCAACTTTCACGTCCAGCGCAAAGGCGTGGTCCCCAGCCGGAGAGCCGGGATCCTGATACTCTCCGTTGGCCCATCCCCCGGGCGGCATTTCGACCCAAGCGAGATGGGCTTTGACGTTCTGTTGGCCCGGCGTCGATGGAGAGAGTTCAGACGCCGAAAGCGGTTTCCAGTCACCTCCGGGAGCAACCCGGTAAATGATCTGGCCCATGGGATGATTTGTGCCCGGGGGTACAGGGTAGAAAATCGGTTGGTTTCCCTGATTCGTGAGCCGGAAACGGACAACGAAGGTTCCCCCACTGGCTGCATTGCTCCCCGTAGGATTGGTCTCCAACTTAGGAGCAACAGATAGATCTATACGGAGGTTCGAAGGCGACTGAGACTGGTTTCCATTTCCCGCCGGGTGAGTTGAAACTCGATTGGCGAGGAAGAGAATGATTGCAGCGACCAAGTAAAAAATTGCGTACTTCAGATTCTGGATCCGGTCCTTTGGATTTCCGGCGAGCGCGTTCTGATGATTGCGGCGCGTGCCATTACCGGACGCAAAATGCCCAGGGAACTTTTCAATCGTCATCGATGGACTCCGTTGGCCCGTTGCTCTCGACAGTCAACTTCGCGCGCGAGGGGCGACATCGCTATTGCCTCGGTTGCGAGGCATTGCAGGGATGAATCGTTCCCCCGGTGCGTTGTAACTCGGTTAAGGATCTCGGACGTGTAGGCGGCCTCATCGACCGCGACGGCCTCCGCCGAATGCTGAATCACGATCGTGTTTGGGAACAGCCCTCCGAAGACGACGAACAACACAGTGGCAGCCAGCATCCAACGCTCACGCGGCAACGCGTCCGCCATGACGGTAAACCCAGTTCGACGTTTGCCCAGGAAAAGCCGCGAGAACAAGCGAAAGAAGCTCACGGCATTCATTGCCGTGGCAACGGGCAGCAGCAATCCTGTAAGCGGATGCGAAGTGAGAGTCCCCTGGATCAACAGGTCTTGAGAGCAGAAGCCCAGCGTTCCCGGCAGACCGACAAGCGCCAATCCGAGGATGGCAAAGGAGACGGCAAGGCGCGGCGCGTGTTCGGCTAAGCCCAAATGCTTGCTCGCGCTCAGATTTTCGCCAAAACGAACCTCCAGCAGTCGCAGAATTCCGAAAAGACCCACCGTGGACACCGTGACCACAACCCAGTGCACCAGGGCGCCAGTAATTCCTTCCGCGGTTCTGCTCTCAAGCCCACTCAGGATGCAGGCGGACTGGCTGAGAGCAAGAAAGGCGAGCAACCGCCGCGGCGAATTCTCTGCCAGGGCTCGTATGGCAACAAAAACCGCGGTGGCCATAGCGAGATAGGAAAGAACCGGGAACAGATGGTCCGTCTCCGGAAACAGCGGGACAATCAACTTGACGACCAACAGCGCCCCGAAATGGCCGTTTAGGAGAAGTGCAGTAGGGACTAACGGGCCACTCTCAGCTGCGTCTGCTACCCAAGCTTGGGCGGGGATAATTCCCTTGCGAAAGATCGCAGCGACGATCAGAAGGGTAAACGCTACAACTCCGCCCGGGCTCTGTCCCTTCAGATGAGAAATCGAAGAGACGCCTGTTCTGGCTATCATGAACCCGATAGCGAGAGCGATGGCGAGGCTTGAGGACAGCAGGCCAACCATAGGGCGCCACTTACCAGAGCGAAGCCACCCGGCCCACAGGAATGGGACGATAGACAGAATCCACGCGACCAGCAAAACGAGCAAGTTTCCGGTCGAGTAAGCCAGGAGTGTCGAACCCAGGAGAACGAGAATTCCGGCCATTGTTCCTGCCTCCGAATCACGGCGCGGAAGCAGCACAATTGCGCCAAAAGTGAGGCAGGAAAACAGCAACATCAAGGTCTCGTACAAAGACTCACCTTCGGGAGCCTTCCAAACAAGTACTGTGCTTGCAATCGCGGATAAAATCGCCGCGATGCAGCCGACGACGCGGGCTTGTCGCCGATAACTTATTACGACGACCGCGGCAAGCCAGGGAGCCGCAACCGCGGCGCTGGTCAGAAAAGAAGTACCGAGAACCCATCCCGGCAGGCACATCAATTGCTCCTCTGAGTTGGTCCCGCCGCGGAGACCTGCACGGCACGGCCGGGGTGGATTGTAGTCGGGAAGGGCGTGCGGGTGCGATCCTGCCGCGAAAGATAGGCGGAGAGCTGCGACAAAGGAGCAATCACCCAGCGCTCGATCATCGTATCGAGATGGCCGCGGTCGAGCGCCCAACGATAGAGCCATACTTGGACCCTCTCCGGCAGCAATGCCTCTACTTGCTTGCCGGTAGGCGCGAAGTCTCCTCCGACGGCGGAATGCATCTGGTGATAATCGTGAAGCATGGATGGCGCGCGCAGGTACTGCATGGTGCGAACCGTAGCATTCCCCAAGATATGCGCCACCGCGAGCCATCTCCATCCCAGCCCGATTTCTATAAAGATGATGCCCAGTTGCGTCAACGTGGCATAAGCGAGCGACGTTTTGGCGTCGGCGCTGGCACGACCAACAATGGTTCCGTGAATGGCGGTAGCCGTACCGATCAGAATGACCAAGGAGGAAGCAAGCGCGGATTGAGCCAGTAGCGGCTGGGCACGAAGCAACAGGTAGGCTCCGGCGTGGATCGAGATCGCTCCATAAAAAATGGCGCTGGAGGGAGTCGGCCCCTCCATCGCGCGTGGGAGCCATCCCGAAAAAGGTACCTGCGCAGCTTTTCCCGATGCCGCAAGAAGCAGGAGAAGACAAACGACGACCGCCCGCGCGCCGCTCAATCCGGGAAAGGCGCTACTAAAGGACGCTGTTCCCGCCCAATGGTGCATGGCGAAGATACCGACAAGCAATCCAATATCACACGCACGATATATGCCGAATACGTAGAGTGCATTTTCGACGGGAGCGGGCCTCCGCTCGAAGAAACCGATCAACAAGACCGACGTGATGCCGACAAGTTCCCATCCCGCGGCCAAGAGGTCGAACGAGCCTGCAGCAAACGCGAGCAAGGATCCGAATGCGAACAGGTGCAGCAAAAGGAAAAATCGCAGGAATCCGGATTCACGGTGAAGGTAGGTCGCCGAGAACTGCCCGATCAGCCCGGATAACACTGCCGCCAATGCCAGGAAGGGAACCGAAAGCGGGTCCACCATCAATACGAGGGGAAAATGGTAGTTTCCCACCGCGAACCAGCTGCCGAAGGTGACGGTAATATTTGACGCGGAAGAGATCTTCCAAATGAGTGCCGCAACTCCAGCGGTGCAGCCGGAGAATGTCAGCCCGGTGATCCCGGACAGGAAGCGCTCACTTGGGGTCCAGCCAAGCAGCCACAGCAACGCAAACACCGCAAAGATGCCCCCCGGGGCCACCACGACAAAAATCAGAATGTCTTGAAAAGCATTCACCGCAGGCGGTCTCCTGTTGCTGTTCGAGGTGTTTGAATCCAGGCCATCGGAAGATGCTGGAGCTTGCCGGCATACCATTCGTGGGAAGAAAGCGCCACCGGAAGGCGTTCCAGATCCTCGTGGAACTCTTCAAAGCCGCTATCCCGGTACACATGAACACGAGAGGAAGCCGGGTCAATCGTTGACAGTCGAATCCAGCGGTTCTCGAGGAGCCGCTTTAATGCCGGGCTGGCGGTTATGACTTTATCCAGCCTGTCAGGAGTGGTCTCGACCACGAAGAGAATCCGGACGGGCTCGTGAATTTCAACCATCTGCCAGGGCAGTCCGGTGCGCAGGTCGCTGGCATGACCGTCCATGACTCCCATCAAGCTGGTGACGTTGTGCGGGAGTTTTGTCCCGCATCCGTATCGATCGTTGTCGACGAACGAAAAGTAGTATTCAAGGCTGATCCCGGCACAGACGGGCACCGCAGCGGCCAGCAATGCCGCAAGGGCCTCATTGCCGGGATCTACATTGGCGTCATAGGAAACCAGAAACGCACGGCGATCGAGGAAAAGGCCCCGCGTCAGGCTGCGACGCCCGACGATACAAACCGAATTTGTGCAGTGTCCATATTCCGGCCGCGGCTGCGCGAGATGCTCGCTGCGTTCTTCCACGTGACGAAGTGCGTGTTCCGCATCCGCATCTGCAGGGCACGATTCAAACCTCCGGGCACGCTCGAGCGCGTTCTGGGCACTCGCACGTCCAAGCGAGCTGCGAATGGACTCCAAGTCCGGCTGATGGGTTGAGGGGATCGCGTCGAGATCGAAAAGTTCGACGTCGTCGTTGCAGGTATCGTGATAGCCGCCGATGAACCAGGTATCCGGCGGAATATCGATCCCTTTCTGCCGCAAGCGTTCGCGTACTTCCTGCCGGTTGGCCATTGCAGCAAAAAGCCGTGCGTTCGGCCCGCCGCGCCACCCCCCGCAGGCGCCGCAATCGTGGGCCGACTCGTGCGGATTGTTGAGGCTGGACGAGCCGTGGCCCAGAATTACAACCAGCCGAGCGAAATCGCGCACCAGGCCTGCCGGACCCAACACGCTCGCCACTCGTTCTGCTTTTTCTTCCGGAGTGAAGCCCATCAACAGACCGGATACTGCACCCTGAGATTGCTTCGTGTTTCGCATCAAAGTGAGTTCGGTCCGCGGTTCAGGTAGAAAGGCCTCGTTCAACCAATCGCGCACGAGTGCATAACGTCGCGGTGCCAGAAGATTGCCGATCAGAGGCACGGCGGAGAGCAAGCCAAGGGCTGAGGTGGAAACCCAGCCTCGCAGCAATGTTTTTGAGGAAACAAATGAATTGCGCATGAGCAGCCCAAGAACCCGCCGGCGCCAACGACGGCTTTCTAACAGTTGGCTGTCTCCGGGTTTTGGCCGCTCCATGACCGCATGCTCGGGCTTGACCACCACTGGGCAGAGCGCCGCCCCGTGGGGATCATCGATTCCCTTGTAATCCACGGCCACGCCGAAGTATCCGGCGGCACTGTACGTCTCCACCAACGGGTGGGCTTCTTCCAGAGCTCGCCGCATCGATTCCTCCCGCTCGTCGAGGCAAAAGAACACTTGTGCGGGAGGTCTTTGCAGTTGATCGAACAAGCCGCGGTATTTTCTGTGACTCGCCAAACCTCTGAGGATCTCGCGTTCGTGGGCTCGTTCATAGGCTAGGTGGAGGATTCGCCGGCGCTCCAGCCCGTTGAAGGCTTTGACTTCGCTCGAAAAACTCACCCACTCGGACTCGGAAAGGCTCTCTACTTCTTCGGCGGAGAGTCTTAATACGCGGGCCGCGTCGTAAACGCGTGCAGTGCGGCTCAGACGCCTCCTCTCCTGCGTTTTAAGAGGGGGCTCCTCCGTAATCGGTTCCTCGGCCCCTCGGCCCGCTGCTACCCGCGACATGGTCAGTCGCACGCCCAGAAAGTCCATGAGGGAGCATGGCAGGATTTTGTGTGGTGCCAGAGTGGGATATTCCTCAAGCTTGTACATCAATCCAGCCCAGCCTGGGAGTGCCAAAAGTTCAGCCTGCAGAATTCCGGGCCATTCAGTCTCTCCCAGGGACCTGCTGTCTAGGTAATCCAAGACCGCATCCGCTGCCGAAAAGGAAAGATGCTCCTGCCT
Organism: uncultured Acidobacteriaceae bacterium; assembly: GCA_963708335.1. Classification (GTDB taxonomy): domain Bacteria; phylum Acidobacteriota; class Terriglobia; order Terriglobales; family Acidobacteriaceae; genus Sulfotelmatobacter. The sequence continues at coordinate 7,050,518 of OY970205.1, read as the reverse complement.
TCGAAACTCCTCGTCCAGTCCGACCAAATACTTGGGTAGAATTCCGCCGCGCCGGGACAGCAGCATCCGAACGCTCTCATAAAATCCCTTCTCGCGATTCGGCATCGGCCAATAGGCTGTGCCTTGATCCAAAAAGACCGAGCAAAGCCGGATCAGCCAAGGATGGATCACCTCGTCCACAGGGCGAGGCGGGACAGGTTCTTCTTCGTGAGCCACGGTGCGCGCAAAACAAGCTTCGAACAGTACGCGCAGTGCCCCACGCCGAAAGTCTTTGGCTAGATCGCCCTGCTCGATGCGCCAAACAATCGTTGCCCCATCGAACTCCCGCACTCCGGGTGTAATCATGGCTCGGCGCAGCGAACTTCGGCTTAGTCGGGCAAAGATGAGGAAATCGGGTTCCCGGTCAAGGACAGCGTCGACATCCACGAGCTGAATTCGTCCTCGGGCCAACTCGGCCCGATAACTCGCTTCGCTCATGTACGGTTCGGCTCCAAACAGTTGCCCCGCCTGCTTGACCGCCTCTTCGAATGGGAGATATTCGAAGGCATGCAGCGTGTTGTGGTGAACAAAGACTCCGATGGGCCCCTGCCGGGAAAGCAAGTGCGCGCCGTGTTCCACCGCACAGCGCAATCGATCCATACGCGACAATCCCGGTTGACCAGGTTCGCTCATCGACGTGCGCCGACACGGGATTTCGGCGCCTCCCTGGCGACTTCCTTCAGCATATTCACGGTGGTATTGAGTTGAGCGTAAAAATAGCGGCGCAGAATATCGAGTACCTCGATCAGCGCATGGTCGCGGATCGAATAGTAGACCTGGTTGCCCACCTTCCGTCCGACCACGATCTGTTTGGCCCGGAGGACTGCCAGATGTTGCGAGGCGTTGGCCTGTTCGATCCCGAGCTTTTCAATCAGGGTTCCAGCGGAGAGTTCGCCCTCGCGCAAGAGCTCGACGATGGCGATCCGGGTCGGATTTGCGAGCCCCTGAAAAATCTGGCTCTTAAACTGTCGTAAAGCGTCGGTCACGGATAATCATTAGTATATTCGAAGATAAGAATATACTCAACAGGATCGTACTAACCAGCCTCCTGGACTCATGACCGGCGTACCTGCTCGCGCGCTTCCCATTCCGGAACGCAAGTTCCGCAACGAGGTACGTGTCATGCGCGGGCAACCTCACGATGGCCTTGGGCCTTCGCTGCCGATTTTGCCCTGCGGCAGATTTCCTCAAATTCTTCATCGCTGGGTTGCGCCGCCACCATCATATTCTTGCACCATGGACACGCGGCGAGATGAGCTTGCTGCTCCTCCCCGACATTTTCAAAGTTGTAAACTTGTTCCGGCGTGAGGCATTGGGCAGTCGGAAACTGCGGAATTGTCTTAGGGTCGACCGGGCCAGTGATTTTCGTCAGCAATGCCTCAAACGACTCCGTGCCACTCGCACCTTCGACTACCTGATCGAAAAATGGTGTACTCTGGGGTTTGTTCTCAGCCTTGGCTTGTTCGACAGCACCCCCAGTGGGGGTTCTTTTCGCGAGAAAGTGCGCTAGACTCGACCTCTGTCTGGTGCTCATGTTCAATCTCTACTTTGCCTTCCATATTATAGAACTGCTATGCGGGCAGGTTTTTTACAGTATAGGACGTTTTTATAACCGCTTTGGTATCAATCCGTTGAAGAGCTTCTCTCGGAGCCTGTGAATGCGAACGGCAGCATTCGCATAGGAAACTCCGAGGCGCTCGGCTATTTCGTCCAGGGTCCACCCTTCCATGAGCATATTCACAAGCGATTTATCCTTGGAATCCAACTGTTCCAGAAGATCGTGCAACTGGTTCCGCGCCCTCTCGTGCTGCTCGGGTGTTGGTGTGCCGGGGAGGAAATCACACAGCGTGAGGTCAAGACCAGTAACGTATTTACCCTCGCGCTTTATAAGATCCAGCGCGGCGTGACGCGCTACAGTGGCAACGTAGCCAAGAAACATTCGCGGCTCAGAGAATTCTGTGAATTCACAATATTCAAAAAGCCGGAGGAAGACGACCTGCGTAGCGTCCTTAGCCAATTCTTCGTTGCCATTCAGAGCCCGAAAAGCTACGACATACACAAAGCGCCGAATCTTGTCATAAAGCGCCTTCCAAAGGTCCTGGTCCTTGGGATCTTCTTGAAGCCGCGCCAGTAGTTCGCGAAGCTCTTCATCCGAGATTTGGTTTTCCGTCATTTCAAACTTGCCAGGTAGGGAATGCCTTTTTCCAGGCTGCATCAATCGCTAGGTAGACATTTAAGAACTGTACATATTTGTCACGTTCGCGAGCGTTGTCGTCGTCGAAGGCGGCTTGGCCCAACAACACGAAACGTAACGTTTCGGTTGCGATCTTGTCTAATTCGCCTTTCCCCAGGGGGTTGTGGCTGTCGGGAACCGCGTCCTGGATTTCCTGGTCCAGACTCTTCTTTGGAATCTGTCCCCAGGAAATTGTCCGCAAGATTTGGTAGTTAGTTTTCATTGCTTCCTTTTGACCGGTGGTGGTGGCCCGACTTATCTCAAAGCAAACAGAAAGAAAATAACGATACGCCGCGGGATCATATCCCCACAAAAAGGGCAGCCAATAGATCACGGCGTAGGCCGGTCCAAGAAAAACGTCACTGTGTCCCAGTTCCTCACACTTTATGTTGTGAATAGGAGCTCTGACTTTGGAAGAATCGCACGCGCTGCAAACGATGTTTGCCGAGCCGACATTGTGCACCCACTGTGTAGTTCCCTTGAAACCCGAGTACCCGGCCGACCCAAATCCCGGAATCAGTCGGTCGAGCCACGCCGCGAGCCGGGCTACATTGTCCCGAGCCGCCATCTCATTTCTTACCTCATGGAAGCGGAAAGGGTTACTGCCCCGAACGCTTTCCCAGGGAAAATTGCCTTTCAGAACGCAGCCGGCCAGCACCATGCGGTCGTAGTTCGGCCACGGCAAATCACGCATGGCGCGGCCTGAAAGGTAAGTGCCAAAACTGTGAGCGATCAGGCAGGGAAATGGGCCGCCCTTTTCGAACCTCTGACTAAGCTTTTCTCGGAATTTCTTCACTGCCCAAAGGCGATATGGAAGAGCTCCCAAGGCCGCGAGCAGAAAAATAACCAGAATCCAGAGACAAATTCCACGACCGCCATGGACCCAACCGACGAGAATGGCAAGGGCCAAGAGCGTGCCGAGCGGCAACCAGACGAACGGGCACAGAACCAGCTCTGTCCCAAAAAACCACCGGTAATGGTTGTATTTGATTGGTTCAAAATTGAAGAAAAGGCCTAGGGCCTTGGCGACCTCTTCCTGCCACTGGCCTTTGGAATTCACGCCGTGTACGGTGATTACGCGAAATTTTTGGCCGGAACTACCTTCGCTCACGTGCACATCCTGGTCATATTTTCTTTTTCAGAGTCAACGCTCAATACACAAATTTCCTCGAAGCGTTCAAAGGTCAGCAGCAACCACTCTCATCACGCCACCCGAAATCGTCTGATGACTATATTCGACCCGCGGCGTTCGTTCTCCCTCTCTGGCTAGATCTTAAATCTGTTCAGCGCCTCCTGATCGGTGCCAGGCGAAACTGCCCGGCTGAATTTCGCCCTATTGCTAGAAAAACGACGCATACTTCTGATTGAATTTGGACTCGGGAGTCGAAAAATGTTGGCTCACCGGGCTCCGCGACTTGGTGAAGACTTTTTCTTAATCATCGCCGAAGGATCGGTCAAATCAATCAGGTTCCCTGTGATGAAATTGGTGATGAATGGCAATACGACTTCTTCAGGAAGATCCATGTCATCGTTTCTAGCCGCGAATTCCTCCATCTCCCCCGACATTTTCTTCAGATAGGCTGCGATCTGGCTGATTTTCATACTGGGGACCTCTTCATGAATCAGCGGGAGGACACATGCCTAAGATTCACAGAGTCCGAAGCGACATCGAAGATACGCTCATGGCCATCATTGACTGTCTTTGGCCTTGATCGTGACCCGAATATTATCGCCTGTCGAATCCAGAGCGCTCTCAAGTACAAACGCCAGGGTGATTTCAGCGGCTATAACGCGATCATTGAGAGCCTGAATGTGGACATGCAAAGTTGAGTTCTCGACATGCACAATTTTCAGTTCACTACGGTGGCGGAGCAGGCAGTTGTTTGTCCAGCGTGTCGCCGTAACCACGGAGAGTTTGATCGAGCATAGACGCTGTCGGCGTCTCCGCTTTCTCGATAAGTGGGCGGATTTGTTTGTACAGAGGCGCGGCTTTTTGGAGGCCCGGATTTGAATACAAAGTGGCGCTCGCGGGCAACAAATAACGCGGCGGGGAGCCGGTCAATACTTGGAGCTGAATTTTGTCGGAGGTGACGTAATTGATGAACGCGACAGCGTCACTCAAACATTGCCCGACACAGCCTTTGTCGATCGTCAACAGGTCAACCCACGACATCTGGCTTGACCCATGATCATCGAGCGGAAGCTTCGTAACCGACAAGTCGGCATCGGTGTAGCACTTCTCTTCCACAGAGGGGGCATTCTGCGCCTCCCACAATACGTCATGAAGAACCTCGGAATATCCGACCAGAGCTCTCGCGCGGCGCCGAGCGAATTGGCTCCCGTAGAATCCCACGGCTTCGTGGTAGTCTTGACTCCGGCAGAAGCCCGGATCGCACAGTTGGCCGATGCGCTCCAGGTCCTTTTCGATTTCGGCATCGTAGGTGCCCAGATGACCTTGAACTTGCGCCATGGATTGGTATCGGTCAAAGAGCGACATCAAATAGAATTCTCCCAGCGTTGACTTGCCTTTCAAATCTATGAATAGCCCGCTCCCCTCCGGGCGAGTCGTGCCGATGGCTTTCTGTAGATCTTCAGGAGTATGCACAGCGGCCAACTGAGCGTCGTCTTTTTGGAAGAACAGCAGATTTCCGCAAACCCAATGGGGCACTCCGTACCATTGGCCGTTTAACTGACCCGCGTGCTGAGCGTTCGCCAGAAACTGTCCCGGTTTCGGGACAAGCGCAGCGGGCAACTCCTGTACTTTCGGAGCACCTGCAAAATCCGCAAGAAATACGGAATCAATCTCATAAACGTCAGCGTGAGCCGATTCGATGAAGTTTCGCTTGGTCGGATCGTAGTATCCCGACGTGAGATCTTGGAATTCGAGCTGAATGTTCTTACCTTGCGGCGAATCCTCGCAGCCGGCCTTGATCTGATACAGGTAATCGGTGAAAGCAGGAATAATTGGATAAAGCACGACGTTCAGCTTGCGACGCAGCCTGCTCGCGTCCGGGTTCGATGATGTCATGTAGGGCTCCGCAGCCGAACCTTGCGCCGAAGCCACTGTTTGTTGCCCAAAAGATGGCGCGCCTAGTGAGGTGGCAAGGACGCAGACCCACAGGATCCCATCGGCATGCTTGCGAATCATGTTGAGATCTCCTTTCAGGAAAGCTATCGAGGATACTTCAAGACTCCGACCCTGGCACAAAATTCTACTTTCTGTTCGTTTTCCGAAACACTGACGATGCTCATAGGCCGAGATGACGCTTTCGATTGGAGTTTGACATGAATATCGATGCATTGCTGGCGATAAATCCCGATCACTTATCGAGACTTCAGAATCAAAACGTGTATTGCAAACTGATCAATGCTGAACTCACATCCACGCAGTTAGGCGTCTATTTTGCGCGAGATAAAATTGAACTTAGAGACTTGGAGCGGATGCGAACTGGGCATCCTTGGCGACGTTTCCCCACAGCGCTTAGTGCGCTGCTCTAGGCTTACCGAGCTTCAGGACATCCGAATCGCGTTCGCCTCGGGTAACAATCACGGGGGGCTGCGCTTTGGTTCTTTTCGACCCGATTTCCCGCCAGAAGGTCGCGTGAGTCACCGACCGGCTCATATGGAGCACCGCGGCAACCTCCTTCCAATCAAATCCTCTGCGACGCATGGTTGAACTTTCATAAAGAAGATTGCAACCAGCCTTCTCCACGCTCCAGTTGGTGAACCGCGAAGGGTGAAGTTCACCGCATATCGTCGAATGTGTGGGGCGACCGAACACCGCAGACGAAGATGAGCTGTTCAGGTGAGAGCGGCGGTCACCCCAAAGGGCTGTCCGTTTTTCCGGTCCGGACGTGCGGTCGAGAATGGCTGGCATAACAACTGCCCAGGGAGCTGGCGCACGTTCAGTCCACTGGTCGGCAGCGCCAGTTCCGGTACTTGCTTTTCCGAGTTAAACCCACTTCGAGGCACTTTGTTGCGAAAAATGTCACTTTCCTTGCACAGAAAGGCAAATTCTCCGCTGTCCGAGTCCCCGCGTCCAAGGCCGCATTTGGCGCCCATTGCCCGGCAATTGCATCGATGCCTACGTCAAGTGTTTGGCGTTCAGCACGTTTCGGCGGTTGACCGACGATCGGCCGCACGGGCCGATTTTCTGCACCTGCAGTCGCCATCTGCACGAATTCCTGCAGGAAAAAAAATATTGAAAATCAGCTTGGCTGTGGATATACGCTGGCCGCTACCACTTGGCTCAGGTGTGGGGTTCCACCCGCCACCTTCGTCACCCAGCATGTTCCGAATGAAATCGGCGCATGCGCTTTTACAGCAGGAGAGGAGGTATTCCGGAGGCGCAGAGACAAGTGTGTGTAGACGGACCCTGGGACATTAACTGCCATCAGGACCCAGCCTCCGGAAGGCAGCAGTATGGGCGAAGCCGACGGTGTCCACAAGCGCCGTATGTTCCGCTGGCCTAAAGAAGCAAGAGAACTGGTCAGAGAATACAAGGAACGAACCAGCAGAAGTCAGGAGCACACTGAGACTGGACGGCGACTGCTGGTCACAAAGCTGGCTGCGATTTCTGGGAACCCGCGAGACGCCTGTCTGCGTTTCCTGCGCGAGCTTGGCTTCAATCAGAAACGAGCGTATCGCGAATGGACAAAGCCCGAGCAACAGCGCCTCCTGGATCTGATCACCACCATGCCGGTAGAAGAGGCCGCGAAAACCCTGCGGCGGCCTGCGGGCTCGGTGCGCTCGATGTTGCACCGGCTCGGCATCGGCGGCAAAACAGGACGAGAATGGTTCACCAAGTTCTCCCTCTCTCGGGCATTGCACACCCGCCCCGACGAAATACAAAAATGGATCGACCTGGGTTGGCTAAAGTCGCTTTCCCTCAGCACCGCCGGAACGAAAGCTAGCATCATTCATGCCGACGATTTCTGCGAATTCGTCAAGGAGCATGGGCGTGCGGTCGCGAGCCGGCGTCTTTCCTATGACGCACTTTGGTTCGTGCAGAACTATGTGTTTCCGCCCAGCCACGCAGAACTGCTGTCGGTGAGAGGAACATATAAGAAGCAGGATACGGACGATGAGACAGACTCGAACACGGAGTCTCAATCGGCCGGCGGTCCCGAAGAAGGCGGCGGTCAGGAAGGTTAGGGTTCGTGATGTCAGCAGCAAAGGAAATCGCAATCGTCGAGCACAGCAAAGAGCACTCCCTGAAGGCAGGCGAGGAAGCGGGGAGCAACGGGTCAGGCGACCTCACCGGCACGCATATCGCGGGCGCGGATAGCCCTCCAGCAGTGAGGCGACGTCTGCCGGACGAGCGCCACAGCCTGACCCATCACTTCTCTGTGGGCGGGCAGGAAGGCTACGTCACAGTCGGTTTATACGAAGATGGTCTGCCAGGCGAACTGTTCATCAGGATGGCGAAGGAAGGCTCGACGGTTTCGGGGCTCATGGATTCTTTCGCAACCGCAGTGTCCCTGGCGCTGCAGTATGGTGTCCCATTGCAGATCCTGTGCGACAAATTCAGCCACACACGGTTTGAGCCGAGCGGATGGTCGGGCAATCCAAAGATTGGTTACGCCAAGTCTCTAACCGATTACCTATTCAGATGGCTCGAATTGCGCTTCCTGAAAGGCGAGCAGGGACTTCTGTTTGAGTTGCCGCGACCGGCCCAACTGCAGCGTCAGGTGACCAGTGTAGTCGAGGGCTTGGGGCAGGTTGTAGAGTTGGGAGACGCGCCTCCGTGCCAATTCTGCGGCTCACTGATGGTGAGGAACGGCTCCTGCTATCGGTGCATGACCTGTGGCAGCACGAGCGGTTGCTCCTAGGTTAGCAATGTTTCCTGTGAGCGGCCGAACTGGCCAGATCATTGGCCTCAGTGTTGTGCTCGCGAGGAACGTGAGAGATTGAGAAATCGAGCGACCGGGCCAGCTTCCGGCAGATCCAATTCAGCGAATAGAGCCGCGGACTACGGCAACTGTACTCGCCACTCATCTGCCTCACCACTACCTCGGAATCTGAAAACACGTGAAGCGAAGTGGCCTTGAGCCCCAAGGCACATTGCAGCGCCTCCAACAGAGCAATGTGCTCGGCGACATTATTGTCCTGGTGTCCGATCCATTTGGCGATCCTGATTGTGCCGTCGGCGGGGCCGTCCATTACCACCCCAATACCAGATGAGCCTGGATTCCCGAGAGAACCGCCATCGATGTGAGCCACCAGGTTCGGCATTGTGTGGTGATCTGGTACCCACCATGCCTGACGTATCATCCTGCGTCAAGATGCTTGCCTGATTCCTGCGCAGACTCCTTGTAGTTGCCTACTCCTTGGGCACCTGTGGATGCTCCTGTGGGAAAACGGAAAGAATTCAATCTCCCCTTTATTAAGCGACAACGATTCAATGGGTTGCATGTCCGGTTTTTGATCTCCCGCAACCGGCCCGATTGCACTGAAAACGGGCGTTGACAATCTGCAAGCAACTCTCTAAGTTTGCCTCCGTCGACGGCTGAAAGGGTTGGCTTAAATAAAATTTTGCCGGTCCGAAGTAAGCTGAGTGATCAGCTCGACGGGGCAACCCGAAGAGCAGCCAGACCTGAAAAAACCGACGGCTCTGCGAGGAGGAGTTGGGGTTTGGGACCGCGAAAGCGGTGATCGCATCAAAAGGCTGTGACGGTGCATGTCTCCACGCTGTTGGCTCCCTCGCAGGAGCTGGTGGCTAGAGCATAACCGATGTCACAGCCTTTATCTTTTTCCGCCATTCTTTATTGCCACACTCCTGGTCTCCAAGAAAAAGCATTCTCCCTCGTCCGCCCCTTTGCCCCTTTTCATCAGGAATTGTGAAAGACCATTTCACGAGGTGATCCGACAGGAGCGCCGCAATCGCCCGCCTCGTTCTTTATGGGCCTCTGAAACGCCCGACGTTGTCGTGCGATTGAGAGCCATCCCACCGTCAAGCGCGAATTCAGTTCAGCGCGCCACGGGCTCTGGACTGTTTTCCACGAGTACGAGGTTACTTGGCCGCTTCGTACAATATAGAGACATGGCGGTCAGGATCGAGATGCAGAATACGGGTGACCCCCGAGCTCGCGGGGAGATTTAGCTATCATTGAACACGTTCTGAGTGACAGGCCGGGAGAGTGGCGGGTGTCAATTGTCGGGTCTCACGCAAATGACAAATGGGAAATGAAAGTGGAAGGACCAGCGGGCTTCGAGCGTTCGTACACTTTGGTTGGCGGCGCGGGAGAGCACCAGCCCGTGGCGATAGGAAACTTGGTCGTTAAGCTGCTACCGGCGCGGACGCCATGATCTGCAATTCCGGTTTGCATTCCTCTCCAAACCCATGCTGACATCGAGACCGTGTCAGGAATAAGCTAAGTTCATTTTCAAGGGCTGGAACCGGAAATGGGGAAGATTTCGAATTCGCGCCGTCTCGACGAGCACATTTCACGAGCGTTGAACCAGATCAGGAAACCGAGCACCGCGGAAGAAATCACTGAGTTGCTCAATCGTAACCTCGAGCCCGAGGAGGGGCCCTTCCAGACAAAAGAAGTCGCAGAGTGGTTGCGGAACACCGGGGATACAGTGTTGAAACTCTATTGGTCAAGGACTCGTCCCCGCAGGTAGCTCTTGCGGCGGTGTTACGGGACCGATGGCACCCACGGCAGCAAATTGCCGTGAGCGAGCACAGGCTATGTGATTAGAGAACAAGATCAAGCAGATCGCAGGGTCAAAGTGGTGCCTGGCGAAACCCAACGGGACTTGAGATTCGGAGGGGGTATGGTACGTGTTCATCGCGTACCCATTTGAATATCGTGGAAGTGGCTGTCCAACCTCATCGGCCACAAACCTCGCCCCTCACCCTGGCCAATTTTCTCTTGCCTGCGAGCAAGCCGTTTACGCCAGTGCCACTGCCCGACGATCCGTTACAGACTTCTGGCTGGAGATCGCGGGGTGCGTCAGTGTGGCCACGGCACAGGACAGGATCTCCAAGAAGCGGTCGACCTCCTGCTGGGTATTGAAACGGCCCATGCTGAGGCGCAACAACCCGCGAGCGCGATCAGCATCGTATCCTATGGAGAGCAGTACACCCGATGGCTCCCCGGAATGCTGGGCGCTGCATGCGCTGCCTGCCGAGACGGCCACACCGGCGGCATCCAGGGCGACCAGAAGTTTGCCGACTTCCTTCTCCTGGCCGCGGAATCCAAAACTCAAGTGGCCCGGCAAGCGATGAACCGGATGCCCGAACAGATAAGAATGCGGCAAAGTTCGGCTGAGTTCCGCGGCAATGCGCTCGCGAAAGCGCGACAGGCGCGCTGCCTCATCGGCTAACTCTTCGCGCGCGATGTCCGCTGCCGCGCCGAAGCCGACAATGCCAGCAACGTTCTCCGTGGCCGAACGGAGGCCGAGCTCCTGCCCGCCTCCGAAGATGATAGGAGAAAGACCCACGCCTTTGCGAACCTAGAGAGCGCCAATGCCTTTGGGGCCATGCAACTTGTGCGCCGACAGAGAGAGCAGATCGACATGCAGGCGATTCACGTCGAGTGGAATCTTCCCTGCGGCCTGCACTGCGTCCGTATGAAACAGCACGCCGTGCAGCTTGGTGAGGTGAGCAAGTTCCTCGATCGGCTGCAGCGTTCCCACCACGTTATTCGCGGCCATGATCGAGACAAGGGTTACGTCAGACTGCAAAGCGCGCAGTAGACTCTCGGGACCGACAAGCCCATCAAGATCGACGGGAAGGTGAGTGATTTTCGTTCCGGATTCGGCGAGGAAGCGGCAGGTCTCCAAGATCGCAGGGTGCTCGATGGAACTGGTCACCACATGGCCCGGCTTGCCGGTTGCCCGCACCGCGCCGATGAGCGCCAGGTTGTCGGCCTCGGTTCCGCTGGCGGTGAAAATGATTTCATCCGGCTCGGCGCCGATCAGTGACGCCACTTGCGCGCGCGCAGTCTCGACGGCTTCGCGGGCGACGCGGCCCTCGTGATGCAGGCTCGATGGATTTCCGAACGCGCCGCCAAGAAACGGCCGCATCGCCGCGAGCACCCGAGGATCGAGCGGGGTGGTGGCGGAATGGTCAAAGTAAATTCGCGAATTCATTGTGCTTCTCCAGCCTGGCTGCGCTGGGCCCTGCGCGCCCTAGAAACACGAATGCCTCATCCGGGTTTAAGGGGACGAGGCAAGTGCTCACCGAGATTCTCATGTCCCCCGCAAACCGGGCGGGAATTGGCACCAGATGATCAGGCTGTTTCCTGATCCGGTTGTCGTGGCTTCTGCGGGCCCGTTACCCTCAGCCACTCTGCATGAGACTGCGGCTTTGTTCAGGCACGAATGCCTGGACACATTCACGATAGGGACGGGAGACGGCGGTGTCAAGAAATAATAATGTGGCAACAGCAAGATCGGCGACCGGCGCTGGCAGTCACAAACGCTATGGCAATCTCATTTCTTAGATGACAGAACGACGGCGTGCAGCACTGCGATGTAATGGCAGAAGCTTCCAGCCATCACGAACCCATGCCAAATGGCGTGGCTGTATGGAACTTTTCGGGAGGCGTAGAACACCACACCGACCGTGTACATGACGCCTCCGGCGATCAGCCATCGAAGTCCAACCGCCGAAACATGCGTCAGGAGTGGTTTTGTGGCCACTACCACAAGCCAGCCCATTGCAAGATAGAGGAATGTGGAGAGGACTTTGAAATGGTCCACAAACCAGAACTTGAAGACGATCCCCGCCATTGCACAACCCCACACGGTTCCGAGGAGCGACCATCCCCATCCGCCGCGAAGATTGACGAGTAGAAACGGAGTGTAGGTTCCGGCAATCAGCAGATAGATTGCGGAGTGGTCCAAGATTCTCAGCGCACGCTTTAGGCGTGGCGTGGGAATGCCGTGGTAAAGCGTTGAGGCCAGATAAAGGCAAATGAGAGTGCTGCCGTAGATTGCGCAGCCGACCACATGCCGTGCCGTCCCGTGCCTGATCGCCATGACAAGCAAAACCACGAAGCCAGCAACACTCAGGGCCAGGCCGACACCGTGGGTGGTGCTGTTCACGATTTCTTCAAGAGAGAGCCGGCGGGATAATTGCTCCACTTTTACCTCCTGTGTCATTGTTTCTCTCGATCGCCGACTTAGCAAGAACAATGCAGGGCTGAAAGGCAGTGGTCCCGCGTGCCACACACCAAGGGCACACTCGGGCACCATATAATTTGCTATGGCCGATCGCTTAGCATGCTCGTACGTCACGTGTCCGCAATGCGGGACTTGGGTGGTTGTCAGACAGCAATTCGAGCCTGGAGTGAGCAAAGAAAAGTTCAGAGCGGGATGTCCCGTCTCGGAGTGTGGAAAAGAATATGAGTTCGAGACTGGCGAGACCCGGATTTTTGAGGTGCCTCTGCCCCTTGTTGAACGCCGCCGCCTCTACCGATCGGAACTGTCCTGACCACGGCAAAATGTAAACAGCGGTTTGCCGAGAATCCGCACACACGACCTTTGGGACGACTACATCGAGAATGACTTGATGTCGCTCACCGCTGAAGAGATCAGGAGTGCAAGTCCACTTGCAGAAGTCTTACCACGGGATGTCGTAAGCCACGCGACGCTGATCGCAGCATCCATGCTTGCAAAGATCGAAGAAGGTCGACAGGTGTCGTAATGTGTATTAACGATGGGAGCGATCTTCATGCTGAGAAGCGCAACATAATGGGCGCCCCTGCGGGTCTTCTTTGTGGTCTTGTACCGAACCGCATGGACCTTGGAAGATCCGGCGGCAGCAGCGAAGGCCGCCGGCTGAAGCGCGGTAAGGACTGCTGCTGGGTCTCTGTCGATCACGGTGAGAAGGGTGCGCGCAGGAGCCTCGGGTATCCGGCGCCCTCCCTCCCAATGCTTGATGGCGTCAAGGCTGAAGCCGAAAACGTCCGAGAACGAGCTTGCGTCATACGCAGCTTGTTGCGAATGCCTTTGACATCGACCTTCTCAGGAACATGCACCTTAAAACCCTCTTTCTCACCAGAGAGAAAAGACTCGACATCATCGAGTCCGCTCATGAGCTGTTCAAACTGTGTCTTCATAACCTATCTCCTGCGGTAATTTTCAAAGATTGTATCCGCACGTTTTTTAAGAGCGTTTCTCCCAGCCTTCGTGAGGCTCTCTTTTTCGTTTTTCGGAAAGACCGGAATCAGAAAAACGGGAACCGTGTTATTTCTCGAGGTAGTCGAGTAGGTTCTCGCCTCGGTCCCACAGGAATTTCGTAGTCACATTCGTAACGTTGCTGTTCTGGTAGAGGATGTGCCGCCGAACCTGCCATCGCTACAGCCTGAGCATGTAACGGCGCAACTTAATGAACTCTTAACGACACACTTGCGTATCAGATGGTATACAGAAATCGAGATCTTCAATGCTGAGTGTCAGTGTAGAACGGGTTGGAAATACGTCAGTGCTCCACTGCGCAGGGCAAATCGTTGTCGGTGAGAGACTTTCGGCGCTGCGCGATACTGCGCTGTGTGAGCTCGACAAGCACACCATCTTCCTCGACCTTTCGCGCGTTGACCGCATCGACGCCGGCGGCTTGGGGCTGCTCGTGTTCTTGCATACCTCCGTGAATGGGCTCGGCACTGCCCTCAAGCTCTTGTCCCCCTCGGCCCGAGTTACGGAGGTTCTCAAGCTGACCAAACTGGATTCGGTGTTCACGCTCTATCCGGCTGCCGATACCGATTCCGAGTTGCTGCACTCGGCGGGCGAGCCCTACGAAGCCTCCGCCTGACCCCCTCCTGCCCCGAGGACCGTGGCATAACGCAGGATCGACCATCCACAGCGGGTGCAGCGTGGCGATATTCGCGTTGGACTGGCGGCGAAGGCGTAGACCAGTGAACCTTGAGCCTTGTCACCGCTCTCTGAAGCGCCCAGCCGCCAGCGCCTCCAAAACTATAACCATCGAAGTTTATCGAATATGGCCCAACGTGATGCCTTGCTGCACGGCGGTGCCATTCACACCGAACACTGCCCCACACCTCCGGGCCATTCCCCACTCTGTCCGTCCGATGCACACTGAGACACGAGAAACAGAACATTAAGGCACCCGCCTTCCGCGCGAATGGAAAAGACGGGCTCGTTCGCCGAACACGCTGGGATGCTTAGGGTGAAACGGTCTTGCTTCAATCGGCACAATAAAATGTGGGTGAAAAAGACATGTGGATGAGATCATGCGCTATATGCAATGCACTTCTAAAAAAGCCGCGTTTGTGGGATTCGGTTCGTTGCCAATGCGGGTGGGAGTGGCAGAGTGCCGGGGAGAATCGCGGTAAACTTATCGTGTTCCCCGCGCCAACAAAAAAGTCTGCCTGATAAGTAAGCGTACCTCGGCCTGAACGAGGAACTGGCCAAGCATCGGTGAGTGACCGAGTAATCAATCCTCAACCCATCCTAAAGTCCCAGCAAAGCTCTCACGATGCTGAGCCACTCCGCATCAAGTGGTTCTCGGCAAACAGGCTTTCCTGCCCTCCCATACCAGTAGGCTGCGTTGCCCTGATCGGCTTCCTTGCGATGCAGGTAGGCGTGCACCCACGAACCCTCGGGGCCTTCGTCCCTCTGAGCCGATTCGTGAGCCCGCGTCCAGTCACCTTTGGCATCCCACCACAGGCCGATGAGCGCGAGCGTGAGTTCCGCGGGCGGCTTGGAAGCGCTGAGCGATTGACGAAAATCGTCCACGGTCATGTTGCGTGCACCGTCATGAATGCCGGATGCCATGATACGCTCCACTCACTGCACGGCGGCGTCAACTATGGATTGGTTGTCGGTCGCCTTGATGTCCTCAGCTAACCGCAAGACTAACGACAAATTATTCCATCCTATACAATGAGGCTCGCTGTCAATCTTGAGGGGGTAACAATGGCAAACTTGACCAGCGCGCTTCAGGAGCTTCGACAAGAGCGTAAGCAGGCGCAGGCACATGTGGAGAAGTTGGATCAAGCAATTTCATTGATCGAGTCATTAAACGGTTCGGGCACATCTCAGAAAGCAAGCGGACCGACGAGAATTATATCCGTGGCTTCGCGGCGGAAAATGGCGCAGGCACAAAAGGCGAGATGGGCGAATGTTCGGAAGGAATCGCAGCCAGTGAAGGCAGCAAAAACAACGGCCTCGACTCCTGGGAAGCACACTATGTCAGCGTCGGCCCGCAGGAAAATCGCAGCGGCACAGCGCGCGAGGTGGGCGAAGGTGAAGGCGGCCCAGAAGAAGGCTGCTTAGAGCCACCGAGTCTGCTGAACGACCCCAAAAAGGTCCGCTTCGGCTAGGGGTATGCGAGCAGCAACAGCGGATCTTTTACCGGCCAAGGCAGTGAGACGATCCCGAATATCACGAAGCAGTTCGTTGGCTTGCTCTAGTTCGACGGCATTCAGGTTTCTGTTTGGCACAGGTTGCCTACTCATCGTCCGCAGGAGGCAGCACGCGCCTTGTGCCATGCAACAGTTGACGGGTTATCGGGATGTTGGGGCTGCCGATCTCCCACACTTCCGAATGTATCCGCCCCTGATCGACACATTGGACCACACCACGCTGGACATTGCTCAGGCGGCCAGTTCCGCATTTCACTTCAATGAACACGATTTCCTTGACCTGCCGTTCCACGGTTAAGCCGTCAAACAGAACGTAATCGAACGGATCGCAGATCGAGCGCATATCGCGGGGGTCGTAAGCGAGCTTGCGGAAGCACGGGGCCATCCGCTCCAGCAATCTGCCAAGAAGGGTTGCCCTGGAGCGCTGCACCGCATCCTTGCTTGCGGCGCGAATCAAGCCCTGCACTTCCGTATTACTTTTGAGGATTTCCCGCACGCGCTTCTTCGCATCCCGTTCAAGGCGATACTCCCGGTCGCTGAGATCGTCTTCGATCTGATCCAGTTCAGCCTCCTTACTGCTGAGGTCAAACTCCCGGTTCGCGATTACTTGTTCCTGCTCCGTCAGCGCGGCTTGCTGCCGTTGCAGGCGGCGCAACCAATCGCGGGGTGGGTTGGGGCTTGAGGAGATGGCTGCATCGGAAAGCCGGAAAGGCTGCTCGCAGTGTGGACACCGGCCCCACAGGTGGCGGGCATTCTTGAAAAAAGCGACAAGATCCTTTGTGAACCCATTCGAATTCATCTGGCAGCCTAAGGTTCTTCCCACACTTGAATGATTCGACCTGGAATGATGCGTTCTTCGTCCTTGCTGCAGTGCTTGTAGAAGGCAGGTTCAATCTGCCGTGCACCTGGCCGCTGGGCTTCAAAATCTACGCGGTACTTGATTCCGCATTTGCAAACGAATTCCAGCGGCAGCATACGTTCCTACTCTCCCGCAGTGTTCAGCGCCTCTAGGACGCGGTCCATAGAGGGATAGTGAGCAACTGACCATGCGCGCACGTTTCCCCGCTGATCTTGGAAGCCGATGCGCCATTCGTCGTTGTAGTGGTTTCCGAAGTTGTGCAGGACAACCCGTGCCTTTGGAACCTCGTACCGAAATACGCGCCGGCTCGGCCCGTACACATTGGTGCCGGAGTACGAGGCCATCAACCAGTGCAAGTCTTTTTCTGTATATCTCTCCATCTGGACACACCTCTAACGCATCATCATGCAAACACACCGGTTACAGCAAGGTTACGCCGGTCACGATTTCGCCCGCCGTGCTTGGGTGGGATCGCGGAGACACTTGAGGAAATGCAATGAGACTTCGTCACAATGAATACTGCCCGATCCACAAATCGATTTCCTGCTGCGGCCGTGAACAAACGCCCTATGTGCGCAGACTGCAGCCTGGGGTTCGACGCATTGAGGATCCGCATCATCCGAGAGGATATCGGGAACTCAGATCCCCTGCGGAAATGCGAAAGCTACTAAACCGTAAGATTGTCGAGCAAGATCGGAAATGCGCAATCTGCCACGAAGAGTTCACAGACTATAGCGATGTGGTCCCGGACCACAGGCATCCGAAAGGAATGGGCGGAGCTTGGCGAGATGATCACCCGGACAACATCCAAGCAACGCATTTCTGGTGTAATGAAGAGAAGGGATCGACCAGAATGGACTGACTCATGACTGATCAGTGGTTTTATCACCCTGAAATGCTGCGGATATAATGCCGCTGGAGGTGCCCGTTTTGCACACCTGCGACTTATTCAACCGATCCCGATATGCCACCCAGATGATGCCCGCGCGGTATTAGGACACGATGAAAAAGATGCTCACATCGGTTTTGTTTGTCTGTCAGGGACACTCTTGCCGCAGTGTCATGGCCGAGGCCCTAGCAAAGCACTTGTTTGGGGCACAATTGATCGTGCGGTCCGCGGGGACACGCCCTAACGCCGTCTATGATTCGAAGAGCGCAATGAAGATTCTGAAATCCAAATTCGGAATCGATATCCCTAGGCACCAGCAGAGCAATGTTCGAGACCTTGATCTCGATACATTCACCTACGTGATCGCAATGGACAGCGCAATCGCGAAATCTCTCGCGAAGTTAACACGGCGAGGCATTGTCACGTGGGATGTTGAGGACCCGTGGGGTGGAGATGCGGTTGTGTATCATCAATGTGCTTTGACCATTCGCGAACAACTCGAACAATTCGCCACAGCGATCAGGCCGAGGAACAGGACGCGAAAATAAACCAATTTCCAACGGCTTGATAGAGGAATCTTGTGATCGAAGCGCTCTTGAAAATCATTGATCGGTTGATCGAAATAAAAAAGGGCCGCATCGAAGGTCGCAGACAAATGTTCGACATGGTGCTACAGCCGACATTCGATGATCTGTTAGCGGTACACGGAGACTATATAAAGATGTTTCAACAATTGATGGTTTTCACGGGCGACGAGCGCCCCTCGGTAGTGGCGAAGAGGATCGTGAAGGCCAAGGAGCAGTTGCGGACGAATCGCCTCGAATTCGAACCTGTTCGTGAGAAGATCCGCGTCATCGCTCGGCAGCTTGCGAAACAGAACCTTCCGGCTGAAGAAAGCGAATTCGTGCGTGCTGTCGTGGAGTATTTTCCTTCTGGTGAGCCTTTACTGCCGCATTCCGCCGCTACGACGTTGCTGAAATTTCTGGAGCGTGATTTGACCGCTAGCGCGATCGATATGTTAGTCGTGAAAACAGTTGAAAGCCACAAGCACCGGTGGTCGGACGTTTGCACTACATTTGCTTCGCTAAAAATCGCTGTCGCCAGTGAGCACTAGTGGCCTGTGGCAGAGATTTCGTTACTACGGATGCCGCGCTCCGAGGTGCTGTATAGTGGCCAGCATGTCGGCGGGGATAGTCATACGCCGCGCCAAGCCGAGTGAGAACGACTTGGTGCTTGCGCTTGTGCAGGCCATTGCGGATGAAACTTTTGCATACCTATTCGCGCCTTCTCAAGTACCGATCGGAGAGGCCAGTTGGCTCTCGGCTTGGGTGGCAGTCTCGGGAGAAGAAATTGTGGGTACGACGATGGCGCAGGATGAATGGGTCAGCGACTTGTGGGTTCGCTGCGATAGCCGCAGGCTTGGCATCGGTGGGGAGCTGCTGGCACATGCCGAACGTGAAATACGCAGCCGTGGACATGACACACTTCGCCTTCGAGTGGTCAAGTCGAACACTCGGGCCGTCGAGTTCTATCACAATCACGGCTGGAGAGTTCAGCGTGAATTTCCGCATGAGAAGTTCGGCCATACGATGTTCGAAATGACCAAATCGAGCGACATGCCGCTGTCGTGAGAGACGGCGAAACCAAGAAACCGCCCGATTTGAGCAAGCGGACTTCAATGAAGAGGTCGAGCGGTTGCCGCACAGGAGTCTGCATTTCTTTGGCCTGCTATGTCGCCAGCATCGGGCTATCGCGGTTCTAACAGTGCGCTCCACGTGAGCTTGGGGGTGGAGGCTGCGGGAAAAACCGTTGATAGTTAGTGGTTCTGCCATTAGGAATACCGCCGCGGCCGTTCCCTAGACCCACAGCGTCCGATTCAGGAAGAGGCAGCAAATGACGATTGCTATTCAGCTTGCGGCTGGCAATTTCTCCTACGTCACTGCCAGCGATACCCAGGTTACCGATGAGGGAGTCAGCGCTAAAGTGGACCTCGGGAAAATTCGCGGTGCGTTCCGGGCGAATCCGTCCGGCGCCATCAATGTGGCGGGAGCCGGATGGGAATCGTATATCACCGCCGTGTCTCAAGAGATTGTGGACATGTTCCAAAGGTTTCGTGGGACGGCTGATCAACTTGAGAAACGGATGCGTAGTCTGGTGTGCGAATTCTACAGAACTCAGATTTTGCCGTTCGTGGGAGAACTTGACGATGAGAACGTTCCGGATTACTCGCTTCTAATTGCGTCCCGTCACAAGCGGGTTACGAAGCTCTGGAACGTCGATGGAATGCTATTCAAGAAGTCCGAGTTGCCATTCGACTGCATAGGCATCGGCGACTCCGTTGCCACTGCCTTGCTCAACAAACTTTATCCGCGTCACCCTACGCTCGATTCGATAGCAGTCTTAGCCGCATACGTGATTTATCGGGTGAAATTGAGTGTAGACGGATGTGGCTTGAAAACGGAAATCAGATTCATTCATCAGGACAAGATCGGCATCGTTCCCTTTGCTCGAATCGAAAAGTGGGAAGCTTTGTTCCAAAAATACGAACGGATGGAGCGCGAGGTTTTGTACCACGCGATGAACTTCATATTTGCGCCTCAGATCCCGTCCTTTGTGCCAAAAGAACATGCGGCAGCTTTTCCCCCACAAATGAAACCACTACCGGAGATCGTGAAAGACATCGAGGCGATGCGGGAAGAATTTTCCAAAGTTACGATTTTTTGAGCCTTCTTGCGCGATTTGGAGCGCAGCGAGACTACGAATACGCCTGCAGAATTTTCTCAATCGCTTTCGTTGTTCCGGGGTCTTTCTTGAGTTTGAGGCGGCAAGGTGTGCACAGCTTCAGGTGACCGGCGATGAACTCGATTGCACATTCATCGTTGTAATAGAAGGGACAATCTTTGGGGCCGCGTTTGTGTGCCTCCAATCCGCCAATCAGGAAGGCAACCGTGTCAGCGATCATGTGCTCAACATCGTAGGGAGGACTTAATTGTTCCAGGAATCCGTTGGTTGACACCACGGAAATCCGACGGTCTGCATCCTCGTCCCAGACGTAAAGATCGCGCGTCTTGTCGTCGCAAACGGGGAAGCTGGTGATTGCGACCAAGCGTTGCAAACCCAATTCCTTGGGCTTGTCGTGGAGACGCCGAGCGACTTGTGGAGCGTTCAAATAAGCTACGTCTTCTGTCTTCTGCCGTTGCCAGGTTCCCAGTGGAGCGACGAAAGAGACCGTTTTGAAAAGATATTTGTCTTGAACTGCGGTCAGCCGCGCCGCGATTGCATCAAGCCTGGGAAGGGCGTGATGAACGTCCCACAATCCCATAATGATGCGGCTTTCACCAGCTGCCATGGCACTCCGACGGGCGCGGCTATCAGCGACCCGCTCCTTTTGCGCCGTGATCACCTGCTCACCGGCGGTCGCCTTGCACGTAGCCAGTTGGTCGGCCGGGTTGCGAGCAAAGACTACGGGGACGGCCCAGTCAATGGCCTCCCCAGAAATCGAGTAGTTGACCGCAACGCGGGCTTCGCGGGCAGCATCTCCGACACTTCGCCCTTGTGCCAGGGCCCAATAGAAATGCCGGGCGAATGCGGTCGCTGAGACATCGAGCACGCTGAATTGATTGGCAACGACAATGGGTACTCCGGCGGCCACCAGTGCGGGTGCTACTCCACGATTGAAGTCAGCTTTGCCCCCTTTTCCGGTTTCGCAGGCGTTGAGAAACATCAGCCGCACGCCGCGCCGGCAGACGATTTGTTGCAGCACTTGGGAGTCAACTGTTTGCACTCCCTGATTCTCATTTTCAAAAACTAAACAACCCACCCCGGTGTCCTCGTTGAATTCCCCATGTCCAATGAAATGAAGAATGTCATAGGGAAGTGAGACTTCTAGAGTTTGATGGAGCAGAGCCGGGGTGGCG
The DNA here is from genome assembly GCA_963708335.1 of uncultured Acidobacteriaceae bacterium. GTDB lineage: Bacteria > Acidobacteriota > Terriglobia > Terriglobales > Acidobacteriaceae > Sulfotelmatobacter. The sequence continues at coordinate 7,029,244 of OY970205.1, read as the reverse complement.
TCGAGCAACACCTCAACCTCAGCCAATCCCGCCGCAATGAGATCCTGGAAGCCACTCTTGACTCTTGCGATCTCCTCGTCGACAGAGAGATGCGCCAGACCGAGCGGCTGCGCCACCACCACGAGGATTCGCAAGCGGTCGCGCGAAGGAATGCGATCTGCAGGAATGGCGGTGTCGACGTTGCGCGTGAAGTTCACCTCGGAGGTGGCCAGAAAATTCTTGCGTTCCGGATCGTAGGCGAATTCCCACGGCAAGTCCGCGATCCAACTGACCATTGAGGTGAAAATGACATGGAGACGGCCGTTGGGTTGGGCCGTGCGGGCCGCATCGTAGAGGCGCCGCACTTCGCCCTGAAAAAGAGTTTCGAAAATGTCTTTGCCTAACTCCCTCAGACCGGCTTCGCTGGGCAGCGGTTTGGCGTTTGGTTCGCCGTTTACGAAAGCGTGCATGTCGCGCTGCTTCTCGATGATGTTACGAAACCGCTGGCCAGCCTCGTCGCCGTGAGTGCGCATTTGTACCAAGGCACGCGCGTTGCGGAATGTAACCAGCAAGGTTGCGGTCTTAGTCTCCCGGTATTCCTGATCCGAACCCAGCACAGAAAAGTAAAAGACTTCATCTGCATATTGGCCCGGAGCTGCGATCTCCGCTGGCGCGAAAGCGGGAGCCCGAGCCGGAGACGGGGCGACCAGGGCCTGAGCCGCAGGCCGTGGGGCCGGCAACATAGCCCCGGCAGCTATCGGCGGAGTTGGGGCAGGCGGGAACTCCGCCATCGCAGCACGGCGCAGCAGGTATCTTAGGCGGATTCCAGGATCTAGAACGGGAATTCCATGGGTCTTACCTTCGAGAGACTCCACCAGAAAGTCAATGCTGTGTGGATGAGAGAAGAAACTGATGTGAGTCACGCCTCCGTCAGGTGGGTTGGGAAGATTGCCGTCCTGCCCATAGCACCCGATCTGTTCTCCGGGAACGACGTGACTGGCAGGCTGGTCAACCAGCCACCCACCTTCGGTGGGTACGACTAAATCGTTCGCAGTTTGAAAGACCAGATCCACGCCAACATCCAGCATGCGGGTCAGCATGTTCTTCTCCGGCTGAAAGTTGGAAACCAGCGAGGAATAAGCTTTCGGTGGCGGGCCGGAAGAGGATTGCAACTCGTGGATCACTGCACCTTGATTGTTCATGGCAGCCAGACCGGGAATATCGACCTGCACTGCCTGGGCAAGCCAAGCTAGCGCTTCGGCAACAAAACCGGCTGCGGAGGTGAACGGGTTGTCGGGAAACAAATCGATCAGATTCGACAGCCAGTTCAAGAATTGCTCGAATCGGTTGGGCGAGGCTAAGGGAGTTCCATCGTTTGGAGACGCGACGAGCACCGCGCGTCCCAGCTGGAAGCGCGCCGCATTGGGGCCGAGGGATTTCGCCATCTCCACCAAAGTGCGCAGAACCAATCCTCCGCGCGAATGCGTGATCACGTCAAAAACGCAAGGGCCCTTGGGAAGTTGGTCGAGCAGGGTCCGCGCATTTTCTTCCAAAGTTCGGCTGACCGTAAAGTGATCAAAGGCGAAGATGCGGTTTCCATACAGCGCTTGCACACTTTCGAAAAATGTCTTCCCGTCGGAACCCCGGGCGCTCGCCAATGCTGAAAACGTCGAGGAGGCGTGGGAGAAGGTTCCATGAATGAGAAGCAGATTCCGCTTCGCGGGATCTGCGCTGACTGTGGCGGCCAGATTGGCATCGGGCAGTTGGGCCGCGAGCAGCGCCTGCGGTGAAACGGTCTTCCACCCCTCGTGTAGCCCTTTGAGCTTCCAAATACCGGCCTCGCAGAGTCCGGCGAGTATTGGCATGGACTTTGACGCGAGCTTGCCGACAACTTTTAAGACAACCACTTTGATCAGTTTTCCGACAGCCCCCCGGCGTTCCTGAACCTCGGGTGTCGATTGTGGGATGGGGATGGAAAATCGGAGAGTACTGGCAGAGCCGCGCGCTGCGCTGCGCCGTTCGATCACTGACGGCTTGACGAATACGATCGCACCAGACTCGTGTCGAGCCATCGTAATATAGACAGCCTCGGGATCGACGTCCATCTCGAAATCCAGTGCCGGAGGAATGCCTCGTCGCGGCTGAGAGCGAAGGGTTTTGACATCCACCGTGGCCAGACGCTTGGAGGCGACCAGTTGTGCAAGGAATCGGTCCTCGCCATCTGTGGCGCCACGGCGCGCCATTCCTCGCTTAACACCGAGTACTTCCCAATTCTGTTCGGAGACTGGATGAATTTCTTCGCGATTGCGGGGAGACATGATGCACTCCTGTACTTAGCGCGCGCGAAAGTCGCGCGCAACGGACCCCGGGACCGTCGCGAAGGGGAAAGCGAGCGTATTCTACATCATGGCTCAGCAGACGACACGCAGGAAATCCTGGTTATCCAAGCGACGGAAGGCTTCTGACTTCGCGCATGTCTGTGAGGTCCACTACGAGCCAGGCTCAATTGCGCAAACGGTCTTCGAGCTCGGCCACGAGTTCCAGAAGATCGGCAGAGCCGAGTTGAATGGCACGCCTCCTCAATTCTGGCATCTTCTCCTCTGCTCGGGCTTTGTCACCGGATAGCACATAGTGCCGAACCAGATGAAACAAGGAAGCAGCAACTCCCTTAGCATCCCCACGCGCCAAGTCAACTTCATAACTCTCAAAGAAGTACTGCACGAAGGAATCGGAACCCCGGGCTTCCAGAATCTTGGCCTTCAGATCTAGGTATTTCGAATAGAGTTCGTCGTTCGAACCAAGGTCCGCGGTTTTCTCGAGTTCAGCCAGCGCGCTGGTCGCCCTGGGGTAGTCGTCGAACTCGGCCGCACACGCCGCCAAGGCATAAACCAACTTCAAATGGATTTGCTCAACCCCCGCTGCTTTGGCTTGGCCGATCGCCCGCTCGAACACCCGAATGGCTGCTTCATATTTTCCTTGGCGTCGCAAAATCTCCCCTTCGTTGCCAAGTATCGAGAGTTCCGCATCGGGCATCGGATTGTCCCAACTCGCAAGGACAATCTGGGCTTCTCTGAGCAGCGGCTGCGAGTCCTCCAGCCGGTTTAGGTTGACCAAACAATCCAGTCGCGCAATCACGGCCGAGAAGAGATTACGCTTGTAATCCGGGAACTCGGGGTGGGCCCTAAGCCATCGCTCATTTTCTGTGTGGATGGCGAGCGCCTTTTCATAGTTTCCCAGTTGCTGGTAGAGATAGGCGGCGTTCCCGGTGTTGATCACCTTCTCTCCGTTTTGCGTGTGCTCACTCATCGTTTCGAACTCTTCCAGCAATTCTCCCAATCGGCCTTGCCTCTCGAACCAGGGAGAGACCAGCAGAAGCAAGGCATGTGCTATCTCCCAATCCTCGGCAAACGCCGCCATATGGTAGATTGCGAGCACTCGCAAAACGTCTTGTTCAGCAGCGTTCTCGGCTGTCCCGACGGCACCGATGTGAATTGCGGCTGAGTGCCTCACAAAATTACGGACGAGCTGCGGGAAATCAGGCAAGACGAGTTTTCCCGCGATATGAATATCGGGTGACAAGCGGAGCGAGCCATCGATCATAAACGCCACTTTTGACTTCGTCAGCTCACGCTTTGCGGTGGCGAAGTCTGACTTCGACATGCGGAGCAACTCCGGAGCATCGTCTGCTCCCCAACTGGTTGCGCCGCGGACTGCAAGCAGGATGGCCAACAGGCGTTTCCCGGGTTCAGTCAAGCCGGAGATCCGCTCCACAATTCGATTGGCATCGATGATCCCTCTCTCCGCGACCGGTATGTTCTCCTTCCGGATATCACTCAAGAACTGCGGAAACGCGCGAAAAGGATGGGACGCGACCGCGGCCCGCAGACCTCCGGGGAGTTCCGTAATCAGACGGCGAGAGGAACGATCGGGGAGGCCATCCAGAATAACGAGGGGCCCTCGCTTGGCCCGGAACTGATGTGGCCTCGTTACCGCAAGCGACAACCTCTTGCCTGAGGATCTACCAACGAGACGCGGCTCGAGCCAACCCCAGTTTCTCGCGAGTGTCGTAGCGCCGATTCCTACGGGAGCTAGGATTGAGATCGCAGCACTCGAGGAGGATCTACGAGCCAGGTCTCGCAGCAGGCTTTCCCGTCCAATCAGTCTGGGCGAGTCGGAGATGTCGTTCTTTGCTGGGCCGTCTCTGCTTGTGGCCTGGAAAAATGGGGCGCCACTGGTGTGCAAGTGCGTAATGTTGAAAAACGAAAACACATCCTCGCTTCGCAGTGAACGTACCGCGGCAACGGCCGAAACCACCTCTTCGCCCCTGGCCAGAGCGCTGTATAACACCGCCGAGACACGAACGGATGTCGCGTCGTCGACGGGATAGTTATAGCCCACAACGTCGACCGGGAATGGCACATTCGTTTGCGGGACACCCATCTCGATGGGCACCTTGCCACCCTCGCAAGTGCTCAATATCACCAGTTGGACCTGGTTTTCAGCCGCGTCACGAAGGACCGAAGCAGTCCTGAATTTATGGTTGTCGCTGAACAGAAAATGAGCTGCTTCAAGGTCGTCGAAGCCTCCGTGTCCAGAAATATGCAAGACCGAGGGTCGGAGATCGGACACGGCTCGTTGAAGCTCATCGGGCGGTGGATCCAGCAGGAATTTCACTTCGTCCTTCGCCCCCAGGGCGCCGGCGATATGTTTTCGTTCTTCCTGGTAGTCGAGACCATCATCGGTACCTAAGGAGACAGCCAAGACTCGCAGAGGCCCGACCGGCGAACTCGAAAACTCGGTCGAGTGAAAACGAACCAGAGTGCTTCCTTCAGCACTGAGGAGAAAGCGTCCATCCAGATAAAGCAATTCCCAGGGAAACTGGAGAAGCTGCAAGGAACCGGGCGAGAAGTGCAACTCCAAATACTTGCTTTCATCGTTCGATACAACTTTCCAAACACTCCTTTGACCGGCGGGAAATAAAAGCTGCGCCAGTTCGATTCCGACCTCAATCAGGAGCACGTCGCCCTTGTTCTCGAGCCCTGCCGCTTTCCAGCGCAGGCCCCGGAAACTCTCCTGCAGGCTCATGGTAAGGGGCGGCGGGATTGCGACGGAGTAGGAACCGGAAGGAAGGACCAGATGAGCCGAGAACAGGTCCCCTGAATTCTCGAAGGAAATCTTGATTCGCATCATCTGAGGCTCTCAGTCAGTCCAGATGCGCGTCCAGGGTAATGTTCAAAGTTTCATTGAACGTGAGAGTATTCAGCCACGCGCCGGGACGAGATCCAATTCTTCCCTCCGTGCAGGAGATGTCCAGGACGTGTTTGCCAGGATCGAGAGAGAAGTTTGTCGTCCTTTGGACGTTCACGTCAAGTTTGGCTTCGACGCCATCCATCGTGATTTTGCAGGCTGGATTTGGCCCTGCGAGGTGCGGGGATGTGATCGCGGTGAACGACCACTTATTCGCACCGGCATTGCCGGCAAGCGAGAACTCGTTCTTCCATTCCGGATTCGTGGTGCCATCCGCACCGGGTCCAAAACCGCTGCAGCAATGACCGCTTTCAGCCGTCGTAGCGGTGATGAAAGACAAGATGACCGCGGCATGCTGCCGGGTCGCGTCCAGCGGTGTGCACGATGAGTCCATCTTGATGTTTATGTATCCAGCACCGTTATTGTGATACTCCGCGCCATCCGTTTGAAATCCATCCGTTTCCCCCGCCGGAACCGGTGCCCATGCTTCGCGCGTGGCGGTCTTCGGATCAAACCCGTGTCCAGGCTGGACGTCGCTGTAAGCGGTGGCCACCATGTGGGGGTTGATGCTTCCGCACCCGAGACTCAGCGGCGGAAGGAAGTCCGCCGGGGATTTTCCCACTGAAAACATGACGCTGGCTTGATCGGCCGCGTTATTGTGAACCATGACGGGCACAGAGGACATTACCGGAAGGTCGTTTCCGCTGGGCCGCATAACCTGGAGCGTAATCCACTGGCCCGCGTGCGGTGGCAGGGCAAAGGTTGGGCTTGACGGGGACAGTACTTTGATCGAGGTATCAGTGCCCCTCGGCTTATCGAACGTAAGTGTCCCATTCGTAACATTCTCCAGAAAGACGCGGACGTTCTGTGTGGGTTTTTGAACGACCACGGGCAAGAACGCGGGGATCACTCGAAAGTCGTTGGCGCTACGACTTGACCCTGAAGAATGGTGGAGAGCTTCGCTGCAGACGGACGAAAGTGCTGCAATGTTTGGAACTGAGGCATTTGTGCCGGCCATTTTGCAGGCATAGTAGCCACAAGTGGCGACGATGGCGGCATTCTTGTTCGAAATTTCGGCTTGGATGTATTGGCTTGCCTGCTCATCGCTCATCGAATCATGTTGGCAGGCATTAGCGTCATAATTTCCTTGAAACAGAAAATCTTCTCCCACCAAAGTCGCACCCGCTTTGGTAGCCGAGCAGGCCTCGTGAACAGTCGCGTGTTTGAAATTGCTGGACCATTGCACGTTCATTTCGGGGTTGGGGCCACAATCCTGAGCAATCGACATTGCATGAACCGACAGCGCAATCAACAAGCCAAGGCAGAGTCTCATTGGTCTCCTCTCAGTTGGAATCGATTTCCGGGCGTGGTTTCTGGGTTCAAGTGCCTTCTTTCCTCTTTGGATCCCTTGCGTGCTCCTGTGTAATCCCCAAGTATGAGGAGTACACCAGTTCGCAGTTTGTTGGTCGTATGTTGCGAGTTATCGCGGCACACGTTAGCGCTCGTTAGCGATCGCGCGCCAGTTACCCTTGACATCGTTCGGCTTCTTATTGTGCGGGCATTCTGGTAGGCCCTGTTTACTGCTTTGACTCCCTGTTACGAAATCAGAACGCAGCCCGGAGAGATTCGTTCCGAGGCTGGGGAAAAACGATCAACCAGAATGGATGACTGACGGCCGATCAGCCGACTACCCTTTAAGAGCAGCGATATATCCGCTCGCTGCCAGGTCGCCCGTGCGTCAATTGTGTGCATGATTTCAGACACCGAGCTAACCGCTGCGAAGCCCTCTCGAATCGTGAATGATAAAGGACGTTATCATTCTTAACATGTTCGAGGAACTGCTCTCGCTGTGGCAGCCTCATCGCGGGCTTGTAGGCCCGCCTCCCTCTCGAATTCAGCTCTGGAGTGAGGGAGGTCGAGGAGTGTGGGTATCAGAGTCCTGGGGGCCTGCTGTTCCCTATGGACCAATTGATCATGAAGACGGCAACCAAAATCACGGTTATATGCGAATAAATGGCGATGCAATCGGAGCGCAACGCATTCCGGAGGCAATGGGCTGGCCAGAGTTAGCGCAATTTCTGGACTCACTGAATACTGACGCATCTCCGATAGAGAGTGTCGGCTGTGGAAAGTCGTTCTTTCCCGTTACGGACCAAGGCGATATTACAGTGAGTTTGGGCGCTTATATTGATGTCATCTTTACGGACCCGGTTCTGAACGAACGGCCCCGAGAACATTCTGCTGCTCGCCAGTCACCTCCTGCCGGCGGTAGAGGGATGCGAGAAATGGTGGGGCAACGTGTCGATGGTTTTGCAGCCCATGCGGTTGATTCCACGCGGCTGAGCCGTGGGGATTGATGCTCCTCATTAGTAACCACGGGCGCACCGAAGCCGGGGCTCGCAAATTCTGGGGCGTTACGGTCGAGCGTTTGGGCAAAACAACACGCGCGTTGCCGAAGAATCTGACGTGGCATGAAAACACAAGATGAGCAAAAGGTTCAAGGGCAAGAGGTGCGCGTACTGTGCTGAACGCGAGGCGGTGACTGGGGACCATGTTTTCGCCAGGGAATTCTTTCTAGTCTCTGAGAGGGCCAATCTCCCACAAGCTCCGATCTGCGATGAGTGCAACAACAGGAAATCAAAGCTGGAACATTACTTGACTACCGTGCTGCCTTTTGGCGGCCAACACCCAACGTCACGCGAAAACCTTGAGTCGATGGTGCCAAAACGTCTCCGCAAGAATGCAAAGTTGCATCGCGAGCTCGCCGCTGGACAGCAAAGGGTTCTTACGCAAACAGGTAGCGAACGTCAGCGTATCGTTACAATCCCACTGGACGGACCCCGTCTGGATGAACTTTTTGCGATGATTGCGCGGGGATTGATCTGGTATCACTGGCAAGGGTATCTAGAGAAGAATTATGCAGTCCAAACTCACAGTGTTACCCGATTCGGGGAGCGTTTTTTCGACGAGCACTTGTTTAAGCTCAACGCTCGGAATCGTGTTCGGGGGAATCTGGGAGATGGCGCCTTCACATACGAGGGCGCCCAAGCTGTTGACGATTCTGGAATAACCATCTGGCGTTTCGACATCTATGGAGGTTTAGTGTCCTGTGAAGATCCAACGGCACCCGAGACAATGGGTTCTCAGATCGTTGTTATCACCGCGCCCGAGGCCGCATTCCAGGCGAAGGCAGAATAGATTGCATCCCGCCTTTACGACCGTCGCAAGAGCAAGCCAGAAAGCAGCCCGACGTTTCATGTGAAGTATTAAGATGAGTCGAGAATCTAACTGTCTTTTTCGCGATGGGGGTAGTTGAGAAATATGCCCCGCAGATTCGTTGGGAGCAAAGTGTTCGGAGCGTCGTCTGGGGATCGTTTATTCCTTGACGTGAGCGTCCGAAATCTTGTGACGGTAATCTACCAGCCTTCTCAAGCCAAACTTAAGGAATCCAAGAGATACGCGGCGCCGAAAGAGCACGAAAAGGCGAAACGGAAGCTGCTGGAAATAGGCGGGCCCAAACGCCACCTGTCGATATATCCGCTGAATACACTTCCATCCCATCCCGGCTTCCTCCAGCGCAAGTACAAACGGATAAAGAAAATTACATTGGAAGGTTTCGACCTGGGGACTCCGGTGTCGGTGGAGGACGTTACCGATCTATTGGAGGACCTGCCCTCAGGGTTTGTGAAGGATTTTTCCTATGGGCTGGGCTTGGTGAAGGATTACCGATTCATTATCGACGCTATAGAGGAAATTCCTCAGATCAAGCACTTCGTAATCAGCCAGGAGAACGAGACCGGAATATCTGGGCAGTCCTACACATTGAGCTTTAATCACTATGACTCCATCAGAAGAGGCATTAATCGCATTACGTCAAGGCAGCAGAGTGACGGGGTCAAGGACAAGCGGATACTCGCGCACAATTCACTGCTAACGTCGCTGGACCCAAAGAATTTTCCGGAGCAGACGCGGCCCTATAAAAGAGACACGATCTTCAAATTGATTTCGACCGACAGCAAGGCCCCCATACCGCTTTCGACGGCGGATCAGAACGCCGCCATCCGTCTGGTTGATCAAAACAAGAAAGAAATTGCGCAAAAGGCGCCGCAACAGCTTCTGCAGCTTCGCAGGGATATCGAACTGGTAACGTTCGAAATATTGATTGCGAAGTACGAGGAAATGCTCGCTAAGAATCTGCCCGAGGCGCGCTGGCAGGAGCTGTTTAACGAGAATCCGTTCATTCTCAACCTGGCATTTGGATATCCCGTTATCAAAATACAGGATCAGGCACACGTCGGCGGCCAAAAACTGTCCGGCTCCGGCGAAACCATAACGGATTTTCTGGTGAAGAACGGCATGAGCAATAACGCCGCGCTCTTCGAGATCAAAACACCCGGCACGCCCCTCTTGAACAAGACGGCCTATCGCGGGCAGCTTTATACCCCGTCTTCCGATCTTTCCGGTGCGATAAACCAGATGCTGGATCAAAAGAACGAATTCCAGAAGGCATCGCCCGGATAAAAGAGAACAGTCGAATTTACAATTTGGAGTCCTACGCTGTTCACGGAGTTTTGGTAATCGGCACGACGCCCGAGGGGCTGGACCAGCAGAAGTCTTTTGAACTCTTCAGAGGGAATTCGAAAGACATAACCGTCATCACGTTTGATGAATTGCTGGCGAAGCTCAAGCTGCTTCATGATTTCCTCGTTTCCCAGGCGCCCGAGGCACGTCAGGCGTCCATGTTGCATGAGCTTGAAACGAAGGTGCTGCGATTGCAGAATGAGTTCCATGGTCTGTTCGAGTACACCGAATCCAGATCTGGTTCACTTCGGATGGGAACATCGAAGCCGTTGCCAGGCGTTGATGGCAAGAGGGTTGGATCGGCCATAGGTAAACTAGCTGTTCTCAAGTTCGGATTCGACCGTGCACGTTTGCAGGTACCCCCCTACCCCGTGGCCTTTGACGAATCCGGGGACCATACCATCAAGGTCCAGACGTTGGACGAATTCATCGGGCAAGCTGCAAAGATCATCTCCGATGCTGAGGCCGTCCTAGCTACACAAATTAACAAATAAACTCGGAACAACGCCTTAAACCGGATTATCACGTACTGAGGAAGGAGCCAAGAGGCATCATGACACCCGGAGGCAAATTCGTTTGGGTGATGCAGAGAAGCACCTGCAAATAGAAAACCTGTCTAAAGTCGTTGCACCTGAGCGGCGATCGCTGGGTTATTCGCCTGGGCAAGTTGTTTCACAATTTCGACGTAATCCTCCTGCACGCCGCGCTCCCGAAGACCTTCCACGATGTATCCGACGTATTCCAGATTGGTCTTTAAATCTGGTTGTGGATTTCGCACCCGATAAGTAAGTGCAGAAACGATGGCACCGTCATTCCGCCGAACAGCTATTGTCTCGCGCTTGTAATTGGCGCCTTCGCCCTCAATGGCGTCGAGAGATTTCCTGTTTTGGGCGGCTGCAGTCTTCCGTTCTATAAGATAGTCGGGTACCTCGTACAGCACGCCCCACACTTTGTTTCCAGGGCTCGCTACGATGTCGGAAGCGGCGCATTCGCGCTTTGTGCTCCATACATCGAAAGCGAGCTGATAGTCATCGACGGTCTCGGCGATGGCAACGAACTTCGCGTCGCCGCACAACCGATCTTTGTTGTTGATTTGGCTCTCGGAGCAGTTCGATCCGTACTGAAACGCTAAGGCCATGGATGCCTCGACCTACTTAGCTTGGGGGGCTTGCTCTCTCATCCGCTTGAACATCTCAGCCTGCTCGACCGCATCATCGAGCGCATTGTGCGTGTGCGGGGATGGTCCCTTAAGCTCCGACCTGATGCGGCTCGAACGCGTATCTTCCCATGCGCAACCCGTCATACCCATGTAATAGGACTTGATGTCGATGCCGCCGAATCCGAAGGGGTTCTCGCCCAGGTACTGGTGAAAATAGTAATTAACAAAGGCCCAGTCAAACGTGGCATTGAACCCCACGAATACAGGTTTAGCCGCATTCGAGACGCCTACAAGCCAGTCGCGAAAGGCCGTCATTGCCTCTTTCGGGTCACGGCCACTATTCGCGAAGTCCTGCAGCGATTTGCCGACCACTTTCATCGCGTCGGGAATGAATTTGTTATTCACCGGCTTCAGTTCGACGTAGAAGGTCTCTTTCGGATCGCCCACAACGACAGCGCCAAGCGAAAGCATACTAAAGACAGACGGCACCGGGCCTGCTGCCTCAATATCGACGGATATGTAGACTTCTCGCACCCTGCTTCCGGAGTTTGTCATGCACTCTTCACAATCGGTGGCCTGTTGATATTCTTTTCCCAGAATTCGACAAGCGCTTTCTTACTGTCGTCCACGGTCGCGCCTGGCTTCCAGAAATGGCACGGTATCATTTCCTGGTCAAACGGTAGCTTGGTCCCCTCCTCTGCCGTCACGAGAACACGGTTAGCTGTGCCAAGAGCATAGCCAAGCTCGATAAAGCAATTTGGCCGCTCGCCCGTAACGTCCACAATTGCGAGCGAAGAGAAGTGCAGGCTCTCGAAAATCGCGACATTAATGAAGGCATGCTCGCTCTTGTCGGTCCCGATCTCTATGCGGGTCAATCCGGCTTCCTGAACAACGGGATCGACGACGTCTCGGAAAAACGACTCAACTCCGGCGAATTTGGGGTGCGCAGGATTTAGGAGCCGTACGAAAAAGGCGCTCGGCCGTGCAAGCTTGCACAGCAGAGCTGCGAGGCGCTGCGCAATATCAGCCGACGCCACGGCTCCGGCGCGCGTGGCGATGTCCGCAAGAGCGGCGCTTTCCGTGTTAGCCAACGACGGATCGAAGCGGACAAATCGAGTCGGCTCGGTGCGCGCCTCTTTAGCAAGTCGAACCGCTCCGCCCGTTCCGTCATCACGGCTGGCACCGAGTGGCAGATCAAGAGGCACAACCGGCTTTCTGCGCTGGAGGTACAAGCTGGCTGAATGCTCGACGCCGGTGCCTCCGCCAAGGATGACGAGGGCATCGCCGAAAACCGCTTGCCGCTGGCGCAAGAATGCCGCCGCCCTGGAGCCTGGCATGATGGATTCAATGTGAAGCAGGCCGCTTCGCAGCAATGTTTCGTAGAGTGCCCTGCGATTACCGGGAATCTCCGACTCTGCCTTTTCCGAAGTCGCCACCACGATTGGCAGCCCGAATTTGGAAGGCCACATTCCATGTCCCAGCTTCAAACACTCGGCGGCTGCTTCAAGAGCCGTCCAGTCGAAGGTCAGGCTTGGCGCGTCAGGTGCGGCTCCTTCGGCCCGCGGCTCTCTCCCCAGGCCCACGACTATTCCGCCTCCGGCGGCCATGACTGCCTTTACCAGGTCTTGGACGATTTCGTGCGCGCAGAAGACGAGAGCTGGGTCTGTTTTCGCATTGGCCGATCCCGAAATTTGCACGCGCCTGCCGAACAAGGGCGGCAATGACGCCCCTGAGCCCCCGCCGCTTCCGCTCGTTGATGTTGTCATACTCCGTTTTTCACCACTGGAGACGGCCGAGCTTCCTTCGCTGCATGAATCAGATCGTCTGAGCTTAACGCGCGCTCGGGGAATGCTCGGCAAAGGGCATCGGGCAGAAGTCTGGACCGGAGATCGGAGAACGTAAAGCCGGGCTGTCCGTCTCGTGCGCCCGTGAGCCGCACCAGCTCATCGATAGTCTGGTCCTTAATGTTCAATCCCTCCAGATCCATACGGAATAGTTCTTTGCGCTCCTGCTCGCTGGGCCGGGTGAACTGCTCTGTAAGAGCCGCGCGACGAACAATGGCAGGGTCCAACGCCGCATCTCTGTTGGTGCAAAGAAATACCAGTACGCGGCCGGAATGGCGGCGAAGGTCATCGACCTTCTGAATTATGGTGTTGACCGCGACTTTATCCTCGTGGTGGCTTTGCGCTGTGTCCCGCGAGGACGCAAGAGAGTCGCCTTCGTCGATAATAAGGAACGCCTGCCGCGTCTTGCCGGCTTGCTTGGCGACGACATCGAACGCCTGGTTGAGAAGCGTGCTCATCTGGCCAACTTTGCCCGATCCGCGAACGCGGGTGCTGAGCTTAAAGAGCATCGCCTCCTTGCCGGCTTCGCGAGCCAGCCTGTCGCACGCACCCTCGGCGGTGACCGTCTTGCCTGTGCCGACATCGCCCGCGAAGATAACGAGGGGATACCTATCCGATACCGCGTCGCAGATCGGGAGCTCCTTGTGGTGATATTTTCGGCTCCATGCGCGCAGTTCTTCCGGGTCAGCTAACAAGCGAAGGCCACGGTGAAGCCTCTGGTAACGGTTCTCAAAACCTACCAGTCTCTTCGCAGAGGCTTTAATCGTATCGTCCGGGAGTCCCAGCTCCAGCTCAAAGAGCTCGGCAATCTCAACTACTTCGCTCATTAGATACCTGCCTTGTCTGTTACGTTACTGGTACACACTTTTCACAACTCCCCAACCGTTACTGACGTAGTTACGATCCGCGCTTCGGGTTAGAGACGGAAAAGAAAGGTCAACGGTCGAGGGAGACAGCCCCGTCACCATCGTCTGAATGAAGGCACTTCTTTGGGCGTCACTGAGATTAAGCCATTTCTGGCTGTATCGGACTATGACATTCAGACTGCCACCTGGCAAGCGGGGCCAAAGGTTGTTTCCTGGGCGTTGCGCCTTAAGCGTGGAAGCGTCGGTTGAGACCTCGTACTTGGCGGCCTTTTTCACTACGCCTGATGCATCGACCAGGACGATATTGGCCTCGGTAAGGTAGCCCTTCTGCGCCATGCTCTTCACATCGGCAGCGCATTTTCTAGCCTCTTCACGCGTAAGGAGGGCGGTGGACTGGGCATTCATGTCCAAGTCAGCGGCTACGCAATCTATCACCTTCCCGATGTCGGCAATGCTGTAGGTTTCAACTAGAGATTCGGTGCTGGAGAATGACATTTTTTATTCCTCGATCACAAATGAACGTCCAAACACTTCCTTCCACAATTCCAGGGTCTGAACCTTCCCGCCGTGGTTGCTTGCGTAGCTCAGCGTTTCCCAAGCTCCCCGCGTTTTTGTGGTGATCACGTCGCAGCCCGCGTCAGTAATCTTGCGGCCGACATTATTGTCCGCATTGCACGGGTCAAGGATTACAACCCGGTCCTTGGGAAAGGATTTCACGGTGCCGCATTCCGCAAACGCGATGTGCTCTTTTAATTCGGATCTCGTGACGTAGAGGAAGAAGCGCAACAAGGCGTTCTCCAGGGAACTCGGAGTGCCTTCCGTGTCCTGCAAGTGGCAAACAATCAGCTCGATAGTGAAAGAACGAAGACTGTCTCCTAGGTCGTGGAAGTTTCTCCAGGACTTTAGCAGGCGGACGAGCGCCGTGAAATTCGCATATGCATCCTTTCTGGCGCGGATGAATTCCAGCTGCTTCGTTACGCTGGTCTTGACGGGCGCGTCGCCCTGAGAGGAAGGCTGCCAGCCATAATCGCCGGGGCCGTCAATCACGAGGAGCGGCACCAGATCCATTTCCAGTCCGGACACCAGGAATTCAATCCCGAGCGTCCGCGGCTGGACGGTGAAGTCTTCGGGTTTCTTCGTGGGGTAAATCTTTACCAGCAGTTTCCGGATGCGAGTGTGAAGGTTTGCGAGGTCGTAGCCGCTAGCCCCGTTGGTGTTCAGGAATACCGCCACGTCGGCGTCTACGCCGATGTCGCCAGTTGGGCGGAGGACCGTGCCCTTGCGCAAAGAGCCGGTTTTAAGGAATTTCTTGATGTCGATCACCTTGTCGCCATTCGCGGCGGCAGCAAATCTTTCAATCAGGTGATCCACCTGGGCGAGATAGTCCGCCCGTTTTCCTTTCGGCAGTTTGAGCCGATTATTAACGAAATAAAGAAGCTGACTGTCCGTCAATTCCATAGGCCCCGCCTGCGTGTCTTTTCTCTAGCCACGCCTGCTTAGCCGCGCGGCTAATGGCAGTGTAAGCAGACGGTGCTGACAGTGTCAACAAAAAAAAGCTAGAGAGGGAGTTGTCCTGTTTCAGCAGGGTAGAGCTCATTTGTGCGAATTCTTGCGACGACGGGATTAACATCGAAGATGTCGGCGAGCGCCCGGACCGCCTCTTCTCTACGTTTTTCGTCCAGGATCTCCACCCCCAGCATGCCGCTTGGCACCAGAAACGGCTTTATCGCTTCATGCACTAAGGCCCGAGGACACAGTAATCCGCCCATGGCGCGATTTGCCTGAAATTCCCACCAGCGGCCGTCATTGCGGCGGGATTTTTGCTCTTCATCCGGCACATTCCGGCAGAGAATCTGGTGTTCGGTATGACTTTCCTTATCGAAGAGATGCAGCGGTTTGTCGTCGAGCGCGAACAGGTACGCGTGCAATAGGCCGTGCCCTGCCTCATGTGCAAGCGTTGTCCTTACACGGCGCTGAGCCACTTTGCCGCCCTGGGCATCAAGCGCTGCGGATATGACGATGGCCTCTACTCCGTTCTTATTGAATTTCGTGAATCCGAGAACACCGTACGGAAGATCCTCGTATTGAGGGGACACGCCAAAGCGCTTTTCAATGAAACGGTCGATGCGGACAGCTGCAGGCGAACTTGAAAGGAGATCTGTTTTTCGCAGCTCGTCCGCACAGATTTGGTCTATCTGGCTGGGTTTGAAATATGGCGGCTTGGAATTCAAACCGGATTGAGTACGCGACCTCATCACTTCTTTTCCTTGCTGCCTTTTTCGGTGTCCTTCTTCTTCAAAAAGTCTAATAGCTCGTCCGCGGTGACCTTCTTGTCGATGACCGTTCGGAAAGCCAAAGCAAAGTTTGGATCGTTCAAAGTGATTCGCTTTATGTCATCTATCGGAGCCCTCACATCTAACGCGCGTAGCTCTTCCACCTTAACCTTGAGCACACGTGCGATATCAGCAAGGACCCTTTCAGAGGGATAACGACGCCCGAGTTCAATGTCTGAGATGAATGCAGGGGAGCAATCTAGCCTTTTTGCCAATTCTCGAAGGGAAATATCAAGCTCGTCGCGTCTGCGACGCATGTATGGTCCTAAACCTTCCATACGCGTCAGCTTATAGAGCGTACATTAGGGTGTCAACGATCAAGCATCCCATATGCCACGGAAGGTCACTAGGAAGACCTAATACGGGATCGGACTGGCTGACCCTCACCGTGCAACTGCTTGAGCTTCAACGGGCGGTGCATCTTCGACGGTGACCGCATGATGGAGAACAGATTCGAGCAGGCGGCGGGTTTCTTCTTGTGCGGTCGCGAGTTGCGCCTCCAGTCGGTCGCAAAGCACCATCAATTTATCCACGTTGGCAACGATGCGCAGTTGCTCTGCAAGGGGCGGGACGGCAATTGGGAGGCGTCTGAGTTTTGCCGCTTTGATCCCCTTTGCAGTAAGACCGGTCGCCGTCTTAATCAAGAGAGACTGAAATGGCCTCGCTAAGAGTTGAAGGGCTAGAAAATCTGGATTCACCGCACCGTACGGACGAAAGCATATTACCCTTTGAGCGAGAGCGAAGCGCTCCGATAAGCGCACTACAGCAGCGTTTCCCATGGGGGCTTCTGTCGTAAACAAGACATCTCCCACTTTCGGAAAACCGCGAGTCATCCACGTGTGGTAGTCAGGTTCGGAGAGAAATTCCTCGGGAGAGATGTTAATGAAGCTCTTTTTTACGTTCTTCGCGGTAATCAGACGCACCCCCTGTCCCGTCTTGGCGGGAGTCTTACCGCGATAATCGATAAAGAGCACTAGATCGGCAAGAGCACACCAGTCCCAGGATGAGGGGATGTTCCATCGGCTTTCTGACGCCAATAACACTTGCCTCTCAGCGTCCGCCCGACGATCACTTTTGGCGATCTTTTGTCGTGCTTGGTCGTTCTGCACGAGCAGAGAAACTACCGATTCGTCATTCGGATCTTGTGCGGCGAGCTGGCCGCGAACGGCCAGGTTAAGCAGGGCCTGACGTAGGGGAAGAATTTGCTGAGGGCGAACGATGAGGTGACGGATATGATCGAGATAAAAGCGCGCACTATCTTGGGACTCTGTCGGGGTCGAGCCATTACTCAGCTGTTGCAGGGATAAGGTTGCCAAGCGATGCCGCCGCCGCTCCTGCTCCTCTCTCGACGCCTGCAGGCGATCGCACAGCGCCCTCAGCTCGTCTACCTTGGCTACGATGCGGCATTGCTCGGCGAGAGGAGGTAGCGGAAGCGCAAGTCCATATATAACCGCCCGCGAAACGTTTTGCATGGAAAGGCTTGTACCTGAGCCCTCTTCGGCGTAGTAGGAACGAGCGTACTCTGCGTGGTTGTTGACCATGCAGATGAACTCTTTATTGCATCCTTCGGCAATCTGCAGCCGCACAATCTTGTCGCTAAGAATGAGATTGCAGGGCTCATCCTTGACGATGACGCACTTTGCCACGAGTTCACTAGTATTTGCCCGAGAGATCAAGAAATCACCTCGATGAACCCGAGTACGTTCTGGAGGTACGACCCCCGGCAGGAGTTGCTTGTTTTCATCCGGCAAGAATTCTCCCATGAAACGGCGCTAACTTTCAGAACTCCCCACTTATTCCCAGATCTGGGAAAATCCTCGCATTTTGGGCTCCATCCGGCATCTGCATCGGTGACAATCTGTCCGAAGCGTATCCATTGCCAACCTTGGGGAAGAACGAACGGCATCGTGTCTCCTGTCGTCGAGAAAGGAGAGCGAGAGTTTGTCGTTTCCTGAATACGCTTAAGCAACTCAGACGCGGGCTCGTCTAATGGATTCTGCTCGACCAACCTTCCGCGAGTGGCAAGGTCCACAATGAACCGTCGCAGGCGAGGGATGGCGTCCGGCGCATCGCTGATTCGATTGAAATGGGCAAGGAGCAACTCCGGATTCATCGCAACAGCGCCTCTGCCAGAATTGCCTTGAGCTGGTCACGTAGGCTGTTAGTCTGGCCCTCAGCCTCGTTGAGCTTGGTCAACAGTTCCTCGGGGTCGCCGTGATCATCTACGACGGTGTGTGGATTCTTGAAGTCGAGATTGTATCCGCGTGCTTTCACCTCTTCGGCAGTGACCTTCCATGCAACCTCTGTTTCTGCCCTCCCCTTGCGCTTTGGGCCACCCCACCAGTCAACGCACGGGTTCAGGTGCTCAACGCGGATGGGCTTGGTCATGGAGTAGGCCTTCTGCCCAACAGGAACCCGGTGGTCGTAGAACCAAATCTCCCTGGTCGGCTTGCCTTTTTCAAAGAACAGAAGGTTGGTGCCAATACTGGCATAGGGCTTAAACACGCTGTTTGGCAGGCGGACGATAGTGTGCAGGTTGCACTCCTCCATCAAGTGTTCTTTGAGCCGCGTTTTGACTCCTTCGCCAAACAGGGAGCCGTCGGGCAGTACCACTGCGGCGCGGCCATCAGGTTTAAGGATACGGATGATGAGGGCTAGGAAGAGATCGGCGGTCTCGCGAGTCTGGAAGTGCTTCGGAAAATTGCTTTCGATCCCGTCTTCCTCGCGTCCTCCGAATGGTGGGTTAGTAAGAACAACATCAACCCGGTCAGCCGCCCCGTAGCTGATATATGGACGCGCAAGCGTGTTGTCGTGTCTCACGAAACTGGGATTCTCAATTCCGTGCAGCAGCATGTTGGTGACGCATAACATGTGCGGAAGCTGCTTTTTCTCGACGGCGCGCAGCGCCTGCTGCATCGTTTCATCGTCTTTAACCTTTTTCACATAGTTGTCCCGCATGTGCTTTATGGCGCTAGTGAAGAAGCCGCCGGTGCCGCATGCAGGATCAAGCAGAATTTCTCCTGGCCTGGGGTCGATGCGCTCTGCCATGAACATGGTTACGGCCCGTGGCGTATAGTATTCACCCGCATTGCCGGCACTCTGCAGGTCATTAAGGATCTGTTCGTAGATGTCGCCGAAGTGCTGTTTCTCGGCCAGATTGTTGAAATCGACCTCATTAATCTTGTTGATAACCTGGCGCATGAGCTGGCCCGACTTCATGTAGTTGTAGGCGTCCTCGAACACATCGCGCACAACGCGCCGCCGGTCAGCCTTCTCTCCCACGACGGAAAGTTCCTTGAGCTTGGGAAACAGCTGTGTGTTGACGAAGGTGAGCAGTTCCTCGCCAGTGATGCCTTCCGGATCGGCAGCCCAGGAACGCCACCTGAATTGTTTCGGGATCGGCGAGCGGTAGCCCTCCTGCATCAGCTCCAGCTGCTGGTCCTGGTCATCAATGATTTTTAGAAAAAACATCCAGCACAGCTGGGAGATGCGTTGGGCGTCACCATCGACGCCGGAGTCCTGGCGCATGATGTCTTGTATGGACTTGACGGTGTTGCGAACGGACATTGATTAAGCTTCCTTCTGGTAGAGGGCGGACTGGAGGTCTCTTACTGCGAACATGAAATCCGCACGTGTCCCGAATTCCTTGATGAGCTGCATGGGTGTTCCCATCGTATCAAGCGGCGGAATCTGTAAGATCCGTGGGTCACCAAGGTCGATGACCCCCTCGTCCTGGTATTTTTGCAACAGTGCTTCGAGCACCGCGCGGGCCTGTGGGCCATATTTCGTGAAGACATCCCGTTTGCGGACATTATCGGCGCGCTCGCGGCGGGTGAGCGCTGGTTGGTCGAATGCCACGTGGCAGATGAGGTCGAACGGATCGAGGTCCTTGCCTACTTCGTCGGCCAGGGGCTCAAGAGACAGGCCCTCGTTTTCGAGTTCCTCGATGATGGCCTGCTTGCGCTCCGCGGACTTCCAGAGCTTGAGGAAATCGTCCAGGCTGGCGAATCGCTTCTTCAGCGCCCGTTTGGTGAAATCCTTAAGGCTTTCGGTGATGAGCTTTCCGTTCTCATCGAGATATTCGACGCGCTCGGCGACGATAGTGGCCCCTACCCCATCGACATAGATCTTCCTGGGCGGCTCCACGTTCGTGTTGATGTTGATGTCGGGCGGCTGATCGACAATCACCTCATCTGCTCCCGGCTGAGGCGGAACTGGATTGCCGTTTTCGTCGGTAGGCGGTACATCATCAGGCGGAACAATCGGGTCATTCTCGCCGGGCTCATAAATCTGCACCGGCTCGCCGTCAAAATCCGGGTCCGCGAAGTGATTCGTAGCGCCCCTAAAATCAATCAGCGTGAAATAAAACTTCTTGGTGTCCTCGTGAACGCGGGTGCCGCGCCCGACGATCTGCTTAAACTCCGTCATGGAGCCCACAGACCGGTCGAGCACGATGAGACGGCAGGTCTGGGCATCCACGCCAGTCGATAGCAACCTCGATGTGGTCACCAGAACCGGATATTTGGCTTCCGGATCGATGAAGTTCCCCAGCTGCGCCTGCCCTTCCGCATCGCTGCCCGTGATTCGCATGACGTAGCGGTGATTTTCATTGCACAGGTCTTTGTTTTCGTTAATCAAGGCCTGCCGCATCCGGGCGGCATGTTCCTCATCGACGCAGAAAACGATACTTTTCTGAAAGCGGTCCTTGCTCTCCTTGAGGAAATCGGAGACTTTCCTGGCGACAAGCTTCGTGCGGTCGTCAATGACGATGTTGCGGTCGAAGTCCTTGGTGTTGTAGATGCGGTCTTCGACTTCATTGCCGTCGCGGTCCGTGTCCCCCCTCTCCGGCCGGTAGCCTTGGACATCGAGGTCAATATGGACCTTGATTACCTTGTACGGGGCAAGGAATCCGTCCTCGATGCCTTGCTTAAGCGAGTAGGTGTAAACCGGCTTTCCGAAATAATGAATGTTGGAGACGTATTTGGTTTCCTTTGGGGTCGCGGTGAGTCCGATCTGGGTTGCGGCGGAGAAGTATTCGAGGATCTCGCGCCAGGCCGCATCGTCGGCAGCGCTGCCGCGGTGGCACTCGTCAATGACGATAAGGTCGAAGAAGCCAGGCGAGAACTTCCGGAAGAGCTTCTGGCGCTCCTCTGGCCCGGTGATGGCCTGATAAAGCCCGAGATAGACTTCATAGGCTGTGTCTATGCGGCGCTTTTTGTCCAGCGCCGTCGTAAGTTCGACTTCGGAGCCATCCTCGCGCTCAATCGTCTTCGCCCCCGTGCTCAGTTTTGCCATCGCGGGGCCAAAGGGCCGGAAATCATTCACCATCGTCTGATCGACCAGGACGTTGCGGTCGGCAAGGAAGAGGATGCGTTTCTTGCGGCCGGCTTTCCACAAGCGCCAGATAATCTGGAATGCCGTATAGGTCTTGCCGGTGCCGGTGGCCATTACGAGCAGGACGCGGTTCTGGCCTTTGGCGATGGCTTCTATCGTGGCATTGATGGCATTGGACTGGTAGTAGCGCGGTGCTTTGCCGCTGCCGTCATCGAAGTAATCCTGCAGGATGATTTCTTCTTCGTCCGGCGTGATGCCTTTCCACTTGCAGTATTTGGACCAGAGCTGCTTGGGTATAGGGAACTGGTCGAGCGTGAGCGAGGCTTCCTTCTCAGCGCTGAGTCCGGTGCGGTCGTGAAAGACAAAACCATCGCCATTGGACGAAAAAACAAAGGGAATATTGAGGGTTACGGCATAATCGAGGGCCTGCTGCATGCCGTCACCGACGCTGTGGTTGTTGTCCTTGGCCTCGATGACGGCAATCGGAATATTGGGCTTGTAATAAAGGATGTAATCGGCGCGCTTCGGCTTCCCGCGCGTTACCAGCTTTCCGCGCACGATGATGCGCCCTTTGGTGAAAGCGACTTCCTCGCGGATCTGCATCATCCCGTCCCAGCCCGCGCGCTTAACGGCGGGACCGATGAATTTGGAGCAGATGTCGCGTTCGCTCAGACCCTTCTTATTTAAGGAAGTGTCGCTTATATTTACCCTTTCCTACCTTAGTCTCCACAGGTACCCCCCAACCCAGTAGCTCTCCTGCACCTTGTCGAGCGTATTTAACCACCAGTCTTTTCAGCTACATATTGTGCGTGTGATTGCGCGGCACTTCAAGACCCCCCTAAGGTGCGGGGTAATCGATCTCCAACGAAACCGAGTTGCCATCGGGTTAGAAGGAGGGGGCTGACATTCCAGCAGTCAGAACTTGGCTGCGATCGCGGATTCCTAGGATCGCAATGGGCGGGCCGTGTGCCTTAGTTACACGGATCAAACGTGGATCAGCCGTTTTTGGAGATTCCAGGCAGGCAGTACAGTGCTAGCAGCCCTACCTCGAACTGTGCCATTGAGAGTGGCATTTTGAAGCAAACACCTGGAAGCACAGTTCGTCAGCGAGGGTGCAAGCCGCGTAAGAGTCGAACTGCACGGACTGCACTCTCACCAAATACGGGATCATCTACGAGGGTCCCAATCAAATCAGCACTCTTGGAATCCCCGATTTCCGACAACACCGAAATAGTGAAATGGATTGCGTCTTTATTCAATACTCCAGGATTGAACCAAAGACTGGATATCGAAGCTGCGTTTCGCAAAGCCTCTTCGAAGATCGTCTGGATCTCTTCAGGGTAGGTGTGAATCAGATCAGGAGGGTTCGCAACCAGGTGGGCTCGGATGCCTCGATGAAGATGTTGCAAGACGTCAGGTATTGCGACGGCTACCGTGTCGTGAGCCTGAGCCCACAATTCACGAAGGTATTGCGTTGCTCTCCCTTCATCCTTTTGTCTGCGCTCGTGCCAGAAGATAATCTTCCCAATGAGTAGCCAGGCGCGTTCGTCAATGCGATCGCCACCATGCATCTCAGGCGGCTCTTGCAGAAATCGCGCGCAACCAAGTATTGAAATTATGAATGTAGAGATAGATTCATTGAGGAATGGGTTCCTGGAGTCGAACGTTGCGGCAAAACGCTTAAAAACATCGACTGACGATGAATCATTGAGGCGAAGTAGCTCCGCGAAAATCCAATCCTTGTGAATGCCTGTCCGCTCCGCATTTGCTGCCAAACCAAGAAGTTTGGCCCTCTCGTCGATCGACAACATTTCGTAAGCCTCACTATAGGCTCCCTGAAATATGTCTTCGAAGATTCGTGCGACTGTGCCATATGCACCTGAGGCAAGAATCTGCTCAGGTCCAGACTCTGGATGCAGTGCAGTGTATTCGCTGATCTCCTTGCAGAAGTCAGGTAAGGGATTAATGAACTTTCGAAACTCAGTGGCGGCATCCTGCACGGAGACAATTGGCTCTAACGCGTCGTACGTCGCCAGAACCTCCATAATGTCCGTATTTACCAAAGGATCGCTTGTGTCTAAGGATTCAAGGGCTTCTCTGATTGCTTTGATCTGATCGGGGCAAGTCGCCACTACGTGGCTGTGCATGAATCGGAGGAGCATGAGGGCATCTAGCCTCGTCATGAATACGCCGTTTTCGAAGCTCATTCTGAGTAGATCGAGACAGATATCGACGGACGGAGGAGTATGCGAGTAACACATCTCTAGGCTAGAGTGGATCGCCCCAAGCAGGCTGAACTGTCTCCGATTGTCGCTCTTGAACAGGTTGACGAATGTATCAGCAAGTTTTGGCAGATGTGCCTTGGCCTCGGCAGACAGCGTTTGCGTCCGGAGCCCACGAACCAGAATGAGCCCAGGAACTTCGAGAGATTCACTGCTTAGGAAACCCAGGCACCTTAAAGTCTCACGCAATACTGCTTTGACCCTGAAGTTTTGTTCCTTCGCGGTTGCTTCCGAAGCATGTATTAATGTGACTTCGGTTGCCTCGTACAATGCCAATAATCGGGATCGCCACTGTTCGTCAGCAATGTTGTCTAGAATGCCTTGAAACAGTGTCGACTCATACCTCGTCCACTCCCGATTTCCCTCTACATGTGCCCAAGTAACGGCTCGCTTTCCGTCGTCAAATTCAGCCGCATCGATGTGAATAGAGAGGTTGGGCAAATCGTTGATTGCTGTCTCCAACACCTGAAGACAATCTGCGCTGGCGATTTGGAATACTAATTGGCCACACCGGTGCTGCAGAGACCTTGTGATAAGGGTCGGATCCTTACAAGTCGAAAGCGCCCGACCCATTGCACCGGGCTCCGATAACCGAGGAACTACGAATTCCAAAAGATCTCGATTGAGTGGCCGATTCAGCTCTTTCTCGAGCGCGTTTATGTCAGGGCAGCGACGACGAAGACACTCGGCTCGAAAGTAGTTCAACAGAAGTTCATGCTCAAAGGAAACAGCATCGTTGCTTACATCGAGCAATCGAGTACCCCGCAACTCGTCCACGATACTCAAGGAAACTTCTTCCCTTTCGACGAAGCTCTCGGTCACACGATCGAATCTGTCTCGCGAAATCGAAAGTGCCACATCACGGTCGATCTCTTCGGCTACACGCCTTAACAGGGCCAGGCAAATTATCTGCTGGTCGCCAGGTAGATGCGCTCGGCAATAACGGTCATACAATGCGACGCGAGGCAAGTCAGGTTCTCCACCAGCACACATTGCCGCGAGGCGCACGTCATAAGCATTCGTGAGACCCATGAGGACATCCTTGTCTGGCGAGTGTTTGGCGTAGCAGTCGTAGATAGCGCACTTTTGCTCAATCGAAGGAGCGCTCATCTCGATAACGCGAACGATGAGATCCGAGGCAACGTCTGATTTGTGCTGCCCGGCGGCAACCAACCTTGCTCCAAACTGGGTCAAGAAGGCACGCACACCACGATGAAGGTCGCCAATGAATCGGGATGGACATTCATTGACTCCGTCTGCTACCAGCAACGGTCGCCGACCAGACGCCACTACGTGCGATAGGAAAGCCTTCGCCGATCCCCGATGATACGGTGCAATTGCTTGTTGAACCAGATCCCAGAAATCTGCACCTCTGTACCATTTAGGTCGAACGACAACTGGGACTTCTTCAGACTCTAGTGCGCTGAGTACTGCGTGAGAGACGTGGAAGGATTTTCCGCAGCCGCTTGGTCCAATAAGCATGACATTATCGGAGCCAGAGAGCCTTTGGACAAGATCCTCTCCGTATGTTTGGCCTTTGGGCCAAGCTCTGACAGTTGGAAGCTGCCTCAAGGAGCTTCCCAGGGCGCTGCAGTACGTACCAACGGAATCCGCCGCAACAAGGGCATCCGGATCGATCGCTTGGTGCAAGGGAACGGGTCGCAACGAAAGGCCTTCTATCGCCAGGCGTCTCCAATGATCTAACGTCCAATTGGAATTGACCGTGCGCTTGTTAAATTGTGTTAAGAAATCGTTGTATCCACGCACCCACGCTTTGAAATTGCCCGTCGTGATGCGGGATTGGGGATGAATGTTGGGGAAAATGCAGACTGTCGCATCAAATTCTTTGTAGAAGCTCTGGTTCACCGGGCTTGGGATGCCTGCATAGCCCCTGGAAAAATCCGACATGGCATCCGAAAGTGCAAATTTCGCTTGAACGGTCTGGCTCCACGGATTTTCGCCGGGATAAGGAACAGTTTGTCCAGAGAAATCTCGTAACTTCCAAACGCCATTCTCGCTACCGAATACCGGACCGCGGAAACATTTCAGCTCCACTAAACCGCGATTTGAATCACTAATGATGAGAAAATCCAGTTGCCGTGATTTGACGGCGGCTGGAACTTCGAAGTTCGCCAGGACAAGTATCGAATTTGAATTGTTGGATCGAGAGAGGTCAGAGCAGAGACACACCAAAAAGCGTGCTTCTTCGCCGACGAGCGGAGAGCCGATGAGGACTTCGATGGTAGGTTTCATACTTACTGCCGAGAAGGGCTCTGACGAACGAAAAACCTACCTTACTTAAAGATAGCGTCGCAATAGTCGAACGTCAATCCTTTTCTCGAAGTGGGCATGAGCGTCACCATGCGATTGGCGCAGCCTCGGGTGAATGGCAATCAGGGATTCATTTCCCAAACGCATGCTTTATCATTACACTTTGACGGTTTCGCTAACGAATCAGGTGCAGTCTGGCCGGTTCCCTAGCCGTTCTATGTTGCGTATAGGGATCAAAACATCGAAAAGCTCAAAATCTAGCTAAATCGGCACCATCGAAGGCGGACACTGTGCCGTCCAGGGATACGCTTGCAAACAGGTGGAAAGAATCGACATTCATGCCCCACGAACTTTCAAGCGGAAGTAGTGATTTATATGGAGCAAGCGATGCTAGATGAGCGGGTGCATGCGACGCTATTTTCTGAAGCCGCGATGATGCTCGGAGAAGTGCATGGTGCAATCCTGAAGTCCGCTCATACCATGGACAAAGAGCGGTGGATTCCGACCAAGTCAGGGTTCGGGTCGACTTACGAGTGGACTGAATTCGGTAACCGGGTAGGACAAGATGAGATCCACTGGTGGGTTTTTGAAAATGAGACCGAGGCGCATGAGTTGCTCGCTATCACAAACGAGGCACTTGAAGCAGCGCAAGTCTTGAAAACCAACTCGGGAAAGTTAAAAAACAAAGAACCAGAGTCGTATGAGGCGCTGCTCGTGAGTCTCAAAGAATTTGCCGACAAGCACGGTGCCGAAATCGGTGTATTGCACAAGTACGTTAAGTTGCTCGAAAAGCGTCATGCGATGGCTCCCCGCATACTCTTTACCTATCGTGTTTGGGGCTCTACCCGGATGGCAGATCGGGAAATGAAATTGGATTGTGAAGAAGCCGGGGATTGGAACGATAGTGCCGTCCGCGCGCTCGCCGAGATCGCTCTCGGGGTTCGGGAACGCGATGATCTCGTGTATTGGGATAAGTACAGTGAAGTTGGGTATGAGATTTATGAAAGCCTGGACCCTGAAGAGACACCTGACGACTACGAAATCGTTCCGCCCGAAAAAACCGTGGTGAGAAGAACCGCGCGCGCCGTCTACGATAACTGCGCTACCTATTTCTTGGAGATCAGAGATTCGCTTCGAAACATAAGGCTAGACATTGAGAAGTTCAACCGACAGCGAGAACTCTACGAAAGCGACGATTTCTGGCGCACGTTCATTACGAAGGCGAGCAAGGTGAAAACGGCAGAACCGCAACTATCGGACTTCAAGGAAACGCTTTCCATGTGGCATGTGAAGAATGATCCTGAGCGGCGCAAGGCGAAGGTAGCATTCACGGAAGATGTGGCGAGCTTTGCCAATGTGGGCGGCGGCATCCTCATCGTCGGGGTGAACGACCACCGGGAAATAGTTGGTATTAGCGACGGCCGAGAGTTGGAAAATCGCTTGAAAGTCGCTCGGGACGTACTTGCGGAGTTTCTGGAATACGCCCGGGAAATAACCTCGTTCCGTCAAATTGGGATGGGAGAGAAACGAGATAAGATCTGCCTGCTGATTGTAATCTCCCAAGCATGTTCAGCAGTTGGAGTCAGTGATGGAGAAGGACGATATTCATATCCCGTTCGTCGCGAAACAGGGATTAAACGCGTCGCGAGAAACGATACTCCGGCTTCGAAACTTCATTTAAAGAGTGATAACCGCGACTTCTTGGCGGAGCTCAAGCAATTCGTTCGAAACAACTAATTTCCAGTGGAACGTATCTTGCCAACCAATGGGCCTAGAGCTGTTCTGGTCTACTGTTGGATCAAACTACCGCTCCGCACGCCCTCACTTCTCATAGTGGGCGAAAGCTAGTTTTCGCACGTCCATCCGTTCTATCGTCTCGCCTTCTTTCTGAGGAGAAGATTCATCTGAAGCTAGCCGACTGACTGTCGGTCAGACATTGACGTCATCCTTAGAAAAGAAACACGGGGATCTGTGTGCGGAAGGTAGTCCTGATTAGGGTCAAGTTTCTCTACGCTCAAGTTTCGCGGGAAACGAGCATCAGGCGATAATACATGCGCAGTCGCTTTACATCGTTTGTTTGGGCGAGGCGCTGGATCTTGGCCCGTAACTCTTGAGCACTGTCATCGACACCCTCGAAGAAGAAAAGATCGCTGACGGAAACATTGAGGGCCCTAGCCAGCTTTTTGAGTCTTTCCCCAGGTACAGTCTTGATGCGCCCGGTCTCGACATGTCCCACGTACTGCGGGCCGGCGCCTATCATCTCCGATAGCTTAGCTTGGGTAAGCCCCTCAGCCTCCCGGAGCCTTGCAAGTTGCTTGCGGAACAGTACACCCCCATCATGGCTCATCGCACAGCCAAGCTACTAGCGTGCACCGGCTGAGAAAACGTCATGTTAGATATACTTGACAAGATAAATAATATGTAATAGACATACATGACGCCCGAGGTTCGACCTTAAACGTCAGCCAACCCTCACCGAGCGCCTTGGCGATGATAGAAACGAGAGCTCTCCATTCGGCGCATCATTTCGGAGGGACTGACGCGGAGAGCTCGTGAAAGCCGATCGATTGTTCTGAGAGTTGGACTTTGCACACCGCGTTCAATGGCGCTCAATTGGGTTCGGTCGATGCCGAACTTAACATAAACGTCCAATTGGGAAAATCCTGCCGCCTGTCTAATTTCACGAAGAACAATTCCAAAGGCCTTTTCAGGTCCTGATTTAGGTTGAATTTGCCGGTAGCGCGGCATTGAGGATTTAATTGTGGTGACGTGATGGATTTAAACCAACGGGGAAAACCCATCATTTCAGAACGGGACGCCAGACTCTCGTGGTCCCGTCTTGGAATGCACGGCGGTGTCGCATTGAGGATCGGACACGAGCGAACATGAACGTTTTGGATGATGGCGTTGTTTGAAGTACAGCGCAGTGAGCAGGAGGGTTAGCACAAGAACAAACAAACCGTTAAGTATAAGCGATCACTTTGATCGCAAGAGCAATTTTAATTTGTTATCCGGAACCCGAAATTCTCTTGCGTTTTCAAGCGGTTGGAGAGTAAAGTGCAGCGAATTACAACCTTGTGCTACTTGAGGTTGGCCAGCCGTTAGCTTATTCAAGACAGTTTGCCGTGAAGAGACGCGGTGATGTTGGAACTTGAGAGTTCGTGTTCGGTTTTCGAAACAACACCAGGTTCCAGATCTAAAATGTCTTTCCACGGATCAGTTCTGCAAATCGTTAGCGGTAACTAGTTGTTTGGACAAACCAGAGTTTCGTGAGACCGGGCTCGGTCGTCCAAGTTGCTGTTTGCTGTTGGCGAGCTTCCCCCCAAGCTCACCCAAAAAGATTACGACGGGTCGAATTCCCCTTGGGCAGTCTCAGTCTGTCCAAGTCTTCCTCATCGTCGGTGTGTGGTTGGGAGAGCCGATGTCTCTGACGAATGACGAACTCGCAGCCTTGCTGTGTTCCCCTTCTCGGCTTCGAACGCTGAACGATGCAGAACTGATGGATGCATTGTGCTCGGGTTGCAACGACGCTTTGGCGATTCTGTTTGACAGGCATCATGCGCTAGTTTTGCAAATCGCTCGTGCCGCCTTCAGCAATGATGACGAAGCGGAAGAAACGGTTCAGCGCGTCTTCTTGGACGTGTTTCGAGCAGCGAGTGAGTTTAACCCCGACCTCGGAAGCTTCAAAACCTGGTTGCTTAA
Source organism: uncultured Acidobacteriaceae bacterium (assembly GCA_963708335.1). GTDB lineage: Bacteria > Acidobacteriota > Terriglobia > Terriglobales > Acidobacteriaceae > Sulfotelmatobacter. Next base: position 6,999,646 of record OY970205.1, on the reverse strand, counting down.
GTGCGCGGAGCCCGGTCGTGGGAGATCGCTTGCATGAGAGGTCAGGGCGGTGGGCGAACTTTGCCCGGGTAAGAACGTGGTCCAGGGAGAGAGAGACGATGGCTTTAACTGAGTACGACCTCGCCAATCTAATTCGTTCCCCCTCCCAGCTTCGAACGTTCACGGACGCAGACTTGATGGCCGCGCTGTGCGCGGGATGTAACGATGCGCTGGCAGTTCTGTTCGACCGGCACAGCCCTTTGGTGTTCCGCACAGCTCGCGTCATACTGAGGGATGACGGCGAAGCGGAGGAGACAGTTCAGAGAGTCTTCCTAGATATTTTTCGGGCAAAGAGTCAGTTCGATTCCAACCGCGGGACTTTCACAACCTGGCTTCTTCAGTATGCATATCACCGAAGCTTCGACCGACGAGCCCATCTCCAGGCAAACCATTTTTACGATCTGAGTGAATTCGATGACCTGGCACCGACCGCGCTGTTCTACGGAGCCGGGCATTTGCTATGCTTGCCTCGGCAGGAAGTCGTCTGCCTGGTCGAACAGGCACTTTCAATACTTGAGCCTCACCAACGTAAGGTGATCGAGCTCACATACTTCGAAGGTCTGACCGCTCTGGAGATCGCAGAGAAGACAGGCGACTCGGCCTCATCGGTCCGCCACCATTTGTATCGCGGGTTGAAGAAAGTGCGGGACGCCCTGTTGGAGACCAAGAGAGCCAGAGCGAACTCCGCTTCCGAGCGCAAAGCAAGCGCGAAGGGGATGCTGGTTGAACAACCACGAACATTATGAGGAGCTGTGCGCTGTAGCTGCCAGCGGGCAAGCCTCAGAGGTTGAGTTGGCGGATCTTAGAGCTCACCTCGAAACCTGCCCGGGATGCCGCAGCTTGGCGTACGACTTCAGTGAGATCGGCGCTCAGGGGCTTTCTGTGCTTGCCGCAGAGCGGCAGCGCCGCGAGATTCCTTCAGGAATGACGTCAAGATTTGTTGCACGGGCGCGTTCGGAAGGAATAGAGATTAGCCGGGAAACCGCGTCAGAGTCACGCAAACGGAAAGGGTTTGCTGTTTTTGCCCCCATCGCTGCCGTGGCTGCGCTGACGCTGATCGTGATTTTTCTGATGCTGGGCAAGTCGAAGCCTTCTTTGTCCGCTGCAGGCCGTAGTCCTGCCAATCAAGCTCCCGTTGCTGTTTCTACCCCAGGTTCCCAACCTGCTCAACTTCCAGATGTTCACCTACTGCAGCAGCTCGAGTCGGCACGAGCCGAATTGAATTTGTTGGATGCCAAGATCAAGGCGCAGGCCGGCGAAGTCGCATCAGTCAGCAAGGATAAGGATGCTCTGAATTCCCAGCTTGCCGAGGCCGAGCAACAAAGTGCTCTTTTTCGCTCCGAGAAAGCCAAACAAGAGGCTCGCATCGCACAGCTTGAGGCAGAATTGGAAAAGTCGGGGTCGGAAAAGAACGCAAGCGATGTGGCTTTGGCTTTGAAAGATATCGAGCTTCAGCAGCTTCGGAAACAGGTCGCCGATCAGACAGAGGCGTTGGGCCAGCAACAGGAGTTCGCGCCGAAAGCAGGGGACGTCCGAGAACTGGTAGTTGCTCGCAATCTCCACATTATCGATGTCCACGACCGAGATGGCGACGGCAAGAGCCAGCGTGCATTTGGACGCATTTTCTACACCGAAGGGAAGTCCCTCATCTTTTATGCATATGATCTTGCCGACCCGCGAAAAGTAGATGCGAAGGTTTCGTTCCACGTCTGGGGCGAACGCCTGGGGGCTGAGAAGCCGATTCGAAACCTCGGAATCTTCCACAATGATGATGTGAGCGATGGACGCTGGGTGCTGACGTTTGATGACCCCGAGGTTTTGGCGCAAATCAACTCAGTCTTTGTAACCGTTGAATCCTCTAGAAAGGCCATTAGAGAGCCTGGCGGACGGAGGATACTGTTTGCTTTCCTAGGCGACAAACCTAACCATCCCTAACCAGCGTTTTCTGCTCCGCAGCCATCCAGCCTCGATGTCCTGAACCCACATTCTCCGACCATCACCGCTGTAAGAATTTCTTGTTGGGCAAAAACCTGCGTGCAGAGCGCATACAGTGCAGAGGAATATGAATCGATGCTCCGTCTCTCCTTCCGGGTTGTGGGAATACCTTGTCTCGCATTGTTTCTCGTCTCACTAGCTGCGAACTCTGCCTTGGCACAACTCGAAACCGCGACGGTCTCTGGGCAGGTCGTGGACCCATCCGGACTGCGCACGACAGGTGCCCAGGTAAAGCTGGTCGACATCGACCGTGACACCGCCACCGGCACGACCACTGATGCTTCTGGACTCTACACATTTCCCAGCGTTCGGCCCGGGCGTTACCGAATGGAAGTCACAGCCGCAGGCTTCAAGGTAGTTAATGTCACGGGCCTGATCGTAAACGTGCAGGACCACACCGAGCAGAACTTTCGTCTTCAGGTTGGTTCTGTGGCGGAAAGCGTGACGGTAACGGCTGGTGCTCCGCTCGTGAATACAACCGATGCCACGGTAAGCACGATCGTGGATCGTCAATTTGCGGAGAACCTGCCCCTGAATGGTAGGAGCTTTCAATCGTTGATTCAGCTCACGCCAGGAGTGGTCCTTACCGCCAACAATGGGGTGGACACCGGCCAGTTCAGTATCAACGGACAGCGCGCAAGCTCAAACTACTGGATGGTGGACGGGGTAAGCGCAAATATCGGGATCGGCACGGGTTATGGCCAAGGAAACGGCCTGGCGGGGACTCTTGGCTCGACCAGTGTGTTGGGAGGCACAAACAGCCTGGTCTCCCTGGATGCGCTCCAAGAGTTTCGCATCCAGACCTCTACTTATGCGCCAGAGTTTGGCCGCACACCTGGGGGCCAGATTTCCATTGTCACCCGCTCCGGGACAAATCAATTTCACGGTACAGTCTTCGACTATTTGCGCAACGACGCCATGGATGCGAATGACTGGTTTGCAAACAACAAGGGCTTGCCCAAGCCGAAAGAACGTCAGAACGATTTTGGTGGAACGTTCAGCGGCCCCCTTGTCAAAAACAGGACTTTCTTTTTCTTTTCCTATGAGGGGCTTCGACTGCGATTGCCGCAAACTACTCTAACTCTCGTCCCGGACACCAATCCCCTCGATCCCTATTCGCGGCAATTTGCCAACGCCGACATCGTGCCTTATCTTAACGCGTTTCCGCAACCGAACGGTCCGCAGGCTGTGGATGCTCAAGGCAACCCAATTCCTGGCGTCGCACAGTTCAACGCCAGCTACTCCGATCCCGGCACACTCGATGCTTACAGCCTTCGTGTGGATCACAAATTCAATGACAAGCTCAACCTCTTCGGGCGCTACGACTACTCCCCGTCAAACCTAACTCAGCGCGGGGCTGGTGTGGCGTTAAGCGGGGTCTTGCTGGAGTCCTTCACCACCCAGACGGCAACTTTAGGCGCACTGTGGGCGATATCATCGCTTGTTGCGAACGACCTCCGTTTCAACTACAGCAGTACGACCACTTCTGGTTCCGCTTACTTGGATACTTTCGGCGGAGCTGCACCCCTCGTAATATTCCCCTTGCCACCTCCCTTTACAGCCAGGAATGCGGTTTTTCAGTATACGGTGCTATCACTCGGAAGCGCCGACAGCATCGTCACTGGTGCATTCACTCGTAACCGTCAACAGCAACTCAATCTCCTCGACAGCTTATCCGTACAAAAGGGTTCGCATAGTCTGAAATTCGGTACAGACTATCGCCGCTTGTCGCCTCGCTCGGATCCAGCAGTTTATTCACAGCTAGCCTTCTTCTCAGACATGCCTACCGCAACGATGGGAAGTTTGTACTTTGACGTGTTGGAGTCCACTCTGCCTGCGACTTTTCTGTTTCGAAACCTAGGAATTTTCGCGCAAGATACGTGGCATGTAACGCCCCGACTGGTTATGACCTACGGGCTGAGGTGGGATGTGGACTTTGTGCCGTCAACCCTTAGCGGTCCCAAGCTTAACGCGGTAACCGGATTCAATCTCAGCGATCTTTCCAATTTGGCTTTGCGGCCTTCGGGAAGGTCGCCCTATAAAACGAAGTGGGGAAACGTAGGACCCCGCATTGGATTGGCCTATCAGCTCTCGCAGAACGAGCGGTGGCAGACTGTGGTTCGAGGTGGCTTTGGGGTGTTCTATGACCTCGCTAGTTCCGAAGTGGGAAATCTTCTCGGTCAGTTTACCTATCCGTTTGGAGCAATTGGAATCCTATCTGGCTCTTTTCCTTCGACCTCTGCGTCACCGCCGCAAATCGTACCGCCTGACACTAACGCTGGGGAACTCTCTGCAATCGATCCTAATCTAAGATTGCCCTACACGCTTCAGTGGAACGTAGCCGCCGAACAGTCTCTGGGAAAACAACAAACCATTAGCGCTTCCTATATCGGCGCCGCGGGAAGGCGTCTTCTACAGACGGCATTCATCTTCAGCCCCAACCCGAACTTGGGCACTGCCGACCTGATAACGAATACAGGAACCTCCGACTACAATGCCCTGCAACTTCAGTTCCTGCGACGACTATCCAGTGGACTTCGGGCGCTCGCCTCCTATTCGTGGTCTCATTCCCTCGACACGGCGTCAGCTGGCTCCATCGGGAATGCATCGAATGCTCTCTCGGCCCTCAGTTCGAGCGTTAACCGTGGCCCCTCCGACTTCGACGTTCGAAATGCGCTTTCCATCGCGCTGACTTATGATTTGCCCGTTCCAAAGGGCAGTGCCTTCGCGAAAGCGGTTCTTCGGGGCTGGTCCGCTGAGAATATTATCCAGGCTCGATCCGCACCTCCGGTTGACGTTTACTACTCTTTTTTGGCTGAACTCGCAAACGGGTTTCTAACCAACCCCAGGCCCGACGTTGTCACAGGTCAGCCGTTTTATTTATATGGGCCGCAACACCCCGGCGGGAAAGCGTTCAACCCCGCGGCATTCAAGTCTCCTCCGCTAGACCCGACGACCGGCTTGCCTCTCCACCAGGGAGATCTGCCCCGGAATGCGTTGCGGGGATTCGGCGCGACTCAATGGGATTTTGCAGTTCATCGCGAGTTCCCCATTCACGAGTCGCTGAAGTTGCAGTTCCGAGCGGAGTTGTTCAACGTACTGAACCACCCCAACTTCGGGCCACCCGTTGGAGACCTCCAAAGTCCTTCGGCAATTAACCCGCAGTTCGGCCAGTCAACGCAAATGCTGGGTCAGAGCCTTTCAGGAGGTTCACGTGGGAATGGAGCGTTGGACCCGCTTTACCAGTTCGGTGGCCCCCGGTCCATTCAGGTTGGGATGAAGCTTTCATTCTAAGCTCAAAACGGTTTGTGGTAGCGCAGGGCTTGAACCGGTGCCGATCGGAGCCACAAACAAATGCGTGGCACGCCCAGAGAATAAGTTGATGAGACCAGTTGCCATGTCTAACCTGAGCGAAGCGAACCACATTGAAAAGGGAGAGTCTAGCGAGCGCCCGATTCGGTGTCGTCTAGCTTGGGTCCGAGGGTTGTTGCGTTGCCTCGTACTGATGTCCCCTGCTCATCTAACGGTGTGCTCTGACTCCGCGCCCAGTAGCGGTCCCCCGGCTGACCGTGGCACATCGGCGGCACAAAGCACAATGATCCGGCTGACGAAGCGGCCCGTCACCGTCGCAGACTCGATTCAGATGACGCGCCTCGGGGATCCGATCTATACCGCCGGTGCGCCGTCCAAAGGGATCGTGGCCAAGTTCTCTCCGGACGGGAAGCATTTCGTCGTGATCTTGAAGAAAGGGAATTTGGAGTCGAATACCAACGAGTATTCTCTGGTCCTGTTCCAAACTGCCGAAGTGTTCCAATCGCCCGCGCCGCAAGTCTTGGTTTCGCTAGCTTCATCTTCGAACCGGCCAGCGATCAGTAATGTGCGCTGGCTGGACGATAACGACACCATCTTGTTTCTGGGCGAGCACTCGGGCCAACAAACTCAACTCTACTCGCTGAAGTGCAGTTGGAACGAGCTGAGAAAACTTACGAGTTCGGCCACCAATCTGACCTCATTTGCCATCACGGTTGACGGCAAGAAAATCGTGTACACCGCGAAAGACCCGGCTGCGACGTTCCTGACCGAGACCGTCTCGAGGAGAGGAATCGCTGTCACGAACGAGGAGGTGACGCGCCTGATTCAAGGCAGTTATGGAGGGAACGAATATGACGACGATTCGTTGTTTATCCAGCGATTGGGTGAGGGGCAGGATACGGTAACCGAAGTAGCCATGCGGGGAGGCCTCGGCGTTGGCGACCCTGAGATGGCGCTTTCACCTGACGGGGCGCACCTTTTGATTCAGACAGAGGCAAGACACGTGGGCGATACATGGAGCGAGTACGACGACAAATTCCTGCAAGCACTTACGCGCCACACCGCCTCGCAAGGTGTGCACACTTCCATCTACCAATACGAATTAGTCGACACTATCACAGGAGCCAGCGAGGCGTTAGTCGACGCTCCAATCGTGCCGAATCTTGGGTCGGAAGTGGCCTGGTCGCCCGACAGCAAGTCAGTGGTGGTTTCTAATGTATATCTACCCCTCGGTGTTGACGATCCTGTGGAACGCTCGCTCAGAAAGGCGCACACCTTCTTGGTGGAATTCAAGATTCCCAGTCGTAAATTCGTCAAAATAAGCCAAGATGACCTGAGGCTTCTTAGCTGGGACCCCAAGACCGGGTATATCGCGTGCGATTCAGGAAGGCTTGCCAGCTTCAAGGGACAGACTACCCCAAAAGTTTACTTTCGAAAGAGCGGTGAGACCTGGTCTAAAGCGAGTGCTCCGGAACAAACGGAAGCACAGTCTCTACCGGATATTGTTCTCGACGAGGCTATGAACACGCCTCCGCGCGTTGCTGCCATCGATCTTCCTACGGGCCGGAAGGCGGTGCTGATGGATTTGAATCCTCAGTTCGAGAATCTCAATCTTGCGAGAGTGGAGGAAATTACGTGGAAGGATGCTCGCGGCAATGAAGTGAAAGGCGGGCTCTACTGGCCGCCAGACTATGTCGCGGGCAAGAAATATCCAATAATCTTACAGACCCACGGATGGGATCCGGACAGGTTCTGGATGGACGGCCCTTGGACGACAGCCTTTGCAGCCCAGTCGCTGGCTGGCAAAGGTTTCTTCGTAGCGCAAGTTCCCGATCCAGACTGGCATATCTGGGGAACCTCGAAGGAGGCCCCCCAAGCCACGGCAGCGTATGAGAGTGCTATCGACTATTTAGATCGCAGAGGCCTTATTGACCGGAATCGAGTTGGGATCACAGGGTTCAGCCGGACGTACTGGTACGTTACGTATACTTTGACACATTCCAAACACCACCACTTCGCCGCAGCCGCCATCGCTGATGGAGTGGACTTTAGCTATTTCCAATATATGGCGTTCTCGCAGTATGCTGCTGACTTCGAGCCGGTGTACGGTAGCCGTCCATTCGGGAAGGGATTGTCTCAATGGCTAAAGGAGTCACCCGCGTTTCTAATGGACAAAATCGAAACCCCGCTCCGCATTCAAACTCTAGGTCCGGATTCGGTGCTAGGGGATTGGCACTGGTATACCGGACTTTCTCTGCTAGGTAAGCCCGTCGAGATGATCTATATCCCGGAGGGAACGCACATATTGGAAAAGCCCTGGGAGCGGATGACCTCGCAACAGGGTGACGTGGACTGGTTTTGCTTTTGGCTCAAAGGTGAGGAAGATCCCGACCCGGAAAAAGTCGGACAGTATCAGCGTTGGCGCAAACTAGGCAGTCTGAGTACTCGAACGGCATCGGCTGTCGGTTCTCAATGACGAAGCGAGCTTGGGAAGAGCCGCAGGTCTACTCGTCGAGATCATAGGCTGGAAGGATGCGCCAGTGAATGGCTTCGATAACTCCCCGGTGACCTTTCGTGTGCATGCCGCGAATCATTTCTTCCACGCTACCCAAAACGGCGATGTTCGGGTTGCAATACACGATTGTTTGATTCACTCTTTGCGCTCCGCTTTTGTCCACACATTTTTGTTTACAGGCGCATCTCCGCCAAGATCGTTGAGATTCCTTCAGGCTGAGCGTACACTCAAAATTCCCGGTCGCTGCAGCGGCCGGGAGGTTCAAACATCAAGCACTGACGTTCTGCCCAACCTCGCCTTTACTCGTCAAGGTCATAGGCGGGATTGAGAATTTTCGGCTGGCCTACGCCATCGCTTTGGCTACCGGTCTTCGTTCCGCGCAATTCGATCACGCGGACTGCATCACCGAGAACTGCTACTTCTGGCTTCGTGTAGTTCATTGTCTTTCTCCTTTGTTTGTTGAATTATTCCGTCCCCGATGCTACAGGGCGGAACACCGTTGCTGGTTGTGGCTACGCGCTTATCGGCAACCGACGTTGTTTTAAAGGCAGGACTGAGGCGGCTGGAGAAGCCAAAAGCCCCCGTGCCGCCAAGTCCCGTAGCCAGTATTCCAGCGATATTGTCCATAACACCCGTACCATCGGAGTACTCTTCCCAGCACGGGCAGCGCAGATCGCGTCCAAGAACTGAGCCTCGTGAATGAATCCAAAGCGCGAGCTGAGAGACGTCTGAAAAATGTTTTGCAGTTCAACCCAACATTTTTCCAAGATGAGCAAAGGTGTACGCTCTCCCACCTGTTTCGTCCTGCGGGAGAGGATTTCCTGTGGCACGATCCCAGCAAGGGATCGTCGCATCAGGGATCGTCTTTCGCCGGGCCGTAGCATCTGATCGGCGGGGATCGAGAGAATGAACTCAATCAGGGTCCGATCGAGAAAAGGATACCGGGTTTCTTCGAGCGATTGGTCTGCAGGCACAAGTTTTGCCAGATTGTTCGCGATCGTCAGGACTCCGGCGATGCAAGCGCGGCGAGTTGGCAACCAGAGTCCGAAGTGCTCGTCGACATCTAACTGACGAATTGACAGCCCGGTGCTCTTGGCAAAATCTTTCCTGATCCAGGACTCGATCTTAGCCTCCTTGACAAAATACTGACCTACGGAAGCCGGCATTATCTCGATCGCGGACTGCCACAAAAGTTGAATCCAAGGACGCCGCTTGAACAGACTCCAGGCCATGAGTTGTTTGGCCAGGCTGACGAACTTAAGCTGCACGATCAGATCGGCCAAGTGCACACGTGGATCGGGGATACCCCCCATGAATTCGTCGCCACCGATGCCTGAGAGAACCACCCGGTACCTTCCACTGCGGACGGCATCGGCGCGCTCGGTGTCAAGCGCCTGCCCAAAGCCGAGAGCTCCGGGCAGAGGACAAAAGTCCGTGCATGCAAACGAATCTGGGGAAGTCCCGAGTCTACTACCATCAATGTGGATGCCCACTCGTCCCCGCTTCGCCTCGATCTTCTGAAAGTATGTCCAGTCGTCACCGCTAGACTCAGCTTTGTCGTAATAAGAGAGGGTGTCGAGGCGAGACGTTTCGGCGCCCTCTTTTGCGAGAATGTTATCGGCCATGCAGACGATTGAAGAAGAGTCCAGGCCGCCGCTCAATTCGGCGAGGACCGGCGAATCCGAGCGCAATCTGCGGTGCACGGACTGCCTGAAGACATGGCGGAAATGCTCTTCATATTCCTCGTCCGTCTTGTAGCGGATACAAGACTTCGGGCTGAAGCGCCAGAAGCGTTCGATCATGGCGCTACCGTTCCTTATGCGGACGAATTGCCCAGGAGGCACTGCCCGGATTTCGAGGTACGGTGTCAGATGGGCATCCGGGTTATGCGCCAAGTACCCTGCGATGTAAACATCATTGATTTGAAACTTGTCGTTCGAGAGCAGTACCAGTGAACTGAGGTCCGTGGACCACACGATTCGGTCTTTCTTTAGGTAGTAGAAGATGTGCCGGATGGCCATGTAGTCAGTGGCGAAGAAGAGTTCGCGCTGATCGGGTTTCCATACGGAAACAGCCCAGTCGCCGATAAGGCGACGGAAGCAGTCGGTTTCTGACGCATCGAAGGCGGCAGCGACGATGGCAACGTCGGTCGGGTTCGGTTCGAGATCGCTCCGAAGATCCCCTACAAGAGTGTCTCGATTGTCGAGACGGCCATCCCATGTGAACATAAAGCCTCTGTGAGAGACGTACGGCTGTTTCTCACGCCGCGACTCGGCTGTTGTGTGGAAGGGTCGATAGAGAAGAGCAACGAAGCCGTCCATATAGCAGAATTCGCCGTCCGGGCCCCGCTGCCTCAAGAACTGACTGATATCGTCGATCTGTTTAGGGTCGACTGGGCTGCAGTCGAAGTTCCAAATACCTGCTTGCACACTCATGCCAATCTCCCTGATTAGCAGCGGTCCCAAACGGTGAAGGTTGCTTGGACATTCGATCTCTCGTTGATTGCCCGCCCATTGACTTCGACCCAGGCATGGGCCTTGAAGGGGAGTTTCTGCGCGCCCAAGACCATGTGAGCAGAAACGCCTCTCTTCCTCAGCAAGTAGGTAGTCACGAAGGCGCATTGCAGGCACAGAACCCGCTTCGGGTACCAGACGCATGCGTAGTTGACCGCGGTGCAGACACGGTTGATGGCGTCATCATCCGGAGGCCTGCGCGCCACTGTCCAGCGCTTGACGATCGCGTAGATCGTTCTGAAAGTTGACGAGGCATTCAGAACGTCATATGCCAATAACATAAGCAGCGCTCGGAAGAACAACATCAGAATGACCCCCCGTGCTGCTGGACCTGAATTCCGAGTTCGTGACAGATGAAGGCAAGTCTGTCGGTGACAGCCTCGATCTTGGCCGACAGAGGCTGAACCGGAGTGTGGCCCCAGTCTGGTTTGTAATCGAGAAGGATGGGCCGCTCTGAGCGATTTGCCGCCTGCAGACGAGCAACCATTTTTCGGGCATGCATCGGGTTGCAGCGGGTGTCCGCGTCGCCCGAAATTAACAGGATGGCGGGATACTCCACTCCGTCTTGGACTCGATGGTAAGGTGAATAGGCCAGCAAGGAGTGGAAGTCGCTCTTGTCATTAGGTGATCCGTATTCTTCCGCCCAGCCCGCTGCGAAATCGAAGAGGTGGAATCTCGTCATGTCGAGCAGAGGGCCCAGGCAGATGCCGGCCCGGAACAGGTCCGGTCGTTGGGTGACCGCCGCGCCAACCAATAGGCCGGCATTCGAGCCGCCGCCGATGGCGATGCCGCCCGGCGCAGAACGGCCTTGTGAGAGAAGCCATTCGGCGGCGGCAATGAAGTCATCGAATGAATTCTGGCGTTTGTCACGTTTACCGGCGAAGTGCCATTGCTCACCTAGTTCGGAGCCACCCCGCAGTGCGGGAACAGCGAAGAGGAAGCCTTGCTCCAGCAAAAAGGTGGCAAATGCGGTGAATCGGGGTGTCACACAACTGGCGAATCCACCGTAGCCGGTCAGAAAAGTGGGCAGCGGCCCGCAGTGTAGGAGATCCCTTCGCGCGGCGAGCAGGAGCGGGATCAGTGTCCCGTCCTTTGAGGAGTAAACGACTTCTTCGACCGCAAACAGTGAAGGATCGAACGGAATCCTCGTCTTATCCCAAATGGATTCCTTCTCCTCATGCGTGTCATAGCAGTACAGCACTGACGGATCGCTCATGGACGTATATCGATAAAAGAGATCCGTCCCTGAGTAGGTTGGATTTAGGAGATCGATGGTTCCATGCACGGAAGAAAGAAGATCCTTCTTCTGGCCGCCGGTCAGGTCGAACCTCTCCACGCGAGTCGAGAAGCGATCCGTGCGAGCGATAAAGATCTGCTCGCCAGCAACGGCGAACTGTTGAATACGCTGGCGAGACTCTGGGACTACGTCGCGCCAGTGAACTGGGTCAGGATTCGCCAATCCTATGCGAACGATCCGGAAATTAGGCGCAGCAACGTCGGTATAAGCGAATAACTGATCCCGAACAAAGAAGGGTGTAAAATGTCCGTCGATATTTTCAAGGAGGAGTGTCGGTACAGCTCCTGGCTCCATTGTGTGGAGATAAATCGAAGTTCGAGGACATGGCCCGGCGAAAGATACGACATAGGCCAGCAGCTTGGCCTCAACTGAGTCGAGAATTCCGAGGAACACATCTGGCTTCTCGTCCGCAACAAACAGCTGTTCGTCTTGGGACCGCGCGGTGCCAAACCGATGCCAATATGCGGCCTTGTAGTTCGGCCGCGCATCGTGCGCTTCGCGATGCGAGTAGTAGAATCCGGAACCATCCGGAGCGAAAACAAATCCACTGCAAAAGCCATCGGGAAGTCGATCCGGAAGGACGCCATTCTTTTCGACATCCAGAATCTCCAGCGCGGCGTGATCGGTTCCACCTTGTCGGACGGAGTAAGCTAGAAAGCGGCCATCCTGAGAGACAGCGGCAATGCTAACGGCTGTCGAAGGACCCGTCGCGCGCAAAGTGGGGTCAACGAGTATGCGCTCCTCTCCGAGGAGTCCTTCTCTCATGACAATCGAATGCTGCTCGCTATTTTGCGCACGTTTCAGAAAGAAGTGGCGATTGCCGACTCTCCAAGGATCGGAGATAACGTCCTTGCCCGTTAGCAATTCTCCAACGCGCTTTCGCACATGGTCCCGCCCAGGGATGACATTGAGATACGAGCGTGCGTATGCGTTCTGTTCCTCAATCCACTTTCGCGTGCGAGGCGAATTCTGATCCTCCAGCCAGCGATAGGGATCGGTGATCTCCACACCGTGCAGGGTCTCTGTAACGGGTTCCACCTGGGTAGGTGGGGGTGCGAGTACGACAGGAGGCATGAGCTACCTTCCAGAACCTGCTGGCCGACCGAGGTGGCAGTTTGGGAAATGCGGGATCTTATCCCCGAGTACGAGCTAAGCAATGAATGCACCCTATATCCACAGTCCATCCGCTTTACAAAAAACTTTTTTCCTGCAGGAAATCACGCAGCCCGCCATTCGAAAGAGAGATCCCCATCCAGCACCTTGGAGTTTGCTCCACAGTAGAACCTGTTAGACACTAACGACTTGACAATCGAGTCAAAAGTAACTCAATAGGTGAGAGTAATTCGGTGAGAAATTCGAGGACTGGACGTAATGCACTCAATCCTTCCCCGCCTGCACGAAATCGTGCAGCAAGCCGGAGTATCGAACGACCGCCTCTAAGCCCGGTAAGTCGCCAGCAGCGGCCTCTCGCAAGATTTCCCGCCTTGTTCCGTTTTCAGAACAAAGCCGCGATTCTTCTTGCTCCGCGCGATCTAGCCTGTATACTCACGCGAACATGGGCTTCCCATAGCCATTGACGGCATTCCCCCGCCGCACTTAGTTCTCAGTGAGGAAACGAATGAAAACTTTCCACTAGCTGTTGTGTTCTACGAATAACGTAGGTGAAAGCGCATCGCGACCAAAGCCAATTAAGTCTGGCACTTGGTCGCAATCCGATAGGACGCACAGGAGGCTGATGCCAAACGGCATCGAGAGAGGGGGCCCTCTGCGACATTTCCCGAGAAACGCAGTTTTATCGACTAGCGAGGGCAGGCACGCAACGCCGAGTCTGCTCTGCGGCCGGAGTAGCAGTCATGACGAATCCGGGGGACTGGCTTCGAGGGCTTCGGGAAGAACTTCATCTCACGCGCATCGCTGTCGAACGCCTCACTAGTGAGGCAGCGATCAAAGCGAACAATGAGCGCTATCGGATTCGGCGCGGGCGGCTCACGGATATTGAAGATGGCAAGGCTGTGCCCGACATCTTTGAAGTCGAGAGCCTTTGTGAATGCTACAAAGTAACGTACGAAGCGGTGCTGCAAGCCTTCGGCATGAGACTGGGAGAATCTCAGAACGTGTCGCAGGGTTCAACAGAATCCAACGACACTACAAAACAGTCGTCTTTCGCTGACGCGGATCGACCGTTTTCTCTCACATTTCAGAACAAGATCAGCTTCGATACAACCCGTTTGGTAACGGAGAGCGCAGAAAAACTAGGAGTGCCTGCAGTTGTGCGTCAGCGCTTGGATGCAGGCGAGTTTCGATTAGGCATCATTGCCTTGGATGACGACACCATGGACGATCTAGTCCCTGGCGGTTCCGTCGTTGTGATCGACAAATCGCGTAACACGGTAGAGATGGGTGATTGGAAAACGATCCAAGAACGACCGATCTACTTTGTGTGGCACGAGCAGGGCTACAGCTGTTCTTGGTGCCATCTCGTGCGGGACACGCTGTTTATCGTGCCTCATCCGACTTCGCGACGGCCGGTGATGATCTTCAAGATGCCGCGCGCGGCGACCATCATCGGCCGAGTCATCCACGTGTGGCCGCCTATGATCCTCCCCAAACCAACATGAGAGGGTCGCCAGAAGTGCGGTTCTAGTGGAGTTATACCCGTTCCTTAGCCCACGGGAAAATTCGAGTTAGCCACGACTGCCTGCTGGGTGTTTGGTCCGCTCGATGAACCAAGTGTTTCGCTTCGAGTGACTGAAGGAATTCAGCAACATCGGAAAGGAGCTGCGATCGTGGAACGGGGAAGTCCTGAGACAAATCGTCCGCGATCTCATCAACGGAATGATGCGTTTTCAACAGCTCCCAAATCTTCAATCCGAGGGGATTGAGACCGAAGCAAATCCCTTGATCAATATCCAATAGGACGGCTCCGTCCTCAGAAGCGGTCTCCCGAACGCCCGGCGCGATCACGAGGTCTTGGGTGCTAATCGGATTCTCCATATCTCCCCCATCCACCAGACTTCTGTCGTTCTCGAAAAATAGTTCTCTCCCCTGGGCATCGGCGAGAAAACATTATTGTGTAGTAATTCGTGCAGCCGGAATTTCGTTACGAAGTTGGCGTATCGACGAACAACGAGCTTCGATCAGAACTCTAAGTCCTTGGGCTGATTGATATTCGTATCGCCGGAATTCCGAACACAGTTTTGAGAAGCCGGTTTCTGCGTCTTCCCGTCGGTGTGAACTGGTGGCAGGCTTTCCAGATGCGTGCAGGAATTCCTGCAGGACCACGGGCGGCAGCGGCAAAGTGAGCAACGATGTCTCTATACCTCGCTGCAGAGCGAGCTTCGCCTTAGCCGCTGAATCGCAACGGGTTACAGAAATGCGATCGCAGCCGCAACCGAGGCAGGTGCGCCGACCTAGAGTTGAAATTGCAGCGTTGAAAAAATAATTGTTTGGTGTCTTGCAAATTGTTCTAGGTAGAGAACATGCAAAGCGATAGGGAAATCTATGTCTTCTGAGTTGAGATGGCTTCGCCGCCAAGCCAGCCCCTTCCTGTCGCTGCTCACTGTAAATCTCGTCTGCATGGTCCTCGGCAGTGGACTTTCTCTCCTCGATCCCTTGGTCGTAAGGTGGTTGATCGATGTTGCTCTTCCGAAACGGGATCTCCGCCTCGTCCTGTTTGGCACCTTGGTCTTTTGCGTTGTGTATTTATCAAGCGTGATCGTGAGCTACCTGTCCTCGTTCATTAGCTGCGTCGTCACTCAAAAGATGGTCTTTCGAATCCGAGTGTCGCTGCTGCGGCGAATCCAGACTCTACCGGCGCGGTATCACGGAAACTCCCAGGTTGGAGAAACGCTCTATCGGATCGAGCAAGACGTGGACCGGGTAGCCGAATTGAGCGCTGACATTCTTCCTTTAACCATTCAGATGGTGATCATGGGCGTCATGGTCCTTGTGACCATGGGAATCCTGAATTGGCATTTGACCCTGATAATTGCTCCACTGCTCCCGATCTTCTACGCATTACAACGCCGATACACTAGCAGGCTAAAAGATGCGTCAGACTGCGTCCAGAATCAGTCGGGAAAGATTGGTGCCTTTCTGCAAGAACACTTGGCAGGCATGTTGCAGTTGCAGTTGCTAAATCGTACCGGCACGCAAGGCAGAAAGTTTGCTCGCCTGGCGGCCGAAGGAGCAAAATTCCAGATCAAGCAGCGAGCGACCGAAATGTCTTTTGGTGTGGCGTCCGTTTCGGTGATCGTTCTTGGCATGGGGCTGATCCTTGGGTACGGCGGCTACGAAGTGACCCGGGACACTTTGACCGTGGGCGGCCTCGTGGCTTTCTACGGCTACGTCTTCCGCCTATTCGCGCCTGTCAGCATTGCCATTGATCTTCAGTCGCGGCTGCAGCGCGTCGGCGCCAGCATCCGTCGCATTCTCGAAATTACGAACGGCGATCCACAAATTGCAGGACGCGAACCCATGATTCACCTAGTGTGCGATGCCACGACGGATTTGGAATTTCGTTCGGTATGGTTTTGCTACGACGAGAACCGCCCAGTGTTGCGTGACATGAGCTTTCGCATTGAAGCAGGGGAGACTGTGGCTGTTGTGGGTCTGAATGGCTCCGGAAAGAGCACGATTGGACTTTTGGCGACTCGATTGTACGAACCAAACGCGGGCTCGATTCTGGTGGGAGGACAGGACATTCGACAGGTCGGCCGCCGAAGTCTTCGCGCCACCCTGACCCTGGTTCCACAGGATCCGATTCTTTTTGATGAAACGATCAGGGAAAATCTTCTTTACGGGAATCCGAGAGCGACCGGCAAAGACTTAGAGACAGTCGCTGCTCTTACCCAGTTGGACCGAGTGCTTCAAACTCTACCGAGGGGGCTCGACGAGCCATTAGGGCCACTCGGGGGCCGGCTTTCCGGCGGAGAGAAGAAGAGACTGGCATTGGCGCGGACTCTTCTGCAACAGCCAAGAATTCTAATTGTCGATGAGATCACCAGCGCTCTCGATGGACCTGCAGCCGCTGGATTGCTTCAGGGATTGGAACTGTTTTGCCAGGCTCGGACGCTGGTAGTGATCTCGCACCGCCCGGCGACAATCCTGTGGGCGAACAGAATTCTGGTGGTGGACGAAGGAGCGGTTGTCGATTCCGGAAAGCATGACGAACTGATCCGCAGATGCGAGGCTTACCGGAGAATATGGCAGTCTCAAGACAGAATGCCCTCGTTGGTCCCTCAACGTGTAGCGTGGAGCCACGATCGGACAGCAGGCACCGAGGCTCCCGCATCGTAGCAATCTCGGCAGTCCAAGTCGCTTGCCGGACCAGAAGCTGAGTGCTCACGGAAGAATGGACCTGAGTTTCTACTGTCGCGACGCGCGGCGGTACTGCTCGATCGTTGAGCGTGAAATTGCACCCAGCGATGAACCGGGGTTGCCAAAGCGAAATCCGAGAAGATAGAGGCAATTCTCTGCAGATAGATCATCACACCTTCAGATCTAGGCAACCGCTTTCGGCTCATCCCAAAATCGAGGGTGTGCCGCAAGAGTGACGAGAGGAACACCGATGCGACGTGACGAACAGAAGCAGAAGGCGTTAGCAAAGTTGACGAATGCCCGCAACGAACTTGAAGATGCTTTGAGCTTGTCCGTTCCCGCAGCCCGATACGATTCAGTGGTGCTGCCCGACGCGAGGCGCAGGGAACTGAGCGTAATGGTGGATGATCTGAATCGAGTGATCCACCAGATTCAAGGCATTCAGTGACGACAGATCGCTAGAGCGTAGAAAAGATGTAGCGTGCATGCAATCAATTAAGTTGCAAGGCCGCAGTTATCGACCTCGTGACCAACAATTCAGGTCGTACCTTCACCAGTGGACTGAGACGCAGTGTCTCTCGTGCACCCGCTGGTCACCGCAGTCCGACTGGTAGCATCAGCCAAGGAAATGGAGGTATACAATTGATGCTTCAGCGGGGTGCGAACATGGGTCTTCTCCGCAATCTTTGGTTTCACGAGGAAGGACAAGACATCGCCGAGTACGCGGTGATGCTGGCCGTCATTCTGGTGTTGGTGGTCGGGACGATCCGCCTAGTCGGAAGCAACGCGAACAATGCGTTTTCGGCCGTAGCCAGTTCCATTCAATGAACCGAAATGTGAGCAGCAGCCACGCTCATAGAGCCCGTATTTGCAAGCACAAGAGTCCCAGTAGACTTTTGGAGCCTCTCCGGTTCAGCGACCAAATCTACAGCACCATAACCAACAGAGGGCGCCAGCGTCTATAGTCCGAATCACATTCGCTGCTCCCCCGGTGCCCTCGGCTCGTTCTTGATGTGTTCTGGGCGAAGTGGCGCGAGGCGTGCCATTGGGTACAAGAGAATACGTCCAGAATCTCGACGCACACCCCTATGATCATGTCCCATTTCGACAGGAGCCAGACGAAGGAAGAAAACGAAAGAAGACAAAGGTGACTACAGGCCCTCAATCGCTCGACCCACAGCACGAACAACAAATCGGGCCTCACGGTCGCGAGCGTCCCCAGTCACTTTCATTTCATCCAATGCCATCTCTACCCACTTTGAGTCCTCGTGCGTGAACATCTTCTTGAGCGCCTCCACGGTTCGGGCAACGGCTGGTTCCTGAATCGAGCTGGCGATCATTTGCCGGATTGTGGCCGCATCCTGTGAGTAGCGGCAATAGTAGTAGATGTCGTAGGGGTCCTTTGATTTTTCGCGAAACCTGGTGACGGTCGTCTTCAATATCAAGAACCCGACAGCATCAGGAACGGTAATCTCGAAGGTCTCGAGACTCTCTCCCTCCCGGCAATTGATTTGGATATTCTCGATGTGATTGCCCAGACCTTCGGCGCCGTCTGCCAAGCAGAGATGAAGGCTGGATGTCGCTCCCTGGATCTTCAGGACAGATTCGTCTTCCCTCCTGCGTGGCAGGTCCGCCAGAAGATCGAGTTGCACTACGTTGCCCTCGATGTTCTTTTCATAGCGAAATGCGTCAGTCTTGCTGGGCTCGAAGGCCATCGGTTCAGACAGCAGGTTCTTGATGCGATCGATGGACTCCCTCTCACGGGCTTTTGCTCGCAAGAGGACATCGATATCCAGGCTCATGTTATGAGCGGTTTGAGAATGTTTGGCCAGCTCTTTCAGAAATGGCACCCAGCCGCCGCAGATCACAGCTTCAATATTTTCTTGTTTGAGAGTTCGCGCGATCTTGAGCAGTTCCAGGAGAACAGTTCGTTCGCGTGAAGCGGGAAAAGTTTTGGTGATCTCGATAGCGTCTGCCATCTATTCCCGGAAAGCCAATGCGTGCTCGATCAAAAACTCGGCTTGCTCTTCGCCCCTGCTGCCATGAAGGGCGAAATCTACATAGAGCTGCACCGGATTCACCCCGGTGAGTCCGTTTATCAGTTTGCGTGGACGATAGAATACTCCGCCGGCTTCAGTATTGTCGGCAGAAGGTGGGGTCATTAACAGCACGTTGGCTCCTTTGCCGACCGTTTCCAACTTCAGATCGTCTCGTAGTTTATCTGGCGAGACGTTGACGTACGCGGCCATCAGTTCCTCTCTTACATTTCGCTCGGTTGGCTCCAACCCGCTGGCGAGGGTGAATGCGTGCCGGAGGCCTTGGCGTTCGCACACTTCGCGGAGACTGTTGGCGAATTGCATGGGAGACGTTTCGGTGAAGGCATGCAGCACGATTCGATTTCGGACGTAGTCGGTTTTGAGTTCCTGCGCGAAAACTCTTAAAAGCTTGCGCGGCCGGGTAAGGATCGATCCTTCCGAGGTTCGGTCCAACAAGCCATCCTTCTGCAGCCGTCTGGTGACCTGAGAAACCTGTCCCACGCTGAGCTGAGTCTCGGAGGCAAGTTCTTCGAGCCGGTAAGCACGGTACGGGTTGGCGAGCAGGGAGCGAATGATGCGGCGCGACTTTCCCGAGAAGATGTTCTTGACCCCCTGAGGATTCTTGAATGCCATGGCAGGGCGGACCACATCGATGTAGATGTCATCGCGAATCAGAGCAAGAGTTCCATTCAGATCGATGTAGCCGACGCCGAGTTCTTTGCAGCGTGCTTGTACCGACTCTGAGATGTAGGGAGCCGCGACCATGGGGTAGAGATCGTCGAAGCTGCCGGCTCGGCGGAGTTCGTTACGGTAGCGAAGCACTTGATAAACGACTCCTTCGAGAATCATGGGAGTAAGGCGCGACTTCACTTCGATGATGGCCTTGATGGGTTTGCTGGGATGGCTCTTCACCGTGAATTCCACAAGCGCATCCACTTCAATGCGATGGTCTGGGAGTTCGAACGATGGCTCGATCCCGAGAATCTTCGCTGTGACGCCGGGCGGAAGGATGCTGCCGGTCTGAAGGCCGTCCCGCAGGGTATCAATGATGTTATTATTTGTCATCATATAATGATGATTTATAGAATAAGTTTATACATAATGTCTGGCGAACGCAACAAGGCTAACATCAATAGAAACATATGGATAAATGAATATGCATGGCACTATCCTGCATCGCGTCAAATATGCATTGGGCTCCGTTCTCGGCCCCCTGCGCATGAGGACATCGCAGAAGAATGCGCGCGTCGCAAACCCAAATCCCAGCATCCAGCGCTTGTCCCCGCCTTTAGCTAACAGACATCCAGCCGGAGTCACATGGCGCGGTTGCAATTCCGCGCGTGCTGGCCCACAACCCGGTTAATAACTTCGACTTTGCGTGCCCCTGGTCACAGACTCTTTGCCAGCAATGAATGGAAAATTGAATATGGTGGTTGATCTAGAGGCAGAGTCTGAGATCTGTGGGCTATCGGAAACAAATGAAAACCTGGGAACCGGAGGGACGAGACAAAGGGATGGGCTTCGTTAACTGCTATGAAGATGCGAACCGTGCGACTGCGTACGCCGCCCTTGAATTCGCCAACACCTACTACTTGGCGTACCGCGACCTGCCGGCGATTCTGTCCGGCTGTGTTACCGGAAAACGAGCGCTTGACTTCGGCTGCGGCACCGGGAGGTCAACGCGGTTTCTCGAGAAACTCGGGTTTCAGGCGACGGGGGTCGATCTTTCAGAGCCCATGCTGAGGATCGCACGCGACGCTGATCCTTCGGGCGATTACCGCCTTGTGCCGGGAAACAGTTTCAGCGAACTTGCCGGCGAAGCTTTCGATCTGGTGCTCGCAGCGTTCACCTTCGACAACATTCCGGCGCCGAGGAAGGCACACATACTCCGCGATCTCGAAGAGCTGCTGATGCCGACTGGAACCATCGTTAATGTAGTTTCATCCCCCGAAATTTACACGCGCGAATGGGCTTCCTTCACGACCAAGGATTTCCCGGAGAACCGATCCGCACGCAGCGGAGACGTCGTGCGCGTCGTCGTGACTGACCATCAGGATCGGAGGCCGGTCGAAGACATTCTCTGCTGTGACGAATCGTATCAGGCTGCATACCGGGAAGCTGCTCTGCATGCGAAATACGTACTCAGGCCTCTGGCCGACGGCGACGAACCCTATTCCTGGATCAGTGAAACCAGCATTCCTCCCTGGGTGATTTACGTGCTGAAACGAGCCCCGCAGCTCTGCGATTGACGGGCTTTGACGAAAACGAGAAAAGTCCGGTGGAGTCGAAGTGTGCAACGAAGAATGCGCTGAAAGAGACTTCGGTTTCGCAGGTCGTGAGATTTGCAGTCGTGGGGATAATCAACACCCTCCTCGATCTGGCCGTGTTAAACACTCTGATTGCAACAACCCACCGAGGGCGGTCAGCGCGGCAAGCGACCACACAAGTACCACACCGATAACGAGCCAGCGAACAATGGAGCGGAGAAAGCTCTTCCGAACCAGGGTCTTGGGATGTGTGTCCGGCCTTTCAGTCACATCTCAGAATAATAGCTTCGGCTGGGTTGCGGCTTATGGCTGATCTTGCGCGCGGTGCACCTAGAGTGTTGCGCTCTGCTTAGGGCACGCGCGACAGAGCGCCTTGGTCCTAAATCACAAGGAACCTGCTACAAAGACAAAGTGGGATTACTCCCGAGCCTGGGGCGAGTTCATTTAGCCTGCGGCCGGGCGTCTTGCACCATTTCCACCAAGACCTTTCGAGTCTCCGCCGCATTGCGCACCTCGTGCGAGAAGGCGATGCGGGCGCCGCGCATGCCATCCGGGGTCTTCAAGCGAACATGAAAACCGAGGCGATCGACCGCTGTCATCGTTGCTTCCGTCGACTCAATCCGAGCAAATGTCCGAGAAAGCAAGACGAGCGCATCCTTGTGGTCAGCGTTCATGTGCTGAATGATGCCGGCCATGGAGTCGGCCAGGGGATCTGCTTGGCTGCGGTCATAATCGGATGCAGATACCCAGCCCATCACCCCGAAGCCGCCCACGTAATAAACGTCAATGACGTCCATGCGGTAGAACGAAAAGTCTTCAAAATCCACCCAATACTTGCTGTTGGCGTGACGCTCCAGGTACAGCTTGCGCACCTCAGCCAACTCGGTGTTCGGTACCGGATGAACATTTCCTACCAGCGTGACCCTCGATGCGCCGAGCGGTTCGCCGTCGGTGTCCTCCCGGGTAACAAGCAAGCTGGCGCGGGCGTCGGCCTGCAAGTTCTGGGTATGCATGGCCATGGTGCTGATCAGGAATATGGGGCGGCCGTGATCGTCCAACCCGTACGGCATTACAGACCCAAACGGGAATCCTGGCTGTTTACGCGACAAGCTAGAGAGAATGCCCACGCGCCCCAGATAGACTAATGTGCGCGCACGTTCGGCGAACGTAGGCTCGGGGACTGCAGGCTGGTCGCTCGTTGGGCCAGACCCCGCATGTTTTCTGCCGGATGAGATTGTCATTCGTGGTCTGCTCTCCTAGGTTTCTTCGTCCGGTGGACCCGCCGCACCGGCCAGATCTTGTGGCTTGATCTTCTCGACATTGAATTTAGCCGCGCGCTCCCGCATCGTCTTAAGTACCTCTTCGAGTGGAGGTGGTTCGCCCTTAATCCAACGCAGCGGATTGATACGCGCCACCACGAAGGAGCGCAGGTAGGGGCTCACGAGACCCAGTTCTTTCAGCTTCTTTACCGCTGCCGCAACTTTCTCCTCAAGATCGAGGACCATCGTTGCCCGCCTTTCATGATCCTTGATGGCCGAGCGGAGTGGTTCATCGGTAAAGGTCTCCAGTCGCCGGAGGATTGAATGGTAAGCGCCACCACCGAACCGCGGTACGCGTTGATAGCAGACGCCGAGAGTGACTAGGGCTGGTTCGTCGAGGTAGAACGCGAACTGCGATTCAGATCGCCTGGCATCTTCATCGACCAGACCACGGTAGATGCGTATGACCTCCAAGGAGCGTTCCTTGAGATTGTGAGCCTTCTCCGTATTCAACGCGAGGATCTGCCAGGCTACCTCCCGGTCAGCCACCACGAGCGCAGTGATCGATTTCGCCCCCAGGCGGCGCATGGCTTCGAGGCGATGCCGGCCGTTGGGGGTCCAGAATCCTCCCTTGGGTGCCACGACAGCGATGATCGGGTCGAGAAAACGCCCGGTTTTGTTGATGACATCAGCGAGCCGTTTGTGATGAGCATCGGACAGATCTCTTTGGAAAGGGGTGGGCTCCACGGCTTCGATCGGCAGAATCGAAAGCAAGACAGGGTGCCCGCCGAGTGGCTCCTTATACGATCCCACAACGCAGTCTCCGGCTTTCGCGATTGCCTCTGCAGCTTCCGCGGCAGCTCCTGTCGGCTGCTCTAGCCGGCATTCGGCCGGGCCCAGACCTTTCGTTCCGGGTTTGGCTTTGCGAGGGCGCCTCCGGGCTGGTGCACGCTTGACCATTAAGAGACTCTATTCTAGTTCCGGATGGATTGTCTCTCTTCGCCGATCACGGTCACAATGAGGACGAATACAGGCTCCTCGGCATTTCACGACCGCTCAGAAACAATCAGGATGCTTTGCCAAGAACTGAATCGGATCGGCGCAAGGAGCGCTACGGAACGGCGGTTCGAGAAGGCGTCTTAGCTCGAGTTTCCGAACAGCCGTGACGCCTCGTCCTTTACACAAGACGCGGCATGATGGCAAACACCATGAGTAGGAGGTAATAGGCTGCTCCCGACACGGGGTCTCGCGTGGCCAAATACTCCTTCAGCGAAAGACCCCGAATCCAGAGCACGAACCCGAACTCCGCGATGAGCATGAGGGTTAGCGCGATGCAACCCATCCCAAATCGCGCAGACGACACATGGGGTACCGACAGGCGTAGAACTGTCCATCTTGCCGCCAGAATGGTGACCGCGAGCATGATGGGCATCTCCATCAGTTCGGCTGTTCTCGCGCCCACGCGTGGGACGACCCACAGCGTGCGGATTGTTCCAAGCACGAAGCCCGCTCCGAACACCAGTGCGAAATAGAGTGCGCCCGCCTTCACCACCTGCGTCACAGGTTGCCGCCGTCGTTGGCCGATGATAAACGTTCTCGGCTCAGCCAACACCACAGCACTATCAATTCATTGACGACGAACAGCGTTCCGAAGATTGTTTTGTTGTGGCTCGCCAGCCAGTTCGGAAGGTAGATGTCGAAATTGCTCGCTCCCTCGTCGGTGTATCGGGCTGCCAAATCGGACAGCGGGCATCTGCCTCCATTGGCAGCGAGCACTGCGCACTCCAGCAGAACAATCACCGTGAGGATCGCAGCCCAGCGGAATCGGCGCAATACGCCTGCGAGGGGCAAGGCGAGAATGCTCGCCGCCAAGAATGCCCAAATGACCGTGTGCAGAAGCTTGATCACCGTCAACACTGAGACCCTCTGGCTGCTTTGCCCTTCCGTTGCTTCTGCGCTCCGAGAATCTCGCGTTCCCCTTGGAGCCAATCGTCCAAGGCGAATCCGTCAACCCTGCCGCGCTGCTCGTACAACTCGTAGGCGCGTCGGCGGATACGTTCCTCGATGTCGCCGCCAAGGTCAGGCTTCGTTGGGCGAGGTCGCGAAGATTTTGACTTGGCTGTCATGGACAGTCCCTCCTCAATGAGCCGCTGCCTCCGCCTTCAGTATCCAGCGACCGGAACCACCAAGGCAGTGATGACAGTCACTCTGGCTAAAACTGTTGCGGGTGGCGTCGTATTAGGGCTTTATTCCCGCTTAACGGGGGCAAATCGAAACGAAAACCAGCGCGCAGTTTTGCCAGTGACGGAGGTATGACGCCATGAGCAATCAAGACCAGAAAGCGATCTTTATCACGGGTAGTTCCTCAGGCTTGGGTCGGGCTACCGCGAAGCTGTTTGCATCGAAGGGCTGGAAAGTCATCGCCTCGATGCGCGACCCAAAGAAGGAAAAAGAACTCGGCAACATTTCTGGCGTGACATTGATGCCGCTGGATGTCACTGATCCTCATGAAATCGAGACTGTGGCGGAACAAGTTGTGGCATCAGGGGGAGTCGATGTGGTGTTCAACAATGCTGGCTATGGTCTCGGCGGTCCGCTGGAAGGACTTACCGACGAGCAACTTCTCCGCATGGTGAACACCAACATGTTGGGAGCGATCCGTACGACGAAGGCTTTCATCCCATACTTCAGAGAGAAAAGAGGTGGATTGTTCATCAATACGACTTCGATTGGCGGTCTCCTGACGGTTCCTTTCAACTCCATCTATCACGCCACGAAATGGGCGCTTGAAGGCTGGAGCGAAAGTATGGCTTTCGAGCTGAGCCAATTCGGAATCGGCATCAAGACCATTGAGCCGGGTGGGATGAAAACCGATTTCTTCACCCGATCCTTCGATACTGGGCGGCATCCTGCGTATGACGCCTTCGTGAACAAGGTCATGGCCATCATCACCGATCCCAAGCAGATGGCGACCTACTCTTCCCCTGAGCAGATCGCCGAGGTAGTGTATGAAGCTGCCACAGACGGAAAAGACCAACTTCGCTACATTGCCGGCACAGATGCAAAAGCGATGTATGCAATGCGCTTACAGCTTGGTGACGAGGCATTCCGCAAAGCGATAGCGCAGCAGTTTTTTGGCGATGCAGCAAAAGCGGCTTAACCCGCGCAGTGATTCTCATGTAATCGCGACGATCACGCGCCCCGGTTTCACTGGGCGTTCGACCAATTCATGGGCGCGGCTATTTGATCCAAGGGAACAACTTCGGCGATGTCAAGCCCCTGCCATCCCGCCTCTAATGCCTGATTGATAGCGCGGGCGGCATCAATCTTTGCATCAGCTGGAACATCGTCACTGCCGACAAAGAAGATTCTGGCATTCACAAACACAAGTTCCCAGAACGGAATCCCAGGGGTCGGAGCATTGGTGGCGTAGGTCGCGATGGAGCCGCCCTGTGCCAATATCTCTACGTCGGTTTTGATGTTTGCTGCGAAAGCCACTTCGACGGCGTGATGAACTCCATCGGCAGCCAAAGCCCTGATCCGTTCCACCAACTTTTCCCCAGTCAGCAGGAGCTCGTCTGCTCCTGCGCGCGACGCGATTTCTTTGTCGCTTTCGGCGCGGCAGGTGGCGATGACTCGCGCTCCCGCTCGGTGCGCTAGTTGAACGGCACAAGCTCCGACCGCCCCTGCACCGCCCTGCACGAGAACTGTTCGTC
Organism: uncultured Acidobacteriaceae bacterium; assembly: GCA_963708335.1. Classification (GTDB taxonomy): domain Bacteria; phylum Acidobacteriota; class Terriglobia; order Terriglobales; family Acidobacteriaceae; genus Sulfotelmatobacter. The sequence goes on along the minus strand of OY970205.1, from coordinate 6,973,378 downwards.
CCTCGACCGAACCAGCGACATGAACAGCCCGATGAGCGGTTATGCCCGGAATGCCGAGACAGGCACCCTGCTGCAGTGGCACAGCGTCGGGCAGTGGAACCGCCTGCTTCAATGGAACCACCGTGTACTCGGCTGCGGTGCCGAAAGCACGGTACGATTGGGCGCCGTAGCACCAGACGCGCCGCCCGATCCATTCCCGCGCCACCCCTTCGCCCACTGCATCAACCGTGCCGGAACCATCGCTGTGCGGAATGACACGTGGATATGGCATTCCGACGCCAAAGGCATCCTGACGCTTCTTCACATCGCCCGGATTCACACCTGAGAAAGCAACGCGAATCAGGACCTCGCCTGCGGGCGGCTGAGGATCATCCATCTCACCGATAGTGAGGACATCACGCGCAGCGCCTTGCTTTTCGTACCAAGCTGCCCTCATGATTTTGATTCGCTCCTAGTCACTACGCGGCCTTCTCCACTGGAAGCCCAGCCTCCACCTACCCTTGTTTGCCGTCAGGATAATGCGCCACGTTCGTGTAGCCCAGCGCCGCCAATTCACGGGCGGCGTATACGCTGGCGTGTCAATGCGTGTTCGCACAGTAGGTGATGATCTCGACGTCTTTGTTGGGCAACAACTGCGGCGCGAGTTCCCTGATCCGTTCAGGTGGAATGTTCAAGGCTCCGGGAATATGCGCCTCGCGGTAACGTTCGGGCGCTAGAGTCTCGACGGCGGTGATCCCTTGCTTCCGGTCGAGCTTGGCTTTCAAGTCTTTCGTAGAAATTCTGCTTTCCATTCTGATCTCCTGCCGACGAAGTTTTCGATGCTGAAGGAAGGTGGCTCGATTCTTTGGATATGTAGCGGTGCCCTTCACCACAAAACGCGACGGTTCTGAGACGCATGTTCGGGCTAAGAAACTCGCTTTCAGGACGACGGTCTTGCTTTCGGTTGTCGCTGGAGTAGACTTCCTTGCACCGCAGAGAAGTCCTGCCATGACCATGCCCACTAAGGACCGATATCTTCACTTCGAAAATATCGACATGGAGAAGCCAGACATTTCGTCGCGATGCGGTTGTTGCGGGCGGGAGTTCAGGGCTGAACCGAAAGTGGCCGAACGAGTGGATGACGTGCTCCTGCGGGTACGAGCGAATTTGAAGCCCATAAGTGCCGCGAGTGAACGAGCTCAATCTACAGTACGCGAATTAGGTGTAACACCGCAGGTCGTAAACGATCCCGGTTCCGCAGTGCGAAGGCTCTGGAGCGAGTTTTTCGTTCGATGGAGTGACGCCCAATAGGGGAAAGGTCTGGGCACTTCTCTGGAACAACAGTACGCCGTAAAGATTGCGGAGGGATAGACTACTGGTGTTCCGAAGAAATGGTTGTCTCCCGTTCTTGGTCCAATCAAGCCAAAAGAGTGACGGGAGCGGGACGAACCGCCGTGACCGTCCTACAGCCCCTGCGAAGGTGACACAGAGCACAAGTGGAACAACCTCCGAAACCTGCCTAAAAGAGAAAGTCGAAATCAAAAAGCACTTTTCGATTGATATTGCCGAAGAAACGTCCGTACTGCGGATCCGCCACATTCGCGTGAATTTCCAGCGCATTGAAATGATTGGTCAGGTTCATCACTGTTGCGGACAACCGAATAGCGTGTTTGGGCGTGACCTGAATGTCCTTCGAGGCTCGAAGATCCAAAGAGAAATATCGCGGGAAGCGAGGCTGGGCGCCTGGAATGGAAGTAATGTACTGCTGCAGTACGTTTGTCGGTTGATAGGGAAATCCACTTCGATCTTCGATCTTTGGCATCAGCCGAAATTTCTTGGGCAAACTGTACATTCCCCACAGCAGAAAGCGATTCGGGATTTCGCTGGGCAAACTCGCAACGAAATTTGGGTTCATGATGGGGAACGGGAGGTTGCCGAGATACGTGTTCGCATCGTTGACTGTTCCTCGCGCATACTGGCGAACGTAAGAAAAGAATATTTGGCGTTTCTGCTGGCCACCAAAGCGGGCGGTGAATTCCAATTGCCGAGTCTGGGCAAAACCGGTCGAACCGAGAACCAGGGCAGGTTGGTTTTGGACGACTTCAGGCTGGATAGTCAGCATGTCGTGAGCCTGACTCTGTAGATACTTGACCCGAACCATCATGAACTGCGAAAAGCTACGGTCCAGTTCCACATTCCAGCCGATAGAATATGGGGCGAAATTCCCGCTCTTTTGTGCGCTATCAATGAAGGGAAATTTTGATTCGGCAGCCTGTTGCGTGAGATTGATGTACTGGATCGGGCTACCGATTACTCCCCCCGCGCTGCTGTACATTGTGACGGTCTGTTGAGGATAACTACTGAACGCATAGGTGTTGAGGGGCACATTGTCATAGAAGATCCCAATGCCTCCGCGGATGACAGTCGTTCGGCTCTGGTCAGGTGTCCAAGCAAAACCTGCGCGCGGGGCAGTCCGAACCGTCTGCGTGATTGTCTGACTTTCCCAACGCATCCCGAGGTCGAGCGCGAAGTTGGGACGTAGCACCCAGTGGTCTTGCACGTACAAGGATGGCTCAAGATCGCTGACCGCAAATGACCCTGTTCCGCTGAAGTCTGTGCGGCTCGCCAAGTGTCCGGTCGAGTCTTCGATTAAGACTGGCCGGGCAGTGAAGTCTCCTGCATCTTCGGCATGGGCGAGAACCGAGCCGATCTGCAGGCTGTGTTCCCCCAGGAAATGCAAATTGCGTGGTCGCCAGTTCTCAATCCATTGAACCCGCGTGGCCAGGCGTGACTCCTTGCCAAAGTAGTTGCCCTGATTTCCGATCGGGGTGAGGGTCATCGCCGAGTTGCCTTGCGGATCGATTCCGGTGCTGACGTGTGTTATTGCGAGAGTGTTTTGCAGCAAGCCGTCCCCAATGGCCAACCGGTGGATAAGCGTGCCCGTAGACTCGTGCACATTAATATCCGGCGTTACGGGCTGGGGATTGAAGTAGTCGAGTCCCGAATAGGTTAACAAGTGCGGTGCCAGATGGAAACTCGCAGTGAGCGTCTGGTTCGGAGACAGGATCTCCGTAAGCTGAGTAAAAGAGTTGATCGCAGTCGACGTGGTCTGGTTGAAGGGAAAGGGAAGCGTATAAACTTCACTTTTGTTGATGGCGTATTCATCGTCTTGTAGGAAATAAAGCTTCCGGTCAATGAGAGGGCCACTAAGATCGAGCCGGGGCGAGGCATCTTTCAGGCCTTCCAGATGGGCGCTTCTGATCCGGAAATCGGGCAGCGGATCGTTAAGAGCGTAGTGCCATTTCTGGTCTCCCTGGCGCGTTTCGGCTGTGACGACACCAGCCGTGAACTTTCCATATTGCGCGAGGTAGGGCATCTCGGAAACCGAAACATTCTGCACGCTGTCGATGGGCACAGTCAGCTCGAACATCCCTGTAGCAGGGTCCGTTACGTCTACCGAGTTCACAAGAAGAGCGCTGTGATTTTCTCCGTAGCCAGCGATTCGCACACTCCCGTCGCTTGCGCGAACGACACCGGGAACCAGAGGTAATGTATCTGCCAGAGTCGCGGGCCGGCCTGGTGTTTCTTGAGCTTGTGTCGGCGCAATTCTGGTTTGGCTGCTGGACTCCTCGGCGACTGGATTTGAAGCCGTGGCATGTACGTCTACGCTCTCTCGACTCAGTTGGGCCTTAGCTAGCACCACTTCGACTTCGGTAGGCCCAGTATTTGCTTTTATCTGCAAGACAGTGCTTGTCGCGAGATAACCTTGTTTGCTAACGGTCAGCTGTAGGCTAGGCCATTCTTGGAGAGTAGCTGTTGCTCTCCCAGCAGCATCGGTCAATGCACTGGCTAGAAGTTGCCCCTGAGCATGGATTTCGATCCGCGCCTGTGGAACGGCTTGGGCTTTGTCATCGACCACTGACAGATCTATGACAATGGAATCGGTTGCTTGTTGTTGCGGGGTCGCCGATGCCAGACAAACGAACGCGACTAAGACCAAAAGTGCCATTTCAGAGCGCCGGCATACCGATGTAAAACCGAAATCGGTATCAGCGACATATTGCACTGGATTCATAGGCGCTCGATGCGATGGCTGTACACCGCGCAGGCCGTGGTGCAGCATCGGTTGACTTGGTGTCCCGAGTTCCCAGCCCGATCACCATGGCCATGTCTTTCGGATAAACCACATCACGTCCTCGCGCCAAAAAGTGGTAATAGATCGACATCGCGGCTCCATACGATCCGAAACCGGCCGACACTACGCGGGAATGTGCAGCGATTCCCACAACCATCCCTACCAACTTAAATCCCGATGCGCCGCTCGCAGCTCCGCCTCCCGCTTCGCCCACGCTCTGCCCACCCTGTCCGGCATCGCGATCAGGAGACGCCTGCTTGGCCGCCAGCATTACTTGAATCCCCGTTGTCAGATATCGTGTGCGCGGAGTTGTAACCTCCGCTCCACCTTCATTGTCCAGCTTCAGGTGTTCGCCTTTGGCCACAGCAACGCCTTCGAGGTTCGTCTCAACCTTTTGCTCGATTCCGCTCGGGGGCGCAACCTCTCGAAATAAGATTCGCAACTGACCGTTGTGGCCTAATCGACGCGCTGGAGAAACTTGCATCACCGAGCCTTTAATCACGCTTCCTTCCGGCAGAATAAGATGATTCGACGCGACTAGCGGCTCGGTAATCACCGCGTCTACTGGGTCTCCCACCTTCGCCGTCGCTGAGCTCAAACCTGTCTCCAGCCGCGCATGTACCACGCTGCCCGTCGGTGGTGGCGCTCCGATGTCGATCATCGCTCCCGGCTTCACCGCCTCAGTCCCAAAATTCAAAGGCTGCAATAAGTTCGCATTAAAACTTGTTCCTGCGTCCAGGTATTGCGGATGCACTGGCAGCTGCGCCAAGACGATCCTCTTTACCTTGTGCATCTTTCCCGGTTCATGGATCTTCTTCCGCAAATCGCTCCATTGCTGGTGTATGGCTTGCCGCGTGGCGCTAACTTTGTTCGACGCGGCCTCCCGCACTTTGTTCTTTTTCTTCTCCGCCTCATTTGCAGAGACGAACCGCAGCACCCCATCCGGGGCAGGAGACGCGATCGTATGCAAAGCCACCGTTTGCCCATCGGCCATGACCAATTCGTCAAACTGCACATGAACCTTACGCACTGGTGAAAAATTTCCATTCGCCGCCTGCATCGTTCGCGCCATCTTCGGGACTGGATCAATCGCCGCCACTTTCCCGTTCACCACCGTGCCAACCGGAATCAGCAATTTGTCGAATGCATACACCGGTTCCATCGTCCTACCATGAATTGTCTGACCCACTGCGCGAATCCGTACCTCCGAGTCGAGCGCCACCTTGATCGGAGTGCCCTCCTCAACGGTCATCGGCATCATTATCGGCGAGCCGTCCGCGCCTTCAGACTCCTTCTGCGTGGCAGGCTTATCCCCGTTCTGCTGTGTGCCTGCGGGAGGCCGCGGCGTCAGGATCTGCGCGACACCCAGCCCACACACTCCTACCATCAGCACTGTCAGTGCGAATACGCTTCGTCGCATTGCAAGAAACTCCAGATTGATCTTCGCGTAAGAAGAGTTGCCATTTAAGGCTGCTTAAACTGCATGGCCAAGGTTGCGAATGCCAGATGCCAGCGAAACGAAGGAAGCCGTGTCTTCTATGAAGCACCCAACACGGAAAATGGTTGCAACTGCGTAAAGTTCGTTGAACAAAGCGTAACCGCAAAGAGGGGAGGAAGCTCGAAAACCCCGTTGGATGAACAAATTGTCATCTTCCGGAAAGGCCCCGGTAATGTCTCGGTCGTATCGTGATTGTTGGTCTTCGTGTCTTAACAGACACGCGGAATTCACTTTGAACCGCCCATGTCCGTGCCCGATAGTAGATGCTGTCTTTTTGCTTTTTTGTTAGGTGTAATCTTGCACGGGGCATTCGCGTTTTCTCAGGAATTGCCAGACGCTCCGTCAGTGGTAAGGAATGAGAGCTTTTCCGCTGCTGAACGCTCGGATGCAGCTTCCGATCCACCAAAATCGAATGACACGGGATCGGTCGACTCAAGTGATGGCAAGTTTCTCAGTAGATGGGCCAAGCGCGGACTCCGCGATCAGGCCGATATCTACACGGCTCCGTTTCATCGTTCCGAACTGAAGTGGGTGATTGGGCTGCCGGCTGTGACTCTAGGGCTAATTGCGATCGACAAGCATGCTTCGGGCGCACTATCAAGAAACGGCACAAGTGCGAGCACCGATATTTCCGATGTGGGGCTGTTCGCCACGGCGGGAGCGGTGGGGGTATTACTCCTAGATGGAGAAACACGAGGCGATTCTCATGCTCTCGAAACTGGAGTGCTGGGAGCCGAGGCTATGGCCAACAGCGGCGTGGTGTATGCGGCGCTCCAGTTGATCACTGAGCGTCAGCGCCCTCTGCAAGGGACGGGGAGAGGAAATTTCTTCCAGACCAGCGGTCTGGATAATTCGTTTCCCTCTGGTCATACGATCATCACGTGGACGGCTGCGAGCACAATCGCGCATGAGTACCCAAAGGCGTGGGTCGAATGGCTTACTTATGGAACGGCGACGGCTGTTTCCGTTACAAGATTCACCAGTCTGCAACATTTCCCCTCCGATGTTGTAGTGGGAAGCACCATCGGTTATTTGATCGGACGGCATATTTTCCACGAACACTGTAAGGCTGGTCTCAGCCCGATATGCAAAAAGCAATGAGCGAACGAATATCGCCTTCAAAAGCGTGAGGTGAATGATGCCGAAAAATTGGCGGCGCAATCCACTTAGTTCTTTCCTTGGGTTTTTGGCGGTTTGTTTTATTGTTCAAGTAGCCACGTCTTTGATGGCGCAGACTGCAACAGGGGTATTGAGAGGTACGGTCAGCGATAAATCCGGTAAAGCGGTTGCAAATGCTTCCGTGACGGCAACGAGCATCGATACTGGGCAGAAACAAACGGCGAACACGGGGCTTAATGGTACGTACCAACTGGACTTGCCTGCAGGCAACTACCGGCTGACGTTTGAGGCAGCAGGATTCAAGATCTTGGAAATCCCTTCCGTAACGGTCAGTGGAAACGAGGCGGCGGTTTTGGACCAAAAGCTGGAAGTGGAAGAACAAGGCACCGGCAAACCGACGCCGGCTCAACAGGAGAATCTGCCGAACGCACCGTCCAGCAGTACGACGGCACCTTCGCTTGAGGATCTTGGGCTTTCTCCGGAGCAGACTCGGGGAAACCCACAGGAGCAGGCGCTGCTGGATAAACGGACGCACATGCTGAAGATTCACCAGCGCATGGGTTTGATCACGACCATTCCCTTGATTGCGAGCGTTGTCACATCTCTTAATGCCGGGGGCAAGAGTGAAGGTACCGCCTCCCGCGATTTGCACGTTGCTCTGGGTGCGCTCACCGGCGACCTCTACGGGATTACGGCCTATTATGCCATTCGTGCTCCCAGAATTTCCGGAACCAAAAAGCGCGGCCCGATAAAATTTCACGAGGCGATGGCGTGGATTCACGGCCCGGGCATGATCCTCACTCCCATTCTTGGGGCAATGGCCTTCAGTCAGAAGAATAACGGAGAAAAAGTCCACGGGATCGCAAAAGCGCATAGCCCGGTGGCCATCGTCACGGCAGGGGCATTTGGCGCTGCTCTTCTGTCGGTTTCGTTCAAGTTCTAAGCACAGTTTATGAACAGAAAAATACTGATCGCGTTCTTGTTCGTAGCCATCCCCACCTTTGCTGCCGACAGCCAATGGGTCCTTCAACAGAGCACGCTCACGTACCATGTGTCGCACCCTCTCCATCAGACCGACGGTGTGAGCCATGCGGCGAAAGGGAAAGGCGTTTGCCATGCCGGGCAATGCGACTTCCTGATCGCGGTGCCGGTGAAGTCATTCGATTCCGGAGACAGCAACCGCGACCTCCACATGATTCAAGTAACGCGCGGCGCGGAGTTTCCCATAGTCACGGTGCGCACTCGTTTGCCTGAATCGGATGCTGCAGCGTCGAGCATCAATGCCGACCTCGAAATCCAGTTCGCTGGGCAGACAGCCCAGTACAAGCAGGTTCCCTTCAAACTGGAGAAACAAGGAGACCTGATCCATATCACGGGAACAATTCCGGCTACGCTGGCAGATTTTAAGATCGACCCGCCATCGCTGTTGACGATGCCGGTCAAGAACGAGATACCAGTGCGTGTGGACACGACCTGGCATCAGCAGTGATGCAGCAGCTGTTGGCTCAAGAGGTTTCCAAGACCCTGTTTTCGGCATCCTACCTGGAGGTGTAAAGTTTTGGACAGGCAGGGATCTCCCATGCGACTGTTGCTCGTAGAAGACGACATTTCCATCCAGCTATTCCTCAAGCGAGCGCTGACCGAAGCCGGATATCAAGTTGATGCGGCAAGTACAGCGAAAGTTGCGGAGACCATGGCGCTGGAAGGTATTCACGATGCCTTCATCATCGATCTTGGCCTTCCCGACCTGGATGGATTGGACTTGATTGCCCGTTGCCGAGCTCAAGGTAATGCGGCGCCTGTATTAATCTTGTCCGCCCGACGTTCTGTTGACGAACGTGTTCGAGGACTGGAGCAGGGCGGGGACGATTACCTCACGAAACCATTTGCGCTGCCGGAACTGCTGGCAAGATTGAGAAATCTCCTACGCAGGTCCGCCGTTCCGCAGACTGAATCTGTGCGTCTGCAGTCAGCCGACTTGCAGCTTGACTTGGTACGTCGTGAGGCGCGGCGGGGCGATCACTTGCTGCAATTGACCCCGCAGGAGTTTTCCTTGCTGGAATATCTTTGCCGCAACGAAGGTCGCGTGGTGACGCGGACCATGATTCTGGACCATGTCTGGAAGATGAGGATTGACCCCGCAACCAACGTGGTTGATGTTCACATTTATCGTTTGCGCAGCAAGGTGGATCATGACACACCGCGACCTCTGATTCACACGATTCGCGGCGTTGGCTACGTTCTCAAACATGCCTAAGAATTTACGTAGTACCGCCGCTTGGCGTATTTCGATTTGGACAACCCTCGCGTTCGCGCTCGGAACGGCTGTGGCGTTCTCCATAGTTTATGTTCTTGTCGCTCAGGGCCTCCGGGAACGCAGCGACACTTGGCTTAGCGGCGAAGCTGAGGTTCTAGCTCAGGTGTCCGCCGATACTCCTAGAGATCATCTCTACCAACGGATCGTTCGAGAAGTGGCCGAGCTTGCCACTCAGGAGGTGCCGGACGAACGCAACGCCCGCGGAGAAAGGCTCAATTCCGTTTTTTTCCTGGCGACAGATCCCAATAACAATGACGGTCCTCTGTGGGTCGGGCCCGGTTCCGCGGATGCTTTCGTCACAGCCATTCAGCACTCGAAGCTCGTTCCAGGAGTGCCCCAGTCGATCGCAGTGGAGGGATTGCGAGCGACGTTTCGAGTCGTTGTCAAAGCGCTAAATGGAAGGACTGTTTATCTGGGGCTCTCAGATCGTGGGGCTAAGCGCATGCTGCACCGACTGGCCCGTCGCTTTCTCATGGTCTGGGGCGGCATGTTTCTCCTTGGTTTCCTGATCTCGTATTGGAGCGCACGCCGTACCCTGCGGCGTGTCGAACGCATCACGGAAACCGTGGCCCGAATTGGCACGGAGGATTTACAGGAACGATTGCCGGAACCGGTGAATTCAGATGAAATCTCGCGATTGGCGAAGACTTTTAATCACATGCTGGATCGCCTCCAGTCTTCCGTGAGTCAGCTTCGCACGGTCACTGGCGGTATCGCGCATGACCTCAAGAGCCCCGTAACGCTGATTCGTGGGACACTCGAATCTGCATTATGCAACGAACGAAATGACAAGTGGCGTGACTCGGTTGGGGAGGCGATCGAAGACCTGGACAAGCTTTTGCAGTTGTTGAACACAACCTTGGACCTGGCAGAGGCCGAGGCGGGGGCCCTTCACATGGAACGCGGACCGGTTGACTTCTCCGATGCCGTGAGACAACTGGTTGACATTTACCGTCCGGCGATGGCCGAGCATCATCACGATGTGGCGACTGACCTGGAAGAGCATGTAGTTGTGGATGCTGACGTGACCCTGCTGAATCGGGTAGTAAGCAATTTGCTTGAAAACGAATTAACTCATTTGCCAGCGGGATGCCAAGTGAAGATCCGGTTATATTCGCATCAAGGCTCAGCAGTACTGGTGGTTGAAGACAATGGCCCGGGGTTCCCCGCTGATATTGGCAGCCAGGTTTTCAAACGATTCGTAAAGGGAAAACATTCTCCCGGTCACGGTCTCGGACTGGCGTTCGTAGATGCAGTTGCCCAGGCACATGGTGGTGGCGCCCGGGTCTCGGACCGTTCGGGAGGTGGCGCCATTATAACTTTATCGCTGCCCGTTAGCGTGCTCCAAGCTGCGTAAATGCAACATTTATGTTGACTCGGTTGACTTCCTCTCCCCGCATGGCGTCACTTCTTTTTTGGCCTGATTTCCTCTTCGCGGAACTCCCTCGCATCTCCTCATGGCGCAAACTAGCACTCCAACCTGGGATAAAAGATCAGTGTGCGACGCCAGAGCGTCATTTTCGCTTCAGAATTCGCGAGTAGCCTGCAAGCGAGAAGCGTCCGCGCCCGGAGCTATGCGTTCGCTTCGTCGGGGACCTCCGGTGCCGCGATCGTTTCATACGCATCTGGGACCAGCCGATTCCCTGGTCGCGTTCGGCGCCCAAAGAAAGCTTCTCTTACCAGCTTAAAAATGGTTCGGCGGTTTTGGGCGACAACCTTGAGCCATGCCATTTTCCCCATCATCGGGAAATATATCCCGCGGAAGCATAGGCGCGCGAGAAAGACGTTGATGCGATAACCAAGAGGCTGGTCATCGATCGAGTCAACCGCGTTCGCTAGTGCTCTTGGGCTGTACGCTTGCTCCCAGCCGTATTTCACTTCGGCGTGAGCTTCTTCAATCGTCATTTTCAGCGGAGTGTGAGCCATCGCAAACGGGATGAACTCCTGCCAGTGCTTGGGGCGCGTGAGCCGGCCCGAGGTTTCCAGGCGCTTGTAGAGCGGGGTTGCGGGCAAGGGCGTCAGCAGGCCGAAAATGGGCAGACCCGGAGGCCAAGTTCGGACTTGCGTCAGTGTGCGCTCGGCCACGCCGGTAGTGTCGTTGTCCATACCGAAGATAAATGATGTGATCGCATAGACGTTGCGTCGCGCGAGCCGTTCGAGCACAGCCGCATACTCACCCGGCTTATTGAACCCCTTGTTCACGTCTTTGAGATTGGTTGGGTCAATGGATTCCATGCCGATGAAGATCCACTTGCCCCCGGAAGCCGCAATTAGGTCGACGAGTTCTTCGTCGCGCAAGAGGTTAGCGCTGATTTGGGCTGCCCAGTGGACCTGGGCTTTGGCAGCGATGATGTCGCGAAGCAATGATTTGGTGCGCTTTACATTGATAGCGAAATTGTCGTCGATGAAGAACACGGCAATCTGGCCTTTCTCGCTACGGGCGCGCGCGTTCAACAGTAGCAATTCGTTTACCACGCTCTCATTGGTGCGGAAGCGGATAGAGTCACCAAAGAATCCGGTCACGGTGCAGAACTCGCATCCGTAGGGACAGCCACGCCCCGACTCAACCGGAATAATGCGGAAAGAGCCCCAGCCCGTGCCGACACGGTTGAGTAACGGTGCGACGGCCCTTGGCACGAGATTGAATTGAGCAAGATCGATCGATTGCCAAGGAATGACCGGGTACTCCTTCAGCGACGGCTTTTTGTCCTTCCCGGCCGCATCCACGGGTGCGTAGATGGCTTTGAGTTCGCCGCGGGCAGCGTCGTTCACAATCTGCGGCCAGGTTTCATCGGCTTCGCCTAGCAGGCTGCGGAAAAACTCGATTTGAAGCGGACGCAGTACCCCGAAACTCTCTTGTTTCCACAGCACAACCTGATAAGAAGAAAGCATGCGTGGAAAAGACGAGCAGCAGTTGGATGTGTTCAGTTACATCAGTCCCGAGCAGCGAGTTCCGCAGGACCATCCGCTACGTTCGCTGCGGGCAATGACCGATGAAGCGCTACAACAGTTGCAACCTCGGTTCAGCCGCTTGTATGCCAAAACTGGGCGACCGTCGATTGCGCCGGAGAAGTTGTTGCGAGCGCTCTTGCTGCAAGCGCTGTACTCGGTGCGCAGCGAACGAATGCTGATGGAACAACTCGACTACAACTTGCTGTTCCGCTGGTTTGTAGGCTTGAACATGGATGATGCCATTTGGGATGTGACCGTGTTCACCAAGAACCGCGAGCGCTTGCTCGATGGGGACATTGCCGAAGCCTTCTTCCAAGCCGTACTCCAGCAGGCGCGCGAGCGGAGTTTGCTCTCGGACGAACACTTCACGGTGGATGGAACGTTGCTGGAAGCGTGGGCGAGTGCGAAGAGTTATCAACGCAAGGATGCGAAGAACGACGTTCCGCCGGACGATCCTGGCAATGCGACGGTGGACTTCCACGGGCAGAAGCGTTCAAACCAGACACATGAATCGAAGACGGACCCGGATGCGAAGATGGCACGCAAAGGCAAGGGCAAGGAAGCCAAGCTGAGTTACAACGGGAATCTGCTGGTGGAGAACCGCCACGGGCTGATCGTCAACACCGAGGTGTTCGAGGCCAACGGAACGGCGGAGCGCGATGCGGCGCTGGTGATGTTGGAACAGATTCCGGGCACGAAACAAATCACGGTGGGCGGCGACAAGGGATATGACACGGCGGATTTCGTGGCCGAGTGCAGAAACTTAAAGGTCACGCCGCACGTGGCCCAGAACCTGGAGCGACCCGGTGGGAGCGCAATCGATGCTCGTACGACGCACTACGCCGGATATGCTATCAGTCAGAAGAAAAGGAAACGCGTTGAAGAATGCTTCGGCTGGCTGAAGACGATCGCGCTGATGCGGAAGGTTCGGCATCGAGGAATCTTCAAGGTGGCGTGGGTCTTCACCTTTGCCGCGGCTGCCTATAACTTAGTCCGCATGAGGAATCTGGCGATTCAAGCCACGTAAGCCAAGTTCGCAGTTTGCTCGCAGGACCGAAAATGAATCCGCGGGACACCAGCGGATGCAGCCAAAACCCTTCCCCAATCACAAAACCACGGAGACCGGAAGAATCTAAGTCGCGGCGTCCCTTTTTCCGCAGCCTGCTAGGGCCACAGCATCGGCGTGGCGCGGTCCGCCATCGCGACCGAGAGCCTCGTCGGCCAACTCGGTAACGTGAGGACCACCCATGACGACCGGGACTCCGGTGGCGCGAATGGCATCGGCTATGCGATACGCCTTGGCGATCATTCGGGTCATGGCGCCAATGCCGACCAGTCCGATGTTTTCGTCTCGAACGTACTGGGCGATCTGAAGCTCGTCCATCGGCTGAGCGTTGCCATCGATCAGCAGCACTTCATGGCCGGGAGGAGTCAGTGATTTGAGTAAGAACATCCAGAGGTGCGCCATGAAATTGCGAGTCACGCCGTTGTCGGGGTTGTAGAGCAGAATCTTCATAACAGTTCCTTACTTGAATCGCCAAGGATTCACCGCACGGGACCGTCACGAGCGATGCCGATCTATTAATCTTGTTTTTCGTAGAGCCTGCTTCAGAGCGGCTCTTGGTATCTTTCGATAGATGCCTCGGTTCACGGTCTTCAAAACTGCGGCTCCAACTGCACTTCTGGCGTCTGTGCCTCTTCAGGATCGCTGCAGCCGCACCCGGACGAGACCATGGTGCTTAACCTGTCTGGCTCCGCGACATGCCGCAACGCTCGCGTTCTTGTCTCCCCAACATCCTGCCGCGAACAACCAAGCAGAACGGAACAATCCTGATCAGAGTATTTTTCAAGAACGGACATCACAAAGACGATGCGTTCGAAGTGTTCAAGCCGGAGAATGCGCGCGATTGCGTAACCGGCATCCTGCGTCCGTGCAGAACTGCAACTAACCGCGTCACTCGGTACTTCTGCTACGGTCGAGTGGTCGTTGCGGGGCGCCAACATGCGAATTGCATTCTGGATAATCGTCCGCCGGGCCCAGGATCGCGCCCAGTCTCGAAACACGTAAGTTCCTTCCACGCAGTCTTCCAAGCCGGAAACAAAACATTCTTCAGCCTTCGCCAGATCAGCTGTCAGCAAGTACGAAAGCAAATGCATACTATTCATATTGTCGGCGAACACTCCGCAAAACTCGATGCGCGTTGCGTACATTCGTGACGTCTCAGCCGAGATCGGAGGTCTTCGTGGCATGGTCAGCTTTGCCCTCTATGTTCTCCATTGCCCCTCAGCGTTAACCAGGCGTCAGCGTCACACGCTCAATGCCTAAACATTTTGTTGCGCACGTCGGGCCAGAACTCTTTTGCCACATTGAAGAAGGTATCCAGGGCTATTTGTTGTCCCCACTTGTTCGCGGTATTTCCAAATGATCGATTCACGGCGGGATAGTAGAGGTTGGAGATGCCTGCGGCCACTGCATTTCCGGCCAGCTCTGACGTATTGAAGTGGTTGCGGCCATCATCGCCACGGGTAATAACTTCTCGGCTTATCGCGTATCCAGTTCGTTTCCAAAATCCACCCATTCCTTTGACAAAGTAACGAGGATCCTGATGGAGAGCGATTGGAAACAAGCCTTCGGTCATGATGTTGCCAATTGCTTGATCTGCGAATGCTCCTCCGTAGTATTTGCCGAACCCCTGTGCTCCTGTTCCGAACGAACTGTACTGCTTCTGCACCATGGATAGCCCAGCAAAGATACCGGCCACCAAAAACGCAGAGGGATCGAACGAATCATCGAACGCCACCCTCATCTTCGCGTCCCGAGTCAATGGTTTGATTTCAGCCGGATCTTCGTTCACACGATAGTTAGGGATTATCCAGAAGATGTGATTCTTACTCGGTTCATGCTCTTGACCATGCTGTGCAGACCTCGATGGACCCGATTGAGTCTGTCTTGAGCTTGGCGCATCCGGGAGCATTGAGGGTTCCTGACTAACCGCAACCACCCCTCCGGCCAGAAAGCTAACGGAGATCAGCACACGGCAGACCATGGCAACAGGCGAGCACGACGGGACCCTCCGCATAGTACGGTTGATGCAACTTGTAGCGCCTCGTGAGGGAACATGAACAACTTGTCATCTTCTCGCCACGCCGCATTCATTGTTTTCCTCATGGGACGTTGTGAGTTTGACCGTCCGGTGGGTTACGCACTGGTATGGCAGCGGTATGGGACGCCTTTGCGCACGCTTCCCTCCATGATTCTGGGCCATCGCTTTAATTTCCGATCAATGACAGGAGCGCACAGGTGATCAAGGGCATGGTGATCGGTTTCATTCTTGCCATTGCGATTTCCGTGGGTTGTGTTTTCTATTACTTTTCCGCAGGCATGGCGCCAGTAGCGACGGCCGATCCACCAATGCCGTTTGAGAAGAAGCTGGCGAATATGGCCCTAGACGCGCATATCGAGAAGCAACAAATTCCCCCATCTCCTGTGCCGGCAGACGAACCTAATTTTCTTGTCGGCGCAAGCGTATACAAACAGCATTGCGCCTTGTGCCACGGATTTCCGGGAAAGCCACCCATTGACTATGCGACAACGATGTTTCCGAAACCGCCGCAATTGTTCAGTGGCAAGGGTGTGACGGACGACCCTGCATCGGAGACCTACTGGAAGGCAGCCAACGGAATCCGTCTTTCGGGGATGCCCTCATTCAAGGCCAAGCTAACCGACACCCAGCTATGGCAGGTTAGCGAATTGCTCGCGCACGCGAATGAAATTCCTGAATCAGTGAAAAGGGTGCTCGTCCCAGATTTGCCGAACTCGGCATCGGCACCTGCACTGACTTCGCCATCGAGTCACGAGTCGGTCGCGAAATAAGGAGACTCCGTCTCATCAACCCTGCGGACTTCAAGCAGACCAGAGCATTCTGCGGGCCGCTATTGTCAGGCTAGCAAGCTCGACCTGTAGCCGGAAGAAGTCGTATCGTTCCGAAGGAGATGGGCAGACCGCGCAGTGTCGGATTCGCGTTGCTCGCAGTAATTCGTGGCAGCCAGCTAGAATGGTAGCGCGAGAGCGGGTCTGAAACATGGGGCGAGTCCTGCGGCTCTTGACTGTGGTGATTTTAGCGACGATCTGCTTTGTGGCGGACGGCACGCGCGCGTTCGCCACCGACGAGGATTCCATCCAGCGCGTTCTGGCCGCCGGACAACAAGCGATGCTGGAGCGCCATTATGGACAAGCAGTCCACGTCCTCCGAAACGGACTCAGAGATCACCCCGAGGACAATCGGCTGCGCTTGGAACTCGGACGCGCTTACCTCTCCAGTGGGGCAGACGGTCGAGCCATCCGGCTCTTTCGCGAGATTCTCCGGACTGAGCCTGATAATCGGCTGGCCAAATTGGAATTGGCGCGGGCTCTCGGGTACGGCCACCAGTATAGGAGTTCCGACGAGATCTACAAGGAACTACTGAGCGCGAACGCGGCGGATGAGACGGCCGCGATAGGACTGGCGAGCAATCTGTTGCATCAGCAACGATCGTCGGAAGCACGGGATGTCGTAGACAGAGCCCTGACATTTCATGCCAATAGCCTGCGCTTACAGGAGTACAAGGACAGAATTGAAAGCGGGCACCTGGGCGGCGAGGAACGTGCACCGGTGGTCCCGCGGAATCTGTTGGAAATGGACGCCGACTATGTCAACGATTCCTCCAAGAATCATACCTGGCGGTCATTACAGCGCCTCGATTTCGGCATAAGGCCCGGCCTGACCAATCGCCTGCTGTTCGAGCAGCAGTTTCAACATGGCTTTGAGGATTCTTTTGAAGCGGTCGAGACTTTCAATGAGGAGCTTCGCTGGAGGGTTCGCGAGTCACTTTTGTTTTCTGCCGGAGGAGGCGCCGTACGGTTTGACAACGCAGATGTGCACGCGATTTACGACACGTCTCTGGCGTTCCAACCGATGCGGCATTTAGTGCTGGGGGCCGCCTTTTCGCGCGTTCCTATCACCCCTGACGCGGAAGCCAGCGAGCACAGACTGACGGCGCAGGGTTGGGAGGCTTTCTCCATCTGGACGCCAGCGCGTTGGCAGATCAATGTGCACGGATCACGGCAGCACTATTCCGACGGGAACATTGGCAACCGCCAAAGCGCAGAGGTGATCCGGGAGTTTGGAGCGCCGCGGCTGGCTTTTGCAGCGGGCTACCGCTATCAGCACTACAGTTTCGCCCAGGAATTTGCGCACGGCTACTTCAGTCCAAACAGTTATCAGAGTCATTTGGCAATGGCTGGTGTTCGCTTTCGTCCTGGGAGGAGGTATCGAGGAGAGTTCCTCGTGCGCAGCGGGCTTGAATCACCGTCGGCGGGTAGCGATTTTCGCGGCGCTTGGGAAATTCACGCCCGCAATGAAGTCCTGCTGGGAAACTGGACGTTGGATCTGGACTACTCGAAATATCATCTGGTGCAAGAGACAGGTGCGTTTCGCGCCGACGCAGGGCGATTCGCATTCACATATCACTTTTAGCTCACGGCCTAGTTTGGTGTGTTACGTGCTAATGAGAGCTCTTCGTGAAGAGTCATGCCCATAGAAATCCTGGTCGTTGACGACGATAAAGCCACACGCCAGTGGCTATGTTCGGTGCTGGATGCCGAAGGCTACGTTTGTCATGCTGCGCGCAACACACAAGAAGCCGAAGACTTTTTGCGCCGGAGTGAGGTTCAGTTGGCGCTGCTGGACATCTACCTCGGAGAAGTGAATGGAGTCGAATTCCTAAAGCGTATTAAGACCATACAACCGGACTGCGATTGCGTGATGATGACGGCCCACGCCAGCGTGGAGACGATGGCGCAGTCCGTGAAAGATGGCGCGGTCGAATACCTGGGGAAGCCGCTGCGCATTGATGATTTGCTGGGGCTTGTCCACCGCCTTGAAAAGCGTCGCGAAAGTCGCTTGAACGGCGGTGCCATCGCCGAGGAACTCGAGCCCGAGGGCTTCGCCGGCACAGCGATCATAGGCCGCAGCCCGAAGATGCTGGAGGTGTACCGCTCCATCGCACGGGTCGCGCCGACGGATGCCACGGTTCTGATCGTCGGTCCTAGCGGGTCCGGGAAGGAACGTGTGGCACGCGCCATTCATGCCCATAGCAAGCGCGCCAGTAAACCGATGACCGCTATCAACTGCGGGGCCCTGGCGGAAAGCGTGCTGGAAAGCGAACTCTTCGGCCATGAAAAGGGAGCATTCACCGGTGCCGATAGTGCCCGCCGTGGCCTGTTTGAGAGTTCGAATGGCGGCACGATTTTTCTCGACGAGATCTCGGAAACCACACCCGGATTCCAGGTCAAGCTGTTGCGAGTATTGCAGGAGAGGCAGGTGCGCCGACTGGGATCGAATACGTACATGCCGGTCGATGTTCGAGTGCTCGCCGCCACGAACGCGGACATTGGCGAGCGCATCCGTACCAAACAGTTTCGCGAAGATCTGTATTACCGTCTCAGTGTGGTGACCATCCACCTGCCGTCTCTGGAACAACGCCGGGAAGACATCCCGCTGCTGGTTCGCCACTTCTTGAAGGGCTTCAATGAACGCAACGCGCGCCAGGTCACGCTCAACGAAGAAGCGACTGGGCTGCTGATGCGCATGGGGTGGCCGGGAAACGTGCGCGAGTTGGAGAACCTAATCGAGCGGGCAGCCATTTTATCCACTACAGGAGAAATTACTGCAGAGGACATTGAACAAGCGAGCCGTGCGGGAGCACTCAGCGGAGCAAACGTAGAAGAACCCGCCACGACTCTCAAGGAAGTGGAACGGCAGCAGATCATGCGCGCCTTACGTGAAGCTGGAGGCAATCGCTCGCTGGCCGCGCGAAAGCTTGGCATTGAACGCAAGACGCTTTACAAGAAAGCGCAGCGTCTGGGAATTGATCTGGAAGCTCCGGACAAATGAAAGCACCGTCTGTAAGTGCTGAGCGATCTCGAAGCCGGATCAAATCCTGGCTCGTTCTGAATCTCTTGCTGCTGAGTTTGGTGGCTGGGCTCAGCATGACGTACCCGGTCGAAGAACTCAGCCGGCGACTCGGCGACATTTACTTCCGTCTTCGCAGACCCCTCCCCACCTCCAGATCTGTCGCACTGGTTCTGATCGACGATCTCAGCCTGAGTCGTTATGGGAGATGGCCGTGGCCGAGGTCGCTGCTGGCCCGACTGGTTCGTGCCACCGCCGCGCAACACCCCGGTGCAATCGGTCTCGACATACTCCTTTCCGAAGCGGAAGATGCCAGGGACGACAACGATCTCGAAAAGGCTCTTCGAGAAGCGGGCAACGTCGTCTTGGCAGCGAAGCTGGGCGGTTCACCGCAGCGGCTGTGGGCAGATCCCTTGCCCCTCTTTCTCGCCAACAGCGCCGGAGTCGGACACGTGCAGGCGGTGGAAGACACGGATGGCATCTGCCGCAGCGTTCCGGTGCGGGAATTAAGTGCGGAAGGTCCACGTTGGGCTCTTGCTTTAGAGGTTTCACGCGTCGCCAAGCACGTGGCGGTGAAGCAAGATTCTGGTGGGCTGTGGCTGGGTACAGATCGTGTTTGGGTAGATGGTAGTATGCGCCGCGCGGGAGCGGCCGGCTGGGAATCCTACTCGCCGGAGTTTCTGACGATCAACTTCCGCGATCAGTATCTACCAGGTCAACGGATTCCGCCGTTCGTCGTGGTTTCCGCTGCCGAGTTATTGGATGGAAAGCAGGAGCCGGCCTTGTGGGGAAAGGCTGTGCTCATTGGCTTTGGTGCCACTGAGCTTAGCGATCGGTTGCCAACCCCGGTGAGCGGCCAAATGCCGATGCCAGGAGTGGAGGTTCACGCCAATCTCGTGGACGGACTGTTGAGAGGCGAGGGTCTGCGGCACATCAGCGCGTTTCCACAAATCCTCTTTCTTGTGGGCTTCTCTCTAGTTTCCACTTGGCTGGTTCTGCGCTGGCCGGGATGGGATGGAGTGCTGCTTCAAACGACCCTTCTCATCGTGAGTTACGGGGTGGGTTATTGGCTCTTTGCGCACGCTCAGCGCCTCATGGCATTTGGCCCGGTTCTCTGCGTCGGACTTTTGGCGGTACCGCTGGCGCAATTGGAGAATCTGGTGGTCGTGAGTCGGGGGCTGACGCGCGGGCTACGGCAACTGCAGCAGACGCTCCAAGCCGGGCAAGCACCGATGGAGCTTGCCAGCTTGCGTCCCGCCGAGATCTCACCCGAAACTACCGGCGATCTGCAATGGCGTGTGGATCTGACCAACCAACTCCAGTCCGAACTCGGCTCGCTTTATGCCTTCCGGCAGCATCTGCTGGAATCCATGCAGGAGGGCTTGGCGGTGTTCGCATCCGACGGGAAAGCTCTATTTCGCAACCGCTTCTGGGGGGTCTTTTGCTGCAAACAAGGGTGGAACGCTGAGGTTAACCTGGTCGAATTCGGCCATCTCCTTGGCCACCCGAACTGGACGAACGTCCAAGATCGGCTGGGCAGCGGGGGACTCCCGCAGGAAAGCGAAGTGTACTTGGGCGGAGGCTTTTGGCAGATACGATGCACGCGCCTTTCCTCGAACGCCATTAACGACGCTTGGCAGTGGATGGTCGTCGTCACCGATCTGACCTCCAGACTGGAACGGGACCAGGCCCGAGCCGAGGCCCTGCGCTTTGTGACTCACGAACTACGCACGCCCCTGGTCTCGATCCAGGGTTTCGCCGAATTCCTGCAGCGATATCCGAAAGCCACTGGCTCGCACGATGCTGCGGCAACTATTTTCCGCGAGTCCCAGCGACTGGTTTCACTGATCAACACCTACCTCGACGTGTTGCGCTTCGACGCCGGAGCGCGCTCCTTGCGAAGGGAGCCGATACTTATCCCGCAGATGATCGCGCAGGTTGAGCGAGTGATGTCCCCGATTGCCGAAGCAGCGGAGATCCGCATTCAGGTCTACGTGGACTCAGAGTTGCCTGCGCTGGAAGGCGACGCTCCGATGCTAAGCGGTGTGATCCTTAATCTGTTGAACAACGCCGTGAAGTACAGTCCAGCGCGAAGCGAAGTCAATCTGCGGGTGACCGGAACAGAAGCGAACGTGATCTTCGAAGTCTGCAATCCTGGCACACCCATTCCACCGGAGGATCTGGCTCATCTCTTCGAACCTTTCTATCGTTCCCGGTCGGCGGGCGAGTCTACACCTGGGTGGGGATTGGGGCTAACGTTTGTGAAGCGTGTCGTCGAGGAGCATCGCGGCACTATCGAAGCCACGAGCGATGAGGGCGGGATCCGTGTGCGCGTGATCTTGCCCGCGACCGTTTCGCCAGGCGAACTGCAAGCTGACTCTCTGATGAGCCCTCGGAAACCGGGGCCCTCGGACATAGTGGGTGGGTCCCAATAACCCAGCTGTCCCACGGCATCGCGAAAAACAACGGACTTACCTGCGTGTTCCCTCTGGCATTGTATGTGCTTTTACCTAGGGCGTGAGTCAGCCTTGATCTGGCTCCCAAAAACTCGAACCCCCAGGAGAAATTCACATGAAAAGCTCTCTCTCAATGGCGTCCGCAAGAATTATGTACGTCGTTGCGCTCGCCCTCGCTGCCAGCACGCTCAGTTTCGCGGCCAGCGGTACCTGGTCGTCGACGGGGACCATGATCTCGGCCCGTGACGGTCACACCGCCACAATTCTTGCCAACGGAAACATTCTGGCCGCCGGAGGAACCAACAACGGCGTCGCTCTCACCTCAGCCGAACTTTACAACCCTGCGGCCGGGACTTGGGCCTCCACCGGAAGCATGCACGTGGCGCGCAGCCATGCTCGCGCCATACTGCTTTCGAATGGCTCGGCGCTGGTCATGGGCGGTTGCGTCAACGACTGCTTGAGCGCCACCACCAACAGTGCAGAACTCTATAACCCCAACACTGGAGCTTTCACCGCTACCGGTTCGATGGTCCAGGCGCGCGCCGAGTTCGGGATTACGGTGCTTGCAAACGGCGAGGTGCTGGTGGCAGGCGGCTGCACCGCGTATGACGCGAACGGTTGCTCTTCGACCACCAACAAAGCCGAGATCTACAATCCCGCCACCGGCACCTGGAAGGCGACCACCGCCCTGCGTGCAGCTCGACACGCAATGACTGCCACGCTGCTGTCCAGTGGCAAAGTCCTTGTGGCCGGTGGTGCGACCGCTGCCTCCGACGCCCTCAACAGCTCGGAGATCTACGACCCCACCGCGAAAACCTGGACCTTGGGTGCCAAGATGGTCACGGCGCGTTCCGACTACGCCTCCATCATGCTGGGCACCGGAAAGGTTCTGTTTATGGGCGGAGAGAACATCAATGGCGTCAGCATCAAAAACGCCGAGTTGTATGACCCTACCACCGGGAAGTTCACGGCGACCGGCAACATGACGGCCACACGGGTGGAACACACCGCCGTGCTGCTCGCCAACGGCAAGGTGCTCGTCTCCGGCGGAAACAACCAAACCACAAACGGGGCCACGCCGCTGGCCAGCGCCGAAATTTATAACCCAGCCATGGGCACATGGACCGCGACCGGCAGCATGAGCAACGCGCGCGCCGGCCACCCCTCCACGGTGCTCCACAACGGCAACGTGGTCAATGCCGGAGGCAGCGACGCCGTCAACGAACTGGACAGCGCCGAACTCTACAAGCCATAAACACGCGCTCTCTCTTTGTTCGTTTCTCCCCTGGGCTGCTGACATTGTGGATGCAGTGGCGCCAGTCTTTTTCCCTTTGCGAGTATGGCTCAGTTTTTGTACAACGTTCAGTTTGTTGGACGCACAGTAATCTAAAGCAAAAGCGCCAGACAACGCGCAAACTTACAGTTCACTCACAGTAACAAAGGGGTGAGAATTTTGGTGGAGGATGGAGTCACTCTTGTCGCGATGTTGCTACTCGCGCTTCTCGGGATTCCCGGGGTCGCGCAGGCGCAGGTGTACGAAGGCACCCACAGTGCGCATGGAAATCTGAACACTGCCTGCCAGAACTGCCATACCGCGAACGCGTGGAGGCCGATTCGCGCAGTTCCGGAGTTCGATCATACTCAGACGCGATATCCGCTTCGCGGCATGCATCAGTCGGTAACCTGCACGCAATGCCACGTGAAGCCGGTATTCACCAACGTCGGTCAGCGTTGTCAGGATTGCCACGCCGATATTCACCGGCGTCAACTGGGAGCCAACTGCGAACAGTGCCACACCGTTCGAGGCTGGCAGGTTTCGGTCCAGCAGGTTCAGCAGCACAACAACCGCTTCCCGCTCACTGGGGCGCATGCAGCCGTCGACTGCGACTCCTGCCACAAGGGCGCTGCCAATAGCCAGTTTCAGACAATGTCCACTGCCTGTTACTCCTGTCACGCGGCGGATTTTCAGGCAACGAACAATCCGAATCACGTTACCGCCGCCTTCCCCACGGCCTGCAACGACTGCCATGGCACCGATAACTGGCTGAACGCAAAGTTCGATCACGCTTCAGTCGGATTTCCGCTATCCGGCGGTCATGCCATGCCGCCGCGGCAGTGCACGGACTGCCACATCAATAACAACTACAACTTCACCAGCACCGCCTGCGTAACTTGCCACCTGAAGGATTACCAGGCAGCTTCAAATCCAAACCACGTTACAGCCAAGTTCTCCGAAACCTGTAACCAATGTCACAACACGACCTCGTGGTCGAATGCATCATTCAATCACTCCCTCACAGCCTTCCCCCTGACTGGCATGCACACAGTTCCACCGCGGCAATGCACCGATTGCCACGTTAACAACAATTACAACCTCACCAGCACCGCTTGTGTGACCTGTCACCTGAAGGACTACCAAGGCACGACGAATCCCAATCACGTGACGTCGAACTTCCCACAAGTGTGCGGCTCCTGCCACAGCACTTCCACCTGGCTGAACGCAAGCTTCAATCACAACAGCACCGGCTTCCCGCTGACCGGCATGCATACCGTTCCGCCGCGGCAATGCACCGATTGTCACGTCAATAACAATTACAACCTGACCAGCGCCGCCTGCGTCACCTGTCACTTAAAGGACTATCAGGGAACGACCAATCCCAGTCACGTTGCCTCGAGCTTCCCGCAAACCTGTGATTCCTGCCACAGCACCTCGACATGGCTCAATGCGACTTTCAACCACAACAGCACCGGCTTTCCGCTGACCGGGTCACACACGGTTCCACCTCGGCAGTGCACCGATTGCCACGTAAACAACAACTACAACCTGAACAGTACGGCCTGCTACACGTGTCACCAGAAAGATTACGCGGGCACGACCAATCCTGCGCATACGGCCGCTGGCTTCCCGACACAATGCCAGTTGTGCCATGACACGCTGGTCTGGACCGATTCCACGTTCAACCACAACAACACGCCCTTCCCCCTCACAGGCTCGCACACGGTCCCACCGCGGCAATGCTCGGATTGCCACGTCAACAACAATTACACGACCTTGCCCACCGTCTGCATTGGCTGCCACCAGACCGACTACAACAACACCACGAACCCGGGCCATGCCGCACAGCCGCAATTCTTCCCGACCACGTGCCAGAACTGCCACAACACCATCGCTTGGACCGGCGCCACGTTCAACCATACACAGTACACGCAGTTCTCGATTAATCACGGTAATGCGGGCGGAGTTTGCTCTACCTGCCACATCAACTCGAACAACTATGCCATCTTCCAGTGCACGGGATGCCATGGCGGCAACAACCCAAATAATTTCCAGCACGACAACGTGCCAGGGTATGTCTACAACAGCATCAACTGTTACCAGTGTCACCAGAGCGGCCAAGGCGGTGGATAAGATGGCGGCGAACCGGCTAGGGGTTCAGTCCGAGAGTTGCTATATCAAGGGCAACAAGCGGAAACGTCGAAGTTCAGGGCGGCAGACGGAACGCTCATCGAGTCTCAGCAAAGTTATGACTGTGCTTCAAAAACATATTGCGACGTTGGCGCTCTTGTTGTCCTGCGCGGCAGCACAGGACAGCACGAGTAGTGCGAGGGTGCTAAGTGTCATCACGGCACGAGAGGAGGGCAATTTGCGGATCGAAATCACACTCAGTGCTCCGGTCAAACCCTCGGCCGCGACGGCGGTCCATCCTGACCGGATTCTGCTCGATTTTCCTAACACTTCCAGCAACGACGACATCAGGAATGTTCCAGTCCATGCGAATGGAGTGCGCCGGGTGCGAGCCGGCCGACTCAGTGCCAGATCTCTTATTACCCGAGTTGTTCTCGACCTTGATCAGGCTCATCCCTACACGGTGAAGACGGAAGGCAACCTCATCATCATTATGGTAGGCCCAGCCGAAGCTGTGCGGGCCGCTTCCCATGGTGCCCCGGTGGCGGCTACGTCAGGTAACCTGATTGGAGTTTTTCGCAGACGTCGGGAGAAAGCTGCGCCGATTGCAGAATCAAATTCCACAAACGATCTCCCGCCTGCTCCACCGGAAATTGCAACGGGACCAGCTGTCGAGCCACCTTCCAGTTCTTCTGCAAGCACGCTTCCTCCTGAACGGCCCATGGCCGCTGCCCCGCAGAGCCCGTCGGCTGCC
The DNA here is from genome assembly GCA_963708335.1 of uncultured Acidobacteriaceae bacterium. GTDB lineage: Bacteria > Acidobacteriota > Terriglobia > Terriglobales > Acidobacteriaceae > Sulfotelmatobacter. The sequence continues at coordinate 6,947,809 of OY970205.1, read as the reverse complement.
GTTGCTCCAGACGACTCTGCGGGACAGGTTTCTTCCAGGCAGTTCCAGATTGCGAGTGCTGCGAAGCCGGACGCGGGCGCGACCTCCCCTTCTAAGGCAATGGTGCGCCCGCCCACCGACTCTTTGGCTCCGGCCGCTCCCACTGCTGCACCTGTGAGTGCCAAGAGTGCGGAATTTACGCTGCCGGTTTCAGCAGGTGCCGCGCCGGCAGCGGCTCCCCCCCTCCCCGCCGAGGCAGCACCGCTGATCGCGCGTAGCGACGATCCCAGCCTGCTCACGGTTTTCAGGGTGAAATACGTGGCCGAAGGCGTGGCCTATCTCGAGGGCGGACGCGCACAAGGCCTGACTGGGGGCATGAAGTTGGAAGTGGAAGATACGAACCTACCGGCGGAGCAGGGCGACAGCGCCAATGCAGCCGATCCGCGCGTGGTTGCAGAACTGGAAGTTAGCGCGGTCGCCGAAACCTCGGCAGTCACCGAAATTCATTCGTTCAAACGGCCAGTAAAGGTCGGCGACCTAGCCTACCTTTCGAGCAGCGATACCGAAGCGCTGGTACAGCAGCGAGCGCTGAGTGCGACACGCCAGTACCCGGCGGTGATCTCGTTTACCGAGGGCGACCCGCTGGATGAGGAAGTACGCCAGGAAGTACCGCGCCCTCCTCTCCCCTCGGTGAACCGGGCACGCGGCCGCATCGGGTTCGACAACATCGAAACTATCAGCCATGGCACCAGCAACGTCACCAGTTCAGACGTTGGCATGGTCTTCCGCGGCGACATTACCAGAATCGGCGGGACCTACTGGAACCTCAGTGGATACTGGCGTGGCGAGCTGACCAAGGCATCGGCGGCCAGCCAGCAGACGCTGCAGAACCTGATCAATCGCACGTATCACCTGAACATGACGTACGACAATCCCAACTCAACGCTGGTCGCGGGATTTGGGCGCCTCTATCTTCCCTGGGCCCCCAGCCTCGACACGATCGACGGCGGCTATTTTGGAAAAAAACTTTCCAAGGGCACCACGTTGGGGATTTTCGGAGGATCCACGCCCGATCCATCGTCCTGGGACTATAGCCCGAACCGCGTCATTGGCGGCAGCTTCATCAACTTCGAGGGCGGGGAATACAACGGTTTCCACTACAGCACGACGACCGGCGCAGGCGTGAGCATGGTGAACTGGGCGCTCGACCGGCCATTCGTCTTCTTCGAGAACTCGGTGTCCTACAAGCGCGACATCGCCATCTACGAATCGGCACAAGTGGACAGTCCCGCGGGCAATTTGGCCACACCTTCCCCGGGTCCTGGGCTGGGGCGCAACTTTTTCACGCTGCGCGTGAACCCGCATCCCCGGGTCGAGTTGGACTTCAACTACAACTATTTTCGCGATATTCCAACGTTTAATCCCAACCTGGTCGGCACAGGACTGCTCGACAAATACCTGTTCCAGGGATTCAGCGCCGGCGGGCGGGTAGAGGTGTGGAATCAGGTTTGGTTGTCGACAAACTTGGGCCGGAGCAGTGGAACCGGCGACGCCAAGACTTCGCTCAACCAAATGTACGGCATTACCTTCGGGCGTGTGCCGTGGGTGAAACTGCGCGCCGATGTTCACTACGCCCGGTTCAACAGCTCGTTCGGCAACGGATCTTATAAGGCGTTCTCACTTTCGCGGCAAATGAGCGACCGGCTGCGGCTTGAAGTCTTGATGGGACAGCAGAACTTTGCTTCGGCTCTGACGATGAACACTCGCGGCCGCTTTATCACCGGCACGGTCGAGACCACGCTGGGACCGCACTATTACCTGCAAGGGAATTTCACCACCAACCGCGGAGATATGAGCTACGACCAGGTCATGTTCTCCATCGGCTACCGCTTCGACTCGAAGGGGAAGGGCGAATGAAATCCCAGACCCAAATTGTCAGGCCATACCGACGCAGGGCCATTGCCTGTGTTCTTCCAGCGGTGCTTGTGGCCGCGCTGTGTTTCGCCGACACAATCTCGGCGTCACCAGAAACGCAGAAGCTGAACGATCTGCTTGCGCGCACCACCGATCAGACCTCGGGATTCCTCGATCAGTTTTCCGACGTGAAGTGCACCGAGCAAGTGCGGCAAGAAAAGCTGGGGAAAAATGACAAAGTGGAACTCAAGGAAGACTCTACGTACGACTACCTGGTTATCTTGACCAATGCCGGAGGCGAGTTGAACATCTCCGAATCGCGGATCCCCGTGCGCGAGGCGAAGCGGGACCGGAAGAATACTTCCATGCTGCTGAGCAATGGCTTCGCCACGCTGTTCCTCGTTTTTCACCCTTACTACGCGGAAGCGTTCAGGTTCGCGCTGTCCGGAGAGGAAGTCGTTGGCGGCCGGGTGCTAGAGAGGATAAGTTTTGAGCATGTTCGGGGCATGAAATCGCCGGCTGCGCTGGCTCTACGCGGACGAGAATATCCGCTAGAAATCGCCGGGACGGCATGGATCGACCCGCAGACCGGGTCCCTCGCAAAGATCGAGGCGGGAATTGGGGATACGCTGGCCGACGTGGGATTGAAGTCGCTGAGTTCAGAGGTCGATTTTGCCCCGTTACAGTTCCCAGATTCCAAGCAGGTGTACTGGTTCCCGACCCAGGCCCGCGTGGAGGTCGAAACCCCCAGACAGCATTGGCGTAACTTGCACCAATTTACGGCATACAAGAAGTTCTCGGTGAGTACAGAGGAGCAGGTCATCAAGAAATGAGCGCAAATGCCACAGCCACGGCCCGCATCGCCGACCGGGTAAAGTCCGTGCCGGACGCTGAGAGGGGACATCGACTGCGCCTCCGCGCTCTCTACGTCCTTGCCTTTGCCACCAACCTCGCCATCTTTATCTATGGCTTTGACTACTACAAGCTGTCAGCGATCGATCGTCCTTTTTCGCCGAAGCATCACATGCTGCGGCCGAGCGGTCCGATTGGCCTCTATCTGGGATTTGCGGGAGCGGCGCTGTTCGTGGGAATCTTTCTGTATCCAATTCGCAAGCACTGGGCGTGGCTGAGCACGATTGGCAGCACGCGGCACTGGCTCGACATTCACGTGCTGATGGGGCTCACGGCGCCGTTTATCATCGCGTTTCACTCCACACTGAAGTTCAAAGGCATCGCCGGCATGGCCTTCTGGATCATGTTCGCGGTCTCTGCCAGCGGCGTAGTCGGACGATATCTCTACGCACAGATTCCGCGCAAGGTGACCACCGCCGAATTGTCGATGAAAGAATTGCAGGAGTTGCAACAGCATCTGGCGCAGCAACTCGCGGCGCAGAATCTCTTGCCAGAGGCGGACTTGCGCGCTCTGTTGCGCATGCCTGACGTGAACCGCGTGGCGCGCCTCCCTATTATCGTCGCTTTGGTATACATGATGATCCTCGACGTAATTCGCGTGTTTCGTGTAGCGGGGCTGCGCCGCCACACACTGAGTTTCGCTGGATACGTCCAGACTGTGGCGGGAATCCTTCCTACGAGGAATCGTGAGCTGGAAAAGGCAATCCGTGCCGCCGCGGAAGAAGCCGCGCTCTCCAAGCGAGTTCTATTCTTGTCACGCTCACAAAAGGTTTTTCAGCTTTGGCACGTAGTACACAAGCCTTTCAGCTACGCCTTCGCCGTGTTGGCGTTGCTACATATCGGATTGCAGTTCGTTCTGGGTTACTTCTGAGTCGCACACGATGGACACACTCATCACCTTTGCGATTGGCGGGCTCATCACTCTCTTCTTTGTGGCGGGCTATCTCAGGAGCCTGAAGAAGAGGGAGGCACGCGCACGCGAGGCTGTCGAAAAGGGCAAGTTGTTTTCCGAGGGACCGAAGGCGCAGCATCCGCACATCGACACCAACCACTGTATTGGCTGCGCAACGTGCACTAGCGTCTGCCCCGAGGGCGACGTGCTGGCGATGATCGCCGGCAAGGCCGTTATCGTAAACGGACACAAGTGTATCGGCCACGGTCTGTGCGCGGATGCGTGTCCGGTCGGCGCCATCACGATGGTGATGGCCAGTCCGAGCATGGCTGCGGACATGCCTTATCTCACGCCCGAATATGAGACCACTGTGTCGAACTTGTTTATCGTCGGAGAGCTCGGCGGGCTCGCTCTGATCAAGAATGCCGTGAACCAGGGCCGCGACTGTGTCGATGCCATTACGAACAGACTGAGGTCCAATGGGGCATCTCCTGCAGCGCCCCGTGTCTACGACGTTCTGATCGTTGGGGCCGGTCCTGCCGGGATCAGCGCTTCGCTGCGCGCAATCGAAAACAAGCTCAACTACCTGACGCTGGAGCGCGATGAGATTGGGGGCACAGTGGCCAAGTACCCTCGCCAAAAACTGGTGATGACCAGCCCAGTCGAATTTCCGATGTACGGAAAGTTCAAGAAGATGCAACTCTCCAAAGAAAATCTGCTCTCGTTCTGGGACATGATTCTAAACCGAGCTGATTTCAACGTTTGCACTTGCGAGAAAGTCGGCGACATCAAGAAAGGTGAAGACGGCATTTTCACCATTCTGACAGCAAACAACGAATATCGTGCGCGACACGTAATCCTGGCGCTCGGACGCGCGGGTGAGCCTCGCAAACTCGGCGTCAAAGGTGAGGAACTGGCAAAGGTGATGTATCGCTTGATCGAAACCGATCACTACATCAACAACAAGATTCTTGTCGTTGGTGGGGGCGACAGCGCGGTCGAGTCTGCTATGGGACTCGCACACCAGGCCGGCAACCAAGTGACGCTCTGCTATCGGGCAGAACGCTTCAGCCGCATCAAAGAGCGGAACGTGAAGCGCATCGAAGAATGCATGCGCACCGGAAAAGTCAAGGTGCTCTTTGAGACGAATCCAGTCGAATTCAAGGCGGATTCGGTCACGCTTGACGTTAAGGGCGTACTAGAGGAGATGCCGAACGACTTTGTTTGGATTTTTGCGGGCGGTACACCCCCGAACGATTTCTTGAAGAAAATCGGGGTTGGATTTGGGGCGCGGGACTTGACTCTGGAGGCGAGCGAGGAAGCCAAAGAGGCCGCAGATTCTCGAGAACAGCTCGCTCAAGCCGCGGTGCCAGCGCACTAAGCTCGCCGAACCGCTTCACTACAAGACTAATCGGAACCGTTGAAGGTCCAAACTTTGTTATCGATCTTGGTGATGCTCCCGAAATTCTAGCGGGATGTCCACCAGCTTGTTTATGAGATGGGTTATAGGCTGATGCGAGTCGTCCGTACGACCTCAGCGAAAGCGCAGCCCCCTGCCTGAAAAGTCGTTCGCGATCGAGAAAGATTTTACTCTATTCGGCTGAACGGATTCCGTACTTGGTGAGCTTATATGCCAAGGCGCTACGGGAAAGCCCCATGCGTCGGGCTGCCTCCGCTTGTGCGCCATGGGTTGCGTTCAGCGTCCGCAAGATGAGTTCTTTCTCTGTGCCCTCGAGAAAGCCGGTGAGGTCGAAAGAGTCTGAACCAGGGACGGTGATCGCGAGGGCGCGAGCGCCATTTCCCCCGGCAGACGCAACTTCCTTTTGTACCAGGGGCAGATCGTCTGCGCCGATTTCAAGGTTGCTCGTGAGAATGTAAGCCCGCTCGATCAGATTCCTAAGCTCACGCAGGTTTCCTGGGAAGCGATATTGCCGCAGTTTCTCCAGCGCCGGCGCGCCCAGATGCCGACGAGGCATCTTCAGCTCGGTCGCAGCCTGTTGACAGAAGATGTCGCTCAGACCCGCGATGTCGTCGATCCGCTCGCGTAGAGGCGGGAGATGAATCGGCGCTACAGCAAGCCGGTAGAAAAGGTCTTGGCGAAACAATCCTTCTTTCACTCGCCGTTCAAGATTACGATGAGTAGCAACCAGGACGCGAACATCCACGCGCCGAGGCCGGGCGGAGCCGACGCGTAGAAGCTGTCCGTCGGTAAGAACGCGTAACAGCTTGGCCTGTGCCGCCAGAGACAGCTCCCCGGCTTCGTCCAGGAAGAGAGTGCCCTCGTGAGCCGCCTCGAATAGTCCCTGGCGCTGGCGATCGGCGCCGGTAAATGCGCCTTTCTCGTGGCCGAAGAGTTCGCTCTCCAGCAGAGTTTCGGTGAAGGCAGCGCAGTTTACCGCCACGAAGAGCCTGGATGCTCTTGGGCTGTTGCGGTGGATGGCACGAGCGACCAACTCCTTGCCCGTGCCGGTCTCACCCGTGATCAAGACGATGGCATCGGTCGGCGCGACACGTGCAATGCGGTCGCGGACTTCTCGAATGGCCTGGATTTCGCCATAAATCTCAGAGGCTCCTTCCAATCGCACAACGGAATCCTTCAAAAGGACGTTCTCCCGCAGAAGCCGGGTACGCTCACAAGCTCTGCGGACCTTGGCGCGCACCACCTCGGGTTGAAACGGCTTGGTCAGAAAGTCGAATGCACCTTGCGATATGCATTCGGCGGCCAGTTCGATGGTGGCCACGGCGGTCAGAAGGATCACAGGAATTGTCGGATCGACTTCGCGGGCGGATGCGAGAACCGCCAAACAGTCTCCGTCCGGCATTTTCTGATCCGTGACCACGAGGTCGAAGTCATTGGCCGCGAGAGCTCGCTGCGCCTCCTGAACCCCGGAAGCTTCCCAGAGTTCATGCTGATCCTGGCGCAGGTTAGAGGCCAGGATGAGGCGCATGCTCGCTTCATTGTCGACAATGAGAATTCGTCCCATTCCTATGTTTTCTTTTCTTTCTAGAGTTTCTTTCTATGGGGAAACGCCTACCACCTTCGGCTGGCCTGCATCGGCGTAGTCCAGAAACTCCCCCTTCAATTGGCTCAGCCGCGCCCCGTCCTCGGAGGCGGTCGTGAACATCCTTTCGCGTTGCGCACCCGACAACTGCTTCGCAATCGATCGAGTTGGCGATCATCGCAACTGGATTCCTGATTTCATGAGCAGCAGTTTTTCTCGAGCGCGCTCCAGTTCATGCAAGTTGTTTGCCAGAGGTGTCTCTCTGCACCGGAGGATCTCGCTCACCTGTCTTAACCGTTCCAGCGTGCCCGGGCAGCGGGCGGGTCTACTTAAATGGGGATGGGTAGCGGTCGAAGCGGGATCCGCGAGCGCGTGGTCTTGCCCGCCACCCTTTTGTCAGGCGATGGTCAAGCTGACTCTCTGATGAGTCGTCAGAAACTGGGGCCCGAGGACATAGTGAGTGGGTCCCGATGACCCAGCTTTCCCGCAGCATCGCGAAAAACAACGGACTTGCCTGCGTATTGCGTTTGGCAGTGCATGTGCTTTTAGCTTTGGGCGTGAGTCAGCCTCGATCTGGCTCTCCAAATTTTGAACCTCAGGAGAAATTCACATGAAACGATCTCTCTCTTTAGTTCCGGTCGTTCTGCTGATCGGATCGGTGCTGGCTGGCGCCTCGACGCTGATCTCGAAGCAAGAGGCAGAGCAGGATGCCATTGTTGCCGTCGGCGGAGGAACGGTAACTCAAGCCCTCAAAGAAAAAGAACTTGGCAAGATCATTTGGTCGGTTGACGTGGTCGGCGCCACCAACGAGTATGAAGTCTGGTTAGACGCTCATACTGGAGCCACTCTACGAATCATCACGCAGGCTTTGTCCGAGCAAGCTTCGGCTGGGCAGGGCAGCTACATCGGCAAACAACAGGCGGAGAAGGATGCTCTGAAGGCGGTCGGGGGCGGTACGGTTGTGCAAGCCCAACGCGACCAATGGAAGGGCTACCAGATTTGGGATGTCACCATCACCCAGCCCGGATTTGAGTACGAAGTATTCGTGAACGCCCGCGGTGGCGCGATACTGAAGACCACTAAGGTCAGCGATAGCGCTACGGCTGCGCGGAAAATGATTTCCAAGGCTCAGGCAGAGCAGATCGCATTGAAGGCGGTCGGCGGCGGCAAAGTGCTCCTGATTGTGCTCGAGAAGAACGACAATCCACCTGACTGGTCCGTGGACGTGTTAGCTACCAACGGCAACGAGTACGAAGTGAAGGTGAACCTGTACACTGGCAAAGTGTTCGCGATCATCATCGGAGGTTAGTGTGTCGTTTCTCAGGAACAATGCGGTGACAGGAACTCGCAGACTCACTCTCCCGGGTCTGCGGGTCTCTGTTTTGCAAGGCTTGGGTGTTTGTCGTCGACGGGCTGCGGTTGCAGCCCTTCCCCTCTGGGCGGCATTTGCTTCGTGCGCCGCCCAGGCCCAAGTTCCTGCCCCCGGACCGTCTCCCGCGCCCTTTGCCGGCGCCATCGTTTCTGAATGGAAAGGCGAAGTGCACGTGCAATTGCCGGGAACAAACATGTCACGACCGACCCGGGGACAGGTGCTTCCCGCTGATACTGTTCTCGATACCGGAGAAGGGCGCTTGGTACTTGTGTTGCGCACCGATGAAAGCGAAATCATCGTCCAACCCCACACTCGCCTGGTGGTGAAAGAGCCTGCGCCCGGCAACTGGGACGCCCTCGAAATACTGTTGGGTCGAGTCCATGCTTACATCCGCAAGCGAACCGGCGGGGCGCCACCATTCCAGATGGGCACACCAAGCGCCGTAATCGCAGTCCGGGGCACACGCTTTGACGTCGAGGTGAATGGACGTGGAGTGAGCGAAGTGGACGTGTTCGACGGACTGGTTGAAGTGGCGTCTTCGACAATTCCCGGATCTTCGGTTCTCGTTGGTCCCGGATTCTCCACGCGGGTTGGGATGGGAACTGCTCCCGAGCCTCCAGTCCCAACCGGAGAAATTCGTCCCGGCGTGGAAGCGCCAGAGGAAATGGCTAAGCTTGAATTTGCCAGAGAGCGGGCCGCGCAGTCAGATCGGATCTTGGAGAGCGAACTCGGCGAGCGCCCGGACTCAGAACTGGATGATTCCGTAGACGAAAGCCGCGAGTCAGAGAAGGGGAAACACTAGCTTTCGGCCAACTCAGTGACCACAGTACAAGACACACTCAGTCGATCCCCGAATCAGACCAAGTACGCGGCGGCTTTCCGGCAGTGGATGCACCTGCGTGGACGCGGACGCCCGCGTTTCTCCGCAAATAGGGGTGGCCCTGCCAGGCGAAGATGATGGCAGTGGAAATCACGGTACTGGTCGACAACGAGCCATCAAGCAAGGATCCTTTTCTCCGTACGGAGCGTGGTCACTCGCTTCATGTGCGTTGGAGCGGACGTTCCCTGCTACTCGACACTGGAATCTCGGGACTGTTTGCCGACAACGCGCGCACGTTGGGAATTCGGGTGACCGAAATCGACACCGTGGTTCTGTCTCACGGACACTTCGATCATTCGGGTGGACTTGGGCGCTTCCTGAGCGAAAACCGACGGGCGACCGTATATGCCGCTAGCGGCGTGCGTGAGCGGCTCTGGCTGTCACTGTTCGGCCTCAAGAAGGATGTGGGCTTGGATCCTCGCGTATTGGCAGACGCACGCAAACGGCTGCACTTCATCGACGCTGATTCCGAACCCGAGGTGAGGTTGCACCTCCTTGTGCGCCTCCCCTTCACTCACCCCAGACCTCGTGGCAACCGACAGCTTTTCCGCGGCACCGCAGCAAAGCGGTTCCCTGACGACTTCGCTCATGAACTCGTGATGGCGCTAGACGATGGCGACGGTCTCGTCGTCTTCACTGGCTGTGGCCATCACGGTGTACTGAACATGGTCGACGGCATCCGACACGCCTTCCCTGACCGCCCGATCAAAGCGTTGGTGGGGGGGCACTTCGTTGGGTTCCCTTTTCTTGACCTCTTTGTGGAGCTCCGCAATAGAATCCTGCAGATTGGGCGCGCACTCTACGCACTGCCGATTGGAAGAATCGTGACCGGCCATTGCACGGGGCGCAGCGGGTATGCGGCTCTTCGCGAAGTTCTGGGTTCCCGCGTCGCATATGCGGCGACGGGCGAGACGATCAGCGTGTGAGCCGAGTGATCCACTTCCCTAAGGCTCACCTTGGACCCATTTCCGGCAGAGTCGCAAAAGGTGCGGGAGCTGCGCACCACTCCTGCCGACTCGCACATGCCATCGCCTTCAACTTAGCGCTTCCAATCAGCGCAATGCAGGCGGAGACGGAGACGATGACGTGTCACGGTCAAAGCTCCAGTTTCCGGTACGCTGTTCCTCGCGGAGAAACTTTAAGAGTGCCACTGTGATTGCCAGGGCGATTGGACCGATGAACACTCCGAGTGCACCGAAAGCCTGCAATCCTCCAAGCAGTGCGAAAAACACATACAGCGTAGAGAGCTTTGTGCGGCTACCGATCAGATGTGGGCGCAATAGGTTATCCACCGGGTGGACAATAGCCAGTCCCCAAGCTAGGAGAATGAGACCTTTGATCCAGTGACCGCTGAAAATGAGCATCGAGACGGCGGGCAGAAGAACAATCCCCGTTCCAATCAATGGCAATAGCGCGCACACCGCAGTTACAATCCCCCACAGTCCTGCTGAAGTAACTCCCAAGAACCAGAACGCAAGACCTGCAAGAGCACCTTGCAGCGCTGCAATGGCTAGGGTTCCATACACCGTAGCGTTGAGAGTGTCTTTAACTAAAGTGAGAAGCCTTCTTGTCTGGTCCCTGCGCAACGGGAGCAGAACGACGGCACGGCGCAACATCGCCTTGCCATCGCGAAGCAAGAAAAACAGAATGAAAAAAGCAATAAAGGCGTTGGTGAGCAGAGCCGTAAGGCTTCCAAGAGCACCCGCCGTCATACCAAGAAGAGCCGCGACTCCTTTCTCAGCTTGGTTCACAGTCGCCGCTTTCAAATCGGAGCTAGAAATCGGTACATAGCTGCTCACTAGTTCAACTGCTCTCTCAAGGAGATGAATCAAGTACAGGCTCAGACGTTCGCTTCCGTCGCCTGAACTGCTCAGCGACTGGTAGACATCGCGCAGTCCGGTTGCCAGTGCCCGCCCAAGGAGTGCCATTGACAGAACGATGAATAACACGACAAGACACGTGGACAAGAGTGCAGAGACATTACGATTCTGGACACGGCGTTGAATACGCGAGTGCAGGGGATAAGAGAGAACAGCTAAGACAATGGAAAACACGATGGGCCTCAGAAACGGAGCAACGAGAACATAGCTGAAATAGAGAGCTACCGCTGTCAGGCCCAGCAGGAAGACAAGGCCGGCCCGATTCCTGAGTCTATTGCCGTTTTCGGACACAGATCCTTCCTTAAGATGGTTCGACATGTGATCAAGTCTCGAAGTGCAGCCAGTTTCTGCGGGACTGTCACCTCCGTCTCATTCTGCGGTCTCGAATTCTAGTTTTCCACCTCGTACCGACCAGTTCACGTGTGGATTACGGCGTGCCTCGCCTGTTCTACCTGCTGCGCGTTCTGGTACCCGACCGCCGCAAAATAGAGGATGCGGTCAAAAAAGCGCTCAAGCGAGTGAAGCAAGTCCATACCGCCAAGCATGTCGACTGGTTCTGCGAATAATCCTTCTGCCTGCATGAATTCCCACAGATGCTCTTTGGTCGCGCTTACAGCCCAGAGAAAATCAGTGTATGGTACACCCTGCTTCGCTCTTCTCATCCCGAGACCGATGTAGCGCTCTTCGATCTCCGATTCTGTCTTATTCCGCAGCCAATCATTGAGGTTGCGATATATCTCGTGGGATCTCCTTCTGAGTTCATCGGAAGGAACTCGCCGCAAGAGCTCTACGCACCTGTCATCTTTTTTTATTCTGCGCGTGAGTCCTTCCGACAAGGGTTCCGCGCGGGTTTCGATGAGTTGGATCAATTTGAAAGCGAACATGACGTTCCTCCTGACGGCACTCTGTTTCAAGGGGCAGGCTGCATGTATCGCCAGCCGGCGCCCGTCAAGCTCTGATCGCATCCTGCGCTTCTCAGCCGGGAAGCGTTTCTGGTCCCAGCTGCCATCGCTCAGCGCCGGGCGCAACCACCTCAAAGCGGACGATGCGCTTAACTGCAACATCCTCAAAAATCTGCCAAGTTCCGAGTGGGGAGAGCCACTCGAACCGCGTTCGCCACCGCTGCCAAATCAATGATCTCCTGCAGGAAGGCTCCCTCCAGCGGAGGCAGGTAGCCCAGCGCGGCGGCGATCATACCCACTACGCTGGCCGCCATTCCTCCCACGGCGCTCTGCAGCGCGATGGAGCGCATCCGGTGACTGACATGAATCAGCTCATCCACCTTGCCCAATGACGTGGTTAAGATCACTGCATCGGCCGCCTCGGAGGTAATATCACTGTTCGCACCAAAAGCGACGCCTACAGTCGCCGTCATCAGTGCTGGGGCATCATTGATTCCATCGCCGATGAACAGGGTGCGTGCTGTTTTGGTCTCCGCCTCAACGATCGCAACTTTTTGTTCTGGGCTCTGTCCGGCATACACTTCAGTGATCCCGACTTCTTGCGCCAGATAGCGGACCTCCGACTCTCGGTCTCCGGACACCAATAGAACGCGGTTCACCTGATGATTTGGGTTTAGGTGGTGGACGAAGGGCTTGGTGTCCTGACGAGGCGCATCGTGGAAACGAAATGCCCCGGCATACTGCTCGTCTACAAAGACAACGCACTCCAACCCCGAGGCAAGGGGAGGAAGTGAGGACAGCAGTTTGAGATGTACTTTGCCGCGTCCGGTGATACGCACGCTCCTGCCGGCAACCATGCCGCGAAGACCGTCTCCCGGTTTCTCCTGCATCTGGCTGACCTCCAGCAAGGCCAGCTTAGCGTCGTGTGCGGCCCGAACCACTGCGCCGGCCAGTGGGTGCTTGGAATACTGTTCAAGACTGGCGGCGGCTTGTAGGACTTGGTCTTTGGTAAAACCGAGTCCGCACAACACGCTGGTCATCTGAGGCTGGCCGTAGGTCAGCGTTCCCGTCTTGTCGAAAATGAGGGTACGACAGGTAGTTATCTGTTCCAACGCTGCTGGATTCTTGATGATAATACTGTGCCTCGCGGAGAGCGAGATTGCCCCAATCACCGCCACTGGGATCGCCAGAATGAGAGGACACGGAGTAGCAATGACCACCACAGCGAGAAAGCGGCTGGAGTCCCCGGTGAAGAACCAGGTTAGCACCGCAACACCCACAGCTAATGGCGTATACCAAGCGCCTAGGCGGTCTCCAATGCGGCGAAGCTGTGGGCGTTTGTCCTGGGTCTGCTCCATCACTTGCATGATTTTGGCGTATCGCGAATCGACTGCCAGTTTCTCGGCTTCTATGGTCAGTGCCATGTCGCCGTTGATCGCTCCGGAAAGAACCTTCGAACCCGGGGTCTTTGAGATCTCAAACGGCTCACCTGTCAGATAGGACTCATCCATTACCCCATGCCCTTCCACGACGACTCCGTCGACCGGACAGATCTCGTGAGGCAACACAATGACGTGATCGGCTATTTGGATCTGTTCGAGTTTGATGTCCTCAACCGACGTTCCGCGTTGGAGGTGCGCAACCTGCGGCATGCGCTTGGCCAAGGCGTCGAGGACGGAGGATGCTCTGCGTGTGGCGAACTGTTCCAATGCCGTCCCGCCTGAAAGCATTAGAACGATGATTGATCCCACGAGGTATTCGCCCATCGCAACGGAAGCGACGATAGAGATTCCAGCCAGCAAGTCCGAGCCAAATTCTCGCAGCCAGAGTTTCTTGCCTAGGCTCCAGAGGATTGGAATTCCGCCGACTGTCAACGCAAGGAACAACGGGCCCAGATAAATCGACGGTGGCAAATGGGTCGAATACCGGAGAATCAGGTGTGCGGCAATTGCAATCACGGTGACTACCGCGATGTAGGTCTCTCTCGCAGTCGAGATTGCTGTCTTGGCGGGCATGATCGCTGGAAAAGACATAAAGGCTAGGCGGCCAGAGTGGTACCCGGAATTAATTGACCCGAACGAAGTTTCCTTCGGGTTGATCCATCTGGTTGGGCTCGCTTCTTCGTGATTTCGGACCCGTACCGTACATGTTCGACTCTCAACCTTCTGATCCCTCCGGGAACTTTCGCCTCGATGACGTCTCCCCTTCTGCGACCGAGGAGCGCAATCCCCAGCGGCGCGAGAACGGAAATGAAGCCTTGCGAGATGTTTGCCTCCTCAGGAAAAACCAACGTATACATCCCCTTCCTTCGCGTATCGAAATCGAGAACGCGGACGCAGGAATTCATCCTGACCACATCTTTGGGGACTCGACCCGGAGGCCTGACCTCGGCGCTCTCCAGCGTCTGATCGAGAAGTTCGAGCTGCCTTTGATCTCGAAAGAGAGAATATTTGAGAGCGCGGACTAAACGCCTGAGCCTGTCTACGTCGCCATCAGTGACGATAATGGAACGATCTCTCATGATGAACTCCTTTGCGTTCTTGCTTCGTTGAGGAAATGCAGCTCTCTTGTCGTCGGGCGTAGGTTCAATCGTGGCCTGGCTTTGCTGCGGTAACGTTCCCACACCCGCAGACTTTGCTTCCTTACTCGCTTCGTTTCGGAGAAAGGTGGTTTCGAACCATATAAGAAGAGCTACAACACCCGCGAACAGGATAAACACCAGAATCGTTGGCGAGTCCATAAAGGCCCCTCCTTCAACTATTCGTCCTCCGTTTTCTGTGGGTCGCCGACAGTCATCACCGGACACGGAGCGAGAGCTACCACCCTGTGCGCAATCGAGCCAAAATGACTTGCTGTTTGTGCGAAGGCCCCCGCGCCCCGCACACCCATGACGATGATGTCGGCTATCAATTCATTCGCAACGGCCAGGATGCGCTCAACCACCGGCCCGAGCTCTACCACCACTTCCGGCTCGTACAGTAGCTGGGGTTCCGAGGGGATCATTTCGCGTAAGCGTTGTTCGGTTAGCTGTATTGCGCGGTCCGGCGAATCTGTGAGAACTTCTGCGACCACGTGCACCAGCGTTAGGTCCGCTTGATATTCATGCGCCAGCGAAACGGCGAATTCTGCTGCTCGCAACGACCCGAGTGAGAAGTCCGTGGCGCAAACAATGCTGCGAACTCCAAAAGAGGCCACTGCCGTCACGTGCGGTCCGACCGTCAGCACTGGACAAGGCGCCACACGAATGATTTCCTCGGCGGTTGAACCGAGTAGCACTTTACCCAGTCCGCCGCGACTACTCGTGCCCACTACAACTAAGTCGACACCGTGATTTCGTACGAATTCCATGAGCACGTGGGGAACGTCCCCACATCCCAATAGCGTCCCGCAACGCTGACCATGTTGTCGCAACGGGTCGATGATCTGGTTAAGCGCACAGCTCGCGTGTGCTTGGAGTTCTTCCAAGGTTAGCTCTATGGATTCGGGGCGAGCGAGGGCATAGGCCCCCGATGGTATGACGTGCGCAGCGTAGAACTTCGCTCCGTATCTGTCTGCCAACGCGATTGCAAATGGCAAAGCCCGGTTGGCCGACGCCTCAAAATCAGTTGCAAACAGAATGTTCTTGAGTGCGATCTGCTGCTTCACTTCCAGCGCTTTCATGTCACCCTCCCTTTACGGCAATCTTCGGGAAACCGACTTCTCCGGAACCATCCGCTCTAGTCGTTTTCCACTCGCAGATTGTTCTCCACCGAGAACACACCGGACACGCTATTCACTTGTATTCCAGCGATCCATTTCGAACGGGAGAGGCTGCTGTTGCTCAGTCGCCATTAGCGCCAACAGCCCCAATTCCATTTGTTTGATCCGCAATCGTGCGGCATCAACTACCCGACCCACGATGTGAAGCCTCCAACTTGTCAAGACGGTCATCTGCATTGTGGTAATCCACGATCGTGTCCACTGTTTGATAAAGAATGTCCGCTTGCCTGGACAAGTCAGCAATTGTCTCTTTGTACTGAGGCTGCATCAGGTTCCTAGTCCGGAGCAGGTCGAGAGCTTCTGTGGTCTCAGCCGCCAAGGCCACCAAGTGAGGCCGAGCTTTCTCGATGGCCATCTGCTGTGCTGCGCTGGCTTCTGGTTTCATTTCTTCCAGCTCGGCCAGCAATCTGCCCATGCTGTTCACATCTTCTCGAAGGTTATTTAAGTAGTAGGCGTGGCTCTGCCAGTTCGTGTGATGGTCTTGTGAGAGGGACCATACCGTGTCGGCGTCGCGACTAACTCCGGCCGCCTGCTCTTCCAACGTTGATAAATGGTTTGCTACGTCTTGGATTTTCGCCGAATCAGAAATGGAGCTTTTAGTGTCGGCCCTCAACGCAGCCGGCACTGCGATAATCGCCCCCACCAGGCAGGATGCTAGAAAAATGTTCTTATACTTCATATTCCTTCCTCTTTCTCAGTACTCGTTGACCATCACGTGGTTAAGGAGTTCCCCAGAGTCGTTGAAGCGTTGATTTGCCACGAATCTGGATCAGCCTCCGCTTGCGCCTCAGTCGCTTGAGCTTCAGTTCGAATGCCTCACCTCACTGCAGAGCGACGCGTCAGCGCGATGCTCGTGGAGACGCTGTCCAGTCACAGCTTTCGCGTGTCGAACCCTCAGGATCTCGGCCATGCACGGGCAAGCTACGTCTGGTTCCACGATTCCCACCGCGAGAGCGCTCTCCAGCAGCCCCATCGAGATTTCTCCGCTCTCAATAAGGAGGGCCTGCGCGAGCAAGCGGACTTCTAGATCCCTGGATTTGAGACCGTCTATCAAATCCCATCCTGCTTCCGGATCGGCCGTCTTCCGCCAGACGATGCCGCAGGCCAGCATGTAGTCGACGTTCATGGTGAACCTCCCTCAGGAACTTCCCGCCCTGTCCTCAGGGCTCAGAACGAACCGGAGTCGCTTCCCATCGCGCTCAACGAAGGTCCGTGCATGTTAAGTACCGGGCCCCGCGAAGAAGACGACGGTTACGAATCTTTACTTCGTCGGGGTTTCAATCGACGGAAGGAAGTGCCAAGCGCCAGAGAACAAAAGGCAACTGGGTAGTTCGGAGTCTGTCTCTCGTCCCATTCACTTGTCAGGGAAAGGCGACCTGACGCGTCGTGACGTCCGATACTTTGGACGTTCGCGGTCCGATTCCTTTGACGCGTGCGGGCGTGCGGGTGAGACCGGTGGTGTCCTTGGTGTGTGTTTTGTGCAACTTGTGCCCTGTCAATGCCTGGCACACGCCGTGCCCCAAGTCAAAGTTCTCCTTGTGTTCGGGGTTTCGATGCCGCTGCCGGGCATGAAACTCACGGGGCACAAAAAAAGCAATGACTATAGAAGCATTCTGTATCTCGCTTCACATCGAAATCGCTCAACGCTCCGGTGCGGCAGCGCACAGAAACCGTACGGCAATCGCGTCTGTGAGTTTGCTGAACCTTAGTTGGAAACCCAATAGACAAATCATCTAAAGGAGAAAATCGAAATGAAATCTTCCCAGGTAGTCCCCGCTGTGCCGATCAAAACAGACCTCCAAAAAACGGATGGTGGCAGTGAATTGCAGGACCAAATTCGCGCGCGTGCCTTTCAACTCTACGAGCAGCGTGGAAGAGATGATGGACACGACCTGGACGATTGGTTGCAGGCTGAGGCTGAAGTATCCCAAGTCCAGAAGGCGGCCTAAGTAGTTCTTGCGAGCACAATGGAAGCAGGCAGCGCCGGGACTACACGTCAACAAGGCGCTGCCGCTCCAGATGGAAGAAGTAATAAGTGAAATGTTTAATCGGAGGCATACACGCATGAAACGTCCCTTTTCCCTCACGATGATAGCCATCGCGCTCGTCGGTATCACAACCCACATACCAGCATGGGCGGAAGGCCCTCCTGCCCCCCCGCCCGTTCCGGTGAAGATGTTGGTGACCGTTCAAGGATCTCACGGTAAGAGAATGCCAGACCTCAAGCGCGAAGACATCATTGCGAGACAAGGGAACGAGCGCTTCGTGGTCACCCAGTGGACTCCAGCCACCGGGGAAAATGACGGTGCCGCTCTTTACATCCTGATTGACGAAGCCTCGGACACGAGCCTGGGTGGACTCTTGGATGACGTCCGGGCATTTATTGAAGCGCAACCTGCAACAACATTGGTCGGAGTGGGCTACATGAGCAATGCTACGGTACGCATCGCCCAAGATCTGACTAACGATCACGGCAAGGCCGCGCAGGCGATCCGCCTGCCGCTGGGAAACCCAGGCGCTTATGGAAGCCCTTATCTCTCATTGGCCGACTTGGTCGAGCGCTGGCCCAATGACACCGGTCGCAGACAAGTGCTCCTGATTACAGACGGAGTTGATCGGTTCCGTGGCCATTACACAAGGTTGTCGGCGTTGTCTTCCAGTCCCGATCTGGATACGGCCAGCAGTCTGTGTCAGCAGGCGGGTATCGTAGTCCATTCGATCTACGCGCGTGGCACTGGTCGCCGAAGCCGTAACGCTTGGATTATCACCGGGGGCCAAAACGGCCTCGGGCGACTGGCGGATGAGACAGGAGGAGAAGCTTTTTTTCTCGGATACGAGAATCCTCCCAGTTTCAAAGGCTACCTCGACCAGTTGCAAGCGATTTTGGACAACCAGTACTGGCTTGGTTTTGAGATGAAGCCTGGGAAGAAAGGAGAACTACGCTCCGTTGAGATTGACACAGAAGTATCGGGCATCGACATCAGTTCAGCGAACGGCGTTTATGTTCCTGCTGCTCGGTGAGTGCTTTGCCGGGGACTTGTCCTGCGCAATCCGAGTCGCGACAGCTAGTGTCCCGTAAATACGCGAACACAGTCGGGCGATCTTTTGCGGGATCGACTCGGCGGAAGCCGTCCAAGCGAAAGACCGACTGGAACGATTGTAATTCCGGACGAAGGCGTCGATTTTCTGCACCAGGTCTTGGACGCTGGTGAAGGAACCACGGCGAATGGCGCGCTGGGTGATGAGACCAAACCAGCGTTTCCACCTGGTTGAGCCAAGAGGAATAGGCGGGGTGTAGTGCATGTGATAGCGGGGCCGCTGCGCCAGCCAAGTACGCACCTTGGGGTGTTTGCAGGTGACGTAGCTATCGACGATCAGGTGAAAGTCCCGAACCGAAGACAGCGCCGATTTTCGTATGAGCTTTTCATTACCGCACACTGCCGTTATGGACACGGGGCATCCGCACACCATAAGTCTGAAGCTCCGCGACATGAACCAGCTCTTTAATTCGATGGACCCTTCTCCATTCATTGAAAAGGATCTCGACGACGACGCGGAAGAATTCATCGTGAGCTGGGCACAGGAATTCTCCCCTAACACTCCGCTCAAATTGCGAATCTACTTGGACCAGTGGCCGACCGATGATCCGAAAGAACTGATCAGGACAGCCGTCCACAACCACTTTGCTCACAGCGCCCAAATTGCAGACTTGGAGTTCAAACGGCTCCTCAGGCAAGGCCGCACCAGTCTTTTTATCGGGCTGCTATTCTTGGCTGTTTGTCTACTCCTCAGCGAGATTTTGTTAGGTCATCAGGAGGGCGCTTGGGCTGCCGTCGTCCGAGAGAGCCTTACGATTGCGGGATGGGTCGCCATGTGGCGACCGATGCAGATCTATCTTTATGATTGGTGGCCTCTCCTGCGACGGAGTCGGATTTATGGCAAGCTGAGTCACATGCCCGTGGAACTCGTCCAAAAAAAAGCAAAAGCGGAGTAGCCTCCAAACGTGGTTTATCGGCTTTGATCCAATACGTACTTCCACCGCCCAGAGAAAAACCCTGGCTCTTCCGGGGCTCGCGCATATATACATGCGCTGATTCTATGCGGCGGTCTTGATGACCGGGGCAGTCAGCTCCGCTTCGGCACGGAGCCAATCATCAATCTCGTGGCCGTCTTCTTGATCTGTCTACGTTCGCTCTTTCGTGCACAACGGTCCAATGAAAGGCTGCGTCCGCGCTAGTAGCCCAGCAACGGATTTACGGGTAGGGATACCCCTTGGCTAGCGCCGTCGCCAGCTTGGCATCGTGTCCGTAAATGTCGTCGCTGAAGTGAACTTCGCCGTTCTCGTAGGTGAGCGCTGTGCCATAGACTATGAATACAGGAACTCGTTTCACCAGGCTCACGGTGACGTCGTCCTTTCCGCTCTGCATTTCTAGCCGCAGTCGCTCCAGAGTCCAGCCTGGATTATTTCGCAGTGCCCACGCGGCGAGTTCCGCAGGCTTTTCGACGCGAATGCACCCGTGGCTGAAGTCACGGCGGGAGCGCGAGAACAGCACCTGAGAGGGCGTACCGTGAAGATAGACATTATGTTCGTTGGG
Organism: uncultured Acidobacteriaceae bacterium; assembly: GCA_963708335.1. Lineage (GTDB taxonomy): Bacteria > Acidobacteriota > Terriglobia > Terriglobales > Acidobacteriaceae > Sulfotelmatobacter. The sequence continues at coordinate 6,927,722 of OY970205.1, read as the reverse complement.
GAATATCAGCTTGACCAAGCCCAGCGCATTCGTGGGGCCAGGCTTTTGTCGCACCGTGAGCCTTCCTGCCCGCAGTTGCGTCAACACTTCATCTGAAACCTCTCCTGAAGTGACGACCTTACCGTCATGCCTAGTGACTTCGTAGTTCTCGCGGGCAAGATAGCCGCGATCGCGTTGGATTGCGGGAACAATCTCATTGCGGAGAATGCCGGGCGGAACGTTCCAGTATGGACGCAGGACAACATAGGTCATATCGCGCGTGAAGATTGGCGTTTGGGTGCGCATCGCCTTCCCAACCACCACGTGCATATCCATGCCGACCTTGTTGTTTTCGTCGAGGACGCGCAACCGGAAGTCAGGAATGTTCACGACGATCGGCGGCGCAGAAAATTCAGTAGGCAACCATCGCCAACGCTCCAACGTGAGCTGGAGTTGGCGAACTCGGTCCTGAAGTGGCACATTCAGCTGCTTTATCGTGGCAGGGCCGAGACGACCATCGTCGACGAGGCCGTGGCGCCGCTGGAAGCGTTTGACCGCATCAACCATCGGCCCACCGTAGGCTGAAGAGTCTTCTGCCAAATTGGCGTCCGCCGGCAAGTCGCCAATGAGTCGCAACAGACGGGCCAAACGGGGCACACCAGAGTAGGACTGGCTTGGATTGACGGGCTTGGTAACAGCGGGAAGATCCTCCCCATCGTCAATGCGTGCCAGTTCGATGTAGTGCGCCAGAGCTTGCTCGGTCCGTCGATAGCCTCCAAACGGAGGTTCCAGCGCGTTCAACACTGCATCCAGGTTTGAAGTAGTCATCACCCGGTCGCGTAGAAACTGGGGCAGGTCAAGCTTCTTTTGCTCCATTCTCAGTTCGAACTTAAAGTGCTGTGGACTGATCCGCCCGATGTGTACGGCAGACACGTAGCGCATGGTGCAAATGGTGAGAGCTACATCAAAATACGCCACGACCCGGCCGCCCGACGAGCCTCGCAGAGCGTGGATTCTCTCGTCCCAGCGAGAAGCGTCGTAGTCGTCTGGATCCAGTCCTTTCTTGTCGGCGTTTCTGAAAACCTCGATCAGCGCAAGAGCCTGCGGTATCGGTTGCCCTCCCTGCACCCACGCGGGAGCGTATCCGATCGGCTCGTAGAACTTCTCGACTAAGTTCCGATAGTCGCTGAAGTTCGGCCAGTTCATGCCTTCCAGGTTCCCGCTCATGACCAGGTTCTGGATGTCGGAGGGTTGTTGCCCGGCGATAACAGATGTCACAGTCGCGAAGAAAAGAGCCGTCCATGCGAAACAGACCGAACGGCAAGCGACCTGTGTTCTTGCAGCGCCTTTTCTGGTTGCTCTCATCAAGGGTTCAAAAAGCTACCCACGCCAAATTCGTGGACAAGTCTTTCTCCGTGGTACGCAGTGTTGATCAGCCAGAAGAGTCCCAGTGCATAAAATACGAACGATCCCAAAGGTAGTGCGCTTGTCAGTTCGTGCATTCGCAAATGGAACCACCTGCAAATCAACAAGGTTAGGCCGTAAAGTGAAGTTCCCATAGTAAGACTGCTTCGGGCGAGACTCGCGAGTTCCCGGTGCCGATCAACCACCGTCCTTAGTTCTTCACTTCGAGTTTTGGAGGCAGCGGCGGCCTGACCCGCCTCAAAGGCGGCATAGGTCAACGTGAGTCCAAGAAGCATCACGGTCAGTGCCGAGATAAGAAACGTGCGTCGGGTCGCGGCTTTGGTGAAGCTGGCAAACAGGATAAACACGGGTGCCAAGAAGAACAGTGTCAGCGGAAAATGAATCAAGAGAGGATGAATACCGTCCCAGCCGGGTATCATCGGTAGGTGAGCCATACACAACCTCCTTCGGTCTGACGGCGTCGCGACCGGTGCATAACGAGACGTTCAATAGTTCTTCGTTTGAGGTTTGAGCGATGGCAAAACCGAGCTCTCCGTTCTCATGGATACTTGTCCCTACGGCTTAATCGCAACCTTGATGACGCCGCCCCGACGATCCCCAAAGATTTGATATGCTTCCGCGATCCGTTCAAGTGGAAAGGTATGGGTTAGAAGCGGCGTCAGATCAAGTCGTCCAAAGCGGACGAGCTCCATCAGTCTGCGCATCCGTTCTTTGCCCCCAGGGCAAAGTGTGGTAACGATCGTATGACCTCCAAGCCCAGCTGCAAACGGTTCCAGCGGTACGGACAGTTTTCCCGAATACACTCCAAGGCTGGAGAGTGTTCCACCCGGTCGGAGCACGCGCAGGGCATTTTCGAAAGTGGACTGTGTGCCTAAGGCTTCGATCGCAACGTCAACTCCTTTTCCGTTTGTCAAATTGTTGATCTGCTCGACTACATCGTATTTGCTGAAATCCAGAACCACATCGGCGCCCATCTGTTTCGACATCGCCATTCGCACGGGATCTGAATCCACAGTGATAATCAGACTCGCACCTTTCAGTTTTGAACCTGCAGTTGCGCAAAGTCCGATTGGCCCTTGGGCAAAAATAGCAACGCTGTCTCCGATCTGGAGATCGGCGCTTTCGGCCGCGGAAATACCAGTGGAGGCAATATCGGCCAAGAGAACGACCTGCTCGTCCGTTAGTTCACCAGGGATTTTGGCCAGGTTCGCTTGCGCGTTGGGCACGCGCAGGTATTCCGCTTGTGCGCCGTCAATGGTGTTGCCGAATTTCCATCCCCCGATCGCGCCACCACACTGCGACCAGTCTCCACCCAAACAGAAATTACACTGCCCACATGGTGTGATTGCGCCGACTAGCACACGATCACCGACCTGGTATCCTGTGACGCCGTCACCCAGTTCGTGAATCACGCCCACAGGCTCGTGACCGATGATCAGTCCACGCCTGACCGGGTATTCGCCCTTGAGAATATGAAGATCGGTGCCGCAGATTGTGGTCAAAGTCATGCGCATGATTGCCTCACCGGCTCGCGCTCGCGGAAGAGGCACCTCTTCTACACTGATTTGATTTGGCCCGTGAAAAACCAGCGCTCGCATTGTCGAAGTCACTTCTTCTCCATTCTTTGCGAGGAGTCCGTAAGAAGGTTGAGACATGGTATTTTTCCTCTCTTAACTATTTTCGGGTCCTCTTACAAGGGAGAACCCAATCGGCTCTGCGCCGCGTGCCTAAGAGGTGACGAGTTTTGCGTCGAGGTGGTTGTTTCTTTCCGTAGAGTTCATCTGGGAGGGATGGAGCAAATCTCCTCGATCGGTTGTCCCGCCTTGTATTCAAGTTTCTTCGGAGGTTCACATCCTTCCTCACGGGTGATCAGCAAGCTGGGCTTGCCAATTTCCTCCTTCTCGGCTTGCGCCGCAATTGGCGCCAGTTTCCTTTTCATCTCTTCGAAATCCGTTGTTTGTACGATCAGGTCTGACTTCGCTGGCAGAAACGAGATTTCACGTTGCGTTTCGACCATTCGCTGATAAAAGGCGGGATGCGTCCGAAACCAACTTACTCCTCTGATGTAACCTTCCCGTGTCGCAATCTTGTCGAAGAAGCGGGTGAAGCCGGTAGGGTCGTACCCGGCGTTCCACGCATACTGCACGCCTAGCTGGTCGGCTTCAAGTTCGTAGTCGCGACTGACACCCAGCAGTTTAAGATCGAGTACCATGCCCAAGCCGTAGAAGCCGTATTGCAGAGCGTACATTGTGCCAATCCCAGCCACGCCCCCGGTTAAAACCATCGCTGCAACCTGTGCCGCCTGGTAGAAGATTCCTGCAATGGTGGCTCGCTTCATGAGTTTTTTGCTGTGTCGCGCGACATCATGGGACATTTCATGCGCCAACACTCCCGCCAGTTCTGATTCATCCTCCGCGGCTTCCAGCAATCCGCGCTCTATGAAGAGGTATCCTCCCGGCAGTGCGAACGCATTAATCTCACGGGACTGGAGAACTACCACGTGCAGTGGGACTTTCAGGTCGGAACGGCTTGCCACGCGCTGCGCAACGGTATTCACATAATCTTGAATCGCCTTGTCCTCCACGTCTGGCGGCAGGAGATGGGCTCGCTTCATCTCCTCGATGGCTTGCTGGCCACGCTTAATGTCATCTTGCTGGTCCGGTTCGATCTCGCGAAACCCGATGTCCTGTACGTCGGCCCATCGCCGCTTTGCGTAGGACCCGTCCGCGAGTTGCTGCTGTATTTGCCGGCTAACCGCAGGCCATTGTTCAATGAGGTCAAGCTTCGCGTTCAAATTGTCGTAAGCGGTTGGAATGGCCTGTGTGGCCAGGATCTCGGCCTCACTTTTGACTAGATCGAGGTTTTGGATACTGCAGTGCGCCTGCTTGCGTTGGTTTTTGCTGAGTGCGGCCGTTGTCCTTTTGAGGTCAGAGCGCGCTTTCTCAAGTTGTTTATCACATCGTTTGGCGTGATCCTTGAAGCGACTGACACAGGAATCTTTTCCTTTTTCGAGAGCTTTCCGTTGACCCTGGATCTCCTCTGCACGGAAAGTGAGCGTTGGAGCCAATTCGAACAGTTCCAGATAAGATTTCTGCAAGTATCCCCGAAGATCCGTCTGAGTAGGCGGGACAGCCATCGCTGACTGACTACTCGAAAGTCCGGAAAAGCTGATCGTGGTTCCACACAAGCCTAGTGCAACCACCCGGCGGACAAGTTCTTTCATCGCAATTACCTCCTGTTTTAAGGTCGGCAACTAATATCGGAGAGTCGTACTCAGTTACCGGCCTAATCAATGGCTGTCGTCGAGGTCATCGGAGATGTATACCCCTCGCGGGCGTAAACCATAACTTTTCTCGACTTTCCCTTCTTGTCAGTCACTTTCAGGGGAAGGCCGTCGGGTCCCATGATTTCCACCTTCAGCTTGTGATATTTCCCATCACGAGACTCTTGCGTTGGCGCAAAACTTATCGCGTATTGATTGCTCAGCGTCCCTCCGACGCTGCGGAACATGTCGGGAAGTTCGCCTTCGAAACGAGGGAACCATGCGAATCCGCCAGTCAGGTCTGCAAAAGTCTGGAGTTGATTCTTCAGCTGAAGGTATCCAATGCTGGAGCTCCCCCCTCTCATTTCGGCCATCATATATCGCTTTCCGCTATGCCGACGCAGAAGACGGTGACGTTGCTCTTCTTCAGCCTGTCGTATACCTCATCCAGGGTTGTGCGGCTGAAAGTGTCAATGCCTGTTGTTATCAATAGAATCGACTTCTTTCCTTTTACCTCTTCCAGCCGGTCGAGCGTATCAACGATAGCGTCAAACATGTTGGCTTCGTGAAATCCTGGATAAGACAAACTCCTCAGCGCTTGTTCCACTGCGGGTTTGCTCCTGGTGAAGTCCACCGTGACCTTCGGCTTCATATCGTAGGTAACGAGCGCCACCCAGTCTTCTTGCTCCAGATGATTGAGGAACTCCGTGCCCCAAAATGCGGCCTTATAAGCGAAATAGTCGTATGCGATGCCGCTGTACTCCATCAGGATGACGATCGTGATGGGGGCATCAGTCCTGGCAAAGTCTGTAATGATTTGTGGCCTGCCGTTGTCTAGGACTCGGAAGTTCCCCTTCGTAAGACCAGTCAGGACGTTGCCATCCTCATCGGTCACGAGAATGTCCACGACAACCAGAGGCGCTTCGACCGACATTGAATATCCGGGCTGCGTCTGCTCAGGTTGGGCGGAAGTCGCTGCAGTATCATCCTGTGCGGCAGATCCCTGCGCCGCAGCCGGTTGTGCTGCGAAGGAACAAGCAAGCACGAGTGTAGAAAACAATATGGTGCGGACGACCACGACAGTTTTCATAGACCTTCCTCCACATCCGCTTTTCAGCTTATGCACTTGTTGTGCAGTACGCCTGCGATGTCGGTCTGAACCCAATCGCAATTGACCCGACCACCAGAAGTGTTGCACCTCCTGGACTAACGCCTTCGACCTTCACCGCGGTCGCCACGTTGTAATTTGGCGCTGACCGCTTCATGGCGTTGCCAGGGTGCTCGTAGTACTTTCTACGTACAGCACAACGGCCAGAATTACGACAACAACAAAGCCCACGAATTGAAGAAACTTAACCATTTTCATGGGGCATCTCCTACTTCGGTCACAGATTGAAATACTCAATTGCTTTAGGTGTGACTATCTGAGCCCAATCTCTTCTGGAAATGGGCAGTGCTGCTCGCTTCTCGGCGACCTCAACGAACTCCGTGCATGTAGAGCGCCGGGCGCCCAGAAGAAAGAGACGATTACAAATCTTCGCTCGGCGGGATTCAATCGATTGAATGGAAGTGCCAAGCGAAAGAGAACAAAGGCGACACACCTATTCGGAGTCTGTCACACGTCCTCATGCACCAAGTCATAGAAGGAGAACCTGACTGTCATGACGTCCGATACTTTGGACATTCACGGTCCGATTCCTTTGACGCCTGCGGGTGCGCAGGTGAAACCGGCCGGTGGTGTGCTTGACGTTTGTTTCGTGCAACTTGGTCGGTCGTCAACGCCTGGCACATGCCGTGCCTAAATCAAAGTTCTCCTCGCTTTCGGAGTTTCGAGGATGCTGCCAGGAGACTCGCGGGCAATTTGAAGCGCCTAAATCAAGCTCGTGATGCGTTTCTTGGAGTCTGTAGCGGAGTAACCCTACGCGCGCTCACTTTCTAAGTCGGGTCACGTGGACTCCCCGGCTTTTGGTCACCGGACTCGTCGCGTTTGCACTGCTCGCTATGGCGCCGCAACATGCGCTCAGTCGAGGACGAGGAAGAGGATCATGTCGTGAAGCCCTTCGGGCCTTCGAGCCAGATCCCCTTCAATCCTTAGCCGAAAGTGCGAATTGGGAACGACCCAGACCCTCCACGCCGGCCGTATTTGCTGGTGAGCCCCCAGACCTGAGGGCAAACATTTCGGGCGGCATGGAGGCTTCGCGGTTTCGTAGAAGGGACAAAATGTGGTTTCGCGCGTGAATTTCTTGAAGCGGAAAGCTCGGGGTTGCACCGCCTCAGTTTCGGCAACGATCACCCACTGTCCAGTGAAGACATCCTTACGTAACTGAGACATCGTCCACCTCGGTAGAGATCTGCGCTCAACTATTTTCGCTCGACTGGTGACAGATGAAAGTCTCCCTCACACTGCACCCAGTCGAGAATCTCACTCACCGTCTCCCGCTCCGCAAATATTCAGACGAAGAGATCCTCACTGTGAGCACCGGGCAGTGCGCACGACAGAGCACTTGATTGGCAATAGGCAACAGCGGTGTCTCTCTTGCACTCATTACAATCAAGCTCGCATGTAGGTTGGCCGCCATCCTGACCAAACCTTCCGCCCGATCGCCCTCTTGAACAACGGACTCCGATTCCTGCAGGAGACCGTTTCCCGATGCAACTAGGCTCTCGAACCGTTTTCGAAAAGCCACAATCCTGGAGTTCCCGAAATGGAAAGGGCCCACTGTGGTTTCCTCAGAGACATGTACGAACTTGACCTGTGCGTCATGGTCCTCAGCCAACGCGAGTGCGTAAGGCAGGCCGTCCAACGAGCTAGTCGTGTAGTCAGTCACATAGACGATTCGGTCAAGGTCTCCCTTCGCTAGCTACATCGCAGTGACTTTCGGGCCTATGATCAGCATGGGACATGGCGCGGTACGGAGAATTTCCTCCGCTGCCGGGTCTAAGTGTGACTTTCCCATCCCTTGAGCATGCGTACCGATTACAGCCAGGTCGACCTGTCGATTCCTGATGATTTCGCAAATCGACCTAGGAGTAGCAGCGCCCGTCAGAGACATTGTTGAGCCATAACAACGAGCGAAACCGGCTGCGTAGGACAGGATCTCTGGCGAAGGTTCGGAAAAAACGGTGGCGATCAATATGTTCTTGATCGAAAGGCGGGTTTCCTGCTCGACACAGAGCACGATTCACCTCCAAAGGTCTTGTTAATTAATCGGACCGCCCATGTGGCAAGTCCATAGTCCAATTGTGCACTCTCAAGCTGCTTTGTCGAGTAACGGTTGTTCGAATGTGTTCTCGAGTTGCCCGATGGTTTCCAATAACCAGCTTTGAAGCGTCTGTTCAATCTCTTCGTTTGTTCCGGTTCTGTAGAGGCTGTCTACGGTTTCTCCCAATTCGTTGAGCGGAATGTGACGACATGGGACAGCTTCATAGCGGCATTCTTTCGGAACAAACCGCATCAGCACGCAGTCGGTCTCGGGACAGGCAAAGCATGGTCCTCTACGGCAGATTGGCGAGTCTTCGAAGACCAGAGGTGCCCTCCACACGAGCGTTGCGCGGTATCCGCCGGTCTGCACAAACTCGAGCTCATTTTTTAAACCCCGGAGTGTGTTCTCTCTTTTCATACACACCTTCAATAAATGCGAAATTCCATCCCAGAGATCAAGTCTCTCAGGCGGCCTTCGGCTTGCGATCCTCCGTTGAAGAAACTGTCTGTCTCTTGGGTATCAGCGTGATTCCGTGATCCTCGTCGCATTGAACCGTCATGGCGCAACAGCACGAGGAGCATAACCAGAAATATTCGAGCGTATGGGATCTTCCCGTGTACTCCAGATCAGTTGGCGGTCCTCGCTTTTGAGGATCTATCTTGGGCTCAATTGCGAACAGCCTTCCTTCGTGCAGATAAAGAAATCTGGCAGAACAGGCTGGATTGGCGCACTTAGCGAGCATGGAAATCCTCCGCACGCTTGGCTGAAGGTGGAAGGTTGCGCCCGTGAAAATCACGGGATCCAGTTGTTTTACTCAGCAATATCCCCGCGGGATGCCGACGACGAGCAACTCTCGGAAAATGGTTTGACTTACTTGTACTCTCTCTTCAACCCAATTTCAGTGACCGCGATCACCATCTTGGTCGCTTTTGAACGACTGCGACAGTCTGACAACAGCCGTGGAGATCCGAAGGTCATACCCAATTCCTGCGAGCCGATCGCTCAGCTTACTTCGGGCTGGGTGGTAATGAGACCTGTCTCTTCTGGAGACTTGCAGTGCTTCTCGCACCTCGGCGCCCTCACCGAGGCTGCAAGCATGTTGAGTGCCGAGCGCCGGAAGAAGATTTACTCGCCAGCGATTTCAATGGGCCGAAAGGAAATGCCAAGCGAAAGAGAACAAAGGCGACAGACCTGTTCGGAGCCTGTCACACGTCCTCATCCAGCCAGTCACAAGAGGGAAACCGGAACTATCTTGACGTCCGATACTTTGGACATTCGCGGTCCGATTCCTTTGACGCGTGAGGGCCTTCAGGTAAGACCTGCAGTGTCTCTGATGTTTGTTTTGTGCAACTTGTCGCCTTCAATGTCTGGCACACTCCGTGCCCGAGGTCAGAGTTCCTCTTGTGTTCGTAATTTCGAGGGCGCTACCGAGAAAAACTTCACGGGTAATTTGATGGGCCTAAGTCTGGTTCGTGATGAGTGTTCTCGGACTCTGCGGCGGAGTGCCCACACGCACGCACACGAAAGATGACGAATGGCGAATTCAGACGGAAATCAGAATTGGCTTGCGCTGTACAGGGAAGCCGTTTTGGAGCCGGACCCCAAGAGAGTCAAGACACGCGTCGTCCAAGCTCAGGCTGCAATCCGTCTCCGCGCCCTGGAAATGTGGTACGCCGGAGCGATCGAAACGACTGAGCGCCACCAGATGGACGCTGCTTCGCATTTCTTAGGAGTCCTCTGCGCGATCGGAGCTGACAAATGAGTGCCCCAAAAGGTCGGGCTGCTTGGCCACGACTTCTCGGAGGAGAAATCTGTTCACCAATCCAAATCATGGAAACTGGTCGGAGTGCCGGCGGCAGTCGGTCACGGTTCAACAAACTGATGCATGGGGAACGCCCCCGGCAAGTGGCGTATCGCCGCGGTCTTTCAACATATCTGGAGGCAATCATGCCCAATTCAAAGACAGCAGTTCAGATGCCCGAAGTAGTTGCATGTCGTATGCGTACCGCAACAACCGTATTGATCCTGCTTTTTTGTTTGATTCCTCTCGGTGGTAGCGCTCAGGAAATCACAGGAAGCATCTTGGGTACAGTCAAAGATCCCACCGATGCCGTCGTTCCAGGAGCCACCATCAGCATTTTCAACACAGACAAGAACATCTTGATCCGGAGCGTCACCTCGGACGCGAGCGGGGAATACGTCGCACCTCTTTTGCCCATCGGGAATTACTCTGTAACCGTTAGCGCCCCTAACTTCAAGGAGACCGTGCAACATGCCGTGCTGAATGTCAATGACAAGCTGACCCTAAACTTTACGCTAGAAGTCGGTACCGTGGCAGAACAGGTGACAGTTGAATCCGGCCAGCTCCAAGTACAGCTACAGACGCCAACGGCGGCCGGATTGATCTCGGGCACTCAAGTGCGGGAGCTTTCTCTCAACAATCGCAACTATGAACAACTCGTGGCACTCCAACCGGGCGTGTCCTATGGCGGCGGCGATCAGCTTTACGTAGGCGTGATGAACCCGAATGGAGATGACAACTCCGTCGCCTTTTCTGTTAACGGCGCCCGCGACAATGCCAACAATTGGACGATCGACGGCGCCGACAACGTGGATCGCGGTTCAAACAGTACGCTTTTGAATTATCCCAGCGTGGACTCGATCGCTGAATTCAAAGTGCTGCGTGGAATGTACGATGCCGAATTCGGACGTGGTGCCGGCGGGCAGATCAATGTTGTCACCAAGTCGGGCGAGAGCACGTTCCATGGCACGGTTTATGAGTTTTTCCGCAATGATGCGCTAAATGCCAACAATTACTTCAACAACCTAGTGGAAAATCCAAGACCGCCTTTGCGCTACAACAACTTTGGGTACACACTCGGCGGACCCCTTTTCATTCCCAATGTGTACAACAAGGGAAAAAACAAAACCTTCTTCTTCTGGTCTCAGGAATTCCGCCGCGTTATTACCTCCGCGACTTCCAGCCCAGGTATCGTGCCGACTGCAGGGGAAAAGCTGGGCGTCTTTGCCAACCCGGTCTGCGTGCAGTTTAACGGTGACGGAGGAGGTTGCTCACAGGTCGGGACGTCGATCCCTGCCAGCAGCTTTGATCCAGCCGCTCAGGCCTATATCACAGACGTCTTCTCAAAGATTCCCAATCCGCAGGATCCGGTACTCCACACACTGATCTCTCCTCTACGCAATGTGTACAACTACCGGCAGGAACTCATTAAGGTGGACCACGTCTTCGGTCCCAGGCTGACAGTTTCCGGACGGTACATCAACGACTCCATTCCGACGGAGGAGCCAACTGGCCTGTGGACGGGGATGAATGTTCCCGGAATAGCCACCACCACCACGAACGCCCCAGGGCACAACCTGATGCTTCGCGCCACTGCGGCCTTGTCTCCGACTTTCTTGCTCGAAGCCGGGTACGCCTATTCTTACGGGGCCATCGTGAGCCGTAACATCGGATTGGCTTCAACTAAGAATTCTCCCGACATTCTTAACGCGATTCGGTTGCCCAGTCCCTCTACACTGGGCCGCATTCCTGCCCTAACCTTCGAGGGTGGTGACTTCTTTGGAGGCTTCGGCAACTACGATGATTTCAACCGTAACCACAACGCGTTTGGAAACATCACCAAGATCCTTGGCCACCACACCTTGAAATTCGGAGCCAGTTTCAACACTTACAACAAGAATGAAAACGCCGGTGGGAACAACACAGGATCATTCACCTTCGGCTTCGATGGATTGCCGGCAGAAAATACTTCCGAAACGGCTCACTTCGAGCAGGCGTGGGCCAATTTCCTGCTCGGAAGGGTCGCTAATTTTACACAGGACGCGCACGACTTGGTCGCAGACATTCACCAAAACCAACTTGAGCTCTTCGCACAGGATGCCTATCGAATCCGCCCTAACCTAACTCTGACTTACGGTCTGCGCTACTCACTGTTCCGCCAACCCACCGATGGGAACGGCCGCCTGACAAACTTCAACCCTCATCTGTATAACCTAGCAAACGCTCCGGTCATCGACGCGGGCGGAAACATCGTCCCCGGCGGCAATCCGAACTTCGACTCGCTCAACGGCATCATTGTTGGCGGGAAGAATTCACCCTACGGCACAGCGGTATCCACTCAGAACAACCTGAACTTTGCCCCCAGAGTCGGAATCTCGTGGGACCCTTTTAATACGGGCAAAACCGTTGTACGGAGCGGTTACGGTATGTTTTACGACTCCTCAACGGTCGGATACGTGGAAGACAACGCCTGGGTCAATCCGCCCTTCTCGTATGGGTACAGCTTCACAGGAACCAGCTTCACAAACCCTGGAGGAGTGACCGCCGACCAGAATCTTTCCCCGCCATACCTGCGCATCGCTGGCGTTGATTGGCACGTGCCTTATACGCAGCAATGGAGCCTCGATATCCAGCATGAGCTCAGCAAGAGCTTCCTAGTGGATGTCGGTTACTATGGCAACAAAGGAACACATCTGCTCGGCGGGATCGACCTGAATCAGGTCCGCCCCGGCGTTGCTCTAGCAGCCGGAATTGTGCCACCCGAAGGTCTCTCGACTGACAATCTCTCGATCCTGAACGCGTATCGCCCCTACGTCGGATACGGATTCATGAATGCTGTGGAACCATGGTTCAAATCTAACTACCACTCCCTGCAGGTGTCCGCACAAAAGCGATTGAGCGGGAACTCGATGCTGGCGGTGAACTACACCTGGTCCCGCACCATGACCGACAGTCCGGGGGATCGTTGGAACGCACCCCAGAACACCTACAACATCGCCGCCAACTACGGGCCCTCCACCCTTGACCGTCGCCACATGCTGACCGCCAATTTTGTTTATAGCCTGCCTTGGCTGAGGGGCCAGCGAGGCCTGCTGGGTCATACCCTGGGCGGATGGGAAGTCTCCGGCATTGTGTCATACATGGGAGGAACGCCTTTCAGTGTGACCTCGGGAACCTACATGGACCACGCGGGTCTCGGTGTTCTGTCCAGCGACTGGAACTTGCTGTACCCAGATGTAATCAGCAATCCCAACTCCGGAGCGCCACATACACGCCTGCAATGGTTCAACACCCCGGCATTTCAAGAGGTAACAGATGGCGAGTACCGCGTCGGCAACGAACGTCGCGGGGTTGTGCGTGGACCGGGATTCGGTCGTTGGGACTTGTCTCTGTTCAAGAACACAAAGCTCACGGAAGGTGTGAACCTGCAGTTCCGTGCAGAAGCGTTTAACGTGTGGAATCACACCAACTGGTCAGGAGTGGACGGGAGCATGGACAGTGGTACGTACGGTGAGGTGACCAGCGCCCGCGATCCGCGGAACATTCAGTTCGGATTGAAGCTGCAGTTCTGAACCGCAGGATTTCCTGGGCTAGGAGCCGGCGGCACGGTTTTGGGGGTGGGGAGATTCCAGACCGTGCCCGGATGCCAGACGGAAGGGTACCCGCCGTGCTTTCCTACCCGTAACGCGACGCTTCGGTCGGACTCAGGCGTGCTGCTTTCCGCGTGACTGAGAGGGCATCCAGCGTTGAGCCAGGGAGTTGGAGTCCGAAGGTGAAAAGAACGGGCACACACGGCCACAGACTAGAGATTGTTTGGAAAGGACAAACTGATGAAAAATATCTTCTTATTAATGGCTATGGTTGCGCTGTTTTCTCTGCCTGCGTCTGCCCAAAAAGACGAAAACAATCGCATTAAAAATGCTGGCAAAGTGATGGTTGAGATTCTAAATGTTCCCGACGATATTCCAGAGGACCTTCTCGATAAGGCGGAATGTGTCATCGTACTGCCTTCTGTGTTGAAATTTGCAATCGGCTTCGGGGGCAGTTACGGCCGCGGCGTGATGACTTGCCGGAGCGGCAAGGAGTTCAGCGGGCCTTGGAGTGCACCTTCCATGATGGCGCTCGAAGGTGGAAGCTTCGGACTGCAGTTGGGAGGCCAAGCGACAGACTTTGTCTTATTGGTGATGAATCGACGCGGTGCTGATTCTATTCTCACCAGCCAGGTCAAACTCGGCGGCGACGTGGCTGCGGCAGCCGGACCAAAAGGACGCAGCGCTGCGGCCTCGACCGATGTCACATTGCGGGCGGAAATTCTGTCGTATTCGCGTGCGAGAGGATTGTTCGCCGGGATTTCCCTGGAAGGCTCAACTCTCCGCCCCGACAACGATGGCAATGAGAGGCTTTACGGAAAGGGAACCCTGGCCAAAGACGTCGTAATCAATAGTGCGATTCGTCCGCCAGCCTCGGCTAAATTGCTCCTTGCCACTCTTAACAAGAAGTCTCCCAGGAACGAGTCTGGTAAGTAAGGACCGATGGCACGATAACGGCTGGGTTAGATGGGACGCAGCTCTGGCATCCTTTCGCCCTCCCACATCTACGTTGGGACGCAAGGGAACTTAATACCCGCGCTCCGCCAAGCGAGGGGCACAAGAAATAGACGCAGGGAGGTAAGACTCATGAAACCAGTTGGAATTATCAGCATTGGAGTTCTGCTACTTCTTCTCGGAACCATAGGTTCCACGTACGCACAGCAGGACCAAAACCCAGGGGCCAAGCCTCCAAAACAGGTTCAGCAAAGCAAGCCTGAAAAGCGGAAGCCTGATAGGAATAAACAACAGCAAGACCAAAAAAAGGGTCGGGCCCAGCAACCGGATCGGAGCAAGCAGCAACAACCGCGCGCTCAACAACCGGACCGGAGCAAGCAGCAACAACCGCGCGCTCAACAACCGGACCGGAGCAAGCAGCAGCAACCGCGCGCCCAGCAACCGGACCGGAGCAAGCAGCAACAACAGCGCGCTCAACAACCGGACCGGAGCAAGCAGCAACAACAGCGCGCTCAACAACAGGATAATGGGTCCTCACGACAGCGGCAACGGGTGCAGCACGGTCAGCAGCGGGAGGTGTGGCAGCAGCATCGCGCACGTAACTGGCAGTCCGAGCACCGCGACTGGCGGCAACGTGGCGGCTACAGCGGCTACCGCATTCCAGAAAACCACTATCGTGGCAACTTTGGTGCAAATCACTGGTTCCGCATCCACAGATACCCAATGGAAATATATGGCGGGCATCCGCGATTCTGGTACGCCGGCTTTTGGTTCGGTCTCATGGACCCGTGGCCAGAGTACTGGTCGGACGATTGGTACGACAACGATGACGTGTATGTCGTTTGCTCCGAAGACGGCTATTACCTGTACAACCGCAGGTACCCAAGGGATCGGATCGCAATCACCGTATATGTGGACTGAGGGCTCCTTGAGGACGACGGTCATCGCCCCCCCGAGGGGTGGCCTGAGGAAAAGGGCTAATCATCGGAATGAACGTGACGGAAACTGACGCTCTAACAACGCTGCACTGCATCGGCGAAAAACAGTGACAGCGCTTCTTCAACACATCGCCAAGGAGGAGAAATGCATTTACGAAACCTTTCTACGATTATCCTGGTTTCGTTGGCCCTAATACTTTCCTTTCCGCAACCTGTAGTCTATGGACAAACATTGACGACCGGCGACGTGGTAGGAACCGTGTATGACCCAACGAGAGCTGTAATCCCCAACGTTACGGTGACCTTGAAGAACCTTGACACCGGAACGGCACAAACAACGATAGCGAACGCGGTCGGCTTCTACACCTTCAAACTATTGAAGCCCGGACGGTATGAGATCTTAGCCAAGGAAACCGGCTTCGCTGAAGTGAAAGCTCCGGCTACGGTCAGCCTGGGACAAACCACCACTGCGGATCTTACGATGCCGCTCTCCAAGACTGCCGAGGTCATAGAAGTGTCGGGCGTCGCTCCCGTGGTGACCCAAACGGCCAGTGTGAACACGTCGTTCTCCCAACTTGAACTTGAGCAATTGCCCAGTGCCGGGGGCGACATCACGAACATCGCTCAGACGAGTCCGGGCGCGGTGGTGAACGTGACCGGCGGTTATGGGAACTTCACAATTAACGGCTTGCCGGCGACCTCGAACCTGTTCACTGTGAACGGCGAGAACAACATGGACCCCTACTTCAACATCAACAACTCAGGGGCCAGCAACCTCACGCTGGGAAATAATGAGGTTCAGGAAGCCACCGTAATCAGCAATCCCTATGGAGGAGAATACGGCCAACTGTCCGGCGCGCAGGTTACCTACATTACCAAGTCAGGCTCCAACGAGTTTCATGGCAATGCCCAGTATTGGTGGAACGGGCGTGCGGTTAACGCCAACGGCTGGATGAACAAGAACAGCCAGATCCTGGATGGGCTCCCCAATCAGACTCCATTCTCCAACGCCAATCAATGGGCTGCCTCGGTGGGCGGCCCAATCTTGAAGAACAAGACTTTCTTCTTCTTCAATCTTGAAGGAACACGCTTCGTGCTGCCGAACACGATTCCGGTAATCGTACCGACGGCGGCTTTTTCGAACGCGGTACTGAGCAACATTCAATCGGTACAACCGAACGAGTACGCGAACTACAAGACGCTGTTTGACCTGCTACAGAACGCAAAGGGCGCCAGCACGGCGACCCCGCTTCCGCTAGGCGATGGTGGAGGGTGTGGAGATCTTGCCGCTGACGCGCTGGCGGGCTTCGATCCCACGACCACATCCTGCGCCGCGCGCTTTGTGGCAACTCCGACGGCGCTCTCTCACGAGTGGAACATGGCCGCTCGTGTTGATCACAACATCAGCGACTACGACAAGATCTACTTCCGTTACAAAATGGATCGCGGCCTACAAGCTACGACTCTTGACCCGATCAGTTCCAACTTCAACGCGATCTCCAACCAACCTTCGTATGGCGGACAGGCGCAATGGACCCATATTTTTGGGCCCCATTCGACCAATTCATTCATGGCTTCTGCCAGCCACTACCGGGCTCTGTTCACACAGGATGCCGCAAAGGTAGCTCAAACCTTTCCCTATTACTTTCTGACCAGCGGATCCGTACAGTTTGGCGGCGACCTGGGCTTGGGAGTCTATGGCTTCAACCAGCAGGGCGGTTACCCGCAAGGCAGGAAGATTACCCAGTATGGTTTCCGCGACGACTTCGCTTGGAATCGCGGCAATCACAACTTCAAATTCGGCGGAAACTTTCTACGCTACGACATCAGTGACCAGACATTTTTCTGGGTGAATCCGGGTGCCTACTTTGGGTACACCGGCGACGGCATGACCAAGTTCGTGAATGGTCTGGCCTATCAATATCGCCGGGCCGATGTGACGTCGAACGACGTTCCTGTCGCGATGTGGAACATGGGGGGATACGCCCAGGACGAGTGGAATGTCAGAAATAACCTGAAGCTGACGTTCGTTCTGCGTCTCGAACGCAACTCGAACCCAGTTTGCCAGAGCAATTGCTTTGCTAACTACGTGAGCAATTGGTACAACTTACCGAGCTATCAGGCGGGGGCAGGGGCGGGCGATGTTCCGTATATCGACGACATCCGCTACAATCAGCACTCAGCGTTTCCGGGCGTCGACACTTTGACCGTGTCTCCTCGCTTGGGCTTTAGCTGGTCGCCGCGGGGTAACAGGAACACGGTTATCAGTGGCGGATTCGGAATTTTCTACGATTCGCCGCCAGCTGGCCTGATCAGCAACATTCTCAGCAACCCGCCGATCTCCGCCATGTTCCGCGTCCGTCCGAGCGCCGGAACACCGGCTCTCGATCCTGGACCGCAGGGTTCCGCAGCCGTCTATGAAGCGTCGGCGGCTGCATTCCGAACCGGGTTCACGGGTGGCCAAACATACTCGCAGATTCAAGCAATTTTGGCCGCACAAGGCGTAAATTTCCCGGCTCCTGCTTTCTATTCAGTCGCAGGCACACTGCACTCACCGCGCTGGCAACAATGGAACCTGCAGGTCCAGCGGCAAATCGATCGCAACACCGCAGTCACGGTCGGCTACAACGGCAACCACGGCATTCGCATTCCCTACTCCACAGCCTGGCCTAACGCCTACGATCAGTACGGAGTCTTCCCAGGAATCTTGCCCGCGGCTCCGGCGGTTCCCAACTATGGCACCGTCACGCAGTATCAGAGCGGGGCTGTTTCCAACTACCACGGTCTGACCTTGACCCTGAAGCGGCAAATGTCGCAATGGGTTGCTGGACACTTCAACTACACTTGGTCCCACAACCTGGATGAGGTCTCGAACGGTGGCGTGTTCACCTACGGCGATTCGCTGCTCGGACAGATCAATCCCGGAAATCTGAGGGACAACAACTACGGGAACTCCGACTACGATATCCGCCATAACGTCAGCGCTGATTTCGTGGTCACTCCTAAACCGCACTTTCAGAACAATATCCTGACGCATGTCCTGAGAGACTGGTCGTTCTCCGGAAAGATGTTCTGGAGAAGCGGGCTGCCTTTTAGCGTCACGGATTCCAATTGGGCTGTGGGCAATGGAGGCGGAACAATATTCGCGATTCCATTGGTTGGAGGCGCAACTCCAGGAGCATCCAGTTGCGGAGCAGCAAACGCCGGCATCAGCGGACTGCAGCCCGCATGTCTTGACGCGAGTGCGTTTCTGGACAGTGGCGCTGCGACGTTTGAGGGCTATCCGTACTGGCCGACGGGACGGCGCAACCAGTATCGTGGGCCTTCGTACTTCAACATGGACATGAGCCTCTTCAAGAACTTCAAGCTGACGGAGAGGTTGACGTTCGCTTTAGGCGCGACAGCGTTTAACGTGTTCAATCATCCGAACTTCTTCAATCCGGATTCCGCTCTGGGTTCTTCAAGCTTCGGACAAATCACAACCATGGCAGCAACGCCAACCAGCCCATACGGTAACTTCCTGGGCTTCGACTCGTCTCCGCGCGTGGTACAGGTTTCGGCCAAACTGGTCTTCTAGCCTGGCACCCACGGGAGAGAAAGGCCGACCGCAAGGTCGGCCTTTCAATTCGGACGAACGCACACACCGCGGCTTAACTCAGCGTCTTAGTGACCGGCACGGTCTGAACTGACTTCGTTGGTTGCGTGACGAACGAGTTCGTCGAGTGTAGAGAGATCGCGTCTTGCCTGAGAGAACCCTCTTTCGTCCGCGAGGCGAAACCACCTGGCGGCGACGCTGTAGTCTCTTTGAACGCCCCAGCCGTGCTGGTAAACGATGCCCAGCTGATCGCAGGCAGCGGCTGAGCCATGCCCAGCCGCCTTGAGAAACCACCGTACGGCCTCGGCCAGATCCTGGCGAACGCCAGCTCCGCGAAAAAATGCCAGCCCAAGATTAAGCTCGGCTGCTCCATATCCGGTCCTCGCAGCTCTGCGGTACCACTTCACTGCTTCACCGTCGTTCCGCGTCCCGGAGTTGTTCGGCCCTGCGCGTCCCGTTGCGTACATGTAACCGACATTGTTTTGCGCGGCCGGTTGCCCCTCTAGCGCCGCACGCAGATACCACTTCATGGCATCGGCATCACTCTGCTCCACGCCCAGGCCTTGCAAATAAAGCCCGCCAAGATTGTTTTGTGCTCCGGGATGTCCGCCGTCAGCGGCCTTTCGGTACCAGCTTGCGGCTTGGGCATAGTTCTGATCGATCCCGCAGCCGATTTCGTAGGTCATGCCGGCCAGAAACTGCGCATCACGATTACCAGATTGCGCATCGCGCAAAATCCGCGAGAAATCATGGTCTTCCTTAATCGGCTGATCGAACGTCTCGCTCGGACTGCACGTCGGCTTGGCGGCACACAGAGTAGTCAGGAGGAAAACAATCCCAATGGGAACGACGCGGAATGTCATACCCAGCCCCAGATTCACCTTTAGATTGAGTCATACACTAGCCTCAAAAGCGGCTCCGGGTCAAAGAAAAAAACGTCGCGACGCGGAGGGTCCACGAATCAGCGCGAGATTCTCTGACGGAGCTAAACGTCCTTAAGTTGGGATTCGTCCGACCCGAAGTAGTGTCCAAGTTCGTGGAGAACGGTCTGCCGAACTTCATGTCGGATTTCTGCGTCATTCCGGCAGATTGCCTCGATATTTTTCTGGTACAGAATGATGCGGTTCGGTCCCGAGCTGAAGTCGAACACGCTCCTCTGAGTGGCGGGTACGCCCTCGAAAACTCCGAGCAGCAGATAGCGGTCTTTGGTGGGACCGATCTGTCCGGCGGGTACATGTGTTCTCCTGCACCGCTTTGGTTTTTCCTCGACAAGCACCGCGAGGTTGTGGATTCGTTCGCAGAATTCCTTCGGAAGCGTGTCCAACACTTGCGCTACCAGTTGAATGAAGTGCTCGCGCTTCACTTTGCACTCCAGTCCGGTCTCCTCGACTTACTCCTGTGCAACCATGATGCGGCCCGTTCCTTAAGGAATAGTGCCCTACTCGTACCGCAAAGCTTCGATTGGATCCATGCGTGCTGCTTTCCTCGCGGGGTAGAAACCGAAGAAAATCCCAACCGCCATGGAGAACACTACCGCCGTCACGATCGCGAGAGGAGAAATCAGGACTACCCAGCCCAGGGTCTGAGTGATGAAGTACGATGCGCCCATTCCAAATATGATTCCGATCGAGCCCCCAATCAAACTCAGAACGACCGCCTCAGTCAGAAACTGGCTCTGCACATTGCCCTCGGTGGCACCAATCGCCATGCGAATACCAATCTCGCGAGTACGCTCGGTGACCGACACCAGCATAATGTTCATGATGCCAATCCCACCGACGATCAATGAAACGCTGGCAATCGAGGCCAGGAGCATAGTCATCACACTGCCGGCCTGGTCTGCCAAGTCAGCCATGTCGGCCAGGTTCCGTACCATGAAATCGTCGTCCTGCTCGGGGCGAATGCGGTGACGATCTCGCAACAGAGATGTGATTTGCTCTTGGGCCGCGTAGCTTGCCTCACGCGAGGTGGCCGAGATCATGATCCAACGCAGCCAATCCTGCCCGGTTATCTTCTTCTGAAGAGTCGTGATAGGAACAAGTACTACATCATCCTGATCATCGCCCATGGCGGCTGATGTCCCCTTTTGCGCAAGCACGCCCACCACCCTGAAAGGGAGACTCTTGATCCGAATGGTTTGTCCGAGAGGATCGGTTGCACCGAAGAGGTTCTTACGCACGGTTTCGCCGATGACCGCCACATTCGCCGCCATCTCTACATCCTCGGGTGTGAACGCGGCCCCCTCCTGAAAGGGCCAGTTCCTAATTTCGAAGTACTGCGGCTCGGTGCCGTTAATTCGGGTCGCCCAGTTGTCATTGACAAAGACAACTTGTGTGCTGGTATTACCACCGGGCGCGGCATCTTTGACGGCCGGACACTCTCGCAAAATAGCGAGCATATCCGCGTACACGAGGGTTTTGGTGGCACCCGAGCCCATATGAGTTCCGCCCCGCGTAACCGTACCTGAGCCAACGAACAGGATGTTCGAACCCATCGCGGCGATTTGTTGCTGCACCTGCTGTTGCGCCCCTTGCCCCACTCCTACCATCGCGATGACTGCGCCCACGCCGATGATGATGCCGAGCATGGTGAGGGCAGAGCGCATCTTGTTGCGAGCCAGAGCTCGCACTGCGATCCGTGCTACCGCGACTAAGTCCATATTTACACCTCTTCGGAGCTACTAATCCTCCTCCACCGGAAGGGCCTTGAGGACTTGGCACGCGTTCTGGCGATTTACTACAGGCTCATCCCGGCGGATCCTCCCATCCCGAAACTGGATCGTGCGCCTGGCAAACTGCGATATGTCATGCTCATGGGTAACCAAGACCACAGTCAGGCCACTGTCGTTCAGCCGTGTAAGAATCTCCATGATTTCCACCGAAGTGCGGCTGTCTAGATTGCCCGTGGGTTCATCCGCCAGCAGAATCGACGGTTTGTTTACCAGGGCGCGCGCAATCGCGACACGTTGCTGCTGCCCGCCAGATAGTTGAGATGGGAAATGAGTCGATCGGCTTCCGAGTCCGACAAGATCAAGCGCCTCGCGCGACCGCTTCTCACCCTCTGCCTTGCTAACCTGGGCATACAGAGTGGGCAACTCCACGTTCTCCAGCGCTGTGGTTCGGGAAAGCAGGTTGAAACCCTGAAAGACAAAGCCGATCTTGGAATTCCGGATCGCAGCCAATTCGTCCTTGCTAACTCCGGAGACGTCGATTCCGTCAAGGAAATATCTTCCGGAGCTCGGCTTGTCGAGGCAGCCCAGAATATTCATGAACGTGGACTTACCACTTCCACTCGCTCCCATGATGGCCACGAACTCACCACTGGTGATGTCGATCGTGATGCCGCGCACAGCGTGAACGCGGGTTTCGCCCAACTCATAGTACTTGTGGACATCTACAACGTGGATTCTCACTTCGCCCAGTTGAGAGGGAGCGAAGTTAGTTTCCGATTGGCTCATCGTGACCATAAGTTCCTGTGAAAACGCGCGGTGATCGGACCCTCATCTTCTGTCTTCTCACTACCCCGGGATGTAGTCTCTAATGCCTCGTTGGACTCGTAATTCCGGGTCCGATTTTCGGTCCGGCGAGAACAGAACCTGTGACCAGTTGGTCGTTATCCGTCAATGATCCGTTGAAAAGCTCGGCCACCTCCGTCACCGTGTGGTCGGTTATGCCGGATCGGATCCTTACCGGTTCTAGAGTCTTGTCCGGACGCAGCTTCCAAAGAACCGCGACATCCAGAGGCGGAGCAGCCGCCCGTATTGCAGGATTCGGATTCATTTGTTCCCCAGCAGTTCGGCCACTAACCCTCACCATTCCACCACTGGTTTCAGAGCTCGCGTTCTCTGCCTGCTGATTGGCGATGCTCTGTGCCCCACCTCCGCCGTCGATTCCATACTTCTGATATAACGCGCGTATTTCCTCGGCCGTCATGTCGGGCTTGTAACGCAACGCACCATTTGGGACGCGAAGTACGTTCGTTGCCGAGGTCACCGGAATCGTGATGTAAGCCGTCATACCAGGAAACAGCTTCATTTCAGGATTATCGAAATCGATGATCGTGTTGTATGTGACCACGTTCTGAACAGTGGTGGCGTTCATCCGTACTTGAGAGACCCGCCCGCTGAAATTCTCCTTGGGATATGCATCGACCTTGAAAGTGGCTCGTTGGTTTGGCCGGATCGCGCCTACATCGGATTCATCGGTGCTGGCGTAGACCTGCATTTTGGTCAGATCCTGAGCAATAGTGAACAGTGTCGGTGCTTGTAACGAGGCGGCAACGGTCTGGCCAACGTCCACGTTGCGCGCAATGACGGTGCCGTCGATGGGGGCACGTATGGTGGTGTAGTCCAGGTTGGTCTGGGCTACGCTGACAGCGGCTTCCCGCTGCTGCACTTGGGCTTCGGCTTGCGTCACCTGAGCATCAGCCGCGGACGAAACGGCCACCGCGGAATCGTAGTTGGCCTTGGCCAAGTCAAGTTGCTGCGTGCTCATGACGCGTTGAGCAGTTAAGGCTTTGGTGCGTTCGTAGTCGGCCGTGGTCTGAATCTGCAAAGCCAGTGCCTTCTGGAGATTCGCTTTCGCAGTGGCGACGCTGGCCCGCGCATTGGCTAGGTCGGCTTTGGCCTGCAGCAAAGATCCTTGGAAGAGTGAGGGATCGATCTGCGCTATAACTTGTCCTCTTCTTACACGGGAATTGAAGTCTGCGTACAGGCGAGAAACGGTCCCCGAAACCTGAGAGCCGACCTGGACAGTGGTTACGGCATTGATAGTGCCGGTGGCCTCGACTACTTGGCTGATGTCACCGCGGTCGACCTTGGCCGTGAAATATTGCGGATTGTCGTTCCCCTTCAATTGAAATACGGCAATGGCAGCGACTGCCAGCACGGTCAGAATTGCGATCATCCAGTGACGCCGGAGAATTTTCATATGATGTCCTGGAACGAGCTACGGACTCTTTTGCGGAGATGTCCCTACGTCCATGCCAATACCCGAATTACCTTTACGCTTACGCTCGAAGATGCGGAAACCAGCCGTCCCCGTTCCCGCATGAGTGTTTCTCATACCTTTGCCTTCCCAACAAAGTTCGGTGCATGTTGTGTGCCGAGCAGGAGCGAAGTAGGGGGAAATTACAAGTCTTTACTATCCGAATCCAATGAAGAACGCTAGATGCTAACCGACAGACAACAGACTCGATAGCGCTATCGGCGGTGTCGCTTGGGTTTCCCACCTTGGGGCCCTAGATGATTGGAACGACCAAACTAGGCAGATATGTTGTGATGTCCGATGGCTTTGACATTCGCTGTCCGATTCTTCTGACAAAGGGTGGACCCGGACGTAATCGTGGCGGTCCTCACAGTTTGTTCTTTACAACTTGGCGTAAATCGATGGTTGGCAGCGAGCCTCAGGATAGGGTCTGATACTAGCCGGTCATACCCATAACGGCCAGCTTCGGTACCTTGATGAGTTTGGCTGCGAAAATGCTGGGGCAGTTCCTTGGAGGCGCAGCAGCGGCCATTGCCGTCTTGGATCGCCCGTTGCGGATTGCGGACAGAGGATGAGGAGACAACTCGTACGTACAGCTCTGCTCTTTGGACTGCTCTGCGCGTCGGGATTTGCGCAACCGGCAGAAAGGCGTTCAGAAGACCAGTTCGTGAATAGTTGCGCCAATGCGAGACAGAAGCTGCCGAGCATTGCGCTGTGGAATCGACATGAACAGCATATTGGTGAAGTACCGATTTGGCAGTTGCCGGAGACCAGTGCCTTCTTTTTCATTTCCGGTATGACGATCGACGCTGACGGTGCTCCGAATGCTTACCACCCTGACGACATCGGACTTGATGAATTGGCGAACGCTGGTTTGCCAAGCCATTGGAACGGCATTATTACTGATCGACACGGCAACCCCTTGGTTCAACAAGAGGGCGATCCTTTCCCCGGTTACTACATCTCCTGCACGTCGCTCGCAGATAAAACCAAAGAGTTCAGTGACCCGACTCGATATGTGGATGCTACGAGGATTCCTTATGTAGCGCTGCCAGAAGCGATCGCCGAAAGTGGAGGAGCGCAGTTGGGGGATTTCGCGTTCGTCGTGAATCTCCGAAACAGCAAATCGTCGTTTGCGATTTATGCAGATATTGGGACCTTAGGTGAAGGCTCTGTCGCGCTGGCGGAGACCTTGGGAATTTCGCCCAATGCACGCCATGGAGGTGAATCGGACGGAGTCCTGTATATGTTCTTTCCCGGTTCCGGCAACATGAAGCCACGCACCACCGGTGAGATCCAGAGCGAAGGCGAAAGGCTGCTGTCTGATTCGGGGGGAATCGAGACAATATCTTCATGCTCAGAGAATAATGATGATCCCGTGGTCAGCATTGGCGAGTTTTAGCAGTGCTCCGAACGACCCGGGATTTCAGTCACTGAAATAACGGAAAAAATATAGATCGTCTGGTTGTGTGGCCCTCTGCTTGATCCGGCGAGCTCACACAGCATCCGGGCGTAATTTGAAACGAAGGGACACGAAGCTTATGCAAGCGGGTGTAATCGAAAAACCAGCATCGGTCGAGGATGTCATTCGCGAGGTTTCCAAGATTCGGACCATTGTCACTGATGCGGTCGAAGAGGGTGTCCACTCGGCGAGCCAACTGATCAGGCACGGTCGCCATGCTGCCGAAGACGCAGTTGAAGAACTGAAACATACAGTTAAGCAGAGGCCATTTCAAGCCGTCGGTGTCGCCTTCGCTGCCGGAGCGTTAGCGGGTGGCTTTTTGATCTGGATTGGATTACGTAGACAGTGAGGCTGAACCGAAAGTTACTGGGACCGCGGCGCCCGCGGTACTATGCAATCGTGGCGTTTGAATGAAACAACGAAGCCCCGAGGGTTCGCGCAGGCGGAGAGAGGAGAATAGTCATTTTTGTTCGAGAGTCGCTCAAGTTTGCCAACCCCGGTCGGCATTGTCCGCCAAAACTGTGAAAATCCTGAGGAGCTAATCCATCGTCGTGCCTATGAACTTGTATGAGCAACGTGGGAGACAAGACGTGCGCGAACTAGACGACTGGCTGCAAGCAGAGTCGGAGGTGACCCAATCGAGGGTAAAGGCCGTAGCTGCTTGAGCCAACCCCGCTGTGCCGCCGACCCACGAACAATGAGAGGGCGTGTCTCCCGGATGTGTCTCTCAGTGTTCAACCAGAGACGCACTCTGGATGCAAGTCACGCCCTCTGTGTTGCGGACCTTGAGGACCTGAAACCAGCGAATCCTGGACATCGCTGCACCAGGACAGATAGCGAAATCATGCAGATGGAGAACTGCGAAGCAAACAGCGTACGTACAAGGCCTAAGAAGGCTTGAGTCCCACCGACGGGCACCACAGTACCGTACCGGGAAAAGCATACCCAGAATCGTCCGACCCCCCCAGAATCAGTTCTCCTAGGCAGCCACAGCTATTTCGGGACCTCGACGGAGATCGCTTGTGCGCTTGGTGGGGCTATCTTCGGATTTCGCTCTGCTCACGAGACTTTGCTGCCGAACGCCGTCTACTCTCAACCTCCTGGCTCCTCCCGGTACTTGTGCCTCGATAACATCTCCCTTCCTTCGACCGAGCAGCGCAATCCCCAGCGGTGCAAGTACGGAAATCATGCCTCTCGAAATGTTGGCCTCCTCGGGAAATGTCAACGTGTAAAGTCCCCTCCGTCGTGTATCGAAATCGAAGACACGAACACAGCAATTCATCCTGATCACGTCTTTAGGGACTCGCGCCGAGGGTCTCACTTCTGCGGCCGCCAGCGTTTGATCGAGCAGTTCAAGCTGCTGCTGATCTCTAAACAGAGAGTACTTAAAAGCCTGAACTAGACGGGTGAGCCTGTCCATATCCGCGTCGGTTACAATAACAGCACAAGCTGTCATGATGAACTCCTGTGTGTGTCCTCAACCTGATGAGGAATTAGGCAGTTCTCTTTTTCTGAGTATCCGTGTCAACCTCCGTCTGACTCTTTTTCTTCAGTGTTTCGAGGCCCGATTGAGCGGGAGGTGACTTCGACTCCATCTTCGCGTCGTTTCGGCGGAAGTTGATCTCGAACCATGCCAAAAGCGCGACAACAACTGCGCTCAAAGCCAGTACCAAAACCGTTGATGAGTCCATAAAGGCACCTCCGCCGGCTACCGGCTTTCCAGTCTCTGCACGTCACCGACCGTTAGCACCGGGCACGGGGCGAGCGCAACAACCTTGTTCACGATTGATCCCAATCGACTCACCACCTGCGAGAGTGCACCGGCGCCGTGACACCCCATAATAATGATGTCCCCAGACAAGTCGGCCGTAAGATTCACAATGCGATCTGCGACCGAGCCCGTCTCGACCACAAGTTCAGGTTTGAAGCGCAGATCGACTTCTGTAGGCAAGGATTGGCGCAAACGTCGTTCCGTGAATTCGACCGCAAACTGCAAAGAGGTCGGTAATCTTCCCTCCAGGACGTGCAACAAAGTGAGGTGTGCTTGATATTCCTCCGCCAGTGAAACAGCGAATTCCAGCGCATGTGTTGACGCCGGCGAAAAGTCCGTGGCACAGATGATGCATTGAACTCCCGAAGACGCCAACGTTGTGACGTGGGGCCCTACTGTCAGGACCGGGCAAGGCGACTCCTGGATAATTTCCTCAGCCACCGAACCTAAAACTGCTTTGCTCCATCCGGCACGGCTGCTACCTACGACGACCAAGTCAGCCGAGTACTTGCTCACGAAGCCCTTGATCGTCTCCGTGATTTCTCCTTCCCCAAGCACCGCATCACATCGCAAACCGTGTTGTTGTAAAGGACCCACAATTTGACTCAGCGTATATGCCGCGAAGTCACCGACTTCTTTGAGCACACGATCCACCGTTTCTGGAGAAGCGCACGCGTATGCCTCTCGTGGAATGACGTGCGATACATAGAGCCTTGCCCCGTATCGGGTTGCCATGGCGACCGCAAAAGGCAGCGCTCGGTGAGCTGGAGCCTCGAAATCAGTTGCGAAAAGAATGTTCTTGATGGCGATCTGCGTTGACTGAAGTGCTTCCATGTTGCGCCTCCTCTGCATGCTCCGCGACCTCAATGAAGGCTGGTACCCGTAACCGGTTCCAATGAGCAATGCCGAATAACTCACTCTCCCACTCTTAGGTTGTTCACCACTCCCCTTCAAACTCTCCGAAGACCTCATACCTTTATCGACGGTTCAGTCGCCTTCAACTCGTGCACATCAGTTAACGGATTGCCCGCACACGACGAAGTCGTCCTCACGATGAGTCCCGAGAATCTCGGCCATGCATGGGCCTGCTGAGTCTGGGCTTACGATCCCCGCAGCAACGGCACTTTCCAACAAGTTCATCGATGGTTCTCCACACTTCACCAGAATCGTTTTGGCTATCTGTTGAATGCAGGGGTCTTTGGATTCGAGACCCTCAATCAGCTCCCAGCCTGCCAATGGATCTGCTGTTTTTCGCCAAATAATGCCGCACGCCAGCATGTAGTCGACCTCCATGTGAACCTCCTTCGACAACTCTCCACGTTCGGGTGCCGTTTCAAGCGGGCGAGAGCCGCTTCCCATCACAAACCAAGCATTCCCTCACAAGCTCGACAATCTGCTGAAAACAGTGTTTGCAGACTATGTCTTTCGCTCCTAAAGCTTCGAATCGGGTGAAATCAACGATCTCGGGTGCACTCGGTTGCATGACGATGCAGGGCATTGGCTCGGCTCTTTTCTGCAGCGCCTTGAGAATTTCCTCGCACTCGGCGTCTGGCAAGTGCTCGTTGACCAAAACCAAATCGAAAGGCTGCGACTCAGCCATCCTCAGCGCTTCCTTAGCGGTCCAGACGGTCGTAGTGTCGAAACCCGCATCCTCAAGCAACTTCTCCAACATGATCAGGACGTCTTCGTGGCAGTCAGCGACGAGAATTTTCTTGCGTTGCGCTTTCATGACACGGTCCCCATGAGGGCACGGTACTTCTCGCATCACGCACCCTTTCGGTGAACCTCGGTGCAGGTTTATTGCCGGGCGCCGCGAAAAAGGGGTCGACTACAAATCTTTACTCGCCGGCTTCTCGAATCGATCAAGAGAAATGGCAAGCGACAGACAACAAAGGTCACATACCCTCTCTGAGGACTTACGCCTCTGCTCATCTAGTTATTCGTCAGGGGAAACTAGCGCGTCATGATGTCCGATGCTTTTGACATCTGCGGTCCGATTTCTTTGACGATTGCTGGTCTGTAGTTGGCGTCGGTGGCATCTCCGATGTTCATTCTGAAGAACTTGGGATCCATCTACGTCTGGCACTCTCCGTGCCCTGAATCAAGGTTCAGTTTGTGTTCGAGTTTCGACGAGGCTAGCTGCATAAGACTCGCGACCCGACGGTACTCGCGGCGGCTTACGCCAATACTTGGTGCTTCAGAGTAAGGTAACCCTTCTCTTGAGGCCTCCTAAGCACGAAAGAACAATTTCGGACTCTTTGCAACGGAGCAAACCAACGCCTGGCAACTTTCCAGATCGGATCAGGTGGTCTCACCTATGGCTGATGGTGTTGGGCTGTCCGCTGTCAGCAGGTCCGTTTCGAAAATCGAAAAATAACTTTGCGATCACTCGGCACTTTCGTAGGAGTGCTCATTACTCATGTGCAAGGAGAGTTCGAGTCGTGAATCCGGATGGAAGTAAGAATTGGTCAATTCTCTACAGAGAAGCTGTTCTGGAGCCAGATCCCAAAAAATCAAAAGTACGCATTGTCCAGGCCCAAAGGGCAATGGGACTCCGGGCACGGGAACTGTGGTACGCCGGAGCGCAAGAAACGACTGAGCGGCGACAGATAGACGCCGCTTCGAACCTGCTAGACGTTCTGCGCACCATCGGAGAGGAACAGCCGTAACGGAAATCACGTGGCACCTAACGATAGGCTGCCTGGCTACGGCGGGACGGCTGGACAGCCTGCTTCCTTAGAGCACCCGCCAAGGAGGATCTCTGTGGGCAAGATCACGCATGTTTTCATACTTGTCTTGCTGTATCGCTGACAGGCTGCGGCGACTCCCGCAAAACAGTGGTGCAACCGCAGATCAGTTCCTTCACCTTTATGCAGGACGCTGGCGGGTACCTATTCACGCCAATGTTAGGAAAGTACACGACTACTGGTGCGACTACCGTATTCACAATATCTGCGGTTCTGGACCCTTCTACAAATGAGCCAGTGACGGGCGAGTTCTATTCGATCGCCCTCTCTCCGGATGGTAAGACAGCTGCGGTTGATTTGTATGGCGGCCAGAACGGCGATTCCGGTCAATGGGACATTTTCGTGGCCGATTCGGGCGGCCGTGGCGACCTGATTGCCATCACCAACGACGCCTACCGCGATGCTATGCCCCAGTTTTCACCCGATGCGACGAAAGTCATTTTCAACTCAGAGCGTCCTGGACCCCAAGACTCGAACCAATGGCAAATCGTTACGCGGAGAGTTGACGGTTCAGGCGAAGTAGTGCTGCCGATGCCGCTGGGCGCCGACCAGACATGGGCGCCAACCTACTCCCCCGACAGTTCGAAGCTCGCGGTGGAGGCTTGGGGCTACGACTCTCTCGGTAACTACTTTGATGGAATCGTAACAATGAAAGCGGACGGCAGCGGTTCGCGACTGCTCACCAATGCTGCTGCTAGTTGCGACTGCTACGACGAGAACCCTGCGTTCACCGCTGATGGGAAAAGGATTACCTTCAGCCGTGACAACTGGGATGCTTCCACAGCCACTGAGACCGAAGACATTTACATGATGAATGTGGATGGGACTGGACTAACTCAGCTCACCTCCGGAATGGGTACCAACTTCGATCCGATGGCTGTGAGCATCGTTGGAGTCGGGCCGAGGATTCTGTTCAGCTCCAACTGGGGAAACCCCGGCGTGACCGGCTCCGGCGCCTTCGAACTCTACAGCATGAAGCTCGACGGAACCGAGCTCACTCGCCTGACTACCAACACGGTTTACGACGGATTCAGTAGTGAGTGGTACGAAAGTGGGACCCCGGGAGCGCAGGTTGCTCGGCGACTTCCTGCGTCCCATCACCGGCTACCGCTGGGGCACAACGTAGGACACAAAGCGCAATGGTAAGAGCTCGCTTAGATGACTCTATGTGCCCCGATTGGATGAGCTGGGGCTGACCAACGAGGTTGGCCTCATCGCAATCATTGTGAATGACGTCAGTGAAGTGACGTTAGTTCTCATAAAGATTCATGGCTAATGTGAAAAGGAGCCAGTATGAAGCGATGGAACGTTTTTCTCCTAACGATACTGTTGTCCGTGGGATTACTAGCGGTAGCCGCGGGTCAAAGCGCGGGTGCTCGTGGAGCCCGCAACTACAATCCCCGCGCCGAGGTAAGGGTGAAAGGGGTGGTTCAGGAGGTGCAACAGCTAACGCGCGGGAAGTGCTGTACGGGCACACACCTTGTGCTGAAAACCGATACAGACGCATTAGACGCATTTGACGTACACGTCGGACCTTCGTCGTACGTCCAGCAATCGCAATTCTCCTTTGCCAAGGGAGACGCGCTTGAGGTCCTTGGTTCAAAGGTCACGATCGCAGGCAAGGAAACCCTTCTCGCACGAGAGGTTACAAAAGGAGAAAGAACGCTAGTGCTCCGCGATGCTCAAGGCATTCCGATGTGGTCCCGTGGACGGCGCTAACGGCGCGCCAGATCACCAACAAGTGTCAGAGCCTCGGACGACGGCGCGGGTCCTCTGGATGCGACCGTTCGCCCGCAGCTTCCATAGGAATTCGTACACTCCTGCCACTAAACTCCAATTCCGTGCGGAAGCTTTTAACCTCTTGAATCACACTAACTGATCAGCCGTGGACGGCAGCCTGGACAGCGAAACCTACGGACAAGTAACCAGCGCCCGCGACCCGCGCGATATCCAGTTTGGGTTGAAGCTCCAATTCTAAACACGGATTGCTGTGTGCCCTGGCGGGAGCCTTCCCGCTCCGCCAGAGCACGATAGCGAACTCCAATTTGATGCGCTAGCGAGGCGATCATGACAGGTGTGGCCATGGCCCAGGACACAACGACATCACGACCAAGACCCTGGCACGAGCGACCGAAAATATACCCTCAGTTTTTCTGTAGCGCGCGCAACCTGTCCAACGGTGTAAATCTGGACATTCCAATTGGCAATCTCAGCTCTCCGCTGTTCGGACACTCAACTTCGATACACGGCTACGGGCACGGCAGCGCCTGCGCTAACCGTACCATCGACTTTCAACTCCGATTCTCCTTCTGAATGCGCCGCCAGGCGAATTTCAGGGTCAAAGGTGTGCAGTAACTCGTCGTAAGCCTTTGACACTTGCTGTCCGAGGCCTTTGACATAGCCCCGACGCAATGGTACCAGTCCCAGAAACGCCCATTGTTCTCTATCACATAGAGGAGGCGGATACTGGCACCTTCCGTGCGCTATCTCCTATAGAGCGACCGGAAGTCAAGCGGTCGCCGTTCACTGGAACGGAGAGAATTCGGTATGGAGAAATTTGCTGGTCTTTTCCTCTGCGCTGCTATTTTGCTTACCCTCGCGCTCACACTGATCGCATTCCCAGGGAAGGCTGCTGCCGCAACAACGACGACGCTGGACAATCTGCAGGTCGCATTCAACGGAGAAAGTAATGCTCATGCCCGTTACTTAGCATTCGCTGAAAAGGCCGATCAGGAGGGCTATGGCGAGGTTGCGAGCTTGTTTCGCGCTGCAGCCCGGGCCGAAGAGGTTCATGCTGCTAACCACGCAGTCGTGATCAAGAAGCTGGGAGGTACTCCCGAGGCAAGGATCGAGAAGCCAGTCGTCAACTCAACTAAGGAGAATCTCGAAGCGGCCCTCAAAGGTGAGTCTTACGAGCGCGACACCATGTATCCGGAATTTCTCAAGCAGGCTCGCGCCGAGGGGGACCGGGATGCCGGGCAAACCTTCAACTATGCAAAAACAGCAGAAGGCGAGCACGCCAAGTTGTATTCCGAAGCCCTGAACAATCTCCCGACACTCAAAGGGTCAAAGGCCAAGGATTACTACGTTTGTGGGGTCTGCGGGTACACGACGGCACGGATGGATTTTTCAAAATGTCCGTCGTGTTTCAGCCACAAAGACAAGTACGAGAAAGTCAGCTAGCATCCGGGCCGCCGAAAGGGCGGTCTTTTCTCGATGTAAGGAGCCCTTATGCTTCATTTTCCGCCAATTCCGACCTGGGATGGTCTGCATCCCCTCATCATTCACTTTCCGATTGCGCTCTTGCTAATTGCGCCTATTTTCATCGCAGTCGGTGCAGTGCTGACGCCAGCTAAGGGGCGTCCTTACCTGATTGCTGCAACGGTCCTTCTGCTAGTGGGAACGGCGTCAATCTTCGTCGCCGTCGAGACTGGAGAAGCAGCAGGCAAACTCGCGGAACGAGTCCCAGGGGTGGAACAAATTCTTGAGAATCACCAATCCCTGGCCGAGCGCACACAAGCAGTCTTCAGCGTGCTGTCGGTGATCTTTGTTGCGTTAATCGCTGTGCCCTGGCTGCTCAAGAGAGCAGACACCCGATTAACGACGACCATCCTGCCGCTCGCATTCTTGGTTCTCTACAGCGCCGGTGCCCTGTTGCTCATCAATACAGCCCATAACGGAGGCAGGCTCGTACATGAATTCGGCGTACGGGCGATGGTGTCTCCAACTCCCGTGGGCACCGAGGCTGCACTACCGACTGAGAAAGACCGTGATAAGGACTGAGCCGAAATGAGCACTTGCTCGAAGATAATTCGAGTCATTGAACGCGGACTGCTTTTGTTGGGCGTGCTGCTGTTGATCATGTTCTCATTGGCCCACATTCATCGCTTCATAATGTTCCGCGCTGAGATGGAGAGATTCGAAGGCGAACAATTAGAGTCCGCCGAGGAACCGCGCACAGGGAAGGAAGTCGCCAGCGGCGAGAGTCATGTCGGTAGCCTCTACCAGACGCGGAAAACAGATTACTCACTTTGGTCAGCTCAGCGCACCAAGTTATATCACGCAAACCTCGGCAAGTCTCCCGAAGCCCTTGCCGTGTTACGGATTCCCAGACTGCAGTTGGAAGCTCCGGTGTTAGATGGCACTGATGGATTCACACTCAACCGCGGGGTGGGGAGAATTGCCGGCACCTCACGTCCAGGACAAGGCGGCAACGTCGGCATCGCCGGACACCGAGACGGATTTTTTCGCCCTCTGAAGGACATCAGTGCGGGAGACGTGATCGAGTTGGTTACGACATCGGGAACAGCTGTTTACGCGGTGGATCGGGTACGAATTACCAGCCCTGCCGACGTCAGCGTATTACTGCCAGGAACGAAGGATTCGCTCACGCTGGTGACATGCTACCCGTTTTATCTCGTCGGCCCCGCTCCAAGTCGCTACATAGTCGAAGCGTCTTTGAGGCAATAGACGAGAGCAGGATGAAGCGGCAAATACAAATCACGTCTGATAGAAGGAGAAAAACAATGAAGCAATCCAAGCACACATTATTCAGCTTAGCGTTTGTCATTCCGGCGTTTCTTTGCGCCATGACTCTGGGCATCGCCGCCCAGGACGTAACGCACCCATCAACCACGAAAACAATAGAGCCGCCGACTCACGAGGTTCAAACGACTCATGTCCAGAATGCGGAAGTCATCCACGTTTCAGGTCATGAGGTTGTTGTCGAACTTGAGAACGGCAAATTTGAGCTGTTGAATCTGGGCCAGGACTTCAGGTTCCAAGTTGATGGCAGGGACCTGACCGTGCATGAACTAACGCCCGGGACGAATCTGTCTCAGGAGATTCACACGATCACCACTCCGCAAGAGGTCACAACGTTGAGAACGGTGAATGGCAAGGTGTGGTATGTCAACGGACCGCACTTGATCTTGTCTTTCCCTGAGGGTGAGAACAAAGCGTACACGGTACCCGACGGAATAGTGTTTCACATCAACGGTGAAGACAAGACGGTATTCGATCTACGGAAAGGAATGGACATTTCAGCGACGGTGTTGACGGTCGAGCCAGTGAACTCGGTCACTATGCACACTGTGGTAACCGGTCAAGCACCTCCTCGGCCAGATGTGGCCTTTGAAGGCCCTATGCTCATTCAAGAGAGTAGGGAGGCCCCAACCATGACCGCAGCCGTCCAGGAGCCACCGGTACAAGAACTGCCGAAGACTGCCAGTCTTGTGCCTTCAATCGGGCTACTTGGCGTCTTGTCACTTGGACTTTACGCAGGTATGCGGTTTCTCCGGAGAAGAACTGCGTAGCACGGGAGATGACATGGCGGCCAGGCTATCGGGACCTTGCCGCCATCGTTCAGATCCAGAGTGCTGCCTACGATCCTAAACCGTGGATGAGTCCATCGATGAGAATATGGCTGCGAATTCTTGGCATCGGGTACATTCTCGGAGGCCTCTTAAACTCTTTGGCATTCCTGTTTATTTTGGTTGTGTACGGCGGAAAATCAGGAGTCGAAGCGATTGATGCTGACGACTACGCTCCAGTAGTCGGGTACCTTGGCGGTTGGGTGATTTGTGTGCTTCTCGGCTTTGCGGCGGCCGGTATAGTGACGGGTGTTGGCCTTCTGAAGGTGTCGCCTTGGTCCTGGAGGCTCGCCTTGCTTTTGTCTGTCGTCAATCTCTTTATCCCTCCTCTTGGGACGACAATTGGGTTGGCGACGATTCTTACGCTGTTATCCAAGGACGGCCGAGCGTTGCTGCTTATGCTGCCTGGAGACAGCAGTTGATGTAACTTTTCTCAAAGAACCGTACGCAAGGAGACCGGTTTGGGTGGGCGAAGACTCTTGACTCTACCATCGGAGCGTACTCTAATCAAAAATGGTCCCAGATAAAGCAGAGTCGCCAACAACGCCTGTACTAGCACGGTTCGATTTCGAGTCGTTCCGCGATCAGGAAATGGTGTTCGCGACTCTGAACCTCTTTGTTCTCGCTGCCCTTCTGCTGATTCACGTTCTGTTTGCTTCCCTGCTGGGCGAACCCTCACCGGCGTTGCTGATCACTTTAGGGACTGCTTTTCTGTTAAAGATGCTCGAATTGCTTTGGCTCTGGGCTGG
This sequence comes from uncultured Acidobacteriaceae bacterium, assembly GCA_963708335.1. GTDB lineage: Bacteria > Acidobacteriota > Terriglobia > Terriglobales > Acidobacteriaceae > Sulfotelmatobacter. Next base: position 6,891,889 of record OY970205.1, on the reverse strand, counting down.
CGCCCGCTCCTTTAGCGAATCGGTCGCGGACGCCCTTGTCTGGGGCTCGATTTTCCTCAACGTCGGTTTAGCCATTCTTTTAACATTCCTGACCAATCGCGGAGACAGTCCGTATTTTGTTCTGCTGGCATTACCTGTATTGCAGGCTGCTTATCGTTTCCGTCTTCCTACCTGTATTGGCGTGATTATCGTGTCGGATTCGATGACCTTCTTCTGGGTCTGGCATTTTGCAAAGTTTCATCCGCCGATCTACGCAACCGAGTACCTTGAAGCCGGCGTCATTTCCCTTGTGTACGCCATTATGGGCCTTTTGGTCTGGTTGCTCGTCAACCAGCTTCGCAGGGATCAGAGGCGGCTGGCGCATAGCCTCGCCGAACTGGAGCGCACACGGGAACGACTGGTGGTCGAGGAAAAACTAGCAGTTGTGGGTCGCCTTTCGAGCGCCGTGGCTCATGAAATACGAAATCCGGTGGCGATCATTGCAAGCTCGCTGGTAACGGCCGATCGTCCCGAGGCTGGGGAACAACAGCGAAAGGAAATGTATTCCATTGCGCGGAGCGAGGCTGCACGGCTGGAAAAACTGACCAGTGATTTCCTGTGCTACGCACGACCAAGTCAGCCAACGCGAACCCGCATCGCCCTGTCGGACGTCTTGGGTTACATCGCGGAGATTGCTAACGTACATGGCATTAAGAGAGGTATCAGCATCACCGTGGAAAGTGAAAATGGTCAGTGGGCGAATCTGGATCGGGGGCAGATTCAGAGTGCTCTGCTTAATCTGGTGCTCAACGCACTTGATGCCACGCCGATTGGCGGTAGGGTTGCGGTTTGCAGCCGTCGTCGCTCAGCCGACAGTCTGGAAATTCAGGTGGAAAATAGTGGCGAGCCTATCTCGAACGAGGCCCTCTCCCGGATATTTGAACCTTTTTACACGACGAAACCGAACGGCACAGGTCTTGGACTGGCAATTTCGAGAAATATCGCAAGGTCTCACGGCGGCGACCTCGTGGTGGCTCGCAATGAGCCCGGGCACGTCTGCTTCGCGCTAACGGTTTCCGACGACAATCCAGTCGATAGTGGAGCAAATAACCATGGGTAGACTGCTGATCGTGGATGACGAACCTAATTTGCGCCGCGTCCTCAGCTCGGATTTGCGGCTGGACGGACACTTAGTGGAAGAAGCGGACGGAGTGACAGCGGCTGTACCCCTTCTAACGCAGCGCGATTACGACGTAGTGATTACAGACCAGAAGATGCCGGACGGGGACGGACTGAAGGTTCTGTCGATTGCACACGAGGGCGATCCGTCGGTGGCGGTAATCTTCCTCACCGCCGTGCCTACCATTGAGCTTGCTGTGGAGAGCATGCGGCAAGGAGCTTTTGATTTCATTTCAAAGCCGTTCAATCCAGAGGTTGTAAGGGCGACTGTCCGGCGCGCGTGTGAGCGAACGAATCTGCTCCGGGAAAATCAATTGCTCAAGACCACCGTCGGCAGCCTCCTTGGGGCTGACACGATCTTTGGAAACAGCTCCGAGATTAAGGAAGTACGCGAACAGATCGCTCGCGTGGCTCCCACGGATGCAACCGTATTGATTGTGGGGGAAACGGGAACGGGCAAGGAGCTCGTAGCCAGGGCAATTCATCGGAACAGCCGCAGGGCCCAGAAACCTCTGATTGCAGTCAACTGTGCGGCTTTTACTGAAACACTGTTGGAGAGCGAACTCTTTGGGCACGAACGGGGAGCCTTCACCGGAGCTGATCGAGCCCGGCAGGGTCTGTTTGAGGCCGCGCACGGCGGCACCCTTTTTCTGGACGAAGCCGGCGAAATGTCGGCAGCCGCTCAGGCCAAATTGCTCCGCGTCCTAGTCGATGGTCAAGTGCTGCGAGTTGGGTCCACGCAAGCCCGCACCGTCGATGTGCGGGTCCTGGTTGCGACCCACCGAAATCTCGAAGAACGAGTGCAACAGGGACTCTTCCGGCAGGACCTCTACTATCGGCTGGCGGTTGTTCCGATTCACATTCCTCCGCTACGCGAACACAAAGAGGACATTCCCGGCCTCTGCGAGATCTTGTCAGCCGAGATTGCGAAAGACTTGAAGATCCGGCCCAAGCGGATGAGCCCGGAATCTCTGCAGAAGATCGCGAACTACACATTCCCCGGGAATATACGGGAGTTACGGAATCTTTTGGAGCGGGCGCACATCTTGGGGCGTCGCGAGGAAATCGCTGCTGAGGAACTCCCCGCGGAAATCAGCGGTTCTGCCGCAGGAGCATCCCAGTCGATTGAGATGCGCGATTGGCTGCGAACTCTGCCAGCCAGCGTCGATCTCCGCCATTTGCTCGTCGCCTTCGAGAGGGGCCTTATTGAGCGAGCATTGGAACAGGCCAATGGAGTGCAGGCCGAAGCAGCGCGGATGCTGGGAGTCTCACGCAGCGACATAGGTTACAAAGTCGCAAAATATGCAATCGGGCGCACAGCGGAGTCCACCTAGGCGGAGAGTCCTTACAGCGCCATTGCTTATAGCGAAATACGACCCAACCTCAGCGAGGCTATCGATGACACGACTGAAATGCACGCATCACCCGCAAGTGTGCGTACGATCACAGTGGACCCTTCGATTTCGGGAGTGAAATTGGAGTAGCGAGCGCAAGAGCTAAGGAGAACACCATGTCGCAGAGCGTACTGACAGAACCGGTCAGCATGGAAAAGGAAGCCTTGAAAGTGACTCCTAATCCCCTTCCGAAACGGTCCTCCAAGGCATTCAATTCATTCCAGATCGCTCAGACCCAGTTCGACAAGGTAGCCGAATACCTAGGGCTCGACTCGGCCACCAGAGAACTCCTCCGCTATCCGCTGCGTGAGTTTCAGTTTGCCATCCCGGTGCGCATGGACGACGGCACAGTGAAGGTCTTCCGGGGCTTCCGGGTGCAACACAACGACGCCCGTGGACCGGGCAAAGGTGGCATTCGGTTCCACCCGCAGGAGACGATCGATACGGTACGAGCGCTATCGATGTGGATGACATGGAAGTGCGCTGTGGTCGATATCCCGCTGGGCGGAGCGAAGGGTGGCGTGATCTGCGATCCGCATAATCTCAGCGCACGAGAGCAAGAGCAGATTTGCCGTGGCTGGGTGCGTCAAGTGGCACGCGAAGTTGGTCCGGTGACCGATGTACCAGCCCCGGACGTAATGACCGACGCGCAACATATGCTGTGGATGCTCGATGAGTTTGAGAAAATCCACGGCGGCCGGTTTCCCGGCTTCATTACCGGCAAGCCCGTCGGCATGGGTGGCTCGCTCGGTCGAACCGAGGCTACGGGCTATGGCGTAGTGATTACGCTGCGCGAGGCGCTCAAAGAACTGGGCATGCGCCCCGAGAATACCCAGGCGAGCGTGCAGGGGTTTGGCAACGTGGCCCACTACGCGATCGAACTCTACCAGCGGCTGGGAGGAAAAGTGATCTCTGTCTGCTGCTGGGATCAAGCGGACCAGTGTGCCTACACCTACCGGAAGAGTGAGGGAATCAATCTCAGTCAACTATTGACGATCACGGACCACTTCGGCGGAATCAATAAAGCGAAAGCCAAGGAACTGGGGTACGAGGTCTTGCCGGGAGAGGCGTGGATAGAGCAGGATGTCGACATTCTCATTCCCGCGGCGATGGAAAACCAGATCACCGGTGACAATGTTGGCCGCATCAGTCCCCGTGTGCGCATCATCGCTGAAGGCGCCAACGGTCCGACGACACCGGAAGCCGACGCTCAGATTCAGAAGCGCGGCATCTTGCTGATTCCCGACTTTCTGGCGAACGCGGGAGGCGTGACCTGCAGCTATTTTGAGCAAGTGCAGAGCAACATGAACTACTTCTGGGAGAAAGATGAGGTCCTCGGAAAGCTCGATGTCAAGATGACGTCTGCGTACTTTGCGGTCTCCGATCTGGCTCGCCGGGAGAAGTTGTACATGAGAGATGCTGCTTACGCCATCGCGATCGGTCGCGTGGCCAAGGCGTGTCACGAACGCGGCTGGGTGTAACGGGCAGTCGCCAGCCCTCACGGTAGACGGGCCCACTCTGGCCCGCGCGCGGAAACGTCAGGCATCCGGTGCGATGCGGTGGGAGATGTCGATGAGCAGTCTGAAGACTCTCGTTGCTGAGTTGCCGGTTTTCGACCGCAAGTTCTGGGATGGAACATTCCGCTGTACCCAGATCGGCTCCGGGGCAATTGGCGGCAAAGCCAGCGGATTGGTATCTATCAAAGATCTCTTGGCAAAGCAGATCGACCCCTCTTCCTTCCCCGATGCTGAAATCAACGTTCCGACTATGGCGGTCATCGCCACGGACTGTTTCGATCAATTCATAGCGCAGAACCATCTTGGCGAGCTGCGCGTCGACGAAATGTCCGACGATCGCATCGCTCATGCCTTTCAGAAGAGCGAGCTTCCGTTTGAGCTGCTCGGCGATCTCCGCGCGCTGATTGTTCAGGTTAAAAGCCCTCTGGCGATCCGCTCGTCGAGCTTGCTTGAGGACGCATTGGAGCGTCCGTTTGCCGGCGTCTACGCCACCAAAATGATCCCGAACAATCAGCACGATCCGGATACACGATTTCGCCGGCTGGTGGAGAGCATTAAGTTTGTGTACGCGTCGACCTACTTTCGTGAGGCCCGCGACTACATCCGGACGACGGGGACCAAGCCAAGCGAAGAGAAGATGGCAGTGATTATCCAGGAAGTAGTCGGCCAGCGGAGAGGGGATCGCTTTTATCCTGATATTTCCGGCGTGGCGCGTTCCTACAACTTCTACGCTTTTGATCCCGCCCGCCCCCAAGATGGCGTGGTTACGCTGGCACTAGGGTTAGGCAAGACGATTGTGGACGGGGGCATAGGCTGGACGTTCTCACCTGCCTATCCGAAGAGGCCACTGCCTTTTGATTCCGTCGGAGAACTGCTGAAGGGCACCCAAACCGAGTTTTGGGCGGTCAACATGGGCAAGGCCCCCGCTTACGATCCAATCAGCGAAACTGAATACATGGTGCACGCGAGTCTGCGCGATGCCGAAGCCGACGATGCCCTGTATCTGCTCGCCTCAACCTACGATCCGGAACGCGACCGCGTTATCCCCGGAATTGGATCTCGCGGACCCCGGGTTTTAAATTTCGCTCCACTCCTTGTGCAGGGCCAGTTTCCCCTAAATGACCTGGTGAAGACTTTACTCAGCGCAGCGGAGAAGGCCGTCGACGCCAAGGTCGAGATCGAGTTCGCGATCACGTTGCAGGGACGGCTCGGGGAACGGCCTCGGGTGCGTCTGGGCTTCCTGCAGGTTCGCTCCATGGTGGTTTCCGATCAGGTGGTAGATGTCACGGTCGAGGATCTCTCCGATCCGCGCGCAGTTGTTGCATCGGACATGGTGATGGGCAACGGAACCGCGGATGATATCCAGGATATTGTCTTCGTGCGGCGTGATAAGTTTTCCCCACTGCACACGGCTGCCATTGCGGAAGAATTGGGTTCGATCAACCGCGAACTACAGGATCAGCACCGGCCCTTCCTGCTGATTGGTTTCGGCCGCTGGGGCAGTTCTCATTCATCGCTCGGTATACCGGTTGATTGGAGCCAGATATCAGGGGCTCGAGCGATCGTGGAGGCGACACTGCCGGAAATGAATGTGGAATTGAGTCAGGGTTCGCACTTCTTTCACAATCTATCGAGCTTTCGGGCAAGCTATTTCATGGTCCAACACGCGCGCAACTTTGGAATCGATTGGGAATGGCTCAACCGGCAGCCCGTTGAGCGCCAGACGGAGTTTATTCGACACGTGAGGCCTTTGGAGAAACTCTTGGTGCGCGTCGACGGACGGACCGCACGAGGAGTCATCCTGCCACAGACGCAGGACAATACAAGCCGAGCGAAACAGTGAAAGCGGACGAAACTCAATTCGGGACCATGCTCCACGCTCTGCAGGAGCGGGCCAAGGAATTGAACTGTCTGTACCAGGTGGGCGAACTCCTGAGCCAGTCAGCCCGACCTCTTGAGGAGATTTTTCGTGACATTATCGAAATCTTGCCGCCTGGGTGGCAGTATCCGAACGACTGTCAAGCGCGGATCCTCTTTGAGAACATGACGATCCAGCAGGCGAATTTTGAGATGACACCCTGGGTTCAAAAGGCGAGTATCGTCGCCCAGGGCGAAACGGTTGGAACGGTCGAGGTTTCCTATCGGCGAGAGATGCCGCGATCAGACGAAGGGCCGTTCCTTAAAGAGGAGCGAAAGCTGATTAACACGATTGCCGAACGAATCGCAAGCGCAGTCACCCAACGGCGACTGCGAGCTACGTTCGAGGGCTGGGCGGCTGCCGATGCAGCCACTGCCACGCAAGGGGAGTGGCGCATTGTCCTTGAGTTTCTGCGCGACACGGACCCTGACCTGCTGAAACGGATTTCCCGCAAATTGATCAATCACTTGAGCTGGAGTGGAGTCCAGGAGGCCAAGGAGCTCCTGCGGCGGGGTGGGGCGGTCTTGTCGGATGAACGAGGCGTCTCCCCCGATGAGAATCGGCCCCTGCCTCAAGACGCTCCCGGCCGCTCCGCTGACTTGACGACCCAGGCTCTCCGGATCGCCGAGGAGCATATGAGCGAAACCGAGATCCTCAATTGTGTAACTCGATGGATCAAGGAGGACAAGGCCAGCTTCCTGGTGCGGGCACTGGAAAACCAAGACACTTCGCTGGGGGAGATAATGGAATGTGTAGAGCGTTACCGGCACATCGGTGTTGAGGAGGGTGAACTTTCGCTCTACACGCAAAAGGGTCTTCGCGTATCGCTGATCCGCCGTTTCTTTTCCGAAAGCCTCGACTTCATCAATGTTGCTAAGAGTTTCATCGGAGTTAAGGATTTCTACGATTTGTTAGGTAAGGTTATCTTCCCACCTGGCTGCCACGGCAAGTTGGGCGGCAAGAGCGCGGGCCTGTTCTTGGCCAAGAAGATCATAGACAAGGCACCTCAGGCGAGCGAACTTCTGCGCCAAGTGAAAGTGCCCAGAACCTGGTACTTAACCTCCGATTGGATTCAGAACTTCGTGCACCATAACGATTTGGAGGATGTTCTCAACCGGAAATACATGGAAATCGACCAGGTTCGGCAGGAATATCCGCACCTGGTGGCTCTCTTCAAAAGATCGTCTTTCCCGTCCGAACTCGCTAAGGGACTCGCACTCGCGCTCGATGATCTCGGTGATGTTCCGCTTATCGTTCGCAGTTCCAGTTTGCTGGAAGACCGTCCTGGGTCAGCTTTCTCTGGCAAGTACAAGAGCTTGTTCGTGGCTAACCGCGGGACTAGGGAAGAACGTCTGGCCGCATTGATGGATGCGATCGCCGAGGTGTATGCCTCGATATTCGGCCCAGATCCCACTGAGTATCGGGCCGAGCGAGGTCTTCTGGATGTCCACGAAGAGATGGGCATCATGATCCAGGAAGTCGTGGGTCAATCGGTTGGCAAGTACTTCCTGCCCGCGTGCTCAGGGGTTGCATTCAGCAACAATGAGTTTCGTTGGTCCGCACGCATCAAGCGCGAGGATGGACTCATCCGGCTAGTACCAGGACTGGGAACGCGGGCGGTGGATCGCGTTGCCGATGACTATCCAGTGCTGATCGCTCCGGGCCAGCCGAGTTTGCGCGTCAACGTCACCGCCGATGAGGTGCTCCGCTATTCACCCAAGCGAATTGATCTCATCAATCTGGAAACCAACGCTTTCGAGACCGTCGATGTCGCGGACCTCCTCCGGAACGCCGGCACCATGTACCCACAGATTCGCAACCTGGTATCGCTGGTGAGCCATGACCGCATCGAGCCGATTATTGGACCAATGCCTGATTTTAGTGCCCTAGATGCTGTATTTACGTTCGAAGGACTGATCCGGAAAACACCCTTTGTAGGCTGTATCCGCGAATTGCTGGAACTGCTGCAATCTAAGCTCGGGACACCGGTAGACATTGAGTTCGCTTACGACGGGAAGGATTTCTATTTGCTGCAGTGCCGACCGCAGAGCTACGGCGCTGACGCGGTTCCTGTCGCGATCCCACAGAACTTGCCGTCGGACAAGGTCATCTTTTCGGCAGCCCACTTTGTTTCGAACGGCAAGGTACCGGAAATCACGCACATTGTGTATGTCGATCTCGAAGGCTACAGCCAACTCCCTGATCTAACGGCGATGCGCGACGTCGGCCGTGCGGTCGGCAGACTCAATAAGCTTTTGCCGAAACGGCAGTTCATCCTGGTGGGACCCGGACGCTGGGGCAGCCGCGGAGACATCAAACTCGGCGTCCCGGTCACCTACTCCGACATCAACAACACGGCCATGTTGATCGAAGTCGCACGCCAGAGAGGCAATTACCTGCCAGAGTTGTCGTTCGGGACCCACTTCTTCCAGGACCTCGTCGAGGCCTCGATTCGCTACCTGCCGCTCTACCCCGACGACCCAACGACGGCATTCAACGAGTTATTCTTGCGGCGATCCCGCAATGTATTGCAGGAAGTGCTCCCCGAATTTGCACGCCTTGCAGAAACGCTCCGGGTCATTGACGTACCACTCGAAACTGGCGGACTAATCCTGAGGGTGCTCATGAATGCCGACTTGGATCAAGCGGTAGGTTTCCTGTCGTCCCCGCAGCAAGATATCGGATCCCTCGAATCTGAAGCTGAGTTCATTGATCGGGGAACGAATGAACATTGGCGTTGGCGTTTTCGCATGGCACAGAAGATCGCGGCAGACCTCGATCCACAGAAATTTGGAGTGAAGGCCTTCTACCTTATTGGTAGCACCAAGAATGCGACGGCAGGGCCTGCCAGTGATATTGACATCTTGCTGCATTCCCAAGGAAACGAAGAACAGATGAAGGAGTTGATGCTTTGGCTCGAAGGTTGGAGTCGCTGCCTAGCAGAAATCAACTTCCTGCGGACTGGGTACCGCACCGGTGGTCTCCTTGACGTACACTTGGTTACCGATAAGGACGTTGCGGAACGGTCGAGCTTTGCCGTAAAAATCGATGCCATCACGGATCCAGCGCGCAAACTTGCGATGAAGGATTCCCAGGCTTGAATCAAAGCAAATCCCGCGTAGCAGCCTCGGGCGACACCAGATCAAAACGCACCAAAGCTAACTCAGGCCCATCGTGAGCGCCGTTTATGCAGGTAGTGCGCCCGATCCGAATTTTCCACTCGCCGGTCAATCGCCCAGCCTCATGCACATGACCGTGCAAAGTTAGCAACGGTTGCCGCTCCTCGATAAACCGCTTCACTGCGATGCTGCCCACGTGCACATCCAGCGGAACGTGCTCGTAAGTCTTCCCATCCAGTGCAGCGCGGTCTAGCGGCGTGTCGTATGGTGGCGTATGGAGGAGAAGTGCTGCGCGATCGAGAGGATCTTCCCCCACAAGGGAAGCGAGATCTTTCTGGATCGTGGCCCATTTGATCTCGCTTTCCTCTGCCGGTACGGTTCTACAGCCTTCCTCCGGAGAGACACAGCCGGGCGGAACATAGCGGGAAACGTCGTAACGTTCCCAGTCCTTCAGTAAGAATGGGGTCGGCGGAACATAGGCAAGGCCGTATATGGAGAAATCCCCCAAAAGTCGCTTCTGTCCATGGATGTCATGCCAGAGGCCGTCAGCTGCTGCCGTGAGGAACGCCGCCTCTTCCCGACGTGGGTCGTCATTGCCAAGGATGAGGAAGATATCCGGATAGCTCTCGCTTAAAGTGTCGCGGGTTCTCGCAAAGTTCGGGACTAGATAGTCACGAACAAAATCAGCCTGTCCCAGTTGGATCGGTGAGAATGCTGAGCGGGGAAGCAAGTCCCCACCAAGGAACACTGCAGCTGGACGCTCCTTGATGATCGACGTGAGTAGTTTGTCGTACCGATCAGCGCTTCCGTGTAGATCAGTGGCGAAGAAGCAGGTCGGCAGGCTTAATTCCTTCACGATTCGAGGTTCGGTTCAGACACCAGATAAGGCTAGGTGTCAGTAGGGACGTCACGAGGATTCTGACACCAAGTGTGGATTCTACACTCCTTCCATGAGCTGCTTCGTACAGTGAGTCACACAGGAGGCGACTGGATTCGGCTGTCCGTTAGCTGTCCAATAAGGATTCCCAAGCGCTTCTTACAAGGTTTTTCGAGGGCCATCAGCGTCTTGTAAGTTATTGAAAATACTAATAGTTTTGGGCTCATAACCCAAAGGTCGGTGGTTCAAATCCGCCCCCCCAACCATGAACGCCACTGCCGAAATGCGGTGGCGTTCTCCCTTTCCTGACCACACGTTCCATCGAGGTTCATTACCAGCACAGGTTAGCAACGCACCTTCCGCGATGCGCAGGGACGAGACTAACTGTCGAAGCGATCTACAGGCAGCAATAATGAAATTATCTCGCACCGACAATTAACTCCGAGTTGAGACCGGTGACGATCATTCGATCAACCGTATGGTGATCCAGTGCCCTATGGACTTGCTGACGATGACCACGAGGAAGGCAACAGTCAGATGCTTTCCTATCTCGGACATTGCGCTGACTCCCCGGTTCCGAGCGAGGACGTAGGTCAGGCCGCAAAGCAGGGTCATACCCCAGACAATTCCCACAACCGTCGCCGTCGCTTGCGTCTGAAACAGGAGAACGATGAGCACGAAACTGAGGCACAGCAATAACCGAGTAGCAAAATTGCTCAGGGTGCCAACGAATGCGTCCTTTCGTTCAAGGCGTTCGGACTCCTGGTACATGTGAACACTCAAAGAATCGGTGAGATTATCTACGACCGCCGCGATCAAGAGAGCGCTGACTAGAGTGGCTCGTCCGGCATTGGCGGCATCACATCCAGCTATTAGCGCCATGGTTGTGAAAATGGCTGCCGTGCCACCGGAGCTAATCCTGGTGGGATTGAACATTGCGAATCGAATCCTTGGTTCTCGCATCTCCCTTCAATTCTGAACTCTTCCGTCCGCCATCCAATACGCACCCTCGACCTTCCGCGCCCGTTCGGTCATGATCCAGGCAGCGGCCGGACCGGAGGGCTGCGCCGCGTGAGTGTCCCTTCGGCTGTCCCCATACACTAGTCTCCGTTTGACATCGCGCCGACTCCGGCTGCGATCGTGTCCACGACGATGATTTCCGGTTCCATGACGATCTCGGACTTGACCGAGTTCGCCACCAAGCTGTACTTCTGCGCGGCTTGCAAGGCGCGCCGGATTCGACCTTCCAAAATCTCTTTCCGCTCTCCGTTGAAGGCCACCCGAATCACGGGACGAAAGCACAGCTTGGTAAAGATCTCTGTGCGATCGAGTTCAATCAGCTTGGTGCCTTCAGTGCGGCATTCGTACGAGAGAAGCTTGAGCTGGAAGCGTTCCGCTGCCCAGATGAACATCATCATGACGCAGGCGTTCGCGGCGGCAACAAAGGCGTCTTCCGGAGTCAGGACACCCGCGTGTCCTTGCGCGTCAGGGGGAGCGGAGAACGTCATCTCGGGGCCATTGCCCATCGCGATATGCCCCCAATGCTCACCAGTCCACTTGACCGTGGTGTGATATGTGGCGGTGCGGCTCATTTCGCTCCTCCTCGCCAGAATGAGGCGTACTCCCGGAGGATTGCCTCGCGGTAATCAAGTTTCGATTGCTCGGGGATGTAGTTGTAGACCGCGACACTCGCCAGAATTTCATCCGCAGCACCGTCCGGTTCGCGCCCCCGATCGCGGAAGTTTGCAAAGATGAGCGGTAGCGCAAGGAGGCCCACCGATTGACCGTGAATCAGGACGTTCTGCACTGGTATTCCAGAACCGCAGGAGCAGCCGACGGATTTAGGCGCCTCTGGCGGTTGTGGCGCACTGATGGTCACGAGAGTCTTGGCGGAAGGACTCGCGAGCAACTCATCAGTAAGCAAAGCCAATCGCTCGGCCGTCAGTTCTACGGCTTTCTTGCCAGCGTTATTCAGGTTGCGCCGGCCGTCAATTGCTTCTAAACGATGAGCGGCGGCGAGTTCACTGACGACCACGCTGGCAGTGGGCTTTCCCGAATACATCTCGGTGCCTCGGGCAGCGCAGCGGAGTTCACAGCCGTCTACGGTAATGGTCGGGTGAAAACGTGCAAACGCGCGATCCCCTTCGCCGCCCGCCAGGAACAACGGCAGGCAGATCGTGACGGTTTTGCCGGGTCGCAGTTCGTGCAAGACTTTCAATGCCGCCAATCGGGAGACAGTCCCGACCGCGAGTTCCTCTCCAGAACATGCAATGATTCCGACTTTGCATTCAGGGAGATTAGGCATGGCACCCTCCTTGCGTGTCGTCCAGCGCTTCAGCTATTTCGGCGGCGATCACACGCGCGAGTTCCTTGCCTGGCTCGTTCACCTCGGCAATGCCTTCGGGTTTCAAGTGCTTGTTTCGCCGGAAAACGTCGAGTACCTGCACTTCCTGGGCAACAGACCCACCACTGAGCTTCACGAGTTTCGACGCGCACATCAACTTACAGCCATCGATCGTCACCGCCGGTTTGCTGCGGACTCGCGCCTGTGCGTCTTGTTCGCCAAGAACAAGCTTCGACAGCGCAACGAGGTCGGTGTCTGCCGGCCGAAGGTTCTCGCAGAGTTCGTAAGCCGCTTCCCGGCTGACGGTTCCAAATGGCTTGCCGATCCCGCTGCATGGAATCACAACAACGCTGGAATGATGACTCATGACGTCTCCTTCAGTTCTTCGTCAATCTGCTGCCGCATCACCGCAAAATACGCGTCAGCGTCGAGCAAGTCGCGACGGCTGACCGCCCATTCGGCTGGCTTCAGCATGATGAGCCAGCCTTTGTCGTACGGATCTTGGTTGACAAGTTCAGGATGAAGTTCGAGGCCCTTGTTGATTTCCGTCACTGTGCCTGAAATCGGCGAGGGAAGAGCGACATTGACCTTTATGGTCTCGATTTCGGCGAAGTCATCTCCTGCACCAACAGTTGTCCCAATCGGCTTTAGGTTCACGAACGCAATGTCGCCACTGTGCTGTTGGAGATAGTCGGTCAGACCGATGCAAACCGCTCCCCCTTTGTCATGTTCCGTGGCTAGCAACCAAACGCCGTCGCGGGTGTACAGACGGTCTTTGGCGACCTTGAATGTGAACTTATCAACCGTAGTTTCCAGATACTCGGGCATGCAGCCTCCTTCGCAAAACTCCGTTATTGCATCGCAGCCGTTGCCAGCCAGGGAACAATCTCGGCAGCGTTCGGAATGCGGCCTGCAGATTTCACCTCGCCATTGATCACCAAGGCAGGCGTCGCCAGGATCTTGTACGCCATGATTTCCTTGATGTCCTCGACCTTGGTGAGCGTGGCGGGAGCGGCCAGTTGAGCAATGGCTCTTTCAGCCTCACTGTAGAGCTGTTTGCACCTGGCGCATCCGGGACCAAGGACTTTGATTTCGATACTCATTTTGATTTCTCCTTTAGGACTTGCGTGGCACATGCGAAGAAGTTGCACACGCACGGGGTAAGAAGCCTGTAGTACACCGTCGTCCCCTGGCGGCGGTCTTCCACGATTCCATTCGCTCGAAGCAATGCGAGGTGCTTCGAGACAGTTGAAACATCAGATCCGATGAGATTCGTGAGTTCTCCGACGGAACACTCACCTCGATTCAAGCGGTCAATGATCATGAGTCGAGACTCGTTGGCGAGTGCCTTCAGCACCCGAGCCTGCTGCTTAAAGACGCTGCGCTGGGTCATACACGTCAGTATCTGGCTATTTGGCCAAATAGGCAACAATCGAGGAAGGCGATTTCTGTCGTTTTCCAAAATACCCCCTACATGAGCGCGTTGAACAAATAGCCCACCAGAAGAATCCCGGCGGCGACCACCGCAACAAAGACGGCGATCAACTGCGGCCTGAGCACCTTACGAAGAATGATGGTCTCCGGCAGCGACAATCCGATGACCGACATCATGAAGGCTAGTACCGTGCCCAGGGCTGCACCCTTTCCAAGTAAGGCCTGCACAACCGGAATGATTCCGGCTGCATTGGAATACATGGGAACACCGATCAGCACAGCCAATGGCACCGACCACCATGCCCCTTTCCCCATGATGTGGGCCATGAAATTCTCAGGGCCGTATCCATGTATCGCTGCGCCAACCGCAATCCCGGCCACAACGTAAAGCCAGACCCTGCCCACAATGTCGCGCACCGCCTCAAAGCCGATTTGCGTGCGCGTGGACCAACTCATCGGACTACCTGGACCCGTGCTGGGGCCGGATTCCATCTGATAGACCCACGGCTCAACGAATCGTTCGAGTTTCAGGCGCCCGATGGTCCAACCGGCAACAATCGCGATGACCAGTCCAGTCCCGGCATAGATCGCGGCGACCCGCCAGCCGAAGAGACCGAACAGGAGTACAAGGGCCACCTCGTTGATCATCGGCGCAGCAATCAGGAACGAGAATGTCACACCGAGAGGAACTCCGGTTGTAACGAATCCAATGAAAAGAGGTACCGCCGAACAAGAGCAGAAGGGAGTGACGACACCCAGTAATGAGGCAAGAGCGTTTCCAGTGGATTCCCGCTTGCCAGCAAGAATGGCCCGCGTTCGTTCCGGAGTAAAAAAGGACCTGATAATGCCCACACCAAACACAACCAGCGCCAGCAACATCAGAACTTTCGGAACTTCAAAAGCAAAGAACTGGACCGCAGCGCCTAAATGAGTACGCGCGTCAACGTGAAGAAGTGAAGAAGTAATCCACGTTGCGGCTGGGAACAGCTGACTGTAGACGAGCCACCAGAAAGCAATCCCCAGAGCAAAGAATATCCCGGTGAGCCAAATCGACCTTTTCTCCGGCTGTGCGTTCTTCGACGCTACTTCAATCGCTGCAAGACTGCCATTGGCAGCCATGTCTGACCTTCTTCCGCCCTACACATAAGAAATGCAAAATCACCCGTTTTTGTTACGAACAAAATTACTCATCCAGTCTGCAATCTGGTCCCGGACTTCCCTGAACTTCGCCAGTTGACTCTCTGTGGGAGCAGCGGCCGGATCTTCGAAGCTTTGATGGACGCGAGTTCCGCCGCCAGGAAAGATCGGGCACGATTCCTTCGCGTTGTCACACACGGTTATGACGTAATCGAACTTTTGCCCTGCGAACTCATCGACCGATTTCGAGCGGTTTCCAGCGATGTCGATACCGATCTCATGCAAGGCGGTAACCGCATTCGGATTAAGTCCGACCGGACGGGTACCTGCACTGAATACATCGAACCGATCTCCCGCGAGATGGCGCAATAAGCCTTCTGCCATTTGGCTGCGAGCGGAATTGCCTGTACAGAGAAACAGAACTCTTTGATGTGTTGTCGTAGGCATCCGTTTTTCCCTAGTGCTCAATTCCTACATATTCCGCATAGCCCGACCGGGGCTGCTCTAGCGCCCCTTTGCAGGTGCCACACAGCAACAGCCTGGCCTTCTTCGGAAGGATTATCGTTCGTACAAGCGGAACACCACCGGCAACCGGATCGTCGACCACACAGATGTGTTTCGCGCAAAGCGCAGCGGCACAATGATGGCAAAGACCAACCGCATCGCGGGTTTCCCCCACCTGTAAGCATTCATAGCAGTGCATAAATCCTCCTCTACCCAAGCTGCTCGGAGTGACCCGCGGCCTGTGGCGCCGGAAACCAATGTCGAGTTCGGTTGCAGATGTTGCAGACCGACAACACAGTGACCGCGTGCAGCCAGCGAACATGTGGCACGAGTGGCAGGAGACCATTATTGTGCACGGTCCGGGCACACGCCCTGAGGACAACATCCAGAACGATGCGCTGACTCTAGCAAACATGTCGGGCCAGACCGCAACCTACTCCTGGTCACCGCGGCCCCCGGAAGCCCTGCCCAACCCACCCGATGCCAATATTCAGATGGTGAATCTGAAGTCGAGTTGGAAGCCTTTTCAAGTGGCGCCCCAACCGGCCTCCTTCAGCACGTACACCGGCGAGGACACGCGTTCGACCTTTGAATGGTGGAATCATTGGCCGGTGGGTCTGATCGATTCGAGCGGCCGTTGCGCGGTCGCCCCTGATCGAGCGTCGCGTTCTTCGCTCTCGCATATTCTGTGGCCTGAGTACGCCAAAGGCGAGGACGCGATCACTAAAATCCTTATGGACGGGCTGACGAATCGGCCCGCAGCTGAACTGGCCATACTGGCCAAATCCTGGCTGCACCCGGCGGCCATCGAGATCAGCGGACAGGGATTTGAGAGCAAGGGCTATGACCCGACAGAACGCGCGTTTGTGGTAGTCCGGAATTCCGGGGCTTCTCCGCAACTGCAGTTGAAACTGCAAGCCTCCGACAATTCTCCAATCTTCAATCCCGCCCTCGTGGTGAAGAATTGGAATGCCGATCCGGCGCGGGTCACAGTTGATGGTCGTGCGTTGCCAGCAGGAACTGTCCGAGTCGGGACGATACGCAACCTGGACGGCATCGACCTTGTGGTCTTTGTGCAGCAGCAGACGACGAAGCCGATGGAGATTACTGTGACGATGCCAAACTCCCGCACTCAATCGCCGTAGACCGATTGAGTTTCACAGTTAACTGTCGGGGCGGGGATTACTGTACGGCGTTGAAAATTCAAAGGGAGGGCAAGATAGGTGATCTTATGCGTCGTGCGGGAACCGGCGAGCCCCAAGCAGTCACCGAAGGAAGCTCTCGAAAGGCCCTGAGGGTTCGCACTGATTGCCCTCTATTAATGATGGCTCTCCGCTATTAACAAAAACGAGGTGGGGATGGCTCGGTGAGGGCCAGTAAGCATAGAGCTCTCGCAATAGCCTACATTTTTTCGGTCTCCGTGCCTGCGTTGGCAGGGGATTTCGGGATCAGTATCACCCTCGACAAGAATCACCTAACAGCGTAATGCTAAGCGTTTCAGGAGCACCCTGCTTTGGGCAATGACCGAAGGTCGAGCCAGGACCGGATGCCCTCGCGCCGCGAATTCTTGAGCTGGTGCAGCGGCGTACCAGCCCTCTGGCTACCCGCAAGTTTCACGGCGGCGCCTCTAGTGGTTGGCCAGGAACCAGACCCCCAACAGCAGCGCACGCTGTCCACCCCACTGGACTATCGCCTTACACCTCACTACCCCGCGGGGGTGCCGCTCGATGACGTGATGCGGAAAGTTCACTCGGAGCTGGACATCTTTCCCACGGAGAAGTACGCGGAAGAAATTGAAGCCATTCTTGCTTGCTGGGGCGAGGCTCTACGCCAGTCTCCCCCTGATTTTGAGCCACTTCAAAGTTCACTCTCGCCAGACATAATGGCCTCTCCCCTGGTAGCCTCTGACGTCAAAGAGATCCGTTCGGGCCCCCCTCTTGAGGTTTGTCGGCTTGTGTTTCCAAGCGGTCAAAGCCTGCGTCACAACTCACTCGTCGTCCAACTCCGCACGCTGTTGGATCCTTCAAGCCGACTTCTGGTGGCAGAATTCACGATACCCTCCCTCTCTGTGATTTCTTCGTCGCCCCTCATCGCCCAGACGCGAGTGTTTTACAACTGGGTTTTGACAGGATCGGATTTCCACCGCGAAGAGCGGCTCGGGGAATGGGCTATCAAATGGGGCCAGCAGCCCGGTGGCGAGTGGCGGGTACTGGAATGGCAAGTGCTCGGAGAACAGCGTTGTCGCACGTCGAGTGCGGCGTTTGTGGACATCACCTCGCAAGCGTTCGAGAGCAACGCGTCGTACAGGGGGCAGCTTCTCCGCGGAACCGACTACTGGCGGACGGTCCTCGACGGTGCGTCGGGCATCGATATCTATGGAAGTGTCGGCGTCGCCTGCGGGGATATCAACAACGATGGCTTCGATGATCTCTACGTTTGCCAGCCGTCTGGGCTCCCCAACCGGCTCTACCGCAATCGGGGCGATGGGACGTTCGAGGACATTACGGAAGCGGCTGGTGTCGGCGTGCTCGACGCTACTCCTTGCGCGCTGTTCGCTGACCTGGACAACGACGGTTATCAGGACCTCCTCGTGGTGCGAGTAACCGGGCCTCTGCTCTTTCTCAACCAGCGAAATGGAACCTTCCGGCTCAAACCTGATGCCTTTCAGTTCGCGGACGAACCTCTAGGTACATTTACAGGCGCCGCATTCGCAGACTACGACCGCGATGGATGGCTCGATGTGTACTTTTGTCTTTACAGCTACTACAAAGGCCTCACTCAAAATCAATACCCGACGCCTTACTACAATGCGCAAAATGGACCGCCCAATTTCCTGTTCCGCAATAACCGCGATAACACTTTCACTGACGTAACCGCCCGAACCGGTCTTGACCAGAACAACAACCGCTACAGTTTTGATTGCCACTGGGCCGACTACGATAACGACGGCTGGCCTGACCTTTACGTCGTGAATGACTTCGGGAAGAACAACCTGTATCACAACAACGGCGACGGAACTTTCACCGATGTAGCCGATAACGCCGGAGTTTCAGATATCGGGCCTGGGATGAGCGCGTGCTGGTTCGACTACGACAATGACGGCTGGCTCGATCTCTACATCTCTAATATGTGGGAGGCGCCAGGTCTGCGCCTCACCTCGCAGGAGGCCTTTTCCAGGCAAATGCCGCGCGACATCCTCGCGCTTTATCGCCGATTTGCCCAGGGCAATTCGCTGTACCGGAACCTCAAGAATGGAAACTTCGAGGATCGCAGCGTATCTGCAGGGACTGAGCAGAGCGGCTGGTCGTGGTCGAATCATGCCTGGGATTTCGACCATGACGGTTACCCGGACCTGTACATCGCCAACGGCCTGATCTCCGGCCCCCGTAAGCAGGAGCTGGCGAGCTTCTACTGGCGTCAAGCGGTTGCGCAGTCGTACCCTACTGACCGTCCTGCAGCGTACCAGAGGGGTTGGAACGCGATCAACGAATTGACCCGTTCCGATGGCACCTGGGGAGGTTATCAGAGAAACGTCTTTTACCTGAACAACCATGATGGGACGTTTACCTCCTGCGCGGGAGCACTGGGACTGGACTTTATCGACGACAGCCAAGCCTTTGCCCTCGCTGACTACGACCAGGATGGGCGACTTGAGGCCTTCCTGACGAATCGCACTGGGCCGCAGCTCCGGCTTCTACGCTGTGAAATGCAGGATCTCGGGTACTCTATCGCCTTTCGCCTGCGCGGCACCAAGAGCAACCGGGATGCGGCCGGGGCGGTTATAAGCCTGGATACGGAACAAGGAACTCAGACCAGGCTTCTGCAAGCGGGCACAGGGTTTTGCTCACAACATTCGAAGGAGATTTTTTTTGGACTGGGAAAAGGCGGCGTTCCGGTTCACGCGCGGATCCGCTGGCCCAATGGGCTACTTCAGGAATTTCGAGGTCTGCCGGTGAATCACCGGATCGAAATTGAAGAGGGAGCCGAGCACTTCCACGCCGAACCCTTTCGGGCGCTTTCGGAGCGATCTTCGCTTCGTCCCGAGCCTCAGCAGAATTTGCCCTCGCCAACAACATGCGAAACCTGGTTGCTCGACCCGGTGGCTGCTCCCGACTTCGAACTGCCGGATCCCATGGGCCACAAACACACTCTTGCTGAGTTCCAAGGGCGTCGGGTTTTGCTAAGTTTCTGGACCTTGGAAAGTCCTGTCAGCCTGAAGGTCCTGGAGACTTTCGAACGGCAGCAGGTCAAGTGGTTGGACGCCGGACTTCACTTCATAGCTGTGAACGTCGACGAGCCGATGGCGGCGGACAAGGTCCGGGCTTTCGTCCAGGAAAAGGAGTTCTCGTTCATCACCGTGTTTGGTTCGAGAGACACGGTGGGTATCTACAATGTTCTTTACCGTTATATGTTCGCCCGGCGGAGGGACTTGGGAATCCCGACATCTTTCCTGATTGACGTAAAAGGGGACATTGTCAAGGTCTACCAGGGGACCCTCAGCCCGGACCGCGTCTCAGACGACTTGTACCGCATTCCAAAGTCCCTGAAAGAGCGAGTACGCATGGGACTCCCATTTCAAGGCATTTCTCCCGAGAGAGGATTTCGTCGCGACAACCTGGCTTATGGCATGGCGATCTACCAGAGAGGTTACCTGGACCAAACTCTGAAGCTATTCGAACTCGCGGTGCGCGACAACCCTAACGACGCCGCGACCCAATACAACCTTGGAACGTTGTATCTAATGAAGGGAATGCCCGACGCAGCTCGCGAGCCACTGCAGCGAGCCCTTCAAATCCGACCCAACTACCCTGAGGCCAACATTAACTTGGGAATCATTGCGGCGCAGGCGGGGCAGCCGCAGGAAGCCCAGCATTATTTCGAGGGCGTGATTCGTCAAAACCCCAATGACGCAGGCGCACTGATGAGTCTTGGAACCCTATATCGGCTGCAAGGCCGGTTCGCGGAGGCGCAGGGGCCCCTCGAGCAGGCTCTTCGATCCGATCCGGAGAATCCAAAAGCAAACTACGAACTGGGGTTGCTCTTTGCCCAAGAAGGAAACATTGAGCGAGCCCAACAATTACTCCAAGCAGCGTTGAAATTGCGCCCAGATTTCCCTGAAGCTCTCAACAACATGGGGATTGTTTACTGGCGAACCCAGGATCTGGAGAATGCTATTAGAGCATTTCAAGAATGCATTCGAGTATCACCCGATTTCGACGAACCCTACCTGAACCTCGCCAAGCTCTACGTTGCCACGGGTAAGCGAACCCTCGCTCGGGATATCCTTCAACGACTCCTGGCACGAGTCCCGGGAAATTCCCTTGCGCGCAAAGCGCTCGAGGAATTGATGCAGTAGCTCGTTGCTCCGCCTCGGTGATCCTGATGTTCACACAGTAGAGAGAGAGTAGAGTGCTAAACAAAGCAGGAAATCATCGAATCGCAGCGATGTTCTCAAGGCGAGACCGGTGTCAGCGGCTGGCGCCGACTTTCCCGCCGCATGCGCTCAGAACTGGATGGAATAAAACCCTATCGGGTTCTTTTCCAAGATTGCATCTTGTTCATCGCCCGAAAGCCGGGCAATGTAGTCGGTTTCTAAGCTAATCACAGAGGTATAGTCTGCCGCCAAGGTGCACACCGGCCAATCCGAGCCGATCATGAGCCGTTGCGGCCCAAATGCGCTAAGTACAACATCGAGGTACGGCTCGAAATCCTGCGCTTCCCATGAATTCCACTTGGCTTCTGTTACGAGCCCCGAAATTTTGCAACAAACATTGGCAAAACTTGCCAGTCGTTTGAGGTCACGTGCCCATGGCTCCATTTCTTTGGCTCGAACCGGAGGTTTGGCAATGTGGTCCAGCACGAAAAGTTGGTCGGGAAATCGCTTCACCACATCGCATGCAATGCGAAGATGCCGAGGGAACAGGAGCAGGTCGTAAGTGAGCCCAAATCGCTTCAGCAGGCTTAACCCATGAAGGAAACTTTCCCGTAACATAAACTTGTCATCCGGTTCGTCGTGGACGACATGTCTGACACCGCGGAATTTCGGGTGTTGAGCAAACTGCTCAAGCTGCTCAACAACTCGATCGCCGCTGAGATCCACCCAGCCCACTACCGCACGGATGAAAGGATACTCGTCCGCGAGTTGCAGAAGCCAAGTGCTTTCTTCGAGACATTGCCGAGCTTGTACCGCGACCGTAGCACTGATTCCAGCAGCATCGATGAGTGGCAACAAGTCCGTCGGCAGGTGATCTTTACGCAGCTTGTCCATGCCAGCGGCCATCCACACGTAATCTTGATCGTTATATTTCCAAAAATGCTGGTGCGTATCGATTTTCATCGTGGCCACAAGTCCCGACCCCGCGAGGCGGCTTGTCCTTCCGAAAAGACTCCGCGTGAGCCGAAACCTTCCCAAGTTACGTTAATGTTTCTCTCCGACACTTGACCTCTGGCTCAGCGGAAGATGTAGTACAGAACAGCGACCGTTCCTGCCAGGACTGTCGCGATTAATCGCGGGTCTCGCATTCCTTTGAACCGTTCCTGAGTGACAGCGGCTAGAGGGTGATCCCAGGTCAGGCCATCCACCGATTCCGGTGCAGGTGCCGGCGTAAGGAGGGTGACCACAACGTAGATGACGCTGCAAATACAAAACATCCACCAGGCCTGCATCATGAAAGGAATCCCCCAGCGGTGAGTAACGATCTTCTCCGTGCCGAACGCAGGGAGGTCCAGGATGAACGCGATCGCTCCCATGGAAAAGCCCAAAATCAGTGTGTACAGCGAAGCTTGCTTGGTGCCACGGCGCCACAGCACACCCCAGAGAAATACGACAGTGATCGGAGGTGCCAAGTCAGCCGCGATGGCATTGATGGCTTCAAAGATGCTCGAATATCTTCCACCTTGCGTGGACCAAGCCATAGCCAAAAGCATGACGACAACGGAACTGATACGGCCAATGGTCACCTGCGCACGGTCGGAAGTGTTCGGTCGTAGCCGCGCCACAATGTCAACCGCCACAAGGGTTCCAATACTGTTAAGAGCGGCTGCGATCGCGCTCATTAAAGCTGCCAAAACCGCGGCAGTGATCACACCCCGTACCCCTGTTGGAATCAACTGTTCAATGAGCACAGGCAGCGTCTGGTTACTCGCGCCCCCGATGATGTTGTGAAACAGCACATATGCTATGACGCCAGGCAACACGAGCAGAAATACGGGCAGGATCTTCAGAAACCCTGCAAAAAGAGGGCCCAATTGGGCGTCTTCCGAGCTGCGAGCTCCTAACACTCTTTGAACAATAGTCTGGTCTGTGCACCAATACCATATGCCGAGAATCGGGTACCCAAGCAGCACGGCATACCAGCTCAGACCTGCCGAGTCGTGCGTGTGCAGCATGGATAATTGTTCCGGCTTCGCAGCGGCCCTAAACTGTTCCAGTGTGTGGATTCCGTGGCCAGGTAGCGCGGCCAGAGAGAACACCAAAATCAATAACGCTCCCAGTATGAGGATCGCCGTATTGACAGTCTCGGTGATGACCACGGCTCTTAGGCCGCCGAGCACCGTATAAATCCCCACGACAGTCGAAATGATCACGATCGAGGTGACTACGTTTATACCGAAAAAGCGCTGAAAAACCGCCGCACCGGCATACAAGCTCATCCCAATGTGGATAAACACGGCCGCGACAATTGCCATGAAAGCCAAGAATGAGCGCGATGCGGGACTGTACCGGCGCTCCAGAAATTCCGGCAAAGTTGTTATGCGGGTTCGAAAATAGAATGGAGCGAACACGAGCGACAGCAGGATCAGCGTGTACGATGCCATCCATTCGAAGTTCCCCCAAACAAGACCTTCATTGTAGCCAGACGCCGTAAGTCCAACGAGGTGGATGGTCGAAATGTTGGAAGCAAATAGAGCAGCACCGACGAATGGCCACGACAGCGATCGTCCGGCGAGAAAAAAAACGTTGCCCGTGATTTTGATCCGACGCACGGACAGTAGGCCAATGGTCAATATGCCGACCATGTACAGCAGAATGATCGCGACGTCGAGCGCTGGGATTGAAAGGGTAGGCTGCATGGCGTAGCTCATTCGTAAGATCCAGTGCGAGCAGTTGATGGGTGGACGCTACCTGGTCGTTTGTGTCGTAGGAGGCATGCGATCGGTGTACGAAGTCGTTGGGTCATATGGTCTTTGCATCCGCTGAGCTATTGACGCGAGGAGTTCGGCAGAAAACTCTTGCTACGCCTGAGATTGCGCCCCAAAAACATGTTTGCCGCTGCTCCTAGTCTTGTGAGCCATTGCCGTACTCTCAAATCTTGGGTCGCACATTGCAGTGACCAGTCCAATAGATGGCACCGCGCAGCGCTTCACGGCCTTTGGATGGGCCAATACGACCGCGAACTTTACCACTCATGAATTCTGAATGTCAAGGATTTCGGAATTGGAGAGACCCAGTTCGGCCCTTTTCTTAACTGCTTTACTAAGAAATCTCAAGAGTCTCTGACATGAGCCCACCAGTATGGCTTGACCGACGATGGATGGTGTTCTAAAATTCGCTCCGACGGATGGCTGGACCAATATAAACAAATCTCCGACCAGCCGCCCGAGGAATCATTTTATGCGAAGAATTCTGCTGAATGCTCCGGGCGAGTTTGTGGACGTCATGGTCCCACGCCCAGTGCCTTCCAGTGGAGAAGCCCTGGTTCGAGTTCATCGAGTCGGGGTTTGTGGAAGTGATTTCCATGCTCTTGCTGGAAGACACCCAATATACACATACCCACGTGTCCTGGGACACGAACTTGCGGGCGAAATCGTGGAAGTACCCGAGAATACGCGAGGACTCCGCCCAGGCGATCGATGCGCGATCGAACCGTATATGAGTTGCGGCCAATGCCGCACCTGCAGAATGGGAAGAACGAACTGTTGCGAACAGCTTCGGCTGCTCGGTGTACATGTCGATGGTGGGATGCAGGGCTTTTTAGGGGTCCCGATTGAGCTATTGCACAAATCAGAACTGCTGTCGCTTGATCAACTCGCTCTGGTCGAGACCTTGGGAATTGGGGCTCATGCCGTAAACAGAAGCCAATTGCGGGCGGGTGAAGAGGTGCTGGTGGTCGGGGCCGGCCCCATCGGACTGGCGGTGTGTCAGTTCGCCGCCGCCATCGGGGCGAAAGTGGCAGTCATAGAAACCAACGATTGGCGCAGACACTTTGCCCACAAATTGGGTCTGGAAGCCTTACCTACGCCTGATGGACGACTAGCTGACGTGGTATTGGATGCTACGGGGAGCGCAGCCGTCATGGCAGACAGTCTGAACCATGTAGCTCCTGGAGGGCGGCTTGTTTTCGTGGGCTTAACGCGCGATCCCGTACGAATTGATGACGCGCTGCTACATCGGCGCGAGATCACGATTTATGCGAGCCGAAACAGTTGTGGACTGTTCCCATCCATCATCCGCATGCTTGAAGAAAACAAGATCAATACCGAGCCTTGGATTACTGATCGGATCGGTCTTGACGAAGTGCCCGCGCGGTTTAAGGAGCTTTCCGAAAAAGTTGGGATGATGAAAGCGGTCGTGGAAGTTCGAGATAGCGATGGATAGCAAGCAAGCCGTATTCGAGCTCCAATGGGCGCTCGCCGGTTCCCGAACGCATTAGCACAATGCTGTCCAGCGTCGAGTGCCACGAAATAAAAAGCAGTGCGGTTGTGAAACAATCGCTCGACCTCATGGTGCGCTCGACTCGTCATTGTGTGCTGAATCTCGATATCAAGGCGCGAGCTTTTATGGAAAGCAATATTCTTGGACGGACCGGGATGAAGGTCTCCCGGCTGAGCTTCGGAGCCTCATCTCTTGGTGGCGTTTTCCGTTCTGTCGATGAAAAGGAAGCCATCAAGGCGGTGCATGTGGCACTGGAATGCGGGATCAACTACTTCGACGTGGCGCCCGCATATGCAGGGACAGTCTCTGAGACAGTTCTCGGAAAGGCATTACGGGGCGTCAGGCGCGACCTGTATTATCTCTCGACGAAAGTGGGCAAGTATACCAAGCCCGGCACTTACGGCGAAGACACACTCGACTATTCACGCGCTCGGATTCGCAAGTCGATTGACGAGAGTGCTGAGCGCTTGGGAACTGAGTATTTCGATTTGATTCACATCCACGATATCGAATACCAGGGGCGTAAGCACACTGAGTGGGCTCTCACCGAAGGCTATGAATCGGTGATGGAGTTGAAACGGGAAGGGCGTATAGGCGGCGTCAGCTTCGGAATTTATCCAATGGATCTTTGGATGAGAATCTTTTCTTCGCTCGATGTGGATGCCGCCCTAGTTCATAATCACTACTGCCTTAACGACACGCGAATTACAGAATTGCTGCCTATTGCCGAGGCCAAGGGAATTGGAATCATCAATGGTTCTCCATTCGGCAGCGCCTTGTTAACTGACCGTGGACCCGCGGATTGGCATCCTGCAAGTGCTCAAGACCGAGCCACTTTCAAAGAAGCGGCCGACTTCTGTCGAAAGCAAGGTAGTTCGATCGCGAAATTAGCACTACAATTTGCCAGCCAGAACCCCAGGCTTCCGACTACTCTTTTCAGCTCCGCCAATCCCGAATCTGTGCGACGCAACGTTGAATGGCATCAGGAACCAGTTGACCTGCTTCTTCTAGCAGAAGTGCAGAAACTGTTGCAGCCCGTGCGGAACAAACAGTGGGACTACTAGGCAATTTAAAGATTTGGACGCGCTGTGGTTTGCCGGAACTGAACAATGGGCGGTGAGTGGCATACGCGTGGAGGATCATTTCTGTAGCTACTCGACTGTTCGCGCTGCAATGCAGATCAGTTTAGTAATCGTGCATTGCAAAGCCGAGCTTCTCAAACCTGGGAAGTTCGGCTTTTGTCATAGAGTGAATGACGGTGTAGTGCACCGAGCCATCGAGGCCTTTCCTTAAGGCAACTATTTCCGGAAGCAGGAGGAATCAATGGACGACAACACGAGAAGGTCTTTCTTAAAAAGTTTGGGGATTGCCTCCGTTATGGCTACCAAGCGGATCCGTCGTTTGTTCGCGAGCGACTTAGCCACATCGGCGTTCGCCCAAGATTACGTTCCTCCGCGTGGAAACATCCGGGTGCCGGAATCGGACGATCAATGGAAAGCGGTGGAAGATTATGTTGACGAACCCGGTCCGGAATACCGACATGCTTCCGAACCGGCCTTCGAGGCGTTTCGCGATATTAAATATGGCGTGCGTATCCACTGGGGGCCTTACGCACTCAAGGAGTGGTGGGACACTAGTTGGCCATTTCTAAGATTGTCGCCTGCGGAGAAGCAGGAATTTCAGGAGCAATACAAAACTTGGAATCCCTCAGGGTTCAACGCCGATCAATGGATGAAGTTCTTCAAAGAGAATGGGATGAAGATGTTTGCCATCACTTGCAATCATCACGAAGGCTTCTCCATGTACGACACGAAAAGGAGAGTAACGAGTCGTGTTGACTGGACGGCACCGGGGGGACCTAAACTCCAGAATTGCGACCTGGCATACAGCATTATGGAGACGCCGTTCAAGCGAGACGTAGTAAGAGAAGTGTGTGATGCGGGTCGCAAGCATGGGCTGAAGATCGATCTCTACTTTTCTCATCCGAACTGGTACGACGCGGACTTTCGTCCCTATTGCAGACATCCCCTTCAGCCAGAGTTGTATGGCATTCCGGATCCTACCCAAGAAGAACAAACACGGATGATGGCGCATCATCGTCAGCAACTTATGGAGTTGCTGACGAACTACGGCAAGATCGATATGGTGTGTCTGGACATGTGGCTGGGGAAAGAGGTGTGGCCTCAGTTGCGAGAGACGATGTTGGCACTCCGTAAGCTTCAGCCGGATGTAATGTTCCGCGCACGCGGCATCGGTAATTACGGTGACTACTACACCCCCGAACGCTATGTGCCTGGTGGAAAGGGAACGACAGACATACCCTGGTTCGTGATCTATCCGTTAGGCCGCGGCTTTTCTTATGGCGGTGCCGATGACCATTTCAAGGGCAGCACGTGGGTCATCCAAAATCTCGCCGACACAGTGGCGAAGGGAGGCAATTTCATGGTAGGTATCGGTCCAGACCGTAATGGCAGGTTCAGTCCCACCGCAATGAATCAACTGGAGGAAGTCGGCCAATGGTTGAAGGTAAATGGCGAAGCGATTTACGAAACCAGGCCGCGACCGGGTGATTTGTGGAAAGAAGGTCAAGACATTTCCTTTGCCGAATCCCGGCTCGAAAATGGCGAACAGCCTACTCTAAGTAGCGAAAATGGCCCGATTCGCTTCACTCGCCGCAAAGATGGACGAGCGATCTACGCCATCTGTTTGCAATGGCCTGGTCCAAGACTCAGGTTGAGGACAGTACGAGCAGGGCAAAGAGCCAAGATCACCCTGCTCGGTGTAAACCAATCATTGAAATGGCACGACGACACCTCTGGGGGAATGGTCATCGAGACTCCGAGTGCACTTCAAGATGAAGCGAAACGGCCTTGCAAAGTGGCATGGACCTTCAGAATTGAAGGCGAACAGGCGTAGTGCGGATCGTTCGGGAAGCTCTCCAATCAGGCGGTTCGATAGCAGAGTTGCTGTACGAATTGTGTGAAGCTCGCTAAAATGGAACCCTGCTGGTTGTTTTTTCGTGGAAGGACAATATGGTACCGCCTGTCGCACATCGGGCAACTTCAGTACCGACTCGCCGCAAGACACCGGCCGATAGCCGGATTACGGCCAAAATACTCGAGAAGATCAAGCGCCTTATCTCGACCGGGACCATTGCACCAGGAGGAAAATTCCCCCCTGAACGTGAACTGGCGAAAGAGTTTGGCGTAAACCGCGCCTCATTGCGCCAGGCCTTGAAAGTGCTTGAGATAATGGGTGTCCTGACCCAGAGGGTGGGCGATGGGACGTACCTGAGCGCCAGCGCAGAAGCGACCCTTAAGGAGCCGCTCGATTTTCTCATCCTCTTAGACGACCTCTCCCATCATGAGCTGTTGGAGACGCGGATGATCGTCGAACCGGAGCTCGCGGCCCGGGCAGCTCAGCGCGCCACCGCGGAGGACCTGATCGGGCTCCGAAAGGCGATTGTTTCAATGGAGCATTGCCGGACGAACCAAGAGAGGCTGGATGCGGACCTTGCATTCCATGAATGTATTTTTCGCGCCAGCGGCAATCGAATCTGTCATTTGTTGTTTAGAGTGATCCACCGCAACTTGCTAACCAGCATGGCCCAACTTTCCACGCGCGTGCCCCTCGACCGGCCGCTGATTTTTCACAAGCGAATCTATGCGGCGATTCAGGAGCGAAATTCGGAAGAAGCACGGCGCCAGATGCTCGATCACATTGCCGACACCAAAGCACTCCTCACCTCGGTAGCGAAGTAGGACACATTGATCCAACCAATTACGACGTGAGGCGCTCGCACCGTTCCATTTTCATTGTCAAGCTGCCTCAGTGCCCTACGATCTGTTGCCTCTGTGTGCACCAGTTTTTCGGCATGCACTTCCTTCCGCCCTTCTGCTTGACTTCCTAAATAACCAGTGTACGATTTGGTTCGTCCATTGTGCTCCTATGAAACGTCGAGAATTCTTGAAGCTCAGTGCCACCGCTGCTCTGGCTGGTGTTTACAGCCAAGGCGAAACTCTTATCGCTGCGGGCGCGCCGGAGTTGGGCGAAGCCGCAACTTTCTATGTTTCTTCTTCCGGAAATGACAAGAGCCCTGGGACTAAGAAACTGCCCTTTGCAACCCTTCACCGCGCACAAGAGGCTGTTCGGCAATCACGGAACAGTTCCGCTCCGGTCAGAGTGTTGGTTCGGGAAGGCACCTACTACTTGAAGAGTGCGCTGACTTTCGGTCGGGAGGATTCCGGCAGCAAGGAAGCGCCGATGATTTATGCCGCCTATCCCGGGGAGCGCGTGACAATCAGCGGCGGACGCAAACTGGCGTGCAACTGGAACCCATATAAGAACGGCATCATGATGGCCGCGGTTCCATCAGGGCTGGAGTTCACGCAGCTGTTCATCAACGGTAAGCGCCAGATTCGTGCCCGGTATCCGAATTACGATCCCTCGAATCCTGGGAAGTCAGGATATGTTCAGGCGGCGGGTCCGATCCGCGCTGGGACCGTGAACCCTTATGCGGGTCTGGACGACGACATGACATTTTCCACTCAGGCCCCCAGGGGAATACGATTCGACCCCGCCACGTTTACAAGAAAAGGTTGGGCGAATCCACAGGAGGCGGAGATCCACATTTTCCAAGCTGCTTACTGGGGAAACCTGCAATGGAAGATCAAGGGCATCGACTTCAGCACCGATTCGATCTGGTTCGGCGATGGCGGTCAACAAATCGGCGCCAAATGGAGCCATAATCCCGCGGTTCTTAACGAACGCTCACGGTTTTTTATCGACAATGTATTTGAGGAACTGGACGCGCCTGGCGAGTGGTTCCTAGACAAGCAGAAGGGCACTCTTTACTACTATCCCGAGCCAGGCACTGATTTGCGAAGTGCACTCGTGGAGGTGCCCATTCTCCAGCACGCAATACAGTTTGCAGGCACACAGCACGATCCTGTGGAGCACGTGTCTCTGCATGATTTCCGCATTGCGCACACCGCTACGACTTATCTGAAAGCCTATGAGGTCCCGTCGCTTAGCGACTGGGCGATTCAGCGCAGTGGCTCGGTCTTTGCCGAAGGTGCCCGCAACTGCGCAATTGAGGGTTGCTGGTTTGATGCCATCGGGGGCAACGCCGTTTTCGTCAACAACTACAACCGGGAATTCTCGGTGGTCGGATGCAAATTCACAGAGACAGGCGATAGTGCGATCTGCTTTGTGGGCGACCTGGAGAAAACGAACGGCACACAGCGTGCTTTCCCTTATGAATGCCACGCAACCAACAATTTGATTCACGATTGTGGTTTTTACGGGAAGCAGATTGCCGGCGTCTACGTTTCCCGTGCCAAGCGAATCACCATCAGCCACAACTTGATATACAACATGCCCCGAGCGGCAATCTGCATCGGCGACGGTACGTGGGGCGGGCACGTTGTCGAATACAACCATACTCATGACACCGTGCGCGAGACCAGTGACCATGGCCCTTTTAACGCATGGGGCCGGGATCGGGGCTGGGCTTTAGGGCAGTCTCACGCTCCCTACACATCGGATCGCAGCCTCGATGTCTGGGAGGCGCTCGTCGATGCGATGGAACCTGTGATCGTTCGCAACAATTTCTTTGATGAAAAGTCGGGGTGGGGACTCGATCTTGATGACGGCGCTTCGAACTACGAGATATACAACAACATCTCGGTCGGTGGCGTCAGCATGAAGCTGCGTGAAGGAGCATATCGGAAGGTCTATAACAACATCTGGTACCTGTCGAAAGGCGCCCCGTGCTTCCACGTGGGAAACAACTATAACCATGACCAGTACTTCTGCAACATCACCATCATGGATCCCGGCACCACCAAATGGCCGGATGGATGGCCCTGGTGGCCACAGATGTTTTACTCGATCATCGCACCTCCGGCAGTTGGACCTTGGCTCGAAAAGATCGATAACAATTGTTTCTACTGTTTCGGTGGAGAATTCCAGGCGGTGGTAGACCAGCTACGCTCGGAAGACGGCAGACGCAACGCGAAACGCTACAACCTGGAGGAGTGGCAGAAGCTAGGCTTTGACCAGCACTCCGTGTTTGCCGATCCACTTTTTGTCAACCCCGAAAACTACGATTTCCGAGTGCGACCGGAATCACCAGCGCTGAAGTTGGGTTTCGACAACTTCGAGATGGGCAAATGGGGATTGACAGACGAATTTCCTGAGCAGTGGCGTAAATCAAACAGCTAGCAACTCAAAGAGGGACCAATGAGAAAACTTGCCTTTGCAACAGTATTCTTTGTTGCTGCCTTATTGGCTGTAGCAATGTTCGCGAAAACCGAGAACGCACACGTACAGCGCATCGGCATGGTAATCGGAATCAAATCCGACCAGATCAGCGCGTACGAAGCCCTGCACGCCGCATCCAACCCTGGCGTTCGCGACTTGCTGGATAAATATCACATGCATAACTTCTCCATCTACATGCGTCAACTCGACGATGGAAAGTACTACCTATTTGGGTATTACGAGTACACCGGCACAGACTACAAAGCAGAGATGGAAAAGCTCGCGGCGGAGCCTCGCAATCAAAAATGGCTTTCCGTAACCGGTCCCATGCAAGTTCCTCTTCCCGGGGAGCAGTCGTGGTCGATGATGAAAGAGGTTTACCACAATCCCTAGTCGGGGAGGATTCAGCCAGCAAGCCAAAACTCAAACGGACAACTAGGATCCTGCAGAGCCATTGATGGAGGCATTCATGCTGCGTCGGGCGAGCGCGATCCGATCACTGGCTGGGGTGAACAGCTACACAATGATCCAACCAATCACGGCGTACGTCTCGGGGCCACTCCTACTTTCTTTCTGGGGCTGATTCAATGCGCGCCTGAGGCACACACATGAAACTACTTGACAACGAAATTGAGCTGGTGCTAGCGTTTCCGGTCGTGATGTGGCTGGACCAATCTGCGTAGTCTTGGAGCAGCGGTCCACGCAAGCAGAAGGGGGTAGGCAAATGACACAACTGAACCGCCCATTCTTGAAGACTCTCGTAAAGACTCTGCTGGTGGTGTTTTTTTCGACTGGCCTGTTTGGTCAAACATTCACTGGTCATGTCACGGACAGCAGCGGCGCTGCCGTGGCAGGGGCGACCGTCACCGTCCACAATCAACTGACCAGTGTCAACATCACCACCAAGACGACTGGGGCTGGGGATTATACCGCCCCCTACCTTAAGCCCGGTCTATACACTCTGAGCGCGGAGATGACGGGATTCAAGAAACAGGTCCGGACGGATATTACCCTTGACGCAGACAGCACCGTGGCCGAGGACTTCACACTGACGGTCGGCGCCGCCGGAGAAACTGTGACCGTCTCGGCCGATCAAGCAGTTGTGAACACGGAGAACGCGAGCCGTAGCGAAACTTTCTCAAGCAGGGCGATCACGGAGGTCCCAAACAACGGCCGCAATATCGACATGACGGCGGCGCTGAGCACCAGTGTGAATTTTTTTGATGTAAACAACGGTTCGATAACGGGCACCGAGACCACCAATGGCGCTTTTGGTGGGGGATGGTTCACCATGTCGGTGAATGGGGGACAATATGCTGGTGCCATAGTCCTGATGGACGGTTTGCCTAACGATTCCGCAGCCGGGAGCGGGCCAGCGCTGCAACAGACGTTGACAACTGCCCCGATGGAAGCCGTGCAGGACTTCAAGGTCATAGCTAATGCCTACGATGCCCGGTATGGCAATGGGTCGGGTGGCGGCTTTGACACGATTATAAAGACCGGCACCAATACGGTGCACGGGTCCGTGTACGAATTTGCGCGACGTGGATGGTTGAATGCAAATCCCTGGGTAACGGATTACTACGCAAACACACCCAGCGCTGCGGCGAACCCAGCCCCGCAGAGTTCTGAGGATTTTTATGGCTTCGCTCTGGACGGGCCGCTGGTTATACCGCACGTCTACAATGGTAAAAACAAAACGTTCTTCTTTATTCAGTACGACGACCACAAGCAGAGAACTCCCGGCACTACTACCGACTCTGTTCCGGACTGCCGCACATGGAACGCCACTGGACAGCCCTGCGACTTCTCCAACGCCAGCACGATCGGCGACTTCAGCAAACTGTATGCTCTTGACTCCGACGGCGTAACGCATGTGCCGATAATCCTCTATGATCCCTTAAGCGGCACTCCAACCAACCGAACTCCATTCCCCGGCAATATTATTCCTCCGTGCGTGGGTTCCACCAGCCGCAGCGCAACGGGGGGAGCGTGCCTTAACCCGGTAGCGATGAATATCCTATCGTACTTTCCCTCCCCTAACGTTACTCCGCCTGCCGGGACCAATCCCTATAACAGCAACTACTTCGCACCGTGGACATCTAACACCATCGTGCGCAATGTATTGGCAAAATTTGACGAGAATTTGTCAAATGCGGACCGCTTAAGCTTTCGCGGTAGCTGGTACGTTAATCGCAATAGCTTCGCAAATCTCTTCGGCGGTACCTTTTTTCCGGGGCCAGCCGGTAACGGAGAGGGCGGCAGCAGCAAGGGTTGGTCCATCAACCCAGTCTGGGTTCACACCTTTAGCCCTAACCTGCTGCTCAGCGTCCAGGCGAACGGCGGCTATGCAGACACCGTGCAATTTTATACCCGGCAGGCTTTCAATGCGGCCAGCTTCGGCGGTGGCTGGACCCCACCGTTAGTGTCGCAGCTTGGACAGTTCGGCACCGTATTCCCGAACTTTAATTTCAATTCGAACGGATTTAGCAGCCTCGGAGCCCAACTTCCACGCAACTTAATCAGCGGCACAAACTTCAACTTGCTTCCGGATCTGACTTGGGTTAATGGCAAGCATACGATGCACGCCGGCCTCGATATTCGTTATCGCATGCAAGGCTACATTGGGACGCCTGGGGGGCTTGGGTTTGTAGCTCCAAATTTCGATGTCGGAAACGGATGGACCCAACAGAATTACCAAAACAGCGGTCTCGCGTTCCAGGGTTTTGACCTGGCCTCGTTCTTGCTGGGTTATGCGGATCGCGGTAACACCCAACCCGTAGTCAATCGAACTTATTCGTCTTATTATTATGCTGCCTTCGTGCAGGACGACTGGAAGGTAACTCCTAAGCTAACCATAAACTTGGGGTTGCGTTACGATTTAGCCCCGGCACCGACGGAGCGTCACAACTCAGCGAACTATGCCTTCGATACTACCTCCATCAATCCGGTGGATGCGCAAATCGACCACGCGCTGCTTCCTAACGGCGAGCCCGTTCGAGGCAGCTTCACGTTTGTCGGTGTCAACGGCAACCCACGTTCGGCGTTCAAGGTCGGTAAGCTGGGCTTCCAACCTCGATTCGGTTTTGCCTATGCGGTAAATTCAAAAACGGTATTGCGCGGTGGCTTCGAGGAGATGCTAACGGGATTCTTGCTTTCCTACTCGAGTCCCGTCACCGATGGCTTGACTGGTTTCTCCGCGGATACGGGCTACTTTGCATCCGTAGACAACTTTCAGACACCCAACCCTAACGCAAACGTCGGGAATCCCTTTCCACAGGGTTTGACTCCGATCACGGGAGCGAAAGGCGGACAGTTGACCGCGTTGGGCCAAAATGCTAGCTTTTACAATCCAAATTACAAGCAGCCGAGTTATTGGGGCTATTCGCTTGGCGTTCAGCGCCAACTCTCTAGTCACGACGTACTGGAAGTCAGTTATGTTGGGAGCCGAACCTACAATCTAGCCCCCGCGAACGCCAACACAGGAATCGCTGGAACCAACGTTAACCAAGTCAGCCCCGCCTGGTCGAAGCAGTGCGACCTGGGGTTCGGAGGCACTCCGGATATTTGCAATAATGACTTAGTCCCAAACCCGTTTTATAACATCAACGCCTTCAATAATGCGAGTGCTTTCGACAACACAGCTCAAACGATCTCGGGTGGGCAGCTGACTCGTCCCCTCCCCGGGTTTGGAGATATTTACGAAACAGTTAACAATGGGCGGTCTTGGTATAACTCCCTTCAAACGACGGTAACTCACAAATGGAATAACTCTCTAATTCTGCGTGCTGGCTGGACTTGGCAGAAAACGATGGACGCCGGCGGTTGGGCCGATCAAAGATACGATATTCGCCAACGCGTGATCGATCCGATTGATATGACACACAAGATCTCGGTGTCTGGAGTTTACAGTCTGCCCGTGGGACGGGGTCGCACATTTCTGCGAGGCACTAGCAAAATTGTAGATGGAGTAATCGGCGGGTGGGAACTCGGCAGCAGCTATACCTTCACTTCCGGATTGCCGATTAGTATCGGAGGCGTATACCTTAATAGCTCGCCGAAAGTTCCGCTGCAGAAGGAAGATCCTATCTACACCCGGGTTTTCTCACCTTGCACCAACCAATGGGTTCAGGCGTCGGACAACAGTTGGTCTCTTCAGCCCGTCACGGGTTATGTTTATTCAGGATCCTGCGATCAACCCAACTTGACCCTTATACCTCAATACGGGCTGACCCCCAACATCGAGTACACGGGCATCCGTTCGAGACCCACCCAGCTGTTTGACGTCAACTTATCAAAGTTCTTTCCCATCACGGAAAGGGTGAAGTTCCAACTTCGCCTCAATGCATTCAACGTACTCAATCACCCAGAGTTCGGTACTGTTCCGTTTGAGTACGATACTGGAGCCACCGATCCGACATTTGGCACTTACAGTAAACTTGCGGGGAATAATCCGCCACGCAATGTAGAACTAGCGTTGAAGTTGCTGTGGTAATTTAATTCCGTTATCCCCGGGGACTGCCCTGTCGAAGACAGGTGCGGCCCCTGGGGTGGTTCCAATGCCTGTCTCCGGGACGCGAGTACAGGCACTTGTAGCGTAGAGGAAGTTCCTGTCTGGCAGCTCGGATTAACAATTAACACGCAGCTGATTGCTGATTTGCGCGCTTACACTCGTTCCTACCGCCAGAATCGAGATCAACCGATCAACCCTAAATTCCAGTGATTCCGCCCTCAGTCGTTGAAAGGCTCAACCAGGTAAAGATCTCGACCGGCTTGCTCCACGATCAAGGTGTCAGCATCACCCTCGTAGTCTTCCCGATGGAAAGTGCTCGGGTCCATGTACCTGAGGTGCACTTGCCGGCAGGTGTCTGCATCGACCGCCGACGCTAAGGTGATCGAATATCGCGGCACAATTCTGCCATCAGCAAGCCGTCGCCCCGCAAAACTGACGTGCGCCAGGTGAGCTGCCACACAGAGGTTCTGCTGCAATTCCTGCGACTGTGATACGAGCTCCCGGATACTCTCCAGTGGGGCATAACCGTATCGCTTGATCAGCGTCCCGTGTGTCTCCGAAATAGTTGTAAGTTGTGGGGCGAAAATGATCAATGCGCCGTCTTCTTCGATCACCGGGCCGAGTCGGTAGCTCGCCTTGCCGCCAACCCAGAGATCGTCATAGTGGTTGTCGAGTAAAGCAACGACTCGCTTATACTTTCGTCCCGTGTATTTGATGTGCACATGGCGGCTTACTTCGGCGGCTTTTCGTATAGCTTGCCGGAAGTCCCCACAAAAAAGCGCGTGCGTTCGGAGCCGGCCACCGTCGCGCGTTACGACTGAATTGAGCGAGATAACCCGGGATGGCACGAAATCTGCGGCCGCTTCGAACAGGTGACGAGTGGGTGTTTCGACTCGGCCGATCACGTTTTCGATGGTTGCTAACGCACCGAGCCAGTGGGTGGCGTGCGTCAGTTCCGGCCCGGCCACGCCGGGAAAGAAGTATTTTGCCCCGCCCGAAAAACCTGCAACTTCATGCGGAACAGTTGTTCCGAAGATCAGAACAGTATCGTAGAGTCCAGGGGCCAGCAGTCGATTCACTCTCAGCTCTATCGACCGGCCAATCAAGCCGCCGGTAATCTCTTGCACACGTGCAGCATTCAAAATGCCGATCGTGACCAGTTTGTCTTGGTCCGCCCAGTCGTGGTCGAAGATGTTGCGGAGCCCGGGAACTTGTGTTGTGCCAGGGGCTCCGATTTTTGTCCGCTTCTCCTGGTCGCTCATTGGCGCATGGGTGCCTTGGGCGATAAGAGCATCGAATTTCGCAATCTTGCAATCCGCCAAGATCTGAGCCGCCAAAGGGAACAAGATATCCGTGTTATCGTCCCGTGTTTTATCCGCCACTATTGCCAACACAGATGAGCCTCGCGGAATCGTGGACATTGCTTCCGAAAGAATCTCGCGCAGTTCCATTGGACGGAGATCGAAATCCGGGTGGCCTTTCCCAGTCATGAAAGAGGCAGGCGCGGATATGGTGCTCATTATCGAACCTCCGAACGAAATGTTTTGGTATTTGCTCAGCGCTGAACGCGTGCCGTCCCGCCTTGCGCAAAGGATCGTACTTGCTCCAATGTCGCCATGGTCGTGTCGCCGGGGAAAGTTGTAAGCAGCGCACCGTGTGCCCAGCCAAGTTTCATCGCTTGTTCCGGCGACTCCCCAGCGATAATTCCATAAAAAAACCCGGATGCAAAACCATCGCCACCACCTATCCGGTCGTATACGTCAAGCTGACACTGCGGGGACATGTAGGTTTGACCATTGATCCATGCCACAGCCCCCCAGTCGTGACGATT
The DNA here is from genome assembly GCA_963708335.1 of uncultured Acidobacteriaceae bacterium. GTDB lineage: Bacteria > Acidobacteriota > Terriglobia > Terriglobales > Acidobacteriaceae > Sulfotelmatobacter. The sequence goes on along the minus strand of OY970205.1, from coordinate 6,854,224 downwards.
CGAGGAATGAACTTCACGTAAGGTGGTGGCAATGATCTTGATGTGAGGATAACGCTCCAGAACCCTATCAATCATACCCAGGAAGGCGCCTGGGTCGAGTTTTGATGTCGCGGTCGCCTCTGGACCCGCAATCCCAAGTCCTTTTTGCAGATCCTCTTCGTTGCCCACAAGGACATCGACGTTTCTTAGGATGCGTCCAATTACTTGGCGCGCACGCTCCTGTCCGCCCGATAAATTCCACAACTTTTCCCGGAAGTTCAGATCGAAGGAGACAACCGCCCCGGAGTTCTTCGCAGCTTGCATGGCCTCAATGATCAACTCCGGGGTTGTCTCAGAAAGAGCGGCGAAAATCCCGCCACTATGAAACCAGCGCACGCCTGCGCCAAAAATGGCGCTCCAATCAACGTCGCCTGGCTTCAATTGCGCTGCCGCCTCATTCGCCCGGTTGTAAAAGACTACAGGGCCTCGTATGCCGTATGCTCGGTCGCTATAGACAGAAGCAATATTCGGGCCGGTGACTCCATTATGTTGGAACATCTTATAGAAGGGTGTCACACCCATGGCCCGAACCCGCTCAGCAACCAAGTCGCCGATAGGATACTTGACCATCGCGCTAACAACACCGGTATGTAGACCGAAACAGTCGGAGAGGTTGGCGGCTACATTGAATTCACCACCGCTGACATGGATCTGACACTCGTGCGCCTTGCGGAAAGGAATTATGCCTGGATCGAGCCGATGAACGAGCGCACCGAGACACACGAGGTCCAAGGTTGCCGAATCACGAATTGCGAGACCGTAGTTCATTATTATTCTCCTCGAAAAGCGATTCAGCGACCGCAGGATCAACTGCAACCCTCGTCAGTCGCCACCTCTATCCTGTATGACGTGAACAAGCGATCTGTATTGGATGAACCATACGACCCTAAATCTTAGGAGCAAATCGGGTCCTCGTCAATGCTGCGGTTGTGAACCAAACCTCAATTAATCCTAGGACAAAACTATTGTTTGAAGGCACTAATCAAGCAGGAGCGATAGCGCTTGACAATGGAAATCGGGCAGTGCTAGCGTTCTGAGTCGTCATTGGCTGGATCAATTTGTCGTAGTTTCCGCCACCAGGTCTGAGAATAGTCAGAGTTTGAAGTCAGACTGGCATATCGAAACGAGAACCTGTGGCATTCTCGCTTGTGCTCACGCAAGTGCAGCTTTCACCGTAAGAAGGCAGTAGAAAAATGGCTTACTGTGGGTTGGATCTGAAGGGTAAGACCGCAGTTGTAGTTGGCGGCACATCGGGTATAGGACGCGCCATCGCTCTGGGACTGGCGCACGCGGGAGCTGATGTCATCGCAACTGGTCGCCGGCTTGAACAAGTAAAGGCAATTGCTGCCGAAATCGAAGCTGTGGGCTGCCGCAGTCTGAGCATGACGCTGGATGTTAACGAGAGGGCTTCACTGGAAAATCTGCTCTCTGCTGTCCTGGAGGCATTCGGAAAAGTGGATATTCTCGTTAATTCTGCCGGGCGCATAAAGCGGGGACCGACGATGGAGTCGTCTGAGAGCGACTGGCACGAGATTCTGGATACAAACCTCATGGGCGTGCTTCGCGCCTGCCAAATCTTCGGCCGAAGCATGTTGCAAAAGGGATATGGACGAATCATAAACATCACGTCGCTCAATGCATTCGTGGCGCTGCATGAAGTCGCGGCCTATGCGGCCAGTAAGGCGGCAGTTCAATCGTTGACGAGATCGTTGGCAGTCGAATGGGCGAGTCATGGAGTGTGCGTCAATGCGATTGCACCTGGCGTGTTTCCAACCGCACTGAATTCGGAGTTATTGCAGGGCACTGCCCGAGGGCAGGAATTGCTGATGCGCACACCGATGAAAAGGTTTGGAAACGCGGAAGAGGTGGTGGGAGCGGCGATTCTTCTTGCTTCAGATGCGGCCAGCTTTATGACTGGTTCCGTAGTGATTGTCGATGGCGGTTTCTTGGCGAGCGGCGTTAATCAGTGAGTCGCAGTTTCTTGAACAGTGCGCACACCAGCGCGTAGCAAGTTTGACAAGAAGATCGGCCATTGCGGCGGTCTTGACAGAGATACTGAGGGATTCTTGTGGTCGAGAGCGAACTTAAAGGGCTAACCGCGCTAGTCACGGGTGCAAGCAGTGGGATAGGGGCGGAAACGGCATTTCGATTTGGAGCCAACGGCGCGTATACGCTTATTCACTACCATGAAAACCTGCAGGGCGCGACAGAAGTTCTTGAGAAGATTCGCCAAGTCCGTGGCGATGGGGAACTCATCTCCGCAGATTTGAGTAACAGTTCGAGCATTGCGCAATTCACTGGTTCATTCGAAAACTTGCAAAGGCCAATTGACATTTTGGTGAATAACGCTGGTTCTCTGATACAGAGAAAGCCGTTTCTGGAGATTACCGAACAACTGTGGTCAGAAGTCTTCACGTTGAATGTAACAAGCGCATTCCTTACGACTAAGGCTCTCCTTCCGTCGATGGTGCAGCGCGGACGTGGTTGTGTGGTGAACATTACCTCAGTAGCGGCCCGCTTTGGCGGTGGCATTGGGGCGATTGCGTACTCCTCAGCAAAAGCAGCGCTATCGACAATGACGAAAGGACTCGCTCGAGAATTTGGACCAAAAGGCATTCGCGTAAATGCAGTGTCACCAGGTACCATCGATACCAATTACCACAAGAAGTTTTCTGCACGGGAGTCTCTTGATGCGGTCGTGGCTGCGACGCCCTTACAGCGCCTTGGGACAGCAAATGATATTGCCGATGTGATTGTTTTTCTTTGTTCGGAAGGTGCTCGATTCATTCAGGGCCAAGTAATTGAGGTGAACGGGGGATTTCTAATGGTGTGAGGTGCGCGATGCCCCCACTGAACAGTCCCGAAGAATATGAACGAAGTAAGCATGCGGGGGATTTCAATCCAAGTACTTGGTCTGGAGCCTAATGAGTGTGTCTATGCTGCTGCGTCGACTAGGTTGGATAGCGTTGTTAGTTCTCGTTTGCCGGTCAGGATTCGGGCAAGATCAGGGACTGGTGGCCTACTGGCCGTTCGATGAAGCGAAGGGTACGGCCACCGTTGAAAGCAGCAAGCAGACGGAAGACGTGATCCAAGGGAATTTCTCGTTGGTGAGCGGCGTCCGTGGCAAGGGAATCAAGTTCGACGGATTCACGACCCGCATTACACGCAAATCAGATCTGCCGGAGATCCACGAGACTGTGACATTCGAGGCCTGGATCGCACCGCAAGCGTACCCTTGGAATTGGAATGCCATCGTCGAGCAGAAGAATCGGTATTTTTTTGGACTGGATGCCACTGGGCACATCGGTTTGCGGGTTTTCGTTGATGATCAATGGCGGGAGTGCTTTTCGGCGGTGCAAGTTCCGTTCATGCAGTGGTCGCATATAGCCGCCACTTTCGATCCCCAAAACGGCCTTAGCCTCTACATCAACGGCCAGGAAGCCGGGCATCTCAATATTGCCGGTCACCTCGGTCAAGGTGAAGTAGACCCTAGTAATGGTCAACCCACCGCAGGCGAATTTCAGATCGGCCGCAACCTGGAAGAAATTCCGGCCGCCGCATCGTTGAAGATTCCGGCGTCGTATTCGTTTGACGGAATCATCGACGAGCTGAGGATCTACGGCCGCGCTCTCGATGCCGGCGAGATCAGGACAGCATACGAATCGGTGCGTCCCGCGTCCCCACCTGAACTTACCGTACGCAAGCTTCCCCTAATCCCGATCGGAGACAAGCAATTTGGCGCGTTTTATACGCGTCTGAAGTTCTATCCTGAATGGGACCAGCTGTGGCGAATCGACGAGTATCCGGACCTGGTCGTCACCTTCGACGACCAATCGTACAAGATGGTGTTCTGGCACGGGACCACATACAACATGAATCTGGTCACGGAGAACGGCCGCTGGATCGGAGACCAAAGCGCGGAGGGAGCAAGAGGTGAGTTTGGATGTGAGGAACATATGTCCGACAAGCAGGCCCGCTATGCTCACGTTCGCCTGCTCGAAAACAGCGCTGCGCGCGTTGTCGTTCACTGGCGGTATGCCTTGACGGATGTCAAGTACAAGATCGGGGAGGAGGATCCGATCACAGGTTGGGGAGCTTGGGCGGACGAGTACTACACCATCTATCCCGATGGTCTAGCGGTTCGTCATTTTCTCGTACATGGCCGGCAGGGGGGATACAGCATTACAGAACCTGCGACGTTGAACAATCCTGGCGAAAGAGCGGAAGATAACGTCTCGATCGACGCGGCGACGCTGGCCAATATGGATGGCGAGACGCGGACCTTTAGCTGGGAAACGTGGCCGTCCGATGGAGGCATAGGCGCCGAATTCCGACATCCGGTGTCCAATGCCAATATTGCGATCGTTAACACCAAATCGGATTTCAAGCCCGTCTATATCTATCAGCCTCCCACTCGCATTATCCCCTACGGTGGAGGCGTCGGCGAGACCCGCCCATATCTGTCGAAGTTTCCGATCTGGAACCACTGGCCTGTTGCGCAAATCCCATCGGATGGACGACCCGCACTTGCTCTGGACCGCGTGTCAAGTTCGGCGATTCTCTCTCCTGAACCACCAGAGACGAAGCGACCCAGCGACGGCATTGTGGAGGGTAGATTTGTTATGGGCCTCACGAACCAGCCCATATCTGTGATTCTTGCCTTCGCCCGCGCCTGGTTGCAGCCACCTGACTTGAAAATGTCTGGGAAGGATTTCGCCAGCGACGGTTATAGCCGCGATGACCGGGCTTACCACCTTCGCCGGCTGTCCCAGGGACACACGAAACTGGAGTTCAATATTCAGGCCGGCGAGAAATCGCCGGTAGTGAACCCGGCATTCGTTATCGATGGATGGGGCAGAGAAGGCGCAGCGCTGCGATTGAACGGCAAGCTTGTTACAGAAGGCAAAGACTTTCGCGTCGGCCACATTGACCGGTTGGAAGGCTCCAGTCTTGTGGTCTGGATTCGCGCGCGGCTCACTGCCGCCTCACAATTTTCGCTAACACCAAAGTCGGGATCAAACTGAATTCGCAAAACTCAAGGATTACGAAAACGTCGGCCGGTCCTTCGAGGAACCTTACAAGCCGCAATAGACCACAGTTACCAGGAGACTAAGAACATGAGCTACACACGACGAGATATCTTAACGACCGGTTTGGCTGCTTCTGCCGGCTCTCTGCTCGCGAATATCCCTTTAACGGCGAGTGCAACCAGTGCGACAAGAAAGGCGAATGCAGACCCGATATCTGGCAAGCCTGTTCAGCCGACGTGGAACTCTCTGAGAACGGTGAACACCCCACCCCAGTGGCTTAGGGATGGAAAATTCGGTATCTATACCCATTGGGGCGTGTATTCCGTTCCGGCTTACGGATCGAACGGAACCTGGTATGCGCACAACATGTACACCAAACCGGACTCCGATGAGAGAAAGCATCACGAAGCCACGTATGGTCCGTTGGATAAATTCGGCTACAAGGACTTCATTCCCATGTTTACGGGTAGCCATTTCAATGCAGACGAGTGGGCCGAGCTGTTCAAGAAGGCCGGCGCACGCTTCGCGGGTCCAGTTGCTGAGCATCATGACGGTTTCGCCATGTGGAATACGAAGTATTCCGAGTGGAGTGCAGCGAAAATGGGACCCAAGCGCGACGTTGTGGGAGAACTCTCGAAGTCTATCAAACAGCATGGCATGAAGTTCCTCACAGCGTTTCATCACGCAGAGCACTGGTTCTACTTTCCGACCTGGGACAAACAGTATGACGTATCAGATCCTCGCTACGCCGGGCTGTACGGAGTAAGTCACGAGCGAGGTGCCCTCCCGACGAAGGAATTCCTCGATGTCTGGATTGGGAAGTTGAAAGAGGTGGTGGACAGCTACGGGCCGGATGTTGTGTGGTTCGACTATGGACTGCGCCTGATTCAGCAGTCTTACAAAACGGATTTTCTGGCGTACTACTTTAACAAAGCTGGAATGGACGGCAAGGAGGTTGCAGTTACCTATAAGAACCACGACCTCACACCTGGCGTAGGCATCGATGACCTGGAACTGGGCCGCGAGACTAACATGACCTACTACGAGTGGATTACGGATACAACGATCGACAGTGGAAGCGCGTGGGGGTATGTGGAAAGCATTGGATTTAAGTCTGTGGATCAGCTGGTGACCGGGTTGGTGGATCGCGTCAGCAAAAACGGCTTTCTTCTACTGAATGTAGGACCAAAGCCTGACGGCACAATTCCGGAGCCGGCGAAAGAGCGCTTGCTCGCAATGGGAGAATGGTTGCGCGTCAATGGAGAGGCCATTTACGACACCAGCCCATGGCTAATAGCTGCTGAAGGACCGACGCAGTTCAAGAAGACCGGCGCATTCAACGAAGATAATGATATCCGCTTTACGTCCGAGGATATTCGGTTCACGTGCCGAGACAACTTTCTATACGCGACAGTACTTTCTTGGCCAGGGGATAAAGCCTACATCAAGAGTTTGGTTCCGAAAGGCGACACCTGGGCAGGACTCTATCCGTCAGAAATAGATTCCATCAAGATGCTCGGCAGTGACGAACCTCTTCGCTGGGAGTTCACGAAGGACGCTCTGGCTGTCACGACGCCAAAGGTAAAGCCATGCGATAACGCTTTTGTGTTCAAGTTCACCCTAAAAAAGCCGTTCTGATCCTTCAAGGGCGTGATGAAGATTGTTCTTGAATGCGCGATAGTTTTATTTGTCACGGCGACCTTGTATGGGCAGGTCACTGTAAAGGAGCCGATTCCGCAAACGGCTGTGATCGACGTTAATGCGGCTGCGGTCGGCAAACAAGAGATTCCAAGAACGATCTTCGGGACGTTTCTGGAACCATACGGCAACTCAACCTACAACGGACTTTGGGCGGAACTGCTTCAGAATCCAAGCCTGGAAGCCGGTTTATGGACCCCAGGTAGGACCGTTGCGATGCTTCACGATAACCCGGAGCTCCGCCGGGCGGGCGATTTAGGATTGCCCTTGCCATGGGAGCCGCTCGACGTGCGACAGGGAAATCGCTACGAAGTCCATTACGGCGATGCTGCCAATTCCTGGCAATCACTGCAGGTATTTGGCGTTGCGGGCGAGCCCACCGGAATCAAGCAGAGAGTCTATCTTCCCATTCATCGCACCCGTGACTATACGGGAAGCTTTTACGCCAAGCACTTAAGTGGAGATACAAGCGTGACCATCGCACTTCGCGTCAGGAACCAGGACGAAGTGCTCGCTTCACAGCAGATTCCGGTTGCAGATTCCTCATGGACAAAGTACACCTACACTCTCCAGGTTCCAGACGGACAGCTCCACCGGCTCGATCCGGCGGATTTTGTCGTGGAAGTTGCCGGGAATGAGCGCGTTGAGCTGGATCAACTGTCTCTAATGCCTGCGGACGCTCAGAGCGGCCTGGATCCAGATGCCGTGGTCCTGGCCAAAGAGATGAAAACGCCGCTGGTTCGGTTTGGAGGAAACTTTACCTCGGCTTACCACTGGACGGATGGCGTAGGTCCGCGTGACAAGCGCAAGAATTCGCTCAACCATGCATGGGGACTTCCGGAGTACAACAGCTTCGGAACGGATGAGTTCCTTGAGTTTTGTCGAATGATTGGCGCTCAACCTCAGATTGCTCTCAATCTCGGCAGCGGAACGCCGGAGGAGGCTGCCGCGTGGGTTCGTTACGTAAACGATCATTGGTCAACACACTCCGGGTTGCTATGGGAGCTTGGCAATGAGCTCCGGAACCATGGGAATCTCGGATATCCGACCCGCGATCAACTAGCCGCCCGCACCGCAGACTTCAGCAAGGCCATTCATGCAGTCGACCCAACGGCACGGTTGATCGCCACCGGTGACGATCCTGATCATTTCAAGAGCTGGAATGCCATCCAGTTGACCAATCCACCGGGAACCTTCGATTTTCTCTCCACGCATTTTGTGGTAGGTACAGGCGATGTGGTGCTCAAGAATGCCAGCCCGGACTTTGAGGCAGCGGCCGCGTATGCCCTGCCTATCGAACTGGGAAACAGGCTGCGTCAGGCGCAGAGCCAGATCGATGGCACGCCCGGCTCTGGCGGGAGGGTACATCTCGCCTTTACGGAATGGTTGTTTTACGAAGAGCGCAATCACGAAGCCCCAAGCTACGACAATGAGGGTGGAGCTGTTGTGACCGGCGGATTTCTGAACATGCTACTGCGAACTTCCGACATCGTTCCCATCTCCGACATGACGGGAATCATGGAATTTGCCGGAATCTGGAAGAAGCGCAGCCAGGTCTATGCAACCCCCTCGTATTACGTATTCGGGCTCTATACGAATGCCGACATTGCAAAGTTGGTTACCGTGACGGCCAATGGCGGCAGCTATTCCGTTGCTCAAGGTGTGAACCGGTTGCCGGATATCGATTCTGTTCCGTATCTGGATGTAGTGGCCGCGCTGAGTCAGGACGGCAAGACGCTAACGCTCTTTTGCGTGAATCGCAGTCTTGCCACAGACATTCCCACCAACATCCGTCTGCATGATTTTGCCACGGCCCAGACAGCCGCGGTACACACGCTGAGCTCGCGCAGTCTCACCGACGCCAACGACGAGTTGTTTCCTACCCGCGTTAAGCCAGTGGACAATGTTGAGGCGGTACAACCGGGCGGATGGATACATATCTTTCCGCATGCGAGCGTGACCGTGATTTCTCTACATCGTAATTAGGGCCGCGCAGACGCTCGACTGATAAGACTGTTATCAAAAGCCTGGTCCCGAGGCGATGGATCTCGCGGAAGTTAAGCATGACATCAAGTAAGGTGGTTGTTGCCAAAATTGGAACCTCTGGATCGTCAGGCGCTGCCCGCCACGCTTCAAATAGATCTTCTTCTGAGGGGGTAATCTTCGTGAAGCCAGTGAAGTCGATATTTCCAGAGCTGATCCTTGGCCTTTTCCTTTTCTTCTCCGCGAGTATGTTTTCCCAAATTGGTGCCGCCGGCCCGACTGTATCGGAAAGTCCACAGTTGATCGATCAAGTCTGGAGACAGGCAAGCGGCAAGTACGACTCTGAACGGGTAGCCCTCCTGCAACAGGTGGACAACACCATTCAACAAGGGCCCTTTCGCGCTGACTGGGAGTCGCTTCAAAAATACGAAGTGCCCGAGTGGTACAGGGACGCGAAGTTCGGGATCTTCATTCATTGGGGGTCTATTCCGTACCCGCCTTCGGCAGCGAGTGGTATCCGCGGCAGATGTATATCGAGGGGTCGGAAGAGTACAAGCACCACATTGCTACGTATGGCCCGCAGGACAAATTCGGATATAAGGACTTCATCCCTTTATTCAAAGCCGAGAAGTTCGATCCTGCGGCATGGGCCCGCCTCTTCAAAGAGGCAGGCGCAAAGTATGTTGTGCCGGTGTTCGAGCACCACGATGGTTTTGCCATGTATGACAGTGGCGTTTCCGACTGGACCGCAGCAAAAATGGGGCCTCATCGCGATTTAGTTGGGGACCTCGCGAAAGCAGTACGGGCAGAAGGTTTGCATCTGGGCGCGTCTTCGCACCGCGTGGAACATAACTTCTTTCTGGGAGTTGGACGCACTATTCCTTCCGACATCAACGATCCGCGGTACGCCGCCTTTTACGGACCTGCGCATCGGTGGCTCGAAGCCAAACATGGCACGCCGCTTTCCAACGACTTCACTTTTGTCTCCAAAGCCTGGACCGACGATTGGCTTGCCCGGTCCGCGGAAATTGTCCAAAAGTATCACCCCGACGTCATGTGGTTTGATTGGTGGATCGGGCAAGCCTCGGTTCGCGAGAATCTAACCCGCTTCGCCGCGTTTTATTACAACGTGTCACTCAAGTACGGCGCTCAGGTGGGCGTGATCAATTACAAAGACTTCGCCATGGAAGAACACTCGGCCGTTCTCGACCTGGAACGGGGCCAACTCTCAGACATTCGGCCCCTCCCTTGGCAGACCGATACGTCGGTTAGCAACAGATCCTGGGGCTACATCCAAAACGACACGTTCAAATCACCGGAATTCATTGTTCATCAACTTGTCGACATCGTTAGCAAGAACGGGAATCTGCTACTGAATATCGTTTCCCGCTCACACAGCTTGCTTGCGACATTGCAACTGGTGATCGAGATCACTGCAGTATGTACGGGTCGGCATAGACAATTAAATTGAAAGTTGCAGCGCCGGCGTCGGCTTTTGCGAATGTGAACTCTTAAGCGCTCTTAAAACCGAAGGAGTGACTCTGACAACATAGGCAACTCAAGCAAGGTTGCAGTTGTTGTAGCGTCGGTGCGAGGAGGTACCTCATGAAATCCTTGGCTGCATCGGTAAGCATTTCCTTCCGAAGCACGCTGTACACGGTGACGAGAAATCGATGTGAGTTCTCATAAGAACGCGTTTGCAGGATAGCCAAGGTGGTTACGGGAGGGGTTCGGAAGAACAAAGATCGGAAATATGTTCCATCAGATCTGCTGCGTGCTTGGGATTTTGAGGTCAAAGGAGACTTGTCAGTGTGGGCCCTATATTTTAGCGAGTGGCGGACCGCATTCCATGTTCCTGCGTGACCTGCCCCAGCTGTGGGGCCTGGGTGGTCGTTCAGGGGAAACTCACTGCCGATGGCCATAATAATAATAATAATAAGGATAGGCTCAAAAGTAAGCGTCTGAGCAACGCATCTGTTTGATGAGCAGAGTTCTGTGTTCAAGTTGATGGATGAACCGGACGGATGTGGACGCCTTCTGGACCACCTGAAAGACAGCGGATTTGATCCGGCAAGGCAGGGGTCAGGGTCGAACTCGAAGAGTTGGTATGGGGGAAATCCTTCCGCCGTCTGGACGGACAAGATCAGCGACGAACAATACCGGGCCAAGATCGAATAAAATTACCGACAGTTTTTTGCGGAGGTCGTATGTCGAAACGCAAGAAATCTCCTCCCAACAGTTCCGTGGCCATCTCCCGACGCTCATTCCTGAAAGGCGCCGGAGTGGCCGCGACCGGCACTGCGGTGTTGAACTTCGGCCTGCTGGGATACGCCACGGAAGTGTCGTCCCGCGTCATCGGCCCGGGCGCCACGACCATTGCGCTCAACGTGAACGGTGCGGCCAAGCACATTTCGCTTGAGGCGCACACCACGCTGGCCGAGGCGCTGCGCGACGAACTTCACCTCACCGGCACCAAAATCGTCTGCGACCGAGGGGCGTGCTCGGCTTGCACCGTCCTGCTTGATGGCATTCCGGTGAATTCCTGCATGACGTTCGCGCTCGATGCCGTCGACCGCAAGATCACCACCATCGAGGGACTCGGTGATCCCGAACACCTACACCCGGTGCAGGCGGCGTTCGTCGAGCATGATGGCATGCAATGCGGCTACTGCACGCCCGGCATGGTGATGAGCTGTGCGGCGCTGCTCGAGCGCAATCCCAATCCGACCACTGCGGATGTGCAGCAGGCCATCAGCGGCAATCTTTGCCGGTGCGGCACATACCCCAAGGTGGTAGAAGCCGCGTTGGCAGCAGCCCGTTCGCGAAAGGGGGCGTAGGCCATGACTCCCATAACGCAAGATACGCAGCAGAGGACCAAGACCCCCAACCAGCCGGAAACGCGCACCGCCGAATTCGTGATCGGCATCCCGGGATCGCCTGAAGGCGTGCAGAAGATCGAGCGCAACGTGCCCGTGGACGAACCGCCCCCGCTGCCGCCGAATTCCGAACTGAAGGTGATCGGCAAACGGGTGCCCCGCTACGACGGACCGTTCAAGGCGTCCGGGGCGGCGAAGTATCCGAGCGACGTAAACCTGCCCGGGATGCTCTACGGCCGCCTGGTCAGCTCCACAGTTCCGCATGCGAAGATCGTCTCGATCGAGACATCCGCGGCCGAGAAGCATCCCGGCGTCAAGGCCGTGCACGTGCTCGAGAATGTGCTCGGACAGGCGGAACTCGAGGACAAGTCGAAAGAGATTCCCTCCCGCTATCCCATCGTGCGATACGCCGGGCAGCCGATCGCGGCCGTGGCGGCAACGACTCCGGCGGCTGCTCTTGAAGGCGCGCGCCTGGTCAAGGTGCAGTATGACGTCATGCCCTTTGTCATCGATCGCGAGAAAGCACGCGAGCCCAACGCTCCGCTCGTCTTTCCCGGTCCCGCCGCCGAAGCGGGCACGGCGGGGGGCGGAGGCGGGCCCGCCGATGTTTCGCAGACGGGAAACGTCCGTGGTCCCAATCGCAGCGGGCGCAGCCCAGGACAAAAGGGCGACGTCGAGAACGGATTCGCTGCGTCCGCCGCGATCGTCGAAGCTGAGTACCGCACTCAGGTGCAGACCCACTCGGCGCTGGAGACGCACGGGGTCGTGGCTGACTGGAAGCCCGACGGCCTAACCGTGTACGCCTCAACTCAGGGCACGATGAGCGTGCGCGACGAGTTAGCCGAGATCTTCAACCTGCCCAAGACGAAAGTCCGCGTGATCACGGAGTACATGGGTGGTGGATTTGGCGCAAAGTTCGGCGCGGGCAACGTCGGTGCGGTCGCAACGCATCTGTCGAAAAAAGCAGGCGCTCCAGTCCGCCTCTTCTGTGATCGTAAAGAAGAGCATTGGGCTACCGGGAACCGTCCCGATGCGCACATTTATGTGAAGGCGGGCGCCGATAAGGACGGCAAGCTGCAAGCGTTGAAGTGGACCAGCTACGGCACCGCAGGCGTCGGCACTGGCGCTGGAACCGCCGGCCCGGCGCAGAACCTGTACGACTGCCCCAACGTTCTCACGGAGGAGTACGACGTCTTCACCAACGCCGGTCCCGGGACCTCGATGCGTGCGCCTGGGCATCCGCAAGGCACTTTCGGCCTCGATCAGACGATGGACGCGCTGGCGGAGAAGCTTGGCATGGACGTTCTCGACTTCATGGACAAGAACGATCTCAGCCCGGCACGCCGCCAAGAACGCCGCATCGGCGCCGAGAAATTCGGGTGGGCGCAGAAGCGCCGCAAACCGGGCAGCGATCCTGGCGTGGTGAAGCGCGGTGTGGGTGTGGCGCAAGGGGTCTGGTATCGCATCAACAGCATGGATTCCGCCTGCGAGGTTCGCATCCATCATGACGCTTCGGTGGAAGCGCTCTCGGCCGTGCAGGACATCGGCGGCGGCATCAAGACGGTCATCGCGCAGGTCGTGGCCGAAGAACTCGGGTTGCAGCCGCGCGATGTCACGGTCCGCATCGGCGACACGCAGTTGCCGCCCGGACCGCCCTCTGGCGGCAGCATGACCACAAGCTCCCTCACACCGGCCGTCCGCAATGCCGCGTACAAAGCCAAGGAACGCTTCCTGAAGGAAGTGGCATCGGCGTGGCGTGTGCCGGTTGCGTCGCTCGTCCTTGCCGATGGCAAGGTCGCGAGCGACTCGGGGAAATCGGCGAGCTTCAAACAGGCTGCGGCAGCGATGCGCACGGAGACCGTTTCGGCCACGGCCACGCGCAGTCCCGAATATGGTCAGCGCGAAATGATGTTCCTCGGCGGCGTGCAGTTCGCGGAAGTCGCGGTCGACACCGAGACCGGCGTCATCCGCGTCGAGCGCGTTGTCGCCGTGCACGACTGCGGGCGTCCCATGAACATTATTGGACTCGAGAACCAGGTGAACGGCGGCATCCTGCAGGGCATCTCGTACGCGCTGTACGAGAACCGCCACCTCGATCGCAACACCGGGATCATGGTCAACCCCAATCTCGAGGAGTACAAGATGATCGGATCGAAAGACATGCCCCAGATCGAGGTGCACTTCATCGAAGATTATCTAGCCCGCAGTTCGACCGATGCTAGCGGCATCGGTGAGCCGGCGACGATTCCCACCACAGCCGCCGTTGCCAACGCCGTGTATAACGCCATCGGCGTGCGGATACACGAGCTGCCCATGACGCCGGCGCGCGTGCTCGCCGCGCTCGGCAAGGTGAAGCAGGGAGGTGCCGCATGATTACGCGTTTTGAGTGGACGAATGCCCGCTCCATCGACGAGGCCATCGGCCAACTCAACGAGAAGACCATTCTCAAGGCCGGTGGTGTCGATCTGATGGACCGATTGAAGGAAGGCCTCGATGCGCCCACGCGCCTGGTTAACGTACGCACCATCGCGGGGCTCGATTTCGTGAAGGAAGAATCCGGTTGGCTGCGCATTGGGCCGATGGTCACGCTGGCAGCCATCGGCGAGCATCCGGCGATTCGCCGACGGTACACGGCGCTGGCCGAAGCGGCGCTGAATGCGGCTACGCCACAAATCCGCAACATGGCGACCGTCGGCGGCAACCTGCTGCAACGGCCGCGCTGCTGGTACTTCCGAAGCGACCAGTTCCATTGCTTGCGCAAGGGAGGCGACCGCTGCTTCGCTCAGGACGGCGAAAACGAGCACCACGCCATCTTCGACAACGACGTGTGTGCAATCGTGCATCCCTCGGCAGCGGCATGTGCACTGACCGCGCTCGGTGCTAAGGTCGAGGTGAAAGGGAAGAACGGTATGCGCGAGATCGCGCTCGACGACCTTTTTGTCCGCCCGGAGACAGATATCACTCGCGAGCATGTGCTCAAGGCCGACGAACTGCTTACCGAGATCCGCGTGCCTGCGGCATCGGACGCCACCCGCTCCGCTTACATCAAGGTGGGACAGAAGGAGTCTTTCGACTGGCCTCTGGCGGAAGTTGCCGTCGTGCTGGAGACACGCGGAGGCGTGGTGAATAAGGCCTCGATCGTGCTGGGCGCCGCTGCGCCAGCCCCGTGGCGCGCGACGGCTGCGGAAAAAACTCTGGCGGGCAAACCGCTCAACGGCCAAAACGCGCACGAAGCGGCTGCAGCTGCGGTGCAAGGCGCCACGCCGCTCTCCGGAAACGCGTACAAGATCCCCCTGTTCGAAGCGGTGGTGCGGCGCACGATCATCGCCGCAGCACAGGAGGCGTGATGCGCGAGTTCATGGACGAACCCGAAAGCGAAACTCCCGATCCCACCGAAGTGCCCGAGGTCTGCCGCTATCTCCGGACCAAGACAGCGTACGGCAACGCTGTTGGCTACGAAGGCTGGCAGTACGGCAACTCCAGCACCGCCGCATATTGGTGCCTGCAAACCATGAGCGCGTGCGGCCCCGACGACCAACTCGTGGAGCCCAGGCAGTGCCGCGGCGGGCGGCGCGCTTGCTTCGCGAAACGAGAGTAGACACTCGGTCGAGACGCCCGTCAGGCTCGGGAAGGGCACGGCTTCAGCCGTGCCGCCGAGGCCCAGAAAAGACATGAGCTTAGTCCAGTGGTGGAGTACAGCTACAGGCGCATCCAAAACTGTGCTTCAGTCGCGGGCAAAATAGAGCCGCTTCTTCGAAGAAAGGCGGATGACCGCTACAACGTTCTGCCCGGAGAACAGCCTATGATTTACGAGATGGGCATCGGCAGTTCAACTCCGTCCCTGGCCACGACAATCTAAAGCGGTTAGCCAGTTTCAGCGTTTTTCCGTAGCCCGTCGCTAGCACGTTTTTCAATTTACCAACTCTGGTCGACCGGTCGACCACCCATCGCATCAGGAATCTTCAGCTTGACGCAATTTGGCGCAGGTGCACTTAAAGAACGGATTGCTCGGCCAGGTCAGATGTCCGCATCGAGCGCACAAGTACCAAGGCTCCGAGCCACCATGCCCAATCATCACCTTGAAATCGCCGTCTTCGACGCAACAGGGGCAGCGCATAACGGGCATTCTCGGCTTGTGGCGTGCTTCTAGAGCGGTCATGGATTAGTTCGCATTGGTTGTTGCACGAGGGCATAGCCACCATTTTCGGAATGAAGTTCCTAATCATGGAGAACAATATTGAGAAGTGAGCTGTGAACCTGCACATCATCACCAGTGTCATAGTCAATGAACTCCAATTTCCTGAACCTGTTCATGAAAAAGCTAACTCGCGAGCGAGTTGTGCCTATCATCTCTGCGAGGGTCTCCTGACTGATCTTGGGGATTCGAGTCTCGGGCACGCCTTCCTTGCCGAAGCGAGCAGCAACAGCAGAATCCGAGCCAGTCTCTTTTCGCTCGAATTGAAGAGTTGGTCAACCAAATCCTCTTCGTAACGAATATTTCTTGTAAGCAAATACGCCGCGAACATGTCGGAAGACGATGCCGCAAAGATGATTAATTTCATCGCCAGCCAGGAAGCCGCCGAAGACTAGGACTGACGGGCAGCATCGGCGTGGTGCGGAGTTTGTTACAGGAAAAAGACGGTTTTCCAGGGGGCATGTCAGCACCTTCACTGCCAATAACCCGATACGGCGCATACTGGTTAGCGTGACTGATGTCACAGCACCATGGTGTACTGCAGGAGCAATATGAAAATGAATTGCAATTTCACCTGACAGGCAGAAACCGTGCGACCGGACGCCGAAATCTACTCTGACTCCCAGCGAACTGTGACCTCCCTGGACCGTGCTCCGCGGTCGGAATGGGTGGAGGTCCTGGACGTGCCCCGCGGGCGCCGTGCGTCACGCCACCTGGGGCAGGTGGGCATCTGCGTAAATGAAAGACTACGCGTGCTGAGTACTGCTCCATGGGGTGGTCCGGTTCTCGTGGATGCAGGAGGCACTACGGTTGCGATCGGACGATCGTTGGCAAGCCGGATTAGAGTCCGGCTGATGGGTCGTACCCACAGCGGAGAAGCCACTTGATTCCTGTGCCAACTCTAGACGATATCTCCTCCGATTCAAGTAGCAGTTCATGCCCGCGTACCATTGTTCTGATCGGCCAGCCCAACTGTGGCAAGAGCACAATCTTCAATCACGTGGTGGGATACCGTTCGGAAACCGCCAATTTCCCCGGCAGCACGGTCGAGGTAGCACAGGGGCAGGTGCGTCTCAACGGATGCATCGCACAACTCCTGGACGTGCCTGGGATCTACTCCCTGACCTCTTCCAACCCTGCAGAGGCCGCGGCCAAACAGTTACTGCTGGGTTCCGATGTCGATCTTGTTATCAACGTGCTAGATGCTTCTCTGCTGAGTCGTAGCCTTGAGCTGACACTGGAGTTGCGCGAACTGGGCATGCCTATGCTGGTGTGCCTCAACATGGTCGATGATGCCGAGAGGAAAGGCATCTCGATTTCAGCGGAGAAGTTGTCCCACCGGCTGGGACTGCCGGTCCTCGAAACCGTTGCCTCGCGCGGCCAGGGAATTCGCGAACTCTTCGCGTATGCCATGACTCGCAAATCCGGGCAATGTCCGGATTCCCCACGATGGAGCCGCGACGTAGAAGCTGCTGTCCACGAGATCGAGTTATTGCTCGCGGTGGACCACCAGCAGTGTCTCCTACCGGACCGGTTCGTCGCTGTGAAACTGCTCGAGTCCGACGATGATCTGACCGCCATGGTGAACCCAGCGATCCGAAGCGTCGCCGAAGATGCGCGCCACAAACTGGAAATGCGGCGTGGCAGAAGCGCCGACTCAGTGATCATGGCGGAACGCCACGACGAAGCCATGCGCACATTCGAGGAGGTTGCGACCGTGGGGCGTCCGCATGCGGATGCTCGCGCCGCGATCGACCGTTTGCTCACGCACTCGGTTTGGGGCTATGTATTCCTGATCGGCATTTTCCTCGGTTTGTTCTGGGGTGTTTTCGGCGTGGGCGCGGCGCTGGAGAAGGTGCTGCAACCGGCTTTCGCTGCAGGTTCGGGACGCTTGTCTGCATGGCTGGGCCAGGGTACGGTGGCTGAGGTTCTGGTGAGGGGCCTCTGGGACGGGTTCGCGGGGGGCGCCACGATCGTCCTCCCTTACCTGGTGCCGTTTCTTTTTGGCTTGGCGTTTCTCGAAGATGTCGGCTATTTGCTGCGGGTGGCCTACTTGATGGACGGCCTGCTGCATCGTATCGGCCTTCATGGAACCTCGGTGTTGCCCTTGCTACTTGGCTATGGCTGCAGCGTTCCTGCCTGTATGGCCACGCGCATTCTGCCCTCGCGACGGGACCGCTTCATCGCCAGCGTTCTGGCGACGCTGGTGCCTTGTTCCGCACGATCCAATGTCATTTTCGCTTTGGTGGCTTTCTACCTGGGGCCGGGCTGGGCGCTGGGTGTTTTCTGTTTCAACGCCCTAATCGTTGTTCTGTCGGGATGGATTCTCACTCGAATCTGGCCTGAGGTAAGTCCGGGCATGGTACTTGAGGTGCCGCGCTACCAAGTTCCTTCCGTCAAGATGATGACGCGCAAAGTTTGGTTCCGCCTGCGCGAGTTCGTCATGTTGAGTTGGCCGCTGCTGATTGGCGGCAGTATGGTGCTGGGAATGGCGGAACATTGGCACTGGGATCGGGCCATCAACCTAGTATTTTCGCCGCTGACCGTTCTGCTTGGCCTGCCGCTGGCGGTTGGCACCACCCTGGTATTTGGCGTCTTACGGAAAGAGCTGTCCATGATCATGCTGGTTCAGGCGCTCGGGACCACAGCCATCAGCCAGGCAATGACCACTAGCCAGATTCTCGTGTTCACCATTTTCATCACCTTCTACATCCCTTGTCTGGCGACGATCGCTACGCTTGTGAAGGAGATCGGCCGCAAAATGACGGCGGTCGCCCTCGGCTACTCCTTTGGGGTGGCGACGGTGCTTGCAGTGGCCACGCGGCTGGTTTTTTCCGCCCTTCACTAGACCTGCGGTGCGGGCTCAAAACGCAGGTTCACACCGAGGGGGGACATCACTTCGGCACCTGTGAAGGTAGGGGGATGGCGCACAGAAAGCGCAGCGGCTCGCGCCCCACATTGATGAATTGGTGCTCGTCGTGGGGCAGCACCAAGACAGTGTCTCCCGGATCCAGGCTACGTTGCTGTGACTTGCCGCGAAGCAGCGCCTGCCCACTAAGAATGTAGACCTCATGCTCGTGTGGATGGGAGTGATAGCGGCGTGGCAGCCCCCGGCTCGACCTCGAACAGGCGCAGGGCAAAGGTAGGCGCACCGTCCGGGGCAGCCCACAGCCATCGCACTGTCACACCAGGCACTCCGTCCACGGGCTCGGCTGATAGCTCAAGACTGCGTTTCACATCCATGCGTTTTCCTCCTATATGGCGGGGCCAGGCAGGGCGCCAGCCTATGTGTAACCGACATAGCCAACTACAGTGTAGTCACCTCTTCAGCCGCATGCTCTTTCCGCGCAAAATGCTGCTCGATTATCAACTCAGCCGCGCGTCTGCCTGAAAGCAGCATGCCTCCGAAAATCGGACCCATCCGCGGCCCGCCGAACGTAGTGCAAACGGCCATTCCCGAGACCCAGAGCCGCGGAAAAACTTCTGTGACGCCATCCACAACGAACTTCTCCGCTCGAAGCGCGTCCATTGGACCTTCGCCAGGACGTATGGCGATCTTGGTTCGGTCCAACATGTCCCTCCGCCGCAGCATTTCCACTACGGTCGCATCGTGTCCGGTCGCATCCACGACCGCCCGGCTCATCAGAGTTATAGGGTCGATTGGCAGAGCGCCCGTGAGCGACGTTCGATTCACCACGACACCAGCCACTTTGCCGTCTAAAACGCACACGTCTTCGACCGTAGTGAGATTCAGGAGCACGGCCCCGGCCTGGAGTGCCTTGAAACACAACGCTGAGGCCAGTTCGCTTGAGTCCACCGCATAAAGGCCCTCGAGTTCGTGCCCGTGCCGGATTCCGAATTCATCCAGAATGGGCAGAATCTCTGGCTCCAGAACAATCTCGTTCATCCCCATGGCGCCGCCCCAAATTCCCCCTCCGGGTGTGAGGCGCTTTTCGACGATTGTGACGTTGCACCCGTGCTTGGCGAGATCATGGGCAGCGACGAGGCCTGAGGGTCCGGCTCCGATAACGAGGGCGTCGCTGTCAAGACTTCGCGACAGCTTGTTTGTGTACGCAATCAGAATCGCTTTGGAGATTCGGGCCTCATAGAATGGTTCCATTTTTTGCCTCCCCGGTCGTCGTACTCGCCATTTCCTACGCAATCACATTCACCTGCTTCGTACAAACATGTGTCTGGTCGCGACCAGGAGAAATGCAACCACCCCCACAAGAATAATGGTCGCGCCGGAGGGAAGATCCAGCAGATACGAGAGGATGAGTCCCACCACAATAAATACCTCGCCGGCGATCACACTCCCGAAAATCAAGCTCTTGAACGAAGGGGCGAACATTTTGGCAACGGTTGGCGGGATGATCAACAATGCGCTAACCAGAATGATGCCGAGTAACTTCACGCCAAGCACAACGGTGACGCACAGCAGCACGTAGAACAAGAAGTCCAACAGGTCTATACGCACCCTGTACAGCCAGGCGGTTTCCTTGTCGAGCGCCAGTAGGGTGAACTGTTTCAGGAGCGTCAGCAAGACTACGAAAATCACAGCCGAAAACACCAGGATGATGCCGAGGTCCTGCGAGCTGACGGACAGGATACTACCGAACAAGAAACTCAGGAGTTCGGGCTGATATCCGTGCTGGAGGCTGATCAGAATAATCCCCAGCGCAAGGCTGCCGGTGAAGAGAACTCCAATCAGAGCATCCGAAGAAATGTTCGTTTTGCGCTCCAAGAGATACACGGCGGCCCCAAACAGAACCCCGATACCCAATGCCGCCAAGAACGGGCTGAAGCCCGCTATGATGCCGATGGCGACTCCGGCTAAAGTTGCGTGCGCAATACCATCTCCAAAAAACGACATCCGGCGAAGGGTCACGAAGACCCCCAAAAATGGGAGGATGAGTCCCAGCGCGACACCCGCCATCAGGGCCCTCTGCATAAAAGGGAGATCGAACATCGCGAGAAATTCCATTCCTGTCCTTTTAATGTCCATGGCGATAGAGCGCCGCTTCTTTCCCGTAAAGCTCTTTCAGAGTGTCCGGAGTCAACACCTGCTGTGGCCTCCCCTGACAGACCAGCTTTCGATTCAAGCACAGCACAAGGTCCGCATAGTTGGCAACGACATCCAGTTCATGCGACACCATCACAACTGTGCTCCCGTGTTCCCGATGCAGGTGTGAGACAAGCTCGTAGAAGGTTTGCGCCCCGGCGATATCAATCCCGGCTGAGGGTTCGTCTAAAAAGAGAACTTTAGGATCTCCCAGCATGGAACGCTCGATCAGCACGCGCTGCAGCTGCCCTCCCGAGAGCGATCCGAGTTTCATCTGAAGTGTCTCCGTGATACCCAGGTGTCCCAGATACTCTGCGATCTTCTCCTTCGAACAGTGAGGATGCGACAACTGGAGAAACTCCAGGACCGTGATCGGAAAAGTCTTGTCAAAGCTAAAATGTTGTGGCACATAGGCTACCTCTCCACGTGCCTGCTGGGGTGTCTTTCCCAAAATCCACACCTTGCCCTTCTGCGGAGAGAGAAAACCCAAAAGCACTTTCAGAAGCGTGGTCTTTCCCGAGCCGTTCGGCCCAATAATGGCGGTAATGCCTCCCTGTGGAATGGAGAAGGAAACATCTTGAAGAACCGGTTCATCGGAACCGAAAGAAAGCCACAACTGTTCTGCCTGAACCGCATGTCGGTCCTGCATGGCTTAAGGCCCTCGTTCTTGAAGTGCTCGCCGAATGGAGTCGGCATTAAACTCCATCAGTTCAAGATATGTAATTCGCCCCGCCACGCCCCCGAGCGGGTCCAATTGCGCAATGCTTACCTTGTTGTCTTTCGCGAAACTCTCCAGGATCCCGGTGGAAAGCTGCGGCTCAATGAAGATGATGTGGATATGCTCTGTTTCTATTTTTCGCTGAAGTTCGGCGAGGTACCGGGGCGTGGGCTCTTCTCCGGCTGCCGGCTCAAAGGTTCCCGCGATCTTCAGCCCAAAATTCTGCGAAAAGTAGAACCATGCATCATGGAACGTCAGAATGGAAATTCCTTGCGCAGGAGCCAAGGCTTCTCTTAACTCGTGTTCTGTGTCTCTAAGCTTCTCTTTGTAGAGTTGCGCGTTCGCTCGATAAAGGTCCGCGTGTGCAGGATCGATCTCGCCCAATGCCCCTGCGATATTGTCCGTGATCTTCCGCGCATTGCCAAAGTTAAGCCAGTAATGAGGATCTGTCGTTCCATCCTCAAACTTGCGGAGATCTATTCCCTGGTCCATGAGGATTACGCGAGCGCCTTTGACGACGTTTGTGACTTGTGTCACCCAATTGTCGAGCCCGTGACCGATTGCGAAAACCACCTTTACATTTTGCAGGGTCTGGAGTTGCCGGGGAGAAAATTCAAACATATGAGGGGAGCTGCCCGGAGGTACGATAAGCTCCACCGCGGCCCCATCTCCTGCGACGTTGCGCGCCATGTCGTACAGGGGATAAATGGTTGCAGCCACGGTCAGTTTGCCTGCTCCTGGCAGAGGGTGGGTCTTTCTTGCTCGGAAGGACACGATGCCGAGGAAGACCGCGCCGGCCGCGATCCCGAGAATCAAAAGGTAGAGTTCTATCGATCGTTTCATGGGGCGAAATGCTATTCAACCTTCCTCGGCCAAACCCTCAGTGGGTTTGGACTCTACGTAGTTCGTAACTCTCCTTCACCGCGCAAGCGGGCATTTTCTCTTTCAGCGTTCCTTTGCGAGCCTGGGTCAGCAGAGCAGGAGTCTCCCATCCTCTTTGGGCGTACTGGTCCTCCTTTTTGATGAGCAGCCAGCTCCTTTCTCGGCCGGGCCCGTGAAGCTTCACCAGTGCATAAGCCCCTTTCAAGATTCTTCCATGCAGGTCAAACTTTAGATTTCCCTTCGCGAGGCTTGCAGCTGGAGGTTCATCGTCAATGGCCTTAAAGCTTCCTTTGTCCCAGATCAACACCGGACCCGCGCCGTAGGTCCCTTCCGGAATAATTCCTTCGTAATTTGCATGTTCCATGCCATGGTCCGGAACTTGGATCGCAAGTCGTCTTTGTGTGGGATCAAGGGAAGGACCTTTTGGTACCGCCCAGGATTTTAAGACACCGTCGATTTCCAGACGGAAATCCCAGTGAAGCCTCGTTGCGTGATGCTCCTGAACGACAAAGATTGAGCATGCGTTCATAGTCGCCTCCTGATTCGACCACTCCGATTAATCCCAAGCTCGTACCAACGCGCGTCAACACGCGTCCTGACCGTCAATTACAGTGTGAATGACTTCCCCAGTAGGGCTAAGAACCGCCAGGTCGGCATCAGCTCCGGCGCGGAGAAATCCCTTGCGAACGTTGCCTCCGACTACCTTTGCGGGGTTGAGCGTTGCAAATCGCACCGCATCCTGCAAGCCACGGCCAGCGAACTCCATCACGTTCCGGACGGCGCGGTCCAGCGTTAGCACACTGCCAGCCAGGTGCCCATCTGGTGAGAGACATACGTTTCTGCTCACCTGCACTTGGAGTGTGCCGAGCTTGTACGAACCGTCAGGCATGCCAGTGGCAGCAATGGAATCAGTCACCAAGACGGTTCGCTCGGCGCCTTTTGCGCGCACAAAAAGGGAAACAATCGAGGGGCTTACATGCACGCCGTCGGCAATGATCTCTGCGCTTAGGGTATCGGATGTTAAGACGGTCCCCAGGATACCGGGATCGCGATGATTTAGCGGCCGCATGCCGTTAAATGTGTGTGTCGCATGCCGCGCTCCCGCGACGATTGCTTCATTTGTGGCAGCCGACGTGGCGTCTGAATGCCCTAGGCTGAGGCACACCCCAAGCTGCGCTGCCTCCCGGATTACATCGAGAGCGCCGGGGATCTCAGGAGCTATCGTCATCACGAGAATGTGACCTCGGGCTGCATCCCAGAATCGGCGAAACAGTTCCACCGACGCATCGAGCAGATATTTTTCCGGCTGTACCCCACGCTTCTCGTGGCAGAGAAACGGTCCCTCCATATGAATGCTGAGAGGAAGGGCCTGCACCTTTCGATCGTTCCTGCGCTTTTCGATCCAGTCGGCCAGGTGATCGAGCACCGAGAGCGTCAAGTCCACAGGTGCGGTGATGGTTGTTGGACAGTAGCTGGTAACTCCATGCGCGGCGAGAAAACACTCGATTGCGCTGAACCCCTCCGGTGTGGCCTCCATAACGTCGTGACCGGCGGCGCCATGAATGTGAATATCGACCAAACCGGGCACCAGCACCGCGCTGGCAAACCAGTTCATTGGCACGCCAGGAGGGATGACCACACTGCTCGATGAACCCAACGCGGTGATGATCCCGTCCTCAGTCAGCACGACAGGCTTGGGAATCTGCTCCAGAGGTGTAAGCAGCCAGTCAGCAGTGATGGCACGCATGAGGACCTCTCATTTCAAGGTCTGCCCGCACGGCCACACCCGCCGTGTCTGTGCCGTTGCTGTCCGCAACCTTGCCCTCGGCCGCGTTCCCTCGCGCCAAAGCCGGGTCCATAACTACGGGTTGTACTTTCGCTTGTTGCTGGGCCTGGTATCGGTTTCGGCTCCGGTGCTTGCGCCCTCGCCAACTCGCCACGGCTAAGACGCTCCAGCAGTTGCGGCACGGGAGTGTCAGCCGGGCCAATCCAGCCGCGGATATCTGCCTGCTCAAGGTGGCTGAATGCGCCGGGGCCAATTTGGGTGAAGACCGCATCGGTGCAGCCGTTCCGCACCATGGTGTCAATAACCGCGCGTCCGTTCAGTGCCGTGTTCTGCTCGAATGTGATCTGGCCATTATCGTCGTCGCGGATAAGAATCCACTTTGCCATGCCAAAATGCGGGGACAAGACAGAATCCTCGCGGTTCAATAACGTGGTAAAAGCAACTTTACTCATAGTCGTTCTCCTTAATTGTTGATCATTCATTCAGTGGCGCTCCGTAGCGCCGCGGCAGTAGCCCCGCTTGAATCGCGCCCTCCATAGTTGTAATATACACCTAGATGCGAAGAGCGGCTACTATATCTAGGTCCGGCCAGATCAACCATCGCGGGATCATGGTCGGCTGGTAACCAAGGCCGCGCTGCCTGCATCGGCAAGGGGCGGGCGATCATGGCATACGTATTCGGTCCGGTTCGCTCACGGCGGCTCGGCCGGTCATTGGGCATCGACCCAATTCCGCTGAAGACATGCAATTGGAATTGCGTTTACTGCCAACTCGGGCGTACCGTGCCGCTGACCAACGCCCGCGCTGAGTACTGCCCTGCGGAAGCAGTTCTGATGGAACTACGCCGGGCCCTTGATACATCTGCCGGCATAGACTGGATCACATTCGTCGGTTCCGGCGAGCCAACCTTGCACTCACGCATCGGATGGCTGATCCGCCAGGTAAAAGACTTGGCCGACCTTCCAGTCGCGGTGATCACGAACGGCTCGTTGTTGCACATCCCGGAAGTTACCCAAGCACTTGCCGCTGCTGATGCCGTGCTGCCCACGCTCGATGCCGGCGATGCGGCACTGTATCGCAAGCTAAACCGGCCTCACCCCGCTCTTTGTTACGAGTCTCTTCGACAGGGCCTTGCCAGCTTTCTCCGTCACTACGAGGGCTTGTTCTGGGTGGAAGTAATGCTGGTGGAGGGAGTCAATGACAGCGAGCCGGCGCTGCAAAGCCTGGCGGCTGCGCTCGACGAGATCGAGCCGGACGAAGTCCACATCAATGTTCCATTCCGTGCGCCGGCCGAGTCGTGGGTACGGGTTCCGGCGCCGGACGCGCTACGACGAGCGCGAGAGATCATTGGCAGCCATGCGCGGCTTATCGAATCCGCGCCCGCGGATTTCGAGACTCCGCAGACCAACGCGTTGGACTCCCTGACCGAGGTGGTTGCTCGTCATCCTCTGCCGGATGAAGAGGTACGGGCTACCTTTGCTGCGTGCGGAGAAGATCCAGACGCGGCTGTCCGTGACCTCGCAAATGACAAGCGGGTCGCTAGGGTAGAGCGCCAGGGCCGGTGGTTCTGGTGCCCTTCCCGTGCCACCTACGCGAAGCGGCCAGCGGACGCAACACCGGTCCGCGAAGACAGCAACCAGATTCGCGAAATCACGAAAAAGAAGGCGAATCATGTTGCCACGCCGGGGGAGCTCTAATGCGACCCAGAACATGTCTTCGCCACGGGGGGAATCGGCCATGCACCTGCGCGATGGGCAATGTCTATCGCTTCGTCGAGCCGGTCACGCTGTTGATGCTGAATGAGAGAGGCCATTCGTGCGGATACGACCTGGCCGCACATTTGAGCGAGTACGCATTGACAGACGCGCAGATCGAAAATGCGGCACTGTATCGCACCTTACGCGGGTTGGAAAATAACGGCTATGTGATTTCGCAGTGGGCGATACGTAACGGCGGACCGGCCAGGCGCATTTATTCGTTGACTCCAGCGGGCGAGCGCCATTTGGAGGAATGGCGCCAGGTACTCGCGAACTTGGGACATGCCCTGTCGCATTTCGCTCACCAGGCCGGCCGAGCGCGTATGGGGAGAAGCAAACCCAGGGCCTCAGCTACAGAAACGAGGGGAGGCAATGCCGCTCGAGGTCCCAGTTCATGATCTGCTCGAAAACGCGGCCGTGGCCTGCCGGGCCAAACGATGTGAAGACGCAATCGCTGCGTTGGAGCGCTTTGCGCAGCTTGTTCCCGATAACTCCGCGACTCATTACCATCTGGGCTATTGTTACGCGGGAGGATGCCAGCGGCACTCCCTGGTCGATGCCGGGAAGGACATCATGGCGAGCAACATCTTCAGGAATGGGCAGAGGTGCTTGGCAATTTGGGGCAGCCATGAGCAAGTTCGAGAAGCGAACTGGTGCCAGCGACTCTGGCCGAGGACCGGGCACGCACCGGCCGAAACCGGAGATGAGTTCGCACTGCGCAGTGACATCGTGAATGATCAGTTGTAGCGTAGCCTGACCACTTCGTTTTCCAACACATCCTTAATCCTGTCCTGCCATTCCGGTGACTCCCAGGTCCCGAGCGCTTGATGCGTTTGGAAGTACCTCTCAGGAATCGGATGCGTCCCTAATATTACTTTCAATCCGTGGTGCTGCTCGATCAATTCACAAAAGGCGTCAAGATGCGGGCAAGGCGGATAGCCGACAAGCAACCCCGTCGCCAGGTGAATTACTTCAGCGCCATTCTTCTTCATTTCCTCGGGGGCATCCTCAACGTTTCCGCCAGGACACCCGTCGCAGGTGGTGTACCCGGCCAACTGCACTTCACGACCTTGGTAAAGGCGGAAAGCGCCCTCTCGTTCCCGCAGTGCACGGAAGCATTTTCCTCCTGCACAAGTGTGATATCGGTTGCAGATGATGATTCCAATCTTCACAGGATCGGCCATGAAAATCCTCCATTCGACATGCGGTTGGCCTAAGAAGGAGAACGGGCGTGCGCCGGTCCTCCTTCATCACCAACTCCAACGGTTCCTTGACCATTTGGGGTATCCCTGCTCATCGCGCAATTGAACGACTTTCTCACCAGTCTTCACATTGCGAGCTATCAGTGCGTCAGCGTTCTGGTGCCTGATTTTCGATCCAGTTACCTCAACCTTCTCGCCCTCGCTAATCTTCAATTTTTGCTCGGCCATGAATGACGTGGGTCTCAGGTGCACGTCCAGTGGACCGTTCTCCGTCTTCAAAATCACGTGCGTACCGACCAGCCACCGGGCTAATCTGCTCGTTCACTTTTTCGACTGTACTGGTGACGGTAACTACCGAAGTCGGGTCGTAGCGCGAGGACCCGCGGCCGTGCCGCTGCGCTTCTAGCAAGCCGGCAGACAATAGCAGGATGAGACCAACAACAAGAGGATCTGCCTGTGGCTGATTCCATGATTTCTCCTTCCGACTATGTGAATCGTTCACCAAAGTGGTGCTCCAGAACGCACGAGCACTCCAACTTCAAGGCTCTCCCCAATCCACTACAAGGCAAACGCCGCAATAGCCGTTACAGTTTGTCGCGATTCCGCGCCGAGACGAGCAAGTGTACGAATCCGAAATGCTCAGTCAATTTCCGGTACTTCGATGAAAGCACCCTATTCCACATCGACATGCGAGATTTTGGCCGCCCAAACGCCACCTGTGAGTTCTGCGGGTACTGTTTCCAGCGTGTCCTCGGCTCCACTGATTGGACCTTGGTTCCGCCGTTTAAGGCCGTTCAGCTCACCAAGCGGCGGAAATAAGCTTCAGACTAGGCTGCTTGTACGTGAGTCCGATTTTTGGGCTCCATAATCCGACTCAAAAGCCAACTGATGTCTGCGGCTGCGACCGCGCGATGCGTAATCAGGTCGTAGATCCCAATCACTCCTCGCACGTTGTGGTCGCGATCAACTACTGGAACACGACGAACCTTATGCTCGGCCATGAGGGCCACAATCTGTGTTATGTCTGTGTCAGGAGTGCAAGTAACCACCTCGGTCGCCATGCAATCCTCAACCGTGGTTAGCGTGGGATCATGTTCTTCGCCCAAGCCAGTTAGGCAAAGGTCCCTGTCAGTTACAACCCCCATGAGCTTCCGACTCCACAACTCATCCACCACCAACAGAAATCCCACATCGGATTCTCGTAAAATGCGCGTGGCATTCCTAAGACTCGTTGTGCGACTGCAAGAAATCGGAGGTTGGGTCATCACATCGTTCACTCGCATCGAAACACCTCCTGTCCACCAATGCAGATGGGGAGCGACCGCGCACTCCTTTGTACTGTTTCATCGAGGTTCTCCCGCCCGGCGGTCGATCCCGGATTGTTTTACCCACAACTGGGTAGAAAAGATAACGGCCGATCTTGCTTCGGCAGTAGCCCCGTTTGAATCTAGTCGTCTATGGTTGTAATATACACCTAGATGCGACAAGCGTCTACTATGTCCGAACCCGGCCAGATCAACCATCGCTGGATCAGGGCGGGCTGGTAACCGGGTTGGAAAAGAACGGCTACGTGGTCTCGCAGTGGGCGATGCATTTCGCTTACCAGGCTGGCCGAGCGCATAAGGGGAGAAGTAAACCCAGGGCCTCAGCTACAGAAACGAGGGGAGGCAATGCCGCTCGAGGTCTCAGTTCATGATCTGCTCGAAAACGCGGCCGTGGCCTGCCGGGCCAAACGATGTGAAGACGCAATCGCTGCGTTGGAGCGCTTTGCGCAGCTTGTTCCCGACAACTCCGCGACTCACTACCATCTGGGCTATTGTTACGCGGGAGGATGCCAGCGGCACTCCCTGGTCGACCCCGACATTGCCCAACACCATCTGCGCAAGTCATTGTCACTCCTTCGCCCGGGAGACCCACGGGAACGCGCGAAGGTCCTGGGCGCATTGGGAAACACCTACATGGCCTCGCGGCAGTTGCCGCAGAGGGCACGGCTGGTGGCAGCATTGGAGTGCTACGAGAAGGCGGCAGCTATATACCGTGAACAGCTGCGGATGGACGACTGGGCGAAAGAGCAGTACAACCTGGGGAACGTGTGTTGCGAACTTCCTCAAGAGTCCTTCCCCGAGAAATGGGAGCAAGCCATCGAGCACTACACAAATGCGCTACGAGTGAGGACCGCAGCCACCCATCCCGAAGGGCATGCACGCATCCTGGAGAACCTGGGAACGGCATACCGCGAATCGCTGGCGGGGAATCGGCCGGCGAGCCTCCTGAAATCGATCAAATGCTACCGCGAAGCGTTGCGCGTCTATACGCCGCCCTCATTCCCGCGCGAGAACGCAGCGCTCCACAACAACCTGGGCAATACGTTACTGACGCTGGCGACGGCCGATCGTCCGCGCGGCGTGCGCCATGCCCAGGGGGCCCTGCACCACTTCGCGCGAGCGTTGCGGTTTCGTTCACGGGGCTCTTTTCCGGGCGACTACGCTATAACCCAATTCAATTGTGGGCAGGCGCTGCTTTGGTTAGCGGCAGAAGGACTGCAACCAGAAATCTACCTCGGTCAGGCACAAACTTGCTTCTGGGAGGCCAGACAGAACTTCCGAGTCAGCGACCAACGCCACCTGGCCAGCCGGGCAGAGGAACGTCTGGCATTGATTGCGAGCTGTCTGAAAGATAAGGAGCGCTAGGACCGTCCCCCGCCAGAACTCTGCACCGAGCCCACAGCAGCCCTGGCAAGGGGGTAGCTACCGGCGGTCAAGATAGCGAAACGATTTCTGCTTTGCATGTCATCCAAGGAGGAGGGTGGCGCCGCTTGGCGCCGGAATTCGCGACATGATTCACGACCTGAATATCACCGCGATTGTTGAAAACACGGCCGGCACTTTTGACGCCGCGGGCGAGTGGGGCCTTGCACTGTGGATTGAAGCGGACGACCACCGCATCCTCTACGATACCGGCCAGGGGCATACGCTGTTGCACAACGCACGCCTGCTCGGAATCGATGTTGCGACCGCCGAAGCCCTGGTCATCAGTCACGGCCACTCCGATCATACCGGCGGCATTGCCGCGGTGATGGACGCTGGCTTTCGCGGCAAGATCTACATTCATCCCGCAGCATTGAACAGCAAATACCAGCGTGAGAAAACCCCTCCGCACCGGGCGAAGGGCATACCCCCTGCGTCGTACCGAGCCCTGCTTTCGAGGGGAGCTGACGTTATCGAATCGCCGCGGCCCACCGAAATCGCTCCGGGGGTGATCGTGACCGGGGCCATTCCGCGGAGAAACACGTACGAAGATATACCCGACCCCTTCTTCTTGGACGAAAACTGCACCCAGCCCGATCCGCTAATCGACGACCAAGCGCTGTTGATCGAAACCCGCCGGGGTTGGGCTGTAGTTACCGGCTGTGGACATTCGGGGTTGATCAACACCTTGAACTACGCCAAAGAGCTAATCGGCAATGGCCGCATTGTCGCCGTGATCGGAGGTCTGCATCTGTTTCGGGCATCGGCCAAGCGCATCAAAGCGACAACAGAAGATTTGCGCGCGTTCGGGGTCGAGTTGATCGCGCCTTGTCACTGTACGGGGTTCGAAGCCACTGGCGCTCTGCAGAATCAGTTTGGGAGCCGCGTGGTGACGCTCCGAGCCGGCCTGACCGTCCGGGTTTCCGAGGCATGATCACGAGAGATAAAAAGCCGCTTTGCGGCGAGTGAAGATTCATGAGACGCGTGAGACGAGCCTACTACGACATCTTTTCGAGGTTTTACGATCGCTTCGTCGCCCTCCATTCCCGCGACAGACAGGGGGTGGCCAGGAAGTTTCTAGTCGACCGGGTTCCCATACAAAATGGCGGCTGGGTTCTCGACCTCTGCACCCGTACGGGTACGCTTCTCTCCCGCCTGCAAGCGAAGGTCGGTCCTAGGGAGGTGCTGGAACGGTACTTCAAGAGCATAGAAAAAGTCGTGGCCCCGGCCGGGAAGTCCAAGGTCATGACCTGCCGGAAATGACGTGTGGCTCACACTTAGGAGAAAACAAGCGCAGAGTAGGAACAGTTGGCTTTCGCGCGTGGATAGCCACACCAGGCACAGATCTACTTCATGGGAATGCCAGACAGACCTTCCTGATCAGCCGCCAAAACGAACATGCAAGAACCTTAGGGGCGCCGAGCACGAACCACCAGGAAAGCACCTCGCCCGGTGCCAGTACTGACGGGCTCGACTGATTTCATCTGCGAGAGTGGCGTGAACAACGTCTGCACCCAGGTCAGGTCGGAAAACCCTGCTTCCTGTAACAGAGTTCTGACCTCCAGAGCTGAGTAAAACCTCGCTTCGCGGTAGAAAGGGCTTTCGGACCGGTGGGCCACATATTGGTTTCCCAAAGGGCTGCGCCGGTCGATGAAGCCGATCACGACTTTTCCCCGGAGCCGAAGTACACGCACCGCCTCGTGCAGCATCGCCCGTGGATTCTCAAGGAAGCAGATGGTGGTCACGATAAGAACGTAGTCGAAGACCCCGTCCGCGAACGGGATCGCCTCGGCGGCCGCACACACTACCTGAGCGCCGCGCGTGCGGGCATAGCAAAGCATCTCTGGCACCGGATCCACACCGAACTGGATCCCTAACGGTCCCGCGAAGCGTCCCGTGCCGACGCCGATCTCCAGCCCGCGTCCGTTCCGGGGGAGCAGGCCATGGACAGCGAGGAGTTCCGAAGCATAAGCCGTCCAGTGACTCTCGAACCATTGATCGTAGCGCTGGTGATACCGGGAAAATGGTTCCGTCCGGGAACTTCCATTCATGAAAACTGCCCTAGTATCTTCCGGAGCGGAAGCCAGTTGGTTCGGCATCCTGATACTAGAAGCCCTCGCGACGGCCGCAGGCACCTCACTACGTTTTGTCCCAAGCTGCCAGGGCAAGTTCTTGGATGAGGCTTTCACGCTCTTCATAGAGTTCTGCAATCTCGGTCATGTCAGAATCATTGGGGTGCATGTCTCCCGCATTTTCGCCAAAACCTAAGTCCCGCAGGCGATCCTCGATCGCGCGGATTCGCGCCTGAATCCGGCTGGCTGTTTCAACGTTCATATTTCCTCCAAGCTGGCGGGATCAGGTTTGCCGCGTTGCCTAGCCCGAAGCTCTTTGCCGGTTCTCACCATGGGTTCAGGCAAACTCATCAAGTGCGGATTGCCCAGCCCTTCGACCTCAGCAGATCCGCTTTTCTCCTATGAAGTAACGTTTAAACGCGTTCCCCCTCGTAGTTGTATTATACACCTAGATGCACATCACAACGTAAGAGCGAAATATTCGACGGAAAGAGGGCGCGATCGGCGGAGGAAGGTGCTCCTGGCGTATATGCGGGTGCGGGACAGCAGAATATGTTCCAGCGGCAGAGCTTGTTGAGTGGATTTGGGTCAGCTTGCTCCCGGTTCGGGAGGTGTCAGAAATGTTGCCCAAGCGTGAGCGAGTTCTTGGCCGTTGTCCGTTGTGAGCATCGCTTCCGCTCGAATCCTCCGTTTGCGCCGATGTTTGATCCAGCCGCGAACCTGCAACGTGTCGCCAGGCGATACTCGGCCATGGAAGCGGACTCTCAGTTCGGCAGTCAGCGCCTGCCAATCGCGCGCAATGATTGCCTTGGACATAGCTTCATCCAGCACGGTCGTGGTGATGCCGCCATGAACGATACCCCGGAAACTCTCCCAACCTTCGGTCGGAGTCCAGGTGGCGCGCACCCCATCAGGGTCGTTAACAAATTCGATGTGAAGGCCTTTCGGATTTTGCGTGCCACAAACCACACAAGCGGGATTCAGCTGAGCCTGCGATGCTTCGTCCATTCCAATCCTCTTCATCGATCTCCGGCCCGGCTGCCAATCAATTGCCAGATCGGCCCAGCACCAAGCTTTCTCCGGATTCCCCGGTTTGCATCTGGCGAAGATGCTTTCTATCGGGAGCCTACCCCTGTGTTTGGGTACGGCGGAGCAAACTCCGGAATACATCCCAAGTGAACGACCGGACCTCAGTAGTCGAGCGTCTTATCAGCAACGAGAATCACATCCGCAAGCTCTCCCATGTCCTTGCCCAGGCGGGCACCAGGGCGCAGATTCTGGGCCGTGAGTCCCGCGGCCTCCGCGCAGTGCGGGCAGACCAAGACCTTTCCTCCCGCCTTCACGAAGCCGTCATAATAAGCGGAAATTTGCGCGTTCATACCTGTAGCAGGGTTCTGAACCTGACGCTGGTCTGCCAGACGCGCGCCTTCGACGTCGAGCATTAAGGTCACGTCGGAACCGTGCTCCTGCAGGTATTGAGCGAAATGCACAGCCATCAAGGCCGAATGCGAACTATCCGAGTAGTGCGACAGGTGAACTACGATCTTTTGTCTGGCTTTTGCCTGTACGCTGGGCGGATTGGGTTCAGAAAGAACGACTATGCCAATGGCTGCGATGACGGCTGCGATAACAGCCAAACCTAATCTATTTCTTGGCTTCATGGATTTATCCTCCTACTAAGTCTTCCGTTGTTCAGGAATATCCTTGTGTACCGACGCGGTCCGGCAGTTTGGTACGAGTCGCTTGCGATTGCGGTGCTGGTGTTGCCAGACTCCATGTTTGATGAAGACCGATTCCAGCCAGCAACGTGATTGCGGAAATGGCAGCCAGCGACCCGATGCACAGCAGACACCACATCGCAATGATGTAGGCCTCGACATAGGCGAGATAGAGCGCGAACGCCAGGCCGATAAGGGAAGCGACGAATCGGATGCTGGCGAGCAGCCGACTCGTGCCAAACGATAGCGCGAAGAGGAAAAGGTAGCCGAGCAATCCAACCAGGGCAACCGGTACGCCATATAAAATCGCGTAGGTGCTGCGGTTGACAAGGTCGCAGTTAAAGGTGGCGCTTAGGTCGCAATACTCAGTCGGAGAAGTGCTGTAATGGTTGTGGAGAGAGATGGCCGACAGAATTCCACCCAGCAGGCAGCATCCAAGCAGGAGATACCGGACGGTAGGCTTTTTCATGGCAACTGGCATCCCGTTTTGTCGCTCAAGCTCTTCAGCGTCTGAAGTCCGACACGGCGTTCACCGTCCTCAAAGATCCAGGTGGGGGTATAACGGATTTGCGCCGCGATGCAAGGGAAGGTCATCTGACGACTGCCTCGCACTGAGCACTCGAGGTATGGGACATACTGGAATGACGGTCCAAACAGCTTCTTTTGATCGTCGCAATGGGGACACAGGAAGCTGCCGTACATCGTCGCTTTCTTGTCGGCCAGGCACTTTGCGAATGCATCCAGCTTGCCAGGTTCCGCAGAACCGGCCGTTGTGCAAAACCCTGCCAGCGTTAACGCAACCAGCAGGGCCACGAATACCGGGCTTCGGATTGGCCTTGGGGGACAATCCTCATTCATGATCACAGCAGCGCCCGTGATGATGATCATGATGATGTCCACAACCGCCGCAGTCCCGGTAGCCACAATTATGTCCACCGCACCCTGGACAGTCCGGTACGACCGAGGCGCCGCGAAGTCTCAGATTCTTGCCTCCCATTTGCAGGGAGTTGGCCACAAGCAGAGATCCATTGCCGACGCGCGTGCCAGTAACCTCGATACGATCCCCCACGGCAGGCAGAAAACCTTGATCTTTAAGAAAGCCTGCCGAGCCTAGACAAACCTCAGATCCAGCACGGTCGCCTTGCAGCCAAACATGGAAGTCGTCATTGGATAAGAGAGTCGTCTCACCCACAAGACCCTTCAACGTAACCGCATCGCTTTGCGCCTGGGACCAAACGAAAGGGGTGAGAATAAGAAGTAGAGCGAACAGTAGCGATTTCCTTTTGCCGATCATTGTCTCCTCCCTGGAACGGGTCTCTGCCAGAGACTCTTTCTATATTTCCGCAATGGATGTAGTATACACCTAGATGCAAGAGGAACATCTATGCAATCATTCGAGTGGTAGAGAGGAATACTGATGCGAATCGCAATCCCATTATCGGCCGGGCAACTGTCCCAGCATTTTGGTCACTCCGAACAGTTCTTGTTTGTCGATGCGGACATGGAACAACACAAGGTCCTGCGTAAGGACGTCGAAGCAGCTCCTGACCATGCTCCCGGCCTGCTTCCTACTTGGCTTGCCGGCCATGGCGTCGATATCGTGATTGCCGCCGGGTTGGGTGCGCGCGCGCGCGATCTGCTGGCGGCCAACTCGGTAGAGGTGCTGACTGGTGTATCGGCCGTAGATCCGGAGGTGCTGGTCAGCGATTTTGTAAACGGTAGACTAGAGGCAGGCACGAATGCGTGCGATCACTCAAAGCATGGTTGCAGCCATTGAGCATCATCGTGAGAGCGGAGAAAATACAATTGCCTAACACCGTGAAGAAACGCAAGACAAGCCAAAGATGTCCTCGCCATGACTACCCTTGTACGTGCGCGATGGGACATCTGTATCGATTCGTCGAGCCAGTACTATTGCTTGTGCTCAAGGAGAAGGGCCGCTCGTATGGATACGATCTCCTGGGGAGCTTGGCTGAACATGCGTTCACCGACGGAGAGATAGAGAAAGCGGTTCTCTACCGCACCCTCCGGCGGTTGGAGGAGAACGGTTACATCACGTCGGATTGGGACACGGACGAACCAGGACCCGCGCGCAGGGTCTACACCCTCACGAGAGAGGGCGACAAACACTTGAAGGAATGGGCTCAGGTCCTGGCCAAGGTCGCCAGTTCCATGACCCGATTTGTCCGTCGTGCGTCTTCCGACACGCGGAGAACTCGCTGAGCAGGACCAGTTTGGTCTGTGGCTCCGGGAGTTTTACTCCGCAGCCATCATCAGTTGCTGCGGCGTCGTCCACGGGACCACTGTGGGACGCCCTGAGCATTGCGCAAAACCAGGGTCTTCCCGTCTTTTGTGATCTCTCTCGCGAGCAGGGCTTCCTTGTCAGCGATCGTGACTTTTGACCCTACCACCTCGATCGTGTCCCCCTTGGCAAACGTGAACTTCTGCTGGGCGATGTACGACGAGGGACCCGCATGGACGTCGAACGTTGCGGCGTCGGTTTTCAGGACCAGGTGCGTGCCACTCCAGCCTCCTTTGCCTGTTTGTTGTTGAACATCCTCGATTGTTCCCTTAACCGTGACTTCGGTCTTTGGGTCATACTTGGACATCCCGGTGCCGTATCCCGAGCCTTGAGCCAAGGCGGCCGTGGTTGCCAATGTGAACGCGAAACTTACTACGATCAATAGCGACTTCCATGATTTCATGACTACGCTCCTTATTTCCTCCCCGGCTCTTCTGGACAAAGCCCATTTCGAGCCGAGAATATTTCAATTCGCACGTCCTATTTTTGATGACCTTTTCTACGCCACCTGATCAGCATCCGTCTTGCTACCACCAAGCCAATCGACCACAAGTTCGACGATGTGGGGATAAGCATACTTGCAAACAACGTCGCAGGCTCCCACAGCGCGGAAAGCCTCGAGTTCGGTTGATTCTGGCGTGCGTGGCTGCAAGACAATGCAGGGTATTCCTAAACCTGTCTGCTCAAGTATTCTCAGGATGTCCTCGCATTCGACGTCTGGCAAATACTTGCTTAGCAGAACGAGATCAAAAGCCTGCGACTGGAGAAGACCCAGGGTGTCACGACCGGTCCATGCAGTGGTGGTGTCGAATCCCGCGTCTTCCAGCATTCCTTCCAGGGCGATAAGGACCTCCTCATGACAGTCGGCTATCAGAACCTTCTTTCTCGCCGTTTTCATATCTCAATCTCCGGGTTCACCGCG
This sequence comes from uncultured Acidobacteriaceae bacterium, assembly GCA_963708335.1. Lineage (GTDB taxonomy): Bacteria > Acidobacteriota > Terriglobia > Terriglobales > Acidobacteriaceae > Sulfotelmatobacter. The sequence continues at coordinate 6,817,235 of OY970205.1, read as the reverse complement.
GCCCGCAGGCGAACCCTACCTCTGTCGAGGTGCCGGTTTAATTGTCACGACCCTTGAGCGTCGGGCGATCATCATCGGACGTTTTATCCTCGGCTGTTTTCGGAACCGTCCGCAAGGTTGGTCTGACTTCCTTCTTGTCATCAGCGAGCCTGCGCCGGTTCTCCAGGGCAGCCAAGCGGGTCTTGACCCCATCAAATTCCGATGTCGTGATGACATACTGGTTGCGGGGCGGAAGTTTCTTTTGAATCTGTTGCTGAGTTTTGTCTATCCGGTTGGGCAATGGCGGATGGGATGCAAAGACCTTTGACATGGTGCCTGGCTTTTGCTTCTCTTTCGCGTGAATCTTTTCAAGAAAACTGATGAAGGCCTCCGGATCGTAGCCCGCCTTGTACATGTATTGCACGCCGAGATAATCGGCCTCCTCCTCAAACCTGCGCGAAAAGCTGAGAAAGCTGATCGGGACACCGATGCCGGCCGCCGAGTGCGCCGCAGATCCGACACCGCCTCCTATGAAGATCAGAGGGATGGAGGCGAGATTGGCAAAGGTCGCACGTGTCATTTGCCGGGTCGCGTGGCGGGCCGCGACATGGGCGACCTCGTGTGCTATGACTCCTGCCAATTCGGCTTCTTCGTCAGCACCCAGCAGCAGACCAGAGTGCACATACAAGAAGCCGCCCGGCAATGCGAAAGCATTGATCTCACTGGAGTCGATCACCTTGATCGTGAATGGCACTTGCGCATCCGAATTTCGCACCACGTTCTGCGCAATCCGATTAACGTACTCCGTCACGATTGCGTCCTGCACCAATTTGACGCTGGAATTGACCATCTGGGCGTATTGCTTTCCCATTCGGATCTCGCTCTCCAGCGAATACCAGTTTCCGAGACCTCTGCCGCCAATGTCGCGGTTTCCGATGGCATCAATATCGTCCTTGCTTCCTTTCTCAACGGTGGACTGTTGCGCGTGAGCTGCAGACCCGTCAGGAGAATATGCTCTGGCCCATACAGATTCCAGACCCTGTGGAAACCAGAGAAGCAGACTCACTGCGGTGAGTGCTGTGGGGCCCCATTTCATGACACACCTCCCCCGACCTCGGCGAGGCTCACTCAACCGTCCTTCGGCACCGCGGCACCGTCGGCCTTGCTCCCGGATGACGCGGAAGAAAAAGAGCTAGTGTTTCAAGTAGGCCTTCAGCATCCATATGGTCTTCTCGTTGCGGTCTGCTGTTTCATTTGCGAGATTCGTGGTGCCGATGTCCCCCTCAAGCTCGGCGTCACGAGCCAGTTCCCTCAGGCGCCCTGTCAACAACTCCAGGTCGACAAGTACGTTGCGGACCATGTTGCCACTCTCCGGTGTGGTGGGATCTTCCTTGAGGAGCGCCATCGACAGTTGTTCTTCCAGCGTTCGCACTGGTGCCGCACCGAGTGCGGTTGCCCGCTCCGCCAAGGCGTCATTGGTATCCGCAATTTCGCGATAGAGCTTCTCGAACAGTTCATGCAGCATGAAGAACTGCTGCCCTGTTACGTTCCAGTGATAACTGCGCAACTTCTGGTAAAGGACGGTGGTATCGGACTGCAAGACATTGAGAGCCTGGGTGACTGAAAAGGCTGCAGTGGTAACAGTTTGGCTTGCCATGAAAGTTCTCCTTTACATGCTGAACGAGACATTTGGGTGCCTGAAGTGGCGCAGGAAACGATTGAATCACCCCTCGCTCCAGGAACTCGAAATGTGTTCATCATTTTCGTAGGATGTATTATACACCTAGATGTAGTATACTCCGCCACAAGCACAATTCGAAATGTTCCAGACACTTGTACTCCGAACTTAAGGGAATCCGAACAAACGCGGAGGGAACAAATGGTAGGCAAATGCGCCAATCCGGAATGTGCCGCGAAATTCCGTTACCTGCATCAGGGCAGGCTGTTCCAGGTCGACATGCGACGCTTGTCGGGGGGACGTGAAGGAAGAATGTGCGAGTTCTGTGGGCATCCGCATCATGTGCGCCATTTTTGGTTGTGCGATGCGTGCGCCCGGACGATGACGCTCACCTGCACGACGGAAGGATGTGTGGAACTGGTTCGCAGATCCATCCCAGGCACTTTTGCCGTGCCGTTGGCGTGCCCGCCAGAGAGCGCAGACAAAGCTCTGGAATCGGAGGTCGAAAGAGAGCGCCGGCCCGTTACCTCGGGTCCTTGCAGCCGAAACATCCGTGACTCTGCGATCAAAAATGAATAGAAGTCGAGGCGAGGGTTCTTACGCCGCTCCACCGCCAACAGCTTGACGAGCAGCGTCAGCGCTTCTCTCTTGCGCATCTTGTCCTGAGCTATTCTCCTGCCCCAGTTCGGCCGGTTGGTCGATCGTCGACGCAAGATTCGCGACGACGAGCAAGCGTTCCCTCGCGCTCTCGGCAAGAGCCTCCTCGCCATCGAGCACAAACCAGTTGCGTGCTTCGATGAAGAGCAGGCGTGCCCGCCATAGATGCAGCCAGGGATTCGGTCCATTGACAGCTAATCGCAACAACGCCTGCCCACAGTTAAACTGCGTGATGGCATATATCTTGGGAAAGGCTTCCTTGTCCAGCAAACGAAGAGCGCGCTCAAAATGGCGGAGAGCCATCTGCGCATAGCGACCGCTGCGCCTGGGGTCTGTCGCCGGTAGCGACAGTAACGCAGTTCCAATGTTGTTGTGTACGGAAGCATTCTCGCGCGGAGATTCTTTTTGATAGATAAGGAGTACCTGGCGGTAGCAGCTTAAGGCTTGGCTGACATTCCGCCGTCGATCGCCTGTCGTCAACTCGCGATATGCTGTGCCAAGATTCTGAAGAGTTTTGGCGTGTCGCCTCGCGTCGTGATCTCGCGTCCATACCCGCAACGCCGCTGTGTAATGTTGAATGGCGTGCTGCCACTTGTCAGGGAATGAATCCTGAGGAAATTCGCACCAGGCATTGCCCAAGTTGTATTGCTCGCGCGCCCATTCATTGAAATGTCCCTCGGATTCATAGATGGCAGCAGCCTTTTCTAGACATTCGACTGCTGCCGTGACGCGTGCCTTTAGGGGCAACTGACGAGATGCCAGATAAGTGTTCCCCACTGCGGCAAGAAGGGAAGCACGTTCCCTACCCTTCAACTGTTCGGGCGAGAGCGAAAGTGCCTTCTGCAAGTGGTATAGGGCCACGTCAGAATCTGTCAACGAGTGACGCCGGCACCCTCCTGCCAAACAGAAACCGAGTTGGTACTGAACCCACCAGTCTTCAGGGGCTAGCTGGGCAGCCCCTTCTAATGCACGGATTGCAGCTTCGCATTCTTGCTGACTGCATTGAGTCGATGCGTTGTTGATGAGTGCAGTGAGACTCGACATACACCCTTCTCCCTGTGATGCAACGCAAGAGCCGCAACAGCCCGGTTTCTAAGCTAAGCTTACGGCAATCTCCACCAACGCCGCTAACGGTGAAAAGCGGACTGCAGGTAGCTGATCTGCCGTTTGCCTCCTTTTCAGGCGTTGCCGACAGCGCCGCAACTCAGCGCGTTATTGCTGCTTAGGGCCTTAGGCCACATGGCAGAAAGCAGGTGCGAGACTTCGGTGGCCGAAATAGCCCCGGATTCCAGCCCATCGAGGACTAGTCCCAGCGAGCGCTCGCCACCTTCGGCCAGCATGTATTCCGCCAGCAGTCTGAATTCGTAATCCTGAGTGTGCAGGGCGGCGAGCAGCTTCGCTCCGGCATCCACATCGCCGGTGCTGTGCCAAACGATCGCGCTTGCGAGCACCTCAAGGATGTCCGTGATATCCATATCGGCCCTCCCTCTCAGAATTTTGGCAACCCTCACTCAAATGAATGCAATTCGGAGGAGGATGTTACAAGGATTTATTTTTTCCCGTCGTAGCACTCATCCCAGGCGACGAGCTGGGTGCTGCGACTCAGTTTCGACCTGGCCTCGGCCGTCACGTGCCCCGCATTCCCCCAAAAACGACAAAGGCTCCCTGTAACAAATTGGCCCCGTATGCATTTCTCTAAATGAAGCAGAACAGCTGGATAGGAGGTATCCCATGGAGAGCTACAGGTACGAAACCACGGCAAATTGGATTGGTGCGCGTAGAGGCATTGTTCATGATCGTTCGATCTCTCCTCCGCTCGCATTCTCTGCTCCTCCGGAGTTCCAGGGAGAAGCCAGCACCTGGACGCCAGAACACATGCTGGTCGCGGCTGTCGCATCCTGCTTTATCACTACCTTCCGCGCTATCGCGGAGATCTCGAAGTTCGAGGCAACTGCTCTGGAAGTAACGGTGGAAGGGTTCGTCGAAAAGACCGAACGGAGCCACGAGCGCCTTGGGGAGATTCCTCCCATCTCGCAAGGTGCAGAAGGAGTGGTGAAAAGGCAGGACCACGGCTATAGCTTTACGCGAGTGTTTGTCAGGCCTCGCCTTGCCGTGGCGAAAGCAGCGGATCGTGAGCGAGGACTACGGCTGCTGGAGAAAGCTGAGCGCTCATGCCTTGTGTCTCGCTCCCTGCGGAGCGAGATCGTTCTCGATCCCGAGGTTGTCGTTTCAGAGCGGCTACCGGTCGCGGCTTGAGTGCTGGATCTGAAAATGAGGAAACGATCATGACATCCGTTCTCGATGAAGAAATTCAACAGTTAGTTCGCAAACGGTTGGCCGCGATGAAGAATCCGGTTGTGTTGGTGCACTTCACACAGCAACTGGAGTGCGAACCCTGCGGAGACGCTCTCCGCCTCATGCAGGGTCTGCCCCAACTTTCCGACAAGCTAACGCTGGAGGTGCACAACTTCCAACTCGAACGCGAAGTCGCTGCTCGCTATGGCGTCGATAGCGTGCCGGCCACGGTTGTACGCGGCGACCACGATCACGGCATCCGGCTATTCGGTGTGCCCTCCGGCTACGAATTTGCTGTTCTCCTGGAGGCGATCGTGCTCGTCTCCACTTCCGACTCAGGCCTGAGCGACGAGACCAGGGCAAAGCTTCGGTCGTTGGGCGAGCCCATCCATCTGCGAGTCTTCACTACGCCGACGTGTCCGTACTGCCCGGCGGCGGCTCACTTAGCTCATCGTCTGGCCCTCGAAAGTGAGCAGGTCACAGCCGATGTAATCGAGGCCACGCAGTTCCCGGAATTAGCTCGGCGCTACGCCGTCCGCGGTGTTCCCCACACGATCATCAACGAGAACGCGTCGGTCAGCGGAGCCATGCCAGAAGAGGAGTTCGTGGAGCATCTCCTGGCCACGGTGATGCCTGCTCCGGTGCAGGCAGGAAACCCGAGGTGATGTTATGAAACCGCGCGCGTTACTCATATGTCCGCTACACCCGGTGCGACAGCAACTCGTGGAACTCGTCCGACAGGCGGGGACCACGCATGTCGTCCTGTCGAGTGTTCAAGAAGCGACCGAAGCAATGAAGGACGGGACGTACGACGTCATCATCACCGGCAAGCGGCTGGAAGACGGAAATTCGGACGATCTGCTCCAGGCTGCAAAAGCAGCCCAGCCGGGAGTGCCGGTTGTGGTGGTGTCTCGCACTGGCGATTGGGACGAATACGTCGAAGCGATTAACCGTGGAGCCTTCGATCTTCTCGTAGCAGACAGCCCGGCAACGGAGTCAGCCCGAATCATCGGCAACGCTTTAGCAGCTGCTACTACCAGGCGAGCGGTAGTGTCGCCAGCCAACTCGAGAGGTAAGCACCGCTCTGGAAGGTCCTCATGACAACTTTGAAAATAACCCGCATTCTTGCCGCACTCGACATGGGCCCGCAATCCGAGGAGGTCCTCAACTGGGCGCGGTGGTTTGCCAAGCTATTCAGTGCGAGGATCGAGATCGTACATGCTCTATGGCTGGAGCTGCCTCCTTATTTCACCGAGGCTGCAACCAAACCCCTTGTGGCTGAGCTGAAGAAGGAACGCGGCGCCATCGGCAAACGAATCAAACAACTCGCCGCCCGCGTGCTGGCAGACATACCGTTTTCTGTGGTGGTGCGTGAAGGGCATGCGCTCGAGGTAATCCGTGCTGTAGCTCAGGAGAGTCAACCGGACCTTCTGGTCATAGGCAGCCACGGGCATAGCCGTTTCCAGCGCATGCTGCTCGGGTCGGTGGCTGAGAACCTGTTCCGCGAAGCTTCCTGCCCCACACTGGTCGTCAAATCGGAGTTACCGCCGGCCGGCGTGACTGCCGCGCTCTGTCCGGTCAACTTCTCTGAGGTTGCCCTGGATTGTGCCCGCTATTCAAGCGCCATCGCGGAACGAGCTGGCGCCGATCTTTTTCTGTTGCAGGCTTCCGAGGAGACCGGCGCGGATGTCCGCGGCGCACAAGACCGCCTGTGTCAATGGCATCGCGAGGCGGGAGTCGTGCATGCTCAGGTTGCTGAGATCGTGCGCCATGGGGATCCGGTGAAGGAGACACTGACAGAGGCACAAAGGCGTGGGGTCAGCTTGATCGCTGTCGGCGCCCAGCACCGCAGGCTGTTCGACTTCCTCACCATCGGACGTACTACGGAGCGCATCGTGCGCATCAGTCCCATTTCAGTGCTGGTGGTACCCGCTGGCGCCGGCGGGGAGCCTGGAGACGCAGCCGTGACCCAAGCCGCGACAGCGAATGCAGGAAGGTGAGCGATGTAACGTTCTCTCGCCGTGACAATGGTTACAGACGATAAGAATGGAGGGGACCATGATTTCATCGAGGAGGTCGCGCCATGAAAAGCTGCCAGCCTATCACCAATGCAACAAACGATGTGCATGGTCGGCCTGCCGGGCTCGAAGACGAGATCCGACGCCGTGCCTACGAAATCTGGGAGGACCGAGGCAGACACGAAGGTAAGGAACTGGCGGACTGGTGCAGGGCGGAAGCGGAGATACTGAGCCACAAGGTGATGCGGAGAGCCGCTTAGAGGAGAGACAGGGCAGTTGCACCAGAATCGCCGAGCTTTTGGGAGACTCACTTTATTTTGTGGCAGATCATCACCTTGGAGCGCCCAGCAGGAGTCAGGAGTTTTTCGACCCTCCCAAAGTGCTGTTGCAGGACTTCCTGTTCGCGACGAAGGAAGTGAATGGCTCGTCCGCTACCGATAAACATGAGGCGAAGGTAAAACAGAGCTCTCACTAAAGGGTTTGCGGGCACGTCATGCTCCATCATGAGAAAGAGTCCCGCGGGCTTTAGGATGCGAACGATCTCATGCAACGCCCCGGCCTGTGTTTCTCCTTTGAGTTCGTAGAAAGCGTGGGAACAGGTGACTGCGTCGAAAGTGGCAGCCGCAAAGGGAAGGGACCCAGCGTCGGCTTCTACCAAGAAGACGTTGGCCAAACTCCTGCTCTTTTCCTTGGCCACTTTCAACATGCCATGGGAAAAATCCACTCCAACCACCCGTCCACTGGTTCCGAGCTTAGGTTGCAGGTGAGTAAGAAGCGTGCCCGTACCGGTGCAGAGATCGAGAACCGAGCCACGATTGTGGACGGGAATCTGGTCGACCAAGAATTTTCTGGCCAGGCCCTGCTTGTCGCGGGAATGCATTGCGACAAAGCGATCGTAGAATCTCGAAAACCTGTCGTAGTAGGCCCGTCTCGCACTTCTCATGACTCTAAACTCGCTCTTTTGATCATCATGCCTCCGAAATCCTGACGCTGCGGCGTGGCGCGGGCTCCAATGCCGGTAGCAGCGGGCTTCCGATGCTTGAACTTGAGCCTTGGGCAAGGGCTTGCAGGTTTTTCAACATATCGCTGACGGTCTTGCGGAGATTGAATTCCGGCTTCCACCCCCAGTCCTTTCGGGAGCATCGGTCATCGATACTCTTCGGCCACGAATCTGCGATTTTCTGCCTCGCATCCGGCTTGTACGTGCACACGAAGGTTGGCAGATGGCGTTTGACCTCTTTTGCCAACTCTCCGGCGGAGAAGCTCATGGCGGCCAGGTTATACCCGAGGTGCGTGCGAAGCCGTGAGCGCGGAGCCGCCATGAATTCAATCGCGGCGCGGATGGCGTCGGGCATGTACATCATGGGGATCACCGTATCCGCCGAGACAAAGCACTGGTAACGGCCTTCGCGGAGCGCGCCGTGGAAAATTGCCACGGCGTAGTCCGTAGTGCCTCCTCCGGGTGGCGTCTTCCAGCTGATGATCCCCGGATATCTGAGGCATCGCACGTCAAGCCCGTACTTCACGAAGTAGTAGTTGCCGAGCAGCTCGCCCGTCACCTTGGTGAGGCCGTACATGGTATTCGGATCCATGACCGTAACCTGGTGAGTGTGGGTGCGAGGCGTATGAGGTCCAAATGCCGCGATCGAGCTGGGCCAGAAGACCTTCTCCATTTTGTGCTGAAGAGCAAGATCCAGCACATTCCTGAGGCCCTCGATGTTGACAGACCAAGCGAGAGTGGGATTTTTCTCCCCAGCCGCGGACAGAATCGAGACGAGGTGGTAAATAGAGCCAATGCGGTATCTGCGGATAATGCCTTGTAGGGCTTCGCGATCGGTAACGTCGGCGAGTTCAAAGGGACCCGAACTCTCTCGCAGAGGCTTGATGTCACAGGCAACTACATTTTGTGTCCCATAACGCTCGCGCAACGCAAGCACCAGTTCTGAGCCGATCTGGCCTGATGATCCAGTGACAAGGATCTTGCGTTTAGCATTTGGCATTATGAATGTCTCCGTGTCCAACAACTCATTAAAGGATCTTCTTTGGCGCCTGCCCATACGCCGGCAACTTGTTGCCCACATCGTGGACAGCATCCACGGGTCATGGTCACCCGCATCACCTCCAAACCGCAGCGTTCGATTAGCAAAGCATGGCAAGAGGGACAGTAGCTGTTATCGTAGCGATGCCCCGGGACATTCCCCAGATAGACGAACTGCAGGCCGGCATCCTTGCCGATTTGCCAGGCCCGTTCCATAGTCCCAAGTGGCGTGGGCGGCGCGGTGAACTTGTAAGCGGGAAAATATCCGCTGATGTGCCATGGCGTAGCTGGCCCCAAGTCTCTTACTAGCCTCGCGGCAATTCCCCGCAGAACTTCATCACCGTCATTCACGCCAGGAACAACCAGTGTGGTGACCTCGATGTGCACACCGCGCGAGCGGCTCCGCTTGCAATTGGCCCAGACCTTCTCCACATCCACGCCTCTGCAGAAGCGACTGACAACCACTCTGTCTCCCTTGATATCGACATTCATGGCGTCGAGCCCTGCTTCGATCAGTAAGTCCAGAGCCTCGCGGGTCATGTAGCCATTGGTGACGAAGGTGTTGTACAAACCTTCAGGCCGGGCCAGGCGAAACACGTCCAAGGACCACTCCAGCGAAAGAGTGGGTTCATTGAACGAGATGGAAGTGCCGCGACATCGTTTCCGCTTTGCCAGTGTGACAAACTCCTGCGGTGACATATAGCCGCCACCAAAAGGAGGCTTAGCCCGGCTTATGTCCCAGTTCTGACACCAGGGACAGTCGAAATTGCACGACCAACTCCCCGCGGTAAGGGTGTTGCTGCCCGGATGAAAATGGTAAAAGGGCTTCTTCTCGATAGGATTGACGCTCAGAGAGGAGACGGCTCCGTAGGTGAGAGTCACCAGGGTTCCGCCGCGGTTCTGGCGGGTACGGCACCATCCGGTTCCGCCGGCCACGAGCAGGCAACGCCGCTCACATATATTGCAGCGCACTTTGCCGTTTGTGCGCTCTCCGAGCAGTGAATTGCGGATGAAGACGCCTTCGTCTGTGCCGAGAGGCATCATCGCTCACACCTAACTAAAATCTAGTTGAGTCGGCGGTCGATCACGGTGACCGTCGTCACATGAAAGACAAAGGTGGCCATTGGCTTCAATGTCCTCCCCGCTTAAACAAAACCCGATCCGCGACACATTCGCGGACGACGTTCGCTCGCTCCCTCCACGTGCGGTTCGAATCTCTATGCCGCTAACAACCCGTGGCGAGGCAGCGAGCGGCAATTTCGGGCGGTACCGGATTGTAGAAGAAGCCAGAAGCCCATTCGAAGCCGGTGATGCGGAACATCTGTGGCAAAATCTCCACGTGCCAGTGGAAGTCCTCCTCGATCGTGGTCCAATATCCCTCCTTGGGGCGCAGGCCATTGGTGTGGAAGGAACGGAAAAGCGGATTGACACAATCGCGATGGCTATTCAGATGCAGGGCACGGTTTTTGATTTGGAGGAAGCTGAATTGTGTTACGCCCCGCAGTTTGGATCGGCCAAGGACCCAGTAAATATGGCCGGCATGATTGCCGCCAACGTCATCCGAGGCGATCTCGTCTCAGCACATTGGGAAGACCTGGCCAGCTCAGATTCCCTGGTGGTCGATGTTCGTGAGCCGGATGAGTTCGCTGCGGGACATGTAGAAGGCTCGATCAATGTGCCGTTGTCTCAGTTGCGGGAGCGAATCCATCAACTTCCCAAGGATCGCACAATCGCCGTTTATTGCCGGGTGGGGCAGCGCTCCTACTATGCGATGCGAATCCTAGCGCAACATGGATACCGGGGAGCAGCGTGTCCGGAGGGATTACGAGCTATTCATGCTTGCCGTCGCGGCCACGAGTCGCAGAAACAGCACCCATCGTTTAACAGGGGGAAACGAGATGCCGCTCTATGAATATCGATGTCAAAACTGCCACCAAACCTTCGAACTGCTGCGTCGCATAAAGGACGGAGACAACGATCTCGAGTGCCCGGGTTGTCACTCAGACAAGGTTGAGCGACTGCTCTCGAGGTTCGCAGCTGGCGGATGCGGTGGGTCCATTTCTCGTGGCTTCACCTGAGCGCGGTAGCTCGTGGCCGGTCGGCCCAGAATCGTCGGTTTGATCAATTTCGTTAACGAGCCTGTTCGCTCGTGGCGCTCGCGCAGGGCAGTCATCAATTCGGAACCGCTGTGGCCAGGCGACACGTTGACCAGCATCTCTCAAGTGGTGTTGCGCACCATGAAAGGCTACGCCGCCTCGTCGATAATCGCCAGAACCTCCCGCTCGATTTCCTCGGCCAGAGGCTCCACTCCAGTTAAGCCGGTCGCGCGAAGAAGATCCGTGGGCTTCACAGTTGCGATCGTCGATCCCTTGCCGTCGCTGAAGATTGAGATGCGACATGGCAAGACTGTGGAAACTGCCATTTCCGTTCGCAAGGCTTTCGATGCCGCTTGAGGATTGCACACGTCATAGATTTTGCAGGTGGAATCGAACTTAATTCCTTTCGACTGGAGCGTCTGTTTCAAATCATGCACGTATAGAATTCCGAATTTGTGTCGTGCAGCCGCATCTCGCAGCCGGACCTCAACCTGATCGGGAGGCCGTAAAGAATGCTTCTGATATGTCACAAAAATCCTCCTTCTTCCATTCTAAGACCTTCATGCCTTGGCGCTTTCTCGCTCAACTTGTCCGGCATCCGCACGGCCGCAAGGCGCGAGGCAACAGCAGACAGATCAAACGACACCAGCGATACATAGGCGAATCCCAACGCTCCTTACAATCGGTTAAGTGCAATCGTTTCCATATGCGTGCAGAGAAGCGCGACGTCCCCGGCTGATCACACGCCAAGTCTTCCACGAGCGGCCGCACGTTGGGATGAGCATAGCCCAACCTCACTCCGGCTCTCGCGAGCCACCCCAGCGTGCGGCGGCCCGCTTCGTCCACTTCCACGAGATTCCCCAAGTCGAGAATCGCTTTCCGATCCTTAAGCCTGCTCCGAACCGCCGCCCAACGCTCGGTAAGCAAGGGCACCGTTTCCTCGGTGAGTTTCCCTTCGAGACGTAATTTGACGGACGTGTACTCTTCGAAAACCAGAATGCGCAGCATAGTTCGCGACCTCTGGTTAGTAAATGCCGGAGTCGAAGGTTTTGTTACAAGAACTGCAGTCTGTCTTTGCTATGACCATTTGTCGCTGAACGATTGCCCAAACTACTTTCTGTTGGACTACTTCTTCGCGGCCAAGGGACAGGTGCTCAGTCCTACCATTCGGTAAAGCGGGCAGAAACGAATCGCCGAGGTTGCCAGAGGCACTAAGCCGATCAGGCCCCACCAACGGGCGCTGCCGTTCAGCACAAACAATAAGCTCAGCAGAGCCAACCCAACGATCACTCGAACAATCCGGTCCGCATTACCAACATTTGCTTCCATAACGCCCTCCAGGTTGAAGCACTACACTTGCGGTTACGTTCGTTCGCGCTACTCAAGCTGTCCGCAGCCCCAGTTTCTTCAGCAGGAACATGGCCGGACACCAGTTCGTTATCCCGGACTGAAACAGATTCAGACCGACAAAAGCAGTGAACCAATACCAATAAGGGCTGAGCCAATGCCCCAGGGCGAGCGAGAGCAGGATGAATGTCCCTGCCATTAATCGAAGTCCGCGTTCTACCGTCATACGTGCACCTCCTGCAGTTGAGATTTCGTCGTTTCTGCCTCCGGGTGGTTCCGCCGTTCGCTCATGTAATAGAGAACCGGCACCGCCATGCGCGAGAGAACGGTGGAGGCCACTTCGCCAGCCATGAGAGACAGGGCGAGCCCCTGGAAGATGGGGTCGAACAGAATCACGCTTGCGCCCACAACCACGGCAGCCGCGGTCAAAAGCATTGGCCGGAAGCGAACTGCGCCCGCGTCCACGACAGCGTCTTCCAGCGACATACCTTGCGACCGGCGCAGTTCGATGAAGTCCACCAGGATGATCGAATTGCGCACGATGATGCCAGCGCCCGCGATGAATCCGATCATCGAGGTTGCCGTGAAAAAGGCACCGATCAGCGTATGTGCCGGAAGAATGCCCACCAGGGTTAGCGGAATCGGCGCCATAATCACCAGCGGCGTCTTGAAACTCTTGAACCAGCCCACGACCAGCACATAAATAAGGACAAGGACCGCAGCGAATGCGAGGCCGAGATCGCGGAATACTTCGACCGTAATATGCCATTCGCCGTCCCATTTCATCGAGTAGCGATCGGTGCGCTCGGGCATGCTGGTGCCCTTGTATTGCTTCACCGCATAGCCGTCAGGCAGTTTGATCTTGTCGATGGCGTCGCTCATTTTGAAGATGGCGTAGACGGGGCTCTCTTCCTCGCCGGCGACGTCGCCGGTCACATAAACAACAGGCAGCAAGTTCTTTCGATAAATGCTGGTGTCAATCGTGGTCTGACGCAGGTCGGTGACTTCCTGCAGGGCAATCTGGCCGCCGGAAGGAACCGGCAGCTTGAGGTTCTCGAGGTCCTGAAGGCCGGAACGATCGGGCCGGGAGAGCCGCACTACGATGGGAATGTCCTCGCGGGAATGAGGATCGTGCAGTAAACCGGCGTCTGCGCCGCCGAGTCCGATCTGCAGAGTACGCGTGACCTCAGCCGCCGAGACTCCGTGCAGAGACGCCTTGTCGAGATCCACTTTGAGGTCATATTTGGTCTGCGGGTCTTCGACGTACCAGTCGACGTCGACCACCCCCGGCGTCTGCTTGAAAATCTGCTTGATTTGCGAAGCGAGTTGAATCTGACCTTTGTAATCAGGTCCGTACACTTCGGCGACGAGGGTTTCGAGAACCGGCGGGCCGGGCGGAACTTCAGCGACCTTGATGCGAGCGCCGAAGGGCGCTGCGATCTTGTCGAGCTCGGGCCGCAGACGGCGCGCGATTTCGTGGCTCTGGGCTTTGCGATCGTGACGCGAAAGCAGGTTTACCTGAATGTCGGCCTGGTTTGGCTGGCGGCGCAGGAAATAGTGCCGCACCAGGCCGTTGAAGTTATAAGGTCCGGAGGTTCCCGCATAGATCTGATAATTGGTGACTTCGGGCTGCTGTCCGAGATAGTCTCCCATGGCTTGCGCAACGCGCGTGGTCTGTTCCAAGGGCGTGCCGTCGGGCATGTCGATGATGACCTGGAATTCGCTCTTGTTGTCGAACGGCAGCATCTTCACCCGCACCCACTTCAGGGGAACGAAGGCAACAGCTGCCAGCAAAAGCGCGATCACTGTTCCGAGAAAAATCCAGCGTCGCCGCGCGTCGTGGATCAGCGGATTCATCAGCTTGCGATAGAGACGAGTAGTCCAGCCTTCGGCCTCGTAATGTTCGTGGGCGCTGTCTCCTGCGTAATGCCGCAGCAGCCGCAATGCGGCCCAGGGCGAGACCACAAAAGCCACAATCAGTGAGAAGACCATCGCGGCTGAAGCGCCGACTGGGATCGGGCGCATATACGGACCCATCAGACCGCGCACGAAGGCCATGGGCAGAATCGCGGCGATCACAGCAAAGGTGGCAAGGATCGTGGGATTGCCAACTTCGTCGACGGCTTCGACGGCGACTTCTACGAGGGAGCGCCCGCGGCTACCGGGCAAGCGGAAATGGCGAACGATATTTTCGACGACGACGATGGCGTCGTCGACGAGAATGCCGATAGAAAAAATTAACGCAAAAAGCGTGACGCGGTTCAGCGTATATCCGAACAGATAAAAGATAAACAGCGTCAAGGCCAGAGTGACCGGCACTGCCAGCAGGACGACGCCCGACTCGCGCCAACCCAAGGCCAACGCAATCAGCAGAGTGACCGAAAGGGTTGCGATCAGGAGGTGCTTGAGCAGCTCGTCGGACTTGTCTTTAGCAGTCTCGCCATAGTTGCGCGTGACCGTGACACTCAGATCCTGAGGCAGCAAGTAGCCGCGGAGAGCGTTGATTGTTTCGAGGATGTGGTCGGCGATAATGCTGGCGTTGGTGCCTTTGCGTTTGGCGAGAGTAATCGTCACCGCCGGATACTCGGGATTGGCGGTCTGATGACTCGTTCCTTTCGCGCTGGCGAATAGAACATAGTCATCAGGCTCGGCGGGGCCATCCTGGATGGTTTCGACGACGTCGCGCAAATACACGGGCCGTCCCACGTGGACCCCCACGACAACCTGCCGCAAGTCGTCGGCTCGGCTGAAGAACAAGCCGGACTCGACTTGAAATTCGCGGTTGTCACGGGCAAAGCTACCGGCTTGTCCGCGCGTGTTCGCGGCCTGGAGCTGGCTCAATACCGTGTCCGGCGTCAGGCCGTACGCTGCGAGCCGCTGTGTATCCAAAACCACGCGCACCTGGCGCGGCTGGCCTCCGATGATCGTCGTCTCCGAGACATCATCGATTCGCTTGAGCGCATCCTCGAGTTCGCCGGCGATTCGCCGCAAGCGATAGGAATCGTAGTTCTTGCCCCAGAGGGTGAGGGCCATGATCGGCACGTCATCGATGGAACGGACCTTGATGATGGGCTGGGAGACTCCGGGAGGGATGCGATCGAAGTTCGAATACAGCTTGTTATAGGTCTGAACGACCGCATCTTCCTGCTTGGTCCCTACGTAGAAGCGCACGATCAGCATGCTCATTCCGGGATGGCTGATCGAGTAGATGTATTCGACGCCGGGAACTTCGCGGAGAAGCTTCTCCATCGGCAGGCTTACGCGCTGGGCTACTTCTTCGGGCGATGCGCCGGGCATCTGCACAAAGACGTCGAGCATTGGAACCACAATTTGCGGCTCCTCTTCGCGCGGAGTCTGGAGGATGGCAAAGGCGCCGAGGAGCAGAGCAGCGACGATGATGAGCGGAGTGAGTTTGGAATCGATGAAAGCGTGTGCGATTCGTCCAGCCAGGCGAAGGACGGCGGACTGGCTCCCTTCGTGGTGTGAATTGTTGTCGAAAGCGGTCATCGGTTTCCCCACTTCACCTTACTCAATCTTCTTGCCGCTGAGCTCCCGGCTGCCGGGATCGGCGATCAGCATTTCGCCGGCTTGCAAACCGGCCAACACTTCCACTTGCCCGGTCGTCGGCTTGCCCAGTGTGATGTAGCGCAAGCCGGCGATCTTGTTTTGATCGAGAACGTAAATGCCCTGCAATTGGCCGCGCTGCACGACAGCGGCGCTCGGAATCAGAAGCGCAGAGCGTTCCCCGCGAGTGAAGTGTGCGCGTCCGAACAGCCCGGAACGCAGCGCGGGATCGGGGGGAACCTCGATCTTGACCAGGAAGCTGCGGCTCGCCGCATCGGCTGCAGGAACGATCTCAACGACTCGACCTTTGATCTCTTTGTCGCCGAGAGCGTCGATGACAACGGGGACCTGCTGACCCTGGCGGACGTATCGCAGGTCGCTCTCGTTGACTGTCGCTTCGAGGCGGTAGCGGCGAAGGTCCTCGACGGTGAAGATCGGCATGCCGGGGCTGGCCAGCGTGCCCACATCGGCTTTCTTCTCGGTCACAATGCCATCGAATGGAGCCAGGATATGCGTGTAGCCGAGAGCGGTTCGCGCCTGTTGCAGGGCAGCTTTGGCTTGAGCCTGGCCGGAGCGGGCCATGTCGCGGCGTGCCTGCGCCGCCTGATAGCGGGCCTTGACTTCATCGAACTCCTGCGGGCTGACGGACTTTTTCTCGTCCAACACTTGATAGCGCTTGAACGTGGCTTCCGCCAAAGTGAAATCGGAATCAGTGGCGGCAATCTCCTGCTGAGCTGCGAGATCGGCAGCCGTGGAGCGGTCGAGAGCGGCCCGCGGCTGCGCGTCGTCGATCACGGCCAACACCTGCCCGCGCTGGATACGATCGCCTTCGTGCACGCGGATTTCGACGATGGTGCCCATCATCTGCGCGGCCAACTGGCTGGTCTCGGCGGCACGCAGCGTGCCCACGGCCTCGACGACATCCGGAACGTTTGCCATGTGCGCGGAAATCACCGAGACGTTGCTCACGTTCTCCGGGGCTGCGTTGACGGTTTCGTGCTCGCCGGAACAGCCGGACAAGAGCAAAATCAAACCCAATGCGAGGAGTGCCAACGCACGATTGGGCGGCAAGTCGAGCGAGTGAATCAGTTTGTTCAGAGAGGTCGGATTCATGGCGTAATCACCGGAGATTGCAGATTCAAAGTTCCACTGGCCAGTTCCAGGTTGGCGTAGCTGATGTGATATTGATAAACGGCTTGCCAATAGTCGGCCTGACTACGGCGAGCCGCTTCTTCGGTCGCGAGAAGGTCGGTGATGGTAAGCAAGCCGCCATCGTAGCGATTCTGGTTAATGCGCAAGCTCTCCTGCGCCTGGGCGATTGCGCTACGTGCCACCTCAATCTGCTGCCTTGTTGCGTCCTGATCATAGTAGGCCTGGCGGACTTCCAGGCGCACCGCATCGCTGGCCGCCTGCTTCAAGGCAGCGATCTTCTCCGCCGTCGCCCGTTCACGCGAAAGCGCAGCCCGTCTCGCGCCTCCCTGAAACAAGTCGATCTGCAGTTCGATCCCGCCCAGCCAGTTGTTGCCGCCTCCGCCGGCGAGAAATGTGGGGTTATCCATCTCCCAGCCGGCAAACGCGTTCATGCGCGGACCAAAACTCGACTTCGCAATGGCGACGCTGAGCTCCTGGGCGGACCGCTGGGCTTCGATGCGCTTGAGGTCTGGACGCGTGGTCAGAGCCTTCTGTTCAAGGTCAGGAAGCGACTCAACCGCCAGAGTGCGCTCGGTAAAAATCTCGGATGGCTGGTACTGCGCATCGGCCGGCACTCCCATGGCGGTATTGAGTTGGGCTCGGGCCAGAGCCAGATTGTTACTCGCGCGAATGAGTTCCTGTTCGCGGCCGGCCAGCCGAACCTTGGCGCTGAGCAAGTCGGACTCGACCACAAGCCCCGCGTCATAGCGGACCTGACTGCGATCCATGATCGCCTTTGCGGTTTTCTCTGCCTGCTCGGCGACCTCCAACTGCTTTGCGGCCAGCAACACGCTGTAATAGGATTGCACCACGCGGAATAGAATTTCCTGATCCGTGCGCTCGAGTTGATGCGTGGTGGCCGTGTTCATTTCCTTGGCGCGACTCACCGCATGCCAGGAGGCAAAGGAGTCGAACAAGTTCCAGGTTCCGCCAAAACGTGTGGTGAAGTTCCCGAATGGTAAGGGCGTATTCAATTTGTTCAAGGCGAAATCATTGGATGTGAAACGCTGTTGCCGGAGCTTGCTGCCGAACACGTAGACCGGATCGTCACCCCGAGTGGCGAGTTCGGAAAAGCTCACATGAGGCATGAGAAACGACTGCGCCTCGCGCACTCCCGCCGAAGCGGCCTTGGTATCGGCCAGGGCCACTTTGCGCAACGGGTTCTTTTCGAGAGCAATGCTGGCCGCCTGCTGCAATGAAAGGGGGGAGGGCCCAGACGTTTGCGAAAAAAGTAATCCTGGAATACCAAGGACGGTGAGGGTTAACAGCAGCGAAAAAGCGCGAAGCATCCGACGATGAACACTCATAGACTCAGACCGCATCCAGCAGACAAGCTGGCTCGGCCACATCATCGTGATCTCGTGACTATGCCTGAGGCTGTGATTTGGATCACCAGATTGGAACAAACGTCGTCGCATGGGTTCCATCAGGCTCCGACCCCGGCGGATTCGGCCGGCTTCATCCATCTAGTTGGTTCCGGGATGATTTCGTAGGTCGTGTGAAGGCGAGCCGTCTTTCCGAGCATTACGCCAACCGAGCAATATTTTTCTTCCGACAGGCGTATCGCCTCCTCAATAGCCGAGGCGTCAATTTCAAATCCCTTGACAATGTGGTGGATGCGAACTTCGATGAAGACTTTCGGCGGGCGCTCCGCTTCGTCGGCTTCGACCCGCACTTCGTATCCGGTGATCTTCTGGCGGTATTTCTGGCGCAGAATCGTGATCACATCGAAGGCTGTGCATCCGGCGAGCCCGGCTGCCACCAGCTCAACGGGTTTGGGGCCGGTGCCCCCGGCGATATCGTCCGACAGAAAACAGTGTCCACTGCCGGTTCGCGCGACGAACTGCCTGTCCTGATCAAGTGGCCTTGTCAATTCAACTCTTGCGGAAATCATGTGCCCATCCATCGGCTCCTTATGGGAGCCACATGGAACAAATGCAGGCCGTGGGGATTTGTTACAGGAAAAACGCGGATTTGTTCGCGAAAAAACTGATATCCAGGGTCGGCGGATTGGAGGAGACAAGCTCTGGGCTTAGTGTCCGCTGGTGGCCAGCGCTCGGCTATATATCGTGAGGAGATGTCTCCGCAGCGCAGATGCCTTCTGCTGATCGGGGCAATCAACGGGCGATTGCTTACAGCCCTCAATCGTCTCTTGTAGGCTGCGCAGGAACTTCTTGCACGGTTCGCAGCCGTTCAGGTGGGCTTCGATTTCTTCACAAGAAAAGTCGTCCAGCTGGCCGTCGAGGTAGTCTGACAGCCCGGCGAAGACCTGCCGACAGCGACCGGCGCGAGCGGCCTTTTGGACACTGCCTCGCCGTCCTCCTGCGAGGTTTTTCTTCGAGCTGTCGTTTAGGATCGCCAGCTCTTTGCGCACGAATAACCTCGCTCTGTGCAGCCGGACGCGAATCGTTCCTGGGCGCAACCCGGTGATCTCCCCAACTTCCTCATCGGTGAAGCCTTCCATGTCTCGCAGGACGAGGACGATGCGATAGTGCGGCGGCAGGCTGCGAATGGCTTCCTGCAGGCGCTGGCTCTGTTCCCCGCGAACGGCGGAACTCTCCGGGTTCACGTCTTCCAGCCCGTCCAGCCGTTCCAACTCCACCCGGTCGGGCATCAAGGCTTCGAGAGAAAGCTCCTGTTTCGGCGCGAACTTGCTCCTCCGGCGGCTCATGAGGCAGCGATTCTTCGCTACCGTGTATAGCCACTTCGCCAAGGCTCTCGAGTTGTCAAACTTGGGGAGGTACGGTATCGCCTTTACCAGAACCTCCTGCATCGTATCCTCGGCATCCTCCGGCTGGCCGCATACTCTCATGCTGAAAGAGAAAACCGACTTTTGCAGTAATGATAGAGCTTTTTCCAGGGCGCCTTCGTCAGCGCTCTTCAGCAACTGGATCGCTTGATCGATGTCAGATCGCATGGAACAAGTTTTGTGGTTATATTCCTATATGATTATATAGTGCCTGCCAGCTCACTAGCATCCAGGCGTTAGAGAACATGATCCACGGCAAAATGATTGAACTGGTTGCCCGGCGATTCCAGATCTTAGGAGAGCCTTGCCGGTTGCGCATCCTGCAGGCTCTCCAACAGCGTCCAATGACTGTCAATCAGGTGGTCGATGCGTTAGACGGGAACCAGCCCAACATATCCAAACATCTTCAGATCCTGTTCGACGCAGGTCTGGTTGGTCGCGAACGTTCCGGCAACTGTGTACTCTACAGCATCGCTGATCCCGCCGTGTTCAAGCTTTGCGAGTTGGTGTGCCGCAGTACTGCGCAGCGCGCTTCCAAGTTGCAGAAATACGCTGTTGCAGGGCGGAGAAGGGCCGGCGCAGATTGAACATCAGTTGGTCGCGAGGAGTGAATTGAATGCCTGACTGGGCCTGGATGATTGTCTTTATTGTCGCTTACCTGGGCTTGACGCAATGGCTGCTGCCCAAGCTCGGTGTGCCCACTTGACGCACCAACTCCTGTTCCGTCGAGTCTCGACGGAATGTCAAGCAAATCCGCAATACCAAGGACTGAACGACCTCAGAGTATTCCACACTCAATTCTCGAGGAATACCATGAACCTGTTTTTTGTTGGCTCGGTAGTGCGTTGGCAGACACTGCTTTCCTCTTGCCTCCCAGAAAAGGGCTCGGCCGGAGAAAAATAAGCCACGGCGACCGATCCTATCGCCGCGGCTCTAGCGAATTTAGGCAACCTTCTTGAAGCAAAGGAACCAGTCGATGCAGCGCACGGATGGGTCATGCGATTCCACGCGCTCCTTGGCAGCGCCGCACGAGCCAGGCGGCGGAACAATGACTTCCTCCCCAGGCTGCCAATCGGCCGGAGTTGCCACTTTGTGCTTGTCCGACATCTGCATTGCCATCAAGAGCCGTTTGATCTCCTGGAAATTTCGCCCATTGCTTAGCGGATAGTACAGGAGAGCCCTCACCTTGCTTTCGGGATCGATGAGGAAAACAGCGCGAACCGCCTGCGTCGTGCTAGCAGAGGGTTGCAGCATGCCGTACGTGCGCGACACTTCCATCGTTAAGTCGGAGATCACGGGGAAGGTGACTTCGACGTTCTTCATGTTGCGGAACTCCACTTTCTCCTTAATGGTCCGCAGCCAGGCAATGTGACTGAAGGTGCTGTCGATGGAAAGGCCCACGAGTTCGCAGTTCAACTCGCGGAACTCCCCTTGCATCGAGGCGAAGGTCATGAACTCGGTTGTGCAAACCGGAGTGAAATCCGCCGGGTGGCTGAACAGAATGACCCATTTGCCTTTGTAGTCTTCAGGGAACTTGATCCTTCCCTGGGTGGTTTCTGCTTCGAATGAGGGTGCGACTTCCCCGATCAAAGGGAGTCTTGTTGCTGTCTCCTGCATGATGATTACCTCCTGGGATGAAACTTTCTGTAATTTGCGTACGCATGTAAGACGGAAAACGAATTATTCGCCACCGCTCGCTAGTCTGGGCATCTTTCCGCCCCGATCCGGCGCCGAAGTGTGGATCCACTCCACGGCCAGATCAAAGTCGTCAGTAATATCTTTTCCCTTGTAGCGAATTTTCGCGGCCAACGAAGGAACGCCGTTGGCGTTCACGTCCTTATGACAAGTGCCACACTTCAGTGGACCATGGCTGCCATCAGGATTGAGCTGGGCAGCCCGATGGTACGTGGTCTGGTCTACGTCGGTACTCACCCGGCATGCCCTTTGATGTGGCGCATCGAAGAGTACTTGCCGGGCTGGTTAATGGGGAACGCCTCGCAGCCTTGTCCTTCGACAAAGGGTGCGGAATGACAATCGGCGCAATGTGGCACACCGGGAGACAGCCAATAGTCTCTGCCTTGTATGGCGGCATCGTAGGGCGGAGCAACGCCTTTCGAGGACCACACGCGGTATCTCATGGCTACCTCGCCGCCCCTGTAAGCACCGGCATCTCGCTCGGTTTTTCCTGCGCGGCCTGAGCTCCGGCAAACAGCCCGTAGCGTTTCAGCATCACGAACCACAGGATTACGCCTGCGATGAAGAGCACCAGAAATAGCGGAAACACGGACCACTGGGTTTTCACGGCGAATTGTTCAGGATGGAAATACGGCTTGAGGTAGGCGTCGCGGAGGATGTCTCTCATCACGGACATGCTCAGGATCACCACGCTGGTAATACCCGATACGTAATAAGCGGCGAGGCGGACATTCTCCTTTCGTAGCGCCTCGGCCATCAGGAAGATGGCGCCGATCGCTCCCAGAACGCCGACCACGAGCAGCACCGTTGCGGCTACGTTGTCGCCTAAGAACAACGTGCGCAGATCTCGCGGTAGACTCGCGAGAAACCAGATGCCGACAATACACTGAGTCATGGTGGCGTACATGAACGCCTTTCCACCAAACTGAAAGAGGTGACGCGCATAGTCGGCGTCGCGTTTCCATTTGGCTAAAGCAATGAAAACTAACAGCAGTCCGCCGACCGCAACGGCCGCCGTAAAGAAATGAAGGAAACGTGGGATCAGCGTGGGCTCGGATAAGTTGAGGTTCCACCCAGAGGGATTCGCGAAGTACTTCGCTCCCCAGCGACCAGGCGTCTGGCTCAACGTCATATTGTTGCTGTAGACGACGCCAATGATGAAGATGAGCACGACGCTCAGCAGCATCACGCCACCGGCTTTGGCAGGATTTTGCCTATTCTGGAAGGAAACGTAATAGAAGCCGTAATAAGCGACGGTGAGGAAAACCAGCACCAGGAACCACGGCCACGCCACGACAATCGACGAGGTATAGAAAAATTGTCCGTACAGCACTTGCACGAACAGCAGCGGAGCAATACCGAGCGTGATCGTCGCGGGTAGCAGTGAAGGCAACTTTTTCGCGATGTCGAAGAACACCCGGTTGTTGGTTTCTCGGTTCTTCGGTCGCCACTTCGCAACCAGAGCCAACACAGCGCCGCCCAGCATAAAGTTCATCGCGAGAATATGCAGGAAGAAGGTCACCACAAGAAGCAGCTTGAAGACCCAGAACGGTGCGGGCAAGGGATTCGGGTCCAAGGTTGGGATTAGGTTGGGATCTGTCATGTTCAGTTACCTCCTTGCGCGGCCATTCCGTTCGACTGTGTTTGGCGCTCGGCGTTTATCCACTCGACCAGCGCGGTACGTTCCTCGTCTGACAGTTTGAGGTCGGGCATGCGGATGAACAGGTTGGGAAGATCTTTCAGCGCGTTGCTCGCCTCTTGCGGATTCCTTGGCAACCGTGCGAACGAAGCATCGTCGGCGCGTACTCGGTGGCACATCGAGCAGTTGCGGTCGAAAACCGTTTTGCCGTCCGCGACCGCGGGCAGACTGGGGGGCACTGGCTGAACTGTACTGAGGAATGCTGCGAGTGCGGCCCGCTCTTGATCGGTGCCGGCGAACGGCGGCATGACCCCGTTATGCATCAAATCGAGGCTGGCCAACATGGCCTGAATACGACTCTGGTCCCACTGGCGCCGCGCGATGTAGTTTCTTACTCCTCGGTAGGAGTTTGTCGTGTGGCAGCTCTCGCACTCCATGCGGAATATTTCGCGGCCGACGGCTACCTGATTCTCCGCCGTTACTTTGCGAACGTTGAGCCACTTGGCACTCTTGAGAACTCCCACGTCGTCGATTTTCTCGATGCTGAAACCGCCATCTCCGGCCATCGGCGTCGCATAGAGGGAGTTGGCGTACAGATAGTTCTCGATAACATAGGGCTTGCGAATGGCCTCGCGCACAAACTCGAACGAACCCATCGCTCCGAGAGCGACCAGTGCAACCAGCAGGCTGAACGCGATGTGCAAGCTCGCCGGCTTGATCAAGGTGAATAACGCCAGCACAAACGCTACGATCAGCAGCACTCCCGCCAGAAATGCGAAATGCGTACCGGTGGGCATCGGCCCGCGAGCGCTGGCCCAGACTTCTGCCGGGAGGTTTCGTACGTACCACCAGCCCAACGCCGGCAAAACCGCGAGAGAAGGAACAATCCAGAGCGCGCTCCATCTCACGATTCGTGCCTTGAGTGCAGCGTCTTTTTGCACGCTCGCGGTGATCAAAGCGTAGATGCCGGCGAGTGCCAGGGAAATTGCGAAGCGGAATGCCAACGACGGGAAATATGTCGGATTGAAAAAGCCAGTCCAGAATTCGTGATTCTGAATCCAGCGCCCAGAAGTGAGCATGAAGGTGATGATTCCGTTGATGATCACCATGCTGGCGAAGGCGGCGATGAAGTAGATCCAGCCGTACCACTGATGGCGTCGAGCCTCCAGTTTCTCCCAGCCATAGAGATAAAGGAGCGCGGCGGTGATCTCGATAAAGAAGAAGACCCACTCGATGGCCCATCCCCAAACATACGCGTGAATCAAGTTGCTGGTGGCCATGGGGCTGATCAGCCCGATAGTGAACCAGATTCCGACACCGCTCACCGCGCCGTAGACAACGGTCACCAGAACGAAAAACTTCGTGTGGGATTTCAGCCAGGAGAGAAGTGCGGCATCGTTGTTCCGGCGGCCTTTCCGTTCTGTCAAGACCAGAAAGAGCCCGCCGCCGACCGCAAAATGAGAGACGAATACGTGAAGGATGGCTACCAGAGCGATGAGCAGGCCAGCACCAAACGAGACGTCCCAAACCGGGTAGTTCATTGTGCTCCTCCTTGACCGGGCGCACGATTCGAGAGCATAACGGCCTGAATCTGCCGTGCTTTCGTCCTCAGATTTCTTAACGTTGGGTCGCGCAAGTCCGGTTTTGCAATGACTCGAATCACAGAACCGCGTGATTTCGCAAAACAGGCCCTTCCGCCGAATAAATGCAATTTTCGTATTTTTGTTACAGAGTTTTTTCGATTTGTCCCGTTCCGGCATCGGCAGTGCAGTCTTGTTTGCTCTCGGCCGGATCTCGCACTCGAGAGGGCGATCCACAACTATCGTGAGACCTTCAATTTCTTCTGTAACAGCTCTCGTGTTTTCTGCATTTGTATGGTTAGGAGTTAATTTCGCGAACCGAGGAGCGGAGCTGCCATGACGAAGTTCTCGCCCAAGCAAATCCTTTGTCCTGTGGACTTGAGTTCAGCCTCGACTGCGGTGCTCAGTTGGGCAAGACTTATCGCTGAGGCTTTCGGCGCTCGCGTTGAGATCCTCCATGCAGACTGGTCTGAGCCGCCGCGCTATTTCACCGAGGGCCAGCTGAACGCGCTCGGTGCCGAAGAACAGCGCGAGCGCCAGATGTTCGAGCGTGATCTTCAGGATCTCGGTCAGAAGGTTTTGGGACCGGACGTCTCGTTCACGGTCTCCGTTGTCGAAGGGCACGCAGTGGATGTGATTCTTGAACGCCTGCGCAAAAGCTCTCCAGACCTGGTGGTAATGGGCAGCCATGGCCGAAGCGGCGTAGCCCGCTTACTGCTGGGGTCTGTGGCCGAAAACGTGGTTCGCGAAGCAGACTGTCCGGTTCTGGTTGTCCGAGGGCCGGAAATCTCCGCTGGACAGCGACAGCTGCAGCGTGTCTTGTGTCCAGTAAATCTCACAGAAACGGCGCGCGAGTGCGCGGAAGCCGCGGCCGGTGTGGCCGCGGCGCTCGAAGCCGAATTGACCGTGTTGCAGGCCGTAGAGAACGGCAGTCACGACGGTGGTGCTCGGCGGCAGCTCTGCCGGTGGGTTCCGGAAAGCGTCCGGACTCATTGCCAGGTGTCCGAGGCAGTACTAAAGGGCGATCCTGCGGAGCAGATCATTCTCTTCGCCCGCCGCGAGAAAGTGGATCTGATTGTGTTAGGCGCTGAACACCGCTCCTTTCTCGAATTCAGCACACTCGGGAGAACAACGGAAAGAGTGTTGCGCCATGGTCCAACCTCAGTGTTGCTGGTACCTCACCATCTAAGCGAGAAATCAGAAGGAGCCAGCCAATAGGAGGCCATGTTGTGCAGGACGCACTGACCCGCCAATTCGATGTTCTCGCCTTTGGGGCGCATCCCGACGACCTTGAGGTCGTCATGGGCGGCACAATGATTAAGCTCGTACGAAAAGGACTCTCAGTTCTCTTTGTTGATCTTTGCGAAGGCGAACCCGCGCGACACGCAGCCCGCGGAAAGCGAAATATCCAGGCCCAGAAGGCGGCTGAGATTCTTGGCGTCGAGCGCACTACGTTTACACTCCAGGACCGGTTGATTAACGACACGGTCGAGGCCAGGCTCGTAGTCGCCCGGCTCTTGCGCGAGCGTCGCCCTCGAATCGTATTCACCACGCAAGGTGCCGGCGTCCATCCCGACCACAAAGCCATCACCGACATCGTTAGCAATGGCGTGTTTTACGCGCGGCTTCCCAAATGGAACGAAGTCGCTGGGGGAGAACAGCTACAGGGTACCGCTCCGCACGAAATCGATCGCCTCTTCTTCGGCCACTGTCGCATGGAACCGGCCTGGGACCGTTTCGACTTCGCCGTAGATGTCAGCGACGTATATGACCAGAAGATGGCGGCCATCCGCGTTTACGAATCCGTCTTCAGCGGAGATCAGGCAAGCTTATTGGACAAGTACAATGCCGAGGATCGCTATATCGGCAGTCTTGTCGGAGTGCGATATGCAGAGTCGTTTCGGGCTCGTAGTCCTCTGCTGGTGGAGGACCCGGGATTGTTTGTGAAAAGCCGGTTCGGATGAGTCCTAGGAAGCGCTGGTGCACGCCATTAACACTACGAAGGTTGCACGACTCAGCGGTAGAACATGATCGGAACTGCGACACCGCTTTTGGAGGTGATGTGAAGATCGGCTGCATTGACGTGGACTATGGAAATAGTTTGCGAACAATCGGCTCCAGTGTGATTGCAATCATGCCACGATGTGATAAGTGTCACTCCGATTGCGGATTTCCCTGGCTACGCTGTATATACGCTTTCGAACTATCGAAAGTACGAATCATGCAGATTCAAGTCGAGAAGAGGGAGCATAGCTCATCAGCCATATCACGGGTAGCCGATTGTCGGAGGAGCTTAGGAGCGCAATGAAAGGAGCACACAAACTCGCAAGCGCCGACGCGGAGATGGTTGAAAAGCAGGTGTTGATCTGCAAAGCGTTTGCCAACTCTACGCGCTTGAGGATCCTGGACCTGCTGGCCGAACAAGATTGCCTCGCGGGTGAACTCCAGAAGAAACTCGGGATCGCTACTGCCAACCTGTCACAGCACATGACGGTCATGAAGGCGGCTGGCATTGTGGTGCGGCGACGGGAAGGCAAGAACGTTTTGTTTTCGCTGGCTATGCCGGAAGTCAAGGCGGCTCGCCGGCTGATCCGACATATTATTCGCGCACAAATTCGGAGTAGCCAGAGACTGGCGGCATTAGCTGGGACGTCATGACGAACAAACTCACCAGGCGCGAATTTGTAAAGCTGTCATCGGTGATTAGGGCCGCAGTCAGCATCGTGTCCAAAAGTGCTGCCGCTGCTCACCTTCCCGGCTGACACGGAACGGAGAGAATAGAACGGGTTGCAACCAACTGTGAGATGTCTTTCTGGCGCTGGCAGCCGCTCTGGCGGAGGTGGCAAACGGCAGGGTGCTCCGAATCGAAGGGAACCCGGACCACCCTCAGACCAACGGTCGGGGCAGGGCGCCACAAGGGAGCGCTGCCGATGGGCCTGTTCTGCCTCAGATTCTACCAGCAGCCGCGCCGTCAGCTCAGCCGCAACCTGAGCAGAAAAAGCTCAAGCTGGGGAAAGGATGCTCCTGAACTGTAACCAACATGCCGACCATGGGCTTGCACAGCGCTGCCAGTGCTCCGCCTACGGAGCGCTTAGCCAGGGATGTAGTTCGCGGAGTCACCCGTGCCTGAGAGCTTGAACTATCTCGTGCAATATGGGTATGTGGTGCTGCCGCTCTGGGTGTTTGCAGAACAGATGGGAGTGCCCATCCCCGCGGCACCCATTCTGCTGGCGGCTGGCGCTGTAGCCGCCACCGGCCGCCTGAGCCTGATTCTTTCGACCGCTCTCGCGGCGGGGGCCGCGCTAATAGCCGACCTCTTCTGGTATCACGTCGGTCGCTCCCATGGCCTCCGCGCTTTGGGACGCTTGTGCCGCCTGTCATTGGAGCCCGATTCTTGCGTGCGTCGCGCACAGCAGTTTCTCGAGCGGCACGGAGTCCGCTCTCTGTTGGTGGCCAAGTTCGTCCCCGGTCTGAACACAGTTGCCGCGCCTCTGGCTGGCACGGTCCGCATGTCCTGGTGGCGATTCGTCGTGGCCGATGCAGTGGGTGTCCTCCTTTGGGCCATCGGGTTTGAACTGCTGGGGTTCGTTTTCTCGCGGCAGTTGGAGATCTTGGTTCTCTATGTTCTCCGGGCCGGCAGTGTTCTGCTGGTGATCGTGCTGATCGGAGGGTTCGCCGCTTACCTGGTTCGCAAACGCGCACGGAGACGGCGTTTCCTACGTGAATTGCGGGTGGCCCGGATTACGCCGGAGGAGTTAAAGCAAAAGTTGGACAACCACGAGCCGGTTACCATCATTGACCTTCGGCATTCGCTTGACTTTCTTCCCGAGCCCTACGTGATTCCGGGCGCGATTCGCATTCCGCTGGAGGAACTGGAAAAGCGGCAATGCGAAATCCCACGGGACCGGGAGGTCGTGCTGTACTGCACCTGTCCCAACGAGGCCAGCAGCGCAATGACGACCAAAAAGCTGCGGCAATATGGCATCAGCCAGGTTCGGCCATTGCAGGGCGGATTTTACGGCTGGCGTGACCTCGGACTACCCGTTGAGTCGCCTTTCAGTGCTGCTCCGCAGACAATGGAGAGAGGGAAGCATTCAAAATGGGCGCCCGGAGTGACGTCCACCGGGGCGATCCTGTGATGGTTGGCCTTACAGAGTGGATGTGGATTGCGAATTCTGGAACAACCGAAAGGGCACTTTATGCCTGAACAGTCCCGAACAATCTTCGAATCGATGAGCCGCGAGGAACTTCTGCGCGCGCTGGAGATGTTTGCCAAGAACTGGCTTGCCCATGATGGAAGCTGGTTCCTGGCGGTGGAGGAGCGATTCGGAACGAAGATGGCAATCGAGTTGGACGCACGCTCCTGGGAACGCTTCGCCGCCGCAGAAGCCCACCGGATCATGGCCACGTTCCAGATCCCCGCCGCCGGCGGGTTACCTGCTTTGGAGAGGGCTTTGAGTCTTCGGCTTTACGGCGTCATCAACCCACAGCATGTTGAGTGGTCTGACGATCGGAACCGACTGCGTTTCTTCATGGACATCTGCCGGG
This sequence comes from uncultured Acidobacteriaceae bacterium, assembly GCA_963708335.1. GTDB lineage: Bacteria > Acidobacteriota > Terriglobia > Terriglobales > Acidobacteriaceae > Sulfotelmatobacter. The sequence goes on along the minus strand of OY970205.1, from coordinate 6,788,161 downwards.
TTCAAGAGACCCGTCGTCGCAAACATCTGCCTGACTTTCCTTGCAGGGAGGTCGGACAGGTTGAATTTGATACGTTCGCCAGGACGGTAGATCCCCGCATCCGCACGACCTGCTTGCACTGTCCACCGGATGCCCCCGAGGGGAAGTATTGTGGTTGGGAGTTCACCATCCCTCAATCAGAACGGTGAGCTTCCGGCTGTGCACCACAGTCCAGATCTCTTATAGAACACTTTGTGCAGCGATCCATTCGCCTGTGTTTCGTTCTGGGTCATTTTCTGGCAATCTCCAATATGTTTTCCCGGCTCAAGGTCGCGCACCCCGGCCAGTAAATTCGAAGAGTTCCCTGTAACAGTTCGCGTGCCTTTGCATTTCTTTTGATAGATGGGATCGTCACTTCCTCCGATTTCGGAAGGTTGGATCGGTACGGTCGGTAGGTTCTGGGACGAATCGGGTTTGCCCTGGGGCGATTTCCAGACCAGGAGGCCACGGAGTACGCGAGGATGATCAAGCTTAATAAGGCTGACGCGCACATCGCGCAACACGGTTCGCCTGTTAATTATTTAGCGCCGCATTCGTTTCGATGCAGCAATCCGCCTGGGTTCTGTGCTTTGGCTCACAGGAACGTGTGACATCGGACACACCTAGCAACGTATGCGACATGTGAGCATTCTTACCGTACGTATCCACTCGGCTCGACGAATCGAGGGGGTACATCGCAACAGCGGTCGGGCATCACACAAGCGCCCACCTCCTCTCGGGAGGGTTGCCATGGAAAACCTGGCACGGATCATCGCTGAGCATCCCTTCTGTAAGGAACTGGAAACTTATTACGTTGACCTGCTGACCAGTTGCGCCTCCAAGGTTCGGGTCGAGAAGGACTTCTACCTCTTTCGAGAGGGAGGCGAAGCCCATCACTTTTATCTGATCCGCGAAGGCAAGATTGCACTTGAGATTTCGGCACCACCACGTCCTGCTTTAATCGTAGAGGCAGTGTCTGAGGGAGAGATGTTGGGGTGGTCCTGGCTGGTTCCGCCCTATCGCTGGCGTTTCGGCGCACGCGCAGTCGAGCCAGCCTGCGTCATCGCGGTCGACGCCAAGTGTTTGCGCGGGAAATGCGAGAAGAATCCTCACCTAGGCTACGAACTGCTCAAGAGGACAGTCGAAATCATGGGTCAGCGTCTGGAAGCCTCCCGCTTTCGCATGCTCGACCTGTACTCGGCGGACGGGCCACGGGACTCGCAGTTAGAGTTCCGTCGATAATGTGTTTGGGCTCGCACCGCAAAAAAGAATTGTATAGGCAAGGCTCCAAGCTGTGGCGGGTCCGTCCTCCACTAGGAGTGGCCGATGGGCATTGCAACGTCTTCATTCTCGGTCCTGTACCCAGTGACCTATTTAGCCCTGCCAAACCGCTTCGCCCTATCAGACGTTGGGCGGTCTCACAGCCGCTCTGGTTGATGGGTGGGGAGCGAAAGGCCAAGAAAGTACAAGGAGAATTCCATATGGCACAAGACATCCTGAGCATCACTGATCGACGCACCAACCAAACTTATACTCTGCCAATCTCGAAGGGAACCGTCCGGGCGATGGACTTGCGGCAAATCAAGACAAGCCCAGAGGACTTCGGGCTCATGACCTACGATCCCGCGTTCATGAATACGGCGTCCTGTCAGAGCGAGATCACCTTCATCGATGGCGAACGCGGCATCTTGGAGTATCGCGGCTATCCCATCGAAGTCCTGGCAGAACATTGCACATTCCTCGAGGTCGCTTACCTGCTCCTCTTTGGCGACCTCCCGAACGAAACGGAACTGAAGAACTGGGTAATGGAGATTACCCACCACACCATGCTGCACGAGACCACCAAGAAATTCATGGAGGGTTTTCGATACGATGCCCACCCCATGGCCATGCTGGTCAGCAGCGTGGCGGCTCTGTCTACGGTCTATCCAGAGGCGAGAGACGTTCACAACACCAGCAATCGCTTGCTGCAGATCAAGCGACTGCTCGGGAAGATGCCTTCCATCGCCGCGATGTCCTACAGGCACAGCGTAGGTTTCCCCTATGTCTACCCCGATAATGACCTGAGCTACACCGAGAACTTCATGAACATGCTGTGGAGAATGGTCGAACCGAAGTACGTGGCCAACCCGGTGCTAGCGCGCGCGCTGGATATTCTGTTCATCCTGCATGCTGACCATGAGCAGAATTGCAGCACGAACGCCATGCGCTCAGTCGGCAGCTCGCACGCTGATCCTTACTTGGCCACGGCCGCTGCAGCCGCAGCCTTGTCTGGGCCACTGCACGGCGGAGCGAACGAAGAAGTGCTCAAAATGCTCGATGAGATTGGCTCCAAGCAGAACGTGCCTGCGTACATTAAGAAAGTGAAGGAGGGACACGGCAAGCTGATGGGCTTCGGGCACCGCGTTTACAAGAACTACGATCCACGCGCCAAGGTCATCAAGTGGACGGCCGAGCAGGTGTTCGAGGTAACCGGACGCAATCCCAAGCTTGATATTGCGCTTGAGTTGGAACGGATTGCGCTTGAAGACGACTACTTCGTCAGCCGCAAACTGTATCCCAATGTGGACTTCTACTCGGGAATCATCTACCAGGCGATGGGTTTCAAGCCGGAGATGTTCACGGTGCTTTTTGCCATCCCGCGCACGGTCGGCTGGCTGGCTCAGTGGCAGGAGATGCTCATGGATCCGGAGCAGAAGATTGCCCGGCCACGTCAGGTTTACACCGGTCATCGCACACGCCAGTTTCTGACGACGGAAAAGCGTGCACTAGTCGCCGCAACGAAGGACTAGCTCCTGGCCGGCTGAAACCAGCGCCGCAAGACGCTCCCAGGATTGTCTCGCGGATTCCTGGAAGCCAATAACGAAAGGGTTGCAATAAAAGCTGAGCGAAAGGAAGTGAGGATATGCATAAAAAAGTGACGATCGTAGGTTCTGGCAATGTGGGCGCCACCACAGCGCACTGGATTGCCTCGCAGGGACTCGCCGATATCGTGCTGGTTGACATCATCGAAGGCGTACCCGAAGGCAAGGGTCTCGATCTGCTGGAGGCCATGCCCATTGCGAGGAAGGACATCTCGGTGCTGGGCACGGAGAGCTACTCCGATACGGCGAATTCCGACATCGTCGTCATCACCGCGGGTGTGCCGCGCAAGCCGGGCATGAGCCGCGATCAACTCCTCGACACAAACTTCAAGATCATGCGTGATGTGGTTGGCGAAGTGGTATCTTATTCGCCAAACTGCATCCTGATCATTGTGTCCAACCCCCTCGATGCAATGGCGCACGCCGCCTACAAGATCAGCGGCTTTCCGCGCAACCGAGTGATGGGCATGGCCGGGGTGCTCGACTCTGCTCGCTTTCGCGCCTTCATCGCGCAGGAATTGAAGGTCAGCGTTGAAGACGTCACGGCTTTCGTTCTCGGTGGACACGGCGACAGTATGGTCCCATTGCCCCGTTGCTCAGCCGTAGCTGGGATACCCATCACCGAGCTACTCGATGCCCCTACCATTGCGCGGCTTGTGCAGCGCACCCGCGACGGCGGTGCGGAGATCGTGAAGTATCTCAAGACGGGCAGCGCATACTACGCACCGGGCGCAGCCGTAGCCGAGATGGTCGGAGCCATCGTCGGAGACAGGCACAAGATTCTGCCTTGTGCTGCTTACTTGGACGGTGAATATGGGGTCCATGGATTGTTTATGGGCGTACCGTGCAAGCTCGGCGAGTCTGGGATCGAGCAGATCATGGAAATTAGGCTGACGAAGCAGGAACAAGTGGAATTTGAGAAGAGCGCGAGTGCGGTGAAGGAATTGGTAGCCGCAATCGATGCGCAGCTTGTTGAGGCCTTGACTAGCCTGGCTGGCTAGAGTAACTGAAGCGCCGTGCTGATGATGGCTGCGGTCAACAAAGCGGTTTGATTGCTGCGCTCCAAGTGAACTCATGTCCTAAGCCGTAGGCAAGAACTGTGTCTTGGATGTTCGCATCGCGCAGCCGTGAACCCAAGAAACCGTCAATTGAAGCCTTCAAGGATTAAGCACGAAGGAGGGACCCCCAATGAAGCCGACACCCACAACCCCAAATCCACAAAGCACTACAACGCAAATCACCGAATCTACAACCGACCCGGAGCAAATCAGCCGTCGTGCGTACGAACTGTACGAACAACGCGGGAGGAAAGACGGAAATGATCTAGAGGATTGGCTGCAAGCCGAGTCGGAGGTGACTCAACAGAAGGCGAAGACAGCGGCCGCGTAGCACGCACCAGCCGCACAGGGCACGATTCCTCGGGGGAGGTTACATCCCCCGGGGAGCGAGCCCAAATTTCTTCGACGATCCCTGGGTCCGCCGCCTGTGCTTTGCGAGTATCCTTCACTCGCCGTCCTGACCCGTGCACAGCTTGACGCCCACATCGCGTCAGTTTCACGGATCATCCTTCCGGGGCTCATCTTTTGCCGGAGGTATCTCTCGACGATCGGTAACCTCTGTTTCTTGCTCTAGAGCCTGCAGGATGGTCTCTGTATCCAACGCATGCTCGTCCTTGTAATGCTCCACTGACACGCGACCATTCCACCAAGCCCAGTTCATCGGATAGACGTCCGGGTCGAACATCACTTGGTACAAATGCCATATGAGGATGGCCAGCGTGGCCAGGATGGCCTCATACAAATGAATGGTCAGCGCCACATCGATCCACCAACCCGGCAGGAGCCGTGTGAACATCACCTGAAACCAAGCCATCAAGCCGGTGCATGCCATGATCACCGTTCCCCAAATTAAAGCCCAGTACTCAAACTTCTCTCCGTAGTTGAACCGGCCAAACTGTGGTTTCTGTGAGCTTAGGCCGAGATGATAGCGAAGGGTTGCCCAGAGATCCTTGACATCCTTCGCTTCCGGCAACAGCGCGAGTACGGCCCGTCGTCCGCCACGGGTTAAGAAAACATAGCAAACGTGATAGATACCGACGGCGATAAGAGAAACACCCGCCGCCCGGTGGACGAGTCTTCTCACTGGGTCAGTGATTCCCATCCCGTCGGCAATCGCCGAGAACGGATAGATGAGAGCAAAGCCGGTCAGAACCAGAACCGTGAAGCAAACGGTGAGAACCCAGTGCTGGATCCTCTCGTTCAGAGTCATGCGCACAATCGTGGCCTGCTCAAACTTGCGGCGCGCCACCGCCTTGCTTCGCCACAGCAGGGCGTTGTGCAGGACCATTGCCCCAACCACTGAGATAATGACTCCCAGGTAAAATTGCCGGATCCAGGCGACAACCTTGCTGCCGATGTCGGCCACCGGCGTCGTTCCGCCATGCACGGGAAAGCGCGTAAACCTGGCCGTAGCCCCAGGATGGCACTGCCCGCACGTGGCAGCCAGATTCGCCTTGTTGATCGTAGAGCGCGGATCAGAGGCGGCTAGAATCAAATGTGATCCATGGCAACTGGCACAGTTGGCCACGAACGTGGAGCCGAGTCTCGCAGCCATGCCGTGATAGCTGGCCTCATAGCTGGCCACACGAGCGCCAGGAACACCGAACTCGGCGGTCAGTCGCACCCCTTGGTGGCAGCGTGCGCAGGTGATCTGGGCCAAGGCTTGTGCCGAGACCGAGGAAGAGGGACTGCCGGGTGCTTGAATCGTGTGGATACCGTGGCAGTCGGTGCACACCGGGGCAAGCCAATTACCCCGCTGGATCGCCTGTCCGTGAACGCTCTCGGCGTACTGCGCGCTCTGTTGTGCGTGGCACTTGCCGCAAGTAGCCGGCACATTGAACTTGAAGGTGGATGATTTGGGATCACCGGCCATGAGGATTTCGTGGGTGCCATGGCAATCGGTGCAAACCGCGGCCTTTTGTGACCCAGCCGCGACAGCCCTGCCGTGGACGCTCTGTTCGTAAGAAACGAACACCTGGGTGCTGAGCCCGCTGGTGCTCATCACAAACTTCTGCTGGTGACAGCTTCCACAGGTGGCAGGAATGTTCGTGTGGTAAACCTTCGAGGCGGGGTTACTGGAGGACAGAATCGCATGCGGCTCTCCGTGACAGTCCATACAGCGGGCCGCCTTGGCGTTCCCATGCAGAATCGCCTGACCGTGAATGCTTCGCTCGTACGCAGCCTGCTCGTCGCTATGGCAAGCGCCACACGAAGGTACCGAGCGCAACGGTTGGTGCGGAATTGATTTGATGTCTGTATGGCAGTCGGTGCAATTCAGCACGCCGTGCACAGACTGCTGGAAAGTTTTGTCAGGGATGTATAGGCTGACAGTTTTACCCTGCACACTGGTCGTGAGGCTGGCGTCTCTATGACATGCCAGGCAATCGGAGTTTTGGATCTGCGATGCTGTGGCGAGCAGCGCTTCGACCCACAGAAACAGACACAGAGCCGCGAGTTGTCTGAGCCGCATATTGCAAACTCTTTGTGGATGGCGACGCGGCCAAGAGACCGGTGCTGGCATCAAGGCACGAGCCGATGCGGGTCATTATATGTCGCATCCGTGGTCATGTCCCTTAAGGATTACTCTTGTGCATCTGTATAGGCCCAAACTTCCCTTTGTCACCTGAACGCCAGGGCCCGGGGAACACTCCCTCATGATGGAGCACGCATGCCCGCGAACCGCTTCGTGAGAGGTCTCTTCTACGTTTCGCCTCGTCTCTCTATGGGTACGGCCTATCACCTTCCTTTATTACGAACACGAGGCGCTGGAACGGGACTTCGGGAGCGCCAGGAACAGTCGCGGCCTCGGTCGCTTGCTCTCAGGTCATAATGTACCGGAAATGGGGTGTGGCTCACACTTAGGAGAAGAAACCAAGCACCCGTGAACTGGCTGAGCCCAAACCCGCGGAAGAGATTCGTCAGGCCTGACGACCCGACACTTCACACGAACTGACTGGCCACGAGCACGACAATCGCCAAGCCGCCGCCGAAGCCGGCTGTCTGACCCCGTTGCAGTATCATCGCTCGGATAAGTTAAGATCGCACTACAATGGCGCCGGAGGCAATTATCCGATCACAATGAAGATCTTACTAGCCATCGATGATTCGAAATTTGCCGAGGCGGCAATCCAGGTGGCAATCTCGCAGGTTCTTAGGGATCACACCCAGGTACTCGTGCTGCACGTGGTGGATTGGAGCAACTTTATGCCGAGTCCCTTTCCCAGAGTCGGCGAGGAACCGATGTACAGCGCGCAACAACTCGAATCCATCATAAAGAACGAAAACACGAAAGCTCACGAACTGGTGACAAATGCTGCCGAGCGATTGCGTTCGGCGGGCTTTGAGGCGAGCACATCGGTGCGAGAGGGGGATCCCAAAGCGGTAATTCTCGATTGTGCTACCGAGTGGGGAGCTGACTTGATTATCGTGGGCTCACATGGGCGCAAGGGTGTCGCTCGTTTTGTTTTGGGAAGCGTATCTGAAGCCGTCGCTCGCTATGCTCGCTGCTCGGTTGAAATCGTGCGTCCCCCAACCAACGTTTGAGCGATTCCCTTGCAGATCCGCTGCTAACCCTGCGGCGACGAAAAAAAATGACCACTGAGAATTTGGAGCCGGTCGAAGACCTTCGGACTCGCGGTCTCACTCGCGAGGAAGCTAGCGCACGGTTGGAGCAGTACGGTCCAAACACCGTTCGCGAAGCAAAGTCCCATCTCTTCCTTGCGATTGCTGAGAAGTTCTGGGCGCCAGTTCCTTGGATGCTTGAGGCCACGATTGTATTGGAAGTTATTTTAGGTAAGCGGCCGGAGGCTGCCATCATTGGCTTTCTGCTCGTCTTTAACGCTGGCCTTGGCTTTGTACAGGAGAATCGGGCTCACAATGCTCTGACCCTGCTTCGCAAGCGACTGCCGATAAAAGCCCGGGTCAGGCGCGACGGCCAGTGGCAATCGCTGGCGGCCGAGGAATTGGTTCCCGGCGATTTCGTTCACGTCCGTATGGGAGACCTGATGCCGGCCGATATGCGAATCGGCGACGGACATATCCTCCTCGATCAATCCACACTCACCGGCGAATCTCTACCCATCGAAGCCGGACGGGATCAAACAGCATTTGCCGGGTCGGTGGTAATCCGTGGGGAAGGAAGCGGCGAGGTGATCGCGACAGGTGGGCGGACATTCTTCGGCAAGACAGCGGAGTTAGTCCGAACGGCTAAGACCGTGAGTCATCTCCAGACCATCATTTTCACCATCGTCAAATACCTGGTCATGCTCGACGGCGTTCTCGTTCTCATCCTTCTTGTATATTCCCGGTTTGCGCACTTGCCAATGGTGGAAATGCTGTCCTTCGCTCTCATGCTGCTGGTAGCTTCGGTTCCAGTGGCTCTGCCGGCCACCTTCACTCTGGCGACGGCGCTTGGTTCTCTGGAACTTGCCGCCAACGGCGTACTGGTGACACGCCTCTCCGCCATAGAAGAGGCCGCTGCCATGGAAGTGCTGTGCAGCGATAAAACCGGCACGATTACTCAAAACCGGCTCGCGGTTACGGCGCTGCAGCCCTATGCCGGATACGCGCAGAACGACCTCCTGCGATTTGCCATATTGGCGAGCGATGAAGCCAGTCAGGATCCGATCGATTTGGCGATTCTGACGGCAGCCCAGTCCCTTAATGTTGATCTCGCGGGATGGAAAAGACTCGAATCGATTCCATTCGAACCCGCAACCAAGCTCTCTGAGGTAATCCTCAGCCAAGGCGGTGGAAGGCTTCGTGCCATCAAGGGCGCGCCGGACGCAGTCGCCGCCAGGGTCAAAGGCGCGCCTGATTATTCGGCGGACGTGGAAAGGCTAGCTGAGCAAGGATACCGCGTGCTTGCAATCGCTGCCGGAGCCGACGCCGAGCTGCAGTTCGTGGGATTGCTTGCTTTGGAAGACCCTCCGCGCGAAGACTCCAAGAAAGTCATCGCGAGCCTGCACGATCTGGGAGTGCGCGTGATGATGATCACCGGAGACGGCTTATCCACCGCCCGTGCGGTCGCCCGCCGCGTCGGCATCGGCGGTCGTGCTGTCGAACCCAAAGCTTTGAAAGATGAGGCGGCAGGTGAGGTCCTCCAGGGCGACGTCTTCGCCGGGGTTTACCCAGAAGATAAGTTCCACTTGGTTCGGGCGCTACAGAAAGTCGGCATGGTGACGGGAATGACCGGAGATGGTGTAAACGACGCTCCGGCCTTGAAGCAGGCAGAAGTTGGAATCGCGGTCGCAAATGCCACGGACGTCGCGAAAGCCGCAGCCAGTCTGGTTCTTACCAATCCCGGCCTCAGCGATATCCTTGCTGCGGTCAAGACCAGCCGCCGTATCTATCAGCGCATGCTGACCTACACCCTGAACAAGATCATCAAGACGGTTGAGATTGCTTTTTTCCTAAGCGTGGGCGTGATGCTTACCAGGAGCTTCATCATCACGCCTCTGCTTATCGTTCTCCTCTTGTTCACCAATGATTTCGTGACCATGTCGATTGCCACAGACACCGTGTCCTACTCGCAGCAGCCGGATCGCTGGCACATCCGTTCGCTGGTCCTGGCTGGTTTGGTGCTAGGCAGTCTGGTACTGGTATTGTCTTTCGGGATCTTCCTGGCTGGCCGCTACTGGCTGCAATTGCCGCTGCCGCAGTTGCAAACCCTCGTCTTTGTCACCCTAGTCTTTACCGGGCAAGGCACGATCTATTTGGTTCGCCAACGCCACCACTTCTGGAACTCGAGACCCAGCAAATGGCTGCTTCTAAGTTCAGCTGCCGATATTGCCGCCGTGAGCCTGTTGGCTACGTGTGGCATTCTGATGGAGGCAATCCGTCCGCAATTGGTGTTCACCGTGCTAGTCGTGAGCGCCTGCTATTTGGCAGCTATCGACCTTGTGAAGGTCAGCCTTCTAACAAGGCTCCCGCAAGGGTAACGAATCAGGGGTTTCCTTAGCCGCCGAGTTGCGGCTGTGCTCTGGTGAACTTGCCCATAGCGGCAGTCGAATTACTGTGCTTTCAAGAGATCACCGTAGCTTTAAGACTTTCCCAATCACATCGTTTTGGCGATACCTTCGGGAGAGGAATCTTTCCAGTGGAGGGCGTCGTGGAACTAGGACTGCGGAAATCGTTCAAGATAGTTTCTCCCGGTAGCTCCCTACGGCGAAGAGTTGCCTATAGTTTAGCCATCGTACGACTGATTCTTGTACCCGTCATTCTTCTCGCGGTTTACTACTTGTTCAGGATGGGTCTGATTGTAGACCGCATCGTCAGCGTAGACGCTTTAATCGCGAGGCTGGCCGAGCAGGTATCCGTTGAAATGCTTGATGCCCGCCGTGCGGAGCGAAACTACTTCCTGCTCCACGATCCGGAATACCTTAGAGCGAACCGGGAGTCACTTGCCCGAGTGACAGAAGCTGTGGGAAATATTTGAGATCTTGAACCTGGAGAACAGTCTGCAACTCAGCAGGCGCTCGAAAAAGCCACACTGTACGGCCGACAATTTTCGGATGCCGTGTCACAAGCAGAAAAACCGGGTGGTACTCCCACAGAGCGCACTCAAGAGGTGGTCCGCCCGGCGCAGACACAATCAGCCTTCCGCGGCCTTTTGCCATCGGTAATTCTCTCCTGCACTTGCACAGCTTAGCCGCATAACTTCATTGTTCGTTTGCTTTAGAACGCCTGCCTGTCACGCAGGAGGCCGCGGGTTCTAGTCCCGTCGCTCCCGCCAAACTTTCCGACGGATGTTGTCTTCGGAAGCTAGCGACCGAACAGTCGTTCAGTGTGATGACTTCCGGTTGGCTCGTGATACGCCCGGAACTCTTGAGGAGAGCACGAAACCCGAAACCCTCACTTGATCTGCCGACGGGAGCCTTTCGTTTGTCCTGTTCGTCCAAAAAGGTCCAAATTGTGGGTCTAGCGGCCTTACAGCGGAGTGTCCTACCTCGCTTATGCCACGGCGAGGCACTCGTTGACAAGGAAGGCGAGTGTTTCATCAGGCCGAGAAAAGGTTCGATGGGGGTTCTCTAGAGGGGCCTGCTTTATCGCGAGTGCGAGCCTTGGCCGGGAGGCGCTTCCGCCGCGACTGGCCCCTTTCCCAACGCCTCGCTCGATGGTTTTGGGATCTCATCTACGTCTGGCGTTTCGGCGCATTCGCCTTTTTCGTCGTAGTCGCAGGTTCGCCCCGGATGAGTCTGCTTGCACTTCTGACAGAACTCTGTAGCCATTTTTCTTTCCTCCGTTTTGCGTTGAATCACTGGTGGATTACGCTGTGGCTGTCAAAACGTCCGCTTCGATCGTCATACCGGGCAAGGATGACCCCAGCAGTCTTGATAGCGTCAATTATGCGATGTGGCAAACCTCCAAGTCTTCCCATGCCTGAAAAGGGGGGAACCGAAATTGCTCCTACTTTTCAGCTCCCCCGACATTTTGAAAGCTTACTTTACTAGCCTATTTGCCCGTAACCTGGTCGAGCGCGGACAGGAATTGCCGCGCGGCCTCTGGCGTTTGTACCTGACCCTCGAGGATCGACTGGATCGAAGCGCTTTTTCCGTACAGATTGTGGTTTGCGTCCTGATCGAGATCGATCTTCGAACCTTGAAGATTAGCTCCCGCATAAGCTCCGCTAGAATGCGCGTAGGAGAGAACGGGCGCTTTCCAGCCGGTACTTTCGGCTACACCAGCACTGTCGCCAGTGGGTCCAGCGGCAACAGCTTCCGCTCCAAGATCCCAGTGTCCATTTATCAGTTCCTGCTTACCCTGATTGTTCATCAGCAGCACGATTTCCTGGTGTTCGCCGCCCGCCTGCAGACCCACGCTCCCGCCAGTAATGGTAATGAACGCGGGTGCGCTCCAACCATTTGCCGTCCGGCAGCTTACCACGCCATTGCCGTGCTCACCTCCCACGATCAATCCGGCTTTGGTCAATTTAGGGACAACAGCGATGCAATTCGCGGCGTGTAGCAACGATGATGGAATTGGCTTAGCGCCAGTGGTCATGCTTTGTACCGTTTGAGTGGCAGCATCCAGAACCTTGGTATTGTCCACGGCCCACAGCGCCAGAGCACACAACGGAACAAGTACCAGTATCGAAAAAACTTTTCTCATAAATCTTCTCCTTATAGTCAATCGTGATATCCAATTTGCGTCTTTGACTGGCCGACAGCACACGTACGGTTCCCAGTTTGGAGCCCCCACGCAAGGGCATCGCTATATTGTTGGCTATGCGGCCACGTGAGGTCTGTTCACAACTGCTCACTCTCGGGTATTGCCACGGTCCGCTACCTGCGTTATGCGGTGAGACGACCTTGGGAGATGTGGCTTTGGTTGGATACGCTTAAGCTGCGGAATTCAGATTGTTGATCTCAGCGTCGGCCGGTTTGGACGACTGTCGAATTCTGTGGTGTCGTAGCTCGCCAAGCAGGAAATTGATTTCTCCGCCGAGCAGAATGGCAAAACCGGACAAATAAAACCACACATACAAACCAATGCCAGCGCCTAGAGGCCCATAGGTTTTATCAAGAGTTTCGAAGTGTCGGAAGTAAATCCCCAGCAGGTACGACAAACCAATCCAGACCGCAACCGCAACAATTGCCCCCGTAAGGCTGTCGCGGAAGCGCTGCTTCACATTAGGTCCGAAATGGTATAGCAGTTCTAGCGCGAGCACGGCAAAGGCTGCGGCTATGCCCCACCGGAGATTACGCCAGACGGAAAGTACGGCAGTACTCAGGTCAAATTCGCCTGTAAACCAGTTCCCGAGGGACGTCCCCTCAACCATCAATGAGACAGCGACGATCAACAGAGACCCCGAGAGCTACGTCAGTCCTAGCGCAGGCGGTCGAGTCTTCCACACGGTGCGGGTTTCACGGACACGATAGACGAGATCAAGGCCGCCAATTATCGCAGCAAATCCGCTGGAACTTGTCCAAATTGTGAACAGTAGCCCGAGCGTAAGCAAGTGCGTGTGTTTGTGACTGACGTCAGACACGATGGTGCGCACCAAGCTCATTCCATCTCCTGGTACAAGCCTGGCCTGTGCGTCCCTTGATACGAAACCACGGCCGAGTACTTATGATTGTGTTTCAGGCGTTCCAAAATGCCAGATCGCTGCGCTTTGGTCAGAGCGCGCACAATGCACTCCATCGAGCTCTTTGATCGTTCAAGTTCAGAAAATCACCATCAACTCAGGTTCCCTTCTCTCGGGGCGGCGTGCCAGCCCAGGACGTCTGAGGCGACTGACACGCCGACCGGGAGACGAATTCGTGGTTCACCTCTACACTGATCACCACGAACGTCCGACATACACGTTGAACGTTCGCAGGGTTCCGTTCAAGTTCGGATTCCAGTAGTCGCGATAGCTGCCGTAATAGAACAGGAGTCCTCCCTCGAACTTGCGCGGGAAGATGTAGTAGGCCTTCGACTGCCCAATCCATTGCGGAACGATGACCTCTGATATCTGGGTCGAAATCGTGTTCACGTTGCCCAGGGCCGACGGGAATAGACCCGAAGGATCGAATGTGCCTTGCTGGATCAAGTACTGGTTGCCGAGTCGGGCGGCGTCCGCCGGATTGGCGTCCGGCCTGAAGCCGCTGCGCGCCGAGTTGTAAGTCAGCCTGAGGTTCAGCCCGAGGCGTTGCTTGAACGTGTAATTCGAATCTCCCCAGTAGGCTTGACTGATTTGTTTGTAGGGGACAAGCGGCTCGTCCAGTATGTATCCCGTGGCGTTATCGTTTTGAAACGCCATGTACGTCGAGAGATTGTTCTGCTGATAGGAATATCCGAGTCCCAAGTTCCAGGTCGGCAAAGCCCGCAACGAGGCGCTGGCCGTATCAATGTAGAACCGGTTGCGCCGTTCAAAAGTGGGAGGCAGGCCCGCGATGTTCAATCCGAACGACCCCGTCGCGCCTGGGGCCGAAAGAGGCATCACGCCGGGGGTGTTCGGCAACGGTATGGCCGGAAATGCGTTCTGCACGATTACGCTGATGTCGTTGGCAAATACCAACAATGAGGAAGGCGTCAATGTCACGTCCGCGAAAATGCGATTATCGCTCCGCGGAATGGTCAAGTAGCCAGGGTCGTGCGTGCCCGTCCACTCGTATCCCGTTCGCGCGCTCCATAGCCCGCGATCGTGGTAACGCAGCGCCAGGCCGGCAGTGTTGCTAGAGGAGGACGGCACTACCTTCAGCAAATCGGTGTTGTCAACAGAATAAATCTGCGACCCGAAAAAGTTGTACCTGGTGTCGCTCCACAAAGCGGCATCGGACCGCGTGATTCCGCTGCGCTTGTAATGAGCTTCTACATCGAAATCGTGGCCCAACTCGTACTCCAGCTTCACACCTTCCCAATGGTTGTGATAGGAAACGTTGCCGTACAGGCTGTAGTAAGGCGTGAAGTTGTTGAGCAAATTCTGCTGGTGATAATCGGCCGTGAGCCGCAGCCGGTCCAGCGGACGCCAGTTCAGGATCTCGTCGGTATTAAACGAATTCTGCGGATAGTTGGTGTAGGTGTCAGTCAGGCGCGTGTAGTCTACGTTCCCGTTGAAGGCCAGCTTGGGAGAGGCCGTCCAGTTCAAGTTCACGCGATCCGATGAAGCCTGGCTCGGCGAGGGTATGTCGGTAGCATATCCAGTCCCGGTGGCTAAGGCAGGAACTGGACCCGGTGCAGGCCCTGCCGGAGGAAGGTTCGCCGAAGACGGGCATTGAGGGCCGGCAAACCCAAAGGGGAAGGCTTCACAGGTAGATGCGTCGACGTTAAACCCACCTGTAAACGTTCCGGTCGGGAAAACGAGCCGGTCGTTGAAGCTGCTGTACTTATGCTCGTACGTTACTCGCACCGGTCCCAGATCAACGTGCGCGCCACCGCCAATGTTGCGAGTCGTGTAATTCACTGGCTGAAACTGCGATTGGTAGTGACATTGGGCACCGCAGAACTGACCGTTGGACCCCAAACTGGGAACGTAAGAGTTCTCATCCAGATAGGCGAGCTGAGTTGCACCCGACCGCGCCTGCCAATCGCCGTTCATAAACAGATGGACTGGCAGCTTCGGCAGCTTAACCTGGCCTTGCGCCTTGCCGAGCCTTCTCACCACATAGAAAGGAACGTGAGAAGGAATGAGATCGGTGGTGGTATCGCAGGGCCCGCCGCAACCACTGGAGACATCCAACAACGGAAACGCAGCGAAGGGATAGTGATCCTGTTGCTGCACGAAGCTGCGCATGTCGACGTTGATCCGCGCCCATTCGCCAGCAGTGAGCTGGGATGCGGCCTGGTAATCCTGGCTGTTCAGCACATTGCCCCTTGTAACGACGCTTACGTGATTCAGCGTCGACACATACGCGGTTGCGACATCGGCGCCTGCCGACTGCTGCAGCGTGTCGTATTCGCCGACACGGCCGCCGAAGCCAGTGATGTCCACGAACCGGTAAGCGCCAGGAACAATGGAGTAAGCGGCATCGGTCTGGATCGCACCGGGCTCGGTTGGACTTCCATTATCCCCGGACATCGCGCCAGACATCCCTCCCGACATGGGTGCGAGTCGAGACAACAAGCCTAGCGCGCCGCCAGCGGCGCCAATCCCAAAACTCGGCGTATGGGATGGAAGCAGACCTACCGCGGATGCGCTCCTCATTTGAGAATGAGGAACAGTTGACGCCCTCGCGGAGAGGCCCGCACGCAGATGTTGTTCCGAAGGCCCCTTATCTAGGAATCTGCTCCCGCCGGTGGGCGTAGGAGTGTCGGTGCCATGAATCGATCCGTGACAGTTGGTGCAACGGTCCGAGATCGGCAGGCCGGCGCCGTTGTGGTGTCCTGCGTGGCACTGCAAGCACAATGCCGGCTCGCTGATCGTCAGGAGATTTGTGTTCGGCGAGCCGTGCGCGGTATGGCAGTTCATGCAGTTTTCGGTTACCGGAGGATGCTGGTAGGCGAACGGCCCGCGATACTGCGCGTGGCAACTCAGGCAAAGTTGATTGGTGTTTGCTGTGCGCAGATTGTTGCCGCCAGGTCCTCCGTGGGGATCATGGCAGTCAGCGCAACTCATCTTTCCTTCGCGCAGGGGGTGATGGTAGGGCAGGCTCATCTGGCCACGCTCGGTCTGATGGCACCGCAGGCAGGCATCATTCGCCTGCCAACGGGGTTGCATCATTACTTTGGCTTCCGGTACTAGGTCCCCTACGTTGTCAGAATGGCCAGGAGTCATCAAGTCCAAGCTGACGTCGGTCTTGGATTCTCCCTTTTTAGTATAGGTGTGAATCTGATGGCAATCGGTGCAGCGGATGCGGTTGGAAGCATGCGGACCTGCGACCCAATTCCGGATGCTGGCATCTCGTGCGTGGCAACTCAGACACACTCCATTGGCGTCAGTGGCAGAACGCTTGCTGAACGAGATGATTTTGGAGACATCGCCCCCGCCTGACACGTGCAAGCTGCCAGGACCGTGACACTGCTCGCATTCCACACCCTGCTGGGCGTGGAAGGCGTGCCGATAGTCTTTGGCAATATCGGCGTGGCAGCTGGTGCACGTGTCGGCTCCCGCCGCAGTAGCCCCCTCGATCTGGACATACTTCTTATAAGAGGAAATCGCATATTCCGATTTCTTGGCTGCATTGGATGGAAGACATACAACAACAATGCTAGCGATAACTATGACGGTGAGGACTCCAGAAGTATGCCGCATTGAAGTTCCCTCGTTACTGGTTTCTTCGCCGAAGTCCAGGTGCCCGGCCGGATTCCAGCCAACAAGCCATTTGTGCGGATAAAATTCGGGCAGAATAACCTGCCACAGTAGCTGAGTGTCGGGAACGACTCGGTGACCCTAGACACAGCAGGTTGTGACGGACATCAATACCGACTGTCGATATCGTATGTTGATATAACGCCTTGGAAGTTGATGAGATAATGCGCAGGCTGTTTGGTTCGTGCCTTGGACGCCTATTTGACCAGCATCACGTGTAAAAGTGATGCGGGTCACGGTTGGGAAACCCCTACTTGTTAAACTCCTTGTTGTCGGAAGCTGCTGAAATTCGCGACAACCTCTGATCTGATGAGGTAAGCAGCCTGTACGTGGTCCGATTTCGGGCAGCGGTTACGCTGCTAAAGCGCTCTCTCCTTTCTCATTAGATCAGACGAGAATCGAAAGCCGTTCCGGACGGTGCGTTCTGCTCAAACCGCCGCGCCCCGGGGGATCTTCATGAGCAAAGCGCTTTTATATGATTCCACGATCTGCATTGGATGCAAGCAGTGCGAAGTCGCGTGCGCCAGCCAAAATAAACTGCCCTACAACGATGCCATCGCTGCGGAAGAAGTACAGTCTGCACACAAACTGACCGTTGTGCTCACGCGCCAAGACAAATTCATGCGCCGCTTATGCATGAACTGTGTGGAGCCCTCCTGCGCTTCGGTCTGTCCCGTGGGCGCGCTGCAGAAAACTGCTCTTGGCCCGGTCACCTACGATCCATCCAGGTGTATGGGTTGCCGCTACTGCATGGTTGCATGTCCATTCAGCGTCCCCAAATACGAGTGGGGCAAGCTGATCCCCAAGGTCCAGAAGTGTACGATGTGCCCGGACCGAATAGCCCAGGGAAAACAGACCGCCTGCGCGGAAATCTGTCCCACAGGCGCCACCAAGTTCGGCGAGCGCGACGACTTGATCGCAGAGGCACAACAACGCATCCGCGATAACCCGGGCAAGTATGTCGACCACATTTACGGCTTGCAGGAAGTTGGCGGCACATCTGTACTGCTGCTCTCCTCGGTCCTGTTTGAGACGTTCGGTTACCAAACCAACATTTCCAAAGATCCGCTGCCCATGCTCACCTACGAGGTCTTGTCCCGCATTCCGGACTTCGTTCCTCTTGGCGGAATGCTGCTGGGCGGCATCTGGTGGATCACGCATCGGCGCGAGGAGGTAGCGCTCGCCGAAGGCCTCAAGCCGGCAGCTCACAAGAAGAACGGGGAGAAGCCATAATGGCCGACGCTACGAGGTTCAGGTTTACGTTTTGGAAGCTTGTTCTCTTTCTTCTGTTGGCTGCAGGCTTCTACGCGACCTTCGTGCGCTTCACCCAGGGGCTTGGCGCATCGACTCACCTTAGCGACCGATTTCCGTGGGGCATCTGGATCAGCTTCGATGTCCTCTGTGGCGTGATGCTGGCCGCCGGCGGGTTCACGCTTACTGCCGCCGTCCATATTCTCAACATCAAGCGCATGCACTCGATTATCCGGCCTACGATTCTCACGGCATTTCTCGGATATCTCCTCGTTTGCGTGGCCCTGATGTATGACCTAGGCAAGCCCTACAACATCTGGCATCCCCTCATCATGTGGAATCCGCACTCGGTCATGTTCGAAGTGGCGTATTGCGTGATGCTCTACACCAGCGTGCTCGCTCTCGAGTTTTCACCCATTGTGCTCGAACGTTTCAACCTGCAGACACCGCTGAAGCTCTTCCGCGCCATCCTGATTCCCCTGGTCATCACTGGCGTGATTCTCTCCACGTTGCACCAATCTTCCCTCGGCACGCTGTATCTCATCGTGCCGGAGAAGTTGCACCCCTTCTGGTATAGTCCGCTCCTGCCAGTCTTTTTCTTCCTCTCGGCTATCGCTGTGGGAT
Source organism: uncultured Acidobacteriaceae bacterium (assembly GCA_963708335.1). Classification (GTDB taxonomy): domain Bacteria; phylum Acidobacteriota; class Terriglobia; order Terriglobales; family Acidobacteriaceae; genus Sulfotelmatobacter. Next base: position 6,769,613 of record OY970205.1, on the reverse strand, counting down.
TGGCCATGACTATCTTCGAATCGTCGATGAGTTCCAAGCATTTCGGATTGCAACTGGAACTTCCCGTTTTGCAGGAGTTGGGGCGGGTTCTGGTGGTCGTGCTCGGCGTCTACGCGATCCTGCGCTTCGAGGACTTGGCGAATCGTGGCGCGCTCAAACTGGCGCTACAGCCCGGATACGAGACGTACCTGTTCTGGCTCGAAATGACTCTCTCTCTTATCCTTCCGCTGACCCTTTTGTTGCAACGCCGGGTACGTTGCAGTTCCCAGGGTCTCTACCTCGCCGCAGTGCTGGTAGTTCTCGGCTTTATCACAAACCGCATGAATGTGAGTATCACGGGTTTCGAACGTACCTCGGGTGTGCACTACTTCCCCAAGTGGACAGAATTGGCCGTGACCGGAATGATCATTGCCGGCGGTTTCGCTCTCTTCGGGCTAGCAGTGAAGTATTTGCCTATCTTCCCCAGAGAGGAACTCCTTCAAGAGCGGCCAGCCTCGACCTCTTCGTTGCCGGAGGTTTCACCGGCGTTGTACAATGCGGGACACTGAGCGCCGACGTGGCAGCTTAGGCACAGTTTCAAAGTCCTCCCCTTCATAGTTGTTACTTCCGTTGTGGTTGCCTGTCTTCCATCGATCGCAGCCAAGAAATCGAAATATGTAATCGCCTCTTATAGGAAGTACGTCCAGATCGAGGGCGCTACCCCGATGGGCACAGAGGCGTGCACTGCGTGTCACGCAGACATCGCCAAGGATTTTCGGCATGCGTTCCACACCCTGCTGGGCGTGGAAGGCGTGCCGATAGTCTTTGGCAATATCGGCGTGGCAGGTGGTGCACGTGTCGGCTCCCGCCCCGGCTTGTCGCCAACGGGAAACGGCTTCTAGGAAATTAGTTGGGGCAGAGCGTCGATCCTCCGCGTGACACCTCGCTAGGTAAGAAAACGGTGGCCGGCGGGACCGCCCCGTGGCCTACAACGACAGTGAGAACCGGTCCTCCAGGAATTCCCCCAGCTTGGCCGTAGCCTTGAATGTGGGATGGGATCGAGTTCCTTGAACGCAGACGTGAACGCATTGGAAAGACTCCAGATCGTCCGTGGCCGGAACTCCTCATACCTCGGCTCGAAGTACAGGTCATGTACGGTGCGAGCCAAGTGTTTCGGAGTTTCCAGCTTGCCCTCCACAAAGGCCTCGTAGATGACCACCTTGGCCGTTACGTCCGTCAGCTCGCTTCTCTGCCAGGCTTCGACTTGCTTTCGCATCGGCTCGAAGTTTCGCTGCATTCGGTCGACCCCGACGGAGGTGCAGTCGATCAGCGAGAACGACTTCGAGGGTTTCGCGAGGACCGGTGTGTAAACACGCCTGAGACAATGTTCTCAACTGTTGGGCTTCCGGAAACAAGTGTCAAGCTTTCGGCGATGAAACTACGGGTATCTACGCTCATATTCGACCTCCCTTTCAAGGTGAGGAGATCTATCTGTGAAGCGCATAAAGTAAATATCCCACAGGGAAGAGGGTAAGACCAAGAGCGGCGCTGCAGAGATCGAGGTAGTGACCCGTGCTGTGCTTGAAACCCCACTGCATCCACGGAAATAGCTGAAGTGCTTCGCACACGTGAGTAAGGGACACTACTATCAGAAAGCCTGCGCCGAGCAGTTGGAGGAAAGACCAGAACGATTTGCCTCTGCGGAACAAGATCAGCGAACCAGAAAACAGCATGGACGCAGGCACCAATGCGATCAGCGCTTTAAAGAATGTGATATTCATACCGCCTCTGAACACGAGTCAGTTTTCCGGGACGCCAGCAATCCTCTCGAACCTTCCGTGCCGCAACGCTAGGGTCGGGAGCACCAGGAGATTGAGGGCCGTAGAAGTAACCAGCCCGCCGAGAATGACAATCGCCATTGGCCCCTCGATTTCGCGACCGGGGTCGCCGCTTCCGATTGCCAACGGCAATAAACCAAGTCCGGTTACCATTGCCGTCATCAGAATAGGCGCAAGCCGCTCTGATGCCCCGCGAAGTGCGGTTTCCAATCCCCACGTCATGCCTTCCACGTTAACGAGATGCTCGTAATGCGAAATCAACATAATGGAATTGCGCAGAGTAATTCCGAACAAGGTCACAAAGCCGACGAGGGATCCGAGCGAAAGATTGCCTCCGGTGATCCATGCAGCGATCACTCCACCGACTAAAGCGAATGGCAGGTTGACAAGAACCAGTAACATATTTCGATAATTGCCCATGACGACGGACAAGAGCAGCAGGATTCCCATTCCGGCGAGCAGGGAGTCTACCAGCAAGTCGCGCCTTGACCGAGTCTGGGCTTCGGCCGTGCCGGAAAATTGCACATAAGTGCCGGCGTGAAGGTGTAGTCGTGAGATGCGCGCTTTGACCTCCGCGACAAACGAAGGGACGGAGCGGCCCTGGACATTACATGTAATCGCCTGCACTCGGCGCGCTCCCTGGTGCAGAATGACGTAGCGCCCCGACGACTCACGGATATCCGCCAGTTGGCTCAGAGTGACGTAACTTCCATCGGGGCTTTGAAGTGGCAGAGCCCCGATTTCCGTCACCTTTGAACGTTCGGCTGGGGCGAGAACGACAGACACGTTGAAGACGCGGTTCCCTTCGTAAATCTGCCCGACAACGTCACTTCCGTAAGCCGTTCGTACCACATCGAGCACTGCCAGCGGATCAAAACCCCAGCGGGCGATATCATCTTTCCGCAGTCGCACCACAATCTGTGGCATGCCGGGAGGTGATTGCAACTGCAGCTGAGCAACTCCCCGGACCTTACTCAGCACGCCGACAATCTCTCCCGCCTCCTGATCCAATTGGTCCAGGTCGTTGCCAAACACATTGATAACCACCGGGCTCCTGTAGCCGGATAGGGTCTCATTAATCCTTTCTGTCAGGAAACTGTTGGAGGTCAGGATCGGGCCGGGGAGTTGCGAGATGACTCGCCGAATGCCTGCCTGCGTAGCCTTGACTTGCGCTCCAGTGACGGCTTGCATGTTCACGTCAATTTCGCTTTCGTGGGTGCCCATGGTGTCGGTCCCCAATTCCGCCCTTCCCGCTCGTTGAGCGACCGATTGCACGGAAGGAATTTTCAGCAGAGCTACGGTGATGCGGTTTCCCAGCCGCAACGATTCCTGGAGAGACGTCCCGGGAACTGCCGTCATGTGTACAGTGATGTTTCCCTCGCGCAATTCAGGCAGGAACGACTCAGTCGATAAGAACAGCGTTCCGATGCCGAGTACCACCAAAAAGGCGACCGCTACCATCACCAGGCGAGGCGCTGTCTCGACACGAAGCAAAAGCGCGTGATACCACTTCTTTAGCCAGCGGACCGCGGGCGGTTCCTCCGCTGGGAGGTCGCGCTCGCCTAAAAGAAGAACGCAGAGAGCCGGGGTTACGGTCAGGGCCACCACCAGCGAGGCCAGGATGGCCCAGATGTAAGCGACGCCCAAGGGCGCAAAGATCCTGCCCGCCAACCCGGACATATTCAACACCGGGAAAAAGACCAGTATTACCGCAAACGTCGCATAGACCACTGCGCTGCGCACTTCGATGGAGGCATCGAGGACGATTTGAAGCGGTGAGCTGGGGTTCGCCGATGCTCGGTTCTCGCGCAACCGGCGATAGATGTTCTCAACGTCGATCACCGCATCATCCACGACTTCACCGATCGCAATCGAAAGCCCTCCCATCGTCATGGTGTTCAGGCTCAAACCCATCTTGTCGATCGCAATGACGGCTGCGAGCAGCGAGAGCGGTATGGCGGTGCAGGAAATCGCGGCGGTGCGAAAGTTGAACAGAAATAAGAACAGGACCGCGATCACCAGGAGTGCACCGATGAGCAAGGAGTCGCGCGTGTTGTGGAGCGCAACATCGATGAAGTCAGCGGCGCGGAATACGTCCGGGTGGAGCAAGGTTCCTTGCGCTTCCAAGCTGGAACGCAGGTCAGCCAGTGCCGCGTCAATGCCTTGCGTGACAGCGAGAGTGTTTGAGCCGTACGCCGAATCCACGATAAGGATCACTCCAGGTTTTCCTCGGATCGTGGCCGCGCCGATGGGCGGCGCCGGAGCATCCGCCACGCGGGCGACGTCTCCCAACAGCACGTTGGCTCCGTTGTGATGCACCAGAACCGTGCGGGCAAGCTGCGCTGCCGTGAGAGACTGCCCTTCAGTCTCGAGAACAATTCGCTGGTTGGCCGTTTCCACGAATCCAGCCCCGCGAATGCCCGTAGCTTGTCGTGCAGCCGCGATCACCTGCTCGATGTTGACTCCGTATTGAACGAGCCGTTGAGGATCGAATTGGAATTGAATCTGGCGGAGGTCGCCGCCAATGACCTCGACTCCAGCAACGCCGTGGACCGCGAGGATGCGGGGCTTGACCGTCCAATCTGCGACCGTTCGTACCGCCATGAGGGATTGGCTGTCGGAAGTAAGGCCCACCTCCATCACCCAGGTGGTCGAGGAAGTTAAGGGTGTCATCAACGGTGGCTGCACCCCAGTCGGGAGTTCGCTTGCAACCGTGGACAGACGTTCAGTGACGGCTTGACGATCCCGATAGACGTCGCTTCCCGAACTGAAGACCACAGTGATGACGGAGAGACCTTGAATGGATCTTGAACGCAACGTCTCAATCCCAGCTACCCCGTTGATGGCGTTCTCGACAGGCTGAGTGACCAAAACCTCAACCTGCTCTGGCGAAAGACCGGGTGCCTCCGTCTGAATGGATACCTCGGGAGGCGCAAACTCAGGAAAAACGTCGTAAGGCACGCGCGAAAGCGAAAAGATTCCGTAGCCTAATAGAGCGCACGCCAGGGCGATAACGATGCCGCGGAAACGGATTGAGAAGCGGACGATGGCATTCAGCATCCGGCGCCCCCAGGTTCAATCCTCATCGCTCTCGCCTCCGCTGCGGCCACGCTGGAGCGATTCCTCCGAGAGCAGCGCCTGCGCACCTTGTGAAACGACTCGGTCCCCTGGCGAGAAACCGCGCGTGACGAAAAAACCTTTTTCGACGGGGGTATCCGTCGCCACGGCACGCCGCATAAAACGGTCGGAGTCCGCTTGCTCGTAGATCCAGGACTTTCCCTCAGACCAAACAACTGCTGAAGCAGGCACGATCAACCCTTTCATCTCCTTGCCGACCGATAGATGAGCGACCAGGTTTGTGCCAGGAGCGAGACCGGTTTGAGCCGGTGCCAAGTAAAGAAAACTCCTCCCCTGAACTCGCGGGTCGACTTTGGGGAAGGATGAAACAAGAGTCGCTTCCGTCCGCGTGCCACCCGGCATCTCCAGTGAAATAGACCTGGGCGCCCCAAACGTCGTACCGGGCGGCATCGTCATTTGCACCAGCACTTCGCGTTGGTCGAGGATGCGCTGAAGCTCTGGGGAATTCTCCACGGTCCATTTCGTCGCAACCCCGCCCCACTCCTGGCGGATAACAGATTCTTGTAGATTCAACTGCAGCTCCTCGACTTGCATTTCCGCTTCATTCGTTTCGAAAGTACCCTGCGCTGACTGCAGGGACTTCTCCGAGATATTCTGGTTTTGCTCGAACAGAGTCTTGAGTCGCGTGTATTCCTTGCGAGCAACGTCCGCCGCGACCTTTGATTTCTGAAGCTGCGCCTGCATTGCAACGTAGCCATTGCGAGACGTGGCCAGACTTTCGACGGAAAGAACGACAGCCGGAACGGTGAACTGTTGACGGGTGACGGCTGCAGAGAGTGTGACAAGTTCAAGCCCCAGGCGCTTCTGAGCCGCCGGATCAAGGGTCAGAACGGTTTGTCCGTCTTCTGCCGAGACTTGGGCTGGCTCCTTCTTTGCCTGATCCCGGCGGCTCGTGTCCTCTCCGTCGGAACGATGGCTACAAGCTCCCAGGAAGGTCAGTATGAGGACAGCGATTAGAAACATGCCTACGAATCGGAGGCTCGTAAGTTTTGAGTGGGGGTTCATCGTTTCGATTCCTTCGGCTGTTTGTTCAACACCGGCGATTCTGGATCGACGGGAAACACGTCGCCAGGGTCAAGCGGACGCTGGACAGCGTCTTCCAATGCGCCGAGAGCGCTTTGCGCCCGTGCCAGCGCGTCCAGCCGCGTTCGTGCCAACACGGAAGTCTGCAGTTGCACTCCGTTAAGAGCCAGGCGATCTTCTTCGCCCAGTTGGACTGCCTGCTGCATCATCTGCAGCTGAGTGTCCTGGAGTTTGCGAAGCGACTGGTCGGCCTCAGCCAACTCCTTGAATGCCGCGGTGTACAGAGCTAGAGCCCGTTCACTGTCCGCAATGACCTGCGCTTGTTTCTCCAGAAAAATGCTTGCGGCTTCTCTGCGGCGCGCCTCGGCTTCGGCGATGGGCCCTTGGTTGCGATTAAAGAGCGGGAGGGTAGCCGACAGTCCAATGGTGAAGAAGCTGTTCCGCTCCTCGTAGGTATAACCTGGTCCGATTTGGAGATCGGGATACTGTTTGGAGATTTCGAGTTGCAGAGCGGCTTCGGCCGCGGCGTACTGGGCAAAAGCACGACGCACGTCCAAGCGATTTAGAACTGCCGCGCGTTGAATCTGTTCTGGTGACAGGGATTCGACGCTTGGCGGCGAATCCAGTTCAGACCACGAGAAATTGAAGCCCTGAAGCCCTGCTGTCGGAATCCCAATCGCCGCTGACAGTGCTGCCCTGGCTTCGTTAAGTTGACCCCCAGCCGTACTAAGGGTCTGATGTGTTTTTGAAAGTTCGATTCGCGCGAGGTCGACTTCCGGCCTTGGAATCTCTCCTACAGAAAACCTCTGCTCCAGAATACTCACCTGCTTGTCGCGGACTTGTTCTTCGGAGCGCAGCAGTTCTAGGTTCCGGCCAGCGAGAAGGTAGCTCAGCAATTCAGCGCGAACTCCGCTACGCACCTTCCAGGCTGAATCCGCCAGATCGAATCGAGCAGCTTGATTGAGGTTGCTAGCGACTCGGACGCGATGCCCGCGCTTGCCCGCCGTTTCGATTGGCACAACAAAATCCAAACTGAAAAGATAGGGGCTTGGGACGCCAGGTGCAATGCTCAGACCGGGATTGGGCCGTGCGCCCGCCGTCACGATGGCTCCCTCCGCTTCCGAGACGCGAGCCCGGGCGGATGCCAAAGTTGGATTGAAATACAAGGCAGCGAGCGACAACATTCCAAAATCCCAGGTCTTTGGTGGCCACGGGGCGACCGCGCGACCCAGGTTTTTTTCTTCATATGATTGAAGACCGAGGTCCGCCAGACTCCGCATCTGAAACCCCGATGCTGACTCTGCCGGCATGATCGGAGTCGGGTGGTATCGGCGTGTAGCACATCCTGGCAAACATAAAAGCACGACAAGAACGACAGTCAATCGTCTTGTCATTACGCAGATGGGGTCTTGCCTGTTCATGGTTAGCTATCTCCTTGGCTAGCTGGTATGCCGTTGCAAACTAGCTAGCTAGCGGCAATACCGAATTACGGCTCTCTGGTCAAGGGCAGAGGCGTGGCTCGAGAAACACTCGAATGCTGACCAGAAAAACTGGCGAACGCACGAGGAACTCTAGCGTGAAGAGAGTGCTATCAGATGCGAAGAGGAATTGGAGGAGAAGCGCTCAGGTTCGAGAAGAAAGTGAAAACATGTTTGTCCTCCCGTAAGTACCAGCGCAAGTCCGGACGTACGTAGGACGACAATAGTAGGGCGACGAGAGCCAATAGTTGTGTGAATAGCGCAATGGCACCTACGACAGTCAGCACACCGATGTACTGAAGTTCCGAATCGGAGGTCGGTCCGGGGGCATCCCAATGATCCACCGATTCAATGGCGGGGTAGGCCACGACCAGGGCCACCAAACATACAAGAACGGCGATATGGAACGCCTTCCGGTGCACAATACGGTGATCCTACAACGTCGATCAGACAGGGCGCAAGTTGAGAACTCCCAGCTTGTGTGGCACGACAGTCCGTTTTGCGGCGACGTTCGAGGACGTCAATGGGTGATCTACATGCCCTGATACTGCGCTCGACAGTTCCGGCCTCTGCTGCGATTTCTCGCCGGAAACGCGGCGAGCCCGCCCCTACGATTTGGCGAAAGCAACGGATTACTTGTTTGGAGGGAGGCCCACCCAGCCGAGAGGAGTTCGATTGCGCTATCCCCGCCGAAGGCGAGCAGTGCGGGGGCTGCGTGCCAGGAACAGCACGCTCAGGACGGCGGATTCTGCCCATTGCACACCTGGCACTACGAGCAAATTGCGTCCCCGGCGGTGTTTGCACGGCGTATTCAGCGCTGTTGAATCGAACGGCCGAAACACTACGACATCTCGCAAGCAATGGCGCCGGGCAACCGAATAACTTCTCGTCTCCACTGCTTGAACTGCACTGTCCTGCCTGTAAGGTTCGATGGATCACTGAGGATCAGGCGATCGCCTCAATTATCAACAGAACCAGTGAAAGCGCAGAACTGGATAAGCTGGCGCTTTCCGCGTTGTGTCTTCCCCATTTGCCAGCTGGTACTACAGCGCACGAAAAACGAGTCGGTTCGCAAGTTCCTCTGGCTGAATACTGGCACTGGGACCATGCTATCAACGTGGTGCTTTCGCCGCTGACTCGCGTATTAGGTTTGCCGATCGCGGTAGGCACAACGCTGGTTTTTGGACTGCTACGGAAAGGGCTGTCCATGATCCTGCTGGTGCAGGCGCTCGGGAACACACAAATCCGCCAACTGATGACCGCCAGCCAAATCCTCGTATTCACGATCTTCATCACCTTCTACATTCCCTGCATTGCAACCGTCGCTACGCTGCTCAAGCAGATTGGCCTCAAGATGACGGCTTTTGCGATCGCCTACTCTTTCCTTGTGGCCACGGCCCTTGGTGTAGCCACGCGCTTCGTGTCTGCCATTGTTCTCGGCAATTAGGCGTCCGCAGGTCCGGCGCGGGAATCGTCTCCCATGCGTGGCAAGATCACGCACAGCAGTGACACCGATCACAGCTCTGATACGGTCATACACCTATAAATGTATGCGGATATACAAATGAGTGGCAAGAATCCGGAGGTGGGTCAATGAAGGAATTGGAACGCATATGCAAGGGATTGGCAGATACCAACCGCCTGCGCATTCTGAACCTGCTACAGCACGGAGAACTGTGCGTGTGTGACCTCCAGTACGCGCTCGCGTCGCCACAGCCGAACGTCTCCCGCCACCTCACATATCTCAAGAACTCGGGGCTCGTGCAGGACCGCCGGGACGGCTCGCGCATGTGCTATAGCCTCTCCGATCCGCACGAGGGCCTCCGGCGCCAACTCTTCGGTTTCCTGCAAGCCGCTTTTAAGCACGAGGAAGTGTTCGTCAACGATTCACGCAAACTGAAGGAGGCGGTGGAAGCAGGTTGCTGCAACGCGAGTGCGTGGAGGCCGTACTCTGCCCTTACCGGCTCACGTGGACCCTTGGTGCAACGTGCATAGAGAAGGAATTCATCCGGAACAACGGGAAAACACATGTTCAAAATCCAGATCTTAGGAACCGGTTGCGCCCGCTGTAGGATGCTGACCGTAAACGCCGAGAAAGCCGTTCAGGAACTTGGTCTCCAGACGGGGATCGAAAAGGTGACTGACATCAAAGACATCATGAAATTCCAGATTCTGATGACCCCCGGCCTGGTGATTGATGGAAAGGTCAAGGCCGCTGGCCGAATTCCATCTCCTGAACAAATCAAGCAGATGCTGCTGGAAGCCGGAGGCAATTAAATGGCTGAGCTACGTCCTGGGCTTGTGATGTGTGTCTGCACCGGCAAGTGTCCCGGGTTCTCCAAGATGGATATCTGGGACTTTATCAACCGGGCGCGCGTGGAACTGCCGGTCGAGTTTGGCGTGATCCATCCGCAACTGTGCGAGCAGGATGGAGATCGTTTCCTGGCGGACTTCCTGCAGGCGAAGCGACCGCTGGTGATCGCGGCCTGCGCACCTAACATGCAATACAAGATGTTCCGGGATGCCTTCGCCGAAAAAGGAATGGATGTGAAGCGGGATATGACCCCGCTGGATATCCGCGACATGTCGACCGAAGAGGCCGTCGAGAAGATTGCTTCGGCGCTTCGCGAGATGGGGGTAAAGGAAAATGTCTGACACGACTTTCATGGGAGTGCACCGAGACAAGATCCCGTGGTTTCCAACGATTGACTACGACAGATGCACCTTCTGCATGGAGTGCGACACGTTCTGCCCGCATCGCGTGTTCGAGCGGCGGGAGGAAGACCGCAAACTGGTGGTCGCCAACCCGAACAACTGCGTCGTGTTTTGCCGCGCTTGCTCGAAGACCTGCGGCCCGGACGCTCTCTCATTCCCCAATAAGCCGGAGATCATTGGGCTCATCAAGCAGATTCGTGAGGAGGAGAATGCCAAATGAAGCGCGCAATTCTCTCCTGCAATGGCTTGGACAAACCCGAGGGGTCGGCGGCACGCGAGGTGGCAATTCGTGTTGCTAGCGCGACCGGCAGTGAAATCATTTGTCCGGTACTGCTGAACCGCGCACCCGCGCGCTACAAGAAGGCGCTCGGCGAGAGTTCGCTCATCGTCGTCGATGGTTGTTCGACGCGCTGCGCTACAAAACTGGCGAGCCGGTTGGAGGCGAAAGTGGACCGGAGGGTGCTCGTTTCCGATGCCGTAAAAACTTCCGGCCGGCCGCTGGAATCCACGCTCAGCCTCGGGCCTGATGGCCTGGCGCTGGCACAGACAATTGTCGACGAACTGATGCGCAAACTGGATGCGCCTGCGGCATCGCCCGAACCAGCGACTGTTTTCGAACCGCCAACGGAGTTCTTGACAGTGACGCACGACAAGTTCGAGTTCCGCATTCCGGTAGTGGACTACCTGTTCAACGAGAACGATGTCTGGGTGCGCGCGGCGGACGGCGTGGCGCGTGTGGGCATTTCCGACTACATACAGCAGAAGCTGACCGACATCAGCTACTTCGATCCGCCCAAGGGAGATGGAACGGTCGAACAGTTCGGTGAATTGGGCAGTCTTGAGTCGGCCAAAGCAGTGTTCGAGATTATTTCACCCGCCGGCGGCAAGGTTGCCGCCGTTAATCCTGCGGTAATCGCGAACCCAGCACTCATCAATGAAGATCCTTATGGCGGCGGATGGCTTGTCGAGATGAAGTTGAGCAGTTGGCCGCAAGATCAGGAAATGCTGATAGACCCGGCGGCGTATGCCGAGGTCGTGAAGCGCAAAGCGGCGGAGAAGTGAGAGGCGTATGAGAAACGAAATTGTGGAGAATCCAGCGCTAGTTGTCCCGTGCAGCGGGATTGGCAAAGTGCACGGCCTGATCAGCCGCGAAGCGGCCTATCTGGTGACGGATGAGTTGGCTCCGCAGCAGACGGAGACGCTCTGCCTGGCGCTATTGGTGAAGGGCGACTGCGACGCGGTCGACGCAGTGCGAAGCCATGCCTGTATCACGATTGACGGGTGTGCCAAGGCATGCGCGCAGAAGAACGTTGAAATGGCTGGTGGACGCGTCGCGAAGGCCATCCAGGTGGCGGAGGCATTCAAGAACTACCGTGGGGCCAAGCCGGGCAACGCAACCCTCCTAACGGACGAAGGCTGGGCTATCACCCGGGAGATCGCAGGCGATGTTGCATGCCAAGCGGCACGTTTGCGCGCCGACGAGGAGGCGATGCGATGAGTGCGGAAATCACCAAGGTTGGCATCATCTCGTGCAGCGGCGAAGCGATTCCGGAAGGAACAATCTCACGCCTGGCAACGCGGCGAGTACTGGAACTGCTACGCCCGGATGTGACGGTGACGCTTTGCCTGCCGTTGTTTCTAGCCGGCAACGACGCGGAACGGAATTTTGCCCGTACCCATCCGACCATTACCATCGACGGCTGTTCGAAACAGTGTGCGAAGTGGGGTACAGAAAAGCACAGCGGTCCGGTAAGCGGCGCGCTTATCGTATTGGACATTCTGGGGACGCAAAGCTCAGCGTGCCATAGGTCCTCCCGCGATGCTACCCAGGTGGATAAAGAAGCGGTCTGGGCCGTTGCCGAACGGATCGCTGCCGAGGTGGATACGGTTCTGGGCGAGGTGGCGCCGGGCGATCTTGCGGTGACGGAAGGCAGCGTGGCCCAATGCGCCTGCTCAAGTCCGTTGCCTGGCGGCAAGCTCACCATCAAGGGAAAGACGGTCAGAATACCTGGTTTACCACTGATCTTTGAGCAGTGTGCCGAGCGCGCCATCGCGGCGAACGACAGCGACGGTGCGGCCTTGCTCGACGTGGTGAAAATCTATCACGGTGTTGCGCCCGAAGAGGAAGCGGAATACCGAAGCGCACTGGTTGCGGCGTATCAGGAGTTCAGGAGCGGCATTAAGCCGGCGAAATGATGGACGTCATCTGCTGGACGGCTCCAACCGTGGCTGAGAACCTCGCGTTCGACGAGGCTCTGGCTAGGTCGGTGTGGTCTACGGGACGGCATCTGCTGCGCTTCTGGTGGGGCGGATCTCCCGCCGTGGTGATGGGCTCCAACGAACGGGCGGAACAGGTGGTGGATGGCCCCGCTTGCGCAAGGCATGGAGTGGAAGTCCTCAAGCGATGCACTGGAGGAGGCACCGTGCTTCAGACTGGCGGCGTGCTGAACTACTCGCTGGTAATGCCCGCACCTGAACACCTCAACTTGAAGGCCGGTTTTCGTCAGGGCGCAGATGTTGTCTGCGCAATCCTTGCAGCTTTCGGGATTGCTGGTGCGCCGGAAGGTACCTCCGACGTGGCGGTTGGGGGCCGGAAAATCTCGGGGAACGCGCAGGCCCGCCGATGGAAGGCGCTGCTCGTGCACGGCACGCTGCTGGTGGACTTCGATTTCGATCTGGCTGAGAAGGTTTTGCGCCATCCGTTGCGTGAACCTGAGTACCGGCACGGGCGCAGCCACCGAGACTTCATGGTCACCTTACGTGCGCTGGGCGTGCAAGCAGAACGAAGCTTGATCGAGAGGGTAGCCATCGAAGCCGCCGAGCGAGTCTTCGGGCCAGTGACCACAATGCACGATGGTGAAGGAATTGAATTCAAACCAAAAGCGAACTGGGCCTCTCCCATCGGCCAACGTGGAAATTTGTCCGTAACAGTACGTAGCAGATGCGCTATTGGGAATGATTGATGGAGCTGTTTTACTTCGCTCTGGCGACCAATTGATCGGCGACGCGGAACCGGTATTCGAGGCGCTCAAGGAGCACTAGGAATGATGCAGCGTCATGATGAACCCGTCTGCCGTGAAGGTCATCCGATGCACGCCGCCGGAGAGAACGTGTACATGTGGAGTGAAACGACAATGAGTCTAAGGGAGAGAGACCCTGATTGTTTGATGAAACAGGAAGTTTCCATTTCGCCGAAGCCTCGCCCTTCGGCGCGCTTCCTATTCTGGCTCGCGGTGTTGGGATATCTGGCGCTCTATGCCATCCCAACTCTGGCGGATGATCTGCAGACGGCCTATCAACAAGCAGTCGCTACATCGCCTGTTATTGCCCAGGCCCGGGCCCAGCTGGATGCAGAATGGGCCGGCAAATCGCTGGCGCAGTCTGCACTGCTTCCTCACATCAGCGCGGAGGCCAGTGGGGGCATGAATACGGCCTACGATACGGGCTTTGGCGCCCAGCCCATCTCCACCGGGTATCACTCCGATCTGTTCAGCGCCAGCCTGACACAGTCCATCTTCAACGGTCAGGCATTGATCGCGATGAAGCAATCTGACAGCCGCATTCAGGCCGGCGAAGCAGCATTGGCGTATGCCCAGCAGGTCATCGCATTGGAGGTCGTCCAGGCGTACTTTAGCGTGTTACAGGCGCAGGCCAACGAGAGGGTGGCGCAGCAGCAAATGGAACTGCTGCAGCGTATCGACGATCAGACAAGGGCAAGTCTTCAAGTTGGAACTGGAGACATTATCTCGGTGCAGGAAGTGCAAGCGCAGTTGGACGGCGCAAAGGCCGATCTGATTACCGCGAAGAATGCAGTGGCCGTCGCCAAGAATCAACTGGAGCACTTGACGCATCATCCCGTAGGAACGTTACAGGATGTGACGACGTTGCAGGCGATAGGTCCGCAGCCGGACACATTAGCGCCCTGGCTTGCAGCTGCGCTCCAGAACCAGCCGCTTCTCCAGCAAGCCAAAGCAACATTGAAAGTGTCCGAGCAGCAAGTGCAATTTGCCAAGCGAGCCCGTTGGCCGACCTTGACCCTGAGCGGCATTGGCCAGCACGCCGCGGGCACCTTCATTCCGCCTTTGACCATCAACCAGGTTGGCGCCTCACTGAACCTATCTATCCCTATTTTTGAAGGCGGGGCCACGCGGGCCGGGATTCATGAAGCTAAGGCACTCTCAAAAGCCACTAGCGCGAGCGTTACAAATCTTCAGGACCAGATCAAGCTGGACACACAAACTGCATTCCTGGAGCTGCAGGACAGCGTAGCTCAATTTCAGGCCAGGCAGCAATCGGTGACTTCCGCCAAGGTATCTCTGGAGGGGACCCGGAAGGGTTATGAGATTGGGAGCCGCTCCATCATTGACTTGTTGACGGCGACGACAAACTACGCGACTGCGCAGCGCAATTATTATCTGGCCCTCTACACGCAATTGGTGGCCCGGACACAACTGAAGGCGGCGGCAGGGGTACTCACGCCACTGGACATAGACGCCGTAAATGCCTTGCTGAATAGCAGTCCAACTAACTAAGCACTTTCGTTGTTCCGCTGGGAGCACATAAATGGTTTCGGTCAAAAAGCGCATTCTCATTCTGACAGTTTTGGTTTCCCTGGTTCTTGCGGGTTTCTTCGGGCGGCGCTGGTTGTTCCCGAAACATACGCCGGGCGATGCCATCACGCTATATGGCAACGTAGACATTCGCCAGGTGCAGCTGGCCTTCAACGACAGTGAACGTATTGACAAGCTGCTGGTAGATGAAGGCAGCGCCATCCGTGCAGGTCAGCTTGTTGCCCAGTTGGTGCAGCGGCGCTTTCTCGATGCAGTGGCACAGGACGAGGCGACAGTGGCAGCGCAACAGCAGGTAGTGGCGCGGCTGCTGGCGGGGAGCCGTCCGGAGGAGGTGGCCGAAGCGCGAGCGGATGTTGCTGCGGCACAAGCGGATGTTGCTCGAGCCCAAGCCAATGTAACCAATGCCGAGCAGCTATATCGCCGTCAGCAGACCCTGTCAAAGCAACAATATGTTTCGTTACAGATTCGCGACGATGCGCAACGCTCCTATTTGGCCGAGCAGGCAGACCTGGAGGCCAAACGGCAGGTGTTAGCGGCAAAAGAACAGGTTCTACGACTCGCCGTCATCGGGCCGCGCAAGGAGGATATTGCCGCAGCGCAGGCAACGCTCAAGGCGGAGACAGCTGCTTTGGGTCTGGCACAAAAGGAGCTGGCCGACACACAACTCTATGCTCCCGCAGACGGAGTCATCCAGAACCGGATACTAGAACCCGGGGATATGGCCAATCCGCAGACGCCCGTGTTTACTCTCGCCCTGGACAATCCCGTCTGGGTGCGCGCCTATCTGCCGGAGCCGGAGATGGGCAAAGTCGCTCTCGGCATGCGTGCATGGATTGAGTCTGATAGCTTCCCAGGCCAACGCTTCCCAGGTTGGATCGGCTATATCTCTCCGGTGTCGGAGTTTACGCCAAAGAACGTGGAGACCACCCAGTTGCGCTCGCAGCTTGTCTATCGTGTGCGCGTTTATGCCTGCAACCCGGATCACCGCCTGCGGCTGGGAATGCCGGCCACGGTGGTAGTTCCAATCAGCAATAATCCTCCGCATGCGATCGACGCCCATCCCTGCGGGACAAACTGACATGGACGCCATTGTGGTTAGGAACCTGAGTAAGTCCTTCGGAAAAGGGGCAGCCCGCCGAGACGCGCTCAAGAATGTTTCCCTGCAGATTCCCGCGGGAAGCATGACGTCTCTTATCGGTCCGGATGGCGCAGGCAAAACTACGCTTCTGCGTTTGCTGGCAGGCATCCTGACGCCAGACGCCGGGGAGATTCGCGTCCTTGAGCATCCCTTGCCAAAGGAGGCGTTGGCATTACAGAGCCAGATTGGCTATATGCCGCAACGTTTTGGTCTCTATGAAGATCTCACGGTCCAGGAAAATCTCGATCTTTTTGCCAGCCTGCACGGCATAACCCCCAAGATGCGGGAGGCTCGCTTCGCGGAGTTACTGACCATGACGGCACTCGGCCCGTTCCGCCAACGGCTGGCAGGGCAACTGTCCGGCGGCATGAAGCAGAAACTCGGGTTGGCTTGCACCCTGATCCATCCTCCGCAACTGTTGCTCTTGGATGAAGCCAGTGTCGGCGTCGATCCCATTTCACGGCGGGAGCTGTGGACCATCATCCATCAACAGGTTGCCCGCCAGAAGGTGACCGTCCTGCTCAGCACTGCTTACATGGATGAGGCCGAACGCTGCGATCATGTCATTCTGTTGCATGAAGGAGAGATTCTCGCGCAGGGGAATCCGGCGCAACTGGCTGCACCCTTACAAGGGCATGCATTTGTTCTGGAAAACATTCCCACGGCACCGCGCGATCTGCAGTCCCAGATTGCAAGACTGCCCGGCGTCGTGGATACCGTGATACAGGGGGATGGACTGCGAATCGTCATGCAACAACCCGGTCCACCGGTATTGCAAGATGATCTCGCTGCGTATGGAAAACCCAGGGCCGTTCCAACGCGACTGGAAGATGCGTTCGTCAGCCTTCTTTTCAACCGCACACCACGTCATCCGATTCCACTGCCATCCCGGCAC
The DNA here is from genome assembly GCA_963708335.1 of uncultured Acidobacteriaceae bacterium. GTDB lineage: Bacteria > Acidobacteriota > Terriglobia > Terriglobales > Acidobacteriaceae > Sulfotelmatobacter. The sequence continues at coordinate 6,752,838 of OY970205.1, read as the reverse complement.
GCTACAACCCAGGATGACGCGTCGGTCGTTGAAGTCAAGGACCTCTATCGCTACTTTGGAGCTTTCGCTGCGGTGAAAAACGTCAGCTTCTCCGTGCACAAGGGAGAGATCTTCGGACTGCTTGGAGCCAATGGCGCCGGCAAGTCGACAACCTTCCGGATGCTTTGCGGACTGCTACCTTCATCCTCTGGAACTCTGCGGGTCGCGGGTGTTGACCTGCGCACAGCGACCGCTGCGGCCCGCGCGCGAATTGGTTATGTGTCCCAGAAGTTCTCGTTGTATGGATCGTTGAGTGTGCAGCAAAACCTGTCCTTCTTCGCGGCGGCCTATGGCCTGGGCAATCAGCACAAGAAACACCGCATGGCATGGGCACTGGAGGACCTGGAACTGAAGGACTACGCCACCATGAATGCAGGCACCTTGCCGTTGGGCTACAAGCAACGACTTGCGCTGGCCTGTGCGCTGATGCACGAACCAAGCATTCTCTTTCTCGATGAACCAACTTCCGGCGTCGATCCTTTGGCTCGGCGGGAATTCTGGGCGCGCGTGAACGCACTCGCCGAGGCGGGAACAACCTGCCTTGTGACCACCCACTTTATGGAGGAGGCCGAATACTGCGATCGTCTGGTCTTGATGTCCCTGGGAGAAGTCCTGGCGCAGGGTTCACCGACAGAGATCAAGAACAAAGTCCGTCGTCCCGATCGACCGAAACCGAGCATGGAAGACGCCTTTATCTCGCTGATTGAAGAACATGAGCAGACCACCCGGAGAGCGTCATGAAATGGATGCGTCTGAGCGGCCTGATGCGAAAGGAAGTGTATGAGATATTCCGCGATCCTTCCAGCATCGCCATCGCATTCGTACTGCCACTGGTTCTTCTGCTGATATTTGGCTACGGTGTCTCGCTCGATGCCCGCCACATCTCCATTGCAGAAGTCGTCGATCATCCTACCCAGCTCACAGCTTCTTTCCTGGCAGAACTACAACGCTCTCCGTGGTTTCGTCCAACGATATATCCAGATCGAGCATCCGCTGAGCAGGCGCTGATGCATGGACGCGCCGATGCCATCCTTTGGCTGCGGAGCGATTTCACCCGTCTGTCGTACAGTTCGGGAGGAGCTCCCATTCATCTCACCGTCAATGGAGTCGATGCCAATCAGGCACGCATTATTGAGAATTATGTGAATGGCACATGGCTGCTGTGGTTACAACAGGAAGCCACCCGGCAAGCTACGCATCTGGCTGCGCCCGTGGTGGCCGACACACGGGTCTGGTTTAATCCTGCGCTGCGCAGCCGCGACTATCTTATTCCCGGCCTGATCGCCATCATCATGACGCTGATCGGAGCGCTATTGACCGCGCTGGTGGTATCGCGGGAATGGGAGCGCGGAACCATGGAGGGCATCATGGTAACGCCGGTCGGGAAGGCAGAAATTCTGTTGGGGAAGCTGGTTCCCTACTTTGTAATGGGTATGGGTGGAATGATCCTGTCGACCGCCATGGCGGTCTTTTTATTCGAGGTTCCGCTGCGTGGGTCGCTACTGGTGCTCTTGGGGACAGGGGCGCTCTTCCTGCTGACAGCCCTGGGCATGGGATTAGTGATCTCAGTACTCGCACGCAGTCAGTTCGTCGCCGCCATGGTCGCGATTGTCACAACATTCCTGCCAGCTTTCATCTTGTCCGGATTCCTTTTCGATATTCGTTCCATGCCGCAAGTGATTCAGGTACTCACCCACATCGTCGCTGCACGCTACTTTGTGGCCGCGCTGCAAAGCACGTTCTTGGCTGGCGATGTTTGGCCAGTGATCCTGCGCAATGGTCTTGGCATGGCCATCCTCTGCCTGTTCTTCCTCGGCATCGCGCTCCTGCGTTTTCGTAAGAGGTTGGATTGATGCGGTTGACACTCCAACGCGTATTTGCACTCTCCGTTAAAGAACTTTTGGCCCTTTTGCGCGATGCTGCAAGCCGGGCCGTCCTGATTGGTCCTCCCATTATTCAACTCTTGGTATTTGGCTATGCCGCTACCTTCGATCTCAAGCATGTCCCCTTCGTTGTCTATAACCAGGACCAAGGACAATTATCGCGGGACTTCATTACCCGCTTTGCCGGCTCTCCCAGCTTTGAGCAGCTAAGCATCGTACACAACCAGAAGGCACTGGAGCAGGCCATCGATGAGGAGTCCGCGCTCATGGCCATCGACATAGGCCCCAACTTTACATCCGACGTAGAGCGCGGAAGGACGACGCACGTCCAGATCATCCTGGACGGGAGAGACTCCAACACGGCTGGCCTGGCCATAGGCTATGCCCAATCCATCGTGACTACGTTCAATCAACAGCAGATCGCAGAGCATGGAGGGCTATCACCCTCGACCGTACTGCTGGATCGCGCATGGTTCAATCCAAATCTCGATTCCCGGTGGTTCATCGTCCCTGGCATTTGCGGAATACTGACTCTTCTGGTGAGTATGCTGACCACAGGCCTCTCGGTCGCACGCGAGCGCGAGATGGGGACGTTCGACCAGCTTCTTGTTACTCCGATGCGTCCAACAGAGATTCTTCTCGGTAAAGCACTGCCCGGTTTTCTGGTTGGCACCGTGGAAGGTTCCCTGATTATCGTGGTTGCTATGTTCTGGTTCCACGTTCCATTCACTGGCAGTTTCCTGGGACTTTACTTCGGCCTGTTTTGTTTCCTGCTCGCAACAGTTGGGATCGGGCTGATGATCTCGTCTTTAGCCGTCACGCAGCAGCAGGGGCTGTTGGGAGTGTTTCTCTTCATGGTGCCTGCCATTGTTCTTTCCGGCTTTGCTACGCCGATTGCCAACATGCCGCGGGTAGTTCAGTACATCACACTGCTCGATCCACTACGGTATCTTCTGATCATCCTGCGCGGCAGCTTCCTGGAAGGTGCGGGGCCCTCACTCTTCTGGCAGCAATATTGGCCACTAGCCGTCATTGGGGTCGTCAGCATGATCGTGGCTGGCAGACTCTTCCGCCGACGCCTTTCTTGAACTGGATCGTTCACCGAACGAACATCAGCAAGGTGCCCACGGTTGTTAGGACGTGGAGGCTGCGTCGGGGGGGCCTCGGGAGCCGACTTCCGTCGGGCCTTTTGTAGCGAAACTGGATTCGGAGGTTCCCCTTCCGAGACGGCAGTCACGCAATCCTGTGATTGGGATCACTTGCTGCGGAAAGATCGCCAGCCTAGACTTACAACATGCGACGCTTTGCCGCGATAGTTGTCGCGTTGCTGGTGATGTGCTGGACTGCCGCGCCGCTGCTGGCGTGCGTGATCCCAGACAGGGCGATGACAGCCCAGGAACGCGAGTGTTGCAAGCAGATGGCCAAGATGTGCGGCTCACCGAACATGCCGCAATCGCACTCTTGCTGCCAGACTGAAGTTCGACCAGGCACGACCATGGTTGTGACAAACAACCACCAGTCGGGAGCAGTATTACAGATCGTCGCAGCTCTCCACGTTCCAAGGTCTTCACAGTACTCTGATTGGTTTCACAAAAACACTACCCACCATCCGCCAAGCGAGTACCTCCCTGATACGACTGTCCTGAGAGTCTAGCCACATCTCCGTCCGCCCGCTTGTCTTGGGCGTAAGCCCGAAGTGTCTTTCTACTGACGGAGAGAATTATGAGAATACTTTATGCACTGTTCTTGGTGTGCGCGTGCGTGCTAAGCGCCACAGCCGAGGATCCTTTTCCTGTCGCAAATGCGTTGTTGCCACAGCATCAGCACTCGGCCGCATCCGGTCCTTCGTTCACGATTGACGAGATCGAGCGGATGGCGCTGCTGGGCAATCCGGACATTCGGGTTGCGGTTCGGCGATTAGCCGTGGTTGAGGCCCGCGTACCTGCGGCTGGCGCCCTCGACGATCCCTCATTGATGTATCGCGGCTGGGGCGTACCACTGCGCCGGCCTTGGAACTACAACGCGGCCCAAAACATGTTCATGGTGAGCCAGACGTTTCCGGGGCTCGGAAAACGAGGGCTACGCTCTGACATTGCCCGAAGCGATGTAGCCGAAGCAAGGGCGGCGCTCGATAACACGCGACTCGACGTCCAGGTACAGGTGCGCAAGGCGTTTTATGATCTGCTGCGCACTCAAGACGAGCTTCGCATCCACGACGGCCACGTTGCCATCGCGAGGCAGGCAGTGGAGGCGGCCCGGATCAAATACACCGTCGGCAAAGTGCCTCAGCAAGACATCCTGAAGGCACAAGTCGAACTGACCAGCCTGGCCGAGCACCTGATTCGCTTCGATCGGGATGCTGAAATCGCACGCGCTCGTCTGAACACCCTCCTTGGGCACGATCCCGCAGAGCCCATCAATGTTCGCGGAGACTATGGCATTCCACTGCAGTTGCCGGGAACAGAAGCGCTGGAAAAACTGGCACTTACCTCGCGGCCTGATTTGGCCCAGGCGCGGGTCGCCTTGGAGAAAAGCCATCAACAGCAAGCACTGGCCAGCAAGGATTACAACCCCGATTTCACAGTTTCGGGAGGGTACATGCTCATGCCGAGCGGATCGAACTACCGCAACAACTACATGGTGGAAGGCTCGATCAACCTGCCCTGGCTGAACCGGCGCAAGCATGATGCCGACATTTCCGAGGCCAAAGCTCAGGTCAGCGAGCAAGATGCGGACCTTGCCGCGTTGCGAAACGCCGCCTTTGGTCAGATTCAGGAAGCTCTGGTGCAGGTGCGGTCTGCGAGGAGGTTCGCCGATCTTTATAAGAGTTTGTTGCAGCCCCAGGCTACGGCCACTCTGCGTTCAACGGTCATCGCTTACGAGAATGACCGCACCGACTTTCTAAATTTGCTCGATAGCCAGATGACGGTCGTGGACATCGACCTCGCTTACTTTCAAGCACTAGCGGACTTCGAAACGCGATTTGCCGATCTGGAACTGGCAGTCGGAGCGCCCATTGACAGGACAGAACAACCGAATACACCGGAGGTAGCAAAATGAGCGAACGCACTTATAAGCAAGCTTTTGTGGTTACCGCAGTGATTTGCTTCTTGTTGGCTGGGGCGCTCGCGTATTCGATCTGGGGCCGCCGATATTTTTCGCCGGCGAACGACAATTCCAGCCCGGTGATGGCCAAAGGCCCTGACGTTTCCGAGCAGCCCTCCACCCAGGCTACCTCTTCTTCTGATACGTCTGTGCCGCTTGTTCCTCTGCAACTGTCTCCGCAACGCATGCAGGCCATTGGAGTGAAGACCGCGCTGGTTGAGATGCAAAATGTCAGCAACGAGCTGCGCGTGCCGGGGAATGTGGACATGAATCAGAGGCAGCTCGCCTACGTGCAGACGCGCTTTCCAGGTTGGATTCAGAAGGTGTTTGCCAATGCCACTTACCAGTACGTGCGAAAGGGGCAGCCGGTATTCACCATCTACAGCCCTGAGTTGGTCAGTACTGAGCAAGAATATCTGCTGGCCAAACAAAACCAACAGACCTTCGCGAGCGATGCGCATGGGATGGCTGCTCGCGAGGGAGATTGGCTTCTTCAGGCTGCTGCCGATCGTTTGCGCCAATTCGGCGTGCCGCCGAGTGAGATTGCGAGGCTGGAGCAAATCGGCACAGTGAACCACGACGTGAGCATTGATTCCCCTGCGTCCGGCTACATCACCGACTTCAACGCTCTTCCCAATCAATACGTGCAGTCGGATACGAAGCTCTACACCATCGCCGATCTTTCCACAGTTTGGGTGAACGCCAACGTATTTCAAACTGACGTTGGCGCTTTGAAGCCGGGGATGCCCGCCTCAGTAACGGTTGATGCCTATCCTGGACGTACGTTCAAAGGAAGGATTGATCAAATTCTGCCGCAAGTCGACACCACGACACGCACGGTGCCGGTGCGCTTCGTCTTCAACAATCCGGGAGTCGCGCTCAAGCCTGGCATGTACGTCAACGTCAGAATTGCAGTTCCTCTCGGCCATCAACTTGTCATTCCTGCTTCAGGCGTCCTGCATTCTGGCACGCGGGATATAGCTTTTATCGACCGCGGCGACGGGTATCTCGAACCACGTGAGATTGAGGTAGGGTCGCGGCTGGATGATCACGTTCTAGTCCTGACGGGTTTGAAGGTCGGCGAGCATATTGTCAGCTCGGCCAATTTCCTGGTGGATTCAGAATCGCAGCTGCAGGCAGCAATTGGATCGTTCGCGCCTCCTCCGCCCGGCGAAGGAGTGGCAGCGGCGATGAACGGTTCGGCCGAACGCGTTGCCGTTGACTTCAGCACCGATCCGTCACCCCCGCACAAAGGATCGAACTCGGTCCGAGTTAAGCTCACGAGCTCGGACGGAAAACCAGTTGCCCGGGCAGAAGTGACTGCGACTTTCTTCATGGCCGCTATGCCGGGTATGGGCATGGCAGCAGTGCGAAGTGAAGCGACGCTCCGCGAGAAAGGGGATGGTGTTTACGAGGGCCCGCTCAATCTCGAAACCGGCGGGACCTTCCATGTCACCGTAGTAGCGAAACGCGCCGGTCAGATCATAGCCCGCAAACAGCTCAGTGTGAGCGCCACGGGAGGCATGTGATGATCTCCCGAATCATTGAATGGTGTGAACAAAATCGGTTTCTGGTCTTCACCGGGGTCGTGTTGCTAACCGTAGCGGGGGTTTGGAGCCTGCGTCACATCCCGCTCGATGCTCTCCCGGATATCAGCGATGTGCAGGTGGTCATTCACACCGAATGGGCGGGCGAGCCGCCCAATGTGATCGAGGACCAGGTTACATACCCCATCGTGACCACTTTGCTGGAGGCACCTCACGTGAAATCGGTGCGGGCGCAGACCATGTTCGGGGATTCGTACGTTTTCGTCGTGTTTGAAGATGGGACGGACCTTTACTGGGCGCGTTCGCGGGTGACAGAGTACCTGCAGCAAATCGGCGGACGGCTGCCTGCAGATGTCCACCCCGCCATCGGACCCGATGCGACCGGCGCCGGCTGGGCGTATGAGTACGCGGTCGTCGATCGCACTCACACCAAGAGCCTGGCGGATTTGAGGGCCCTCCAAGACTGGTATCTGCGCTACCAGCTCGAAACTGTTCCGGGTGTGGCCGAGGTTGCGAGCATCGGCGGCTACGTCCGGCAATATCAGGTGAAGCTTGATCCCAACAAACTATTTTCGTATGGCATTCCCGTCTCGATCGTAATCGACCGCGTGCGCGACAGCACCAATGAAGTTGGCGGCAATGTCCTCGAAATGAGTGGCGCCGAGTACATGGTGAGAGGCCTCGGATATCTGCGCTCAGTGGCCGACTTGGAGAACGTTCCGGTCGCCACGAAAAATGGCACGCCCGTGCTGCTGCGCGATCTAGGCAGCGTGGATTTTGGGCCGGAGGTACGCCGCGGGGCCGCCGACTGGCAGGGCGAAGGGGAGGTTGTTGGCGGCATTGTGGTCATGCGGTTCGGTATGAACGCGCTCGACGTAATCGGTGGTGTGAAGGCCAAGCTGCGCGAGATTGCACCGTCACTTCCTCCTGGAGTGGAAGTCGTGACCGGCTACGACCGTTCCTGGCTGATCAATGAATCGATCAAGACTCTGAAGCGGGATCTGATCCTGGAAGCCATCATCGTGAGTTTCGTGAGCATAGCTTTCCTGTTTCACCTGCGTTCTGCGTTGGTGCCTATCATCACGCTACCCATCGCGGTGCTGGCGGCCTTCATCCCCATGTACTTCCTGAACGTCAGTTCCAACGTGATGTCCCTAGGAGGACTGGCATTGGCGATTGGAGTCTTGATCGATGCCGCGATCGTAATGGTCGAGAACGGGTACAAGCATCTGGCAGAACGCAGCGGCCTGGGGGTCGGCGAGAACACTGAGAGACTCAGCTCGCAGGAGCGCAGATCGATTCTGTTGCGATCGGCAAAGCAAGTTGGCCCTGCCTTGTTCTATTCACTGATTATCATTCTGGTGTCCTTTCTTCCCGTCTTCTTGCTGGAAGCGCAGGAAGGCCGAATGTTCCGGCCACTAGCCTGGACGAAGACCTCGGCTTTGGCGTTCTCCTCGCTCCTTTCGATCACACTGGTCCCCGTGCTCATGCCATTGTTCATTCGAGGCCGGTTGCGTCCGGAATCGCAGAACCCCGCAGCGCGAGTCACGCAAGCCATTTACCTGCCCGTCTTGCGCTGGTGCTTGCGGCACTGGAAATTGCTGATTGCGATCAATCTCATTTTTCTGGCTGTGACCATTCCGTTGTATTTCAAACTGGGCAGCCAGTTCATGCCCGCCTTATACGAAGGATCAGCCCTCTACATGCCCACCGCCCTGCCCGGGATTTCCATCCAGCAGGCAACTTTGCTAATGCAGGAGCAAGACCGTATTATCCGTTCCTTTCCCGAGGTGAAAAGCGTGTTCGGCACGGTAGGTCGTTCCGACAGCGCCACCGACAATGCGCCGCTCGACATGTACGACACCACCATCATGTTGAAACCCCAGGAGCAATGGCGACCTGATATGACCTATGAAAAGCTGATCGCGGAAATGGACGGCAAGCTCCAGTTCCCCGGCCTGACCAACACGTGGACCATGCCGGTGCGAAACCGGTTGGACATGGAGCTCACCGGCATCAAGACTCCGGTTGGCCTGAAGATTCAAGGACCCGATCTGGCGCACATTCAGGATATCGGTGCACGAATGCAACAGATTCTTACCACCCTACCGGCCACCAGTTCGGTATTCGCCGAGCGAGTATCCCAAGGGTTCTACCTGAACGTAGAAGTCAATCGATCCGAGGCTGCTCGATACGGACTTACAGTCGGAGACGTGCAGCGAGTCATCACCTCCGCGATCGGGGGCGCGAACATCGCTCAGAATGTCGAGGGCCGCCAGCGCTTCCCGATCAACGTGCGCTACGAACGCGATTTTCGCGGCGATCCCGAAGATTTGGGCCGTGCACTCGTGGGCACTCCGTCAGGAGCGCAGATCCCCATCAATGAGGTAGCGCGACTCTCCTTCTCGCGGGGGCCGGCTATGATTCGCGATGAAGACGGCGCGCTCACCGGCTATGTCTATCTCGATCTGAAAACGAAAGACTACGGCGGGTTCGTGGATCAAGCAGACAAGCTGCTCCGCAGCAAGCTGGAACTGCCAGCGGGCTACACCTATCGCTGGGCGGGCGAGTATGAATTCGAACTGCACGCCAAAGAGCGGCTGAAAATCATCCTGCCGGTCGTGTTCTTCGTCATTTTTCTATTGCTTTACATGGTCTTCAAGTCCGCCGCCGAAGCAGCCGTACTGATCTTTCCGACCCTCTATGCCATGTCTGGGGGACTCATCCTACAATGGATGCTGGGATACAACTTCAGCGTCGCAGTATGGGTGGGATACATCGCGCTGTTTGGCATCGCGGTCGAAACCGGGGTGGTGATGGTGGTTTACTTGCACGAGGCTCTGCAAAACCGCCTTGCCATGGGTACGCCTATGACCGATGGTGACGTGGAGCAGGCTACGATCGAAGGTGCAGTTCAGAGACTCCGTCCCAAGCTGATGACCGTGACTGCAGTGATTTTGAGCCTTGCGCCGATCTTGTGGGAGACGGGCATTGGATCAGACGTCATGAAACCGATTGCCGCCCCCATCGTGGGTGGAATGATTACATCGACTATTCACGTCCTGATTCTGGTCCCGGTCTTTTTCTTTCTGATGAAGCGCCGCGCGCTGCGGCGTGGAGCCTTGGTAAAACATGAGGCGACAGAGCAAGTATGAACGCTTTCACAGGAAAGGCCGCAGTCGATGGAGATAGATGAGCGAACATGCTCCATCGAACCTGCCGGGGTAATGGCGACGGCATGGTATGTCCAGAGAAAGGCTGATGTGTTCAGTGGGAGGCAGACCCATCAGGGCAAAAGTCAGAGCCCTGTAGCTGGGATCGCATGCGCGGAGGAAACGAAGCGCGTGGAGTCGATCGACAAAGCCATCCATGGGATGGTGAGCGAGTCATCGGGCCGTAACGAAAGTGAACGCATAGTTACCTCGAAACCCTAAACCCAGAGGCCGAACCCCACATGCCGCGGTGAAGGCAACATGGATCGTCGCAAACTGACTGATGCGGCGAGACGCTCTGGCGGGGCGATAGCGACGGCACGAGGACAAGGACGCGTTAAGCAACTGGAGAAGCCCTCCTCGTCCCGGGGAGAAAATCCACGGAGCAGAAAGCCGTATAACCGGCGACACCGGGAAATCGGTGGACGGCGAGAGGGTGGCGGAGGGGCCAGCAGTAGCGGGGAAGCGGGGTAATGCCCGTGGAGCGAAGAGGCCCTGCTGTGAGGCAAGAACTCCAACCATACGGGAGGCAAGGGTGAGATGACAAAGTCACCCATCGGTTTGCAAGACCTGAGGAGGAGGATATACGTCAAGGCGAAGGCAGAACCAACTTGGCGCTTTTGGGGACTGTACGTTCACGTCTGCAAGATGGAAACGCTCCAAGAAGCCTACCGGATGGCCAAGAGCAACAATGGCGCACCTGGGATCGATGGAGTCACGTTTGATGCCATCGAAGAAAGTGGAGTGGAGGGTTTTCTGAAACAGATTCAAGACGAACTGGACCAGAACACGTATCAGCCCATGCCGGTGCGGAAGAAGGAGATTCCGAAAGACGGGGGCACCAAAGTCCGCGTTCTCTCGATCCCCACAATCCGCGACCGCGTGGTTCAGGGTGCGTTGAAGCTCATCCTGGAGCCGATCTTTGAGGCCGATTTTCAATCAGGGTCGTATGGCTATCGACCGAAGCGATCAGCGCATGAAGCGGTAGACCGAGTCGATCAGGCGATTGTCCAAGGACTGACACGAGTCATCGATTTGGATCTCCGGGCCTATTTCGATAATGTGCAGCATTCGCAGCTGCTCGAGAAAGTGGCACGGAGGGTCCAAGATGCATCGGTGATGAGACTCCTGAAGATGATCCTGAAGTCGACTGGAACGAAGGGAGTTCCTCAGGGTGGGGTAATTTCGCCGATGCTCAGTAACCTCTATCTCACTGAGGTAGATCGCATGCTGGAAAAGGCGATTGCAACCACGCGAAGAGGGAAATACCCCAATGTTCAATATGCGAGGTTTGCAGACGATCTGGTGGTATTGATTGACTCCCATCCGCGGCATGACTGGCTAATCGGAGCGGTGGAGAAACGACTGCGAGAAGAATTGGCCAAACTCAGGGTGGAAATCAATGAGGAGAAGAGTCGGAAAGTTGATCTGTTGCAGGGAGAGAGATTTGGTTTCCTAGGATTTGAGTATCGCCGCGTCCGAAGTCGTAACGGAAAGTGGCGGACCCACTTTGTGCCCAAGCCGAAGAAGCGGACGGCACTCCTGCGGAAACTGAAGGAAATCTTCCGGCGATACGTCAGCCAACCCGTAGGGCGGGTGATTGAACTCATCAATCCGATTCTACGGGGATGGGTGCACTACTTTGCGGTGGGGCACTCGAGCCGGTGCTTTTCCTACATTAAGCTCTGGGTAGAGAAGAGGGTTCGGCGACATCTGATGCGTGCACGGGAGCGCAAAGGATTCGGCTGGAAGCGGTGGAGTACGCAATGGCTCTACAACACACTCGGTTTGTTTAACGACTACCGGGTGGTACGTCGAGCCATCAGCTGAAAGCCATCCAGGAGGAATCAGCTCCATAACCCTTGATGCGAAGCACACAGGAAAGCCCAGTGCAGGAAATCTGCACGCTGGGTTTGATGAGGCGGGGGCTGGAAACCAGCTTATGGTTCGGATATTGAGGCACTCTCAACGGAAACGGAGAGACCCGGCTAGGCTGAACCTACAGAGCATGGCGCCAGTCCTCGACCCTACCAGGCAAAAGGGATCGGTTGCAACACGGGAAGCCCCAGCGGTGATCATAATAAGGATCAACTGGCAGCTCGTGAGAGACAGGCCGGGCCGTGTGGGGTGGCGGAGAGGCTCGTAGTACCGCGGAAGCCGGGTAACGCCGGTGGAGGGAAGGAGCCTTAGTTAAAGACCAACGCAAGAAGCAACAAAGGACAGGGGGATTGACCACAAGTCTAGCCACCCCGGGATGTGTTCAGAAGTTGCAGACAGCGTTACATGCTGACGTGGTGTCGGCGTGCGTCTTTTCCGAGAGCCGGATGCGGGAAATCCGCCTGTCCGGTTCGACGAGCGGGAACAGGAAACAGAGCCAAGCCAAACCGGACTGAGGCGACGACGCGAAAGCCTCGTCAGTAGCCACCGGGAGACTACAGCCACTGCGCCTGTTCTCGACTCTACTCTCGATTACACTAATTGACCTCCGGGGAATCTAAGTTCCGCTTGTTGGCCGTCGTCTTCCGAGGCGCAGGCGCAGGCATCGCGTATTCGCCTTCCATATTCGCCACTCCGCCATTCTCGTCCTCCGTCGCGGTGTACGTGCCCTTGCCCTTAATCCCCGTCAGCTTTCCAGTTCCCCCCGTGAACACCCAAGTGCCTTTGACATGCGCAAACCAACTTTTCGGCTTCCCATCTTTCAGAACGGCCCAATGGAAGCTGAGGTAGAACTTATCGCCGTTGTCCATGTTGCCGACATAAGTTCCAGCGGTTGAGGCTCGGGTGGGACTGTTTTCGGAGAACGCAACGTACGTTCCATCCTTCGAAATTTCACCCACCATTTCCATTGGAGTCGACCACGTGCAAGTATTCTTCTCCAATGTCAACCTGTGTCCGGTCTCGTCCCCAGCTTCCACCGTGCCGACCACCTCCGGCTTCGGGCATTGCATCTTGCCGGCAATCTTGGTCTGTGCCGCAACCGCCGACGCAAACAACAACCCCAGACCCACCATGCTCACAATCCGTTTCATCGAAGCTCCCTCAAGATTACCGGCATTTCTATTTGGCTTCCCGGCCCGAAACAAAGAAGGTGAAAAGAATCAACGCCGGAATGTTAATGTGTCGCAGGCCTCCCACCTGCTCCCCGCACCTCCAATTGAGGTTACCCAAATCGTGAAAAATCCCCCGAATGTGCACTTTTCGGGGGACTTGCTGTATTCGCAGCTGCAGCACCCGTTCCAGCACAGCGGGCAATTTAATGCTGTCACTGTAGTTGAATCATTGCTGTGACACCACTCACCTCGCAGTGTAATTCGAGATGGGGAATCTGACTGAGGGAAATCGCGAAGAGCCAACCACTGGCGATCACGGTAGGGGCAACCATTACTGGTTGCCCCCCGTACAGACCCGGACGGGCGCTTATTAGCGCATCCGGTTCTTATCTCGGATGACCGATGGCACGGAGATTGGCTATCGCTCTCTATTGGATGTGGCGCAAGGGATGGAATTACGAGCAGTCAAGAAAGTTCGGTTCGCACGCGGGCAAGCTCGGAACAGGCGATGGTGTGCAGTAGAACATCGAGAAATTGATTGGGCAGCCCGCTCCTCTTCGCAGAGGAGTTCGAAGTAGTAATCATGATCGAGGTTGTGACCGAAGAGATGCATGGGTCGGACAGAGATTCTGACCTGAAACTGATTACGAGCGAGCCTTGATTGGTATGGCACTTATTTCTACGAGAGCGAAATGGCGCTCATCTCTGAGTGGATGCAGCAGTGTGGGAAAAAAGTACTTGACAACGCCGGCATTGTAAGAGACGCCTGTTATCAGCAGTTAGTCACAAGCGACCAAGGCCTGGAGCCTTTGCCTGCAGATTAAAGACACAGAGGCGAGCGATGACGGCGGCTCGATTTATCGCAACTGCTCTCTTTCTGAAAGAAGAAGAAGAAGAAGTCAACTGTACCAGACCGATCCGTGGCTTGATTGTTGCTTTGCTTTTTCGACAAGCGTTCTAAGTTCTTCACGGATCGCAAGGACTCGAAACTCTCGCATTTCATGCTCTGCATTCTCTGCTGGTGAATGGCTCCTGTGATTGCGGTAGCGTCGCTCCTCTTGCTGGATCAGTTCAATCTCTCGACGGAGTTTTTCAGTCCGTCCCGCGGTTGAACTTTCGTCCATATGTGAACTCTACGCCTATGCTGGAAAAACAGAAAGGCTCATCCCTCCCGAAATACTCTGTAATACTTGGAAAGCAGGTTCAGTTGTAGCGATTCTTACAGTTCTTATGCGCTTCGAGGTCAAACTCGGGAGCGAGATCATAGGGTTCTCTGAACTTGAGAGAGGTGACCCGCCAATGGGTGTCGCGTCTGGTCGATTCGTGCCTATTCCCGCCTACGCTTCAATCCAGTCGTACTGCATCAAGCATCGAGAACACTGGGTATCAATTCCGGGACTCAAAATCTGGGTAGCGGGAGGCGTGCCAATCGAGTGCAGCGGGGGTGTTCAAATCATCGACTTCAGCCCTGAACTCGGCGAGGCAGGAATCGAAATTCATGTCAACGGTGTCACCGATCCGCCCTACGGTGAACTGTTTAGACACCATGTGGAAGCCTACAAGAAACAATTTGGATAGCTCTCACTGAGAGCAGTCATGTCTTGGGGCCCCTCCGCAACATGCTCAGCGTGGCATTCTTTTTGGTCGTGGCCGTTATCTGTGGAGCAGCATGGAGAGCCATCTGGAAGGAACAGCCCTCGGCTAGAGGCTGGGGAATTGCCGCAAGCGTTATGCATGTTCTGATTTTCTTCCGCCCAATCATTTTTCCGTCACGACCACTCTGGGGGCACGTAGGCGCGTTGGTTATCGGAATAACGGGGTTGGCGGTCTTTCTGCGCCCTGAGCGACATGTAGTGACGGGGAGAAATGGGGCCGAGAGCGATAGCCCCGATGGTTGACGACATAATCCCCATATCACTCATCAACCGGGAGTCAAAATCGTTTTCCTCGCGCTCACTTGTGTAACCGCTGTTAAGATCGACGCTATATCGCGGTACATAGTCGAAGGCCGGGAGAGGACCCCACATCAATGGCGTGTGCATTTCCTCGACGGGGCTGATCGACCATTCCAAGAGTTCACGAGACAGGAGGATTTGAGGTTGGTCAATTGTCCTCATACTCACATGTACCGGATACACGGTATCGACGATGATCGCCAATGAGGTTAGCGTCTACTTATGCCCCATTAAAGGTCCATCATGCCAGAGGAAAAGCCCGAATTCGAATTGATACGGCTCCGCAAAGAACAAAACAAGGCCCGGCACGATGAGGTTTTCGGGGGTCTGTCACCCGCAGAACGATCGGAATACAACGGGAAAGCAGAGCGGATTCACGAACTGGAGAACCTTCAGGCTCATCAGCCGTACCGAAGTGGTCGGGATTCGGGCCAAAGATACAGTGTTTTCGTCTCCGACCATCCGGCTTTTTGAAAAGGCCACTTGATCCAAATTGACCAGTGAATGCCCCGGATTTCTGAAATCATGGTGTATGGCTAAAAGAAAAACACAAAAGCAATCGGCCAAAGCGACACTTGCCGAAGTCATCAAGGAAATGGCGAAGCCGAGGGTGGCTATGTCTGCGCGAGAGCATTGCCACATTGTTCGAAGTGACGTTCTAGTCGTGGAGAACGATGTTGAGAAGTGAACTGTGAACTTGAAACCCACTCCCACCGTCATAATCGATGAAGCCTAACTTCCTGAACCTGTTCATGAAAAAACTGACCCGCGACCGCGTGGTGCCGATCATTTCCGCCAGCATCTCCTGACTCATCTTGGGGATGAGAGTCTCGGCCTTACCTTCCTTGCCGAAGTGAGCCAGCAATAGCAATATCCGAGCCAGTCTTTTTTCACTGGAATTGAAAAGCTGGTCAACCAAATCCTCTTCGTATCGGATGTTCCGGGTCAGCAAATATGCCACGAACATGTCGGAAAACGCGTGTTCCCGGTGAAGCACGTCCATCATGCACTTTTTATCGATTCGCATCACAGAGCACTCGGTCATTGCGGTCGCGGCGCACAAGCGGAGAGGCTGCCCTGTAAGGCAACCTTCTCCGAAGAAATCCCCTTCATTCAGAATGCCGATTGTGGCTTCCTTCCCGGTCTGCGACACAACGGTGAGCTTTACCTTTCCTGTCTGTATATAAAAAACAGCATTGGACGAGTCGCCCTGAACAAAGAAGGTCTGCTTTTTGGGAAAGGTTGTGATTTTCCTACCGCCGTCGATGGTCGAAAGGAAGGTCTTGGTATCGAATTTGCTGCGTTTCTTGGCCGCCGCACGGGGACCCATTAGTTTTCCCCGTTCCACTAATATCACATGCCAATTGTGATGGTCTGTTGGGCAGACCACATACGCAGAAGATTCTTGTTCTTTCGCGCTCCCAATTTCTGGGCCTTCCTTATAAAAAAGTAGCGGAATCGCTTAAACGTGGCTCACGTTTCGTGCGTCGCAATGCTTACGTGTACCAGCGGTAAAGCCAATGTGGGTTACATTACAAAAGATTTATGGTTGGGGAAACAGCAAACACTGTATAGTTTTCCAACTAGCGCTGATAAGCAGAGTTCCTGTTTCGCAGACCACGAAGGCTAGTTCACTCCCGCATCTGGGATGGTTCCCGGTTCTTCTTAGTGGCACGCAAAGACCTCCAAGTCGTGCAGTCTGGCGAGCGGACGAATGCCGCAGGAAAGCCAGTCAGCAACAAAATACTTCTATCGATCTCCGATAGCGACTACAGCTCACTTCGTCCTCATCTCGAACACGTCAGCTTGCCAAACCATCTGGTCCTGCACGAGGCGGGCGGAAAGATGGAATTTGCGTATTTCCCGAACCGAGGTTTGATTTCTCTTGTAGTCGTAATGAAAGATGGAAAAACCGCCGAAGCTGGCATAGTTGGCAACGAGGGCTTTACAGGAACACCAGCGACTGTTGGCCTGAGCAGGAGCACGCTGCGGGCGGTCGTGCAAATCACGGGGGATGGGTTTCGGGTAGAGGTCGGAGCTTTACAAAACACTTTGGAAACTGCTCCACACCTTCAATTGATGTTGAGCCGCTATGGAGTAGTTCGGGGTATGCAGGTTGCACAAACTGCCGCATGTAATCGGCTGCACGATATTGAGCAGCGCCTTGCGCGGTGGTTGCTAATGACTCAGGATAGAGTGGATTCAGGGTCGCTGCTCATTACTCATGATTTTCTCGCAACGATGCTAGGGACAGATAGATCTACCGTGAGCTTGGCAGCTGGTGTTTTGCAGAGGAAGGAGCTCATCGAGTACACCCGTGGTGCAGTGAAGATCGTGAACCGCAAGAAACTTGAAGACTCCGCTTGCGAGTGCTACGAGATTATCCGACAGTACGATAGCGAGCTTAGCTTGAAATAAGTCTGAACGTGAAGACTCGCCTGTGCTTAATTGCCGACTCGGAAACGTTGTTGTTGATAAATCGCCTCTCTGACAATGTCGGACTGTGTCAAGTCTTTTTTGAGCGTACTCCACCGTGCACTCGAAAGAGAGCGCCATTTCGCTCTAATTGAAGAAGCCGTGCCAACCAAGGCTCGCTCCGTAATCGTTTCAGGTCAGGACTCGATCCGACCCATGCATCTCTTCGATCCAACCCTGGATCATGATTACTACTTCAAACTCCTCCTAATTAAGGAGGAGCAGGACGCCCAATCAATTACTCGATGTTCGACTGCACACCATGGCGATTTCCAGGCTGTCCTGCGTGCGAACCGAACTTTTTCATCTGCTCGTAGTCCCATCCCTGGCGCATCATCCAGAACAAGCGAATCGCCAGTCTTCTGGCCATGGCGACTTTGGCGATCTTTCGTCCCCGTCGCATGGCCAAGTGGAAGTACTGGTTCCGCCATTGCGGAATACTTCGCGCCGCCACCTGGGCTGCCTCCACCAGCAAGAAGCGCAACATTGAGCTGCCTTGCTTGGTGATATGTCCCAGCCGACGCCGTTCGCCACTGGAATCCTCCAAGGGCACTAACCCCAAATAGGCTGCGATCTGCTTGCCGCACTGAAAGCGCTCGGCTCTCCCAATGATCAATACGAAGGCCAGGGCGGTTAGCGGACCCACTCCAGGATGGGTCATCAGACGACGAGCTTCCGCAGACTTCTCCACTTCCTGGTCAATGGCTTGCGTCAGCTCGGCAATCGTCGGGTTCAACCCATCCAGCAACTGCAGCAGGTCCTGACGCCGCCGGCTCGCCCACGGCGCCAAGCGAATGGCCTCCAGTTGTTTTCGTCCTTTCTCCCGCCACAACCGCTTTTTGCAGCGTAGGCCTTCGTTCAGTGCTACCGCTTGCAGTTGGTTCATAATGCGCGTGCGCGCCTGCACCATTCGGTGCCGATGCCACAACAGTTGCCGCAGGTCCCGGTTTTCCCAGCTCGGCACCCAGATCTTGGGAAAATCCTCCTTCAGCATGAGTTGCAGAATGTGCTGGGCATCCTTGCGATCCGTCTTAGGCTTGCGGCGGCCGCGCTTGGCTTGGATCACAGCCGCGTCCCCAAGCCATAGCTCGATACCCAACTCCGCCAGCAAGCGCTCGAACCAGCGTGCGTGTCCACTGGCTTCCATTCCCACGCGTACCTTCGCTCCTCGGCTCGCCAGCTCCCGATAGAATGCTTCCGCCGATTCTCGATGCTCGAGCCGCTGCTCTTTCCATTCGCCGGTTTCTGTATCCACATACGCAATCTGTTGGAAGCTCGGATGGTAATCGCACCCTACAATAATCATGTTGGCTCCTTTCTCCGAGCCGTTTGGTTGGCCTATCATCACCAACTCTACTCGGGCATGGGAGCCGACATTGTCATGTAATCAATAACGCTCATTGAGGGGTTCTGAGCGCTATCGCTTGTTTTCAAAATTGCCCCGTGAAGATAAGATTTTGGTTCGCGACGATCAATGCCTCGGTGGATTCGCTCTGGAAGACATTGATGTGGCTCGGGTTTAGTGGGGGCTCTCTGCTATGGCTTCTCTTTCGGATTCTCTGGTTCGGCACTTGTTGGAAAGCCGTTACATCGCGTCGCTCGCAACGAAGAACCCAGACGGCTCCGCCCACATGGTTGCGGTGTGGTACTGGTTTGATGGTGCGCATATTTATATAGCCACGTCCACGCGCACCCGCAAGGCTCGAAATCTGCAGTCCACGCCCAAAATCTCGTTAATGATCGACTCCCGCGACCCCGCAGCATCATGCGGCATAAACATCGTAGGCACTGCACAGATCTTGACGGGCGAATCGTCACGGAAATGGAATGGGCGGGTTCATGCCAAATATCTGAGCGACGCCGCACTCGCGGACCCCCGAGTTGGTCCAGTGTTCGCATCGTGGGATGATGTGACAATCCAGATCACACCGACCTCGGTCATCGCTTGGGATATGCGCGAAGCAGATAGGCAAGTGTTTGGCAGCGCGTTCGAGAGCAACCCCACATACCTGTTGCCTCTGGAACGTTGAACGGACTGGCGTAACATCAATAACGCTCATTGACCCGCTCGTGAGTGAGGCTGGGAGTCTCAGTGGACTTTGCCGCGAGCGCAGCCTATGAGTCTACGACGGAGTTGTAAATGTAGTTGGGGAAGCCACGTCTCACCATTTCAACCGTTCCTGAGCCCCTGCCAACCCGGTGGTTCGAAAGGGTGCCTACGGCGACTTCATTTTATGCGGCCTTTCGCCCCCTGTTTCAGCAGGTTGGTCGCTGGTGCACAGGTATACCTTTTGACCAGCTACTGCTGAAACCCGATCCGGTGCAGTAGGTCGGCATAGCGCGGGTCGGAGCGGAGATTGTCGAGTCTCGGATCAACATAGATGTCTACAACTCCCGCCCGTTTGACAAATGCCTTGTTCAAAGCCGCGAATGCAGCATCCTTCTCGCCCAGCATCGCGTACTCAGCAGCCGCGCTGCGGGTTAGCCCGCCGCCGTAATAGTTGGATTCAGCTTCATTGTCCTTGGCATCTTTGCTGAGATACCCCTTATACCCTGCCTTCTCAAAGGTTCGCATGAGTTCCTTGGCTCGCGCTTCGTGACCCTCTAACCGTTGGATTTTCGTCCATTGCTCCATCGCCTGCGTGTAGTTCCCAACTTGCTCGTATGCGAGTCCCAGAACTGAAAAAGCGTCAACGTCGTTCGGGTCGATCTCCAGTGTTTTGTTCGCTTGCTCAATTGCATGTTTGTAATCACGAGCGAAGTCGTACTCCCACGCTAGAATCATGTTGTTCAACACAGAGAGCGGATCGAGTTCCACCGCTCGGCGACATTCGGCGAGACCCTCCTGAGGCTTGCCCGTGCCCACTTTGATCCAGCAGGAGACCTCATGGGCATAGGCAGAATTGGGATCAAGCGCGAGAGCCTTCTGAATCTCCGCTTCCGCCTCTGGGAAGTTCCAGAAATAGTTGAAATCGAGATTTGCTAGGGCAGTGTGGGATTCGGGAATCTGGCTGTCGAGCGCCAGTGCCCGCCGTGCGGCAGATCGAGCTTTGTCTAATAGCTGAGGGTCAGAGACATAGCCCATGTAACCCTGTATCGCGTAAACATCTGCCAGTCCAGCATACGCAGCGGCATAGTCCGGGTCTTGAACAACTGCTTTATCGAAGAACTCGGCAGCCGCCTTCAAGTCTGCTGGAGTCCAAGTCTTTTCGTAATAGTGCCGTCCTTTCAAGTAGAGACGATACGCCTCAGCGTCTTTTGTTCCCACTTTTGCTACGCTCTCACGCTCACTCCCCGATAGCTGCGGGCGCAATTGACTGGCAACATCACGGGTGATCGCAGCTTGCAGAAGCGAAGCATCGTTGGCATTTCGTGTGTATCTTTCGCCCCAGAGTTGTGCTCCCGTTCCGACATCCACCAACTCACTTTCAACATCGAGTTCACTGCCGTGCTCCACTACGCGCCCGGTCAGCACTGCATCGACATTCAGGTCGTGCCCGACCCCTTGCGGATCGTCTTGCCGCGATTTGTAGTGAGACACGGTGCTCCGAGCCATCACTTGGAGATTCGGAAGCCGGGAAAGAGAATTGGTGATCTCCTCGGAGATGCCTTCTCCGAGGTAATCCATTTCCGGCTCTTTACTCGCATTCGCAAACGGCAGCACGGCAATCGAATGGATCGGTGTCGCACCTGAACTGCGGGAGTGCAAAGAGCGCCACACGAGAAACGCAGCACCGACAATGAGCACTGCCGCCGCGCTTGCGACTAAGCGCCAAAGCACTCTGCGTGAATATCTGCTGGCTCCGGCTTCTGCGACCGTGGCTGCGCTCTTGCCGCTCTCCCTATCCCGCTTCAGCCGTTGTAGATCGGTGCGAATGTCCGAAGCATGCTGGTAGCGCAGATTTCGATCCTTCTCTAGAGACTTGTTGATGATCTCTTCCAGCTTCGGCGGTATGTCAGGATTCAATCGGAGTGCTGGCGCTGGCGCTCGATTGAGAATGGATTCGAAGATCACACCGCTCGTGTCACCTCGAAACGGGAGCATGCCCGTACACATCTCGTACAGCACTGCCCCGAACGAGAATAGGTCGGTACGAGCATCGAGTTCTTTGCCTCGAACCTGCTCCGGCGACATATAGGCGACGGTGCCCAGAGCGCTGCCGGGGCTGGTGAGACGCTCTTCGGATTCGATGGTCGGGACGCTCATGGCAACGCTCTCCGGCTTAAGCAAGACCTTGGCGAGCCCGAAATCGAGAATCTTCGCCTGACCTCTGTTCGTGACGAAGATGTTCGCGGGCTTGATGTCTCGGTGGATGATGTCTTTCGAGTGGGCGGCGTCTAGTGCATCGGCGATCTGGATGCCCAGATCGAGCACCACCTCGATCTCCAGTGGCTTGCCAGCGATCTGATGCCTGAGTGTCTGACCCTCCAACAGTTCCATGGCGATGAAGGTTCGTCCATCCGCCTCGTCGATCTCATATATCGTGCAGATGTTCGGGTGGTTCAAAGAGGACGCAGCCTTGGCTTCCCGCTGGAAGCGGCTGAGGGCTTGCGCGTCGTGGGCGAGTTCGTCGGGAAGGAACTTCAGCGCGACGTGGCGACCGAGCTTGAGGTCTTCCGCTTCGTACACAACGCCCATGCCCCCGCCGCCGATCTTGCTCAGGATGCGGTAATGGGAAACGGTTTGCCCCACGGGTTGGGAGGGCATGGACACTGGCGGGAATGTTACGGGTAGCCTTGGCTAGGGGTCAACCTGAGCCAACTCGCAAGACTCGCAATTGATCACTTTTTAAGGCACAAGACGCATCAGATGGACAGCCTCACAGTGCATTCTGGATCAACTTGACCGCCGCGTCAGGATCATCCACTTCCACGACCAATTCGTTGTAACGCTCGTCATGCAGATCAATCACGATAGTTTTCTCCGGGTGGTGCACATCCCAGAAGACCCGCTTGCCGTCTTGATAGAAAGTTCCCGCCGTGATGACGCCGGGGACAGTGGTTCCGGGCATTCTGATGCCGTGATACCAGCCGCGTGCGGTCTCCGGGTCAGCCCGGACACCCGCAATGTGAACAAGTGGGATTTCCAGAGTGCTCTTGAACGCCCAGAGCTTGTCAGCACCCCGAACGTGCAATATCAGCTTGCCTTCCGCTATTGATAAATCCACCAAGGTGAGGCTCCTGTGATTCCGAGTATGCCTTTCGATTCGCTCCAACTCGCTCGCGGGTTGAGAGTCGGACGATTGGCGCTACGCCGGGTTGGGTTCAGTCTTTCTTGCGTCCAGTGTCCGAGATTTCGAATGTCGAACTTGCCAAGTGGGACGTGACGTTTGTAGACGGACTGGTATCACCAACTTGAATGAAGACTCCTCCTCGGTATTGTCTGCTCTCGTCTTTCTCTGCTTGTCTGAACTGTTCGAGCCCTGTGAGAATCTTGTCGGCAGGAACCACATCGACTACGCCCATGTTGAGTTTCTTGAGTTCCTGCTGCGCTACCTCTCTTGTCGCGAGTTCATCATCCGCCCCCGTGTAGTGGGCGCTTATGAGACCGAGAAGCCGAAAACGAAACGGTCCCATGATGCCGCCAGTTATCCTCCCAATCTCTTTTCCAGTAAGCCTTGCACGGACAATATCAATGAACACTGGAGACCCGCTCATTCCACCCAACGAGCGAGCCTCCATCAGGTAAACGTCTGCAAACGTGCCCCGCGTCGTCTCTACCCTTTCTTCACGTAGGGCAGCTATGTTGCCAATTCGAACTACTGGGATGTTGCGGGTCTTACCCCTGTGGGGCCAGAACAATCCAACCGAGAACACTTCATCCCCAAGTTCGATGTCCGTTTGATCCTCTTTGATGCTGTCCGTTGTGATGAATGCTGTCGTCGGCCAGCCAGCGTGATCCCACTCTTCATGAATTCCGAGTTTGAGAATCGACACATCCACGGTAGCGTCCGGGTGTTCCTTCCAGCGGTCGGTACTCATAGCCTCCAGCCACACGGTCTCACCTGTTTTGAGGTTCACACGAATGCGAAACGAGTTCACCCCTTGCCCTCTCAATTCCTCAATAACATGAGCGGCGGTGACCAAGTATGCAGGCCGATATCTCTCTGCTAGTTCCTGAGGCGACTGGACGTTGATCACCCAGAAAGCGGAGGCGCAGACGACCGTCTCGCCGCCCTTGTCTCGGCCGAGGAACACAACAGTTTTCCTGAAGTCAGCGGGGACGTATGCCAAGGTCTCTCCTCTTCACGAGTTTTAGGGTACATCCGGTTTGTGGATTTTCGATCATCATCGCCCTTCGGCATCGCTTTCCAATCTGAGTGTGATATTGACATTGAAGCCGAGTGCCTTGATCTTGTGTGCTTGTGTGCACCTTCGCTGCGATAGAAATCCTGCGCGGCAGCGACCCGGTTGAGATCAAGACGTTCTATGATGACCTCATTGCCGCTGGACATGATCTTGGCGTTTCGATGCCAGTGATGGAGAGCTATGCTGACGCCATCAGGCGGTTTGCGATGACAGCGTAACGCATGCGCTTTCCATCGCGTGTGGGCTGTTGGGGTGGCAGGGGATCGTCTGAGGGTAGTGGTTTAATTCACCACTGGGGTCTCTCCGGCGCTCAGCGAAAAGTGCTGTACAATCTTCCACTCTCCGCTAATCTTCTCCATCACGATTAAGTATTGTCCAAGATGAACGACGGAGCCGACAAGCCTTCTCGTTCGCCCTGTCCCATAGGCGAGTGTGCCCGAACTCTTTTCAACGCTTGGCTCGATTGCTTCCAGCGTGCTCCCTTGATCCAGTCCCGCCTTGACCCACTTCCGAATCTCATCCCGTCCTCTGAATGTACCGCCATCACTTACCAGCGTGGCGTCTTCGGCGTACAGTGCGACGACTGCATCCACTTCTTTCGAGTTGTATGCTCTGAGGAGTTCCTGCCTCACCTGCACTCCCGGTTCGGAGTTGGGCAGCAGCTTCACCCCCGGCTTCACCCCCGGCTGCTGTGCCCACATGTTTAAGCTTAAGCTGAATACTAACAGTAGTGCTGCTAGGTTCCTCATTTGTTCATCTCCAATGCTGCTCGATCCGAGCGGGGATCACAACCGCCGTTACAAATATCGGTCAGACTGCACTTCTGTGGGACAGCCTCCTCCGAGCACTCCTGCGATTCGGGATGCCCAGCACTCAACGCGATCTCCCAGTTTTCCGTTTCGTAACGACATGGGTTGCGTATACTGCCGCGCCCAAAATGAACATTCCAAGCTCCAACGCGGTGGCTTCAACCGCGCTGATGGAGTTGTACAAGCCGAGTCCCACTTTCGGAGAGCCACCGAAAAGAAGGGGCAAGTCGGGCGGCAGGGAATTCCCGAAGCTCCATTGCCACGAACGCCAAGAAAAGCTGGGAAAGGGGATGGGATGGGAAATGAAGTCCAGCACCCAGTGGCTAAAGACCAGAAGTCCAACAACTGCGCCTGCGCGGTATTCGCGATAGATGCGTGCGGCAAAGAGAGCGGCGACCACCGACCAGATAACTGACATGAGGAGATCATGCGACCAAGGGATTCCTGTTTTGACACTTTCGATACCTGCGAAGGCGAAAGCGATGGCTAGAACGTCGAGAGTCACTGTGGCGAAGAACAACACGCCAAGCGGCACTTTCGGAGCCACAGGTTTGGCTGCCAGTCCTACCGCGAAGTGTCCAATTGGGCTCATCTGGTCCCTCCATGAGAATGGGACGAATGATTGATCTCCACAGGCCGTAGCACTCCGCACGGCGGTGTACACCATCCCGTCTGAAAAGGTCTTACCGAGGCTCACGCCGCGCCGAGACTGCTGAAGATGGGCAAAATAATCAACAAATCCGCGCCCGCGTGAAACAAGGCCGATCCCCACAAGCTCCCGGTCTTATGCATCAGCCATCCCCAAGCAATTGCAAGCCCGAACAGAACGACGAGAAAACCGACAGGCGTCTTGTAGCTGACCTGCACGTGAGCCAGAGTGAAAACCAAAGCAGTCGAAAGAATTGCCAGCCATTTTCCGATGAGTAGCTCGTACCTGCCAAGAAACAATCCACGGAACAGAAGTTCCTCCATCAAGGCGTTGGATATTACGAAGAGCAGTATCCACGGGGCCAGCGAGACGAGTTTGGCCGCGCCGAGTGCCCTAATGGCTGGTTGCTGGAGGGCGAGAAACGAACAAGCGGCAGCGCCAATAAAGCCCAAGCTGAGACCGAGCATCAAGCGACCTTTTCGGATGTAAAGCGATGCGAGGTTCGCACCGCAGAGCCTCGCTATAGCGAGAATTCCGATAACGGTCAAGAAAGCTTGCGAAAACTTTGCAACGGCGATTCCGGCTGGTGTGTGCGTCGTTAGGCCAAAGAGCCTGAGCCCCCAGTCTCCGAAGAAAAAACCGAGCGAGGGGCCAAGAACCGCCGCGAAGTAGGCAAAGAACACTGGGCGAAAGCGGCTCAAACGGTGCTCACCGCGAGCAGCCCACCACAAAGCGGCGAAGATGACAAGGAATCCGACCCTTGCGGCGTAGTTGACCCACGTCGGCAAAACGGGCACAAAGGTCATCGTGAGAGCAAAGATGAGAAATCCGCAGATGGTGAGAAGCGCGAATAGTCCGAGTCTCATGGGCCCGCCTGCATTAAACTCGTCGGTTGCCAACCGAGTCGATTCTACAGCCCCGACAATCGGCGTCGGAACGCCATGCGCTTGAGAAGTTGAAAGCTGCATGAAATCGTCCGCTCCAGCCATCCAGAGGATCATGCGGACGAAAGGTGAGAATCGTCGCCGGGTGGGGTCATGCACGATGGTTGGTGCGGAAAATTGATACAACACGTGACCAGTCTCAAGCTGGCCGCCACCAGCGGCTACCACGTTTCTGACCCACTGGCAATCTCGTCCGTAGGTGAGCGCGATCAGGAATGCATCGGGCGTTCTAAACACCTTCACTGGCGTCCGGTAAATCCGACCTGACTTTCGACCTACGTGCGTAACAATACCGAAGCCGGGCAGTCGGGCGGCGAATCGGCCCATGATCTGGTTCGCAATAGCCCGATTGAAGGCTGCGATCCACCTTTTGCGGAATCGGATCAAGAGGATTCCAGCCAGTAGGATCGCCAGAAGCGAGCCGACCGTTAGGGTGATGAGCATGGGCAGTTTTCCCGAAATCTCCCGACAGTCCTATTTTTCTGCATGCAACTGCTGCGCGAGGTAAGTGCCGATGCCCATTTCCTTGATGGAATGAAGCTGTGCATCCAAGAAGTCCGCGTGCCCTTCTTCATCCTTGAGCATCGTCTGAAATAATTCGCCTGATCCGTTATCCCCAGCTTTGGCACAGACATTGATAGCAGAGTTGTACTGACGCACGGCATCTTCCTCGTCCTTGAGGTCGCCTTCGAGTTGCTGTTGCACGTTAGCGCCGATCTTGGGAGTCAGCGCGACATCCACCTTTGGCGCGGCATCCAAGAACACGATGCGTTCGATCAGACCCTCGGCATGACCCATTTCCTCGATTGCACGCCTCTTCAGGAAGTCGCCTATCCGCACGTAGCCCCAGTTTTGGCAGGTCTCTGATTGAACCATGTACTGAACGATTGCAGTCAATTCAGAAGCGAGAGCCGCGTTCAGTTGCTCGATCACCTTTTCGTTGCCATGCATAGTATTGCCCTCCGTCTTCCCCATTTTGCGATCTTGGACGGCAGGGACGATGTGACCCAGCGCACAGGGACGTGGGAAGCGGGCATCAGCAAGACGGTGGTGAATTCCACGTTTCGTTAGAGCCGTTTTCTCGCGAGAACCTCAAGCACTTGCGGCAGGGAGCCATACGGGTATCGAGAACCCGGGCCGACATTTCGGCAGGCTTGCTGACAGGCCGGCAGGTATTGCGGAAACTGGGGCACTGGTCCTGTGGGTTTCCTCGCGATGCATCTAGCTCGGTTTCGTGGGCACGCATGTGCCAGTGGTAGACTGCCCGTATGGCCAAAAAAAAAAAATTAAAAAGCGCACGAAGCCGAAGGGATCTGCCGGGAAGAAAGGGAAGCCGATGAACAAGACGGTTAAAAAGAAGATGGCCAAGAAGAGGGGAACTCCGAAGAAGAAATTGGCGAAGAAGGAGCCCTCTTTGAAAAAGGCGGCGGCGAAAACGACGAAGGCCCTCGGCAAGAAGACAACCGGTGCGAAGACGGCGGCCGCACTCAGGACACGGGTTCGGGGGAAAAACCAGAGCGTCGATACGGAGGCATTTGCACTCGAAGGACTGACGGCGAGGGGCGGGCAATCGGGAGATTTACAGGGATTGTCCAACATCGAAGGTGCGGATTCGGAGAGTGTGACCGAGTTGATCGAGGAAGGAAACGCGTTCGAAGCCGACGCAGTGACGGGCGTAGAACACGCTGGTGACACTGACGAGAAAGAGGTTCGCACACATGAGGTGCCGCAGGATGATGTTCCCGGCGAGTATCTGGATAAAAAGTAATGAGCGAGCGGCTCCTCGTAGTCGAGCGGGAACTTCCGGCCCAGTTTCACTCTGAGGCATGCTTATCTGCAAACCTGCCAACTCTGGGAGAGAATCGTTCCAACAGGTCTGACACGCCCTCCTGCCCGGTGAGTTCCTTCAACGTCCAACAACTGAACATGATTGATTGCCTTGTTGCAGTTGGGTACTGGGTCAGTTTGAAATCCACAGGGGTAGCAATCGGAACGGGGCTGTGGGAAACTGTGAGCATGGCAAAGAAACGAACCAAGCTTGACAGGTCACAGCGCCAATCCGACCGATCGGAGAAGAGGCTAAATGGCACCCGCCGCGAAGCCGCCAAAAAGAACGCCCGTGCGGACGTGAACCAAGCTGTTGAGCGGATAGTGAGAAAATAGTCGCCATGACCATCGGCAAGGGAAAGCGGCCACGCGACCCCTAACCAGCTTGCGAAGTGGATTGTAGATCGCTCAACAAGCGATACACCGGAGCCGGAAGTCGTCGCAGCTCCGGTATCCCCCCACAGACTTGTCCAAGTATATGGCTGAAATCGGCCGGCGCTGCGGACAAATTGGCGGGAAGCGCCGCCTCAAGACCGGTGGATTGGCGCTGCTGCTGTTCTTGTATTTGGTGATCTTCGCAAAGCCGCTCTGATCTCGGTGGGTCCTCCAGCGGGCAAATACATCTGGTCGCGAAGAAAAGATTGTCCGGCGAAATAGAAGGCCGCTGCTTGGCAGCAGCGGCCCTAATGGTTGCAATCTAATCCGGGCTCTCTGCGCATCTTTTTTCGGGCACGCTTTCGTGCCAAGGCTTGCTTCGCCCGGCGCTTCGCGCCCGGCTTCAAGTAAAAGGAGTGGCGCTTCACTTCTCTAATGATGTCTTCCGTTTGAACCTTGCGCTTGAAGCGACGGAGGGCGTTATCTATTGACTCCCCTTCTTGCAGCCGAACTTCTGCCAAATTCATCACCCCCGGCCCGTCTTAAATCACCACAGCACTAGGCACTGCGACTTGAGTCTTCGATTGACTCGAATCGAATCCACGGCACATCAGACTGAATGGCGCTCCTTGAATTCGTCGATCTTCTCACTGGCTTTATCCTTGGCGTTTTTCACAGACTGACTGATCTTGTTCCGCCTCTCGTGTGCCTTGTCGGTTGCGACGTTCTGGCGCGACTGTTGCACTTCTTTTGCAGCTTTCTTAGCGTTGCCCCACGTCTCCTTTGCCGCACCTTTGCCTTGATCCACAACTCCCTGATTGGCTAATTTCTCGTTGCCGAGAGTTTCCCCAACCCTTTGCTTTACCTTTCCTACAACCTGCTCAACCTTGCCAGACACTTGATCCTTGTTCACTGTTCTTCTCCTTGTCGCCGCAAATTCGGCTTTCTTTTTGTGCGTGAAATATGGAAACCATCTTAGTGAGTACTTGGCACAGTGGGGCACTGAGGTGAATCGGAGTGTTTGTGCTTGAGACGATTGTGTTCTCACAAGTCCCGTTCACGTTGAGGAGCGGTTAGGGTCGAATTCAGCAATTCAGCAACTTAAATGCCGTGTCCATTCACCATTAAACACTTCTCGGCGGCGCCCTCTGAGATTCACTCATCTTCGCTGCTTCTGAGTGTTCCTTGATAATCGCCATGGTGCGTGCGGTGTAGTCCACACGCTTGTCCGATTTGGGGCGGCGTTTGCGTTTAGTAACAGAGTCGTGCTTTGACATTCGCTTCTCCTCTTGCTGCTTCATCCTCAAAAGGTCTCTGCGGCAAAAGCCCACTCTAGTCTCGGAGCAGCCCTTAAGAATGGTCACTTTTGCACAGGCCGCGCCACGCTTCGGATGAGTCATTTACGATAACCGACGAAACCGGTGACATAATTGCATGTAGGAGCTTTGGGAAGGCATTACGTGAAACTCACGCTGCCGTTTCGCAAAGCAGCAACCCTGCTTAGAACGGGAGTTGTTTTAGGGTGTGCCAACAGTTGGACCAACTGGAATGGGACTTTATTCAGGAACGGGCGGGAAGCCAGGACATAGATTCGTTGGGATGGACAGATCGTGAGTTTTCATGCCTTGACGCGATATTGGATCACCAGCGGGAGGGGCATGAAGGCGAACGCTGCCCGGGAGACTAAATACCATTCAGGGGTATTAGAGGACTCTTGAAATGCCATGCTCACTTTGCCGGTCTGCCATTATCGAGGCACAGTGCGACCAGTTCGGAGACATTCGCTTCGCCCACGCACATGACCGTGTCTGCACCCCCCCAATAGATTTTCACGGTTCCATCCGACTCTGGAACGGCACCACAGGTGAAGACCACGTTGTGGACGTATCCAGTTATTTCCCAAGGATCTTCCGGTTGCAAAATCCACGAGTCGCCCACACCGATGACCTTTGCCGGGTCCTCGAGGTCATGAAGAGCAACCCCCAAACGATAGACCGATCCATCCATAGTTCGGAAAACTCCGTGATAGATGGAAAGCCATCCCTGGTCCGTTTTGATCGGCGGCGCGCCGGGACCGATCTTCATTTCATCCCAGTGATATGGTTCAGGCTTCATGATGAGCTGAGATTGGCCCCAGTAGCATAGATCCGGAGAATAGGAAATCCAGATTGACCAGGGGGCGATTTCCGAATGAGGACGGTCAAGGCGAGCATACAGTCCATCAAACTTCTCGGGAAAGATCACCACGTTCCGATAATCCGCCTCTGTGATGAGGGAAATTCTTTCTACCTGACTGAAGTCCTTCGTCTTGGCCAGGGCGATCCGCACTCCATTTCGCGAATAGGCGCTGTAGGTGATGATGTACTCCCCTTCCAGCCGGGTCACGCGTGGGTCCTCCACGCCGAACTCTTCATAGGCGGCAAAAGGGCTGTCCTGCGCAGGAATCAGAAAGGGCTGTGGATCGGCGGTGAAGTGGAACCCGTCGGCACTGCGTGCCAAACCAATGATGGACCGTCCGGTGCGGAGATGGGAGCGGAAAAGCATGATGTATTCGTTCTCGTGTTTCACGACCGCCGCGTTGTGAACGGTTTCCACGGGATAGGGGATCTCTGCTTTGGTAAGGATGGGGTTGTGGCTGTACCGCCTGACAATGTCCGGCTTCATGATCGTTTCTTCGCCTCCAGATCAAAAATCGTCGAGTAAACTCGTTCGTATCCCTCCACCATGGTTTCGATCGAAAAGTATTGTCGGACTCGGCTGCGGCAAGCAGATCGGTCGATCTCGGAAATTCGTCCAACGGCCCGAACTGCTTCATTGACGTTGTCAACCAGAAAACCGGTCTCCCCGTCCTTGATCACCTCACGGCAGGAGCCGAGATCCATTGCGATGACGGGTACGCCGGCGGCATTGGCTTCGACCAGGACAAGTCCGAATCGTTCCGGGATAGTGTTCAGGTGCAGTAACGCTCGGGCCCGAGCAAACAGTTCGTTCTTGCCCTTCACGTCCACTGGTCCGATATAGAGGATGTTGTGATCGTCAAGATGGGGGCTGATTTGCTCCCGGAAATAGGCTTTGTCTTGGATAATACCAGCGATGATCAAACGCATTCCGCACAAACGAGCAACCTCGATGGCCAGATGAACACCTTTATCCGGGTGGATCCGACCGAGGAAAATCAGGTTATCCCCGCCGCATTCCTGAAGCGGGTACAGCGAGAGATCAATGCCGTTGTAGACGGTCGCTAGGTAATTGAGCCCTGTCGCTCGGTCAGAGTCGCTGACGGAAACGAAATATCCGTCACGATACTTCTGATAGATGGGCATGATTTTGGCTGACGAGAATCCGTGGATGGTGGTTAGGACCGGTGTTTTGATGAGCCGCGTGTAGCTCAGAGGCATGAAGTCGTAGTGGCTGTGGATGAGATCAAACTCAGCAGCGTGCTCAAACGCTTCGGAGATGTGAAGGTATTCGGCTACTTTGGAATCGATGGCGGAATCCTCTTCATACCCCCTGTCCAGCACGGCATGCAAGTGAGCGCGGGTGACAGAATCCCCGCTAGCGAACAATGTCACGTCCCAGCCACGGGCGATGAGCCCTTCGGTGACGTTGCTAGCCACCGTTTCCCAGGCGCCATATTGCCGAGGAGGCGTTCGCCAGGCTATTGGCGACAGGATCGCCACTCTTTTGTTGGGGTCTCTCATGCTGTTCGACGGCACTTCCTAGTCCATGGCAGTCAGCACTTCATCGAGGGGAACGGTAGCGAAACCGGTGGCGTGATCGGCCATGGCATAGGGAACGATCAGTTCGCCGTTGTGCACGAGAGCACCGCAGGTATAAACGACATTCGGAACGTACCCCTGACGCTCGCTTTGATTCGGCTTGAGCAAGGGTTCATGGAGGCGACCGATCACTTTGCCGGGGTTGTTGCGATCGAGGAGGAACGCGCCGATGCAGTACGTTCGCAGGGGGCCGACGCCATGGCTGAGGACTAGCCAGCCTGCTTCAGTTTCAATGGGGGACCCGCAGTTCCCAAGCTGGACTAGTTCCCAGGGGAACGTCGGCTTAAGCAGCACTTTGCGTTCATGCCAGAAGTGTACCTTGTCAGAAAACATGATGTAGATGTTTTCATTGTCTTGGCGGGAAAGCATGGCATAGAGACCATTGATTTTCCGGGGGAACATGGCCATGCCTTTGTTTTCGGCGGCCGGACCATTCAGCGTGATAAACCGAAAGCGGAGGAAGTCGGAAGTCTCCACCAGTTCGGGCAAAATCACCTTGCCATCGAATGCCGTGAAGGTGGCATAGTAGACGTGGGAGCCATCATCTTTCTGGAAGCAGACGAACCGGGCGTCTTCGATACCGTTGCGTTGCGACGGCGTGGCTGGGAAAAGAACCCGTTCAGACAGCTGCTGCTGGGGCTGAAACTGAACCTCATAGTTGGACCGGGCCAAAGCCAACATCCCTCGGATCGCGTTCCGGTCCGACACGCGCGACTGATTCATTTCCGTTTCGAGACTGGCGCGCAATTCTTCCAATCCAAACGACTCTCCACACTTGTCCATCGCCCGGCGTGTAAATTCGTTGTTCAATCCCAGCTCAAAGAGTTTTCGCTCAAAGAGCGCCTTATCGTAACTGGGGTTCGGAATTTGACGCGGCTCGGTAAGGAAGCCTGCTGGGGGCAGGACCTCGATCCGATGGTCGGCGTGGATGATACCCGTTCGAAAAGTGATGGAAGAAATATGTCCCTCCCCCGTGGCGCGCAAGCTGAGGATAAAACGCAGAGCGCCGGAAGACAGGTCAGACTGGTCGGGGTGCGGGACGATGGAGGGATTGAACAGTGCTGCAGATTCTAAGGAGTATTCGCAAACGAAATAAGAACCAATCAACAGCTGTCTCTGTTCGGAAAGTTTCTTATCGGTCACTAGGAAGTCGCGGACCTGTTCGAACCGTTCCAGAAAGGATCTGCGGATTTGCTGGTGTCGCTGGGAGAATTCAGCGGATACTTCGTCCAGGAGTGGCCCGACTTGGTTTTCTGGGAGCGACATGATCCTGGCGATAATCCTGCGAGATCGCTCGGGATCCTCGTGTCTGAACGGGCGCAGAAGAACGCGTGACTGGTCAGGCCTGAGGACCGTGGCCGTGCGTTTGACGTGAATCGAGTTGGCGTTCATGGACTGGTTATTCCAGAGAAACGAGACCGGAGGCCGCGATTACTCTTAGGCCGCGATCGGTTCCTTAAAACTCGTCAGCATATTTTGCGCCAAGCGCATCTCCCCCAACGAAAGCAAGAAGGCCAGGGTTGATTCCGCTCCCTGGTTCCGGTTGACCCGATCCACGTGCAACCCATCGCGGCAGCCGCCTGTTTTGGGAGAGCAGAGTTCCAATCCGAGATCGTTCCAGCCGATGAACCAGTCGAAGGCGCGTTGCGCCTGCTCGTACCACCAGAGGTCCGATGTGGCGCGATAGGCTTCAAGACAGGCTGAGACCATTGCTTGCGCCTCGATGGGCTGCTGGTCAAAGTTGGCGCGCATGCCGCCGCGGCGATAAAATCCGTTGGTGCCAATGGATCGAAAGTGACCCTTCTCGGAGATTTGCAATTCCGTCAGCCAGCGCAGGGCCTGCAGGCCTCGCTCAAGCACCGCTTGTTGTCCGGTTGCACGTCCGCTCAGAATCAAGGCATGTGGGAGCTTCGCGTTGTCGTAAGTCAGATCCTCTTGAAACCAGCGCCAGTCCGGCTGGGCTGTCCTTTCGAAAAGTGCCATGAGCCGGGAAGTGAGTGTCTCCCGGGTTTGGTTGACCAGGCTGTCACCGCTCAACCGGCGCAGGTATTCATGAATGCCGATAAGGCCGAACGCCCACGCCCGCGGCGAAGTGAACTCCGTCAGAGCTGGCAACGCCAGCGCGAAGAGCTGTCCAGCCATGATCTGGAAGCTCCGATAAGGGGAACGCCCCACGCCCACGCCCAGCGCCCAGAGCGCTCGCCCTTGACAATCCTCTGACCCTTGTTCGTCGAGCCAGCGGCGGTCGAAACTCATGTGGTTGTGGAAGCGTTTCACTCTGAGATCGAACGCGTGGTGCAAGAACGCCGCGTAGGTTGTGGCCAGCGTCCGCACGCGCTCTGGCTCTTCTCCCAATTCGCTGAGCAGTACCGCGAGGATGAATGCGCGAGCGTTGTCATCCGTACAGTAGCCTTCCGAAAAATTCGGGACGGTCAAAATGGCATGCTGGAAGATTCCTGTCGAATCGGTCATCCGCGAGAGATGACTCAACTTCAACTCTGGCAGTTCCCGCGGCTTTTGGTCGAGCGTCTTCGTGGCGAGAGATTTTCGAGATCGCGCCGCCCCCCCGATTTGTGACAACTCGAACGAGCGCATATAGAGCCGCGCCACGTTGCTCCAGACCATCTCACGGCCCAGCTTGTAAGCATTCTTACGAATGGCATGCCGGCGGGTGTCGTCGCGCAGCAAACCAATCACCTCGCGGGCTATGGCCGTGGCGTCGCCGAACGGCACCAGCACGCCCTGGTCTTCCGCCAACAATTCTGCAGCGTGCCAGTACGGTGTAGAAATTACCACTTTGCCCGCACCAAACGCATAGGCTAGCGTGCCCGACGTGATCTGCGCTTCGTTGAGATAAGGCGTGATGTAAAAGTCTGCGGCGCCGATGAACTCCTTCAGATGTTCAAGTTCTACGAACCGGTTGTAGAAGATGACGTTCTTCTCGAGTTTGTTCTTTTTGGCAAGGATTTCGAGGCTGAGCCGGTAGGCTTCGCCATGCTCGCGTAGTTCGTTGGGATGGGTGGCGCCCAAGACAATATAAACAACGTCGGGAAACTCCGCTAGAATGTGCGGCAGGGCGTTGAGCACATATTCGATCCCCTTGTTCGGCGAAAGCAGCCCGAACGTGAGCAGCACCACCTTGCCTTCCACACCGAACTGGTCCTTGAAATCGGTCGGATCGACAAAACCTACGTCGGGAATGCCATGCGGGATGAGATCGATCTTGGCCGGTGGTGCCTGGTAAATCTCCTGCAACATCTGTCGCCCCCGGTCAGCCATGACCACGAGCCGGGTCGAGAGCGCGACTAACTCGTGCATTACGCGCCGTTGGTCGGCTTTCGGCTCACGCAAAATGGTATGAAGCGTAGTGACAACGGGCATTCTCAATTCGCGCAGGAGTGCCAGGATATGGCCGCCGGCCGTCCCGCCGAAAACGCCGAATTCGTGCTGCAAGCAGACGATGTCCACGTCGCTGATGTTGAGGAAGTCCGCGGCACGTAGATAAGACGATAAATCCTGCTCCTCAATCTCGAACCGAACTACTTGCGGGTACTCGTAGCCACCTGGAATGTCATTCACCGACACTGAGAAACATTGGCTTTGGGGATGCGCAGCTGCCACGGCGGCAAGCAGGTCAGACGTGAACGTCGCAATGCCGCACTTGCGCGGTAAGTGGTCGCCGACAAACGCGATCTTGCGAATTTTGGAATCTTCTTCCATGAGGCAGCCTTTACATTCCTCGCGCCCAGCGCTGCTATGCACACGACTCCGTGCCAACTGCAAATGAGCCGCCTCAGCGTGAACTGGGGAAGGATTCCGGTAGTGTAGATTCCGTCCTTCGGGCGGTGGTTTTCAAGGCATGCGGCTCTGCCGATCCGATGCGGGTTGGCAGGAGCGCGAGGAGGATATTCGCGCAGATGCAGTGATCGTCTCGATGAGCCCAACCAAGCTATCCCTCGGCGCGGTTGCATCCCTGCAGAGCCCGCTGCCGTTTCAACCCAGCAAAATCATTGTACCTCGCATCGTGATTGGAAGAGTTATTCTTGATCAGCCTGCTGGCGGCGAAATTGGCGCTGTCGGCGTGGGCCCCTTGCGGGTACCCTAGGCTTTTCCAAGCGCGGCATCATGAACGGCCCCGATGGCAAGCCGATCCATGCGGAGTTGACGTTGCGTGGCACGACTTTGATGCTGGGACCGGAAAACCCCGCGCTGGGTAAGCGCATCGCTAAGACCGTTGGCGCTTCGCCAGCGCGCCTGTTTCTCTACGTGGAAAACGTCGACAAAATTGTCGCCAAGGCTGTGAGTCTCGGAGCAACGGCCCAAGGCCAGGTAATGGACATGTTTTGGGGCGATCGTTGCGGAGCAGTAGTGGGCCCAGAGGGATGCGCGTGGATGGTAGGCACGCACAAGGCTGAACTACGTTGCAGGAAATGAAAAAGAAAATGACGGAGCAAATGGGGCAGCAGCCGGCCGGTGCGGCAACCGCGGCTTGAGCGGGCACTCACTTGATGATCCGTTGTTAGCAAAGTTTGGCGTGAAGTGTTTGCGATCACGCTACAGCTGGGGGTGTTCGTTCAAAATATTCCAGACTAGTCGCGAATCGGAGAAGGTCCTTGCTTTTGATCCCAGTGCCGGTTGACAATCGCAGTACCGAAGGCTACGGTGGTAATTGAGCGAGTAGTCTTCCCGCTCTTTCAGGTCTCCTGAACTAAGTCAGCCCATCTGAAGTTCTCCTTCTTAGATCACCTAGCCAATCGATGGAGGTTGATCATGTTTGCTTGCAATGGCTCTCTACGCCTGAAACCAAACACTCTGAGCGAGTTCACGCGGATTTTCGATAAAGAAGTCATTCCCATGCTGCGGAAGCAGAGTGGGTTTCGGGATGAAATCACATTTGCTGTCCCGGGAGAGCTGGATGTGGTCGCAATCAGTCTCTGGGATACCAAGGAGTACGCGGAAGCCTACAACACTGCAGGCTACCCCGAAGTGCTCAAGATCCTGGATAAAGTATTAGACGGCACTCCCAAGGTGCAAGTCTCGGATGTGATTAGCTCGACTATTCACACACCCGCCGCCGTGGCCGCCTGAGACGGTGCCTCGTCAATCACCCGGGGTGGCTAACTGCGCCACCCTGCACAATTTCGTTGGTATCTTGAGTGCACAATGATGTGTGGGCCTAAAGGGTTCTCCAGGGATGGGGCTTGTCACTAACCCGACAGCTGACCGGAGAACTTGGCGGGGAGAGGGCTCATGTTTGAACGGTACACGGAGAAAGCACGACGCGTCATCTCCTTTGCGCGCTCCGAGGCCAGTCAGTTCGGTTCTCCTTACATAGAGACGGAGCACCTGCTGTTGGGACTTCTGCGCGAAGACAAATCTCTCACCTTTCGGTTCCTGCGTTCTCATGCCTCAGTCGAGCCCATCCGCAAGCAGATTGAGGGACACACCACGATCCGGGAGAAGCTCTCGACCTCGGTCGATCTCCCGTGGAGCAACGAGTGCAAGCGGGTTCTGGCTTACGCTGCCGAGGAGGCTGAGCGCCTTTCGCACAAGCACGTTGGAACCGAGCATCTTTTGTTGGGACTGCTGCGTGAAGAGAAGTGCTTCGCTGCCGAGATCCTGCACGAACGCGGCTTACACCTTTCGACCATCCGCGAGGAACTGGCCCGTACCAGCCAGAAAAAAGCTCAACCCCAGGGTCAGTGCGAATCTTCCCTGCTGAGTGAGTTTGCCCGCGACCTGACCCAAGCCGCGATGGATACCCAGCTCGATCCGCTGGTGGGACGTGAAAGCGAACTGGAGCGCGTGATTCATATTCTCTGCCGCCGCACCAAGAACAACCCAGTACTGATCGGCGAGGCGGGCGTAGGTAAGACTGCCATCGTCGAAGGACTGGCGCAGCGCATCGCCGATGGCGAAGTTCCGTCGTTCCTGGCAGATAAGCGCATCCTGGCCCTTGACCTGTCATTAATCGTGGCGGGCACCAAATATCGTGGCCAGTTTGAAGAACGCCTGAAGACCATCATGAAGGAGCTGATGGAGTCGCAGAACGCCATCATCTTCATCGATGAGCTGCACACGCTGGTAGGCGCGGGTTCTGCCGAAGGTTCGTTTGACGCGGCCAACATCCTGAAACCGGCTTTGTCGCGCGGTGAAATTCAGTGTATCGGCGCGACTACGCCGGGCGAGTATCGCAGGTCGATCGAAAAAGATCGGTCGCTGGAGCGCCGTTTCCAGGCCGTCAAGGTTCCGCCGCCGGATGAAGGCGACGCCACCAAGATTCTGTTCGGCATTAAGGACCGCTACGAGAAGTTCCACGCGGTCACTTACACCGACGACGCCATCAACCTCGCTGTAGCGCATTCCACTCGCTATATTCCGGACCGCTTCCTGCCCGATAAGGCAATCGATCTCATCGATGAGGCAGGAGCGCGCGTGAAGCTGCGCCAGACCTCATTGCCTGAGGAGATCACGGAGGTCCAGAAGCGGATCAAGTTCATCGTACACCGCATGGAAAACGCCATCGCGAACCACGAGTTCGAGAAGGCGCGCATCTACTCGGACGAGGAACGCAAAGCGCGCGAGAACCTGCGCGCCCTTCGCGAAAAATATCACCTCGATGAATCCTCCACCGGCGTTGTCGGTCGGGAGGACATCGAGGATGTGGTATCGCGCTGGACTGGCGTCCCCATCACCTCGATCAAGGAAGAAGAATCGCAGAAGCTGCTGCGCATCGAAGAAGAGTTGCACAAGCGCGTGATCTCGCAGGATAAGGCGATTACTGCCTTGGCCCGCGCCATCCGCCGCTCGCGTGCCGGCCTGAAGAACCCGAACCGGCCCATCGGTTCATTCCTCTTCCTCGGTCCCACGGGTGTCGGCAAGACGGAAGTGGTTCGCACGCTGGCGCAGTTCATGTTTGGCAGCGAGAAGTCGCTGGTGCGCTTCGACATGTCTGAGTTCATGGAAAAGCACTCGGTCTCAAGGCTGATCGGTTCGCCTCCGGGATATGTGGGCTACGAGGAGGGCGGCCAGTTGACAGAACGCGTGAAGCGCGCGCCCTACTCGGTGGTTCTGCTTGACGAAATCGAGAAAGCGCACCCGGATGTTTTCAACATCCTGTTGCAAGTGTTTGAAGACGGCCAGCTCACCGACGGTTTGGGCAACACGGTGGACTTCAAGAACGCCATCATCATCATGACTTCGAACATCGGAGCGCGCCACTTGCAGAAGCGCGAAGGCCTGGGCTTCCAGTCAACCAAGGAGGACATGATCTCCGACAAGGTCGAGGATCTGGTGAGGAGCGAGGTCAAGCGCACCTTCAACCCCGAGTTCCTGAACCGGGTGGACGAAATCATCCTGTTCAGCGCGCTGACTGAGAACGACCTCATTCAGATCCTGGAGCTTATGGTCGGCCAGCTGAACCAGAATCTAGGGCAGAAATCAATCACCGTGACCGTAACCGACGAGGCCAAGAAGTGGGTCCTCAGTCAGACACTCAGCGATCGCAGCTACGGCGCGCGTCCACTGCGGCGTGCCTTGCAGAAGTACGTCGAAGATCCGTTGTCGGAGGCGCTGATCCAAGGCACCATCACCACGCGGCCGGCGTTCATCGAGGTCTTCCTCGAGGACAACAAGCTGTACTACCGTCCGGTGGACTCGCAGGAAACCGAGGGCGTGCTGCTGTACGAGAACTAGAGTTTGTAAGTTTAATTGGCAGAGGCGTCCGCGCCTCATTGTCGCGGTCTCCCACGGCTGCGTAGCTCTGCCTGGCGTTCTCGCAACTTGTATTGGGTGACGACCGATGACCACGATGAAGACTGGTTCATTCTGGCGAGAACCTCCCGGACGGCAGAGAGCCACCACATTCAGTACGAAGGATATGAGCCAGGAGACGCACGGGCTGAACTCATCCTGCGTGCAGGAACGGATTCCAACCCAGGCACCATACCACGGCATGCGCAGCTAGAAGATCTGCAAACGCTTGGCTTTGAGATCCTTAATCCAGACCCGAATGGCCGCTGTGTGCGATTGCGGCCAGCGGTATGCCTACCGCCGCCAGCGTCAAAGCCAAACAGAGTCGATCCGGGTTAATGATCGAAAATCGTGACCTTTCAACCGTTAGTCGATTGTCGAGGCCCAGTTCCCTCGAAGAAGATGGAAGTAGGACGAGGTAGCTCGGATCACGCCCGCCAGATGAGCCGCTGAGGATCGAGGGATGAATACATCGTCGGCTGGTGGTGCGTCTCGGTAGCGTGCCGATTGATAGCCGTAGCGCCCTGGGTGCGGAGGTTGCCGTCACGGGCGTCGAAATCGAGTGTACTGACGCTGTATTCGCAGCGAGTACACTTGAACTGTATTCCGCCTTCTATCCGATTGGTAGTGTAGTGTGCCACCGTTTGATTGTAGTCCTCTGCTCGGGTGGGAGGATGCACGACGGTGGGCTGTCGAAGGTAACGAGTCTCTTAGATCACTGGGTACTACTCTTGTAACCAGGCGTGGGTGTTGAAAAAGTCCGTGATCGGAATGTCTTTTTGTCATCAGCAAGTATTGCAATCACTCACCGCTGTATCGGCAAAGCGTGATTCTGGAACGAGACATCGGTCTGGAAATCAGCCGCGCCACGCTGGACGGCTGGGTCGATCGCCTCTGGGTACATGAAGGTGGCACAGGCCAAGCGGAACAATCAGGGCGCCGCATCCGACTCGGCGAAGGTGTTGCAGGCTTCTGTCGATGAGGCACATCGGTGTGGCTATGCAGGATACGAGTTCAGACTTCGGCTTGTTCTAGGCGAAGTTGAAATGAGCTATGGTAATCCGACAGCCCGGCAGGCGGAACTTACACGGCTGGTGCACGATTCGAAAGCGAAAGGTTTTAATCTGGTCGCGCGCAGGGGAGTGAAGAAATCAGCCGCCTCTCAGGGCGGAAAGTGATGTGCCCGCTGTTTGGACATGCTTGACTGGCTCGCCCACCTTTTTTCGGGATACTGTTCACTCGACTGAGACGCATGCGGCCAAGACCTCAGCTCCTCCGTCGAGTTCGTCCCATCCGGCGTCGCAGCCGCACCAGAGTGCGCCAAAGTCAAGCCCTGCCCTCAAGCCAGTTGTGTAGCATCAAAGCGCACCGAAGCCTGCACCGCAGCAGCAAAGCGCGCCCAAAGCTGCGCCTAAAACAGGCAGAGGACGGTAGTAGCTCAGTTATCGAGTATTCCGTGGGGTTGATTCAGGGGACCTAGCAACAGTCGCGTGTGATGGCTTGGGTGAGGGTGCTGGTCGCTTGAGGAAATCGTTCTTCTGCAAGCTGAGATGAGACACTACCCGAGAATGCGATAGTCGGCACACGTCAAGAACGCTAAGCTTTCGCATCCTCTTGAGTGTTTTTCCTGGATGACTGTCCAACTCGGATGCGATCTTTGTGTTTGCGATGTCAGCGGAATGGTTTGATAATGGCCTGATCGTCAGGCACCTAGCCAATGAAGAAACTTCCGCGCAAGGCTCGCAGTGGTGCGGGAAAGCCGGATCGGGTTTCGGCCCACGAAGACCGGCGCCGGCCTCGTTTCTCCCGGGAGCTTTCCGTGCTTTACGAAGACGATGCCGTGGTCGTTCTCGACAAACCAGCCGGACTTCTGGCTGTGCCGATTAAGGGCTCCGATACTCCGTCCGCTTTGTCTCTGCTTGTCGCAAAACTCAAGCTGAAGAGACAACGAGCCTTGGTCGTGCATCGCATCGATCGTTTTGCCTCCGGAGCTCTGCTGTTTGCGAAGACCGGTCCGGATCGAGATGCGCTGGTGCGACAGTTTCTCGACCATACTCCCGTAAGGCAGTATCTCGCGGTACTCCGCGGCCGCCTCGATCTTGAGGCAGGGACGCTCGTGCATTATTTTCGACGTGAAGGA
This sequence comes from uncultured Acidobacteriaceae bacterium, assembly GCA_963708335.1. Classification (GTDB taxonomy): domain Bacteria; phylum Acidobacteriota; class Terriglobia; order Terriglobales; family Acidobacteriaceae; genus Sulfotelmatobacter. The sequence continues at coordinate 6,710,988 of OY970205.1, read as the reverse complement.
ATGTTTCAACAGTTGCGCACGGCGAGAGACCCCCAGGCGGCTCGTGCCGAACTTCGATATTCCGTCGAACGCCTTTTTGCGGATGCCTCGCTCGTCCGAGTTGAACTGGTGACAGGATTGCAGAATCAGATCCGAGCGCAATTTTCGGCGATGGGCCACCCGGTTATCGGAGATAGAAAATACCACCGGGCGGAATCGTCGGAGCAGCTAATTGCTCGCGTTGCTCTTCATGCAGCGTATCTTCAGTTTGTCCATCCGCGCTCGGGAGAGAGCGTCTCGATTGCCTGCAAACTGCCCCCCGATTTTCAGCATTTGGTTCGGGAATTGTCGCGCTCAAGCCGTGCGCGCCGGTGAGTCCGGGATCCGTCTGGTGATCGGGACGAGGATTAATACGCATACGGCTCTTACCGTGGATGAGTGGCGGCGAATGCTTGCCGCACACCGTGCAGTCCCTGGGACATGCGTTTCCCGCTCTGTGTCGGGCGCATGTGAGATTGAACGATGTTCTCCTCAGTCTGCGCCCTTCTCTCCCCGGAAGAGCAGCTCAAGACGCTGCCGGTCCAGACGGCGAGCGGGAGGTTCGGAGGTGACGTTGTCGAAGGGCGTCCGGCTTGCGAGGAGGATACGAGCGTGAGCGCAATGAGACGCGGCCAACCGAAGAAGGTTCTGCCAGTCGGCAAACTTCCGCTTGAGCATTTGCAATCGTTGCTGAGGCATCTGCCAAAGCATGATCCGCGCCTGCTCATTGGACCTCAGATTGGCGAGGACGCGGCCGTCATCGACGCAGGTGATCGCTATCTCGTCGTCACGACAGATCCCATCACCTTTGCCACTGATCACATCGGGCGTTACGCTGTTCACGTCAACGCGAACGACATTGCCGTCCTGGGCGCGCGCCCGTTGTGGTTCTTCGTCGTCATGCTCCTTCCGGAGAGCCGCACGACGCCCGAACTGGCCGAGACGATCATGGCCGATGTGCGGACCACGTGCGAGGAACTGGGCGTCACGCTCGGCGGAGGGCACACGGAAATCACCCAAGGCCTCGACCGCCCGATTCTGGTCGGTCAGATGCTCGGCGAGGTCGCCCCGACTCGCCTTGTGCGGAAGACTCGCATTGCCATCGGCGATCTGATCCTATTAACACGCGGTGTGGCCATCGAGGGCACCGCGATCCTCGCACGAGAGAAGTCCGAACGGCTGCGGGGACGGGTTGATGCCGATCTTCTGGCGCGGGCCGCTCGTTTCCTGATTGAGCCCGGCATCAGTGTCGTGAGTGCGGCTCTCGCGGTTGCCAATGTCGGCGAGGTCGTGCACGCGATGCACGATCCGACGGAAGGCGGGCTCGCGATGGGGCTCTTCGAGCTGGTGGCGCCCGCCGGTCTCGGGCTTCGGGTCATTCGCGAGCACATTCCCGTGTTTCCCGAAACCAACACGATTTGCAGTGCGCTCGCGCTCGATCCGCTGAAACTGATTGCGTCGGGCGCGTTGATGATCGCCGTCGCGCCAGACAGAGCGGACTCGGTCCTGACGGCCATTGAGGCCACAGGCGTTCCGGTTGTTGTGATTGGTGAGGTGCGTCCGTCGAGCGAGGGCATCACGATCGTGACGAATGGAGCCGTAGAGCCGCTCACACCCGCAGTTCAAGACGAGATCGCGCGAGCCTTCGAAGGCGGGTAAGACTTGCAACCCACGTCGGCATGGTGGTCTCGGTATCGACGATCTGGGACGTGCAAAGGATCCGATGCCGGTGCTGCTCTGTAGGAGGCACACAACGACGACGAAGAATGCTCCGTACCCGTGGAACTCGCCCTAAGCTTGGGCATGGTTGGTAGAATCCGCCCGGTCAACGATCACAGCAAAGAGTGATTATCGTCACTGCTCGCTGACCCCCCCGCCGCATCCTCAATGTGGACAACAGTGCCCAGTGAGGAGGAGACTCCCATGATAGGCTCCGGGATCTCGCGGGCGGTTACCATTTGTGGATCGTGTAGGTCGGAAAATCAGACACAATTTGTCGCCGAGATTAACATCCATTTCTCTGGACTAAGAAATGTGGACAAGCCCGGAGTGTTGGTGTTCCCAAAGCTCTTGGTCTGCTTAGATTGCGGTGCCTCGCAGTTTACCCTTTCAGAAGGCGAGTTGGGTCTGCTAAGGGGAAACATTGCGGCGTAGTGTTTAAGGCTGCTTAATGGCTCGTTCACTGGGAACCAACGGCTGAGTGTTCTGCACAGACTCTCTCGTAGATGTGGTTCTCCCGTCCGGGCTGAAACCCTTTCAACCCGTACCCGCACAGAATATCCACGTCGTATGTCTTCGCTATCTCGTCCCACAGGTGTTCGACCTGAATCGCCGCATCCGCCTTACCTTGTGCCCACAAGATAGGTGCACATTCACCACAGGCTGCAACACGGGGACGCTCCCCTTTCGCTGCTTTGGCGGCTGCCGCCACGAGATCGCCCGCGACTTTCAGGAATCGAACCGGGTCGGGCAGATCATTCACCATAAAGGTCGCGAGCGTCTCGGCAACATCCAACGGAACGTAGCTCCCCTGTTCGATAGCGGTACCGATATTCAAGCCCTGTGCCTGCAATCTCTGAAAAAGACTGTTCCTGTGGGACTCGGTCGCGACCACGATAACCGCACTTCCCGCCTTTAGAGCGGCTTCGATAAAACGAGTAAAGCCAACCAGAAAGGTTTCATCATCAGAATAGAATTGAACTGTCCCCAACAGAAGAAGGAAGAGCAAAAGGAATCTGTGGCCGGTGAGAGCAGACTCATGCTCAGATTTAATTGCGTGCGTCATGGAAGCGTGTGGAAACTCCGTCGCCGATGGTACACCTTTTCCAAAAGCCGACGCTTCCCCCTCTAGCGGTTGAAGTTCTTAACGGCACCTGCAAGACTGAAATGAATGGGCCGCTTCGCATCAACGGTTGAATTCTATGCTCGCTACCGGGAGCCGTATCTGCCACAATTCTTCAAGAAAGTTGCGGAGCAGATCGGTTTGCGTGGCGACGAAACCTTGCTTGACATTGGCTGCGGACCCGGACTGCTTGCCATTGGCTTCGCGCCTTTTTTAGGAAGCTGCACGGGTCTCGATGCCGAATCCGCAATGATCGAGGCGGCGAAGGTTGCGGCGGCGGAAGCGGGAGTTGCACTCTCCCTGATCCACGGTCGGATCGAGGAATTCCCGACGACTCAAACCTACGATGACATCACCATTGGCCGCGCCCTTCATTGGTTGGAACGTAGTGCGACGTTGGCGGTGCTGGAGCAGATTCTCGCTCCCGAATCCGGTCGCATCCTAATTTGCAGAGCGTCCAGCACTGAGACACCGGAAACCCCGTGGGTAAAGTCCTATGAGCAGGTGCGCCGTGCTTGGGCGTCGGGACCAGAGGAGAAGCATTATCGGATTGATCCGAAGGAATGGTTCGCGGACTCGTGTTTTAGAGCACTCGGCGAGACATCGGTTGCCGAACGCCGTCAGGTCACAGTTGCTGACCTAATCGGGCGTGCTCTGTCCAAGTCGAATTCGTCGCCTGAAATTATCGGCAAAGAACGGGCGCGATTTGAGGAAGAGATAACCGCTACGCGATCCACTCGTTCAAGATGGAGTCTTGGTGGAGCAAGTAGTAGCCCGAGCGACGATGTTCGGTCGCCTGCCGTGCGGCGACCAGCGCTGCTCCGACAGTTGAACGAACCATCGCGCCCTGCAGCATCTCCTCTGCTTACACCATTTCCTGTCAATCACCCAAGTTTCGTCCAGCGAACAATCTCCCGACAGTCGGTAGCGCCCGCACACGGGGTGGTTATGGCAGATCGGATAGCAGGGCTAAGAATGTCCGCCTGTTGCTGGATACTTTTCTCCAACGTAATCCTCAACCGCATCAATCAGCATTTTGAATTGCTGTAGGCGGAACTCAAGATAACGTTTGATGGCTTCAGGTTTGCGGTTCTGCATATTAGGCAGGTCCAGCTTCGCGGTCTCAGTATCGAAGTCCGCAAATGCGTTATCCAGCGAGTCAAGCACCCGCGTGAGATAACGCTCGCCCTCGGGTATGGCTGCAATCTGTCTTTCAGCTTCCTTCGTGCTCATTCCTGAACAGGCAGCGGCGAAGTATTCCAGATACGAGGCGTCCAGAGAGGCGGTGAACGCTTCCGCCAGTCCGGGTGTTAATTCGACATCTTTAACATCCTTCGCTCGCACGCTCGCAACTTCGAGTTGTGGCATTCCACAACAGTTTTTGTACTTCTTCCCCGAGCCACACCCGCATGGATCATTACGTCCTGTCTGAATGCTCATCCTTCCCTCCGGCTCGGAATTGTATCCCTCTCACAACGCTAAGAGAACAATCTCCGCGAAAGTCGATAGCGCCCGCACATAGAGTCCCTCAGGTTGGTTTCGGCCGTTCCCTCTTGAGTTCAAGCAAGGCCGAAGCAAGTTGTAATCATTCAGGTCGGCCGTGAACGCCGCTTCCGCTATCGTCCGAAGAAAACTGGGGCCGTCTCCCTCGGCCCAGCGAAGCCAATCGAGCAATTCCACGTCGTCGTAGACGGAACACATTGCCGCGTACGCCTCGACCTGAATACAGCAGGCACCGACACAACTTCTTCATAGCCTCTTCACAATCAAGCTCCCGTTTGCGCGATCAGAATCTGGGCGAACTCCGACATCCGCATGGGTCTGATTGTTGGGTCCGTTATGGGTCCAATAACACCGGTCAAAATGGGGGTACAAACGACGCTAAAGGTAAGGATTGCAACTACTTAGGTTCGGGTGACTACAGCCCTGAAAAGGCCGCGCTCCACCGTTTTTTCCTGACGGTGTCCAAAACTGAATGAACAACTCGCCTTCGTGGCCTTTCTTGGCATTCCGGACCATCGTAGAATCAGTAAGTTGCACGGAATCAATGAGCGACTGGGGAACAAATCTACCCGCTGCTCCGAACCACGCCCGCGGGCCGACTGACGGTCCGAAAGAAACCCTTGCTTCCAGAAACCTCCAGAACTAGCCAACGTACGTTTTCGGTTCGTCCCAAAAACGCGTGTATCGGTTGCCGAACTCAAGCGTCGCCTCGTACTTCTGGGGATCATTCTGTTTCAGCCAGAGCAACTTGTAGACCGTGTCCACCGCGTGCTTCATAATGTTCTTCATTTCGGCTTGCGTTATATCCGAGTATTCAGACTTTCCGGCGCGAGTGGGGCACTCTTTTCCCGCGTGAACATCTTCGATGGGGCCGTTGCGGAATGCTAATGCGACAATGCTCTTGGCTTCTGCTGCCAACTCCGGGTCTAACGTCATTTTGCGCTTGGGCATCGGCGTCTCTCAGACTCGAAATCATACCCAGACCAATGGCAAGGACGCCACTCGACAGTGTTCTCAAGAGAAGGAGCTGGCCAGAAGCATGGGCCATCGCGACATTGCAGCAAGCTGTCACCGTCTTTCACCTATTGCTGAGGTTATAGGAGCAGCAACGCTTGAAATTCGTTGGTGTCGGTGGTGTCGATAAACGTCGGAAATTTGTTCTATACAGGTTCCAATGGTTAAAATTTCGACCAATGGTGAAACACAGGGCCCTTGATTTATCAGTGTTATAGCGGTATGTTGCTGAAGACAAGAGACGTATAAAAACGCCAGGTGAGAATCCCACTCTCTCCGCCAGTTCTTCAGAAACCCGCCAAATGCGGGCAAAATCCCAAATAGCCATCAGACTTCGCTATTCCGCTTCGCTACTCTCGAAAATCTAGCAAACGAGAGTATTAGCGAGAATGAATCGAACAGTGAAGCTGTATCGCAGCGTTAAGCGTCCCTCCGGCGACTGGGGCACCAAGCCCGTTCCGGATAAGCAACTCAAGAACCTTGAAAACTTGCCCAGAGGGCACGGCAATTTCTACCTTGCCTATTACACGGGAAAGACTCGTCAGATGCCGTCCGTGGGCCGCTTCGCCGATGTAGCCAAGCAAAGGCTTATCCAGAAGCGAAAGGAACCTGGCTGAACCGCTGCTTCCCTGATTCAGTTTCATCCTGACACTTAATGACGATTAGGCCTTTCTGCTTCAGCACTCGACTTGCCTCGATTATGCCGCCGCCATACAAACGGATGATTCCTTCGTGTCCACGGGGCACACTGGCGTTGTTGTAACGGGATTGTAGGCCGAGATGCACCGTAGCGCCTGCATGCATGTATGGAGGGTCTAAAATTAGAGCATCGATGGAGGCCTCGGCATAAGGCAGGTGGCGGAAGTCTGTCCCCGTCAACAGATCGGTGGCACGGAGATCATACTTCGTAATGTCGATGTTTTTCCAGAATGCCAGTTTGCCAGCGGTCACATCCGCGATAATGCTGCCTTCGGGGACATACAGTTCTAAAATTCGAGGGAGTAGATCGGCGTTGCTTCCCGTGAGGGCAGTGAGGATGGGGATCAAGATTTGCCCCGCACAGTCGCCACGACAGAGGATTCCGCAGGATGGATGCGCCGTTTATCCACGCTGACAAAATCCATGCGCTTCCGCATGAAGCTGATCTCCGCATGGCGATCCAGCAGCTTGTGGAACCACTCTGTATCGGAGCGACAGGGGAGCAAAAATACAGTTAGGGCTGATGATGCAAAGGCCTTCTCCACCCACGGTAGGATTTGGGAATATGGGGGATTGCAGTAGACCCGCTGACCGTTCCAATCTAATTCCAGCCCATCCTGATCGACAGCCGGATCGAATTGTGGATTTAGGGGGCAAGGATCGAGCGTGAAACGAAACTCCGCGTCCAACGCCTTCATCATCCACGGTGGAGTGCTGTGACTGTCTCCATGCTCACTCGCTTTGCGATGTCGGACTGTGCTCACACTACTTGTATACCGAGGGGCCTCAGGTTTTCGTCACTTGCAAGTTGGCCAGAATGAGGGACATGCGTCCGCGAGTTGGGGGTGTTTTCTAATTCATTGGACTTAGGGCCTTTCGGTATTAAGCACTGAATCGTGAATTCAGCCGGGCTTGCATGGCAAGGGCCACCCTTTCCCACGCCCGTTTTTATTTCTGGCCCAACTCACTGACATGTCAATTGGCGAAAAAGTTCGGCGTGAAAAGGCGCTGGGCTTCAGCGGGTGAAACTCCCGCCCCGTAAACCCGCCAAGTCGCGCCCGATTCCTGCTCGGGCAGGCGTACAATTTCGATTGCTGCGATCCCGAAGCTTTCCTGCGAAGCTTACTGGAGACGCCCCATTAATCGCGTGTGATGCAGCCAACGTTGCCGAATGAAAGGAGCCGAGAATGAATATCGCTTTCCTGATCGGAAGGATCATTTTTGGCGGGTATTGGTTGATGGCGAGTTTCAACCACTTCAAGAACCTCAGTTACATGAGCGAGTACGCGAAGGCGAGGGGAACACCGTCTCCCAAGCTGGCAGTGGGAGGAACCGGAGTGATCCTGCTGCTGGGTGGTCTCAGCATCTTGCTGGGCGTCTATCCTGTGGTTGGGATCATTCTGCTGATTGTCTTTCTGCTGGGTGTCTCGTTCCAGATACATAGTTTCTGGAAGGTGGACGACGCGCAAATGAAGCAGATCGACATGATCAACTTCATGAAGAATATGGCGCTCGTGGGGGCACTCTTAATGTTCTTGCTGCTGCCGCATCCGTGGCCGATGAGCTTGGGGATCGGTTAGCGGCGCACGGCATGTGCGGGAGGGCATTGGGGCAAAATTGCGATGAAACCTGCTCTATCCTGACAACGATTCCGAACGCCGTGACCTCAGCGGTGCATGACCGAATGCCAGCGATTCTCGATCCAGACAGCTACGACCTTTGGCTTGATCCGGGAACGGGAGATGTGGCTGCGGCGACTGATCTGCTGAAGCCTTACGATGCTCGCCTGATGCGGTGCTATCCGGTGAGCCCTCGGATCAATTCCGTGGTGAACGACGACGCTGAGTGCTGCGCTCCCGTGGAACTGGAGCAGATTCAGGCTCGGCTTTTCACGTAGCTGGCTAATGTGATCGTGACTTGAATCCTCCATAAGTCAGGTAGACGCCGAGGACGAGCGAAACAGCCGAGTACAGGTAGAAGAGTTGTTGATAGTGAAGCTGCCCAAGAAAAAGTCTTGTTTCCATCTCATGCGGCAGGAACAAGAAGAATAGGCTCTTGATGAGCGCCATCCAACCGAGGAGGGTGACTACGACGACGAGCGTACCTCCCGACCAGATATTGTGCGCGAGAACCATCGCCAGCCCAGCCGCCAGCGTGATTACGCCAAGGATCAACGTCATCGATGGATTTTGAAGAAGGACGGTCACCGTCTCCACGGTAGCTTGTCTTCGAGTGATCATCGATAGGGCGACGAGAATGCAGTACAGCCCGATCAGTCTGCTTAGAAAGAGTGTGCGCGGCGACATGGTGTCCTCCAAACGAGTCTGGAATCTGACCGCCTAGCCTTTATCAGCAACGTTACCCTCTGCAATCGTAACGAACCTCAACCTTTCTCTTCTCTTGAAGGCTCGTCGCACGGTTGAGCAGCTTCATTGACGGTAATCGTTTCGGCACATTCAGTTTTTTCATCGTAATCGCAGAGGCGACCGGGATGGGATTGTTTGCATTTCTGGCATAGTTGAGTAGCCATTTTTCCACTTTCCTCCAGTTTGCGGTGAATCGCGTCCGAGATGCGACCTGACGCTTGTGTGTGACCTCACGGTAGGCGGTATTCGTGCCCATGTCTGGTCAGAAGCGACCACTTTGACAGTATGCATCCCCTTGACGGGCCGTCTCCCGACTCCTTTCAGGGCACTGGTGAAATGCATGAAGGCCAACTTTGGTCAAAACTGACCAGTAATCAATCCGCAGCAGCGGCACACTGTAAGGGTCAAGGTTATATCTATTCGGGCGGGAAAGCCGCCGAACTGGAATCGGGCCGGGGTGGCTTATGACTACTGTCGTGGCGGTGATCTTCGGAGTTTTCGCAATTGGTCTGATCGTCCTCCTGATCTACAAGAGCACACTCACTATGCACAGGGATGATCAGTTATTTCTGGATGACGCGAGTTCACACATGCACGCGGAGCAGACGGAACTGTTGACCAAGGTGAGCCGCCTTATCCTCCCGGTGCGCGTGTTCAGTATGGGGTCTGGGGTATTTCTGCTGGTGCTCGTGGCGATTTTGATTTACCAAAACCTGAATGCAGTGCAGTAGCGTCAGGGGGTGACGATTTGGCAGAGGTTCGATTGCAAGAAGGCGAGTCAATAGACAACGCCCTCCGTCGCTTCAAGCGCAAGGTTCAGACGGAGGACATCATCAAGGAAGTGAAACGCCACTCTTTCTACCTGAAGCCGGGCGCGAAGCGCCGGGTCAAGCAAGCTTTAGCGCGAAAGCGTGCCCGAAAGAAGATTCGCAAAGAATCAGATTAAGCAATTGAGTTGCAACCAAATGGGCGGCCGCTGTCGAGAAAACGGCCTTCACCGCTACTTTTCAACGTCGAAGTAGATCTTCGTAGTGGTGCGATATTTGACAATCTTCTTGCCGTCCAGTTCCATCTCTAATTCTGCTACTCGTGCCCACTTCATGCCCCGAACCGTCTTCGCAGCCTCGGCAACTGCGTTTTCCGCAGCCTTGGCGAAACTCTCTTTGGAAGTTCCGACTACCTCAATAATCTTCTGCGTCATTTGCGTTCTCCTTTGATTTTGTTTTCTTCCTCCGGATTGTACTGCTGCCCGGCAACAGCAGCAGCGTAGGGCGGCGCATGGACACGGATACGGCGTACCATTGGGGATGCATCGAATCGTCACGGGAGTTGCGTCGCTATGAGCGCGTGATCATCCTGCCGAATGAAAGGAGCCGAGAATGAATATCGCTTTCCTGATCGGAAGGATCATTTTTGGCGGGTATTGGTTGATGGCGAGTTTCAACCACTTCAAGAACCTCAGTTACATGAGCGAGTACGCGAAGGCGAGGGGAACACCGTCTCCCAAGCTGGCAGTGGGAGGAACCGGAGTGATCTTGCTGCTGGGTGGTCTCAGCATGTTGCTGGGCGTCTATCCTGTGGTAGGGATCATTGTGCTGATTGTTTTCCTGCTGGGTGTGTCGTTCCAGATACATAGTTTCTGGAAGGTGGACGACGCGCAAATGAAGCAGATCGACATGATCAACTTCATGAAGAATATGGCGCTCGTGGGGGCACTCTTAATGTTCTTGCTGCTACCGCATCCGTGGCCGATGAGTCTGGGGATCGGGTAGCCGCACAGGGCATGCAGGAGGAAGCATAGCAATTCACGGTGTAAACACCGCAGAGCTTCAATCTCGAAGATTCCAGAACGGACCCGTAAGCCCGACACTTGCAAGCAGCGCCTCTGCCTCTTCCAGCGTGTGCCGTCTCCATTCTGGTTTCAGCTTGTCTTTGTACCAGCCGTAAGCAAGCTGCCATCCTTGCTGGGGTGTGAGCGTCGCGCCGCGCTTGATGTTGCGGGTCTCGCACCAACGATCAATGTGCTCTTCTGCACGGAAGATGAGCATCGTGCTTCAGGTGAAGCCGATGTTGTCCCACCAATGGTGCGCCGGGACAGCGAAGTGAATGATTCCCTCGCTGCGCTTCAGCTTCCCGCCAGCGATCTCCAGCAGCATTGGCTCGCTACAGTCGCCGCAAGCCGTTCGGATGACGGCGTCCGTGCCCAGCGCCGCCGCAATGCCGAGAGCGTCCCAGATGCAGATGCCCCAGTACGTTTTGCCACGAGCTTCGACGCGGAAGGGTGACGGCACCGCGCAGAACGGATTCGCTGCCCAGATGTTCCCGTCGTTCGGGGCTAGGATCAAAACCTTGCCCGCCGCTAGCTGCCGTACAGCCTGTTCCACCTCGGCTTGCGAACGCCCCATAACAGCCGCGATCTCAGGCGGTTGCGGCACGCGCCCAATGTTCGCAGCCTCACCGAAGACGTAAAGGCGGACATCGCGTGCGAACGCGTCAGTTGCATCGGCTTGTTCAGTCATAGGCGACCCCCGTACCTCATCGTGCATCCACTACTGGGCGTAGTGGAAACCAGTAAACACCGGACGGAGCGGGAGGGGTGCGGGGTGGGCTGTCGTGCGGCCAAGTCATCGCGCTTACTTGATGTCAGCTTCCATGGTCTCACGTGCGGTGGGTATCTTCACTTCTGTGATGTGAATTAGATTCTTGTCCGGATAGACGTAAGCCTCCGCGTGAACGTAGTGTCCTTCATGACCCTCAAGAATCTCCGGATTGTCCACTTTCCAAGCTCTTTGTTCGGTGACGAACCTCAATTTGTCGCCACCTTCCTCAACTGTGCCCATGATGGTTGTCAGCCGACCCCCCGCGGCCACCTGAGTCTTCGGTGCCTGATTGGGCGCGTCCTGTGAGAGAGCGACGACGACGGTTAGGCAAAAGCACAGAGAGAGAATGGCCAATAAAAGGGTTTTCATAAGAGGGAGTCTCCGGTCCACTACGATTAGTGCTCGGCGCTTTGTTAAGGCGGAAAGGCGGAGTTAACCGCCTTCCCGTGCGACACAGTTAGAGGCCTTTTAGGCCGCTACAGCAACGTTATGGAAGGTCGAGGTGACGGACTCAAAGGTCTGAACCTTGGGCGTTCCATCGATCATTCTTGCGAAGGTCTTCAACACTTCTGGGTAAGTATTGGTGTTGTAAGCTTCTGCATTGGCTTTGTTCTCCCAAAGACTGATCGCAACCACATCTAGACTGCCGGGATTTGACAATGTGATTTCGTCCTTGAAGCCCTTCTGCTTGCGAAGTAAAGGAAGAACGTCGTTCTCAAAGGTACGGGTGTAATCAGAAAGCATATTGGATTTCAGATGAATCGATACATTGCGTGCAAACATGGCAACCTCCTTAGGTTGGGGTTGCTAAGAAATAAAACTTCAGATGGGCTGACTTAGTTCAGGGAACCTGAAAGAGTAAGAAGAGGTAGCTCGCTCATCTACAATGCTAGGCTTGTGCGCAACCGTTGTCAAATTGCGGCTGGAACCCCTTTGTATTGGACGACTTCGGGGGAGGGCTGTTCAACGAACGCCCCATGAGTCCGACCGGAGCCTGACTTGCTGCGTGAACCCGTTCGAAAAGTAGATGTGGCGCAGCGGGTGGATGAACTACTTTTCCTGTATACGAATATACGGCTGCGCCACCAGAGGAACAAAACGACCGTGGGCCGTCTTTAGTTCCTTCACATCTGCCCACAGACTACAACGGTGACCTATTGGTGACTGCTCAAAATTGCTCAGGTTTCGGAATATAGGTGTCCGCACTCCGTCAGGTGCTTCAGCGCGACGGAATGTCGATATGCCCGCTTCGACTCAGAATACATGATCCAAATTGACCTGTAGACGCCCCCGGACTCGTGAAATCATCGGGTATGGGTAAGAGAAAAATAAGAAAGCAATCGGCCAAAGCGACACTCGCCGAAGTCATCAAGGAAATGGCGAAGCCCAGAGTGGCTAGTTCTGCAAGACAGTAGAGTTCTGTTTTTCCGAAACGAAGTTCTAGTCGTGGAGAACGACGTTGAGAAGTGAACTGTGAACCTGCAAATCATCCCCGGCGTGATAGTCAATGAACCCCAATTTCCTAAACCTGTTCATGAAAAAGCTAACCCGCGAGCGAGTCGTGCCTATCATCTCTGCGAGGGTCTCCTGACTGATATTGGGGATGGGAGTCTCGTGCACACCTTCCTTGCCGAAGTGAGCCAGCAGCAGCAGAATCCGGGCTAGTCTTTTTTCGCTGGAATTGAAAAGCTGGTCAACCAAATCCTCTTCGTATCGGATGTTCCGGCTCAGCAAATACGCCACGAACATGTCGGAAAACGAGTGTTCCCGGTGCAACACTTCCACCATGGACTTCTTGTCGATTCGCATCACGGAGCAATCGGTCATTGCGGTTGCGGAGCATAGGCGCAAAAGCTGCCCTGTGAGGCAACCTTCGCCGAAGAAATCGCCCTTGTTCAGAATCCCTATTGTGGCTTCTTTCCCGATCTGCGACACAACGGTGAGTTTTACCCTTCCTTCCTTTATATAAAAAACAGCATCGGACGAGTCGCCCTGAGCAAAGATCGTCTGCTTTTTGAGAACGGCTTCGATCTTTCTACCGCCGTTGAGGGTCGAAAGGAATGTCTTGGGATCGAACTTGCTGAGTTTCTTGCCCGCTGCCACGGGTGTCACGATTGGCCTCCGTTCAAAGAGTTCGAATGCGCAGAACGTTAATTTTGGTATGAAGAAGGATGAATGAATGCGTATGAAGGCGAGAACAACGTCAACTTTGCGGGCAACGCTGCTCCGCACTCGACACAATAATGTTTTCACTCTGGATGTCGAAAGTCAAACTTTTCCACGTTGCCGACTTCGCTGCCCTTCGCGACTGTCCTGTAATGGAAGCCAGTCCCACTGCTCAACACGCTTGTGCCCTTCGCTGTCATAAGCGAGACCTGCGCCCGCCTGCCACATCCCTGTGCGCTGGGTCACATCGTTTCTACTGTCCAAGGTCGCAAAATGGGGACGACGGAGGGCAAAAACTATGCACGGTAACGAAAAGGTGATCGAGCAACTGAACGCGGCTCTCGCTTCTGAATTGACCGCAATCGTTCAGTACATGACGCAATCGGAGATGTGCCACAACTGGGGATACAAGCGGCTGGGCGACCTCACGAAGGCGCGAGCGATAGAGGAGATGAAGCACGCCGAGGGGCTGATCGAGCGCATCATTTTTCTCGACGGAATTCCCAGTGTCGATGTCGGGCTGAAGCCCCAACTAGGAAGCAAGGTGCAGGATCAGATGGAAGTCAATCTGAAGGATGAAACAGACGCCGTGCGCCAGTACAACGAAGCCGTCAAGATTTGCGTCGAGGCAAGGGACGAAGGCTCCAAGGCTTTATTCGACCGCATGATTCAAGATGAAGAACGTCACGCGGACTTCTTGGAAGCTCAACTTCACTCGATCATTGAAATGGGCATTGCCAACTACCTCGCGCAGCAGATGGGCAGTGGAGATTAGGACTATCAGGAATGAACTCGCTGGAAATCCTACGATTGAAGAGAGGAGCAAGTTATGAAATTGAGCATAAAGGGTCTGGCTTTGGCGTCCGGAATCCTTTGGGGAGTGGCGATGCTGGGCATGGGTCTGGCGAACTTGATTTGGAGCGGCTATGGTCAGCAATTTCTCCAGACAGTGTCGTCGGTCTACTTCGGCTACCACGCGACTCGCAGCATTGCTGAGGTCATCGTCGGGACTCTCTACGGATTCGTGGACGGGCTTATAGCCGGAGCGGTTTTCGCTTGGCTTTACAATCAGTTTTCTACTCCGGGTGTCTGAGCACTGGGTTCTGGGAGGGTCTATTGGCGCTCTCTTTATGTGACCGATCCGGAGGGGAATCAAGTAGAACTGGTCTGTTACGACGGCAGCGTGTGAGGAACGCTACTCACGGACGCGGAGTAGCAGCAAACTCTGGTCATCCTGTTGCACGCCGTGCTGCTTCACTTCTCCCATAATCATTTCCCAAATCTGCGACAGAGGTTGGTCTGCATGTTGACTCACCGGTTGCTCAAGTCGCGCCAGACCAAACTCTTCGTCTCGTTCGTTGACCACTTCAGTGATGCCGTCCGTGAGCAGCAGGAACAGGCCACGCGGTGAATAGCTGACGCGCTGGCTCGCATAGCGCCCACCCGGAATCAGACCCAAGGGGAACTGCTCCATCGAGAGGCGAGCCGTGTCGCGGCTGCAATGTCGATAGTGCAAGATGGGTACATGCCCTGCCAAGGCGTACTCGGCTTCGGTCGAGCCGTCGAAGTACAGCATGGCAAGAGTGGCGTACATGTCCGGTTCCTTGACCGCAGGCAGCACACGGTCTGCACTTTCGAGCAAAAGCTACGGGTTGTTCATGGAACTGGAGAGAGACCCGCAGCGCGGTCTTTAGCATCCCCATAAGTTGACCAGCGGGAAGGCCATGACCGGAAATGTCGGCAACGTAGGCGAGCAAACTTCCATCGCTCTCGATGACATCGACCAAATCGCCGCCCATTTCCGTACTCGGAATGGATTTGCCGTAGACCTCGAAGCGCCGGGTCTCGAAAGCAAGGGTTGGCACCAGCGTGGTTTGAATGTCATGGGCGAGGGAGAGTTCGGTCTGCATCCGAACGCTCGCTACGCCCTCGGTTGTGACGAAAGATAGCAACAGCCGAAAGCCCAAAGTTGCGCCCACCCAGATGCCGATGGCATCGAAGAGGATTCGCAACCTCATTGTTTGAGGGATGGGCGATGGCACGACAAAAAGCGAGATCGGGTAGGTCAGCCAGCCCACTCCGAGCCAGCCAAGACCCGACAGTCCCCCAACGACCCAGATGAGCACGACGATCAAGAACAAAAGGATAGGAATTCTTTTTATTCTGGTCACCAGAGTGCCTACCGCCGCCGCGCCAAGCACGAGAGGCCAAAAGAGACCGCGACCCAGAGGGGGCAATGGGAGTTGCAGCAGATCGAAAGCGAAACCGACCACCGAAGCGGAGAAGAAAACCCCAGCTAGAAGGCTTTTCATGCGTCCTATTGGCTGCGAGCGCCAATAAGGGCTGGACGCAGTGGGATAAGCAGTGCTCCAGACGCCCAAGAATTTTTGAAGTTTCTTTTTCATTATTGCCCGCTTCGAACCCGATGCGGCTGGAATGGAGTATATCTGGGCTTTCGGAGTTCACTGGTTCCCAGCGGTCTCATCTTCTGGGTACGAGAAGCGGCATCACAGCGAACAGCACAAGCATCAGGTAATAGACCGTTCCTGACACAGGGTCTCGCGTGGCGACATAAGCCTTGATCGAGAGACCTCGAATCCAGAGCACGAACCCGAACTCCGCGATGAGCATGAGAACTAATGCGATGCACCCCATCTCAAGTCGGGCAGACCACATCATCGGCACCGACAGACGTAGAACTGTCCAGCGAGCCGCCAGAATGGTGACCGCTAACATGATGGGCATCTCCATCAGTTCGGCTGTTCTCGCGCCCACGCGTGGGACGACCCACAGCGTGCGGATCGTTCCAAGCACGAAGCCCGCTCCGAACACGAGTGCGAAATAAAGTACGCCTGCCTTCATCGCCTGCATCACAGGGTGCCGCCGTCGTTGGCTGATGATAATCGCGGTCGCTTCAGCCAACACCACAGCACGATCAATTCGTTGACGACAAACAGCGTTCCGAAGATTGTTTTGTTGTGGCTGGCGAGCCAGTTCGGGAGGTAGATGTCGAAGTTGCTCGCTCGCCCGTCAGTGCATCGGGCTGCCAAATCGGTCAGCGGGCATCTGCCACCATTGATAGCCAAAACGCCACACTCCAACAAGACGACAACGGTGATGATCGCTGCCCAGCGGAATCGACGCAAAACCGCGAGCAGGGGCAAAGCAAGAATGCACCCCGCCAGCAATGCCCAGATTACCGTGTGCAGAAGCTTGACCGCCGTCAACACTGCAACCCTCTCGCTGCTTTCGCCTTCCGTTTCTGCGCTCCGAGAATCTCACGTTCCGCTTGGAGCCAATCGTCCAACGCGTAGCCGTCAAGTCTGCCGCGCTGCTCGTACAACTGATAGGCACGTCGGCGTATGCTTTCCTCGATGTCGTTCGGTTGGGCAGGCTTCAATGAGCGAGGTTTCCGAGATTTCGATTTGGTTGTCATGGGAGTCCTCTTCATGACCCTCGTCCTCATCTTCGAATGACAGCCACAGAGCTTTCTGTGCTCTGGGTCACAGCGTCCCTGTTTCTCCTGACCGCAGTATAAGAAGCGCGGAGGCAAAGCCAGATGAGGAACGTAGCGGTATTATTGCTGATCTTCAGCCTAAACATGCGGGCACAGCAACCGGAAGCAAAGTCGCTTTCTGGCCCCGAACCGGGACTCCAAGTAAGGCAGGAATTCCTCAGAGCGTACAACGCGAAGGACGTGGACGCAGTTGTGGCACTGTACACCGATGACGCCACGCTGGTGAGTGATGGCGGTACTTTCAAAGGACGGGACGAGATTCGGAACTGGGTCAAGTCGGGACTAGACCAAGGAAGCAGGCTGGAAGCAATCGAGCCAAGCGTTGAAAAGAGTTCGGGCACACTCGCCTATGGGACAGGGCGAACGAGGAGGCTTGTCGGTTCCGTCGTTCATCTTGGACAGTACCTGATTGTGATGGAGAAGATTGGCGGGGAGTGGAAGATTGTGCAGCACTTTTCCCTGAATGCCGGAGAAACTCCAGCCGTGAATGCCGCGCCATCGACAACACCGACGCCGCCCGACCAACTGTCTGTGGAGGAGTGGTTCGTCGGGGAGTGGATATGCGAGGGAGAGCAGCACCCTTCCCCGAAGGCCGTCGCAGTGCAGTTCACCGACAAGTTCAGCTTCAAGATGGCGCTTGACGGCTCTTGGCTCACTTACCACATCGATCAAACGAAGGGGCCACTCCAAGGAAAACGGACACTGGTCGGCTGGGGCACTTGGGACGCTAACGCGAAGCTCCACGTCCGCCGCGACATGAACATAGGCGGCTCACGAGTGGACGTGACCGCGTTCGGATGGGACGGCGACAAGCTAGTCTTCACGGGCGACATGATCGCGAATGATGAGAAGCTGCCCATCCAGCAGACCTTCACGAAGAAAGGCGATTCGGCCTACGATTGCACCCTCGTGGTGACAGGCGCAGAAGGCAAACCGATGGAGTGGGAAGTGGAGAGTTGCAGGAAGGTCGAGAAATAAGTGATTGGGATGGTGCAGCACCTTTCGCTGAGCGCCGGAGAAACCCCGCTCGCGAAGTAAACCACCCCCTCAGAGGCTCTCCTGCCGCCCAGCAGCCATGTGCGATAGAAATCGCATGCGTTACGTTGTCATCGCGAACCGCCTGATGGCTTCACCGTAGCTTTCCATCACAGGCATCGACACACCAAGTTCGTGCCCCGATCCAATCAGGTCGTCATAGAACGTCCTGACCTCGACGGGATCGCCAAAGGCATGAGCAGAACATAGCTTTGTGTACTCGTCATGCCGAAACATCCAGCGGGTCATCCAGATGTTGACTCGTTTGCGTAGTGCCGAATTGGTCAGAAACGGCGCTGTTTCTGCGTATTGGGAGAGCACAACTCCTCGCCGCTCCACCACCTGTAAGCATTCGCACACAGCCCGCAGTGCCGCCGAGGTCGCTTCGCGGTCATTCAGCATGGAATCGATGTTTCCCGCTTGCATGAGTCCCGCCCAGAGACCACCAGTGATCGCGTATTGAAGCCACAGGTAGTGCAGCATGTCCGAATGCAGCCTAGTTTGAATGTCTGCCAAGGAAAACACGCGGCAGAATAGGATCGATGTCGTTTGTGCCGCGCCAATTCTGCGTCAAAAGCAAAAACTCGGCAGCACCCACTAGGGGAATGACTTCTTTGAGGGTCTGCACCAACACATAATGCTTCACAGGTACGATGACGAATTCGAAGGTGTCCCTTGGTGACACCGTTTCTACGGCGTGCAGTTTGTAAAGCCCCCGGAAGTTCCGTTTGTGTCCTTTGCGTCGGTCAAACATATCGAGCGGTAGACCGTCTCGAAAAGCAGCAGCCCTGCCCGACCGCATAAGGTGGACGACGTAGTGTCCAGCTTCGGAGAGCGCCCAGCCATAGATCGAACCGATGATTCCGGCACCGATCACAAGCACTCGCATAGAGTCAACCGTTCGCACATTCAGTTCTTTTTCGCAGCGGCAGATCGCATCGCGGGTTCTCCAAACGCAACACACTGCGCGATCAGCGCGACCACCCAGATGTACCACGGAATCGAGTCATGATAATGAAATTGCAGGATGACACACACCACGAGGAGCAAGCCTCCCACCATAATTCCCTCCTAACGGACTTCTTACGGTCGAAGGGGAACCCTAGCACAGCGGCAAGAGCAATTCAGTGAGCGGGTATACACTTCCTGTGCTTCACATCACAGCATCGCTCTTCCACACACCAATATGGTTGGGCAGGTGAGCGAGACGGCTGGAAAATCAAGCTATGCTAGCGCCCCGTGCAGAATTCGCCGTCGTCATTCTTGGGACGATCTTCGTGTTCATCGGGGTTGCCGCCTGCGGTATTGCGGCGGTTCGTCGCGGTAACACGGGACGGATTCTGGCATGGTTTGGCACTTCAGCGCATTGTACGGAGTCCGCCTGTTTGCCGCAGTGCCTACCGCCTTTAGCCTGCTGGTCGGTCCCTTTTCGTCGAGCGCCCCGCAAGTCGTATGGGTCATCACCTACGTCATCATGATCCCCGCACTGTTGTTCTGGGCAGAGCTAACTGTAGGGACTTTGCGCCGTATTGCCCGGATCATGGTCATTCCGGCGTCTGCCATTGCTATCGCAGGCATAGCTTCAGTTTTGCTCCATCAGTCTCCTGTCAGATTCATGCCATACAACAATGTGCTTGTGATCGGCTCGCTGCTTGCCGTCGCGATAGCGAATGTCGTTCCACGAATCGGGAAACAGTGCTTGCTTATTCAAAGCCGAGTTTCGGCAGCCGGGACTCTGATTCTGGCGGCTGCGGTTGTTCACGACAATCTGAACGGAACTTTTTTCAACCTTCGCAGTTATCCTTTTCTTGAGCCGCTGGCATTTGCGCTGTTTGTGCTCTCGCAGGGATGGGTCGCAGTAGAAAAGGTGTCTGCGGACGAACGCCGCCTGCTCTCCATCGAAGACGAACTCACTATCGCCCGTGAGATACAGACTTCAATCCTCCCCAGTGGCGTCCCCGAAGTTAGGCACCTGCGGATCAGTGCGGCGTATCTTCCGATGACTGCCGTCGCGGGAGATTTTTACTGGTTCATCGCCGTCGATCCTCACCGCGCTGGTTTTTTGGTCGCCGATGTTTCTGGGCATGGTGTTCCAGCGGCTCTGATTGCATCCATGATTAAGGTTGCCATGCAGTCGGTGGTGGCCTGTGCGGATAATCCGGCATCCGTGCTGCGCGGAGTGGAACGCACCCTTTCCGGGCAGCTTCGCGGTCAGTTCGTCTCCGCAGCGTACTTATGGCTCGACACTGAGAATCGGAAGGCGCTGTATTCGGCGGCTGGACATCCGCCGCTTCTGCGCTGGAGCCAAGGCAAGCTGGAGACCATACAAAGCAACGGCCTCATTTTTGGTGTGATGTCGGGATGCGAGTATCCGGTTTGCGAGATTTCAATCGCCAAGGGTGATCGTTTTCTTCTGTACACAGACGGCTTAATTGAGCCGGAAAATACCAACGGCGAGTCATTTGGCGACCGCAGGTTGGGAGAAGTGCTGCGCGAAAGCCAGTTACTCCCCTCTTCTGAATTGTCCGACCGATTGCTTTCCGAACTCCGTCACTGGCAGCCTGCATCCGCAGCCCAGCAAGACGACATCACTCTTATCGTGATCGACGTGCTTTAGAGAATGAGTTTCTTACCAGAGAAATGGGACGAGCCGAAAGCGGGTGTGGACGCAGTATTCCGCATAGCCGGGTAGGTTCTTAGCGAAGAACCTTTTCCTCGTTGAGAAGACGAAGGACGATCAACGGGATGAGGAGAACGAAGGCAGGCAAGGTGAGGTACGAGCCCAGTGCCAAGGGCGTGAAAAGCCACATCGCGCACATGCCCGTGTACATGGGATGGCGGATGATGCGATACGGGCCGCTGGAAATCACCTCCTGACCGGGCTCGACCTGAATCGTCCGCGCAGCGAAACGGTTGACCTTCGCGACCCACAGTGTCGTCGCGAACCCGCCGAAAACGACCGCCTGTGACAGGATCGTTATCCACAACGGCGAGTGCGACCAACCGAATCGGTGATCGAGACCGGCACAAAAGCGACCAGCCACATTATGTAGACGAACACCATGATGCGCTTCTGCTCGCGCACCTCTTCCTTGAATTGCATCCTGCTAATGAACAACAAAGCTCCCAACACACCTCTAAAGCAAGTAAGAATCGAAGTGCCAACCTCGATTAGAGTCATCTGATGACACTCCTGTCTAGCTCATATACCAGCCACCATTCACCGAAATCGTCTGCCCAGTCATGTAGTCGTTCGTTGCCAGCATCACAGCCACCGATGCGACATCGTCTACCGAGCCGAAATGCCCCATCGGAATAAGAGCAGGACTCGCGTTCGGGTTACTGGTCACCATATCGGTCTCGATTAACGCTGGAGCAATAGCGTTCACGGTGATTCCCTCTTTAACGAATGAGGAGGCACAAGAGTGGGTCAGCCCAATGATCCCCGCCTTTGACGCGGCGTAGTGTGCCCCCACTGCCCCGCCCGTCTGTGCTGCGACTGAGGACAGGTTGATGATGCGTCCCCATTTTCTTTTCCGCATCCCGCCGATCACAGCCTGCGTTACCAAGAACACCGACTTGAGATTGACCGTGAGCACTTCGTCCCATTCCGTTTCCGTGATCTCTTCCAATTTGCGCGGATGGGCGATGGCTGCGTTGTTGACGAGAATGTCGATGCCTCCGGTGTGCGCCTCGGCTTTCGCGACCATGCGCTTCACGTCGGCGGCGACGGACACATCGGCCTGCACCGTGATTGCCTTGCGTCCCATCGCGGCGATTTCGGCACACACCGCATTCGCGGCGTCGACACGCTCACGGTAGTTAACGGCAACATCCGCACCAGCCTTAGCCAGTGCGATTGCAACTGCGGCTCCGATTCCGCGGCTGCCGCCAGTCACAAGGGCCACTCGATTGTTCAGGTCTTTCATGGCGTCATTGTATGCGGGAGACGCTTGGCGGTGGGTTCTGCTTCCCTTGTCTTTGGATAAATCTCGCGATGGAACGGTCGGACTCTCATGCCACAATAAGGTCAGCAATGGGAATTGATGTTTAAAGTCGCTAGTTGGAATTTGAATTCTGTTCGCTCTCGGCTGACCCATGTCACGGCATGGCTGAAAGCTCGCGAACCGGATGTGTTGTTGCTACAAGAATTGAAGGGCACGGAATTCCCGTCCGAAACCTTTAAGGCGCTCGGGTATGAGAGCGTTGCGGTGACTCAGAAAGCCTACAACGGGGTTGCGATCCTGTCGCGACATCAGATGGAGACGATTGCCAAGGCTCTCGTCGGAGACGATTCTGACAGCCATGCGCGGTTCTTGGAAGTAATCATCAAGGGCCTCCGCATCGTTAATATTTATCTTCCCAATGGCAATCCGGTAGGGAGCGACAAGTTTGCGTACAAGTTAGCTTGGATGGATCGACTGAAACAACGAATGATTAGATGGAAGCAGGACGATGTGCCGACGCTGATAGGCGGCGACTTCAACGTGATTCCTGAAGACATCGACTGTCACAAGCCGTCTTCATGGGAGCACGATGCTTTGTTTCAGCCGGAGCCGCGAGCCCGCTATCGTGCAATGTTGGGTATTGGCTATACCGATGCGTTCAGGTCGTTGCACGTGGGCGAAATCGGACATTTCACATTTTGGGATTACTTTCGGCAGGCGTTCCAAAACAATCGAGGCATTCGAATCGATCACTTCTTATTGTCCCCAACGCTAGCAGATCGACTGGAAAGTTGTGAAATCGATAAAGGACCTCGCGGACAGGAAAAGCCCTCTGACCACACCCCCATAATCGTCACGCTATCCGATCTGCCATAATCTCCCAATGTCGGGGCGTTACCGCCTATCCCGGCGAAAGGAGCAGGCTTGCTGCCTCCAAATTGATTTATGCCTCGTCTGGCGATAAGAGTTGCTCTCCGTCGATCACGGTTGCTGATGATCTATTTTTCACTGATCCTGCTCGCCGATGCACAGAAGCAACACGATTCGAAGCTCACTGAAGGTTTTTGGTTGACGGACGGCTATGGTGAACTTGTCGAATTCGACGGGACGGCGTTGCGCAGCTACGAGTTGACTTCCATCAGTTGCATTCCCGCACAAACCCGGCAGCTAGACGAAACCCGCTCCTCGATTTCCATTGCCGTGTTCCCCTCAGGTAATTCGGTAATTACTGTTCGGCGAACGGATGACCCCAACATCTTGCACATGCGGTGGGATTGGGCTGCCGCCGACATCATCCTGCGTCGTACTGGCAGCCTGCCCGAACAGTGTAAGCAGAATCCACCCGACACTCCCCAGAACAATTACGCCATCTTCTGGCAGACGTTCGCTGAGCAATACCCCTTCTTCGTCCTTCGCAAAGTGGATTGGCAGGCGGTTGACCAGCACTATCGGCACCGTGTGACGCCAGCGACTACTTCGAAAGAGTTGTTTCACATCTTCCAGCAAATGATCAAACCATTGAACGATACTCACACGAGCTTGGAAGCGCGAGACATCAAAACGGAGTTCGAAGGCTGGCGTGCGGATGCAGGCCATCTCAGCGACACTGATTGGAAGAAAGCCGCCTCGGTGATTGAGACCACCTACGTCCAAGACCACCTGCGTGCGTACTGCAAGGAGCACATCCAGTTCGGGCGACTGCGAAATTCTATCGGCTATCTTCGTGTCACAACGTTTTACGACTATGCGAATGGCAGCTATGCCGACGAGTTGCAATGTCTGCAACGAAGCCTAGATTCGATCTTCGAGAGTGCCGGAAAACTCAAAGGTTTGGTCATTGACGTGCGCCTAAACAAAGGCGGCGACGACCCTCTTGGCATCGAGATCGCGTCTCGTCTTACAGACAAAAAGTATCTCGCCTACGCAAAGGCTGCACGTAACAGCGCCAGCCTTGACGCGCCACTGACCTTCAGCGAGAAACAGCCTGTGTGGGTGGTTCCGAGCGCCAGACCTAGTTTTAAGGGCAAAGTCGCGTTGTTGATCGGTCCCGACACCGTCAGCGCGGGCGAAACGTTTACGATGGCGCTGATGGGACGGGAGCCTCACGTCCTGCGCATCGGTCTCAACACGCAGGGTGTATTTTCTGACGTTCTTGACCGCGCTCTCCCGAATGGTTGGCATTTCGGGTTACCGAACGAGGTGTATTACACGCAAGATGGAAAGGCATTTGACGGTACGGGTGTACCTCCTGACATTCATGTTCCGTTCTTCACGCCGACAGATCTGCTTGGATCGCGGGATGCTGCCGTCGAAGAAGCTATTCGAGAACTATCCAATTGAAGCAGAATGAATCAGTCAGAGTTTATGTTAGCCTGCGATCCGATTCGAGCCCTGTAACCGAATAGTTTCTTACATTCGTCACGTAGAAAACCGCCGATGACGAGTAGAGCGTGATTGCCCTTCTCGAAAACCAGTTGGCAGGGAATGAGGCAGGCTCGCCACTTGTATTCTTCCGTCCCGCGCTTTCGGCCATAAGCGGAGATGTCTTCCTGCGAGACTCCGTATACGACGGCTCCGATTCTCGCCCAGACGCAGGCACCCGCACACATCGCGCAGGGTTCGTGCGTGGTGTAGAGCACGAACTCGGTCAGGTAGCGACCATAACCGCTCCATACGTATTTGAGCGTTTCCAACTCCACATGCTTGATGCTTGATCCTGAAGTCTTTACCCGGTTCCCTGCACTGGCAATGACGACTTCGCGCCCGTCCGTTACGCGGGTGATGACAGCGCCGATGGCATAGTCGCCTCGGTCACGGGCACGCTTGGCTTCCGCGATTGCCAACTGCATAAACTTCTTCTTGGGTTTGTAGGAAGCCGCGATCATGCAGGGATCATATCGCACTGCGAGGATTGTTGAGACTGGAACCCTGTTCCTCGGTCGGCTGCGCCACTGGGTCTGGTCGAGCAGGAAGATCGTGACTCGCTCCTAAACGTGTACGCCGACACTTAAATTGCTAAGCGCAATAGCGCAATGCTGGCGACATAGCAGGCCAAAGAAATGCTGATGCCTGTGAGAGGCACACTGAAGAAATAAACCTTGCTGAGCACAACAAGACCGACGAGCATTGCCAGCCCGACAATGAGCAGGAACGGTGAGTGAAAGAGGAACTCGGCGTGAGCCAATGCGAGAAAACCGAAAACCAAGCCGAACAAAATAAGCCCCATGCTGTGACTGGCATTGAAGCCGACCTAACACCGCCACATTGTTGTCTCTTTCGTGATGACGGGTGAAGTCTGGCTCATGCTGATTTGCAGCGCGGGATCACGGGGCATGAGCTTTGCCCCCCAGAACGTATAGACGAAGTGGACGACTCCTAGTGTAAGGACAATGCTCGCACTAAGAACCATGAGAATTCTCGCGGCCAAGAGCCCCCCTATTTTCTGGTTTGTGTAGCGAACCTCTACAGCCGGGAGATCACCAAGTACAGGAATAGCAGGAGTACCAATCCGCTGAGCGCACTTCTCACAGCGTGCAACGCACCCCATCGTGCCAGCAGACGCCCTGCTTCCGCTGACCGTCTACCCAGTGTCGAGCTGAGCAACAACGCAGGCTCCGGTTCTGCTGCGCCACGAACACTATTTTTCAATGTCAAAATAAATTTTCGTTGTGGTGCGGTATTTGACGATCTTCTTGCCGTCCAACTCCATTTCCAGTTCCGCCACCCCGGCCCACTTCATGCCCCTAACCGTCTTTGCGGCTTCTGCCACCGCATTTTCCGCCGCCTTTGCGAAGCTCTCTTTCGATGTTCCCACGACATCAATAACTTTTTGTGCCATTTCGGTCTCCTTTGATTTCTCGGTTGCATTGTACCGCTCCTCGGCGAAGAAGCGGCAAAGGCGGGCGTGACAGGGATAATAACGGCGTACCATTGAGCATGCACAGAATGAATCTAAAATGCCTTGACGTTGCGTCCTCATTACGCGCCGATATTCTCCTAAGGGAGGAGCCCGAAGACGAAGAGGAGGAAGAGGAAGACGACCGCAAAGAAGAAGATGACGATGAGGATGACGAAGGCGACGGCTACTCGGAGTGAGCGTGCCCTTACTCTGTGACCAGCGTGTTATTCCGCAATCAGTTCGACCGAGTGGGGACCATAAAGGGAGTAAGCTTTAATGTGTCTGATCGGAACTGGTCTGGAGGTGATGCGTGTGGCAGAAGTTCGACTGCAAGAAGGCGAGTCAATAGACAACGCCCTCCGTCGCTTCAAGCGCAAGGTTCAGACGGAAAACATCATTGGAGAAGTAAAGCGTCACTCCTACTACCTGAAGCCGGGCGAGAAACGGCGAGTGAAGCAAGCTCTAGCGCGAAAACGTGCTCGAAAGAAGATTCGCAGAGAGCCGGATTAACCATCCTCTGTACGCACGCTAGGCACGAACCTGCACCGACTCCAACTCGGGGATGCAATGCGAGTTTTGAAGGGACTTGGCAGCGTCTTCGGCCGTGAGTCTGCCCATGACCAACGCCAGCTTACGGTTGGTTGTCATGTGGATGGGAGTCGGATCAACGCGCTGGACGTATGCAGGAGCGCGAGCACCACGGTTCACCTTCACGAGAAATTTGATGTTTTGCATACCATGATCTCCTTGATGGAAAAATTTTCAGGGACGAATGAGGTGCCGTTCATTTCTTTGAAGTCGAGTACACCACCGCTGTAAAGGGCTTGCCGCATTCCAAGCAGCGGGCTTTCAGTCGAGATGTAATCAATCCACAGGATGGGCACATCCGTTGTGATTGAAATCCGGCCAACTGCGGTTTCAGCCTGCGCATCCAGCGGAGCAGCAGGATTACAAACAGCACGATCAGCAAACTGATGAAAATGCTAGGTGCGTTCATAGAGCGACCCTTCTTGGCGAGTTCCGCGTGTACCGGGTAGGCTCGGGGCGAGAAACAAACGGGAGGCGAGATAAGCCGCCTCCCATTTCTCTCACTGACTACTGGTCTTACGCGGCCTTGCCCTGTATCTTGGCTTCGAGCGTCTTCTCGCTGCCAACATTCACCTTGATCTGCTTGGGCTTGGCTTCCGCCTTCTTCGCGAGTTTGATCTTCAACATTCCCTTGTCATAGTGGGCGCTCACTTGCCCCGGGTCCACGGAACTCGGCAATGTGAACGACCGGGTGAAGCTTCCGTATTGCCGCTCGACGCGACGGAAGTTCTCCTCTTTCTCTTCCTTCTCGATCTTGCGCTCGCCATGGACGGTGAG
This sequence comes from uncultured Acidobacteriaceae bacterium, assembly GCA_963708335.1. Classification (GTDB taxonomy): domain Bacteria; phylum Acidobacteriota; class Terriglobia; order Terriglobales; family Acidobacteriaceae; genus Sulfotelmatobacter. The sequence goes on along the minus strand of OY970205.1, from coordinate 6,684,018 downwards.
GGTGGTGTTCTCGACGCGGACATCAATGTCCTTTTCGTCGATGCCGGGGACCTCAAGCTTCAGAGTAATGTTGTGCTCGTCTTCGTAGATGTCCACGGGCGGTGCGAAGTTGGTGGTTGTTAACGCCTCTTCCGGCTCTTCGGGGCTAGACGCCTCACGGAAAAGACGGTTCATGCGATTCATGCGGTCTTGCATGGTAGCCAAGTCACGGAAAGGCTCCCAACGGGTCAATAGGGTCATAACGTAGTTCCTCCTTGGAGGTGATCTAAGAGGAAAAACTTCAGATGGGCTGACTTAGTTCAGAGGACCTGAAAGAGTAAGGAGAGGTAGCTCGCTCAACTACAAGGCTATTCGCCCAAACAGGTAAAAGTAGCGAAGTTAGCAAAGCGGATCGGCGCTCTGGCATAGCGGCGGTCATGATTGGGGATTCATTGTTGCATGGAGGGCGGGCGTTTGGGCGATCCGTCAGGAAGCGATTCTGTGGGGATTTGGCTGCCGCGAGTGGCAAAGGTCGGCTGGGGCGTTTCAGAGGGGCTGGGAGCCTTTGGGGCCACGCTGGCTTGGCATGGAGGACTAGTACCGGGCCTGCACGACATGAGCGAATTCAGTAGGCCACCTCAGGAATTCCCACTCTCAAAATCGAATGAAGCTACATGAATGCGATGCGGAAAGGCAGCGGCGGCGTAATCTGAGGTACCCAAGAGGACCGGGATTGCTAGCGGGGTGAGAACGAAGCCAATCTAAAACCCACGATTTCGCCAACGACCTCAATTTGTGTCGGCGGTGCCTTGTTCATAGTTTCTTCCAGTCTGTAAGCGCCACCAATTCGTCCAAGGTTTCCTGCAACCGCTGAAGCCGACGTTCGTGATCCCCTGCTGCGCCTTGTAGCCTCCTCTTGCCACTATGCAAGTACAATCGATTCGCTTCGCTGATTTGCGCTATTTCCTCTGGTAATTTCACGATGCGTTCTTTGACAGGATTCTGCATGCTCATGTTGGCAGTCCTCGTTACTTCAGTGACCTAGAAAGTGACCTACATCATAGGCAGCCTGCGGTCGTATCTTCCACAATGTACTAGATGCAGCAATGATGTTGAAGGTCGGCAACATCGAGCCGCACCCGATTGACCCCGAGATTTGCCGAGGAGGAAGTTAGTAATGGCGGGACAAACAATTGCTGAACGCTTTTGCCAGACGACAAACTCAACCGCACGCCACATGCTGCAAGACGCGGCCGCAATGTTTGGCGCTCAATGTGTGGTCAGCGAACAACTCGAAGAGAAGCTAACCAGTGCAGAGGCGAAGCATATCATGCTGAGCATAGAGCGGCCCGCTTGCTTGAAATCTGACCCGCTGTGGACCCTTGCATGTTCAGGGTTCAGAGAATAGAAGATGAGCGTCGGACGTGACTCAGGGGTCGGCGTCTTTCCGGAGTGCAAACCTACACAATGGCTGCCGATACCTGCTCGACTGACTGCTTTGCAGGAGCCAGCGCGATCAAGGCCACGCCGATGGCAACAAGCACAGCCGATCCGATCAGAAATGCTGTGCGTTGGCTAGGAATTTCGAGTCCCAGTATCGACATTGCCACGGCATGGGCGAAGCTCGACCATGCTGCGAAGGCGATCAGGCTGCGATGCGCCGATGGATTCCGCACCGCGATGAGCAGGGAGATTCCGAGCGCGACATAGAGGCTGAGCATCATCGTATCGCCAGTATCAGAATCAGCCGGATGCAATAAAGAGCCGATTAGGGGATAAATGCCAGCCGTAAAAAGCAACCCCACCAACACCAAGACAATCTTCAGCATCCGTTCTCGCCACATGGTACTTCCTCCCTTCGTGTCACCAACAACATGATAGCCGGACAGCTATTGCAGCTTTGCGTACTCGGCTTTGGCTTCCTTCAGGAGGGGGATGTCGGGGTCGGCGTCTTCCATTGTGGACTCTGGTGTCGCCGCACCAAGAACGTGTTGACACTTCTTAGCTTCCGATTGCAATTCCGAGAACTCAGAAGTTCCACGGAGCTTCGCGAGCAGCGGGTCGGTTTGCAAGGCCTCGTAGCCACAATAGTTCTGCTTAATGGCTCCTCTCAGCAGGCGAATAGCAACATCCTGCTGTCCGCAATAGCCCATTAGTTCCCCCAAGTGGAACCATGCCTCGGGATCGGGTTCTCTCATCACCGACAATTCAGCCTCCCGCGCAATCTTCTCCATGTCAACGGGTTTCTGCTCTTGCGTGCATGCCACCATCAACTCGCGGTGGTAGTAGGGATTCTTCGAGATGTGCTTCGCTCCCTCTCGCGCCTCGGGGACCTTGCCTTCCGCCAAATACACATAAGGCATCACCCACGCCGCCCACTCCGATCCCGCGTCCAAATGAACGAAATCCATCGCGCTGTCAGTCTTACCTATCGACAAGAACGACCAAGCACAGGAGCGGAAAGTAAAATTTCCCGGATCGAGTTGCTGTGCCGAATTGCACTCCAGCGCGGACTGGTTGAACATTCCCGCATAGCGCAGGACATAGCTTAGCGAGAAGTGCGCGTCGGCACTCTGGGGTCTCCGTCGCACCATTTCCTTAGCCGCTTGATAAGCGCGGACTAGTTCGCCCCGTTCCACTCGGTTCGTGATCAAACTGGTAGCCGCCGAGACCCGGTTCGGGTCGATCGATAGTGCCCGTTCAAGAGCCGCATTCGAGCGGTCGTAAAACTCTTCGCCGCCCCCGCCATATGTCGAGTCGAAGTAATATCTCTGCCCGAGAGCTTCCCACGTCGGTGCATAGCTCGGGTCGATCCCCACGGCCCGCTCCAGCATCTTGATCGCTGCCTTGTTCGGCCCCGGATCGTGCGGCACCGCCACACTGCGCAAGAATAGGTTGTATGCCTCTTCGCTCTTTGGCCGAGTTCCTGCTTGTTCAGAGTCCAATGACCCTCCAAGCACTGGTACAAGGCCTTGCCGAACTCTCGATGTGATTTGTTCCCGCATCGCAATCTTGTCTGACGCTCCGACATTGATGGTGTCTCGCCAAATGCTGCGATTATTCGCAACATCCACCGCTTCCAGCGTGACCTCTAATTGATTACCTTCGGTGTGGTAGTGCCCCGTCACAATGGAGATCACCCCCATCTCCCGACCAGCTTGTTGCAAGTCCACACTCGGTCCGTTGTACCTGCTCGTTGTGGCAAACGGACGGATCGAGAACGACGGCACATAGCTCAACGTATTCGCAATCTCATCTGGCAGGGCGAGCCGTAGAAAATCAGTGTCCTTGTCGGAGCCCGCATTCTGGAACGGCAGCACCGCAATCGCCTTCGGGTTTGCAGAATCAACGGGCGGGACGGCCGGATGCCGAGACTGCCAGAGCAAGACGGCCACCACGATTGCGGCGATCACGCCAACAGCAATCGCGGCGACCCACACGAGCCGCCCTTTGCGAGGAACGGGTACCGAGTGAGTCACAGCCACCGACTTACCAGAGTCCGTGTCCCGCTTCAGGCGTTGCAGGTCGGCTCGCATCTCCGAAGAGTGTTGGTATCGAAAGTTTCGATCTTTCTCCAGACACTTGTTGATGATCCTTTCGAGTTCGGGGGACAGGTCGGGATTCAGCCGCACCGCAGGCGTGGGAGCCGCGTCGAGAATGGCTTTGAAGATGACTCCCGAGCTGTCCCCACGAAATGGCAGCGTACCCGTAGCCATCTCATAAAGCACTGCGCCAAAGGAGAACAAATCCGTTCGGGCGTCTAATTCCTTGGCACGGACTTGCTCAGGAGACATGTAGGCGACCGTTCCCAGCGTCATTCCCGGACTGGTGAGATGTTCTTCGGCGAGAGTCGTAGCGGTTTGAGTATTCTGTGCGGCTACTTGGCTGGCAGAACTGGCAGAAAGTGCGACCTTAGCCAGCCCGAAATCGAGGACTTTGGCGTGCCCGCGTTCGGTGACAAAAATATTGGCGGGCTTGATGTCTCGATGAACGATCCCTTTCGCGTGGGCAGCATCGAGTGCATCGGCAATCGCAATGGCTAGCGACAGGATCATTTCAGTTTCCATTGGCCGATTGCCGATGCGATGCTTCAGCGTCAGTCCATCCAGATACTCCATTGCGATGAAGGATTGGTCACCGTGCTTCCCGATTTCATAGATCGTGCAGATGTTGGGGTGGTTGAGGGCGGACGCGGCACGAGCTTCGCGGCGAAATCTTTCGAGCGCCTGCGGATCGTGGGCGACATCATCAGGCAGGAATTTCAACGCAACAAAGCGACCAAGCTCGGTGTCCTCGGCTTTGTAGACCACACCCATCCCCCCACCGCCCAACTTCTCGATGACGCGGTAGTGCGAGATGGTTTGGCCGACGAGTTGGGTGGATGTGCCCATTGGCGGGAATGTTATGACGCAATCGTGCCTAGGTCAATTCCAGCGGCTAAACAATCCGCCCCTTGACTTGTCACAGCCTCGGATGCCCTTTCTGCCGAGGTTCTCAAACGTTGGGATCGTGCTCGGGGCGCATAAGGACTTGACTTCACGATGTCAGCAAAGCGCCGGGGTGTTTCAGAAAGCGGTCCACGATTGCATCTGCGGTGCGGTACGTGAGAGCCAAAATGGTGGGCGTGGGATTGCCAGACGCATTCTGCGGGAATGACGACGCACCCAATACAAACAGGTTTGGCACTTGCCAGTGTTGTAGATACGGGTTTACCACGGATGATTCAGGAGAACTGCCCATAATGGCTCCGCCCTGTACGTGAGTCATTTGGTAGCGCGTCGTGTCGTAATTTTTCAGCCCTGAGAACGCACTGACCTCTTTCGCGCCCATTGCGCGGGCGATCTCGACTGCTTTTGGGACGATGAACTCAGTCATCCTGCGTTCATTGTCCCGCCAGTCAATCGTCAAACGAAGTAGTGGGTCACCTAAATGATCCTTGTATGTGGGATCGAGGTCGGTGTAGTTGCCTTTGTACGCGAGGTGTTCCCCCAAGAATGCGATGCTGCCAGTACGGTCATAGTACGAGATCGCAGCCTTCTTCCATTCCGAACCCCAGCTGACCTTCAAAGTTTGCGGAACCACCCCAAAATTGGCGATGGGACGATAGCCCAAACTCAAAGCGAGCAGCATCCCTCCCCGGAGAAAAGGGATGCTGCTGTGATCAAATACATCAGCGTCGAAATCACTGATACAGATGCCCGCTGCGCCGGAACCCATAAAGCGATTCAATGGCTTCTCGAAAAACGCCGTGACAGCGGAAAAGGACACGTGGTGAGTGAGATTGCGCCCAAGGGTGCCCGTCCCATCGCGAGGATCGTATTGCTCCCCGATGCCCGAAAGGAGCAGCAATCGAGAGTTGTTCAGCGTCCAAGATGCCAAGAAGACCAATTCGGCGGGTTGGAAAACTTCTTCGCCTTTTGCGTCGATGTAAGTGACCCCTCGCGTGCTCCTTCCCTTACCTGCACTCTCGTGAACTATTCGACGCACCCATGCTTGACTGCGGATGGACACGTTCTTCTGCTTCTGGATTATAGGCAGCAGCGTGTTGGTCGGCTGAGCCTTAGCACCGACCATGCAGCCGAACCGTTCACAGAATCCGCAGTACAAGCAAGCAGCACGAGAGACCCCATCGGGATTGGTGTAGGGCTGGCTTGCAGTGGCGGCGGGATTCGGATAAGGATGATACCCGAGTTCCTTGGCAGCATCGTGGAACAAGGCAGAAAAGTACGGAATCTTTGTAGGAGGCGTCGGATATTCAGCGCTGCGCCATCCCTCGAAAACATTGCCGCCGTCAATCTTCTTCCCGCGAAGATTACCCGCTTTGCCCGAAATCCCCATCAGTAGCTCAGCACGCGTGTAATACGGCTCTAGGTCATCGTAAGTAACGCCCCAGTCTTGGATCGCGTGATCTTCAGGCAATCGTTTTGAGCCATACTTCTCGATGCTGCGGGAGCGCAGTTCAAAACAATCGGGCAAGAAACGAGGGCATATCCCATTCCAGTGTTCGCCTGCACCACCAACGCCGGAACCCGGAAGAAAAGACCCATGCTGTCGCACAGGGAAAGCTCGTCCTGCGACATTGTGCCGTACAGTTACGGTCTCTTGAGAGGGGTCTTGCATCATGCGCAGACGAACGGCGTAATCTAGCTCATCCATCGTCGCCAAATAATCGGCAGTCTCGCGCTGCTTTCCCCGTTCCAGCACTACTATTGAGAGCGCAGTGCGGGAACCAAGCTCTTTAGCCATCAGCAAGCCTGTCCATCCGCCGCCGACGATCACTACGTCCACAGCAGGCAAGCTCTTCATTGCTCGTCCTCGCTGGGATGAATGTCGTTGACCTCCGTCACTTGCTGCAAGCTGGATGGTTTTGGGCGGAACGCCGCCCCAAAGTGCTGATCAACGTCGGCGTAGTTGCTCATCTGCGGTCCGGGAAAACCGATTAACTGCCAACCCACCATATCGACATTACCCCCGTGGATTGGGTCGCAGAACATGCCCTCAATCGTGTTCCGGCGCAATAGTGAGAAGAAAGCGGTCTTCTCAATCTCCTTCAGCCGTTTGTCCTGCTCGGAAGCTGTCAATTCAGCGAAGCCTTTCAGGTCTTTCAACGCTTCGCGGTAAATCTGTTGCGGGGTTGCTTTACCTTGATAGCCGAATTCGGGAGGCGCATTGTCTTCGAACGGTTCGTGCGTGTAGCGATGCTGATCCGCGCCCCACGGTCCGGCTAGCTGTCGATCAATGTAAATTGCAACACCCGCTTCCCGTGCTCCCGGACCTGTTTCATCGCTCGGAAAAATTCGCGCAGCAGCGGCGGCGATCACCAGTGCCTCTGATTCAGTGAAAAATCGCAAAGGAATGCGAATGGTTTGTCTGGCTTGTGCGGGAAGGCGGAAGACTTTGCGATCAAGCGAGCATACAAGCATCCCGCCAACGCTGGCTGCCGACAAGGTGAGGAACTCACGGCGTTGCATGGCGCAACAGCATACACCATTGACCACCGTTCCTATGGACTTTCCAGTGCGGTTAGGCGGAGCGGACAGGAAAGCAGCGCGGGGTTAAAAAACGGCAGAAAATCGAGGTTTAGGTCGCCATGGTCAGAAAGGCTTCCGCCAGAGCCCCCGCAAGCGGCTGAATCCATTAGCCCAGAATTTTGGATTTTGCTGGTTCGCCCGGTATACCTTCTGAGGCAAGACGGCTCGTACCGACAAGAGGTGCGCTGCGGGATTGCACTCTAGGTAAATGAGCCTGTTCACGACTGACACTCAGTCTTTGTCTTTTTTCCGATACATGTTGCCGAGCCAATCCATCATGGCCTTGCCGTTGAAGACCGTTTTTGCTTTCGTACTGCTCGCTACTTCTACGAGTACGGTAGGTGTTTGAACCAAGCACGCTCCGTTGGCGAGGGCAGCAAACACAGCAATCTCCGACTCATCTGACTGCCAGCGCCACAATTCCTTTCCACTAATGAGGCTAAACGCAACAAGCAAGCTGCCACGGGTGGCAAAAGCAACATTGTCTTCGCCGATTACCATGTCATCTTTCCGTGCACCCGAATACCTCGGCAGCGGAAACCTGAAAACCAGTTCTCCGTTCTGGTTCACGCGATAAACGAGTTCGTTTACAGGTTCAGCAATGGTGTCGGACACTTTGGCGTGGGATAGCTGTACTGAGATCAACGTGCCGTTCATGTTATCAGTGATGATTGCATCGGTAGGCGCAAGGAACGTGACTGGCGCGGAAAGTGGCTGCTTTGTCTTGTTCGTTTCCACCACAGTCGGGTGCAATGCTCCGTCAGGTTCGATCTTCCAGAGTACAAGTTGGTCATTGAGGGCAACGGTTACGTCTTTTGGATCAATCTCCTGCCCCGGCGTACATTCGGTCGTCGTGAGCGTCCACTCCCTTTGAGAAAAGGCGAGATAGGCGTTTCCATCCATATTGACCATGATCTTGCTCGCCATTGCACGAAGCGGTTTGGAAAACGAGCCACGCGCACATGAGATTCTTGCCCCATCTCTCCTTAAACCGACTTCTTTCTCATAGGAGACGGGCACGGGCAGTTCGAAATACTGCGTCCCTAGTTTTTCGTCTATACCGATGACCGTCACCTTGCTTCCGTCCAGAGATTGATTCACTAGATGGACCAAGTGGTCAGTACTGATCGCAAGCCCTTTGCGAACGCCCTTCATCGTGCGCTGCCAGCGCAACTCTCCGTCTTTCCCAACCGCATACAGAGTGTAGGAGTCTTCGTGGTTGGCACTCAGCAAGACGCCACCAAGCCAGTCACCGCAAATCAACTCGACGTTATGAGTTCGGTCCGGGAGCAGCCACGTCCAAACCTGAATGCCGTCTTCACGAATGGCTCGAACGTAGGTGCTTCCGCTCGGAAATTCCTCAACCGAGTACATGTTAGGTCCGTCCTCAGTTGGAACGGCCGGAATATCCCCAATGTTGCGACCACGGTAGTCATGTGTTGACCACTTGTTAGTACCTGTTGGAAGCGGACGAACGGAAGACCAAATTCTGATCTGCCGTGTCCGAGTTTCGCCATGCCAGACTGCACTCACCACGACCGTGCCGACCTCGATTGCGTGCAGAACCTTGTGTCCATCTTGATCTTCAATCGTAGCTAAGTCTGGATTGTCAATAGACCATGTTGCATCGTTGAGTTCCTGCGCGGAGTCGTCCAGCAATTGCAGGGCACGATCATCTCCCACCTGAATGTTGATCTTCTCTGGCTCAACGCGCCAGTCAGAGTCTTCCTTTTCTTCTGTCTGTCCCCAGAGTGACAGGGAAGTTGCGATTACAAGACAAAGGATCAGAACGAAAGTTCGCCGTAGCTGGAGCATCGGAATCCCCCAGAATGAGGCTACGGACTGGTAAACCGCACGGCAAGTTACCCGCGTAATTCAGGGCACGATGTCAACTTCGACCACATCGTTCTTGCTTTCCAGCACGAACCAGACCGGATTCGAGAACGCCTGCCCAGTTTTTCTGCCGATTACGCTTAGCTTGATCTGGCGGTAGCGGGCGAGGTGGTTTTTGAGGCTGTCCTTTGGATTTGGCATTCCGCACTCCTTTGGGGCGAACCTAGCAACAACCGCAAGCCTTCCCGCGCATGGCTCCGCGACCCTCAAAGATGATAAGCGGGAGAACTGCTATCGCCGCAATCGGGGGACGCATGAGCGATCTGAAGAAGCAGGAGCTACCCTGCGGTATTTTGAAACAACAGACCACCGCAAAAGCTCATCAGACCTGACGCGAGCATCATGTCGGAGCCTACGAACCAGCCCAGAAACGTTAGCATCACCGCCGCCGTCACGAGAAGAGCAAATCCGCAGAACAAAACAATTACCTTCCGTAATTTTGTTACAGTGAAGGCACTGATCATCATGATGATCGCGATCACGATCCAGTCCCATCCGACCAAGAGAAAAACGGCACGTAACGCCCTTTGCAATGGAGCGCCCAGATTCGATGCGGTCACCGCAGGCGAAACTTTCGGGTAGGCAGCGATGCAATGAAGCAGCGCAGCGGCGATCAAAACCATAGCGCCCAAAGCAACCAGAATCCGTGCAGCGTTGTTGCGCCCATTCATCGAAGAACCTCCGCACTCAGAATTTGGAAGTGGCTCCAACCCGACCGCCGAAGCTTATACAATACATGCGGCCGCAGGGGATGTCCCTCTTCTCTCGAAAGAACGTGAGACATGTACTCCATCACTCGAACATTGGCGTTGAGACGAGCGAATGGCTCACGGTCGGACTTACGCCAGTGCCGAAGGATCAGCCGCTCCGTTGTAATGGAACCAAGAACCACTGGTGAAGATTAACCGATCTCGGTTTCGATGGGTGCCTCAGAACCTTTACCCGGCTGACCACCCGAACCGCAGAATTCCGATGCTTATTTTTCATCGGCTTGGAGGGCGTGCGGCGAAAACCCTTTTGAAACGCAGCCTCTCTGGCCTGATTCATGCTACGAGTTGGGCTGATCGTGGGCAGAAAACCAGCCAAGCACGCGATTGTCGAACTCCTGTGGAACCACACTGACGGCACCACAGTGACCTGCGCCCGGAACTTCCCAGAGCGTTATATCTGCCGGGTCATGGCTTCGAATTCGTTCGGACTGTCGGAAGGGAATATTGTTATCCGATGGGCCGTGGATCAGGAGTATGGGCACGCGGTTTCCAACCACCGCGTCTTCAGGGGAGGCATCAGTCAGAGAGATACCACGTGTGATCCTTCCGTATAGAAATGCCACTTCGACGGCAGGACGTAGAGCAACTTTGCCCAACCACGTTCCGGTGCCAACAAACTGACCCACGCGCACGTAGGCGATCTGCCGGAAGCTGGCAAATGACGATTCGGCGACCACCGCACAGAATCGGTTTTCTTCTCTCACAGATTGCAGAAGGATGGCAGCCCCCATCGACTCGCCCATGCGGAAGATACATCGTGGGCGTTGCTGAGCCGCCAACCATTCAAACCAGCGATGCACATCATCGCTTTCCTTCACACCGTAGGTCGGGAACTTGCCGCCGCTCTCACCTTGAGCGCGTGAGTCGGGTAATAGCACGGCATAGTCCTTCGAAAGGAACAATTCGGCGAATCCACCCATTCCTTCGCGGTTGTCTCCCACACCATGAAGCAGGATTACTGCGTCTCCGTTCGCATTCGCCGGGCTAGCGAACCAGCCCCGAAGTGGAACTCCATCGCGGGCACTGATCGAAACATCTTGCAAGTCCGCGCCGAAACGGGCGGCAACGGATTGGGCCGATTGGCGGTTTCTCAAAGGCGTTCGCAGAGGGCGGAATGCCAATTCTCCAAGAAAGATGGCAGCGAGTAGGCAAAGCATGGCATAACAGATCAAAACGGCACGGATGACACGCCATGGTCGCATTCAGGTGCTCCTAACATCTCTTACGCAAGTTAAGGTCAAGAAGTTCGCATGGCTCCGGTAGTGCAGTCATTCCAAAATCGCAGATACGTCTCACTCACGAGTTTCGAGATTCTGGTTCTGTCCACCTTCTCCGGTAATTTGCTCTCGCGTTCAGCTTTTTCGAGTTCCGCGAACAAGCTGTTTGCGAGATTGAGTACCCTGTCAAGGGAGCCGTAGTTCCCAGTTCTGATCGTAATCAGCAACTCCTTCTCGAGACGAGGCAATGTGATGGTGCCGGAGCGCATCAACTCTATGCCCTCGTTGAGCAGTCGAATTACGTGCATGGCAGCCTTTATGTCATACCCGTGAACGCCGATCAACTCGTGCCTCTGCCCCTTCTTCCCAGTTCCGATTCCTTGCAATCGGCGTACTTGTGCATCTGCGAAGCCACGGAACTGAAGAGCCGCTTGCCGCGAGAGAAATACGTCCCGGTTCTTCAGAATTCCCTTCCAAGGTTCCGGCTGAGGCGAATAGTCCGGGGCGAACAGAAAGTGCAACGCAGTCGGGTTGCCCTTTGCCGCCAATCCTGCCCACTTACGCAACGAGTACAGGCACACGTCCACATCGTCCGGGCCGTTCCGGCGTTCGTTGCCTGCGGTGCTCCAAACATAGAAGTCTTGTTTGTCCAGCCCTAGCACGAGTTCCGGTGGCTCCAGATATACGCCGTATATGTCCAGATCGTCCGTGTCCTTGACCTTGGCACCATGCAATTCGCTCCCGCCTACAAACAGGTGAATGAGGCTGTCGAGGTGCAGGAACACGTTGGTATCTTCGTCGTGTGGTTCCCAGCGGTTGTCCGCAACGCCATTCCAGAATGGCTCAGACCGTTCATTTGGGGTTTTGTTTGGCTCTCTGCCATCGGTCTATTGGTCAGCCTGTGGGTTCATATCGGAGCCATCATGGGGCGCACCGTTCCGTCAGCATTCTGGGTTCGCTGCCGAGTAGAGAATCGCTAGTGCAGCGGAATAGAACACCATCCAAAGACCAGAGAACCCTCTCCAATCGGCGGCTGAAGTGGTGGCGTGACGACCGCCGCTTGAACTCTGCCCCATGGAGATCATGAAGTTAACAAATTCGTAAGCGGACAAAACGTAAAACATGTAGCGCATCCAATCAGGGGCTCCCTTCAGCACGACTTTCCAAAAGTCTTTGCGATTGGCGTTACCGACCAATCGTTGCGCCGCCAGCACCCTGATTCGTCATCTCTTGCCGGAGGTCGATTCTGCAAAACTGCTTCTATGTCAGGCTCCAGCACCATCGACCGCGATGGAGTGCTCGGACTGTATCTGACACCAACCGCCTTCCCCTTCAGGTCGCGAACAAAGTCCTCAGCGGCGAGTTCTGTCGGAAATTCGCGCTTGTACAGTCCCGAATGGATGCTCCCTCCGACTGAATACGAATAACCCAATTGCGCGACGTAGTAGCCGCGTCTTGTAGTGAGAGAAAAGTTCGGCTTTCTGACTTCAGTCGATTCAATGCGACCATCCGCAATCGGCCAGCCAGCGGCTCGTCGGCGCTGGAGCCAGCGCCACGAACTCAGAAACCAGCCGCCCGCAAGAAGCGCCAGCCAGACGTAAATGATCCACGGCCAACTCGCCGGATCAGTCCAACGGAAGGGCGCGTTTGCAAACATCGCTCAGCCATTATGCCTGACCGGGCTCGCTTCGCAACACCGTAGGCGATAATGCCTAGACATGTTCCGAACCAGATTCAACAAGGAAATCGTAGCGGAGTTCCTACCCCCGGCGCAGGAACGAAAAATCCAGAAGGTGATCATCTTGTGCGACGGGATGCCTTCGATTCCTCGCAAACAACCATTGTCTGAATTTCTAGCTGCGAAGGGCTACTGGGTCATCTACCCGCGCTATCGCGGGGCGTGGGAAAGCGGCGGGGAGTTTCTAGCAAAGTCACCGCACGAAGACATCCTCGATGTCCTCAACGAATTGCCAAAAGAACTGGAAGAAATTGCATTTGGTCAACGCTTCCGGCTGGCACAGGATCAGGTCTTCGTCATCGGTGGGAGCTTCGGCGGTGCGGCTGCGATCCTGTTGTCGCTTAATCCACAGGTGAAGCGAGCAGTTGCGAATTGCCCGGTAGTGGATTGGTCGATTTTGGATGATGCTGAGAAGGCCGAGACTTCGAAGGCGAACTACGCAGAGTACATCCGGCAAGCGTTCGGCAACGCATATTGGCTCTCGGATGCGAACTGGCACAAGCCCCGAACTGGCACCTTCTACAGCCCGCGGCACCACAGAAACGAGACTGATGGTTCCAAAGTGCTGATGTTCCATGCAAAAGATGATCCGAATGTGCCGTCTGAGCGAACAAAGGAATTTGCCGAAATCACGGGAGCTAAATTGAAATCCCTCAGTCGTGGCGGGCACATCAGCACGGATTACGTGGTCAGAAGATATTGGGTGCAGATCAAGAATTTCTTCGAGTCGGCCTGACGATGCGTCGTGTTGTTTAGACGAGAGTTGACCACCAGAGTAGCGCAATAAACAAAATCTGCATCGGTGTCCGCAACCAGAGCGGGGTTGGCGGTTTGCCGCGAAGTGTGACGCCCCGCTTTGCCGCGTTTACATTGGCGATGAACATCCCGACGAGGAGCGCAATGAGACAAATGCCCGCAAGCCTGCGAAATTGGGGGAGGGCCAATCCCGCCGCTCCGAGAAGTTCCAAAACACCCGTGATGTACACGATCAGCAGGGGGCGCGGGAAAGATGACGGGATCATCTGTACTAGATCATGTTTCATCTTGTTGAAATGAGCAGTTGCGGTGAAGACGAACATCACGGCCAAGGCGTACAGAGCGGAATGCTGCCACGAGGCAAGAACATGCACAACAGCCGATCCTATCGCTCGAAAGACCAGCCACGACACCAGCAAGACGATGAGAACCAGCATAGGAAAGCCACTAAACATCCTTCAGTTGTTCTTCGTCCAGTCCGAAATAGTGACCCAGTTCATGGATGACAGTCAGGCGGATTTGTTCGCGGACTTCGGCCTCGCTGGAGCAGACTGCCTCAATATTCTTCTGATAGAGGACAATATGATCGGGTCCGCTCGGCAAGTCGAATACGCTTTTCTTCGTGGTGGGCACACCATGAAAGATGCCGAGAAGAAGCCGCCTTCGCTTTCCCGGCTGTGATGAGGACTGGTTCGGCGGCAAATCCTCTACCAGAACAGCAACATTCTGAATGCGGCTGCGGAACTCTTCCGGCAGCGAATCCAAGGTTTCTTCTGCAACGTTGACGAATTCTTCTCGTTCCATTCTTCACCCACTGACACAAATAAGGGCACGCTCACTCGGAGTAGCCCTCGTCTGTGTCTTCATCCTCGTCATCTTCTTTGCGGTCTCGTTCGTCTTCCTCTTCGTCTTCTTCCTCGTCGCGCTCTTCCCGAAAGAGGACATCGGCAGCGACCGAGCGATCAGAAACTTCTGGGTCGAGGTTTGCTGGACGCATTCTGCTCATGCCCAAATGGTACGCCTCACTCGTTTGCAAACGCGGGGATTCCCAATACCCGGCGAGAAAGAAGCTCGAACGAGAACGCGACCCGAAGTAAGGCTAATCAAGCCGTATCATCTAACCAGTGACATCGTTTATCTCAATGCTGAGACACTTGGGTGGGATTGGGGTGTTCATTCTTGCCGCCCTCGATAGCTCTGTCATGCCCACTCTCGGTGCGGTTGACGCGCTCACGATACTCTTGGCCGCTCGGCACCCAGAACTATGGCCCTATTACGCTATGTGCACCACGGCAGGCTCGGTTTGCGGGGCGTCAGTCGCTTACCGCTTGTCCCGTCTTGGAGTCCTCCATCGACGCATTAAGGGAGCGGTATTCGACAGAGTCGCGGCATTCTTACATCGTTTTGGGAGCCTTTCTCTGTCGCTCGCCGCACTCCTTCCGCCGCCATTTCCGACTTCCGCTTTTGTGGTTGGTGCTGGTGTAACACGCTATCCCTTCATTCCATTTGTCCTGTCTTTCGGCACGGGACGGGTGTGCCGTTTTGCCCTCTTAGCTTACCTCGCATCTGTGTTAGGCAGGCGGTTCGTGACAAGCATGTGGTCGGCGCACACGCTGGTATTTGTAGCGGCTTTTGGTGGTGTGCTGATGTGTGTCGGATTGCTGGCGTGGCACGTCTTCAAGAAATCTGAACCGCATACGCCCTTCGGTTTGTAGCTCTATTTACGACAAGGCTACGGCTCTGAACGTTGAATGCGCCAGTTCAACCCCCGCCACATCGAACTTCGAATAGTACTTCCTCACATCTTTCGCGCCGTACTTCTCTCGGAACTTCTCGACCACAGATTTTCACAGCTTTGGCATCGGTCACGGGATCGGCGACGTTTACCCTCACGCCCGCCCCAGTTGTCCATACACCGTCGCCTCGACCAGCGCGAGGCTGCCGACCCTAGCCGCATTTGACAATGGTTGCGCAGAAGCCTATCTATGACAGCCTGTGAGTGTTCTTGACACTTTGCGGGCTGCCTCGTATCCTCCGCAGTGAGAGTGCGATAGCAGTTTTTTCCTGTGTTAATGGCGCTTCCCTGATCTGCTGGCTCTGAGTCCCACTCTCTCCGCCAGACTTTTTGTTTTGAATAGCTTAAGTGCTTTGGTGTCTGTTCTGGTGTCTGAAATCCGTGGGATTTGACCGAAAGGCGATCTCAGGAGACAACAGCATCCATGAAACGGCACGCCTCGAACACTCAAACCCCTCGCGTCAACATTCTCAAAAAAATCAAGGTCGATGGAGCCTGGAAGCTCATGCCCGCCGTTCTAGAGCCGAACGGCAGATTGAAAGACAAGGTCAGAATTGGCGGCTCTATCGAGATCCATTCCGAGGGCACCTATTACATAGAGTGGTGGGAGGGACCCAAGCGCAAACGTGAAGCCATCCCCGACCGCGCGCGCGTTCCGGATCTTGCCAACAGAAAGGCTCTTGCACTAGCGGCTGCAAGAGCAGGACTCGAGGTTGGATCAGATGCCCTAAATCGCGGCGAAAAGGTAACCCAGGGAATTCCGCTCGATGTGACGATTCAGCACTATCTGGACGACATCAAGCCACCGCAACGCGAGCCCAAAACGTATACGGCCTACAAGTATGCCCTGAATGCTTTTCGAAAAGGTTGCGCGAAGTCATCCATCGAGCACATCGTGCGCGCGGACCTGCTCCAGTTTATCCGTGGCCAATACGAATCGGGCTGCAGTGCCCGTACTGCCTACAATCGTGCCAACATCGTGGTTCAGTTCCTGAAGCTCAATGGGGTCAAGGGCCTTTTGCACAAGCGTGACTGGCCGGAATATGTCGATGCCATTCGAAAAATATACGAGGCTGACGAACTCAAGACTCTGTTTGCGGCCTGCCTTGAGCATGAAAGGGCGCGTTACCTGTTTTTCTTGTTGACCGGTGAACGCGACAGAGAAGTTCGCTTCACAGCCTGGAGAGACATCGATTTCCGGCGAGGCACGGTTCGTGTCACGGCCAAGCCGCAGCTAGGGTTCAAGCCAAAGAACAAGGAGGAGAGAGATCCCAGTGCCATCCGCATTGCTGGAGGGGTTGAAAGACTACAAGAACCGCCAGCATGGACCGAATCCTTACAATCTGGTGTTTCCCACCGAGGCAGGGCGACCGGACAAGAATTTCGAAAGCAAGCTGAAAAACATCGCCAAGCGGGCCGGCCTAAACTGCGGACCCTGTGAATCGCGGCACGGCAACCGCTGCTCCGAGGGGCCTTATTGCAGCAACTGGTTCCTGCACAAGTTTCGGCACACATTTGCGACCGTCAACCTGGAAGGCAATGTCTGCAGTATTCGTAAACTGCAGGAATGGCTCGGCCACAAGGACCTCGCGTCCACCATGGTGTATTTGAAATACGTTCGTGGCAAGGACGTTCAAGAGCGACTCGATAATAGCGAACTCGCCGGGTTTCGCAATTCCGCAAGCGCTCAAACAGAGCTCGCAGCAAATCGATCGGCCGAGCGCGGCTTGAACCGTTTTTCAAGGCACATTCCGTAAAAGAGGGGCCAGCTGAGCAAACGGTAGCAGCTGGCCCCTGTTTTTTCGCAACCGTGGAGTGTCCCATTCCCGAGCATCCCATGAAGACCGAAATTCGTTCGTCGCCCAAAATCCTTATCGCGCTTCACATCACGGACGGATACCGTCTAGAAAATCATTTTGCTGGAAATGGGCATTAGGCAATTCTGAAGTACTGCCGAATGGCCACGATCAGATCCGCGCTCTTCAACTTGCTATTTCCAAAGGTCGTTTTCAACGAACCCAGAATCGAAGGCCACTCGGAACTTTCTTCAGGAAATGCCGCCAGGAACGTCTTCAGGTCTTGCTCGATTCCTTGCGCCAGATGACCGCTGGATTCTCCGACGCTCAAACAGAAGGCATCCAGCAAGCCCGTTCGTGCTGATGCGCTAATCACCCCAAGGATGAAAGTGAAGTAGAACAACTATGACCGACAAGACCGTGCGCTTCGTCATTCGACGGCAAGCCACTCCGCAATCGGAGCCTTTCTGGGAAGAGTTTGACCTGAGATGGCGCTGCCAACCTTTGTTGTTTGGTATCGACCGTCATCTCACCTTCCATGCTGTGGAAGACCCTGGCTTCAAGGGATGGCGGCTGGAAATTCGGGTTGGGTCTGAAAGCCAGTGTTATGAGGTCTCCTTGACGACCGGCGTAGCTGAATACAAATACGTCCGGCAGAATCCGGAACAGGCGCGCGCCTTGCTCTGCTTTCTTGTTGCTCGCCTGTTGTAATTTTCGTTGCTCATCCGGATGGCTGACGAGCCTCTGCATGCGCTGGTTCTCTTTCCGCTCTTGTTTGGAGTCAAGTGGGCGGCCGTTAATGGAGAGAAGGCGACTGAGAGAACCATTGTTCGTCTCGAGGATCTCTAGCGTCTGTTTCCTGCCGTACTCCTCCTTGTCGAGCCGGTACATCCAGTGGCGGTGCTCCTCATCTTGGACTTTCAATTCGTTAGTGACCACATTCCGTGCCAGGTCGACAGCCGACATTTCGAGCCTCACGGAGTCGGATTGGGAGAGTGCGTTCGACCCGAGCAGAATGATCGCCAGTATGCCGGCTGCGGGGCCGTTTATCAGAGCCGATGCCAGTGTACAACGTGTTGTCATCCAGTTCTTCATGTGGCCATCGTTTCTGTGAGACAAAGAGTACGAACTACTGACTGATCCGCGTCGCAATCGCAGCCGCTTGGTTCCTCGCAATTTCTATCATGGAGCGAAGTGAACCGAAAAACTGGTCAAAATCGCGCACCCTCATCGAATGCCACACAGTTTGACAACGGTGGTGCATAGGCCTAGCATTGTAAGTGAGCGAGTCACCTCTTCTTACTCTTTCAGGTCCTCTGAACTAAGTCAGCCCATCTGAAGTTTTTCCTCTTAGCTTCCCTCTGAAGGAGGAACGTTATGACAGTATTAACCCGTTGGAATCCGCTCAGCGAATTGGCCACCCTACAAAACCGCCTAAACCGCTTCGTACGTGAGTCGTATAGCCCCGAAGGCCCGGAAGAGGATTTGACGACCACCAGCTTCGCACCGCCAGTGGACATCTACGAAGATGAGCACACCATAGCTGTGAAGATGGAAGTCCCGGGCATCGACGAAAAAGACATTGATGTCAGCATCGACAACAACACGCTCACTGTCCATGGCGAGCGCAAGATCGAGAAAGAGGAGAAAGAAGAGAACTTCCGTCGTGTGGAGCGGCAGTATGGAAGCTTCACCCGCTCGTTCACACTCCCCAGTTCCGTGGACACGGGACAAGTGAGCGCCCACTATGACAAGGGCGTGTTGAAGATTAACCTCGCCAAGAAGGCCGAAGCCAAGCCCAAGCAGATTAAGGTGAATGTTGGCAGCGAGAAGAGCCTCGAAGCCAAGGTTCACGGCAAGGCCGCGTAAGGCCGTAGTCATTGAAAGAAAATGGGAGGCGGTTTATCTCGCCTCCCTTTTGTTTCTCACTTCGAGCAAGCAGAGAAATCATGAAAAACACTAAATTTGTTGTAAAAGTAAACCGTGGCGGGACTCGCGCCCCAGAATACGTGCAGCGAGTTGATCCGGCACCAATCCACATGACAACCAACCGTAAGCTGGCATTGATGATGGGGAGATTCACGGCTGAAGACGCTGTCAAATCCATTCAGAATTCCCGACGCTCTCCGGAACTGGTGCCTGTGCAGGTTGATGCCTAATATTGCGGACTGATTTCTTCCACGATGGCCCCCTCGCCACTCGCCTCTTGAACCTGCAGCCGCGAAGATGCCCTTCAGCGATTATAAAGGGGCTTGGGAAGGCTATGTTCAGTTTTGACCAGACTTAGGGGTTTCGGAAAGGAGCAATACTCTTTGTTGTGCGGCGTCGGACTGCTCGTTTTGTCTGAAGGGCAATTGAGGAAAAGCTGGTTTGAGTCCAGAAACTCGCCAGAATCTACCAAAGGAGAACCGCATGTCAAAGACCTGGGAGCATTACCATCACGCGGCTCGTCACCATGAGCGGGCGGCGTATCACTTCAAAGAGGCAGCGAAATACGACGAGGCCGAGGAGCATGAAAAGGCTGCGCATCACCTGTACCTGGCTCACGGACACAATCAACATGCAATCCATCACGATGCCGAGGCTGCTAAACTGCATGCCGAACAGTGTGACAGCCTGGCGACACCGACTTCCGATCAGGGAACCAAGAAGAAGAGTGCCGCTTAGAGACGGTAACCAGCGGGACTTGTAATGCTCTGATTGCGTGTGCACAGCCTCGCCCGCGGCGCACAATTCCGAATGAAAGAGCCATTTTGCACAGTATTGTCGGAGCAAATGAGCGAATCTAGTGATGTCTCAAAAGAGCAGTTTGCCGCCCAACCTATTGGCCCACCTGTCCTCTCGATCTAGGGACTTATCCGGAGTGCGCGTGGCTCGGGATGATGTGGAGCACCCATATTCGCGGTGTTTCCGGTCTCTGCTTGAGATCTGGTTTGGTGGGCCGTTGGACAAAAAGGGAATAAGTGATTTATGGCCACGGCAACAAATTCGGTCCTTGCGGAACCCATTACATTCCCAGTGGTTCCCACTCCTGCAATACCACTCCGAGCGCACCGTCGATATCACTGGACTAAGTGGGCACTGGCCGTTGGCTTGATCATCGCGCTTGCCGTGGCCGGGGAACTGTGGCGGATCCATTCGCAAAACGCGATAACCTACCAGATCGTGCCGCTGGAGCGGGGAACGGTACAAGCGAGCGTCACGGCCACGGGCACGCTCAACGCCGTTGTCGACGTGCAGGTCGGAAGCCAAGTGTCTGGCAACATCAAAGCCCTGTACGCGGATTTCAATACCAAGGTAACAAAAGGCCAATTGGTCGCGCTGATCGACCCCGAGCTTTTCCAGACGCAGGTCGATCAGGCCCAGGCAGCATTGAGTTCGGCCCAGTCTGCGGTTCTCTCCGCGGGCGCGCAAGTGCAGAAAGCAACCTCAGATCTTTCGGGCACAGTCGCGAGTGAACGGAGCGCGGAATCCGTGATAGCCAAGGACCGAGCCAGCGCCCTAAACGCTCGCAATCAGTGGGAAAGAATCGATCCCCTTTTCAAACAGGGAATTATTGACCAACAGGATGACGACTTGGCCAAAGCAGCTATGGATGCCGATGACGCCCAGGTCGCTGCGGACCAGGCTTTAATCGACGCATCGAAACAGACGATCCAATCGGCTCAGGATCAGGTCAGCGTGACCCAAGCGCAGCTGGGTTCTGCGAAAGATCAAGCACGCCAGGCCGGTTCGGCCCGGGATCAGGCCAAGATTAATCTTGACCACACCCGCATCACGGCCCCGGTCGACGGTACAGTGATTGCCCGCCGCATGGATGTAGGTCAAACTGCGGCGGCGTCGTTCGCTGCGCCTACGGTGTTCGAAATCGCGCAAGATCTGACGAAGATGCAAGTCGATACCAATGTGGACGAGTCCGACGTCGGCAACATCAGAACCGGCCAGACCGCAACCTTTACCGTGGATGCTTACCCGGCAACGGTCTTCCAAGGCCTGGTCTATATAAGGGGATGTCAAGAACATTTTTCTCCCTCCGCCAGAGGCGCGGGTTTGGTTCGCGACATCCAGCCCCTCTGACCGTAGAAGACGCTCGTGTGGTGTCGTGCCCTGGGTTATTCCATTTCAGCAACTGCATCTTCATTTAGTAGCGACGACGCCAATCAGTTTCGAAACTGAATCAAGCCGTGCGGTTGTACGGTGTCAACCATGGGTCTATCTGAGGCTCGGGGCCTAGTGCTTTTTCGGGTTATCCGAGGGGGCATAGGGGTTACACAGAGACTGGGTGCCACAAGCACCGTGTCGACTACAGGCCTTAGTCATACTCACCCTCGAACCCGAGCGTCTCCAAGAACCGACGGGCCACCACCAAAAAAGATCACCGGAGATGGAAGGGGCTCTTCACCCGAGACGCTCAAGCGGCTTGCGATTTTAGTTTTTCGGCGTCGAAGTTTTCTCCCTTCTTCCACAGAGTCAGCGTAATCGCTGCTATCTTGCGCGCCAGCGTCAGACGCGCCATGGTCGGCTTGATGCCTTTGGCCAGCGCCGCTTGGTAGAAGTCCTGGAAGGGTCCGGGGCGCACGCTGGCCATGGTGGCCGCTGCTTTGAACAGACCTTTCAGATCATGGTTGTGGTCTTTGTTCAGGCCGCGAATGGAAAGCAGTTTCTTGGAACGCCGCACTTGACCTTCGACCATGCGGTATTCCGCACTGATGCGGGTTTCCAAGGCCAGTCCGCTATAAGCCCACAGTTGTCGCTTGGTGCGGAACCGATGCGGAGTCTGGATCAGCGCCACCGCTAGCGCCGATCGAATCGGTCCTAGATAGGGAATCTGTCGCAGCTTGGCAGTGATGGCATGTTTGCGACCCTCCGCTAACAGTTCCCGCCGCGCTTGCTGACGCAAGTGTTGCAACATGTCCAACTGCTCATAGAGTCGCTCGGCTCGACGCCGCACGCCCTCTTCCCGAATCTTGGCCAGCCACTGAGCTCGATGCCGACGATAGTAGACGTCCCTTCCCGCACAGGGAATTGCCCAGCTGCGGTACACCGCTTTCAGCCGATTCATCACCCGAGACAGATCTTTGACGATGGTCAGATAACTTCGGGACAGCTCCCGCAGCATCCGCACCCCGGTCTCGCCGTGGTAGACCGGTTTGAGTTGATTGCCGCGTAATAACTCGGCCAGCTTGCGGGCATCGATCCGATCACTCTTGTTCCCGTCCTTGAGCAGCGCGTTCTTCCGTGGATTGCACACCACGAGTTTGTCGACGTGAGGGTTCAGCAGATCGTACAGCCAGACAGACCAGGTTCCTTCTTCGAAGGTCACCGACAAAGTTCCGCGCAAGCCGGCAAAGAACTGAAGAATCGTCGCCGCTTCGGTCTCCACAATGGACTCCATCACTAACTTACCCGTGGAATCCATCACCGCGACCACGATGGTTGCTTGATGAACGTCGAGCCCAATATACTTTTCACTGCTCATAGGGTGCTCCTTTTCGTAGGTGGTGGTGCGAATAATCACAACCTACTCCAAGAGGGGCGCCCTTTTATAATGCGGTTACAGACGTCCGCAAGGCGCCGATCATTACACAAAACGTGGTCACGTACGATGTCGTCATCTCCGTTTCCAATCCTGATCTCAAACTGTTTCCCGGGATGACAGCCGATGCCCGCATTCTGACGACGAAGCTCGACGACACCTTCAAGGTACCGAATGCAGTGTTGCGCCTTCATCCATCCGCGGCGGTGCTGAAGCAGATAGGGCTCTCGGCCCCACCGGCAGGTAAGCAGCAAGTGTATGTCCTGCTAAGCGGAAAGCTCAAAGCTGTCCCAGTGACCTTTGGGATCTCCGATGGCCAGTCCACAGCCGTAACATCGGGTGATCTGCAAACGGGAGAACAGGTCGTGGTCAGGTTTAGCACGGGTGCAACTTCACCAACCACGAGTGTTCCTTCGCCAACCAGCGCTACTAGCACGCGCCGAGTACCCGGATTGTAGGCCTCCGAGGAAAAACTAGTGCCACCTCTCATCGATGTGCGAGATCTTAAGAAGACATATCTGCTGGGGGACATTGTCGTCAATGCGCTGCAAGGCGTGACCCTAGCGATTGAGCGAGGCACGTTCGTCGCGATCATGGGGGAGTCTGGTTCGGGGAAGTCGACGTTGCTGAACCTGCTGGGCTGCCTCGACCGCCCTACCTCAGGCCGCTATCTGCTGGACAGCATTCCCGTCGAAACCATGGATCGCGATCAGCTCGCGGAGATTCGTAATCAGAAGATCGGGTTCATTTTTCAGAACTTCAACCTGCTCCCACGAATGGATGCGCTGGAGAATGTCGAACTTCCGTTGCTCTATAAGGACAGTGAAACGCCCAATGAAGACGACCTGGGCCAGCGAGCGCTGGCTGACGTCGGCTTAGCCGGTCGGGAGCTCAACTTTCCTGCTCAACTGTCGGGCGGACAGCAGCAACGGGTAGCCATTGCTCGCGCTCTAATCAATAAGCCGGCAATCCTTCTTGCCGACGAGCCCACTGGTGCGCTCGACTCTCACAACGGCGCCGAGATCATGAAAATTTTCCAGCGACTGAACCACACTCAGGGGATCACGATTGTCATGGTCACCCACTCGGATGAAATCGCCACGTACGCGGGTCGAATCATCGGGTTTCGGGATGGCCTGATTGTCAGCGACAAAAAGGTGGCAAAACCAACGGTGCCTGTGGAAGCTGTCGCCGTGCCTATTGCTGCTGGGGTGTTGTCATGAAACACCTGATCTCTTCCATGCGTATCGCGTTCCGGGCGCTAAAGATGAATAAGCTTCGCTCCGCGCTTACCATGTTGGGTATTGTGATTGGCGTCGCCTCCGTCATCGCGACCGTGGCTATCGGCTCAGGTGCTACACAACGCATCCAGCAGCAGATCGCGAGTATTGGAAGCAACATCATTATTGTTATCCCGGGAAGCATGAGTAGTTCCGGTGTCCGATTGGGTACCGGCAATGCGGTCACTCTATCGGAAGCGGACGCAAAGGAACTTGTGGCGCAGTGTCCGGATGTTGCACTCGCGGCGCCAGTGGTACGAGGCGGAGTCCAGGCGGTCTACGGAAACAACAACTGGGCAACGAATGTTTATGGAATTACTCCCGACTATCTGACGATTCGCGATCTCTCTGTCGCTGACGGGGCTGAGTTTACCCAGCAGGATGTGGATGGCGCTAACAAAGTCGCTATGCTCGGCCAGACTCCGGTCGATAACCTGTTCGATGGCGCCGACCCAATCGGCCAGATACTCCGTATCAAGAATGTCCCGTTTACTGTCGTCGGCGTGCTCACACGGAAAGGTCAGTCGACCCAAGGGCAGGACCAGGACGATGTCATTCTACTTCCGATTTCCACCGCCAAGCGGAAAGTGATCGGTGTGAAGCAAGCCAATGCCGACGCTGTGGATACGATCATGATGCAGGCGAAATCCGGTGCCCAGATTCCGGCGGCGCAGGAGGAGGCGGGAGCTCTGCTCCGGCAACGCCATCATTTGCAGGCGGATGAGGCCGATGATTTCTCAATCCGTAACCTGGAAGAACTTTTTGCCGCGCAAGAAGCTTCATCGAGCATCATGGCGGTCATGCTGGCGGCCGTGGCTTCGGTGTCACTGGTCGTGGGTGGCATCGGCATTATGAACATCATGTTAATCTCGGTCCGAGAGCGAACTCGGGAGATAGGATTGAGACAGGCGCTGGGCGCCAAGACCCGTGACATTCTCACGCAGTTTCTCGTTGAGGCAGTAGCGCTCTCGATCGCGGGTGGATTCATCGGAATCGTGTTCGGGATCGGCGCCTCACTGCTCATTTCGCAAATGGCGGGCTGGGCGACAGCCGTTGGTCCAGGCGCGGTATTGCTTGCAGTGTTGTTCTCAGCATTGGTGGGTATCGGCTTTGGCTACTATCCGGCAAGAAAGGCTGCGTATCTGGATCCGATCGAAGCCCTAAGAAGTGAGTAAGCCGTTGCTGCGGACGGAGTTTTGCTCGCGGTATTCCGAAACAGTACGTCGCTTCATCGAGACCTGACCTACCTTCGTTTCATCATCAAGACGACGATTGCTCCTGCGGTGAAGCCTGCCGCGAACGTCGTCGCAATCGTTAGTGCGGGGTGTCGCTGGATGCGCTGAGTTGTGTCGTCCAACAATTCTTCAGCAGCATCGCCGCTACGCTTTGCGGCACGCCTCACTACTCCTACACCATCTTTTATCGCATCGGCAACCGCGTTGGTTGCACGAGATGCCTGGTGAGCTGATTCGGCAATGTGTTCAGCTGCTCTTTCGACCACGGTCTGTGTCATGGCACCCTCCCTTTGGGTCTTGTGAGCCACGGTCAATTTTGTTCTTTATTTGTAATAAGCCTCGATCTCGGAGACAGGCCCGCAATTTAAAGCCTATCTATCGACCTGAGGAGATGTCTGTTCCATATTGCTCAGGCGCACTCAACTTCCAGCAAGGATGAACCATTGGTGTCAGTTGTCGGCTCTGGCTGCGGGAAACCGGCTGCGCAAAGGACTTTCTACTCGGGTCGACGCTCCTGCTGCGTGGTTTCATCTATCTGCTGAATCTCAGGGGCGGGCAGGGCGAAGGATTCGGGAAATAGTGAGCTCGCTGGCCTGCGACAGACTGAGATCATCGGGAACCGCGCGAAAATCCGATCGGATCTCATACTCCTGTTTGCTGATGGTCTTGAACAAAACGATACGACCTGACAATTCAATGTTGATCAATGCCGTCTTCCATTGGGAAGGTCCGACCTCAACACGCCCGATCTCAACTGTACCGCCGTTGTCGATGTGTCCCAAGAGGCCATACGCAAATTCAACGGGGCTGATGAGTCGGCCCGAGAGTTTGGCCAGACGCTTCTGCTGTGAATCGATCAGAATTGTTCCGGCCAAGCTGTGTACCACCCGGCCCTCGTAAGTTGAGGGATGATAGCTCGGATTGGGGCGGAATTTGATGCTGACCAGAGTTCCCTCGACGCCCTCGTAATCATAGAGAAAAGCTTCCGGCATCAGATGCATGAGCGTCTCCAGCTTCTGCTCGTCTTCGTCGTGTGCTCGCTTGACCTTGAGCTGGTCGTTCGGATTAATCACCAGGTGGTCAATGCGCGCGTCGTCCTGTTTGCGCTGGTCAGGATCAAGAGGCCGGCCGTCGATCGCAAGTACCCGATGCAGAGGGCCGTCTTTGGTCTCCACCTGCTCCTCCGTGAGGGTCTGTTTCCCCTCCCGTTTTTCGATCCGGTACATCCATTTCCGCCGCTCGACACGATCTGCCAATTCGTTGGCTACGACCACATTCACAAGATCCGCCGCAGGCGGCGAGGAATTTTGCCCGAGCGCAAGAGCGGCGGAGGAAACTGCCAACAGAAATGCGACTGAGAATCGCGGTTTGGTATGTGTTTGTTCGCCGGTCATAAGTACCTGCCTGTCATGACCCACTTTCGGTGACAGATCCGTCGAAGAGATTAGTGCGTTTGTCCTAAAAGCGCGGTGAAACTCTTGCGGTGTTGGGGCGCAGCGGAACCGGCAAGTGCGTATTGCTGAGGCTCATCATCGGTCTGGAGAAGGCTGACTCGGGATCGGTTCGCATCCATGGTCAAGACATTGCAGGCCTGGCTCTCGACCAACTCAGTGCAATCAGGAAAAAGATGGGTTTTCTGTTTCAGCACGCCGCACTTTACGATTCGCACCTAAGACGAGAGTGGGAGGAGAGCAGAGAGGCTGGCGAGGCAAGATCCCCTGGTCTCAAAGGCGTTTCATCACGACTTCAGAGAGCGTTTGTAACTCGGCAACTCTGCTGTACTAGCAGTAGCGGCAAACATCAACGAGGTGTCATCGGGCCCCGAATTCATTTCAAACCATTCCGCAACAGGAACCATGTCAATCCCCGCGCGGCGTTCAACCTTGGATTCATCGTTCGACATATGCGCTCCTTTCCCAGTCAAAGTGGCAACGCCACAGTGACGAACCTGCCGCGAAGGCCCCGGTCCGCCTTGGCAGGTCTGACGCCATTGGCCTCTGTCCCGCTGCCGTCAGAGGTTCTGTGAACTCCTTATTGTCAACCGTTTGGCTTATGAAAACTGGTCAGAATTGATCGTTCTGTAAATCAGCGGTATAGCATCGACCCGCAAAGTTGGGCGTGGAATGCAGCCGGCCCAAGGGATCGCAACATTCCAAAACCCTGACGTGATATGATGAAGTTGAGGTGGCTACCACCTTCTCCTCTTTCAGGTTCCCTGAACTAAGTCAGCCCATCTGAAGTTTTCTCTCCTTAGGCTTTCAAGAAAGCCGCGTATCCCAATGCATTCGAATGCGATCCTGCACGAAGTTCAACAACTCTACAACGTGAGTGACCGTCTTGACACTCTGGCTGAGCAACACCCTCTCGTCTCAGAAGCACTCATTACCATCTCGGGAAGCGTTCGTAACACCGCCACTCTGTTGGAGGTGCTGGTTGCGACTAAAATGGGCTCACTCTCCGGACTAGACCCGGCGAATGCCTGATTGTCATTGCCGTCTGAGGGTTTCGTTTGCTGGAATTTCCGCGAGATCTAGTCGTGGAGAACGACATTCAGAAGTGAACTATGAACCTGCAGCCCGCTCTCGCCATAGTCAAGGAAGCCTAACTCTCTGAACCTATTCATGAAAAAACTGACTCGCGACCGGGTTGTGCCTATCATGTCTGCGAGGGTCTCCTGACTGAGCTTGGGGATTACAGTCTCGGGTGCTCCTTCTTTGCCGAAGTGGGCAAGCAACAGCAGAAGCCGAGCCAGCCTCTTTTCACTCGAGTTGAAGAGCTGATCAACCAAATCCTCTTCGTATCGGATGTTTCGTGCCAGCAGATAGGCGACGAATAGATCTGAGAACGTATGTTCCCGGTGAAGCGCAAGCATCATTGCTTTCTTGTCAATGCGCAGAAGTTCGCATTCCGTCATTGCGGTTGCAGTCCCCATGCGTAGAGTTTGTCCAGCCAGGCTACCTTCTCCGAAAAACTGTCCCTCGCCCAAGATGCCCAACGTTGCTTCCTTGCCAATCTTGGATACAACAGTGAGTCTAATCTTGCCTGCTTGGATGTAAAAGATTGCGTCAGCCGCATCTCCCTGCGCAAAGACTGTTTGTTTCTTGGGAAAAGCCACGACCTTCCTGCCCTCGCCGATGGTGGCGAGGAATTTCAGTGGATCGAAGTCGGTCTTCTTTTTGGTGGCCGCGCTTGGTGCCATCAATGGCTTCTCCTGTCGGGAGCTACACTCTTCGATATTCTCTCCGAACCTGGACCCCAAAGATGGTCACTTTTGCTCGGAATTTGAAAAAGTGATGAGTGCCCAAAAATACCTTCCGCTGGTCAATGTGCTGAGATGAGCAAAATTGAGCATTTCTTCAGGTTGCAAAGGTGCATCATATAAGCGTGAAATCCAAGGAGCTCACCCCGAAACAGATATTGTCCGTGCCTTGTACTACTTGTGGTGCGGCGGTTGGGGAAGTTTGCGAACTGCATACGGGCGCCGCGCGCACTGAGCCACACCGAGATCGGAAACTCTCCGCAGCTGAGGCCGTGGAACGAGACCCGGCAAACGATAACAGTCGTCGAAGCGAGCGGCGCTCTTTTGCGTAGGCGGATCATCCCCACGAGTGTGGAGTTTCGAACCACGATTCCGCAACGAAGACTGCTTTGCCAATTTCACCAGAAAAAACCTATCGGTCTAGTAGCACTCCCATCTCATCGGCCTCACCCCGGGCCTTCACGTATTGTGCTTTTCCAATTGTCCCTGCGCCATTTGGCCCCATCTCGTAGAAAACCTTCGCTTCTAATGGAAACTGTTTCAGGGCTTCCATCAGGTCTTTCACGGTCCATACGTTGTCTGCCATATTTCCCCCAATTACGCGGCCAAGTTAGGCTTCGCGTACGGTTTAGCCTCAGGTACCAGTCTTCCGCGTGATTCCTGCAGAAGTTCTGCATTGAATTGAGCGCCGATCAAGACGACGAAGCCGGTCCAGTACAGCCAAATACTGAATGCGAGCGCCACTCCCAAGCTGCCATAGCCTTTGCTATACGCGGAAAAATCTTGGAAATAGATTCCGAGCAGATAAGAAAGTCCGATCCAGCCGCCGACCGCGATTAACGCTCCGGGCAGCGTGCTCACGAATCTGTACTTCACATTCGGCGCAATGAAGTAGAGGAGCTCAACCGCGATAACGGTGCAGCCAATTGCGACCGACCATCGAATAGCCAACATCTTCATTAACTTGCCGAACTGTGCCAAATTCTCCGGTCGGCACTCCGAAGTCGCCCAAACCCTCGACACGATCTCCGGGACTCAAATCTTGGCCAGTGCCAGAAGGTTCGACAAGGGGTGGCTTCTTGGCACGGTCTGAATCAGCGGGAGCCCCGGGGTGTGACAGCGGCGGTTGGGGAGCTTTACGCAGTTTGGGTGGCGGCTTATGAGGCATATCTACGTATTTCTTTCCGAGAGCCTAGATCTGTCCTTCGCTTCGACAGTTCATCTCCCAGGTACATACAGAATGACCTAGAGATAATGGTTTGGCTGATCCAAACGGCACAGTTTTGATAGTCGACGCGGTGGAAGGTGATGAGCCCGCGACTCAACCACAGATCGGGAATCCGCCGCCGTGGATATTCTGTGCCAGCAGATACACTACGAACGCGTTAACCAACCGATGCTTGATGTGCGGTATCGTTCGTTGTTGTTTGCCGGCATTCTCGATGGCCTTGTGGTCGCGGAGACCCTAGTCTGTCCTGGTGATGAAGACTCGACCAACAAGCCGATCGGGCGCTATAGGCCGCGGCCAAAATCTACGATTTCGATGTATCGGATCGAACCGAATCGTCTCAGTTAGCCTTGGCTGAGCAAAACTACACAGATTCCACATCCCTCCGGCAAGATACTGGGCGCGTCCTAGATTTCCGAATTTCAACATCTCGCGTGGGACTGTTTTCCGCAAACACGAGTCCAGCGATCTTCCCAGACTCCCTTTTAGCCGAGACTCGCGACGGAACAAGGTCGTTGCGTTTTGGGAAGAACATCAGGCAGGCAACGAAATTGCCGCATTGCGCGCGAAGCTGGCGACTGAGGCCTGCGCTCTGCGAGATGGGAAATGGGCGACTCCGAAAGTAGCGGAACTGGTGCCGGGCGATGTCATCCGGTTGCGATTGGGAGACATCGTGCCCGCAGACGCGCGTTTGTTGGCCGGCGACCCGGTGCAAAGTCGATCAGTCCGCGCTGACCGGAGAATCCTTGCCCGCGGCGCGCAAACCTGGCGAGGCGATCTTTTCCGGCTCCATCATCAAACGCGGCGAAACCGACGCCATGGTGTACGCCACCGGTACCAATACCTATTTCGGCAAGACTGCGGAATTGGTGCAGGATGCTCATACCGTCAGCCATTTCCAGCGCGCGGTGCTCAAGATTGGCAATTACCTGATTGCTCTTGCGGTGGCTCTGGTGGCGGTGATTGTTACCACTGCGTCGTAGCCATACATTGTTTTTGCAACCGGTACGATCGTTTTGCCGTGGGTCAAGATGGGTTCGCCGTAGATGGCTTTCACGCTCGCCTGGCTGAGAATGCTTTCCTTCAGGGATTGCAGAAGCGCTTGGGCGCTCATTTCAGAACTCCTTAAGGCAACTATTATTCTCCTTCCCTTACCTAAATCTGGCGCTAGTGCGGTAGGCGATCGTTGAGGCTGTCATCGGCGAGCACGAGCGCCAAGGACCAGACGTAAACTCGGTATGCGCAAGCGCCTGATCCCGCCGATTTCGAAGGATGCTCGACGCGCACGAACCCAACGATCATCTTCAAGGCAGAGTTCCAAGACAGTGACAAAAGAAGTGCCGCCAGCGTTTCGGCACAGTCAGTTTTAGGTTCCGTCCGGCGTGTGCTTTGGCCTGCGCGGGTGGTTAGAGCAAACGTGCGATGCAAACTCCTTCTCTCGCTGAGACTCAAAGTTCCGTATCATTGCGTCGACAGTCTCGCCGATAGGCGGATCCGTAGGGTTGAAGATCCATGCACATTGGGAGCAGCCCCAACCGCGCTTTCGCGGTTGGTCTATCCACACAAGCTCGCGCGGCATGGCCGGATTATATGCAGCAAAATCTCCGTGAGCAATATTGATCAGTCGCGATTCTGCCTTGGGGCCTAATCTACTTGCGACTGTCCAAAGGAGGCGTTCATGGGTGGTCACTCTTTCCCAGAAATATCCTGCATACTCTGCAGCAAGCCAGTAGATTTGAAGGTCGATCTGTCTGCTGATGAGAACGGCAAGGCCGTACACACGGAGTGCTACGTCCACCGGATCGCGAACCCACAAGGCCGTCCCTCTGCCATGCTTGCCGATTGATTTCTGTGCGGGACAAAGTCGCTTGAAAAGGATGAACGGTGGGGATTACGGGTGTGCTACGGTCGATCCCTTGCGATCGATATGCGGTCGAGATGCGGAGTCATGCGCGGTTGCCCAGTGCTGAGCTCACACTTCTGTGTCGGAGCAGCCCCACAGGCCGGACATCGGACGGCGAGGATCTGTTTTGGGCTGAGTTCTTTTGTCACGCAAACCTCCACGTACCAAGGCTCGTCAATTAGACCAGTTCCGGGAAGCCGATCTGGACGGTCTACGCCCTCCTGACAACGGACATCGGTCGATTTTGCAGAAAGGCGCTGATGAGTGCGCTATTTATTTGCAAGCCGCCGTTGTAGCTGACGAAGCCTTTCTTCTTGAACGCATTCATAAATTTGCTTACCCTTGCGCGGGTAGTACCAACCATTTCCGCGAGGGTTGCTTGGCTCACCTTCAGGGGGTTCTCTGGCTTTGATTCCTTGGTTATTTGCCCAAACAACAACAGAACCCGTGCCAGTCGCTTTTCGCTGAAATTGAAGAATTGATCTGCCAGGTCTTCCTCGACTCGAATAACTCGGGAAAGCAGATATGCATTAAGCAACGCTGCAAACTGCGGGTCGTGCTTGAGCGTGCGAAGCGTGCTCTCCTTCTGCAAGCGAGTGATATTGGAGGGCCCAATTGATCTCGCCGTGTACATCCGCAGAGATTGCCCCCCCAGACAGCCTTCGCCAAAAAAACTACCCCGCAGCAGGACAGCGATTATCGCTCTTTTGCGACGCGTAGCGGCCATCGTGAGCTTAACCGTACCGCTCTGGATATAGAAAACTGCATCGGCTTTGTCCCCTTGCGAAAAGATGATCTCGTTGTCTCGATAGCTCCGCACAGTCATCGCAGAACGGAACTTTTTGCGGAAAACCGTGGAACTGAAACCGAGAGTTTGTTCAATCGCCATCTGTCTCCTCGGTACAATCAATTCAATTGGGAGTACCGTCTTCCGTATAGAAAAATAAATCATATGGCTCGGGAATATGACGTGCATGGTCAATAAAGCTCATACACAATTGCACACAGTATCTACGTGGTAATCTCGGCAAACTGCTCTGACGCCGAGGCTCCGGGTGTGCAGCCAGTTCTCGCAAAAGGCCCTAACTAGGAACAAAACAAATCTGCGGGCCCCAGGCCGAGAGTCGGCATTGTCAATAGACGAACAAAAGACGAAACGTATGATCTTCGCAGGGAACAAAGCCGCAAACGTGTGCATGCAATCGTGGCTGATCTGCAGCAAACGTCGCACGAGTCCTGTCCGTCTTCTTGCTGTCGTATTCCCGGCTAGGCAGTTCGCCTTCCACCTGGATGCGCGCCCTTGGTGAACGTCTTGGCGAACTCCGAGAGCCGCCGAAGACGACGTCAACGGTGCCATTCGGTGTGCGAGATGTACTTGCCGTCCTTCTTGTAGGAGGACTTGGTTGCCAGCGAGGAATTGGTGAAGCTGTTTGCCTCTCCTTACAAGCGAGGGGCTGAACCTTACTGGCCGGACTCGGCTCTGCAAGACTTTGTGAAGCCAGCGGTATTGCAAGCAAGCATCACGAAGCGGGTTGGCTGGCACACTTTCAGGCACAGCTACAGTACATTGCTTCGGGCGAACGGTACTGATGTGAAGGTGCAGAGCGAACTGCTCCGGCACTCCAATATCAGCACTACCCTCAACCTGTACACCCAAGCCATTAGCGATCAGAAACGGGCCGCACCGACAGGTTGTTGGGCAACTGCTGGCTGTGTGAGCGTTTAAATGGGTGCTTGTCGCGTTCAGGCAATCCTCATACGCCTCCATGGAATGCTTCCAGCATTTCCTCTCGTGATTGTCGGAGGAGCTGACCCTCCAGTTTTTGTCGGGCACATCAATGCGCGCCAGAAACCGTTTTCGCTGTTCTTCGTACGAAAGGTTTAGAAATATTTTAATGATCCGCGTTCCATTGTGATAAAGATGGCGCTCCACGATGGAACGATATCGTTCTGTCCAGATGGTTTTTTCGTCGCGCAACTCTACCGGAAGGCGCTGGTTGCGGAGAATCTCCGGATGTACCCGAACGATGAGCACTTCCTCATAATAAGAGCGATTGAATATGCCGATCCGTCCGCGTTCGGGAAGCCGGCAAGTCGTGCGCCAGAGAAAATCGTGTTCCAGTTCTTCAGTGCTCGGTTGTTTGAAACTGTAAACCTCGCAGCCTTCGGGATTGACTCCCGACATGACGTGCCGGATGGCGCCGTCCTTGCCGGCTGAGTCCATCCCCTGAAAGATCAGCAGCAGCGCATAGTGGTTGGAGGCGTAGTGAAGGTTCTGCAGCGAGCTCAACTCTACTACGTGTTCTTCCAGAGTTTCTTATATCCCTCCTTTGAGTTGCAAAAGGGCTTTACAATGGTCGGCAAGTGCCTGAGTCCGATCTTTTTTCCTGGCAGGACACGAAAAGTCTTTGAATGGATTTTCATCTTTTCCCTTCGGTTGTCACCAACTGCGTGGGTGCGCGTGGCAGATTCCGGTGCTCAGGGGGAAGTTTACGCAACATCCTTATGTTGACCGTAGCCTAATGCTAGGGCGGCCATCATGGTGTGACTATTCACAATTGCTCACTTTTCACAGATAAGTGTCCAACGATTTTGCTCTGGGCGGACTTTCTGCTGTGGTCAGATCGGCTCGGGCCCCCTAGTAAGCCACCAGCAATACCGATAGGGCCGCCGCACCTTTCTGTGTTAACCCCCCGTTGGCTCGAATCCTCATCCTGCCCGAGTCACAGGATTGTCTGACCCGTGTCACCGAAGGTCGGACCATCACCTGCAACGATCAGATGTGGGCTTGTCTAGCTGGCGAGTCACTTTTGCGGCAGGAGAAAGCCAATGGAGTGTGTCATCGCGGAGATACCTATTGACCCCGATTGACCCCGAAATCGGGTCCGTTCACCCCGACTTTGTATCGAGCTCCGCGTCGGGGCGGTTCTCGGTGGAAACGTCGAATCGCAGCTGTACCAGCTGTACCGAAACTGTGTCAAAATTCTTTCGATTCAAACCGCTGGAACTTTGGTTGAGCGAAGAGCAGATTCCCCAAGTGATCGTTTTCATTATGAATCCACAGAACGAGGAGAGCGTTTACCGGGCGGCCGCCCAGGGTAGACAATGGGCCGCCCGTTTCCGTCTCGTCAATTCGGAATGAGCAAATAAGGTTTACGACGATAATTATTTTGGTTCGTCGACTCGGACTGTTGTGGGAAAAACTGAATGAAAACTGAATGAAGGACTTGCCTTTCTCGCCAGTTTCGGCATTCAGGACTATCGTGAAGTCAACAACTTCGTAGAATGAGTGGCGCACTGGGGAACAAATCCACCCGCTGCTCCGAACCACGCCCGCGGGGCCGACTGACGGTCCGAAAGAAACCCTTGCCTCCAGAAACCTCCAGAACTAGCCAACGTACGTTTTCGGTTCGTCCCAAAAACGCGTGTATCGGTTGCCGAACTCAAGCGTCGCCTCGTACTTCTGGGGATCATTCTGTTTCAGCCAGAGCAGCTTGTAGACCGTGTCCACCGCGTGCTTCATAATGTTCTTCATTTCGGCTTGCGTTATATGCGAGTATTCGGACTTTCCAGCGCAAGTGGGGCACTCTTTTCCCGCGTGAACATCTTCGATGGGGCCGTTGCGGAATGCTAATGCGACAATGCTCTTGGCTTCTGCTGCCAACTCCGGGTCTAACGTCATTTTGCGCTTGGGCATCGGCGTCTCTCAGACTCGAAATCATACCCTAGACCAATGGCAAGGACGCCACTCGACAGTGTTCTCAAGAGAAGGAGCCGGCCAGAAGCATGGGCCATCGCGACATTGCAGCAAGCTGTCACCGTCTTTCACCTATTGCTGAGGTTATAGGAGCAGCAACGCTTGAAATTCGTTGGTTCGGTGGTGTCGATAAACGTCGGAAATTTGTTCCATAAAGGTCCCAATGGTCAAACTTCGACCCATGGTGAAACACATCGACCCCTTGATTTTGCACTGTTTAAGCGGTATGTTGCTGAAGACAAGAGACGTACAAAAACGCCAGGTGAGAATCCCACTCTCTCCGCCAGTATTTCATATAATTAATGTTAGAAGGATTTCTTGACCAGAGACGCAACCCACTCTTCCCGCTAGTTCATTCTCTTTGCAGACGTCGAATCGTCTTCCTGAGTATAAAAAGTACTCGCCAATCGAACATGCTTCAAATAACAAAGGCTGCGAAATCGAGATTCATCATCCTTTAACGCAACAGACACCTGTCCGCAACATCTCGACGGTAGAGTGGCGTCGCCTCGACAACCGCTAGTCTGCAGGCAAGGGGAGCTGTGCGTAGACATGAATTCCAATCACGATACCCAGATCGCTGATGGCTTTGTTCTTCCACGTTCCTTGGTTTTTGTGGTGGAGGATGAAGAGGATATCGCCGGGTTAATCTCTCACACCCTCCGCTCGGCGGGTTTTGAAGTGCAGAGTTTCCGCGATGGAGCCTCTGTCATAGGCGAAGCCCTGCGCCTCAAGCCGAATCTCTTCCTGCTCGACGTGATGCTACCCGGGAGGGATGGCTTTGAGATCTGCCGTCTGATTCGAAAAACGACAGCCCTGTCCTCTACGCCCATTATTTTTCTTACCGCGAGGAGCAGTGTAAGCGACCGCGTAAAGGGCTTGGAACTGGGAGGGGACGACTACATCACCAAACCGTTTAATCTCCGGGAGTTGCTCGCTCGTGTTCGTGGAGTGTTACGGGCCGCTCGACAAGCCGGTCTGACCGATGAAACCCTGCGAGTTGGAGATCTAGAGATTGACTTATCTTCCATGAAGATCAATGTGCAAGGCCGTTATATTCCTGCGACGGTGCGGGAGTTCAGACTACTTGAATACCTCGCGACTCACCTGGGCCGAGTGCTCACGCGCGATCAAATGCTGGATGCGGTTTGGAAGGAAACGCCATTCGTTACTCAGCGCTCCGCCGACGCTCTCTTTTCGAGTAACGGCCAAGACGCCGTATTGGGGACGCTCGGTAGACCAGTGGCCAACTCCAGTTCGTGTCAGGGCAGCACGCCCTGCGTTTTCGTCTGGGGCCTGCCATTCTTCTACGGACGAACCGTTTTCGAGGCGATTGACGGCCAGAGTCCGGTTTTTGGAACACCCAATGCACCTTGGTGGGCCTTTTAACCTTCCGCATTGACTCATGGCTGTTTCAATTCGCCGGCGATTTTTCCACGAAGCACGACCAGAGATGCTGCGGGAAGCTCGATCATTTTGTTGGAGACGTCGACTGACTCTTCCAGCACGCCAGTGGAGTCGGCAACTTTCCGCAGCGGATCCCACCGGTATTGACCGCGGCCAAAGGTCCGGACTTTCGTCATCCCAGCGAACTGAGTGTCGCGTCCCGTGTCGGCATTGTGAAAAGTTACGCTGACCTTGTGCGCATTCTCCTGATCTTTGTTGATCAGGAGTAGTGACCACTGCCCGTCGGGACGCTTCACGGCATAGGAGGTTACAAGAGTGTGCCCCGCACTGTCGAAGATATTGCTCTTTGCCGGATAAACTTCGTGTACTTCGCCGCCTGGCTTGAGCCACTCTGTATTAAGGAGCTTGCTGGAGAAGAATTGAGATAAAGGCTGAGTAATCTGATGCTTTTCATCCACCGCAAACATGCCGAAAGTAGAGGCGGAACTGTTGCAGCCCGGATGTACGCCGAGAGGGATGTAATGGAAGTAATAGAGCGCGTCGCCACCGGCAGTCAGAAATGCGCCCACGTAGTCGGCTAGCCAAAGCGCTCCAAAAATATCCACTGAAGCTTCCGAAGCTTGGGAGGAAATGTTGCCCTCGGTAATGAACATGGGGATGCCGGCGGGAACTCCGTCGTCACGCCAGACTTGCAGGATGTTCGACACCAGTGCAGGTTCATCGTAGAGACTGCCCCACTGATAGCGGCATGGATCATAGGGATAATGCTCGAAAGAAAAGAAGGCCAAATCGGCGAGGCGGCCGTGAGCTTTCAAATAGTCGATAAAGCGGCTGGTCCATGAAGTGCGGCCCTGCGCATCCGCCCACACTTCGATGTCTTTATTCTGGCCGGTAAAGATTGGACCGCCGAGTTTTACCTTTGGATCGACCTTGGATCGCCGCCGCGAACTGGATATAGAGCGCACCATAATCTTCGGGCAGCATGTAGTGGCCATCGGGTTCCTCGCCCATCTCGACATAGGAGATTGGATAACCGCGCTTCTTGAGGTATTGGATCTCAGCCGCGGCGTCTTCCGGCGTGTTGTAAATCAGGGCAATGGGAATCATCGCTGGCAAGCCTCGGGTGTAGCCACTGGTGTAAAACAAATCGAATCCCACCTGGGCGCGGCCACTACGGTCCAGGTCTGAAGGTTCATGCCAGGGATCGACAGACGAACAGTAAGTGGGAGTCTGATCCTGATCGGGAGTATGCCGAAGAATGTCGTGGAACTCGCCTTTTTCACCTAGATTGCCGACATAGAGTTCCCGTATTGCGTATCCTACGCAATTCCTGCGATCGGAGGCTCCATCCGCATCGCAGGTATTCGATGACTCCGTCATCCAGATGCGTATCCAGCGAACCGAGACTGGCGAAGATGCGAGTCGGATGGTCGGAGTTCCGCCGTCTCCGTCGACAATCCGTCCGAAGGGGAAATTCTGCCAGAGGCCTTTATTGGGAGCCCGGATGGGATCGTCGCCCGTAAAGAACTGCACAGCATAGTGGCGAGCATAGGGTTCGCCCCACGCGATCCGAATGGCGTCGATACTCTGGATGTTGGCGAGATCGAGGAAGATCCACTGTGGATTTTTAGAATCGTCTTCACCCGTAAACGCCTTGCTGAGATAAGGATTACTTTTCCAAAATGTATTGGTGTCGCCGTCCGTGAGTCGCGAATAACCAACCGTTTCGGTACCATCGTCGCGCGTTACCCCGCGACGTGGTAGAGCGTATCCGTAGCTGTAGCGAATTATCTCCGTGGGATTTGAATCGCCGACAAAATAACCCCTACCCTGAGGATCGCTCCATTTCCCTTTGGAGTTCCAATGCCACGCTTCGGTGTAAAGTTCGGTATTCTGTCGGTAACTGACAGGTCCCCAGCCGGCCTCAAGCACGCGGTCGATAACCGGTTTCACGAAAGTGGCGTCGATCATTCGCTGGGAAATTCGGTCTATCCCGGCGCCTAACGCCTGATTCGGCACGAAAGATTTGCGCATGTGGCTGTGGGTAATATCGACTTGAATCGTCTGAGCTTTTGCGCAAACAGCGACGGAAAACAGCAACGCGATCCAGAGCGTCGCAAGTTTCATAAACAGTCCCTCCGTGTACGTGTGCCTCACAGAATCAACATTGAAGAGGCGCTTTCCCGGTTAGGGGAGCGGCAGACTCTTCAATTCCGGCGCGAGTTCGTACGCCCTCGCGAACTCACGCTGCGCCTCCTGCTTCTTACCTTCCTGACGAAACGCCAAGGCGAGATTGTAGTGCGCTTCTGCGTAGGCGGGCTTAAGCCGGACCGCTTGCTCAAATGCGGCTTCCGACTTTTGAAAATGTCCAGCCTGCAGTAATACAAGCCCGAGATTGTTGTAGCCCTCGGCGAATCGTGGGTTGCGATGCACGAGATCGCGAAAAATATTGGCGGCGGCATCGGTTTCGTTGTTCTGGCTCAGAGCCAAACCCAGCTGTACTCGCGCGTCGATATTCTGAGGATCAAGGCTAATCGCGTCTGTTAACTCGCGAACCGCCTCTTGCGTGCGCTGCAATTGGGCCAGCGCGAGTCCAAGGTTATAGTGCGCATCGGCAAGGTCCGGATCGCACATTACTGCCTGTCGCAATTCCTCCAGACCTTGCGTTTGATTTCCTGATTTCCAGAGCAGCAGGCCAAGGCTGGCATGCGCCTGCGCATAGTCCGGCTTCAGTTCCAGTGCTTTGTGAAACGCGGTCTGAGCCTGCTCGGCGTCTCCCTTACGCTCCCATGTGAGGCCCAGGTAGTAGTAGCCGGTCGGCAACTCAGGTCCCTTCTCAATGGCTTTTTGAAAGAAACTAAGGGCGTCGTCGAGTTTTTCATCCTGTAGTGCGTTTACGCCCTGAAGGGTCAGTAATTTCGCCTCCGCCAGGCGCGCACGGAAGCGCCGTAGCCCGCTGATCTCGTTCAGTTCCTTTTGTCCCGCTTCTCTCTGCCCCTGATCGCGCAAGGCGATGCCGAGGTTGTAATGCGCGTCTTCGTAGTCAGGTTTCAGCTCGATGGCGCGCCGAAAGGCCGCGATGGCGCCAGTCAAGTCGCCGCCAGCCTTCAGTTCCTTTCCAAGATTGAATTGTGCTCTTGGATCGCGAGGATCGACGGCCACGGCTTTGCGGAATTCCTGTAAGGCGGCAGCGTGATCGCCTTGGCGGCGCAGAGTCACACCCAGAAGCATGTACGCCGTCGTAAGCCGAGGATTCAACTGGAGGGCGCGGCGAAACGCGGCCGCTGCACCGGGAAGATTGGCAAGCTGTCCTTCGGTCAGCCCCAATTCCGCGTAAAGATCTGCTGAAGGCTTTGAAGCGATCGCTCGCTGAAGTTCGGTTTTGGCGGACGAAGGGTTGCTCTGCTCCAGATAAATACGCGCCAGCAGTCGATGTGCCGCGGCGTTTGCGGGGGCGAGCCTTGTGGCAGTCTGCAGTTCCTTGGCGGCGGCAGGAAGGTCGTGAAGATCGTACCAGGCGGCGCCGAGTCCGTAGCGCGCATCGCCCCATTTCGGTTTCAGGCGCAGCGCAGCTTCGAACTCGTCAACTGCCTGCTTCGCTTCACCTTTGTATTTAAGAGCAAGGCCTAAGTTGTAGTGTGTGAGGGCATCGTTGGGCTCGATCTCCAGCGCCTTGCGATAGCTGGCGATTGCTTGATCCCACGATTCTTGGCGGGCAAACTCGGTTGCGTGCCGGCGATAGCTCTCCGCCGTTTGCGCAAGACAAGATGCTGCGATCATGAGCGCCAAAAACACGGACACCTTCATGACCACAGCCTAGCACGGCTAGTCCGGCGGGACTTCTTCCTTTTGGAGTGATCGCAACAGGCAAAAAAATTGCGGACGAGGCGTCGAGCCCCGCCCGCATAATTACGTGAGCGCATCACCAGATGAACTTCGCACTGACCTGCCCGATGCGTGGATCACGGGCATTCGTGATGTTTCCGAAGCTTCCGCTGCTGATATTCCCGCTCGGATTCGTAAATTGCGCGTGGTTGAAAATGTTGAAGAATTCGCCGCGAATCTCGAAAGACATGGCTTCCCTAATGGGAACGATCTTCGTTATTCCGAAATCCGTGTTATTAAAACCCGGGCCATGGAAGAATCGGCGATTGGCCGTCCCGAAACTTCCGCAATCAGGACCGGTCAAAACCCCCGACACTAAAGCGCATTGCGTTGCGGTAAATGCGCTCTGGTTGAAATATGTGAACGTACCGGGAGTAGAGCGGGGGTTATATTTGTGAACTGGACCCACGAGATTGGGCATGTCGGTGGACGGGCTACCGACAAGAGAGGCATCTCCCGGGCAGTTCCCCGACGGACACAACGGCCCCTGATTCACGGGGTTCGTTTCTCCCATCTGAACCGGGAATCCGCCAGAGAACCGGGTGATACCCTGCATTTGCCACCCTTTCGTCAGCCTTGGCATGCCGTGGAAAATTCGATCGAACGGAATCTGCCAGATATAGCTGACGACGAAGTTCTGGTGCACATCGGTCGACGACAAGCCACGGCTAAGCTTGGCGTTTGAGAAGTTGATCAGTTCGCCGAAGGCCGAGGAATCATCGATGGCTTTCGCCAGCGTATAAGCGGCCAGGAACGTTACATCACCCGCCTTTCGCTCGATCGTCACTTCCCCAGAGTGGTAGATCGAATTTGCCACCAGCTTGGTGAAGGTGTTGCCATAACCAAAACAGAGTGTCTGGGCTCCTGGGCAGTAGTTCGGATTTAGAAGAGTGTTCCTGGTGCTGTAGATGCACGGCGGTCCCGCGCACGCAGTATTCGGCGTCAGGCTGAAGACATCCTGCTCAGCATTCGGCCCGCAGCCAGTCACGCTGGAGGTTGTATCCGTATACCCTTGCGCGGTGAGCTGCTTACATAAGGCGACATTGCCGGGGTTGGACTCGGTCTGCGCGATGAGCCGATGACCCGCCGTGCCAACATAGGACACAGTCAGTACGGTGGACCTGCTCAGCTCCCGCTGGATGGAGAGATTGAAGTGCTCAGCATATGGCAGCTTGTTGTGAACGTCGTATCCGGGGAAATAAGACATTGGTTCGTACTTCGAGAAATCGAGCGTCTTATTTGAGGGGCTCCCTGGAATTGGAGCGGTGAACGGAAACCGCTGACCCTCGTTGTCGGTGCCTCCGTCCAGCCGATTTCGAAAAGGCTCGGAGAAGTCAACGGAACCCGGACTGGTCCAGTACAAGCCAAATGGAGCATCGGCCACCTCATAGAAGAGATTCAGGTCCTCGACCGACGTGTAATACAAGCCGTACGAGGCGCGGATGCTGGATTTGCCCGGTCCGCCAAACACCTTGCCTAGGACTCCGTCGCTGAAGCTCGGAGAGTAGGCAATGCCGATGCGTGGTCCGAAGTTGTTGTATCTGGTCGGGGCCAGGGTTTTGGGAATGCCCGGATCGCCAGGATATACCAGCCCTAAGGGAGAATTCGGAAACACCGTGGACTGCTCTCCTTTAACCCATGTCTGGATCTTACCCTGCGTGTCATACCAAGGCATGCTCAATTCCCAACGGAGCCCAAGGTTCAGCGTCAGGTTGGGGGTTGCCTTCCATGAGTCTTGCACGTAGGCAGCGCCGTAGCGCGTGCGCGAATCCAAGAGTTGTACCGCGGCTTGGGTGTACCCATTTCCGGCGCCTGTGGTCGCCCCAAGCAGATAGTCGGCGAAATCGACGCCGGTCACCGTGCCGTCGAATACAAAAGCCCCGTCCTGGCTGGCGAGGTTGCGTTCGTTAACCTGCAGGTACCGGGCTTCTCCCCCGAACTTCAGCGTGTGCCTGCCTACTACCTTAGAAAATCCATCGGACGCCGTGTAGGTGTTGTTTGGCTGGAAGGTGATCAGAGGGGGTGTGCCGATGACGAAGTTGTTGAAATAGATCTGAGGCACGTATTCCGCAAATCCGGGAGTGGCATCGGGGATAATCCCGAGAGTGCCGGCACCGGTCACGAAACCGAGAGAGGAGAGCGCTGCCTTGCCACCCGTCGGGTTATCAAGGTGGGTAGATGTTCGGAAAAAGGTCAGTCGGGCCTCATTCACGGCGGTAGGCCCGAGAGTTTTCGTGTTGCTTATGACAAACTCTTGAGCGCGGGTTGGCGTCTGCGCGGGGAAGCCCGGTGGCTCGTTTCCACCGCCTTGTTCAGAAATGGGCAGGGCACTGGAAACTGTCGAATCGTCGAAGTGGTAGTAGAACGACCAGTTGCCAGTTTTACGGTTGTTAAAATCGACGCGCTCCCCAATCTTATTGTCGGTAATTTTGTCCCTTTGGCTATTGTTCTCATAAGTACCAGCGATGGGATCTATGTTCGGCGTTGGAATGTACGGGAGAATCCCGACCGCCGCTGGCGACCACGCAGCCTTCGGAATCACGCCACCGGGGAAGACACATTGCGAGGTCGAGCTACAGCCTGGAAAACTGTACGGCTCGCCGGCTGTGACCTTGTAGCCCAACCTATCATGTAGGGTCGTGGGCCAGTCGAGGCAGGGTCCTACGGGGCAACTGTTTGGGGGAAGGGTAGCCGTATCCACTGTGCCGGTCAAAAGTGAGGGATCAAAATTGCCCTGGAACTGCGCAGCCGGCGGCAGATTAAGGATGCCGGTTTCCGCGCCCGCGATTCGTCTTGTACCCTGATAATCCGTGAACCAGAAAAGCTTGTCCTTCCAGAATGGGCCTCCAGCGGTGAACCCAAACTGATTTTGTCGCAGCTCCGATTTGTTGGCTGTGAAAAATTTTGTTGCATCCATCGCGTCGTTGCGCAGGAATTCAAAGACGTCGCCATGGAAGCCGTTGGTGCCCGATTTGGTGATGGCGTTCATCACGGCGCCGCTGAATTTTCCGTATTCCGCGTCAAAGCTGTTGGTGATGAGTCGAAATTCCTCTACGGAATCAAGATTCGGAACTAGTCCCGCGCCGAGGTTGCGGCCCTCGCTGACATCGCCCCCATTTACCAGAAACGCGTTGGCGGTCTCGCGCTGGCCGTTCACCGAGATATTGCCAGCGTTTGAGATATAGCCTGAAACCGGCCGGTCGCCGCCGATTGTGCCAGCCGTGGTCGGTGCGACACCGGCCTGCAGTCCCAACAGGTCAAGGTAGCTGCGGCCATTCAGCGGCAGGGCCAGCATCTTCTTCGAATCGATAACGTCTCCCAATTGCGTGCTGTCGGTTTCCACATGGACCATGTCGGCGGAAACGTTGACCTGTTCATTCACAGCGCCTACCTGCAACGTAATGTCGATGCGCAATTGATCGTTCACCTGAAGCGTGATGTCGCTCGCGGTGTAGGGCCTGAAACCAGTGGAGGTTGCTGTGATCCGGTAGGTGCCGGCTGGCAGGGCGAGGAAGTGGTATGAGCCGTCCGTGGCCGATGTAGTTACCTGGGTAAGGTTGGTTTGCACGTTCGTGATCTGCACCTTGGCGCCAGTTACGACCGCTTGTGCACGATCACGGACCACGCCCGTGACCGAGCCGGTCACATCCGCGAGCAGAATGCCGGGTGCCAGAAACAATGTCACGATGAGGAAAAACGGAGCGAACAACCTGTAACCATTTCTCATCACGCATCTCCAGAGCGGCGGTCTCCC
Organism: uncultured Acidobacteriaceae bacterium; assembly: GCA_963708335.1. Taxonomy (GTDB): domain Bacteria; phylum Acidobacteriota; class Terriglobia; order Terriglobales; family Acidobacteriaceae; genus Sulfotelmatobacter. Next base: position 6,639,799 of record OY970205.1, on the reverse strand, counting down.
TCGACCTGCCTGCCCAACGACTCTGCTTTTGGAATTTCCGTTCTACAGTTCCGCACCGCACCTACTCGACACGCCTCCATAGCCTTTAAACGCGGCATACAGAGCATTTCACCTTGCATTATCTGGGAACATCCCCAAGTTCGACACGAAGTGTCCCATAAATTACTCAGAAGCATCCCGACAGTCAAGATGGAAATGTATTTTCATCTGGTGATATTTAGTGCGGATGGTGATTCTTGCCAATTTCTCGGGAACTACTCCAGACTCGTGACCCCCGGCTTCCGCTTCCTGCCTGCTGGTGCGTTGGCTCTCGACCCGCAATTCTGGCGAGAACTTAACGATTGGATCGACTCCGCACTGCAATCAGCGAGACCTGCTCCAGTCCGGGGAAATGATCGTCTTTGTCGGGCTTGCGCTCGCTCGGTGCAATCTGCTGGACCGTGGTCCGAGCCGGGGGCACCGGACCGAAGTATTGCGCGTAAACTTCATCGAACACGCTTAAGTCCGACAGATTATCCAGGTACACAGTTGTGGCCACCACTTGATCGAAGGTCATCTCCGCTTCTTCAAGATTGTCGAGTTGATTGCGCATGGTCTGCCGGAGTTGGTGGGGTGTGCTGGTCGCGTAAACGCCGCCGTGGGAACCGGGAATGAAACCGTCTTTCGCGGAGCAATATAAAGTCTCTCCGGCAAAAACGCAGGGACTCGCGGTGGGACTGGGCGGCATGTTCTTTGGACGCACCGCTTTTCTTTGCGCGAGATCTCGTACAGCAACGCCTGTGTACTCGATGTGTGCTCCCGCGGGAAGACTCGACACTTCAATGGTGGCTCGAGCTGGAGTGTTTCCGAACTCAAAACGCCGCGCGTAATGCTCATTCATAATTCGCATGGGAATTGCGGCAGTCAGGTAAGGATTCACAAAGACCATGTGTTTGAGGTCGAGGCCCGCTGCCTCGAGCACGGCCTGCAGGCGGTCGAGAGCCAGATCGACTTGGGCTGCTGGATCATCCGGAACTTTCCCGTTCGCCGGATCGCTGCCCGGCATGCTTGAGATGAATAACCTGTCATGCGTTAGCATGCCGGGCGGGGCAGGATCGTTCGACTTGTAATTCGCCGGATAAACAGGCTTCTTGTCCTCCAGGCTGCGCACTGCAACCGCGCTGATCTGAATGGCTGAATCAGGAACTCGTGCAACTCCAAGCACAGCGCGTGCCGGCGGAGCCTTGCCGAAGGATTCAGCGAAGACTTGGTTCAGGTCTTCATATCTGCTCACGTCCTCCAGGTACACCTGGATGTAGACCACGTGCTCCATCGTCAATCCTGCAGATTCGACGACCGCTTTCAGGTTATTGAATGCTTGTTTTGCTTGCCCGATAAAAGTCGGGGGCAGGCTTCCATCCGGACGACGAGGTCCTTGTCCGGAAATGTAGATGTAGTCTCCGGCATCGACCGCGGGCGAATAGATGCGATTCGCGTGGGCAGCGGAGATCTGCGCAGGGACGACGCCACGGAGCGGTTCCTGCCCGACAAGTGTTGCCGAGAGGAGAAGTGCAACCAGCAGCGATCGATAGGAGATCTGCGAATGGAATGGACTCACGAGACCCTCGCGCACATTATGCCGCGGCCTTCTTCTGAGCAGCACTCAGAAGGGCGCGCAGTCTTTGTCCAACAATGATTTCCTCTCCCGGCTTGATGGTCATCGAGACTAATTCGATGTGGTCAGGGCCTTTTGGTTCTTTGCGGTTCGGATTCGGATTTCCCTCGCGAACTGCCGTGACCAGGCTGGGATTGTCCGCGCCCAGAACTTCGATGACTGGATTCCCGGCTCGCAGCTGTTGGACACAATCGGAGAGGCTGAATCCCCAAGCCTGCTGGTCCCACGAAATCTTAAGCGTTGGATAGCGGTTCCCATCGTCGGGAGTGTAGGTTGCGGTCTTGACGCCCGGTACGGTCTCCACCAGCTTTCGAATGCGATCCACGCGGCCGTTCCATTCGGCGTACAGTTTTTTCTCGTCGATCTTCAGCCAGGTCTCGAGCGCGGTTAAACATCCGATGATTTCTTCTTTCCCGACTTTCATCGGGCGGCACACGGCTCCCTCTCGCGGATTGCAATTCATCAGCGCTGCCTCAATCAGATCTTTTCGCCCGAGGAGAAGGCCGCTGCACTGTGGCCCTGAGAGTCCTTTTCCGCCCGAAAAGCAGTAGAGATCGATTCCCATGCGCGCGTAGAGCTTGGCGTTGTCGGCAGGCGGAATCCCCGCAGCATCGTCCAGCAACATCGGAACCTTGCGGTCTTTAGCGATGGACAGTTCTTTTTGAAGTTTGTCGCCAAGATCGGTGGTGTAAATCATCGCGGTATTTTCGTTGATGGCATTGGCGAGTTCTTCGGGCGAGTATGCGAGAACCAGCTTGGCGCCGGTCAACCGAATGGCGCTATCAAAGGCGCTCCGGCCTCCGACCATGATCACTTCATGTTTCAAGCCAGTTGTGTCCGGAAGCTGCCAAATGAATTTGTCGTTGGCGCCGGCCATGCATGCGGCACTTGCCGCTGCCATGGCGCCCGCGGCGCCGGAAGTGACGATGCCAGATTCGGCGCCAGTCAGTTCCGACAAACGTCTGCCCACGGCGCGCTGCAGGTCGAACATGTTGACGAAATGCTGCGCCGCCTCGACCTGTGCCTGACGAACTTCAGGAAATTCCAGTGACCCGCTGAGATAGGTCCAGGTGCCACGGCAATTGATGACCGTTTTCACCCCCAGTCGGGTGTACACATTCTGGCGCGGATCTCGTCCGATAGCGGACGCCGCCTGTGCGTACATTCCGCGCGCAGCAATCTGGGTTAGCAGTGGAGTCGCCGCCAGCAGTTTTACAAATGATCTCCGGCTGGAGTTCCGGATCAGCATCAATGCCTCCTATGAAAAAAGTTTTCCGTTGTACAAACGTCGGCCAATCTTGGGAGCAGCACGCGGCCGAGGTTAATCTTCCTCCCCGCTCAAAGGAATTCGCGATCGCACGGCGAGGATGTAGCCCTTTGCCCCCGGCTTGTTCTGATTGTAGAATCCCACCGTACAGTTTGGACGGAAGTAATAAGCATCCCCCGCTTTGGCCGGATAGCGGCCCTCGATTCCGTCCATTCCGCTTCCTGCAACCATTTCGCCCTGACCCTCAATCACGAGATAGATTTCTTCCGCGGTTTCGTGATGGTGAGGGAAGTTCGTGCCCGCGGGAGCAAAGTTCATCCAGAACAAGCTGGTCACTACGTACGCTTCATCAATCGCGTCACGCTTTCCATTTCGTGGGCCGACCAGCAACTTGTATAACACCGAGTTCGGATGGCCTTCGACAGTTTCCTCTTTCACCTCATCGATATTGACGATTCTAGGGTGCGGAGTAGACGCGCTCAGTGCGATGTGCGACGGGATCTTGAAACCCATAACCAGCACGCGCAAACTGTGACTGGAACTGTTGGCGAAGGAATGCTTAATACCCGGAGCCAGGTATACGAAATCATTCGAGCGGAGAGGATGCGTTTCGTCGCCGTATTGCAGCGTGCCTGTGCCGTCCAAAACAAAATCAATTTCCTCTTCACGGTCGAAAAGAACGTTTTCACACCTGCCTTGGGCATCTACTGAAACTTCCGCGAAGCGAGACACACTTCGCAGAATCCGATTGTCCGCATCACCCGCGCCGAAGATCGGCTTGTAATGGCAGGTTTCCGAGGACAGACCGTTTTTCGTCGCCTTCAGGCTGGGCACGTACCGATGCAGCCACGTGGCGTCTACATTCCGCTCTTGTGCCGGGAGATGAGATGTCAGCAGCGGGAGGAGCACCAGGAGCAGCAGGATCCTGCAGTTCGTTTCCATGACCGGTCTGCTCCGATTGTCCACTTGCGAACGCTGGTATACCACAGAATGTGCTTGACGCAAATCGAAATCTTTCGTTTTATTAGGATTCATTTTGTTTGCTGTCGAATTTTTGCGAAGGAATTCTGCGTGCTCCTTTCAACCGCGCAGCCGTTGTCACCATGGAAAAGCGATCATGACACTTCATTCTGTGCGATTGAATTCACTCCGGACTGTCTGGCTAATATTCGTCGCTGCCGCCTTCTTGGCGACGTTGGCTTCCTCCCTAGCATCGGGTCAGTCCAGTCCGCCGAAAAATACGGCCTGCCGCATCGACGCGGTCGATTACATGGGCTGGCACGCGCAGCAACTCTCCAACCAATGGCTACAGTTGATCGTCGTTCCGCAGAACGGTGGGCGCTTGATGCAGGTAAACTTTGCCGGACACGATTACCTGTTCATCAATCCTAAGTTCGCGGGAAAGTATTTTCCCCCGAGTTCCAGCCAGTGGTTCAATTATGGTGGCGACAAGCTTTGGCTTTTGCCTGAGGGCAACAACGATGAACAGCATTGGGTCGGTAACTCTGACTTGTTGGACGACTCGCCGTTCACTTTTCGCAAGCTTTCCGAGGGGCAGAGTTGTGAGATCGAATTGACAGGGCCTGCCGATCCTCAGACAGGCATTCAATTTACCCGGACCATCCTTTTGGATGCAGGCTCGCCGCGAATCCAATTTCACGCGTCCATGAAGAACATCACCGGCCACACGCTGGAATGGTCGATGCAGTCCGTCTCGCAATACAACACAGCGATTCCCGGCCCTCAAGGCGCGGAACCCGCCGCGCAGATGAATCGTGATTTCTGGACGTTCACTCCAGCGAACCCATCCAGCAGTTATCTCAACCGCTACCATGTTCGCTTCGGTCCGGCGGAAAATCCCGCAGCCTCGGTAAGGGACGATAATCTCTTCACCGTGCACTACGTTCACATGGCTGCTGAGTTGTGGCTCGATTCCACAGAAGGCTGGCTGGCGGTGGTCGATGGCAACACTCAATATGCCATGGTCGAGCGTTTCCAGTATGACCTGAGCAAACCTTATCCGGGCAAGGCTTCAGTCATTTTCTGGACGAACGGTCCGGAAATCAGGGTGAAAAGCGATGGTAATCCCTCCCTCAGCGCTGATCCGGATGCCAGCCCATATTATCTGGAAGCCGAGATCAACAGTCCGATGTGCCATCTGCGTCCGAACGAGAGTTGTAGTTTTGAGACGGAATGGTTTCCCACGCGATCAGGAAGTGAATTCCACGGCGTGACCGACGCGGGAATTGTGATACACCCATTGCTGGCGACAGGCTTGGACAATGACAAGATCAAGTTGTCCGGCTCGTTTGGAGTTTTCTATTCCGGGCGTTTGATCGCCCGTTTTTACGATGAGCACGGACGCAATCTCGGAACCGCGACCGTTACCGAGGTAGATCCCGGTAGAGCGGTCTCGCTGGACACGGAGATTAGTTCCCCTGCAAAAACCGCGCGGCTTTCGATTCACCTTCTGGATGAAAGCGGAACCGACCGTGGGGCTCTTCAGGAAGTTCACGTGAGCGGCCAAAACAACCACTAATATGAAACGGAACGCTGCTGCAATCGCTCTCTTCCTGCTCGCGACTTTCACACAACGCCTGCTCTCCCAGGAACCACAGACCGCGGGCCCTGCGGCGCTCCATGTGAAATCCGAAGATTTGCTGATAACTCCCGTGGGCGAAAACTGGCCGTCCTATAACGGAGACTACAGCGGACGCCGCTTTAGCAGTCTGCGTGAAATTAACAAGGCGAACGTTGGCCAGTTGCGCGCGGCCTGGGTGTTTCATCCAGGAAATTCGCAAAGGCTGGAAGCTACTCCTGTGGTGATCCGCGGTGTCATGTACGTGACTTCCGCAAATGATGTGTTCGCGTTGGACGCGCGCACGGCGCGAACTCTATGGCATTACAGTCGTCCGGTAAGTTCGGGATTGTTGGACGACGCCGCAGCCCACAAAAATCGCGGTGTGGCGGCTTGGGAGAATTTTGTCTATTCGGAAACGGACGACGCCCATCTGCTCTGTCTCGATGCCCGCTCGGGAAACCTGATTTGGGACGTCCAATACGCGGACAAACTGAAGCACTATGGAGCGACCAGCGCCCCGCTGGTTGTCAAAGATGAGATACTTGTCGGCACTTCCGGCGGGGACTCCGGAGTGCGCGGATTTCTGGCCGCCTATGAGGCAACTACTGGAAAGCTGAAATGGCGTTTATGGACCATCCCGGGCCCGGGTGAGTTTGGTTCGAATAGTTGGCCAGGAGACTCGTATTTGCACGGCGGCGCCACAACCTGGATGACTGGAACTTACGACCCCGGCCTCAACACGCTGTATTGGACCACCAGCAATGCCGCCCCAGATTTCATCGGAGATTCACGGCCGGGCGATGACCTGTACACCGCCTGTGTCCTGGCAATCGACGCCGCTACTGGAAAATTGAAATGGTACTTCCAATTTACGCCTCACGACCTATATGACTACGATGCTAATGAAACGCCGGTATTAGTGGATGTCATTGAGAATGGCGCCATGCGTCACCTGCTCGTGCAGGCCAACCGAAACGGTTTCTTCTACGTTCTTGACCGGACGGATGGGAAGTTTCTGCGATCTAGTGCCTTCGTAAAAAAATTGAACTGGGCAACAGGAGTCGATTCCTCGGGACGTCCCGTTTTATCTGACAAAGTACCAACGAAAGAAGGCGCCTATATCTGCCCCGGCGTTGTCGGCGCGACGAATTGGTTTTCGCCCTCTTATAACCCCGACACGGGCTTGTTCTACGTGATGGCTCTGGAGAGTTGCAGCGTTTATTTCGCAAAATCGATGCCGTTTACTCCAGGCGAGACTTACTACGGTACCGGGACTAAATTTCCCAGCGGCGAACATTCACAGAAAATTTTATTGGCGCTCTCGATTTCGGACGGGAAAGAGGTGTGGCGCTATCCTCAAACCGGGCGAGGAAACTCGTGGGGAGGCACTCTCACGACTGCAGGTGGACTCGTGTTCTTTGCCGACGATGCCGATTCCCTGGAAGCGGTAGACGCGGAAACCGGGCAGGCCCTCTGGCACTTCAATACGGGCCAATCATTCAGCGCCTCGCCAATGACCTATGCGGTTGACGGGGTGCAATATGTCGCGATCAGCGCGGGCAGCGACGTGTTCAGCTTCGCGCTTCCGCACTGAGGAGTCTCGTCTCGCCCGGTTCGTCAATGTTCCAAGTAAGGCACAAAGCCCTGCGTTTTTGTTGTGAGACGGTACACCGAAGTGGTTGCCGTGATGTAAAGCGTCCGGTATTCCTTGTCTCCCCACGTCAGGTTGGCGGGCTGTTCCGGCGTGACAATCGTTCCCAGGTGATTTCCTTTCGCATCCCAAACCCAAATCCCCCCGGGCCCGGTAACGAACAGGTTGCCATTCTTGTCCACCTTCATTCCGTCCGGAACGCCATCGTGCTTTCCGCCCGGTTCTTCGCCAAAAATACGCCCATTAATCAAGGTTCCATCTGCACTCACGTCGTACACGCGAATATTTCGCTCGGCACTATCGTCTACATAAAATTTCTTGCCATCTGGAGAGAAGGCCAACCCGTTTGGTTGCGTCAGATCGTGGGTCAGCAGGCGGACGTTTCCTTTCTCGTCCAGTCGGTACACCCCTGGAAACGGGATTTCCTGCTTCTCACCCGCAACCAGATCGAGCGTCGGATCGGTGAAATACAATGCGCCATCCGGTCCCACAATTACGTCGTTTGGGCTGTTGAAGCGCTTTCCCTCGTAGTGATCCGCAAGCATTTTGTATTTCCCCTCCGGAGTTACTTCGATGAGCGCTCTCAAAACGCTGGCGCAATCGATCAAACGATGTCGGCGATCAAAAGTGTTGCCATCGGGATCGCCCAACGCGATCACTTCTTCTTTCTTGCCGTTCGCATACACCCGAAAAATCTTGTTAATCGTCTCGTCGCTGACGTAGAGAAATCCTGCCGGGTCCCACATCGGCCCTTCGGTGAAGCCGAATCCGGTCGCAACGGTTTCGAGTTTTGCGTCGCGGCCGATGAGTTCCAGGAACTTCGGAGAAAGCGGCTCAAGCTTAAAGTCTCTGGTTTTCTGGGCAGAAAGGCTCATCGCCAGGCTAACGACGGTCAACGGAAGCAGAATTATCTGCCAGAGCCTCATTCAGTATCGTCCTCCTCTTTATGAAGCTTGTCTGCCTTGCTCGCATTCGGACTGGCAGTCATCAAATAACTAACAAGATCATCGAGTTCACCCGCGCTAAGACGCTCGCCATAGTCTGTCGGCATGAGAGACGCGTCTAACCGGTCGAGACTGCGCAGTTCCGATTTCTGGAAGAAATGGAAGGCGCCATCTTTGGTTTGTAACTGGATTGAGAAGTTGTCTTCGTTGCGAATGATGCCCTCTAAGCGATCCCCCGCGTTTGTAACAAGCAGCGCCTGCCGATATCCCTGGGGCGGGACTCTCTGCGACTTGACGATCTCGTCCCGAATTTCCTTGCTGGGGAGTCCCGCTCCGTAGTGAGACAGATCCGGCCCAAGGAAACCGCCTTCTCCGGAGATTGTGTGGCAGCTTGAGCATCCGCCATTGCCGAAGAAGATAACTTTCCCATGTCTCGCATTGCCGGGCAGATTTTGCGCCTCGCTTTTTCCCTGGAGCGAACGCAGGTAACCGATGATGGCTCGGGTCTGTTTTTCGCTCAGGTTATGAAAAGCAGGCATGCCGGTTCCAGGTACGCCATTCGAAATGATGCTGGTCAGTTGCGCATCGGAGAGATGTCGGGTCTGCTCGCTTCCGGAAATATTGACAGCTTTGTCGCTTCCTCGACCATCGAGTCCGTGACATCCCGCGCAGGCGGAGTTATATGCGGTCCTGCCCATTCCGTGAGTAACCTTTGGATCGTCTGAGGCGGAAATTTGTTGTCCGGACGATAAGGAGATGTTGAATGCCAACAGAAGGAAACACAGCCCGAGCGCGAGAAGCAAAGCTTTTAAGTTCGCGATCATTTTCAAGCGTCACATTGTATCGCAGCGGAGCATGAGTTCCGGAACAGTCTCCGATCATTTTTACACGATGAAAATCTCTTCCCAGCGAAGAATGGTTCCTTTAAATTCGATGAGCGCCTGAAATCGAAGATTCGGATGCAGTGGTAATCTTGCAGTCCACGGAACACATTAAGAAACAGGAGAATCGAATGCACCTACGCTCAGATTCGAAGAAACACATTTTCGTAATTATCATTGCCGCATTGATCTTGATTCCGGCGGCAGCGATCCAAGTCCGCCACGCGGCCGCGCAGTCTAATTCGGCGGCTGAAAGCGCTCGGACTCCCGACGAACTGATCCCACAATTCCGGCGCGTGGAAGTCGCTTCGGTCTCCGATGCTCTCGAGCAGATTACGGGAAAGCGGATGTACATGACCCACCATATGCAGCCGATCTTCACGGCCAAATTTGCCGGATATGCGCGAACCGTGCAACTCAAAAAGGACGAAGGCAACAAAGACCCCGAAGCCCTGACGGGGATGCTGGAAGCAATCGACCAAGGATCGACGGATTCGGTGTACGTGATGGTGGTTGAGGACGGAGAAGACATCGCGGGCATGGGCGGGCTGATGGGCACGGCGATGGCCGCGCGTGGTTACGCCGGAGCCGTAATCGACGGAGGGGTGCGAGACGTCGCCTACCTGCGCAAGATCGGCTTTCCGGTTTTTGCCACGGGAATCGTTCCCTCCACCTCGGTGCACCACTATCGCTTTGCGGGAGCGCAGATCCCCGTGCAGTGCAATGGAGTAACGGTCAATCCTGGCGACATTGTTGTTGCCGATAGTGATGGGGTCGCAGTCGTACCGAAGGCGCAGGCGCAAGCGGTACTCACCCTGGCACAGCAAATGGATTACAAGGAGCACTCGATGTATGCCGTTATCGAGCAATTAAGGTCAATTGTGCAAGCCGTCCAGAAATTCGGCCGTCTCTAAATTAAGGCGGGATTTGCATAAAAGTGATTTTCATCAGATAATTCGGCACTTTCATTTTGTCAGTTCTATGAACGCTCGTCCTAAACGTAGTTACGACATTACTGCTCTTCAGCGTGGGTTGCGGCTGCTGCATCTTTTTAGCGAATCGCCGAAGGGTTTGACTGCCAAGCAGGTGGCAGCTTTGTCGCGGCTGCCCGTAAGCACCGTCCACCGCTTTCTGGCCAATCTGGTTACCGCGGGCTTTTTGAACCGCGATGGAGAAGGTACGCATTACCTGGGAATCGCGTGTTTCTCGATTGGGCAGGCCGCCGTGGGCCAGCTGGATATCCGCCGTTTGAGCCTGCCGTATCTGCGCGAACTGAACCAGCAAACCCGCGAGACCATCCACCTCACCGTGCGGCACGGATTGTCCGCCGTGTATGTGGAGAAACTGGACTCCCCCGAGCCGCTGCGCATTCATTCGCGGATTGGCGCGGCGGTTCCTCTTAACTGCACCGCGGTAGGCAAGATCATGCTGGCGTATATGCCGGAAGAAGAGCGGGATCGAATTCTTCCTCAACTCGACTTGAAACGTCTGACTCCAAATTCGGTGGGGAATCTTCAAGAACTTAAAACCGAGTTGTATCGCGTCCGCAAAAATGGATACGCCTGTGATCTGGAGGAGCACGAGTTGCATATTCGCTGCGTCGCCGCTCCCATATGGGATCACACAGGAAGCGTGCAATCGAGTCTCAGCATTACGGCTCCCACAATACGCATGTCGGTGACGCGCCTCCGTCAGCTTGCGCCGCTTATCCAGGCGGCGGGATTAAAGATCTCGGCTGAGCTTGGCTATCAATCGCCTGTCGCGCCGCCATGGACTGGCTTAAGCCGGAACGGAAAGACCGACGCCAAGCTTGCAAAAATGGCGGTCTGAGAGGATTACCTCAAGCGATCTTCCGGCCATTAGATTCAGTGTGAAGTCTAATTTGAAAGGAGCATTTCCATGAATTTGACCTCAACTCGAAGAACATTTGCGATCCGATTCGGTTCCGTTCTTTCCGCCCTCGGCCTCACGGCGGCGGTGTTGCCCTCGCGTGGATTGGCACAGAGCTCCGCCAGGCATGCGAATCCGATTCGTAAGCTGAACGACGAAGGCAAGCCGGGCAGCGAAAAAGAAGTCATTATGCCGGTGATTGTTCATAACGGTTTGATTTATGTCTCGGGTCAGGGCGCCCACGATACAAGAGATCAGAAAGAATGGACCATCGAATCTCATACGACCATGGTCATGGACAAAATCAAGAAACTCGTCGAAGTTGGCGGAGGCACGATGGACAGCATCCTCCAGACCCACGTTTTCCTGGTGAAGATTGAGCACTGGGAGGCGATGACCAAGGTATTCGGGACCTATTTTCCTCACGGGGGACCAACCCGCACGACGGTGGCGATCGCCGCGCTGCCCGGAGATTCGCTGGTGGAAATCAATTGCATCGCAGCCGTCACCCGGAAATAGGGAAGGAGATTCTCATGCGACTCAAATCATCGTGGAATCGGCGCGGATTTCTCGGAACGGCCGCCGCCATGGCAGCGTCCATCTTTGCACCGCGGAAACTTTTATCGAGCGCGGTGCCATCGCCCGGCGGAAATACCAGCGTCTCCGGTTTCGGGCAGAGCGGCAATCCCTATGAGGAACTGGGCGTCACCACGGTGATCAACTGCGAAGGAACTATGACGATGCTTGGGGGTTCTGTTCTTCGTCCGGAACTCGAGGCAGTCATGGCGATGGCTGGCCGCCACTTCGTGAGCATCCCAGAACTGGAGGTCGCAGCGGGCAATCGAATTGCGGAAATGCTGAAGCTTCCCGACGGCTACACCGCGCTCGTCACCTCCGGCGCGGCTGCGGCAATTCAATCTGGATTGGCCGGCATTCTTACCGGCGACAACGAAGCATTCATTCGGCAACTTCCCGACCTGACAGGAATGAAGTCGGAAGTCATTATTCAGAAATCGCACCGCAACCCATTCGATCATCAGTTGCGGTCTACCGGCGTGAAGCTCATCGAAGTTGAAACGCGCGAGCAACTTCGTAGAGCCGTGAATGACCGTACGGCTATGATGCACTTTTCAAACTTTGCGAATGCCGACGGGCAAATCAAAGTGGACGAGTGGGTCAAGCTGGCCAAGCAATACAACGTTCCATGCATGAATGATGCTGCCGCCGATACGCCCCCGGTTTCGCATCTCTGGGATTACACCAACATGGGGTACGACCTGGTTACTTTCAGCGGCGGCAAGGCGATGCGCGGACCGCAGTGCGCTGGCCTGCTCGTGGGACGCAAGGATCTGGTGGCGTATGCATTGCTGAACAACAGCCCGCACGAGGACACGCTGGGCCGCAGCCAGAAAGTCGGCAAAGAAGAAATTGTCGGAATGGTGAAGGCGCTGGAACTCTATCTCAAGGAAGATCACGACGCGTTGAGTCGAGAATGGCAGGCCCGGCTCGAACTCGTCTCACAGGAACTTACCAAGGTGCCGGGCGTCAGCACTTCATTTTTCGTTCCCGATATCGCCAATCATGTGCCCCACATGCAGATCACGTGGGATTCCAGAGTCTCGTTAGAGCCCAAGCGCGTTTCGGAAATTCTAAGGAATTCCAAGCCAACAATCGTCATCGGCGGGGGTGAAGGGCGGCCCGGGCTCACTATGTGTTCCTTCATGTTGCAACCGGGCGAAGACAAGATTGTTGCCGAACAATTATCACGCATCCTCCGCGAACACTCAGCTTAATTTTGCGCACGACAGTACAACGAATGCCCCCGGCGAAGACAACCCGCGTGCGCTGGTTTCTCGTGTTCTGGCTTTTTGTGTTGAGCGCCGTGTCGTATCTCGACCGCGTCAACATCTCCATTGCGGGTGGGTCTATTGTCGATGCTTACCACCTCACGGATGTCGAACTGGGGAAAGTATTCAGCTCCCTGCTCGTTGGGTACGCGATGTTTCAGACGGTCGGCGGTTATCTTGCCGACCGCTTTGGCCCGCGACGCGTACTAACTGCCGGTGTTCTCTGGTGGGGCATCTTTACCGCGCTGACGGCGCTTGTGCCCGCCGACATCAGGGGAGCTCTGCTTCTATTTGTGCTTGTTCGCTTTTTTCTCGGCGCCGGCGAAGCCGTGATTTATCCGGCGGCTAATCAGTTCATCGCGCGTTGGATTCCCATGCGCGAGCGCGGCATCGCCAATGGCTGGATCTTTGCCGGCGTCGGCGCCGGCGCCGGCCTTTCTCCCCCGCTTATTACCTACCTCATGATCCATCACGGCTGGCGCTCGTCGTTCTGGGTCTGCGCCATCATCGGATTTTTCGCGGGCGCCGTCTGGTTCTTCGCCGCTCGCGACAATCCGTCGGAACACCCGCAAGTTTCTGCCGCAGAACTAACTGCCATTCAGTCCGGTCTTACGGTTGCGGGTAATTCTCTGAATCCTGAGAAGGAACCCGCCGCTGCTCTTGTACCCTGGAAACGCGTGGTGCGAAGCCGCGAGGTCTGGGCGGTGACCATCAGTTATTTCTGTTATGGCTACGTGGCATGGATTTTTTTTAGCTGGTTCTACCGCTATCTCGCCAAAGTACGCGGACTCGATCTCAAAGCCAGCGCATTTTATTCGATGCTGCCCTTTCTGGCGATGCTGGTCGGCTGTCTCTTAGGTGGGACGCTGAATGATCGACTCACAAAGTGGCGCGGGCCGCGGCTCGGTCGATGCGGCCTCGCCGCATTTGCCATGGGAGTGGCCGGACTCTTCATTGCGTTCGGGGCGCAAGTTCATGGCGTCAGACTGGCGAGTGTCATTCTCGCGGGCGGCGCCGGTGCGCTGTATTTTTCTCAGAGTTCGTTTTGGTCAGTTACGGCAGACATTGCTGGAGCGTCGGCGGGCTCAGTGTCGGGATTTATGAACATGGGCGGGCAAATTGGCGGAGCCTTGACTGGTTCGCTCACTCCCTGGATTGCCGTTCGCTATGGCTGGACCGCCTCGTTCCTGGTGGCAGCCTGTCTGTGCCTGCTGGGAGCCCTCTGTTGGCTTGCTGTCGACCCGGTGAACACGTTGTCACAAGCGCGAACGGCAGAGACACTCGATGAGGTTCACCCTTAGAGATCATCGTCAGAAATGTCAGTCCGGCAAGTGAATCTTCGTTGCCGGCCGCTCATCCAAAGTAGAATGTACCTGTGTTTCCCAAGGGCGTCGACTCGGACGGAGAGTGATCGGTGTTTGAGAGTATTGTCTGCCAGGTAACGGAATACGATCCTCACGTACTCGAGTCGCTGATTGAGCTTGCCGTCGAGATCGCCCGCGAGGGCCGCGAGGGAAGGCGCATTGGCACGCTATTCACCCTCGGCGACGAGAACGAGGTGCTCGCTCGCTCCCGGCCGTTGATCTTGGATCCGCTGTCGGGCCATCCTGAATCTTCGCGTCACGTCACCAATCTCAACTTGCGCGGCACCATTAAGGAGTTGGCCCAGCTCGACGGCGGCTTCGTGGTCAGTCACGACGGAATTTTTCTCTCGGCGTGCCGCTACCTCGATGCCGTCGCGGCCCAGGTGCAGGTGCCGCTCGGGCTCGGCAGTCGTCATATTGCGGCCGCCAACATGAGCGCGGTTACCAGAGCGGTGGGAATTGTGGTGTCGGAAAGTTCAATGGTGCGACTGTTTTGTCATGGCCAACTGGTCGGCGAGATTATCCCCGAAGCCTGGATGATGGATCATGGCACCCATCTTCGCGGCAGCGTGAAGAAGGAACAAGTCGGCGAGTTGACCGTGCTTACGCCAACTCGGCGGTCGGCCTCGGCTCTCCCCCGATTGATCGTGAATTCACCGAGCGAATAATTCTCTGACTCGTCGCCCGGTCACCCTATTCCACTTCAGTAAGGCGTCGGAACCAGCGCGTCTTCCGGGTATGCTGGCATTCCAAATTCAGGAACGTCCAGTCCTTCTTCCTCCGATTCGACGGGGACGCGCATACTCTTTACCTTGCCCTGCAGCAGTTCGAACTTCGCAATTGCCATGTTTGCAGCGTCTTGCGAGCGTGACCGGGATCACCAGAGAGCGCGCTGTCGATCACTGTTGCCGCCAGCCATCGTAGTTAGCCTTGAACGAGGAATCCCGGCGCTTCCGCTGGAAGTCACTTTTTGTCGGTTCACGGACGGCGGGGTTCCGGGTCTGCCCATGCCTAGAAAACTTGGCCCCAAGCTGATTCTGTCCCTCACGGTCCTGATCGTTGCCATCAGCGGAGTCAGCGGCTATCTGAATTTGCGTACGCAGAAGAAGCAGCTAGTCGACACCATGATCCTCGGTGCGGACCAGCTTTCACGCAGTATTACCGGCGCGACCTGGCACGCCATGCTCGACGACGACCGCAAGGCCGCCTACCAAATCATGCGCGTGATCGCCGACAAGCAGGGCATCGATCGTATTCGCATGTTCAACCGCGAAGGGCGACTGCAGTTCTCGACCGATTCCAGAGAGCAACCGGGCGTGACCAGCCTCTCCAATGAAGTTTGTGCCACTTGTCATACGCAAGGGCAGGTACGCAAACTGCGGGCAGAAGATCCGCGCGTCCGCTATGCTACTTCGCCCGATGGCGTGAAGACGATCAACATGGTCGCGCCCATCTACAACGAGCCTTCGTGCAGCAATGCCAGTTGCCACGCCCACAACGCGTCGACCAAAGTCCTCGGCGTCGTCGACGTGGCTTTGCGTCTGGATCCCGTACAGAAACAGACTCGGGCCCTGACCCTGCAAACCACTATTTTGACCGTACTGGAAGTCGCCATCGGAGCGGCATTCGTCATCTTGTTCACCAAGCGTTTCGTGGCAACTCCGATCCAGCAATTGATCGAAGGCACGCACGCGGTCAGCGCGATGGAGTTGGACCGGCCCATCAAGATTACCCGTCGCAGCCAAGAAATTGACGAACTGGTCGACTCTTTTAACCGGATGCGCGAACGCCTGAAGCTGGCCGTTGCGGAACTGAACGACATGCAGCAGACGTTGGAGAGCAAGGTCGACGAACGTACTCACCAATTGCAGGTGGCGCAACGCAAACTCATCCAATCCGACCGCCTCGCCACACTGGGACAACTCGCCGCCAGCGTAGCGCATGAGATTAACAATCCAATCTCGGGCGTGCTGAATCTCTCCATGCTTCTCGAGCGCCTCATGGGGAAAGGGGAATACCCGGCCGGGCGCGAAGCCGAGTTTCGCAAATATCTAGGTCTAATCTCGATCGAAACCGCCCGCGTGGGGCGCATCGTCTCGGATTTGCTGGCATTTTCGCGGCGTTCCAAGCCCCAGCGCGCGCCCGCCGATTTGAACAAGCTTGTGCGCACCACCATTGGTTTGGCCGATCACAAGCTCAAGTTGATCAGCGCGGAAATTGCTTTGGATTTGCAGGACAATCTGCCTCTGGTGGAGTGCGATTCCTCCCAGATTCAGCAGGTCATTCTGAATCTTGTCTTGAACGGCGCTCAAGCCATGCAGCCCTGTGGCGGCGGCAAACTTACCATCCGCACCCGCGTCCTCGCCGACGAGGGCGACGTAGAACTCAGCGTTCAGGATACCGGCGAAGGCATCGCGCCCGAAAATCTCTCTAAGATTTTCGACCCGTTTTTCACTACCAAAGCCGAAGGCAAAGGCGTCGGCCTCGGTTTGGCGGTTTTGTATGGCATCGTCAAAGCTCATGAGGGCGAAGTCGAGGTTACAAGCCAGCGCAACGTAGGCACGACGTTTACGGTCACTCTCCCGCTCAAGTCACGGAATACTGCCGAGGCGAGAGAAGTGCAGGTACAAGCGGTGTGAATGGACTCTATCTTGTGGCGATCGGAAGTGTGCCCGCGAAAGCACTGGACTGGATCGAGAGCGCGGCCGCTGAATGGTTCCCGCTTCCCATTCGGCGCCTGCCTCCTTTATCGATTCCGCCGGGCGCCTATGATGCCAAGCGAGGCCAGTACCAGTCGGTCGAAATTATGAAATCGCTGGCTCAACACACGCCTCGCGACGCTTCAAGGATTCTTGGGGTCACCGGCGTGGACCTTGCGATTCCGATGCTCAGTTTTTTGTTTGGCCAGGCCCAGTTCGATGGCCCCGTCGCCGTGGTTTCGCTCTGCCGGTTGCATCAGGAATTCTATGGACTTCCTCCGCAGGAGACCTTGTTGCGGGAGCGGACGGTGAAGGAAGCCCTGCACGAGTTAGGCCACACGTTCGGGCTCGTGCATTGTGCGGATCCAACTTGCGTCATGAGCCTGGCCACGCATATCGAATTGGTCGACGCCAAGGCAGAGCGTTACTGCTCCCGCTGCGGCACACACTTGCTGCATAGATTCACTTTGCGAGAGGCAACAATATGAAAAAGAATTGGCCGATCCTGGTTGTGGACGACGAAGATGTAATGTGCGAATCGATGGGAGCGTGGCTCCGCGAAGACGGTTACCACGTCGATACCGCGCCCAATGGCCAGAAAGCGCTCGAACTCGCCAAGTCCATGGACTACGCCATCTGCTTTGTCGATTTGAAAATGCCCGGCGGCATGGACGGCATCGAAACCATGATGGAAATTCACCGCATTCGCCCCGAAGCTTCCATCATTATTATTACTGCCTACGCCACCGTCGACACCGCCATCCAAGCCATGAAAGAGGGTGCGCAGGAATACATTGTAAAGCCCTGCAATCCCCAGGAAATCTCCATGCTGGTGTCGCGCATCCTCAAGTTGAAAAAGTTGCAGAGCGAGAACGCGATCTTGCGCAAGAAACTAACCCGGCAGTATCGCCACTGCGACATCATCACCAAAAATCCGCGCATGGAGGAAATTCTTACTCTGACCCGCGATGTCTCCAGCCTCCGCAGCACCGTGCTTATCCGCGGTGAAAGCGGGACTGGCAAGGAACTCGTCGCGCGCGCCGTTCACTTCTCCGGCAATCGCGCGGATAAGCCCTTTATCGTGGTAAGCTGCGCCGCCCTCACGGAAACGTTGCTCGAGAGCGAATTATTCGGCTACGAAAAAGGCGCCTTCACCGGCGCCGCCTCCCAAGTCAAAGGCAAGTTCGAACTCGCGAACGGCGGAACCATCTTCCTGGATGAAATCGGCGACATCTCTCCCAAGCTGCAAGCCGATCTCCTGCGCGTCCTCCAGGAACGCCGCTTCTACCGTGTGGGAGGAAATCAGGAAGTCGAGGTCGATGTCCGCATCATCGCCGCCACCAACAAAAATCTTTCCGAAGAAGTGCAGCAGGGAAGGTTTCGCGAAGACCTTTACTATCGCCTGAACGTGATCGAGATTCGCCTGCCACCCTTGCGCGAACGCCGCGAGGATGTGCCTCTGCTGGCGGAGCATTTCGTACAACACATCTCGTCCGCTCTTGGCAAAGACGTTTCGGGCATCACCGCTGCCGCTTTGAACCTTCTTATTTCCTACGATTGGCCGGGCAATGTTCGCGAACTCGAGAACGTAATCGAGCGCGCCATCGTGACCTGCCGCAACGGTTCACTCGACGAGCAGGATTTCTCCTGGCTGCAAAGTGCTGGACCTCAGCAGAATTGGGACGTTCCCGATGTTCCCCTCGGCGAACTGGAGCGCCGCGCGATCGTCGCCGCCCTCGAGCGCAAACACGGCAACGTGAAAGAGGCCTCGACCGCCCTCGGCATTGATCGTTCCACTCTCTACGATAAGCTGAAGCGCTACGAGATCGTGCACTGACAGCCGACTCGGACCAGACCTCGGACCTTAGACTTTTGGAGCGCCAAACTCCAGCCGCGAAGCGGCGGCATGGGAAAGCCCGGCACGGCAGTGCCGGGGAGAGGAGCGGAAAGAACTCAACCAGTCCTGAAGGGACGGCACGGATCCTCATGCCCTCCTCAGGCTTCGAGAAAAGTATCTCCGAGAACGGAGTCCCAATCCGCCTCAGGCAAAGCATCCATCAATTCAGGCAGAAGCACGCCACCATCGGCCAAGGTAGGCGGCGTGTTGGGCGCGCGCAGTTGCACTTGCAGTCGTTCCAGTTCCCTCGACAACCACCCGTGAACTTCAGGTCCGCGCAGAAGATGGCGCAGCGTTGCCGGGTCGGCAGGGTCGAGTCGCGAGCGTATTTTGAGATACCATCCTTCCTTTGCGCCTCCAGCACCAACCACAGTCCCTTCGACGGACGCGCGCACCGCAATCTCTTTCCCATTTTTCTTCACACGCCAAGCGGTCTGATTGACCTCAAGCTCCGTCCCGATCTCCGGCGTCTGCACCGAGTCGGGTGTGCCGATCAGATGCTCGGCGAATTCATCGAGTCCAACCGTGAAGGTGCCATCTTCCGCCGCCTTCACCCAGGTGTGCCCGCGATGATAGAGGCGATCCTCGGAGTAGTTGAGTCCCAGTGCGTGCACGGGCGCTCTCGCCGGAAGCACCGCAAATTGCGAGTATTTGCCGCAATGGCGGCAATCGAATGCGTTGTCGCAGGTTCGGGAAATCACCCTGCCCGCAAGTTCGTGACGGCATCGCCGGTCCGCTTCGGGCAACTCCGCAAAGGCCGACTGCCAGCAGAGTGCGATCGCGTTTTTGGTGCGAAAATCGTGCGCCGTGCGCCACGCCGCTGAAGCCACCGTCACAAAAATCGTCACCACGACGGCAAAGAATAACGATAGAAAAATGACGTGACCCGCAGTCCAATGGAATCCATCAATCCCCGGAAACATTGGCGTCTTCTCCTTTTGACCGCGCAAACAGCGGCAGATAGCGATACGAAAGCGAATAGACGATCACACCATATGCGATCACGCCCGCGAAGCTCGCAACCTCCTGCCAACTCGGCGTGTATTGCAGGAACTCGTCGAACGCCAGAGTGGGTACAGCCAGAGTTTGTACGGTCAGCACGAAGCGGTTTAGAAGCACTCCCACACAGGCCAGGCCAGCAGCACTCAGCAGCCATCCGCGCCTAGCAGCAGTCCGGCGAAACGTCAGCAGAAAAGCCGGGACCAGCCCGAAGAGGACGATCTCGGCAAACAAAATCGGCGTGCCAAACGGCTTATGCGTGTAGTACTGCCACGGGGCGAATCCCTCCGCCGGCGACGTGACATTCAGCCAGACCAGTGTGTCGATCGACTTCGCGGCAACATAGATCCCGAGCAGCACTCCCGAAATAAATCCCAGCCGTCGAAACACTTCCTGCGGCACCAGTCGCCGCCCGGTTACTTTCTCAACCGTCGCGGTGACCAGCATCAGAAAGCTCGGTCCCGAAGAGATCGCCGACAGAATGAACAAGAAGAAAGTAGAAGGCCAGATGAACAAGCCCGCGCGAAACGCGAACGGACGCCCGCGCAACACTCCATAAAGCCCACCCAGCGATCCCTGATGGAAAAACGAGAGCAACGTTCCCACGCCCGCCAGCACCGGAACCAGTTTGTGCAATTGATGTTCAAACACCAGGAACGACGGCAGCTTTCGCAACTGCCGATTGCGCAGCAAAATCGGAATGTATTCCAGGCAAAGCACCAACAGGTAGCACGAAATGCAAAATGTAACTTCGGTGAGCATCGAGTGCGTATTGGGATGCCAGAAGGTGAACCATGCCCGCAACGGCTGGCCCACATCGATCATCAAGATTGCGACCGCGCCGCTGTAGCAGATGAAACCCACAACCACGGCGGTATTCAGAATCGGCCGCAGCTCAGTCCGCTTCAGAATGTAGACCAGAAATCCGGTGAAGAAAGCGCCCGCTCCCAGCGCGATGATGCCGAGATCGAGAAAAATCCACAGCCCAAACGCGAAGCGATTATCCATGTTGGTCTGGTTCAACCCGTAGTAAAGGCACAGACCCGCGGCGTAAATCCCCACCGCCAGCACCACCGCCCACGGAGCCAGCCACAGCAGGAATCGCGAGAGCGCAACGCGCTCTTCTCCTCGGGCAATCCACCGGCTGTCGGTTAGAACGGAGCTAGCCATGTTGCGCCTCCGACGCCGCTTTCGTACTCGGACCGGATGTAGACTCCGCCAGCGCTCTCACCCACGCCTCCTTCGATTTGTAATAAACCTTCGGTTCCGTTCCGATTCGCGCCAGTAGTCGAAACGCATCCGGCGAGTGCGACTCTCGCGCGACGGGATCGTTTGTGTCCGCAAGGTTGCCAAACCGAATCGCCCCTGTGGGACACGACTCTACGCAAGCGGGCACGTAATCGGCCGGATCAATTTCGCGCTTTCCCGCGGCCGCCGCTTTTTCTTTCGCCGAGTGCAGTCGCGCGTGGCACAGATTGCACTTCTCCACCACTCCGCGCATCCGCACCGCAACTCCGGGATTCAAACTCTTTTCCATTCCCGCCAGCCACGCCGGATCCCACCAGTTGAAATACCGCGCGTGATACGGGCACGCGGTCATGCAATAGCGGCAGCCCAGGCAGCGTTGCGGCATCTGCATCACAATTCCTGTGGCCTTATCCACCTCCACGGCCTGCTGCGGACATACGCGCACACACGGCGTCTCGTGTTCGCAGTGCATGCACATGATTGGGATGAACGCTTCGCGCCGCGCCACGCCATCCATGCCATTCGAAACTTTTCGAACCAGCAGCGGCGTGAGTCCGGTACGGGAAGTCGCCTGCGGAAGCGCCGGCACATTATTCTCCGCCGCGCACGCCATCATGCACGCGCCGCATCCGGTGCATCGATCGAGATCGATAACCATGCCGTAGCGGACGCTCATACGCTCCTCACTTGTGGCGGCTCCCGCAACGTCGACTCCCGGTAAAGCTTCGAGGACAATGGCGGAAGAACCGGCTCGCTCCATCGCGACAACCAGCCTTCGGAGTGAACGTAAGCCCCTGCCGCCGGCCACTCGGTCAATTTGCACTGCAGCCCTTCCGGACGCGGCGGCTCTCCCGCCCACACTGCTCCTCTCCAAAGTTGCTCTTCAAATTTCAGCACCGATGCGAAGTTCGCAAGAAACGTCGTTTCCCCTCCGATCACCGTTCCGCTGCGGCCATGAAATAGTTCGTCGCAACGCGCATGAATAATTTTCTCCGGCGTACTCAACGAAGAGTCGGTGCTGCACAGAAATTGCGCGGCACTTTGTGCGTTTACCGCCGATTTGATCAGCGCGGGAGCTACCGCGTAGGTTTCGGTCGGAAAGGTCGGGGCCGTCGGAACATCCGTCAGTTCCTCCAGAAAGCCCGGCGCAGGAAGCAGCCAATCGGCTCTTCGCGCACCCGTGTCGCCGCCATCCCACGCTGCGAATCGAAAAACTTCCGCCTCTGTTTTCGCACTAAAATCCCAAGGCACGCTCGAATCGAGCAGCACCGCCCGCGCCGACGAGATGACAGCGTCGGCTGCCACATATGCCTGAGCCTTCTTCGACTTTCTTATGATTCCGCCGCGTGTTCCTACCGCGCCCAACACCACATTCAACGCCGCAATCGCAGGATTATCGTCGTTCGCAATCGCCACTGCAGGTGTTCGCGCGACAATCGTCCGGGCCAGTTCGCGAATCGCATCCGGCGTTAGCCCTGTTTGCTCGGCTGCTTCGTCGACTGAGAGGGACGGCATTGGACCGCGTGCGGCGACGAGTCGCTCCTCGATCAACACGCGCGCAAGTCCCGCCGCCAGCGCGGACTCGGAGCCTGCTCGAACCGGAACCCACTGCCAAGCCCTGGCAGCAGTCCGAGACTGTGTTTCCTCTACTTGGATCAGCCGCAGTTGTGGATCGCTCGAACCAGCGGCGCTCTCTGCCCACAATCGAGAGAACCGGCCAGGCGTGCCCCAACCGTCCAGCAACGGCGCGCCAAAGCTCACGATCGTCCGCGAGTTTTCCAAGTCGTAACCGAGCGCCGCCGCCGGCACACCGCTCCATTTTTCATAGGGCGTCAAAGCCTGAACGTCCGGTCCAACCACAAGCTGATAACTGCCGCGCTTCCGGCCAAACGTTTCGAGCGCCGCCGAAGCCGCGCGCCCCGGATATCCGTCGATGACCACAATCGGTCCCTCGCCGCAAGCTGTTTCGAACGCTCTCTTGGCCTCCGACCACGACGAACCGCCACCGCGATGCCGAACCGTCTTCAACCGACGCGGATGCCAGTTCAGTTGATGGGCTCCGAAAGCCAGCGGGCACAATGCCCCGCGGCTCGCCGGATGATTGCTCACTCCGGCAACTCCCACTGGCCATCCTGCCGCCACTCTCACCCGCATGCCACATCCGTTCGGGCACAGCGTACATGACGTTTGCTTCACTTCTACCGGACCACGCGCCGGCTGCGGAATCCACGGCCAGTTCTGGCTCCAGATGGAAGTGTCGTCGAGCAGCTTCCACGGCACCGGCGTGACCATGAGTCCCGCCGCCGCTCCTGCGCTCCACACCAGCAGATCTCGTCGCGTGACCTTCATGCGTCTCCTTACTCGTGGCATCCGAGGCAGCCCACCTCAACGTTGCGTCGCCGGTGACAATCTTCGCAGTCGCTCATCTTCATGCCCTCATGCGGCGCTCGCCGCAGGCGCGACATGGAATGCCCCCAAATATCGCGGCTATATCCGCTGATTCGGTTCACCTGATAAAGCTTCACCTGGTCCGACTCGCCGTACGTCGAATGACATTCCACGCAGGTCAGCCCCGCCCGCTTCACATGGATCGCATGCGAAAACCAGACATTCGCAGGCTGCTGCGCATACACCAGCCACGGCGTCTCGTGTCCCGGCTTGATGAAGTTATCGACCAACGCCGCTTCCGCCTTGCTCTGTCCAATGCGTTCAGAGTGGCAGCCCGCGCATTTCTCCATCGCAGGAATTCCAGCAAAGGTTCCGTCCTCGCTAAGAGCATGGCATTCGCCGCAATCGGCGACTCCGGATTTTTCCGCGTGGGTCTTATGCAGAAACTCGACTGGCTGCTGCCGCTGCACGTAAAGCACGCGCGGGAAGACAATCCATCCCGCCACCAGCGCCGTCGCCAGCCCGAGCCCGAACACGATCGTGTTCCGCGCTTTCAACGTTCTGCCCCCGTCCAGCCTCTGGCAGAAAAGAAATGCTGCAGCAGGCATACCAGATGTGGCCGCGATAGTAGTTGCGCCACGCCTCGCACGGGCGATCCGCCATCGCAGCCCGGCGCATGCGTCTCGTGGATTTCCTGCGCGAGCCGTTCCTGCTCCTCGGCCTGCCATGCCGCCGCTTGCCGTCCCGAGACCAACCCGGCCCGCGTCCGGCCCGGCAACTCGAATCCCTCGAACAGCCATCCTGCGCCGTATGGATCGGCAGTCAGCCTGGCAGGATCGCTGCGCACCCGGCTATTCACCTTCTGAATCAGAAGAGGATTCGGAAAGCTCATTGGCCATTCCACACCGTGAATCGTTAGCGCCAGCGCCGGACAATGCGTACCGTGCACGGTAACGAAAGTGACGCCGTCCGCTTTGCCCGCCACATCCGCCAGAAATCCATCCAAGCCGATGTGACACAATCCCGATTCCTCGGCATCCAGCCAGAAATGATTTGCCGAATAAAGAAGATGCTCTGGCGCCGTGCCCACATGTGGCCGCGCCATTAACAAATAGGAATCGCAGTAGCCAAACGTGTTGCTCGTGCAACTCGATAACTCCGATTCGCTGAAGGGCACAAGCTTCGTCACTGGCGAGACCCCGCAGTATTGCACCCGAATTTTTTCCTGATGCGGGCAGCGATCCTGTTGTGCCCCGTTCTTCGCAACCAGTTCGCATTCCACATACCGCCGCGAAGCACAACGCCCGCCATCGGCCGCTCCCGGTCCCTCAAGAATTAACTTGCGCACCGGCGCAGCATGGCAATATCGCGCTCGACCTTCTTTCAGGAATGGGCACGGCATAAATCACTTCCCGCGCTTCTCATCGGTGGGCTTCGAAGGTTCGATCCGCTCGCCTCCGTCTGCCATTGTCAATCCCAAGCCCGGAACGGCCAGGCTGTGCGATCCCCGCAGCATCGCGCGCAGGTCCTCATCGAACTTGTTCAGATCCACACTGCCAACTTCGCGCGCATGATGAACTTTCCTTACCAGTAAGTCCCAACACACCGCGCCGAACACTACCACCAGTGCCAGAACCGTAACGATGCCCAACGCGAAGTTCGTCATGTTGAGCCAGAATGTCCAATTTTCCGCAGCCATTTGAGCGACCTCCTTGCCGGTAAATGCGACGGCCACTCGGGAAACTGCAATCGGAAGACCATCAACTGAATTCAACGAGATACAAGAAATTTCCCTCCCAGCGTGTCGGCATTCCCGACTGCCGTGTAGGCTTTCCCGAAACTCCCCCGCAGCAACAAAATCCGCCTTATCGACTCCTCTCCTCATCATTGCGGTCGAAATGAATCGTAGCTTTGTGAGCCCAGTCGCGTTCAACCGTGATTTGCATCACAAGCGACTCGCTTCGTCCTGCATACAAATGAGTTACAAGGTCCGTGTCGCCGAATTTGCTCGTCTTTACAGTGTGTTTTCGCGGTCCTAATTGTTTCTTAGTAATGATCCGATGAGGACCGCTTACTAGAATGGCGCGACTCATGAATCCAAAATGGAACGGCCAATTCTCGTGCTTCGATCTCGTAGCCAAGACTAGCGCTTGTTCTCGTAGCGTGGTGCAAGTGCGCGACCTCGAGATTGGCGGCAGCGACTTCATTGTGATGGCCGGCCCGTGCGCGGTCGAATCCGAAACTCAACTCATGCAGACCGCGGTTGCCGTTGCCGAAGCCGGCGCGCGCATTCTTCGTGGCGGTGCCTACAAACCGCGCTCCTCACCCTACTCATTCCAGGGCCTCGGTGTCGAAGGCCTCAAAATTCTGCGTAAGGCGCGCGAAGAAACCGGGCTCGCCATCGTTACCGAAGTGATGTGCGAGGACGATGTCGACCTGATTGCCGAATACGCCGACATCATGCAGGTCGGCACGCGCAGCATGGAAAACTATGCGCTGCTCGACGCGCTCGGGCGCTGCGGCCGGCCGGTGCTGCTCAAGCGCGGCATGACCGCTACTCTCGAAGACCTCCTGCATTCAGCGCAAGTCATCGCTGTCGCCGGCAATTCGCAGATCATCCTTTGCGAGCGTGGCATCCGCACCTTCGAAACCGCGACGCGCAACACTCTCGACATCGCTGCAGTGCCGGTGCTGAAAGCGGTCTCCCATCTTCCCGTCATCGTCGATCCCAGCCACGCCGCCGGAGTCCGCTCTCTCGTTCCTGCGCTCTCGCGTGCCGCTGCCGTCGTAGGCGCAGATGGATTGCTCGTGGAAGTTCATCCTTGCCCCGAACAAGCCCTGAGCGATGGCAATCAATCGCTCACGTTTAGCGAATTTCGCGAGATGATGCAGGACCTTCAGCCTTATCTCGACCTCCAGCGTGACGAGCGTCAACTCCGTCCTCAACTTCTGGCAGTCGGAGGAGCAGACTAGTGACGTCGCGTTTTCTCTTTCTGCGCCGCATTCTGATCAGGACCATTCTCGTTTCTTTTTTCTTGTTGATGGCATTCACATTCAAAAAGAGCGCGGCGAATGCGTCGCCTCCTCCAGGCCCACAAACATTCCTCTACACGGTTACAGCTCATTACGAACCGCTGGCGTGGATGCACGGAGGCGATCGCTTCATCTCCGGCGCAACCATCTTTATTCGCGACGCTCGCGGCAAGCGCCCGCTGATGCCGGCCTTCGCGGACTCCGCCGATCCCGCCGTTTCATTTGACGGACTACGAGTTGTCTTCGCCGGCAAACTGAAACCGCAAGACCCGTGGCAGATCTGGGAGATTTCCCTGGCTGCCGGAACCCCACGGCAGATCACGAGCGGCAACGAAGACTGTGTTCGCCCGTTTTATTTGCCCGATGCCCGAGTCGCGTATGCGCGCCGAACCGCCGGTCGCTTCGTGATCGAAGTCGCAGATCTGGCCGGTGGAAACCCTCTTCCTCTGACTTATGGCCCGGCGAATTTCCTTCCCTCCGATGTTCTTCGCGACGGCCGCATCCTTTTCGAATCCGCTTCCCCGCTCGGAACGGGTACTGTTCCTGAAATCTATACCGTCTACTCCGACGGCAGCGGCGTCGAATCCTATCGCTGCGATCATGGCGAGGGGCATCACTCCGGCCGCCAAGTCGGCTCAGGCGACATTATTTTTTCTTCCAATCACGGCTTGGCGAGGTTCACGTCGGCGAAAGCCCAGCAGGTCCCGATTCCCGCTCCCGCTGGAGAATACGCAGGACAAGTCGCCGAGTTCTCCTCCGGAGATTGGCTCTTGCCATGGCGCGCTGAAATCAACGCTCACTTTCAACTGATGCTTTGGACTCCTTCCTCGCCGATCTTGCGCCTCATCGTAGCGGAACAAAACCTCGACGCCGTCCAACCCGTCCTCATCGCGCCCCGTCCCACTCCCAACCGCCATCCCTCCGGATTGCACGACTGGCCAAATGCCAACCTGCTTTGTCTGAATGCATACACTTCGAAATTTCAGATCGCCGCGGGATCGATTCATTCCGTACGCCTCTACACCCGCGACAATGCAGGCAATCCCACACTGCTCGGAACCGCGCCAGTCGAGCGCGACGGATCATTCTTCGTTCAGGTGCCCACCGAGAAGCCCTTGCAGATCGAATTGCTGGATAGCACAGGCAAAACCCTGCAGCGCGAAGCAGGATTCTTCTGGATGCGTCGCGGCGAACAACGCGCCTGTGTAGGCTGCCACGCTGGCCCAGAAACCTCGCCGGAGAACGCAGTCCCCATGATCCTGCTCAAGTCCACGAGGCCCGCCGACATGACCGCCGCGACCGCGCAGAACGCCACAGGAGGTCGTTAGCATGACGAAACCATTTCTCGCACTCCTGTTTCTGTCCCTCATGCTGTCCTTCATGCCGGTCCCTTGTAGCGCCGGCATCCTGCCGGCTGTCGCGAGGGCATCCTGCCCTCGCAGTGTGGGCGCGGAGGCCGCAGTACACGCGCAAGCCTCGTCGGCCCCGGCACCCAGCACGATCCGCTTCGAAGAGGCCACCGCAAAGTCCGGCATTCAGTTCACCCACAGCTTCGGCGCGCAGCAACTCGGCTCGCTTCTCGAAAGCACCGGCTCCGGCTGCGTCTGGTTCGATTTCAATAACGACGGTCTGCCTGATCTTTATGTCGTTACTGGCAAGCCGCTGGAAGATGCGATGCATCCCTATCCGCTCAAGCAGCCGCCGGCAACGCCACCTCACAATCATCTTTATCGCAACAATGGCGATGGCACTTTTACCGACGTCACCGGCCCGGCTGGTGTAGCGGCAAACATATTTGGCACCGCCGCAATTGCGGCCGACTTCGACAACGACGGCTTCGTCGACCTCTTTGTCACCGGCTACGGCAAGGCGATTCTCTATCACAACAATGGCGACGGCACCTTCACCGACGTCACCGCAAAAGCCGGGATTAAGGTCGATGGATGGTCGATCAGTTCCGCGTGGCTCGACTACGACCGCGACGGTTGTGTCGACCTTTTTGTCGGCCGCTACGTGAAGTTCGATCCCACATACCGCAACTTCTACGCCGCCGACAACTATCCCGGCCCGCTCGACTATGCCGCCGATACCAATCGTCTCTACCACAACAACTGCAACGGAACGTTCACCGATGTCACCGACAAGTCGGGGATTGGCGCCTACAAAGGCCGTACCATGGGCGTGACTGCCGCCGACTTCGACGGCGACGGATTTCCTGACATCTACGTCGCCAACGACAAGACCGAAAACTTTCTTTTTCACAACAAACGCGACGGCACCTTCCAGGAAATCGCCGGCGATCTCGGCGTTGCCTACGGCCAGAACGGCGAGAACACCTCGGCCATGGGACCGGTATTCGCCGACATCGACGGCGACGGCCGCCTCGACCTCTGGGTCACCGACTCAAAATACAACCGCCTGATGCGCAACGCTGGCGCCAATGGCTTCGAAGACATCGGCCCCAGCTCCGGAATTTCACAGGCCACCGCGCAATACACCAGTTGGGGCAGCGGCATCTACGATTTCGACAACGACGGCTGGCTCGACATTTTGGTTTTCCACGGCGGATTAATTCACCTGGTCCCCCAGGAGCAGTCGCTGTTTCGCGGCCTCGGCAACGGAAAGTTCGCCGATGTCTCCCGCGACGCCGGCCCAGTCCTCGATGTCAAGACGGTATCCCGCGGCGCCTGCTTCGCTGACTATGACAACGACGGCAAGGTCGATGCCTTCGTCGTGAACCTCGGTGCTCCCGCAACTCTTCTGCACAACGTGACCCAAAACGGCAATCACTGGCTCACCGTGAAGCTGAAAGGAAAGAAGAGCAATCGCGACGGCATCGGAGCGCGCCTCGAACTCCTCGCCGCCGGTCGTAAACAAGTTGCCGAGCGCACCGCGGGCTCCGGCTATCTCTCCCAGGACGACGGCCGCATCCACTTCGGCCTCGGCGCGGCCGCTAAGGCCGACAAGCTCACCATCCATTGGCCCAGCGGAGAGGAACAGGTTCTTGAAAATCTTTCCGTCGATCGCGTGCTCACAGTGGAGGAGCCGTAGATGCCTGCACGCGCCATCTCGGCCACTAATTTTCAGCGCATGCTGAAAGCCGTTGCCGTCGTTGCAACCGCTCTGCTAGCGATCGCCGCCACGCCTGCGTCTAATCCGTCCACGACGATTACGAAGGAACGCTACTTATCCCCCCTCGAAATGGCGTCGTCACCCGATGGCCGCCTCCTCTATGTCGTCTGCCAGGACAGTGACGAAGTGCGGGTCGTCGATGTGCAATCGGCCAAAGTGATCGGCAGCGTAGCCGTTGGCCGCATTCCGCGCGGAATTGCATTTTCGCCCGACGCTCATCGCCTCTACATCACCAATGCCTGGTCCGACACGGTTTCGGTGATCGACATCGCAAAGTTGCAAGTCGTTCAAACGTTACCCACCGGACCGGAACCAACTGGAGTCGTTTCCGACACCGCAGGCGCCACACTTTACGTCGCCAACCGCCTCAGCGGCGACGTCTCCGTGATTGATCTGAAGAGCGGACAAGAAATTAAGCGCCTGCTCGCCGGCCGCGGAGCAAGCTATCTGGCCTTGTCACCGGACGGCAAGTGGATTTACTGCACCCATATTTATCCCAATCCCGGAGCCTTCCGCACACAGCCGAATTCCGAAATCACAGTCATCGACACCACGCGCCAGATCGTGGTCGAGCGCAAGCCGCTGCACAATGTGGCCGGCGCGTTTCACGTCGCGCTCTCATCAGACGGTCGCCTGGGCGTGGTTGCGCAACTCAGGCCCAAGAATCTGATTCCTCTCGCGCATGTCGAACACGGCTGGGCCTTCGGCGATTCCCTCACGCTCTTCGGCGACGACGTCGGCGAACCCGCCCAAATTCCGCTCGACGAACTCGAACACTACTACGCCCTGCCCTGGGGCATTGCCATCGCGCCCGACAAATCGAAGATCTTCCTTACCACTGCCGGATCGGAGAGCGTCACGGTCATCGACCTTCCCCGCTTGCTGAACACGGTGCGAACTCGTCGACAGCCCTTCGTCAACGATCTCTCAGCCTCCGCCGACTACGTGCAAGCAAGAATTCCCGTCGGCCACAATCCGCGTGGCGTTTTGCTCTCGCCCGATGGCAAGCGTCTTTACGTCGCCAACCGCCTTGATGACAACCTCGCGGTTATCGATACAGCCACCAATAAAGTGATTTCGACTATCGACCTCGGCGGCCCGAAAAATGTCGACGCTGTCCGCCGCGGCGAACGCCTCTTCTACACCGCCGACTTCGCCTTCCAGGGACAGTTCGGCTGCGCCAATTGTCACCTCGACGCCACCATTGATGGCCTGCAGTGGGACCTTGAGCCCGATGGTTTTGGGAAAGACATTGTGGATAATCGCTCGCTCGAAAACCTTGCCGGCACCGAGCCCTTCAAGTGGAACGGCGGCAACGCCGACATGCCCACCGAGTGCGGACCGCGCACAGAAAAATTCTTCTTTCGCTCTCAGAGTTTTAATCCGCAGCAACTCACTGATTTGGTTACGTTCGTTTTCTCGCTCCCGTATCGTCCCAATCGCTCACGCCTGGCGAACGGCGAACTCACTCCGGCTCAGGACCGCGGCAAGGCAATCTTCGAGCGCACCAAATCCAAGAATGGCAAGCCGATCCCCGATTCGAATCAATGTGCAACCTGCCACGGCGGCCCCAAGTACACCAATCAGAAGCAAGTCGATGTTGGCAGCGGCAAGTCCACCGACCGCTCGCCCGTAATTGACGTGCCGCAACTCCCGAACGTCGCCTATTCCGCGCCCTACCTGCACGACGGTTCGGCGCGATCGCTGGAAGAAATCTGGACCGTCTTCAACCCCAAGGACACGCACGGCGTGAGCAACGATCTGACCAAGGACGAATTAAACGATCTCATCGAGTACCTGAAAACGTTATGAAGAAACGCAGCCGCATAAGCCGCATCACCACTCTCGGGCGTAATGCTGAGCGTAGCCGCTCTTCAGGCGGAGCGAAGGATCTCGCGCGTGCTGCCCTGCGATTCTTCGCCACGCTCGCGATTGTAGCGATCCCATCTCTGCTCTCAGCGCAGAACATGCCACTCTTCCGCTGGCAAAATTTCACCACGGCAAATGGCCTGCCCGACAACCACGTCTTCTGCGTGCTCGTTGACGGCAACCGCGTCTGGGCGGGCACGGAAAATGGATTAGGTCTTTACGAGAACGGCGTTTGGAAAGTTTTCCGGCCAGTCGCAGATTTGAAAGAACAAAGCCTGGCGCATCAGGCCGTGCTCTCGCTCGCCCTCGATAAGCGCACCGGAGACATCTGGGCCGGCACCATGGGCGGTCTGAGCCGCATCTCGGCTGGACGCATCGACACTTTCACCCAACTGACCTCCGGCCTCAGCAACGACATTGTTTACGGTGTCGGCGTGCAGGGCGATTTTGTATGGACAGCGACCGCCGCCGGCGCCAGCCGCCTCAACACCCGAACCGGCGAATGGGCGCTGTTTAACGAACGCAACACGCCCATGCAGGAAATCTGGACCTACGCCGTCAGTCCTGCTGACGACAAGGTTTATTACGCGGTCTGGGGTGGCGGCGTGCTCGAGTACGACGTGCCAACCGCGCGCTGGAAAGATTACAACGATCCCGACGGCGAGACTGAACTCGTTTTGATGAAAGACCAAGGCCTTATCCATGAGATCACCACTTCAGTCAGCTACGTCGACAAGATTTTGTGGGTCGCGACTTATTTCGGCGCTAGCCGCTACGATGGCCGCTACTGGCACAACTTCCTGCAGAAAGATAGCGGTCTTCCCAGCAACTTTCTGAACCAAGTTAAAGCCGTCGACGCCAATCGCGCCTGGTTCTCCACCGACAAAGGCCTCGCCTACTACGATGGCGCCAATTGGGCCGTCTACCGTCCTGCGCTCGATACGCACATGCCGGAAATGTTCGTCCGCGACGCCGCCGGCATTGTGAAAAAACTCCCAGTCGAGACCGCCCCCGCACACAACTACGTTCTCGGCATCGACTTCCAGGGCGACGACCTGTGGGTCGCCACCGCCAAGGGATTAAGCCACGGGATTCGCCAGAAAAAGTCCGTAACAACGGCACAAGTAAATACGCGCGCGGCAGCACGCAAAAAATAACAGGGAGCCAATGAAAATGAATGTTCAGGAGCTATTCACCGAAGTCGCCACTGCCCCGGTTGTAAAGCGGGCGATCACCAATCACACAGCATTGAACGAAGCTTACGACTACGGCAGCGCTTTCTCGCGCGGCATGCGGATCGATCTGAATGGCCTCACGATTCTCCTGATCTCCGGCACCGCCAGCATTGACGACGCCGGCCGCACCGTGCACGTTGGCGATCTTCGCGCTCAACTCCGCCGCACCTTCGACAACATTACGAAGTTGTTGGCCGCCGAAGGAGCAACCTGGCACGACATCGTTCGCACCACCTGCTATCTGCGCGATATCGAGCGTGACTATCAGGCCTTCAATGAGGAGCGCACCGCTTTCTACAAAGAGCAGGCACTCGACGCTCTTCCCGCGTCCACCGGCATTCAGGCGATTCTCTGCCGCCCCGATTTGCTCATCGAAATCGAAGCGATCGCCATGTTCCGGCGGGAAGTTCCCACGGAGTAGCCATGCGCTTCTCCCTCATCATCGTGATCGCCGCCGTGCTGGCTGGGGCCGCCTGGGCCCAGGCGCCCGCTCCCTGCGCCTGCGGCCACAATCCGCCCGGCCCACTCCCGCCGCGTTCGCTCAAGCCCTACACGGGCGCGCCCGAAGACTTGCGCCCGTTCTCGAAGTTCACCACTCCTTATTATGAGTACTATCAGGACCTCGTCGAATACAACGGCGCCGCCCGCGACGTCCCCGATCCCGACGTCAAAGATCTCAACGAGATTCGCATCGGCTTTCTCGCTCCGCTTTACGACCATCCTGACCAGGTGCTCGGTAATCGCATGCTGAACGGCGCGACCATGGCCATCGACGAGGCCAATGCCGCTGGCGGATACGGCGGCAAGCCCTTTCGCCTTGTCACCCATAATGATTACGACAACTGGCAGATGAGCAAATCTTCAGTCGCTGGCGCATCGAGAGATTCCGCTATCTGGGGCGCCGCCTCCAACGACGCCGTCCGCATGATCTACGACGACAAAGTCTGGGCCATGTTCGGCTCCATCAGTTCCGAATCCACCCACATCGCGCTCCGCCTCACGCTGAAAGCGGAAACTCCGCTCGTGAACAGCGCGTCCACCGATCCCACCATTCCCGAGACTGCCATTCCCTGGTACTTCACCGATCTTCAGGACGATCGCCTGCAGGGCTACACCTTGGCGCGTCACATCTACACCGACCTCGGTCTGAAGCGCGTCGCCATCCTGCGCGTGAACGATCGTTACGGTCGTTTCGGAGTACTGAAATTCCGCGATGCCTCTCGCCGCCTCGGTCATCCCGTCGTCATCGAGCAAAAATTCATGCCCGGCGACACCGACTTCCGTCGCCAGCTTCAGGTCATTGAAGATTCTCGCGTCGATGCCATCGTGCTGTGGACCGACATCGCTCCAGCCGCAATGATCCTGCAACAAATGCACGAACTCGGAATGACACAGCGCGTATTCGGCAGCCACCGCACCATCGGCGATGAACTCATCGCGCTCGCCGGCCCGGCCGCCGAAGGTTTCGAAGCAGTGTTTCCCTACGATCCCCACCGCGCCGACCCCGCCTGGCAGCAATTCACCGCGAACTACGAAGCCCGCTTCCACCAGAAGCCCGACCACTTCGCCGCCCTCGCCTACGATCAGATGAGAATCCTACTCAATGCCATCTGCCGCGCCGGCCTGAATAAAGGCCGTATTCGCGACGCCCTCACCGCCACGCAAACTTACAAAGGCGTAACGGGAGACATGGTCTTCGATCCCAACTGCAAAAATATCGCTCCGCTATTCCTCGCGCACGTTCACAACGGAACCATCGATTACCGCCGCATCACCATGGAAAAGCCTTACGCTCGAGTCGGCGAGAACGGCGTTCAATACAATGGACCGCCGCTACCGGACGAGCAAACGAGTGCGCTCAAAATCGCCGTCTTTGGCCCTCATGCCGACGAACTCGTCCGCGCTCCTGAAATTCAGCGCGCCCTGAACTCCCTCAACACCTCGGGCAAGCCCCTCGCTCTGATCGCCATTCCGTCCGATATCCCGTGGGGCAAGGCTTCCGCCGATCTGGTGAAAGCCGTCTATCAGGAGCACATCGTGGCGATGATCGCCCTCGACCGCCCTTCCAGTCATCTCGCGGAGCAGATAGCCGTGAAATCGTTCGTGCCCGTCATAGCCATCTCCTCCGATCGCGCGCTTACCACTACGAACATCCCGTGGATTTTCCGCTTGCCAGATGGCACTCCTCTTCCAAAAGCGTTGCGCTGCCTGTCCGCCGCGATTGAACAAGCCGGCCCGAACCGAGCCGCCATCCGCGACGTACTAGCCTCCGGCAAACCCGTATCCGGAATAAGTTTCGAAAGCACCGGAAACGTAAAATAGCCTGCTCGTCGAGACGCAGCTTGCTACATCCCTGCCGACAGCGGCTCCGCTCGCGACCCGGGCGGAATAGCCACCGGCAAGCCCTCCCACACCCCCCGCATCAGAGTTAAAGAAGAATCATTTAAAATATTCATTCTCCAGGTATAAGAAATGATCGCCCATCCTACCCGCAGAGTTCGCATCATCGACTCCCACACCGGAGGCGAACCCACTCGCGTCATTATCAGTGGAGGTCCCGATCTCGGCTCCGGCCCGCTTGCCAAGCGCCTCGAGCGTTTGCGGCGCGAGCACGATAATTTTCGTTCCGCAGTAGTCAACGAGCCGCGAGGCTCCGACGTAATCGTCGGCGCGCTGCTCTGCGATCCCGTTGATCCCGCCTGCGCCGCCGGCGTCATCTTCTTTAATAATGTTGGATACCTCGGCATGTGTGGTCACGGCACCATCGGCCTCAT
This sequence comes from uncultured Acidobacteriaceae bacterium, assembly GCA_963708335.1. Lineage (GTDB taxonomy): Bacteria > Acidobacteriota > Terriglobia > Terriglobales > Acidobacteriaceae > Sulfotelmatobacter. The sequence goes on along the minus strand of OY970205.1, from coordinate 6,604,446 downwards.
CGCCACCCTCTCCTTCCTGAATCGCATCCAGCCCGGCGAGCACCGCATCGAGACTCCCGTCGGAACCGTCAGCGCCATTCTGCACCCTAACGGCGAAGTCACCGTGAACAACATTGCGAGCTACCGCCTCGCCGCTAACCTGGAAGTCGAAGTGCCCGACTATGGCTCGATCCGCGGTGATGTCGCCTGGGGAGGCAACTGGTTCTTCTTAGTCCGCGACCACCGCATGGAGCTCTCGCTGAACAATATCGAACAACTCACAGACTTTACCTGGGCGATTCGTCAGGCGCTCCGCCAGCAGGGAGTTACCGGAGCCGCAAATCAGGAGATCGATCACATCGAGCTTTTCGGGCCATCCCATCTGCCTTCCGTCGACAGCAAGAATTTCGTGCTCTGCCCGGGCAAAGCCTACGATCGCTCTCCCTGCGGCACCGGTACCAGCGCCAAACTGGCCTGTCTTTATGCGGATGGCAAAATCCGCGAAGGCCAGATTTGGAAACAGGAAAGTATTGTCGGCAGCGTGTTCGAGGGCAGCGTAACCGTTCGCGACGGCGTCGTCTATCCAAGTATCAAAGGTTCAGCCTTCGTGAATTCCGAAGCTGACCTGCTCCTCGATCCACAGGATCCGTTTTGCATGGGTATTCGTGCGTGATGACGTCGATAAACGCCCGCGAACTACCCCACCGTTTCAAGCAACGCTTCGGCAATCGTCCCAGAATCTTCCGCGCGCCCGGCCGCGTCAATCTCATCGGCGAACACACCGACTACAACGACGGTTTCGTCATGCCCGCCGCCGTCGCTTTCTCCACCTATGTCGCAATCTCCGCGCGCCACGATCGAAAGTTGATCGTCTACTCGGAAGAGTTCCCCGGCAATTTTGAATTCGACCTTGACCACCTGCCCGAGCAGCGCACCGGCGCCTGGTGCGATTACGCGCTCGGCGTCGCCAGCGTGCTTCGCCAGCGTGGGCACGAACTTCATGGCGCCAACCTGTTCGTGCATGGCGAGGTTCCCGTCGCAGCCGGATTGAGTTCGTCCGCAGCCCTGGAAGTCGCCTCGGCGCTCGCCCTCATGAACGTGGCCACAATAAAACTGCCTCTACCGCAGGTCGCCCAACTCTGCCGTCAAGCCGAGAATAATTTTGTTGGCGCCCGCGTCGGCATCATGGACCAGTTCGTGTCCTGCCTCGGACGATCAGGCCATGCCCTTCTGCTCGATTGCCGATCGCTTGAGTTTCAGTACGTTCCCATTCCCCCAGGCATTCAACTCGTCGTCTGCAACACTATGACCAAGCACGATCATGCCACCGGCGCCTACAACACGCGCCGCCAGGAATGTGAAGAAGGGGTCAAATATTTTCAGAAATGGAATCCCGAAGTCCGCGCCCTGCGCGACGTTTCTCCGCAAATGCTCGACGATCATTCTCACGACCTGCCTGCGACGATCGCCAGGCGCTGTACTCACGTGATCCGCGAGAACCAGAGAACTCTCGATGCGGCCCGCGCTCTTACGGAAGGGAATTTGACTCGCGTCGGAGAGTTGATGCGCGACTCGCACCACAGCCTGCGCGATCTCTATGAAGTTAGTTGCAGGGAACTGGACATCATGGTGGAAGCCGCGCAAGGCTTGCCCGGCTTCTGCGGAGGACGCATGACTGGCGGCGGCTTCGGAGGCTGCACCGTCAACCTCGTCCGCGAAGAGCACGCCGCCAACTTCGCCAAGGAGATTGCAGGGCGTTACCAGCAGAAGACCGGAATCAATCCTCAGGTTTATCTTTGTACTGCTGAAGATGGAGCCGGGGAGATCAGCTAGATCTCCCCTGATTTTCGTTCGGCGACCACCCTTGCAGCTTCACCAGCCAGTTCGCCGGTTCCGGGAGGATCGCGAACTTCGGCAGCTCACCGCGCACCATCGCCACTTCATCGCAGCAATGAAACCGCGGACAAGCATGGCAGTCCTTGTAAATCTTGTCGGGAAGATCCTCGCGCTGCGCCACCGAGAATCCCTGGCCCGCAAAGAAATCCGGCTTGCGCGTGAACAGGCAAATGCAACCTACGCGATGCCGTTTCGCCTCGGCCATCAGCGCTTTCACCAGCCGCCCGCCCCCGCCGCGTCCCTGCGCCCACGGCGCAACCGTGATGGATCTGATTTCCGCGAGATGCGTGCCGTACAAATGCAGCGCGCCACATCCGATGATGCGCCCATCATCTTCCAGCACCACGAAGTCCCTGACGTTCTCGCAAATCTCCGGCAGCGTGCGCGGCAGCAACGTGCCGTCGCCGGAATACGCGCCAATCAACTCATGAATTTGTTCTGCGTCGGGCAGAATTGCTTTACGCGTGCGCATGGGCCTCCTCGCGAAGAGATTCGGTCCGCTTTCTGGCGGAGTTAATTGCCTGTCGGACGCGGCCCGGTGCCGTGCCGCCCGCAACATCGTGCACCGCCAGCACAGAAGCCAGCTTCAGCGACTCGTAAAAATCCTGATCGAACGCCGGACTCAGCGACCGCAGCTCCTCGAGCGGCAGATCCTGCAGCTCGCAGCCTCGTTCGACACATATTTGCACCGCCTTGCCAATCCGCTCGTGCGCCAGCCTCGACGGCACACCGCGCTTCACCAGGTACGTAGCGGCCGCCCACGCATTCATAAATCCCGACTGCGCCGCCTGCTGCGTGCGCTCTCGATTGAATTCCACCGCCTTCATCCATCCCGTAACCAGCGGCAACATCTGCAGCATCGTGTCAGAAGAATCAAACAGCGGCTCCTGCGTTTCCTGCAGATCTTTGTTGTAAGCCAGCGGCAAGCCCTTGGTCGCCACCATCAATGCAGTCGCATTCCCCAGAATCCGCCCGCTCTTTCCCCGCACCAGTTCGAGTAAGTCAGGATTCTTCTTCTGCGGCATCGCGCTGCTGCCCGTCGAATACGCCTCCGGCAGAACCACAAAGCTGTATTCCTGCGAGGAAAATAAAATCATCTCCTCCGCCCACCGGCTCAAATGCAAAGCCAGCAGCGACACCGCATTCACAAATTCCAGCGCAAAATCTCGATCGCTGGTTGCATCCATGCTGTTCGCGGTCGCGCCATCAAATCCCAGATTCCCGGCCATGAAGTTCCGGTCAAGAGGCAAAGTTGCGCCCGCCACCGCTCCCGATCCCAACGGACAAACATTCAATCGTTTCCGGCAGTCCGCCAATCGTTCCGCGTCCCGCAGAAACATTTCGACATAAGCCAGCAGCCAATGCCCCAGTAGAACCGGCTCCGCCCGTTGCAAGTGCGTATACGCCGGAATCGCCGCATCCCCCGCTTGATCCGCGCGTTCCACGATCACGCCGCACAAGTCAGCCAGTTCATGCCGCATTTGGTCGATCGTGGCTCTCACATAGAGTCGCAGGTCCGTCGCAATCTGCTCGTTGCGGCTGCGCCCGCTGTGCAGCTTGTACCCCGTTTCTCCAATCAGCGCGACCAGTTCCTTCTCCACGAAGTGATGCACGTCCTCCGCATCCTCGTCGACGAGAAACTCCGGCGATGTCGCCGCCTTCTCTCCAATCTGCTTCAGCCCTTGCAGAATGCTGATCAATTCTTCCGACGACAGAATGCCCGCGTCCTTCAACGCCCGCGCGTGCGCGCTGCTGGCCAGCAGTTCGCACTTCAGCAGCCGTCGATCGAAGCTGAAAGACCGCTGCCAGCGCTCGAAGTCAGGATCCAGCGGCTGCCGGAACCTTCCCGACCACATCTTCATCGTGCGACCTCCACACGCGCGCGCGCCCGCGATCGTGATGGCAATCCAAGAATGCGAATGAATCCCTCCGCATCCTTCTGGTCGTAACTGTCTCCCATCGTGAATGACGAAAGATCCGTGCGGTACAGCGAATGCTCCGACTCGCGGCTCACGATCGAAACATTTCCCTTGTACAGCCCGAGCGTTACGCTTCCCGTCATCTCCTTCTGCGTGCTCTCGACGAACGCATCCAGCGCCTCGCGCAGCGGTGTGAACCACAAGCCGAAATAAACCATCTCCGCGTACTTCAGCCCGATGTGCTGCTTGAAGTGCGCCACTTCGCGCTCCAGGCACAAGGCCTCGATTTCCCGGTGCGCCGCGATCAGCAGCGTCCCGCCCGGCGTCTCGTAGCATCCCCGTGACTTCATTCCCACAAAACGGTTCTCCACCACATCCGCGCGTCCAATCGCATTGCGCGCGCCCATCTCATTCAGCAGTTCCACCAGCGACACGGGATCCATCTTCATCCCATTCACCGATACCGGAACGCCCTTTGCAAACCCGATGCGAACCTGCTCTTCCTTGTCCGGCGCGTCCTGCGGCGAGCGCGTAATCTGCCACGTCGTCGGCAAAGGCGCGTTGCCCGCGTCCTCCAACTCGCCGCCCTCATGGCTGATGTGCCACAAATTGCGGTCTCGGCTGTGAATCTTTTCCCGGCTTGCCGCCACCGGGATCCCGTGCTGCTCCGCATAATCCAGGCAGTCTTCGCGCGACTTCAGCGTCCACTTGCGCCATGGCGCAATAATCTTCAGCTCTGGCGCCAGCGCCTGGTACGTCAACTCGAACCGCACCTGGTCGTTGCCCTTGCCAGTGCATCCGTGCGCGACGGCCGTCGCTCCTTCGCGCAGCGCCACCTCCACTTGATGCTTCGCAATTACCGGACGCGCCAGCGAAGTTCCCAACAGATACTTGTGCTCGTAAACCGCCCCAGCCTTCAGGGCAGGGAACACATATCCCGTCAGAAATTCTTCGCGCAGATCTTCCACGATCACCTTGCTGGCCCCGGTCGCATAGGCCTTCTCTACCACCGCCTCAATGTCATCTCCCTGGCCCACGTCGCCCACCATGGCGATGACGTCGTAGGAATAATTTTCTTTCAACCAGGGAATTATGATCGATGTATCCAACCCACCGGAATAAGCGAGAACAACTTTCTCAGGCATGAGCGCTCCTAACGGGCAGCCGCACAGCGCCGCCCAGCAATAAATAAAGAATAGATTTTTGTACGTGCAGGCGGTTTTCCGCCTGATCGAAGATGACCGAATATTCCGAGTCCATCACCTCGTCGGTGACTTCCTGCCCGCGATGCGCCGGCAGGCAATGCATGAACACCGCATGGGACGCGGCTTTCGCCATCAGTTCCCGGTTCACCTGGTACGGAGGAAATATCGTGCTTCGCTCCCCGGTTTCGTTCTCCTGGCCCATGCTCGCCCACGCATCGGTATAAACCGCATCCACTCCCGTGACCGCCGCCTGCGGGTCCGTCATCAACTCGATCCGGGCCCCGGTTTCTTTTGCGATCCTTCGCGCGTCCGCCACAATCTCCGCATCCGGCGCGTATCCCTTCGGCGTCGCGACTCGGATCGTCGATCCCATGCACGCGCAAGTCAGCATCAGCGAGTGCGCCACGTTATTCCCGTCGCCCACATACGCCAGCGAAACTTTCTTCAGATTGCCGAACCGTTCCAGTAGCGTGAAATAATCCGCCAGCGCCTGGCACGGATGCTCCACATCGCTCAGCGCATTGATCACCGGAACCGAGGCGTAGCGCGCCATGCCGTCGATCGTCTCCTGCGCGAACGTGCGGAGCACGATCACATCGACCCACCGCTCCAGATTATGCGCAATGTCGCTCAGCGTCTCGCGCGCATCCAGTCGGCTCTGCGACTGGTCCACGAACATTGCCGTGCCGCCCAGGCTCGTCATTCCGGCTTCGAACGTCAGCCGCGTTCGCAGCGACGGCTTCTCGAAAAACATCACCATCTGTTTTCCCGCCAGCGACCGCTGAAACACCGACGGACGCGACTTCATCAACTCCGCCAGATGAAGCACCGCCTGCACTCCCTGCGGCCCCAGATCGCGCGTCGACACCAGGTCTGGACACCAGAACGTTCCCGGAAATGTTTCTGGCATCGCCGGAACCCTGCTTTGCAATGGACTATTCAACTCTTGCTCCTATCCTGAATCCTTATTCCTGCCCTCATGCGCAGGTCACTTCGGTCCCACAATTTAATTTCGTCAGATAGAACTGCGGCAGCGCTTCGGCCTCCGCCGCGGGCAATATTCGCACCCGCCCCACGCCCTGCTTCAGCGCCTGCCGGCACGCTTCCAACTTTGGCAGCATGCCGCCGCTCACTATCGCTCCATCCACCATGTCCTGCGCCTGTTTCGTGCTCAACCACGGAATCACCGCGCCTTCCGCGTTTTTCACTCCGGGCACATCCGTCAGGAAGATCAACGCATTCGCATGGCACGCCGCGGCGCACGCCGCCGCCATCTCGTCCGCATTCACGTTGTAGTATTCGCCGTCCGCTCCCAGTGCCAGCGACGCCAGCACCGGAATCCCTCCCTGCTGCCACAACGCCTCGATCCAGCACGGCTCCGCAAAACAAATTTCGCCGACGAATCCCAAATCGTTTCCGCGAACATGTTTCCGCCGCGCACGGAACGACATCCCATCGCCGCCGCAAAATCCCACCGCCGGCATCCCCGCAGCCTGGATTGCGGCCACAACTTTCTTGTTGACCATGCCGCCCAGCACCATCAGCGCCACATCGCGAGTTTCCGCATCGGTCACTCGCAGGCCGCCCACAAACTCGCTTTGCTTCCCCAGTTGTTTCAGCACGCGCGTCAGCGCGCTCCCGCCGCCGTGCACCACGGCCACGCGATGCCCGTCTTGTGCCAGTTCCGCAATCGCACGCGCGCACTTGCGTAGCGTGGCCGCATCCTCCAGCGCCGCCCCTCCAACTTTCACTACGATGATCACTGCAGTCCCTCGTCTTCCGGCCATCCATACATCAGGTTCATGTTTTGCACCGCCTGTCCCGCCGCGCCTTTCAGCAGGTTGTCGATGCACGAAATCAACACCAGCCGCTTTCCATCCTCTGCCAGGCAAAATCCCAGGTCGCAATAATTTGTCTGCAGAGAAAACTGCACCTGCGGCAGCTTCGGGGTCGGAAACACCCGCACCCACCGCTTGCCCGCATAAAAATTGCGAAAGCACGATTCCACTTCCAGCGGCGTCATTTCGTGATTGAGCTGCAAATAAATCGTCGACAGAATTCCCCGCGGGATCGGAAGCAGGTGCGGCGTGAAAATCAATTCCTGCGTCCCCAGCCCAAGTTGCTCGACCATCTCCCCGACGTGCCGGTGATTGAACACCGCATACGCCGACAAGTTATCGGCCACCGAAACAAAATGCGTTTGGGCCGTCGGTTCCTTGCCCGCTCCCGAAGCTCCCGATTTCGAATCGGAAATAATTCCGTGGCTCCGGTCAACCACTCCCGCCTTCAATAACGGCACCAGCGCCAGAATCACCGACGTCGCATAGCATCCAGGATTCGCCACCAGCGCCGCCTCCACGACGCGATCGCTATTCAGTTCGGGCAAACCGTAGACCGCTCTCTCCGTCAATTCTGCCGCCACAACCGAATCCGAATCCTGAAAGTTATAAATCGCGCGGTGCTGCTCCTGCTTCAACCGCCACGCCCCGCTCAAATCGATCACCCGTAGCCCCTGCGCCAGCGCCTCTGGAACCAACGAGCGCGAAGCTTCATGCGGTGTCGCCAGAAACAACAATTCCACACCCTGTTGCCTCAGAGCCGGCCACGACAGCGAATGCAGTGGATAACCACCGTTTCCCGACAGCACCGGAAATACGTCAGCCAGATCCGCGGCGCTTCCGTTGTCTGCCGAACGCCGCAGCAGAGACGGCTTCTCCAGCCGCGGATGGCGCAGAAGAATCCGCGTCAACTCCAGCCCGGAGTATCCCGTCGCTCCCAGCACCGCGGTTTTTAGTTTCGCGCCCATTAGCTCAGCATTTCCTCAATCCGCGCCGTCAGCCTCTTCGCGTCATCCTTATCCGGACAGACAATCAGGATCGTGTCATCCCCAGCAATCGTTCCCACCACTTCCGTCCAGTCGGTTTCGTCCAGTGCTGCTGCCACCGGCTGCGCGCTGCCCACAATGGTTTTAATCACCAGCAGGTTCTGCGCGGACCGAATGTCGAGAACGAATTCCCGCACCAACCGCGACACGGGAGGCAGCGCGATGCCCGCCGCTCCGTCGCCGTGAGGCAGGGAATAGCCCTGCGACGTCTTGCTCAAATTCAGGTCGCGAATGTCCCGCGACAGCGTCGCTTGCCCGACCTTGAACCCGCGTTTCCGCAGCAGCCGCTGCAGGTCTTCCTGGCTGGCAATGGATCCGTGCTTCAGCACATCCAGAACCGCCCGTTGCCGTAAGGTTTTATTCATCATGAATAAATATGCACTCTACTGCATAAATATTTCCCTATCTTACGGCCCTGACCCCAAATGTCAAGCCCAAATCTCGGTTAACTCATGCGAGTCCGCAGCCAAAAAAGTTGATCTGTCATCCTGAGCGAAGCGGCAAGTCCAAAGGACTTGCTGCGCAGTCGAAGGATCCCTATAACTCAAAGGGTTCTCACCTCATTCTCCGGCCCGTTCTATTTCCGCCCAAAAAGATTTTCTCCGCGTTCTCCGCGGCTTTACTCCGCGCTCTCAGCGATCAAAAGCTTTCCGCGCCTGATACACTACATCGCGGTCAAGTAGCGCCCAATGGAGCAGGAATGACCCTCAAGCCAACGCTGACCGCTGAACTGATCGCCGAATTCCTCGGCACCTTCGTGCTCATCCTTCTCGGCGATGGCGTCGTGGCCATGGTCGTCCTCTTTCCTACCAACAATCCTGGCGAGACTATCCATGGCGGCTTCACGAACATCACGCTCGGCTGGGGACTCGGCGTCACCATGGGCATTTACATCGCTGGAAAAATTTCTGGCGCGCACCTGAATCCCGCTGTCACCTTGGCTTTCGCGGTCTTTCGCGGATTCCCGTGGCGCAAAGTTCTGCCCTACTCCATCGCGCAAACCGCCGGAGCCTTCGTCGCCGCAAGCCTCGTCTACTGGAATTATTTGCCCGCATTTCGTCAGGTCGACCCGCAACTAGAACGCACCGCCAACGTCTTCACTACCTTCCCTGCGTTCCCGGGCTTGCCTCAGGCGGGTTTTCTCGATCAACTCATTGGCACCGGCTTGCTCGTTTTTCTCATACTCGCGATCATCGATGAATTCAATGCCCCGCCCGGCGCCAATCTAGCTCCTCTGCTCATCGGACTAGTCGTCGTTGCCATCGGCATCAGCTTTGGCGGCATGCACGGCTACGCCATTAATCCCGCCCGCGATTTCGGTCCTCGTCTGTTCACCGTCGTCGCTGGTTTTCGCAACAACGGCCTCACCGACGGAACTCGCGTGTGGTGGATCCCAGTCGCAGCCCCGCTCCTCGGTGGCCTGGCCGGCGCGGCCATCTGGGACTTTGGCATTCGCCGCTTCCTGCGACCAAAGATTTCGTAGAGACTTGGCTGGCAAAGTCTCTGCTGCCAGTGCATCACGTCGTCAGTCGAGAGCAAGCAGCCGTTGGCATAGATGGTCAAAAGCCTAAGGAGAAACAGTGCGATATGTTTTAGCCCTCGACCAGGGCACCACCAGTTCGCGTGCTCTTCTGTTCGATCACGCAGGAAACGTTTGCTCCGTTGCCCAGCGCGAGTTCGAACAGATATTTCCGCGCCCCGGTTGGGTCGAGCACGATCCCGCGCAGATCGCGTCTTCTCAGGTCGCGGTTGCGCTTGAGGCTCTGGCCAAAGCCGGCGCGCGATCCAGCGACGTCGCTGCCATTGGCATCGCGAACCAGCGCGAGACCACGATCGTATGGCATCGCGACACCGGCGAACGAGTCTGCAACGCAATCGTCTGGCAAGATCGCCGCACCGCCGATTTCTGCGAGCGCCTCCGTAGCGAAGGCCACAGTCCTCTCATTCAGCAGCGCACCGGATTGCTCATCGATTCCTATTTTTCCGCCAGCAAAATTTCCTGGATTCTCGAAAACGTCTCCGGCGCCCGCGCCCATGCAGAATCCGGAAAGCTCGCCTTCGGCACCGTCGACACCTGGCTGCTCTGGAAACTGACCGGCGGACGCGTTCACGCCACCGATCCCAGCAACGCCTCGCGCACCATGCTCTTCAACATTCACTCCGGCGCTTGGGATCGCGAACTCCTAGACCTCTTTCAAATCCCTCGATCCATGATGCCTACTGTTCTCTCCTCAAGCGAGATTTATGGAGAAGTCACGGCGGCAAAAGGTTTGGATGGCATTCCACTCGCTGGCATCGCCGGTGATCAGCAGGCGGCGTTGTTTGGCCAGCGCTGCACTCAGCCGGGTCTGACGAAAAATACTTACGGGACCGGATGCTTTATGCTGCAAAACACTGGCTGCGCCGCCGTCCCGTCCTCGAATCGGCTCGTCACCACCGTCGCCTGGAAAATAAACGGCGTGACCGAATACGCGCTCGAGGGCAGTGTCTTCGTCGGCGGCGCCGTCGTGCAGTGGCTGCGCGATGGCTTGGGCCTGATTCGCACTTCGCAAGAAGTTGAGGCGCTCGCCAATTCCGTTCGCGACAATGGCGGAGTATTCTTTGTCCCCGCCTTCGTCGGTCTAGGCGCGCCTCACTGGGATTCCTACGCGCGTGGCTCCATCTTCGGGCTTACTCGCGGCGCCACGGCTGGCCACCTGGCCCGCGCCGCGCTCGAGAGCATTGCCTACCAGGTCGCCGATTTGCTGGACGCGATGCGGCGCGATTCCGGCGCCTCTGTCTCTGAACTGCGCGTCGACGGCGGCGCCGCCGCTAACGACAGCCTCATGCAGTTTCAGTCCGACATTCTCGGCAGGCCGGTCGTTCGCCCTGCCGTGACGGAAACGACAGCACTGGGTGCCGCATACCTGGCTGGCCTGGCGATTGGTTTTTGGAAAGGCGATCTCGCCGCGTCCGCGACCAACGATCGCCGCTTCGAGCCACGAATGCCCGCATCTCACGCTCGTCAACTTCGCAATCGCTGGAACGAAGCCGTCTCACGATCCAAGAACTGGGAATCAAGTGCAATGGAAAGCTGAAAATAAGAAGCCGAAAAAAGTAGGCCCGTTTTCCTTCGTGAACCTTAGTGTCCTTCGTGGTCCAAGCTCTTTGTCTTTAGAATTTGTGTTGAAATGAGAATCCAAGATGCCACGCCTTCTTCTTCCGATCGTTGCCCTACTGCTTCTAGCGCCTGTAGAGGCCGCCAACGTGAAAGCCGTTCGCGAAGGCGATACCCTCTCGCTCTCCAACAATGCGATCTCGGCGGCGTGGTCGGTTCGCGGCGGCGCTCTGCGGTGGCAAGGCCTCGCTAACCACCTGACCCGAACAAGCCTGCCTCTCTCCGGAAGCGTCTTTGTCCTGCTGCCGAAAGAAGGCCCAGTGCTCCGTTCCTCCGATTTCAAAATAGTTGCAGCGCCTGTTATCGAAGACGCGCCCGTGTCGAAGGACTCCTCCAAAGCTGCCGAGCATTTACCGGGGCGGCAAGTCCGCATCGAACTCGAAGATCCTTCCGCCAAACTCCACGTCACTTGGACGGCCATCTTGCGCGACGGGGCCAACTACGTTCGTCAGGAAATCACCATCCACGCCATGCAGGAATCCTTCGCGCTGGCGCAGGTCGTTCTCATCGACGCAGTCGTGCCCGGCGCGCTTGTCTCGGGCCATGTGAAAGGCTCGCCCATCACGGCCGGAACCTGGTTTCTCGGCTTCGAGCATCCGCTGTCTGAATGCCGCGTCCGCGCCAATCGCGCCTCCTGCTGGATCGAGCGCGAACTTCCGCTGCAACCCGCACAGAGTGTCACGTATTCGTCCGTAATCGGGGTCGCCCACGCCTCACAACTACGTCGCGACTTCTTGAACTACGTGGAACTCGAACGCGCGCATCCTTATCGAACCTTTCTGCATTACAACTCCTGGTACGACCTGGGATACTTCGATCGCTACAACGAGCGGCAGGCGATCGACGTCGTCCAGAGTTTTGGCGAGCATCTGACCAAACAACGCGGCGTCAAGCTCGACAGCTTCCTCTTCGACGATGGCTGGGACGATCCTACGACTCTCTGGAAGTTCAATCCCGGTTTTCCTGATGGCCTCACGAAAGTTGCCCAGACCGCCGCCCAATACGGCGCTGCGCCCGGCATCTGGCTTTCACCATGGGGCGGATATGACGGGCCGAAAAAGCAGCGCGTCGCTTCCGCTCAGGCGCACGGACTCGAAACCAATGAAGGCGGCCTCGCCCTGTCCGGCCCGAAATACTATCGTTATTTCCGCGACACCTGCTTCAACATGATCGAAAAATATGGCGTGAACCAGTTCAAGTTCGACGGCACTGGCAACGTGAACGAAGTCATCAAAGGCAGCGAGTTCGACAGCGACTTCGCTGCCGCCATCCACCTGATCGGTGAACTGCGCGCCAAAAAGCCAGACCTCTACGTGAACCTCACCACCGGTACGTATCCCTCGCCGTTCTGGTTGCTCTATGCCGATTCGATTTGGCGCGGCGGCGACGACCACAGCTTCGCCGGCGTCGGCTCGAACCGCCAGCGCTGGATCACCTATCGCGACTCGCAGATTTATCGTTGGGTGGTTGAAGAAGGCCCGCTGTTCCCGATCAATTCTCTGATGCTTCACGGGATGATCTTCGCGCGCTATGCGGAGCGCCTGGGCGTCGACCCCGGCCACGACTTTCCCGACGAGGTTCATTCGTACTTCGGCACCGGAACGCAGTTGCAGGAAATGTACATCACACCTTCGTTGCTCTCGTCGAACGACTGGGACGTCCTGGCCGAGGCCGCGAAATGGTCGCGCAACAACGCGCAGACGCTCAAAGACTCGCACTGGATCGGCGGCGACCCGGCACGCCTGGAAGTTTATGGATGGGCGTCATGGTCGCGCGAGAAAGCAATCCTGACTCTGCGCAATCCAAGCGACCACCCGCAGGATTTCACCGCGAGTCTCGCGACTCTTCTGGAACTACCTGCAGATGCGAAATCGGCGTACGCCGCGCGCAGTCCCTGGAAAGCCGAAAGCACTCGACCGCCGTTGACGATTCCCGCGCAGCAAGAGCACCAATTTCATCTGCACCCATTTCAAGTGCTGACCCTGGAACTGGTACCATCGTCATAGCAGGCTCTGTGTAGGGACAGCGCCTCGGCTGTCCGCCGGGCGCAGCCCGGCGCTTGTTAAGCGTTGCCGAAACATGAAGGCCGCAATCCTCACCTCTCCGCAACCAGTGTCGCAACGCCCGCTGCGAATCGCTGAAGCGGCGCAGCCGCAACTCACGCCCGGAAACGTTCTGTTACGCGTGCGGGCCTGCGGCGTGTGCCGCACCGATCTTCACATCGTGGAAGGAGAGTTGCCGCCAAAGCACCCCCAGATGATTCCCGGCCACCAGATTGTCGGCGAGGTTGTGGAGGGCGCCACGAACGATCTTCCACTCCGCTCTCGCGTCGGCGTCTCCTGGCTCGGCGGTACCGATGGCACCTGCCCATACTGCAAGCGCGGCATGGAGAATCTCTGCGACGCTCCTACCTTCACCGGCTACAGCGTGCCCGGCGGCTACGCGGAATATACTTTGGCTCGTGCCGACTTTGTCTTTCCTCTGCCTGCTGAACTCGACGATCTGCACGCCGCGCCGCTGCTGTGCGCGGGGATCATCGGATTCCGCAGCCTGCGTGTGGCTGGAGTCGCGCCCGGCGAGCGCGTTGGCCTGTTTGGTTTCGGAGCGTCGGCTCATCTGGCGATTGCGGTTCTGCGCGCGTGGAAGTGCGATGTGTATGTTTCCACGCGAGGCAAATCGCATCGCGAACTGGCCGCGTCGCTGGGCGCGGATTGGGTTGGAAATGAAACCGACAAGCCACCTGTGGAACTGGATCGTGCCATCACCTTCGCGCCCAGCGGAGACGTGGTGGTGGCTGCGCTGGCCAGCCTGCGCAAGGGCGGCGTGGTGGCGATCAATGCGATTCATCTGGATCGCATTCCGCAATTCGACTACGACCAACTGCTCTGGGGCGAGCGGCAAATGCGCAGCGTCGCGAACATGACGCGCGATGACGCGCGCGATTTTCTTGCACTGGCTGCGCAGATCGAACTCAAGCCACAAGTTACGACCTTCTCTTTGGACCAGGCGAATGAAGCGTTGATCGCGGTGAAGAACGATGCGGTGAACGGGGCGGCGGTGATTGTGCCGTCAGACGCTAAAGTCCTGTAACTGAATCGAACCAAAGGAGATACAAGAGTTTTCCACAATGTTCCTGCAGGAACATTTGTGTTACTGATTTGTACGTACACAGGCGTAATAAGTCACTGCAGTTCAATAAGTTACGGAATAGTCTGACGTTGCTTCTGGCATGCGAGGGTGGGGCGCCCTCGCGAAAGCCGGCGAGATGCCGGCGCTACAAGCAGGCGGCGCTACTTTGCTGCCGCAAAGGTTGCAATGAAGAGAACGCAGAATGCTACGGCGTGGGTCAGTTCGTTCCAGCCTAACTTGCGGACTACTAAAGGCGATGCGGGCTTCTGGATGAAATAGAACCATCCGCGAAACAGGATTGGCGAGAAGGCGATGGAAGCGATTGGCGGGATGATTCTGAAAAGGCAGCCGAGGGTGAGCGCCACCGTCATCACGGCTTGTCCGGTGGCAAAGGCCCATCCGCGCTTCAGCTTGGCGCGAAATCCCTCGATGCGCGCGGTGTGAATTCTGAGCTGCACGTAGTGAATCTGGTCGCCGGCGAAAATCAAGTTCGCCATCCAAACGACCCACGCTGTGACGCCAAATTTGCCGGTAATGACGTAGTAGGCGGCGGGCGCCGCAGCGGTCAGGCCGATGGTGCCGACGATCTCAGAGAGCATGCGGAGCCGATGGCCTGACTGTTTGCTCGGGGGCCGCCGAGCTTCGCTCTGGCGGGACAGCCGAGGCGGCTGTCTCCACATGTGTTTTAGTAGGGCCTGGCCTGCGAAAGCAACTCCGGCAGCGGCGCCGATCCGCCACAGCAACGGATTCCGGCCCGCCCATAACAACTCGCCGAGAGCTAGCAGCGCAACCGCGCCAATGCCCGCAATCTCGACCGTGACCGTCCGCCGCTCGTCCTTCGTTTGCGCGCGCATAGCAGACGTGCCGAGCAAGCTCTCCAACGGAGTTCGCAGCCAGAATAATGCAAGGGCTCCGAGTAGCAACCAGAGGAAGGGCGCGACGTGGTTGGTATCGCGGAATGCGATGCCTGCGCCTGTGACCATGGGGACGAGCAACAGTCCCCAGGCGCCGTGTTCCCGCGGAAAGATCAACGCGCGGGCACGTTGTCGCCGATTTCGCGCCGCGTCCAAGTCGAGAAACGACATTTTGGTGTCGCCAACAGCCAACTTTCTAACCGTGGACGAGTCCGGATGAGGGCTCGCGGATCCTAGAATATGCGTGGCCTCGACCACCCAGCTTGTCTGATCTGGCGTGAGTTCCGTTTTTGTAGTCATTACCGCCATCCTGCCATATGAATATGTTGCATGCCCTTTACCGCGCGCATGTACTGCGCACGCTCGAAGGCGCCAGGATCGGCGCAGCGCAACTGGCTCATACTGCCTTGCATCTGCAACACCGATTCGTACTCGTGCTCTTCCATCCAATCGCGCAGTTCACGCTCTACGTGACGCAGATGGTTGATGCCGTGGCGCATGAGTGCCGAGCACATCATGGTGACGTTGGCGCCCACCATCAGCAGCTTGATCACGTCTTCCGCGCCATGCACGCCGCCGGTGGCCGCCAGCCCTGCCTTCACGCGGCCATGGAGAATTCCAATCCAGGTGAGAGGCAGGCGCAGAGATTGCGGCGTGCTCAATAGAACGTTGGGACGAATCTCCAATTCTTCGAGGTCGATGTCGGGCTGGTAGAAGCGATTGAAGAGCACCAGCGCGTCCGCTCCGGCGTCATCCAGGCGATGCGCCATGTTCGACATGTTGCTGAAGAACGGGCTCAACTTCACCGCGACGGGAATGGTGACGGTCGCTTTCACCGCGCGCAGAATGTCGAAGTAGGTTTGTTCGATCTCCTCCGCCCTCAGGCTTGGATCGGTAGGAATGTAATAGATGTTGCACTCGATCGCGTCAGCGCCGGCGCGTTCAATCTGCGCGGCAAACTTCGTCCATCCACCCAGCGTCGAGCCGTTGAGGCTGGCAATGATTGGAATGGCGACGGATGCCTTAGCCTTGCGGATGTGGTCTAAATATCCCTCAGGTCCGGTGTGAAACTCGCTGGCTTGCGGAAAGTAGGTGAGCGACTCGGCAAAACTTTCCGTTCCCGCTGCGAGATGGTAGTCGAGATCGGCTTCCTCCAGCCGCAACTGCTCTTCGAAGAGCGAGTAAAGCACGACCGCCGAAGCGCCGGCTTCTTCCAGGCGGCAAATTCCATCGACGTCGCGCGAGAGTGGCGATGCTGAGGCGACCAGCGGCGAGCGCAGCTTCAGGCCAAGATAGTTGGTGCTGAGATCGATCATTGTTCCTCCTGCTTCTTCGATTTCGGTGAGGAAGTCAAAGTCCCCACCCTGTCTCTGCAAAAGGCGCAGAGACAAGGGTGGGGCACCCTCTCACTTCGAGGTCGCCGCCGGCACTGGCTTCACTACCGGAGTCGGTGCCTTTTCCGCTGTTTCTTTCGCCACGGCCGCCGGTTCGGTCTTACGGCTGGCCATGTATTCGTACATGCGGTAGCGATTCTCCACGTCCTGCTGCGCCAGCTTCCACAAACGCTGCGCGTCTTCCGGCTTGCTCTTGGTGAGCATTTTGAAGCGCGTCTGCTGCAGCATGTACTCCTGCACTTTGCGGGTGGGAGCGCGCGAGTCGAGCGCGAGCGGATTCTCGCCCGTCGCGACACGCTCCGGGTTGTAGCGATAGAGCAGCCATTGGCCGGATTCAACCGCGACCTTCTGGTCGGTCATCGCCGTGGTCATGTCGATGCCGTGCGCGATGCAGTGCGAGTAGGCAATGATGATGCTCGGTCCGTCATAGGCTTCCGCTTCCAGAAACGCCTTGAGGGTATGCTCATCTTTCGCGCCCATCGCCACGCTTGCTACGTAGACGTTGCCGTAGGTCATGGCCATGAGGCCGAGATCTTTTTTAGGGCCGGGCTTGCCGCCGGCGGCAAACTTCGCAACCGCAGCGCGGGGTGTAGACTTCGACGCCTGCCCTCCGGTGTTCGAGTAAACCTCGGTGTCGAGCACGAGGATGTTCACGTTGCGACCGCTTGCCAGCACGTGGTCGAGGCCGCCGTAGCCGATGTCGTAGGCCCATCCGTCGCCGCCTACGATCCATACGCTCTTTTTCACCAGCATGTCGACGACGGAAAGAAGTTGCTTCGCGTCGAGCGAGTTCAGGCCGGCAAGCTTTTCCTTGAGAAGGTCAACACGCTGGCGCTGTTCGTAGATGTCGGATTCGTCTTTTTGTTTGGCGTTGAGGATGGCGGTGACCAGCTCTTCGCCGACAGATCCCGCCACTCGGCGCAGCAGTTCATGAGCAAACTCAGTCTGCTTGTCGATGGAGACGCGAAAGCCAAGACCGAATTCGGCGTTGTCTTCGAAAAGCGAGTTCGACCACGCCGGCCCGCGCCCGTCGGCGTTTTTGGCCCAGGGCGTTGTCGGCAAGTTGCCGCCGTAGATGGACGAGCAGCCGGTTGCGTTGGCGACGACCGCCCGGTCGCCGAACAGTTGTGAAACCAGCTTCAGATAAGGCGTTTCGCCGCAGCCGGAGCACGCGCCCGAAAACTCGAACAGAGGCTCCTGCACTTGTTGCTGGCGAATTGTTCCCACCTTAATCTTTCTACGATCGAGTTCCGGAATTTTCAGGAAGAAATCCCAGTTCTCGCTCTCCGGCGCGCGCAGCGGAGGCTGCGGCACCATGTTGATGGCTTTGAGCCGCACTTCACTCTTGTTTTTCACGGGGCAGACGTCGACGCAGACACCGCATCCGGTGCAATCTTCGGGGGCGACCTGAATCGTATACTTCATGCCCGTCCATTCTTTGTCGCGCGCATCGCACGCCTTAAACGTCTTTGGCGCGTGCTCTAATTCTTTGTTGTCGTAGACCTTGATGCGGATGACGGCGTGCGGGCAAACCATGGCGCACTTGCCGCACTGGATGCAGATCTTCGAATCCCAGGCGGGAATCTCCAGAGCCAGGTTGCGTTTCTCCCATTTCGAGGTGCCGGTGGGGAAGGTGCCGTCGCAGGAGAACGCGCTCACCGGGAGTTCGTCGCCGCGGCCGGCATAGATCGTGCCCAGAACGTCGTGCTCGAACTTCGGCGCGCCCGGGAAAGAATCGGGAATTGTGCTCTTGCTGGTGACCTTATCAGGAATCGCCACTTCGAACAGATGAGCGAGGGTGGCGTCGACCGCTTGCATATTTTTCTGCACCACGTCTTCGCCCTTGCGTCCGTAAGTGTGGCGAATGGACTCGCGGATTGCCTCGATGGCTTCGTCGCGCGGCAGAACTTTCGAAATGGCGAAGAAGCATACCTGCATGATGGTGTTCATGCGCGAACCCATGCCCGCTTCCTGCGCGACCTTGTAGGCATCGATCGCGTAGAGCTTCGCCTTCTTGGCGATGAGCTGGGACTGTACCTCGCGGGGCAGATGTTCCCAGACGTCAAATCGGTCGAACGGACTGTTGACCAGGAACACTCCGCCCGGCACGAGCGCGCTCAGCATGTCGTAGCGCTCCAGAAAAATCCATTGGTGGCAGGCAACGAAGTTTGCTTTGGAAACCAGATAGCTGGAGTGGATGGGCTGCGGTCCGAAACGCAGGTGTGAGACGGTCATCGCTCCAGATTTCTTTGAATCGTAAACAAAATATCCCTGCCCATAGTTCTCGGTGTTTTCGCCGATAATCTTGATGGAATTCTTGTTCGCGCCCACGGTGCCGTCGGCGCCCAGGCCATAGAACAGTGCGCGAACCACGCTGTCGGGTTCGGTCGAGAACGCCGCGTCGTAGTCGAGGCTGGTGTGGCTGACGTCATCGTTAATTCCGACCGTGAAATGATCTTTCGGCTGAGGCCGCTTCAGATTGTCGTAGACGGCCTTGACCATCGCCGGTGTGAATTCTTTGGAGGAGAGGCCGTAGCGGCCCCCGACCACGGATGGCGCGTCCTTCATAGCACCGTAGCCGAGCTTCAGTCCTTCATTCAGCGCGGTCACCACATCGAGGTAGAGAGGTTCGCCGATTGCGCCGGATTCTTTGGTCCGATCCAGAACTGCGATCTGACGGACGGTGCGAGGCAGGGATTCCAGGAACGACTTCACGCAGAACGGGCGGTACAAGCGCACCTTCAGAAGGCCGACTTTTTCTCCGCGGGCGTTCAAATATTCCACGGTTTCGTGGGCGGCTTCTGCGCCCGAACCCATCATGACGATGACGCGCTCGGCGTCGGGCGCGCCAACGTAATCGAACAGGTGGTAGGAGCGACCCACAACTTCGTCAAACCTATTCATCGTCGCCTGCACCTTGTCGGGGCAGACATCGTAGTAGGAGTTGGCAGTCTCGCGAATCTGGAAGAACACGTCCGGATTCTGCGCGGTGCCGCGCAGTACTGGATGATCGGGCGAGAGCGCGCGCCGGCGGTGCTCAATGATGCGGTCCATGTTGAGCAGCGCCCGCATATCGTCTTCATTGAGCATTTCGATCTTGTTGACTTCGTGCGAGGTGCGGAAGCCGTCGAAGAAGTGCAGGAAGGGAATGCGCGTCTCGAGTGACGCGGCGTGCGCGATCAGCGCCAGGTCCATCGCCTCCTGCACGGAATTCGAACACAGCATGGCCCATCCGGTGGCGCGGCAGAACATCACGTCGGAGTGGTCGCCAAAAATCGAGAGCGCATGCGTGGCCAGAGTGCGGGCGGTCACGTGAAACACCGCGGGAGTCAACTCGCCGGCAATCTTGTTCATGTTGGGGATCATCAGCAGCAATCCCTGCGACGCGGTAAACGTCGTGGAGAGCGATCCCGTCTGCAGCGCGCCGTGCACGGCCCCGGCGGCGCCGCCTTCGCTCTGCATCTCGATTACATGAGGAACGCTGCCCCAGGCGTTGGGCACGTTTTCCGAGGCCCACTGATCGGCCCATTCACCCATCGGTGACGACGGCGTGATCGGATAAATGGCGATCACCTCGCTCGCGCGGTAGGCGACATTGGCGACGGCTTCGTTGGCGTCCATGGTCTTGAATTTGCGCTTCATTGACATCCCCCAATCCGGTATTCGAGCGCGGCCACTGGCGTGGCCACCACACTTTCAGGATGCAGGACTGGGGATGTGAATGTCGGGACGTGGGTTCACAGAGGGATGTGATTGAAATCACATCCTTCGCGAAAGGTGTTGCAGCGACTGCATTTAGGCGGATTGCCGCGTTGGGAATGAAATACTGGCAGGATCAGCCTCGCGAGTAGATTTTCGCCAGAGCCTTGCACCCGCGCCAGGATAATTTATGGAGCCCACGCCAGGCCGTCGGCAAACTTGCCCGCATCGATCAACTTCTGCACGGTCCACTGAGTGAGATCAATGGCCGCAACTTTGCCGCTCGCGGCGCAGGACACATAAGCCACCTTGCCGTCGGGGCGAATCAGAATTTCCTGCGGCGAGTTCGCGACGTCGACGCGGCGCGCTACCTGCATGCTCCCCAGTTCGACGACCGCAACCTGATTCGTCGCAGGCACGGCGACCAGCAGCCAACGGCCGTCGGGTGTTGCCGCCGTTCCATAACCTAGCCCGGGCAGTGGCACCCACGTTTTAACTTTATTCGTCGCCGTGTCGATGACCGCCAGTTGCGGCTTCGTTTGGTCGGAAGTGAACACGAGTTTGTCATCGGCGGAGACTGAAATTCGTTGAACTGTCTTCGCGACAGGGATAACGGCGAGTGTTTTTCGCCCCACCATGTCCAGAACAGAGACCGTCCCCGGCCCGACGTTCGCCGTGTAACCGCGGTGCCCATCGTGCGAGAGGGCCAGCATGTGCGATTCCTCCTGGCCAGTGGGAATCGTTCCAACGATCTTGCGCGTCCGTGGATCGAACGCGGTCACGGTCTTGTCCAATTCCGTGGTGATGTAGAGCAAGCCGCTGGCGGGATCAAGAACCGGAAAGTGCGGGCGTACGCCGTGCCCGAAGTCAACATCGTCCACGATTTTTCGCGACGGCAAATCGATGACGAGTAAGTCGTGTCCATCGATGCCCGGCTTTCCAACACCGGTGCTGCCATAGATCGGCACAAACGCGGTGTGCCCGTCGGCGGAAGCGGCGATCTCGTGGCCGTGAACCCCAGTAGTTTTCTCGTCGATGGTCGCAATCTGCCGCGCTGAGGCGGGGTCGATGAGGCTTACATTCGCGTCTCCCTGATTGACGACCAGCAGGGTCTGGGCGCTGACTGCTTCAGGGAGCATTCCCAGCGCAAGACATGGCAGCAATAGATAACGAACAATGCGCTTCCGCATGGGCGAAAGTATAGCCGATTGGCCTACGGACCGACGCCCCACAAGCGCTAACTTAAGTCGTCGCTTCCGGTTACTCGTTGGGGCGTAATTCCACGACGTATCGATAGAGGGGGAGTGATACTATCAGGCCGCCCCACTACGAAAGGGGATGCGCGATGAACTCAAATTCAGTTAGGACAACGGTTGCGACAATCGCTGTGATGCTGGCTGGGGTTTGCATTTTTCAAACTCGATCAGCACAATCCAGTTCCGCAACTACGCCCCAATCTGCTCCAAAACCACTCCTGTTGGAGAAAAATGAGGGTGAGCGGCGGATTTGGCGAGAGCCTCCTCCTGGGGACTTCATGCTGAAGGTCAGCCCCAAAAACAACGGTTCTCAGCACCTTGTTATGGGAACCGAGGACATGGCTCCCGGGGACGAATTTCCAACCCACAAGCACCTCGGGCAGGATGAAATCTTGTATATCGAAAAAGGAACCGTTCACGTTTATCTAGGAGACCGGGAACGCGATCTGCACGCAGGAGGAACGGTGTTCATTCCGGCGTATACCTGGGTAAGTGTAAAGAACGCGGGGACCGAGACCGTCAGCGTGGTGTTCGTATTTTCGGCGCCCGGGTTTGAGAATTACATGCGGTGCGACTCTGTGCTGGCAAACGAAAGAGTGACACCTCTCTCGCTAGAAGAACAGAAAGGGTGCGCTCACGAGGGGCATGTCACCTACAAAGACCTAGAAGAGAGCCCCAAAAAGTGAAGTAAAAGCCGACAGCTCGAAGGCTTGCCCGCCGCCGGTTTACAGTCCTGATAAAGAGCACCATCCCTAGAAATGATCTATTTCGGCCTCGCGATTCGAGCCGCCACGCGAGATAGCTCCCCGGCTAACCGAAAACAGTCCTGCTTCAGTTAGCGCCTACGGCCCGACTCCCCCGGTATGGCAGTCGGCGCAACTGACTTGGGTCAAATCTCCAATGTCGACAGGATGCTGGAACGTTTGCGGCGCCGCGGGCGCCACGCTGCTGACCGTGCCCTCCGTTTGGGACATGAGTGAGTGGCACTGGTTGCAATCTCTGCCGATGACCCTGCCGTCGGCGCTGACGTGCTGGCCGTCGTGGCAGCGGAAGCACCCGTTGTAGAAGTAGTGGCCCAGATTGTTGGGATGAGTCTGCCAGTTCAACTTCATCTCGGGGAAGGTGGTGCGGCGGAAAATTTCCTGCACTTCGGCCACCGCGTTGCGAATTTCCAGTTGCTTGCTTTTGGCGACATCGGGATATTTTTTCTCGTAGAAATCCTGCAAGCCGCTCGCAATGCTCCGCATGGCGGTGTCGGTCGTGGGGTAGGTGGCGGTCAGAACCGTGACGGCCTGCTGCTTGATAAAAGGCAGGGAAACGTCCAGGCGGCGCGCCAGTAGCGACTGATCGACGGATTGGTCGGGAGGAACATAGATGTGGGTGGGGCGGTTATGGCAGTCCACGCAATCCATGTGGTGACGGGGCGCCTTGGCAATTTGATCTTTGCTGAGGGTGGAATCCTTGGCGTAGTACTCGGTCACGCGTCCCTGCAAGTCTTCGACGTGAATGTAGGGAATGATCTGGCGTTTGTCATCGGCCGCGACGTAGTCGATCTTATTGCCGATGTTCATGTGCCAATGGATGCCTTCGGGCGCGCCTGTGGCCGGATCGCCGCCGCCGGTCTTGATGATCATGCGAATCTGGCGCAGCGTGTTTTTCTCATCATTCGCATAGTGGGTGAAGACCTTCAACTGACCGCCGTAGAATTTCTTGGGCCAGTGGCACTGCTCGCAAGTTTCCTGCGCCGGGCGCAAATTGTGCACCGGCGTGGGAATGGGACGCGGGTAGGTATTGAACACGGTGGCAAAAACTTGCCGGCTGCCGGAGAGTTTCGACTTCACGAACCAGGTTGCGCCCGCGCCGACGTGGCACTCCGCGCAAGCAACGCGGGCGTGCGGCGAGAGTTGATATGCCGTGTACTCGGGGCTCATGACCGTGTGGCACAACTGCCCGCAAAATCCGACCGACTCGGTGAATTCATACGCTTTGTAACTGCCCGCCACGCTCACCATGACGAAGACGATGAGGAAGGTCATGAACGAAATCACAGCGCTGCGCTGCGTGGGATCGTTGAGATCGATGCGCGGGTAGAAGGCGGTCGGCGCGACTTTCTTCCGCCGCTCGATCAGGACTCCGATTAACATCAGCAGCAATCCGAAAACCAGGAACGCCGGAGATACCATGTAAGCCAGGATCCCGATGTAGGGACTGGGCTTCAGGGCGATCTGATCGATAGTGACGAAGAGGAAAATATTCGCCAGGCTGACGATCGACAGCGCCATCCCGGCTAGACTGACGGGATTGCGCAGCAGCATGCGCAATCCATGCCGGGGCTCTTGCTCGGGCGGTGGAGTTTGCTCACTGTCCATGTTTTGTTCCGGTGACCGCAGGTTCTTCTTCGCGCGCGGCGGCGTCCTCGCGGGAATCGTGAATCGACTCCGCAATTACTGTGCTGTCGAGGCCGTGCTCGTCCTGATAGTGATGTAGCGTCATTTTTCCGTCCCACCACGCCCAGTTCATGGGGTAAACGTCCGGGTCGAAGAATACCTGATAGAAGTGCCAGACGATGATCGCCAGAGTCGCCAGCACCGCTTCATAGAAGTGAATGGCCGTCGCAATATCAAGCCACCAGCGCGGCAGATGATTGCCCACCAGAACCTTGGCCCACAACATGATTCCGGTAACAGCCATCACGACCATGCCCCACACCAGAGCCCAGTATTCCGCCTTCTCCGCATAGTTGAAGCGGGCGAATTCGGGCTTCCTTGATGTCAGGCCGAGATAGTAGCAGACATTCTGCCACGCACAGCGTGCATCGTCCAGCGTGGGGAATAGATCGCGGACCAACTTTCGTCCTTCGCGGCTGAAGGCGACGTCGAAGATGTGGTAGACACTCACGCCGATCAGAAACACGGCGGCGATGCGATGCAGCAGTTGCCGTTTGTGCTCGCCTAGAGAAAGCATGGACGCGAACCAGGAATCGGGGAACTTCAACGCAAATCCGGTCAGCACCAGCACGATGAAACTGGTCAGCAGCGTCGCATGCTGCAGGCGGAAGCGCAGCGGCATGCGCATCACGAAATCGTGTTGCAGTTTGCGGCGTGCAATCAACTTGGCTCGCCAGATCACGAAATTGTGCAGCAGCATTCCGCCGATCACCGCAAAGATCATGCTCAGATAAAAACGGCGAATCCAGCGCACCGCTTTGCTGCCGACATCGGCGGAGAGCGGTGCGTCCACGTGGACTTTGGCGGCGGTGAATTTTTCCGTCACGCCGGGATGGCACTGCCCGCAGGTGCGCGCCAGGTTGGCATGATTGATCGTCGATCGCGGATCACTCGAGGGAAAAATGCTGTGAGTGCCGTGGCAACTGGCGCAGTTGGCGACAACCTGCGAGCCTCCCCGTGACGCCAGTCCGTGATAGCTCGCCAGATACGTAGTCTCCCGGCGACCCTGCACTCCGAATTCCTGTGACAGGCGCACGCCTTCATGGCAGCGTGAGCATGTCGCTTGACCGACATTTTTTGCGGAGACCGGGGAGTTCGGATCGGAGAGCGATTTGATGGAGTGAATGCCGTGGCAATCGGTGCAGACTGGCGCCTGCCAGTTTCCGTTTGCGACCGCTTGTCCGTGAATGCTCTGTTTGTACTCCTTCGAGATCGCGTCGTGACATTGGCCGCAGGTCGAAGGCACATTGAATTTGAAAATCGGGGACTTCGCATCTTTGGCGTCGAGAATTTCGTGGGTGCCATGGCAGTCGGTGCAGACCGCGGCCTTTTCCGATCCGGCGGAGACTGCGTGTCCGTGCACGCTCTGCTCGTAGGAGGCGACCATCTGGGCGCTTTGCCCTCCGTCCTGCATCACAAACTTCTGGCTGTGGCACGCTCCGCAGGTTGCGGGAATGTTGGTGTGGTGCACCCGCGATTTCGGATCGCTGGCCGGCAGCAGTTCGTGAGGGCTACCATGGCAATCGACGCAGGTCGCTGCCTGGTTGTTTCCAGCCTTCACCGCCTTGCCGTGGAAACTGCGATCGTAGGCGGCCTGCTCGTCGGCGTGGCAGTTCGCACAGGAGATTTTCAGGGGAGGAGTTTCGTGCCCGGCGCTCTTTACATCGGTGTGGCAGTCCACGCAGGTAAACATGCTGCCGTGGATGGAATCTTTGAAATGTTGCGGATCAACGTGCAGGCTGACCGGTTTGCCATTGACGTCGTGCGTGAGGGTAGCGTCGCTGTGGCACACCAGGCATTCGTCCGCAGTTGGTTTTGCAGGCTGTTTGCTGGTTTGCGATTTGGTGGCGGCGAGCAGGGTTCCGGCAGTCAAAAAGAGGGTGAGGGCAACTCCGGGCGCAAAAATATTCCGTATGGTTCGCGTGGACATGCTCTCACCCGCCATTCCTTCAGAATTGAATTGTCTCCAGACGGCTCACGGCCGCCTTGAATACTTACTTGGCCAAACTGCGAATGTAGGCAACCAGGCCCTTAATGTCCTCGTCTTTCAGTTTTCCTGCGTAGCTCGGCATCTTGCCTTTACCCTTGCTGATGATTTCGGTCAGCTGGGCATCCGATTCGGATTTCACTTCCGGGGAAGCGAAGTCGCGGGTTCCCATCTTGCCGCCCTTGCCGTCGGCGCCGTGGCACATGGCGCACTTTGCTTTAAACGTTGAGGCTGCATCCTGAGCGACTGCCGGTGAAGAACCAACAGCGATCACTCCACAAGCCAGCAGACTTAGCAGGCCCATTCGAAAAGAGAAGAGATGTTTCATGTTTTTGCTTCCTCCTGAGGAAGATGTCTCCGGCACGATATCACGGAGCAAGCGCAGCCGGTGCTCTAGCGTGCCAGTGTTCCGAAAGCACGTTTCGGACTGAGATCGTGCTTATCGTGTCGTGTCCTGAGAACTCACTCGCAGGCTTAGGATCACATGCCGCCGAAAGTGGACCTATGGCGGAAGTCACGCGGCCCTGTGACAGTGGTCACGGTGCAGTTTTGCGCAAATTTGTGATGCCGGTCACCTGCGGACGTGCGACCCCGCACTGAGATTCCCCTCCCTTCCGCCTACGATTTTCGCCATGCCTGTGTCAAATGCCTCAGTTCGCACCGGAGGTATTGCCTCCCTCGCCGATTGGACTTCGGCTGCGCTGGAGACGGAATCGATTCTGTTTTCCAATGCGGCCAAGTTTCCCCTGCGCCCGCTGCAGGTTACCTGGGAGATGACGCAGGCCTGTTACGGGAAGCGCTCACCTAGGCGCGCCAATGGGCGCTCGTCTCGTGAACCCGATCGATTCTCCACCGCCGAGGCTTTTCACCTGATCGAGCAAGTGGCCGCCATGCATGTGCCGCTGTTGGCTTTGACCGGCGGAGATCCTTTGCTGCGTCCCGATTTATTTCCGGTAATCGAGTTTGCTTCGCGCCGTTCGGTGCGCACTTTGCTGACTTTGCTGCCGACCCCGTTGCTAGATGGGGAAGCGGTCGCCGCACTGAAGGAGAGCGGCTTGATGCGCGCGGGGTTCTGGCTGCATGGTTCCACGGCGACGCTGGACGATTCGTATCGCAACGTCCCCGGATCGCACAAGCGCACCCTCGAGGTCATCGGCGCGTGCCACGAGGCGGAACTGCCGGTGCAGATCAATACGATCGTCGCGCGCCGGAATTTTCACGACGTCGATCCCATGATCGAGTTGCTCACGCGGCTCGACGTGTCGTTGTGGAATGTCTTCTTCGTTGTTCCGGCGAGCAAAGAAGAGGCTGGGGAATTGCTCACCGCTGAAGAGCACGAACAGATTTTCGCCAAGCTCTATGCCGCATCCAGCGTGGTCCATTTTCAGATCAAGACGACCGAGGGCCCGCACTACCAGCGCTATCTGCTGCAACAACGCGCCCGCGAATCGCGCGGCCGCATCACCGATGCCGATGTCATGACCGGCGTGCCTTACCGGGTGAACGAGGGCAAAGGATTCGTTTTCATCAACCACCACGGCGAGGTCTATCCGAGCCGCTTCCTGCCGCTCTCCGGCGGAAATGTGATGAGCGTTCCGCTGGCCGAGGTGTATGGCGATTCGCCCCTGTTCGTCTCGCTGCGCGACAGCTCGCAGTTGAAGGGCAAGTGCGGACGCTGCTCCGTGCGCAACATTTGCGGAGGATCGCGCGCTCGCGCCTATGCCATGACCGGCGACCTGTTCGCCGAGGATCCGGCCTGCGCCTACCAGCCGTGAACCGCATCCTCGCGTAGGAGCGGACGCATTCGTCCGCTCCGCGACGCGAAGCGAGCGGCGCGCTAGACGAATGCGTGCTTGCGTCCCTTTGCCGAACTTCGTGAACCCCTCAGGTTATTCCTCGCGTGCGGATGCGTGGGTGCGCGTACGCCGGTTTTTCCCTGTGTGACAGAAATCACACCCACCTGTGATTCGTCACGGCGCACCGTACAAATCTTGACAGGGCAAGGATTGACCCACGCCGCTCACAGCCTCATGTGGGAACAGCCGCCCCGGCTGTCCAGCCGAGCAAAGCTCGGCAGCTTTTCGGCTCGCGACCCGCTCCAAGCGACTTTCACCCAGCCTTCCGATCACGCATCCCTGTGATCCCAATCACGCGCACCGTTTCAGGAATCGTCCAGAATTGGGGTAAATGACCGGGTCGCCTGTGAAACTCTCCTCTCCCAATGTGACTAGGATCACCAACGCTGGTGACGCGATGCACGGAGTTTCCCCCCTCCCTCTGGCATTCTTACCTCCTGATTGAGGTGCCTTATGGCGCAAGACAATCGTGACATTCTCGACGTCCTCCGGTTCGAACTGAGCTTCCTGCAAGACGGAGGCTACGGACGCTCTCCTCACGCCCCCTGGCGGGCACCTGCCATTTTTGAGGACTCTCCCATTTGCCCCAACTTCTGCGATCCGGCGCGGCCGCACCCTTGTGAAAGTTGCCTGCTCGAGCAGTTTGTTCCCGCGGATCGTCGCGCGGAGGCCGTGCCCTGCCGCTTCATTGAGCTGACCGAAGACGGCCAATCGGTCGACGATTTTTATCGCACCGGAACGCAGGCCGATATGGAACAGGCCCTGTCCGCCTGGCTGCGCGTGCAGATCAAAAAGATTGAGCAGGAGCGCGGTCTTACGCCTAAAGAAGGAGCGGCGTAGCCCGCAATCGGCGAACATAAGTGATCGAATACTCGCAAAACCGAAATCCAGCAATGTCTCCGAAGGAGAAGTAATGAACATCAATGAAGATCACGCGTATCGAGTAGCAGCCTGGTGGACGTCCGGCCGAACCGGCCTGGCCAAATCGGATTCCGCGCCCAACGCCATCCACTTCACCGCTCCCACCGAATTTGGCGGCCTGGAGGGCCGGTGGACGCCGGAAGAGCTTCTGCTGGCCGCCGTCGCCAGTTGCTATACCACGACCCTGCGCGCGATTGCGGGCAATGCGCAATTCGATTTCACCGATTTGCAGGTGGAAGCCAGCGGCACGGTGCGCAAGGCCGAATCCGGCTACAGTTTCTCGCAGATCGTGGTTCGTCCCAATCTTAAGATCGCGTCCCCCGAAGAACGGGATCGCGCTCTCGAATTGCTCAAACGCGCCGAGAAGCTGTGTTTGGTTTCGCGCGCGCTGGGAACCAATCTGAAGTTCGAGCCGCAACTGGAAATCGTCAAGCCCATCGTCGCTGTCTAAATCGCAAGTTGTGTCGTTGAAAGATTCGCTTCGCGTAGCCCCGGACGCATTCGTCCGGGGCTCTTCGCCAGAAACGATTGGGATTTTGGACGAATGGTCGGTCGCCAGTCTGTGAAGTCAATCTTTGCAATCTATCTTGGCGATCTATCTTGAAGGGTGTCTCAGCGTTCTCGTTAATCTCAGCGATCTCTGCGGTCCAAAGCTTCTCGCCTGCGATCCAAGCGCCCTTGAGAAAGCGTCTAAAGCATCAGCACCGCCGACACCGAAGACGGGTCTTCCATCGCGCTCAAAATAAATCCGACTTTCTTGAAGATGGCCTGCGTCGCCAGATTGTCGCGCAGAATT
Source organism: uncultured Acidobacteriaceae bacterium (assembly GCA_963708335.1). Lineage (GTDB taxonomy): Bacteria > Acidobacteriota > Terriglobia > Terriglobales > Acidobacteriaceae > Sulfotelmatobacter. The sequence goes on along the minus strand of OY970205.1, from coordinate 6,575,007 downwards.
TCACCGGACAATTTCTTGAATTTCTCCTCGCGCGCCACCCGCGCCACGCTCGCCAGCAGTTCGGTGCCAAGTCCCAGACGATGCCAGCGATCGGAAACCAGAACCGCCGCCTCGGCCTCCACGCGATTGATTGCGCTGAAGCGTCCCACCCCTAATACTTCGTGCTCTCCGGTCTCGGCATTGGTATGGTCCGCCACCATCGCAAACCCGCGATCGTAGCTGCCAAAGCAGATGCGCACCAGGCGCTCATGCTCCACCCGCGTGCTCAAACTCAGCGAACAGAAATAGCGCAGGTACACGCTGCGCTCGGAAAGTGTTTTATGAAACTGCACCATCAGCGGCTCATCCTCGGGGCGAATCGGACGAATCGTCACCGGCGTTCCATCTTTCAATTTCCACTGCCACACGTACTGCAGCGGATACGGCCGGATCGTGGGACGAGGCAACTCCGCCGCCTGCATCGCGGAATCGTGGACCACCACCCGCGCATCCAGCGCCAGCAACTGCTCGGGAGTCGCCAGCAGTGGATTGATGTCGATCTCCTTGATCCATGGCTGCTCCATCACCAACTGGCTGAAGCGCACCAACAACTGCTCCAGGGCGGTCAGGTTCACTGGCTTGCGGCCGCGCACTCCCAGCAGCGCCGAGTAGATTTTCGTCTGCTCCATCAGGCGCTGCGCCAGCGTGGTGTTCAATGGCGGCAGCGCCAGCGCGCGGTCGCGATACACCTCAACCATCACTCCCCCGGAGCCAAACAGAACCACCGGCCCAAACTGAGGATCGATGGCGCTGCCCAAAATCAATTCGGAACCATCGCGCTTCACCATGGGCTGCACCGTGACGCCGCCAAAATGTTCCGCGCCCGCTTTTTCGCTGACCGCCGCGCGGATCGCGCGATAAGCGCCGCGCACCTGTTCCGCATTCTGCAGTCGCAGGCGAACTCCATCCACATCGGTCTTATGCGCAATTGTGTTCGACAGAAGTTTCACCACGACCGGATAACCAATTTCCTCCGCGTGCGCGACTGCCTGCTCTTCCGTTTCCGCAGCGCGCGTCTCCACCACCGGAATTCCATAGTGCGCCAGCAGTTGTTTGGCTTCGAATTCGTTGAGCATGGTGCGGCCGCTTTCCCGCACCCGCTGCACCATTTCGTGGACCTTCACGCGCGCCACTCCAGCCGCTTCCGATCCTTCCACCAGCGCCGGAGTCTCGTAGAGCCCGCGCAGGTTATAGGTGTAGCGCCACATATAGGTGAAGGCGCGCGCCGCGGTGTCGGGATACGAAAATGTCGGAATGCCCGCGGTGTTGAGAATCCTTGTCCCTTCGGCCACGCCGTCGCCGCCCATCCAACTCGCCAGCAGCGGCTTTCCAGTCGAGTGCGCGAGCAGTTTCATCCGCTCCGCCACTTGCGTTGGATCCGCGAGTCCCTGCGGCGCGATGATGGCCAGCAGTCCATCGCTTCCCGGATCTTTCGACGCAATGTCCACTGCCTTTACGTACCGCTCTGCGTCCGCATCGGCCAGCACGTCAATCGGATTGTTGTGGCTCCAGTGATGCGAGAGAAAACTATCTAACTCTTTCAGCGATGCGGAAGAGAGCACGGTGAGTTCTCCTCCGGTCGCGATCAAAGAATCAGTCGCCAGAACTCCCGGACCACCGGCGTTGGTTACGATCGTCAGGTGCGGGCCGCGCGGTCGCGGCTGCTTGCTCAGCACCTCCGCCATATAAAAAAGGTCTGCGATGCTCTGTACGCGCAGCACGCCGCAGCGCCGGAACGCCGCTTCTAGCACATCGTCGCTTCCAGTCAGCGCTCCAGTATGAGAGGCGGCCGCGCGCGAAGCCGCCTCCGACCGCCCGGCTTTGATAACGATGATCGGCTTGCTCAGCGCAGTCTCGCGCGCCGCCGAAAGAAACGCCCGCGCATCTCCTACCGACTCCATATAAAGAAGAATGCTCTTGGTGTGCGGATCGTCCCCAAAGTGATAAATCAAATCGCCCCAGCCCACGTCGAGCATGGACCCGGTCGAAACGATCGCGCTGAATCCTACTTGCTCGCGCAAGCTCCAGTCCAGAATCGCAGTCTGCATCGCGCCGCTCTGGCTCAAAAAAGCGACGCTGCCTTTGTGCGGCATGGTCTTCGCGAACGTCGCGTTCAAGCCGATCGTCGGATTCATGAAGCCCATGCAGTTCGGCCCAACCAAACGCATATCTCCATGCGGAGATCCCCGGGACAATGTTTTTTTGATTTCTTCTTCCAGCCGCGCGCCTTCTTCTCCCTGCTCGCGAAATCCCGCCGAGATCACCACCGCCGACTTCACGCCCGCGTCCACGCACTCTCCGATAATTTGCGGCACGGTCTGCGCCGGCGTGACGACCAGCGCCAAATCAACTCCACCTGCGATGTCTCCAATATGTTTGTGAGTCTTGATGCCGAGCACTTCGCCGTGACTGGGATTCACGGCATAAACGCGAATGGGAAATTTGCTTTGCAGCAGGTTCGAAATCACGCTGTGGCCGACCGTGCCCGGCCGATCGGTGGCTCCGATGACCGCGGCTGATCGCGGCATGAACAGCGCTTCCAGTCCCGCGCGTGCGGGAGGCGGCGCGGTATAAATCTTGCCGACGCGCGATGGCGCCGAGGCGCTCGGTGCTTCGCTCACTGATTTTCTCCCACTAGCGCGAACGCAGACATTTTTTCACATCTTCAGCGAGTTCCGCCGCACCATTTTCCACGCACACTTCTTCTATCTTTGCACAGTTTCTTGCGTCTGTCTGTGACCGCAAATGCTCTCGATCACAAGGCCTCGTGATGGTGATCACACGCGTAATTGCGGTGCTACAATTCATCAGGAGGTGCCCAGTGCGCGCCCCTTACGGTCTAAATATTCTTGATAATTGCCTCACGTGTCCGGTGCGGGAGGAACATCTTTTCTGTAATCTTTCAGTGCAAGCCGGACAACGCCTTAACGAAATTAAATCCACCGCCGTTTATCCCAAGGGCGCGATGCTCTTCATTGAAGGGCAGCAACCCCGTGGCGTTTTTGTGCTCTGTGCGGGCAAGGCAAAACTTTCCACCTCGTCCCGCGAAGGCAAAACCATCATCACGAAACTTTCCGAGTCGGGAGATGTTCTCGGTCTCAATTCGGTAGTCTCCAACCGTCCTTATGAAGTTACTGCCGAGATGATGGAGCCCGGCCAGGCCAACTTTATTCCTCGCGAATCTTTGATTCAGTTTCTCAAGGACAACGGGGAAGTGGCCTTGCGCGTCGCCGAACAGTTGAGCCGCAACTACTACACCGCGTACGAGGAGATCCGGACTCTCGGTCTCAGCACCTCGCCCTCGGAAAAGTTTGCCAAGCTTTTATTGTCCTGGTCGACCAAAACGCCGCAGAACGACGGATCGTCGCAGGTGAAGCTCACGCTCACCCACGAGGAGATTGCGGAGATCATCGGAACTACCCGTGAAACTGTCAGCCGCCTGTTTTCTGAATTCAAAAAGAGACAACTGCTGCAGCTCAAGGGTTCGACGCTCGTCATCCGCAACCGCCAGGCGCTGGAAAAAATCGTGCAGTCGTAACGACTCACGTAGCGACAGGCCGCCAAGTCTGTCCCCGCAACGGCTCACGTAGCGACAGCCGCCTCGGCTGTCCGGCGCGACTGCTCATGTGGAGACAGCCGCCTCGACTGCTCATGTAGCGACAGCCGCCTCGGCTGTCCGCCGAAACGCAGTGAGGCGCTCCCCCTCTCGCTCGCCGACCTCCCAACTCTCCGCGCCGGCACTTCTTATCCTGCAACCGTCAGCACCGGGCAGGGCGCGTCCCGCAACACCTCATGCACCGCCGCCCACGGAAGATGCGCCGCCAGTTTCGCGGACGTTGCACGGCTGGCCCCCATCACGATCAAATCAACTCTAAACTTTTCAGTCGCGCTCAGTATCCCCTCGGTCAAAAATTCCGAGCCCACGACATATTTCACTTCCTGCGTCAACCCGGTTTCCGCTGGCAGACATTCTTTCAACTGTTGCAATGCTTCTCTGTGGAACTTTCCCTCCCACGCCGCGACCTCGTCGGCCGCCGCCGTGGCCGGCGCATAGGCCGACAGGTTCGCCGACGATGACGGAATCGGCGGTATCATGTGCAACAGTATCAATTGCGCCTGTTCGGCTCGCGCCAGCGCCAATGCCAGCGGCAACGCTTTGGTGGACCCTTTGCCAAAGTCGGTCGCAAACAAAATGTGATGAAATCTCGCCCCGTGACTGACTCCCGCAACCTCGGCCTCCGGACCGATTGTCATCACCGGGCAGGGCGCCACGCGCAACAATTCGTCCGCCACCGACCCCAACGCCAGCTTGCGCAAACCTCCGCGCCCGCGGGTGCCGATCACCAGCAGGTCGATGGCCTGCTCCTCGATCACTGACAAGACCTGCAGCGCCGCGCCTCCTTGTTTGAGTACGACTCCAATTTTCTCTTGGGGGCGCAATTCGTCTAGCAATGACTTGATATGCCTCTCGGCGGCAGCGCGTTCTCCATCCACTTCGGGCGGATTCTCAAATTCCCCTCGCCTGTGCTGGGGATGCAACACGTGAATCACCGATAATTGCGCATGGTGCTGGGCGGCAAGAGCCAACGCCTCGCACAGCGCTCGCCGGGAAGGCTCCGAAAAATCGGTCGCTACCAAAATATTTCGGAATACGGCAACGGGCGTCGCCGATTTCAGTGGGGTGTTCAATTCTGCAACGGTCATACATACCTCCTTGCCTCAGTAGCCCGATCGATCTCCTAGGCCCACAGATGCTGCGCGGGAGCGCGATTGAATGTCCTCCAACGCTATTTTTCGCGCGGGCGACGGGACCGGGTCCGGGGGTTTGGTTGGCAGGGGCGTCACCTCCGCGTCGGTTCCGCTCCAAACCACGGTCATTTCTTGCGAACATCGGTCGCACAGCCAGAATCGTTCATGCAATGCCGCGCACTGCATTCCCATTGCGATTTGTACATCCGGAGTCGGAGCGAGGTAAAAAATTTTTCCCTGGTGCAGATAGCGAAGGACCGCAGAGCACTCGGGATTGGCGCACTTCGACAGCATGGCGCACTCCTGCCAGCCGTACACTTAAAATCCTAGGCTTGTGCAGACACGAAAGAGGTGACTGCAGATACTAAATCGGGTGACCTTCATCACCCATGCTACTCCCGATTGGTCCCAGGTTCCACTTGCTCGCTGGTTTACAATCGCTGCCAGATGAACAGGAAATTTACATGTCGCATGACGATGTCAGCGGCGAACTTCTTCCGCGTTGCACCGTGCGAAAAGATAGTTTCGGCCCGAGCCCGATGACGCAAGTCCACTGTGCCGCCCTTCTGTTCGACATGGATGGAGTCCTTGTGAATTCCACTCCCGCCGTCGCTCGGGTCTGGCGGCAATGGGCCATCGAGCATGGCTTCGATCCTGAGGAAGTGATTGCCCGAGCCCACGGACGACCCAGCCTCACCACCGTCCGCGAATATCTTCCCAAGTCCGATCACGAAGCCGAAAATCGCGAAGTCGAGCGCCGCGAGATCGCCGATCTCGAGGGCGTTATTCCTTTGCCCGGCGCGTTAGCCCTGTTGGCCAGCCTTCCCCACGATCGTTGGACCATCGTTACCTCGTGCACGCGTGCCCTTGCCGAAGTTCGCATCCGCGCCGCCGGCCTCCCTTTACCGAAAAAGCTGATCACGTCCAACGACATCACTCACGGCAAGCCCCATCCCGAGCCCTATCTGAAAGGCGCCTCCGCCCTCGGGTTCCCCACTTCGGAATGCATCGTGGTCGAAGATGTCCCCGCCGGAGTGCGTGCCGGCAAGGCGGCCCAGGCGAAGGTGATTGCCTTCAAGACCACAGTGCAGGGTCCCGCTTTACGCGAGGCTGGCGCCGACTGGATCCTGAACAACTGCTCCGAGATCCGCCTGCTGAACGCAAGCCCCGACTTGCACCTGCAGCTAGGCTAGACCTCGCATTCCTCAGTGAAACCCTGTGTCCTCAGTGATTAAACGTTTTTAGCGCACCCCTAAAATACCGAATCCCCGGTATCGTCAATCGCTCCTTCGCGAGGGTAGACTTTGGGGTTCGGTACCTCGTTCGAAAGAGAGAACAAACCATGAAACAGAAGCTTTGGATTTTTCTCCCGGTATTACTCGCCCTGACCACCCTAGCCTCCGCTCAGGACACCGCCAAGTCAGAGGCGCGAATTGCCAAAGAAGTTCGCCATGAGTTGCTCATGCTGCCTTACTTCGGCGTTTTCGACTACATCGCTTTCAAAGTGGATGGCGGAACCGTCACGCTCCTCGGCGAAGTGGTGCGTCCTACGCTGAAGTCCGATGCCGAAAATGCCGTCAAGCACATTGAAGGCGTCGAGAAGGTCGACAACCAGATTGAAATCCTCCCCCCTTCCTCCATGGACGATCGCCTGCGCATCGCCCTCTTCCACGCCATTTACCAATATCCCGCGCTGCAGAAATACGAACTCGGCGTGCAAAAGCCCATTCGCATTATCGTGAAGAATGGCCGAGTCACGTTGGAGGGCGTTGTCGACAGCGATGCCGACAAAAATCTCGTCAACCTACGCGCCAACACCGTTCCCGGAATCTTCTCGGTGACCAACAACCTGCAAGTCCAGAAGCCGTGATGGGAAGGTGTTTCTGTGGGAGGGCGCCACGCAGGCGTCCTCCATACTTTTTTATGTAGGGACAGCCGCTTTATGTAGGGACAGCCGGTTTATGTAGCGACAGCCGCCTCGGCTGTCCAGTCGAGCGAAGCTCAACAGCTTTTGCATTCGAACCGTGTAACTGACCTCTACGCCTGCTTCCACCGCGTATAATGCTTTCCGGATTCCACTTCCGCCTCGACGCGGAACAATCGGAGGAACGCACTCATGAGTTTCAACGCCATGAATCGCCGCACCTTTCTTGAAACCGCAACTACAGCCGCCGCCGCAACGTTGTTGACCAGCCGCATGGGATGGGCCGCCGCCGAACACAGAATCGAAAAAATCGGCGTGCAGCTCTACACCGTGCGCGATCAGATGAAGTCCGACTTCGACGGCACCATCGCCAAGGTCGCCCAGATCGGCTACAAGGAAGTGGAATTCGCCGGATACTTCGGCCACACTCCGCAGCAAGTCCGCGCCGTCTGCGAAAAGAACGGACTCGACCCGGTCTCCACCCATGTGCAATACGACGAACTCGACGAAAAATTTCCTTCCGTCATCGAGGACTCCAAAACCATTGGATTGAAATACATCGTCTGCCCCTGGATCCCCGAAGAACTGCGCAAGAATCCCGATATCTGGAAGCAGGCCGCCGAAAAATTCAACCACTGCGGCGAGCAGACCAAGAAAGCCGGAATGCAGTTCGCCTATCACAATCACTGGTTCGAATTTCTTCCCGTCAACGGCAAACTCCCCTACGACGAACTGCTGCGCCTCTGCGACGCCAAGACGGTGAAGATGGAAATGGATCTCTGCTGGATCATCGCTGCCGGAGCCGATCCCATCAAATATTTCAACCGCTATCCCGGACGCTTCCCGCTGGTCCACGTCAAAGACCTGAAGAAGATTCCCAAAGTCACCGAGGGCGGATCGCAAAATTTCGGCGACACCGTCGACCTGACCGCGGTCGGCAGCGGCATCATCGACTGGAAGAAGATTTTCGCCCAATCGGACAAAGCCGGAATCAAGCACTACATCGTCGAGCACGACAAGCCCGAGGACCCATTCGACAGCATCACGAAAAGCTATCAGTACCTCGAAAAGCTGCGCTGGTAGCGCGGTCCGGCACAGGCAACCCGCGTCCCTCGAAAGTAGCTCTCAGCTATTAGTTGTCAGCTCTCAGCCAAACGCTGAGGGCTGACGGTTTAAGCTAATAGCTGACGGCTGAAAGCTCTCTTCCGAACCCAGGAGGTTCATGCAAGTTCGGCGCACGCCCAAGACTTATGACGTTTGCATTATCGGTTCCGGCGCCTCCGGAGGCACCGCCGCCAAAGTGCTCACCGAGGGCGGATTAAGTGTCGCGCTGCTTGAGGCCGGACCTCCCGTGGTTCCCGAGCGAGACTACAAGGAACACATGTGGCCCTACGACCTGCCGCATCGCGGAGCCGGCGTGGGAGGCCACGCGCGCAAGGGTCTCGAAGACGAATTCCTCGCTCCCAACGGCGCCTGGGAAATCGAGGGCGAGCCCTACATCTCCGCTCCCGGGTCGCGATTCCATTGGTTCCGTTCACGCATTGTCGGCGGACGCACCAATCACTGGGGACGCATCGCCCTCCGCATGGCTCCGGTCGATTTCAAGGCGCGCTCCCATGACGGTCAGGGCGACGACTGGCCTCTTACTTACGAAGACGTTGCGCCCTACTACGACAAAGTCGAGTCCTACATCGGCGTCTTCGGCACGAAAGAAAATATACCCAGCGCGCCCGACGGAATTTTCCTGCCCCCGCCCAAGCCGCGCTGCACCGAAACCATCATCAAAAAAGCCTGCGATCATCTGAGCATCCTTTGCGTGCCCTCGCGGCTGGCGATCTTAACCAAGCCACTCAATGGGCGTCCCGCTTGCCACTACTGCGCGCAGTGCGGCCGCGGATGCATCACCGCAGCGAATTTCAGTTCGAGCCAGGTCATGATTCCCCCGGCGGAGAAGACTGGGCGCCTGACCCTGGTCACCGGCGCCATGGCGCGCGAACTGATCGTCACTAAAAGCGGCAAGGTCGAGGCGGTTTCCTACATTGACAAAGCCACTTGCGAGGAAAAGCGCATCAATGCGCGCGCCTTCATTGTTGCTGCCAGCTCTTGCGAATCCGCGCGCCTGCTGCTGAATTCCAAGTCAACGCTTTTTCCCGACGGCCTCGCCAATTCCTCTGGCGTGGTGGGGCGCAACCTGATGGACAGCGTGGGCACCCACGCCGGCGGATATTTTCCCGTGCTCGAGAAAGTGCCCGCGCACAATCACGACGGCGTCGGCGGCATGCATCTGTACTTGCCCTGGTGGAAGTTCGATCGCAAGAACGAATTCCTGCGCGGCTATCACACCGAGTTTGGCGGCGGACGCGACATGCCCGGCGTCGGCGAATTCAACGATGTGTGCGACAACTTCGAGAGCTACGGCTCCGCCCTGAAACGCGAGTGCAAGAAAAAATATGGCACCTACATCGGATTCGCTGGGCGCGGCGAGATGATTCCCAACGAAAACTGCTATTGCGAAATCGATCCCGCGGCCGTCGACCTGTGGGGCATCCCCGTGCTGCGCTTTCACTGGAAGTGGGGCGATAACGAAATCCGCATGGCCCGCGACATGCAGGAAACCTACCGCGAGATCGTGGAAGCAGCGGGCGGAGTATTCATGTCGAAGGCGGTTCCCGACGGCCCGAATCCCTATGGCATCGCCGACGGCGGCGTGATTATCCACGAGGTGGGCACAGTCCGCATGGGCGCGCATCCCGCGACCTCGGCCCTGAACCAGTACTGCCAGGCCCACGACGTGAAAAATCTATTTGTCACCGACGGCGCGTGCTTCGTCACCAACGCCGACAAGAATCCCACGCTCACGATTATGGCGCTGACGTGGCGCGCCTCCGATTACTTGCTCGACCAAGCGAAGAAAGGAAATCTGTAGCCGCGCTCATGACCATTTCTCGACGCGACATTCTGAAATCGTTGACCATCACCGCGCTAGCCGGGCCCGTGCTGCGCGTGATTCCACTCGAAGCCGCGGAATATGCGCATCGCATGGTGCAGGCTGAAAAAGCTGCCGCGCCCGACCAGCCCTACGCGCCCAAGTTCTTTTCCGCGCACGCCTACAAGACGCTGCAAACTCTCTGCCAGACCATCATTCCCTCCGATGAAGACGCCAAGGGCGCCATCGAGGCCGGGGCGCCCGAATTTATCGATCTCATCACCAGCGAAAACCAGGAATATCAGATCGCTCTAGGTGGAGGCCTGATGTGGCTCGACAACACCTGCACCGATCGCTACGGCAAAGTCTATCTCGATTGCGAGCCAGCGGAGCAAAAAGAAATGCTTGACCTGATTGCGTATCGCAAGAACGCGACGCAATATCCCGGCCTGGGGCAAGGCGTCGACTTCTTCGCATTTTTGCGCAAGCTCACCGCCGACGGCTTCTTCACCAGCGAGATCGGAATCGAATACCTCGGCTACATCGGCAACACATTCCTGAAAGACTTCCCCGGCTGCCCGCCCGTGCCGGGCTTGTAGATTGTGTGTGAAGTAAAGAGTGTGGAGCGGGCACTCCTGCCCGCTTGCCCGCATTGCCACAAAACCAGCGGGCAAGAGTGCCCGTTCCACACATGAGAACGCTCAGGGCCGCCAACTGTCTGAAAACAAGGCAGATTGAATGTATCGAGAATGTCCAAATAAGGATATAATAGTCTCCAGTTATGGAGATACCGCAATGAACGCCTTAGCTGTCGTTCCGGATATTGGCCTGGACTTGCGAAAGCTGCCCGACCTCGCCGAACCGGCCACACGCGCCCGTCTGAGCCCGCCGGCCATCACAGCTTTTTTCGCCATCGTCGATAAGTGGCAACTGCGCAATGAAGACGCGATGGCGCTGCTCGGCGGCGCCTCTCATGGTCGCTATTACGAATTGAAAAAAAATCGCAAGGGCCTGCTTTCGCAGGACGAACTCACCCGCATCTCGCTGCTCATCGGCATTTTCAAAGCGCTCAACATTCTCTTCAGCCAGCGTCTCGCCAACCAGTGGACTTCCCGTCCCAATTCCAATCCCATGTTCAACAACGCGCCGCCGCTGGAGATGCTGGTGCGTGGCGGAGTTCCCGGCATGATCGGCGTGCGTCGTCTGCTCGACCATCGTCGCGGCGGCCGCTGAAATCCTGACTGGACAAAGTGACTGGACAGCGCTGTGCTTGGAACCACTTCCATTGATCAACGCGATACGCATCGCCTGATTCCCGCGCAATTCGCCGACGGCGGAGCTTCGGTGCTCACGCGCCTCACCGACGATCCCAAAACGCTTGAAGCCATTTTCGAACTTGACAACGCGACGAACGATCGCCTGCTCGCCGAATCGCGACTCGCGCCGGGCATCGACGAACGCGAACTCGTGTTCGGCATTCCTTCTTACCGCATCATCAACGCGGCCTTCTGCCATCCTTCACCCGCGGGATCGCGCTTCAATTCCGCCGACCGCGGCGCGTGGTACGCCTCATTCGAACTCGAGACCTCGCAGGCCGAAGTTGTCTACCACCGCCGGTTGTGGCTTCAAGAGACTGCCTGGGAAGAAGAGGATACGGCGGACTATCTCGATTACCTCGCGGACTTTCGCGCGGAATTCCACGATCTTCGTCCGTCGTCCGACGACGCAGCCGACTATGCCGATTGTCTTTCGCCTGACAGTTACGTGGCTTCGCAGGCGCTTGCCGCGCAATTGCTCGAAATGGGATCAGCGGGAATTGTTTATCCCTGTGTGCGCCGCGTAGGTGGAACCTGCATTGCCTGCTTTCGTCCCGTGCTGGTCACGAATGTACGCGTGGGAAACATTTTCACCATCACGTTTGCCGATTCGCACAGCACGCCGACCATTCGTCGCGTCTAGGCCGCAGCGCTATGCCTTGGGGAATGGTTCTTCCAGCGACACCGGCTTGGGTGTAAACAACTCCGCGCCATTTTCCATGATGTGCATGTCGTCTTCAATGCGCACGCCAAACTCGCCGCGAATATAAATTCCCGGCTCGTTGCTGGTTGTCATGTTGGCCTTCAGCTTGGTGGGGTTGCCGCGAACGAGATACGGCCACTCGTGTCCGTCCATGCCCATGCCGTGGCCGAGGCGGTGCGTGAAATATTTGTAGTCGGGCCCGAAACCGCCGTCGGTGACGACTTTGCGCGCAGCTGCATCGATCGCTCCACACTCCACTCCGGGACGCGCCGCGGCCAACGCCGCCGACTGCGCCCGGAGCACAATATCGAACACGCGATTCATTTTGTCGGAAGCCTTGCCCAGCACGTAAGTGCGCGTGATGTCCGACTGATATCCTTCCACCGAACATCCACCGTCCATCAGAACGATGGTGCCTTCGTGCACAACCTGCGGCGTGACCGAGCCGTGTGGAAACGCGGAGAACTCTCCCACCTGCACGTCGGCGCCTCCAGTAAAGCCCAGGCGCTCGTGTGCGTTCTTCACCAAGTCTTCCAGTTGCGGCTGCGTCATGCCGTCTTTCACCGCCAGGTACGCCGCCTGATAGGCCGCAAGCGTAACCTGTGCCGCTAACCGCATCAGCGCGATTTCATGCGCGGTCTTGATCATGCGGCATCCCGCGGTCACGGGAGTCGCGCTGGCAAGGCTGGCCTGCGCCGCGGCCTTGCGAATGCCGTCGGCAAAACCGAAGCGCACCGTCTCCTCGATCCCGAGCTTGCCGCTGCCAATGCCGCGGTCTTTCAGTCCCTGCGCCACGCGCTGGTAAGGGCTCTCGTCCTCTTGCCAAACGCGCACGTCGGGCTGAGCGCCGTCAGGCGCGTTCTGGATCTGTTCGCGGGCGCGTCCTTCTTCAAACGCCGGGCAAACGTAAAACGCCTCGCCCTTCGCAGGCAGCACCAGTGCGAACAGGCGCTCGCCGCCCCACCAGCGGATGCCGCTGAAGTAGCGCAGCGACGTGCCTTCCATCAGCAGGATGGCGTCGAGACCGTTCTCGCTCATCAGTTGGCGCGCGCGCTCCTGGCGCTCGTGTCGCTCTTCGCGCGAAATAGGTGTAGCCTCGCTTTTGCGCGATTGTAGCTTGGCCAGCGATGCCGGCAGGGAAGCGTCCGCCTCTTGCGCGGCGGCAGCAGTCACCAGCGAACGGGACGCCGCCATCCCCGCCGTCACACCGCCCACTTCCAAAAACCGTCGCCGCGAAATCATGCATTCCCTCCGGGAAATAGAGTTCGGACATTATAGGGGCTGGGGGGATTTTTGATTGATGATTGATGATTGCTGATTGCGATTGGGCGATTTACGATTGAGTGGTTTAGCGATTGGGCGATTTGTGATTGGGTGATTGACTACTGTTGATTCGGACCTCGGACCGCAAACCTCAGAGATATGTGATCGAACTGACCACTAGCCACTGATCACCGGCCACTGTTTCTCGGACAAGTGCAATCCTTCCCGCAAGTTATAGCTATTTTACTTACATAGTTGTACGTACAAAGTGGCGGCGGCGAGGAAGGCTGGCAAACCACTCTCGCTCCTCACCTACGATGCCCTTTGCGGGGCCGTAAACGGCCCTGGCGTCGACGATCGATGCTCGACCCATGGTGGAAGTCCTCCGCCGCGAAACTCTTCGTCTGCGAGCCTGCAAAGTGCCTCCTACGACTTTTCAACGACTTCAACGAAGGTTCAATGACTTACGAGAGAAGCCGCAACAAGACCGAACCTAATCAATGAGCCCTTTGGCCTGTTTTGGTGAGCGAGCCTCGGCGTAAACTACAGGCGTGAAACGCGCCGCAACAACACCAGTTCTTCTGCTGATACTTTGCGCCGCCGAAGCAGTGTTCGGCTGCTCGTTGACGCCTATCGAGTTGCGGCAAGTCTCTTCCGACCTGACGGTTGTTGTCACACATCGTGGAAAACCAATCGCGGGCATCGAGATTCAAGTCGTCCCAGAAAAATCAACCGAACCTTTATTTACCAGCACCACGGACTTGCGCGGCACCGTTTTACTAGAAGGTTTGATGGTAGGTCGCTACTATCTCACAGCCTCACACGAGGGTTTTGATGCAGGAAAGGAATGGATTGAGGTCGTCGCGGTTCCCGATGCCAATACCAAGAAGCGGTTCGATTTTCAATGGGCGGACTGGTCGTACCAAAGTCGCGAGGTAGCGGGCACGCTCACGGGCCTTGTTCCGGGAAACACGGGCAAACCATTGATGGACATCGTGCACCCAAGGCAAACCTTCTTTCCCGGCGTTGACATAACTTTGAAGAACGCTTTTTCTCAAGACGAGTACAGAACAGTTTCAGATAGCACTGGGACGTTCCGGATACCCAATGTACCGGACGCGATCTACATACTGACCATCGCTGGCGGAATGAAGTCCATCACAGGAATCGCGGATGTCACACGAGAAGTCCTCGATGTGACAAATACTGCCTCAACAGCTTCGCTGCCATTGAAGCTGAAAGACACCGGCTGCTATCGAACGGAATTTCAACTAATCGATTGATGAATTAGACAGCCATGACGCATCCAGCGCTGGCGATTGATGAGAAATCCCAGCTACGCTCCTTGCGGTATGCTTTCTTCACTTTGGAATCTGGATTTCAGTGCGCGAGTTGCGGGGAGTGGAATGCGACTTCGGTGGACGAGTCTGCCGGACGGCGGCAGAGCTATGTCGAAGACTGCCAGGTTTGCTGCAAGCCGAATGTGCTGCGGGTTGAGTATGACGCTTCGTCGCAGGAATTCTTGATTGCGGCGGAGTTGGAGTGAAGGGGCGAAGACGACCTCGGACTTCGGATCTCCGACCTCGGACCTTAGACTTCAGACCTCGGACTTCTGATTTCACACTTCTGACTTTTGACTTTGCCTCAGCACCGTCGAGCTTCGCTCGACCGGACAGCCGGGGCGGCTGTCCCTACATGAGTTGCTTTGGCTTCGGCAGAGTCTGACGTGTGAACTCGGAGCGCGCTATAGTTACTGGCATCACAGAAGGGAACGACTTCCATGGCGACTGGCTACAGCGCGGGCAGGATGGTGGCGCACAACATGGTGACCACACAGTTTGAAATCGATGGCTTCCGGGTGACGCGCACGCTGGGCGTGGTGCGCGGGATTGTAGTGCGTTCGCGATCCATCTTTGGAACCATCGGCGCCGGGTTGCAGACTTTGATTGGCGGCAACATCACGCTGCTCACCAACCTGTGCGAGAAGACGCGCGCCGAGGCCTTCGACCTGATGCTGATTCACGCCGCGGAGTTGGGCGGAAACGCGGTGGTGGGCGCGCGCTACGACGCGACCGAGGTCATGCAGGGCGTCACCGAAGTGCTCGCCTATGGCACGGCCGTATATGTTGAACCGGCGAAGTGATGCGGCGCTGTGATGCATCGCTGCTTCGAGACTATCCACAAACAAAACGCAGGTGGCACCAGGTCGCGTCGAAGCTGCCCTTTTCCATGCTGCCATCGCGGAAATGAAGTTCGTAGTCCCCGGCGGAAACTTTTTCGTTGACGAATTTGGTGAGATGCAGGCTCCCGGAAGTCGCGGCCTCGCAGGCTCCCGACTTCAGGCAGCGAATCGCAGCCGCCGCGCCCGCGTGCACTTCAACGGTATGCGGCGCGGACTGGGGAAGGTTTTGCCAGATCATAATCTTCAGGTAAGGCTCGACGAACTTGCCGCACTCGCTCTTAGTTTCGGTGAAATAAAAATCGAGGGCGAGGGCGTCAGTCGGGGCGCAGCCGTATTGCGCATAGGCGAAAGGAAAGCGCGCGGAGGAATCCGCTGGCCGGTGCGCCGTCGCCGAACCGGTGAGCAGGATCATGCCCAGAAGGCAAGCGGCGGCGCTCGTTCTCAGCGGCCACGCTGCAAATTTCTTCGCACGATCCCCATTCATTCTTTGTAGAGCCAGCCGGCCACCAGCGCGGCGAGGATGGCGCCCAGCCACATTTCGACCATCTGTCCAAAGGGCAGCCCGCGTCCGGCGGGGAACCAAGTGGCTTCAGCGAAGTTGCTGGGAAAGCCGGCAAAGAAGCCGGCCAGAAATCCAACGCGCAGCGCTGTACTGGGGCCGGGGCCCAATCCCTGACGCGCCCACGCGTAAAGATGCGCGACTGCAATCGACAGGATGAACAGCAGCACGATCCATTGTGCCGTAAAGTAGGGATAGCGCGGCGTTTTCAGGTACAGGCCCGCACTTTGCGCCGCCATGTAGCGGCGTTCGGTGATGAAATGGTAGACAAAGAAACTCCACGCGTTCCACACCACGCCGCCTGCGATACCGCCTAACCAGATTCTTGCTCGATTGAGTGCCACGCAAAGCCTCCTGGGACGATGGATTTGCGAACGGGGCCCTGGGAAGAGATGCGCGCAGTGTACACCAAAATAATTGGGAGAGAGATGACGGAGTGAATGCGGGGGGAGAATTCGGTTAGCTTGCCAGGACCGGTTCCCGAGGGCCTTGGCTTCGCCTGCGGCTGACAGCCCCTTCGACTCCGCTCAGGGCAGGCTGAAGCGGCTGTCGCTACGTGTAAACCATCATTTGTCATGCTGAGCGGAGAACGAGCGGAGCGGAACGCGAGGCTCGTTCGCAGTCGAAGCATCCGACGATGAGCCCAATTTTCTTGGCTCTAGTCCATCCTTTGAGTTGTTTTTCGCGGGCTAAGGCTTTCTGCACGTCGTCATAGGATTCCCAATAGAGCAGAGGAACGACGTTGTAGCGGTCGGTGAATCCCTCGAAATGATGAAATTTGTGCTGGAAGACGCGGCGGTGCAGATTGCCGCTCACACCCACGTAAACCGTGCCAGAGAGGCTGGCCATGATGTAAGTGCAATAGTATCGGGGGTCGCGCATGACGGAATCGTCGGACGGTTTCGGGGGATTTGCTGTGATGGGGTCACGTTCTCGGCGGTGGTTCCCTAAATGGGATTTGTGGTGAGCTAGGGATGCTTCGACTGCGCTCAGCATGACAAGTGCTGGGCACGTAGTTCTGACAGCTTTGGGTGAGGTAGGGATGCTTCGACTTCGCTCAGCATGACAAGGTCTGCGACGGTTGGGCGTTCGGCAGGTTTCGTGGCGAGGTAGGGATGCTTCGACTGCGTGGGAAGGATCTCTTCGCTCTCCTTCCCACTTCGCTCAGCATGACAATATCTTTTTCTCGTCCAGCATGACAGGCGGTCGGGGGCGCCGGAGGGTTTTGGCTTGCAATTTCCACAAGAAAGTCCGTGCTGCGCGCGGGGGTCAAGCGAAATCTAGCGAAGGAATAGCGAAGGAACCAAAGGCCTAAACGCAATCCCTTGTGGTTAACGGATCGAAGGACCACAAGCCTTCGTACTTTCCCGAAACGGTGTCTAAGTGGGTTGGGCACTATCAAGTTTGTGCTTGACAATAAACGACTTACAGCTAAGATGTGGTACAAAGTGGTATGAAGTGGTAAGAGCAGTAAGGAAATGGGAAACGCGAGCTGAAAACGAGGAGCCGGTGGGAACCCGACCCAAAAGCACGACGGACAGCCCGAATTGCCCGAACTTTACTGAACTTTGCACGAGTTTGACCTCCCTGGTTGCTGTGGTAGCGGCGTACAGAAGGACCCCGGTAAGGGGCAAGGGCCTTAAGCATGTTTCGCGGCAATCATCCAACCCGGGTCGACGAAAAAGGACGCCTCAAGATCCCGGCCGAGTTCAAGCGGGTGATCGACGAGAAATACGGTCAGCAATTCTACATCACAAGTTTGGATGGCAAGGTTGCTCAAGTATATCCCTTCGAGGAATGGGAGCGGATCGAGCAGAAGCTGGCAGGGCTCTCCAATTTCAATCCTACGAAGAAAAAGTTTCTGGACCGGACGAACTACTACGGACAGCAGGTGGAGATGGACGGGCAAGGACGGTTGTTGCTGCCGCAGTTGCTGCGCGAGACCGGGCAGATCAAAGGCGAGGTAGCGGTTCTGGGGAATTTGACATATCTCGTGGTCAGGAACCTGGAGCTGTTCAAGCGGGAGATTGAGGAAGAAAAGTTCACGCCTGACGATGAGAAGACGCTCGACGAACTGGGCATCTAGTGGGCGAGGGATCAACAGACACCCCTCAGGGGGTTGGACGTGGTGGCGGGCAAGCGATCCACGTACCGGTTCTTTTAAAAGAAGCGATCGACTTTTTAGCCGTGCGGCGGGGTGGGACCTATATCGACGCCACGGTGGGTTTGGGCGGGCACAGTTACGAAATCGCAAAACGCCTGGGCGCACCGGGACATTTGATTGGGCTCGATAAGGATCCTGCAGCGCTGAGAATCGCGCGCGAAAGGCTGACTGGTAGCGCTGGCGTCCCGCCGGCTGCCGATTGGCCGGAGATCACGTTGATGCAGTGCTCGTTTGCCGAAGTCGGGAAGCGATTCAGTTCGACGTTTGCGGACGGAATTCTGGCCGACGTTGGAGTGAGCAGCCTGCAACTGGACGACGCGGCGCGCGGATTCAGTTTTCAGGCGGATGGACCGCTGGACATGCGGATGGACCCGCGTGGCGAGCGTACCGCCGAACAAGTGGTAAACCACCTCGACGAGCGACAGCTTGCCGATGTGATTTACGAATTCGGAGAGGAAAGGAGGTCGCGGAGAATCGCCAGAGCCATTTGCCGGTCGCGGCCGATACGATCTACCGCACATCTTGCGGATGTCATATCAGCCGCGGCCCGGCCAATGAATCAGGCAGAACGTAGGATTCATCCCGCGACGCGAACCTTTCAGGCTCTTCGAATCTTCGTAAACCGCGAACTGGAAGATCTGAAGGCGCTGCTGGCAGCGGCGCCGCGGATTCTGAAGCCAGGAGGACGCGTGGTGGTGATCAGTTTTCACTCGCTGGAGGACCGGATCGTGAAAGATGCTTTCCGCGAGGGCGCGATGAAGGACAAGCACTTTCGAGTGCTTACTAAAAAGCCGGTAACGGCAACTGAATTAGAGAGCGATCGAAATCCGCGGGCACGCAGCGCGAAGCTGAGGGCGGCGGAGAAAGTTTGAGCGCGAGCTGCGCTCGCGGGACAGACGATGGCGGCTGTCCCCACATAAACAAAAGAAGTCTGGCTGCAGTGTTTGGCTGCAAAAGTTTGGCTGTAAGAGTTTGGCTCCGGAAAACCTGCCGGAGTTCCCGGCACAGCTGTAATGGCGTGCCGGGCCAAAAGTTCAGGTAGAAGGCGGACAAAGATTCGCCGGGAAAAACTGAGAGCTGACGGCTGATAGCTGAAAGCTGCTTCAAGGGTTCCGTGGTAGGAATCCAAATTGAGGGAACGAGCAATGCACACGGGAACATTGATCAGCGATTTGATGGCAACGGTGGAGCGGGTGGGGCGGGCGACGGAGCAGCAACTCATCGAGCAACGGGAACTGCACGAGATTTTCGCGATGCAGATTCCGGTAGTCGAGGGTGACCACACTTACATGGGAGCAGCCTAATGGCAGCAGCGGCGACAACATTTCGCGGATCGTACCCGGTGGAAGAGCGTCGTTCAATTTGGACAGGTACACCGGAGATCTACTTCTCCAAGGCGATCGACAATTCACGGCTGGTCAAAGTGGAGGATCCCCGGCGCAACCGCGAGATGAAGCAGTTTGGAACCGCGCTGGCTTGCCTGTTCCTGCTGGTGTTTACCTATGCCTGGCAGCACTTCAAGGCGATTGAGTACGGCTATCAGATCGAATCGGCGAAGCGAGAGTTGAGCGAAAAGACGGAGATGAATCACGCGCTGCGGCTGGAGGATGCATCGTTGCGCGATCCCGAGCGCATTGATGTGCTGGCGCGGCGGATCGGGCTGGTGCCGCCGGAGCCGGGGCAGGTGATCCGCATGGATGCGACTTCGGGCGATGCGCAGGGGCCGGTGATGGCGAGCGCTATGCCGGTCACGGTGATTCCGGGGCAGTAAGTTCTTGCGTAGCGGCGGACGCATTCGTCCGCATGCCGAGCGACCTCGGCTTTCGGCGGCGGCCTGATTGTAACTGGGCCGCCGGACTTGTCTATGGGCTCTGTGATGCGGGTAGGGATCCTTCGACTGCGCATGCCGATTCGCTTCGCTCGTCGGAATGCTCCGCTCAGGATGACAATGAAAACTGACTTCTAACGACGAACCACTGACGACGAATGGCGGGGCCTGATGGCGACTCAATCCAACTCCGGCAAGAATTCACGGCTTTACCTGCTGAGTGCGGTGCTCGTGTTTTGGTGCGTGGCCATCTGCGGTCGGCTGGTTTACCTGCAGATTTTCAGCTATGGCAGGTTCGTGAAGCAGGCGGGACACCAGCAGCAGCGGGCGATTCCGCTAGCGGCCAAGCGTGGAGTTATTTTTGATCGTGCGGGACACGAGCTGGCGATGTCGGTGCTGGTCGATTCGGCATTCGCCGTGCCGACTGAAGTGAAGGATCTTCCTACCGCGGTTTCTCTCATCACGCGCATTACCGGCGATGACTACAACGTGGTGCTGGCGGATTGCCGCGCCCACAAGACGTTCTGCTGGGTGGCGCGGAAAGCGAACGATGAGACCATCCAGCGCATTAATTCGCTGAAGCTGCAGGGCATTCATTTCCAGAAAGAGCCGAGACGGTTTTATCCGGCGCGGGATTTGGCGGCGCAGGTACTGGGTTCGGTGGGCATGGAGGATTCCGGGCAGAGCGGCATTGAGCATGAGTTTGACGATGAACTGCGGGGACGGCCGGGAAAAATGTTTATCTCGGTGGACGCGCGCCGCCAGTGGTTCGCCGATGTCGAGACGCAGCCGGACCCGGGCGACAATCTCGTCCTGACCATCGATAAGAATATTCAGTACATCGCGGAAAAAGAGCTCGACCAGGCGATTCACGACACGCAGGCGATTGGGGGGACGGTGATCGTGGAGAATCCGCATACGGGCGAGATTCTGGCGCTGGCGAACCGGCCGACGTTCAATCCGAACTTGCACAAGCAGATCACGCCGGGCGCGCTGACCAACCGCGCGGTGAGCTATGTGTACGAGCCGGGGTCGGCATTCAAGGTGATAACGATTTCGGCGGCGCTGGAAGAAAAAGTTACGAATCCCAATGAACTGGTCGACTGCCAGATGGGAGCGATCGTTTATAACGGCATGCGCATTCGTGACTCGAGGCCACACGGAATTCTGCCGGTGTGGGGCGTGCTGGCGGAATCGAGCAACGTAGGTACCATCAAGATAGCGCTGCGGCTGGGCGAAGAACGGTACTACAAATACATGCGCGCGTTTGGACTCGGTCAGCAGACTGGCATCGAGTTGCCCGGTGAGACGCGCGGCATCACGAAACCTCCCAGTCGGTGGTCGAAAGTTTCCATTGCGGCGATTTCGATCGGGCAGGAGGTTGGAATTTCGCCGATCCAACTCGCGGGAATGATTTCGACGTTCGCAAACGATGGGGTCTATGTTGCACCGCGCATCGTCGTCGGAACTGCACCTTCGCAGGGAGTCGCGCAGACGGTGACCTTTCATCCTGTGGAAGGGCGGCGCGTCATATCTCCTAACACCGCAGCGCAGATGCGCTCTATGATGCAAAAGGTCGTTCTCGAAGGCACTGCCCGAAGGGCCATTCTTGACGGCTACACAGCAGGCGGCAAGACTGGGACGGGGCAAAAAATCGATCCTGCGACTGGGGCTTATTCGAAGACGAAGTACAACGCGACCTTCGCGGGATTCGCTCCTGTGAACAGCCCGCAGGTAGTTGTCGCAGTTATCCTCGATTCCCCCGTTGGTCCCCATCAAGGAGGACAAGTCTCCGCTCCGGTGTTCCGCCGCATCACGCAGCAGGTGCTCGAGTACATGCACGTCCCACACGATGTCCCGTTGGCTCCCCAACATCAGATGATGCTGGCTCGCATAAAAGACAAAGATTTGGAGGAGGGAACGCCGGATCATCCGGGCGAGACGCTGGAGACGGCGGAAGTGAACGCGGATTCCAATGAGTCCGTCAAGCCCAATGCGACATCAAGTGTGGCGCGGGCACTCCTGCCCGCGAACGCCGGAGCCACGGGCAATGTGGTGCAGGCGGCAGAGCGCGAACCGGTTTCGGCGATTGCGGCAGGAGCGATTGAAGAAGCTCCCGCGTCGACTTCAGATGCGGCGCCGCCGAAATTGCCATCGAGCGGGACTGTGGTGCTCGACGTGGAGCAAGGCGGAATCGAGGTGCCGTCGTTCGTGGGCAAGACGGTGCGCGGCGCCGTGGAAGCGGCAGAGGACATTGGGCTGGAACTTGATGCCGTAGGCAGTGGCGTGGCGCGGCAGCAGACTCCTCCGGCGGGAACTCACGTGGCCGCTGGGGCACGGGTTACGGTGCAGTTCGGTCGGTAAGTCAAAATCTTTAACCACAGAGGACACAGAGATCACAGAGAAAAACGAGAAATTTCTCTGTGCGCCTCCGTGTCCTCTGTGGTAGTAGCCTTCCCCGGTTTGACCTGTGGAAAAAGCGCGTGATACGGTAGACAGTCACATACCTATTGCGGCAGGGCCGGCCACGGACTGCTGATTGAGGACTAATTTGTCTTCGGTGGAGGCGACGCCCGCCGGCGTCACAACGAACATCCGCAAAACTGCTCTGATCGCGGTCCATCGCCAGATGGGCGCGAAGATGGTGGAGTTCAACGGCTGGGACATGCCGGTGGAATATCCCGCGTCGATCGGCTGCGGGATTATCAACGAACACATGGCGGTGCGCACGGGCGTGGGGATTTTTGACGTCAGCCACATGGGCGACATCCGGCTGGCGGGGCCGCAGGCGCTGGCCGCGGTGCAGCACATCTCCATGAATAACGCGTCGCGGCTGGCCGTCGGGCAGGCGCAGTATTCGGCGCTGCTTTATCCGCAGGGCACGTTTGTGGATGACGTGATCGTGCACCGGCTGGGCGAAAACGAATATCTGCTGGTCATCAATGCGGGGACGCGGGAAAAAGATTTTGGGTGGGTGCGCGACAACACGCGGCAGTTCGAGTGCGCAGTGGAAAATCTTTCGGACGACTTCACGCAGATTGCGATCCAGGGACCGAAGGCCGTGAATCTGCTGCAGAAGTTGACCGATGCGGACTTAAGCGCGGTAAAGTTTTATTGGGCGACGCGAGGAAAGCTGTGCGGCTTGAATAATATTCTGATGGGGCGCACGGGATATACCGCCGAAGATGGATTCGAGATTTACATTCCGGCGGATGAGGCGACCAGCGCGCGAGTGTGGTACGAGATTCTGGCCGCGGGCAAGGAATTTGGCGTCGTGCCGTGCGGGTTGGGAGCGCGCAACACGCTGCGGCTGGAGGGCAAGCTTCCGCTCTACGGACACGAAATTTCCGATACCATTAATGTGTGGGAAGCGGGGCTGGATCGCTTCTGCAAGATGGAGAAGCCGGAGTTCATTGGGCGCGACGCTCTGGAGAAGGCGAAAGCGGCCGGGATCAAGCGAACTCTGGTGGGCCTGGAGATGACAGAACGCGGCATCGCGCGGGATGGATATAAGGTGCTCGATTCGGGCGGCCGCGAGGTGGGATATGTAACGAGCGGATCGCCCGCGCCTTTCTTGAAGAAGAATATTGCGCTGGCGTATGTGCCGGTGGAGTTGGGCGCGGTGGGTACCGCGGTGAAGGTGGATATTCGCGGGCAGGGCGTGGGCGCGGTAGTCGTACCGACGCCGTTTTATAAGCGGCCGAAGAAGTAACGAAATTAGTGGAGCCGCTCACGGCGAGGGCGAGTACGCCCTCGCGACAGCCGGCAGGATGCCGGCGCTACGAGTTCGCTAGAAGCTAGCAGCTAGGAGCTAGAAGCTTTCATGGCCTATCCGACAGATCGCAAGTATACGAAAGAGCACGAGTGGATCCAGGTGAACGGGAACTCGGGCACCATCGGCATTACCGACTACGCGCAGCAATCCCTGGGAGACATTGTTTTTGTGGAGACTCCCAAGGTGGGCGCGGAGCTGACCGCCGGAAAAACGTTTGGCACGGTCGAATCGGTGAAGGCGGTGTCGGATTTGTTTGCCCCGGTGTCGGGCACCGTAACTGAGGTCAATGCGGACCTGGCCACGTCGCCGGAGCAGGTGAATAAAGATGCCCACGGGGCGTGGATGGTGAAGATTACGCTGAAGAATCCCAGCGAACTGGATGGGCTGCTTTCGGCCGCGGATTATGAAAAGTACGTGGCGGAAGAGGCGGGACACTGATATCTGCCCTTCGTGCAACTTCGTGTCCTTCGTGGTTTGAGCTTGTGCGGCCTCAATCCAAGTGACCTCGAGGCTCATCTAAAGAATTTCTATGCGCTATTTACCTAAATCTCCTGCCGACCGGGCAGCCATGCTCAAAGCGATTGGACTGCGTTCGGTCGACGACCTGTTTGCGCCGATTCCGGCAGAGTACCGGCTGAACCGCGACCTCAAAATCCCGCGCCAGATGGCGGAGTCCGAGATTGTCGACTTCTTTCGCCAGCGGTCGCATGAGAACGGCGACGGCTACACCAGTTTTCTGGGCGCGGGCGCTTACTTTCATTACCGGCCGGTGATTATCGATTCGCTGATTTCGCGCGGCGAATTTCTGACCGCGTACACGCCCTACCAGGCGGAGATTTCGCAGGGGACACTGCAATCCATTTTCGAATTTCAGACGATGATCTGCGAGCTGACTGGCATGGAAGTGGCGAACGCGTCGATGTACGATGGGTCGACGGCGGCGGCAGAAGCGGTGATGATGGCGGTGCGGCTGACGGGACGCCGGTCGGTGGTAGTGGCGCGCAGCCTGCATCCGGAGTATCGCGAAGTGCTGGCGACGTATGCGACGCATCAGGGAATGCCGCTGACGACCGTGGGTTTCAATGACGACGGACGGATGAACCTGAAAGAACTGGAGAAGTGGATCACACCCGAGACGGCGTGCGTACTGGTGCAATCGCCGAATTTCTTTGGCACGATCGAGGACGTGGAGGCGGTGGCGGAGATCGCGCACAAGCATGGAGCGATGCTGGTGGTCTCGATCGCGGAGGCGGTGTCGCTGGGAATTGTGGAACCGCCGAGGCAGGCGGACGTGATCGCGATGGAAGCGCAGTCGTTCGGCGTGCCCTTGGGATTTGGCGGCCCGTACTGCGGCGTGATTGCTACGCGGGAAAAGTACGTCCGGCAGATGCCGGGGCGACTGGTGGGACAGACGGTTGACAAGCAAGGCAAGCGCGGATTTGTGCTGACTCTGGCGACGCGCGAGCAGCACATCCGGCGGGAGAAGGCGACCTCGAACATCTGCACGAATCAGGCGCTGGTCGCGCTGATGGTCAACATTTTTATGACGGTGTACGGCAAAGTCGGGCTGAAGGAGTTGGCCAAACAGAATCTGGCGAAGACGGCTTATGCGGCCGCGCAGTTCGCGAAGCACGGCAAAGTTCTGTTCGGTGGTACGCCGCGGTTCAACGAATTTGTGGTGCAGACGAGCGAAGACCCGTACGCGATCAATGGACGACTGCTGGGGCACAAGATGGTTGGCGGGTTGCCGCTGAAGAAGTTTTATCCCGAACTGGGGAATGCGGCGCTGTGGTGCTGCACGGAGTTGACCACGCGGACAGCGATCGATACGGCTGTCGGGCTGGTCGCCGAGAGCGAGCGCTCAGTGCGGTCGGCAAAGGTCGAGGACGTGGCGGAGGTGACGCGATGAAGCACATGACCCGCAAAGCGACGCGCCACGTCAATCAAAACGAAGGCCTGATCTTCGAGAAGTCGTCGGCCGGCAAGGCGGCGTGGAAGTTGCCGCCGCTCGATGTGCCGGAGGTGGACACGGCGAAACTTCTTGGGGCTTCCGAAAGAAAAGATCTGGGCAACCTGCCGGAAGTGAGCGAGATCGAAATCATTCGCCACTTCACCCGCATGTCCACGTGGAATTACGCGATTGATCTCGGGATGTATCCGCTGGGCTCGTGCACCATGAAGTACAACCCGCGGGTGAACGAGGCGGTGGCGCGGGTGGAGGGAATCGCGAACGGCCATCCGTACCAGCCGGAGAAAATTTCGCAGGGCGCGCTGTACATCATCAAAACGCTGAGCGAGCAGCTGATCGAGATTACGGGGATGGATGCGATCACGCTGCAACCCGCGGCTGGCGCGCATGGCGAGATGACCGGGCTGCTGATGGTGCGCGCGTATCACCAGTCGAAAGGGAATGCGCGCAAGAAAATTCTGATTCCAGATTCGGCGCATGGAACGAATCCGGCAACCGCCGCGATGGTGAATTATGCAGTCGAGAATTTGAAGTCGGATTCGCGCGGCATGGTCGACATTGCCGCGTTGGAAGCGCAGATGAACGAAGATGTCGCCGCGCTGATGCTGACGAATCCGAATACGCTGGGCGTGTTCGAACAACAGATTCACAAGATTGCCGACATTCTGCACGCCAAGGGCGGGCTGCTCTACATGGATGGCGCCAACATGAATGCGCTGGTCGGGAAGGTGCGGCCGGGCGACTTCGGCGTCGACGTGATGCACCTGAACCTGCATAAAACTTTCTCAACGCCACACGGCGGAGGCGGTCCGGGTTCGGGGCCGGTCGCGATCAAGAAGGCTCTGGAGCCGTTCTTGCCGACGCCCGTGTTGACTACGCATGCGGATGGAACTTTGGGGTTCGATTACAACCGGCCGCAGTCGGTGGGGCGGGTGCGCGCGTTCTACGGAAATTTTGGAATGTTTGTGCGTGCGCTGGCTTACATCCAGGCGAACGGGCCGGACGGGCTGCGCCAGACGACTGAAGACGCGGTGCTGAACGCAAACTATATTCGCAAGGGTCTGGAAGGCGTCTACGATTTGCCATATTCGACGCCCACAATGCATGAGGTTGTGTTCAGCGACAAGCTGCAATTGAAAAGAGGCGTGCGCACGATGGACATTGCGAAGCGGCTGATCGATTACGGATTCCATCCGTATACGACGGCGTTTCCGCTGATTGTGCCGGGCGCGCTGATGATCGAGCCGACGGAAAGCGAATCGAAGGAAGAGATGGATTTGTTCATCGAGGCCATGAAGTCGATCGCGGAAGAAGTGGAAGAAGATCCGCAGACCGTGCTGGATGCGCCGCACTCCACGCGGGTTTCGCGGCTGGATGAGACCGCCGCGGCGCGGAAGCCGGTTTTGCGGTGGAAGCCCGCGAAAAAAAAATTGTTGATTGATGATTTTTGATTGCTGATTGAAGATCTGAACACGGCTTGGCGGAATTTCAATCGACCATCTGCAATCAACAATCTGCAATCTGCAATCAACAATCTGCAATTCTCTCTCTGTGTCCCTTCAGTGCCCTCTGTGGTTAACCCGGGGTTTCGTAACGCGAGGAATTTCCCTGATGGCCGCGGCGCGACCGGCAAGTGTCCCCAACTCAACTATACGGACCTCAGCTTTTTCTCGAAGTCACCGCGAAAAACGCGGCGGCCTCCTGTTCCACGTTCGTACTGCCACAATGCGGGCACTTGGGATTTTCTTTGTCGTGCTCGTTCAGGGTCAGAACGGTTTCGAAGGGTTTGTGACAATCGAGGCAAACATAATCGTAAACGGGCATGGGAACCTCCCGTGGCAATAAGGCTGGGAGAATTGTAACGCCGTTGAAGATTGTTGATTGATGATTTTTGATTGCTGATTGAAAATCTGAACACGGCTTGGCGGAATTTCAATCGACCATCTGCAATCAACAATCTGCAATCGATAATCTGCAATCTAAAATCACCTCTTTTGCTGCTGGTATCTTCTGTGTTTCCTCCCCTGTGATTCTTCTGGGGCTGTGTGATTAAATCCTCATATTGCCTCCTAAAGACCAAGTCAGCCTGTTTGCGGGTCCGCAAACGCGGAACAAAGTCGTCTGCCTGCTGCTGGCGCTGGTCACGCTGGCGCTCTACAACCCGGTCAACCGCCATCCTTTTGTGAACTACGACGATGACCGCTACGTCATCAACAACCCGCATGTCCGTCAGGGCCTAACCCTCGATACCATCGCGTGGGCGCTGACGTCGACCGAACAAGCGAACTGGCATCCGCTCACCTGGATGTCGCACGCCTTGGATTACTCGTTGTTCCGGCTGAATCCAGCGGGCCATCATTTCACGAGCATCCTCCTGCACGCGTTGAATGTGGTGCTGCTTTTTCTGTTGCTGGTGTGGGCGACGGGCAGATTTGGGCCGAGTCTTTTCGTGGCCGCCTTGTTCGCGATTCATCCCATCCATGTTGAGTCGGTTGCCTGGGTTGCCGAACGTAAGAACGTTCTCTGCACGACATTCTTCTTGCTTACTCTGTGGGCTTATGGGTGGTACGCGCGCAAGCCAGGCTACGGGCGCTATCTGGCGGTAGCCGGACTGTTTGTTTGCGGGCTCGCGTCGAAGGCCATGGTAATCACGCTGCCCTTCGTGTTGCTGCTGGTGGATTACTGGCCGCTCGATCGAGTTGCACGAACTGACGACGAGCCGGACAGTTCCGTTACGAGGCTTTCGTGGACGCGGCTGGTGCTGGAGAAGTTGCCGCTATTCGCGATCGCGCTGGCCGGTGCCTTCATCACCATGCAGGCGCAGCGGGTTGGAGGTGCGATCCGCACTGCCGGTGAGGTTTCATTTGGGGCGCGCGTCGCAACCGCGATCTGGGCCTATGCGATGTACCTGTGGAAGATGATCTGGCCGGCGCGGCTGGCGCCTTTGTACCCGCATCCGGGAAATTCGCTGGCGGCGTGGCAGGTGGTGGTCGCGGGCGCAGTTTTAATCACAATCAGCGCGGTGGTGTGGCGATTGCGAGCCCGCCGTTACCCGGTCGTGGGTTGGCTCTGGTTCCTGGGAACGCTGGTTCCTGTGATCGGCTTGGTGCAACTTGGAGAAGCCGCCATGGCCGATCGCTACGCCTACATTCCGCTGATCGGGATTTTCGTGATGATCGGGTTCGGCGTTGCTGATTGGGCAGAGTCGAAAAAACTTGGATACTGGCCTGCGATTCCCGCCATTGTGATTCTTGTTGCTCTCGCGCTCGCGACCCATCGCCAGATCGGTTTCTGGCAGACGAACTACGATTTGTGGTCGCACACCCTCGCGGTCACCCGAAACAATTTTGTCGCGGAGAATAACCTGGGCGGCGCGCTGATTATGCAAGATCGGGAGGAAGAGGCGCATCCGCACTTCCAAGCTGCGGCGCGCATCAACCCGCAGGATCCCATGAGCCACAGCAATCTCGGCGTCTATTTTCAAAAGCACGGCCAGATGAGCGAGGCGGTGCAAGAATATGAGACCGTCGTGCGGCTGACATCAGACCCCGGGCTCCTGGCGCAGACCTATGCGAACCTCGGCTCCGCGCATCGTGCGCTTGGAGACGACGAGCAGGCGCACAAGGATTTCAACCAGTCGCTGCGGTTCAATCCCAAACAGTACAACGCCTGGTTGGGTCTCGGCCTGCTGGCGCAGAAGAGCCATCAATCCGACGAAGCGATCGGCGATCTCTCCCACTCGGTGGCGCTGCAACCCACCGCTCAAGGATATTTCGAACTCGGCCGGACGCTCGCGCAGGCGGGACGTGTCCCCGAAGCGCTGGATGCTTACCATAGTGCGCTGCAGATCTCTCCGGATCTCATTGAAGTGCAGCAAGCAGCCGAAGTGCTGCGCCAGGAGAAAAAATAAAACTGTATGGAAGCTTGCTGAGGCCCTCGTACAGCTCGCCTCAAGAAGCTTCCGAGGGCTTTACTTCGCGCTGATGTCCACCGTGGCGCGAGTGGTTTCCCAGTCAATTCTCATGGTGCAGCCGTTGCCTGATTTGTCGTAGGCGATGGTGAAGTTCTCGACGGGCGATGGGAGCTTCGAAACTTTCATATCCACGCGCGCCAGTTCATCACTCTCGTACTTGTACGGAATGCCCCATTCTCCGGTTTTCTTGTTGATGATGAGCGTCCACTTGTCGGCGTTGGGAACGGTGAAGATGGTGTAGCTGCCGGCGGGGACATCTTTGCCGCCGACGACTACGTCGGCGCTGGTGACGAACGTGGTCGCTTCATTTGCTCCAGTGCGCCAGACTTCACCGAAAGGAACGAGGCCGCCGTAAATTTTGCGGCCCTTGGCGCGGGGGCTGGAGTAGTCCGTCTTGATGGTTTTGCCGCTTCCAAGATCGCAGGTGGCAGAGCCGGCTGGACTGGGCTTGCTTTTCTGGCAGGCAGCGAAGATGGTGAGCGTGAAGATCATGCCAACAACAAGGGCAATTCGTTTCTGCATGGCTTCTCCTTTTCAGTCGAGAGTCGTACTAAAAACGTTGGACGTTTGAGTTGAGTTTATGTCAGCGCGCCCATTATGCCGGATGCAAGGGCGCGGGTACAATCGAGGCATGCCGGTATTCGATGAAAAGCAGGAAGAGCTGGAACATTACGAGACCATGATGGGCGTGCCCCGCGGGCGGCTCGCAGTGACCATGGATGCGATCACCGACGCCATGGCACTGGTCGGCCAGCACGGCGTCTATTGCCAGAGCCAGCGCTGGCCGGGGAAGCCCGTCATGGACATTCAAATCATCATGAAGAGCCTGACCGACGCGAAAGAGCTGATCCAGAGCGTGATGGAAGAGCTGAAGAAGAAAGCTTAAAGGCATTCACCACGAAGGGCACGAAGGTTCACGAAGGAGAACTAAACCTTTCACCACGAAGGTACACGAAGGAGAACCTTTCACCTCGGGTCCCTCTTGATCTTCGGCTGCGTCTTTATGGTTTCACTGTTAACATCACTACGCCGTGCGAGGGCACCGGGGCTGAGAATTTTCCGGTCATCTTTCCGAGATCTTTGTGCTGCCACAGGTCGCGCACGGCGGCGCTAATGGAGTTTGTATAACCTAGATCCTCCCAGTTGACAACGATTTGCTGTTCAGCGCTGCCGCGGTTTAGCAAGATTACGGCGCGGCTTCCATCCTTGAGTTGCTTTGACCAAACCTCCTGGTCGCCGTTCTTGGCAACGCGTTCACCCTGGCGCCCGAGCGGGTCTTGATCGACGGCAATCACTTCTTTGTTGGTGAGGATGTCGCGAATTTCCGGGCGCATGCTGCGCAGGTCGTTGCCCGCGATGAGGGGCGCGGCAAGCAGCGCCCACAAGCTGAAGTGCGAACGATACTCGACGTCGGTCATGCCGCCATTTCCGACTTCGAGCATGTCAGGATCGTTCCAGTGGCCGGGGCCGGCGTAGGAGTAGAGCGGCGCCTCCTGATCGATGATCGCCATCACGCCGTTGGAGCAGCAGGTGCCGTCCTTCCACTTTTCCTGGCCGCCCCAGCGATCGTTGATATCGCCGGTCGATCGCCACAGATTGCCGCCGACTTCTTTGCCCCAGAGCCAGGGCTTGGCGGTTCCCCACTCGCAGATGCTTAAGACGATGGGACGACCGGAGGCGTCGAGGGCGGCGCGCATGTTGGCGTAGGAGGCCCTCGCGTCCTGAGTCGTGGTATTGCACCAATCGTATTTGAGGTAGTCGACGCCCCAGGCCGCGTATTGGATGGCGTCCTGATATTCGTGGCCGTGCCCGCCGGGGCGCCCGGCGCAGGTTTTGGAGCCCGCGTCAGAATAGACGCCGAACTTCAGCCCGAGCGAATGAATGTAGTCGCCGACGGATTTCATGCCGTGAGGAAAGCGTTGGGAGTCGGCGACGATGTTGCCAGCGGCGTCACGGCTGACTTGCCAGCAGTCGTCAATGTTGACGTAGAGGTACCCGGTGTCTTTCATGCCTGACTTTACGACCGCGTCGGCCATGCCCTTGATGAGATCTTCGCTGACGTTGCAGGCAAACTTGTTCCAGGAGTTCCATCCCATGGGCGGAGTGAGCGCGAGATTGGCGGAGGGAGAACTTTTTTCCTGCGCGAGCAGGCCAGATACAGAGAGCGAAACCATGAGGATCGAAACGCAGAAAGAAAAACGAAGAAAAAGCCGCTTGTGTTTCATGCAGACGTTGTACCAGAAGTGCCTGCAGATTGGTACACGAGCGTTTGTTAGAAAAGAGTGAGCGTCGGCTCAGTTAACATGGGTCGCGCGCAATCGCGCTCTAACCAACGAGAATATTGCGGTGGCCACAAGACTTTTCCAGGCCTCGTCCGTCTCACCACTGAGGGGAGTGCAACGAATGGTATTCATGGCAAGACGTCAGTTTCTGCAGGCCGGTGCGAGCGTGATTGTTGGAGGAGGCGCGGCTCTCGCGATCGCCGATTCCGCTCGGGTGAAAAGCGCTGGGACTGCAGAAGTAATCCGGCCGCCAAGAAACGAATTTCTGGCGAAGCTACCTCATTTGATGGAACTAGCGAAACTACCTGGCCTGGGAATAGGTGTGGTTCAAGACGGCAAATTGAATTGGCAGCATTATGCAGGAATAAAGAACGCGACGACGAAGGAACCGATTACTGCGGAGGCGCTCTTTCCCGCCGCCTCTATGGGTAAGCAGGTATTCGCTTACGGAGTGATCCTGTTGGTCCAGCAGGGAAAGATTGATCTCGATAAACCTCTGAAGGAGTATCTCGCGGACGAAGCTCCGACTGGGAGGTGGTCGGAAGAGATTACGGCAAGACATGTCCTGAGTCATTCGTCAGGGTTGCCAAACTGGCGCTCGGAGAATGAGGAACTGGCGCCAGCGTTTGAACCGGGAACCAAGTTTCGCTATTCGGGCGAAGGATATTACTTTCTGCAGCGTTGTGTGGAGCACATTACCGGAGTCGGCGCGGAGCAGTGGATACAGGATGAGGTCCTCAAACCGCTGGGAATGAAATCGTCCACGTATCTGTGGCGGTCGGATGGCGGCTCGCGGATTGTGGCTGGTCACAACGGAGACGAGCCGATGTATAACACGGAGTTTGCGATCAAGTTATTTTCATTGATCGAGGCGAGCGGGAAACCTTTGGGAACATGGCGTCACGAAGAGATTGCTGCCGCGATGATAAAAGATAAGCCGCCGGGCACTAAACTTATGCCGAACGAGATCAGTCCGAATGTGGCGTTCAGTCTGCTGACTACAGTAGAGGATTATTCCAGATTTTTGGCACATTTCGTTTCGCGGCGCAACGCGGATATAAGTTCCGCTATGCGGGCTGAGATCTGCAAGCCGATTTCTCGCATCAATAGCGCGCTGGCCTGGGGACTGGGATTCGGCATCGAGCAGGAAGGCGCGCAGCCGCGATATTTGTGGCAATGGGGTGACAATGGCGGTTGGAAAAATTTCTTTCTGGCGCAGTCGGAGAATCAAAGCGCAACGGTGATCTTTACCAACGGCAGAAATGGAATGCACATTGCCGAACGAGTGATTCGCGCTGCCACGGGATATGACCAAGCGGCCTTTTTGTGGATTTAGAACAGCGCCCCACGACAGCAAAATCCATCCGCACTTTCCGCCACTTCCATTTACAATGCCCCTCGAATCCTGAACAGGGTTGCGAGCGACGGAGGTTTTTTCATGCGCAGGCTTCATGCCCGACTGCGGATCGCAATAATTGCTTTTGCTTGTGCTCTTTTTTGGGGGGATGTTTGGGCGCAGAACGCCAACCCGCCCCTCGGGATTTTCGAGGGGCACGGCGATGTCGGGAACGTTTTGCATGCCGGCGCGGTTGACTACGATGCGGCGAAGAAAACGTACACCATCAGCGGCAGCGGCGAAAATATGTGGCTTGCGGCGGACGCCTTCCAGTTTGTCTGGAAAAAGATTTCCAGCGATGTGACTCTGACAGCTGACATTTCGTTTCTGACCGCGACTGGAAACGAGCACAAGAAAGCGGCACTGATGCTGCGGCAGAGCCTGGACGCGGATTCGGTTTATGTCGACGTAGCCCTGCATGCGAGTGGGCTGACTTCGCTGCAATTTCGCGACGAGAGGGGCGCGATCACGCGGGAGATTCAATCGAACATCTCGACGCCGAAGCGGCTGCGCATTGCCAAGCGCGGCGATTACGTTTACATGTCGCTGGCTTCGGACGGTGGTGACCCCAAAGTTGCCGGTGGATGGCTGCGCATTCCGCTGCAGGGGACGTTTTATGTGGGGCTGGGCGTGTGTTCGCACGATAAAGATGTGGTGGAAAAAGCGGAGTTCGCCAATGTGGAGTTGACTCAGCCTGAACCGGCCGAGGCCGGCAAGACGACGCTCTACAGCACGCTCGAGAATGTAGTGATCGATTCGGCTGACCGGCGCGTGGTTTATCTGGCGGCGGGACGCTTTGAGGCTCCGAACTGGATGCGCGACGGGAGCGCGTTTCTGTTCAATCGCGATGGGCACATTGAGCGCCTCGCGGTCGGCAGTGACAAGCCTACGGTGATTGATACGGGCTTTGCGAACCGCTGCAACAACGACCATGGAATTTCGCCCGACGCCACGCAGATTGCCATCAGCGACAATTCGCAGGGCGAGCATCAGTCGCTGGTTTACGTTGTGCCGATTTCTGGCGGCACACCGCGGCGCATCACGCAGAAATCTCCATCGTACTGGCATGGCTGGTCGCCGGACGGGAAGATGCTGGCGTTTGTGGGACAGCGCAATGGCGATTTCGATATTTATGCGATTCCGGCCGCGGGTGGGGAAGAGACTCGGCTGACGACGGCCAAGGGACTGGACGACGGGCCGGAATATTCGCCGGATGGAAAATACATCTACTTCAATTCGGAACGAACCGGGCACATGCAGATCTGGCGCATGAAGCCCGATGGCAGCGAGCAGGAACAGGTTTTTTCCGATGACGTGAATAACTGGTTTCCGCATGTTTCGCCTGATGGCAAGTGGATGGTGTTTCTTACTTACAGCGCGGAGGTGACTGGCCATCCGGAGAATAAGGATGTGATGCTGCGGCTGATGTCGCTGGCCGACAAGAAGATCACGGTGCTGGTGAAACTCTTCGGCGGGCAGGGAACAATCAACGTTCCGTCATGGTCGCCCGACAGCAAACAAGTTGCATTCGTGAGTTACATGTTGGTGCCGGAGTAGCGAAATCGAAAAGCTTTCTTAGTCGTGAAACGGAGTTCCTATGGATGGCACAAGCGCGACGGATGCGGCTCTGGCAACGCTGCGCGGCGATGTAATCAACGTCGTTCTGGGAACAGTTTTTGTGACGATTGGCGCGACCGCCTGCGCCCTGGCGGCGATCCGGTGGCGCCGGGGCACAAGCATCCTCGTCTGGTGGGGAATCTGGAGCGCGATGTATGGATTGCAGACGTTGCTGCCGACGTCGATCCTTTTGAAGGTTCTGCCCCCATCGCTCAAACCTGCCGCGCTCTTTCTGGGCACGGCGGTCTCTTACCTGTTGCTGGTGGCAGCCTTGTTCGCCTGGCGGGAACTGAGCCTGGGCAAGCTTCGGCGCGTCCTTGAAACGGAGATCGCGGGCGGATTGGCGATTGCGGTTCTGGGAATTGGCACGTTTGCGCTGGGAGGTCCCCCCAACAAATGGATGTACTACAATAATCTGATTGCGCTGTTCGCGTTGTCCATTCTAATGATTGTCGCGGTGGTGCCAAAGATTGCTGCCAGGTTTTTCGTGATCCCGAATCACCGCCTTCTTGCCGCCGGCACGGTTATTTTTGCGGCGGAGGCGGTCTATACGAACCTGATGGGGGTGTTGCGGCACAGCACGCTGCCTTTGGTGAACTCCATCGGCTTCGCCGCCGTCTTGTTCTCATTGGGATATGTGGCGTTGGAAATCGTGTTCACCAACGAGCGCCGCTTACTTGCCATTGAGACGGAATTGGAGACGGCGCGCCAGATCCAGGCTTCCATTCTTCCCGCGAACGTGCCGGAGGTTGAGAGCCTTCGGATTGCGGTTGCGTATCATCCTATGACCGCGGTCGCGGGCGATTTTTATGAGTTCCTGCGCGG
Organism: uncultured Acidobacteriaceae bacterium; assembly: GCA_963708335.1. Lineage (GTDB taxonomy): Bacteria > Acidobacteriota > Terriglobia > Terriglobales > Acidobacteriaceae > Sulfotelmatobacter. The sequence continues at coordinate 6,539,517 of OY970205.1, read as the reverse complement.
CGACGACCATCATCTGGGGATTCTTGTGGCCGACGTTTCCGGACATGGCATACCGGCCGCGCTGATTTCTTCGATGATTAAAGTGGCGATGCAGTCGGTGGTGGGCGTGGCGCACGATCCGGCGCAGGTGCTGGGCGGGTTGAACCGTATTCTGTGCACGGAACTGCGAGGGCATCTCACCTCGGCGGCTTATTTGTGGATCGATGCTGAAGCATACAGCGCGCGATATTCGGCGGCGGGACATCCGCCGCTGTTGTGCTGGAGGGGAGCGTCTGGCGAGCTGCAACGCATCGAAAGCAACGGCCTGCTGTTTGGAGTTGCGCCAGACGCGGAGTATCCAGTGCGCACTCGAGCGGTTGAGCCGGGCGACCGCTTTCTGATTTATACGGACGGGCTGACCGAACCTGAGAATGCTCGCGGCGAATCGTTCGGAGACCGACGGCTGGAACAAGTGGTTGGCGACAATTGGTCGCAGACGCCTTCCGAGTTGACGACGCAATTGTTTTCTGAACTCCGCAAATGGCAACCGTCGTCAAACAGCCAGCAGGACGACATTACGCTGATTGTTGTGGATGTGGTGTAGAGGATTACCGGCCGACTTTCTGGTCGAAGAAATTCGCCATCAGTTCCAGCGCTTCTTTCGTTTCGGGTAGCTGGAAGTGATACCAGAAAGCGTGGGGGAGGGCTTCGAAGACAACGAGGCCCGCGTCCACTCCCGACTGCAGCAGGGCGCGATGAAATGTGGAGGTGTCGCTGAGCAGAATGTCGCGCGTGCTGGTGACGAGCAGGGTGGGAGGCATGCCGTGGAGATCGGCGAACAACGGCGAGAGCACAGGATCCTTGCGGTCGGTCTTGCCGACGTATTGGTCATCGGGGAGATGATTGGGATCGATCGGGTGCATCTCGCCGGGAAGGCCGTTGAGGGTGAACAACTGGCGCGAGTCGCCGACGCGGCTGAAGTCGCCGAGGCCGGAGAAAATTCCGAGCGCGGCGGGAAGCGGCAGGCCCGATTGCTTGAGACGAACGGCAACTTCGGTAGTCAGGATGGCACCGGCCGAAGTTCCAAAGATGCCGATGTTGCCCGGCTTGTAGGTCTTGAGAAGTTCTTTGTAAACGGCGACCACGTCGTCGACCGCAGCGGGAAAGGGATTTTCGGGCGCGAGGCGGTAATAGACGGAGACAACTTTGGTTTTCGCGAGGTTCGCGATCGGAATGCCTTCGATTAACGAACCGGAGTCGGAATTAAATCCGCCGCCGTGCAGGTTGATGAGCACGCGATCGCGGTTGGCCGCGGGCGTCGTGAGCGGCGTAATGATGTCAGTGCGAACGCCTGCGGTAGTGGTCTCCTCAATATTGGCGGGATAATATTTGCGAGCCTCACCAGAACCGAACTTGCGCCATTCGTCGGTGCGCGCGCGGCGCTCGGCGAGCGTCTGCTCTCCACCTTTTTGCTGCGTTAGCGACTCGAGCCATTGCTGCGCTTCGGGGCTGATCGTCTTTGGCATGGGAACAACGCGGGTGATGTGTGCAGTGCCGTCGGCGTCGAACGTTGCGGAATCCTGGGGCTTGGTCGAGTTCTGTGCGGCTGCGGCTAGGGCAATGGCGGCGAGGACAAGCAGGGTTGCGAGTTTCATCGCACAGTTGTATCAGAGGAGAGACCGAAACGAAATCTTAACCACGGAGGACACAGAGAGCACAGAGGATTCTTAGTGCCTCTGTGAAACTCTGTGGTTAAGGATTTTCGACGTCTAAGTCAACGTGTACTTGCCGCGCTCGATCATTTTCTGGGCGATCTGCTGGCGGAGTTCGATCGTATTGAACGGTTCGTATTTCGCCAGGCGGCGCAGGATCGCCAGTTGGGTGCGCATCATGTCGCCGTCGGCGACAGCGGCAATTACTTTTTTCGCCGCGGATTCAACTTTCTCCATGGCTTGCGAGAGATAGACGCGGGTCATCGCGACCGGCAACATCGCGCCGGCCTCGCCCTTTGACTGCACGATTTTCTGCGCGCGCAGCACGGCCGACTCCATCGCATACGTTTCGATCGTCATGTCGGCGATCGCGCCCATGATCTCCTGCTGATCCTGGATCGCCTGCATGTATTTCTGTGTCGCCGCGCCTGCCGCGAACAGGCCGAGTTTTTTGGCCTGCGCAACCAGTTTGCGTTCTTCGGGCAGCGCGCCTTCGAGATCTTCGGCTGCAGACGGACCGGAGAGAACTTCGTCCATCAGTTTCTTGATGGCCGGCATAAGCGGCAACTGCCCGGTCATGGCGCGCTTGAGTAGAAATCCGGTGATGATGAGGCGATTGATTTCGTTGGTGCCCTCGAAGATGCGATTGATGCGGGCGTCGCGATAGGCGCGCTCGGCGGGATATTCCTCGACGAATCCGTAGCCAGCGTAAATCTGGACGGTCTCGTCGACGACGTAGTCGATCATCTCCGAGCCCCAGACTTTGATGATGGAGCATTCGACGGCGTATTCCTCGATAGCTTTGAGCATCTGCTTGGCGGCATCGCCGGCCGATTTGTCGACCTCGCCGAGAGCGGCGTCCATCATGCCTACGGTGCGATAGACGAGCGATTCGCCCACATAGAGGAGCGTCGCCATGTTGGCGATTTTTTCGCGAACCAGGCCGAAGTCGGCGATGACTTTGTTGAACGCCTTGCGCTGCTTGGCGTAGCCGATCGCATTCTCCAGCGAAACGCGGCCACCGCCTACGCACATCGCGCCGAGCTTGAAGCGGCCCACGTTCAGAATGTTGAAAGCGATGATGTGGCCTTTGCCGATTTCGCCGAGCAGATTTTCTAGCGGAACTTTGCAGTCGTTGAGAATGATGGGGCAAGTGGAGGAGCCGCGGATGCCCATCTTGTGTTCTTCGGCGCCGACGGAGAAGCCGGGGAAAGTTCGCTCGACGAGGAAGGCGCTGAACTTTTCGCCGTTAATTTTGGCGAAGACGGTGAAGAGGTCGGCGAATCCGGCGTTGGTGATCCACATTTTTTCGCCGTTGAGGACGTAGTGCTTGCCGTCCGGGGAAAGCTCGGCGCGCGCGCGGCAGTTCAACGCGTCCGAGCCAGAGGAGGCTTCCGACAGGGCGTACGCGCCCACAATTTCTCCGGAGGCGAGGCGCGGCAGGTATTTATTTTTCTGTTCTTCGGTGCCGAAGTAGACGATGGGCAACATGCCGATGCCGCTGTGCGCGCCCCAAGTGGTGGCAAAGCCGGCGTATTTGGCAATGTGATCGGCGATGACGGCGGCAGTGACTTTATCCATTTCGAGGCCGCCATAGGCTTCGGGAATTTCGACGCCGCTAAGGCCAAGTTCGCCGGCCTTTTTCAGAAGGTCGCGGGAGACGGAGAAATCCTTGTGCTCGATCTTCTCGACATTCGGAAGGATCTCATTGACAGCAAACTCCTCGGTTGTCTGCCCGATGAGTTGGTGCTGTTCGGTGAAGTCTTCCGGCGTGAAAACATCTTCAGGCGCTCGTGATTCGAGCAGAAAGCTGCCGCCGGGAATCCTGGTGTTCGGAACCGCCGTGGTGGTCGCCATGTCAATCCCCCGATAAGAAACCGCCTGGCCCATGCAGGACGCGACGGAAAATACATTCTAATTCTAACGGTGAAGAGCGCGGAATGGTATATGGGGATCTCCGGTGTTTATGAGGTTTTTGTGGGGGAAAGTTAGGCAGGACCAAAGCTTGGACCACGAAGGACACGAAGGTTCACGAAGGAAAACCTGAAACCTCACGCTTAGCTCAGGTATGGAGGATCTTCCAGTCAGTGCCGTTCACGAAGCGCTTGATTCCGTCTTTCAGGTGCACCACGTTGAAGTTGATGAGGAGCCCGAGAGATCGGCCGCTCAGTTTCAGGTAGGAGATGATCTGGGCTTGGTGAATGGGACAGATTGCGTCCACGGACTTGATTTCAACGATGACGAGATCTTCGACGAGGAGGTCCATGCGATATCCGATTTCAAGTTTGACGCCGTGATAGATCACAGGAAGTCCGACCTGACAAACGGACCGAATACCCGCCTCGCGGAGTTCGTGATGCAAACAGGCTTGGTAAGCGCTTTCCAGCAGGCCGGCGCCCAACTCGGAGTGCACCTTCATCGCCGCCGTAATGACTTCGTGGCTAACTTCATGCGCGGTTAATTGATGGATGGGAATTGTGGACATAGGGCTGGTGTATCTCAGCGCGTGGTCTTCGTCTATATCGAGCGTCACGTTTTGTAAAGAAAGTGAGAGGAAAACCCAAAGCGGGAACCACCAGGAACACTCACGAATGAAAACCCAGAGCGTGGACCACGAAGGACACTAAGGTTCACGAAGGAAAACCTGAAGCTTGAGCTATGAAGGGCGCGCGAAAATCCCACGAATTGGCTTTCCTTCGTGAACCTTCGTGTCCTTCGTGGTGAAGGGTTTAAAGGTTTTCGAAAATGCCGGCGGCGCCCATGCCTCCGCCGACGCACATCGTTACCATGCCGTAGCGGGCTTTGCGGCGTTTGAGTTCGCGGATCACGGTGGCCGTCAATTTGGCGCCGGTGCATCCCAAGGGATGTCCCAGGGCGATCGCGCCGCCGTTGGGATTGACTTTCTCCGGGTCCAACCCTGCTTCTTTGACCACTGCCAGCGACTGCGCGGCGAAGGCTTCGTTCAACTCAATCACGTCGATGTCGGAGAGCTTCAGTCCCGCCATCTTCAGGGCTTTCGGAATCGCGAACACCGGTCCCAGCCCCATTTCTTCCGGCTTGTAGCCTGCGGTTGCGAATGAGACATAGCGCGCCAGCGGAGTGATGCCCAGCGCTTTTGCACGATCGGCCGACATGACTATGGCAGCGGCCGCGCCGTCCGACATCTGCGACGAGTTGCCGGCCGTAACCATGCCCTTCAAGTGAAACGCCGGTTTCAGCGTGAGCAGGGCTTCCAGCGACGTGTCGGCGCGTGGGCCTTCGTCGGTTTTGAAAACGATCTCCTGACGTTTCGGTTTTGAGCCATTGGGCGTGCTGAAACTCACCGGGACAGGCACCACTTCGTCGTCGAATCTTCCCGCCTGGATAGCCGCAAGCGCCTTTTGGTGGCTGCGCAGCGAGAATTCGTCGGCGGCCTGCCGCGTGATACCGAAACGCTGGCCGACGCGCTCGGCGGTGAGTCCCATGGAAAGATAGGCGTCGGGGTAGTGATCGACGAGCCAGGGGTTGGGCGAGATCTTATGACCGCCCATGGGAATCATCGACATAGATTCAGTGCCGCCGGCGACGATTACGTCTGCGCCGCCACTCATGATGCGCTCGGCAGCCATGGCAATCGACTGCAGTCCGGACGAACAGAAGCGATTGATGGTGAGGGCGGAAACCTCAACGGGAAGGCCGGCGCGCAGGGACGCGATGCGGGCGACGTTCATCCCCTGCTCGGCTTCGGGCATGGCGCAGCCCAGGATGACGTCTTCGAGTTCCTTGGGGTCGAGTTGCGGAACGCGGTCGAGAGCGCCTTTGATGGCGACGGCCGCAAGTTCATCGGGACGAGTGGCGCGGAGCGTGCCTTTATAGGCGCGTCCCACGGGAGTGCGGACTGAGGAAGCAATGATGACATCACGCATGGGATTTATACCGTAATGTATTCCGTAATGGCGCTGGGCGCCGGAATTGGGTCGCCGTGCTGGCGCATGCCTTCAAGATGAAACTCCATCGCTTCGCGAATGAGTTCTTTCACCTCATCGAGCGTAGTGCCAGCAACGCCGAGTCCGGGAAGATCGGGTGCATAGGCTCCCCAACCTTCGGGGGACTTCTCATAAATGACGAGATATTTCATTTGAGCGCTGCCTGTTTAAGGATATTGTTCAACGTTCCGGGCGGAATGTCTACAGACGGATGACCCGCAACGGTAACCGTACCGGGTTTGGTCGGATGATGATATTGACGATGACTCCCTCTGGTACGAACTAACTGCTAGCCGTCTGCTTCCAAACGCTTGATCACATCGCGAACTTTCATCGGGAGATCACTTCGCGGGCGCGAAAAAGTAATAGTCGGCAGTGTAAGCGCTCTTGCTTTCGGCGCCTTTGTGAGAGTCGTCGCAGGCGTCATTGCCGGGTTTGCCGCCGTGCGTGTGGACGCGCTGGATGGTTGTCACATTGGTGAGCAGGCCGGTTTTTCCGGCGTGGCTTTCGACATTTACCAGGAGCCAGGGAATTGAATCCGGATCGAGCGAATCGACGTGGGCGACGGCTTTGCCGGTGACTTCGCTGCCGTCTTTGAGCTTCCAGGTTGGGCCGGCAGAATGCTGGCCGATCACTTTGTCTTTGCGATCCTTCAGTTCGGCTTCCGGGCCTTTCAGCGTCCAAGCGTACTTGCCGTCGGCGGCGGCTTCGCAGGTGTAGATCTGTGATCCCTTGGCGCGGACGAAGAGAACAGGCTCGAGGCCGGCGGGGACTGCAATGGCATCCGGCACGTCGGGAGCGGATTCCTTCGCGGGGACGTCTTTTTCTTGCGTCGACTGGGCGCTCGCGAACGACGTGAAAGAAAAAAGCAGGACCAAAGCGACGATCGCGGTCGCAGTCGATAGAGGTCTGCGCATGAGGCGATTGTAGCAAGGAAGAAGTGGTCAGTTTAGCGCGAGGCCTTCGATGGGGAATACCTCGGACTAAGAGAGTAACCGTCAACCAGCGGTTCGGAAAATCCATGGCAATCGATTCAACGAACGGCTTGACCGAATGCGAACCTAGGTTACCTTCGAATCGCTAACTGAAGCAGGAGTGCGGCCTCGACGGCGGCGACATCCGTGCGAGACAAGATACCCAATTTATTCTTCAAGCGTTGTTTTGAGGCCGTCATGATCTGGTCAGCCATCGCCTTGCGCTGTTCGCCATTAAGAGTTATCAATGCTTCGCCCGGATAAACCTTTGCCACCTGGCTCGTTATCGGGATAACAATCACGCGGTTGAGTGCGGAATTGGCGGAATCGTTGCTGATGACCACTGCGGGGCGAGTCTTTTGGATCTCGCCGCCGACCGAGGGGTCGAACGAGACCCACCACACTTCACCTCTGCGTGGACGCATCGCCGATTAGCCCCTCGCTCCACTCTTCGGCTTCGCGCTCACGCTCCGAATCGTTGGCCATCTCGCGATACTTCGCAACCAGACTGTTTGGTGACCGCTCGGCGGCTTCGCGCGCGGCTTGCTCGACGCTGGCGGCGGCGTAACCGTCTACCACGAACCAAGTCGCGTGCCCGCGTGACACCGGATTCCCCAACGGTTGTTCGTCACTACCATTCCAGCGCGTTGCGATCCTTTCTTCTTCTTCCCAAAGAATGCGAGCCACGCTCATTCTGTTCTCGCCAGGATCGTGGATCACTTCGAGGACGCCGCCCACCGAGCTCTTTGGAGATAAAACTTCCTCCGGGCGAATGTAAGACATAAACTAGTCTCCTAGTTACGGAGAATAGCTTCATCCATAGCTAATGTCAATAGCTAGCTTTGGTAGCTACTTGCAGTCGGTATTGTTAAATAAGATATGTATAATCAATTCCTTAGCGTCTTTCCCGTCTTCAGCGTGAACTGAATTCTCTCTTGCGTTTTCTTCTCGCCGCAGAGGGATTTGAAGCCCTCGCGCTCGAGGTCGAGGATGTATTGTTCGCTGACGTGCGTGCCGGGAGTGACGTTGCCTCCACAGAGGACTTCGGCGATTTTGCCGCCGAGTTTCACTTCGTACTCGGTGATGAAGTCGGCCTGGCGCATGAGGTGGACTCCCATCTTCAGGGCTGCGAGCAGGTTTTCGCCGGGGGCGGGAATGTCGGTGCGCGGGACGGGTGGTTCGTATCCGGCGCGGGCGAGTTCGAGGGCGCGGGCCTTGGCGTCGGAGAGCACGCGCTCGCGGTTCATGGTGATGCGGTCGGAATTAGAGAGGAAGCCGAGGGCGCGGGCTTCGTGCGCGGAGGTGGCGACTTTCGCAGTGGCGATAGCCTCGAAAGCTTTTTTCAGCGCCTCCATCATTTCGACGGAACCGGCGAGCGCTTCGCCCGAGACCTTTCCGCGCGAGGCGGCTGCGCTGTCGACGGCGCGCAGCAGCATTTCTTTGCAGCCTCCGCCGCCGGGCAACAAACCGACACCGACTTCGACCAAGCCGGTGTAGAGCTCGGCATGGGGCTGGCGGGCGGCGGCGTGCAGCGAAACTTCTGTGCCTCCGCCCAGACAGAGCCCGAACGGCGCGGAGACGACTGGCTTGGGCGAGAACTTAATGGCCTGCGTCATGCCCTGGAACTGGCGGATGGCGAGGTCGACGTCGTCCCACTCTTCTTCTTGCACGCTCATGAGCAGGAGCATGAGGTTGGCGCCGACCGAGAAATTCGTAGCGTCGTTAGTGATGACGAATGCGTCGAAGCCGTCTCCGGGACCGCCGGGCTTCAGGGTTTGAATAATGAGGCTGATGATGTCGGCGCCGAGCGAGTTCATCTTGCTGTGGAACTCGATGCAGCCGACGCCGTCGCCGAGATCGACGAGAGAGGCGCCAGAATTTTTCTTGACCACGCCGTTGGATTTTTTTGCGACCGTGACCGACCATACCCCCGCGGGGACCTGGAGCGATTCCCAGCTTTCGGTTCCCAACTCCCAATACTTTTTTCCTGCCGGTGATTTCGGGTCGTCGATGTACCAGGACTTCTGGCCAGAGGCGAGCAGACGCTCGACATTGGCGGAGACAGGCTTGCCCTCTTTTTTCATGCGGGCGACGGTGGCTTCTACTCCGGCAGCATCCCAGAGTTCGAAAGGGCCGAGTTCCCAGTTGAAGCCCAGCCGCATGGCGCGATCGATCTCGACGATAGAGTCCGAAATTTCCGGGACGCGATTGGCGGAGTAAGTCCAGAGATCGGAAAGCGCGGCCCAGAGGAACGCTCCGGCTTTATCGGCTTTCGGCGGGGCGGCGCCATCCAGGCCCAACAGCGTGCGCAGGCGCGTGCCGGTGTCCTCGATATTTTTTGCCATATCGAGGGCGGGGAATTTCGGTTTCTGGCGCGGATGGTATTCCAGCGTCTTCCAGTCGAGGGCGAGACGTTCTTCTTCTTTGCCTGGGCCTCCCTTCGCTTTCTTGTAAAAGCCGCCCTTCGTTTTGTCCCCCAGCCATTTGTGCTCCAGCATTTTGCCAAAGAAGTCGGGAAGGCGCAGGTCGCTGCGCTCGTCGTGGACATTTTTCGTCATGTTGCCGACCACGTGGCCGAGGATGTCGAGCCCGACCAGATCGATGGTGCGGAAGGTGGCGGACTTGGGCCATCCCACGGCCTGTCCGGTGAGGGCGTCGACTTCTTCGATGGTGAGGCCCATTTCCTGCATAAGGCGCATGACATTGAGCACCGAGAAAGTGCCGATGCGGTTGCCGATGAAATTGGGAGTGTCTTTGGCGAGAACCACGCCCTTGCCAAGGCGTATGTCGCAGAAGTGGGCAATGGCGTCGATGGCGGCGCGGTCGGATTCGGGCGTAGGAATAATTTCCAGCAGGCGCATATAGCGCGGCGGATTGAAGAAATGCGTCCCGAACCAGGCCCAGCGGAATTCGTCGGAGAATCCTTCGGCAATCTTTCCCACGGGCAGGCCGCTGGTGTTGGTAGTGACGATGGTGCCGGGCTTGCGGACGGCTTCTACTTTGCGCAGCAGAGCGCGCTTGATGTCGAGATTCTCGACGACGGCTTCGATGATCCAGTCGACGTCGGCGAGTTTTTTGATGTCGTCTTCGAAGTTGCCGACAGTGACCAAGCGGGCGAGCGAGGGTTCCATGAAGGCGGCAGGCTTGGATTTTTTGGCGGCGTCGAGTCCAGCGGCGGCGATCTTGTTGCGCGCGGGGCCGTCGGCGTCGGGAGGAACGATGTCGAAGAGGTAACTGGGGACGCCGGCATTGGCGAAATGCGCGGCGATGCGGGCGCCCATGGTTCCGGCGCCGAGAATAGCGACTTTATTGATGCGCTTCATATCAGGCCTCGGGATGAAATCTCTAACCACCCTTCGACTGCGCTCAGGGCAGGCGACGGACAAGGTACACAGGGGATTGAATGATTTGTGAACTGGCAATGGTAATCGCATCGAGGAGGAATTATCCAGCGCTGCAATCACAGGTCGGCATGGGCTGCGATGTACTCCAGAGCTTGGCGTGCCACTTGTTTCTCGCCTCCGTAGGCTAGTTGTTTGGCTGCATCTTGGAGAGGAACCCACCTGGCGCGGCCGACTTCGATGCGCATATCAGCGGAGATATTGTCGATTTCTCCCGATTCGTAGCGCAGTAGGTAGAAACTGACAATTTTAAAGACGCGCTCGCCATCGCCCCAGGAACGCACATAAACGTACTTGATATCGCCGAGTTTGGTGATGGGCACTGCGATAATTCCGGTTTCTTCGCGAACCTCGCGGAGCGCGGCATCGAGAGGTTTCTCGCCCGGATCGATCAGGCCTTTGGGCAGGCAGAGAACTGCCTTGGGTCTCGAGCGCACCGATGACTTGCCAGATTCGGCGGCGACGGCCTGGGCCCCGGGTAGTTCGATGACGGCCGCCCACCAGATATTATCTTGCTTGCGCAGGACGATGCCCCCGGCTGAAAACTCACGAATCATACTGTCCGCAACTTAGCAGGAATACAGGGATTCCGTCACCTGCCTCGGGGGACCAAGGTAACCGGTTACTGTAACGTTTGGGCAACCTAACGTAATAATCGGTAGCACCCTCGTGCCCTTACGGGCATCTTAATGTTTGTGGCATGCTAGTTGCAGTAGAAAAGGGTTGTAGGTGATCGCGCCGGAAACATGGGGTTTGCGGTGAATGGTCTGGGGAAGATTATTCGGTCGGTTCAAGCCTTTGGGCGGGAGCTTTCCCGTACGGCAACCCCAATTCTGCCCGCACGAACCCCGTCGATTGGAATTGCGCTGGGCGGCGGATTTGCGCGAGGCATCGCGCACGTTGGCGTTCTGAAGGTTCTCGAACAAGAAGGCATACCGGTGCGGATGGTTTGTGGCACCAGTGTGGGCGCGTTGATCGGCGCGGCTTACTGCAGCGGCGTTACGCTGCAGGAGTTGGAAGACATGGCGGCCAGCGTACGCTTCACCAGCTTTGCGCGCTGGACGCTTTCGCGCTGCGGCTTCGCTTCCAACGACCGCATGATTTCCTTTCTGACGCGTATTTTGAAGGTTAAGACTTTTGAAGAGTTGCGCATCCCCTTGGGCGTAACCGCGACAGACTTTAATACTGGTCAAGCGGTGGTTTTTCATTCGGGATCGATCATTGATCCGGTGCGCGCCAGCTGCGCTTACCCGGGAATGTTTCTTCCGGTGGAGATTCGCGGGCGTTACCTGGTGGATGGGATGTTGTCGCATCCCGTGCCGACGCGCCCCGTGCGCGAAATGGGGGCGGACCGCGTGTTGGCCGTGCACTTGAGAGGGACGTGGGGACATGGCGGGGCGCCGCGGCATTTGTTCGACGTGATCGGGCAATCGTTCGCCATCGCGCAGGATGCGATGTCGTCGCTATGGCGGGAAGCGGCAGACTTGGTGATTGAGCCGGATGTCGCCGGATTTGGTTATGACGATTTCAAGCGCGCCAAAGACCTGATTCGGGTGGGCGAAGTGGCCATGCAGCAGGCGCTGCCGGAAGTCCGCAAGTGGCTGGCGACGCCGGAAGAAATTGCGGCGAATGCGAGGACGAACACTTCTATGGCGCGGCCTGCGCCGATGCCGGCGGACTGAAGGAACTGCCTCTTTCGATCGATCTCCTTTCTAGCGGTATTCCGTTTCCTAACAACCTTGAGATAATGCAGGCGAGAGCACAACTATGACGAGATCGGCGAAGAAACAACTCCGCGGTGACGGCGCAAAGCTGGGTAGCAAATTGAGCAGAGGCGGAGAACTAGCCCGAGATCAACAGCCAAAACCTGGGCACAAAGAACGCGGCGAACACCTCGCCAAATCGCATAAAACAAAAAGTCTCGTAGAGTTTTTCCGCGAGTCACCGCTGGTGGGCTTGGAACTTGACCTTGAACGGGACAGAGACTGACCACTTTGAGCCTTCGCTCCGTCAAAGTTAGTCAAGTCGGCCAACTGAGTCTTAGCGTCACAAATCTGCCACTCTTCCCGCTTCTTCCTGAATTCTCTTCCAAGCTTTTTCTACGTGGCGGGCTTGCGTGTGGGTTTGGCCCACGCTGAGGCGGAGCGTGAGCTTGCCGTGCAGCTTGGTGTGGGTGAGGAAAAGGTCGCCGCTGCGGTTCAGACGATCGAGGATTGCTTGATTGGCGGCGTCTCCGGCTTTGTGGCGGAAGCAGACCAGGTTCAGCGGAGCGGGTGCGGCCAGTTCGAAGCGATCATCGCTGCGAACCCATTCGGCGAACCACTGGGCCAGTTGCACGTGCTCTCGAATGTGATGCTGCAGGCCTTCGATGCCGTAATGGCGAATCACGAACCACAACTTCAGCGAGCGAAAACGGCGTCCGAGCTGGATGTGCCAGTCGCGGTAGTCGATGACTGCGCCCGACTCGCTGGCTTGATTGCGGAGATATTCGGGCAGAATGCTCAAGGTTTGAATCAGCGCCCTGCGGTCGGCGACCCAGAAGCAGCTGCAGTCGAAGTTGGTGAACATCCATTTATGGGGATTGAAGTTGTAGCTGTCGGCGAGTTCGACTCCGTTCTGCAAATGGCGAAACTCCGGGCAGAGCATGGCGGTGCCGGACATGGCGGCATCCACGTGGAGCCAAAGGTTGTGCTGGCGGCAGACTTCGCCGATCGCGCCGACGGGATCCATCGCGTTGGAAGAAGTTGTGCCGATCGTGGCGCAGACAAAAAATGGAGTCAGGCCGGCGCGCTTGTCCGCGTTGATTTGGCGGGCGAGAGCTTCGGGGCGCATGGCGAGACTCTGGTCGACTTCGATGAGGCGCAGATTTTCCACGCCAATGCCGGCAATCATCGCCGCTTTTTCGAGCGAAGAATGGGTTTGGGTGGAGGCGTAGGCGACGAGCCGGCCGTTGCATCCCTTCTTGTTGCTAACGCAATTGGTGGCGCGCTCGCGCGCGGCCAACAGGGCGCAGAGCGCGGCGCTGGAGGCGGTATCCTGAATGACTCCTCCGCCGGTCTTCGAGGAGAGAAATTTTTCGGGCAGGCCAAGCATGGCGACCAGCCAGTCCATGACATGAGTTTCGAGTTCGGTGCAGGCCGGGCTGGTCGACCAGAGCATGCCCTGAACGCCAAGGCCGGAGGAGAGAAGATCGCCGAGAATTCCGGGACCGGAAGCGTTGCAAGGAAAGTAGGCGAAAAAATTGGGCGATTGCCAATGAGTGATGCCGGGGAGGATGATGCGCTCGACATCTTTGAGCAGGGCGTCAAAGGCCTCGCCCCGCGCTGGAGGATTGGCGGGCAGAGCGGCGCGAATCTCTCCGGGCTTAACCTGCGAGAGCACGGGAAAAGATTCGACGCGGGCGTGATAGTCGGCGATCCAGTCGACCATGGCATGGCCGTGGCGGCGGAATTCTTCGGGCGTCATGTGAAAGGATTGTTCGGCGGTCATTTTTGTCGAGGTCATTTCAATCGTCCAAAGTAGACGCGGGTCTTGTAATCGAAGGCGACGCGCCCGGCTGTGGCGCTCGCCTCGAAGATTCGCCGTAGGTCGCGCAGCATCGGCGCGTGATTCGGATGGTCGGGGCCGGGTGCGTAGGACGAAGACAGCAGCCGGCCTTCGACACCGGCATAGTCGAATTCCTGGCGCATGGGGAATATGCGCTCTTGAAACCGGGCGGGATCGAAGAATTCATTCACCGCGTCAGTGGTGCGTTCGTGGCGGACGTCCTTGTAATCGGTGCCGAAGGTCAGCAGCAGCTGCTCATAGTCGCGCAAGAATGGCGTGGAGTCGGTGAGGCGCTCGTTCCAGACAAGCACGAGCCATCCGCCGGGCTTGAGAATGCGAAGGAATTCCTGGCGAGCGCGCTCGCGATGGAACCAGTGCGCCGCCTGCGCGGCGGTGACGAAGTCGACGCTTGCATCAGGGAGCGTGGTCGCCTCCGCGGTGCCCGCGATGCTGGTGAAGTTCGGAAAGTCCGCTAAGAATTGCTCGCCGGCTTGGCGCATTTCAGCGTTGGGCTCAACGCCGAAAACTTTGTTGCCGTTTTCGAGCAGAATGCGAGTCCAGATTCCCGTGCCAGAAGCGAGGTCGGCGATGACATGATGCGGACTGAGACCGCAAGCGCTTTGCAAGAGTTGCAAGGCCTGCGGCGGATAGCCAGGGCGGTAGCGAACATAATGTTCAACTCGATCGAAAAAGCGGCTGGTGGCGTTGGAAGCGGGCATAAGGGTGAAGGCAAGCGCGGTTCGCCTTGCCAGAAAGCCATTCTAACGGCAGGATAGAGATGTTGTCCCTTCACCTGAGTCCGCGGACGTTCGCGGTTGGAAGTTGCGGCTGGGAAGTGGATCGATTCGCGCGACTCGCAGGCTTGAAGCTTACTATGCGAGTGGTCATCAAAGTCGGCACCAGTCTTATTGCTCCGGGCGGGACGATTGATATCAACCTGCTGCGGGGGTTGATCGACCAGTTCGATTTATCGAAGAACGAGTATTTGATTGTGACCTCGGGGGCGATCGCGGCGGGCATGTCGGGGCTGTCGCTGCGGAAGCGCCCCGGCAACGTGCCGCGGATGCAAGCGTGCGCGGCGGTCGGACAGAGCAAGCTGATGCACACCTACGAGCGCTTGTTCTTTGGCAAGAAGGTGGTGGCGCAGTTGCTGTTGTCGAGCGACGACTTCACTTCGCCGGTGCGCTATCGCAATCTGCAGAACGCGGTGGCGGAGTTGCTGGCGCTGGGCGTGGTGCCGATCGTGAACGAGAATGACAGTGTTTCGGTGCGCGAGTTGGAGGGAGCGTTTGGCGACAACGACGAGTTGAGCTCATTGCTGGCGCGGGCGGTGAAGGCGGACTGGCTGCTGCTGCTGACTAACGTGGATGGTTTTTTGATTCCCAACGGCCGTGCTAAGCCGCGACTGCAGCGGATAATTCGCAAACTAACTCCTGAGCTCGAGGCGCAGTGCAACGGGAAAAGTTCGCTGGGGACGGGCGGGATGATTTCGAAATTGCGTGCTGCGAAACTGGCGAGCGAGGGTGGAGTGCACGTGGCCATTGTGAATGGGAGACATCCGAAGGCGATCACTCTCGGTATGGAGCGGAAAATTGGGACATACTTTCCGCCCAAAGAGGGTCAGACAAAGAAGGGGAAGTAGGCACATGTCAACCGCAGCCAGCACGTCCGCTTCGACGCAGGAAAAGTTGCTGCGAGCTCGCGGTGCGTCTGCGCGATTGGCGCTGCTGTCTACCGAAGAGAAGAACTCGCTGCTGCTGGGGATCGCCGCGGCGATCGAGGCGAACGAGAAAAGCATTCTGGAGGCGAACCGCGAGGATGTGGAGAAGTCCGACTTGGACGGCGCCATGCGCGAGCGTTTGCTGTTGACCTCGGCCCGCATTGAAGATATGGCTCGCGGGGTGCGGGAGGTGGCGGCGCTCCCGGATCCGATCGGCGAGACGCTGGCGGAATGGACGAAATCGAATGGACTGCGCATCCGCAAGGTGCGCGTCCCACTGGGCGTGATCGGAATTATTTACGAATCGCGCCCGAACGTGACTGTCGATACCGCGGTGCTGGCGCTGAAGAGCGGCAATGCCATCGTGCTGCGCGGAGGGAAAGAGGCGGCACGCAGCAGCCAGCGGCTGGTTGAGATTATGACGGCGGTGCCTGGAGTGCCCGAGGGCGCCATTGAGCTGCTCGATTCCGGCACGCGGCAATCGGTGCAGGAGTTGATTAAGGCGCGCGGGCTGGTGGATGTAATCATTCCTCGGGGCGGCGCCGGGCTGATCACGTTCGTCACGGAAAATTCCGCGGTGCCGGTCATCGAGACGGGAGCAGGAAACTGCCATATTTTCGTGGACGAATCGGCAGATTTCGAAATGGCGGATCGGATTGTGATCAATGCCAAGACGCAGCGGCCGTCGGTGTGCAATGCGGCTGAAAAATTGCTGGTGCACGAACGCGTCGCTGCGGAATACGTGCCGCGAATCGTGAAGAAGTTGATGGACGCTGGCGTGGAAGTGCGGGGCGATGACCAAGTCCGCGCGCTGGCTGCGGGATTGCCGGTCGGGCAGGCGGACGACAAAGATTGGTACGAGGAATATCTGCGGATGTGCATGGCGGTGGCCGTTGTCGCAAGTGTTGATGAGGCCATCGCGCACATCAATCGTTATTCGACGAAGCACAGTGATTCAATCGTGACCCGCGATGAAGGGAACGCGCGGAAGTTTCTGCGCGGCGTGGATTCGGCGGCGGTCTACTGGAACGCCTCGACGCGCTTTACCGACGGTGGTGAATTCGGGTTCGGCGCCGAGATGGGGATCAGCACGCAAAAACTGCACTGCCGTGGGCCGTTCGCGCTGGCGGAGTTGACTTCGTCGAAGTATGAGGTTATCGGGAACGGGCAGGTGCGGTGAAGATCTCCTAACCAAATGACCGATATCCAGACTAAGCAGTCGTTAGCCGATGCACTTGGAAAACTCGCGGGGCGCGAGCTGAGCTCAGTTACGTTCGTGCGGGACTATATTCAGCTTGCGTTCGATGGTCCTGGAATGAATGCGTACACTATGCCCACGGTCACGTGCGGAGCGGAGAGTTTCACTCTGGGGCAAGCCGGCTACCGCGATAGTCTTTGCCGACAGATAGGTTGCAGAGTCAAACGCGCGGAGGTTGATGAGCGGCAAGTCTCAATCACTTTCGAGAGCGGAGCCGTGGTTTCAATCTCGTTATGCGATGATGACTATCGTGGTCCAGAAGCTCTGGAGTTCTCGCTGGGTCAAAAAGATCACACCTGGGTGGTCTGACAGCCGCCGCTCTCCGCTGACGGCATCGTTCGTTATTCGCCTCACCGCCAGACGGGCACGCGCATCACGTCAAAGTGATGATCGTAAGTCCAAACTTGCAGCCCCATCCGGGAAGCCAACGCTCCAACGGTGGCGTCAACCAGTGTGATGCGCTGGTCCGGCAGTTCCCTCACCCTTATGAGCGCTTGCCCATAGTCTTCCTGCGTTGGATTCACCAGGACTGCAGCGCCCATAAATGCAAGCCATTTTAGGGCGGCTGCTGTCCCCATGCGGAATAATAGAAGTCCGTAGGTCTCAAGCAAAGTGGGGTAAGCAATCGCAACTTCGCGCCGGTCGTCGGCTAGCTTCTGCAGTTGTAGGATTGCCTGTTCGTGATAGATGTCGTCCTCATCGGCCGCGGCGTAGAGCGGACCAGTGTCGGCCAACACGGCCCGCATCATTCCTTCATCCCGGTCAAATAGAGGTCATGGTTCACACTGACATCGGTGCGTCCGCTCCGTCCCACTGGCGTAATCTTCAGTGGCCGGTACTCCCGCAGAAACCCCCGCTCTCGCAAGTATTCTCGCAGTGCCGCCTGCACCACGGTCGTGAGCGCAGGCGGAGCCTCTTGCGCGAGGATGTATTTGTCCACGGCCAGGGCAAGATCATCGGGCAGAGTCATCGTCGCTCGCTTCATGAGAGTTAGTATACCACGAGTCTGCACCAATTGGTGAAGTTGGTGAAGCTGGTGCTCCGGGCGAAAGTATAGCGAATATACGAAGCCCGTGTTTCCGGGCTTGCACTATAAATTCTATGGCTGTGCTACCGTACTAACTTTCACACGGAGCCTATGAGACCATTCTCCGCCGTAATTCTGTCATTCGCCATCCTGCTCGGCAGTTCATCCAGCAGCGCCAGCGGCCATGGCGCAGCTTCCACTTCAATCGCGGCGATTTTCGGTTTTCGCGATGCAGCGGCTGAACAAGCTACGGAATCGCGCTTTCTGGAGGTGCCTGATGCCAAGCTGGCTGAAGAGCATCTGCGCGTTCTAACGCAGGCGCCGCACATGGCGGGCACGATCGAGGACAAGGCGACCGCCGAGTATGTGGCGCAAAAATTCCGCGAGGCGGGGCTCGATACGCAGATCGTGGAATACAAAGTGTGGATGAATTATCCGGCGGAAATCAGCGTCGATCTGGTTGCGCCTGCAGGCGTGGAGATGCATGGTCCCACGCGCGAACATGTGGATGGCGATGCCTATCAGGACGATCCGCGCGTGGTCATGCCGTTCAGTGGCATGTCGCCTTCGGGGGATGTGGAGGCCGATGTTGTTTATGCGAACTATGGGACGCCCGAGGACTTCGAGAAGCTCGACAAGCTAAAGATCGACGTGGGCGGGAAGATCGTGCTGGTGCGTTATGGGCAGAATTTTCGCGGGGTCAAGGTATTTGTGGCGCAGGAGCACGGGGCCGCGGGCGTGATCATTTATTCCGATCCCGCCGATGATGGATGGCGGCGCGGCGATAAATATCCGGACGGGCCGTGGCGGCCGGATACCGGAGTGCAGCGCGGGTCGGTGGGATATATGTTCGAATTCCCGGGTGATCCAACCACCCCGGGAGTGGCGTCGGTGCCGTCATTGCCGGAGTCGCAGAGGATTTCTCCGGAGCAGTCGGCGCAGATGCCGAAAATTCCGGTGACGCCGCTGTCGTATCACGATGCTTGGCCGGTGCTGCAGCATTTGGGCGGGCCGGATTCGCCGAGGGAGTGGCAGGGGGCGCTGCCATTTACGTATCACGTGGGGCCGGGTCCGGCGAAGCTGAAGATGCATCTGCGACAGGATTATCAATTTCGCACGTTGTGGGATGTGATCGGGCGGGCGCGGGGAAGTGAACTGCCGGACGAGTGGGTGGTCGCTGGCAACCATCGCGACGCCTGGGTGTATGGCGCGGTCGATCCGAACAGCGGGACGGCGGCGATGCTGGAGGCGGTGCACGGCGTGGGCGAACTACTGAAGTCGGGCTGGAGGCCGAAACGGACATTGATCTTTGGCAGTTGGGATGGGGAAGAAGAAGGGCTGATGGGCTCGACCGAGTGGGTGGAGCAGCACGAGGCGGAACTGGCGAATGCGGCGGCATATTTCAACATGGACGTCGCGGTTTCAGGGCCGAAGTTTGGAGCGTCTGCGGTGCCGAGTTTGAAACAGTTTCTGCGCGATGTGACCAAAGTTGTTCCTAGCCCGAAAGGCGGGACGGTTTACGAAGCGTGGCAGAAGGCGTCGCAACCGGAAGCGCCATCGACACAATCTCCCGCCGAGGCTGGAGACAGCCGGCGGTCCCCCGCGGCGCAGGTGAAGAGTGACGTTCCAGTCGGAGACTTGGGCAGCGGTTCGGATTACACGGCGTTTCTGCAGCATTTGGGAATCCCGTCGAGTGATATGAGTTCGAGCGGGCCGTACGGCGTTTATCACTCGACATTCGATGATTTTGCATGGTTCAAGAAATTTGGCGATCCGGATTTTCTGTACGAGCAAGAGATGTCGCGGGTGTTTGGGCTGGAAGCGCTGCGCATGGCCGATGCCGACGTGCTGCCTTACGACTACGAAGAGTATGGGAAAGAAATCGCGGTGTATCTGGACGCGGCGCGCAAGCGGGCGGAAGACAAGTTCGGGCCGAATGCACTGGATTTCCGCGCGGTGGACGCGGCGGCGCGCCGCTTTCAAAATGCCGGGGTGAAGATCTTGGCGAAGCAGAAAAGCCCGCCGGCGGATGCGGTGCGGTTGAACCAGGCTTTGCGCGGCGCGGAGCGAGCGATGCTGGATCCGCAAGGACTGCCGCATCGTCCGTGGTTTCGCCATGTGATTTACGCTCCGGGGGAATATACGGGGTACGCGGCGGTGGTGATTCCGGGAGTGAACGAAGCTCTCGACAAGGGAGATAGCGAGCGAACGCGGCAGCAGTTGGCGGTGCTGGCCGGGGCGCTGGATCGCGCCGCGAAAGCGCTGGAAGGGTACCGGTAAACTGCGCGATTGACTAGTCATCTAACTAGTCATATGATAGAGAGCCAGGAGGTGAAACTGTGGGCTCCTGGCAGTTACAAGACGCTAAATCGCGTTTTAGTGAATTCTTGAACGCAGCACTGAAGGAAGGGCCGCAGACTGTCACGCGCCGGGGAGTGGAGGCCGCGATCCTGGTGCCGATTGAAGAGTGGCGCCGGATGCAGCGCACATGCCGTCCCAACATCAAAGAACTGCTGCTGTCGGGGCCGCGTTTTGACAACATTGTCCCGCCGCGCAGAAAGTGGAAACGGCGTCCGCCGGTGGATCTTGAGTGACTCGATATTTGCTCGATACCAACATTGTCTCGGAAATCCGTAAAAGGAAGCCTCATGGGGCGGTAGTCGCTTGGTTGGACGGCCTGCGAGCGGACCAGATATTTGTATCTGCGGTTACGCTCGGCGAACTGCAGGAGGGCATTGAGCGGACGCGCCAGCAGGATCCAGACAAGGCGACTGCGATCGAAGCATGGGTGGATGAGTTGGGGAACTTGACGACCATCTTACCCTTGGACGGGCATTGTTTCCGCGAGATGGCGCAAATGATGGTTGGCCTGCAAGCGGATCTTTTGTACGACGTCATGATCGCGGCAACCGCGCGGCTGCATGGATTGACGGTAGCCACGCGGAATGAAAAAGATTTCAAGCACCTGGGAGTAGAGATCATCAATCCATTCAAACTTGGCTAATGGCATGACATCAGCATACGCGCTCGGACAGTTTTTGCGGACGTTGCCGGCTTCGGCGGCGGCGACATTCCTGGCGCTGTTTCCGATTGTGGATCCCTTCGGCGGCATCCCTATTTTCTTCACCATGACTTCGAACTGGAGCGCGCGAGAACGCTACCGCACGGCGTTCAAGACCGGGGTGTGGGTGTTCGTCATCCTGGTGGCGTTTCTTTTTTTCGGGCGCTTCGTGCTGCACTTCTTTGGGATTTCGCTGCCGGTGCTGAAGATTGCGGGAGGGCTAATCGTGGCGAATACGGCGTGGGGGATGGTAACTTCGACGTCGCGTATAACCCCTGCGGAAAGTCACGAAGCGGAAAGCAAAGAGGATATTTCATTAACGCCACTGGCCATGCCGCTGATGTCGGGGCCTGGGGCGATCGGAGTGGTGATGGCGCTGGCTGCACATGTGGACAACGCGGCGGCGTATCTGGGAATGGTGATTGGGGTGGCGGGCATTGCGCTGAGCGTGTCTCTGTTCTTTTGCCTGGGCGGCCCGCTGGTGCGGCGTCTTGGTCCTAGCGCGGTGGGCGCGATCAATAAGATATTCGGCTTCCTCATTCTGGCCATTGCCGTCCAACTGGTTTGGGACGGGGTAGCCGACTTCGGTCACTGATTCGCTGAGTTTCGGGGAACTTCGGTGTTGTCGGTCGCGTATCATTACCAGACGTAGTTGCGCCCGAGAGGTGCATTTATGCTCGGCAGACTTCCTACCCGTTTGAATCTCGTTCACAAAACAATTTTGACCTGTCTGTTGTTGGCGCCGTTTTGCGCGGCGCCGTTTTGTACGGCCAGCGACTGGGATTACGAAGAGACGCATTCGGATGCCCGCGACTTTGCCGCAGGCGGTTCGGTTCATGTGCGCCTGAGAGTGGGGGATATGCACATCCGGCGCGGGGATTCTAACAGGATCAGCCTGCGTTATACCATCAAGTCGCGTCGCGAGCGAAATGTGAAAGACGCGCATGTGGATTTCAAGGTGCGGGGCAACGAGGCCACCATCGAATTTCACGTGCCTTCCAGCGACAATACGCAGTTCGACGTGGAGCTTGAGGTGCCCGAGAACACGAATCTCGATGTGCACGATAAAGTCGGCGATGTGACCGTGGAAGACGTGGACGGCGACAAGGATTTGACGCTGGGAGTGGGCGATATTCGCGTGGCCAGCGGGCACGCGGGATATCGGGTGGTGAACGCGAGTGCGGGTATCGGCGATGTGAGTGGCGATGGCTACGGCGAGACCAGCGGATGGCTGGGGAAGAGTTTGAAATACCATGGCGAAGGTAAGTACGAACTGCGGGCGCATGTGGGCGTGGGAGACATTAAGTTGGAAGGGAAGTGAGTAGGGTTCATGGGTGGCTGTTGCAGCCGGTTCTGATTCGATGCGAAGTCAAAGTCCCCACCCTCTCGCGAAAACGCGAGAAGGATGGGGCACCCGGTTCGGAGCGAAAGACGCGAGAAGGGTGAGGAACCCTCAACTGCTGACGGATGGAAGAGGCACCGGAGTTGGTGTTAGCGGCGCTGTTTCTTCCGCAAATACATTATCTTTCCGCAAGGTGCTTTTGAGAGTCGGAGAGACGATGGGTTCGCGATAAATGCAATTACCGGCCGGGATCGTGAATTGGACCAGAGTGCCCGGATTGCAATTCTCCAATCGTAATTCTCCACCCAATTCTTTTACGCGCTGGCGCATGCCTCCAATCCCGACGCCGATGCTGTCGGGGCGGCACTCGAGCACGCCCGCACAAAGGCCGTGTCCGTTGTCGCGCACACTGACAACCAAGTGGGCATCCTGATGTCGCAACGCAACCCAACTGCTGCGCGCTCCAGAGTGCCGGAAAACGTTGTTTAAGGCCTCCTGAACGATGCGAAACACGGCGGTTTCCAGTTCGGAGGGGAACCTGGGGAATTCAGAAGGGCGCAAGTCGAGTGCGGTGACAATGCCGCTGCGCTTAGTGAAACCCTCGAGGAACCAGGCAATCGCGGAGCTGAGGCCTACCTCATCAAGCAACGGAGGATGCAGCAGATGGGAAATGCTACGGACCTGCTGCAGGGCGCGATCGATCATGGAGCTGGCATCGGCGGCGGCCAGCGCTTTGGGAGAATCCGCAGGTTCGCCGTGGAGAAGAATTCCGTCGAGAACCATTTTTGCGGCGGTGAGTTCCTGGCCCAAACCATCGTGCATGGCACGGGCGATGCGGCGGCGCTCATTGTCCTGGGCGGCAATGAGACTGTTGGACAGGCGGAGGAGTTCGCGATTCAGCGTCTCCAACTGCAGGGCGCGGCGGTGTAATTCCGCAAAGACCGAGACTTTGGCGCGCAGCAATTCAGGAACGATGGGAACGGAGATGTAATCGACCGCGCCGGTCTGGTAGCCCCTCAGCCGGTCGAAGTCGGTGACGCAGACGGCGGAGATGAAGATGATGGGCATCTGCTGAAAGCGAGGATGCTGGCGGATGGTGTCGGCCAGTTCGAAACCGTCCATGCCGGGCATGCTGACGTCGGTGAGAACGACGGCGACGTCATTCTTCAACAGAAGTTCAAGTGCTTCGGCGCCGGATTTGGCGGGGATCAGATTTTCGTCCAAATCTGCGAGGATGGCTTCGTAGGTGAGGAGTTTGGCGGGCTGATCGTCTACCATCAGCACATTTACTTTTACTTTTTCTTTGGCGCGCATTGGTCTCCAGTCTGTGGTGGGGTTCTCATCGAGCTCGATTGCGACATCAGTTTAGGGTCGACGAGCCCGGAGTTTCCGGCCAGAAACTCCTTCTTCAAAAACCAGATTTTGCGACCAAGAGGCAAAGGCCCACCTAAGGGAGCGAATTATGGGGGGTTTTTACCACGAGGGAGGGAAGAAAGCCTTACGGTGTTTGCTGTAGAAGATGGAAGGGGAAGGTAACGGAGTCTCGAGTTCTGCGCCAAGCTGCTGAACTCCGCTCAGCAGACAGCCGAGGGCGGCTGTCCCCACATCGAGCTTCCTGGGTTGTCTCCACAATCAGCCTCTTCGGCCCCGCGAGGCGAGTCAGGATGAAGAGTTCTGCACACATGCTGCACTGGTTGGGCGTGAAAGAGGTGTTTAGCCTTGATGTAACACTTGCAGCTTTGGCCGACTAAGTGCACAATCTCAGTGTCGCAAAGGATGGCCGTCCGGGCGCAAGAGAGCATTTGATGCGCCAGTTTGGAGAAGGTGGAAGATGAAACCTCGAATATTCTTACCGCTAATTTTGAGTGTCGTGCTGGCGCTCCCGGTGCTGGCGCAGCAAACCAACTCGAGCACTCAGCCGATCGATCAGAGTACGTCAACGTCTCAGGGACCGGTGACCAGCGATCGGGAACCCATTCCACCGCCGACATCCAAGAATTTCTGGGATGGCGACGATCCGAACCTGGTGAATCTGGTGACGCATCCTTTCGCCAACAAAAAGTACGTACAGCGACTGGTGGGCCCGATTCGCGACCGCATCAACGAACTGGATCAGTTGACCTCGGAAAATGGCCGGTCGATTAAGGACGTGGATACGCGCGCGACGCAGGGCATTCAACTGGCATCGGAAAAGGTCAATTTGGCCGATCAGCACGCGACCGACGCGGGCACCAAGGCGCAGGCGGCGCAAACCAGCGCCAATGAGGCTTCGACGCGTGTTGGTTCGGTGGAGCAGATGGTGAGCAACCTCGATCAATATAAAGACGGGGGGCAGACCGAAATCCGCTTCCGGGCGGGGCAAACGGTGTTGAGCAAGTCGGCCAAGGACGCGCTGGACCAGTTGGCGGAGCCGCTGAAGGATCAGCGCAGCTATATCATCGAAGTCCGCGGATTCGCGCCGGGGCGGGGCACGGCGGCCATTGCCAGTTCGCGGAAGATGGCGGATTCGGTGGAGCGCTACCTGGTGCTGAATCATCAGATTCCGGTTTACCGGGTTTATGTGATGAGCATGGGGAATGCCCCGGCTGGCGGTGGAACCATGGCAAAGCGCAGCAGCGGGGGGCGCGTCGAAGTGAATGTGATGAAGAATGAGTTGGTAGGGTCGACACAACACTAGGAAGTTCGCAAAAGCTGCGGGAACAGACGCGATAAGTTACGTCTCTACGATTCAAGGGTGAGTCAATCCTGACTCGCCTTTCTTTTTGGCTTCCGCCTTCCATTGTAGTAACTGTCGATGGAGTGCACATTCGTAATTTGAAAGTGCGGAAGGATGTGGGCAGAATCAACGTGCCCACCACTTCGAAGCCCAGCGTTCGTGGCAGTCTGGGAGCTACGGCGCTGAACAAACTAAAACTGGCCAGATCGGAAGTTAAACCGTCATGTCTCGCAGGAAGGCTACCATTCTTTGTATTGACGACCATTGGAACCGACTGATTGGCCGGAAAATGCTGCTCGAGAAAAGCGGGTACGAGGTGCTAGAGGCGAGCGGTGGAGACGAAGGGTTAAAGTTGTTCCGTACGCGGGCGGTGGATGCGGTCGTCCTCGACTATCAAATGCCGGGGATGAGTGGAGATGTAGTGGCCGCAAAGATGAAGCGCATCAATTCGCAAATTCCGATCATGCTGTTGTCGGCCTATGAACCGCTGCCGAAGCACAAGTTAAGTTCGGTGGATTCGTTTTTGTCGAAATCGCAACCTCCCACGATTCTCCTGTCGAAGCTGCAGCAGATGTTGGGCGGCCACTCAAAACCATTTTTCTCGCGCTGGCTCGATCATTGGAAGAGCCGCAACCAGGTGGTGACCGATTGAATTTCTTAATGAATCTGCTGAAACGAGGCTGCACGCACCGCTTTTCATGGCCGCGCGTGGACGATAACGGCCGGTATTACCAGATCTGCCTGGGTTGTGGACGGGCCTATGAGTACGATTGGAAAGCGATGCGGCGGACCGACCGGCTTCTGACCGCAGTCATCTCACGGGGATTGCAGGGTGACACTTGCTCCCACGTTCGCGGTGTGCGGCTTTAAGTAGCCGGAGCCAGGGATGAATCAGTTCTCGCCAACGCGGCCAATCCGGGCGCCCCGCGTAAACCTGCGTGGCACGGTCTCAGTTCTCATGCAGATGGAGAACCTGCGGCGGATTCCGTGCAAGCTCCATCAACTTTCGATTACCGGAGGGTTGCTGGAACTGGCGATGTATGTGGACGAGCGAGCCAAAGTTAGCCTGACGATTCCGATTGCTTCCGGCACATTGCGTCCCAAGGCGCAGATGCTGTTTCCCATGCGGGCCGCGCGAGGCTATCTGCAGCCGTTTCGGTTTACCTCGCTTTGGTCGGAGGAGCGGGAGATACTGGAGTCGGAAATCAACGCGCTACTCAAGCAGAGCATGGCTCCTGCACCGGGAAACCATGGGTCAGGGTTTCGGCCGCCGCGCTTCTACCTTGAGTCATTCTAAAGTACACGTTTGTTGGGACCTCGACCCCAGCCTTCGCGCCTCCTTCGGAGCGCAACGTTTAGATCTCAGCCTTCCAACCTTACCCTTTAGACCCCTCGTCCCCAGAAAGCCGAATTGGTCGCAAGCTGTTCTGAAACCTCCTCATTCCGAATTTAATTTTAGTAATGAGCCAGTAAACATAAGTGATGCTGGTGCGGGCTATCGATTTCATAGTCAAAGCGGCGTATTTAGAGTGTAATTCCATATCGGGACTGGATAATCCAATTGTGATCGGGGTCACAGATTTAGCCAGTTCCTCTGGTATGATCGCGACCAATTAGTTTGTTGTTCTCCCCCGGCAGGTGCGTTGTTGAGTGACGGGATGCCTCTATGCGGAAGAGGATGTCCCGCAGATTTGTGCTTCGGGAATCCCATGAAGTGAAAGGTTGGCTATGAGTTCTGCCGATCGAAGGGAAACCGCTGCAAGGTCCGCACGCTGGCTGCAGAGTTGGCCGCGACGATACGGATTTGCAATGCTAGCTGTGGCCGCAGTAGCCCTGCTGCGATTCAGTCTGGGTTTCGCCCTCGGGCCTACGAAGCCCTTTACCTTGTTTTATCCCACTATCATGCTGATCGCGCTGCTCGGCGGATTCGGGCCAGGCGTGTTCGCAACTCTACTTTCGACCGTGCTTGCCGCATACTTTTTCCAGGAATCGCCGAATTCGTTTGGGGTCAAGAATCCACATGACGTCGTCGGCTTGCTGGTGTTTGGGTTGGCGGGAGTCGCGATGAGCGGGGTGGGGGAGCTGTATCGGCGACGCACGAGTCGATTACAGGAATTCCAAAAGGCCGTGGAAGGTTTGGAAGAGATGATCACAGTGGTCGACCGCGACTACCGCTATGTAATGGCGAATCGTGCTTTCCTGAAATATCGAGAGATGAAACGCGACGAACTGATTGGCCGGCAGGTTCAGGATGTATTAAACCCGGGAGTCTTTGAGACGACGGTCAAGGAAAAGCTGGACAAATGCTTTAGGGGTAACGTCGTGCAATACGAGATGCGGTACCGATACCGGTCGGGAGACGAAAGAGACCTTCTCATCTCCTACTTCCCAATCGTAGGACCTGGTGGCATCGACCGGGTGGCAAGCGTCTTGCAAGATATCACAGATCGAAAGGAGGCAGACCGGTCGCTGAAATTGTTCCGAAGCTTGATTGACCAATCCAACGATGCGGTGGAGGTGGTCGATCCGGAAACACTACGATTCTTGGACGTGAATGAGAAAGCATGCAAGGACCTCGGGTACACACGGGAAGAATTGCTATCGATGACGGTGTTTGATATCGACACAGGAGCTGATGAAGCCCACGGTCGCGTTTTGAAGGAATTGCACGAGTCGGGATTTGTGGTGGTTCAGGCCCTTCACAAGCGCAAGGATGGTTCGACATTTCCTGTGGAAACCAGCCTCCGACTGGTGGAGCTGGAGCGGAGCTATGTGGTGGCGGTTACGCGGGACATTAGCGAACGGAGAAGGGCGGAAGCAGCATTGCGGGAAAGCGAGGACCGCTATCGGGACCTGGTGGAACACAGCGAAGAACTGGTCTGTACGCACGATTTAGAGGGCAGGTTGTTATCGGTAAATCCAGCGCCCGCGCGCCAGTTGGGATATGAGGTCGCGGAACTGCTGAAGATGCCGATGCGGGAATTGATTGCTCCCGAGTGTCGCGAGCAGTTTGAAGGATATCTGAAGCGGGTCCAGACAGCGGGAGAGGACCACGGACTGTTATGCGTGGTTACGAGAACCGGTGAGCGCAGGATCTGGGAGTACAGCAACACGCTGCGGACGGAAGGTGTGGCAACGCCGATCGTGCGGGGAATGGCGCGGGACATTACGGAGCGCAAGCGGGCGGAGGAGGCGCAGCGCAGATCGGAACAACGCTACCGGCTCCTCTTCGAGAAAAATGTGGCAGGCGTTTCGATCTCCAGCATGGATGGGAAGATCCTCGAATGCAACGAGGCGGGGGCGCACATTCTAGGCTATGACACGGCGGAGGAAATTCGCGGCCGCATGGCGACGGAGTTCTATGTCGAGCTCGCCGAGCGGGAACCACTGCTACGTCAGTTGACGCGCGATGGCGCTGTGCGTTGCCGGGAGATCCAACTCCGACGAAAGGATGGTAAGCCGGTTTGGGTCTTGTTCAACACCGCGGAACTCCAGGGGGAAAACGCGGCCATGCCGCTGGTGCAGGCCACGAGTTTCGACATCACGGAGCACAAGCTGGCCGAAGACTCGCTGCGTCGGCGCGAAGAGGACTATCGCAGGTTCGTGGCACAGAGTTCGGAGGGGATCTTCCGCGAGGAACTGGACGCGCCCGTGCCGATCGATCTGCCTGAAAATGAACTGATCGAACGTATTCTCTCCGATTCTTACATCGGGGAATGCAACGACGCCATGGCCAGAATGTACGGGTTCACATTGGGACAAGAACTTACGGGAAAGCGGGTTTCGGAAATGCTGGTGGCGGACGATCCGCGAAATCTTGAATTGACTCGGGAATACGTTCGCTCAGGCTTCAACGTAGTGGAGCGAGAGTCGCACGAAGTGGATATCCACGGGAATGCCAAGGTATTTCGCAACAGCATGATTGGGATCGTGGAGAACGGGAAACTGGTGCGCACCTGGGGCATCCAGCGCGATGTGACCGAGCAGATCAAACTTGAAGAAGCGCGAAGCCGGGCGGAGCAAGCGCTGAAGGAGAGCGAAAATCATTTCCGGCTCTTGGTGGAACAGGCTGCGGACGGAATTTTCATTGCCAACTCCCAAGGGAAATATCTGGACGTCAATTCGGCGGGAGCGGAAATGCTGGGATACACACGCGCGGAAATCTTGAAGTTGTCGATTACCGATGTGGTGATTCCCGAAGAGACCGCAGCCGTTGCGAACGAACGAGAGCGAATTCTGGGCGGTCAGGCAAGCCGAAATGAGTGGACATTCCGGCGGAAGGATGGATCGATTTTTCCTGGCGAAGTTTTGGGAAAACGACTGCCGGATGGGCGGTTGCAAGGGATTGTGCGTGACATCAGCGAGCGCAAGGCTGCGGAAAAAGCGATGCGCCAGAACGAAGAGCGGTTTCGAGTTGCGCTGAAAGATTCTCCGATTACGGTTTTCAACCAAGACCGCGACTTGCGCTATACGTGGATTTACAATCCGCGAACCCACTGGCAGCAAGAGGTGATCGGCAAGACGGATGCGGAAATCATTGGCGCGAAGAAGGCCGCGGGCCTGGTTGAACTAAAAAGACGGGTTTTGAAGACTGGGGTGGCGGTGCGGCAGGAAGTGTTGATCCCGCACAACGGCAAAAGCGAAGCATTCGATATCACTGTTGAACCTTTGTTCGACAGCACAGGAAACGTTGTTGGAATCACCGGGGCGTCGATGGACATCGCTCATTTGCGGGAAGTGACCGATCGTTTGCAGGACGCGCGGGACAAGCTGGCGCAAGAAAAATCCTATCTGGAAGAGCAGATTCAAGCAGAGCTTGGGTTTGAAGAAATCATTGGGCAGAGTCCTGCGCTGCTGGAAGTACTGAAGAATGTGCGGGTCGTGGCGCCGACCGATTCCACGGTGTTGCTGTTGGGAGAAACCGGCACGGGGAAGGAATTGGTGGCGCGTTCGGTGCATGCGCTGAGTTCGCGACGCAACCAGACATTTATCAAGCTCAATTGTGCCGCCGTGCCCGAGGGATTGTTAGAGAGCGAACTTTTCGGGCATGAAAAAGGGGCGTTCACTGGCGCCGTCAACCACAAAGTCGGGCGGATTGAATTGGCGGACAAGGGCACATTATTTCTGGACGAGATCGGGGAATTGCCGCTTGACCTGCAGCCCAAATTGCTGCGACTGCTGCAGGACCGCGAGTTCGAACGGCTGGGGGGAGTGCGCACCATGCATGTCGACGTGCGGATTATCTCGGCGACCAACCGCGATTTGCACCAGGACGTTCTGGACAAGCTGTTTCGTGAAGATTTGTTTTATCGGCTCAACGTTTTTCCCATTGAGTTGCCGGCCCTGCGGCAGCGCCGAAGCGACATTCCTATCCTGGTGCATCATTTCGTGAAGAAGCACTCGGCGCGCATGGGGAAGCACATCGACATCGTCCCGGAAGAGACGATGAAAGTGCTGCAGAACTGGAATTGGCCGGGCAATATCCGCGAACTCGAGAACATGATCGAGCGCATGGTGATCTTGAGCAAAAGCCGGACAATAGCGGCTCCGCCGGTGGAGTTGGATGTGCCGCAGGACGTGACCGACGACAACCTCACCGAGATGGAACGGGAACACATTATTCATGTTTTACGGGAAACGAACGGAGTGTTGGCCGGGGTGGAAGGGGCGGCCAGCCGTCTGGGGATCAAGCGGACGACATTGCAATCGATGCTCAAGCGATTCGGAATTGAAGTGCAGGACTACCGGCACGGGAATGGAACTTTCGGGGGAGCGTAGAACAGCGATCTCTTCCTTGAAAGGACAGCGGAAGTTAAAACAGAAAATCAAAACAGAAAAATCAAATCCCCCACTCTCTCGCGAAAAACGCGAGAAGGATGGGGCACCCTCGATCTACTCTAACCTCGGGTCTTTTTATTTCACCAGGCGGTTGTATTTTTTCAGGACTTCGCGGAGGCGATCGTGAGGCAGCGCGATTACCTTGTGATTGTTGATGCCGGTCATGGTTTCGGCGGCGATCATGGCGTTGACTACGGCTTCTTCGGTGGCTTGGACTGTGGCCAGAAAGATTGGATTGAGTGAATCATTGGGAAGCATGGTGAGCTGGCGCAATCCTTTGGAGCCTACGGCTCCGGGATTCGCGGTGGAGAAGGCGATGAAAATGTCGCCCGAGCCGTCGCCGGAATAAGAGCCGTCGCGGCCCAGGCCGAGGGAAATTTTCCGGGCGATGCGCTTGAGTTGCGTGGGAATCAGCGGAGCGTCGGTGGCCAGGACAACGATAATGGAGCCGACATCCTTCTGAAAAATAGTGCGCTCGGCAATTTCGCGACCCACGTTGATGCCCGCGATCCGCAGTTGGTCACGCGAGCCGTAGTTACACTGCACCAGGACGCCGACGGTATAGCCTCCATCTTTGGCATCGAGCACGCGCGAGGAGGTGCCGATGCCACCTTTGAATTCATTGCAGATCATTCCGGTGCCGCCGCCGACATTGCCTTCTTCGACCGGGCCCGAGTGAGCGGAATCGAGAGCGTGGAAGGCGTCCTCGGGGTTGACGTGAAATCCGTTAATGTCGTTCAGGTAGCCGTCCCAAGTTTCGGCAACAACCGGGAGCGACCACCAGTAGCCTTCCATGTCGGGAGTGCCGTGCTTGACCTTCCAGGCGATGACTGCGTCGCGAACCACCCCCACGCTGTGGGTGTTAGTGATCATGACCGGGCCATTGAGAAATCCGGAGTCATCGACCCAGGTTGTGCCGGTCATCTCGCCGTTGCCGTTAAGAGTGAACCAGGCGGCGAAAACGGCGTCGTTGCTGGCTTTTCCGCGAGGATGGATGGCAGTGACGCCGGTACGAATGGGACCTTTGCCGACTTCGAGTTTGCCTTCTCCGGAAATGAGAGTGGTGTGTCCGACCTCGACGCCCTTTACATCGGTGATGGCGTTGTAAAGGCCGGGGGTGCCATCGAAAGGGACCCCCAGATCCCTGGCGCGCGGCTTGGTTTGGGCGGATAGGACCGCAGAGAAAATCGTGAAGAAGAATGTTATGCGGCGAATTTGCGAGCAGAACATCGGGTTCCTCCGGGGAAGAGGAAGTATAAGCTATGCGAGGCGCGGGGCACAGGAGGTCGCTGCGTTACAATTTTGGCAACTAAAGAGCGCCCTTTTAGCACCTTAAGTCTCTTTGAGGGGGAGACCATGGACTCGTGGAAGAAAGCGATTGTGTTCAGCGCCATCGGGGCAGCCGCAATGTTCTTTATGAAGAAGAGATATCCAGCGGGTGTGCTTGCCGGCGGGGTTGGGCTGGCGGTGTTGGCGGCGGAGTATCCGGAGACATTCGACAGAGTGCGGCAATCGTTGCCGGATTATTTCGAGCGCGGCATGCGTGTCATGGAAATGGCGGGTCAAGCGGGCAAGCGGATTACTGAGGCGGCGGGCCGGGGAGCGGCGGGAGCCTGGGAAGAGATTGGATGAAGAAAGGCGACCTCAGACGTCGGACCTCGGGATCGAGAGTCAATGGGATTGTGCAGGTCAGAGGTCTGACGCGTGAGGTCGTCTTTGTAGCTCACTCGATGCCGAGTTGTTTTCTGGCAACTGGACTGAGGCGTTCCGGGGTCCAGGGCGGCGTCCAGACGACGTTCACGGTGCAGTTACTGACGCCTGGCAATTGCTCGACGCGGGATTTAACCTGGGCACTGATGTTGACGTGCTCGGGGCAGCCTTGGGCAGTGAGAGTCATTTCCACGGTAACATCTTGCTTGGGATCGGCAGGATTATCAGGCTGCGCGGATGCGAAATCCACTTTGTAAATCAGGCCCAGGTCGACAATATTGACCGGGATCTCGGGATCGTAGCAACTCTTCAGCGCGCTTAAAACGTCTTGTTCGGTGATGGCTGGCATTGCGAACTTCCTCTCTGACCAGTTTACCTTATGGCTGCGGCAGTTCTTTCGGCAATTGGTAAATGGGAGAGTCAAAAGCTTTGAACCGCTGAGATCGCGGAGAAAGTCCGCTGAGATCGCTGAGAGAGCCTGCCGAGACTAGGAGAGAGTCCGCCGCAGGCGCGGGGAAAGTCTGAGGGGAAATCCGGAAATTCGATACGGTTCTCGCATGATGAGTCCAGAGGCTAGGCAGAGGATCCAATTGGCACTGCTGCTCGCGATGGTGGTTGCGGGAGCGCGGGCTGGCTGGATTCTGTACCAGCGTCACGAAGATAAAGTTGTGGCCCAGAAAGCCAAGGAGGCCGCGAACGTTGGTTATTCCAATCCCGACTATTATGTCAATCCCAAGAAACTTTATCCTTACGACCTGAAGAGCGCGCGCCAGCTCACGCAGCAACCGGTGTGGGTAGAAGAGGGCTATCGCTATACCTATTATCGTTACGACGCGGCAAACAAGCATGTCGACTTTGCCCACGACGCGGGGCTGCTGTTGCCGATCGAGAAACTGCAAATCAAAGATGTGGTGACGGCGAAGGCGCCGGAAGCGGGGCAACGCACACAAGTTATGGCCGTATTTGAAAAAGAGGGGAAGAGCTACGCCGTACCCATTGGGTATGAGGCGGAGGGACAATACAAAATTTATTCCGACGAAATGTTTTTTGTCGAGGATCCCCACGACTTGTATAAGCACTGGCCGGCGGATGTGTGGCAGGCAGTCGAGCAACATGAAGTGAAGCCCGGGATGAACGAGATGCAGGCGGATTTTGCGGTTGGTATGGGCATGCCCGACGCGGGCGCGAGCTCCAACGAAAAGACGGTGCACTATCCAAATGGAGGGAAGCCGCTGGTGGTGGTGTATCACGCTGGGAAGGCGGCAGAGATCAAGCCGGGGGAGCCGGGGTCGTAAATCGGCAGTCGGGCGCGTACGGGTCCTTCGCTAGGATGACAGAGACGCTACGGAATCGGGATCACCTGCTTGGTCAGATTCCATCCGCGCAGGGCTAATTGCGCCGGACCGGTTGCTGATTTTGCGGGATACGTTACTTCGATTTCGCGGATTTCGCCGGGCAGCAGCGAAACGTAATTGTCGGTATAGTACGCGGGAAGAATGCGCGAACCGTCAGTGGCATTCAGCAGACTTAACTTGTTCGCGAGAGCGGCCGTAGTGCCGGTGTTGCGCAGTTCGATCTGCACCCGCACTTCGTTGCCGGTCCGCGCCCACTTGGCAGTCGCCGAAAGGGAAGCCAGGGGAAGACGATTCAGGCGCCGATAGGAAGAACTGTCCGCTCCCAGCCAATAAAGATTTCTAGATACTACTTCGCCCGTCGAGTTCCGAAGTTCTAAATTCACCAGCACGACTCCTTCCGACGAAAACAGCGGCGCCAGCTCCAGCCTAAAGCCATCGGTGACCGCGTCAGCAGCGGCATTCCGCTTCTCTTCGTGATGGAACAATAGCTTGTTGTCGAGGGAATAGACGTTCGCGGTAAGCGATAATGCCGGACGCGGTTCGTTCGTCGTGTTCACGATTGCTCCGTTGTAATTCGAAAGGTCGAGTTGCGCATGCAGCGGTTCGCAGGCCTTCTTCACGGCATAAAACGAAGACTGCGTGTCGTAATCGGAAGTCAGGATTTGCCATGTATTGCTGGGCCAGGCGGGCTGGGTCATCCACAAGAGGCGACCGCTGTTCGGAGACCAGAGATGTGCGTTCATGCCCTCGAAGATC
The DNA here is from genome assembly GCA_963708335.1 of uncultured Acidobacteriaceae bacterium. GTDB lineage: Bacteria > Acidobacteriota > Terriglobia > Terriglobales > Acidobacteriaceae > Sulfotelmatobacter. The sequence goes on along the minus strand of OY970205.1, from coordinate 6,505,157 downwards.
GCACGGTGGTCGACATAATCGAGCATTTGCGCCTTGCGCTCGAAATCTTCAAGGCTTACAGGCGCTCCGAATTCGGCTTGCATTTGTGCCATGAACGGAGCCATGTCGCCATTTCCGCTCTGGTGCCAGTCGTGATAGGCCCAGTCGTCGCTGATCGGCCATTGATCCTCGTTCGGAATCCACGCGCGAAAAGATTCCAGAGTCGAGAATGATGGGGTTCCGGTTTCCACGGAGAAGCCGTGATTCAGCGTCGTGTAGTAGAGCGATGGGTCCGTGTATTTGTAGGGGCCGCTGTTCTGCAGATTAATTTGATTCGAACTGGGGAAGTAATAGCGCGTGCCATCGAGAGATCGAGTCAACGCGATCAGGCCCTCGTTGAGAATGGGCTGGGGCACGCCTTCATTGCGGCCGCACCAGGATACGATCGAAGGATGATTGCGAAAGCGCAGGATGGTGTCGCGGACATTGTCGAGAAACAGGGCAGGGTCTTCAACTTCGAGATTGTAATTCTGGGTCGATTCCCAGAAATCGTTCCAGACGAGCAGCCCGTATTCATCGGCAAGATCGTAGAAAGTTTGTTCCGTGTTCTGGCCGACCCAGTTACGAATGATGTTGAGGTTGGCGTCGCGATGCAGGCGGAAAAAGGGCTCGAGGTGCGCCCGGGAAACGCGTTTCCGCGAGTCGTCCATTCCCCAGTTGCCGCCGCGGCAGGCGATGCGCACGCCATTTACCTTGATTACGAGGTAGGGAGAGGCTCTCGTATCGTCGAGCATCTTCACTGAAGCAGACCGTTCGGCTCCGGGCATGAGCGATGCTACCCAGGACTTCCAATCTTCTTTCCATTCTGGAGGGAAGGATGGCGGGAAAGGATCGGCGGCCGGAATCTGGCGCATGCCTTCATGGCGTACGTCGACCACCGGTTCGGATTGGAAGCGCGCGCTGGTTGGCGAATATTCCACGCGGCGAAGATGGCCACTACTGTCGAGAAGACTGAGTTCGTAACTGATTTCGCGAATTCCAAAGCGCAGCGTCTTGCTGTCAGACTCCGTGTTTCCTTCGGAAAAAGTCAGCTGAAGCATATAGAGGTCCGGCTTGCCGTAGCCGTTCGGCCACCACAGGCGCGGATGCTGCACAGTCAGTTGCGCGAACTCGGAAGGCCTCAACGTTACGGAACTCTCGCCGGGAGGCAACGTAATTTGTTTGGTCACAGCGGTATCGCCGAAGGAAGCTTTCAGCGTGCCGGTCACCGGCGAGCTTGAGATGTTCTTGAGCGGCACTGCTATTTCGACGTCGGCGCGCGAAGTATCGGGGAGCGGCAGTGAGGTCACAACCTGCGGATCGCCAATTTTCACGGAACTGGTGGCGGTGAGCGTAACCGGTTGCCAGATACCGGTGTCGCGGTCGCGAACCGCGGGAATCCAATCCCAGCCTTCGGTGGCGACGAAGGTCGGGCCATCCAGACACATGATGCCGCCGTTTTCTCCGGGGCCAGCTTTGATGGATTGTTCTTGCGGAATTCCGGGATGAGGAGGAGGAGAGACGCGCGCGGCGAGAACGTTCGCTTTGTCTGGCTTGATGATGTCGGTCACGTCGAAAACGCCCCGGATGAATGCTCCCTTGATAGAGCCGAGGGGTTGGCCGTTGAGCCAGACATCTGCGCGGTAATTGATGCCTTCGAAGGTGAGCGAGAGGTGTCGTCCGCGTGCCTCAGCCGGCGCGCGGAACTCTATACGATACCAATAATCCTGTTTATTAAGGCTTTCCGGAATCGCAAGATTGTTCAAGCCATAATCGGGATCGGGATAAACGCCACGATCGATCATGGTGGTGAGCGCGGTGCCCGGAACGGTCGCCGACATCCAGTCGCGAGCGTTGAAGCCCGGTTGGGAGATGGCTGGGCCCTCCGCATTTATTTTTGGAGCTGGAATCATGGTCCATCCCGCGGCGAGTGTCCACTGATGCTCTCCACTCGCAGGGAGAATCTCCTGCGGCTTTAGCGGCTTGGCGACTGGAGCGGAGAACGGCGCTTTGCTGCGCGGCATGATTGCCGGATCTTGCGGAGCGCGATATCCGGCCTGCGCCCGAGTCTGCACCGGCCAAGGCTTCGATCCTTCTTCGAATTCAGTGATTGAAAAGTCGTCAGGCTCTTGAAAGAGTTGGTGGAGTTCGCCGTCACCTAATGCGTTCCGGAGCACCGTGAAGGAGGCGATGGAACCTCCGAAGTGGCGCCAGTTGGGAGACGGGTACGAAGGCGGAGCTAATTCGAGGACAGGACTCACGCTACCAAAATCCAGCTTGCCTGTGGAGACGGGAGAGCCGTCGGCATAAAGCCGAAGCTGTTCCCCGTCGAATGTGGCGGCGATGAAATGCCATTTCCCTGCGGACAGAGAGGCCGACGCAAACAGACTGTTGTCCTTGCCCATATACAGAATCAGGTGATCGCTGGTCAGGGCGAGGTACCTGGGAAATTCCTCTTCGGGATCGCCGATGCCCGCGACCAGGCTGGGCATTTTCTCAGATTCGGCGGGCTTGACCCAGGCATAGATAGACCATGGTGAATCCGCGCGCAGAACCGAATCATTCTTTTCCAGCGGCTTCTTCAGGCCGTCGCCGTCAGGCAGAAACACTGCGTTAAACGGCCCGTAGAACGGCGGATCGTTAGTGGCTTGGGCTTGGGACTGTAGCGCGGCTGCGATTAGCGCGATGAAAGTGATTCCAACTTGCACTAGAAACCGAGAGGAGGCGAAGAAGTTTCGCATGAGTGCTTCACCAAAGCTGTGAAAGTGTTGCCAGCCGTGAATCCTAGCAGGAGTTGTCGCGGCATCCTAGGGAGGATACGAAATTCGAATTGGAACTATTCAAAAAATGGATAGGCTAATGTTCAAAAGTTGTTGACCTCGCGCGCAGGCTCTCATAGGCTAAACGACAGATGTTATCTCACTTCCATCATCGCCATCACCACCACGCGCATAGCGAGGCGGAGGCGACGTGCACCTGAGATTGCATCTCTGATCTAACAGCACTTTTCAGGAGTTTCGGCCCGCTGACGCGAGAACGCTCAGCGGGCTTTTTGTTTCTCTGAGAGGCGGAGTCCGAGTATGAATGGCGAATTTGACTTCGATTTCGAAAAGTTGGGCGGCCTGCTTCCGGCCGTGGTTCAGGATTCAAGCGACGGGCAAGTGTTGATGGTGGGGTTCATGAATCGTCAGGCGCTCGATAGCACGCTGGAAACGGGATATGTGACGTTCTACAGCCGAACCCGCCAGAACTTGTGGACGAAAGGCGAGACCTCGGGGAACCGTTTGCGTGTGGTCGCAGCGCACACGGATTGTGACCGCGACACTTTGCTTTTGCAGGTGGAAGTGGAAGGAGCGGGTGTGGTGTGCCATCGCGGTACTCGCTCGTGCTTTACCGAGAGGGTCACTCAGGGCGCGGCACAAACGGCCGATCCGAAGGTGACGCGATGAAGCTGCGCATCGGAATTCCAAAAGGAAGTTTGCAGGAGGCCACGCTGGAGTTATTTGCACGGGCGGGACTGCCGGCTTACACCAGCGGGCGATCATATTTTGCGAGCACCGCGGACCCCGAGATTGATTGCATGCTGATTCGGGCGCAGGAGATGGCGCGCTATGTGGAGCACGGCGCGATTGACGCGGGACTGACCGGGCTGGACTGGGTGATTGAGAGCGGGCTGGAAGTTGCGACAGTAAGCAACTTGATCTATGCCAAGCGCAGCCGCGGCAAAGTGCGCTGGGTGCTGGCGGTGCCGGAAGAATCGCCGGTGCAGCGGGCGGAGGATTTATCGGGAAAAATTGTAGCCACTGAACTGGTGAAGGTGACGCGCGATTATTTTTCCCGGAAGGGCGTCGAGGTGAAGGTGGAATTCTCCTGGGGAGCGACCGAAGTGAAGCCTCCCATGCTGGCCGACGCGATTGTGGAGGTCACTGAGACTGGGAGTTCGCTGAAAGCGAACCGGTTGCGAATTCTGGAGACGGTGCTGGAATCGAATACGCAATTGATTGCGAACAAGTGCTCATATGAGGATCGCGAAAAGCGGCGAAAAATCGACAATCTCGCGCTCATGCTGCAAGGGGCGATGGAAGCGCAAGACCGCGTGGGATTGATGCTGAATGTCCGCAAAGAAAACCTGGCGGCGGTGCTCGCGGTGTTGCCGGCGCTGCAGAAGCCGACGATCTCTCATCTGAGCGACGAAGACTGGCTGGCGGTGAATACAGTGATCGACGAGGCGTCGGCGTGGACGGTGATCCCTCGGCTGAAAGAGGCGCAGGCGCAGGGCATTGTGGAGTATCCGCTGAACAAGGTGGTGCTGTGATGCGGATCGTGTCGGGGCGCGCGGCTGAGGCAGCGGTGAAGCGCCTCGAATCACGCGACACGCAGCTGACCGACTTGGAACCGCGCGTGCGACGCATCGTCGACGCGGTTCGCCGAGGTAGAGAGCAATCGCTGCGGCGCCTTGCAGTGAGGTGGGATGGACTCGGCACGAAACAATCTCTGCGAGTGACAGAGCAGGAGATGAAGGACGCGCTCCGTCACGTTCCGGCGGAGTTGCGCAATTCTTTGCGCTTGGCAGCGCAGAACATTCGGCAATTTTGCGAATGGCAAAAGCCCAAGGGCTGGATGCGGAGTCGAGGAGGAATTTCCGTGGGGCAAGTTGTGCGACCTCTCGATGCGGTTGGCTGCTATGTGCCGGGCGGGCGTTATCCGCTGCTTTCGACGCTGCTGATGACGGTAATTCCAGCGCAGGTTGCGGGCGTGAAGAACATTCGAGTGGTGTCGCCTAAGCCGTCGACGGAAGTGTTGGCGGCGGCTGCCTTGCTGGGCGCGGATGAATTTTACCGCGTGGGCGGGGCGCAGGCCATTGCGGCGCTGGCCTATGGAACCAGCAGCATTGCGCGCGTGGACAAGATTGTCGGGCCCGGAAATGCCTATGTAACCGTGGCGAAGAAGTTGGTTTCGTTCGATTGCGCGATTGACTTTCTGGCAGGGCCTACGGAAGCCGTAGTGCTGAGCGACTCAGGCGTTCCTGAATTTATTGCAGCCGACCTGGTGGCGCAGGCTGAGCATGATCCGGAAACGCTGGCAGTGTTTATCACGACGTCGCGGAAGCTGGCGCGGTCCGTGGAAGCCGCAGTGACGCACGCCGCGAAAGAGAATCCGATCGCGCAAAAATCTCTACGCGCCCGCGGGAAAATTCTCGTCGCTGCTTCGCGAAAACAAGCGCGCGAGTGGGCTAATCGGATTGCGGCGGAGCACATCACTGTGGAGGCGGACGACTTGCCGTTTATCCAGAACGCGGGTTCGATTTTCGTAGGAGACTACTCGGCGCAGGCGGCGGGCGACTATGCTTCGGGGCCGAACCACGTACTGCCGACTTCGGGGCAGGCGCGGTTTCGCGGAGGTTTGAGCGTGGCGGATTATATGAAGGTGATTACGGTGCAGCAATTGTCGGCCGTGGGGTTGAAGCGGATCGCGCCGCCGATTGAGTGCCTGGCGGGGGCGGAAGGTTTGCCGGCGCACGAGCAGTCGATCCGCGTGAGGTGCGAACATGCTTAACCCCCGGGAGGCGGTGCGCACGCTGCCGTCGTACCACCCGCCGCTTGCGGGCCGCGAAGGGCTGCGTTTGGATTTCAATGAGAACACGGTGGGGTGCTCGCCGCGAGTGCTCGAATGCCTTCGGCAGTTGGGGCCGGAACAACTTGCAAGATATCCGGAGCGCGAGCCTGTGGAAGCAACACTCGCGGAGATGTTCGGCATTGAGGCACGCGAACTGTTATTGACGAATGGCGTGGACGAGGCGATTCATTTGCTCTGCCAGACCTACCTTGAGCCCGGCGACGAAGCGGTGATCGTTGTCCCTACGTATTCGATGTACCGAATTTACGCGATGGCGGCGGGGGCCAAGTTAATTAGCGTTTCCGCGGGCAAGGATTTTCATTTTCCAGTTGACGATGTGTGCAGGCGGATTACTGCGCGCACACGTGTGGTCGCCATCGCGAATCCAAACAATCCTACGGGAACCGTCGCACAGCAGACTGATCTGCTGCGGATCGGGCGTTCCGCGCCGGACGCGGCGGTGCTCGTCGACGAAGCCTATTTTGAATTTTATGGGCAGAGCATGCTGGCGGTCCGTGCAGAACTTTCCAATCTTTTTGTAGCGCGCACATTTTCGAAGGCCTACGGACTAGCTGGACTCCGAATTGGTTTGCTGGTAGGTGATGCAGAGCAAATGCGGGCGGTGCGCCGAGTCTGCTCGCCCTACAACGTGAACGCGGCGGCGCTGGCTTGCCTGCCGGAAGCGCTCGCCGATCAAGCCTACATTCAACAGTACGTGAGCGAGGTTCGCGATTCGCGGGCGCGACTGGAACATGCGCTTGCGGCCCTGGGAATCCAGTTCTGGCCGAGCCATGCGAATTTCGTGCTGGCGCGTGTGGGCCCAGTGGCGGCGTTTGTCGAGCAGATGCGGCGACGAGGCATCCTGGTTCGCGACCGGACAACCGATCCCGGGTGCGAGGGGTGTGCGCGAATTACGCTGGGGCCACGCGCGCACGCGGACCGCTTGCTGACGGCGCTGCAGGAAACATGCGAAGAACTCGGCATCGCGCAGGGGGCATCGCGACGATGAGAAAAGGAAGCATCAATCGCGTCAGTAAAGAAACGCAGATTCAGCTCTCTCTCACGATCGAAGGGCGGGGCCGCTATCAGGTCTCAACCGGCATTCGTTTTTTTGACCACATGCTGGAGTTGTTTGCGCATCACGGTGGCTTCGATCTGAAGCTTAAGGCGAAGGGTGATCTCGACGTGGATCAGCATCACACGGTTGAAGATGTGGGCATCGTACTCGGACAGGCGTTTGATAAGGCGCTGGGCAGCAAGCGCGGGATTCTGCGCGCCGGATATTTTCTGATGCCGATGGACGAAACCATGGGAATGGCCGCTGTTGATTTCTGCGGACGCACGGCTGCTGTGGTCGATACCAAGGTGCGCACGCGACTGGTGGGCGATCTGCAAGCGGAACTGGTGCCCGATTTTTTTGAGGGCTTTGCGCGGGGAGCGCGGGCGAATGTGCATGCGCGGGTGCTTTACGGACGATCCAGCCATCACAAGATTGAAGCGCTGTTCAAGGCATTTGCGCGGGCGCTGCGCGCTGCCTGCTGGCGCGACCAGCGCATGGCGCGTTTGTTGCCCAGCACGAAGGGAGTGCTGTAATGATCGCCATCGTGGATTACGGTGCGGGCAATCTGATTTCGGTAAAAAAAGCGCTGGATTATTTGGGACAGGAATGCGCGATCACTTCGGAACCCGGACTGGTCACAACATCGAAGAAGATCGTGCTTCCGGGCGTGGGCCACTTTGCTTCAACCACGGCGCTGGAGCGATCAGGGTTGAAGAATGCGATTGCGGACGGTATTAAGCATGGAATTCCATTTCTCGGCATTTGTGTGGGAATGCAGTGGATGTTTGAGCGAAGCCAGGAGTCGCCGGAAACTTTGGGGTTGGGGGTGCTGGAGGGCCAGTCCGAGCGCTTTCCTGCGAGCGTGAAATCGCCCCACGTCGGATGGAATCAGATTGAGGTGGCGCCGTCATCACGGTTATTTCGCGGGGTGAAGTCATCTTCATTTGTGTATTTCACACATTCGTTTCGTGCGCCGGTTATAGACGCGACTGTGGCGTGCTGCGAGTATGGAGGCCCCTTTTCCGCTGCGGTGGAATGGGAGCAGGTCTTTGGAGTGCAGTTCCATCCAGAAAAATCCGGGGAAACCGGTCTAAAAATACTCAGTAATTTTTGTGCGCTGTGACATGTTGACCAAACGCATTATCGCTTGCCTCGACGTGGATAGCGGCCGCGTCGTAAAGGGCGTGCAGTTCGAAAACCTGCGCGACGCAGGCGATCCGGCTGAACTCGCTCAGGCGCACAGCGAAGCGGGAGCGGACGAAGTGGTCTTGCTGGATATTTCGGCCGCGCACGAGAGGCGGGCGACGCTGCTCGAGACCGTGAGGAGGGCTGCGGGTCAGCTGTTTATTCCATTCACAGTGGGCGGCGGCATTCGCACGATGGAAGATGCGGCGGCTGTATTTTCCGCGGGGGCGGACAAGATCAGCATCAATTCGGCGGCGCTTGCGGACCCGACGTTGATCACGCGAATTTCCGCACGATTTGGATCGCAGGCGGTGGTGGTCGCCATTGATGCCAAGCGGTCGAAGAGCGAGGCTTCCTGGGAAGCGTTTAGCCATGGCGGACGCTCGGGCACCAGGCGCGATGCGGTTGCCTGGGCGCAGGAGGCGGAGGCGCGCGGCGCAGGGGAAATTCTGCTGACGTCGATGGATCGCGACGGCACTGGCGCGGGATTTGATTGCGAACTCACACGAACCGTGGCCGACAAGGTTCGAATCCCGGTGATTGCCTCTGGAGGCGCCGGGGGCGCACAGCATTTTGTGGAAGTATTTCGCGAAGGGCACGCCGACGCCGCGCTGGCCGCGTCCATTTTTCACTATGGGTTCAGCCGGCTCGCCGACTTGAAGCAAGAGGTCGGCGCGCAAGGAATTCCGGTGAGGTGGCCGTGCTGATTCCATCGATCGATTTGATGGGCGGAAAGATTGTCCAGTTGGTTCAGGGCAGGAAGAAGGCGCTGGAATTCGACGACTTCGATGGCTGGATAGAGCGCTTTTCGAAGTATCCACTCGTCCAACTGATTGATCTGGATGCGGCTGTTGGAACGGGAGACAACGCTGGATTGGTTCGCGAGTTCGCGCGCCAGTTGCCGTGCCAGGTCGGTGGCGGCATCCGGTCGGTCGCGGCGGCGCAAGCTGCGCTGGCGGCGGGAGCTCGCCGGGTGATCATCGGATCGGCGCTATTCAGTGGCAACGAACTGGATAGGAAGTTTGCCGAAACAATGGCTGGCGCGGTTGGAGCCACCCGCCTGGTTTTCGCTCTCGATGCGATTGGCGGTCGAGTGGCTATGCACGGCTGGCGCAAAGTGACAAACGTAACTCCGCTGCAAATGATCGTGGCGCTTGAGCCCTGGTGCGGAGCGTTTTTGTATACGCACGTGGAGACGGAAGGATTGTTGCAGGGGTTTCCGCTGGAAGTGATTCGTCCCCTGCGAGAAACGACGGGCAAACATCTCATCGCGGCGGGAGGAATTCGGTCGCAAGAAGAAATTGACGGATTGCATGCCATCGGCGTCGACGCGGTGGTGGGGATGGCAATCTATAAAGGGCTTCTGCCGGGGTTTGTTACTTCGAGCGAATGAGGCTTTCGGCTTTTCGAATCGCTTTTTCGTGCAGGTCCCATGAATAAATTGCTTTGCGACAGCCTTCGCGCGCGAGGGCTGTGCTCAGTTGTTTCTCTGCCTTGTCGAAAGTCTCTTCGGCATCCATTCGGGCGCGGTAGGCCTTATCGTTGGATTCTTTCATCTTACTGGCTACAAGGATTATTTCGGGCTCAGCCGCGGGCGGGCATAATTCCTTGTGACTTCGGGCAACGGAAGGGCGCGCGAGCAATGCTGTGTAAGCCGCTCTCAAAGGATCGGGCCAGCGCTGCTGAATTTCGTCGCGCAAGCGATCGAGGGCAGCATTGGCCTGGTCGGCAGTTTTGCGCACGCTTTTCTTCTCGCGCAGCCAGCGCATTACGGACCAGGTCATCGCCTTGGTCATCAACGTTTTCGCAGTTTCGACTTCGAGTAGTATTTCCATCGCAGTGGTTTCGACGATGTCACAAAATAAGTTGCATTCGCGCCCGAGTTATTCCCGTGACGGGAGTCACAGTTTGCAGTGACGCGGCGCAATACCAGCGTTCCCGCTATTGACTGCGACTCATGCCAATACTAGAGTAATGGCATTGCTGCAATGCAGCAATGGAGAAAAGCTATGCCAACCGATAACAAGTCCCACGAAGATAACTCGCCCCTGGCTATTCTGACCGAACTGGCGGTCGAGGGAACCGCGAGCATGGTGGAAGCGCAACGAACCCTTCTCACCCTCGTGCAACAAGAGAACGACATTCTTTTTAACGGAATCAAAGAACGAATCAGCAGGTTTATTCCCGCGGTCGCGGTAACGGACCTCGCGCAGCGCAGTCTCGATACAGTGATCGAGATGCAGCAAGAGTTGCTGACAGCGACCAGCAAGCAGACGCTGCAATGGCTGGAATCCGAGAAGGCCGGAAAGGGCGGTCGTGCGGCGCATCTGGTGGATTTCGCCCGCGAGGGAGTGGAAACATTCACCCGCGCACAGAAGAAGTTTTTGGAGGCGGTGGCGGAGGAGGCGGCTGCCGCGACCGGGAACAAAAAGCCGCACAGCGGAAAAGGTGTGAAGAAGACTGAACTGGCGCAACTGGCGCGCGAAGCCGCGAATGCGTTCATCGAGGCCCAGAAGCGGCTGCTCGACGTAATGGGCCAACAGATGAACGTAAACCTGGACACTGCTACTCGCGCCCTCGGGCTGGTGTCGCCGTCGCAGTTATTGCCGATCGCGAACCGGACTGGGGAAAGCGTGAAGAACTTCTTCAACCAGGAAACGTCTCTGATCGGATCGCTTGTAAAACCAGGAAAGAAGGCTGCCGTCCGAGCCCACCATGGCCGGGCGAGTTCTGTACGTCGAAACAGAGCGGTTCCGCATCGATACGCCAAAGCGTGAAAATCGTGCTGCTCGCGAACCGCCATGGCAACAATTTGGCCAGCCAGATGTCCAACGATGTTCTGGTGCGCGAAGCTTGTGCCTGATTGGCAGGTCCACCCCCTAAGGGGTGTAGCGGCCCTCTGCCAGAAGTTGCCGGGCAATGTTTCGCCGTAAGGTAATCGCGTCGATTGGATCGTGTTCGGCAAATTTTCGCAGAGTGGCCGCGTCTTGTCGCAAAGCGCTCTTGCTTGAGCACGTCCCAATGACATTTCGGGCGGAGCATGCGATTCGGTCCATGGCATCCCGCAAAAACACGGCACACATGTCTGCGGCGTTAGCTTCCTTCCCAGACGTGGCCAGCTTGCGGCTGCGCAGCAGGCTCGATTCCATCGCGAACGTTTCCATGATGATGTCCGAGATATTCATCAACACTTCTTGCTGTTGTTCCAATTCGGCGGCGTATCTCTGTTGTGCAATCCCAATGGTAAACAGGGCAATCTTCTTCGCGTTGCTTACCAGGCGCGTTTCTTCGTCGTCCGTGGTTGGATCGCCCACGGTTGGATCGGCCGTGCTTTTGCCGGTCCTATTCAGCAGATCTTGAGCGGCGGGGATGAGCGCCAACTGCCCACGGGCCGCCCGCTTCAGGAGCATGCCCGTAATCAACAGCCGGTTGATCTCGTTCGTCCCCTCGAAGATTCGGTTGATTCGTGCATCGCGGTACGCCGCCTCGACCGCATAATCCTGATGGTAGCCGTAGCCGCCGTGGATCTGCACACCTTCGTCGACAACATAGTCCAACATTTCGGAGGCATAGACTTTGATCATCGAGCATTCAGCTGCGTATTCTTCGACCGCCTTGAGTTCGCTGTTCGATTTCGACACATCGCTCGCGGACTGCCGAAGTTGGCTTTCGATGAGGCCGACGACCCTCCACACCATCGATTCGACGGCATACGTGCGAATCGCCATCTCTGCAAGTTTATGCTGGATGGCCCCGAACTCAGCGATAGTGGAGCCGAACGCCTTCCGCTCCTTGGCATATTTCAGGCAGATCGCAATGACCTTCTTTGCTCCACCCAAAGCGCCCGCGCCAAGTTTCAGCCGCCCAATATTAAGGACGTTGAACGCAATGACGTGCCCACGCCCGATCTCGCCCAGAAGATTTTCCACAGGAACTCGGACGTTGTCGAAGTACACGGCCGTAGTTGAGCTGCCCTTCATCCCCATCTTGTGCTCTTCCGCGCCGCTGCTGACGCCGGCAAAGTTGCGCTCCACCAGGAAGGCGGTGAACTTTTCGCCTGCCACTTTCGCGAACACCGTAAACAAATCGGCTGCGCCGCCGTTGGTGATCCACATCTTTTGTCCGTTGAGGACGTAATGTTTCCCGTCCGGACTCAGATCTGCCCGGGTGCGTACCGCGAGAGCATCCGAACCGGCCAGAGGCTCGGTCAGCGCATAGGCGGCCAGCAACTCGGCATTCGCGAGCCGGGGAAGATATTTTTGCTTCTGTTCTTCGGTGGCAAAGAAAAGAATAGGCAGAGTTCCAATGCCGGTATGCGCCGAATGCCATGATCCGTAGGAGGGATCCTTGGCCAAATGCTCGCTCGCGATCATGACGGAGGCCAAGTCCATTTCCATTCCGCCGAATCTTTCGGGAATTGGTATGGCCGTCAGCCCTAATTCCGCAGACTTGCGCAACACCCGCAGCGCAACTGCGGGCTCATACTTGCGGATGGCCTCGAGGTTGGGTTCGACTTCATTAGCCCAGAATTGGTCGACCGTGCGGGCTATCGCGAGGTGTTCTTCCGTCAGATCTTCCGCCGTGAAGATCTCGTCAGGCAAGCGATCTTCGACTAGAAATGCCCCACCTCGTACTTGAAGAGGACTTGCCGCAACGGTTGTCATGGTCTTTCCCCGGAAGTGATTTTTAGCCTTGCGCGACCCAGACGCAAATTGTGTTAGTCTATATCAGATATTAGTCGCTAACGTCAACTGGGGATTCGATGAAGAAAGGGATTACTCCGCGGTGATTTCTGCGGGAGGGCGCACTCTTATATTTTGTTAGTATCGATTTCAGATTTCATGAGCGGTGATCGTTAACCCATTCAAAATAATTAGAGGAGAAGAGTATGCCTCGTGTTCAGGTCGCCCCTGCCAACAGAACTCGGAATCACAGAAACACCATGAGGCGAACTGCGCCAGCGCCGGTCCAGGAAATTGCCGGACTACGCGAGCGAAAAAAAGCGCGATTGCGCCAGCAGATCATTGAGACTGCCATCCGACTGTTCCGCAAACGGGGGTACGAGAAGACCCGGGTCGACGACATCGTAAAAGTTCTCGAAATTAGCCAACCGACTTTCTTCCGCTATTTTCCCAGTAAAGACGCGGTTCTGCGGGATGTCGGCCAGCGCGGATTCGAGTGCATCGCCGAGCGTCTCAAATCGGAACTGTCGACCAAGGCCAGCACAGCAGAACGCTTGCGTCGCCTCTATCACTCCATGGCTAGCGAGGCCGAAAGAGATCGTCCGCTTTGGCAGGCGGTCGTGCTCTCCGGTGCAATGGATGCAGTGCGATCGCCGGAGGTGCGCGGCGCCGAGTGTATTGTGGCGGGCCTGTTGCGCGAGATTCTGGTGCAGGGCCAGAAACGGGGCGAGATCACGAGCGCATTTCCGGTCGTTCATCTGGCCGAATTCATGGAAGCTCTGTATCACACGGTCGTCCGCCAGTGGACCGTCGATCTCACGGGACCGCACAAGTTAACCGAGCGGGTTGATAGCGCCGTGGAATTCTTCTTGCGCGGTGTTAAGCCGTAAGCCTGGCGTTTGAAACAGATTCTGTCTTTGAGTCTCATCGGACGAAATTCATGAAAGCCGCAATCCTCCGCGAGTTCAAGACTCCGCTGTCGATCGAGGAGGTCGCTCATCCGTCTCCCGCAGACGATGAAGTCTTGATTCAAGTGGAGGCGTGTGGCGCGTGCCACTCCGACGTGCACGTCGCCGATGGGGACTGGACGCAGTTCGCCCGGATCGTCAAGCGACCTCTCATCCTTGGTCATGAAATCGCTGGGCGCATCGTCGAGGCCGGCAATGCAGTGCGCGATCTCCGCGTCGGCGACCGCGTCGGCGTGCCGTGGATTTATTGGAGCTGCGGCCAGTGTGATTTCTGCCAAGGCGGGTACGAGAACCTGTGCTCCCGTCAGAAAATCACGGGCGTTACTGTGGACGGCGGATATGCGGAGTTCGTAAAGGCGCCAGCCACTCATGCGCTGAAAATTCCCGACAACCTTTCTTCCCTTGAAGCCGCACCGCTGTTTTGTGCCGGACTTACAGTCTATCGAGCGCTTAAACAGGCGGGGTCGTTGGCGAATCGTCGTCTGGCGGTTTTCGGAATCGGCGGCCTGGGGCATTTAGCGGTACAGATCGGAAAACTCTTCGGCGCGGACGTGACGGCAATCGATGTTTCCGATGACAAGCTGAAACTTGCCGAAGAATTGGGTGCAGCCGGTGGTCTCAATGCTCGAACCACCGATGTTGCCAAGGAGTTTCGGCGCAACGGGGGAGCGCATGTATGTCTGGTCAGCGCGGCATCCAAGGCAGCGTACGAAACTGCTTTCCAGTGCTTGCGGCCAACCGGCACCCTTCTCATGGTGGGGCTCCCCGCGGAGAATATCTGTTTCCCGCCGATTTTGATGGCTGCCGGCGAAATCCGGATTCAGGCAACCGCCGTCGGCACCCGAGAGGACCTGCGGGAAGTTCTTTCGCTGGCGGCTGCCGGAAGGCTACATTGCCAGGCGACTGCCCGTCCGCTTTCCGAAGTAAACCAAGTGCTGGATGAGTTGCGCCGCGGACGAGCCAGCGGCCGGATTGTCCTCACTCCCAACTGAGATCCGCCAAATATCAGCAGAATCCCAATCTCACCGGACCCTCAGCCTCGCCCCGCTCCGCGCTCTTCGTTCTTGACGTTAGTAACTATTATGTGATATTTGCTATCACAATTTGCACTTGGCCGTTGGAGGTGGGCCCGGCAAGTCGCAATATTCGATTGGTTCGTATGTTCAAGGGAAAGAGAGTGGATGCTTTCGAAATGCGCTTCGTGAATCAAGCAAAAGCGAGCAGCTAAATCACCGTTGCCCTGCCGGATTTAGCCGGCACATCGGCCTTTTGAAAAGTTGGCCCGACAAGGAGAATCCTATGAAACCAGTAGTGGCTCTGTTTGCGTGCCTGCTGTTAACCGCCAGTGTCGCCCAAGCGCAGGGAGTCGGTTCTTCAGGAGTAATAACCGGAACGGTGGTAGATGCCTCGGGCGCCGTTTTGCCAAGGGTAACCGTCAGTGTAGTCGACCTGCAAACGGGCCTGAAGCGCGACGTCGTCACCGATGGTACGGGACTCTACCGGGTTACCGGCCTATCTCCGTCCACCTATCAAGTGACCGCCGCGATGTCTGGTTTTGCCACGGAGGTTCGCAAGGGAGTAGCGCTCGCCGTCGGGCAGACAGTGGTTTCGGATTTCCGCATGAAACCCTCACAAGTGGCGACGGTGATCGAGGTGCTGTCCGAGCCACCTACAGTGGAAACGGAACGAGGAAGCCAAGCCGACAGAATCAGCCAGCAGTATATCGCCGATCTGCCTATCGATCGCCGCGATTACCTCACATTCACTTTGCTCGCGCCTGGTGTTTCCGATTCCACCCGGCTGGCAGGGGACCAGGACTTCAGGGTCAAACAGACACCGCAGAGCGGCCTGTCTTTCTACGGTAGCAACGGACGCGGAAATAGCATCACAGTCGACGGTGGCGAAACGGGGGGTGACACGGGAGGTGTGCGGCTCACTGTCAGCCAGGACGCGGTGCAGGAATTTCAAATTAACCGCAGTAATTACGCGGCCGACCTGGGATCCGCTACCGGAGCTTCCATCAATATTGTGACCAAGTCCGGAACGAACGATGTGCACGGCAGCATGTATGGATTCTTTCGCAATGACGCGATGGACGCCCGCAATCCATTTTCGTTCAGCCAGGCATTGCCGGCGGGCGCCACGTTCGATCCGGCCGCCCCTGATTCCCGGGGCTCGCCGATTAAAGATTCATTGAGCCGCCAACAATTCGGCGCCACAGTTGGATTCCCCATCAAGAAAGACAAGACTTTTCTGTTTGTTGCTTTCGAGGGCTTGCGCCAGAACGCGCAGAATGCCGTTCCCATTCTGACCAATACAAACGTTTTTCGTCCGACGCTCGATCAGGATTCGGTCATTGGTGGTTTGACAGGAGGGAACCCAGTCCCTTGCCTCAGCGGTCCCGTGGGCGCCGCCGTTGCTCAGCAGTTGGGATTGCCCGCTCCGAATCCAACGACCAACCTCCCTGCCGCAGAATGTGGCGCCATTCTGAGCGGGGTTTTGACGGTGAATCCTGCGACGAGTCCGGTGAACGCCTTCCTTGTGGATCAGTTCGAGACCAATGGCGGGGTATTTCCCTACAACTCACACGAGTATTTGGCCTCCGGCCGATTGGATCACCGCTTCAACGTACGCAACGAGTTTTCTCTCAGCTACAGATATGGACATGATCTGGAGGAATCTCCTGACGTGCAATCGTTGACAGCGTACTCGGCGGGGAGTTCGATCCACAACTACGACAACAATCTGCAGGCAGCCTGGTATCACCAGATCAGCGCGCAGGCACAGAATGAGGCTCGCGTACAGTGGGACTACAACAGCTTTAATGTGATTCCCAATGCACTGGGTCAGGTTGGACTTCAGATTCCCGGTTTCATCAACAATCTGGGAACGAACATTTTCCTTCCGAACATCAGTATCTTGCGCCGTTACGAATTTGCGGACAACTTCACGCTCGTGCGCGGCCATCACACTTTCCAGTTCGGAGCCAACGAACTGCTTCGCGGCAATCACACGGAATCACATACATTTTTCCCAGGGCGCTTCGTTTTCGGATCGCTCCCCGGCGATCTGCTGACCCCGCTGCTTCCCACGATTACCTCCTTGCAGTCGGCATCGTTCGGTCTCCCCCAGGTCTTTCAGCAGGGCTACGGCAATCCGGTTTATCCGTACTACACCAGGCCGCTGACAGCGGTGTACGGACAGGACTCGTGGGCGATTACACCCAGTTTCACTCTTAACTACGGATTGCGCTACGAACTGGACTCGCAGTACCTCCCCTTGACGACTTACAAGAAAGATTTTGCGCCGCGCGTGTCGTTCGCGTGGGATCCTCTCAAAGACCACAAGACCGTGATCCGCGGCGGCTACGGCATCTTTTTCGGGCCGGTCGATGAACAGATCCCCGCGGTCGATTTAAGCCTGGGAGTGGTGAACAGCAATAAGACCGCGGTCGAAAATCAAACCAACGCCGGGCAAGTGCAGAATTTGAGCGCGATCTGTGGAGTTTCGCAGTTCGGGGTGCCGATCATTCCCGGCAGTGGATCCAGCCCGTGTAACCGGGAAATTTCCATTTATGTGGATCCGATTGGAGGGGTTCCGGCGTTAGGGCTTGCGGGCGCTCCGGCGGTTTTCGCGGGGCTGTTTGGAAGTGGGTTGATTCAATGCACGACGCCTACTGCGGGAAATGCTGCCTGCATCACGCCTGCTGCCGTGGCTCCCTTTGGCATCGACGTAACGAATACAGGTCCTGTCGGTCCGTTGCAGGTGGTTTTCGTGAATCAACCGGGCTATCGACCGCCGATCGCACAGCAGGCTTCGCTCGGAATCGAGCGTGAGATCGCGACTGGATTTTCTCTCTCGATCAGCGGCATCTATTCCCATACGCAGAGACTTCCGGTGGCGATCGATACCAACTTGCTGCCGGCGCCGTTCACAACTCTGACTCTCGCCAACGGCCAAACCATTTCTTATCGCAACTGGAACACCACAGCCGCAGGGGCTGACCCGCTTGGAGGCACGGAGCCAGGCGGCTTGCCCTGTGATAATCCGGCCGTTGCGTGCTTTGTTAACCCGCTGGTTGTCCAAAATAATCAGTACAGCTCCGAAGCCTACGCTCTTTACGAGGGCGCCATCCTCGAAGTCAAGAAACGCTTCAGCGATCACTTCACGCTGTTTGGTAATTACACCTACAGCAAAGCCATCGATACATCGACGGATTTCAACAGCGATTACGGGCCGCAAGATCCGACCAACATCAACTTGGATCGCAGTGTTTCCGAGTTCGATGAGAGGCACAAGGTTGTGGTCGCAGGGGTTATCGACAGTCCCTGGAAACAACCCATTTTGTCCGGTTTCCAATTCTCTCCCATCTTCAGCTATCACAGTGGGCACCCCTTCAATTTGCTGGCCGGCGGCGAGGTCAATGGCGATAATCACACGACGAATGAGCGCGCGATTGGGGCGCCGCGCGATACCGGCCTTGGCCCGAATTTTGTCAACTTCGACGCGCGCTTGACCTGGCAACACAAAGTGGGTGAGAAAGCGAACCTACAGTTCACCGCGGAAGGATTTAACCTTGCCAACCACACCAACTTTGCCAGCGTGAACAATGAGGTAAATCCGCTGTTTGGTCTTACGCCGGGGTTCAGTACATTTAATGTGCATGGGATTCGTCCCGGAACTGCCGTTGCAGGCGGTGGAGTTGCGACTTCCAGCACCCCGCTGGCATTCACCTCAGCGTTTCCTATGCGTGAGATCCAGCTCGGAGTTCGCTTTAGCTTTTAATGCGGGAGCGTTGATGGCCTTCGTTGAGAATCAGGGAGCCAGGATCTATTGGGACGAGCACGGGCAGGGTGAGGCGATCTTGCTCATCATGGGCTTGGGAGTCACCTCGCAGATGTGGCATCGGACGCGCCCGCTCTTAGCAAAGCAGTTCCGGACGCTGGCCTTCGACAACCGTGGCGTTGGACAGAGCGATGTGCCTCCGGGGCCTTATTCAATTCCGTTAATGGCCTCTGATGCGGCAGCGGTTCTTGACGCAGCCAAGATCGAAAGTGCGCACGTTTTCGGAATCTCGATGGGCGGGATGATCGCACAGGAGTTGGCGCTGCAGAATGCGAAGCGAGTGCGGTCGCTGATCCTCGGCTGTACGTCCGCAGGCGGGCCAACAGCGGTGCGGGCCGATCAGGAAGCTGCACAGATGCTAATGGCGCGCGGAAAGATGACCACCGAGGAAGCTTTGGAAGCGCCTGTGCCATTTATCTACGATCGGGCAACGCCACGGGAAAGGATCGATGAAGATATTGCGATTCGACGGCGATGGTTTCCTCGTCCAGAAGCCTACGCTGCTCAGCTGCGGGGAATTCTCGCGTGGGAGAGTTACAGCCGAATTTCAGCAGTCCGCGTACCCACGCTTGTAATTCATGGGGAATCTGACCGGCTGATCCCGCCGGGCAACGGCAGGCTGATCGCGGAGCGCATTCCCGGCGCGAAGCTGGTGATGATTCCCCACGCCAGCCATCTCTTCGTGACGGATCAGCCTAAGGCTTCCCATAACGCGATTCTGAATTTCTTAGGCGAGCAAACTGGAGATGTGGGGCGAGAAGGTCGGCCACGGCATGCATCCAACGACGCTGGCATCCATTCGTTTTCGCAGCACGAGGATATTCAACCTTGAAGGTGACCACCGGAATAACGCAGGATGCGCCAGTGACGGTAAAGCAGCTTCTAGATCTTACCGGCCGGGTCGCCATCGTGACGGGCGGCTCGATCGGGCTGGGGCGGCAAATTGCCGAGGGTCTGGCCGAGATGGGCGCCAACGTCGCGCTGTGTGCTCGCAATCAAGAGCGCTGCCAACAGGCAGCCGAGGAAATTCAGCGGCTCGGGGTCAAAGCGGTGGCTCTTGCCTGCGATGTGAAGAATCGGGCCAGCATTCAGGATGCTGTCGATGCGACGCTCTCAGAATTCGGCCACATC
Organism: uncultured Acidobacteriaceae bacterium; assembly: GCA_963708335.1. Taxonomy (GTDB): domain Bacteria; phylum Acidobacteriota; class Terriglobia; order Terriglobales; family Acidobacteriaceae; genus Sulfotelmatobacter. The sequence goes on along the minus strand of OY970205.1, from coordinate 6,485,652 downwards.
GACATCCTCATCAATAATGCAGGAATTTCCTGGGGCGCTGCCGCCGAGGAGATGAGTCTCGAGGATTGGAACAAAGTCCTCGAGACGAATCTGACCGGGACTTTTCTATGCGCGCAAGCAGTGGGAAAAATCATGATCCGGCAAGGCCGCGGAAAAATCATCAACATTGCTTCCATTGCCGGACTGGGAGGAGCGCCGCCGGAACTTCCCGCAATTGGCTATCACGCCAGCAAGGGCGGTGTGATCAGTTTTACCAAGGATCTCGCTTGCAAGTGGGCGCTTCACAACATCCAGGTCAATGCCATCGCTCCGGGCTGGTTTCCGACGCACATGTCGAATCGAGTGCTGGAGCATCATAAGGACCTGTTCCTTTCCCAGATTCCAATGCGAAGGTTCGGCGGGGAGCACGATTTGAAAGGCGCGGCTGTTTTTCTCGCCTCCGATGCATCCAATTATGTGACTGGTCACGTGCTTGTCGTGGATGGAGGTCAGTCTGCCTGGTAGCGATCTTAGGCCATGAATATTCCCCTCACACCTGTGCGATTCCTGCGTTATGCCGAGCAGCAGTTCCCTCGCAAAACGGCCGTAGTCTGCGGAGACCAGCGGTTCACTTATGTGGAGCTAGCGGAACGGTCCAGCCGGCTTGCGGGCGCGTTGCGGAACGCCGGCGTGAAAGCGGGCGACCGGGTCGCGTTTCTGAGCTTGAACTGCCATCTCCTGCTGGAAGCCTATTACGGCGTTGTGGAAGCCGGGGCGGTGTTGCTTCCGCTGAACATCCGGCTCGCTTCTCACGAACTGGCGCATATCTTGAACGACGCAGAGGTGAAATTCGTTTTCATGGAACAAGAGTTCCTGAACGTGGTGGACTCATTTCGGCAGAGCGTTCACTCTGTTGAGTGTTTCGTTGTGCTCGATGCGACTCCGTCGGTGCCGTGGGTTTCGTCACAGAGCTATGAAGATATGCTGGGTGCGGCAACTCCTTACCGTGCTGACGTCATGGAGTTCGACGAGAATTCGCTGGCGGAATTGTTCTACACCAGCGGCACCAGCGCAAATCCCAAGGGCGTGATGTTGACCCACAGAAATATTTATCTGCACGCGATGTCGGTTTGTGTGAATTTCCACACCAAGGCAGAGAGCGTGCAGCTGCATACCATCCCGTTATTCCACGCGAATGGTTGGGGCATGGCGCATTCCGTCACTTTGGCTGGAGGCCGACATGTCATGCTGCCGCGCTTCACCTGCGCGGAAGTTTTCCGCCTGATCGAACAAGAGCGCGTCGACTCGCTGAGCCTCGTGCCGATCATGGCTACCGCTCTTGTGAATTCGCCCGAACGAACGAAATATGACTTGAGCAGTCTGGAATGGATTTCGATCGGGGGAGCCGCTTCATCTCCCACTCTGGTGCAACAGGTGGAGAAAGCACTTGGCTGCGAATGCTTCTCTGGATATGGCCTCACAGAAACGGCGCCGGTCCTTTCAACGGCCCGGCTCAAGCCCGGGACGCAGATGGAAGGTGAGCGTCGCTACGCGACGCAAGCGATGACGGGCTACGCGATCCCCGGCGTGGAACTTAGAGTGGTCGATTTCAACGAGCAGGATGTGCCCCGCGACGGCAAGACCATGGGCGAGATTATCGCTCGAAGTGACGGTGTCATGCAGGGTTATTGGCGGCAACCCGCGGCCACGGCCGACGTGATGCGCGGCGGCTGGTTTCATACCGGCGACATGGCCGTCGTCGACGAAGAGGGAAGCATTCTCATCGTGGATCGCCAAAAAGACATTATCGTCAGCGGCGGAGAGAATATCTCATCCCTCGAAGTGGAGAAGGCCATTCTTGCGCATCCCGCCGTCTACGAGGCCGCGGTCATTCCGGTCCCGGACGACAAATGGGGAGAAGTGCCCCAGGCTTTGGTGGTACTGAAGCCGGGTTCCGCGCTGACTGACGTCGAGCTCATCGAGTTCTGTCGTTCTCGCATCGCTCACTACAAATGCCCACGATTTGTTGAGTTCGTTGAAAACCTGCCGAAAACCGCTACGGGGAAAATTCTCAAGAAGGGTTTGCGCGCAAAGTACCGGGGCACGCAGAACCAGGCTCAGAATGAGGTGACCGCAAAAAAGTAAGCGCATCTGGAGAACCTTGGCATGGACGACTTAGTTCGACTCACCAGAGATCACGAGATCGCAATTATCACCATCAATAATCCGCCGGTAAACGCGCTCAGTCCGGCAGTGGCACAAGGAATCGCCCAAGCCATAGAACAAGTGGGCGGCGATGAGAACGTTAAGGCGGTAGTGCTGATTGGTGGAGGCCGCACATTCATTGCTGGCGCGGATATCAAGGAATTTGGCAAGATCACGTCGGGCAAGACCCAGCGCGGTCCCGGCCTGCTTCCACTGCTGCTGCGAATCGAAGACTCGAAGCCGGTCGTGATCGCCATCCACGGGGCAGCGTTCGGCGGCGGCTTGGAGCTGGCGATGGCTGGTCACTATCGCGTCGCCGCGGCAAATGCGCAGCTCGGCCAGCCTGAGGTGAAGCTTGGCATTATTCCCGGAGCTGCGGGAACGCAGCGCCTGCCTCGCCTTGTCGGGGTTGCGAAAGCCTTAGAGATGTGCGCTGATGGCAATGCCATTTCCGCACAGGAAGCCTTGAACCACGGTCTTGTGGATCGTTTGATTGACGACGATCTTTTGACCGGTTCGCTTGCCTTCGCAAGAGAAGTAGCCGGGAAACCGAGTCCACGGACTCGCGAGCGCGACGACAAGCTCGGTACTCCTGAACAGAATACGCCGCTCTTCGGCGCTGCCCGCGACAAGGCCCGCTCGAAACAGCGCGGGATGAAATCTCCGCTTGCTGCCATCGATGCCGTGGAAGCAGCTACCAAACTTACATTTGAGCAAGGTTGCGAGATAGAACGAAAGCTCTTCGACGAATGCCTCTTTTCCGATCAGTCCAAGGCGCTCATCCATGTTTTCTTCGGCGAGCGCGAAGTCGCCAAGATTCCTGATATTCCCAGAGAGACGGCGATTCTCCCGGTGACTACGGCTGCAGTTGTTGGCGCTGGAACGATGGGGGGCGGAATCGCTATGGTATTCGCGAATGCCGGCATTCCCGTGCTGCTCAAGGACGCCGATCAACCCGCGCTCGATCGCGGTCTGGCAACAATTCAGAAGAACTATGCCAGTTCCGTCAAGCGCGGCCGCTTCACTCAGCAGTTTGTGGACGATCGCCTCAAACTGATTCGCCCGACGCTCAGCTACGACGATTTCAGCAACGTGGATATGGTGGTGGAGGCCGTTTTCGAAGGCATGGCGCTCAAGACACAAGTCTTCGGCGAATTAGATCGCGTGTGCCGGAAAGGCGCCATTCTGGCGAGCAATACCTCAACCCTTAATATCGACGAGATCGCCTCCGCTACTTCCCGCCCAGAATCCGTTGTTGGCACTCACTTTTTTAGCCCGGCGAACGTAATGCGTTTGCTCGAAATCGTGCGCGGCAAATCCACCAGCAGGGAAGTGATCGCCACCTGCATGCAGCTCTCGCGCAAGCTTGGTAAGGTTGGCGTTCTGGTGGGCAATTGCCGCGGCTTTGTGGGCAACCGGATGTTCCATCATTATGTCCGCGAATCGATGTTTCTCGTCGAAGAAGGCGCCGAACCTGAAGCCGTTGACCAGGCTCTGTACGATTTCGGAATGGCGCTGGGGCCGCTGGCAACAGGCGATTTGGCAGGGCTCGACGTGGGTTGGCGAATCCGCAAAGAATATCGCCATTTGGAAGAGCCAGGCGTCCGCCAGCCAATCGTCGGCGATCGGCTTTGCGAACTCGGACGCTTTGGCCAGAAGACCGGTGCCGGATGGTACAAGTACGATGCCAACCGGCGCGCGACGCCTGATCCCGAGGTCAACGAACTGGTCCGTAGATGGGTGATCGAGGCGGGCATTCCACAGCGGAAGATCTCGTCGCAAGAGATTGTCGAGCGCTGCATCTATGCGTTGGTGAATGAGGGAGCCCGCATTCTCGAGGAAGGCATCGCTCTCCGTGCCACCGACATCGATATCATCTATATCAATGGTTACGGATTCCCAGCTTACCGTGGTGGACCCACGTGGTATGCCGACACAGTTGGATTAGGGAATGTTTACGAGCGCATCTGTGATTTCCAGCGGCAGTTCGGTGAACTCTGGGATCCAGCGCCGCTGTTGAAGCGTCTGGTCGAAGAACACAAGACCTTCGCGGAATTCACGAGGCAACCGACGGTGATGGCATAAGGATGCACTGCGATACCGCTCCCGTTCGCCCCGGTGAAGAGCTGAATGTAGCGGCTCTCGCCGAGTACATGCGCGGAAAGATCGAAGGCGCTGAGCGCGGCATTCGTGTCCAACAATTTCCCAGCGGTCATTCCAACCTGACGTATCTTTTGCAAATCGGTGGGCGCGAATATGTGCTGAGGCGAGGCCCTCTGGGACCAGTTGCACCGAAAGCCCACAACATGGCACGCGAATTTCACACGCTCCAAATGCTGCATCCCCATTTTCCAGAGGCCCCGGCAGTCTTTCTTTTGTGCGAAGATCCAGCGGTGCTCGGCGCAGTTTTCTTTGTCATGGAGCGTCGCCATGGCCTCGTCCTGCGGGATGCGGTTCCTCCTGAGCTGGCCGTCGTGAAAGATTATCCGCGACGGGTAAGCGAGGCCTTTGTTGATTGTTTGGTCCGCCTGCATGCCATCGACCTTGCGAAAACTGGCCTCAGCGCTCTGGGTAAGCCGGAAGGATTTCTGGCGCGGCAAGTCCAAGGCTGGGCCGAACGTTGGAACAAAGCGAAAACTGACGAGATGCCCGAGAACGACAAGACAACGATGGATCATGTGATCCGCTGGCTCACCGATCGTCTGCCCGGTTCACCGATGCCGACCGTGGTCCATAACGATTACAAACTTGACAATGTGATGCTTCGGCCGTCGGCGGAGGGTATTGAAGCGGTGCTCGACTGGGAAATGACTACAGTCGGCGATCCTCTGGCGGATCTCGGATTGACGCTCTGTTATTGGGCTTGGGCCACAGCGCCGCAATTCGGATCACAGCCGCTGCAAGCTCTTACATCGCAGCCCGGCTGGTACACCCGGGATCAGTTCGTCGATCGCTATGCCGAACAAACCGGACGCGATCTCACCCACATCGGCTATTACGAGGTGCTGGGCATCTTTAAGCTCGCGGTGATCCTGCAGCAGATTTATTATCGCTTTCGTCGTGGGCAGACGAACGACGCGCGATTCCAGCATTTCGATAAGCGCGTCCACTCATTGATCGAGCTCGCCAGTTCACTCGCGGGGAAAATCAGTTGAGTACCGTGTATCTTGTTCGCCATGGCCAGGCGGGCGCGCGCGACGCCTACGATTCGCTTTCTGATCTAGGAAGGCGCCAGGCGCGGCTTTTGGGCGAGCATTTCGTCTCGCAAGGAATCGAATTTGCCGCGGGTTTGACTGGAGCGTTATCGCGCCAGCGGCAAACGGGTGAGGAGGTGAGCGCCGCCTTTTCCCGTGCCGGCGCATCGTTCCCCTCGCTAACCATCGATTCGAGGTGGAACGAATTTGATCTCGGGCGCGTGTACTCCGAAATTGCCCCGCTGCTGTGCGCGGAGGATCATCAATTCCGTCTCCAGTACGAGAAAATGCAGGAGCAGATCCGTGTGAGCGATGGAGCGCATGCGGCGATTCATCGCAAGTGGCTGCCCTGCGACACGAAGCTCGTGAGTGCATGGATCTCCGGCCGATATGCGTATAGCGGGGAGAGATGGCAGCAGTTCTGCGAACGCGTAGCGTCCTGCCGGGCCGACACCGGGAATTCGCAGCAGCGCGAAAACATTGTCGTGTTTACTTCGGCCACGCCGATTGCGATCTGGACGGGCATGTCGCTGGAGATTTGTGACGGTCGGCTCATGCAACTCGCAGGCGTGTTGTACAACGCATCCTACACGGTGATGCGCTTGCGGAACGGACACCTCAGGCTATTCACCTTCAATGCCGCCCCCCATCTTTCGGGTCTCGGGCTTCGCACCCATCGGTGAGCGGGCTGCGTCAGGTAACTCGCTCACAAGAAATATCGAAGCACCCATTCGGCCACACAGCAGGGCCTTTCCGTTTCCTCGGCTTCGATGGTCGCATTGAAAACCGCTTCCAATGCTCCAGGTAGTTCCTTTATCGACTGCAGAGTAAAACGAGCGCGAACTCTGGCGCCGCTAGGGACCGGTGCGGGAAATCGAACTCGATTCAACCCGTAATTTACGCTCATCCTGACGCCACTTTGAATCTTGATCGCATCCCTGAGGAACTTACTCAGCAACGAGAGCGTCAGGAATCCGTGAGCAATCGTTGTGCCGTAGGGAGACTCGCGGCTTGCTCGCTCGCGGTCAATGTGGATCCACTGTCGATCATCAGTGATGTCGGCGAACTGCTGAATCTGTTTCTGAGAAACCGTGACCCACTCGGTCATCGCGATCTCGCGACCGAGCAGGTCTTTCAAGGCATACGGCGTTTCGAGAATCAGCGGCAATGTCTCTCCATGGGACGATCAAAGCAGCTCTGACTTCGCCTGCGGGGCCCCCCATTTTCGAAGTTCCAGCTTGGCGACCGATTCCGTGTGGACCTCATCCGGCCCATCGGCCAACCGCAACGTGCGCACATTCGCCCAAGCTGCGGCGAGAAACGTATCCTGGGAAACTCCCGCGCCGCCGTGCGCTTGAATCGCGCGGTCCAGCACCTGTAAGGCGACATTCGGGGCCACAACTTTGATCATTGCGATCTCCGCGCGCGCTTGCTTATTTCCAACCGTGTCCATCATGTACGCAGCCTTGAGAGTCAAAAGGCGGGCCTGTTCGATTTCCATTCGCGATTTGGCAATATCGGCACGGATGGTGCCCTGCTCCGCCAGCGGTTTGCCAAAGGCCACGCGTGACTGCACTCGCTTACACATGGCTTCGAGAGCCCGCTCCGCCACGCCGATGCAACGCATGCAATGATGAATTCGCCCCGGACCCAGGCGGCCTTGGGCAATCTCAAATCCCCGTCCTTCGCCGAGCAACACATTCGAGACCGGCACGCGCACGTCTTCAAAGGTAATCTCGCCATGACCATGAGGAGCGTGATCGTAGCCGAAAACCGTCAGAAGTCGCTCAATCTTCACGCCAGCTGTATCCATCGGCACCAGCACCATCGACTGCTGCTGATGCCGCGGAGCCGATGGATTTGTTTTCCCCATGAAGATCGCAATCTTGCATCGCGGGTCGCCGGCGCCAGAGGCCCACCATTTGCGGCCGTTAATCACGTACTCATCACCACGGCGAACAATGCTGGCCTCGATGTTGGTTGCGTCCGACGATGCGACCGCAGGCTCCGTCATTGCGTAGCATGATCGGATCTCACCCGCCAACAGCGGCTTCAGCCAGCGTTCCTTCTGCTCCTCCGTGCCATAACGCGCGAGCACTTCCATGTTGCCGGTATCGGGTGCCGAGCAGTTGAAGACTTCAGGAGCCATGATGCTGCGGCCCATCATCTCGCAGAGGGGCGCGTACTCGAGATTGGTTAGCCCGCCGCCGTGCTCCGGGTCCGGCAGGAACAGATTCCACAGGCCTGCGGCCCGTGCTTTTGGCTTCAGGTTTTCAATGACACGGGTCGGCGTCCACCGGTTGCGCTCAACCTCGTCGTAGAATCGCTGCTCGTTGGGATAAATGTCCTCTTCCATGAAGCGCTGGAGACGCCGTTGGAGATCTTTTACTTTTCCGCTGAACGCGAAATCCATGTCTGCCGCCTATTTCCAGTAAAGGCCGGGGGATTATGACATAACGCGCGCGATTATATAGAATCCCCTAACGATAGTCACTCTCATCTTATAGTGACTATCACCGATGATTTTCACATTGACATCGGTGAGTGCGCTCCGCTGCTGCGACTCGACCTGCTTTCTCATCGGCTCGAATGAACCGGCGGCATCGATGCAACAGGGGATCGCTGCGGATAATCAAACCGGTGGTTAGCTCGGCGGGGTAGACCGCGTAACTCTCAGACAGGTGTGCGGGTGTTTGCCACGGGCTTTTTCCGAAGAATATTTGCAAATTGCGTGGGTTTGTCGTAGCCGTGGTGCCGCGAGGGGGATTTCAGTTTTCCCTCTGAGACCGAGAAGATCAGTTCGAACTGCGCGCCAGTTGCCCACAGCACTCGGGGCGCTGCGGCAAACTCGTGCTGTCCCACCCACCGCCAAGAGCCTCAATCAACAGCACCGCGTCCGCCATCCGCCTGCCGAGAATATTGACGGCTGTAACCTCGTCGGCCAGGGCGGCATTCTGAGCGGTGATGACTTCGAGATAGCTGGTGACTCCGCCTTCGTAGCGGGTATTCGAAAGACTGAGAGATCGCTCCGCGGCTTCGACCGCTGTCGCCTGAACTCCTGCTTCCTGCTCTAGGATGCGCAGAGCGGCCAGGTTGTCTTCCACTTGTTGAAAGGCGGTAAGCACCGTTTCGCGATAGGACGCAACCGAAGAGTCATAGCTGGCCTTGGCCTGGTCGTTGAGTGCGCGCCGCCGGCCTACATCAAAGAGGGTCACTACAGCGGAAGACCCAATGGCCCAGAACCCGCTTGGTCCCTGCAATAAGGTCGTGATACCTCCACTTTCGAAGCCGCCCGAGCCGAGAATATTCACCAGTGGGTAGTACGCAGTCTTAGCAAGACCAACCTGCGCGTTCGCCGAGGCCACGCGGCGCTCGGCGCCAGCAATGTCGGGGCGCCTTTCCAGCAAGGTCGAGGGGACGCCGACCGGAATTGGTGGTGGCGGAGTAGTCAGTGGCAACTGTGGCAGGGTGAAATCCGCCGGCGTCTTGCCGACCAACACCGCGGCAGCATGCTCGTACTGCGCGCGAGCCACTCCGACATCCACTATCTGGGCCCGGGTGGTCTCCAAAATAGTCCGAGCCTGCTCGACTTCTACTTCCGATGCAAGTCCACCCTGGTATCGGTCCTCATTTAATTGGAATGCCTGCTGATATTGAGTGACGGTGTCCTGCAGCAATTTTTCTTCGGCGTCCAAACTTCGCGCCGCGAAGTAATCGATCGCCAGGGATGCATGCATGCTCAGGTTCACCACTGCCAGATCAGCGGCGCTCGCTTGGGCTTGCTCTCGATAAGACTCGACATTGCGACTCACTCTTCCCCATGCATTGGCCTGGTAAGAAAAGTTAACTGGCAACACAAAATCATTGAAGGTTATGCCGTCAAAATTAGAACTCTGCGGCGGGCGATTATTGGAATATCTCTCTCGAGTAGCTTCAGGCCCTGCTGTCACGGTCGGATAATAATCCGCCCGAACATAACGCAGCGCGGCCCGCGATTGCTGGTACTGCGCCAACGCGGCTTTCAGATTCTGATTTGAAACGTTGATCTGCTGCTCCAAAGCATTTAGTTGCGGATCCTGAAAAATCTCCCACCAGTTTCCGCCAAGGTTCTGGTCGTTTGGCTGCGCGGTTTTCCAATTCCCCATCTCTTTATAAGCGGGCGGAACCGGAACTGCGGGTCTAGTGTACTTAGGCCCGACGGCACAACCGGTGAAAGACAGCGCCCCAGCAAGAATCAGAGGCGCACAAATCCCATGACGTATACGCGTGGTCAATTGGATGAATCGATTCATCGGGAATCCCCCGGCAGTGCCGCTTGCACGATCGTTACTTCCTGTCCCGAGACCAGAGAATCGGGCGGATTCAAAACCACCTGGTCATCCGCTTTGAGACCGGCAACGATCTCGATCTGGTCCCCGAAATCGTGGCCAGGGGTAACACTCGTGACCACGACCTTTCCGTTTCTCACCACACCAACCTGCAACTTTTCGGATCGAAAGATCAGAGCGCTGACCGGGAGCAAATAGGTCGAATTCTGCGCGGGAATCTTCAAGTGCACTTCGGCATAGGATCCGGAGAATAGATTGCCGCCGGGATTATCAAGATCGACTTCTACCAGCAGGGTGCGGGTGGTTGCGTTGATAGACTCCGAGGTACGCACCAGTTTTCCGGGAAACCTCTTATCGGGAAACTCGGCCAAAGCGACATCCGCTTGCGTCTGGCCGGGTTTGACGCCTTGCGAATATTCCTCAGGAACATTTATGTACACGCGCAAAGTGTGAGTCTGGGCAATATCAAAAAGATCAGTTCTGGGAGCGGTATTGCTACCGGAATTGATAAGGTCGCCAATATCGGTGTTACGCGCCGTGATCACACCGTCGAATGGTGCGTATACCTTTTCAAAGGAAACAAGGGCTTCGTAATGACGGACATTAGCCATGTCCGCGTCCAAGATGGCTTTATTCGCTGCGTAGGTGCCGACGGCGTTGTCGACGTCCTGCTGGGCGACCGCATGCTTCTTCAAAAGCGACTGGTACCGATCCCGGGTGATCTGAGCGAGTTCGAGATTGGCCTGTGCCGTATTCAGAGTGCTCCGCGCTTGTGCTAACTGCTCATCGACCTCTGGCGTCTGAATGACGGCGAGCAACTCTCCCTCCTTGACATGCGCTCCAATATCGAAATACCACTTCTTCAGATAGCCGTCTGTTCGGGCGTAGATAGGGGACGATATGAATGGCTGCATGTTTCCGGGCAGGATAAGTTCTGTGGCCGGCGCAGTCTGCTTTGGCGTCACCACGGAAACTGAAGGTACAGCCATCTGATCCGTCACGACCCGAAGCGCGGTCTCAGCTCTCAGTCGAGACCGAATCCCAAAAATCAAAACCAAGAACGCAGCCAGGACCGCGAGCGCAGGTATCAGCCAGCGTCCGAACGATCTTCGCGGAGGCGGGTTTCGAAGAGCCTTCAGCGTCTCGGGCTGTTCATGAAGTTCGATTTGCGTCATATCGATTCACCAAGCTTTCCATCCAACTGTTGCTGCTTGAGCAATGCGCGCTTTTGCTTGTAGCCATGCAGCACGCTGAAAAATGTGGGAACGAAGAACAGCGTTGACACGGTGGCAAAAAGGAGTCCCCCAATCACGGCGCGTCCCAGTGGCGCGTTCTGCTCACCACCGTCACCGAGCCCCAACGCCATCGGCACCATCCCGATAATCATTGCCAGAGCAGTCATCAGTACCGGACGGAAACGTGTGAAGCCCGCTTGCAGCGCAGCCGCGACCGCGTCTTTTCCTTCCGCCATCTGCTCGGTGGCGAAACTCACGACCAGAATGCTGTTTGCGGTGGCGACGCCCATGCACATGATCGTTCCCATGAGCGCGGGTACGCTTAAAGTCGTGTGGCTGATAAACAGGAACCAAGCAATTCCTGCCAACGCGGCGGGCAATGCCGAGATCATGATGAAAGGGTCAAGCCACGATTGGAAATTCACCACGATCAGGAGGTAGTCCAGCATGATCGCAAACACGAGACCCAGGAGCAGTCCGGTATAGGACGACCTCATAGTCTGTACCTGCCCGCGAATCACAACTCGCGATCCGCGCGGCAACTGGCTGCGGGTCGCTTCGATATCTTTGTTGATGTCGCGCGCGACGCCGCCTAAATCACGCCCTTGCACCGAGCCGAAGATGTCAATCACAGGTGCTACGTTATAGTGCGATACGACCGCCATGCCGGCTCCCCGTCGGGTAGAAACCAGGCTTGCCATAATCGACGACGGTGCCGACGGATTGCTGCCCGTGACTGGAGTGTTCACCAGGTCTTGCAGCGTGTCTGCGCGATACTGCGGCGTTTGTGTCGCAATGGAATAACTGACTCCGTTTTTCGGGTCGAGCCAGAACGTCGGCGAAGTCTGAAAACTACCGCTAAGCGAAACCAGGAGATTTTGAGCGATGTCATGCGCCGAGAAGCCGAGCTCCTGAGCTTTCGTGCGCTCGATTCTGAGATGCATATACGGCTCATCGAACGGCTGCTGGATTCGAAGGTCAGCCGTGCCCGGCACGTACTTGATTTGTTGCATCAACTGGCTCGCCCACTCCCGGTTGCCGTCCAGGTTATTACCGATCACTTGAATATCAATTGGCGCAGGCAGGCCGAAGTTTAAGATCTGCGTGACCATATCGGAAGGCAGGAAGGCAAACATCACCCCTGGAAATTGCTTGGCCAGGCTCAGGCGGAGCTGGTTGACATAGTCGGCGGTGGGATGGTGTTTCGGCGAAAGCGTAACCAGAATGTCCGCGTCGGAAGTGCCGATCGGGGCTGAGTTGCTGTATGACAGATTAATGCCGCTGTAGGGCAGGCCTATATTGTCGATCACGCTTGCCACTTCATTGGACGGGATCTCTTTCCTGATTGAATGCTCCACCTCATCGCACAGGAACGCGGTGTCTTCGATGCGCATGCCGGTTGGCCCTCGCAGATGAAGCTTGAAGCTTCCAGCGTCTACGGCTGGGAAAAAATCCTGTCCCAACCACGGAACCACTAGCCCCAATGATCCAAGGCAAGCTACAAAGAAAATGATTAAGAAAGCCCGCTGGTGCTGGAGGCAGCCCTCTAACAACTTGTGATAGCGCTGGCGAAAGGCTTCAAAACCGGCTTCAAAGTGCTGTTGGAGCCGCACGAATACGTTGCGCGACGCGGCGTCGTGCTCTCCTACTTCCTGCCCCCTCAACAGATACTTCGCCATCGTCGGAACAATCGTCCGGGATAGGACGTAAGAGGCCAGCATGGCAAATACAACAGCTTCGGCCAGAGGCAGGAACAGGTACCGCGCTACGCCCGACAGTAGAAACATGGGCGCGAACACAATACAGATTGACAGCGTGGACACAAATGCGGGTGTCGCAATCTGCATAGCGCTATCCAGAACCACTTCGTCCATGTTCTTGTCGGGTTCTGCTTCACGGTTGCGATTGATGTTCTCGACTTCTACCGTCGCATCGTCGACGAGGATGCCGACCGCCAGAGCGAGCCCTCCCAGCGTCATGATGTTGATCGTTTGACCGATCAGGCTCAGCACGATGATCGACGTAAGGATCGCCAGCGGAATGGATGTCGCAATAATGAGGGTGCTGCGCCAGTTCCCCAGGAAGACAAGAATCATCACTGCAGTCAGGCACGCGGCAATCAATGCCTCGCTAACCACGCCCTTGATGGCTCCCAGCACAAAAATGGATTGATCTGCGAGTGGAACCATCTTTAACTGTGGCGGAACAGTTGTTGCAATCTGGGGAAGAAGGGACTTAATGCCCGAGATCACTTTCAGCGTAGAGGCATCTCCGGCCTTCTGAATGGTGAGCAGCACCGAACGCTCGCCGTTCACGCGGACGATGTTCGTTTGCGGAGGAAATCCGTCGCGCACCCAGGCCACATCCTTCATGTAGATCGTCGTGTTACCGACGGTCTTAATCGGAATGCGGTTCAGATCCGCGATCGATTGCGGCGCCGCATTGGGGATGTCAACGTCATACTCCTTGCTGCCAATTTTGGAGGTACCGGTCGGTAGAATCAGGTTCTGCAAAGCGATCGCATTCACTACATCTAACGCGGACAGGCCTTTCGACTGAAGCGCGGCTGGATTCAGATCGACCTGTACCTGCCGTTGTTTACCGCCGTAGGGGTAAGGGACAGCTGTTCCGGGAATTGTGATGAGCTGAGTGCGAATGAAATTAAGACCGTAATCATTGAGTCGTTGCTCGGAGAGCCCTTGCCCGGAGAGAGCCAACTGCATCACCGGCACACTCGACGCGCTATAAGCGATAATCAACGGCGGCGTGGTACCCGCGGGTAATTGCCGAAGTTGGGTCTGCGAACTCGCCGTAATCTGTGCCACCGCACGATCGATGCTGGCATTAGGCTGCAGGAATACTTTGACGACAGAGATGCCATACAGCGACTGCGATTCGACATGCTCGATGTTGTCGACGATGGTGGTCATGTTTCGCTCGGTGATGCTGACGATGCGGTCTGCCATGTCTTTGGGAACCAGGCCGTTGTAGTTCCAGATCACGCTGACAACAGGGATGTCGATGTTGGGAAAGATATCGGTTGGCGTGCGAAAGATCGCAATCCCTCCCATCACCAGAATCAAAATGGCCATCACCACGAAGGTGTACGGCCGACGCAACGCTAATCGAACAATCCACATAGAAGTTTCTTCCTAGTCTGTCCTGCCGAGGGTCATGGTTTGCCGTCATTAGGTGTCCTTCAGGCACACAGCGCAGGACATTCGCTGCAAAGCTGACTGTCTTGTTGCTCTTATCCCTTCACCGCAATAGTCGTGCGAGTTGGCTTTGGACGAGGCCGTTTACCGAGCGCCTGGCGCATCAGTCGTCCTAGCTTGGTCCGTGCGCGGGAGACCTGCGCCTTTACCGTTCCCTCTGGCACTCCCAGAATGTGCGCAGCCTCGCTGGTGGTCAGTTCCTCCAAGTCGCGCAACTCGAATGCTTTGCGCATCGAAGGTGAGAGCTCTGCGACAAACTGCATGAGCTGCCTACGAAGTTCCGACTCGCGGCATTGGGCTTCGGGACTCGGTGTGGCGTCAGCCAAGACATCCGCCAAGCAGGCCTGTTCGTCTTCCCCGAAACGCTCATCTAGCGACAGAGCAGCGTGGCGTGGCCGTCCGCGCAAATGCATTCGCGCACAGTTGACGACAATGGCGGTTAGCCAGGTCGACATTTGCGCCTGCCCTTTAAATTGATCCAGGTGCTTATATGCCGACAGGAGTGCATCCTGAACCACGTCCTCTGCGTCGGACGCGTTGCCCGTGTACTGATAGGCCTTCCTATAGAACACAGGCCGGTAGCGCGACAGTGTTTCCTGCATTTCCTGGGCTCCTTTTTCACCGCCTGCGAGTTCAAAGCTCTGTTCGTTCTCGATGTATGTGTCGGTCGCCGACATAGGGTCTTTGCCTCCTGACGTAGCAAGAAAAAGCACGCTGCCCACCAATCCGCCCGCAGTTAATTTACTTGCTTGTTTTCAGCGGTATGGATTCATTCAGTCGCTGGGATAAGATTCTGAAATCCGGCTACCGCGTCCCGCCGCCGACACCACGTCAGCATTTGGACAGGTCCCCGCTGTCCAGTTGGTAGTGGAGCGCAAGGCTGACAAGTCGCAGACACGTCGCCACCCTTGTTTCCGTGCTGAATCCGCAGCAGAATGCAGGCACAAACCTCCGCACCATAACGTCAGATGGGCTTCTGAGTTGCAAACGCGGTGTTTGGAGATGCAAATGCACTCCTCACATCTGCAAGAAGGAATTCTAGAAGGAGATAGGAATGCAAACGCGCAAACTCGGTAATTCTGATCTGTACATCACGCCCGTAGGCTACGGGGCCTGGGCGATCGGCGGCTCGGGATGGCAATTCGGATGGGGATCTCAGGACGACAATGACTCCATCGCGGCCATTCACCGTGCGCTCGAACTCGGCGTCAATTGGATCGACACGGCCGCGGTTTACGGCCTCGGGCACTCCGAGGAAGTAGTCGGCGCCGCGCTCAAAAGCTGGTCCGGTCCGCGACCCTACGTCTTCACCAAGTGCGGCCGAAGCTGGGACAAGGAGGGCAATGTTGGCATCGTGCTGAGGGCTGATTCGATCCGGCGTGAAGTCGAAGATAGCCTCCGTCGCCTTTCGATAGACGTGATTGACCTCTACCAGATCCACTGGCCGCCCAATCCCGATTCAGCCGAACTTGAAGAAGGATGGTCAACCCTGGCCTCCCTGCAGAGGCAAGGCAAGGTGCGCTGGATTGGGGTCTCAAATTTCAATGTCCAGCAATTGCGCCGGGCGCAGGCCCTGGCTCCGGTGACTTCTTTGCAGCCCCGGTACTCACTGGTGCACCGGGAAG
Source organism: uncultured Acidobacteriaceae bacterium (assembly GCA_963708335.1). GTDB lineage: Bacteria > Acidobacteriota > Terriglobia > Terriglobales > Acidobacteriaceae > Sulfotelmatobacter. Next base: position 6,469,871 of record OY970205.1, on the reverse strand, counting down.
CCGAAGACGAAGTTCTGCCTTACTGCCTGCGGGAAAATATTGGAGTGATCGTCTACTCACCGATGGCTTCCGGTCTCCTGACCGGCGCGATGACCCGGGAGCGCGTAGCCAAACTGCCCAAGGACGATTGGCGAAGGACTCATCCCGACTTTACTGAGCCCAATCTCTCACGCAATCTCGCGTTGGTTGAACGCTTGCAGGAAATTGCCAGACGGCATGATCGGTCGGCCGGAGAAGTCGCCATCGCGTGGACGCTGCACAATCCTGCCGTTACAGGAGCGATCGTGGGCGCCAGAAATGCGCGTCAGTCTGAAGGAGTGATGCGGGCCGGCGAACTCCGGCTCACGGATAAAGAAGTGAATGAAATCGAAGCTTTCGTCGCCGAAACCGCGGCCTGAAGAAGAGAACACGTTCCGCCGGGCAACTCGAGGAGCGATTGAGATAACTAGGAGGGCACCGTGAACGAAGACAAGATGAACGCGAATGCAGCTCTGGAAAACTATCTTAAATCTGGCCAGCAGTTTGGAGACGGCGAGAAATTCTACCTCTTGGGTTTCGAAGCGGCTCTCCATGCGAGAAATCGCTGCAAAGAGTTTGATCAGATCGCCTCCGAGATGGCAAGCGACCTGGAAGAGCTGCAACAGCAATATCCCGGGGCCCCCTTAGAAGAGCCTTTCGCGCGCGGATTTCAGCGAGGACGGGAATATTATCAGCGCCTGTGCGATGAACCGAATCCATCCTGATCTCGGCCGAACTACTTGAAGAGGATCTTGGCCATCATCCCCTTATCCTCATGATTCAGCAGATGGCAATGAAATACCGACATTCCCTTGATGATTGGGTCGGTGAAATCCAGAATGATGTCGACGGTACCGCCATACGGAACATTCACAGTATCGAGCCACGCTGGATCAGGGAGTGGAACGCCGTTTTCTGCGTAAGCCAAAAAGTGAACCTGGTGAATGTGGAAAGGATGTAGTTCGGCAGTCGCGTTGACAATACGCCAATGCTGATAGGTGCCAACGCGAGGGCTCGTCATCGGAGGTGCATCCGCCTCGAATTTGCGGCCGTTGATATAGAAGCCGTTCTTGTCCTCAGTAAAAGTCACGACGAAATCTGGTGCAGTCTTCTTCAAGGGCTCAACGTCGACCAGGTTGTAGACCGGTGGGCGGGGATCGATGGCATGGACTTGCTCAGGTAAAGAGTTCACGTCGGATTGATGGGATACAGGTGTCACGACATCGGCCAGCACCATCTCAGGATTAGGATCTCCAACAGGTCCTGTATCAACACAAAGCGTCCGCAGCGCGCGATGCGTTTCGGAGGGCGGGCCGGTGACGATTGCTTCCAGTCGGCCCGCTGGCGCAATTAAGAGGTGATCGGCGGCCCGCGTCGGATGTTTAGGATCATGGTAGGCAAGCGGCATCCCATCAAGCGCCACGATTTCAAAACTCTGCCCATCCAGTTGCAGGTCCAGGTAGCGATCCGGTGAGGCGTTCACGATGCGCCAGAACTGCCGCTCCTTGGGCGCGAGCTCGATTCGTGGCCGAAGAACTCCGTTGACCGTAAAGATCTCCTCGACCTTCTCGACCTCTCCCCCGCATCCCTTCGCCGGGATTTCAATCTTGTGCCTGAGGATAGTGGCATCCGGATCATGCTCGATCGAGCGCCCGCGCACCACCAGCACGCGTTCGCGAAGCTGTCTTACTTCAGGGACATATCGCTCCATTCCTTCGATGACGATGGCCCCTGACATTCCGTCCAACACTTGCCGGTGACTCTCGCCATGAGGATGTGTGTGGTACCAGAACAGCCCCGGCGGATGATCGCGCGGAATCTTGACCGTATAGTGCAGCACCTGGCCAGGCTTGGCGATCATGGTCAGTACGTCATCTTGCGGGGCATCTGGGGACACGTGCAGGCCATGAAAGTGCAAGTTGGTCATGTCCATGCAGGGATTGACGGCGCACGTCTCCGTAGACTTGGACGGGGGGTCGTTGATGTAAGTGATTTTGAGAACGTCGCCGGGTGACGCGCGGATGACTGGAGCGACCGCCTCGCCATTGAAAGCGAAAGCGTCCCGGCCATTCTTGTTCACTGCATGCAACGTAAGGGATACGACTTTGTTCTTCGCTTGTACCTGCGGAGGTTCCGGCAGCGCAGAACTCTGCGCGTAGCCAAGAGCGGAGAAGAACATTACACCGATAAGCAGCTTTGTACTCAACACGATTGTTCTCTTTCTCCTCCGCAGGCGTTTCGATTTATGCCGCGAGATGCCAATTCGAACCGGAGCGGGTTTTTATTTGTGGTGCGACCGTCGTCGTGTCAGGCCCGAGGTCCTTCTCGAACACGGTTCCGCGCCAGGTAACCACAAACGTCATGACCCCAGAGGACTGGTACTGCGTGGGATACGCGACCAGAGTCAAGCCTCTCTTGCTCGTGCCACTCACCTGGGATGAGGAATCCGTGGTGACGACACGAAAGTAGTACCCGTGGAAGGTACTGGATTCTTTGTTGTCGGCGTGCCCGCTAGCCGAGACCAGGCTTTGGACGAATTGGGTGATCGGATCGTAGCTAGCTGGCTCTGACCCCCCTTCATTTTTTGTCAGTGAGAATTGCTGACACACTGCAATTGCGGTAGCCTCGTTTTCTCCGATTCGGCGGAACAGGATCTCCTGCTTGCCGCGATCGGAATCGAAGTGCCATTTACCGTTCTTCGAAACCAACGGCATGGGGAACGGCCAATTTTCTGCCCCGATGTATAGAACCGTACTGCCGTCTGGTTGTTGGACAAGGCGGTGCATCTCCTGGTATTTCTTGCAGAATTGGTCGTGTTCGAGTTTGTCTTGCTCTTCGTCGCTCGAGGAAGTGATTTCCTTGTCTGCTCCCAGGATCGCTTCCAGCGTCGGCTCATCTCCGGCGTGTGCAGCCTGAACGAGAGCGCTAACAGCTTCTGTGGGAGATGAGAACGTTCTTGCTCGTGGTTCCTGAGCCATGCTCGAGTTGGCGAAGCTCATCACAAGTACCAAATTCAAAATCAACAAAAGCAGGCCAGATGCGGCCCCGCCGGTAAGTCTCGCAATAGAGATCACAAGTGCTTCAAGCTTCATATCGTTTGTGCGCATAACCTATTTCTCCACAATCGTTAGTTGTTGTTGAACCCGATTACCTGTGGCCGCCACCGCCGTGAAAACCGCCTCCGCCATGGAAGCCGCCACCCCCATGAAAGCCGCCGCCAAAACTCGACTGTCCTCGGAAAGAGTAGCTTCTCGCTACTCCTCCACGATTAAAGCCGCTGAAGGCGCCGGAATGAGTGCCTGCCTGGGCATGCGATGGGAATCCTCTTTCTCCGCCATGAAAGCCGCTGGCTCCACGAAATCCACCATGATTGAATCCGCCTCTCGCAGAGTTGAAGTGCTCGCGATTAACGAAGATTCGGCTGTGGGATTCGTAGTGATGATGGTCGAAACGAATGTCGTGGTGGTGCCAATCGTATCCCCAGTGTCCCCACCCCAGCCAAAACCGCCAAAGAAGCCAATGCCAAAGCCAGGCCCCCATGCAAATCCTGGTCCGGTAAGATACAGCCCCGGATACCAGTACCAGCCGGGCCAGACTCCGATGGGCTCTCCATACACGAGCCAGGGATCATACTCCGGCACGTAAACAACCTCAGGGTCCGCGGGTTCGATCACGATGGTCTGCTTTTTTTTGCTAACCTTCTCCTGCGATGTGCTCTTAAGGTTCCCTGCTTTTTCCGCACGGTCGCGCATTACTTGCACTGCATTCATCATGTCCTGCTGTTGGTTGACGTAGGCATCGCCCAACGACGAGGTCCACGAGAGATTCTTGTCCATGTTGGCAAGGACTGAAGGGAACTCGGTGAGCGCCTTCACACTCGGGTCCCAGGGCTGCTTATCGACTTCTTTACCGAGTTGCTCACCCTTGAGATCGGGGTGTTGCTGCAGCCACCGGTCTGCCTCTACAACCTGATCGGGATACGTAGCCGCTGCGAGAATCTGTGCCACGAGCGCGTCCGGATACAACGCGATCGGAGCGACAAGTTGCTGCAGCTGCTCTGGCGTCTGCTGCGCCGCCTGAACCGGTGGTTGAGCGGCGGCCTGGTCCGTCTGCGCGGCGAACCCATCCGGAGCAGTGGCCAGCGCTAGACAACAAGAAAGAAAAAGGGACAAACTCCGTTTTATGATCTTCATAATTGATTCTCCTTCGATGCGCCGCAGCGGCGAATCCGTAGACTCTATCCCAGCGATGTAACGGGTCGCCTCTATCATTCTCAGCTTGCCAGGTCAGCGGCATTTCCAGGTGCGAACTGTCGAAACGTCAATGGACATGGCAGGTGGTCGCATTGGCAAGCGATTTCCACGTCCTCGCCTCCCGCGTCACGACAGGCTTCACCGCAGTATTCTTCCCCGTCGGGCACATCACACATGCACGGTATGTGGGCACACTTTTTGGTCGCTTGATTTGCCATTTTGAATTTCATCCTTTCAAGTCTGCTTTCCTTCTTCACTGCGATCCTTGACGTAGCGCCGTTTACTGCAGCGACCAACAAGGTCTTTCGAGGGAATCCTCCGGCCGCTTAGCTCTCGGCAACTACGTCATCTTGGGTAATGCATGCAGATCTCCAAACTCGCCTTTCTGCTAAGTGACAGTTTTCCGAGGTTGTTTGTTTGCCAGTTCAAAGAAACGACTTGGTCCGAGTGTCGGTGGGCTGATAGCGCGTCGGTATTTGGACGGTCGCGAGCTACCAGTTCTTCTGATCATCAGGACTAGTCATGGAAGCTAATTTCAGCAGAATAAGACCCTTGCATCGAACTCGGGGTCCTGTTGACCTTTGGCACCTCTATTGCATTTACCCAGGGCGAAGCTGATGCGTGGGAGCTTACGCCACGTACGGCAATAACAAAGGAGGAAGTATGAAGAACATTTTTGCAGTGGTTGTTCTTGCTATGTGTATGGCAATCCCGTCATTCGCGTCCAATGTCGTCGGATATTCCATCAACGTTACCGGCAAGGAGACTTACAAAGCCGCGAAGGTCTCTGCGAAAGACACTGCCAAGGCCAGTAAAGCGGTTGTAAAGTTCCTTTTCTAACGGCAAAGGAGAAATACCAAATCGTTTTAAGGAGAAACTGAAATGAAAATCAACAAAGGTTATATTGCCATCGGTTTAATCATTGCTTTTACCATGTTCTTCGAGCTCGCTGCGCATGCTGACGAGTCCGACGAATCCACCCTTATCACTTTCAGCGCACCGGTTCAGATCCCCGGAAAGGTATTGCCCGCAGGATCGTACTTGTTCCAACTCGCCGATCATGGTGCTGAAGAACATGTTGTTCAGGTGTTCAGTTCCGACCGCACTGTTCTGTACGGAACGTTCTTGACGCTTGCGACGGAGCGCCAGCAGCTCACCGATAATACTGCCGTCACATTGGCAGAACCGGAAGCCGGAGGGACGCCTGCCATCCTGAAGTGGTTCTATCCGGGGAACGACATCGGAAACGAATTCGTCTATTCCAAGCAGACAGAAAGGGAAATAGCACGAGACAGCTACCACAGTATCCTGGCTGGTCAAACATCAACGCCCAACTCCGACAATACCGGGGCTGGCAACTGAGCATGCAGCCTGACATTCGCTCGTGTGATTTGCACACAACGCGAATGCGAGTGAATGTCAGGCGAAGCGCCAACCGGATCGACTAGGTGCCGACTCACGTAAGCGAGTACGAGGCAGCATTCCTTCCGCGAAATCCTCTTCATCTGACTACGTATCGGCGTAAAATTTCCTATATCAGCTCCAGTCGTGAGCCTTTGGAGCGCACGGTCGCTAGTCTAAGGAGGATCTATGGACCCAACTCAAGGTCGTGGGACATCCACCCATACAGGGCTGAGTGACGCCAGCGAAAGCATTCGCTTCGCCGGATCAATACTTGACGCGCGACGCCACGTCTGCGCCTTTTTTCATAATGCCGATGAAGAATATCGGGTGCTGCTTCCATTCATCAAAGACGGTTTCGACCGAGGAGAGAAGGCATTTCACATCGTCGATCCCAAGCTGCGGTCGGAGCACCGCGAACGGCTCGCGGCAGCCGGCATCGATGTAGACGCAACCGAAAGGAGCGGCCAGTTCGAGCTGCGGAATTGGGCGGACGCATATCTTCGCGATGGTCACTTCGATCAGCACCGGATGCTGGCTCTGATCGAGGACGTCCTCAATGGAGGCAGGCAGCAAGGATTCGTGCGCACCCGCCTAGTCGCGCATATGGACTGGGCGCTTGAAGATAGGCCAGGCGTTGACGATTTGGTGGAGTACGAGACTCGACTGAATTATGTTTTGCCTCGTTATAAGGATCCGGTCATATGAATCTACGATCTCGCCAAGTTTGGCGGGCAGATTGTCGTTGATATTATGCGGACGCACCCGATGATCATCATCGGCGGTGTTCTCCAGGAGAATCCTTTCTTCGTTCCGCCGGACGAATTCTTGCGGGAACTGCGCGAACGGCGCGCTGCAGAGAACGCCGAACCTCGGTCAGCGGCTTGACCTGTAACATGGAAAGCACATCCGAGATCAAGCGTCTTCAGAGCTGCCTCAATGATCTGATCACCGTTCTGGCACTTCCTGCGATTTGGAGTGGTGGCGAATCACCTCACATTCTCGACACCCTCCTGGATTCGCTGGTTACCATGTTGCGCCTCGATTTTGCTTATGCCCGCCTGAACCCGAGTGATGGTCCGCGAATTGAGGCAGTCAAGTTGGCTGATCACCGGCAATCCTCCGTCCGGCCGCAGCCATTCGGGCAAGCTCTCGACCGCTGGTTATCGGGTGACCAGAATGGCTCGCGGTTGGTTGTTCCCGATCCGGCGGGAGAGGGCAAAGTGTCGATCGTGTCGTTTTCGCTGGGGCTTCAGCAACAAGGCGACATCTTGGTAGCCGGTTCTCGGCGGACCGATTTCCCCACGGAAGTCGAACGGCTTCTCCTCCGCGTCGCGGCTAACCAGGCCGGCATCGGATTGCAGGAGGCACAACGCTCCGGCGAACAGAAGCGAATTTCAGAAATACTCGAAGAACGAGTCGCCGAAAGGACCGCGCGGCTCACAGCCCTCAACGAGCAACTGCGACACAGCGAAGCGTATTTAGCGGAGGCCCAAAGGCTCAGCCATACCGGAAGCTTCGGCTGGAGACCCTCCACAGACGAGATCATCTGGTCTGAGGAAACCTTTCGCATCTTCCAATACGACCGAACCACAGTACCGAGTTTGGGGCTCATTCTCAAACGGGTTCATCCCGAAGACATTGCCTTCGTGAGACAGACTATCGAGCGTGCATCGCAGGATGGCAACAATTTTGATCTTGAACATCGTTTGCTGCTGCCGGATGGTCGCGTCAAGCATCTTCACGTTGTGGCTCGTGCGTTAAGTAATGAATCGGGCAAAGTGGAGTTCATTGGAGCGGTGATGGACGTGACCGCAGCCAGGCAGACGGAACAGACTCTTCGGGAGCGAGAAGCATACTTAGAGGAGGCGCAGAGACTCACCCAAACCGGCAGTGGGGCTTGGCGGGTACCAGGCGGAGACGCCTTATATCTCTCCGAGGAATGGTATCGAATCTACGGCTTTGATCCCAAACACGGCCTGTCCGCTTGGAACGACCGACTGCAGCGCATGCATCCGGAGGATCGAGCCAAGGTGCAAAAGGCAAAAGATCGGGCGATCCGTGAAAAATCGGATTACGAAGTGGAACATCGAATTCTCCTTCCGGACGGCACGGTCAAATACACTCACACGGTCGGGCATCCTGTTTTGAACGCATCCGGGGATGTGGAGCAATTCGTGTGTACCATGATGGATATCACCGCACGTAAGCAGGCGGAAGAGGCCTTGCGGCGGAGCGAAGGGTACTTGGCTCAGGCGCAAAGACTGACACAGAGTGGAAGTTGGGCCTGGAATGTGCATACCGATGTTCGCTTTTGGTCGCAAGAGACCTTCCGCATCTTCGAATATGACCCCGAAAAGGGGAGTCCCACATGGTCGGACATTCTCCAACGAACTCACCCTGAGGATCGAGTAGCAATCGAGGAGCAAGCGAAATTAGAGGCCACACAGAAGGAGGTTTCTGAGTTTGATTGGAGAATTGTTCTTCCGGATGGAAGAATCAAGCACCTTCACTCGATTGCTCACCCTGTACTGGACGAATCGGGCGACGTGACTGAGGTGGTCGGCACCTTGATGGATGTGACCGAACGCAAGCGGGCAGAGGCGCTGCGTGACGGAGAGAGTCGTATTTTGGAGATGATAGCCCGCGATGCTCGGCTGGAGGAAATACTCAACCAACTAGTGCGGGTTGTGGAATCCCAATTTGCCGGCTTGCTTTGCTCTGTCCTGCTGCTCGACGACGACGGGCAGCACGTGCGGCACGGGGCTGCCCCGAGCCTCCCCAAGACCTACATCGAGGCTATTAACGGCCTTAGGATCGGACCGAAGGCAGGCTCGTGCGGCACCGCCATGTACCGCAGAGAACCTGTTGTCGTCACCGACATCCTCGAAGATCCTCTATGGGAGTCATACCGGGATGTAGCCAAGCCCTATGGGCTTCGTGCCTGCTGGTCCACTCCCATCCTGGCGCGTTCGGGCAAAGCGCTGGGATCTTTTGCCATGTATTACCGCGAACCGCGCAGTCCCAGCCCGGCTGAGATCCGCGCCCTCCAACTCGCCACGCATCTCGCTGGCATTGCGATTGAGCGAAAGCTGACACACGAACAGCTGCAGCGAAGTGAGGCCTATCTGGCAGAGGCGCAGAAGTTCACTCACACGGGGAGTTGGGTGTGGGATGTGGCGGAAACACGGGCGTTGCATCTATCCGACGAATGGTACCGCGTATATGGTTTCGATTCGAATGAGGGCATGTCGGCCTGGAACAAACGATTGCTGCGCATTCATCCGGATGATCGGGCGAGACGGCAACAAACAATCGATCAAGCGATCCGTGAGAAGGCGGACTACGAAGTTGAATACCGAATTATTCTTCCGGACGGCACGATAAGACACGTCCGCAGTGTCGGACATCCCGTTTTAGATGCTTCCGCGAACCTGCTGCAATTCGTTGGCAGCTCTACCGACATTACTGAGCGCAGGCTGGCCGAAGAAGCTTTGCGTCAAGCTCAATCAGACTTGGCGCGCATCAGCCGAGTGACCACGATGGGTGAGCTGACCGCATCCCTCGCGCACGAGGTGAATCAACCGATTGCCGCAGCAGTCACGGACGCAAATACATGCCTTCGATGGCTAACGCGCGACTGTCCAGATCTCGAAGAAGCGCGACAGGCCGCATCCAGAATTATCAAAGACGCAACCCGTGCTGGAGAAATCGTCAGCCGGATTCGAATGGTGTTCAAGAAAGGTACTCCCGAGTGGACACCTGTTGACGTGAACGAAGTCATTCAAGAGATGATTGTCCTCTTGCGCAGCGAGACAACGCGGTACTCCATATCCGCCCGGACGGAATTGGCAGATCTCCCGCAGGTCATGGGAGATCGCGTGCAACTACAACAGGTGCTGATGAACCTCATCCTGAATAGCATCGACGCGATGAAAGATGTGGATGGGCCACGCGAGCTAATCCTTCGCACGCAGAAATCCAAAGGCAACCAAGTCTTGATCTCGGTCAGCGATACCGGCGTGGGGTTGCCCCCCCAGCAGGCGGATCAGATCTTTAACGCATTCTTTACGACCAAACCCCACGGCACTGGCATGGGACTCCGGATCAGCCGTTCCATCGTGGAATCGCACGGTGGCCGCCTGTGGGCCGCCGGCAACTCTCAACGCGGTGCCAGTTTTTACATCACTCTACCCACCCAGCTCGAGGCCGCGTGAATGAAGCCTGCCGACGCTTCCACAGTATTCGTCGTCGATGACGATGACTTGGTGCGTGCCTCCATCCAAGGCATGTTGAAATCCGTCGGCCTGCGTTCCGAGACGTTTCCGACGCCGCAAGAGTTCCTACGCGCCAAACGCCCGGACGGCCCAAGTTGCCTTATTCTCGACGTGAGACTCCCTGGAGTGAGCGGTCTGGACTTTCAGCGCGAGTTAGCGGATGCAGGCATGCGGATTCCCATCATCTTCATAACCGGTCACGGAGATATTCCGATGTCAGTGAAGGCGATGAAATCCGGAGCGGTCGAATTCCTTACCAAGCCTTTCCGCGACCAGGACTTGCTGGATGCAATCCAGCAGGCTTTGGAACGCGACCGGATAGCCCGCCAACAGCAAGGTGAGCTAGCCGAACTGCGAAAGCATTACGAATCGCTGACCAGGCGCGAGCGCGAGGTCATGAGCCTGGTGGTTGCCGGCATGCTCAACAAGCAGGTGGCTTCTGAGCTTGGGACCAGTGAGGTCACCGTGAAGATCCAACGCGGACAGGTGATGCGGAAGATGCAGGCTGAATCGCTGGCGGAGTTGGTGAGAATGGCGGCGAAGCTCGAACTTCCGCCGGTCAGGAACGCCTTAGGGCCGTCCGGAACTGCCCACGAATGAAAGTACTCTCCAAACTTCAACGTTATGGACTGGCGATACTTTCCTGCGGCATTGCGCTGCCTGTGGCATGGCCAATCGATGCGCCCGCGTCGTGTTTCCTTCTCGCTGTCATGGTGAGTAGTCTCTTCGGGGGATTGGGGCCAGGTCTGCTTTCCGTTGCTCTTTCGGCAATAACGTACGAACACTTCTTTCTGTGGAGGACGTCTGCTCCAGTCCACGAGCCGGCTGCCTTGTTTCGATTTACAGTCTTCATGGTGGCGACCGTGCTGGTTGCGGGGCTACTGGAACTGAAACGACGCGCTGAGGAATCTCGCAACCGCGCGGAAGCCGCTCTGCGCCAGGCGAACTCGGATCTCGCACGCGCCAGCCGGGTGACCACGATGGGAGAGCTAACCGCTTCCCTGGCGCATGAAGTAAACCAACCGATTGCCGCAGCAACTACAGACGCCAATACTTGCTTACGCTGGCTTATGCGGGATCCACCTGATCTGCCAGAAGCGCGTGAAGCTGCCTCCAGAACCATTAAAGACGCCGCTCGTGCAGCAGAAATCATCAGTCGGGTCCGCCAACTCTTCAGGAAGGGCACGTCGCAACGAGAGTTGGTTTGTATGAACGACGTCATTCAGCAGATGGTTGCGCTTCTGCGCAGTGAAGCGACACGCTACTCCGTATCGGTCCGCACCGAGCTAGCGGCAGATGTTCCTGATGTTATGGGCGATCGAGTGCAATTGCAGCAGGTGCTGATGAACCTGATGGTCAACGGCATCGAAGCGATGAGAGATGGCGATGGAACACGCGAGCTAGTCATCCGTTCTCAACAAGCCGAAGACAGTCAACTCATGGTCTCGGTCAGCGATACCGGAGTGGGTCTCCCGCCGCAGCACGCGGAGCAGATCTTTGATGCGTTTTTCACCACCAAACCGCAAGGGACAGGCATGGGACTCCGAATCAGCCGTTCCATCGTGGAGTCGCATGGCGGCCGCTTGTGGGCTGCCGGCAATTTCCCCCGTGGTGCAAGCTTTCACCTTACTCTTCCGACCAGGCTCGAAGCTCACGACTGACCTCACACTGTGCGACACCATGATTCCCGCCCTCATACCAAAGTATGATTGCGCCCGTTCTAATGGATGATTGCGCCTTCGCCAACGAAACGATACCTTGCAACTATGGCAAGTCAGGGGAAGAGAAAAATGGTCGCGATTGTCGATGACGATGAGTTGATTCGGAGTGCATTGCAGGGAATGCTGAAATCGGTCGGATTGCCGTCCCAAGCATTTGCGTCGGCGGAAGAATTCCTGGAGTCGGGCCAGCACCAGCAGACCGCATGCCTGATCACGGATATTCGCATGCCCGGAATGTCCGGTCTGGAACTGCAGGCCAAACTGAACGCTCAACACTACAGAATTCCGACCATCTTCATTACAGCGCATGGAGACACAAAAATGCGTATGCAGGCGCTTCGAGCAGGAGCCGTCGAATTTCTGGCCAAACCGTTTGACGACGAGGTGCTGCTCGAGAGCGTTCGAGCGGCTTTGGGGAATTAAGCCGATAGAAGGCGGGTGGGCGCCAGGAGGTTCTCTGTGGGAGCTTTCCAAAGAGTCGGATGTGGGGATTGTGAGCGCAGATTCGAGCAGATCATAGGTAATAGTCCTGCTCTGGAAACGGTGCTCGAACAAGTCGAACGGGTTGCGCCGACGGACTCCACCGTTCTCATCCAGGGAGAAACCGGCACCGGCAAGGAACTGATTGCGCACGCCATTCATAACCTCAGTTCGCGGTGCGGGCGGCCCTTTGTAAGGCTGAATTGTGCTGCGATCCCGCTGGACCTGCTAGAGAGTGAACTCTTTGGCCACGAGAAAGGTGCGTTCACGGGTGCGATCGCGCAAAAGATTGGGCGTTTTGAACTCGCCGACAAAGGCACGCTTTTCCTGGATGAAGTTGGGGATATCCCGCCGGCTTTGCAGCCCAAGTTACTGCGCGTTCTGCAGGAGCAGGAGTTCGAGCGGTTGGGCAGCACTCGCACTCATCAGGTGGACGTTCGACTAGTGGCTGCAACCAACCGTAATCTAATGGAGATGGCGAACCGGGGTGAGTTTCGCACCGATCTCTACTACCGTCTGAACGTATTCCCAGTCATGTTGCCGCCTTTGCGTGAACGTCGCGAAGACATTCCGGCTCTCGTGAACCACTTCACTGAGATTTATGGCCGCCGGATAAGTCGCCAGATCGACCACATTCCTGCGCCGACGCTATCCGCACTCACGTCGTATGACTGGCCCGGTAACATCCGCGAACTGCAGAATCTGATCGAACGCGCTGTGATTCTCTCCGATGATGGCGTGCTTCCCAATCCTTTGCCTGCAGGAGGAACTTCGACGATCACCACGCTTACGGCTGCAACGAATCACGCTCCAACTACTCTGAAGGACTCCGAACGCGTTCTGATTCTGCGCACGCTGGAATCGGTTGGCTGGGTAATCGGCGGTCCCAAGGGAGCTGCTGCCAAACTCGGTTTGAAACGCACTACACTGATCCATAAGATGCAGAAGCTGGGGATTTCCCGATCGTCTCAGCAACGATCCCCAGACTCGATGGAGCCGGCACAGCGCGAACCGGATGCACTGCCGCAATTGCAGTAGCCCCATTGTTGCCCACTCATGCTTGAGCGATATCTTGCGCGATCTCAAGCTTGCATAACCAATCCACCGTTATTCTCCGTTGCCGGCCACGCGCTGTTCCAATCTCGAAGCATGTTCGTGGACCAAACCATCCAATGAGAATGCTCCGGCGCCCTTCACTACCACCACCAGGCTCAACGCGATCGCCAGCAGATGGTACTCAATCCCATGTCCCTTCTGGCTCCCGAACCAGTCCAAGAATAGGCCGAATCGGAAATGAACCATTGCGATAGCGCCTACCATCGTGAGCACGATGACGAGTGCGGCGATTCTGCTGAATAGCCCGAGAATCAAACCGATGCCACTGAAGAATTCCCCGGCAATCACAAGAAACGCAAGAATTGATGGAAGGTGCAAGTGCTCTTTGAACGTGCGCATGCTGCTGGCGAGACCCTGTCCGCCATACCAACCCAGCATTTTCTGAGCGCCGTGGCCAAAGAATATGATTCCCAGTACGATGCGAGCGATTCCCACGACCCAGTCAGCGTGAGTGCCTGTGAGCGCCTCGATCATCATTGACTCTCCTTAGCAGTCAACTCCCGCTGCCCGCCTTCTTCCTTTGCAGTGTGCGCTCGCGATTCCATCTGGCGGATCACGATTGAAAAATCCTGATCAGGTCCGAAAGCCAAAGCGTCGGAATTAACCTGAAAGGCCGCCTCAGTTGCGGGCAATTCCAAGTTCAGGTTCGAAGCAGTTTCGAGAACCAGGCGGAAGTCTTTGTTCATGAGGCGCAACGGAAACTGCGGACTGTAGTCATTGCGAGCCGCGCGGAGCAGCTTTCCCACATGCGCTGGAGCGACAACTGCAGTCTTCGCCAGGACTGCCAGAAGCTGCTCACGATCGAGTCCCTCTTTTTCGCCCAGTGCACAGGCTTCGGCGATCGCCTGCATGCCGACGCCGAGCAGTGTGTTAACAACGAGCTTTGCGGATGTGCCAGACCCGCTTGGACCGAGGAGAAAATACTGTTTGGCAATCGTCTTGAAAATAGGTTCGACACCTGCGAAGACTTCCGACTCGCCACCACCAAGAAGTGTCACCACACCTTGTTCCACGGCAGGGGTGCTGCCGGAAATCGCGACATCTAGCACGTGAATACCACGCGTTGCGCCCTCGCGGGCCACTTCGCGGCTGGTATCCGGACGAATTGTGCTCATTTCGATAACAACCGTATCGGGCGCAGCGTGGGTAAGTATTCCGTCACTGGCGAGATACACTTCGCGCACTGCGGAGTCGTCTGTCAGGCACGACAAGATAACATCGGCTGTGCCGGCAAGATTCTCAAGACTGTCTGACACCGTTGCGCCGTCGGCAATTAAGCTCTGGGCATTTGTGCGAGCACGGTCATACACAGCGACTTTGTATCCATTTGCCAGCAGTCGTCGAACGATGCGACTGCCCATCGCACCAACTCCTATGAATCCCAGCCGCGTATCCTTTGCCAAAGTGTGATTCATGATCTCTATCTACTCCTTTTCACTACACAAGCTGTTGCAAGCGTCTCTCCAAACCTGTGTGGGCCGGAAGGCGGGGCAAGTTCGTAGCTACAACGAATTTCCTAAGCGACATCTCCTGTAAATACATGTCTGCGTCTAGATGTCGTGTCGATCGCAGGACACGCTTGTCGACATTCGGTCTGGACTCTGTTTGGCGAGCCAGGCACTGCCCGTCGTTTCTGCACCTAGGGATTGAGGAGTGGAAGATCGGGTGCTCGGAAGAGGTTCACGCCTTTGAGGCGATTCGAAAATTAGTAGTTATTCACAGGCGGGATGTGCACATGAGGGATTGGGAGGCATATACTTCCCCGGCGTGAACTCTGCACCTAGGAGAACTCCCCCATGAATAAAACTGCCGAGATCGTGCTAATCGCGTTGGCGTTGGCCGGAATGTATTGCGCAATTCCAAAGAACTGGTCCCAGATTGATAACTCTCGGATTGGAGCGCAACAAATGGTAGTGGTCGCTGATGGTAGCGATCCTATGCCGTTGTGCCGCGGAAAAGCCTGCAAATAAGAAATACGAATCGATTGTAGCCAACCAGGGCGGCCTCGACAAAACGCTTGCAGGGCCGCCGGGGGAGAAGTATGCTTCTGGGCTTCGGGGGACAGAAGCAATGAACAGCGTAATGTACCTGAGTTGGCTGGTGGGTCCGGTGCTGCAAATTACCCTTCTCATTTTCATGATGCGGCGCCAGTTGCACGTTGTTTTTCCACGATTCTTCTCCTACATCGTTTTTCAGATTGCCAAGTCCGGTATCCTGTTCGTGATATATCGCTACAATCACGAAAACTACTTCGACGCCTACTGGACTGGTAACGCCATCAGCGTTTTGCTGGCCGTCACGGTCATGGATGAAATATTGCGCAATCTGCTTCGAGAATATGGCGGCATTCAGACCCTGACATCTCTCGTATTCCGATGGTCCTGTGGATTGCTGCTTTTGCTTTCGATCGTGAGTGCCTTCTCGAGCCAACAGACTAGCGCCGACAGGGTGGTATCGGCGGTGCTGGCTTTCGATCGCAGTGTGCGCGTTATGCAGTGTGGGCTTTTCTTGCTTTTGGTGATTCTTTGCCGGTTTCTCAGAAATTGCTGGAGGCAACACGTATTCGGAATCGCGGTGGGATTCGGGGTCTTTGCTAGCATCGAGCTAGTGCTGGTGAGTATCGTGATGCACTTCGGCGACGGTCCGGTTGCGATAGTCAGCTTCGTGAAGAGTGCAGCGTACAATGGCGTTACTCTTCTTTGGATCATGTACCTGAGGCGTCACAACGAATCGATCCTGGAAATTGAAGCAGCTCCGCAACTCAGCGCGCTGAATGTGTCTTTAGCAGGGTCCGCTCAAGCAGGAGATGATGGTTTTCTTTCGATGGTGGAGCAAGCCGTGGATCGCGTCTTGTCGCGTAGTTCGTGGCCGAGACCGTCTGTAAGCGGATCGCAAATCATCGGCCGCCAGCCCGAACGAGAAGAACGTAATTGAAGCAATTTGCACCGGGTGTTAACAGATGAGAGCCACGGAAAAGCAAGCCAGCACCGGTGCGAACTGGCCTCCCGAAGAGGGCCGAATCATCGCCTTCAAGTCAGTCAGTGGTTTGACCAAGGGTGTCGTCAAAGAGGTGAGATGGGGACTGGTGTGGCGAGATTTTATTCTTGACGATGGACGGGTGATACCAGAGCACAAGGTTTTGGATCGTCCTGAGCCGCCAGTCTGGCGCAAGCCCGAAGAGGTTACTCACGACGAACGAGAGGCTTGGGAAAGACGGCTTGTTTCAATGGCCGAAGAAGGTTTGGATCCCCGAGATCAGGAGCAGTCTTTCTGGGCAGAGCTCAACCAGTATCTGGCTTATACGTATCTCAGGTTCAAACAAGCAGGCCTCAAACCCCCCGAGCGCTGAGTGACGAGTTGGGGCACATTAGAGAATCGAAACACCGAGAATGGAGTATCGAGCTGTGACCCGACCAGATGAGGAATCCGAGAGGGAACGAATTTGGAGGGTGCTGTCAGAAGCTGGTCTCATAGACATCCCCCCCAACGAGTTTGCGGAGCGGATCAAAGAAGCTAAGCACGTTGTTATGGGACGGCTGAGTGAATTACTGGAGCAGACGACTGACATTCAGGAGCGCGAAGCCGCAGCATACTCCTTGGCCACGTTGAAGGAACTAGAGCGGACAATATCCCGAGGCGGACGGCGTACTTCCGGCTGAGTAGCCACCAAATTGCATTTGGCTTGTACTCCCGTACGATGCTACAGCGGTAATAGTTCGCCAGTTTCGAGGAGGAGTCGCAGGTGGGTCGCATGGTCTACGCCATGCACCAGACGACCGATCACTGGCGCGAAATGTTACGTCTCCCGGTCAACCAAGTCGACGAAAGCTGTGATGTTGGAAGACGTAACTTTGAGTCTGTAAAAGGCAAAGGGGTGTAAGCACGTTTTGGCCCTTGATCAGCAAATCCTCAGGCGGCTGGTCTTCTTCCCTTCGTCCAGGGCGGATTACTGCCGGTTAGCCCGTTAGAACGAAGCCCGGACACTGCCGCGCGGGGTGATGTCGGCAGTCCCGATTTTTCGGCTCAGATAATTGTGATTCATAGCGGAAGACGGTAGTAAAATCCTCGCCCGGTGGGCCATAATACCTCAAACAATGTGGGATAGGTCTCCAGCCGCTAATGTCCAATATGAGGTCCAACACGCCCGAACCAAGCCGTCCCCAGGGTCGTGAGGCTCAATCCGCCGACCCCATGCTGGGCAAGACGGTCTCCCATTACCGTGTGTTGCAGAAACTGGGCGGCGGTGGCATGGGAGTGGTGTATCAGGCGCAGGACATGCGGCTTGGCCGCGGTGTCGCTCTCAAGTTCCTGCCTGAAGGCAAGTCCAGCACCGCCTCCATCCTGGAACGATTTCTGCAGGAAGCCCGTGCGGCCTCCTGCCTGAGCCATCCAAACATCTGCACTGTGTATGACGTAGGTGAATACGATGGCGCGCCGTTTATTGTAATGGAGCTGCTGGAAGGCCAAACCCTAAAGCACCGGCTGCAAGCGCATTCCTTACCGACCGAGGAACTTTTGCAATTAGCCGCGCAAGCTGCCGATGCATTGGAATACGCCCATTCCCAAGGAGTTATCCACCGTGACATAAAGCCGGCGAATCTTTTTGTAACGGCGCGTCGGCAACTCAAGATTCTTGATTTCGGTTTAGCGAAATTTACCGGCATCCCTCGATCGGTCGCTCGGTTGCTTGCCGTTTCCGCCACCCTCGGCGACGGCACCATCACCAGCACCTCCGACCTTACCAGTCCTGGTGAGTTCGTCGGCACCGTGGCCTATATGTCGCCCGAACAGGCCCGCGGCATGCAGCTCGACGCGCGCACCGACCTGTTCTCATTTGGAGTACTCCTTTACGAAATGGCAACAGGTATTCTGCCCTTCCGCGGCGATAACTCGGTGGTCATTCTTGAAGCGATCCTCAACCGCAGTCCAGTTCCGGCCATTCGCATCAATCCTCACCTGCCAAGTGACTTGGATGCTGTCATCAGCCGCGCCCTGGCCAAGGACCGCGACCTCCGGTATCAGTCTGCTGCGCAAATTTCCGCCGACCTGAGGCGTATCGACGCCCAGGCTGCGCCCTCGAATGTGGCCACAACGGTACCGTCGCTTCGGCCGGCCACGAGCGGCGAAATCGTGCTCCTCTATAAGCGTAACGCCCACCCGGACGAGGAGTTGCTGGTCCTGGCTGAGAAAGGTTTGCGCCAACACGGTTATGAGGTTTTCGTAGACCGCCATCTGGTCGTGGGAATGGAGTGGGCTCGCGAAATCGAGCAGCGAATTAGCCGAGCGGAAGCAGTCGTCACGCTGCTGTCCGCCGCCTCGGTGCAAAGCGAAATGTTGGCGTACGAAATTCAGATTGCCCGGGAAGCGGCTCAGCGCCGTAACGGCAAGCCCATCATTCTGCCTATCCGCGTAAACTTCGACGACCCCCTGCCCGAGAGCTTGGCCAGCCTTCTCGATGGCATCCAGTGGGCCCGGTGGAACGGCCCGGATGATAACGATAAGTTGCTGGCCGAGATCGCCGCATCGCTTGCCAATGCCAGACCCGCGAGGCCGCAGCCCGCCAAGCTCGAGGCAGTCGGCGGGGCTGTGCCCCTAGATTCCACTTTCTATGTGGTGCGCCCCACGGACGAAGACTTCCTCGCCGCCATTTCCCGCCATGACAGCATCGTGCTGGTCAAAGGCGCTCGCCAGATGGGCAAAACCTCTCTGATGGCCCGTGGCCTGGAGGAAGCGCGAAGAAATGGATGTAAGGTTGTGCTCACCGATCTACAAAAGCTGAATGCAGCACATCTGCAGGCCGTAGATAAGTTCTTTCTTGCGCTGGCCGAAACTATTGCCGATCAATTGGATCTCGATGTCGAGCCTGATATCTGCAATCCTCGCCGCGGGCCCAGTATGAATTTCGAGCGTTTTCTTCGCCGCGAGGTGCTTAATAAACTTTCTTCACGCCTCGTGTGGGGCTTGGACGAGGTAGACCGCCTGTTTACCTGCAATTTCGGCAGCGAAGTGTTCGGGTTGTTTCGTTCCTGGCACAACGAGCGCTCGCTTGACCCGAGCGGCCCGTGGCAGAACCTCACGCTTGCCATCGCTTACGCCACTGAAGCCCATCTGTTTATCACCGACATGAACCAGTCGCCATTCAATGTAGGCACACGCCTGACGCTTGCCGACTTCACCCTGGAGCAGGTGTCTGAGCTTAACGCCCGCTACGGTTCTCCCGTGAAAGACCCCAGAGAACTGGTGCAGTTCTACGCGTTGCTGGGTGGGCAGCCCTACTTGACTCGGCGCGGCCTGCACGAATTGACGTCGCACAATCTGAGCTTCAGCGAATTCGAAAGCAAGGCCGCCCACGATGAGGGCCCGTTCGGCGATCATTTGCGGCGTATCCTGGTCTCTCTCGCACAGGATCAGAACCTTTGCGATGCCATGAAAGGACTGCTCGCGGGCAGGCCAACTTCAAGCCCCGAACTTTTCTACCGGCTCCGCAGTTCTGGAGTGGTAACCGGCGAATCTGCCCGACTCATGCGCACGCGCTGTCGGCTCTACGAAATCTATCTGTTGCGTCACCTCTTATGAGCAGCACGCAATCCGCCTCCGCGGCTGAGACCTTTTATGTCATTGGCGGTACCCTGCGCCGCGACGCAGCCTGCTACGTGGCCCGCGAAGCTGACGAACGCCTGTACAAGAGTCTGCAGCAGGGTGAGATTTGTTATGTGCTCACCGCCCGGCAAATGGGGAAATCTTCCCTCATGGTGCGTACCGCGGCCCGTCTCCGGGAGCAGAACGTGTCCGTCGCCGTGCTCGACTTGACTGCCCTGGGCCAGAACCTCAACGCCGAACAGTGGTACAACGGCCTTTCTGAACGCATCGGCCGACAACTGGCCTTGGAAGATGAGATCGAAGACTGCTGCCGTGATCATCGCGAACTAGGACCGCTGCAGCGTTGGATGCGAGTGCTCTCTGATGTCGTTCTGCCGAATTGCGAAGGCCCGGTCGTCATTTTTGTTGACGAGATTGATAGCGTGCGCAGCCTGCCCTTCTCCACGGACGAGTTCTTCGCCGGTATTCGCGCGCTCTACAATCGCCGCAGTAACGAGCCGGAATTAAACCGCCTTACCTTCTGTCTCCTCGGCGTCGCCAGCCCTTCGGACCTGATTCGCGATACCCGAACCACGCCCTTCAATGTTGGCCGCCGCATCGAACTTGGCGATTTTAGCGTGCGCGAAGCCGAGCCGCTTTCGGTGGGCTTGGGTACTGACGCACAGCTGGGCTTGCAACTTTTGCACCGGATTCTGTACTGGACAGGTGGCCATCCTTACCTCACGCAGCGCCTGTGTCTTGCTGTGGCCGGGAGCGATGCCAGTTCCAGTCGTGACGTGGATCGCGTCTGTGATGAACTGTTCCTCTCCCGCCGCGCCCGCGAGCGCGATGACAACCTCGTCTTCGTGCGCGAAAGAATGTTGCGCAGTGAAGTGGATACACCTTCGCTACTCACTCTTTATGCCAAGGTGAGGCGCGGCGCCAAAATAGCCGATGATCCCTCCGATCCACTCGTCACCGTACTGCGCCTCTCCGGTATCACTCGCGTGGAGCACGGTCGCCTGGGGGTACGAAATCGCATTTATGGCCAGGTATTCGACGGACGATGGGTTCGCTCCTGCCTGCCGGGTGCGGAGTTGCGCCGACAACGAACTGCCTACATGCGCGGCCTCAAATTGGCTTCTGGCATTCTTGTCCCTCTCCTGCTGCTGACTGCCGGCTATGGGGTGTATCTGTACCGACTAAACCCCACCATTCCACTCGCTATAAGAAGATCCGGTACTATGCTCGAGCCCCCGCCATTCTGGGCATCTTTCGGCAGCGCGCAGGCCCCTGTACCCGATAGCGGCGGCTTGTTGGTTAATGCAGGGGGCTCAGGCGTTCGAATTACGATCAATGGCCGAGAATATGGTAGCACCAGCAGGGAAGGGAAGTTGCGTGTACCGATCTTCACTGCGGGAATTTACGATGTTGCCGCTGAGAAGCCAGGCTTTCAAGCGGTGCAGCAGCGAGTTCAGATCCGCAAGAATGCGATCTCAACGGTCAGCTTTAAGCTGCTGCCCGTTTCAGTACTTGGAGGCCTATTTGGGACCATCGCTGATTCCGCCGGCGCGCCCGTATCTGGCGCCACTATCACTTTGACGGGAGCGGATGGCAAAATTTCCAGGCTCACGGCCAATAACTCGGGCCACTATGCGGTCCAGGGACTCACAGCCGAGAATTACACCATTACGATTGAGGCGCCGCGATTCAAGTCTGTCACGACTCCGGTTACCATTTTCGCTAATCAGTTATCGCAGGGAGATGCCCAGTTGACGGCTGACAATGAATCGCGAGATTGGGAGCAAGCGGTGAAATCAAGGGACGCTAAGCAGGTCGCCGCTTTTTTATCGAATTATCCGGCGGGAGCGCACGCTGAAATGGCAAGAAATCTGTTGGCCCAGTTGCACTCAGAAGAACGTGCGGCTTGGGAGCAGACTAGCAGCGCGAACGACTTGGCCACATATGAGGACTTCTTGCGCCGCTATCCAAACAGCGAATATGCAGGCACGGCGCGCGCCCAAATGGAGAAGCTGCATGCCGAAGTTCAGCACAACGCATTCGTGTCCTCTCCTGCCCCGGCTGCAGTGGATGACGGCCCAGTGGTGCTCACTGTCCTGTCGCAATACCAGAGAGCTTACGAGGATCGAAAAGTCGAAGAGCTCACTGCCATTTGGCCCAATATGACCTCAAGGCAAATCAGCAGTCTGCGCGAATTTTTCAAAGATGCCCAGCACGTCTCTTTGACATACGATCTTCTCGGACAGCCGGAAATCAATCACGACGAGGCTACCGTTCGCTTTACCCAGTCATTGAAGTACACGCTGCGTGGCAAGACCCAGAGGCCGGATTCGGCCGAGGTCGTCATGCGGATGCGAAAATTGCCGTCAACACAAGGGCCACTGGCAAAATGGGTGATCGATTCCATTCGGTGATGTGTACTCTCAAGCTCCCGAGGAAACAATGTCGAAAACCAACTTTGTGTTCTGGTTCGTATTGAATGTCATCTTCTCTTCCGCTGCATTTGCCCAAAGTCCCTGCCCCACGGCGACCCTGAATCCTAATGCTGTATTTTCCGTGACATGGTCTGCTTAGTGCCTCAGGTATATGGTCCAGGTGGATTAGTCGGAACCAACAACGCTGGCCCACTCAATCCCACTACAAAGTTTCATCACGAAGTGCATTTTCAGGCCTCCAGCGTAGAAAGCTTTTCGCCACTCAACTCGGAAATCGGTGTCCAACTCAGCCAATTACCCTTCGCCTCACCGGCTTCGGGCTTCGTTTTTTCCTTTAATCCGTCTCTGGGAGTGGTGGCACGTACGACCGAGAGCTTCGGTCCCATTTTGACGGAACGCGCCGATACCATTGGACGCCACAAGTTGTTTGTGGGCGTGAGCTATCAGTATTTCGATTTCGATGGAGTGGGCGGGGTGGATTTGCGCAATTTCGGCGCCGTCTTTCGCCACGAGCACGAGCCCGGCAACCCCATTTTCACCAACGACATTGTCTCCACGACGAATCGCATTGATCTTAAGGTGCACCAGGTGACCGCCGTGGCTTCGTTCGGACTCACGAGTCGGCTGGATGTGTCCGTTGCCATCCCCATCGTGGATGTGCGCATGGGAGTTTCGTCGGCAGCCACCATAGTAAGTTTTGAAAGCCCCTGCTGTATCCACACTTTCGCCATACCAAGCCCCTATCCATCCCATGAAGTGGTCACTTCGCCGAGCCAAGCAATTTTTTTCAACGCCAATTCCGCTTTGGGCATCGGGGACGTAGTAGTCCGCGCCAAACTTGAAGTGCTGAAGCGCGAGAAGGCAGGGATCGCTCTCGGGGTGGACGTCCACACTCACACCGGCGATGCGAAGAACTTTCTTTGGTCGGGCACGTTCGGCGCCCGCCCATTCGCAACTTTTTCCTACACGGCGCGAGTTTCACCTCACGCTACCTTCGGTTATCTTTGGAATGGCCAATCCATTCTCGCCGGCAACATCACTGCCGGCACGACAGCCCACCTCCCCGATGTCGCAACCTATTCCGCTGGTGCCGACGCCGGCCTGACTCGCCGCTTAACCGTAAACGTGGATTTCATTGGCCAGAGTTTGCGTAAAGCCACCGAGATCAGACCTTCTACTTATGTGGATTTCCGCGGCGTCTCGCATCCCAACATCTCCACATCCACCGGGACCATCAACCAGGCGAGTGTGGCAGTGGGCGGCAAAATCAACGTCGTTGGACGGCTTATTCTTAGCGACGACGTGCTTTTCCGAGTCAATAATGCCGGTTTGCATTCCAAGCCGGTTCCCCTGGCGGGAATCTCGTACAACTTCTAGGGAAGTACACGCTGCTGAAATCACATCCCTGTGTGATTTTGGTCACAGCCGAGCGGTGAGTGGAGGCGCTACGCTTCTGTGCGTGGAGGCAAGCCATGCCACAAGCAGAGACCGAAGAAAACGCCATCCGCCAAGAGCGGCAACAATCCGCCGCCGAGCGCCGCGATCGCAACGCCCGTGCGATTGCCGAAGTTGTGGGCCGCAACCCGGTCAAAAGGCAGCAGCTTGACTCTTTCAGTCACAATTCGCATCCCCGCCGATATCGCTACTGATGCTGGAAGAACCGGGGTGTAGCGAACGAGCTGCCCTGAGCGGTTTGGAAGCATATTACCCACCGCGTACAACAACAATTTGGACGAAAATAACACTGACATTGACGGCTGAATCGTAATATACTTTTCAGCCACGCCAAGTCTCGTCGGTCGTTACCATGGCCCCCTTACCCAAGGAAGGCTCCGAGCCTGAGCAGGTCTTAGACTCGCCGGACAGCGTTGCAAGGGACCGGGATGCAGCCACGGCACTCATTCCGCCCAGTGCTGTCCTATCGTCTAATTCAGGGGAGAGTTCTGGTCCCGCGTTTGTCGAGCACCCTGCTGACAAGAACCTTCCGGTGAGCGCATCGGATGCCCCCACTTCATTCGATGCCACGGTACCGCGACAGACACCCCTAGACCATTACTCGAGCCCGCCAATACTGCTTCCGGGCACAGTTCTCGGACGGCGGTATGAAATTGTGATGAAGCTCGGGGAAGGTGGAATGGGGGCAGTTTACCAAGCGACGGATCGGGAGTTGCACCGGCCCGTCGCTCTTAAGGTAATCCGGCCGGAGTTGGCTAGAAATGAGGACATGATTGAGCGTTTCAAGCAAGAACTGGTTCTCGCCCGCCAGATCACGCACAAAAACGTAGTGCGCATTTATGATCTGGGAGATGCCGACGGCATCAAGTTCATCACGATGGAGTATGTGGATGGTGAAAATCTAAAACACATCCTGCGAAGAACCGGAAAACTTCCTCCCTCCGAAGCCGTAACCATCATGCAGCAAATTTGTTGCGCGCTTGACGCCTGTCATTCCGAAGGCATTATTCATCGCGACTTAAAACCTGCGAACGTGATGCGCGACAAACTGGGCAAAGTGCGGGTCATGGATTTCGGGTTGGCCCGATCCGCCGAAGCGGGCGGATTGACACAGACCGGCGTTGTACTAGGGACACTTGAGTACATGTCTCCCGAACAAGCGAAGGGCCAAGAGTTGGGGTTTACGTCGGACATCTACTCCGCCGGACTCATCTTTTACGAGCTGTTAACAGGCAAGACGGCCTTTCAAGCCCAAACTCCGATGGCTAGTCTGATCAAACGCAGCCAAGAACGGGCTGTTCCCGCCAGCGCGGTGGACAAGTCGGTTCCACGCGCAGTGAGTACCATTGTGGGTCGCTGTCTTGAACCAGATCATCGGAACCGATATCAGAGCGTTGCGCAGTTGCTGGCCGACCTCGAAGCGTTCCAGCCTTCAAATACGGGGTTTTCCACGATTGCGATACGACGATCGCCCCGCGCATCGGCGCTCTACGGTACTCTGGCGGTCGTGTTGGGGCTTTTGCTGTTGGCCGCCACCATCCTACTATTCAGAACCAGAATTTGGACGACTGGTTCCACCCCACATTCGCCTTTGAGCATACTGGTTTCGGATTTCAGCAACGACACTTCAGATCCTGTGTTCGATGAGACGTTAGAGCCGGCATTCAGCATTGCTATGGAAGGAGCTCCATTCGTCAGCTCCTACAACCGCAGCACGGCGCATAGGATCGCGAACAAGCTGCAGCCTGGCGCTACCCAGCTGAATGAGCAACTGGCAAGGCTGGTGGCCACGCGGGAAGGAATCAACATCGTGATCTCCGGTGCCATCCACCGCGACGGGGACGGCTATCGGCTTACGGTTCGCGCTCTCGATGGAGTTACGGGAAATGTTGTCACTACGGAGTCAGAAAAGGTCGCGAAGCAAGACGTTCTCGTGGCCATGGGCAAACTGGCAGCCGGGATACGCAAAGCGCTGGGCGATAAAACTCCAGAATCAGTGCAGTTAGCGGCAGCGGAGACTTACACCACCCGGTCCTTAGAGGCGGCGCACGAATACGCTTTAGCCCAGAAGGGGCAGTTCAGTGGCAATTACCAGGATGCGATCGAGCACTCCTTAAAGGCGCTGCAATTCGATCCTGAACTCGGCCGCGCCTACGTCGTTCTGGCAGTCGTTTACAACAACATGAAGCAACCGCAGCAAGCGGAGAAATATTCCAAGCTGGCGCTATCCAAAATTGACCACATGAGCGACCGAGAGAAGTATAGAACTCGCGGCGCCTATTATCTTATCGCCCGCGAACCAGATAAGGCCGCGGAGGAATTACAGCAGCTCGTCGACCGGTATCCCGCCGACAATACGGGATTGGCAAATCTGGCACTCGCCTATTTCTACCGCCGCGATATGGCACGCGCACTCGAGCAAGGTAGACGCGCCGTCCATATCTATCCCAAAAATACAATTCAACGAAACAATGTCGGTCTCTATGCTATGTATGCGGGAGATTTTGATGCCGCCATCCAAGAGCAACATAACGTAATCGCGATGAACTCCAATCTGGTGCTGGGGTATGTCGGTACCGCTCTACCACAGCTGGCCCTCGGCCACCCTGACGAGGCCAACGCCACGTATCACCAGCTTGAGAAACTTGGACCGGACGGGGTTTCCGCCGCTGCTGCCGGATTGGCGGATGTGGCGCTTTATCAAGGCCGCGCTTCCGATGCGATCAAGATTCTCGAGGCCGGGATAACCAGCGATATGGCCGGTAAGAATCCCGACGGCGCGGCTGCCAAGCTGGCCACACTTTCGCAAGCACAGTTGCTCTCCCGTAATCCCGCAGAGGCGACGCGTTCGGCCGAGCGAGCGCTGGCGGCGAGTCACGAGATACCAATCCAGTTCTGGGCGGCCCGGGCATACGTTGGCGCAAACCAGGACGCGAAAGCTCTTGCGGTTGCTCATGACTTCGGCAGCCGCTTGGAAGCTGATCCCCAGGCTTATGGAAAATTGATCGAAGGGGAGATCCAGCTGAAACACGGCAAAGCGCAGGACGCTCTTAAATTGTTTATCGAGTCGCGCAAATTCGCCGACACGTGGATGGGCCGCTTCGATGCCGGTCGTGCCTATGTGGAGGCGGGGGCCTTTGCTGAGGCGGAGTCGGAGCTGGATGTTTGTCAGAAGCGGCGTGGGGAAGCGACCGCGCTATTCCTGGATGAGTCTCCAACCTATTTTTTGTTTCCGCCGGTGTATTACTATCTGGGCCGCGCCCAGGAAGGATTGAAGAGTTCGGCCGCCGCTGAGTCTTATCAAACGTTTGTTTCCATGAGGCAGGGCGGTCAGGATCCCCTGTTTGCGGACGCCACCAAGCGCCTGACTACCCTAAATGCGCACGTGAATTAATTCCTGGGCCTTACTAACCCAATCAAGCTAGCCCCAACCTCAAACATGGTGGAACGGCTGCCGCGTTTCGCGGCTCTCAAGTCGCAGATCGCTGACATCAGGTACCCTGAGCAGGTCAGCACGGTCCCCCAACCGTGATGGCATTTGTTTCATTCGAAAATCCGCTTTCCGCGTTGCTAGTCCCTACAGCGGTTACAACATAGTAGAAGTTTCTGCCACCACAGGCACCCACGGCGGAGTTATCAGTAAAGGTAGTGGACGCGGTGTTGCCCACTAACGTAAACGGCCCGCTTGGGGTAGTGGATCGATACACGTTATACGAGGTCACACCGGAACTTGTGCTGGCTGTCCAACTGAGAACGGGTTCACCGTTGAGTTCTGAGTTGGTGCCCGTGACATTCGTGGGAGGGTTAGGGGCAGCAGTGGCGACGGCGGGTCCCAAGGTGATACCCCAGGGCCCGCTGTTAGGCGTTGGGACCGGGAACTCCGTGAAGGACCCGCTCGGAGTGACTCGGCCAATTTTTCCAGGTCCGTTCTCAGTGAACCATAGATTCCCGTCAGGTCCGCTTGTGATGAACAACGGGCTAGTGCCAGCGGTCGGGATCGTGAACTCAGTGACGACTCCGCCGGGAGTGATCCTGCCAATATGGTTGGCGTTGGATTCAGCGAACCAGACGTTCCCATCCGGCCCTAATGTGATGCCGTATGGACTGCTGTTCGTGGTTGGAGTCGGGAACTCGTTGACGAAAGTGCCCGCCGTAGTGATCACGCCAATTTTGCTGGCGAACGATTCAGTGAACCAAAGGTTCCCATCCGGCCCGACCGTGATGCTCAGCGGACCACTGGAAGAGGTCGGGATCGAGAACTCCGTGATCGACCCGCCTGTGGTCATCCGGGCAATGTTTCCGCTGTCGATCTCAGTGAACCAGAGATTGCCATCCGGCCCGGCAGTGATGCCCCACGGGCCACTCTGATGCGTCGGAACTGGGTATAGCGTCACAGTTCCACTCGTGGTGATGCTACCGACGTTGGGGGCATTCGAAGAAGCGCCTTCAGTGAACCATAGATTCCCGTCGGGTCCGCTGGTAATACCTAAAGCACCCCCACTGCCGCTAGGGATGGTGATCTCACCGATACCCATACCGCCGCCGACGAAAGCGAGTTCGCCGATGTTGTTGGGAATGTTCTCGGTGAACCAGACATTCCCGTCTGGTCCAGCTGCAATGCCGAATGGAAAACTGTCAGCGGTCAGAGTAGTAAACTCGCTGATTGCATTGGTGCCACCTGGCGCGATCATCCCAATCCTGTTTGTAGTGCCGTTGGTTTCGGTGAACCAGAGATTCTGGCATTCTCCGGCTGCGCCGGCATTGTGGATGGCAGCGATCTGGGATTGTGTGACCCCGCTTCCCCAAATCTGCAGCTCATCGATCACTCCATTAAACGAACCGGAACCATTCAGGATTCCACCAATCTGGAACGGGTGTTGAGGCGTGGCCAGGCCGATGGCGGAGCGCGCTCCGGTTTGATCGAGTGCTCCGTTTATATAGATGCTCGCGCCTGCGGAGGGACCATTCCAGTTGAGCGCAACGTAGTAGAACACTCCTGGTGTAAGCGCCGTATTGGAAAAAATGTCCAGCTCGTTGAGGCCATCCGAGATGGTGACCACGATTTTTCCGGGTCCTGGCGTACCCACGAGTGTTGCATTGGAGTTGTACGTGACCCATGCGGTACTGCCGTTGCCGAGGACTCCCAGAGAGTAAGGAGTGCTCGTGTAGTCCATGTAGCTGTTATCGCCTTGCCACACAATTTGCATGGTGGCATCGTTGCTCAAAGCATCAACCCTAACCCACGCACCGACCGTGAAATTGACCGGAGTCAAATATGGGGTGGTCGGCACAGTGATGACGCTGCCCTCTCCGCCGCTCTTGAATCCCTGACCCACCTCGGCGGAAACAAACTGACCCCCCGAACCTTGCGGAGTGCCCGGCCTTCCTCCACGGATGTCGAGAGCGTTGCCATTGAGCGGATACCAACTCACAAGAGCCGGAGGGGTTGGACTGCAAGGCGTCTGCCCGGCGGCAATCACCAGCGTCAACGGTAGGGTGGCAGAGGCACCACTTGCATCGACCACTTGCACAGTGAAATTGAAGGTGCCGCTTGCGGTTGGTGTACCGCTGAGAGCGCCGCCGGAAGAAAAGTTCATGCCGGAGGGAAGCGGTGTACTGGGGAGCACGCTCCAGGTAAAGGGAGAAGTGCCGCCAGTAACCGTAAACTGCACAGGCCCATAATTAAGTCCGACCGTGCCCGAAGGCAAAGTTGTAATCGCGATGCTGGGGAGAGGATCCACTTGCAGCGTGTAGGGTCCGGAAGCAGATTGGGTCGGAACAGAAGAGTCCGTTACGCTGGCCGTAAATGGGAAAGTCCCGCTCTGCCCGGGTATCCCAATGAAGGAGCCATTGGAGCTTAGGCTGAGGCCGTCCAAGGCACCGCTGCCGAAGGTCCACGTGTAGGGCGGTATTCCACCAGTCGCGGTTAAAGTGGCGCTTGGCGGATAAGCGAAGCCTTGCGTCGTCGTGAAGGTCTGGGGAACAGCGGTCAATGGACTGACGATTATGAGGTTCAGGATACGCGTTGTCGACTGCGCGGAACTTCCTCCAGAATCCGTAACCTGAAACGAGACCGGCCCATTTGAGGCCACGGGCAATCCAGAGATGATCAAGGCCGTGGTAGAGGCGTTAGGCGTGGCAGTTAGCCCGCTGGGCAGGCCCTGTACTGTCCAGGTATAGGGCGGTTTGCCACCGATTGCCTGAACAGTCGCGCTGTAAGTTTGATTCGTGATGCCTTGCGGGAGTGAACTCGTCGTAATGAAAAGCGGAGCACTTATCATCGGTGTTGTGGCGGTCGTGTTGTTGCTGTCGACCGCCTGAGGTACTACCACGGGCGCGACTTGCGTCACAATCTGCTCCATGGTCGGAATATCGACGTTCCCGCGAATCGTGATGTATGCGGTTTCGCCCGGTCGCAGGGAGAATGTCGGCTGAGTGACGGGCGCGGCGCTCACGTTAGGATTCGACAACTGATTGATGGGAGTGAACGGCGCATTGGGAACGTTTGACAGGGTAATATCCTGCTGCTGCGTGATCAGGTGGCACTGTCCGTCGGTTTGGGGCGTCATGTAGATCTGCGACAGCAGCAATTGCAATGGTGTCGAAGTGCCACCGGTGAGTGCCAGGTTATATGAGGCAGTGGTATTGCCGTTATTGGTAACACTGTAAGTGCCATCCGATGGCGGCGCCGCTGAGACATTCGGGGCACTCACGTTCGGTGCACTGACGTTCGGATTGGCGACCCCGTACGCGCTCACGTTGGGAGCGGATACGTTCGGCGCGCTCACGTTCGGCGCGCTGACGTTGGGAGCAGACACGTTGGGTGCACTGACATTGGGGGCGCTGACGTTGGGAGCCGATACGTTGGGCGCACTCACATTTGGGGCGCTGACGTTGGGGTCATACAACTCAACATTGCTGATGCTATTACTGCCGGACTGCCCATTGGGATCGACCAGGTTCGCGGGAACCGTGCCATCGGCATTCAACAGGATGAAAGCCGAGAGGCCGCCTGCAATCACCGAGCCGCCGAGCCGGTTGATTTCAGTGACATTGATCAAGATGTTCGCGGTCGCATTGCTTGATACGGCAAATACCGTTCGCGCCACTCCCGTATGCGGTGCAATCGCCACGTCTACGCTGGTCAGAGGGAATGCAATCCCGTTATTCATGGCCGGGAAGGGAGGCGCTGGAACCGGGCTCGGCGGTACGAATTGCGCGAATGAGGCGAATCCACTCGCCGGTTGGTTCGCAATCGTCAGGCGGAAGTAGTTCACGGGACCAGAAGCACTGGCTCTGCCGCTGGTCTGGTTCTGGACGAGGATCACGAACCCACGTTGGATCGTAGAGCTCAAAGGTTTGGACGTCTGGGGTGAGGAAACCACCAGACCCTGGCTGATGCGGCTCATATAAACGTTCTGGTTGCGATCGCCTTCATCTCCGGGTTGACAGTTGGGAACGGTTTTGGTGCCGTCGTACACACTGCTGCCGCTGGCTATCGCGGTATAGCTATCCCATTGCCCATCGGCCGGCGGAATAACGTCCTGATTGCTCGTCCACGCAGCGTAGTGAACGGCTGAGCTGGGCGCGGGTTTCGGCGCGGCAAGGAAACTACCGGCGACTCCGGGAGGCGAGGGGTTATTGTAGGTCCAGCACTGTGAGCTCCCGCACTTGACCAAGGCAAACGGCTGCCCGGCGAGACCCAGGTAGTCTCCCATGAACGCGCCGGTGCCCTGCATAAACATCGGCAGATTTGGAGGATCAAATTTGAGTTGATGAAACGGGGCGGTCTCGCCTCCGGTTTCTCCTTCAAACAGGCCAAAATCATAGTGCGAGACGCGAGCATAAGTGAAGGTTGGAACGGGGCCCCCGCTCGATTCCGCCACTACGAGGTCGATGGTGTGCCGTCGTACGGTCAGTCCGGCATCATCGATAAAGGAGGGCAAGTATGCCGACGTAGGTGACTCCGCAACTTGGTCTCGTGTCTCCTCGAAAAAGTTTCCGCTGGCGCCTGGAGTAAACAAGCCATTCGAAACGTTAGGCGCGAACTCGCCAATGGTGTGGTCCTGGCGCAGATCGTAATACAGCACCATCAGTTTGCCCTGGTTGAAGGTCATGCTCGGCATCAATTGATGCCCGCTGGTTAATGGTGGAAATGTTCCACCTTCATCATTGGTGATCGCTCCGTTATCAAGGGGAAACGGTGTCGGCGGTTTGAACCCGCCGGAAGTGAAACTTGCATTCCCTGGAATCGGAAGCAGCATGATGCGGGCTTCGCCATTCGGCCCCACCCCGCGTTGTGACCACGCTAGGTAGAGTGGACCGGGGATAAATTCTAAGCCGCTATCCGCAACTGCCATCGCAGGGTAGGCAGTAGTGCGGAAGCTGGTGGCTGTCGTGTTCTGATCGAAGAATGAGGGCGCGGTCGGATTGTTGAAACTGAAAGGGGGTAGGCTCACCAATTGGACTGCAGGTAGAAAATCACGTCCGCCATCCAGCGAAGCGGTAATTGCAATGCCGTCGTTCGGTTGTCGACTGCTGTGGATCACGCGCCAAGCGACGTAAACGATACCGGTTTCAGGGTCGATCTGGATCGTTGCTCCCTGGCTGAGCGTGAATCCGCGGCTTAGCGCGACAGGTGAACTCCAACTCGTCCCGCAGTTGGTGGAACGACTGAAATAAATGGTGCTGGTTTCGTTTCCGTTGCTGGTCGAAACATCTGCATAGGCGACATAGACGTTGCCCGCAGGAATGGTCTGCTGCACGATTGTCCCATCCGCCTGGGTCACTCCGAAGCTGCACTTGCCACTGTTACGAGGGATGTCCACCGCCAGCCACGGCTTGTCGAGGAACTGTGCGGGAAAGTTACTGCCGTACGCCACGGGCACTGTGTTGATGTAGCGGATGGGAAAACTATCCGCGGCGATATTACCGTTTTCCTTATTATTCAGATCCATGAAGCGAGACACGAAGACGGCGCCAAGACTCGTGCCGCGATTGAATGCGATTCCGGCGTAGTAGAACATTCCATTCGTCCCAGCGGCGATGACCGGATCGGCGGCGGTGGTGAAGCCGTGCAATGGGGAACTCATTCCTCGAGCGGATGTATCCTGTGGATAGCCAGGCAGCAAAGTGCTTTGCCAGTGGGCGCCGCCGTCAATGGAGACATACTGACCTACCCATGGCTCACCAGTCGGAGCATTGGCGAGATGCGGCTCACCAGGATCGATTTCCGGCAGGTTCAGGTCGACAGTCCGGTAGTCATTGGCGCCTGCCAGCAGGTGCAACGGGTTGCGAGTAGAAATGGCGAGACTCGGCTCATCCTGTCGCTCTAGAAACGGATCTCCATAGGGCCATTGGGTGCCTGACACCATGTTGACATTCTGTCCGGGTTCTTGGGCGAAGGCGCTAATGCCGAACCCGCAAGCAATGAGCAATGTGACGATGCAAACGAATCGACTGCAAAAGAAAGTGCCCATCGCTAATCGACAACAATCGGCTGAGATCGCTGTAGTCGCCCTATAGTGAAAACCGCCCCGTTGGCGAGAAATAAGACCCCATGTTGTGGCCGATGTTGAAGCCGAACAGCGAGACTGGTTCATAACCTTCTCCGGTGTCCTAAGCAGAGATGTGTCTAGCCGCACTTCGGGGGAAGCTCAACGGATGGATGGAATTGTCTTCTGAGTGGCCGACGTATTGATTGCCTAATTATTTTCCTACGATGCAGGTGTTCCGCAGCCGCATCTTGCATTCATTTTGTCAGCGCGGGGCCCAACAACTTAATGCGGTCTAAAATATACCGATTTTTCGCAAAGTCAAGGCCAAAATCGGCTCCAATGCCCGATTCTGTCGGGTCACTCGCCAATTGAACGCGCCATGAAACTCGGCTCCGGCTGGAGAAAGCCGGGCGTGAGGCATGGAGAATTACCTGCGATGCGCGACCCACTCCCGCCGCCCGTAGAGCGCAAGATTCAGAACGCAGACAAGTACTCCTGCAACGGTCAGAAGAGTTCCAGAGATATCGGGATAGACGAATTTGTCCAGGTAATGGAGAAGGAACCCGCCCTGATAGGGCTGGACGCCGGCGTTGGCTTCAAGCCAGTTCTCCAGCAGAGTTAAAGGACATGCCAAAGGAGACAGTTCGGTAAGGATTCCCCAGACCAGCGAAGCGATATGAAGCCAGCGAAGAGCCCGATGCGAGCCCGTGACTAAGGCGCCGAAGACGACCCACAAAATGAACAGTGCATGCAGGAACAAGACGAGAATCGCGAGCGCAGAGTAGAGATTCGAAGCTGCCTGCATTCCTAGAATTTACCGCACTGGTCATTTTGACCTGAAGAGGAGGTCGCTTCCAGGGATCATGAGCCGCTCTGTTGCGGATGGCAACATCGAAGCCATAAGACAAAGGCTTTGCCGCGGACCGGTCCCAGCAGTCAGTTCCGGAAAGATGAGCGTGCTTCCACGACGTGTGGGACTACGGAGCGGGAATTTGAACGTTGGAATCGATGTTCGAGTAGCCACTTTCCTGGTTACTCGAATCTACAGCCGTCGCCGCGTAACAGTAGGACGTACCGTCCGCTACTACCGAGTCTGTGTATGACGTGGTCGTGTTCAGCACGGAATTGATTTTCGAGAAAGATCCGCACGACGTGGTGTATACCGCGCGATAAATGTTATATCCCGAAATGTTGGTTGAGGTGCTCGCCGTCCACGAAAGGTCCACCGTGTGTACCGGCGCGGGCGTTCCAGTCCCAGTCAGTGCTTCTGTCGTGGTAGAAGGCTGAGCATTGCTGGTGAAGGTAAGCGTAGCGCTTGCCGCTGCGGACACCTGCGGGCTGAAGGTCACAGTAAACGATGCGCTCTGGCCAGCCGGGATGGTCACCGGAAGCGCGAGGCCGCCGACGCTGAATACGGAATTGTTCGAACTCACAGCCGTGACCGTAACATTCGCGCCGCTGGCTGTCAGGCTTCCAGATGCTGTTCCGCTGGTTCCCACCACAACGCTGCCCAGCCCCAAGGTGGTTGGAGTCACGGTAAGCTGCCCAGCTGCCGCGGCGCCTGTTCCTGACAGCGGTATCGTCAGCGTAGGATTGGACGCGTTCGAGGTGATCGTGACGTTGCCGTTCGCGCTTGCGGCGGATTGCGGAGCGAACGTGACGGTGAAGCTTGTGCTCTGTCCGGCGGTCAGCGTTATCGGAGCAGTGATCCCGGTCAGGCTGAATCCGGTTCCGCTGATTCCGACTTGAGAAATCGTCACGCTGGAACCACCGGTATTGGTGACTGTGTCTGAGAGAGACTGATTGCTTCCCACTGTCACACTACCGAAGCTGAGACTGGTCGGATTCGATCCGAGCGTACCTGGCGCAACTCCTGTGCCTGACAAGGGAATGGTCAGCGTCGGATTGGAGGCATTCGACGTGATAGTGACGTTGCCGCTCGCGCTTGCGGCAGTCTGTGGAGTGAACGTGACACTGAAGCTCGCGCTCTGTCCGGCCGTCAGAGTGACCGGAGCAGTAACCCCACTCAGGGTGAACCCGGTCCCGCTGATCCCAATCTGAGAAATCGTGACGCTGGAACCGCCAGTGTTGGTGACGGTTTCTGAGAGAGACTGATTGCTTCCCACTGTCACACTACCGAAGCTGAGACTAGTCGGATTCGAACCGATCGCACCTGCCGCGATTCCGGTGCCTGACAAAGGAATAGTCAGCGTCGGATTCGACGCGTTCGAGGTGACGGTGACGTTGCCGCTCGCACTTGCGGCGGATTGCGGAGTGAACGTGACACTGAAGCTCGCGCTCTGTCCGGCCGTCAGCGTGACCGGAGTAGTGACCCCACTCAGGCTGAATCCGGTTCCGCTGATTCCGACCTGAGAAATCGTGACGCTGGCACCGCCGGTGTTGGTCACCGTTTCGGACAGTGACTTGTTGCTTCCCACCGTTACGTTGCCCAGGGCAAGGCTAGTAGGATTCGATCCCAATACCCCGGGTGCTACTCCCGTGCCCGATAGCGGGATGGTTAGGCTCGGATTTGAGGCGTTCGAAGTGATCGTGACGCTGCCACTAACACTTCCGGCTGATGCGGGGGTAAAGGTCACGTTAAAGCTCGCGCTCTGTCCGGCGGTCAGCGTGACCGGGGCAGTGATCCCACTGAGGCTGAACCCAGTGCCGCTAATTCCGACCTGCGAAATCGTGACGCTGGAGCCGCCGCTATTGGTGATCGTCTCTGACAGCGAGTGATTGCTGCCCACTGTTACGTTGCCGATGCTGAGACTCGTCGGATTCGATCCGAGTGCCCCCGGCGTAACTGCTGTGCCCGACAACGGAATCGTCAGAGTTGGATTCGAGGCGCTTGACGTGACGGTTACATTGCCACTGGCGCTTCCCGCAGATTGTGGTCCGAAAGTGACCGTGAAAGTTGTGCTCTGGCCGGCGGTCAGCGTCCTCGGAGTCGTGATCCCGCTCAGGCTGAAGCCCGTGCCGGTGATTCCGACTTGGGAAATCGTCACGCTCGATGCGCCGGTATTCGTTAATGTTTCTGATAGAGAGTTGTTGTTGCCCACGATCACGCTGCCGAAGCTGAGACTGCTTGGATTCGATCCAAGTGCCCCCGGTGCCATTCCGGTTCCCGATAGGGCAACAGTCAGGCTCGGATTGGAAGCGTTCGAAGTGATTGTGATAGTGCCACTGGTAGTTCCGGCCGAGGTTGGCGTGAATGTCGCACTGAAAGTTGCGCTCTGTCCGGCCGTCAGCGTGACAGGGGCAGTGATCCCACTCAGGCTGAATCCTGTGCCGCTGATCCCGACCTGAGAAATCGTTACGCTGGAGCCGCCGGTGTTGGTCACCGTCTCCGACAGAGCCTGGTGACTTCCCACAATGACGCTGCCGAAGCTGAGACTGGTCGGATTCGATCCGAGTGCCCCCGGCGTAACTCCGGTGCCGGACACTGGAACCGTTAGGGTCGGATTGGAAGCGTTCGAAGTAAATGTGACATTGCCACTAACGCTTCCCGCTGACGCCGGCGTGAAGGTGACACGGAAGGTCGCGCTCTGCCCGGCTGTCAGCGTCATCGGAGTCGTGATCCCGCTTAGGGTGAGCCCAGTCCCGCTGATCCCGATCTGAGAAATTATGACGCTGGATCCGCCGGTGTTGGTGACTGTCCCTGAAAGAGACTGGTTGTTGCCCACCATCACACTGCCGAAACTGAGACTGCTCGGATTTGAACCGAGTGCGCCCGGCACAATTCCTACTCCCGACAACGGAACTGTCACCGTCGGATTGGGCGCATTTGAAGTGATCGTGACATTGCCGCTGTCACTCGCGGCGGATTGCGGAGCGAACGTGACGCTGAAGCTCGTGCTCTGCCCGGCCGCCAAAGTCATCGGAGAGGTGATTCCACTTAATGCGAACCCAGTCCCGCTGATCCCGACCTGAGAAATCGTGACGCTCGAACCGCCAGTATTCGTGATCGTCTCTGACAAAGACTGATTGCTGCCCACGGTCACGCTGCCAAAGTTTTCGCTGGTTGAACTCAGCGCGAGCTGACCACTTGTCGCCGCTCCCGTTCCAGTCAGGGCGAATGTAGCGGGGTTGTTGGTAGCGTTGCTGGTAACGGAAACCGTGGCGTTGAAAGATCCTGTCGTATTAGGCGTGAATAAAAGCGTAATCGGCACGCTTTGACCCGCCAAAATCGCGGTCGGGAGAGTTGGTGCACTCAACGAAAAATATTGGCTGGAAATGGAGGCGCTGCTGACCGTAATCGAAGCTGTGCCGGTATTTGTCGCAGTTACCGTCAGCGTTTTGCTCGCGCCCGCCGGGATACTTCCAAAGTCCAGGCTGGCGCTGTTCAGAGACAAAGTGCCAGCCTGCGATTGAGTTGCTGCCTTAGCAGTGCTGAACCCCTGGCATCCGGTCAGAAAAGTGAGGCCGGCCAGAAAAAACAACGCGCCTGCCACTTTCCAAACATGTTTCGAGCCAATCGTTTGCGAAGCGGTCTTTTGCATGGTCAGCCGTGGAACCGTGCCCCAGGGTTCTACGACTGTCCATCTACGACGCTCTGGCTACGACTATCTGCACCCCGGGGGAGGGCTCATCATGAGTCTGGGGCTGTGGGTTGGATTGGGACAGATATCCGAAGTACAGTAGGGAACCGCACAGACGTACATGGGAAAGAAGTAGTTAAGGACAACTGCGATTGGAGACATTGCTGGCCCGGACAAGTGTGGCCTGATGCAGGCTTCATCGGGTCGCTTGACATGGAGAAAGTCGACTACGTCGCAAGTGCCCTGAAACCGCATGCTAGAATTAAAATCGAATTCTTTCCCCTCAAGATCTCACCATAATTATGAATCATCAAACCGTCCCTAAACGCACGCTCGACTCATCGATCAACAAGATCAAACAACGCCAGGCGCGGGTCGGAATTATTGGCTTGGGTTACGTAGGACTGCCGCTTGCTCTGCTGTTCACGGAGCAAGGATTCGTTGTGACCGGTTTCGATATAGATAAGCGCAAGGTCGACACCCTCACGCAGGGTGGGTCCTACATCTATCGCATCGGGGCGGAGGAGATTAAGGCTGCGAATGCGAAGGGTTTCTCGGCTACGAGCGACTATGGTCGCATCGAGGAAATGGATGCCGTCATCATCTGTGTGCCCACGCCGCTGAATGAATATCATGAGCCCGACCTCAGTTTCATCACCGATACCACGCACGCCATCGCTCCTCACCTGCAATCGGGGCAGTTGGTGGTTCTCGAGAGTACAACCTACCCTGGCACCACGGAAGAAGTGATGGTGCCGATTCTCGAAAAAGAGAACCGGTTGGGACTGAAAGCCGCCCGCGGCGCCTCCGACGCTCCGAATGAATTCTTTGTCGCCTTTTCCCCGGAGCGCGAAGACCCTGGCAATACCGCCGTAGCGCGGCATGACATTCCTAAGGTGGTGGGGGGAGTCAACGGTCAGGCTTCGGAATTAGCCCGAGCGCTTTACGGATCCATTTTTCGTCGCACTGTTCCTGTCTCCTCTCCAGCCGCTGCGGAAATGACCAAATTGTTGGAGAACATATACCGCTGCGTCAACATCGCCCTGGTCAACGAACTCAAACTATTGAGCCTGCGCATGGGGATCGACATCTGGGAAGTCATCGCAGCCGCCTCGACCAAGCCCTTCGGGTTTCATCCCTTTTATCCCGGCCCTGGCCTGGGAGGACACTGCATTCCGATTGATCCCTTTTACCTCTCATGGAAAGCCAAAGAGTTTGACTTCCGTACGCGCTTCATCGAGCTTGCCGGAGAGATCAATAACAACATGCCTTACCATGTTCTCGCCTCGGTCGGCCATGCGCTGAACCGTCACAAAAAGGCGCTCAATGGCGCACGTGTGCTTCTCTTGGGGGTCGCCTACAAGAAGGACATTGACGATTTGCGCGAGTCTCCAGCGCTGACGATCATAGAACTGTTGCAAAAGGAAGGCGCCCAGGTTAGCTATCACGATCCTTACTTCCCGTTCATCGGCAAGGGACGGAAATACGATCTACAGATGAAACGCGCTGAATTGGACAACCTGGGCCAGTATGATTGCGTCGTAATCGTCACCGACCATTCTGATTACGATTACGCCCATATCGTTCGCGAAGCTCAGCTGGTGGTCGATACTAGAAATGCTACGAATGGGATCGACAGCCCTAAAGTCTTGCGCTGCTAGTCGAACTTTTTGAAATAGACTTCTCGCGTTCGATGTCGAGCCTGCATGCTGAATACTGACGCGATTGTCTTTCAATTAAGAATCGCGTTTTCCGGCTGACTCCCGTTGGGCAGAGATGACTCTCGCAAAGGGTTTTGGTAGGGAATTGAAATGACAGATAGCAGCACCTTTGAGCGGCGCATTCGGCATTCGATTCAAGAATCGATTGCGGTGAAGAACCTCGTGCTGGGCAGCGCGGAGATCATATCGACGATCGCAAAAGTGAGTGCGGGTTTGGTTGATAGTCTCGATCAAGGGAACAAGGTGCTTCTTTTCGGTAACGGTGGAAGCGCCGCCGACGCGCAGCATATTGCCGCGGAGTTTGTAGGCCGTTTTGCCTTTAATCGACCCGCTTTGCCTGCGTTAGCGTTGTCTGTCAATACGTCGTGTGTAACGGCCATCGGAAACGACTACGGATTTGATCTTGTCTTTTCCCGACAGATTGAAGCTTTGGCACGCCCAGGAGACTTCGCCATTGGCATTTCAACGAGTGGCAATTCAGAGAATGTTCTGCAGGGTGTTTCGGTGGCCCGTAAAATTGGTTTGACTACTGTCGCTCTTACTGGATGCACTGGCGGTAAACTCAAGGATGCAGTTGATTACTGCATTTGCGCGCCCTCGAACGAGACGCCACGTATCCAGGAATGCCATATTTTGATTGGCCACATTATTTCAGAGCTCGTCGAAGAGACGATCTTCCATGAACAAAGCCGCCTTTCTCGATCGTGATGGCGTTATCAATCAGAAGAGCCCGAGGAGTTATACGACCAGGCTCTGGCAACGGAGCCAAATCTGATCTATGCCGAAAACGTGTAGAGCAAGCGCTCCACAGAAGTACCAAAGCAAGATGAGTCACCGTCGAGCAGGCAAGTTGCCGTGCAACATTCTTCTTTGTGTTCTTCACTGATCCGGCAAATCAATACTTTAGCTTCCCAGCACGGGAGAAAGGAGTGAGGCTTGAGAATTAGCATCTTCGGGCTGGGGTACGTTGGCACGGTTTCCGCGGGATGTCTCGCCCATGACGGACATGGAGTGATTGGTGTGGACCCGGTTCCGACCAAGGTTGACCTGATCAACCGTGGGCAGTCTCCCATTATCGAAGCGGAAATTGGGGAAATCGTCGCTGCTACCGTCAAAGCCGGACGCCTTCGTGCTACCAGCGATCCGGTGGACGCGATTAACAATACGGAATTGTCTTTCGTTTGCGTCGGAACTCCCAGTCAGCCCAATGGCAACCTCGACCTTAGGTATATTCGCCGGATTTGCGAGCAGATTGGGCAGGTCCTTAAGACTAAGACCTCGCGCCACATCGTCGTTATCCGTAGCACCATCCTGCCGGGCACGATGCACAAGATCGTGATTCCCACCTTGGAGGAGCTTTCCGGGAAGAGAGTCGGGACTGATTTTGGCGTCTGCAACAATCCCGAATTTCTGAGGGAGGGTTCAGCGGTAAAGGACTTCCGGAATCCGCCCAAGACAGTGATCGGTGAGGTGGATCAATCTAGCGGCGATACGTTGGCAAAACTCTATGAAAAGCTTGACGCGCCGCTGATCAGAACAGATCTGGAAACTGCCGAGATGGTGAAGTACGTGGACAATAGCTGGCATGCGCTGAAAATCGGTTTTGCGAACGAGATTGGAAGCATATGCAAGTCCCTGGACCTGGACGCTCACAAAGTCATGAAAATATTTTGCCAGGACCGGAAACTTAATATTTCGCCGGCCTACCTTACACCCGGCTTTGCGTTTGGGGGATCGTGTTTGCCCAAGGATTTGCGGGCACTCTCCTATCAAGCAAAAATGCAGGATTTGCAA
Source organism: uncultured Acidobacteriaceae bacterium (assembly GCA_963708335.1). Classification (GTDB taxonomy): domain Bacteria; phylum Acidobacteriota; class Terriglobia; order Terriglobales; family Acidobacteriaceae; genus Sulfotelmatobacter. The sequence goes on along the minus strand of OY970205.1, from coordinate 6,428,562 downwards.
TTGCCAATTCTCACCTCCATTTTGCCCAGCAATGAAATGCAGATTTCCCGCGGACTCCAACTCATCGTCGAAAAAGGACAGCCAAGGGTGGGAATCTTGGGCTTCAGCTTCAAAGCGGGGACGGATGATCTTCGCGAGAGTCCTTTGATCGAGGTAATTGAACGTTTGATCGGCAAAGGATATGACCTACGCATCTACGACAAGAATGTAAACCTGGCGAGCCTCGTGGGCGGCAATCGCGATTTCATCCTGAACCGCATTCCGCATATTTCGAAACTGATGGTTCCGGATATCGGCGCGGTGCTGGCGCATGCACAGACCGTTGTGATCGGAAACAAGGATCCGGAATTCACTGGCGTGCCCGATCGCCTGAAGGACGATCAATTCCTGGTGGACTTCGTCCGGATCAGGGAAGGGAAGAGTAACAATGGGAACTATGACGGAATCTGTTGGTAGACCGGCCGGTCACCCTTGATCGGCTGCGGCGAGTTGCGCATCCTCGGCGATGCCTGCCGAGCAAAGCTGTCGATCTTCTCACCAAATCGTTTGGAGAGACAGCGCCCCCCGAATCTCGCGATCCGCAGTGAGCAGTGGTAATCCCTCTACCAGAGCCGTAGCTCCAATAATGCGGTCAGCTGGATCTTTGGGATAGGTTGCCGGAAGCTCGAGCGCTCTGACGCACGCACGTCCGGTGATCGGTAGGACAACGAACCGCGCCTCGATCTCGCGCAAAAAAGACTCGAGACCGATATCCAGGCGGATGCGTCCTTTGGTCGATAGCGTTGTTAGTTCGAGCAGCGTCATATCGGAGATGGCTAATCCTTTCCCGTTTTGCCTCGCCTCGTCAATGGCTAAGCGTGCGTTCTTGGAAAGCTGCCGCTGGTCGAATGCCAGCCAGATAACAACGTGCGTGTCGAGTAGTATCACTTCAGCTTGCCCCACTCTTTGTCTGAAAGCGCGGGAGAAACCACGTCGCCCGTGATGGTCCCCTTGCCGGCCAGAAAGTTGTAGATATCGTCTGCGTCTGTATCGACCGGGACAAGCTTTGCTACCGGCCTACCACGCTTCGTGATTACGACGCTCTCTCTTTTAGCCTGGACCTCGTCCATAACCGAAAGGCAATGCACTTTAAAGACTCCAGCCGCCATCTTCTTCATATCGCAAACCATCCCTTCATATTGCAAACCATCCCACGATCATGGTCATTATACCATGGTCATAACGACTTGTGGTCGATCGTGAAAATAGCCCGCACGCTCTCCCTTTCCGGCAATTTTCCGAGCATCGGTGTCACTGTGAATGTGAATCAGGCAGGCGAATTACACGGTTTCAAGAGCCCTTAACAGACCCTCTCAAAGACTCCGGCGTTGAGCAGGGCGTGGCGGCAGAACGATTGTGCCAGGTGTTCTGCCGACCGAGTTGATGCGCGCCATTGAAGACCGCAACGTTTCCAGCAGTTCCATCGTTTCAGAATGGGCGAACAAGGCGGCATTGAGCTTATCGACTCGGCAGCTGTCGCACGCACGCCAGGATGGCAGCTCCTCACTTTGTGCTCTTTTGAGAAATCATTGCCGGAGGCGGCCAGTGCTTTTCGTGGAAATTTTCGTCAACCACCAAATAAGGAGTGCCGGCCGGTAGCGGTTCTCGAAATGGATCCCCGCTTCATTCACACGTTTGACTATCTGCTGTTTGCTTATATACGTTCGGGGCGATTCAGCGACGCTTTCGATGAGATAAACAAATACATTCGCCCTATCGCCCCATGCTGGGCAGCAGCTGATGAAGCTATTGTTTACAGCCAATGGGGACGAAGCCAGGAAATGAAACGCGCCTTGGCGAAGTTCGCGAAGTATCCAACGAAGATGCAAGATATTGGGTATTTGAGGTTAAGAGTCTGGGCCAACACAGGACAAAATGGCAAGGCGCAAAGTTCTAAGTTGACCTGAATGGTGATTGATAAGCGGCACACCTTCGTCGACAGCCGCGCCTCGCCCGTCGTTAGCCAACCACATCCCGGTGTCATCATGAAGGCCTCGACCAATCGCCATATGGCAGGTTTAGAACGTCCCACCCAGGCGGAGGAAATAGCTTCTGGGCGGCGCGATGGCGGTACCAGAGAACAGGCCAGCGAAATCGAGCACGTTAAGACGATTGTTCAGGTTTTCTGCGTCGGCCTGCAGCCGCAGAGAGCGCTTTTCTTTCTTGTAGAGTTCGGCGCCGGCGGATATTCCCAGAGACAGAGATGACTTGATTCGTCCCTCGATGAAATTTACGCGGCTGACCATCTGCTGGCCGTATTCGGCCAGAGCTTGATCGTACGTTCCCGTAAATTCGAAGGGCAGGCCACTGCCGTATTCTGCTCCACCCGCAATCCACAACCGCGAGGTTAGCTGATAGCGAATTCGGGTACGCAGTGTGTGGCGCTGGTCTTGCGAGTCGGGGAAGTGGCCGCTGAGCTGAGTGCTGGCATTGACCGCATCGTCTCCGATGAAAAGGCCTCCAGTTACCGGAAACCAGGCGTTCCCCACAATGTAGGAGTAGCTCAGGAAAGCGGAAAAGCGATTCCAGTTTGGGAGTTCGATTTTGCCTTCCGCCCCGTAAATGATCGCTTTGCGAAATGCAATAGGAAAGCTGACCGCGGTATTGAGGATTTGGTCGTCGTCGGCAAAATTATTTACGTAGCGGCGGAAGTAGTTTGCATCAAAACGAAACTGGCTGAGAAAACTCTTGGTGACCCCAAGTTCGAAGTAGTTTCCGTGAGAGGGTTCGACTGGGAGGCGGAGGACGTTCGGGTTTAGTACGGTGACCTTGGGCGAACTGGCGAGAAGAATGTTTTCGAATGAGGGAGTTTGAAATACGCGATCGTATGAGGCGTGGACTATCAAGCTCGCCGAGGAAAAATAACGGGCGACAGAAACGCGTGGACTGAATGCGTTTTGATTTACGACCAACTGGTAGTGGTCCCAGCGCAGGCCAACATTGGCGGTCCATTTGCCAAGATGAATAAGATCCTGAAGAAAGGCGCCTTGCTCCAGGTCTGGCCGGGTACCCGTGAAGGAGAAAGTAGCGGGAGTGCCGGGATCGAACGGGTAGTTGGGGTCGTTGGGATTGCCAGTGACTACGTCACTGAAATTTTCGTGAAGAAAGAGATTGTCGGATTCGAGGCCGGCCTTCCATTCGTGCCGGCCGTGATGGATTGAGAGGGCAGAGTTGACGTATCCCTCCTTGAAATCGTTGTGCAGAAAAGCAGCAATGGGCCACGCGCCATGGTTGGAGTTGAGATCGTCTGAATTGTCGCGGACCATTCCGCGAATGTTGATCAGAACATCGGGCGAAAAGAGGTGCTGGTAAGAAGCGATGCCCATCGTTTCGAAGTTGCCGCCGGTTTGAAGCTGTGGCGTTGTGCCCGGAGGATCCTGAAACTGCGGGAACTGCTGCAGCACCTCGTTGGGAATCTCGTAACGCGCGAGTTCGTGGCGGATGCTAAGGGTTAGCCGATCTTCGGCGCTGATGTCGCGTTGATAGCTGAGAGAAAAGCCGGCGGTCGTGCCCCGATTGGTGTAATTCTCGGGAACGACGGGATTGAGGTAGCGGGCGGTCATGTTGCCGGAGGCGCTAGCGCCGAAAGTGTTGTGGCCCCATGAATCCTGAGCGCTGGCGAAGGCGCCCGCAGTGTCGAAACTTCCGCCCGACAGAACGAACTGCCAATGCAAACCAGGTTGGGAGTTGCGCACCGTGTTAACCTCGATCACTCCGCCCATCTTGCGTCCGTATTCCGCGGGGATGCCGCCGGTGTAAATCGTGATAGCGTCGACATCGTCGGCGTCAATTTCGGCCCCGAAGCTGGGAGAGCGATTGTCTGTGAGGGGTACGCCGTCGACGACGAATTGAGTTTGATACTCCGAGCCGCGAGGATGCAGCACCGCGTTACCTTCATAGAGCCAGCCTGGCTGAGAGTTGATGAGATCAGGAAGGGAGCGGCCGGGAAGCGATGCGGGGCGATCGGTTATCGCTTTGGAGTCGAGGTGATTGATGGTGGTAGTTCGTTCGGGATCGAGCAGGGTAGTTTCGGCCGTGACGTTTACCGCCGTGCTGAGGGCTGCGATGTTGAGTTTGACGACGTACTCGGTGGGAAGAGCGGAATGGATCTCGATGAGGCCGTCGAATGGAGAGAACAATTCGCACTGGACTCTCAAATCGTAGCGGCCAAAAGGAAGATTGCGAGCGATTAGCTCTCCGGAATCGTCGGTCGAGAAGGACCGATGAAACTGAGTCGCGTCACTGGAGAGTTCGACGGAAGCCTTGATGGCGAGACCATCGGGGCCGGTGACTTTGATGCGGAGTTCTCCGATATTACTCTGCGCCAAGAGCGGAAGAGCGAGAAAGAGAATGCCGAGATGGAGCGCCGGGCGCACAGCGTCGAGTGAAGATCCATGCTATCAGTTTCCACGATGCTCAAACGCCAGCTCTTTCAAGCTTGAATCAGTTCGCCAAACAGTATTTTTTCGCTAACGCAGTGATGGGTCTGAAAATCGGGACCGCTAAGGGGAAAGGTTACGAAGACTTCCTTTGCCTAGGTTTGGGCTCGGCAATCGCCGAGACTGTTTGACCAGTTTGTGCATCCTGGGCGAAAATCATGGCTCGTTCCAGTAAGTGTGTGGATGATGGTGCGATCATGACTCATGACGCCGCGGTTTTGAAAGCCCGCGAGATCGCCAGTCGCGTGCTGGCGCCATCCGCAGGGCAAAACGATAAGGCGGGACGATTCTCCACCGACGCTGTTGCGTCGCTCGGTGAGTCCGGACTGCTTGGGCTGATGCTCCCCGTGGAGGTTGGCGGTTCAGCGTTAGGTCCCCGCACCTTTGCGACTGTGATCGCCACGCTTGCCGAGGCGGATGCTTCGGTCGCCATGGTTTATCTGATGCATATTCTTGGCGCTGCGACGATCTCGGCGGCGCGTCCAAGCGCGACGCAGGCAGTTACGCCCATACTGCGGGAGATTGGTGCGGGCCGCCATTTAACCACTCTCGCTTTCAGCGAAGCCGGCTCGCGTAGCCATTTCTGGGCACCGATATCCCGCGCCCATCGGAATGGTGACGGCGTACACATAAGCGCCAAGAAATCGTGGGTGACCAGCGCGGGTCATGCGCAGAGCTATGTCGTTTCTGCGCTTGCCCCTGAAGGGGCGGGGCCCACCGATTCGACCCTCTATCTCCTTGGAGCGGATACACGCGGCCTTTCAGTTGCGGGGCCCTGGGACGGTTTGGGACTTCGAGCCAACGCTTCTTCGCCGATTGCGCTGGACGATTGCGAAGTCCCGTACAGTTTTCAACTCACTGATGATGGCGCGGGGTTTCCGGCCATGCTAAACGTGGTGCTTCCGCTGTTTTGTTTGGGGGCGGCAGCTGTGGCCCTTGGGCTGTGCCGAGCGGCAGTCGCTGGAACTGCAGCGCACCTTAAGAATGCGAAATTCGAGCATCTCGGCCAGAGCCTCGGCGAGAGCCTGCCTACGTTACGGGCGCAGCTCGCGGCGATGCAGATCGATACCGATGGACTGTCGGCGCGGATCGACGATTTGATCGAGCATCTTGAGAAACCCCGCGAGACCACAATGCTGCGCGTGCTGGAGACCAAGGCCGCGGCAGGTGACGTCGCTATCAGCGTGACCTCAGCGGCAATGCGCGCTTGCGGCGGCGCCGCGTTCTCAAAGCACTTGAATATCGAACGCCTGTTCCGTGATGCGCACGCGGGCGCCGTCATGGCACCCACGGGCGATGTTCTGCGCGAGTTCATCGGGAAATCTTTGTTAGGAATGTCGCTCTTCTAAGACCGGTTGCCCCACCCTTATCGCGCTTTTTGCGGAAGAGTGGAAAATCTGAATATTAGTTTTGAAACGCGGGTGCCCCATCCTTGTCTCGCGCTTTTTGCGAGACAGGGTGGGGATTTTGAAGTCCTTCTAAAACAGCTGCAGCGAGGAAGGTGAGGGTCCATGACAAAAGCAATCTGGCTGGGAGCTGTTGCATACAATCCGAAAGTGGTTACGATTTGGGAGGGGATGCGACGCTATTTTCATGAGGAGGCGCATCTGCCCGTTGAGGTCGTGCTATTTCAGAGTTATGAAGCCCAGGTCATGGCCCTGCTCGCCCAACCCGGCGAGGCCGTCCCACGCATCGATATCGCATGGAACACAAACCTAGCTTTCCTGCAAGCGGATGAGTGGAGCGGCCACACCTGTCGTGCGCTCGCCATGCGCGACACCGATCTTGGCTGGATGACAAAGATCGTCGCAGTGAGCGGAGGTCCCATTTCTACGCTCTCTGATCTGAAAAATCGAACCCTCGCGCTGGGCAGCCGGGACAGCGGACACGCAGCAATTCTGCCTGTTCATTTTTTGGAGCAGCAAGGCATGCGCGAAGGCAGGGACTACCGCGCGCTGCGCTTCGACAGCGATGTAGGTAAACATGGCGATACCGGGACCAGCGAAGTGGAAGTGGTGCGCGCCGTCCTCGACGGGCGGGCCGACGCTGGCGCAATCGGCAGCCCGTTCTGGAAGACCGTGCAGAGCGAGCGCCTGGTGCCCGAAGGTGGGCTTCGTGAGATATGGTCCTCTCCGGCGTACAACCACTGCATGTTCACGGCGCGGCCCGATCTCGATCCAGAGCGCGAGCGCCGGTTCGCCGAGGCGCTCTCAGCCATGAGCTACGACAATCCAGTTCATCGCCCGATCCTCGACGCCGAAGGACTGCAGCGTTGGCTGCCGCCACACGTAGACGGCTACGCTGAATTGCGGCAAGCGGCGAACAAGCAGGGATTCTTCGAGCAGGAATTGGCGAAATCGGCCTAGAGAGCCTCTGAGCAAGTGTGTCGCGGGCGCCTCCGCCCGCGACAAGCCCATGATTACCGCGAACGTTCGCCAGCCCCGAAATCGGCGCAGGAGAAATTTCCCTTGACTGGGGAAGTTACTCTGTATCGATCTCAGGAAAAAGTTGCGCCACGGTCTTCATGGGTATGAACAGCCGATTCGGGTGATTCGGAATATCGATGAAGCCATAGCGTCTGTAGAAGGCCCGCGCGTTTTCATCGATGGCGTCCACCACCACGGCGACGGAGGCGATATTCCTGCTGTGCTCGAGTGCTCTTTTCATGGCCCCCATCAGCAAGAGTTCCCCAAGACCACGTCCCTTGAACTGCTTGCTTCTCGCCAATCGTCCGAGCAAAGTCGCGGGCAGTTTATCGTACCTGGGAAGGCGCAACTGTTGAACCAATTCAGCAGGCAACTCACCGGCCTCGATGGCGTACTGCGAGAGCGTGTAATAACCCGCGATCGTCTTGCCGTCGGGAGTCAAGATATAGACGGCAGCGACTCGCTTCTTGATTTCCTGAGTCGCGTGCTCCTTCAGATAGCTGTCAAGCGACTCCTGCTCGCACGAAAAAGCCGCCCGATCATGCTTTTTCTTGTCGAGCGGCTCGAATCGAAATCTCGGTCTCTCCTGGATAGGGCGATCGGCCAACTATGCGATCTCCTCTTTCAATCGCCGTGCCGCCGCAATCGCCTTCTCGTTTGGCTTGGGCGGATTCAGGAGTGCTTCCACAAACACTCGTTTTGTCTCTTCGTTCAGCGTCAGCACTTCGTGCTCACGAATGGTGTTCAGGGCGGCCTGTCTGGTCGCCGTTCGAATAAAATCTGAAGCCGAAGTGCCGCTTAAGCTTGCTGCAGTCTCAATCATTTCCTTCTCTTCCCGCGTGACACGAGCGTCCAAACGTTCCTCCCGCGTGACAGTTGCAGCCATGACCCACCTCGCTTCCAATGTACGTCGTTTTGCCACACATGTCAACGACTTGCTATTAATAGCTATATTATTAAAGAAGTTACCACGACTTGTTTTCGTTGAAAATCGCAGATTCTTGCAGCTTGAAGAAAGTTCATGCGCAGTTAAAAATTCTTGCCAGCTTATTCGCGTGTTCGCCTTCGCGCTCGAAGGCGCGGCGAACCGCAGCGAAGGACTCGGACAGCGGAAAAATCTCGCGCGTGACCAGCAGATCGGCATCCTCCGCTCCGACGGGGTGCCAGTACACACCATCGCTTGTAATGGTGACCTCGGGCACTAGGTCGGCTCGACTGACGGCGATACCTTCGCTGGCAGCCCCACGCAACGCAATTCGCCGGATTACCCGATCTTCTGCTGCGATTTTCTCCTGATCGAGGAATTGACGGAACGCCTCAGCGTCGGCATCGGTCGAAACCGTGGCCGCCAGGCGCACTCGAAACCCGTGCGCACGAGCGCGCTGAATACCTTCGCGTGTGCGCGCCCATGTGCCGGGTCCGCGATGAAGGTCGTGCATCTCCGGCGTCGCGCTGTCCAAGCTGATTTGCAAGACAACTCGATCGCGGGGCAATGCTTGCAAGCTTTCCGCGCGCCGCCCGGTAAAGAGCATTCCGTTGGTCAACACTGTGGTCGGGGCGGTGACAGCGCAAGCCAGCAGAATTTCGCCGATATCTTCAAGCAGAAACGGCTCGCCCCCGGTCACGAAGATTTCTTTGACGCCAAGCCCCGCTGCTTCGCGAGCGATCCGCTGTACGCGTGCGAGCCCGAGTTCCCGTCGCGGTGCACTGGGCGAGGAACGCACGCAGCAGTAGTCGCAATGCAGGTTGCAGTCGAAGTTCGTGTACAGCCAAAGCCGCGAGCCCACCGGCCGATTCTCTTCTCGTGCCCCGGCGGGGACCGGAGCAGCTCCGCACCGGAAGACCCATCGCAAGCGGCCTCGTTCCGTCGTAGCCTCCAGCAGTGGATTCCCGGTGAATCGGCACCAGGTTTCCAACTCAGTTCCAACGCTCTCTTCGTCCCCGACTACCGCGACCAGATCGCCCGGCCGGCTGCGGTGCAACAGAGCGATCAGTTCCGGCAGCAGACCGGACGCAAAGGTCTTGCGCCCAATCTCCAGATTGACGTCAGCCCTCATCGCCTGCATTTTACAGTTCCGAGAGCAATTGGAGATAGGTTCGAACTGCTCGCGAATTACTGCGCCTTCACCCACGTATCTGACCCTGTCACCTTAACGGCAACGTCAGAAATGAAGATGTGCAGCGGCTTGCCATCAGCGGTGCCGCGGTGCTCAGTTGAGACGAGCAGAGGACCTGCCTTTTTGTAGCCTGCCCAGGAGGCGTTGACGAGGCTGGGCTTCTCGGTCCCGCCGTGGCGGAAAACAAGGTACTCGACGCGGTTGTCTTTGCCAACGTAGAGGTCCCAGGTGTCGCCGGGCGTGTAACCGCCGGCTTCCGGGGGATACTTTACTGAGACAAGTTCGGCCGAACCGGCGCCCATCGGCAGTTTCTTCATACCTTCATCGGTAACCAGCGCGCTCTTGTCCCAGTAAGCGTGGAAAACGAACAGGAGCCAATAATTATCGTTGACGAAAGGCCGTTCGACTTCATTCTTTACTTGGTCGGATTGACTGCTGAGGTGAGAACTGTCGTAGGTGACCTTGACCGGCTTGCCGGCTTTATCCGTTCCTTCGTAGCTGATTTTTCCGGTCTTAGGCTCCCACTCCCACTTGTGAGCAGCTTTGAAGAGCCCGGTAATTTCCCCGTTCCAGGTGTAGCGGATGGCCTGAATTTGATCCCACGAATCGATACCATAGGTTTTGGCGATCTGTTCGAGAATTGGCGGACGTGTCTGCGCCCATGAGTTTGGAGCAAGCACCAGCGCTGCGGAAAACAGGAAACAGCTCATCAGTGAGCGGCCGAAATTTGTCATGGAGGGTTCTCCTTACAGTTGTGATTACGCCATAACTTGGATACGAGGCTATTGGACGAAAGTATTGATCAATGCCTTGATATGGGTCGATGATGCACAAACAGTTCTGGATGCATAATCTTGACTGGTGAGGCAGGGTTCACTCCGCCCGTCTGGTTGGCGCCGTAGCGGCAGATCGGCTGATTCTCCGGAAAGCGAGAATTACTGCAGCCATCGCCACACATCCGTACTCCAGCAACATTATCCAGACCGGAAGCGAAGCCCACGGACGCCCAAGTGCGCGCAAATGCCATTGCACGTATGTCGGGATAATGCTCACTGTCCAGATGATGATCAACAGCGTCGAAGCCGACGTCAGGAATGGCAGCAGCCAGAGAAGATACCACGGGAATACCGCGGGTGCGAACAAAAGAGATGCTGCCATCGGCCAGGCAAATTCGAAGCCTTGAACCACAGGGGACGCAGAGTTACACGGAGGAAACACTGTGGTATCTCCTCTGTGCGGCTCCGTGTCCTCTGTGGTTAAGGTTCCTTCGCCCGGAGGCCACTCCGGCGCTCGGCTTCTTAGCCAAGATGCAGTGGCCAATCCGACGAGCACTGCCAACGCAGCCAGCAACCTCGCAGGCGCGACATGGTTGAGTGCCGCAAACACGGGACCGTTAAAGCGGAACGTCTGCACATACGTTCCAAGCGAGCCCAGCGGAATGCGGCCATGATTGAGAAAGGGCACGTATAGAAGTCCGACCACAGCTGCCGCCAGCACCCCGTCGCGCATGCGAACCCGCTTCCAGTAGAGAGGCAAGAGCACGATCGGCAGAAATTTCACTAATATCGCCAGCCCGAGGGCGACGGCCGCAGTCGCCCGCCATCGGCGCACTAGAGCTGCGGCAGACACGGCCAACAATAGCGCTCCAACAATGTCGATGTGACCGCTTCCCGCCACTTCAATGGCCAGCAAGGGGTTCCAGGCGAACGCCAGAACCAGGTGCGCTGCCTGCTTAGGCCAAAGCAAGTCGAGCAATACGAAAACAATTGCGAACTCGCAAACGACAAATGCTATTTTCAATGCGAGAGTGGATTCTTGAATGGCGGTTACGGCGCGAAAAAACAGTTGCGCCCCCGGCGGATATGGGCTGGGCAGATCCGGATTGTTCAAGGTACGGGTTTCAGCGGTGTGCAGCCCCTTCACGGCAGGATCGCTGGGGACGACAAGATAGGGGTTGTAGCCGAGCCGCTGCAGGCGGCCATCCCAAACATATCGATGGATATCATCATCCGCGCCCGGCGGCAGGCGAAGAAATGCAATGTGCCACACCGCCGCCAGCACGAGCCCAATGACGACCACGCGTCGGGAAACGCTTCGTTCGAATTTCGGCGTTGCGAAAAGCTCACGGATCGCCAAGAGATACACGATTCCCGCAAGCGTCAGAGACGCCATGAAGTACGGTCCGCCCCGGTCGCCGAAGTAGCGTGAGCAGATCGTCAGCGCCACGCACAACGTGGCGCCGAGTATGTACACTCTCCATTCGGAGGTGACTCTCACAGTTCTCCAGTTTCCATTTGGATTTCCATGTGGAGCGGGCACTCCTGCCCGCTTTGCTTGCGGCGACAAGAGCTAGCGGGCCGGAGTGCCCGCTCCACAGAATCTCTCCCACTCTTTAAGCCACTCCGCCGTGCGTGGCGCCCTGGCCGGAGCCAGGCGCAACTCTGCTGCCAGGCGAGTCAGGTCGTCCGCGACATCAATATCGTAAAAAGGAGCTGCAAAACCTACGGACAGCTCAAGCGCCCGTGCGTGCAACAGGAGTCTCTCCAACGCGCTGCTGGTGCCCATTCCGTCGTGTGCGAAAAGCGTAGGATGCGAAGCCTTTGCCCCTACGAGATAGTAGCCTCCGTCGTGTGTCGGTCCCACGACCACATCATGGGCGGCCAGCGTTTCGAACGCGTCTTCGAGAACAGAACGCGGCAAGTGCGGGCTGTCGCTGTTGAAGGCAATGGTGCGTCGTTGATCGTCTCGCGCGAAGTGCGCGAACACCGACGTGAGGCCCGCAGCAAGACCTTCACCTTTCTGCGCAACTACGCTCACTTCGTTGCCTGACGCTTCACTGTGTGACAACCGCGCCAGCTCGTTCACGTCCGAGTCCGGGCACACGATGGCAACTTCCACATCGCGCAACGACCGCGCCAGCGCCAGCGTGTCGCCCAGAAGACAGCGATAGAAAGCGGTGACAGCCTCAGGAGAAAGGCTGGAAGCCAGGCGGGTCTTGACCGCGCCCGGCCTTGGTGCCTTCGCCATGATTACCAGCACTCGGTCGCTGCCTGACGAACGCGCCGCCGTCTCGCCTGAAGATTTCATAGATTGTTGGGGCAATAATATACGACGCGTGCCCAACTCAAGCCGGAATGTAACAGCTTACTTTGGAAAATGTCTTCTATGTGGAGTATACTGTGGAATGGATTCCACATATGCAAATCGTTCAAATCGTATTGGATAAAAAGCTGTTACATGCCGCCGACCAAGCCGCGAAGCGCACTCGGCGAAACCGTTCCGCCTTGGTGCGCGACGCCCTGCGGGAACATCTCCGGCGGTTGGAACTGCGGGCCAGAGAAGAGCGCGACCGCCAGGGCTACTCGCGGCATTCGCCAGCCGACGCGGAAGCGCGGGGCTGGGAGTCGGAGGCCACGTGGCCGCAAGAATAGCCGGAGGAAGAGTAGCCCGAGGCCGGATATCGCGAGGCGAGCTTCGGCTCTACCAGTTTGCCACGCCCGACAAGAAACGACCCGTTCTCGTGCTTACCCGCAATAGCGCTATCGGATATCTATCCACCGTCACGGTTGCGCCTGTCACTTCCACGATTCGCGGGGTGCCATCGGAAGTCGTTCTGAACGAGGAGGACGGCATGAAGTTTCCGTGCGCGGTGAACCTGCACAATGCAGTTACGGTGTCGCAACAGCGCCTGGGGAAACGCGTCACCCAGCTTAGTGAAGCGCGCATGAATGAAGTGTGTGCCGCTCTGCGCTTCTCTCTGGGTTGCGATTCAAACTAGTGACTGGGAACGTTCCGTTTGTCTCCGAATTTCAAGAACTGCCCCACTCAAGCCCAAAACCGGCTTGAGTGGGCCACCCGTCCGGACTTACTCCGCGGGCTGTGATGGTTGTAAACTCAGAACAGCAAGGCCACCCCGACCAGCAGGACCTGTGAGGACACATGAGGCGTCTGCGATGTTGTCTGCTTTTCCTTGTCGTCTGCTCAGTAGCTTCTCTAGCAAAAGATCGAGTATGGACAACGGGAACATTGGTGGGCTCTGAAACGGAACGAGGAACGAGAACGGTTGGGATCCCGTCAACGATAGGAAGTGGACCCATGATCGCGACGCTTCGCAACGATGTAACGCTCTACACAATCGATGACGGGAAATACCTGTGGGTCGTCAGCAGGCGGATGGTTAGAAAGCATGACAAGCCGCTCAGCCTAACGATCAACGCTCAAGTAAAATTCGCCGTTGAGAGGGAGGATTGTTATCTGCTGGATGACGAAGGGAAGGAACACAAGTTGGTGGTCGAGAAAAAGACACTGAAAACCAATTGACAAAAACCGGATGTGGGACCGTGCGGACTGGTTGACTTGTGGGAGGGGACAAGGGAAGGAGCGGCATTGCAGGGGATGTAAATAGAACTGCAAACGGCGATGGGAGATTGAGAATAGGAGTTGAAATGACAAAAACGAATATTGGAAAACATGCGGGAACGGTCCCGAATCGAATGACCTTCGCCGAAGCCTATACCCATGTACTTGCCCACCCGAACGCAACATACCAAACAATTGGAAATCAAACACCTTTCCTTATATTGGCAAAGGTTACGAAAAAGGGAAGGCACCCGGGAGAAAAAGCACTACGGTTCGCTCCTCACAATGAATATGTGTATGAGTGCTGTTGGGGTCATAAGACGAACTGCTCTGGAAGTTACATAGATTGCTATACAGCTGCGATCTAAAATAGGCGGGTGGCCTACATCCGGGGGACGCTCACCATTTAACTTGACCCTCATGGGATAGCGTTGGCCCGTCCTTTTTTTCCACAGCCCACACCTGTGACATCTGACCTTGCGCACAGCCTTTGACTCGCTCCATTATTGTCCCGGCAGGGAAAGTAGACGCAGCAATGTCGGCAAAGCTCACCGCCGGGTCGAAGATTAGCTCTAAGTCCTATGCTTTCAAGATTTTGACTTATAAGATCTTTGTTATGAAGATTTTGCGAGGAATTCCGCACGTCGGAGTCGGTAAGTTGTTGGTTCTAGATATTTTAGGAAATTGAGGGGGGAGGGGGGTAGGGTAACCAAAAGATAAACTTACCGCATACTTCGTGGGTATGGTTTGCTCTGCCAAGACTACGCTGGTCGTGCCGCCCCGGCTCTTCGACCCCGGAAATAATAGCGCACGATCAAGCTGAGAATGAACCACCCGGCGCCGATCGTGCCCTTCAGCGTGCCGCTGATCTTCGATTTTCCGATGCGCGGATAGTAGCTTACCGGGACTTCCACCACGCGGTATCCGGCCAGCGCGCCTTTGAGGATCATCTCAACCGCCCAGCCATAGGTGGTCTCTTCGAGCGCGAGCGCACGCAGCACATCGGCGCGGCCGGCACGAAACGGGCCGAGATCGGTGATGTGTACTCCATACAGAAGCCTGATCAGGCCGGCGGCGAGACGATTTCCAAACGCCTGATGCCACGGCAACGCCCCGGCCGAACTCCGCGAATGCAGGCGCGAACCGAGCGTGATGTCGGCACGGCCCTCAATAATTGGCGCCAAAAGAATTGGCAGTTCAGAGGGACGATCGCTGTAGTCGCCATCGAGGAAGACGACCACGTCAGGGGAATTTGCCGCGGCCAGCCCGGTAAGGCACGCTCGCCCGTAACCGCGGCGCGGTTCCTGAATGACGCGAGCTCCCATTCTTGCGGCGATCTCGGGCGTTCCGTCATTCGAGTTGCTGTCGACAACGATGACCTCGGGAGTGAGATCGGACGGCAGATCCGCTAAAACGCGCTCAATCGCCTGCGCTTCATTATGGGTGGGAATGATGACGGACACTCGCACAGGGCCTCATGGAAACTCTGATTAAGTTGTCGGCGGCTAAAGCCGCCCGCAAAAAAGGGCATATCTTCGGACCGCCTGAAGTCGGTCCTTTTCAGAGCGCAAAAATCAAAGCGTAACTTAATCAGAGTTTGCTTAGCTCAAATCAGCCACCACGGAGAAGATAGCCAGCGTTGCGCCAGCCAAGCGTCCAAGCCCCACCTCCGGCCGGCGCTTCCTATGGCGAGCCCCAGCGATGCCAGCACCGGAACCAGCAGTTCCCAGATCCATGCGGTGCCCAACTCCGAAACCCAAAGGCTGCCGAGATATAGAAACGCCACAAATGCGACCGGTCGCGTGAGCAAACCGATGATGAGCAGGATACCGAGAGCGATCTCGGTCAGGGCCTGCATAGGAGCCGCCATCGCGGCGTGGCTTGCGGCCAGGCCCATCACCGCCTTCCAGGCAGCCGGGGAATGACTCGCCTTGATGTAGTAATTGATCAGGCCCGCGTAACCTGCCGCTGTATAGAGGCCTTTCCGCAAATTCTCGAAGAAGACCGACACAAACATTGAACCGATCGTGAGACGAACGATTGCCAGCCCATTTGCCGCGGACAGTTGGTTGGCCACATTTTGCGCTGGGCTTGCGTTCGTCATCGTTGTGAACCTCCTACCCCCTGGGATGCAGCGCCGCTTTGCAAGAGACCCGGATATCTTAAGGGGTTCTTGTTGTTCTTGCTAGTAGATGCCCAGAGGTCACGTAAGTTACAGCGTTTGGCATCAGGGTGCACCGCATTCACGATTCTAAGCACGGCGACGGCGCCGGCAGCGAGTCAGGGTATCCTGTTCGCTCATTTCCATTTACCGGAACCTTCGACAATCGTGACGTAGCGGTCGATGGGAAGTTCGGTGATGCGTTCGATCTTGCCGCTTGGTTGCGGCCATTGTATCTCCAACCAGTCGAGCTTCGTTCGTTTGCCGATGCCCAGCACTATACGTGGGTCATGATAGGACAGAAAACTGCCGCCGCCGACTTTCATCCGCTGACGCTTCAGATCTCCAGACTGATATGTAAGGCGTGCCCCGATGGCGTCGGGGTTTGATTTTCGGCCGACAAGATTGATTCCGAGCCAGTGGTTTTGACTGCCAACCATGTTGCGCAGGAGAACAGGCTCGCCGTCGATGACGGATATTAGAACATCGATTCCGCCGTCATTATCGAAGTCTCCGATTGCCATGCCGCGAGCGGATAGCGGCTTGGCGAAGACCGGGCCGCTTTGCGAGCTTACGTTCTCAAACGACTTTCCATTGTGATGAAACAATAGTGGCGGCTCTTCGTAAGTGACCTCCCCGTGCAGGGTCGCGATGAGGTCGTCCGGATTCCCGTTGGCGAGCAGTAGATCGAGGTTGCCATCGTTGTCGTAATCAAAAAACTTCAAACCCCACCCGCTCATGAACTTGCTGGCTTTACCGATGCCAGTGGGAAGGGCCACGTCGTCGAAGGTTTCGTCATGATTGTTTTTATAAATGGCGTACATTTCGCGATCGAGGTTTGCCACGAACAGGCCCATCCATCCATCGTTCTCGAAATCGGCGGAGTCCACACCCATTCCGGATCGCGACCGACCGGCATCACTGTAGGCAACTCCGGCGGTGGTAGCAATCTCCTCGAATTTTCCCTTGCCGCGATTGACGAAAAGAAAATTCGGCACCGTGTCATTGCTGACCCATAGATCCATCAGTCCGTCGTTGTTGATGTCAGTCGCGACCACGCCCCAAACCTTGCCCAGGTGACTGGCGATGCCAGATTCCCGGCTCACGTCGGTGAACGTGCCATCGCCATTATTGTGGAAGAGCCAACTGGGCATCGGCGTATAAACCTTGGGAATGCAATAGTGAAGTCGGCCGTCCTCGTGTATTCCGCAGGGTTTGTTCAGTTCCTTACTAAAATCCACGAAGCGGCCTACGAACAGGTCGAGCCGGCCATCATTGTCGTAGTCGAACCAGACCGCGCTCGAGGCCCAGCCAGGGGCAGCCACTCCAGCCTTGTCGGTGACATCCGTAAATGTACCGTCGCCATTGTTGTGATAGAGAATGCTGCGACCGTATTGCGTTACATACATGTCCGGGAAACCGTCGCCATCGTAATCGCCCACCGCGACACCTTGTCCGTAGCCGCCGGCCGACACTCCGGCTTTTTCGGTTACGTCCGTGAAGGTCCCGTCGCGATTGTTTTTGTACAGAGCATTGCGGAGCGGTGGGTTCGGCGTGAAGAAATCGCACTTCCCGCTGTTCACCAGGTAAATGTCCATCCAGCCATCGCTGTCATAGTCAAGGAATGCACACCCTGCACCTGAGCTTTCGGGAAGATATTTCTCGGGAGACTTGCCGCTTGAGTGAACCCAGGTGATGCCACTCTTTTCCGGAGCAACCTCCTCGAAAGGGAAATGGGGAGCTTCGGGAAGGGCAAACCGCGGCCAACGTGGCAGGAGCAACGAGCCTGCCATCATCCCGGAGATGAAGTCGCGGCGTGTCAGTTGGGCGAGACGAGTCCGACTCGGCATTTTCATTCAGTCTACGCCAGACGAATTCCAGATCTTCTGAGGATTCGCAGCAGATAAAGTGACGACAAAACTATTCTGGCCTCTCCGATCCCTGCGCGGAAGTGAGGCTGCGGTGGATGGCAAATTCCTTTTCTGCCTCGTCCTTATGACCGGATCTTTCCAGGGCCGTTGCCAAGGTGTGGTGGACCTCCGGATTTCGCGGCATCAGGCGCTCCGCTGTGCGCAAGGGCGGAATAGCCTCTTCATATTTTTTGACTGCAACCAGGCAAGAGCCCATGCCCAGTTGGGCCTCCGCGAAGTTGGGATTGAGCTTGGCGGCCTGCGAAAATCGCGAGATCGCCTCATCCCAATTCTCGTCACGCCGGGCAAGTTCTCCCAAAATGTACTGAGCATCGGCATTGCTGGGATCAATCTGGAGTTCCTTCAGGAATTCCTGCTTCGCACGTTCCGGCGCGTCCGGACCGGCATCCGGTCGCGAGAGTAGCACTCTGCCCAGCAAAAAGTGAATGCCGCGGGCGTTCGGATCTTTTTCGAGAATACCTTCATATTCAAGCTGCGCCGGTTCCCACTTTCCCTGCATTTCCAGGGCTTCCGCGTTCAATTTATGAGCCGCAATCGATTGCGGAGCGGTGCGGCCAAGATCCTGCGCCGTTCGCGTGGACAGATCGGAATAGGCGTGAACCACGACAAAAAGGACGTCGGGGTCGCGAGCAAACTGTCTGTTAAGTAAGCGAATGAAATCGATGGCGGAGTCGCGATCGTCCACCGCCAAAGAACAGCGGATGCCGAGCACGCCGGCTTGTTTGCGGGTTGGGGCAGGGAACTGCCCGTTCATCGTTTGCTTGAGTCCTGCTATGGCTTCATGGCAACGGCCTTGCTCAGCCAGGCTGAGTGCCTTGTCCGGTGACGGGGCCGTCCGGGGTGGAGTTGCGACTTTCGCTTGCTGGGCTAGACCGATGGTTCCCGACCACAGACACCCGATTATCAAAACAAACGCGGCCTTCCCCGAATCTCTATACTTCATGAATTGAGCTTGCGAAAGTCCCTCTCTGAAAAGTTGGGCGCAAGAAAAATGATGCAGGCGAGATATTCGCCTGCATCATTATACGTGTTCGGTTTTCAGAAGTAGAGCTTTAGCGCCAACTGGATGTTCCTTGGGGGCTGGGCACTTGTAATCTGTCCCATCGTGGATCCCAAGGACGTATTGGGTGCGTTGAATTGCACGTGGTTGAAGGTGTTGATGAAGTCGCTCCGGAACTGCAACCGGAACCGCTCCGTAATCGGGAAGTCCTTATGCAAACTCAGGTCGACATCACTGTAATGAGGAGAACGCAGACCTCCGAGTTGCGGCGAGCAGTTGCCAAAGGTTCCAACCGCAGGATTGGTGAACTGTCCGGTATTGTTGAACCACTGACGGCCAATTCCCGGTATGAATGTGTTCACTATCGATGGGACGCCGCTGCAGTCGGCTCGCGCCCCGCGCCCGAACGTGCCAGACTCATCCTGGGCTCCATAAATCGGCATTGGCCAGCCCGTGCGGAAAGAAACAATGGGGCTGACCTCCCAGTTGCCAATCACTCCATTGACCACCCGATTGGCGTTCTTGGCCAACATCTTGCCGCGGCCAAACGGAAGATCGTAAATTGCATAGGCCGAAATGACGTGAGTCGCGTCGTAGTAGCACGGCGCATACTCCGACTTCTGGTCGTAGACGTTCTGCCAGTACGCTGACGCGCTGAGAGCATTGCTCCACGCGCCGTAGTAACCGGTGCTATCCGACATGCACTTTGAGAGTGTATATGCGACCTGATACTGCAAACCGTGGGTCATCTGCTTCTGCAGGACGGCTTGCAATGAGTTGTATCTCATGGTGCCATTCGACTTGGTACCGGAAACGGTAGCATCCGCAACAGGAGGGTTGGCATTCGGATGCCCCAGAACTGAGTACAGCGTGGGGTTCGCGGCAAAGTATGGGCTCGGAGCCGTGGTCCCATTCGGTAGCAACAGTCTCTGCGCATAGTCGAATGGCACCATCAAGTGAGTTCCCCTCTGCCCTACGTATCCAACTTGGACGGTGGTATTGCCGGCAAATTGGTGTTGGACAGTCACGTTCCATTCATCCGCGATCGCAGGCTGTACCTTGGGATCCCAAACGCGGAGGAAAGCCCCTGCGTAGCAAGCATAAGCGGGCGCATCGCAAGATGCCGCCGAGGCTGAACCCGCAATCCCATCCGATGTATTCGTCCCGGGTAGGGCAACGCCGTTGTAGATGGCGTTGATTTCTGCCGGAGTGAAAGGTGGGTTGAGCGTCAAACGGAGGTTCGTGCCCGTACCTTCCAGATAGGACGAAATTGTGAACGCACCGCGGATCACGGTGTGGTCGCCCAGTGCCGCGGGAGTCCAAGCGAAACCAATGCGAGGCTGGAAATCCTTGCCTCCCCACGTTCCGTCATAGAGCCCCCTGCTGGCTCCGTTCTGGCCAGCGAGGTCTATTTTGCCGGTAGCAATGTTGTAATTCGCCTGCTGATTGTTGGACTCAACCCACGGTGAGTGCGCGTCATAGCGCAGGCCAAGATTGATGGTTAGTCGATCAGTAAAGCGCCACGTGTCCTGTGCGTAAATTCCGAATACGTTGCTAGCTTGCTGCCAGGTCTTGCCTGTGCTTACGCCGCGACCATACTGATAATCCAGACCCAGGAGAAAGTCCGCGCCGCCGTCACCCGTGCCAGAGGCACCGATTGCGGATGCCGTGAACCTTCCATCGAAGTCCATGAGACCCAGTTCGCCATTGTTGCCGGCATAGAACGTCTTGATGATCTGACGCCAGTATTGACCGCCGAACTTGAAGGTGTGCCGCCCATGATTCCAGCTCACCCCATCCTCGGCTTGCCACACATGGTCGTCGAAACTTTGCGTCTGCTCGGCCGCACCGATGTTGGTAAGAGCTGAATTGCTGAAGTTTAGTGCAAGCAAGCCAGGAAGAGTTCCCGGGTTGCCATTGCCGATGCCCAGCGTGTTGCCGAACTGCCCGACGTTGGATGCAAAGCTATTCCCGCTATTCAGCGTGATATGGCTCCAACCAAAGCGAGCATCATTCACAAGGTTGTTTCCTATCGTGCGACTCCAGTCGCCAACGGTGTTGTAAATCGGCGTGGTTGAATAGCCGTTAGACAATAGCTCCTGTGAATTGTTGGACGGATTGTTCTGATAAGCCCTGGTGAAGCGGTAGGAGATATTGTCCTTTTGGGTAGCTTTGAAGTCGACCTTGAGATCGCCTTGCTCCACGTTGAAGGCCGAATTGGATACATTCACGGCGTTGTTTTGCAGCCCACCGTTAACGGGCTGAGGATAAAGCGCGGAAGCAAACAAAGCACTCGCTACAGGGCTGATCATCGCAGCGGGAATCTGGTTGTTTCGGAAGGGACTCCGGGTCGCTGCTGCGGCCGAAGTAGGAGTGCACAGGGCATTGGAGGCCACGCACGGGTTGTACAACTGATGAATTACATTACCCTTCGAATCCCTGTCGAGGCACACCCCAGAAGAATCAAATCCGCCCGTGCAAATGGCGCCAAAATTCCCTCCTCGTTCGGCCGCCGTAAAAACGGTATTAGCACTCGACGAACTTGGGATATCAAATCGCTGATCCTGAAAGTCAGCGAAGAAAAAAAGTCTGTTCTTGACGATGGGTCCGCCGAAAGTGCCGCCAAACATATTCCAGCGCAGTTTTGCCTTGGGAAGCGCAGGGTACACCAAATTATTCGACCAACTGTTCGCGTTCAGAACGTCGTTGCGGAAAAATTCCCAGACATCGCCGTGATAAGAGTTCGTGCCAGATTTGATCGTCGCGTTGACGATTCCGCCTTCAAAGTTGCCGAACTCTGCCGGGGCGTTATTCGTAATCAGGTTGAACTCCTGAATCGCGTCCGGGGCAGGCGTGTAACCCAGCAGGTTGTCCGATACCTGGTTGTTGTCCATGCCGTCGAGCAAGAAGTTGTTGGCCTGCTCTCGATTGCCGTTGATTAGCGGGCGACCACCGTAACCCCCGGTGTTATTGCCATTGTTGAAGCTGCTGGGATCGGTCGATACAGCTCCCGGCGCAAGGAGAGTCAGTTGTACGTAGTTGCGCGAGGCCAGCGGAAGATTGTCGTTGGTTGCAGCATTGATGACAGTGTCGACCTGCGTGGTGTCGGTTTCCAGGACGGGCGCTGCGCCGGTCACCTCCACCGTTTCACTGGTCTGTCCGACCTTCATGGTAACGTCGACGCGCGCGACTTGATTCAACGTAAGCACAAATGGCGGGTGCGAGGACAAAGCAAACCCAGACTTTTCGACTTTCAGGCCATACGTTCCAACCGGGAGTTGGGCGATACGGTACAGACCGGAGTCGTTTGTAACCGCCGTGTAAGTTTGGCCGCGCTCCTGGGACGTTGTCGTAACCGTGGCCCCGACGACGGCTGCGCCGCTTGGGTCCGTGACCGTTCCAGTGATGGAAGCGGTTACTTCTTGCCCCCACACGTGTTGGAACATTCCGGCTGTAGCTACTATGGTGAGCAATACGAACAGGGAGCAGGAAAATGCACTTGACGGTCGTCTCATCGCAGAACCCTCCTCGAACCAAACAAATAACGATGGGGTCATGCTATATAGCGGAATGATGATGCTCGTCAAGAAAAAAATACATTCAACGCCTATTTTTTTAGTGGAATTGTATTAGCAGCGGTGGATGAACGGGCCCAGGCTCGGGAAGTTAATTGTTTGTCGGATGAAGAATTCGCAAGTCGATTTCTGAAGCAATTACCTTATGAATCAGTTAGTTGCGAAAGTCATTTTGGACGTCTTCCTGTCTTGGTAGCGAGGCTCTTGGGACGCTCCGGAAGGTCCGTATCGTTATAGTCCGCGTGCGTCACTTTCGTAGATAACACAGTTTTCTATTGGAGCCCTATAGCACTTTGTAGTATGGTGCACTTTCGCAGGGAGTGTTCATGTTACAGCTCCGGAAGAACGGACTGCCCGCGTATAAACGGATTCAGGGTACGATTGTCAAACTTCTCAAGTCGGGACAGTTGAAACCCGGCGACATCGTCGACTCTGAGCGGGAACTCGCAAAACTTCATGGAGTTAGCCTCATGACTGCCCGCCATGCGCTCGCCGGATTGGAGCGCGAGGGGGTGGTCGTGCGGCGGCGTGGTGCGGGCACATTCGTCGCCCCGCCGAAGATTCATTTCAACAAGTTGATGAGCTATACGGAACAGATGTCGGGCCGCGGCATGCCCGTCTCATCAAAACTGCTCTCTCTGGCTGTGACTGATACGGAGCCAGAAGTTGCCGCACGTCTAGCGTTGCCCGCCGCTAGTCGCCTGGTTAAGCTCGAAAGACTAAGACTGGGCGGGAATGAACCGTTTGCGATCGAGACCTGTTACTTGTCGGCCGCTGAGTTCGGGGGCCTGACACAATCCAGGCTGGACCGGTCCTCGCTGTTTTCTATCCTGGAACACGATTACGGACTCGAAATAGCGCACGCCGACGAAGAAGTCGATGCCACAACGGTGGATTCGCAGAGCGCTCGGCTTCTGGGCGTTGCTCATGGCTCGCCCGTACTTCGCATCCGCCAAAAGATTTATTCCACAAAAGGCAAGGTCGCCTTATACGTGCTGGGGCTGTACCGATCAGACCGCCACACACTGTTCATCCGGAGATTCCGCTAGGAAACTCACTCGTGGCTTGGCTGCGAGTCAGGCTCGTGGCTAACTTCCAAATGCACACGTCCCGCAATCCGTAACTCTGGAATCACGAACTCGGTAAAGCCGTTGTGTCTTACAGGAGCCAGAGACTCGCAACATGGATGTTCTGGCGTCTCGTAACGGATGGAAGCAAACGATCCTTTGACCTGTACTTGCAGGCGAAGCGGCTCTTCAGCATAGTTAATAAGCTCGAGCACCTTCACCGGTCCACCAGGTTCACCGTAGGGTACGGCAATGGTCGTCAATCCATTCCATAGACTTAACAGTGCATTTTGTGTCCCAAGGAGCCGACGGATGTCTTGGGCAAACGTCTCGGGATCTGTGACAGGTTCCGACAGCTCAAGCACTTTCCCTTTTCCGGCGGCGTAAGACACTGTGTGTTCATTCAGCCGGACAGGATTACCGCTCTGCCATGGATACGCGCCATGCGCTTCCACAATGACGGCGGTCTTGCCCTGAGTTGCAAGTTCGCTTATTCGCTGACAAGCTGCCTGATCAGGCTTTGCGAACACGACCAAAACGTCGACGCCACGAAGATCTTCCGATCGCAGATCTGCAGGACGCAAGACTCTGAACGGAATGTTGTGACGGGCCAGAAGATTCATGACTTCATCGCTGGTGTCGAGATCATCTACCACGATTGCAACATTGGCAGCGGCTTCCGTCCCTCTCTCAGGGGAGTGGGAGTAAAACTTTGCGTAGAGCCGTACTTGGTTCCAAAGAGCCCAGGCCTGCGGGTCATGTTGGCTGAGACCTTTCTGCAGCCAATCGTCAAGCTCCAGAATTAAGTCGGCACGAAAAGCTCCCGCCTCAGCCACTGCCAGCGAGTAATCGTCAGCGGTTAGTATTGGGCGATCCAGCCCTGAGTCGGACGGCGCGACCCACGAAAACGTGTACATCGGAACCTGCCCTACACGAAGCCTCTGCACAATTTTGACGAGAGCGAGGTTTGTATCAATCCATGGTTGAGCAGTGGGACTCGATACTTCCAATACTGAGCCTCGCTTGACGACCAGACTGCCGCGCATCTGCGGCTGTTTGCCATCGGCCTCCAGCACCAGGAATCTGAGTTTGGGATGAGCCGATCTTAGTTCGGAGAGGGATTTCTCCAGATCTGCACCCTCGTGCTGATGAAGGGTCAGAATGATCCCGGCCAAGCCACTGGCAACAGTTTTAGCCGCGGTAGCGGCTTGGTCTAACGAAACTTCGACATATACCTGATAGCCTTGCCCGCGGGCCGCTTTCAACTGCCTCGAAAAATTGTTACTCCAGGGGAGCACTAGGTTGCTCACGCCGAGTTCCTTCGCGAGCGGCAAAGGGGAAGTGCTCCCATGCACGAAGACTTCGCTCCAGACAAAGGTAGACCCTAGGACGACAACACATACGAGGATGGCGTTGCGAATGCTCATGAAATTCTTGCCCCGACTGAAAATGTATCTATAAACCCCTGCCAAAAAGAATTTGCGGACCGCCCGTCACTGTTTCCACTTGCCCTTGAGGTGAAATCCAAATCGCAGAGAAGCCTGCCAGACTCTTGACCAACTCTTTGCCTTTGGTCGGACCAAGGAGCAGCAAGGTCGTCGAAAGCTCGTCTGATTCCGTGGCGGTTCTTGAAACCGCACTGACTGCGAAGTCCGTTTTCAGCGGCCTTCCCGTCTCCGGGTCAATGATATGGCCAGCGGAATCCTTCCCCAGCAAACTGGGCGTTGTTTGCTCCGACGTGGACACACTTTCATCTTTGAGCCTGACCTGCGGATCTATCTTGTTCGAGGGATCTCTTAAGTGGACGAGCCAACCTTTCTGTTCAGGGGTGGACCCCATCGCCAGAATCGTGCTTCCCCCTGCGTTGATTAAAGCGTCTTTGATTCCCAAGGAGTGCAAAACATCAGCCGCCCTGTCTACGGCGTATCCTTTGCCGATCGCGCCCAGGTCTAACTGCAAACAGGGTGAGCGAAAAGCGATCCGGTCTGGAGGGATTAACTCGATTTTTTCATAGCCGACGCACGCCCGAGCTTCTTCTTGCTGAGTCAGCGATGGCATGTTTTCGCCGCCCAGCGCGGCTTTCCACAAATTCACCAACGGCGCGATGGAGACGTCAAACTTTCCGTCAGATAACCTGGAAAACTGTACGGCCTGCTCAATCACACGATATAAATCGGACGGAACTTCTTGTTCCTGAACGTGAGCGGAGCGGTTCAACTTGCTCAAGGCGCTGTCCGGTTTGTAGTTACTTAGCAGATTATCGAGGCGAACGATCTCCTGGAGGGCTTTCTCGATCGCATCGGAGGCATGTTTGGATGATGGGTCATAGGCAGCGATTTCGAAGACCGTGCCCATGATGTACTTCTTTTTGTAGACGAGGATTTGATTTTCTGAGGTATGAACGAAAGAAGCGATCAAGAAGAAGCTGATCAGCATCGTCCCTGTTCGCTTACTGCAGTGCATAAACCTCGCCGCTCAGGCTTGCTAGATAGATCGTGTCGCCAGCGAGCACAGGAACTGACTGAATTGCTCCCGCCAGGCCGGCTCTCCACAACAGCTTGCCGGTTGCGATGTCCAGCGCGATTGTACCGCCCGCTTGAATGCAGACCATACCGTCAACGATCACCGGAGGCGCAGTGACCACTTCGCCCACGGGGGTTCTCCAGAGCATCCGTCCTGTCTGAGTCTCCAGTGCGTACAGAAAACCGTCCTTGCTGCCGAATACTGTGAGGTCACCCGAAACTGCCGGTGAAGACGCAATGCCCAACCCCGTTTCGTACTTCCAGCGGACCGCTCCAGTGCTGGTGTCCATTGCATAAAACAAAAAATCTTCCGAGCCGACGAGAACCAGGTCGCCCACTACGGCGGGGGATGAGTCGATACCGTTGCCCGTAGGCGTACTCCACAATATTTTCCCGGAAGAAACGTCGAGACTGTACACTTTGCCGTCTCCGCAGCCTACGTATAGCTGACGCTCGCCAGCATAAATTGTGGAATAGATTCTTCCGCCAAGTTCCTGAACCCAGCGACTCCGCCCGCTCGCTGCGTCCACGGCGTAAACGTGCGCATCGGCGCTTCCAAAAAAGACAATTCCACTTCGTACGACCGGAGAAGCCCAGACTTCATCTCCAGTTGGCGCTTCCCACAGCTTGACTCCCGCATTCCGATCCACCGCGTACACCTTGCCATCATCACATCCGAACAGGATTCGCTTTTCGGAAAGCGAAGGCGTGGAATGAATCTGCGCTCCCGCCTGAAATTTCCATTTTGATATGCCCCTTGCAGCGTCGATGGCGTGCAGGACGCCGTTGATGGAAGTGACATACAACGTCCCATCGTCAAGAATCGGCGCAGAACGAACGGCGCTGCCAGTGCGAAGTTGCCAAATCGCTCGCTCCGGCGCCCGACCCGAATGTCGGCCCTGCCCTCCCGTACGAGCGTTGTCATTGAGCAGCGTGGGCCAGTCTCCGTGGGCGTTGGACTTAGCTGCTTCCGTTGTCATTCATTCACGCTGGGATGGTGCGATGATCGATCTGCTTCAAGTCTGCGACACCGAGCCCGAGTTTCCCGGCCTCGGCGATGTGTCCGGGCTGGCGATAAAACAAGTTTTTCGCCGCGTCGTGGTAGAACTCCTCGCTGTTGGCGGTGATGCTATTCGGATCGCGTTGCCACAGGGAAGGCGCACCCCGCTCGTGGCGCTTCTTTTCAATCGTTTCAAGTTCAATCGTATCCATGGCGACCGGGTCCGTTGCCACTAGGAGCAGTCCCGTCTGGTCAATGAAATCCTGCACCTGGGTGAGCGGGCCTCCGTGCCACACCTGCCGCATGCCGTCCATGATATGTAGCACAGACTTGGATCGTAAGGGTTCGACCGTACACATCAGCCCGATCAGCGGATTGGTAAAAGAATAGGGCGCGCGATGGGAACGGGCCACATTGTTGAATGTTCCGTATGCGAGATTCTTGAGAGCTCCAGTAACCCCTGACGCCGAGTGGTCCTTCATTGTCGGAACGTTGATGATCTTCGTGACTACCTGCGCCACGATGCTTGCCATGTAAGACCGCGTTTCCCACTCGCCGAAAAAATTGGCCGTGCAATAAGCATTCGTATCGTAACCGGAAGAATCCACGAAGGCATCCTGGATGCCTACGACGCGCACGCCGGGAGGCAGCAGAGCTTGATAGCTGCCGATGTCCATCTCGTACGAATACCGGTCATAGATCACGATGTTGCGTGCGGGAACGCCAACCGATTGGACTGAGTCGATGATTTCGCGCAAAATTTCGGGAGAGGAGCAGCAGGCCGGTGCACCCGATGGGTTTATTTTGATTCCAACAATATCGTTGGGTTCTACAAATTTTGCCCAAGCCGCCCCGGCGGATTTTTCTTGGGTCAGCTCTTTCATCGCGTGTTCCAGCATGCGGCGCACAACCGGCTGTGACACGCGGTTATGTACGATTGAGTTCGGGTCGTGAACCTCGACGACCCGGCCTGGAAACAACCCGGGCATCCCAAG
Organism: uncultured Acidobacteriaceae bacterium; assembly: GCA_963708335.1. Lineage (GTDB taxonomy): Bacteria > Acidobacteriota > Terriglobia > Terriglobales > Acidobacteriaceae > Sulfotelmatobacter. Next base: position 6,400,931 of record OY970205.1, on the reverse strand, counting down.
CGGAGAAGTCTTGTATCCTGGCAGCCCATGGAGTTCGATAGCCGGTGCTGCAGGTGGAGCTACATCGGCTCGCATCATGGGATCGAGCCCCTGCACCAGCAGCGAGGCGCTTCCAATGCAGCCGGCCTTAACAAAAGTTCGTCGGTCCATGACTCAGTTCCAGATTCAAAGTCAGCGTGTCAGATCGAAGTCAAAACAAGCGATCAGAGTACGACAGCTGCAATCTTCTTACAACTCACCTTACGTAGACGCGCCCGCAAGGGTGACAATCTCATTGGCAGTGTATACACTTTCGCTTCAACCAAAAAACAAGAAGGTGCTAATGCAGAACCGGATCAGCATTTCACTCGCGATCATTGCAGTGCTGGCAATCGCTCTCGGACTTCCCGTACTTACGCTTGGGCAATCGCCCGCGACACGTTACGACTTGCTGTTGAAGGGCGGCCACATCATTGACCCTGCTAATCATATCGATGAAGTGCGGGACATCGGTGTTCTCCATGGCCAGATCGCTGCCGTCGAAAAAAATATTCCTGCGGAACAAGCCGGAAAGGTCGTGGATGTCTCGAATCTCTATGTCACGCCCGGACTCATTGATATTCACTATCACGTGGGTCATGGCGGAGCACCGATAAACTGGTTCGCGCCCGAGGCGCGAGCGCATGCTTTGCCGCTGGGAGTTACGGCCGACCTGGCGTTACAGTCCGGGGTGACAACCATCGTGGATGCGGGCAGCGCCGGCGCCGAGACATTTCTCCAGGAAAAAGAAGAAGTCATTGACCGCTCCAGAGTGCGCGTGCTGGCTTTCCTGAACATCGTTGCCAACGGCATGAATGGTGGGCTTGAGCAAAGCGTGGACGAGATGGACGTGAAGCTTTGTGTCGACACCATCAAGAAATACCCCGACCTGATTGTTGGAGTTAAAACGGCACATTACTGGACCGGTCACCCTTGGGATGCGGAACACGTGCCGTGGGCTGCGGTCGACCGTGCGATTGAATGCGGTATTCTCACGAATACTCCGGTCATGTTCGATTTCTGGCCGCGGCCGGAACGAACTTACGAGGACCTGATCCTAAAAAAAATGCGGCCGGGCGACATCCATACGCATGTCTTCGCCCAGCAATTTCCCATTATTCTTCCGGACGGCAAGCTCAATCCTGCCCTTGCAGAAGCTCGTGCTCGTGGCGTCATATTCGATGTTGGCCATGGGGCCGGCAGCTTCTGGTTTCGCAATGCGGTTCCCGCTGAGAAACAAGGATTCATTCCCGATTCCTTCTCTACCGATTTGCACATGGGTGATTACTTGACTGTCAGCATGACTAATGTGATGTCGAAATTCCTGGCTATGGGAGTGCCCCTGGAGGATGTTATTCGCCGCTCGACTGTCAATCCAGCAAAAGAGATTCACCGGCCCGACTTGGGGACATTGTCGATCGGCCAGGATGCGGATATTGCGGTTCTGGAACTGACGCAAGGCCACTTCAGCTACATCGATTGCGGCGTCGCCAAAATGGATGGGAATGTACGATTGACGGCCCGCATGACGATTCGTGCCGGCCGCATTTCATATGATCCCACCGGCCTCAGTATGGTCGAGTGGGAAAAAGCGCGTCCACAATATTTCACGATTCCTAATGGGGACCGGGCATTGCCAGCGCGGGCGGATGATTTTCCTAGAGACTGAAACTGCAATATTCATTGTTTTTAAAAGGGGCCAGGCATGCGATCGATAAGCCGGCGAAAGCTTTTACGCACTGGGACGCAAGCGGTTCTCGCGGGAGGCGCGGCGCTCTCTGGAATCACTAGCCTGGAGCCTCGAGCGTTTTCCAAATCGGCGCCTCAAGCTGTGGACTATTACCAGAAGCTCGGAGTCACTCCGTTTATCAATGCAGCCGGCACCTACACGGTTCTTTCGGCCTCCACTATGCCTGACGAAGTTCAGGCGGCGATCGCCCTCGCGTCGCGACAGCCAGTCAATCTCAATGAACTTCTCGACGCGGCCGGAGCATATCTAGCTAAACAACTGCGGTGTGAAGCGGCGCTCGTTACTTCCGGCGCTGCCGGGGCGCTTGTCGTCGGAACGGCGGCTTGCGTCAACCTTGGAAACGAACAAGCCATTCTCAACATTCCCACGGATATGGCTGGGCTGAAGAACGAAGTCATCGTTCAGAAATCGCATCGTTATGATTATGACCATGCCCTCCGCAATTGCGGAATTCGCTTCGTGGATGTGGAGACGCTTGAACAATACGAGCAGGCATTTACCGAACGTACGGTGATGTGCCACTTTTTCAATGCCGGTCCAGAAAAAATCAGCCGCCAAGATTGGGTGCGAGTAGCTCACCAGCATGGCGTGCCTTGTTTCAACGACGCGGCTGCCGATGTTCCGCCGATTTCCAACTTATGGAACTACACGCAGATGGGGTTTGACCTTGTAACGTTTTCCGGAGGAAAGGGACTGCGGGGACCGCAGTGTACGGGGTTGCTATTGGGGAGAAAGGATTTAATCGAGGCGGCCAAAAAAAATAATTCACCAAACTCGAATACCGTTGGCCGTGGGATGAAAGTAGCGAAAGAAGAAATTGTCGGCCTCGTCGCCGCGGTGGACTGGTTCTTGAAGCAGGATGACGCGGCCATTGAACAAGAGTGCCGGCAGCGCGCCGGTCGTATCGCCAAAGACTTAAGCGCTATCCCCACGGTGCAAACTCAAGTCTTCATTCCTGAGGTCGCGAATCATGTTCCGCACCTGCTCATCCGTTATGACCAGAGTCGGATCAAGGTCACGGGCAGGGAGGTCATGAAAAGAATGCGGGAAGGCAAGCCGCGGATCGAACTGAATCCATCCACTGGAGGTGCTCCCGCGAGCGCCGGATTACCGGGCGGGCCCAACACGATTGTCGTCGGCGTGTGGATGTTGCAACCCGGCGAAGATATGGTAGTTGCGAGGCGTTTGCGAGAGGTGCTGCAGGAAGCGATGCGCGGGTAGCGGAAGCGGATTGTCAGTTTCGCTTGTACTGCATGCCCTCCAGTGAACATGCCGGGACCAATCGGTTCCAATTCACACCTGGCTCCCGTTACATCAAACTGTTGAATCGATACGCTGAAGATTCAGTGTTCCCGCAGAGAGGCATAGGAGTCGGATCATGGCTGTTAAGTCACCATGGAGCGCAAGAAGGAATAGGTTACGCCGGTTCTGCTTTGCCAGCATCGCGAGCATACTTTGTCTGGAAGTGTTCCTGGCGGCACAGCAAAACGTTCCCGCCATGCCGATGCAGGCAAGATTCGAAGATGGCGCGGAATTTCGCTGGCTGAATAAAAAGGTGCTCGACTCGCGTGTGCTCGACAGCATGGAAGACCTCTCCTCGTGGACGTTCACCGGCACGGGAGAGATGACTTTGACCGGCACGCGAGCCAAAGATGGTCAGCATTCGCTGAGAATTCGTTCTACGACAAATGTTGCTCAGGTTGACGGCAGCGGAGAGTGGGAAGATCTTGTGGCAACCCGAAAGTTCCCGGCAGAAGACTGGAGCCGGTACAACCGCATCTCGATCTGGGTTTACCCCGACATCATTGGCGCACCCGCTATCTCTTGCTCGCTCACACTCCACAACGACGGCATCCACAAACTGCCGGACCAATACAATGAAGGCCGCCACGAATCGATCATTCTCAAAAACCACACGTGGAACCATGTGGTGTGGGAAATTGCCCCCCTCGATCGCGATCGCGTTACAGCACTTGATTTTGCCTACATGCTCCCCAAAAAATTTCCCGACCCGGGCGATCAGACGATCTTAGACATCGATCAACTGGAACTGCAGAGCGTCGTGGCCGATCACGTTGAGGGATGGGACGTCGCGCCGGGGGAAATTGCATTCAGCAACAGCGGATACACAACCGGCTCCTCGAAGTCCGCGATTGCCAGCGACCTGACAGCTCGGGAGTTTTCCGTCATGGACGAGCAGACCGGCCAGATCGTTCTGACCAAGCCGGTTGAACAAACTGCCACACTATTGGGCAAGTACCAAGTGCTGGACTTTTCTGAAGTCCGCAAGCCGGGCACCTACGTGATCAAAGCTGGAGATACGCTGACTCGTTCTTTCCGCATCGGCGATGACGCATGGCGCGACAGCATCTGGAAGGCGATCAATTTTATGTACAGCGAGCGCTGCGGGACTGAAATTCCAGGCATTCACGGCCGATGTCATCAGGATATCTATACGGTGCACGATGACAAACGCATTATCGTGAACGGCGGATATCACGATGCCGGGGACCTCTCCGCGACTGGAAACACGCCCGGAATGGTCTATGCTTTGTTGTCGCTTGCGGATGCCCTGAACAGGCAAGGCGCAGATCCCACTCTCTCCAATCGATTGCTGGAGGAAGCTCGCTGGGGATTGAATTGGGTTCTGAAAACGCGATTCGGGGGAGGATTTCGCAGCACCGGGCAATTAGTGAGTTACTGGACTGATGGGATCATGGGCACGGCCGACGATCGCTTTGGCCAGGCAGTCAATAATCCTGAATGGAACTTCCGCGTCAGCGGAGTGGAAGCGCTGGCGGCGCGAGTGTTGAAGGACAGCGACCCGGAGCTGGCAAACCGCAGCTTGGTGATCGCGGAGGAAGATTGGAAGTATGCGGTTGAGGGACTCAAGACCGCGCCCCCGCTCGCTGAAGTCTATGGGGCACAAGACGAGTTGGAGAGAATATCGTTCGGCGTGGTTGCATCGGTCGAACTGTACCTGACGACCCGTGACGATCATTTCGCACAGGAGGCAATTGTCCTGGGGGATCAGATACTCGCTTCTCAGGAGCGCGAATTCCAACCCTGGAAGATTCCGCTAACCGGCTATTTCTACACCAGCCCAAAGCGCGAGAATCTTTTTCATCGCTTTCACATCGGGCAAGAGCAGGAGCCGATTGTCGCTCTCATCCGTTTGTGCGAAGCTTTCCCGGACCATGAAAAGTGGATGAAATGGTACTCGGCGGTAGTCTTACACTCGCAGTACTATCTCAAGGCAGCGGCCGTCGTCGATGAGCCTTATGCGGTTTTGCCGGCTGCCGTTTATCGCGAGAGCGAAGCGAAGCTCATTCCCGAAGCCAAGAATTGGACTCCGCTTCGGGCTGCCGATCGCGACGCTTATGTGCAGGAAGTGCGGCGAGGGATTCCGCTTGGCGGCGACAACTATCTGCGCAGATTCCCGGTCTGGTTTGATTTTCGTGGCAATTCCAGCGTTCTGCTTTCGGAAGCGAAAGCGCTCTCGGCGGCAGCCCAACTGCGAGGCGACTTGGAAGCGGAAGACCTCTCTCAGAAGCAGGCCCAATGGTTGGTAGGCCGGAATCCTTTCGCGGCCAGCGTGATGTATGGCGAGGGATATGACTGGACGCCCCTCTACAGCGTGCGTTCGGGTCAAATGGTGGGCGCGCTTCCTGTCGGCATCGAAACGAAGGGTTTCGACGATGTCCCGTACTGGCCCAATCAAATTTGCTGGACCTACAAAGAAGTGTGGACCCAACCGGTCGGGCAATGGATCTGGCTGATGGAAGATATCAGTGTTCCTGCCACGGCTCGAGTGAGAGCGAATCCAGCGAGCCACGAGGCGGTTGAGTTCCGCGAACAAAAGAGCGGTCAGGTGACAGCGACGTCTGTGAGTTCGCGCGATGGCGAATTCAATCTGCATTTGCCGGAAGGTCGTTACGGCGTGCGGCAGGGATCAGTACACACGAGCGTCACCGTTTTGCCAGGCGGTTTCTATGATGTCGACTTGCGACCGGACCGCGTGCTCGATTTCAAAGTAACATCGCAGGATTCAGGTCACCATGAAATCGTTTTGCGAGTATCGGCCGAAGGGGCTGGCCGCCACACGTTCACGATACGCACGGACAATCTCACCCTGAAGGAACCGGGTCAGCAAGAGATCAATTTGACCTCCGGGAGTACCCGAGAGGCCGTTTGGCACGGCCACATAAGCTCGGCGAAGACTCCGTGGGTTGCGGTAGTGATTCCAGACGGCATGTTGAGTGAACGCCGCGAAGTCACAGGGAGTGAAGGCCAGACGTCAGACAAGAATCATCCTGATGGCAAAACTCGGTAGCGAAGCATTGATTTGTATTCTATCGACGGCATCGGGGATAAAGCCTCACCATCACGAACGTCACCGAAAGTTCTTCACCAGCATAATGTTGGATTCCATGAATTCGTTCTGAATGTAGACAATAGATTTTCCGTCGTGTGACAAGCTCAGGCCCCAACCGGGTTCTTTCTCCAAAGTCCAAACAGGCATCGTTTTGCCGGTTGCAAATTCATAGAAATCGATGGTCACCAGAGGAAATTCTCCGAACCTGAGAAAATAGATCCCATTCGCACTAACTCCCCAATTGGGCCAGCCGCCACCGTCGATATCTCTCACGACTTCAGTTTCCGGGCCACCCTGCAGCGGGATTCGCCAAATCCCGCCGCGTTCATACTTGCTGTAATAAAGAAAACGGCCATCTGGCGATTCGACTGGAGAGATACCACCATTCTTTGTAATTCTGGTTGGCGAACCTCCCTGGGAGGGCATTTTCCAAACCTGGAAAGGTTCCGCGCCGCGCTTCGAGGCGAAATATAGCCACTTGCCATCGCGGGACCAGCTTGGCGAGAGATTGTCGGCCCCTTCAATACTCGGCACCAGGTGAGGAAGTCCTCCCGGAACTTCGGCGACATAGATTTCGCTTCGCTCGCGGGGATGAAATTCGAATGCAATATAACGCCCGTTGGGAGACCAACGGGCACGACCCGCGGTTCCGTGCAAGTTGGTGATTTGGTCACAATTATTGCTCTCGAGATCGCAGGTCCAAATATCCCAGAAACCTAGCCGATTGGATTCGAAGGCGATCTTCTTTCCGTCAGGAGATAGCTCGGGGCGCATCTTGTCACCCTTTTCCGAAATCAAGGGCGAGGGCGGCCGGGCATGCTGTTTTGCGTCCCTAAGGTCGAGTCGCCAAATATTGAATTTGGATTGCCATTGCTCATAAACAAGGACGTCGCCTTTGGCTGGAATGGATGGCCAGGTTGCGTCGCCGACTGGGCCTGCAACGGGCCGGGGCGTGCAACCTGTCGCAGAAACTCTCCACAAGCCCGTGGCGACACCTCGGTCGGACGAGAAAATAATCTCGCGGCTGTCGGAGGTCCAGGCGGGAGGTCCCATGATCGGACGGTTGTCAAAGGTCAAGCGTTTGGCGCGCCCGCCGGCGGCGGGCATAACGAAAACGTCATTACTCACACCCGCTATCGTGGAGCGAATAAAAGCTACCAGAGTTCCATCCGGCGAAAATGCCGGCTCGTGATCGAGCCAGCCTGCCGGTGGTGAGGTAAGCGCTCGCGTACTGGAGTCGGCGAGAGACAGCAGGGATATGACGGAGCGCGTCGGATCTGACGGATCAGTCTCGGAGAAAACGAGCGCATCATTGTCTGGCGACCAGGAGAGACCCGCTCTCATGGAAGCCGGTCCGCGGTATACGCGACGCTCGGTCCCGCCCAGAGCAGGGACTGTAAAAATCGAAACATCTTTGTCGGAATAGCGAATAAACGCGAGTTGGCGGCCATCCGAGGACCAAGTTGGGCAGCAGTCACCGGGATCGGCAGTAATTTGCACCGACTTCGACCCTCCTACTACCGCCGCAAAGATCCCTCTCCTTGCGCCATCACTTTGGCGGAACGCGACTAGCGTGCCGTCGGGCGAGAAAGCGGGTGTGGCTTGCATGCCGCGTAGCCCGAGTAGGGGGACTACCTCTATGCGTTCTAATTGTGAGTCTGGACTCGGCCGGTAGAAAGCCCACGCCGCCAAGGCCCCGAATAGCGCTACGCAAAAGACGGCGCCCATCCAGATTTTTGTTGGAAGACGATTTGTGAGCGGCTTCCCGCCATGCGTCCCCGGAGTAACGCTGGGCAAGGTCGTGGGAGTTTTGAGCTGACCTATGAAGCGATAACCGCGCTTGGCGATGGTCTCGATGAATCGCGGCTTCTCGGCTGAATCGCACAGGGCTTCCCGCAATCGCGCGACAGCACTATTCAGGCCGTGGTCGAAGTCGACAAAAGTATCCGCCGGCCAAAGTTTGATCCGCAACTCTTCCCGCGTGACCACTTCACCGGCTCGCTCGATGAGCAGAAACAAAACACGAAAAGGCTGTTCTTGTATTTTGACTCGTCGACCTTCCATGCGCAGTTCCCCTGCCCGAAGGTCAACCTGAAATATATCGAAGCAGACCATTGCCTCAGCCAACCGAGTATCTGACATTTTGCCACCGTTGATTGGACGCGAGTCTGTCGCCAACGTTAGTGATTGCGGTGTCACCGTCCCTATTGGGCGGCGTCATCTGCCGGAAAACTCCTTTTACTTCACCATCTTCGCCTCGTTATCTACGCGTGTTGAAACAGTGTTTGGCATTGCATTGCTGCCCCAATGAATTGGGATGAAAGTTGGACCTAGACGCCGTGCAAGCAAGCATCTGGCTTGGCATTCCACGGGTCTTTGACCCGCCATTGGGAGGAGATGGTGATGAACCCTCGAGCATTGTTTCTAACTACGTTGTCTGTTGTGCTTTGGTTCTGTGTTTTTTCGGCTGCAGCCGAACCGTTACAGAAGGCAGCTCCGACTGCTGATACAAAACGGAACCAGGTGGATATTTCGTCCCTGAAGGAGCAGGCACAAGGAGGAGATGCGCGGGCAGAATACCTTCTAGGTTGGTCCTACATGACTGGTACAGGAGTCTCCCAGAACTACCTTGAAGCGGCAAAGTACTATCGGCAGGCCGCCGCACAAAATTCGTCCGATGCTGAATTCTCACTGGGGTATCTATACGAACAAGGAAAAGGAGTACCGCGTGACTACCAGAAGGCTGTTGTTTATTACACAGAAGCAGCCAGCCAGGGACACCCCACGGCGGGAAACAATCTCGGGTCCATGTACGAGAACGGCCGCGGGGTACGCAAGGACCTTCACCAAGCGGAGCATTGGTATCGCATTGCGGCTGAACACGGAGATGTTACGGCGCAATGCAACTTGGCAACGTTGTACTTTCGCGGAAAGGGGATCGCGCGAGACTACTCCCAAGCTGCTCATTGGTTTCGGGAAGCAGCCGAGCGTGGTTATGCCCCAGCTCAGGAAAATCTTGCCTGGATGTACTTCACTGGAACCGGTGTGGCACTAGACTACTCCCGAGCCGCACAATGGGTTCAAGTGGCAGCTCATAAAGGTTTTGCGCGTGCACAATTGGACCTCGGTTACCTCTACGAGGTAGGAAAGGGAGTCACGCTCGACTACGTCACGGCTTATAGTTGGTATAAGGCGTCGTCGACCGGCGGGGAGGAACGGGCTGCCGGTCGAATCAAAAACTTATCGGCTTTGATGACCAAGCAACAGATCAGTCAAGCCAATTTGGCTGCGGGACAATTGTCTCGATCTCTGCCAAAAGGGGATGGGCCTGCAGCCGCGCAACCCATCGGTAGCTTATTTTTTATGCCGCGATAGCGGGTGGTTGGATTTCAGCAACGACCGACAAAGTGGTCGTTAAGAATTCTGAATCGGCCTTCATTTTCCTTGCTTCACCAGTTTCAGCAGGCCAAATCGTTCTGGCACATGGAAACTGTTGCTCATCGGGGCTTGCCACGCAATCTGGTGCCGGTTAGACGCCGGTCCTTGGCTGCGAAATAGATTGATGCGAAGCAGGTTACCGGCCGCGGCTGCACGAGTATCGATTGCGGAATATGGAATTCTCATCGCTCCATACCAAACGTGAGCTCGCTTATCGATTCGCGCTGAAGCCGTGAAGCCCGAATTCCATTTCCATCCATCCTCATGCTGCGGTTTGTCGAGATCAATATCGAGATCGATCCATTCTCCCTGCGGAGAGATCTCAAATTCTTTGTAACGCCGAATGTCGTTGAAGTCGGAACCAATGAAAGCCTCTGCCACATCCCAGTTCCACAGCTCGTTGGTTTCGGCCGACGTAGTCGGATTGGGTTTCAGATCGAGTTCTTCGTATGGGCACACGAACAAGAAGTAGAGATTTCGCCTGGTCCACCGCGCTCGAATCTCGGTCCGATACTTAGGGTCACGGTTGCCGTGAGTATCTGCGTCCATATAGACCGCCGGCGAGCCTTGCCAAAACGAGGACGTCGAGTTCGTGTCGAGAGGTGGATCCCATTCGGTCCAAGTGCTCTGGATCGTCTGGGCCCCAGCGAATGCACAGCCGGCACAAGTGAAGAACAGCATCAGGATTTTAAGCAAGCAATTCATCGCGTGAATCGTGGCGTCTCAAGATTCTTTGCGGATTAAGGATTCCTGCTGGAAACAGCAAGTCTCGTAAGGTGATAAGACAACAGTTGATCCGGGCTCAAAAGTGCTGCGCGAAATTCTTTCTCGGCCTGCTGCGTATGTCCTAGAGCGTGATCGACCATGCCGACATTGTAAAACCACCATCCACTGCGCGAACTGCTATCGCCTTCGCTCTTCGCGCGAGCGACGAGATCCTCCAATTTCTGTTTGGCTGGCACCTCATCAAAACCGGGGAGCTCTTGCGATGCCTTCCACGACCAAACGGCATCTTCGAGATTCGAGTGCCCACTGGCGTTCTGGAAACTACTTCGAGCTTTATCAGGCAAGCCGCACCTTTTATAAACAGTCCCGGTTAGGTAATTCAATCTGGCGGAACGCAGGAACGGCTCGAGTCCATCACGAGTAAACGGCAGATCAGCCACCGGCGTCGCAAGATTGTCGACGATTTTAACTGCCTCCGTGCATCCTCCGCTTCGTGCCAGCGAGATGGCCCGCTGCATTTGCACTTCGAGCCAGACTTGCCGGACATTGGTTCCACCCTCTTCGCGTGAGAAAAAGCGATTGTGAAACAGAGCGGCCGCTTTCTCAAAGTCGCCGGACTCAGCTAAATTCAGGATGAGTTCGTAGACGAGTTTGGTAGGCATGTCGGAGTCATCCGGGTAGCGCTCCAGCGCTGCGGCACGTTCCTGCGCCGGCCGCTGCAAAATACTCAAAGCTTGATCGATGCCCGTGTAAAGCTCGACGTTCCGAGGGTCGGCCCGCAGACCTTCCTGAAATACATTCAATGCTTGCTCAGGATTATCTCTTGCATGTAGCAGAGCTCGGCCAAGGCTGGCATGCAAGACTGGAAACTGCGGATTGATTTTGCGGGCCTGCTCCCATTCGCCGACGGCCGGGTCGGTTAGGCCGCGTGAAAAATAAAGCGTTCCCAGCAGGTAGTGCGCGCTCGCGTCCTGCGGATTAAAACTTAGTGCGGCAGTCAAAACCTCGATGTCTTCTGCACGGCTGGGAAATACATAAATAGTAGAAAGCTTGCCAGCCGCGCTGAAATCGTCGGAACCGGACTGTCCAAGCTTCTGCCGGCAATAGCCGCGGAAGTAGGCGACCATCGGATGTTTATCCGGAGGCAGCACTCCGGGTTCGCTTTCGTCCGCGACCGCTGGAGGGTAGTTCCGCGACAGTACATCGAGCGCTTGCGAATAAAGTCCGAGACGCATGTACTCGGACGCAACATTCAATATGCGCTCAGCATCGTCCGCAAGATGGTGCAGATCAGGTCTACCCACCTGCTCCAGCAGAAAGTAACTTTGAGGGAATCGCGCCAGCCATTCCTGGGCAATCTTCTCGGACTTTTCCTTATGCCCTTGAGCTCGCAAGAAGGCAGCCAACTCTTCGGCAGAGCGAAGATCGTTTGGAGCCGCGTGATTGGCTTCCTGCAGATAAAATTCCGCCTGCTTCAAATCTCCTTCGCGCGCCGAAAGCTCCGCCAGGCGCAATGCCGCCGCCGCACGGAAGGCAGGCAACCGCGCTGCGGCCTCATAGGATTCGCGAGCCTCCCGGTTCTCTCCCAGGCCGTCGTACGTGATGCCGAGATAATAAGAGACTTCCGCATCGGTCGTGTCGCGAGCGTACACGGGATCGAGAAAGTTTTTCGCTTCCTGGAACCGCAACAGGCTGGCACACAGCCGTCCTGCAGCCTTGCGTCCATGAACGCTTTCGGGAAACTTGGCTAAGGCGTCCTGATACGTTTGCAAGGCCACCAACAGATTGCCATCCAGTTCTTGTTCGTTCCCCAGTTGATGCCAGTCGTCCTCGGTGCGATGCTCTGGATCTGGAACGTGATATGCAGGCTGGGGTCCGACATGAATCTGTTCGACCGGAGTCCAATCGTATTGGCCTTCAGTCTGCCGCAGAAGAACAACACTTCTGGCATCGCTAAGTTCGAAAGTGTATTTCTTCTGTGGATCGGCCTTCGCGAGTTCGTGCGTCCACGTGTGTTGCGGGGTGAGGTCGGCTTTTTCCCGGAAAATTTCTTGATCTCCTGCCAAAATCCGCAGCCTCGCTCCAGGCAACGCTTGATTCACATTGAGTCCGGCTACGAAGACATTCTCTCGCCGGCTCAGATGAACTACCCCTGCCAGATTCGCCCTGGAAATTCCGCCGATGTCGCGCACCGGCATCCAAAATTCAGAGAACCTGATTGTCTGTCTTGGTTCGAGAAAGGCATACGTTTCCTGATTGCGAAACAGTCCGGCCTGCACTTCGACGTAAGCGCTGTTGTTATCAGAGAGAGCTTTGCGCCAGTCCAGTCCATCCGCATCGGTGCCCCATGACCAGATCTTTTTCGCCGGGAGTTGCGCGTAATCCGCGAAGTGCACCGTTCCCGTATTGGTGTGAGGATGCCAAACGCCCATAAAAGGCTCGCGACTGCCGTGTACAAAGAGCGAGACTGGTCCCTTGGTTTGGTTCTTCACCACACTGAGATCAGTGCCGTCCGCTTCAACCGGCCAAGGCTGAACCTCCCGAAAGCCGTGGCTCGCTGTAAACCGCATTGGATACTGGATTTGTGAATCGTCCCACACCTGAATCCCGGCATTGTTCCACCAATAGAAGCGATGCCGAACATCGCTGCGATTGTTAAGCACGACTCTTTCTTCAAGAACTGTAGAATGCGGCCGCAACACAATTTCTACCGACCATTGCATCCCATAAACCCGGTCGATGTTGCCGACCCGAACGGAAGCGCTGCCGTCATCTTTTTGGCCGAATGCAAAATCAACTGGAGAAAGACTTACCCAATTGTGGGAAACCGGGAAGTTGAATTCGATACCGAAGGCAGCCCATGCGCCACGATAGGATATGTCGGCTTTTTTGATGGAAGGATTTTCATAAAACATCGGCTGGCCGCTGATTTTGTCGGTGCAAGTGTAGACGTGGCCTCCCAGATCGGGCAGCACCGAGCACTTCAAGTATTCATTTTCCAGAAAGACAGCGCGCCAGGCGTGATCGGTGCGGCGATCCGTCAAATTGTCGCGTAAAGTGTACGGATAGTTGAAGCGGCCGTTTGCATATTGGTCGAAAGGAGGATTGCTATCGGGCGCGCCTTCCTCGTACGTGGGCAGCGTCAATGTACCTTGCCACACCCGCACTTGAGCAATTGATAGAGAAAATGAGAACAGCAAGAATGCTGTTAGAACGCTGAGAGGCTTCATGATTTGGAGATCGGCGACGAAAACGCTCCCATTATCCACGCCAAAGAACACGGCGGCCAGAACTATTCCAAACAATCGTGCCCATTCAAATTCCTCGATGACACGAAGTGCGCGAAAACTCTTATCGTTCGCAATGCTTGCTCTCCATTCTGAGTAAACGCAAAGAGCCGCTATTGCGAAATCTGTTGTCGATGAATCTCGTCTAACCGCTTCTTCAGATACTCGCGATATTCCTCCTGCAGCTTGGGGTCTTTCGGTGAGCCATAGATTTCCGAAGACTTGTATTTGCCTTCATCAAATTTCTTCTTTGTCCATTCATCATGGATATGGGTTTCGTCCGCACGGTCGAGCACTTGCTTCACAAATTGCGGCGGAATGAAATATACGCCTTCCCGATCGCCCACCACGAGATCTCCCGGCATGACAGTCACCCCGCCGATTCGAATGGGCACGTTGATGCCCGTCAGCATCACGTTGTCGATGGGGGTCGGATCCGCCGAACGGAAATATGCCGGCATATCGATCTTTGCGATCCCATCCAGGTCACGAATGCTGCCGTCCACCACCAGCCCAGCTCCGTTGGTGGCTTTCATCACATAGTAAAAGAGATTGTCGCCCACAATTGTTCCGTCCACTTTCTTGCCAAACAGATCTACCACGAGCACATCTCCGGGCTGAAGCATATCGATCGCAGTTTGATTCGTGAGGTCCTGCACACCGCGCTGTTTCGCCTTGTTCTTTGCGACTTCGTCCAAGTCAGCCCGCAACGGCATAAATTGCACCGTGAAGGCACGTCCGACCATAGTTTTGTCCGGATGCAGTACTTGAAACCCATCCGCATACTGGTTCCTGAAACCGTGCTGGGGAAGGCTCTCCCAGACCTCTTCCGACGATAAATCACGGGCGCGCTCGATCATGGCGTCGGGAACGTTCGGACGTCCATCTGCCAGCCTGCCAAAGGGTGACTTCGTCGTGTAGTCGATCAATTCCTGCTTGGACCACGTGTACAACTGGGCGCAGGCGTAAGTTGGGGCAAGTAGCGCCACGACGGCTACGCCTTTGTAGATCGTGCTCCTGATCGTTTTCAGGATGTGCGTCATCTTTGGAATCTCCTGATCGGTGGGTTTCGAGAAACCGGTCTTTGCTGACGAGTTTACAATTTTATTTCCCAAATTGTGATCTTGCGAGCAGGCGAGAGAACTCGGTCGCGAGTGCGGAACAATCATCCCAAACGCGCGCGCGCACTAAGAAATGTTTTGCGCTTTACGACGATAGATGCAATCCTCGCAATGGAGAGAGAACGAGTCATGTGCTTTTCAGCAGCGGCCAACTTCGTTGGCAGCGGGGTTCTAGGCACCATCGGCGTCGTCACTTTGACAAAGGTGAAGCACCGACGGGAACTGCTTTTCGCGGCGCTACCCATTTTGTTCGCCATTCATCAATTCATTGAGGGATTCGTCTGGCTGGGATTGGATGGGGTTCTTTCGCCAGTGGTGGCCCATAACATGGGCGCGGCCTTCATGCTCTACGCTCAGGGTTTACTCCCGTTTCTTCTGCCGCTCAGCGTGATGCTGTTCGAGCCCAACCGTAAGAGCCGTAGGCGCATGCAACCGTTCGTCATTCTTGGCGCAGCAACAACCCTCTATATTTTGTGGGCATTGACGGCATATCCATTGCAACTTTACATCAGAGAAAACAGCATCGTTTATGTCAACCAAGCTACCGACAACACAGCGGTAGCAGTCTTGTACGTAATTGCAACTTGCGGATCATTATTTTTCTCTGGGATGCGAATGATGGTAATCTTCGGCGCCGCAAATCTGGCAATTCTGCTGGTTGTCATGGAATTCAAGCGGTACGCGTTCATCTCGCTGTGGTGCGCCTATGCGGCGGTCGCGAGCGTGATCATCCTCATCTGCTTTTGGAAAAGCAGCGCAGAACTGCCGTTCCACTACGCTCCGCAAGGGTAATGTGGACTCAATCATTCGAGGCGAAAAGCTAATTTATTGAGACTCCGCTGGGTGCTAGGAAACACGCGGACTGTGCAGGTTATGCAGGATTTGTAGCTTATTTTTCCATCGCTCCCAGCCCGGGAGGAACATCGTACAGAACACTACTGGCCATACCAAGTAACAACGGAACGGCCCAACCTCGACACCTCTTAATTATCCCTGGAATCAGATAATATCCTTTCCGACACGTGAAGATCATTCGCCTCAAAACCGCGGTGGTTGAAGGCAATTTCGACTGGACCTTCCTCCGCGTCGAAACGGATGAGAGCATTCAAGGTTTGGGTGAGTGTTTCTTCGCTCCCGGCCTCACCGCTATTTTGCGTTCTCTGGAACCGCTTCTTGTCGGGGAAGACCCGCGCGATGTCCATCGGTTGTTTCGCAAGCTTCAGCTGGCCACTTCCGGCGCGGGATCGGTGGCGGGAATTGTCTACAACGCGATCAGCGGAATTGAGGCTGCGCTTTGGGACCTGCTTGGACAATGGCTCGAAGTCCCGATCTACCGCCTGTTAGGGGGGAAGTTCCGCGACGAGATTCGCATCTACGCCGATTGCCATGCGGGCGATGCGCTGGAGAGCTTGGACGAGGTTCTTCGCACGCGTCAACCCTCATGGCTGCAGAAAAAAACGGGGCGCGCCGCCAAAGACTATTTCGCCGACGACAAAGAAGCATCGCCTTCTTCGCCGGAGAGTTACCGCAAGCAGGCGCTCCGAATGAAAGCGCAAGGTTACTCGGCGCTGAAATTCGATCTCGATGTGCCGGGGGCGCAGGGGCCCGACCCGTACAACCGTTGCTTGACGAATTCTGCAATCGATCGAATGGTCGAGTTGATCGGCAGTGCGCGCGACGCAGTTGGCTATGAAATTGATATCGCTGTCGATTGCCACTGGCGTTACTCCGTGAGTGAAGTGGTGAAGGTCGCGCATGCGTTGGAACCGTTTCGTCTTTTGTGGCTGGAAGATCCCGTGCCTCCCGAAAGCCTGGACGCCCTGCGCGCGGTGAGTTCGCGGGTGAACATCCCGATTGCAACCGGCGAGAACTTGTATTTGTTCGAAGGATTCCGTGAGATGCTGCAGACGCACGCCGTGGGAATTGCCACGCCCGATTTGCAGAAGGTGGGCGGCTTAGCAGTAGCGAGTCAGATCGCGCAGTTCGCCGATTCTCAAACGATTCCCCTCGCGCCGCACAACATCAGTAGCCCAGTCGGAACGTTGGCCGCAGCACACTTTTGTGCCGCCATACCGAATTTTCTCGTTCTTGAATTCCACGCTTCCGACGTTCCCTTCTGGAGTGACCTTGTGGAAGGCGCGGAAAAACCGCTTATTCAGAATGGAGCGATTCGCTTGTCTGACAAGCCGGGCTTGGGAGTAAAACTCAACGAAGACATCGCCCGCAAGTACGCGCGCAAAGGCGAGCCCTTCTTCGAGTGAACGAAGAAGCGTTACCATCGTGGCAAAATCTATGGAATTCTGGCGCACTGACGAAGAGATGTTCTCGACCATCCGGCAGGAATTGTTTACCTGCGTAGTGGGCGATGTGATGGACAAGATGGCGCTGCAGCACCAGTTTCTCCCGCCGCAGATTCGCGCTCTGCGTTCGGACATGGTAATGATCGGCCGCGCCATGCCCGTCCTGGCGGTCGACGTGTTTGAAGAGAAGGTCGCAGGTTCGCACAATCAACTCATGGCGAAGCCCTTTGGCTTGATGCTAGAGGCTCTCGACGATCTGAAGGCCAATGAAGTCTATGTGAATACCGGTTCGTCTCCGCGAAATGCCCTGTGGGGCGAGTTGATGAGCATCCGTGCCCGGAGGCTTGGCGCGGCCGGAGCCGTCCTCAATGGTTATTTGCGCGACACCAAAGCCGTGCTGAGCCTCAATTTTCCGGCATTCTGTTGGGGCTCCTATGGACAGGACTCCGCACCCCGCTACAAGGTAGTGGACTTTCGCATCCCCATCGAAATCGGCGGTGTCCGCATCCGGCCGGGCGATTTTCTGTTTGGAGATATCGACGGAGTCTGTGTTATTCCGGTCGAGGCTGCGAAAGAAGTGTTCAGCAAAGCGCTTGAAAAGGCTCGCGGCGAAAAGTTGGTCAGGAAGGCCTTGCAGGAGGGAAGCAGCGCAGTCGCTGCCTTTGAAAAGCACGGAATTATGTAGCGCAGCTGAACGGAGACCATGATTCAAATCGATCTCACGGGCAAGATCATCTTGATTACCGGCGCGATGGGCGCGATCGCCGAGCACATGGTGAAGAAGTTGCATGCTGCCGGAGCCACCCTGATCTTGCTCGACCTCAAACCTCGCGAGGAGGCCCGCGAACTTCTGCGAAGCTGGAAAATTCCAGATCATAGTTTCGTCTATCACTCCCTCGATCTAACCGACTCGGCAGAACTTACTGAAGTGGTGGACGGATCGTTCGAGCGATTTCCCAGCATGGATACCGTGCTGGGGCACGCTGGAGGCTGCGGCCTGCATCCTTTTGCCGCGACTTCGGAGTCGGAGTTCGAACGCATCTTTCGCTTCAACTTTCTGGCGCAAGTTTCGTTGACGAGAGCCGTCTTTGCGCAATGGCTGAAACGTAAGACGAAGGGCCATCTCATCTTCACGTCCTCTTATGTAGCGCGGGTGCCGCATACGAAGATTCCCGCGTATGCTTCCGCCAAAGCCGCGCTGGAGAACTTCGCTCGCTGTATGGCGCTGGAGTACGCAGCTACCGGCATTCGCGTGAATGTAGTGTCTCCGGGAAATGTCGCGGCCGGTAGTTCGCTCAAAGTTTTCGAGGAGGACGCGGCCTATCGCGAATTTGTCCTTCGCGTATCTCTTGGGCAGCGCAATAGTCCGGAGTCGATTGCGGACGCATTCCTGTTCTTGTGTTCGCCGCTCGCTGCCGAGATTAACGGACAAATCCTTAGCGCGGACTACGGCGGCGGAATCGGAAATCGCTTATGAAGGTCGGACTCGGGCTATACCGGCACATGCTGACCCGCGAGTATTACGACTTCGCGCGGCAGGCAGGATGCACCCATGTGGTGGTCCACCTCGTCGATTATTTCAAGCAGGGCGCCAGCAATCCTCGCCACAATCAGCCAATCGGCGGAAAGTATGAGCCCTGGGGCGTAGCCGGCGATCCGAAAAAACTTTGGACGGTCGCCGAACTGACTGGGTTGCGCAAACAAATCGAAGATGCCGGTCTGGTGCTTGCTGCAATTGAGAACCTCGATCCTGCGCACTGGCACGACATTCTTCTCGACGGCCCGCTGCGCCCGCAGCACATCGAAAATGTGAAGACCATCATTCGCCGCATGGGCGAGGCTGGCATTCCGGTGCTCGGTTACAACTTCAGCCTGGCGGGGGTTTGTGGGCGTGTGACGACCGCTGCCGGCCGGGGAGGAGCCTTGACCGTGGGCATGGACGGACCCGCCGACGAAGAGCCGGTGCCGGCGGGCGTGATCTGGAATATGGTTTACGATCCGGATGCTGCTCCTGGTACGTTGCCGCCGATCTCCCACGAAGAGCTTTGGCGACGGCTACAACGATTTCTCGAGGAGGTCGTCCCGGTTGCTGAGGAGGCCGGAGTGCGACTGGCGGCGCATCCCGACGACCCGCCGATGCGAACCATGCGCCAGCAACCGCGTCTGGTGTTTCAGCCGCAGATGTATCAACGGTTGCTCGACTTGGTCCCGAGCCACTCGAACGCCCTGGAATTATGCGTAGGAACCATTGCTGAAATGACGGAGGGAGACGCTCACGATGCGGTTGACCAATACAGCAGGCAAGGGAAGATCGCCTACCTTCACCTGCGCAACGTCGTCGGCAAGGTGCCGCATTATCGGGAAACGTTCATCGATGAGGGCGAGGTGGATATGGTGCGGATTCTGTCGATTCTGAAGCGCAACGAATTCGATGGCGTCATCATTCCCGACCACACCCCGCAAATGTCGTGCGCGGCTCCATGGCATGCGGGTATGGCGCACACGATTGGCTACATCCTCGCGGTTAAAGCGATGCTGGAATCGTCGACAGGCAGCGAGGTCGTCGCGGAATCCGCTCACCGAGGTTCCACCAGCTGACTTCCTCATCCACTCAGCCTGATTCGCGCGTCGGCGTGCCGCCGCAAAGTTGTTCCCGCAGCGCGCTCATGATTGCCGCCAGCGTCTCCACGTTGGGCGGACTCTTGTTCGGTTACGACAACATCGTTATTAGCGGGGCGATCGGGTATCTGCGTCAGCGATTCGCGCTGGATGCGGCCGGTACGGGATGGGCGGCCGGCTGCGCATTGCTCGGTTGCATTGTCGGATGCGCTTTTGCCGGCACGGTGGCAGATTATCTCGGCAAGAAGAAGGGGTTGGCGCTCTGCGCAATTTGTTTCGCTCTTTCCTCCGCTGGAATTTTCTTCGTCGGCAGCCTGCATCAGTTTGTGTTCTGGCGACTGGTCGGCGGCATCGGCATCGGCGCAGCTTCGGTCATTTCGCCAAACTACATCGCGGAAATTGCGCCTACGCGAGTTCGCGGCCGCTGCGTGACGCTTTATCAGTTAGGCATCGTAGTCGGGATTCTCGCCGCAGTCTTCGTCAACATGCTCATTCAGCGAATGGGAGATGAGGCCTGGAACGTAAATGTGGGCTGGCGCTGGATGTTTTTCGCCGGGATCGTCCCTGCGCTTCTTTTCGGCGTCATGATAATGCCCGCCGTCGAAAGCCCACGCTGGCTCATGAAAATGGGCCGTCGCGACGAGGCCGTCCGCGTTCTCTCCCAGATCAACGACCCTGAGATAGCGCTGCGCGAGGCTTCCGAGATCGAAAATTCTTTGGCGATTGAAGAAGGGCACATCTCCGAGCTGTTCACGACGTTCCGTCGTCCGCTGTTGCTCGGGATTATGTTGGCGGGACTGCAGCAAATCAGCGGCATCACTCCACTGTTTTCTTTTTTGCCGGAAATCTTTCGCTCTGCCGGGAGCGCGACCGGACACGCTTTCGTGCAGTCGGTGCTGGTGAGTCTCATCAACCTGTTGTTCACGCTCTTTGCCTTGTGGTTGGTGGATCGCGCCGGCAGAAAAACCCTCATTCTCGCTGGAACGATGTTGCAATGTCTTTCATTTGCTGTTGTGGGGTGGCTTTATCACGTGCATGGAAGTAGCCTGGCCATTCTCGCTCTCGTAATGGCGTTCGTAGCCGGACACGCCTTCGGCAATGGGGTGGCGTGCTGGGTCATCATTTCCGAAATTTATCCGACCAAGGTTCGCGGGCGCGGCATGTCCATCGCTACCACCGCGCTTTGGCTGGTCGGCTACATGGGAAATCAACTGTTCCCGATCATGCAAAAGAATCTAGGATCGGATGGCACTTTCTGGTGCTTCAGTTTCGGAGCTCTGTTGACGATCATTCTTGTCGCTTGGCTGATTCCAGAAACCAAGGGACGTTCGCTGGAGGAGATCACGAGATTTTGGAATCCGCAGGCGGGAGAGGCGGCTACCGGGGCAAATTGACTCCACGTCGAAGTTCCTGCCGGAAAGCGTGCTCGATCAGAGCCTGTTTCCGAATGCGAGAAACTGGTTTTCAGGCTGGCCTGCAATCTCGGTTTGAATAGCAAACAGTCCGCCAGCGAGGCGGTCTCGGGCGGGTGCCTCTATCTTTGCCGTGGTGACGTAGAGCGTTCTGAGGTCTGGTCCGCCAAACGTGCAGGTCGTGATGTTCTGCACTGGTATTTCTAAGACCCGATCAATTTTCCCATCGGGTGCAATGCGAACAATACATCCCCCAAAGAACCGGCAGTTCCAGAGATATCCGTCCGAGTCGACGGTCGATCCATCGGGTAAGCCACGACCGAACGCCTGCAAAAAAGGTCGTTCATTCGTAATCGCTCCGTTCGCCGCGTCGTAGTCATAACGCCAGATCGTGTTTGCGAGCGTATCTCCAAAGTAGAAACTCCGCTGGTCCGGGCTCCAGGCGAGAGTATTCGCGATTCCAATGTCCCGTCGCCATACTTTTACTTCGGCATCCGGATCCAGGCAGAACAGCGCCCCCTCTTTTCCCCCGGCTTCGCCGCCGGAGCCGTCGGCATTGACGTTATTGCGCATGGATCCAATCCAGAGCGACCCACGCGAATCCACGCGCGCATCATTCAGGCGAACCTTGGGCCATCCCTCGAGACAAAATATCGGCTTGTGCCGCACATCCGTCGCCGGCTCCCACAGAATCACGCTTGAGCCCAGAATGACCGCAAGCATCTCCGGACGATCCGTCAAAGTTAGCGCGGTTACGGGTTCTTCGAAGAACCAGGTGCGAACGTTCTGATCCGCGGGCGTGAAACGATGAATTAGGAAGCGATTGATGTCGGTCCAATACACCGCCTGGTGAACTGCGTGCCAGACCGCGCCTTCGCCGCACACGTCTCCGGTGGGCGCCACGCAAACCGGATCGCCGGTTATTCTGCTTGGGCTCATTGCACGCCAATGCCTGCCAGAAGGCCGCCGTCCACGAGGTAATCTCCGCCTGTGCAGAACCCGGCTTTGTCAGAGACCAGAAACGCGGCTAACTCCGCCACTTCCTCGGGAGTGCCGATGCGTCCGAGCGGATGAGAAGCGCCGAAGCGCTCGAAGACAGTTTCGGTGGGCAAGCCGGCTCCGAAGTGCGCGGCGGATCGCGCCAGCATCGGCGTGCGAATGGAGCCCGGACTAATCGAGTTGACGCGAATGTGGTCCTTCGCGTGGTCGAGCGCCAGCGCACGCGTCAGGCTGTGGACGGCGCCTTTCGATGTGGCGTAAGCTGCGACGCCGCGCTGGCAGGCGTGGCCTTGCACCGAAGACAGATTCACGATCGATCCACCGCCCCGTTTCGCTATCTCCGGAACACCGAAGTGCGCGAGCAGAAAAATGCTGCCAACATTTATCGCCAGGCAACGATTCCAGGTTTCGGGATCGGTCTCGACGGCGGTGCCGAAGGGATGAATCGCCGCCGCATTGACGATAATGTCCAGGCCTCCGCTCGTCTCGATCGTTTTCGCAACCATCGCCTGAACCTGCTGCGGTTGGCTCACGTCGCAGTGCTCGACACGCAGCGCCAGCCCAGTCTCCCGCGCCTCTTGATCCAGTTGGTGGTTGGCGGACGATTCAATTCCGCACGCCGTTACATTGCATCCGCCCGCAGCGAGCCGTTTCGCGATTGCCGCGCCAATGCCGCTGGTGCCAGTCACGATCGCCACTCGATTTTGAAATTCCTTCATTTGCGAGTGCTCCTTCCCGACAACGAGTGTTTTACATCGACTTGGAACGCTGCGTTCCTAGTCCGCCAATTCCGGCACAGCGTACTTCAGGCCTTGTATCACTCCTCGTAATTCAGCAAGCCCCTTCAGCCTGCCAATCAGCGAATACCCAGGGTTCACCGGCCGCGAAATGTCGTCGGCCATCACGTATCCATGATCCGGCCGCATGGGGATCTCATGATCCGATCGGTTCTGCTTTCTCCTGCGTGCTTCTTCCTTCAAGAGTGCGGCGATCACGCCGGTCATATCGGAACTGCCCCGCAAATGTTCCGCCTCATAAAACGACCCGTCGGCCTCGCGCATGACCTGCCGCAGATGCACGAAATGAATTCGTGGCGCGAATTCGTTCACCATCAAGAGCAGGTCATTGTCGGCACGCGCACCATAAGATCCCACGCAAAACGTCAGCCCGTTAGCCTGTGAATCGCAGCCGGCGAGAATGGAACGCGCGTCTTCAGCAGTTGAGACCACGCGCGGCAAGCCGAACAAGGACCACGGCGGATCGTCGGGATGGATGGCGAGCCGAATCCCGAGTTCCTCCGCCACTGGCACAACTTCTCGCAAGAACGCGATGAGATGGCCGCGTAGCCCGTCCGAGCTCAGATCTTTATAGCCCGCGATCAAGTTCTGTAGCGCTGCGCGGCTGTATGACGCTTCGGCGCCCGGCAACCCGGCAATGATTGTCTGCTCTAATTCGTCTCGGCGCGAAGCTGTCATCGCTTCGTAACGCGATCGAGCCGTGGAAATGCGTGCCGCATCGTAGTCCTGCTCGGCGTTCGGCCGCTGAAGAATGAATAAGTCGTAAGCCGCAAAATCGTTAACATCGAAACGCAAGGCATAAGCGGTAGAGGGTAATCGCCAGCGCAAGTCGGTGCGCGTCCAATCGACCACCGGCATGAAGTTGTAGCAGACGATTTCTACGCCCGCCTGCGAGAGTGCGGAGAGCGAATCTTTCCACCCGTCCGTGAACTGACGAAAAGCTCCTGATCGCAGCTTAATCGAATTGTGAATGGGAATGCTTTCAACCACAGACCAAGTCAGCCCGGCCGCCTCGATTTGTGCCTTGCGCTTGAGCACTTCGTCCAACGGCCAGGATTCCCCGCGGTACAGATGATGCAGCGCTGTAACCACTCCGGTTGCTCCCGCCTGCCGGACATGATCGAGCGAAACGGAATCTTGAGGGCCGAACCACCGCCAGGTTTCTTTCACGCCGATATCTTAACCCGCGAGTTGAAGCATGAGCCATCCCGCACCCGCAGTTTGGATTAGACACAGAAAC
Organism: uncultured Acidobacteriaceae bacterium; assembly: GCA_963708335.1. Classification (GTDB taxonomy): domain Bacteria; phylum Acidobacteriota; class Terriglobia; order Terriglobales; family Acidobacteriaceae; genus Sulfotelmatobacter. The sequence continues at coordinate 6,376,849 of OY970205.1, read as the reverse complement.
CCTTGCTGTTGGAAGATGAATACGGCGGAGGCAACAGCCGGAATGACGAGCAATGGTAAAGGCGGATGGAGAGGTATAAAGGCCGTGATCTTTGATTACGGAGAAGTGCTCTCCAGACGACCGACGGCAGAAGAAAATGAGCGTCTGGCGCGCTTTTTCAGTCTTCCTGTCGATCAACTTCCCGCGCTATGGGAGCGGAATCGCGGCGCCTACGACCGTGGCGACCTTGCGCCGGACGTCTATTGGTCAATGCTGGCAAAAGACGCGGGTGTCGAACTCAATCCGGACCAGCTGAACGCAATTCACGAATTGGACATGGCTATGTGGAGCAGCGTCAACTCCAGCATGGTGGATTGGCTGGGGCAGCTTCGGTTATCTGGCGTGAAGTTGGGCCTACTCTCGAATATGCATCCAGAAATGGTTGCGCACTGCCGCAAACAGTTTTCCTGGCTGATGAATTTTGACTTCGTAACATTTTCTGGGGAAGTCCGGTTGATCAAGCCCGATCCCGAAATCTATCAGCACACGCTGCGCGGCTTGGGTGTGACAGCTTGTGAAGCTTTATTTCTCGACGACCGCGAGATCAATATTCGGGCCGCTCAAGCACTCGGGATCAATGCCCTTCGTTTCGAGTCGACCGAGCAACTCCGCCGCGAGCTGGAGTCCGTGGGCTTTCCCGTTTTGCCGATAGATTGATCGCATCGGCGTGTTCCAGCTTTGTTCATACCAAAGTGATTCTTACTCCGGCCTCTTTCAGGGCGTGAAGATCGGCCTTCGGTATCTGCTGGTCGGTAATCACTTCTTGCACCGCGCTAACCGGCATAATGTTGCACAAGCTGCGACGGCCGAATTTGCTGGAGTCGCAAACTGCGATCGTCCTGCGGCTCACTTCAATCATCGCCCGGTTGACTTCCGACTCCAGTAAATTCGGAGTGAAGAGTCCGGCTTTGGTATCGAATCCGTCCACGCCCAGAAATAAAATGTCCGCGCTCAACTGTCGCAGCGCTCGCTCTGCCAAGGGGCCTACCAGCGAGAACGAATTCTTGCGCAGCGTGCCTCCGGTCAGGATCACCTCAATATGCGTGCCGGCAAGTTCCGCAGCAATATTGAGCGCATTCGTGATCACCGTAAGCTGCGCCATGTCTTTCAGTGCGCGGGCAATGGCCGTGGTGGTCGTTCCCGAATCCAGCAGCACGGACTGGCCCCGTTCTACGAGGCGCGCCGCAGCTTCAGCAATCTGAGCTTTCTGCCTGCGGTGAAGTTTCTCCTTCTCTCGCAGCGTCGGATCGAGCAGCGCGCCACCTTGCACCGGAAGAGCCCCGCCGTGGGTACGCTGCACGACCCCTTGGCCATCAAGGAACTCCAAATCCTTGCGGATCGTGATCTGGGAAATCCGGAAATGCCGCGCCAGATCCTTGACCAGCACGCGTCCATCGCGGTGCAGCACCTCGAGGATCTCACGGCGGCGTTCCTCGTTCAGTAAACCATTCGAAGGCATGTGTTCGCTATTTCGCGCCTCAAACGCCTGGATCAGAAATAGAACTTCAGCGCGAATTGTATTTGCCGCCGGGCCCGCGTGGCCAGGAGCGCCTTCCGCACTAATCGCGCCGAGCTTGCTGTATTATTACGAACGATTACTTTTACTTTCGTTTTACAACCGTTGTCAACTCGATTCATTTGCTGCTTGAGGTCAGTTCTCAGCCGTAATTTTTGCAGCCGTTCTTGCTGAGCTTCAGCCGGGAAGATGGCTGGATTTCATCAAGGAGCTGGGACCATTCTTCCTCCGCCGCAAACCCCTTCGTCCCCGGCGACGTGAGGGCCATAGTCGCGCGCAGTTACAGCCCCACCTTGGGGTTTTACATCCAAAAACAGGATCAGCCGGGAACTCCCGAAAACTGCCGCGTTTGTTTGGAATACTTTTCGCATCACGAGCAAGAAATGCTCGCTCGTCCTTTCAAAATAGCGATCGGTCGTAACGCGCCTCGCCTACAGCGTCTAATGTATTCGGGGGAAAAACTTGCCTGAAGAGGACATCCCCTGATCACCGGAAGTGCCGCTAATGCTTGCAAATCCAAGGCTATCTCCCGGCCTCGCGAAATCCTCGCCTCGCGACGGTACACGATTTGCTAACGAAAACCCAGAGCCAGTTCCGGCTCCTGGAGGATTTGTGAAAAATCGCATTTGGTCTCTCGCTTTCGTCGCCACCCTGGCAGTTGCATTCGGAATGATCTCCTGGGGCAGCGCGCTCGCTCAAACTTCTCCGTCCTCGACGGACCAAGCTGCACCACAGACTCAGCCGACGCCTGATACGCCGCCTACTCAACAGACGCCGCAGACTCAGCCGCCTGCCTCCAACAACCAGACGCCTTCGACCGGAACTCCCTCGAACAATGCTCCGTCCGCTGGAGCCTCGCAAAACGGCGCAGCCGCCGCTTCCGAGAGCCAGAGTTTCTCGGGAACGATTGAAAAGTCTGGCGACAAGTATGTGCTGAAGGATGACTCCGGAAAGACCTATGACATCGATCACCAGACCGACGTTGCCAAGTTCGAAGGCAAGCGCGTCCGCGTTAAAGGTATGCTCGATGCGACCGGCACCAAAATCCTAGTGAAGTAGTCGGCGCGACAGCTGGAAATCGGAAGATAATGCACCGAGGACGTGGGGCTAACCGGCCGCATGATCCTCGGTGAATTTTTTGCGGTCCACGTTCGCCGCGGCCACCACAGTCGCAACCGCCTTTATGATATCTTTCGTTTCCGAAAGAACCCCTTGACGATCAGCACAGCCCAAGATTGGATTGAAAAGCTGCAACTCGCACCCCATCCAGAAGGTGGATATTTTCGGCAGACCTACCGTTCGGAAGTCATGATCCCGAGTGAGGCACTGCCCGCTGGATTTACCGGAGCTCGGGCCGCCTCCACAGCAATCTATTTTTTACTCGAAGGCCAGAATTTCTCCGCATTTCACCGCCTGCAGTCGGACGAACTTTGGCACTTCTACGCCGGCGCTCCGATGTGGGTGCACGTAATTGATCAGGCCGGAAACTATTCCCGGATCGTCCTGGGCGGAGATCCAGAAGCCGGGCAGGTCTTGCAAGCAGTAGTCCAGGCAGGGAACTGGTTCGCCTCGCACGTGGCAGATTGGACTTCGTTTGCGCTGGTAGGTTGCACCGTCGCGCCAGGATTCGATTTTCAGGACTTCGAGATGGGAAATCGAAAAGAACTAGCAGCCCGCTATCCGCAGCATCAGGATCTAATCGAGCGTTTGACCCGAGCCTAGCTCGACCGATGAAAGCTGAACCACGCAAAGCCCAAGCGTCTCTTCCTCAGTGTTCTCTTTGCCCTCTGTGGTTAAGATTTTTGCGATTAGCTTTTCACAGCCGCCGCTCGCTTAGGAAACATCTCGCCAATGCGCCGGATCTGCGCCCCGACGCCCTTTAGCTTCTCTTCGATGTGCTCGTAGCCTCGGTCGATGTGATAGACGCGGTCAATAATGGTCTCGCCGTCCGCGACCAGTGCCGCGAGCACAAGGGACGCCGAGGCGCGCAGATCGCTGGCCAGCACTGCCGCCGCGCTCAGCGGCGTCTTTCCACGAACCACGGCGCGCCGGCCTTCAATCTTGATGTTCGCCCCCATGCGCACCAGTTCCTGGGCGTGCATAAACCGGTTCTCAAAAATATTCTCGGTAATAATCGAAGTCCCCTCGGCCTGGGTCGCCAGCGCCATAAATTGCGCCTGGCAATCGGTGGGAAATCCGGGATGCTCCTCGGTCGACATGTCAGCCGCGGTGAATGGATTGTCGCCCATGACCCGCACGCAGTCTGCCGAGCACTTAGTTTTGACGCCGGCCTCGTGCAGCTTGCTGAGCACTGCGTCCAGATGCGAGGGATCGCATCCCGCCACATTGAGATCGCCGCCAGTCATGGCGCCGGCAATGATAAATGTCCCGGCCTCGATGCGATCGGGAATAATGCGATGCTTTGCGCCCTTCAGCTTGCTCACGCCCTCAATGCGAATTGTCGGTGTTCCCGCGCCTTCGATCTTCGCTCCCATCTTGTTCAGAAGATCGGCTAGGTCCGCTACTTCCGGTTCGCGGGCGCAGTTCTGCAGGACAGTTTCTCCGTCGGCGAGCGTCGCCGCCATCAGCAGGTCTTCGGTCCCGGTGACGGTGATTTTGTCAAAAACAAATTCCGTGCCCTTGAGACGGCTGGCGCTGGCTTCAACATAGCCGTGTTCCTGCGAAATCTTCGCGCCGAGCCGCTCCAGTCCCTTGATGTGCAAATCGATCGGTCTCTGGCCGATCGCGCAGCCGCCGGGCAGCGACACTCGTGCGCGCCCGCATCGCGCCAACAAGGGCCCCAAAACTAGCGTGGAGGCGCGCATGGTTTTCACCAGCTCGTACGAAGCTTCCGGACTGGCCAGCGTGGCGCAATGAATTGTCGTCCGGTGCTGGGCGCGTCCGTAGCCGAGTTCGACCTCCGCGCCCATCGCGGCAAGGAGATTGCGCGTGGTCTGAATGTCGCGAACTTGTGGAATGTTTTCCAGAATGACTGGCTGATCGGTGAGCAGCGCCGCCGCCATGCAGGGAAGCGCCGCATTTTTCGCTCCGCTGACGCGAACCGTTCCCAGCAGCGGCTCCCCACCTCGAATGACAAACTTATCCATGAGTTAAAGTCCTGGAGTTACAAGTCCTGAAGGTATTCTAGCGGGGAATGGTAGGCCAGGGAGTGAATCGGAAGAGCATGAACTACGGGATTTCCGCCGTCCCGCCCGCCTGTCGCAGCAAATGGAAATATCGCCGCGCCTTCTTCACGTCGCGCGCAATCTGTTCCCGCAGTGCTTCCACGCTGGGAAATTTGATTTCATCCCGCAGTCGCTGCAGAAAACAAATCTCAACTTCCGTCTCCGGAGTCAGTTCGATGGGATGAAAGTTCAGCAAGTGGCTTTCAATGGCGAATAATTCCGCCCCGAACGTAGGACGATTGCCTACGTTGGTAACCGAATCGAACCGCTCACTCCCCACGCGCGTGCAAGTAATGTAGACGCCATCCTGCGGCACCAGTTCTTCATAGCGCGCCAGGTTAATCGTCGGCACCGTGTACTTCGACCCATACCCGCGTCCGCGTCCCGGCGTTCCCAGAATACAAAACGGACGCGTAAGCAGATGCCGCGCTCGACTCACTCTCCCCGCAGCGATCAATTTGCGAATCTGGCTGCTGGATACGGTTTCCCCGCGCACTGTCATCTCCGGATAAACCTTGACCTCAAATCCCATCTCCCGCCCAAGTTCGGCGAGCATATTCATGTCGCCCGCCGCCTTATTGCCAAAACGGAAATTGAATCCTTCATGCACTTCGCGCGCGTGCAGCTTTCTCTTGAGAATGCGTTCGGCAAATTGCCGCGGTGTCATCAGCGAAAGATCTCGCCCAAAGGGGAGCAGCAGGACGGCGTCAATCCCGGTTCCTTCCAACAATCGCAATTTTTCGGGAGTGGGCGTGAGCAATTTCAATCCCGCCTCGGGCCGTAAAATACGCGTCGGATGCGGCTCAAACGTCACAGCAACGGCCTTGCCCCCACCCGCCCGCGCCCGCGCAACGATGTCTCGCAACACATGCGCATGCGCCCGGTGCACTCCATCAAAATTCCCCACACTGACCACCGCCGGCCCGAAGTCAGCGGGAACATCCTCGAGTTTGCGAAAAACCTGCATTGGATCAAGTGCGCGGCGGAGACGATCAATTGTCGATTTCTGATTTCTGATTGTTGATTGAAGCAAGGGTGCCCCACCCTTGTCGCGCAGTTTGCGACAGGGTGGGACGTTGATCGTCGCAAAGAGCTTTTCAATCAGCAATCAAAAATCATCAATCACCAATAGTTAGTTAAATCTCGAACTCCAGTCTCATCCCGTCATACGACAATCGCACGTGCTTCGGCAACATTGCGTTGGTCGCTTCGTGCCCCAAATCATGGCAAATATGCGTGAAGAACGCCCGCTTCGGTTTCAGTCGCTCTACGATCGACAGCGAATTCTTCACCGTCGAATGCGTGGGATGAGGCTTATGCCGCAGCGCATCCAGAAACAGAATATCCAGCCCTTCCAACTGATGCAGCGACGACTCCGGAATCTCGCTGTGATCGGTGAGATAGGCGCCCCTACCAAACCGGTATCCGTAGATTTGCGTCTCGCCGTGGATCAGAATCACCGGCTCGAAGCGTACTCCCAACACATCCACCGGGCCGTCAATCGGCCGCAATTCCAGTAGAGGCAGCCCGCCAAATTTATAGTCAGCGTCAAAAATGTAGCTGAACATCCGTCGCAGAAATGCCGCCGCGTCAGGCCGCGCATATAAAGGCAACTTGTTCGGTTTGTGTCGGTAGCTCAGTGGGCGCAGGTCGTCGATTCCCAGAATGTGGTCCGCGTGCGTGTGCGTATAGAGCACCGCATCCACGCGCGTAATATTTTCACGCACCGCCTGCGCGTAAAAATCCGGCGTGGTGTCGATGAGCACGACCTTCCCGTCGTACTCCAGCATGATCGAAGGCCGCGTCCGCCGGTCATGCGGATCGGCCGAGCGGCAAACGGCGCAGTCGCATCCCAGCGTGGGCACACCCATGGAAGTCCCGCTGCCCAGCACGGTCAAAGTAGCTTTCATCTCTTGGCTATCTTCCGCCGGTTCCGGTGGCGGGTCCCGGCTGTGGCGGCCGCGCCAGCGCGTTGGTCACTTCCACATAGGCCATGCGCAGTTCGTAAAGACTGTTTTGCAGAAAATTTTCTTCCGCCGGGGTCAGGTTGCCTTTGGTTTTCTGCGCGATCATGCTCAGCGTGTCAATCGTCTGCCGCGCTCCAATGATGTCGACCTGCGCCTGCGCTCCTTGCTGCCGCATCAATCCCAGTTGCATCATCGCGGTCATGTAGAGCGACGCCATAAAACGTTCAAACGTGATCTCGAAATCTTTGGCCGAGTGCCCGCTCAGTTCTACCTGCGCATCCAGTTCCTGCGATGACTGCTTGTACGCGGCCGCCTGCGCATCCTGTTCCGCACTGGTCGGCGGAGTCGGCATTTCGCGATCCACCGCCGCACCGTCTCCCGATCCTGCGGCCACGGGCGTAGCTGGCTTTTCCGAAGGCGCGGCATTTTGGGTCGCAGCCGCAGCTGGTGCTTTCGGCGCTTCGACTTCCTCGCGTACATCGTCACGCAACTCGCCGTCCGGGGTGAATAGCCGCCGGTCGGTCACTTTAAAACTAGATTGTTCCTTCTTCTCGGGCATAAAACTCTCTCCCTCTAAAACAGCAGCATTTATTTTGTCAGCTCGGATAACAATTTGCACTCGCTCACGCCGAGTGGCGTTCGACCGCATTCTCTTCCACAACGCCGTCCAAAACCGGCAACTGCGCCACAACCGCCTTGGCCGAACCAATGCTAACTTCCCGCCCGGGCATGCCGACTTCTCGCCGCACGTATCCCAACGCCACAGTCTTATTCGTGCCAGGCGGCGAAACAGCGCTTGTGATCTCCCCGACTTCCTTATCGCCGGAAACAATTTTCATTCCGGCAGCGATCTGCGGAGCGCCCTCAATCACAAATCCCATAAACTTGCGGTGAACCGCCCCGCGCGAACGAATACGCTCCACGATCTCCTGCCCGACATAGCATCCCTTGTTGAAGTTCAAGGCTCGCGCCTGCTCGGTTTCCTGCGGCAAGTCGCGCTCGCGAATGTCCACACCATAGCGCGGAATGCCGGAAACGATGCGTTGCAATTCCATCGCCTCGGATCCTGTCGGGGAGGCACCCGCCTTTACTAGTTGATTCCACAGCGGCCTCACATGCTCGGCCGTCAGCCAGATTTCGTAGGACTCGATCGCGTCGTCCGTTCGTACGATCGTGCAATTGAGGCAGCCACAATCGCAGTCACACTTCATTTCGTCGACTTGCAGCGGTTGCAAATCCGGCAGATCAATCCCTGCCTTCTGCATGACTTCGTGGGCCTTCGGTCCAGCAATTCCCAGCGCGGTAAGTTGCTCGCTGAGATTCGCGACCTCCACGTCGTCCATGATGATGTAATGGTCGAACGTCCGCAGAATCTTCTCCGCCTGCCCGCGATCGGTGTCCACTACAATCGATTCTCCGCGGTTATAGGCGTAAAGGTCGCCCAGGATGTGTCCCTGCGGATTCAGCAAAAACGCATACAACCCCTGACCGACCGGCAGGTCGCGAATATTGTTCGTAACCATTCCGTTCAACCAGCGAACGCGATCGCCGCCGCTCAGCGAAATCTTGGCGCGAAATCCCAGATCATAAACGCCGCACCCGCCACGCAGCGCCGCAAATTCCGCCCCTGCGTCGCCGAAGCGGGTAGCCGTCGTGGCGCCGCGATATTCGCCCATCGCCACCGCGCCCAGTCCGTCGCCGTGAGCCTGAAGTGCCGTATTACCCATATCTAGTTCGATTATATCGATTGTGTTAACGTTTCTGCCGTGGACTCGAAAAAGCACGCCCGCAAGCGCATCGCCGTCATTCCGGGCGACGGTATTGGCCAGGAAGTTATTCCGCAGGCGGTAAAAGTGATTCAGGCCTCAGGCGCCGACGTGCAACTAACCGACTTCGACTGGGGCGCCGACCGCTATTTCCGCGATCAAACCACTGTTCCTCCCGATGGCTTCACCATGCTCGGCCGCGATTTCGACGCGATATTGGTTGGCGCGTTTGGCGATCCGCGCGTGAAGTCCAACATTCACGCCAAAGAAATTCTCCTGGGCATGCGCTTCAAAATGGACCTCTACGCCAACGTGCGCCCCGTGCGCCTGCTCGATGCCGCGCTCTGTCCACTGAAGGAAATCGAGCCAAAAGATATCGATTTCGTTGTGCTTCGCGAAAATACCGAAGGCGTTTACACCGACGCCGGCGGCGTCTTCAAGCAGGGAACTCCGGACGAGATCGCTACCCAGGAAGACATCAACACGCGCAAAGGCGTCGAACGCATCATCCGCTACGCCTTCGAATATTGCGGGCGTCACACCAAGCTCGATGGCTCGCCCCGCAACAAAGTCCTGATGTGCGACAAGTCCAACGCGATGACCCACGCTGGAGGCCTGTGGCAGCGCACGTTTAAAGAGGTTAGCGGCGAATATCCGCAGATCACCGCACAGCACATGTACGTCGACGCCCTCTGCATGCAGATGGTGCGCGACCCGCGCCAATTCGACGTCATCGTCACCAACAACATGTTTGGCGACATCATCACCGACTTGGCTGCGGGCCTGCAGGGGGGCCTGGGCATGGCCGCCAGCGGCAACATTCACCCCGGCAAGACGTCGATGTTCGAGCCTGTCCACGGGTCGGCTCCGCCGATCGCTGGGAAGAACATGGCGAATCCCTTCGGAGCAATTCTCACCGCAGCCATGATGCTCGCGCATCTGGGAATGACGGCAGAAGCAGCGAAAATTGAGGCTGCTGTGCTCGACGCAGTCCGCCAGAAGAAAATCACGCAAGACATCGGCGGAACGCTGGGGACGCGAGAGGCCGGCGAGTGGGTGGCAAGCCGCGTAACTGTAAGTGCGTAACCGAAAATAATCCACGTAGGGGCGGACGCATTCGTCCGCCCAGCGAAGGCGAAGTCGAGCAGCTACCAGAGTGAGTCGAAAATAATAGAGGTGTGTCTCAGGCGGGGAAGTCAGGAACTGTGCGACTGGCATCAACGCCAAACTCATCATGAGGGAAAAGTATACGGAAACGTATAAACTCAATCTTAATGAATACGGTTAAAGGACGCTTTACCGGAACCTTCCGACTGCTCTTGGCGGTTGTGTTGGTTGCAGCCGCGTGGACGCCGCTGGGCGCGACAGCACAAGACGCGCCGTCCGCCGTTAAACCAGCCGCCCAGACCGCGCAACCCCAGTCTCCCGCCCCGCAGGAAGAGCCCAAACCGATACCGCCCCCGGCGCAGCCACCCAAGCCGGAGCCTCCGCAGCAAGAGCCGCCCAAAGAAGAAGTCAAGATCACGCCGCGTCAAGCCGAGGAACTTTTTCATTCCGTCGACGAGATCCTGGATTTCGACAGCAAGCAGACCGGCCTTCCCATCAAGAAAGAAGTGAAGCGCAAACTCACCAGCCGCGATGAGGTCGTCGCCTATCTCACCAAACACCTGAACGACGAGGACACCAAGCGCCTGCGCCGTTCCGAACTCGTGCTGAAAAAATTCGGTCTGCTGCCGAGCGACTTCAATCTGGAAACCTTTCTGGTCTCCCTGCTGCGTGAGGAAGTTGCCGGATATTACGATCCAAAAACCAAAACCGTAAACCTGCTCGACTGGGTGCCCATCGAGGAGCAGGAGCCGGTTATGGCGCACGAATTAACCCACGCCTTGCAGGATCAATCGGTCGGCCTGCAGAAGTGGATGAAGAAAGGCGAAAAAGATCTGGGTGAAATCCGCAAGGATCCCACTCCCACCGACATCGAAAACGACGAAATGGATAACGCTCGCGAAGCCGTGCTCGAAGGCCAGGCCCAGGCTATGATGTTTCAATATGCCATCGCCCCGACCGGCCACTCGATCGTCAATTCGCCCGCCCTGGTCGACGCGATGGAAGAAGAAACTCTTACCGGCACTCCGAGCACAAAAGTTTTCAACGACGCGCCTATTTTCCTGAAAGAGTCGCTCACCTTTCCCTACAGCTACGGCATGGACTTCATCATCAAGCTGATGCAGAAAGGGGGCAAGGAGAGGGCGTTCGCCGGCGTGCTGAAAAATCCTCCACACACTACGCGCCAGATCATGCAGCCCGACACTTATATGTCCGGCGAAAAGATCGAGCTCATGCGTGTGCCCGACTTCAAGCACGACTTCAAAAATTACGAGAAGTTCGACATCGGCGCGATGGGCGAGTTCGATGTCGCGGTGCTCATCGAGCAATATGCCGGAAAGCCGCTTTCTAAGCGTCTCTATCCTGATTGGCGCGGCGGATATTACTATGCCGCCAAGCCTAAGCCGGAAGCCCAGTCAGACTCTGCCGCGCCTCTCGCCCTGCTCTACGTTTCGCGCTGGTCGACTGCGGACAAAGCCGCGGCGTTTGCGGAAATCTACGCTCGCTCGCTCAAGCAACGTTATAAGAAGTCGGATGAGATCGCAGATGCCGCCTCCGCGAATTCCGGCTCGCAGAACGATTCCAAACCGGACCTGCTGAAAGGCCGCCACGCCTGGACCACGGAAGATGGCACGGTAGTGATCGAAGAGCAGGGCGACACGGTATTGGTGAGCGAGAGTCTGGATGCGGCCACCACCGCAGCATTGGAGAAGGAAGTTTTCGGAGCGTCACCAGTCCAGCATTAACCTTCGCTATTTCTTTTCCTTTCCTTTTTCGTCCGGCAGTTCACCCAAAAAATGCTGCACCGTCGCCGCAACGTTGAATTGCCGCCCGCCACGCTCGATGCTCAATTTCCGCTCCTGCCCCGGCGTTCCCCTCAGCATGTTCCAAACCTGCCCCATAGTCGATCCCTGAACCGGGATGCCGTCAACGGCGACGAGATGATCGCCAGCCTGAACTCCATCAACCGACGATTTCCCCTCGAAGTCTGCAACGCCGAGAATCGTAAATCGCCCGTCATCCTCCGGACGCAAGATGAGTCCGATCACGTCGAAGTCCGGGAAATTAAACATCCGGCCAAACTCGAAATAAACCATCGAATGTGCGTAATCGAGGCCGACTCGGTAATTGAGCAATGCATTCGAGCCCAGAAGCCCTGCAGTTGGCACGCCTGCTCGTTTCGTAAAGAACTCCATCCAGTCCTTCGGGAGATCGACAACCACAATGTTCGCCAAAAACAGCGGCCCGTACTGCAGGCGATCGACACGCATCACCTTCCATTTCGTTTCGTCATCCATGCCCCACATGTTGGCCGAGCCGACGGCACCGGTCATGTGCGGCCAATCCGCATGCGCGGCCGCCAGTTTGTCGAATAATTCCTGCGAAAGAAAGCTGATGCTGGCGCCAAGGTCGAGCGCCAGATTGTATTTCTTGCTCTCAATCTGGCTCGGAACCTGGATCAGTCCATTCTCCGCGTTGACTTGCACCTTGCCGCTAGGTCCTCGAAAAATAATCGTGCCAGGCCTGCCGATGGAAAACTTGCGATCCGGAAAATCGATGAGCACGTCGTAATGTCGCAGGATGCTCGACGGCAGTGTGATCTCCACGTTCATCCCCGGCGCCAACACCGAAGCAGCATTCACTGGCTTCAGCGGAATCTTCGCGAGCTTCACGCCGGAGAGAGGAATCTCCATTCCTCCGACTACAATCTCCGCCGGGGGAGGCGCTGAGCATGCTTTGTCATCGCAGGTCACCTGTAGGCCCAAGAGCGTTGCCAGTCGGCGCGACAAATAGAGATCGGGATTCCCGTTATCTACCCAGGCTCGAACGCGCTCGGTCGAGCCATTCGGCAGTGGAAGGTCGGCATTGATGACCACACGGTTGTGGTCGATGGCGGCAGGAACCGTCACCGATTTTGCCACTGACGGGAACGCGGATTTGTCCTGCGCAAGGCAAACCGACAACAACAGACACGCCGCGAGACAAAACTTCATGTTCCAAATTGTAGCGCCACTCGTAGTCGCTCCCGGCTTCACCGAGTCGGTTTGCAGCCACAATTTCTCTGATGACCCGCCACCGAACCGCCATTTCTCATCCTGTATAATCACGAGTTTGACTTACAGCGTTTCGGAGGCGCATTGGCACAGGCGGAAATCGGAATCATCGGCGGCAGCGGGCTCTACTCCATGCCCGGACTGACTAGGGTCAAGGAAGTGCGGCTGAAGACCCCGTTCGGCGCCCCTTCCGATGCCTACGTGTGCGGCACGCTCGAGAATCGCAAGGTCGCCTTTCTGGCGCGACATGGGCGTGGCCACCGCATCCTCCCCACCGAATTGAATTTTCGCGCCAACATTCACGGCTTCAAGCAGCTTGGTGTCGACCGAATCGTTTCGATCTCAGCGGTCGGATCGTTGAAGGAAGAGCATAAGCCGCTGGATTTCGTCATTCCCGATCAATTCTTCGATCGCACGCGCCATCGCGTCGATACTTTCTTTGGCGGCGGCGTAGTCGCCCACATCGCCTTCGCCGATCCCATCTGCGGGGAACTCGCCGCCGTTGTCGACGGCGCGTGCAAAAAAGTCGGCGTCGTCGGCAAACGCGGTGGCACTTATCTATGCATGGAAGGCCCTCAGTTCTCCACCAAAGCTGAGTCGAATGTCTATCGCAGCTGGGGGATGGACGTGATTGGCATGACCAACCTGCAGGAAGCCAAGCTGGCGCGCGAGGCTGAGCTGTGTTACGTAACCGTCGCCATGGTGACCGACTACGATTGCTGGCATCCGCATCACGATTCCGTGACCGTCGACCAAATCGTTGCTGTGCTGGTCAAGAATGCGGAGAACGCCACCAAAGTGGTCCGCGAGACGGTGTCCGCCATGCCGCGCGAACGCGCCTGCAAGTGCGGCTCAGCGCTCGCCCACGCGATTCTAACCGATCGCAAAAAAATTCCCCCCGCGACCAAGAAGAAGCTGAAGCTAATTCTGGGCAAGTACATGAAGTAGTTATAAGTGCGCGGTGGTCACTGACCACTAGCCACTGACCACTAGCCACTGACCACTGACCAGTACTGTCCGGTTAAGAATTCGGTGAACGGTTATAAATCAATGGTATATCGGAACTTAGGTGCGCGAGGGAGTGTGATCGATTTGAATGGCGATCACCATGAACCTTGGACAATCTCTGTTCGCGCAGCTGATGGACCATCTTCCCACTCACGAGTTTCGCAAGTGCGTGCAGCGCTATGGCGGCAACTACCGGGTGCGAAGTTTTTCCTGCTGGGACCAGTTTCTGTGCATGGCGTTCGCCCAGTTGACCTTCCGCGAGAGTCTGCGCGACATCGTGGCCTGCTGCGCTCGCAGGACCGTCGACTTTATCACTTGGGCATTCGCGGTACGGTGTCGCGCAGCACTCTGGCCGATGCCAACGAAAGCCGCGACTGGCGCATCTATGCCGACTTCGCCGCTGTGCTGATCGCCGAGGCGCGGCAGCTTTATGGCCACGAAGATCTGGGGCTGGATTTGGCCAGCGCGGTGTACGCCCTGGATTCCACCATCATCGATCTGTGCATGACCTTGTTTCCCTGGGCGCGCTACAAGTCGGCCCAGCACGCGCTCAAACTGCACACGCTGCTCGACCTGCGCGGCTCCATCCCCACGTTTATCCGGGTCACAGCGGCGCAGGTACACGACGTGAATCTGCTGGATGCACTCACTCCCGAGGCGGGCGCGTTCTACGTGATGGACCGCGCCTATCTCGATTTCCAGCGGCTCTATCGCTGGACCGAGCACGGAGCCTTCTTCGTCACTCGGGCGCGCAAGAACTTCCGCTTTACCCGGCTGGCGTCGCACCCCGTGGACAAAGCCACGGGCGTGCAGTGCGACCAAACCATCGCACTGGTGTGGTTCTACACGGCGCGCGGCTATCCCGCCCGGCTGCGGCGCATTCGCTACTGGGACGCCGAACACCAGCGGCGGCTGGTGTTTCTGACCAACAATTTCGTGTTGCCCGCGCCGGTGATCGCCGAACTGTATCGCCGGCGCTGGCAGGTCGAGTTGTTTTTCAAGTGGATCAAACAGAATCTCCGCGTCAAGGCCTTTTACGGAACCTCGGAGAACGCGGTGAAGACGCAAATCTGGATCGCCGTCTGCAGTTATCTGCTGGTGGCCATCGTGCGCAAGCGGCTCCATCTGGCGGCGAAGCTTTCCACCATACTGCAGATTCTGAGCGTGTCGCCGTTCGAGAAAACGAGCATCCAGCAAGCCTTTTCGCAAGGTGGAGGCCGACTTATGGAAGCTGAATCTCATAACCAATTGCGTCTATTAGACTTTTAACCGGACAGTACTGACCACTGACCACTGCCCACTAACCAAGGAGCCAAATTCCGAATGAGCATTCTCGTAGTCGGATCAGTTGCGTTCGATGACGTCACCTCGCCTTCGGGCAGCGTGAAAAATATTCTGGGTGGCGCCGCCACTTACTTTTCCCTGGCGGCCAGTTATTTCACGAAAGTGCGAGTCGTCGCCGTCGTCGGCGAGGACTTCGGCCCCGAGCAGGAACAAGTCTTCCGCAGCCACGACATCGACATCCGCGGCCTGGAACGAGCGCCGGGCAAGACTTTCCGCTGGGGCGGCTCCTATACCGAAAACCTGAACGAAGCCAAGACCGACTTCACCGATCTGAACGTCTTCGAGAAATTTCAGCCTCGTATCCCTCAGGAATACGAAGACACCGATTTTCTTTTCCTCGCCAATATCCAGCCTACCTTGCAGGCCAATGTCCGCCGCAACATGAACGGCGTCCGCCTCACCGGATGCGACACCATGAATTACTGGATCAAGGGCACGCCTCAGGAACTCCGCGAAACGTTAAAACTGGTAAACGTTTTGTTGATCAACGATACCGAGGCCAAGATGCTCGCCGGCGAAACCAACCTGCCACGTGCCGCCAACAAGGTCCTCGCCATGGGTCCGCAGGCGCTGGTGATCAAGCACGGAGAATATGGTGCGACCATTTTCTTTCGCGAAGGCGCGTTTGGCATCGGCCGCCATCCCTTCCGCGCTCCGGCCCTGCCCATCGAAGAGGTGAAAGATCCCACTGGCGCCGGCGATTCTTTCGCTGGAGGATTCATGGGCTACCTCGCTTCGCAGGAGGAATTGACTCGCGAAGCGTTGAAGCGCGCCCTTTTCTATGGCGGCGTCATGGGATCCTTTGCCGTCGAGCGTTTCGGCACCGAGCGCCTTCAGTCCCTCACCCGCGAAGAAATCGACGCCCGCTTTCAGATCTTTCGCGAACTCACTCACCTGGAGTAGTCTGCCTCTGGCTCGCGGCCGGCCATCGCGCCAACAAATTGTGCCCAGAAAGACAAAGAACGCACCTCCCAGCCCCCACTGGGATTCCCAGATCAGCCTACTGGCCTGGCTCGCGACCTGCGTTTCCGTGTTCTGGTTTCTCTTTTATTTTCAGCGCGGCGACGTGCTGCTCTACGGCGACGCGGTCGCGCACATCAACATCGCGCGCCGCGTCTTCGATTCAAAAACTCCTGGCCTGCTGCAACTCGGAACCGTCTGGCTGCCGCTGCCGCACCTGCTCATGATTCCGTTCCTGCTCTCCGACGAAATGTGGCGGCGCGGCGTCGGCGGCTCCATTCCCTCCATGGCCGCCTACGTATTCAGCGTGGTGGGAATCTTCCGCCTGGTTCGAAGCGCGCTCTCCCGCGGTCTTGAACCGGATGCGCCCGCCCGCGTCGCCGCATGGACCGCAGCATTGCTGTTCGCGGCCAATCCGAATCTGGTTTACATGCAAACCACAGCCATGGGCGAGACGCTCTATCTCGCGTTCTTCCTCTGGTCTGTTGTGTATTTCACCGACGCCATGCGCGGAAATACCAAGGCGCTCACAAAGTGTGCGTTATGCCTGGCCGCTGCGTGCCTCACGCGTTATGACGGATGGTTCCTCGCCGCGGCGATTACAGCCATAGTCGTGTTGTTCAGCCTGCGTTCCGGCAACGTTACACAACCGGGCGCACTGCGAATTCCTCGTCCCGCATTAGTAAAGTTTGTTCTCATCTCGGCGGCCGCTCCGCTGCTTTGGCTCGCCTACAACGGAATCGTCTATCGCAATCCGCTCGAGTTTGCGAACGGCCCCTACTCGGCGAAGGCGATCGAGCGCCGATCTCAGAGTGCCGGCAACGTTGGGCATCCCGGCACCGGCAATCCTCTGCTGGCGGGAATGTATTTTCTAAAATCGGCCGAAGACAATCTCGCAGACAATGAACTGCTGCAGCGGGCCTGGATCTTAGTCGCGGTTACCGGCATAATAGCAGCCGTCTTCATTCGCGTTCGGCATCCAGATTCCTCCACCGAATCCGCCACGGCCGTGTGGTGGAGCCTGCTTCTCTTGCTCCTCCCCATAGCCTTTTACTCGCTCTCGGTCGCCTATGGCGGTGTTCCAATTTTTGTCCCGCAATGGTGGCCGTTTTCTTACTACAACGTACGTTACGGATTGCAGTTGCTCCCCGCCTTCGCCGCAGCGCTTGCCATCGTCGTCCATCTCGCGGTCCGCTCCAACACCTGGAACCCGAAGCTGCGTACGGTCTGCGTTCTCGGCGTTTATGTACTGGTGATCGCAAGTTATGCCTCCATCTGGCGCGCCACCCCGGTTTCTCTGAAGGAAGCTAAAGTCAACATGCGCACGCGCAATCAACTGGAAACTCAACTCGCAATCTGGCTGCGAAAGTTGCCATCCAATTCCACTCTGCTCATGTATCTTGGGGACCACGTCGGCGCCCTGCAGCAGGCGGGCATTCCCCTCAAGCGCGTCATCAACGAAGGCAATCATCGCGTGTGGAAACAGACTGATCCCGATGGCCTGTGGGAACATGCTCTGGCCGATCCCGCGCACTACGCCGATTACGTAGTCGCCTTTCAGGGCGACCCAGTATGGCAAGCCGTCCAGGCCAGTCATCCGCATGCGTTGGTTGAACTTCACGTTTCCGGCCAAGCGCCGGCAATTCTCTACCGCGCCCGGTAATCACGCAGGTAACGCGGGTCCCGTCGCATCCGATGATAAAATCCGGCAGCGGAAGCTGCTTCCGGCAGGCGTGCGACTCAATGACCTGGCAACATTTCCACGATTTGCTGCGCGGAGAAATGGCGAGCGGAGCGCTTGGCAGTTCGCTCGTTCGCGTCGTATTGGCGGCGATTCTCGGCGGCCTGATCGGTCTGGAGCGAGAGTTCAAGCATCGCGCAGCCGGCTTGCGCACCAATATGTTCATCTGTTTCGGAGCGGCGCTGTTCACGGCGCTGTCGCGAAGTCTGGCAGCGGAACCTTCGGATTACACGCGCATCGCCGCGCAGATCATTCCCGGCATTGGATTCATCGGCGCCGGCTCGATTCTGCACACACGCGGGCTTACAACGGGCTTAACCACCGCAGCCACTATCTTTGTAGTCGCATCGGTGGGAATGGCTGCGGGCGGCGGCCTTTACTTGACCGCTGTGTTCGCTACCGGATTGGTGCTGCTGGCCTTGTTTTTGCTTGGTCATCTGGAAGAAACCTTCAACATCAAGCTGCTCGTGACTAGTTACGAAGTGACCGGCCCTGGCGTCGAGGCAATTAGCAACGAAGTGAACCATATTCTGGAAAGTCATCACCGTCTGATGAAGAATGTGCTCACCGGAATCACCGACCAGCACGTGCGCCTGCAATTTGATGTGGAGGGTTGCAACCGCGAGCAGAAAGAATTACTGCGGCAATTGAAAGCTTCGAAAATACTGCTCAGCGCGACATCGCTCGGTCAGGTGGAGCACGAGTGAACTCGGGCGTCCGCACCATCGCGTTCGTCAAGGCGAGCGCCTGTGGCAATGATTTCCTGTTAATCGATTCCTCTCTAGCTTCGCGCGACACGGACCTTCACGCGTTCACGCAACGCATTTGCGACCGTCACGAAGGCGTGGGCGCCGATGGCGTGGAGTGGATGTCGCCGCATCCTACCGCCGACGTCGAAGTCCGCCTGATCAATGCGGACGGTTCCGAGGCGGAGATTTCCGGCAACGGCACCCGCTGCGTTGCGGCGTACTTGTGCTCCGAGCAAGGGAAAGAGAAGATTACGATTCAAACTGGAGCGGGACCGAAGACATGCGTTTTGACTTCGCGCAGCGACTGGGAATACGAATTTGAAATCGAAATGGGTGCGGCGGTGGTCGAGCGCGAACTTGACCTGCGAACCGCCGACAGGGAAGTGCGCGGTATCCCCGTGTCGATGGGTAATCCTCACTTCGTCATCTTCGTCCCTGAGTTCGCTGCAGACTGGCAGGAGCACGCCGCGGAAATCCAGCGCAATCCCCACTTCAAACAAGGTGTCAACGTCGAATTCGTCGTGGTCGATAGCAGGCACGATGTGCGCGCACACTTTTTCGAGCGCGGCGTAGGAGGAACGCAATCTTCGGGCACAGGTTCATGCGCTTCGGCAGCCGCGGCTATGGCCACCGGCCGTGCGGACTCCCCGGTAAAAGTTCATGCTCCCGGCGGCACGCAAATCGTCCGCCGCGACGGCCAGAATATTTTTCTGCGAGGCCCAGCGCGCCTGGTCTGCCGCGGAGAATTCTTGCTGAGTTGATTGAACGTAAACATGGAAAACACCTCAGCGGCAAAAACGCCCAGAACGAAAAGAGGAACATTGGTTGAAAAAGTTTTGACTGAAAGCTGACAGCTAAGAGCTGAGAGCTGCTCTCCCCATGTCTCCTACGAATCCTCAACCCGTCAAACCGCCCGCCCTTCGCCCCGGCGATACCGTCGGCATCGTCGCGCCCGCCAGCAATCTTAGGCGGGCAGATTTAGACGCCGGATGCAATGCCTTGCGCAGCGCCGGATATCGTCCTCTCTATCTCGATTCAATTCTCGATCAGGACTTTTATTTTGCCGGATCGGTCGAACGGCGAGCCCGCGAAGTGGAGGAGATGTTCGTGCGCGACGACGTTCGCGCCATCGTGTGCGCCCGCGGCGGCTACGGCGCGAACTATCTCCTGAACAAACTCGACCTGAACATTGTTAAAGCCCATCCCAAGATTTTCGTCGGATACAGCGACGTCACCGCTCTGCTCACCTGGTTTCACGATGCCACCGGCCTTGTCACTTTTCACGGACCAATGGTCGCCAAGGACTGGGCCCACAACGGCGGCGTCGATGCGGCCTCATGGCAGGCCGCCCTCTCCGCCACGACCGCTTGGGATGTGGCTCTGGGCGCGGAAGTCAGCGCGCTTGTAGAGGGCGACGCCGAAGGCGTTTTATACGGCGGATGCCTCTCCATTCTGGTCGCCTCGCTAGGGACGCCCTGGGAGATCAAAACCGCCGGCACTATCCTCTTCCTCGAAGACATTGCCGCCAAGCCGTATCAAATCGATCGTATGCTGATGCAATTGAAACTTGCTGGACATTTCAACGCCGTGCGCGGCATCGTCTTCGGAGAAATGATCGACTGCATCCAGATCGCAAATCAGAATTACACTCTTCAGGAAGTGATCACTCGAATTGTCGGTGACTTGAACGTGCCAGTCGCGTTCGGCGTTCGGTCGGGACATGTCACGTCCGGGAACATTACACTTCCATTCGGAGTGCGCGCGAAACTGGCGGTGCGCGACGGACATGTCGCGCTCAAAATCCTGGAAGCCGCAGTAACGCCCTAGCAATTGCATACGATTTCACAAACGAGATGAACGAGAAAAAACATATTCACCTGATTGGCATCTGCGGCACGGCCATGGCCTCCCTTGCCGGAATGTTGAAGCAGCGCGGGTTTCACGTCACTGGTTCCGACGCCGCAGCTTATCCTCCGATGTCAGATTTTCTGCGCGAACTCGACATCCCCGTTGCCCAGCCATTCAATGCCAGGAATCTCGACCCCGTGCCCGACTTGGTCGTTGTCGGCAACGCCATGTCGCGCGGCAATGTAGAACTGGAATACGTCCTCGACCAGCGCATCCCGTTTTGTTCGCTCCCGCAGTTGCTGCACGACGAGTTTCTTCGTGGCAAGGAAGTCTTGGTCGTTGCCGGAACCCACGGCAAGACCACGACCACGTCCATGCTCGCATGGATCTTCCACTCCGCCGGACTGCGTCCTTCTTTCCTGATTGGCGGCATCGCCGAAAATTTTGGTTCGAGTTTTCACCTCGGCGAGGGAAAATATTTTATTTTGGAAGGCGACGAGTACGACACCGCTTTCTTCGACAAGGGACCAAAGTTCCTCCACTACTTTCCCGACTCGGTGATTCTGACCTCGGTCGAGTTCGATCACGCCGATATCTACAAAGATCTGGACGCCGTCGAAACTGCGTTCAAGCGCCTGGCAAATCTCATTCCGCGTCGCGGGCGAATTGTGGCCTTCGACGGCTTCGCAAGCGACTCCTCCGAAAGCCCCAGCCTGGAGCGGTGTTTGGCCAAGGCTTTTTGTCCGGTCGAACGCTACGGTGCTGGCCCGCGCGCGAACTGGAAGGTCACGAACCTGCGCCTCGAACCCTCGCGCACTTCATGGACTGTTTTGCGCGGCGGCAAACCTTGGGCCGATCTTGAGTTCGCACTCGCCGGCGAGTACAACGTTTGGAACGCGACCGCCGCTGCCGCGCTGGCCGCGTCCAGCGGCATTCCGAAAGACGCGATCGCCGCCGCGCTGAAGACTTTCAAAAGTGTGAAGCGCCGCCTCGAAGTGAAGGCCCAGGTCGACGGGATTACCATCATCGACGACTTTGCCCATCATCCCACGGCAATCGCGGGCACGCTGAAAGCGCTTCGCGCTCGCTATCCCACGTCGCGGCTCTGGGCCATTCTCGAGCCGCGCTCCAATACTCTGCGTCGCCGCGTTCTGCAAAGCGACTTAGCTCGCAGCCTGGCGCAAGCCGACCAGGTCATCGTCGCGGGCGTCTTCCGCTCCGAGGCGGTGCCGGAAAACGAGCGGCTGGAATTGCCCGCGCTCGCCGCGGAGATCGAGCGCAATGGCCGTCCGGCGCGCCTTCTCAACGACGCCGACGCCATCGTCGAGGCCGTCGCTCCCGAGATGCACAGCGGCGATGTCGTTGCCATCCTTTCCAACGGCGGCTTTGGAGGGATTTATGAAAAGCTGCCGGCACGTCTGCGAGAACTGGCAGGGAAGCGATGACTTTATTTCTCGCGTTCCGTCGCCCGCTCGGTCGTGCGTTGTGCCTGGCATGCTGCGCTGCCATCCTCGCACTCTCGTCCGCGTCACTCGCGCAGTCGACGGTCGCCTATACCGTCTCGCTCGCGTCTCCCGAACAGCATCTGGTCGACGTGCAAATCTTTCTGCCCGAGGGCACCGCGCAGCGTGAACTCCAGCTTCCCGTCTGGAACGCGCTCTATCAGATTCGCGATTTCGCCCAGTATGTGAACTGGCTCCGCGCCAAGGATCGCGCCGGCAATCCGCTTCCGCTGCGCGAACTCAACATGAGCCGCTGGCAATTGCAAGGCGCCGAGCACGGTGCCATCGTCGAATACGAAATCTACACCGACGCTCCGGGCCCGTTCAACGCCCAACTCAACCCGCATCACGCCTTCTTCAACCTTGCGCAGCTTCTCATGTATCCCGTCGACGCGCGCGCCGCGCCGCTGCAACTCCGCTTCAGTCACGTCCCCGAAGGCTGGCACATCGCCACTCATCTAGCCACAACGTCCGCCGGCGAATTCACCGCTCCGAACTACGATCGCCTCGTCGACTCTCCCGTCGAGATCGGCGATTTTCGAGAATCTGATTTCGACGAAGGCGGCGGGCACTACCGTGTCATCGTCGATGCCGACTCCTCCGACTACAACATGGCAAAGATTGTCGCCGCGCTGCGCAAGATCGTCGCGGCCGCCACCACCTGGATGAACGACCGTCCCTTCGACACCTACATGTTCATCTATCACTTCCCGCGCGGCCCGGCGGGTGGCGGCATGGAGCACGCCTTCTCGACCGCCATTGACGTAAGTGCCGGCGCAATGCGCCAATCGCTCGACGCTTTCACCAGCGTCACCGCCCACGAATTCTTTCATCTCTGGAACGTCGAGCGCATCCGTCCCCAAACGCTTGAGCCCATCGATTACACCATGGAAAATTACACTCGCGCCCTGTGGTTCAGTGAGGGCGTCACCAGCACCGCTGAAGGCACAATTCAGTTGCGCGCGGGCCTGCTCGATGAGAAGCAATTTCTTCTTCGGCTCGGCGAACAGATTTCGGAACTCGAGCGCCGTCCCGCACACCTCACCCAGTCAGCGGAAGACTCCAGCCTCGACGCCTGGCTTGAGGGCTACAGTTATTACCGTCGTCCCGACCGCAGCGTATCCTATTACAACAAGGGCGAACTGCTCGGAATTCTGCTTGATCTTGAGGTGCGCGAAGTGAGCCATGGGCGCGCGTCGCTGCGTGAAGTCATGCAATGGATGAACGAGAACTACGCCCGCAAGGGCCGCTTCTTCAACGATTCCGCCGGAGTTCGCGAGGCCGCCGAGGCCGTCACTCATGCGAACCTGGATTCGTTCTTCACGAAATACGTGGCGGGGACCGAAGAAATTCCCTGGGATGATTTTTTTCGTTCGGTCGGCTTGCGTGTAGAGGCAATCCCAAACACCGTGACCGACGCCGGTTTCACCGCATCGCGCAATTTCGATGGCCCCATGACCGTGGGAGCGGTCACCCCCCGCAGCGAGGCCGAGCAGGCTGGTTTGCGCGTCGGTGACACCATTGTTGAACTCCAGGGCAAGCCCGCCGGGCAGGAGTCTCGCGAAGAATTATTTCGCCTCAATCCCGGCGACACGCTCACCCTGAAAGTCCGCTCGCGCCGCGGCCCCGATCGCGAACTCAAATTCAAAGTCGGCAGCCGCCAGGAAATTTCCTACGAACTCCACGACCTCGATCAGGTCACCGCTCAACAACACTCCCGTCGCCTCGCCTGGCTCAAGGGCGAAGCCCAAACCGCAAGCGACCCCAACTCCGCCGCAGGAACCGAAAAATGATCCGCACGCTCATCATGCTGATCTTCTGGGCTCTCGCCGCTCCCCTTGCCGCGATCATCGGCTTCCCCGCAAGCTTCCTCATGGGAGATGTTCGCGTCCTTTACCGCCTGTTCATGTGGGGCGCGTGGGCGGGCGTGTGGATCACCGGCGTGCGCGTTGAGACCGTCGGCCTCGATGGTTTTGACCACTCGCGCAGTTACATCTTCATGACCAACCACGTTTCGAACCTCGATCCCCCGATTCAGGTTCCGCTGATTCCCCGGCGCACCTCCGTGCTGGTGAAAAAAGAATTGTTTAAGGTTCCAATTCTCGGCCGCGCCATGCGCATGGGATCGCTGGTACCCGTCGACCGCGGCAATCGCGACGCGGGCATCGAAGCCGTTCGCGCCGCGAAGACCGTCATCGCCCATGAAGGCGTCAACATGATCATCTACGTCGAAGGCAAGCGCTCCTTCGACGGCAAACTCCTCCCCTTCAAAAAGGGCCCGTTTTATCTGGCGATGGAATGCGGCGTCCCGGTAATTCCCATCACCATCGTGGGCACGCACTACACCATGCCGAAAGCAAGATTCGCCATCCGGCCAGGCAGAGTGAAAGTAATTTTTCATGCCCCGATTGAGCCCAGGGATTTCGTCAGCCGCGATTGCCTGATGGAAAAAGTTCGCGCCGTGATCGAGAGCGGCCTGCCGGAAGAATATCGTCAACCCGCATCATCGCCCGCAGATGAAAGGGAACCGCAAGGCGGCACAGCCTACGCGTAATTACCCTGTGGCCTCTGAGTCCTCTGTGGTTATGTTTTAGAAGTTTTCCGTACCGCCCGCGCAATGTCAGGAAGCTTCGGCAAGATCGCCGAATATTTCAGCCACAAGGTGTGATCGACGGCCGGCGCCCCGCTCACAAGCGCCCCCGCCGCAATATCGTGAGCCACTCCGCTCTGCGGCGTAACAATGGCTCCTTCTCCAACCTTGCAGTGCCCGACCACGCCCACCTGACCGGTAAGAATCGCCTTATTGCCAATCTCGGTTGATCCCGCGAGTCCCACCTGCGCGCAAAGCAATACGTCTTCGCCCACGTGTGACCCGTGCCCCACTTGCACCAGGTTATCGACCTTTACACCGCGTCCGATGCGGGTTTCGCCCACGCTGGCGCGGTCGATGCACGAATTCGCCTGCACTTCCACGTCATCCTCGATCACCACTGGTGCAGGCTGCGGAATCTTATGCCACCGTCCCTCGGCCGTTTTCGCAAACCCGAATCCGTCCGCGCCAATCACCACGCCGTTTTGCAGAAGCACATTGTTGCCGATCCGGCAGTTCTCGCGCACCACCGCGTGCGCATGCGCAAAAAAATTCGCTCCAATCTTCACCCCACGATAAATCACGACGTGCGCCAGCAGCACAGCGTCGGCCCCGATTTCAACGTTCTCACCTATTACTACGTAGGGCCCAATGTGAGCGTTCGCCCCAATTCGCGCGCTCGAGTGCACAACCGCCGTCGCGTGTGCTCCCGGTTCGTATCGCGTCGGTCTATGAAACAGTTCGAGCGCCCGCGCAAACGCTAAGTACGGATCCTTCGCCCGCAAAATCGCCGCCGGAATAGCCGGGAAGCTCTCGCCCACGATTACCGCCGAGGCTTTCGTGGTCCGCGCAGCCGCCGCGTACTTGGGATTCGATACGAAGGTAAGTTCTCCGGGCCCAGCCTGTTCAATCCCGTTGAGCCCGCTGATTTCGGTGTCTGAAGACCCGTTTTCAATGCGCGCGTCGAGAGCCGAAGCGATCTGAGAAAGTTTCATGATGGTGGAATGGAGTGCGATTTAATCGTACACCACTCCACCGCCGGTTCTACGTCAAGCCCGTGCCGCGGACCCGGCGCAGGATTACTGCACCGAGAGCGTAAATCCCGTCACGCTCACACTCGTCCCGCTGGTCGCAGTCACGGTCACATTCGAGACGCCGGGAGGCGTCCCGGCATTCGGAGGCGGAGTGTGACTTCCGCCGCTACCACCGCCGCAACCCGGCACCGTCACAATCAGCAGCAGCATCACCAGCAGGAATAATGCACGCGCCCGTTGCTGTTTGCCACCCACCAGCACAACGGAGAACAGCAGTCCCATGCCCATCATCCACTGCGCCAGCCAGTACGTTCGCCGCGGCGCGACCATCGCGGTCGCGGCCACGGTCGTCACCGAGATCGTCACATTCGTCGTGGTCAGCGTGCCCGTCGCCTTAATGCTGGGCGGACTAAACGCGCACGCGGCTTCGGAAGGGAGCCCCGCGCAAGCCAGCGTGATTGTGCCGCTGAAGTTCGTCGAACTCACTACTGCAATCGAAGAAGTGCCTGTTCCCCCCGGCGCCGAGATCACCACCTGCGAACCGCTCGATGCCATCGTCGCATAGAACCCCGGAGTCACCGTCACCGATTGCGACTGCGTCGTGTTGCTCAAGCTGAAACTGGGGTCTCCGCTGTATGAAGCCGAAATGGTGTGCGTTCCGGTATCAAAATTCACTCCATTCGGATTCGCGGTGTTCCCGCGGCTGTTGAGGGTAAACGTGCTGCCGCCGGGAATCGTTCCGAAACTGTCGGTGAAGGTAACGCGTCCGGTCGGAACTCCTTGTCCCGATGCACCCTGCACGTCGGCTCGCAGGTAAATGAAACTTCCGAACGGCACGCTGCCGAGCGGAATGGAATTGCCGTTCTGATCGTAAGCGACAATGCTCTCGGTGATCGTGCTCGGCTCAGGGCTGACCGTGACCAAGATCATCGACGAAGCACTAGGCGCATACGTCGAGTCGCCAGCATAGCGCGCGATCACAAAGTAGGGGCCGCCGCCTGGAAGTGCGTTAGTTGAGGAAGCGACTGCTCCTTGCGCGAGAGCATAAGTTCCCGCGAGCGTATCGGCTAAGTTGCTGAGATTAGTCGATGCCAGCAGGGCGACGTCTCCCGTGGGGATCGGCGTCGTACCGCTGGTCGGCGTGACCGACACATTCACAGTAACCATCGACCCATGAACAATGTTCGTTGTCGGGCTCAATGCCAATGTGGTCGTAGTCGCATTAAACGTGACCGAGTTCCACTGGTTCACCAGGTTCGCCACATCCACCGAGCCCAGTCCCGTCGCCAAGTCGTAGCCCGCAGTCGCTGAATATTCTGTTGTGACCTCGCCGGGAACCGCATTGTTGCCGACAGTCACGTCGTTGAAAATGCAAGTGCTCGCCGGCGGCGTTGTGGTGCTCGAACCATTGCACTGCGCCGGATAAGCGCTCTGCGCCGCCGCCAGCCGGTAAAGCACATAGTTGGCGAGCCCTTGCCGCCCGTTGCCCGTTTTGGCCAGTTGTTCCTGATCCACCAGCGCCATGATTCCCGCAAACGACGGCGACGAAGCCGAAGTGCCGCTGATGAAATACACGTAGATCTGCCCCGTGCTATCGGGAGTGCAGGAACCTTCCAGGCACAGCAGGTACGGATCATGGCTGGCCGCGGTCAGCGAGACGTCGGGCAGGTCGCGTACTCCATCCCCGGGGATTCCCGCAACTCCCGATTGCCAGTAAGGTTTGGGAACGCCGAGAGTTGACCCACCTTGCCCGCCAGCAACATTTCCTGCGCTCGCCCCGCCGCTGCCCGACCACAGCCCGTTGGTAAGGCTGCTTTCATTCCAAACATTTTCCGGAATGTAGGAGATTGCCGACTCCTGCACCGGCGGCTCGGTCCCCCAATACTTGCTGGTGTTTCCATTCTCGCTGAATTCGGTCCCGCCCACCGCAACGTTAAATGCTGTGGACGCGATCAAGTTGACGGAAATCGGATTCGTTGCCGGCGCCACCGACGGATCGTCGCACCCGGCCGTCCCGTTGTCCCCAGTTGAAACAAAATACGTGATACCCTGCGCCGCCGCCTGCTCCGCCATACTGGAACTAAATGCAAGCTGACCGTCGGTGGCGTAAAGTTCGCAGGCGCTAAAGCTCTCGGTCATGATGTCGGTCAGGTTGTTCTCGATGATGTACGTCTCCGACAGGTCGATGCCGTCCGTCGTGTTCGTCGAAGCCGAGACAACCAAATCGACGTTTGCGCCGGGTGCGATCGCAGCCGACCACGTCGAATCTAATGTCGCCTCAGCCTCCTCGCCGCCACCCAGGTCACCAGGATCGGGCCCGTCGAGAACAATGTTGATCGACCCGCAGCATCCTCCGATATTGTCACGGAAATCCGAGACGTCCGATCCTCCGTTGTACAGATTGCTGCGGCCAACGACGGCGATCCAGATATCGTTGCCGTTGGTGCTCACGCTGTAGATCGGATTGATGTTGTAAATCACCGCGAAATCCTGCGGAGCCAGCGCGTTAGTCTCCGGTTGCCCATTCTGCGCGGGAAATGTCACCTGCGGCCTCTTCCCCGGCACGATCTTCGCCGGAACAGCCTGCCCGCTGAAATGGCTCGCCGGTTTCTTGAGGAAATTATGCAGCGTCAACACTCCCGCTACTGCCGGCGTCAGCGCCGTGGGAATCATCGGATCGCTCGCGTTGGCCCAATGCTGTTCGCCGTTCACCGCGTATTTGTGAATCGTAGTATGAAACGCCTCTTTCACCTGGCTTGCCGAGCCCGAGAACTCCAGCACGGTCCGCCCCTTAGTCGATCCGACCGTGAATCCGTGCGACTGCAGCCACGTCTTCACTGTCTGGATGTCGGCGTCGGTCGGCCCGAACTGTTTGCCAAACTGTTCAGGCGTCAGCCACTGGTGATAATTCGGCGAATGCTTGTCCTGCTGATCGTCGAGCAACTTCCGCAGCGCCGTCTCCTGGTCGGGACTGCGCTTCAACACCAGCAGCATCCGATCCATAGAGAGGGTTGCCGGAGCCGTCCCCAAGTCGAACTGCGGCCGCGCCAGCGGATGTGTATTGCCCTTCAGTGTCGTTAGTTGTGTCTCATCTACAGCTTGCCGAATGAGTGGATGCGGAACTCCCGTCGCGGAGCCTTGCTGCGCCACGCTCAATGCGCAGAATAGGAATGGGCAAAAAATGACTGCGACGAAAAATGGATACAGCATTGCGGACGCACGACTGGGACGCGATACGGGAATCGCTGACATGAGGCACACCTGAGGCACCGAGATTGTCGACCTCCACCAGAGGCCGAGCGGACGGGGAGAAGGCGGGACCCGATCGTCTCTTTGCCAGGCCGGAGCCCGTGTGGACTTCACACGGTACATCAACCCGTTATGAAGTTTCAACGCTTTTTACACACGTTTCACGTAGGGAAGGACGCATTCGTCCGTCCAAGGTTTTCGGAACGCGAACCAACTGTTCGGGATGTGCCAGAAAGGAAGGACGTACGCCGCGCCACCGGCTTCGCCCTCCCGGGACAGCCGAGGCGGCTGTCTCTACGTGTGTGTTTACTCTTCGAACATTGGCACTTGCCGCTGATCCTGCGCCCCGCGCCGCTGGCGCCGGGCGGCCCCGATCACGGCCAACACGGTGAGCGACTCCAGCGCCGTGCGCGGCACGAAGATGCGTTGCGTGTTCGATCGCTGGTCGGGAGGGTTCACCAGAAATCCCTCCGGCGTAGTCTGCGTCAGGTCGGCGGGCATCAACCCTTCCAGGATTTCGCTGTCTTTGAATCGCAGCCGCACCCACAGTCCTTCCGAGCGCGGGCGAGTCGTAAACGTCTTGCGGGTCAGCGACTCCGAGTCTCCGAACTCCCGCACAAAATACACGCCCTTGATCTCCCGCAGGTCGATCGCAATCACGGTGCCCGAAGTATTCAACACTTCCAGCTTGCCCTCGTGGACGAACTGCTCCGGCGCCACATAGCCCGAAACCGTGTCCCTGTCCATCTTGCGGACGATCACCTTTTTGTGCGTCGAAGGCATAGAAAACAGTGGCTAGTGGTCAGTGGCTAGTGTCCAGTAAGCGCTGATCAGTCGTTTGATGGGTTCCACTGGTCACCGGCCACCGGTCACTGGCCACGCACTGGCCACTGCCTTCCCGATTCTCGCACCTTTTTGCGAAAAGCGACTGGAATCCGCCTTGGCAGTAGCCAAAATGTAAACCATGTGTTATTTTCTTTAGCTTGCCGCAAAGAGTCCACTGCTTATAAGTACTTTGATTTAAGCCACTTGCATTCAGGCCGCTTCAGGGCTCTAGAATACGATGGGCAAGGCTGTGGAAAACTTGTGGAAAGTCTTGGCAGGTCCGGCCCTCCTCCAGGCGCGATCGCTGCTCACGTCGTCTTGGAATTGATGCCCGGCAGCCGCTTCAAAGCGAATGGCTGACTACATTTACACGATGGAAATCCGGCTGACCCCGGACCAGCTCAGGGGCGTCGGCTTGGTGCAAGACGTAGCCCGCGCCGCCGGCATGAATCTTTACCTCACCGGCGGCGCCATCCGCGACATCATCAGCGGCTTCACCATCCGCGACCTCGACTTCACCGTCCAAGGCAATCCTCTTAAGCTGCAAAAAGATCTGGAACGAGCTGGCGCGAAGATCACCGCTGTCGAAGAGGACATGCGGACCATCTTCATCTCGTTGCCCGGCAATGCCCGCGCCGAAATCAGCATGGCGCGCACCGAACGCTTCGAAAAGACGGGCAAGCCTCCTCTCGTTGCACCCGCCACTATTCACGAAGACCTGCGCCGCCGCGACTTCACTGTCAACGCCATGGCGCTCTCGTTGAACGAAGGATCGCGCGGACTGCTGCTCGATCCCTTCAACGGAGTGGCCGACATTGAGACCAAGGTCATCCGCATTCTGCACAACTATTCGTTCCTCGAATATCCTTCGCGCCTCATCCGCGCCACTCGTTTCGCTGCGCGCTTCCATTGGCCGCTTGAGGAGCGGACCCAGGCCCGTTACGACGCCGCCAAAGAAGGCAAGTACATCGACCACATCCTGCGCTCCTCGATCGGCCACGAGATCGCCGCCCTGGCGCACGAAGACGATCCCCTACAGGTCGTGAAGATGCTGGAGAAAGAAGGCTGGCTCCAGATCCTGCACGACCACTGGACCGTCGCCAAGGTCGACGCCAACGGCATCACGCAGTTGATGAAGACGCGGCAGCAGATGGTCGATATGGGCTACACTCCCGACGCCGGCCCCGCCGTAATGTATTTCCTGACTTCGCACTTCCCCGATAAAGAAATTGCGGACATTCAAAAAATGATTCCGCGCAAGGATCTGGTCGAGGCCTGGCGTGACATTGAAGATCACGCCAAACAACTTGCCAAGCGCCTGATGGGCAAGGAGGCCGCCACTCCTTCGCGCACCTGGCAGCTGCTTTCGTCGGCTCGGCCAGAGATGGTGTTGTTCCTCGCCGTCACGGCGAAGCAGCAGGCGGTGGAACAGAAGATCAAGAATTACCTTACGAAGTGGCGCCAGGTGCAGCAGAAGCTGCCCTTGCCCGAGATGACGGAACTGCTGATCACGCCGCAGTTGCCCGAGTATCCCAAACTTGCGCACGACGTGTTCATGCTGTTGCTCGACGGAAAGCTGCGCTCGCGAACTGAGACCCTGAAATATTTGAAGCCGTTCGCGCCGCCGCCTCCACCGCCACCGCCCGCGCCTCGACGCGGACGCGCCGCCAAAGCCGCCGCCGCTGAGGCCCCCGCCGCGGCCGCAGCGGGAAAGCCCGGACCAAAAGGAAAGAAGGGGAAGGGCGCAGTTCCGCCCACCGCTCCAGTCGCTGCGCCGCCTGCGGCACCGCCGGCAAAGCCCCAAGCGAAGCCGGCCGAAAAATCCAAGCCCGCCAAAGCCGCGTCCAAACCAGCAAAGCCCGCCCCAAAACCGGCAAAGCTCGCCGCAAAACCGGCGAAGAAGCCGGCTGCGAAATCCTCAGCGAAGCACGCCAAGCCCAAGAAAAAGAAATAGCCTGGAAGATTCTTAAACCTGGCTGGCGTCACACAGAGACGCACGCATTCGTCCGTCCAAGGTTTTGTTCTGGATCTTCCCCTATCGATTCATGGCCGCTTTCGCCTTGTGGTAATTGAAGAAAGTGTCGTCTTCCTGGCCATTCTTGGGAATGACTTTTAAAATCTTGGCGTGCGATCGCAAGGCAAAATGTTTTGCCATCCAGATACCGGGAGCCACAGGAATTTTCTCCAGCTCGAAATAGGTACCCGGCTCCACTTGCGCCAGAAAGCCCTTGATCGAAACCGCATGCTTGACCTCGGCTTCAACTTTTACCCACTGAAAAGTTTTTTTGTCGATCCAAAGTTTTCCCTCCATGCCGGTCAACGCCTGCGTTTCCATGTTAGGCGGCTGATATCCCTTTCGGGGCGACGCCTGCAGGGAATAAACGACGTGACCGTTGAGCCGGGTTTGGCCCAGCAGCCTGAAATCGAAGGCTTTCGCCATTTCGTCCATCATGGCGTGATCGCGCTTACGTTCCTCGTTGTATTTCGCAATGCGCTCGGCTTTTTTGTCGGGGGATTCACTTTTTCTTTCGGCAATTACATTTTCAAGTTTGCGTTTTTCTTCCGCCGCTTGCGCCCCCGTCAAAGGCTTCCCGTTGACCTTCAACAGCCGCTGGTACGGTGTACCGAGGATCATGATGTCCTGGTAGGTTCTTGTGCCGTCGCTAGTGCGGTCGCGTTCCGAGCAATCGAATTTAGGCACCGCTTCCCAATCGCGTTCGTTGGCGGCGACCGACCGCTGCACAATCGTGTTGGCGTCATTCTGGCCCACCGCCAAACCGCAGCCTGCCAACGCCCACCACGCAAGAATAAGCAAAAAGCGAGTATTCCTCGTCGAGTCGATCTCAACGAAAGCCCGGCCCTGGCACCGTTTGCCACAGTTCCGTTTGAACAAGCTCTCTTAGAAGGATTTGTTCACGTTTTGGTTGGAAGGCAGGTTCGATCGCGAGTGTGGAAGGGCATGGCTTCAGCCGTGCCATCAAGACCCGCCAAGGACAGGGCTTTAGCCCCTGAGGGCCCGCTCCAAGCACGCCCAGAGCGAAACAAAATTTGACGATTGACCGTTATCGCCGGGCGTATAATTTTCCTATGCGCCGCCTAATGGCGATTTCGGCGTTCGCGCTTTTCCTGACCGTTCCCGTGTGGGCGCAACGCGGCGGCGGAGGTCACGGCGGTTTCAGCGGCGGCGGTCACGCCGGTGGCTTCGGTGGGCACGCTGGTTTCAGCGGCGGCCACGCCGGCGGATTCGGTGGACATGCTGCGTTCAGCGGCGGTCACGTTGGCGGCATGCGATCCGGCGCCGGATTCTCTCGTGGAGTTACCCGTTCTTCGCGCGCCACCTTCTCCAGCCGTCCTTTCCTGCATGGCGGATTTCGCGGCAATAATTTTCATCACGGATTCCACAACCGTTTTCGCGGCCGCGGGTTCCGCAACAACTGCTACGGCTATGCTTGCTGGGGCTACGGTTATCCGTGGGGCTACTACGGATATTACGATCCCTGGTTATGGGATTCCGGTTCTTCCTACGATGAGGACTACGACCGCGATCAAGCCATCGCCAATGACATGAACGAGCAGAGTCTCGAACAGCAGCAGATGTTCCGACAAGAGCAGGCCGATGGCGACCGCGACCTGTACGCCCGCTCCGCTCCTACCCCAAACCCCGCTCCCAGCAGCCAACCACAGGGAACGCCGATCATTCCCGCCACAGTTCTGGTGTTCCGCGATCAGCATCAGAAGGAAATTCAGAATTACGCCATCGTCGGCCAGACTTTGTGGAATTTCGCGCCACAGCACACAGAAAAGATTCCACTCGCCGATCTAGACCTGGTTGCCACGGCGAAGGTTAATGACGATCGCGGTATAACTTTCCGCGTTCCGGCCAGCAACGAAGCCCAATAACTCTTCCGGATTAAGCCCGCCCCGGCCCCACTCAGCGCACCCGCGTGCCTTTCGCTGCAACGAACGGGTTGTTTACCCCTGTGGCGTTTCCTTTTCGCCCGAGAGCTAGTACATTGAAATCAAGCATTTAGGTCATGGCCATCGGATCTGGGGAACCTGCAGAAATACGGGGCTAAAACCCGGAAGAACTATGTCCGAATGGTAAAATAACGGGATATCCACTATGCCTCTAAAAACACTGTTTCTGAATCCTCCATCGTTTGAAAACTTTGACGGAGGGGCTGGCTCTCGCTGGCCAGCTACCCGCGAAATCGAGAGTTTCTGGTATCCCGTGTGGTTGGCTTATCCTGCGGGCATGCTGGAAGGAGCGCGGCTGCTGGACGCGCCGCCGCACCACGTCTCGGGCGACGAGACCATCGAGATCGCCAAGGAGTACGAGTTCCTCGTGCTGTTCACATCCACGCCGGGATTCCCTGGCGATATTCTTCTCGCACGGGCCATCAAGCAGGCGAATCCTAAAATCAAGATTGCATTTGTGGGACCGCACGTGAGCGTGTTGCCGGAAAAGTCGCTGCGCGATTGTCCGGACATCGATTTCATCTGCCGCAAAGAGTTTGACTTTGCGGTTGTGGACTATGCCAAGGGCAAGCCGCTGGCGGAGATTCCGGGCGTTTCATTCCTGAAAGATGGAAAAGTCGTGCACAATCCCGACGCTCCGCAGATTCAGGATCTGGACGCGCTGCCGCACGTCACCGAAGTTTACAAGCGCGATCTCGACGTCACGCGCTACAACGTGCCATTTCTGTTGAATCCCTTTGTCTCGCTCTACACCACGCGCGGTTGCCCGGCGCAGTGCACGTTCTGTTTGTGGCCGCAGACGCTGAGTGGACATCCGTGGCGCAAGCGCTCTACCGATGATGTGGCCAGCGAAATGGCGAAGGCCAAAGAGATGTGGCCGAATGTGAAAGAGTTTTTCTTCGATGACGACACCTTCAACATTCAGAAGGCACGCACCATCGAACTCTGCGCCAAGCTGAAGCCGCTCGGCCTGACCTGGTCTTGCACCTCGCGCGTAACCACCGACTACGAAACCCTGAAGGCGATGAAGGAAGCGGGATGCCGCCTGCTGATCGTTGGCTATGAGTCGGGAGACCAGCAGATTCTGAAGAACATCAAAAAAGGCGCGACCATCGAACGCGCGCGCCAATTCACCAAGGACTGCCACAAACTGGGCCTGGTGATTCACGGCGACTTCATCATGGGGCTGCCCGGCGAAACCCACGAAACCATTAACAACACCATCGCATTCGCCAAGGAGCTCGACGTCGAAACCATTCAGGTTTCGGTGGCGCACGCTTATCCCGGCACCGAGCTTTACGACTACGCAGTGAAAAATGGATTCATGGTGGGCGACAACAAGATGGTCGATGAGGGTGGACATCAGCTTGCCCAGATTCAGTATCCTGGGCTGCCGGCTGACGACATTATGTCGGCGGTCCATCGTTTCTACGACGAATATTACTTCCGGCCGAAAGCCGTTTTCCGCATCCTGAGGAAGGCGGCGTTCGACAGCAACGACCGCAAGCGCCTCTACAAAGAAGCGAAGTCCTTCTTGAAGCTGCGCGCCGCGCGCAACAAGATGGTGAAGAAGCACGCCGAAGCGGCAGCGTCGGCGGAGCCGGTCAAAGCGTAGCAACAGGTTTCAAATTTCACGTTTCAAGGTTTCAAGGAATTCTGTGCTTGAATCCATTGGCGTTGTTGAAACCTTGAAACCTTGAAACTTTGAAACCTGAGTTCTAAGTGACCTTCCGTAAGTATCTGGTGCTGGCTGGCGTGACCGTCTTTGCAGCGGCCGGCGATTCCATGCTCTCGCATGGAATGAAGCAGACCGGCAACATTTCCCTCCATCATTTGCAAAGCATTCTTCTCGCGGTGCTCAATCCGTGGGTGGCGGTAGGCATACTATTGCTGCTCGCGTTTTTCGCTTCCTACATGAACGCTCTCTCCTGGGCCGATCTGACATATGTGTTGCCGGCGACATCGCTGGGCTACGTTCTGCTGGCGCTGGTCGCGAGGTTTGCGCTGCATGAGCAGGTCAGCGCATCGCGCTGGCTGGGGATCGCGCTGATCTCTGGAGGAGTTGGATTTGTGGCGGGAGGGCCGTCACTGACGTCAGATGCGAATGCAAAATCCCCGCTTCTCGCAAAGAACGCGAGAAACGGGGCACCCACCGCACCCACCGGTCAGGCCAGGGCGACGGCTGATGATGTTCCGGCGGCGTCGAGCGGGGTGCGACGATGAGGGAAGCTTACACCTGGGGCGGCATTCTCGTGGTCGTGTTCGCGTCGGTGGTGGGAGACGTGTTGCTGGCGCGGGCCATGAAGCAGGTCGGCGACGTGCATGAACTTTGGAATCGCTCTGGATTATGGGCGGTAGTGTCGCGCACGCTGGGCAATGCGAACTTTTTTCTGGGCGTGACCGCCATGGCAGTGGCGTTTTTCAGTTTGCTATTCGCGCTATCTTGGGGAGACGTGAGCCTGGTGGCGCCGGCCGCGGCGTCGCTTACATTTATCGGCAACGCCTTCGCGGCGAAAATCTTTCTGCATGAGAAAGTGGACCGGCGGAGATGGATTGCGGCTGTGCTGGTCGCGGGCGGAGTGGCGCTGCTGGCGGGGTGAGTTTTTCCTCTCACAAAAATCAAAACCTGGGCGGGCAGGAGTGCCCGCCCCCACACGAAAATCTTGTCAAGACCCTTTTGGCTCGGGTTCTTGGGTAAGTCGATGATTGCGGACGAAATATAAAGTTGGAATTTTTGCCGGTTTACCCCCTTCAATTTGGTATTCTGAACTTATAGAGCAAGAAATGAAGGCGCAGGCCCGATTGGGTGCTGCGCTTTTTTATTTGGATCGCCCCGCGCGTCAGAAGGCCGCGCTGCGCGCGGCGGACAGCCGGGGGCGGCTGTCCCCACATAACCCAGTGTCCTCACAAGACCAGTTAGCGGACGGCGGTTTTGGTGGGTTGCGGTTGGGGGATGAAGTAGCGAACGGTCACGTCGTCGCCGAATTGGGTGGTGTGGGTGGCTGCGAGCCGGGGACGCTTGGGGCGCGACCGGTCGGGAAAGGTGCGGATAGTCACGTCGTCGCCGATGTAATCGACTTCATTGGGTCCGACCCGCACTCGTCGGAGTGAGGTTCGGGCATGTCGGGTGGTGGTTTTCGCGGAAACTGCCGCGGGACTGGCCGATGCATCCTTCGCTGCCACTGGCTTCGCGAGTTGAGGCTGCGGGCCGGCGGGAATGGAGTTGGGCAGCGTTGAAGATTCCACCGAATTGACTGGGCCGTGGCTGCGGTAGGCGATTAAGGCGGTTAAGGCGAATACGACGGCGGCGCTTAGCGCGAGGTCGCGAGCACGGTTGGTCCAAAGGAGATTTCGAGTGCGCCGCCTGAATGCGGAGGTCGACGAGGCGACACGCCGGAAGGTGGAAGAGAATTCCGCGGCGGCCTGCTGCGCTACGCGCCACAGACGGTCGGGCCAGTTGGAATTTCTGGCTCGCTGCATGAGCAGGGTCGCGGATGCTGCGGTGCGCTTGCGCAGAGATGAAAACTCCGTGGCCAGGTTTCGGGCAGCTGTTCTAGCAGAAGTTCGCACACGATTGGGCCAAGTGGAGTTCTTCGCATGCTGCGCGAGCAAGGCCGCAGATGCAGATGCTCGTTCGATCGTTGATGCAGATGCTCGTTTGATGGTTGAAGAGAGTTGGGATGAGGCGTTGTGGGCCGTCGATCGCAAACGCCCGGGCACGGTGGAGTTCCTGGCGCGCTCTGCGAGCGAGGCCGCGCCTGTGACTGCCCGCGTGAAGGTCGCCGAGAACTCGGAGGAGGCGTCTTGAGCTGTGGTTCGCAACTGTTCGCGCCAGGCAGAAGTTCTGGTTCGCCAGGCAGTCATGGCGGGGATTGCTGGTGGCGGCGGGATGGCTGGCAACTCTTCCGCAGGCGACTCCTGCGCTGGCGCTTCTGGCGCTGCGAATTCCTGCATTGCCAATTCCGGCGCGGCCGGTGCTTGCGTTGAAAAGTCCGGGGCTGGAATTTCTTGCACTGGAATTTCTGGTTTCGGCAGTTCTTGAATCAGCGATTCGCGAACTGCGGCGACGGGTGACGGACGCGCAGGGCTAGGCCGGCGAATGCTCTTGGCGCGCTGCGCCGCGGTCGTCACGAGCCAGGCCGATTGCTTGAATACGGGCATCTGCATGATGTCGGACAAAACGGCTCGGCAACGAGCGAACAGAGAGTGCTCGTTTTCCGGCAGCATCATGAAATCGGGAGGCGGCACGAATTCTTCCTCGAGCGGCGCGAACTCCTCAAAGGCGTCAGGAACGTGGGGCGACTCAGCGGCAAGATGCTGACTCGGTTCGAACTGATTCTGTTCGAGCCGATTGTGTTCGAACTGGGCGGCATGGAAAAGCGCGGCTTCGATTTGTTCGGCCATCAATCGGTAGGCGCGAACCTCGGGGAGCTCAAAGGCGTGGGGTTCGTTGAAGCGGATATCGAGAATTCCAGCGAGGGCTCCATCCTGATAAATCGGCACGATGAGAAGTGCGTTGGCGCCGAATTGGCGGCAAATGTCGGATTCGATTCGGGTGTCGGTCTGAGCATTTTCGACCCGAAGGATTTCGCAGTTGGTTTTGGTGCCGGGGGAATCGGTCAGGCAGGCGGTTACCTGGCGGCCAATCAGAGACTCGCTGGTTCCGCTGCCGGCGCGGTACGTCAGGCGATCTCGCTTGAGCAGGGCGACGGCAATACCGCTGGCCTCGGCAACGTGGCGCGCCGACTCCACGATGTGAGCCATGACGGAGTCGACGTCAATTTTGCCGCTGGCAAGCAACCGCTGAATTTCCATAATGGCGGTGAGGGAGTGAGGATGAATGTGGCTTTCCTGCACCGCAAATGCGTTGGCCAAAAGCTGCTGCAGAGTTTCGCGGTCGTTGGGTGGGTTGCTCATACTGCGGTAACACTATGTCTGGCGACGTTGGCGGGCGAGCGGGCCGAACCACCTTAAAGCCGGTGAAGGGAGTCTCTCACCCAGCGAAATTCGTTGTCAATTAAAAATGCCAAAGCTGCCGACCACCTTTGATGCCAACGGGTTCGGAGTTGTTGCCGCTCAAGTGGGATTCGAGGAAGGGCAAGTTCACGGGAAAGCACCGCAGGGTGGAGCCTTTCAAGCGACCCGCGGCGGGAGAAGTTGTGGAAATTAAAAACCGTACGGGGCTTCGTGGTTTGGTTGGCGAAGCTGCTATAGCGCCGATGGAGTGATGAAGCGGCAGGTGGAAGGAGTTCTTCCGCCTGCCATTTTCATTTGGCTTTGGCGGGGGCGGCGGCGGGAGCTGAGTTGGCGGCTGCGGCGGCGCTGGCGAGCGGAGCAGGGGCGGGCTGCTTGGCGCAGAGTTCGATCACCTCGGAGATGCGCTGGTTCTCGCATTGCTTTTGCATTTGCCAATTGCGTAGAGTTTCTTTTTCCTGGGTCACCTGGTCGTGGTTGTGCTGGATGCGTTCAGCGTAATGGGCGGTGATGCGCTCCATCTCGGCTTGAATCTGGGCATTCTCGGCGGCCTTGCGGGCCTCGAATTCTTCGAGCTGTTTCTGTTGTCCGGCTTCATAGGAGGCGAGGGCCTGCTGGCGGCGAGTTGCGTCCTGGAGCAGATCGTCGGCGGAAGTGCCTGCGGCATCGAGCGCCATGAGCACCGAGGCGCGCTTGACGTCGGGCGCGAGGTTGCGGATGCGCTCGCTGTTGAGCATGTCGACGACTTTGTGGATGCCGTATCCGGAGCGCGGGCTGAGAATGCCAGCGGCGCGGTAGATGTCTTCGTAAGAGAGCAGATTGGTTTGGGGGCCGGTAAGGCCTTCCGCGGGACGAGGTGGCGATTGGGTCATAGAAGCCTCCGTGGGTAGTGGAACGGTTTGGGGCACGACAGGTTGTGCTTGCTTGCGCCAGAAATGGGGAAAGAATCCGTTGGACTGCATAACTTTCCTTTCTCGACGCGGGGGTGCGCCTACGGGTTGAGACTGATCGCGACGAGGCGGATCGGCGCGGCGAACCGCGGATTTCACAGCAGTATTCGAGGTGGAGAGCGGCAGGCGCGAGGCAGGGTGAGTGAAATCGGCTATAGGCTTTGCCTTCACGGGAGTGGCTGATGAGTTCTGGTGGAGATCGTTCCACGCTGGCGACTGCGCTGCGATGGGCCGGGGAGTTTGAAGTTGAGGCGGCGCGGCCGGGGGAGGAGAGATGGACTCCTTCGCAGAGGAGTTGTCTTGAAGAAGGAAGGGATCGCGGCGGACTCCGAGAAGAAAGTCTCTGCCATCCTTGCGGCAGTTTCTGGCAATCGCCGAGAACTGTTCGCGCTGCCACTTGACGACGAGCCGGGAACCGACGTTGATGGGGGTCTTGAGGCGGATGCAGGCGCCGGACGGGGAAGTATCTTCCATGGTGGCGGGCTCCCGGTAGGGAGTTCCTGCGGGATCTTCCCAGGAAACCTCGGCGACTGCCCACAAGACCGTTCTTGGTTCGAAGTTGCGGCCGTCCATGCCATGTTTATCGGCAGGGGAGTGGGGTGGATTAGTTACCAGCGGATGGGATTGGGCGAGAAGAGAAGGTTCCCGGATCTTAAGCGGTTTCGATTTGGGAATGTCGTAAGAGAGCGGCGCCTCAGCGGCTCAAGCCGCGGACTTCTTTGGCATCTTTATGGCACGACTGAAGTCGTGCCCTTCCACGAATTTCCCGAGTGCAGGTCGGATCCCCGTGCCAAGAAAAATTACCTAAAGAGCCGCATCAGGCCCGTGGCTTGCAGATCGGGGGAAAGGAAGCGGGGGCCTTTGCGTCCGGCGGCGCGGGCGAGGGCTTCGGCGGCGAGGTAGCCGCTGCGGACGGCGCCTTCCATGGTGGCGGGCCATCCGGTTGCGGTCCAGTCTCCGGCGAGAAAAACGCGAGGCCAATCGGTGGTGGGCGAGGGGCGATGGGCGTCGATGCCGGGGCGTGGCGAGTAGGTGGCGTGGAGTTCTTTGATGACCGTGGATTTGACAAGATTGGCGGCGCGGGCGGCGGGAAAGAATTCGCGGACTTCGGCGAGAGCGAGATCGACGATTTCGCCGCGGGATTTATCGATGAGCGATTTGGAAGAGCTTACGACGAGTTCGATGTAACTACCTGGGGCGGAGGAGGCGTCATTCTTTCGGCCCTCCGGGTCTGGTTCATTTTTGTATTCGTACCCATGGCTTGCGCCGTGGGCTGCATTCTGGCGCCGTTCCGCGGCTTGCGCGTCCAGAGCTGCGCTGTGACGGCGCTCCGCAGCTTGTCCTGCGGGGGTGCGCATGGGCTCGCCCGCTGCGCGCATGGGTTGGAGGCGGGACTTGTGGAACATCCATTGAATGGTGCGGTCGAGGAGGACGGCGTGGTCGAGATCGGAAATCTGGCGGTCGAACCAGAGGTGGATGCCGGTGATCGGGGCGGTTTCGAAGTGGCTGAGTTGCTCGCGGATGGGGGCGGCCTCGGGGGTGTGGGGAAGGACTTTTTCTAGAGCGTCGAAGGGGAGGGCCA
Source organism: uncultured Acidobacteriaceae bacterium (assembly GCA_963708335.1). Taxonomy (GTDB): domain Bacteria; phylum Acidobacteriota; class Terriglobia; order Terriglobales; family Acidobacteriaceae; genus Sulfotelmatobacter. The sequence goes on along the minus strand of OY970205.1, from coordinate 6,335,882 downwards.
GGATCAGGAAGTCAAAGTCCCCACCCTGTCCCTGCGAAGTGCGCAGGGACAAGGGTGGGGCACCCGGTTTGAGGGTGAAAGATTCGATTGGTTGGCGGAAGTGGAGTTCGCCGCCACGGGCGCGGATGTAGTCGCCGGCGGCGTTATAGAGTTCGGTTAGTGGAACGGTGGGTACTCCCATCTGACGCGCGGCGGGAGATTTCATGGACTCGCGGACCACCTGTGCGGCGGCGGAGATGGAGATGAGGTCGAGATCCTCGCTGAGAGCGCTGACCAGGATGGGGCTCCAAAATCGCTCAACCGCTTGCTTGGTTTGACCGTGCTGATCGAGCCAGTGCTGGAAAGATTGCCCAGTGTCGGGTTGCGCGGTGAGAGTGAGCGGAACCAGTGCGCGGGCGATCGCGAGTTTATCGGCGACGCTGAGGAAATGGAAGCGCAGAAACGATGGCGCGGTGTGGAGCGGCGCGGGGAGCGGCGAGGATTTCATGATTGAAGTGCGGCCGCCGGGTTCGATGAAAGTCATTTCGTCGTACCAGCGGATTTGGTTGGCGACGCCGATGCGATGGTAGAACTCGATCAGGTTCGTGCAGACGCGAAAGAGGACGTGCTGGCAGTTGTCGACGACTTCGCCGGTGCCGGGATGTTCCCACGAGGAGGCGCGTCCGCCGAGGAAGGGACGCTTCTCGAAGAGAGTGACGCGGAAACCGGCGTCGGACAAGGCGCAGGCGGCGGCTAGTCCGGCGAGGCCGCCTCCGGCGATGGCGACTTTGGGTTGGGAAGTCGGGGGCATTCTTAGGTGAGATTCACGGTCCCCACCCTCTTTCTCAAACAACGCGAAAGAAGGATGGGGCACCCAGTGCGGAAAGTCCCCACTTCTCGCGCAAAGGGCGCGCGAGAAATGGGGCACCCGGGCGCGGAGGAAGCACGGGACGGTATTACTTTTCGGATCACGTTAGGCGCTTGAGGAAACCTTTCGCGAGGATGCGGAGCTTTTCTCTAGTGCTAAGGGAAATTTTGGCGGTGAAGACGTCGTACTGTTTTTCGGCGATTTTTTCGAGCAGGCGGCGATAGATGGTCACGAGCACCCAGAGCGCGGGCTGGCTATCTTCGGCGATGTAGGGGATGAGTGCGTCGCCGGAGGCGTAGAACTTTCGGGCGCGATCGGCTTCGAGCTCGAGGACGGGGCGGAAGCGGGTCGGATCGGGAGCCGCGAGAAGCTCCGAGGCGGAGAGATTGAACTTCGCCAAATCTTCTTCGGGAAGATAGACGCGACCCATGCTGGCGTCTTCTTTGACGTCGCGAACGATGTTGGTGAGCTGAAATGCCAGGCCGCAAGTTTCGGCGAGAGGCTCGGCGGCGGGGTCGCGATATCCGAAGATGTGGATGCAAACCAGGCCGACGACCGAGGCGACGCGATAACAATAGAGGCGAAGATCTTCGAAAGTTTTGTATTGAATGGTGAGGCTGGGATCGCTGCTGGTTTGGGCGGCGGCTTCGGCTTGTTCCACGTCCATGGCGGTGCCGTGCGCGAGTTCGTCGAGCAGTCCGGCGGGGATGGAATAGCGGCGCTGGGCGTCGGTAAGGGCGAGCAGGATGGCATCGTCGGTGGGATGGCCCTGCTGGGCGCGGTGCAGAGCGTCGAGCCAGGTCTCAAGTTTCTGACGGCGCTCGGGCAAACTCAGCTTGGGATCATCGGTGATGTCGTCGCAGAGACGCATGAAGGCGTAAACGGCACACAGTGCTTCGCGTTTGCGACGCGGGAGAACGAGGAAGGCGTAGTAGAAATTTTTGGCCGCGGTGCGGGTGATGCCCTTGCACACGGAATAGGCCATGACGAGCTGAGGCGGAGCAGGGGTCCAGGGAATGGGGACCTGCTGAGTGCCGGCGCTCATGGTTTGCCTCCGCGAGTTCCGAGGAGTTTTGCAATTGCGGCGCGAGCTACCAGAGCCAGTTTGCGGGGCTTGGAGATTGCGGGACGATTGCCGAGGACGGCATAGTTCTGTTTTTCGATGGCGTTGAGAATTTCCAGACCGCCACGGCTGAAGAGGTCGAGATCGACGGCCAGTTCGCGGTCAACTTCTTTTATCAGCGGCAGGCCTTGGTGAAACCAGTCGCGGGCGCGCTCAACTTCAAACTTCATCATGGCGCGGAAGGCGGGAGTGTTCTGCTTGTTGGCGATTTCCTGCTGGGTGACGTTGAAGCGGCGAAGATCTTCAAGCGGGAGATAGATACGTCCCTTTTCATAGTCGACGCTGACATCCTGCCAGAAGTTGGCGAGCTGCAAGGCGGTGCAGGTGAAATCGGAAAGGTGCTGGCGCTCGAGGTCGCGGTATCCGCAGAGGTAGAGCACGAGATGGCCAACGGGATTGGCGGAGTAGCGGCAGTAGTCGAGGAGGTCGTTAAAAGTTTCGAAGCGAGTGACGGTTTGGTCCTGGCGAAAGGCGCGGAGGAGATCGGAGAACTCGTGCTTGGGGATATCGAATTCGCGCACGGTCTCGGCGAGCGCGACGAAAACCGGGTGCCGCGGATTGCCATCGTAACAGGCGTCGAGCTCGGATTGCCACTGGTCGAGCAGGGCGAGGGAAGCGGCGGGGTCGCCGACTTCGTCCCCGAGATCGTCAGAGATGCGGCAGTAGGCGTAAACGTTGAAGAAATGCTGGCGCAAGCGGCTGGGAAGGAACCAGCTGGCTACGGAGAAATTTTCGTAGTGAGTGCGGGCGAGGCGGGCGCAGTATTCGCGGGCTTCGGCGAGCGTGGGTGCGGACGCGGGGATGGCGTAGTCGGCGGGCAGGCGAGCCCAGCCGACAGCGGCGGGGGACGGGTTTTGTATGGCGAGTTGAGGCATGGGTAAAAAAATTGTTGATTGACGATTTTTGATTGTTGATTGAAAGCTCGCTGGCATAGACGTTCTGGTTTTCAATCGGCAATCAAAAATCATCAGTTCTTTTTCGACGCTTTCGAACAGCACGTACCTGTAGGGATCCTTCGACTTCGTAACGAATGCGCATTCGCGCACTCGTTACTCCGCTCAGGATGACAAGAACTTAATGCCAGGTCTTCAATCAACAATCAACAATCGCACAATCGACAATCTTCAGTGGCCGGGGATGATTGCGGTTTTGATGTCGCCGCCGCGGTTCAGCATGTGGCGCAGAACCTGCTGGAGGCGCGACAGCGGCGCCTCTCCGGTGATGTAGTCGGTGGGGCGAATCTTTTTGGCCGCGATCAATCCAAAAGCTCGGCGAACTGTTTCCGGGGTGTGGTGGAACGTCGCTTTCAAAGTGATTTCGGAGTAGTGCAGGCGATTGGTCTCGAGCTGCACTTTGGTGCCACTGGCGCATCCGCCGAAGAAGTTGACGGTGCCGCCTTTGCGGACCATGTCGACGGCCCACTCCCAGGCTTCGGGACGGCCGACGGCTTCGATCACTACGTCGCAGCCGCGCTTTTGCGGGGAGAGTGCGCGGACGGCGTCGACCACGTTGGGAACTTTGGTGGTTTGAATAATTTCGTGCGCGCCCATGTGTTTGGCGGCTTCGACCTGGCCGTCGCGCTTGACCACGGAGATTACGTTGCAGCCGATGGCGCGGGCAACTTGAACGAACATGAGGCCGATGGGGCCTCCGCCGAGGATGGTGACGGTGTCGCCGATTTCGACGCCGGTTTCATGCAGGCCGCGCAGGACGCAGGCCAGAGGCTCGGTCATGGCGGCGTCTTCCACGCTGACGTTTGGCGGAATGATCAGCATGTTGGCTTCAACGATGCGGCGAGGAACGCGGATGTATTCGGCGTAAGCGCCGTTGTTGAAGAGGAGATCTTCGCAGAGGTTTTCCTGATGCTTGGAACAGTAGAAGCACATTTGGCACGGGGCGGAGTTGAGGGCAACGACGCGCATGCCCTTCTTGAAGCCATTGACGCCGGCGCCGACTTCCTCGATGACTCCGGCGAGTTCGTGGCCGAACAAGGCGGGAGGGACAATCATGCGGGCGTGATAGCCACGCTGGTAGACCTTGAGATCGGTGCCGCAGGTGAGGGCAACCTGGACCTTGACGAGAACCTCGCCGTCTCCGACGCGAGGGATGGGAACCTTTTCGATTTTGAGATCTTCTTTGCCGTACAGGACGGCAGCGGTCATTTTTCCATTCACTGCGTGCTTCCTTCCGGTACCTCAGGGGCTAAAGCCCCCCTCCTACATTTGCACCTTAACGGTGCGGCTGAAGCCGCGCCCTTCCAAAACCCTGAGATGGCACGACAAAAGTCGTGCCCTTCCACAAAAACAAACCCTACGATGGTGACTAAAGTCGCGCCTTTCCACAAAAATCTTGCGGGGGCACGGAACCGTCAAAACCTGGACAGCCGAGGCGGCTGTCCCTACATGACCCTTGCCGGCTGTCCCCACATGAACCTTGCCCCTGCATCAAAAACAACCGTACGAGCGGTGCGGCTGAAGCCGCGTTTTCAAACCTTGAGATGGCACGACTCGAGTCGTGTCCTTTCAAATCCACGCCTTTCAACGCGACGGGCCGGGTTGAATCATGATCTTCATCGAGGAGGGCTGGGGACGGGCGGCCAGATCGAGGGCTTGCGGAGCTTGCGCAAGCGGGAAGCGATGACTGACCAGCCGTTCCAGATCCATCTCTCGGTTCATGACAAAACGCACCGACTCTTGCTGCAAATCGACCGATGCACTGTAAGACCCGACCAGGGTTTTCTCGTCGACGCAAATGGCTCCGGGATCGATTACAGCGTCCCCATGCTGGGTTTGCGCGAAAAGCAATACACGGCCACCGGGACGGGCCGCATCCATCGCAGTGCGAATCAGAGAATTGCCGCCGACCGCAAGAATGACAGCGTCGGCGCCACGCCCCTGGGTCGACTCACGGATGCGTTCCACCACATTGGACCGCGAAGCATCAATTGTAAGGTCTAAACCGAAACTTGACCCTATTCTAAGCCTCTCGGGATACAAATCGGAAGTAATTAAGGTTGCGCCGGCGCCTCTGGCCAGCACGCTCAGTATGATGCCGATGGGGCCCTGGCCGATGGCCAGGACGGTCTCGCCCTGTCGCAGGCGCAGAGCTTCGATTCCCTTCATGCAGGTATTGACGGGTTCGACGAAGCAGGCTTGCTCAAAGGAGACGCCATCGGGAATGCGGACGGTGCCGTGGTCGACGATCCAATCCATGACGCGGACGTATTCGGCGAAACCGCCGCCGGAGGGCTCGAATCCGGCGGTGACGCCGACTTTCTTGTAAGTCGCGCACTGGGCGAAAGTCTTGTTTTGGCAGTAGAAACACTCGCGGCAGGGGATGTGATGGAAGACCACCACCCTATCGCCGGGGCGATAGTTCTGAACGCTCTGCCCAACGGCGGCGATGATGCCGGAAGTTTCGTGTCCGAAAATGCGCGGGGCGGAGTGGGAGCCGGTGGAAATTTTCTTGAGATCGGTGCCGCAGACGCCGCAGGAATGAACGCGGACGAGAATTTCCTTGGAACCGATTTCGGGGACGGGGACAGTTTCCGCGCGGACATCGTTCACGCCGCGGTAAACGGCGGCCAGCATGGTCGCAGGGATCGAGCGTGCGTGCGTTTCGACCGCATACTGTCCGGCGATGGCCATGTGTTTTATTTTAGATGATGTGGAGGGGGAGTTTGGTTCAAATCGGGAGTGCGGGTCGACTGATGGTAACTGGGGTTGAAGGTGTGCGGCGGCGTACAGAGCGGGTTGGCGGTGAGGGCCGAGTGAGAGGTGCCCCTTCGAGCTCAGGGCGGGTACTCGGTACAGACGGCAAGATGCCGACGCTACACGCGGAGGGTTTCATGCTATGCTGCGCAAAACTTTTGGATTCCAGGAGTGGCCGTGCTGATTGAAATGCGGCTGGAGAATTATGCCGTGATCGACAACCTGGTGGTGGAGTTCGGGCAGGGGTTGAACCTGCTGACGGGGGAGACCGGAGCGGGGAAGTCGATCCTGGTAGACGCGCTGGCGCTGCTGCTGGGCGAGAAGGCTTCGAGCGAAGTGATTCGCACGGGCGCGGAACGAGCCATGGTGTCGGCGGTGTTCGAGGCCGAGGGCGCGGCGGAGAAGCCGCTGGCGAGGATTCTTGAAGCCAACGGATTGGACGAGTCGGATGATGGGTCGCTGATCTTGCGGCGGGAGATTGCGGCCGGGGGTAAGGGACGAGTGTTCGTAAACAACCAGCCGGCGACAGTCGCGGTGTTGCGGCTGCTGGCGCCGTTTCTGGCGACGGTGCACGCGCAGAACGAATCGCTGGCATCGTTTGATGGTCCGGCGCGACTGGCGTTGCTGGACGCGTTTGCGGGCAGTCAACTGGACGCGGTGGAGAACGGGTTCGCGGCATGGAAGGAGATTCGCAACCGCATTGACGAACTGGAGCGCGGAGAGCAGGACCGGCTGCGGCTGGTCGATTTATGGATGTTCCAGAGAAAGGAGATCGAAGAGGCGCGGCTACAGAGCGGCGAGGACGAGCGGCTCGAAACGGAAAAACGCGTTCTGGCCAACGCGGAAAAAATTTATAACGCGGCGATGAATGCGTTTGATCTGCTGTATGAGGGGAACGGATCGACGGCATCGTCGCTGCGGGCGGCGCAGAAGCAAGTCGAAGAGTTGGTCCGGTACGAGCCGAAGTTTCAGGAGGCGCTGGCGGCGCTGGAGACGGCGCGCATCAGCGTGGAGGATGTGGGTGCGACGGTCCGCGATTATGCGGGAGGGATTCATGCGTCGCCGGAACATTTGGCGCAGGTAGAGGACCGGCTGGCGCTGCTGGAGCGGTTGAAAAGGAAGTATGGGCCGAGCCTGGATGAGGTGATCGAGTTCGGGGCGGACGTGGCGCGCAAATTGTCGGAAGTGGAGAACAAGGACGAGGTTCTGCGCGGGCTGCGGAGCGAGCTGGCGAAGGCGGCGGGAGAATATTTGCGGGCGGCGCGAGCCTTGTCGAAGAAGCGGGCGGAGGCGGCGCGGCGGCTGGAGAAGTTGGTGGAAGTCGAGATCAATGATCTGGCGATGAAATCGGCATTTCGGATTGAGATTACGAGTTCGGAAGAGGAAGGGAACTGGACGGGTTCGGGCATTGATCAGGTGGTGTATATGATCTCGACCAATCCGGGGGAACCGTTGCGGCAGTTGGAGCATATTGCCTCGGGCGGGGAATTGTCGCGGGTGATGCTGGCGCTGAAGGCCAGCGTGGAGGCGGGGAGCGATCCCACTTCTCGCAAAGAACGCGAGAAATGTGAGGAAGTCAGAACCCCCACTTCTCGCAAAGAACGCGAGAAATGGGGCACCCATGAGGAAGTCAAAAACCCCGCCCCTTCGGCAGGCTCCGGGCAGGCTCTGTCGCAAAGAACGCGACAAGGGCGGGGCACCCAGAGGACTTTGGTTTTTGACGAGATCGATACGGGGATTGGGGGACGGGCGGCGGAGGCGGTGGGCAGGAAGTTGAAGTCGCTGGCGCGGTCGAACCAGGTATTGTGCGTGACGCATCTGCCGCAGATCGCGACTTTTGGAGATCATCATTACGTCATCGAGAAGAAGGAATCCGGGGGACGGACGCGGACGAGCATCCGCCGGGTGACGGGCGAGGAGCGCACCGAAGAAGTGGCGCGCATGCTGAGCGGGGCGAAGCTGACGGAGACTTCGCGGAAACATGCGGAACAGATGATTAAGACGAACGGCTGAGCTTAACGGGTCAGGATTTAACGGGTCAGAGCTTAACGGGTCAGGATCAGGATGCGGTCGTTGCGGCTTTCAGCCAGGGTAATTTTTTCGGAGTTATCGGCGATCCGGATGCTGAAGTTGACGACGATGTTGGCCATGGTTTCGACGGGCCGGCCGTCCTGCAAAATCGGCTTGAAGTGCCATTCGCGAACGGCTTGCTGGGCGGCAGCGGCGAGAATCGCGGGGCCGCTGAGTACGTGAAGATCCTGAATAATCCCATCCGCACCGATTAGAGCTTTCAAGATCACCGAACCCTGCACATTCATATGCTGCGCCAGCGGCGGATAGGAGGCCTGCTGGACTGCGTCGGAGGAGATGGGCTCACGGCCGACGGCGCTGGTCACGGCGTTCGTGCCGGTATTAGGAGCGGGATTCGTCGTTTGAACGGTTGCGCCCTGGCTGGCGGGACGGACGGCGCGGCGCGCGTTGCCAGCCACGATTTCAACATTCAGCGGAGGCAGAACCGTGCGAGTCGTGGTTACCGCGGGCGAGTGGGCAGTCTTCGGGGCGGCGGCGGTTACGGAATGCTTTCTTGCTGCGGGGGCCGGCTGCTGACGAGCCGGAACTGGCTGCGCGGTTGGCGTGGCGGCGGTTTCGGTTCCGTCGGAATCGAGGATGAGTTGGTTCGAGCCGAACCAAAACTGGCGATCCGTCACGATTACGACGGCGATGGCAGCTACCAGGATGATGAGCGCGAGCAGGAGCCTCTGCGATTGCCGGGTTTTCTGAGCTAGCCGGTCCTCTGAGGTTTCGCTCGTCGGTCTGGGTTTGAATTCTTGCATTGACGCGCACCTGGAAGTTTGAGCAACAACATTGATATGTTGCGCGAACTGGCTCGCGTCCGCAATGGCACGCGGAGGGGGGATGGGGGCACGAGGGGGCCATATTGGGGAGGCGGAGATTTTGTGCTTGAGGAGGAGTGTGGCTGTGATTCAGGTCACTGCTTTGTGCGGTTTGGGGCGATATATCACAAGAATGAAGACACAGAGCCCGAAAAATCGAATGGCGTGGCTGCAAGGACCAGCGCTGCACTGCGATGGCGTGCCGGAGAATTCTGAGACACCATGGAGACTGGTGCTGCTGGGGGCACCGGGTGTAGGGAAGGGTACGCAAGCCGATCTGCTGAACCAGCGGATGGGCGCCTGCCATTTGTCGACAGGCGACATTTTGCGCGCGGCGGTCGGCCGAAGTGACTGTGAACAGACTCCGGCGATGAAGCAGGCGCTGGAGTACATGCGGCGCGGCAAGCTGGTGTCGGATGCGACGGTGTGGGATCTGGTGCGAGAGCGAATCACGTGTTTGAAGTGCGATGGGGGATTCATTCTCGACGGGTTTCCGCGGACGGCGGGGCAGGCGGAGTCGCTCAAGCAGTTGATGGACAGCGAGGGGCTGGGACTGACGGCGGTAGTCAGCTATGCGCTGCCGTTTGAGGAGATCGTGGCGAGGCTGGATGGCCGCCGGACCTGCGAGAAGTGCAAGGCTGTGTATCACGTGACCGAGCGGCCTCCGCTGGTTGCGGATCGCTGCGACCGCTGCCAGGGCAAGCTGTTTCGACGAGAGGATGACCGGCCGGAATCGATCAAAGTACGGTTGCAGGCCTACGAGCAGAGCACAGCGCCGCTAATTGAGTTTTATAAGAAGCTTTGTTTGCTGATCGAGGTGGAGGCTAAGGGATCGCCTGAAGAAATCTGCAACCGTACCATGGCGAAAGTCCAAGAACATTACAGCCGGCGATTGGGTCCGGTTGCAGCCTTTGATGAATAGGTTTCAATCCCATCCCGTTCAAGGGCTGAAATTCGCTGTTCGCTGCTAATCCCCGCGCTTTCTGTCGCTTACGTTGACCAGAGGGGTACTTTCCGATAATTTAATGGTATCGGCACAATGGGGATTGTGTACCCTAAAAGTACACTTTTCGGACATCCAATTGTGGTTGCGAGATTTGAGAAGCGGGGTTCAATGGCTGGGATTTTAGCGAAGAATGATGGGAAAACCTTACTGTTGCTGAAGCCGAGAGGTTTCTGCGCGGGCGTGGTGCGCGCGATTGACGTGGTGCGCATCGCGTTGGAGGCGTTTGGGCCGCCGATTTATGTGCGCAAGGAGATCGTCCATAACAGTTTTGTAGTGGAAGAATTGCGGGGCAAAGGCGCGATTTTCGTCGACAGCGAGGACGAAGTTCCTAACGGCGAACGCATCATTTACAGCGCGCATGGAGTGTCGCCCGAGGTGCGCGAACACAGCGCGCGCCGCGGGTTGCGGGTGATTGATGCGACTTGTCCGCTGGTTACCAAGGTTCACGTGGAAGCGGTCAAGTTTGCCAAGGAAGGATTTTCGCTGATCCTGATTGGGCACAAGGATCACGATGAGGTGGTTGGGACGCTGGGCGAGGCGCCGCTGGTGACGCAGGTTGTGGGATCGCCCGAGCAGGTGAAGTCGCTGAGCGTGCCGGACCCGGATCGCGTGGCCTATCTGACGCAGACGACGCTCAGCCTGGATGAGACCAAGGACATTATTGCGGCGCTGAAGAAGAAGTTCCCTAACATCAAGGGGCCGGCGGCGCAGGATATCTGTTATGCCACGGAAAATCGGCAGGTCGCGGTGAAACAGGTGGCGTCGGAAGCGGATTTGTTGCTGGTGGTTGGCTCGGAAAACAGTTCGAATTCCAACCGGTTAGTGGAAGTAGCGCGCAACCTGGGCACGAACGCGCATCTAATCGATAGCTGCAACGATATTGAGCCGGAGTGGTTGAAGGGTGTGAAGACAATTGCATTGACCGCTGGCGCTTCGGCGCCAGAGTGCCTGGTCGAAGAAACGGTGACGTTCTTGCGGAACAAGGGATTCGACAACCTGCAGGAACTGGAAGTGATGCCGGAGAACGTGCGCTTTGGGCTGCCGCCGGAAATTGTGGGCGCGATAGCGGCGGCGCCGGCGAGCTGAATGGAGCATAGAAAAAGAGTTACGAATAGGTGATACTAAATGGATTCAAACTCCCCCGAGTCCCAGACTTCTTCTATCCCTATCGGTTCGAGTCCACAGCTTCGCTTCGGAAAAATTGAGGAACTCGGCAGCCGCGTGGGCGCGGCGATTGCGGCTGCGCGCAAATTTCTTTTTTCGCAGCAGCAGGAAGAAGGGTACTGGTGCGGAGAACTCGAAGCGGATACAACGCTCGAGTCGGATTACATCTTGTTGCATACGCTGCTGGGGACGGGGAACCAGGAGCGGTTTCAGAAGGCGGCGAACTGGATTCTGCGACACCAAAATGAGGACGGCGGGTGGAGTATCTACGCAGCCGGGCCGTCGAACATCAGCGCGTCGGTAAAAGCTTATTTCGGGTTGAAGCTGGCGGGATACACGGCGGATCATCCGGCGTTGCAGCGCGCCCGCAAAAAAATTCTGGAACTGGGCGGCGTGACCGAAGTTAATACATTCACGAAGATCTATCTTTGTTTCTTCGGGCAGTATGATTACGACGCGGTTCCGGCGATTCCGCCGGAGATCGTGCTGTTTCCGAACTGGTTCTGGTTCAATATCTACGAAATTTCTTCGTGGTCGCGGGCCATCCTGGTGCCGCTGTCGATCTGCTACGCCAAGAAGCCGTTCAAGAAGATTCCGCGCGAGATGGGCGTGGAGGAATTGTTTGTGGGCGGAATGCAGAAGTCCCGGATGCACCTGCACTGGGCGAAGAAGATCGTATCGTGGCGCAATTTCTTTCTGGTGCTCGATCGCATGACGCATTGGCTGGAGCGCGTGCACGTGCGTCCGTTGCGCTCGATTGCGCTGAAGAGCGCGGAGAAATGGATGCTCGAACGCTTCGAGATGAGCGATGGGCTGGGCGCAATTTATCCGTCAATGATGAATGCGATTATCGCGCTGCGCTGCCTGGGATATTCGCTGGACGATCCGCAGGTGATTCGGGCAATGGATGAGTTTGAGAAGTTGGGAATTGAAGAGGAAGACACGTTCCGCATGCAGCCTTGCATGTCGCCGGTGTGGGATACGGCATACGCGATGTTTGCGCTGGGTGAGGCGGGAGTTCCGGCGAACGATCCGCGGATGGTGAAGAGCGCGGACTGGATTCTGCAGAAGCAGGTGCGCAACGCCGGCGACTGGCAGGTCAAGAACAAATCGGGCAAGCCGGGCGGGTGGTACTTCGAGTTCAACAACGAGTTCTATCCGGACGTGGATGATAGCGCAATGGTCTGCTTAGGGCTGAGCCGCGTGGAGCATCCCAATGGGCGCTACCAGCGCGAGTCGGTGCAGCGCGCGATTGACTGGATTTTTTCGATGCAGTGCAAGAACGGCGGCTGGGCGTCGTTTGACAAAGACAACGACAAAATGGTGTTCCAGTACATTCCATTCGCCGATCACAACGCCATGCTTGATCCGCCGACCGTGGACATCACAGGGCGCATCCTGGAGATGCTCGCGACGTACGGATACGACCAGAATCATGCGGCGGTGAAGCGGGCGATTACCTTTATTAGGGAAGAACAGGAGCCGGACGGAAGCTGGTTCGGACGCTGGGGCGTGAACTACATTTATGGCACGGCGCTGGTGTTGCGCGGCCTGGACGCGATTGGCATGGACCTGCACGAGCCTTGCGTGCAGCAAGGCGCGGAGTGGCTGCGCATGGTGCAGAACGCGGACGGAGGTTGGGGCGAGACTGTCGGTTCGTACGATGATCCGAGCTTGCGGGGTCAGGGTGAGAGCACGCCATCGCAGACCGCGTGGGCGATCCTGGGGCTGCTGGCGGCCAACGATATTCGCAGCGACTCGGTGGCCCGTGGCGTGGCGTATCTGTTGCGCACGCAAAGAAAGGATGGATCGTGGGATGAGCCTTTCTTTACGGGCACCGGATTCCCGCGCGTGTTTTATCTGATGTATCACCTCTATCGCGATTATTTCCCGTTGCTGGCGCTGACGACGTACGCCAAGATGATGGAGAAAAGCAATCAGCTCGCTTAGAGGCGGACGCATTCTTCCGCCTTGCGAGCGATGCAAGCGGCCCCGGACGAATGCGTCCGGGGCTACGTGTTTTTATTTCGGGACAAGTGCTGAATGCTGGCTTTCGTCACTGGCGCAACTGGATTTCTGGGGTCGCATGTGGCCCGCGTGCTGGCGGACCAAGGCGCGGAGCTGCGGCTGCTGGTTCGTCCGACAAGCAATCAAAAAAACCTTCAGGGACTCAAGGCAGAAACCGCGACCGGCGATCTGCGCGACGCTGCTTCGCTTGAAAAAGCCATGGCCGGTTGCGACACGGTGTTTCACGTGGCGGCTGACTACCGGCTCTGGGTGCGGGATCCGGCCGAGATGTACCGGTCAAACGTGGAGGGAACTCGGGCGGTTCTGGAAGCGGCGCGCAAGAATGGCGTGAAGCGCATCGTATATACGTCTAGCGTGGCGACCGTTGGATTCACCGGGAACGGGCGGCCTGCGGATGAAGATTCTCCAGTTTCTCTCTCCGACATGATTGGCCACTACAAGCGCTCGAAGTTTATGGCGGAGCAGGTGGCGCTCGAGGCTGGACGCAGCGGGATGAATGTCGTGACGGTGAATCCGACGACGCCGGTGGGCGAGCACGATTTGAAGCCGACACCAACGGGACGGATCGTCCTAGATTTTCTGAAGCGGAAGTTTCCTGCGTATGTGGAAACGGGATTGAACCTGGTCGATGTAAGAGAATGCGCGCGGGGACACATTACGGCTTTGGAAAAAGGGAGATCGGGTGAGCGGTATATTTTGGGCGGGGAAGATCTGACGCTCAAACAGATTCTGGACAAACTGGGCGAGATCACGGGGCTGCCGTCGCCGAAGGTGAAGCTGCCGTATGTGTTCGCATTTGCGACGGGAGTGGTGGACGAGGTGATTACGGGACGCATGCTGCGTCGCGAGCCTCGCGCCACGATCGATACAGTGCGCATGGGCAAGAAAAAAATGTTTGCCAGTTCGGCCAAGGCGGAGCGCGAATTGGGCTGGAAGATTGTGCCGGTCGACGGAGCATTGCGGCGAGCGGTGGATTGGTTCAAGAGCAACGGCTATGTCTAGAGTCGCGATCGTGGCTGCGCTGGAGCGGGAGGTGCGTCCGCTGGTCAAGTCGTGGCGCGTGAGCGAGAAGGAATTCAGCGGGCGGCGCTTTCGTTTTTTCGAGCAGGGCGACGTGGTTCTGGTGTGCGGGGGAATTGGAGCGGAAGCGGCGCGGCGGGCAGCGGAGGCGGTGATCGCACTCTACTCGCCGGGCGTAGTTTATTCGGTAGGGTTTGCGGGGGCGCTTGATTCGGCGCTCAAAGTTGGGGACGTGGTGCAGCCGCGACGCGTGGTGAATGCGGGCGATGGGAGCAGCTTGACGCTTGATCGAGGCGAAGGCGTGCTGGTGAGCTTTGGTTCAGTTGCAAGTGTGGCACAGAAGGCGAGTCTAAGAGATTCGTTTCAGGCGCAGGCCGTCGACATGGAAGCTGCCGCGGTGGCGCGGGCCGCCGAGGCTCGGGGCGCGGGTTTCGCGGTGGTGAAGGTGATTTCAGATGAATTTGATTTCGACTTCCCGGCAATGGAGCGCTTCGTCGATTCCAACGGGAGATTTTTGGAAGGCCGGTTTGCGTGGTATGCGACGCTGCGTCCGTGGTTGTGGCTGAAAGTGGCGCGGTTGGCGCGGAATGGCCATCGCGCATCGCTGGCGCTTAGTGAACGGCTGCGAATGATAATGGAAGCAAATTCAGAATCTTCCGGCGTTCGTAAGGTGGAAGCGGCGAGCCGGCGATGATCGCGACAAGCCTTGCGGATTGCATCGCAAGGATCGTTCGATAGCAGCGAATGTTTGGTTGGCAGATTGGATACGTGTGGGAAAGTTAGCGACTGGCTTCATCTATAATCGCCAGAAGGCGTTCTCCAAAGAAAAACGATGCATTGTTTCCCCTTGCTAGCAGTGTTTGTCGGCGGCGAAATCGTCGACATGATTTCGAACTCAGGTCCGGTGGCCAAGCTGGTTCTGCTTGCGCTGCTGGTGTTCAGCCTGATCTCGTGGGCAATCATCCTGACCAAATGGAGCTTGTTGCGGCGCGCGCGCGCGCAGAGTGGAAGATTTGTGCGCGCATTTCGCAAGGCGCAGCGACTGCAGGATATTGCCGCGGTGGCGGAGCAGTTCAAGCCCAGCCCGCTGGTCGGCGTGTTCGAGGGCGGCTATGAAGAATACAAGCGCCAAGCGGGAACGTTCGGCACGCTGCGGAACCTGGTGACGGTCCAGCGAGGAATGCAGATTGGGGCATCGGAGGAGATCACGCGCCTGGAGCGAAATCTTCCATGGCTTGCGATTACTGCGGCGGTGACGCCGTTTATAGGATTGTTTGGAACCGTCTGGGGAATTATTGACGCGTTTCACGGGCTAGGGACGGCAGGAGCGGCGACGCTGCGCGCGGTCGCGCCCGGCATTTCGGAAGCGTTAATCACCACGGCTGCCGGACTGGCGGCTGCGATTCCCGCCGTGATTGCGTATAACCTGATCGGCGCGTCGATCCGGGAGTTTGCGGCGCGCAGCGACGATTTTGCGCTGGAGGTGCTGAACGCGGTGGAGCACAGCCAGGCGCAATCACAGGCGCAAGTTCCGAGTGAAGTGAGGCGCTGATGGCATTCACGGCTTCCAACGGACGCACGCAGACGGCGATGGCCGACATCAACATCACTCCACTGGTAGACGTGGTGCTGGTGTTGCTGATCATCTTTATGGTGACGGCGCCGGTGCTGCAATCGGGAATTGACGTGAGCGTGCCAAAGACGCGGACGGTGAAAGAGATCACCGAAGAGCGCACCGTGATCACGATTAATAAAGATCAGCGTGTTTTCTTGGGCAACGACGCCATCAATATTAACGAAATTAAAACGAAGTTGCGGCAGAAGATCCGGGATCCCAGGAACCAGTTTATTTTTGTGAGGGCGGACGAGAACGTCCCCTTCGGTGCGTTCGCGACAGTGATGGACGCGGTGAAGTCGGCGGGCATCACGAACGTGAGCATTGTGACGCAACCGTTAGAGCAAAATGGCAGCAAGCGCTGAGATTTATTTCGAACATGACAGTTGGGGCCGGGCGTTGGCCTGGTCGGCGGGGCTGCATGTGGGAGTCACGGCGGCGCTGCTGATTTATTCCGCGATTTTCATGGGGACCAGCGGTGATACCTGGGGCGCGGGCGGGGGCGGGGAAGCGATTGGCGCGACGCTGGTGAGCACGGTGCCGCTGCCGGCGAATCCGGCGCAGACCAAGAACGTGCTAGCCAACGAGTCGAAAGGTGTGACGCAGTCGCAACCCAAGATCGAAGAGAAACAGCCGGAGCCGGATGCGATCGAGATTCAGGGTAAGAATGCAAAGATAAAGCCGAAGAAGAAACAGGAAACGGCTTCGAAGGAAAAGCCGGTGGCCCCGCCGGAGGAAGAGACGAATCAAGTTGCGTTCGGAGAGGGTGGCCCGGTCAGCGGGCCGTACGGAACGTTCAGCGCAGCGGGAGCGAAGGGCGGATTCGGAATTACCGGGGGCGGCGGGGATTTCGGAACCAAATATGCGTGGTACGTGCACGTGATTCAGCAGAAGGTTTCGGAAAACTGGCTGAAGTACGAAGTGGATCCGAGAATCACGAGCGCGCAACGGGTATATATCACGTTCGACATTGCGCGCGACGGGCATCCTTCGAACGAGCGGATCGAGCAATCGAGCGGGGTACCTTCGCTGGACATTTCGGCGATCCGCGCACTGCAGCGCATTGACACTTTCGGTCCCTTGCCGCCGG
The DNA here is from genome assembly GCA_963708335.1 of uncultured Acidobacteriaceae bacterium. Lineage (GTDB taxonomy): Bacteria > Acidobacteriota > Terriglobia > Terriglobales > Acidobacteriaceae > Sulfotelmatobacter. Next base: position 6,319,385 of record OY970205.1, on the reverse strand, counting down.
ATTATCCAGGCGGCAAGATTTCTGTGGAGTACTGGTTCGACTACAAGAAGTGAACCTATGGGGTTAACAAGATGCACTACTGACTGACATTGTGCTGCATGACGGGGGCACAATGAGATGAGCGCAGTGAACGGGGATCACGAGGGAAGAAGAAACCTTGCAAAGCAATACCTATCGGCATACGATATTGTCATTCAAAGAAATTTTTATCCTCACACGGATGGACGAAGGCGATAGATCCATTTCATGGCGTTGGCCGAGCCGCCCGTTATTAGCGGTTGTCCTTCTCATCGCTGGCTGTTTTCTTTCTTCATCAATAGTTTTCGCGCAGGATTGGGTTAAAACCGGGACGAGCCTGGGCGTGGAGAAGGTGCGCCTGGCGGTTCCGGACTTCAAGCCGTCGAGCGCCGATCCGCAAAATGCCGCGCTGCTCAAGACTTTCAACGACACGCTCTGGAACGACCTTGATGTGTCGGGCGTAGTCGAACTAGTTTCCAAGAGTTTCTACCCGTTGCAGGTTCCGGGCCAGCCCACGGAAGTGAATAATCTCGCCTGGAATGCGCCTCCGCCGGATGCGGCGATGCTGGCGTTTGGCAATCTGGGTGTGGCAAGCGGAAAGCTCACCGTGCAGGGCTGGCTGTATGACGTGAAGAATCCGCAATCGCCACAGATTCTGGGCAAGCAGTATTCGGATGCGCCGAGCGACGCAGCGGCGCGCATGATGGCCCACAAGTTCGCCGATGAAATTATTTTTCGGCTAGGCGGCGGCATTCAAGGCATTGCCGAGACGCAGATTTATTTTGTGAGCGACCGGACCGGGCACAAGGAAATCTGGGCGATGGATTATGATGGTTCGAACCAGCACCAAATTACGCATTTGGGATCGATCTCCTTGTCGCCGCGAATTTCGCCGGACGGGTCTCGCGTCGCTTTCAGCAGCCTGACGAAGAGCGGCTGGGAGATTATGATGTACTCTCTCGAGCTGAACCGGCAGGTAAGTTTTCCGCACCTAGGTGGAACGAATCTGTCGCCGGCGTGGTCGGGGGACGGGCTGAAGCTGGCGTTTTCATCGTCGCGCGGGGGCGCGCCTGAAATTTATGTAGCCGATGTATCCGGCGGAAGTCTGCACCGCATGACGACCGACAAAGGTCCGGACGTTTCGCCATCGTGGAACCGGAAAACGAATTCGCAAATCGCCTTTGTGAGCGGACGGACGGGGCTGCCGCAGATTTATACGATGGAGGCGGACGGCACCAACCAGCAGCGCATGACGGATCAGGGCTACGCGGTGTCGCCGAACTGGGCGCCCAACGGGCAGTTTCTCGCTCTCGCGTGGATCCGGAAGTACGGGCCGGGCGAGCCGGGTTCGTCGGACATTTATCTGATGGACATTGCCAGCAAGCAGTGGGTGCAGATGACGCACGACGGGGGGAGGAATGATTTTCCTTCGTGGTCGCCGGATGGAAGGCACATTGTGTTTCAATCCAGCCGGTCGGGTAAGGAAGAAATCTGGACCATGCTGGCGAATGGCACCAAGGTTCAGCAATTGACTTTTACCGGTCGCAACAGCCAACCGAATTGGAGTTGGAAATAGTAAATACACTTCGTCTGACCCACGGGGGGCAAAGCCTTTGGGTCGCAGGAGGAAATAAAAAGTGAATCAAAAAAGCATGAAGTGGTTCGCACTCGTAATGATGCTAGGCGCCGTAATGATGCTGGGCGCCTGCAAGAAGAAAGCGACTCCGCCACCACCGCCACCGCCACCACCGCCGCCGGCGCCCACCGCGTCGATATCGGTGAGTCCCAGCAGCATTCAGTCGGGGCAATCAGCATCACTGACCTGGCAAACGAGCAATGCGACCGATGTGTCGATCGACGGCATTGGCGCGGTGCAGCCGAACGGCTCGCAAAGCGTGTCGCCGACGGATTCGACGACTTATCACTTGACCGCCAAAGGATCGGGCGGGACGCAGGAGGCGACAGCGCGGCTGACGGTAACGCAAGCGCCACCGCCACCACCGCCGCCGCCGTCGGTGACGGACGAAGACCTGTTCAGCCAGAATGTGAAGGATGTGTACTTCGACTATGACAAGTCGGACATTCGCGGCGATCAACAGGCTTCGGTGCAGGCCGACGCACAGTTCTTCGCGCAGCACACGAACATGAACTTCACGGTCGAAGGACACTGCGACGAGCGCGGATCGACGGACTACAACCTGGCGCTCGGCGACAAGCGCGCCACCGCGGTGAAGGATGCATTAGTCTCGGCGGGCGTGAGCGCCAGCCGCATCAAAACCATCAGCTACGGCAAAGAGAAACCGTTCTGCACGGAAAGCAACGAAGCTTGCTGGCAGCAGAACCGCCGGGGCCATCTGGTCTATTCGAAGTAAGGGATGCGGGGACGCCGCAAAGGCGTCCCCGTTTTGTCATCGGTGCGAATTTCGCATTGGTGTGCGCTTAAACCGGTACAGCGAGTGGGGAAGAATAGATTTCCCTGTTGCGTCTTACGATTCCGGGGGAACGCCTGTGCGTGTGAATACTTCCTGCCTGTGGGACAATCAATGCATCTAAAATAGAGGCTGGTTCAGGGAATCCTTATGAAACCACATCGCATTTCCGCATTGCTGATATTGCCGCTGGCGCTCGCTCTGGGATCGGTTCCGGCGTGGGGCGTGAATAAAGACATGGTGCAGTTGCAGACGCAGGTGCAGCAACTGCAGGAGCAAATGACGGCCATGCAGCGCAGCTTTGACGAGCGCATGGGCGTGATGAAGAACCTGGTAGAGCAGGACACAGACGCCGTGAACAAGGTGGCCAATGCGCTGAATGCGCTGCAGACGACTCTGCAAAAACAGCAGGCTGAGGGAGGCTCGAAGGCCGATCAACTTTCGGGGCAGATCCAGTCGCTCAACGATACTTTGGATGAGCTGAAGGTGCGACTGGCGAAAGTCAGCAAGCAGCTCGAAGACATGCAGGCGGCGCAGCAGAGCGCGAGCGCTCAACAGGCCCAGCAACAAGCGCAGCAGCAGGCAATGGCGCAAGCCCCGGCACCGGATGTGCTTTATAACAACGCGTTGCGCGACTACAACGGCGGCAAGAACGATTTAGCTTTGCAGGAATTCTCGGATTACATCAAGTTCTATCCCAACACCGATCTGGCGGGGAACGCTTATTTTTATTTGGGAGAGATTCAGTACCGCCAGGGAAACTACCAGCAGGCGGCACAGACCTACGATCAAGTGCTGCAGAATTTTCCGAGCGGCAACAAGGCGGCATCGGCCCAATTGAAGAAGGGTTTTTCATTAATCGAGCTTGGCAAGCAGGATGACGGGGTCAGCGAGTTGCGGCATTTGATCCAGCGCTATCCGCACTCTCCGGAGGCGCTGCAGGCGCGGGAACGGTTGCGCAAGCTGGGGGTTTCGAGCTCGGGCAGGAATTCTTAAGGAGGCGTGCGCTTGTAAAAGCATTCTAGATTGAGTGGCGGTGGGATCGTTTGGCGTGGTGATGCCTAACGGCTTTATGGGCATGATGGCGCTGGACGCGTTGATGAGTCGCCCTCACTGGAACCAGGCGAGCTTCTGACGGCGTAGCCAAGGCCAAGGTTGCCGCGAAGAGGACCAAGCTTAATACTGAGAAGCACCGTTTCATATACCTATTCTCCGGCGAACATCTCCTACTTTATATCTATATTCCTGGGAAAGCTCCAGAGATAAAGTGTTCTTGCAAGGTTGATTGGCGAGGTTCACAGATGCCACAAGAAAAACCCGATCAAGATGCGGCGAAGGGTGCCACCGAGAGTGAAGACCATAAAGAGGCGGGGAATGTGGGCCTGCAGGAGCAGCTTGGGCATCGCGATCAGGATTCGAATTTGAAGGATGCAGACTCCGATTTTCCCGAACCTGGGAATAATCCGGAACACAGCGGCGAACCGGAACGCAAAACGGCGTAAACGGTTTGTTGGGAGTCAAGCAGGTATAAAAAGCGAGGCCCTCTCGTTGGAGAGGGCCCAGATTGCTGACAAACTGAAAAGCATCCTCAGGGGCTAAAGCCCGCACTCGTCTTCAAGCACTTGCGGCACGAGTAAAACTCGTGCCCTTTCAAAACAGAAGCTTCTTCATCAACCTACCCTCTCCTCGGAGAGGGCCTTTTTTACGCTCTTTTGACGGGATCTAGCGCAGTTCTTCCATAACCGCGTCCAAGACCTCTTTTCCCGGCCGCGTCATCGACTCGGGCAGAGCAGCCAACGGTTGGTCGACCACATTCAGCATTTCGAGAAAGTTTTGGGCTTCCGGGTTCACATAGAAGACTCCGGTCAGCACCTCGCCTTTATCGTGAGCTTCAGTGAGGCGGGTGATGGCGCGAATCTTGTCGGTCGGATCATAATCTTCTTCCAGCTTGCGCAGGTGAAGGCGAGAGCCGTCATGCATGGTGACTTCGACAGTTGAGCCGGGATCGTATTCGACGTCGATGTCCTCGAAGTGCGGGACGAAGCTGACGTCCTGCAGAGTCTCTTCGTGTTCCTTCACGTACTTGTAGGACTTGGTCGAACCCTCGTGATCGTTGAAGGTGACGCAGGGCGAGACCACGTCGAGCATGACCGTCCCCTTGTGGGCGATCGCGGCCTTGAGCATGGCGCTCAACTGGCGCTTGTCGCCGGAGAAGGAGCGGCCGACGAGCGTGGCTCCGAGTTGAATGGCGAGGGCGCAAGTGTCGATGGGCGGAAGGTCGTTAACCACGCCGGTTTTAAGCTTCGAACCCAGATCGGCGGTGGCTGAGAACTGGCCTTTAGTCAGGCCGTAAACTCCGTTGTCTTCGATGATGTAGATGATGGGAAGATTGCGGCGCATGAGGTGAACGAATTGCCCGATGCCGATGGAGGCGGTGTCGCCATCGCCGCTGATGCCGATGCAGACGAGCTTACGGTTCGCTAGCATGGCTCCGGTGGCGACGGAGGGCATGCGGCCGTGTACCGCGTTGAAGCTGTGAGAGCGGCTCATGAAGTAAGCGGGAGTTTTGGAGGAGCAGCCAATGCCGCTGGGCTTGATGAGCAATTCGGGCTGCACGCCCATCTCGTACATGGCTTCGAGAATGCGCTCGGAGATGGCGTTGTGGCCGCAACCGGCGCACAGCGTGGTCTTGCTGCCTTTGTAGTCCATTACGGTGAGGCCGATGCGATTGGTCTTCGGTCCTGGTGCGGCTGCTCCGGGTTCAACGGTCGTCGTCGACATCTACTTGCCCTCCATGCTGGTCAGTTCGTCGGTAATGGAGCGCGCGTCGAGCGGCAGGCCGGTGATGTGGGCGATGCTGCGCAGGCGCGTTGTCAGTTCGGGCTTCAGGTCAAGCCGGAGCAGCGTAAGCATCTGGGCGTCGCGGTTCTGCTCGACGACGTAAATGCGCTCGTGCTGCTCGATGAACTCGTGCACTTCGCGAGTAAAAGGATATGCCCTGAGTCGCAGGTAGTCGGTCTCAATGGCGTATTCGTCGCGGAGTTGATCGCGGCTCTCGGTAATGCCCCAGTGGGATGTTCCGTAGCCGATGATCCCGATTTTTGCCTTGTTGCCTTTGGTGATTTCGGGGCGTGGAACGAAGGAGCGCGCCGTTTCGAATTTGCGATTCAGACGCTCCATATTGTTCTCGAAGTCGTCGGCGCGCTCGCTGTATTGGGCGCGCTCGTTGTGGCCGCTGCCGCGGGAAAAGTAGGCGGCTGCGGGATGGATGGTTCCGGGCAGGGTGCGGTAGCCGATGCCGTCGCCGTCGACGTCTTTGTAGCGTGAGAATCCGCCGAGGCGGTCGAGATCTTCTTTGCTAAGCACTTTTCCGCGATTGATCGGCGTGGTCGGATACTGGAATGGATCGGACATCCAATTGTTCATGCCGAGGTCGAGATCGGACATCACGAAGACCAGGGTCTGGAATTGCTCAGCGAGATTGAAAGCTTCGGGCGCCATGCTGAAGCACTCTTCGACGGAGCAGGGAAGCAGCATGATGTGCTTGGTGTCGCCGTGGGAGAGGAAGGCGGTGGAAAGAATGTCGCCCTGGGAAGTGCGCGTCGGCAAACCGGTCGAGGGGCCAACGCGTTGGATATCCCAGATGACGCCGGGAACTTCGACGTAGTAGGCAAGGCCGGCAAACTCTGACATGAGCGAAATGCCGGGGCCGGCAGTGGCGGTCATGCTGCGCGCGCCCGCCCAGCCGGCGCCAATGACCATGCCGATGGCGGCGAGTTCATCTTCGGCCTGCACAATGGCGAACGTCGCTTTGCCGTCGGGAGTGATGCGGTACTCCTTCATGTACTCGATCATGGTCTCGACCAGCGACGAGGACGGCGTGATGGGGTACCAGGTCACGACCGTGCATCCGGCGAACATGCAGCCGAGAGCGGCGGCGGAATTACCGTCGATGATAATCTTTCCGGCAGTTTCATTCATGCGCTCGATGTAAAAGGCGCCGCGCTTTTGGAGGTTCGCTTTGGCGTAATCGAATCCCGCCTGAGCCGCAGCCAGGTTGAGGTTAGCGGCCTTCACTTTCTTGGCGAACTGCTTGCGGATGGCCTTTTCAACCTCGGCCATGTCGATGGTGAGGAGGCTGGCGACGACGCCAACGTAGACCATATTCTTGACGAGCTTTCGCAGCTTGGCTTCCGGGCAAACGGCAGCAACGAGCTTGTCGTAGGGGACGGCGTAGAAGATCAGGTCGTTGCGCAACTTGTGCAGGGCGAGCGGCTCGTCGTAGAGAACGGAGGCGCCGGGCGCGAGCGACATGGTGTCTTCCTGAGCGGTTTCGGGATTCATGGCCACAAGGAAATCGATTTCTTTCTTGCGGCCGATGTAGCCGTGTTTGTTGGCACGAATCGTGTACCAGGTAGGAAGTCCGGCGATGTTCGAGGGGAACATGTTCTTGCCGGAGACGGGTACGCCCATCTGGAAAATGCTACGTAAAAGAACGGTATTTGAACTTTGAGAACCGGAACCATTGACCGTTGCGACCTGAATGCTCATGTCGTTAACGATCCGCTTGTGCCCCACGCCTCCGGAAGACTCGCGGGGCGTAACATCCGTCGTGGCCATTCCAACACCTTCCTTCAGTTTAAGGGCGGAACCCTATCGCCCATGGATTTGACGATCGTAGAAGAGGAAACATTCCATTATAAACGCCCTGCGCGCAGGTAGTGGCGGCAAATCGCCCGATGGAGGCCGGGGGAACCCGGAATTCGAGATGCGGCGTTCGAACGAGGAGAAGTTGAAGCGGAAAAAACGAAGGCCGGGTATCCCGGAAGGATGTTCCGGATCCCGGCCCACGTCTTACATCAACTTGGAGTAGAAGCTAGTTGCCCGAGCCCGAGTTGGCGGCGGTGGTTGGAGCCGCAGCGGGAGCAGCATTCGCACCGTAGCGTGCCAACCGCGGAAAGAAAGGCGTAACCTCGAAAGGCATTTTGTCACGCGCCGAGGTTATGGCCACTGGAGCGGCCTTCACCATTTCCGCCTTGTCGTTCCAGGGATTGATCTTCACGCGGCCGCCCAGAGGAAGCGCCGCGATCTGATCGAGTTTCGCGTTATCGAGGGCCGGGCCTTGCGCAGACAGACCTGACAAACGAGTTACCGTCCCGTTCTCCGCGAGGGGATTGCCCAGGTGGGTGGTCAGGAGCGCGCCCAGTTGCGGCGCACGCAATTGCAATTCGCGAAGGAACAAGCCTACGTTATCCAACTTCTGGGCGTAGGGCGAGTTCTTGAGAAGTTCGATGGCCTTCTTGTCGGCCGCCTGTTCTTCTTCGGGGATGTGCTTGAATCCCAAATTCTGATAGGTGGAGTCATCGTTGAAGAGCATGCGGTCGTTGAAGGCATACTTGCTGCCCAGGTTGTGGCCGAGCACGATGTGCGCGAGTTCATGGGCGAGTACGGCGGCGAGGCTGGCTTCATCCGGAAGCACGTCCACCAGTCCGCGGCTGATGACGATGGTATTGCCCACGCTGAAAGTTTCCAGCGGAGAAGTAAGCAGCACGCGCGTACGCACCGGACGCGGCAGATCGATATTATTGGTAACCTCGAGATTGTTGACCACCGTCTGGAGAATGTGGTCGACATCGCCCTCGGGGGCAAGCAAGCCGCCGGTGATAAGGCGGTCGACGACGTTGTCCTCAGCCTGCTGTTGCCACACGCGCTCGGCCTGCAGCGGGGAAGCGTCCTGTGCAGCGGCACTCTCGTCGGTCACGCTGTCGACGCGGATCTGGGTGAGTTCGTCGTCCTTGCCGCCTTTTTTCAGGTCATAGCCCCAGATGCGGGTCTGAGCCTTGAAAGCGTCCTTGTTCTTCACGCCAGCGCTGAAGTCGCCTTCTTCGCTGTAAATGTACGATGGCACCCAGTAGCCGGGAATCAGGTTCAACCGCCAGCTGTCCATGTGGAAGAACATGGCATTGCGCGGCGCAGGAGCGTAGGTTCCATTTAGGCGCACGATGTTGAATCCCTGATCTTCCACCCAGATGCGGCCCACAAAGCGGCCCTTTCCGGAGTTCTTCTTGGGAGTCACGTCAAACACCAGGCAGCGCACGTCGCCTAGGAATTCGCGACGAACGTAGGTGAAGCCATAGTGCTCGCGGTCGAAGTCGGTGTGATCGGCATAGACCATCCAGGAGAATCCCAGAGGCTGATATTGAACCTTAAAGAGCTTCTGGAATCCGCCCATCAAGCGGGTCTGCATGCTGGCTTCAGAGTCCTTCAGATAGTCTTTGCGTTCGACGGTCTCGCCCATGTCCATGCGACCGAGGAAATAGTGATCTCCGCTGGGGACCGGGCCGAGTTGCGGATCCGCGGACAGATTCTGCATATAGGTTTCGACCACCGGGGTGCGCTTGGAGAGCATTTTGATCAAAGCGTGCTCTCGCTGAATGAAGAGGTCCACTACCTGGTCCATGGTGGTGGGAGCGGGAGCAACGGCCGGTTGCTCCGCCGCCGCTGCGGGTGCGGCGGCAGGCTGAACGGGCTGTGCAGACTGCGTCGCCGCCGACGGGGCCGCCTGCGGATTGGCTGCTTGCTGCGCGGCTACGCTCATGGAACTCAATAGGGCGGCTACGAGGGCCGCAGTTAGCATCGCTTTCTCAGTACGCATAACCGTTCTCTCCAATTTCATTGACTCGACCTTTGTTCCCTGCCAAATCATCCAAGCAATTCGCCAAAACTTTTCAGTACGCCAACTGGAACGTCACGTGAACAATCGCCGTGGAATCGACTGGCTGTCCGCCGCGCAAGGCCGGCTTAAAACGGATCTTGTTGGCGGCGGCGATCGCGGTCTCATCCAATCCATGGCCCAAGCCGCGGACAACGCGGTTCACGTGCAGTGTTCCGCTTGCCGAAAAACTGACTTCGAGAAGCACTTCACCTTCGAGCTTCATGCTGCGAGCTTCATCGGTGTAAGCCGGATTCGGTTTGAACGTAATTTCCACTGGAGTGCTCGCCGCGCCGGTGTCGGGCTGGACAATCTTCGGTCCAGTGCTTTGCGCCACTTGCTCCGATGCGAATCCGCCAGTGGCAATCGCTCCCTTGCCGCTGCCGCGCCCGTCACCTTTACCGCTGCTGGCGATGGTGCTGCCGAAATCAGCGCTGGCGACCGTGCCCTTGATGCCTTTGGCTCCGCCCGATCCGTTACCCTGTCCCGGTCCTGCGGGCATATCGAACGATCCGGTGGAGGCGGCATACAGCTTCGCCCCTTGCTTACCCGTTCCGGGCAAGCCATTGGGATCGCCAAAGCCGCCGGTTTGAGCTTTGTCCACGGCAGCGTTGACTGTCGGCTTTTGGGAACTGCCGCCGAAATCGCCGGTATGCACCAACTGCGGACGCGCAGCGGCAACCGCCACCTTTAATTGCGGAGCGGCGAACTGGTTGACAACAACTTTGGGCGCCTCTACCGGTTGCGGAGCGTCGTGGCGCATTTCGTGGGGCAACACCAGCTTCGGCTGTTCAAAAACTGGAAGCTTTACTGCAGGAAGCAGCTTGGCTTTAATCTCGGGCTTTGGCTGCACTGGAGGCGGTTCGGGCCGCAATGATGGCCTTGGGATCATCTCCGTGACGTGATATTGGGCGAGTTGCAGCTTTTCCGGAAGAATCAGGCCAATGTTTATGACGATGAGCAGCAGAAGCGAGACCAAAGCGTAGCTGGTCATCATCGCCCGTTTGTTGACCTTGCGCTCGGGCAGCAGCCCTAATTGAAATCCGCCGTAAGCCGTAGGCATGCAATATCGCTCCGTTGGAACCCAGCCGGGGAGAAGGTTGGGACTTGGAGTCTTAAAAATACGGGAGATGGTACAGGGGGTAAACGTGTCAACGGCTCTTGACCTTAGGTAACATTCCGAAGGTTCCTTTTGAAACGGCCGTCCGAAATGAGCCGCGGGCTGGGTCTGCGATCAGTGGGTGCCGAGAACGTCGCGGGAATTTCGGCGCGCGGAGAAATAGAAAAATAGCGGGATTCCCGCGAGGATGACGAGCACTCCGTAGCCGGAGTTTGGCCAATCGTTCTTGAATGTGTAGGCGAGAAGAGCCGCGGCAACGGCGACGAAGATGATGGGAATGAAAGGATATCCCCACATACGGTAAGGACGCTGTGCCTGCGGCTCGCGACGGCGAAAAATGAAAATCGAACTGCCGGCGATCATGTAGAAGAGCCATTCCGCAAAAATCGCCAGAGAAAAAAGCTGCCGGAAATTTGCGCCGAGCAACAGCAGCAGGATCGACAGCACGGCTTGCACAGCGATGGCCACGGAAGGAGTGTGAAAGCGCGGATGTACCTTGGCGAGCGCGGAGAAAAAGTAGCCGTCGCGAGCGACGGCAAAAGGTACCCGCGCTCCGCTCATGATGGTGCCATTCAACGTTACCAACATGGATAGCGCCATTCCCGCCGAAACAATGCTGGCGCCCATGCGTCCCATGACTAGTGCCACGGCGTCGGAGGCGGGCCGCGGTGACGCCGCAATCGCGCTGGCGGGAAGAACATATTGCACGCCGGCGTTGACGAGAATGTAAAGCACGCCGACAGTAGCGACGCCCGCGATCAGGGCGATCGGAATACTTCGTTCGGGACGCTTGACTTCGCCGGCCACCATGTTGAGATCGTTCCATCCGTCATAGGCCCAGAGCGCCGCAACGAGTGCCGCCATGAAGCCCGCGACGCCGCCCTTTGCGCCAGCAAATGTGCCGGCGAAGTTGCTCCAGCCGCGCCCAGGCGCGTCGCCAATTCCGCTGAAGCATACTGCGACGATTCCGAGGATGATTGCGACTTTCAGGAGCGTGAAGACGAGTTGGAACTCACCCGCCTTTTTAATTCCGAGATAGTTGAGGGCCGAAATCAAAATAGCAGCCGCGATGGCAAACATCTGTCCCCAGTTCACGGTAAACGGCGAGGAGATAATGTTGAGGGAGAAAAACGAGAAGACTGGAAAGGTGCCGAGAATGCGCACGAGCCCGGTGACCACGGTTGCGATTGATGCCGGCTTCGCGATGACAAACCAAGTCCAGGCGTAGAGAAATCCGGACATGGGGCCGTAGGCGTCGCGGACGTAGACGTATTCGCCGCCGGCCTGAGGCTTCATTGCGCCGAGTTCGGCATAAGTGAGCGCGCCGAAAAACGAGAGGAGTCCGCCGACCACCCAGGCCAAATAGACGAGCTTGGCCGAGCCCACGGCCTGCATCATTTCCGCGGGGACGAGAAAAATTCCGCTGCCGATGATGGTTCCGACCACCACCGCAGAGGCGTGACTCACTCCCAGGTCGCGGGAGAGCTCTGAGTGAGGATTGTGTGGCTGCACGGACTCGGGCATGGTGAAGTGTGCAAGTATACGCGAGGGTAAGATTTTAACCGCAGAGGTCGCGGAGAAAGGCCGCTGAGGAAAATCCAAAATCAGGAAAAGGAACAGTTGATTGGGCTAGTCTCTGGCGAGAGAGCTGGCGGCGTAGCCTGCGACGAACGTCACTGACGTGCCGATCAGGACCCACCACGTCCAGGGCAGGGGAGTTCCGAGCCAAAGATACAACTCCATCGCAAATCCACAGGCCATTCCGACAATGGCACCTTGCTGGTTGGCGCGGCGGGTCAGCACGCCCAGAAGAAACACTCCGAGTAATGCTCCGTAAGCGACCGAGGCGATCTGCAGGCCGACCTCTACCACGCGTCCAACTTTGTGCAGGGCGATAACCGCGAGTCCGAATAACACGAGCGCCCAAGCCAGCGTTGCCAATCGTGACAGTCGCATCTTGGTTTTTTCGTCGGCCTCGGGGCGCAGACGCGCGTAAAAATCCATGATGGAGGTGGAAGAGAGAGAATTCAGAGCGGCGCTAAGATTCGACATCGCCGCCGCGAGGATCGCCGCAATAAGAAGTCCGGAGATTCCATGCGGCATGCGTGTGACGATAAAGGTGGGATAGATCCGGTCCGGTTTGCCAAAAACCGCGGAGGGCACGCGGTAGTAAGCCCACAACATGATGCCGACAGTCAAAAACAGCGCAAATTGAAAAAGAACAGCAACGCCACTCGATATGAGCGCGGTCGCCGATTGCCTCTGACCACGCGCCGCCAGCAAGCGCTGGACGATGAGCTGGTCGGTGCCGTGACTGGCGGTGGTAAAAACTGTCCCGCCAATCAAACCGGACCAGAAAGTGTAAGGAATCAAAACGTTGCGGCTGAAATTGAAAACCTGAAGCTTTCCTGCGGCGGCGGCAGCCGTGTGGATTGCGCTCCAACCGCCGGGTACAAGGTGAACAATCGTGAACAGTCCGACGAGTGTTCCGCCAACATAGATCGCGGTCTGCACGACATCGGTCCAGATGACGGCAGCGAGGCCGCCCTCGAACGTGTAGATCACCGTCAATGCGGTGATAATTGCGATTGACGCAACCTCGCCGGTACCCAGCGCAATGGAGACGACGATGGATACAGCGTAGACACGAACACCTTCGGCGGCGGCGCGAGTCAGCAGAAATAATCCGGCAGTCAGGGAGCGGAGGCTGCGCCCGAAGCGGCGTTCGATCAGTTCGTAGGCCGTATAAAGATCGCCACGAAAATAATGCGGTAGCAGCAGAAAGCTGATGACCACGCGGCCGACGCAATATCCCATGACCACTTGAAGGAATGTGAAGTTGGTGTCGTAGGCGAGGCCGGGAATGCTGATGATGGTGAGCGTGCTGGTTTCGGCGGCCACGATGGAAAGCGCGATGGCCCACCAGGGGATGTCGCGCCCGGCGAGAAAGTAGTCGCGGAGGGAGCGCTGTTTTTTGCGGAATCTCAGGCCAAACAAGGTGATCCCTGCCAGGTAGAGCGCGATGATCGCGAAATCAAGCGGATACAGGCCCATCGTTCTAGTTTGCGAGGACAGAAAGCTTTTAACCGCGGAGCCCGCAAAGTGAAATCCGCGAAGATCGCAGAGAAAACCTCGGGTGACAGTTGCGGTCTCGGCGATTTCCAATTATCAGAGCAATCGCGTTTTTGCGCGAGTGAGACTCTATGGTCGGGCCAGCGACGAACCGGAGTCTGTAATTGCCGACGGGCGCCCGGTCTGTGCTAAAAATAATCTCGTGCCTTACTTTCTTGGCATTGACGGTGGCGGGACGAAAACCACGTGCGCGGTGGGCGATGAATCGCAACTGCTGGCCGCTGCCACGGCGGGTCCCAGCAACATCGTGCGCGTAGGAGAAGCGAAGGCACGTGAGTCCCTGCAGCAATGTGTGCGGCAGGCATGCGCCGCCGCCGGCATTGTCCCTGAGGAAGTGTCGCGCACTTGTGTTGGAGGATCGGGAGCGGCTCAACCGGAATTGGCGGAGATTGTGCGAAGTCTTCTGGCCGAAATTCTGCCCACGCCCATCGATGTTGTCGGCGATATGCAGATTGCCCTTGAGGCCGCTTTCGACACTGGTCCAGGCGTCATAGTGATCGCCGGGACGGGTTCGATCGCGTACGGGCGCGACCGGCAGGGAAGGACTGCGCGGGCAGGAGGTTGGGGATTTGCCATCGGCGACGAGGGCTCCGCGCACTGGATTGGACGGGCGGCCGTGAGTGCGGTTCTGCGCGCGAATGATCTGTCTGACGCGAACTGCACCCAGTCTGCGCTTGCGGCGTCTCTTTTCAAAGCGTGGGGAGTGGCGTCGATCGCCGACTTGGCGCGGGCCGCGAATTCCGTCCCGCCTCCCGACTTCGCTGCGCTGTTTCCGGCTGTCGCCAGCAGTTCCGACGATTTGGCTACGCAGGTTTTGACCGAGGGTGGCGAAGAACTCGCGGGAGTTGCTGCTGTTGTGATCCGTCGACTGTTCGCGAAGGACCATTCAGGTGCGGTTCCGGTGGCCATGACCGGAGGTGTCTTTCGTCACGCGCCGCTAGTGCGCCAGGTTTTTTACAATGAACTTCGGGCGCTGGACCCGCGGGTGGAACTGAATCCGCTGGTCGTAGAGCCGGTCGAGGGAGCCCTTTGCATGGCGCGACGAGCGATGGAACGTGGGATGGGCACCGCCCGCCATTGAGCTAGCTCTAATCTTGACCTCCAATTTCAGGGACATGAGTTCGTCAACCGGGAATTCGGGCGAGTCGCGAATCGCGGCGGATGCAATTCAGGGCAACGCAGGCCCGGTTTTCGCAGCCGCAGTCGAGCCTGTCAACGCGGATCTAGCTCTCGCCGCACTCGAGAACCGCGACCTGGATTCCGGCACAATCGAAAAAATCTGCAGCAATGCCGGCGTGATGAAGTCGCGCAAGGTTCGTCTTGCGGTTGCGGCCCATCCACGAGCTCCGCGGCGGATTGTGTTGCGTCTGATCCGCGAACTCTACACCTTCGATCTCATGCAGTTCTCGCTTCTTCCCGCAGTGGCAGCCGATCTGAAGCGCGTGGCCGAGGAGTTGCTGGTGGGGCGTCTCGCCTCCGTCAGCCTGGGTGAGCGCATTTCGCTGGCACGTCGCTCGTCCGGTCGAGTGGCTGCTGCGCTGCTGTTCGATCGAGAAGCGCGGGTCTGGCAAACGGCGCTGGAGAATCCGCGCCTGGTTGAATCGGCCATCGTCGCAGCATTGCTCCGCCCCGGTAGTTCGCCTGCTTTTGTCAAAGCTGTATGCCACCATTCCAAATGGTCGGTGCGCCCTGAGATTCGCATCGCCCTGTTGCGCAACGAATACACGCCCATGGCCCGCACTCTCGAATTTGCAAGGCGGCTTCCACCGGCGCTGTTACGTGACGTGCTGCATTCTTCTCGCTTGCCGGAGAAAATCAAGGTCTACTTGCGGAAGGACTTGCAGGACAAGAGAGCCTGAGAGCAATCGGTTCTATTGCTCACCGCCCGCCCCCGATTTGCAGGATGGCTCCGGTTGTGTACGACGCCGCCGGGGATAGCAGCCACAAAACTCCTTCCGCGATTTCCCGCGGCGCGCCCGGCCTGCCCATCGGAATGCTTCCCATCAGCCGTTGCAGACGACCGGGGTTACCGTTGGCGGGTGTAGCTCGGTGTCGACCAAACCGGGGGCGACAGCGTTTACCCGAATGCCTTCGGTCGCGACTTCTCGGGCTAAGCCGATCGTGAAGCTGTCAATCGCGCCTTTCGAAGCGGCATAGTGTACCCACTCTCCTGGAGATCCGGTGTGGGCGGCGCGAGAAGAAATGTTGACGATGGCGCCGCCGACTCCGCCGCGCCGGGTGGACATTCGGCGAACCGCCTCGCGCGAACACAGGATTGGCCCGGCGACGTTGATGGCGAAAACTCTGGTGATGGCCGCACTCGTGACCTCTTCGACTCGCGCGAAACCGCCGGTGATTCCGGCGTTGTTAACCAGTGCTTTGATTGGATCTAACCCGCGCTCCGCCGTTTGAAACATGCGAATAATGTCGGGCTCGTGCGCCACGTCGGCGTGAATCGCAAGGGCGCGCCCGCCTGCGGCCACGATCCCCGCTGCCACTTTCTTTGCTTCGGCTTCGCCGGTCGCGAAGTTGACCGCTACGGCGTAGCCGCGTTGCCCGGCGAGCGTGGCGATGGCGGCGCCAATCCCGCGGCTGGCGCCGGTTACGATGAGAGTGCCCAATTCGTTTTTGCTCGTCATGAGTCTCTAGAAGAAAAAGCGGCCTGCGAGGCACTCAGGTTTCTATTGTTGGACGGCTTCGCGCTTCCCATGCATCAGTTGCACGACTGCCTCGTACAGGCGCTTTCGCATTTCATGGCGCTCATAGGCGCGCGTGATGTAGCGGATTTGTACTTCGACGCCGTCGCCGGAGGGCAGCACATTTAGCGCGGGCGCGGCCGAGAACGCCTGGACGCGATAGTGGTTCGTGGTGGTATGCCATTCTTCTTCCGCCTTGCGTGCGCTGGCTTCGGTTTCTTTCGCAACCAGTTTCTGGATGCGATCGATCACCGCATACGGGTCCTGGCTGGCGGGAATCGTGACTTTTAGTTCGTCCCACATCCACTGGCCCGAGGTGGTGAAGTTGAAGAAGTGCCCTTCGATAGCGAAGTTGTTCATGAATGACACTTTTCTGCCCGTGGGATGTCCCGCATCGGTCCAATTACCGGTTTCGAGCAGAACGGTCTTCAGCAATCCGATCTCGACGACCTCGCCGGCCACGCCATTGATCTCAACCCAGTCGCCGACGTGAATGCCGTTGCGGCCCATCAGCGAAAACCATCCGAGAAAAGCCATGATGAAATCTTTCATGGCGACGGTCAGGCCTGCGCCGGCGAGGCCGAGAATGGTCGTAGTCTGGTTGGGCAGTCCGAAGATCAAAAAGAGAATCGCGAGGATACCGATGCCTTGCGCAGAAAATTTGAGCACGGCGCGCAGCGTGTCGACTCGCTTGTTTTCGGTTTTCAGACTGACGGTGAAGTGCTCAATCGTGCGGTTCGCGAGATACACGAGGAGCAGCACGAACAGGATCCAAAATAGGATTTCAAGGATGTTGTGCAATGCCGCCTGCTGGCGAGCTTCGACGATGACAATCCACTGGCCATAAATGTCATTTAGTTTCTTTTCGTCGGAGATTCTGCGGGCCAGATCAGCCAGATTCTTCTGGTTCAGGCGATAACTCTTGAGCGACGCCAGCGCGGCCTGCGCCGTCGCCTTCGATTCATCCCGGCTCGACGCCTTGCTGTTGGTGGCAAAACCTTTGGCAAGCTGTTTGGCGGACTTACGACTTTCGCTCTGCTGCTGGGCCGTTGCATTTAGCGCGTCATGCTGCTGCGTCAGGTTATCTCGTTTGACGATGGCTTCCTGTTGCGCGTCAGTCAGGAGCGCTTTCTTGTCGCGCAATGCCTTCCAGGCACGGAAGAGGTTGAGTAGAGTGTGGGACTCGTATTCGCCCTCAGCAGCATTTGCCGCCGAGGATGGGTGCGCCGCCAGGTAAGTTTCCTCGTCGTCGTGCGCCTGTTTTTGGCGCTGCACTTCAGCCTGGGGGTCGCCGCCGGCTTGCACCAACGCTTCGGTGGCATCGTCCAGTTCGTCCTGATCGAGTTCCAGTTGCGCTTGAGCTACATTGAGCTGGTCCTGCAGATTTTCTTTCTGCGACTCCGAGGCAGAAGCTATTTTCTTTGTCAGCGCGGCGACGTTGTCCTGATCCTCCTGAAGCGCCTGCTGCAGTTGAATCTTTCTGTCGGCTAATTTCTTCAGCGCGGCAGTGAGTGGAGGAGGACTATCTTGCGCGGCACGGAAGGCATCGAAAAAGGCCAGGTCAACTTCATGGTCGGCAACCTTCTCCGCTTGCTGGGCGAGATCTTTTTCTTCCTGCGCATAGGCCCTAGATTCGACTCTGCGGGCCGTCTGCAGTGGACTTTGGTCGACCAGCGCATGGATCACAACTGGCTTCTGTTTGCTGTCTTTCGATTCCGCTGCGGGAGGGATCACTTCGATCGACGCAGGAATCTGCCGAGTTCGCACCATGCCGACAATGACCGCAGCCGCCAGCAAGAGCAGAACCACCGCGGTAATCCAGTGCCTGAGCTTCATAAAGGCGCAGAAACTAATGATGGAGCTTTGTTGCCATCACTGTAACAAGAAATACCTTCTCCCGGCGACCATCGGCTATTCGTAACCTACCGGCAGAAGGAGAAGGCTTTACTATCGTCGCGAGACGCATGCGCGAATATCTCCTATCGATTCTGGACACCGCGGGGTTGAACGAGCCGTGGAAGCCGGTGTCCCGGCCGGCAGTAGTGGCTTGGTTGATTTTTTATGGATGGTTTCTCGTCTATGCCTACTCGGCGCACGGGGGCTTTCTCTTCATCGACAGCGCCAATCTGGTGGTTCATGAGGGCGGCCATAATCTGTTCGGATGGTTCGGAGCCACGATGTGCCTCTGGGGTGGGACGTTGCTCCAGTGGTTGGTCCCCTTTCTGCTGGCGATGTACTTCTTCACACAACGCCAGACCCCCGGATTCGTCTTCTGCACATTTTTCTTTTTCGAAAACTGGCTTTATACCGCCACGTACATGGCCGACGCGCGCGCGCAAGTTCTTCCCTTGGTCACAACTGGGGATTCGGACTTCGTGGAGCATGACTTCCACAAAATCTTCACGAGTCTTGGCGTGCTGAACTACGACACGAAAATCGCAGCCGTGGTGCGCCTCTTGGGATGGTGCGGAATGATCGCGGTCGTGGCCTGGCTGGCGCTGCGAACGTTCCGGACTCAGCAGACCGGGTATATCGCTAAGGCGGATTTTCCCGCGACGAAGCCGCGAACGGCAAGCAAGCCTTTCACGGCACCCAATCTGCGATAAAAATACTCGTGTCGCCGGACTCTCGACTAGCTTAGGTGGTGTCGTGGGCCTCTAATAAGTGCTTGCCGCCCTTGCGACTTGAATTTACACTCCTTGCCGTTCTCGATTTTGAAGGGAAAGAATCCCATGCTAAGCCGAAGATTTTATCAGCTGATTGCTGTGCTCTCGCTGCTCTGTCTGGCCGTGCCAGCTACAGCGGTGGGAAACTTCTGGGTCAAACAAACTTATGAAAAGTGGTCGGCTGATGAGACGCGCAGCATGTTGGAAGAGTCTCCGTGGGCGACGAGCCTGACGCTAGGCGGTGTTCAGACCCCAGTTATGGGTGGGGATGCGCGGAACAACAGGGGTTACCGCGGCGAGATGGAACCCGATCAGAGCATCACGTACGTTATTCAATTTCGTTCCGCACCGCCGATCCGCGAAGCCCAAGTGCGCTCCTCCCAACTCAGCTCGCATTACGACAAGATGAGCCCCGAGCAAAAAATGGCATTCGACGCGAGCGCCGGCAAATTTCTGGCGGTCACATTTCCCGATCGCGTAATTGTTTCGGTAACTTTCCACACGAACATCCAAAGCTATGAGACTTCGTTGCGCGAATATTGGACGGACCAAAGCCTTGCAAAGCTCAGCATGTCTGTGTACTTGAATGCCGGCGCAGAGAGGCTAAGCTTGAAGAGCTACAGCTTCAAGGAAGACACTTTTCAGTTCACCTTTCCCCGTCCGAAACAACTTCGTCCCGACGACAGAATCGGCGTGGAATTCGTTCATCCGAGAATAAATGTCATCGGCCAGCAGCGAATCATGCAGCAGTTCAGCCTGAAGAAAATGATGGTGAATGGAGAGCCCGTCTTCTGACGATGCTTCAGATTGGGACGACGCGAGGAAGCCGCTATTTCCGGAAGTGATTGCGGATTGCTTCTGCCTGGGTTCTAGTTACGACTGCGGACAAGGCTGCGGAATCGGCCTGCCTCACCGCTTGAACGCTGCCAAAATGTTCCAGCAATCGCCGGTTGGTGCTGGCGCCCACGCCCGGGATTTCGAGCAGTTCGGTGGATCGGTCACGCATCTGGCGGCGCTTGCGGTGAAATGTCACAGCAAAGCGGTGAGCCTCATCGCGGATTAGTTGAACCAGGTGCAGCACGGGCGAATGATGATCGAGCGCGATCGGGTCCTTCTCCTGACCATAGACGTATAGAATTTCCTCCCGCTTGGCGATGGCCGCCAGTGGCTGGTTGATGATCTCAAGAGCCTCGAGCGCTGCGGCAGCGGCGTGCAGTTGGCCAAGGCCACCATCGATTAAGACCAGGCTCGGCATTGGTTTCTGTTCCTCCTGCTGGCGCTTGTAGCGACGCGTTACTACTTCGCGCATCGAGGCGAAATCGTCTACGCCTTCGACCGTGCGGATGATGAACTTGCGATAGTCCGATTTCTTCATCTTGCCGTCTTCCCACACCACCATGGAGGCCACGGTCTCCGCGCCTTGAATGTGCGAGATATCGAAGCATTCGATGCGCTTGGGAAGTTCTGGCAGGCCCAAGGCCTCTTGCAACTCTTCCTGGATTTTCCGCGCGTTGGGTTTGAGTACACGGAAACGCTGGTCGTAGGACTGCTTGGCGTTGTTGCCGGCGAGATCGATGAGCGAGCGCTTGTCTCCGCGCTGGGGTACGAGAATGTGGACACGGGCGCCGCGAGAGTTTTCGCCTGCGCCCTGCTCCGAGAGCAAGTCCTCAAGTTCTCCGCGGTCCTCGAAATCGACCGGAACGTAGAGATTGCGGGGGACGTAAGGCTGCCCGATGTAGAGCTGTTTCAGTAGGGCGGAGAAGAATTCTCCGGGATGAAACTGATTTTGTGGGGACGGTCGACTTTGTGGGGACGGCCGCCCCCGGCCGTCCGCGCCGAGCGCAGGTTGGCCGGTTCTGTCGCTTTCATCTCCTTCACCAGCCAAATGCGCCGGCGAGCTTTGCTCGCCCGGACAGCCGAGGGCTGCTGTCCCTACATGATCCATTTCTTGCACATGATCCAATTCTTTCCGATGACCGAGTTCTGCCAGATGATCCGTGTTTTCGACATCATTCATTTGCACAGTTGTGGCGAATTCTGGAAGGTCCTCCCAGAAGAATTCGCGGCGATCAATCATTTTTCCGCCACGCATATGGAACAGATTCACTGCAATCATGCCGTTTTCGTAGTGGTAACCAAACACGTCGGCGTCGTCGCCCTCGGCGGCCGCAATGCGCTGGCGCTCCTGCAACTGCTCAACTGTCGAAATGAGATCGCGGTATCGCGCCGCGCGTTCGTACTCCTGGGCCGCGGCGGCCTGTTCCATGCGGGCATGCAGCGAGCGACTCAGATCCGTCGGCCGGCCTTCCAGAAATAACTTTACATCGCGCACCGCTTCCTGATAGGCCTCGGGCGTGGTCAAGTCCTGCACGCACGGGCCCAGGCAACGCCGGATGTAGTACTGCAGGCAGGGCCGCGGATGGAAGCGCGTGAGATCGACCTTGCAGGATGGGATAAGGAAGTTGCGGTGAATCAGGTCGACGATCCGGTAGGCGAGGTTCGCAGGGAAGTATGGGCCGTAGTAGGCACTCCCATCCTTGCGCAAGCGCCGGGTGACATAGACCCGCGGCCAGCGCTCGCCTAGCGTGAGCTTCACGTACGGGTAAGTCTTGTCATCGCGCAGCAGGATGTTGAACCGCGGCTTGCGCTGCTTGATGAGGTTGTTCTCTAGCGCCAGCGCCTCTTTGTTGTTGGCGACGACAATATAGTCGACGTCGACGGCTTCCCGCACCAGCGTGCCGGTCTTTGCATCTTCCCAACGAGCCTCGTGAAAGTAGCTGGCTACGCGGCTACGCAGGTTCTCCGCCTTGCCTACATAGATCACGTCGCCCTCGGCGTTTTTGTAGAGATACACGCCGGGATCGGTCGGAATCGTGCGGATTTTGGCCTGCAAGTCCATCTGAAAGTTTCTATTCTATTCGATAGAAAATCGAGGCATTGTGTTACAAAAAGGCTAATGAGCCTCCAGCGCGTGTTCCAGCGATTTCTATTCACGGTGATGGTTGTTACCTTTTTACTAGTCACTGGCATCAGGCTGATAGCGGCGCAAAGCATTGGCCCGGCACCGATCAATCAGGCCAATCCACCCCAAGTCACGAAGTCTCCGCAAGGGAAGCAGGATGAGGCGGCGCGAGCTGC
Organism: uncultured Acidobacteriaceae bacterium; assembly: GCA_963708335.1. Taxonomy (GTDB): domain Bacteria; phylum Acidobacteriota; class Terriglobia; order Terriglobales; family Acidobacteriaceae; genus Sulfotelmatobacter. Next base: position 6,297,474 of record OY970205.1, on the reverse strand, counting down.
GGCAAGGGCGACGGCTCGCCACTTCGACAGAGTCCTCATCATCGTTCTAGAAAATGTGGATTACGAGGTGGCGAGCCAGGATAAGAATCTGGCGGAACTGGCGGCTCGGGGCGCCAGCTTTACCAATTTCCACGCCTTGTTCCATCCCTCGTATCCGAACTACCTGGCAATGGTTGCCGGAACTGATTTCGGGATTCACCGGCGCGGACGCTACCTGGCTGACAACCAGTTGAACCTGCCCAATGACGCGGCGCACCGTTCGATCGCCGATCGTCTCATCGGTGCTGGGCTTGACTTCAAGCAGTACGCGGAAGAATTGCCCAACGAGACCTGTCCATGGAATTATTCGTCGCAACGCGTTTCGGGGAAGAGAGGCAACTACGCTCGCCGGCACGTGCCTTTTCTGAGCTTTCGCGAGGTGCAGCAGAAATGGTGCGATCGCGTGATCCGGGTGGATTCCAGCAAGTCAGACAATTATTTCGTGCAGGATGCAAAGAAAGGTCTGGTCGCGTATTCGTTCTACACGCCAAATCTGAATCATGACGGTCACGATACCAATGTGAAGACTGCCGGCGAGTGGGTTAAGAAATTCTTGAATGACAGCTTCCCGGAAAAACTACGGCAAGGAACTTTGGTGGTGGTCACCTTCGACGAGTCGGGCGGAAACTCCGATAATCGCATTTATACATTGTTCCTCGGGGACATGGTAAAGCCGGCGAACCAGCAGGATCCCAAAGCGCTCGCCAAATTCTACAACCACTACAGCGTGCTGCGCACGATTGAGGACAACTTTGGATTAGAACCCTTGAGCGCGAATGACCGCGCTGCGACGGCGGTTACGGATATCTGGAAGTAGTGCTGGAACCCCAAATCTGAGCCAAACCATATAAAATTTCCACTCCCGTGTGTGTGGTTTGCGTTGCTGCGACCTTGGTGCGATGGTCCAACTCGTCAGGTTCCAGCCGCAAATGGTTGAAAACGTATATACTTAGTGAAGTCTCGGGAAGCACGGAAAACTGGCATGTCCCGTGCAAAAGTATAGTTCGGGAGTTGTAAGCAACAAGTAGTCTTTCCCAGGGCATCAAATTTGCTAATTCGCGCGCGGGAGCACCCAGGCGCGCTAACAAGATCGAAAGAAGGAGTGTCACCTATGAACCGCACTTCGTTAATCGTTTGTTTGGCCGCCAGCATGGTCGCTACCGTTGGCTGCGCCAGCAAGAACTATGTCAAATCGCAAACCACTCCGCTTATCAACAAGACCAACGAACTCGACGATCTGGCCGCAAAGAATTCGAAGGACATCAAGGACGTCGACGCTCGCGCGCAGTCCGGCATTCAGGCCGTGAACGCGAAGACTGCCGAAGTGGAGCAGAAGGCGCAGGCCGCTGGACAGACTGCAACCTCGGCTCAGCAGATGGCAGACGCGGCAAACGGCCGCGTGGGCGTGCTGACCAACACGGTCGCCAACCTGGACAACTATCACGCCGTCGCAGAAACGTCGGTGAAGTTTGGTTTCAACAAAGACAATCTGACGCCGAAGGCGCAGGAGACGCTCGATCAGCTCGCAAGCCGAATTTCTTCGACCAAGGGTTACATCATCGCGTTGGAAGGCGGAACGGACTCAGTAGGCCCGGCGGACTACAACTACGATCTCAGCCAACGCCGCGCCAACTCCGTGATTCAGTACCTGGCCACGAAGTACAACGTGCCGGCGCACAAGATTTACGTGATCGGACTGGGCAAAGATAAGCCAGTGGAGTCAAATAAGACTTCCAGCGGCCGCGCTGATAACCGCCGCGTCGATGTACGCTTGATGACGAATACGGTGGGCGATACAAATCAGCCCGCGACGCCGACCACTGGGCAGAACAATCCACCGTCCATGTAAAAAAGTTTACCCTCCTCCCCGGAGGACTTCGCCAACCAGGCCGCTCGATGCCTCCCCCCAGAGCGGCCTGTTTTTTGTCTTCGTAAAGCTCGGCTTTGAATTTGAAATTCTTACTTTGGGTTCGAATCTCTTAGGGATGCGGGAAGTCTCGCTGCGTTTCGCGGCGGGCGAGGGCTAGAAGCGGTCGTTGGTATCGATGCCGAAGCCCAAGATGGCGGTGACTTCCACTGGGTGGTCACCGCGCATGGCGGGTTGGAACTTCCAGCTGCGTAGGGCAGCTATAACTTTCGCAGTCATCTGGGCAGGGCCCGCTTCCAGGACGCGCACGTTCTTCAGGTTGCCGGAAGCGTCGAGCACGCAGGTAAGGACCATGCGGGCGTGAGGCAGTCCAGCGGCTACATCCGTTCTAATGGCCACAGGGGCAGCAAGAGTTCCACCAAAAGGATGACCGACTGCACCTTCGTCGGCAAATTCCATAACCACAGTGCCCGCCGACGTATCGAAATATGTCGTGTACTTCTCGCCCCGCAAGACATTTCTGTAGGGCTCGAATGCTCCCCCGGAAGTTGCGGTGGCGACCACCGTAACGCCAAAGGTTTGCCGCGGCTTGGCGGAAGAACGACCAGACATCTGGGGATCGTTGGCCGAAGAATCCGATCCAAAACCCGGGATCGTGACAATGCCGCTGCCGCCGCTGATATCAACGCCGCGGACCGGCGGTGTACCCGAAGGTGCGTTGCCAGCGCCACCCGGCCCAGCGCTTGGCGAGATGCCACCTTTCGCAATAGTGTCAGAACCTTTTCCAGCTGCGGCTTTTCCGGCTCCAGGCCCTGCGCCATTCATCGCGCTGCCTGGACCGTTCCCGCGGCCGATGCTATTGCCAGTGCCTGCGCCACCCAGTCCGGTCTTATCTCCGCCCGAAGGCGACATGGCCAGCGAACCTGTACCTCCACTGCTGGGTACTCCCACCTTTGAACCGGGCTGGCTCGAAATCACCGCACCAGCGTTGGATCCGCTACCGCCGTTAGTGGGCGGGGTGAGGTTTACACCGGGATCTAGCGACGTGCCATGGCCTGCTCCGCTGCGGCCCAGGCCCAAGCCAGATGTACCTGAGCCTCCGCCAACTGAGGGCGGCGGCGGGACGATATTGTTGGCCAGCAGGGTTCCGCGCTGCGTACCTGCGCCACCACCGTTGCTGCCCGTGCCGCCGCCGGGCCCTGAGAGCGATGGAGGCGGAGGTACCACGCTAGGCGTGCCCAAGGCGGGCGCGGAGGAAGAGGAACGCGTTCCTGTCCCGCCGGATGTACCGGTCGAGGGCGGTGGAGCGACTACGTTTGATCCCAGCACTGTGCCCATCCCAGCGCGAGTTCCGCGAGAACTGCCTCCAGTGGTGCCTGCAGAAACGCTAGGTGGAGGGGGGACGACGTTGGCGGCCAGCGAGCCGGTGACGCCGCTCAAGCCATGGGCATTTACCGATGGAGGTGGTGGTGGCACCACCTCGGAGGCTCCGAAGATTTTTCCCACTAGGCTGCTCATGAACGAACTGCTGCCTGATTGGGTGGGCGGAGGCGGCACGACCGTCTTCGAAGAGTCTGGAATCCCGCTGCCAACGCGGTGCACATCCTGCGAGAGGTCGGCTGAAGGTGGCGGCGCGATCACGGAAGGCGCGGGCAGGTTCAGCTTCGAACTGCGCGCGCCGGCCCGTTCCGGAGCGGAGACAGGCGGCGGCACGACCGTTGTATTCATCTGCACGGGCGAACGGGAGAGTTCGTGGCTGACGGCATTTGGAGCCGGCGGAATTACGTTGGCGGCAAAAGATGGGTTGGAACGTACTTGATCACGCGCGACGCTCGGAGCTGGCGCAACTACTGAAGCATTGAGAGAAGGCGTCATCAGCCCGCGGTCGCGCGAAACTTTGGGGGCGGGCGGAATTACCGCGGGTCCCAGAGCTGGAGCTACAAGAGTATGGTCACGCGATACGTTGGGAGCGGGCGGGATCAAGGTCGCGCTGAAAGTGGGCGCCGTGATGGCTTGGTCGCGCGCCACAGACGGAGCTGGGGCTATTACGGACTCCAGCTGAACACCGTTGCGGGTGTAGTCGCGAATCACGTTGGGCGCGGGAGCTACTAAAGCTGCTGGGAGATTGGGTGCCGTGCGAGTCGAGCGCAAGCCCTCCGACGGGGGAGGGCCAGGATCGGGCCGGATCGCGAGAAGATTGGCCACAGCGTCACGCGTAGAGGGAAGTTTGAGATTAGGCGCGTCGACAACCTTGGGCACCAGAGAACCGCCGCGAGCGACTTTGATGGTTTGCGTGCGGTGGCGCGCCTCAGCGCCGCCGGCCCGGCCAGCGGTTCCAGCCTCAGCGCCGCCAAGGTCTTCGGTGCGAGGAAGTTCGTCGCCACTGTAATAGATCACGTCATGGCTGGAGAATCTGGGCGCCACGAAGGGTTGCAACTGGGCGATCTTCACCTGCACGGCGATCGCGGCAAAAATCAGGAATGCCTCCAGCACGTAGGAGGGAACCATGATGCGCAGCGGAATTAATCCGAAGGGAGCTTCGCCTGCCAGCCGCCGCTCGGAGCGCACCAACGCTGGGCGTATGGACGTGATGAACTCGTGCCAGGGCGAGGACCACTCGACCAGCAACTGGGGAGCGTCATAACGTTCGACGCGGGATTCGAATTCTAAAGTCTCAATCACGCGTGCGGTACTCTACCATCGTTTGCGATGGTGATTTGAATTTTATCCCCGACCGAAGTTCGCGTATCAGCTGCCGTGCGGCACGGTAGTTCCAGAACCGATGCGGCCTGTGTACGCACCGGGGTAAAGCGCCAGGGCTGAACATCGCCTTGAACGTGGATCACCGTCATAGCCTTGTCCAAATAAACCACGTCGATAGGAAATCCCATACCCAGAGTATGGACGCCATGGGACGGGACAATCCAGAGGCCAGAGCCATTACGGAAGTCGCTGGAACGAATGCCCAGCAGGCCGCGCAGCCGGGTCCAGTGCGTGTCGGCCACCGCCAGCGCCGTGGCCAGATACGCCTGGCGCGTTTGGTTGAAGGCCTGTCCCCGTGAAGAAAAAACTGCCATGAACGCCAACGCCTCGCCGTCCAAGTTTGCTGCTCCCCGCCTTCTACTTGCCGCCCGTAACTGGTCCCAGTTGCCGGATCAGTCCGATGACGGCCGGGCCGATCGTGACAAAAATAATCGACGGTAACACAAATATCACCAGTGGGGGAACCATCTTGATGGTGGTCTTTGCAGCTTGTTCTTCGGCCCGTTGCCGGCGTTCCGTGCGGAGGGAATCGGAATGCACCCGAAGGGCTTGGGCGACGCTGGTGCCGAAGCGATCCGTTTGAATCAGTGTACCAACGAGGGAGCGTATGTCGTCAACACCTGTTCGATCGACCAGGTTGCGGAGGGCTTCCGCGCGGGGTTTTCCGGCACGCATTTCCAAGTTGACCAGGTGGAACTCATCGCTCAGGTCGGGATGGGCGTGGTGCAGGTCCTGGCCGACGCGCATCAGAGCCTGGTCCAGCGCTAGCCCCGCTTCGACGCAGATCACCGTAAGGTCGAGGGCGTCGGGTAAGCCCAGAGTAATGCGATGCTGCCGGTCTTTAATCATGCGCTTTAGGATGAAGCGCGGTAGAAAGAAGCCGAGTCCGGGAACGCCCGCGAGCAGAAAGACATTGTCGAAGCCGGAAAACAAGGCGACGGCGGCGAATCCGGCAGCCGCCATCAGAATGCGCGCGCCAAAATAATAGTTTACGTCGATGGCATCGCGATACCCGGCTTGAACCAGCCAGGCGCGGGTGCGGGAGAGGTCGGCCGGAGAAAGCGGGATGGCCTTGCTGAGGGGATCCAGCGCCTGCTCCATACGCTCGCGGAATGCCGGCTTATTCTCGACGGTCTGCTGCTGGCCGCCCAGTGCGCGCAGGCGCGCGCCCAGCATGGAAGTCGGGGTCACCACGGCCGCGCCGAAAGCGAACACCGCCATTACGACTGTGATGAATACAACGACGATCAAGATTAGAGGCAGCATGATGTTATCGATGACTACAACTGTTTCCCTATACCCGGATCCGGATGATCTTGCGGATCACGAAATATCCAATGGTTTGCAAAATGATGCCAGCGACCAGCAGCGTGTGGCCGATGGGATCGGAAAATAGCGGTTGAATGAAGCCTGGATTGAGCAAGAGCATGACGGTTACGATAATGGGCGGCATCCCCATCAGCAGCGCCATGGTAAGGCGTCCCTGGGCGGTGTAGACGCGCACCTGACGTTGAATCTTGAAGCGCTCGCGGATCACGTAGGATAAATTGTCGAGGATTTCGGCGAGGTTGCCGCCAGTCTCACGTTGCAGCATAACCGCGGTAACGAAGAATTTTACGTCGACCAGTGGCATGCGCTCAGTGAGGTTAATGAGCGCGTCGCGGACGGGCATACCGAACTTCTGTTCTTCGTAAAGTTGGCGAAATTCGCCGGCGACGGGCTCAGCGACTTCGTTGGTAATCATTTCAAGAGCAGTGGTGAAGGCGTGTCCAGCCCGAACGGCGCGAGCCAGCGTATCGATGGCCTCGGGGAAAAGCTCTTCGAATTTTTCGAAGCGCTGGTTGCGTCGAAAGGAAGCGTAAGAGTACGGCAGCAGGAAGCCGACCAGCAATGCGACCCACGCGACCTCAACACGCTTGCTCACTGTATAAGCCACAATGGTGGCGACGACGCCGGCGAGAGCGGAGAATCCGAGAAAGTTGCCGGCGCGCATGGATAGTCCCCCTTGCGTCAGCATTTTCTGGATCTCGGTCACCCGCGAAGAGCGGCGAAGCAGATTGTCGAACGCAGGAATCTGGCTCAGTTGCTCGTCGCGCAGGAGCGCCAATTCCTCCTCGGGGGCACGCTCCGGAGCCTTGCGCTCATTCGCGAGGCGCTCTTTGATGAGACGCGCGCGAGCGCTGCGCTGGTCGAGAAGCGACACGGTGGCGAAGACCGCAAGCGCGACCAGGAGAAATACCAAAACGGCCATCAAGGCGGCGGACATAGCGATACTCAAACCTCGGTTCGTGTTTCAAATAGAGCCGGCCGCAAGCGTGCGCCCGAGGTCGCAAGCCGCTCGGCGAACTGCGGGCGGACGCCGGTCGCATGAAAGACCCCGCGAACCTTTCCGCTCTCGTCGGTTCCGGTACGGTCGAAACTAAAAATATCCTGCATACCGATGGAGTCGTTGTCCATGCCGGTAATTTCGGAGATGGTGATGACCTTGCGCGTTCCGTCGGAAAGGCGGGCGATCTGAACCACAGCATGGACGGCGGACGCGATCTGATGGCGCACGGCACGCTCGGGAATATTCAGGTTTGCCATCGAGACCATATTTTCGACGCGAGCCATCGCGTCACGCGGAGAGTTGGCGTGAACGGTCGTGAGCGATCCTTCGTGACCAGTGTTCATCGCCTGCAACATGTCGAAAGCCTCCTCGCCACGCACCTCGCCAACCACAATGCGGTCGGGCCGCATACGCAGGCTGTTGATGACCAGTTGCCGCTGGCGCACTGCGCCCTTGCCTTCAATATTCGGCGGACGAGTTTCCAGTCGGACCACGTGCTCCTGCTTGAGTTGCAGTTCGGCGGCATCTTCGATAGTAACGATACGATCGGAGTTGGGAATGTATCCGGAGAGGACATTCAGCAAAGACGTTTTGCCGGCGCCCGTTCCGCCGGAGACCAGGATGTTGAGGCGCCCCTTAACCATGGTCGAGAGCATTTCGAGCATCGATTCGGTCAGAGTTTGATTCTCAATCATCTGCCGCGCGGTGATAGGATCGCGGCCGAAACGGCGGATGGAGAGGCAAGGACCGTCAATCGCCAGCGGAGGAATGATAGCGTTGACGCGCGATCCGTCGGCCAGACGGGCATCGACCATGGGCGAAGATTCATCGACGCGCCGTCCAACTCGGGAGACGATGCGTTCGATGATCTGCATCAGGTGCGAATCGTCTTTGAACGATAAGGCAGTGCGTTCGAGCTTGCCGGCGCGCTCCACGTAGACACGGTCGAAGCGGTTGACGAGGATATCGGAAACCGTGGCGTCTTTGAGCAGAGGTTCCAGAGGGCCGAGACCGAAGATTTCGTCGAGGATCTCGCGGGACAGCCGTTCTCGTTCGGCGAAGCTAAGCGGAACGCCTTCGCTGTTGACCGCATTGCGAATGACCACCAGCACTTCGTCGCGCGCGGAATCGCCGGAAGTTTTGCCAAGTTTTTCCAGGTCGAGGCGATCGAGGATCTTACGATGCAGGTCGGCTTTTACCTGCTGGAAGAAATCAGCGCGCTCGAACGATTGAATATTTGCCATGGTGCCCTAGTTTTCGACTCTTCGTTCTTAAACCGATTTGAACAGTGACCACGCGGTTCGCTTTACTTCTGCATCGTTCCGTGTCAATTCTTGCGCCAGCCCTGTAAAGCAGCGAGCCATTTCGGAAGTGCGCTGGTCCATGACTGGCGTGCCGCGGTCGATCGCGCCCGACACAGCGAAATACTGGTTCGGAATCCGCCAAAGAAGTTTAGCGCCGACCGCTGCCTCGGCGTCTTCTTCGCTGAAGCCTGGTACCTTGCGGAAGCGGTTCAGTACCAGACGGACACGGTCGCGGCTCCCCGCCTCTCCTAGATACTGCTGCACCCGAGCGGCGCTCCAGAGCGAGGCCACATCGCTGCAGGCGACGAGTAGAACGGTTTCCGACAGACTTGCGACAAGACGGCTGACTGCGTCGAAGCGCGAAGAACCATCGACCACCACGTAACGGAAGTGCGTGACCAGCATGTCAAAGAGGCGAACAAATTCCGCGGTCGAAGGATCGACGGCGGCGGGCATGTTGGTTCCCGCCAGCAATTGCAGGCCGCCGCTGTGTCGCGTCATGAAACTTTCAAGCAGCGAAGCGTCCATGCGGTGCAGGTTGCGGTTGGCGTCGGCGACAGTGAAGACCGGCTTCAAATTCATGTGCAGGGCCGCGTGGCCGAGCGGAGCCAGGTCTACGAGGGCGGTTTGTCCGTGCGCGGCCTGTAGAGCCAGCGCGAGATTGACGGCCACGGTGGTCGCGCCGTTTCCGCCCTTTGCGTTCATGACAGAGAAAACTTTGCCGCGGATGCCTTCCTGACGCCCCCGGCGTTGCGCCGTTGCGAGGCGAACAAAAGCCTCGAGCAGATCGGTGGTCGTGGTGGGGCGTTCGATGAATTCGCGCGCTCCAGCGCGCATGGCATTCACGATAGTTTGTGGTTGGTTCAGGTTTCCGATGGCGAAGATGGCAGCCTCGGGCATTTCCTGATGCAGGAGTTCAATAGCGCGCAGAGCCAAAGCGGGATTGTCTGCGGGAATATCGACCAAGGTGACGTCGGGGCTGGCGCTGCGTACACGCCGGGTTACAGGATCGGAGGGTGAGACCGGAAAACTGGCGCAGGTATGCACCGTGCGCGCCACGCTTGTGCCGTCGACGAGCACCTGCAGCACGGCGCGCTGCTCGTTATCGGTGGCCACGATGACCACTGAAAGTTCTGCCATATCGACCTGCGGCTTTTCCAATTCCCTTCGAAGCCCGGTTCCAGCCCTTGTGCGCGTTGCCTGAATGCACGCCTAATTTCTCTTGTCGAACTTGCCGGTATCCATAAACGATTTCGGGTCTTTGGGCGGCGCAGGCGGCTCCGTGTTGGGAGAGATGCGGTGCACCGTGCATAAAACCATGAGCTCCGAATTGCTCTTGGTCAAGCTCTTGCTGCGGAAAAAATTCCCCAGGATCGGAATGTCGCCCAAGCCTGGAATCTTGTTATAGATGTCGGTCACGCGGTTGTCCATAAGCCCCGCAATCACAAAGCTCTGGCCATCCTGCAACTCAAATTCGGTTTCGGCCCTGCGGGTGCTAAGCGCTGGAACGGTAAAGCCCGAGATTGTCAGCGCATTCGCAAAGTCCAGAGTACTGACTTCCGGAGCAACTTTCAGGTGAATATTTCCATTGGGCATGATTACCGGCGTGAACTGCAGGCGCACGCCGAAATCTTTGAACGAGATGGTCACGGCCGTGAAGCCCGCCCCCGGCTGCACGATCGGAAAAGGGAACTGACCACCGGCGAGAAAGCTCGCCTCCTTGCCATTCACCGCGATCAGATTGGGCTCGGCCAGGATCTGAAGCAGATTCTTGGTCTCAAGCGCCTGGATGGTCGCTCCGAGATTAATGTCGGATCGAAACAGAAAGAGGTTTAAGACGTTGTTGACGGTAGTGGCGGGAGTCGTGGTGGTGGTAGTCGTGCCGCCACTTGTGGCTTGGGTTCCGGGCGTAAGCGTCTGGGGGCCGAATCCGCCAAATTGTCCTGTGGTGACGGTCCCGATGGTATTGGCGGCTCCGGTGGAGATGAAGTTGACTCCGAGTTGAGTCAAGGCAGTGCGATCCACTTCGGCAAATTTTACTTGCAGCAAAACTTCCTGAGCGCCAACCGGCCCGAACGTCAGCACATTTACGACTCTTGGAGAATAGGCACTAGCCAGTTCTCCGGCGCGCTTGGCGACGTCTTCGGTGGAAACGTGACCAGAGAGCACCACGGCCGCCCGCGAAGGCGTGACGGAAATTTGTTCGTCGGGAAAGACCCGGTGCTCTTCGTCGGCGCACGCGCTGACGTCGACATCCACGCGCAAGTCGAAGCTCCGCGAACGTTCCAGTTCATCCCAGATGAGCAGCGAGACTTCTCCCGGAGATTTTCCGTGAACCAAAATCTGAGTTGGCGTAATTACCTGGGCGAAGGCAATTGCAGGATCGGTGACGGAGATGCGCTTAAGCCGTTCGGTCGTATTGATAAGCAGAGACTTGCCCACCATCACGCGCAGCGGAGCCGAGCCTGGCGGCTGCTGCGCTTCCGGCGGGAGAGTGGTGGTCTGAGTGGTATTGGGCGCTGAACTTTGGGCCTGGCCGGCGGTCTCGGCCTGCTGCATGATCTCCGAAAGAGCGGGAAGCGAAAAAGCGACAAGGAACAGGAAAGCCCAGAAAGATGGCGCGCGAACTATCATTTTCAGATTTCTCTCCCCGCGACGAGACTGGCCAGAGTGTGACAAGGCATCATGCAGTATCGAAATTTTTCTATCACTTGTTTTCGGAACCCTCGCCTGGGAATTTGACCACATCCATCTTCTTGTCGCCCTGGTAGACCTCAACGCTGACGCCGGTGGAGGGTGGCGGAGCTACGGGCGCGGCTTTCTTAGTTGGTACATGATGAACCACCGGTTGAACAGTCGGTGGCGCAGCCGCTCCATGGTACAAACCTCTTGTGTTGGAGGAGGGAACCTCGTCCTGCTTGGTGTCGAGGGGATTCCGTAGCGCGAGTTGAATGTGCCCTTCGGAGCTGGCGAGGGTGAGCCGCTGAGCATCGTCGGGCGAAACCAGGAGCGTGATAACGGCGGTATTCTGAGCTTCGCCGGTCGCGGTGCGTTCCAAAGTGTGGCCTGAGGCCAGGACCGCGACGTTCTGCAAAACGGTGGTCGTCTGTTGTTCGGCGCTCCCGCCGGGGGTTCCGGTCAAGAGAACATCGACGCGAGTTCCTGGCGTGACGAACCCCGCAACCGAGACCACTTCATTCACGCGCACCGAAACCGCGCGCATGCCAGGAGGAATGAGTGAAGGTAGCCCGGCGCCAGCATTCTCACCCGCCAGCCGGTTGGGCAGAATAAATTCGCCCTTCGAAATGGGGACGATTACGCCGTGACCCAATACGTCGGAACGCCGTCTGGGGGCTCCCGGGGGCAGATCAGCCGCGGGAATCTTGATGATCTTTATGTCGTGCTCCTCAACCCGAGCGCCGACTTGTAGATCGTCCGCCGCCACAATCACGTCAATACCGGACTCGCCCGAACCATTTTTCGATTGTAGGTTCCGGTAGACATACACACTTGCCACGAAGCCGAGCGCTAGCGCCAGGACCCCAATCATCAACAAACGTGTGCGGTTCATACTGCTCCCTTAGAAACGAAGACTCACGCGCCGCCGCGAACTGGAGCCGCGGGCAGCATTCCTCAGCCGGGTTGTTTTCTACTGGATGGAACTGGCGACGGAGGAGAACACGTTATTGGCATTAGACCCGATGAGTCGCACCGTGCCAACAACAATCACCAGGATCACCGCCAACATGACAGCATATTCCGCGATATCCTGCCCTTCCTGTTCACGCCAAAGTCTGTGAATAAGCCCCATTGACATACCCCTTTTTTGAGTTCTTGAGAATCGAGTGGAACGCACCCGCAGCTTCTGGGACGAAATGGCCTAGATTGGTCTACTCGACTACGTCATCATACCCTGCAATATGGCGAAAAAGGCGTAATTTATTGCATACCTGCAGGAAAAATCAATTACCTGTCGGGTAGGGCTTGAGGCCCTGGGGGAGTCAGGGTTTAAGCCCTGAATTCGTTAGGTCTGGGGTCCCTTGAATTGAAACGGTGCGGGTCGGCTGAGAATCTTAGGCGGACAGAGCAAACACCAGAGCGCTGCCGCCAGAGCCAGGGGCAGGAGTGGGCTGGGGTAGAGGGGAAGAGCCCAGAAGCGCCGCAGAGTGATTACGGGAACCCACGTGTAGGCCAGCAATAGACCGAAGGCGGCGACCCAAGGCCAGGCCAGTAAAGCCCACGCGCCCGCAACAACAAGCCTCGTCCGGCTTTGGCATTGCGAATCCTTTTCTCGAAGCACGCACAAGAACCCAGGCAGCAATAGGAGCTGCGCGTGGGGAGCCAGGGTCGGAATAATCGCTAGAGTTAGGGCTAAAACCAGGCTGGTGACGAGAAGGAACCGCATCGAGTTCGCGGGTTGCAGACGATGCTGCCAACCGATGACCAGCGCCGCGAGCAGAAGGCCGGCTGCCACTACCCATCCCCAGCCTGGGGTAAACCAAACATCGAGCAGCGAATGACCGTATGTATATTGACGATAGGCGCGGACGACGTTGAGAAATTGACGAATCCAGCCCGGTACCAGCCGTTCGCTGAGCAGAACCAGCAGCAGCATCGTGCCTAAGAAGCTCCAAGCCAAATGTCGTCGACGGCGCCAATCGCTTCCGGTCCAGACGGCAAGCCAGATAATCAACACGATAGCGAATTGTGGTTTGAAGGTGGAGAGCGCCAGAAAGACCCCGGCGAGAACGTAGTGATTCTCGGACAAGAAAAAGAGCGCGACCGCAATGAGCGCGGCTGCAATCACGCTCAGATTTCCTAGCTTCATTCCCTGCAACGCGGGGAAACTCCCCAGCGTGAAGAGCGCGACGGCGACCCATTGCAGGGGCAAAAAAGGAAAGCGAAGCACGCGCAGCCACAGAGTCAGGCTGAGCAGTGTTACCAGCACAGACACAGCTAGGAATACGTTCCGAGCATCCGAAAATGGCAGGTAAACAGTCGGCCACAGCAGGAGCGCTGCGTAAGGAGGATAGGCGAATCCCCCGGCAATGTTTGCCGGATCATCCGCCGATGTTGTACTCGCCGGCGCGCCATAGATTACGGTTTGGATCTCATGTGCAACCGCGGGGGAATATGGATTGCGACCGTGAAGCAGGAGTTCGTGCGCTGCCCACCAGGGCGCGTAGAAGTCATTGAAGTGAGGAGGCTGGTTGGCGCTCCATATTGTAGCAACGTAGAAGGCCATGCTTCCCGCCGACAGCGCGCTGAGGAGTAGCCACAAAACGGCCTTCGAGGTGGATGCATGATTCATGGCAGCATCCGGCTGGGGGATAAAGGTGCTGCAATATTCCTGCTGCGAAACGAACCGTCGGTGATTGCGATGGCGAAAGCAGCCACGGGCAATGCGGCCAGGATGTCAATCGCATAGTGCATCTCAAGCATCAGGATTGCAATGAGCAGAAAAACGTCGTACGCGGCGAGGGCAACCACCATTCTTCGCCACGGCCGCAGAAACCACAACACAACCAGCGGCTGCACAAGGTGCATGCACGGAAACCCAATGAAGTAGTCGGTGGAAATTCTCGAAATCGGAGCATGGTGCCAAAGCGCCAGAGCGTGCGGGATGAGGGTCTTTTGAATGTTGTAGGACTGAAGGCTTGCGGGAAAGCGGGAAAAGTGACCAGGGCAGAGAAAATAGGGACCTTGCGCGGGCCAGATATAAAAAATAATGAGCGCGAGATAGTAGGCCATGAGGATCGTCCCGACAAATTGCAAGGCGCGCATTCGTCCCTCGACGAGGGCCAGAAAAATCATGGTGGCGCCGATCTGGAGAAACATCCCAAAGTAAATAAATTCCGCGGCTTTGAAAAATGACAAGGGGAATACGCGCAATGCCCAATGACTAAATTCCCAGACAGAGTGTCCATGCAGCAGCCAGCGGTCGATGGCGGCCATTGCGAGATCGTATAGGAAGTTATAGCGCACCGACACGATGACATTGTTGTAAGCGAGGACCATTAGGAATCCGAAGAAAAGATAAGCTGCAGGCGTGAGAATCGCAGCGGCAGTCTGGCGCAATCTCGCTTTTCTTTGGTTGAGTAATTCAAGCAAAGCGATCGCATCGACGCTAAGGACCATCGCTCGCACCCAACCCGTGAACGCAACCAGGATCGCCACGAACAGCACCAGAGGAATGAGGCGCAGCGGGTTCTCCCGATACCGCGCCAAAAAAGGTGTGATTAGATGTTCGCGAGGCAGACCGATCAGGCACAGCAGGACGGCCGCAAAAATTGACTGACCTGCCAGCAGAAACCAATAGGCAATGCCGAGAGTAATCCAATCGAATTTGAGTGGGAGATTCTCGTGCCGAAGAACGGGAGCCATCGCCACGAGCAGCAGCAGACCGATCCAATAGTGCCAGTACCGTGGCTTCATGGGCGAGCGCGTCCTATCACTGGAGAAGGTTTCGCGCGCCCTCAAACGGACCTCGGATGATCAGAAGGATCTGCGGGCGCAATGCCTTGATCTCTTCGCAACAGCACGACTGCCAGCATGGGCAAGTACAGAAAGATCACCGTGAAGCGCCCGACCTCGGTGAAGCTTGCGGGAATGTGATACCACCGCCAGATTCCGGCTCCCCAACTGAAGAATACCGTCCAGATAATTTCGCGGCGTGACTGCGGAATCAACCAGAGGATGAAGCTGTCAAAGAACCAGCGCTGCGGCATGAGCGCAGACAAGAAAAGAAGGTTCGCATCCCGATGGCGGTATCGCAGCAGGGCAAGAATGAGTAGCGCGCCCGGGAAGACGAGGATGGGAATGAAGTGCTGATAATTTTGAGCCTGATGAAGCCACAGCGAGGGCCATCTTGGCATAACGGCCAAGCTCAAGAGTCCCACCACGAGGCATGCCAGCAATCCGCGCCGGCTGAGGCGAGTGAGGAAGACAGGCAACCCCACTTGCGGCTTGGCCATGGTTGCAGGCAACAACAGCGGGAAGAATCCGCTGGCGGCGATGATTGGCGACCATTGCGCGGTTAGGATTCCAGCCCAGTACGGGTAGGCGAAAAAAATCAGCAGCCGGGTATAGCCGTGACGCGTGAGGCCGAAGGCCAGAAGAAACGAACTGATTCCCCAAAACAGCGCTGCGGCCAGTTCGGGTTGCAGCCGCAGGAATGGCAATGCGAACAATGCCGCAGTCAGCGGATACTGTTCGAGCGGCGTGTCGTAAGGGTTTTGACGAGCCAGCAGGCGGTCGGCGAGGTGCAGGGCCCAGTGGAAGTCGCCGGCATCCTGATGCAGATGTTTCATCAGGAACCAGCAGAATGCGCCGCTGGCAAAGCCGATTGCGGCCGAGACTGCGAAGCGCCATCGCATGCGATAGGTTCTTGCCCCCACAGTTGTAACATGGAGCGGTTCTTCTGAAGTTCATTGGGTTCAGAAAGGGAAGCGCCCGAATTGCAGAAGCCCTCGCCATTGCTCGTCGGATTCGCGTTGGCCGTTGTCGCTTCGGCGAGCACGTGGTTCTACATCGATTGGATTTTGAGGGCGAATCAACTTGCGGAGGCCGCCGCGCACAATCGTCCACGCGGCAATTTGTCGGATCTCTACCCGCGCTGGCTGGGGGCGCGCGAACTGCTGCGGCATGGGCGCAACCCGTACAGCGCGGAGATCACGCGCGAGATCCAGCAAGGATACTACGGCAGGCCGCTCGATCCAACGCGTGCCGACGACCCCAAGGATCAACAAGCGTTCGCCTATCCAGCCTATGTTGTGTTCCTCATTGCGCCCACCATCGATTTGCCATTTAACACAGTGCAGAAAGGTTTCCGATGGTTGCTGCTGGGGTTGGCGGTCGGCACCGTTTTATTGTGGCTCTATGTTCTGCGCTGGAGACCATCCTCGGCGATCGTCCTGATTTTTATTGTGTTGATGCTGGGGTGGCTACCGATGGTGCAGGGAATGAAGCTGCAGCAACTCTCTCTGTTAGTGGCCGGCCTACTGGCAGGATGCGCTGCCTTTCTTGCGGGCGGATGGCTTTTCCTGGCGGGAGGACTGCTTGCCTTGGCGACAATCAAGCCGCAGCTCACCTGGCCGCTGGTGTTGTGGCTGCTGTTCTGGGCAGGCAGCGATTGGCGGTCGCGCCGGAGATTTGTGTTCGGCTTCGGAATCGCCATGTTGCTCCTGCTGGGCGGGGCGCAATTGATTTTGCCGGGATGGTTGCCAATGTTCGTCGCGGGACTGGGGAGGTATCACCAATACACGCAGGCTCAGTCTGTGCTGACGTCACTTTTCGGTCTCGTTATGGGACGGATTCTTGGAGCTGCGTGCGTCCTCGCCTGCGCAATTTGTGTATGGCGGCTGCGACGAAAGCCGGCTTCCACTGCGGATTTTGGAAATGCCGTCGCGCTTGTACTGGCACTCACCATCGTTATCGTACCCATGCCTGCGCTCTATAACCAGGTGCTGCTGGCGCCGGCGATCCTTGCGTTGCTACGAAGCGAAGCGTCGGACGAGCCCATCCTGCCGTCAATTCGGCGGGCTCGCGCCGTCGGCTACTTTGTCATCGTCTGGCCATGGATTGCGACAATTGGACTTAGCTTGTTCTATCCTTGGTTGACGCCGGACCTGCGACAGCAACTTTGGCCGACGCCCCTCTATTCCAGCTACATGACGCCTGTGTTCGTCTTCGGATTAGCGCTGCTGAATACATGGAGAAGCGAAGCGGATTGCTTGCCGGAGAGTGCGGCAGCAGAGTAGTCTGTTGCAGCAGCAAGATTGCTGCGCAAGCGCTTTCGGCCGGCTCTACTGAAGCCGTTTTCACTCCATCCATGCCTCTTACCGCTGCCAGTTCTCATAGTTCCAGTTCGGGGGCTTTGCCGACTCTTGTGTTCGTGCAAGGCAGCGAGCAGAAGAATCTCCTGATGGACCATACCCCGTTCACTGTTGGACGGAAGGTGGACAAGGACCTGGTGATCGCCGATCCGCGCGTCTCGCGCGACCACGCGCAGATCCTGCAGGAAGGGATGGATTTTTTCCTCGTCGATCTGGGCAGCAAACATGGCACATATGTGAATGGAGAGCGCGTCCAGCGCCAGAAGTTGGAGCGTGGCGACCGGCTGGAATTCGGAGCCCGCGATTCGGCGTATCTTCTGTTCAATCCGGGGCGGGCCACTTCCAACACGGCGCGGGAATTCCTGAGCCAGATTTCCGGCATTCAAATCAAGCAGGAAGCGACCGACCTGGAGAAGCTGACGCTGTTTCTGGAAGCGGCGCGCAAGCTGAACACGGCCGGTGTGCTCGACGAGATCCTGCTCACCATGCTCGACGTGACCCTGCAGTTGACCAGTGCGGAACGCGCTTTTGTTTTTCTCAAAGAAGACGGAAAGCTGCGGCTGGCGGCTGGACGCAACTTCAAAAAGGAGCCTCTGCTCGACGACAAGACGATTTCGCACTCCATCCTGGAAGAATCGCTGCGGTCGAACTTGGAATTTCTGCTAACGGATACGAGCACGTCGCTCGATCTTGCGGGCCGCAAGAGCATCGTGGCCTACGACCTGCGGACGGTGGTCTGTATTCCTCTGCGCAAGATGCAGGTGCAGGCGACGCGCGATGCACAAACCCCGGTGCCGGCGGCGAATTCTGCCGAGGCGATGGGCGTGCTCTATGTCGATTCGCGGTTTGCCTCGCGCGATATCAGCGGAGTGAGCAAAGACATCCTGCGCGCGATCGCCAGAGAAGCGGCGTCGCTGATCGAGAATGCGCGGTTGGTTCAGGCCGAAGAAGAGGCGCGCCGCTACCAGCAGGAGTTGAGCATCGCGGCCAGCATTCAGCAGCGGCTTATGAAGGTGAAAATTCCCGAAGTTCCGTTCGCCCGCATGGACGGCAGAAATCTGCAGTGTAAGGAAATCGGCGGGGATTTCTACGATGCTGTACACACGAAAGAGGGACTTGCGGTTGTGCTGGCGGACGTGAGTGGCAAAGGAGTTTCGGCCGCGCTTCTGGCTTCGACGTTACAGGGAATGATCTATTCCCACTTGATCGCTGGCATGTCGCTGCTCGAGGTGGTGACCGCGGTGAACCGCTTCTTCACGGAGAAGATGGGCGGCGAGAAGTATGCGACCCTGCTGCTGGCGCGCTTGCGCCGCGATGGCGACCTGGAGTACGTCAACTGCGGCCACGTGCAGCCGCTTTTAGTTTGCGCGGGAGAGGTAATGCGGCCCCCGCATGGAAACGTTCCGGTCGGCTTGCTGGCCGACGCGACTTTCGAGAGCGCGCGGTGCCAGATGAAATCCGGTGATCGGTTCATTCTCGTGACCGATGGCGTCACCGAGGCGGAGAATGCCGCGGGCGACTTCTTCGAAGATTTTCGTCTGGAAGAGGCCGCTGCCAAGTCGCCTACGCTCGATGGAATCTTTGCGGCGGTGACCGCATTCTGCAGCGGCAATCCCCTTAGCGACGACTGCACCGTGGTCGAGTTGTGTTACACCAGCGTCGATGCGTAGCCGATTTTTCCCGTTGACTTAACGGTTCTCGACGGTGACGGTGTAGTCCGTGCCTTCCCAGCGATTCTCTTGCGGCCAAAAGAAGGTAAAGGCGGCTTGAGCTCCGACCGGCAGCGAGGCCGTTGGCAAGTCGAGCGTGTAGGTTCCGAGACCGGTATCCCGCGCATCGGTATCGTGCGTCGACTTCCAACCATCTACGCTCCAGTGCACTCGGCCCGGAGTGAGCAGGACGATGCGGAGAGTCTTGTTTTTAGGGACACTTCGCGTCTTGTTGTTAAACCGCCATCCGAAGATCTGCCGCACATGTTTATCAACCAGATATCGTTTAACCGTCTGGGGAGGCTGGTCGAAGATTTTGTTGTCGCGAATCGAGCGCCGCAGCTTTACGTACTCGGAGTGAGCCCATACGAGCGGACACGCGGAACCTGTGGGCTTGCCGCGGAACAGTTCCAAGGCGGGAATATCGGCGGCGTCCCAGACCTGTTCGGGAAGCAAGCGGCTTTGATAAGCGGGTGAATTTTCCAGCACTGTGAGCAGGGCCTCGGCCTCATCGCGATGGCCTCCGGCTAGCGCGTAGTGCGCACGCTCGCCTGCGAGCAAGGGCCAAGGACGGCCAATCCCGGTTCCGTCGAAGGCTGAGCCATCTTTGTGTTCCCCGTAGCCGTCGCCGTTATAGCGATACCAGCAAGGACCTTGGGGCAATTCCACGCTGAGCAAGGCATCGATCGCCCGCAGCGTATTCAAAATGCGGGGATCGTCCGGAGCACGCAGGCCGAAGCGAACCAGGGCCAGCGCATCGGGACTGATGATGTGATACGCCCGTTCACCGTCCGATTCTGGCGGACGGTTCTTGATAGGAACAAATCCTTGCGTGGGCGAGGCGGCGCTGTCGGTACTGGGGGGAGCGATGCGCACGTAGTAGCCGTCGATGCCGAGTTGTTGCGCCAGATCGCCTCCGCTGGCATAGACCCAGCGCTCGATGTTGTCGTTCCAGGCGTCAGCGGTGTCGCGCATGGTCGATGCCTGTTCAGAGTGCCCGGTCAAGTCGGCGATATCAGCCCCGGCCAAGAGCGCGGAGATTTCTGCGGCCAGGGTGAACGGGGAGTAGCCGGCGTCTTCCTCCCAGCGATCCTGTTGCGTGACCGGGCCGTTGCGCACAATGAAGCTGGCCGCTTTGCGCACCATCGGCCACCAGCGGTCAAGCTTGCTTAGAGCTTTCGGGGCCTCGCGGCGCAACAGATCGATGAGCAAAATGGGGAATGCCGTTTCGTCCATCTGGATGCCTGCCCAGTAGGGACGTCCGTCGAGCCACAGGTTTTGCGCCCAGTGGCCGTCTGCTTCCTGGGTCGCTTCCAGGTAGCGCAAAACCCGCACCGCGTCGCTGACCGCACCGGCGGCCAGCAGCGCGCCCGCTGTCTCGACCAAGTCGCGCGGCCAGACCAGGTGGTATCCGCCGAGATCCTCGTCGCCTTTGTTGAATCCCCACGGAATCGAGAGGCTGGCAATGATGCCGCCGAGAAAATCCTTGGATTCGTGCGTGCGCAGGACTGCTGTCGAAGCGCGATAAAGATCGCACTGGCGCAACGGTTGATCAAGTTTAATCAGAGTGTTCTGCCAGTTTTGCCATTGCAGAACGTAATGCTGGTGAATTTCCGAGAAGTCCTCGAACAAGGCGGATCTTGCCTGCTGGGCGGCCTCCGTCCATATCGCTCCAAAGCCCAGGGCGAGAATGAATTCGCCATTGCAGGCGGCGAGGTCGATCTCTCCAGTGAAGGCAATGTTGCCATTCTCCGCACGCGTGTATTCCCATTCCATCTCGAAATGCTGGGAAAGATCCTGCCAGCCGTCAGAGATGCCAACGAATCCAACGGAAGTCTTCTTCCAAGGCGCCGACGAAGCCAGTGCCAATGTGGCGCCATCGTGCTCCGCAAAGAACA
This sequence comes from uncultured Acidobacteriaceae bacterium, assembly GCA_963708335.1. Lineage (GTDB taxonomy): Bacteria > Acidobacteriota > Terriglobia > Terriglobales > Acidobacteriaceae > Sulfotelmatobacter. The sequence continues at coordinate 6,276,731 of OY970205.1, read as the reverse complement.
TTGGAAAGCCCTTGTAGTCGCCAATCCAGCCCGTATTGCCGTATCCGCAGTTGGCCAGATGTGGCGAAAGCAACGCATACAAATGGTAGTCGGAGAGTTGCCCTTGCAGCGCCTCGAAGCGAACCTTCTGCAGAACGACATTGCGATAGGGGTCGGTAAGAACTTCCTTGTGGATGCGATAGCGTCCGCTGTTGCAGGTGTTAGTCAGTTGGTAGGCGGGAATACCGGGCTCGAAGGCACGGTTTTCGAAAGCGCAGTGCCGTTTCTCCTCGGAGAAGAAGTCGCGGCCATCGGTGACAATGAATCCCATGTCGCGGGTGCATGCCTGGTCGACGCGAGGAAAATATACTTCGTTCAGAATGCCGTGACTCAGCGTGAACCATACTTTGCTGTGCTGGTTGAGGGCCGTGCCGACCCCGGTCTTGGCACTCGAGGTCCAACGCGGCGGAATGCCAGGCCAGCCGGGAGCATAGCGAGCGGACGAATCACTCATGGCAAACTTTGTCCTCGGGCCGGGGAGTCGTCCCCGACGAAATTGACAAACCTATTACAAGCAGGACCTCGATTTTCTAGTGCAGGCAGCATCAAATAGTTAGTGACCCTGAACCGGGCTAATTGCAACTAAAAATAGAGCAATAGAACAAGGATCAGCGATAATGAGCTATCGAGCGCGTACATGCTCAAAATACTAGATGCACGAGCGGGACTGATAGTAGCAGCGTTATGGCTGAGTTGCGCGCTGTCGCTGGTGGCACGAGCCGAGGATACTGCGCGTTTGGACACGGTTTCGCCTCTCGATCGCGGATTTTTCGGACTCTATAACCTCGACTTCGCGGGTGCCCAAAGGGATTTTGCGGCATGGCAACAACAGCATCCTGACGATCCCGTGGCGCCGGTGAGTGAAGCAGCCGGTTTTTTGTTTTCGGAGTTCAACCGGCTTGGAGTGCTGGAGGCGCAATTTTTTGAGAATGACGATGCCTTCGCGGGTCGCCCCAAACTGACCCCGGACCCGGCGGTTCGAGCAAAGTTTATGACAGCGATCGGCGAAGCCCAGAGTCTTTCCCGCCAGCGACTGGCAAAGGATCCGAAGGATCGAGACGCGCTTTTTGCCCTTACGTTGTCCGCGGGCCTGCAGGCCGATTACGCGGCGCTGATCGAGAAACGGAACCTCGCATCCTTGCACTATGCGAAGGAAGCATCGGCCTCGGCACAGCAACTGCTTGCAGTTTGTCACGATTGCTACGACGCTCTGGTGGCAACCGGCTTCAGCAAATACATTATCGGTAGCATGGCAGCGCCAGTTCGCTGGGTGCTTCGCTTGGGAGGTTTGTCTGCGGATAAGCAGGGCGGAATCTCCGACCTGCGGACCACCGCCGCTCACGGGCACTATCTGGCGCCATTTGCACGCATCTTGCTAGCTATTGCCTATGTGCGGGAAAAAGATAAGTCAGAGGCGCTCAAATTGCTGACCGGACTGCGCCGCCAGTTCCCGGCGAACACGCTGTTTCCTCGCGAAATTGCTCATCTGCAGTCCGTGCACTAACGCAACCTGCGCTCGTGTCGATGATTCGCGGTTTTGCTACATTTCTTCCATCTAAATTCTTCCTTGGTCATTCATCAGAAATTCACCCATTTGTAACCCTCCTGTAACAAGCCGCCGATAGAACGGGGTGTTGAATCCAAGGAGGAACGATCTGAATATGCGCAAAATTGTGCTTCTGTTGGTGTGTGTTCTTCTGGCTATGCCGGTTGTCGGGCAGACCACGCTGACCGCAGCGGGCGCCACATTTCCCTATCCCATTTACTCGAAATGGTTCAGCGAGTACCACAAACTCCACCAAGAAGTAGAAATCAACTATCAGTCGATCGGCAGCGGCGGCGGGATCCGCCAGGTAACCGCCGGGACCGTGGATTTCGGGGCCAGCGACATGCCGATGACCAACAAGCAACTGCAAGATGCGAAGACGAAAATACTAAATATTCCAACCGTGTTGGGCGCCGATGTGCCGGCTTATAACCTTCCGGGAGTGAACGCCGAACTCAAATTCACGCCAGAGATCTTGGCAGGAATTTTTCTGGGCAAAATCACCAAATGGAATGACAAGGCACTCGCCGCTGCGAATCCCGAGGTGAACCTTCCCGACAGGGACATTATTGTTGTGCATCGCTCCGATGGCAGCGGAACCACCTTCATCTGGACCGATTACCTTTCCAAGGTCAGTTCGGACTGGAAGAGCCAGGTAGGCGCCGACACCTCGGTGAGATGGCCGGTGGGAATGGGAGGAAAGGGCAACGAGGGGGTCGCGGGATTCGTCCGCCAGTTGCCGGGTTCGATCGGATACGTTGAACTCATCTATGCCGTTCAGAACCATATTGCATACGGCAGCGTGCAAAATTCCGCCGGAACCTTCGTGAAGGCATCGCTGGAAAGTGTAACGGCGGCTGCTGGTTCGGTTCCGAATATGCCGAATGATTTCCGGGTGTCAATCACGAACCCGCCGGGGAAAGATGCCTATCCGATCTCCAGTTTCACCTGGCTCCTCATTCCCGCTCAGGCCAAGGACGCAGCGAAGGGCAAGATTGTGGCCGACTTTTTGAACTGGATGGCAACCGATGGCCAGAAGATGACCAAAGAACTCGCGTATGCGCCGTTGCCGGATAACGTCGATGCAAAGGTGAAAGAAGCAATCAAGCAGGTCAAATAGTCCCCCGCCACCGGGGAAACATTTTTCATTCATAGATCGACGAAAAAAAAGGAGAGAAAAATGAAGTCTGCACGGATGTTGTGTGCAATTCTGTTTCTGGCGACGGGGCTGGTAGCGCAAACCGGTACGGCGCCCAAACCGAGGAAGACAAGGTCGGCGACCGTAACCGCAGCTGACGTCCAGGCGTTGAAGGACGCAATCGCGGCGCAACAGGCGGCTCTGGCGCAGCAGCAACAGCAGATTCAGGAACTGCAAAATCAATTGCGCAACAAAGATCAGGCCGCGCAACAAGCGCAGACTGCCGCCACCGACGCCGCCACCAAGGCGGACGCAGCCCAGGCGCAAGCCACTCAGCAACAGGCGGCGGTCACTGAATTAAAGGGCGACGTGACCGACCTGAAGAGCAATCTGGCCAACACCGTGGTGACGGTGCAGGAAGCGCAGAAGAGCGCTGCCGGGCCTCCCACGGCGATTCACGTCAAAGGCATCACCATCACCCCAGGTGGCTTCCTGGCGGCTGAAACCGTTTGGCGCCAACGTGCACTGGCGTCGGATATCAACACTCCCTTTAACGCGGTGCCGATGCCCGGCGCCTCGACTTATAACGTCTCCGAGTTCTTCGGTTCCGGACGCCAGTCGCGAGTTTCCATGTTGGCAGAAGGCCGGCTTAAGGGCGCGAAGTTGTCGGGCTACGTGGAAGCAGACTTCCTGTCAGCCGCTGTGACGTCCAACAACAATGAGAGCAACAGCTACTCCCTGCGCCAGCGCCAAGCTTGGGGCCAGGCCGCGCTCGATAGTGGGTTTAGCATTACCGGCGGACAGATGTGGAGTCTGGTCACCGAGACCAAGCGAGGCGAGGACAATCGCACTGAAGCGCTGCCCATGACCATCGATCCGCAATATACCGTCGGCTTCAGTTGGGCCCGGCAATATGGTCTGCGAGCGGTAAAGAACTTTGGCAATAAGGCCTGGTTCGGCATCTCGGTGGAAAATGCCCAGGCGACTTTGTCGTCGCATAACAACGCTTCCAATTTCCTGGTGGGTTCCGCAGGCGCGGGCGGCGGGCTTTACAACGGGGCGGTGACTGGTTGCAGCAGCACCACCACGACCAGCAGCACCGGCACAGTCTCGACTACCACCACCTGTTCGCCGGCAGCGAGCTACGCGTTCAACCCGTCTCCCGATATCGTCGCGAAGCTCGCGTTCGAGCCGGGTTTTGGGCACTACGAGATTTTTGGCGTGTACAGCCGATTCCGTGATCGTATTTTCCCTTGTGAGGATGTGTCCTCAACCAGTCTTTGCGGTGGCAGCCCCAAGCCTGGCCCGAACGCCACCGGAGCATTCAATTCCGCGAAGAACGGCGGCGGTTTCGGCGCCAATGCGCGCTGGTCGTTTGCCAACAAGCATATCGATTTCGGATTGCACGGTTTTGGCGGCAGCGGAGTGGGCCGCTACGGTACGGCAGGACTGCCCGACGTTTCCGTGCATGCCGATGGAACGCTTTATCTTGTCAAAAGCTTGCAGGGTCTATCGACTCTTGAATTCCACACCCGCAAAGCGGACATCTACTTCAACGGTGGAGCAGAGTACGCTGGTCGGGCGGCGGACTATGACCCCATCACAAAAAAGTATGTCGGTTATGGATCGCCTCACTTCAACAATACGGGCTGCTTAACCGAAACTGGACCCGGAGGGGGCGGCTTCAGTCCGGGTGGTCTTTCCAACTGCACGGCCGACACGCGTGTAGTCACAGAAGCAACTGCGGGCGCCTGGTTCAAGGTGTTGGACGGCTCCAAAGAAAAATTGAACTGGGGTCGCATCCAGTTCGGCCCGCAATACTCGGTCGTGATTCGCAACGCATGGTCAGGCGCCGGCATCCCGAGCGAGGCGCAGGGAATCGAGAATATGTTTCTGACCTCGTTCCGTTATTACCTGCCCTAAAGACAGGGCGCAACTTAAAGCGGTATAGAATGCACACACCGGCACTTGGACAGCGGAAACACTGTCCCGGTGTCGGTTTTTCGTTTGCGGAAAAGATTAGGACTTGGTTTCTGCCTGGAGGCCTGGCTCCTGCCTTGGCTGGTGGGATGCTTTATACTAATGATCCCGTACTTGTCTCACACGGACTAACACAAAGCGTTTCCCATGGCTCGTATCTCGATCGACAATCCCCAGTACTACCTGAACCGCGACACGTCGTGGCTTGCCTTCAATCGGCGAGTATTGGAAGAGGCTTCGGACGAGGGAAACCCGCTGCTGGAGCGCCTGAAGTTTCTGTCGATCTCGGCCAGCAATCTCGATGAGTTCTTTGAAGTACGCGTCGCCGCCATGATGCAGCAGATCGAGGACGGCTATAACGAGGTCGGCCCTGACGGTTTGACGTTAACCGAGAAGCGGGATCTGCTGAACCAGTTGACTCACGAGTTCGTCGACGATCAGTATGACTGTTGGAACTCACGGCTGCGTCCGGCGCTTGCGGAAAACGGGATCCGCGTTTTGGAACTGCACGAGCTCGATTCGGCAGCCCTTCGCTTCGTCGAAGAATATTGCGAAAGAGAACTCGACCCGTTATTGACGCCGGTTACGGTAGACCCGGCGCATCCTTTCCCACGAGTCATCAATAAAGCTTTGTGTCTCGGTTTTCTCTTGCGGCGTCGCCGGCGCTCGGCGCTGACTTACACCGGCGTGGTCTCGGTGCCACGGGCGCTACCCCGGTTGGTGCGGCTGCCGTCGGAGGGCACGATAGATTTTATTTTTCTGGCGGATTTGGTGGCGCACCATGCCGTGCGCATGTATCACGGCTATGACATCGTTTCTTCGGCGCCTTTTCGCGTGACCCGCAATAGCAATCTCTACCTGGCGGAAGAAGAGGCGCGAAGCCTGCTGGAGTCGGTTCGCACCGAACTGCATAATCGGCGCAAGGGCGACGCCGTGCGCATGGAGATTGAGGCCGACGCCGACCCCGAGATTATCGATCGCTTGCGGACTGTGTTTGAGCTGGATACGTGGCAGGTATTCCCCGTCAACGGTCCAGTAAATCTCTCGCGTTTATTCAACGTTTACGAACAGGTCAATCGTCCGGATCTGAAGTATCGCGCGTTTTCCCCGCGCGAGTTGCGGCTGACCGCGAAGTCGAAGGATCTGTTCGAGGAGTTGCGCGGGCACGACATCCTGCTGCATCACCCTTTCGATTCCTACGACGCGGTGGTTTCCTTTATTGAGTCGGCTGCGGAAGATGACAATGTCCTCTCGATCAAGCAAACGTTATATCGAACCAGTGAACATTCGTTGATCGTCCCCTCGCTCATGGACGCGGCTTCCCGCAAGGAAGTTACGGCGGTCGTCGAACTGAAGGCGCGCTTCGATGAGGCCTCGAACATACGCTGGGCGCGGGATTTGGAAGATTCGGGAGTGCAGGTGTTCCACGGCCTGGTTGGCCTGAAGACGCACTGCAAGTTGTCGCTGTTGGTGCGCCGCGACCCCGATGGGATGACCCGCAGCTACGCCCATATCGGAACTGGGAACTACAATGCAACCACCGCACGAATTTACACTGATCTGAGCTTGTTCACGGCCGATCCTGAGATCACGCGCGCCGTGCATGATGTTTTCAGCTTTCTCACCGCGTACGCGGAAAATCCCACGTACGAGCCGCTGCTCGTCGCTCCTCTCGACCTTGCGGAAAAAGTGAATGCGCTGATCGATCGGGAAGCAGAGCACGCCCGCCAGGGCAAGGACGCTCACATCATCGCCAAAATGAATGCGTTGCTCGACAAGACTGTGATTCAAGCTCTGTACCGGGCGTCGCAGGCCGGAGTGCGGATCGACCTGATCGTACGCGGAATCTGCGCATTGCGCCCCGGAGTCCGCGGCGTGAGCGATAATATTCGCGTGCGGAGCATTGTGGGCCGCTTCCTGGAACACAGCCGCATTTTCTACTTTACGAACGGCGGCGAAGAAGAAATTTACATCGGCAGCGCTGACTGGATGCCGCGCAATTTGTACGAGCGGGTGGAAGTGCTGGTGCCACTTCGCGATGAGATGCTGCGGGAACGGGTGCGCCATGAAATTCTGGATGCCTACCTCGCCGATAATCGCAAAGCGAGAATTTTGCTGAAAGATGCGACCTACATTCCGGCTTGGCAGCCGGTCCATGGCGCACGGAACCGCCGGCCGCCGACCGGGGCCGCGGCTTTCAGCGCGCAGGATTTTCTGATGGAGGTTGCGGAAGGCAAGGCCGCCCCGGTTCCTCCCGTTCCAACACGGAAGCGCAGAGTGAGAACCCTGGCAGGAAAGGAACGATGAACTTAAATGATCCTTTATTTTCTTCGTCACGCCAGTGCTGGCGAGCACCTCGCGAATCCAAAGAAGGATGAGAAACGCGCTCTCGACAAAGAAGGAATCGAGCAATGCGGCTACATTGGGCGAGCCCTTGCTGCGTTGGACGCGCAGGTGGAAACGATTGTTTCCAGTCCGCTAAAGCGCTGCACGCAGACGGCGTCGCTGGTCGGCAACGAGATGGGCTATGAAGGCAAATTGCAGATCGATACGGGGCTTCGCCCGGAGGCCGGACTCGCCGACTTCCGCAAACTCCTGGAAAAATATTCCCGCCAGGAAGCCATCATGGTGGTGGGCCACAATCCCAACCTCAGTCAATTTCTGGGAGCGGTGATCAGCGAGTCTGCTTGCGAAGCGTCGCTAGAACTGAAGAAGGGTGGGGTCGCCAAAGTAGAGATGCGCCGCACTTCGGGTACTCTGCAATGGTGCCTTACGCCCAAGGTTTTGCGGGCCCTTTACGACGCAGCGGTGGAAAGTTCCCGGCCAAAGACTTCGCGGAAGTAATCGCGCTCTTTCTCGATCGCCCAGAGCTCGAGATCTACTCCCATACGACGCCGTGGCGCAAGCGTCAATTTCACTTCTGGCGATCGCAAGCCAACACGTACGCGTTCCACGGCGCGACTGCGGCCCAGGTTCAGGGCTCGCGCCAGACGCAGCAAGAGAATCGCTTTCTGCACGTCGGCCCGATCTCCTGGGTCGAGCATTTTCATCGGCCCGTCTTCAAGGGTGGGACGGGATTTTCCCAAATAGCGAGCGATCGCGGCAATAATGCGCCGCTGTTGCGGTGTGTAGCCGAGAATTTCGGAGTTGGAGATGATGTAGTGAGTATGGCGGTGGCGTCCGTTGCGATTCACGTAGTCGCCCACCTCATAGAGCATGGCAGCAGCCGAGAGCCACTCGCGGTATTCGGGCGGAAGCCGGTGCAGCGAGCGCAACGCCGAGAATAACAAAGTCGCGTGATCGCGAACGTCGATTGCATGCTTGCGGTCGACATGGTAATGGTTCACTGCGGCCAGGATCGATTCCCACCGTTCAAATTCAATTTGTCTGCCGGAGCGTGTGCTGCGATCGTAGTCCGCTGCCATCTGGGCGAGAATGCCGTCGCGCAGGCCGAGCGGCGAATAGCGGAATCCCTTAAGCCGGAGCTTGTCCAACAGTTCCTGGTACACGATAGCTCCGGCGACGATGATCTCGGCGCGCCGAGGGCCGATGCCTTCGATCTTGCGGCGTTCCGCCACCGGCAAACGCGCCAGGCGTTTCGCAATGCGCTTCATTTCGGCGGACGACACCATCTGCCGCTGTTGCTTTACGCCTCGACGCAGGTGGCTGGCAACTGCCGCGAGAGCCGCCGCGGTTCCCGAGGTCGCGATCACATTCTTCAGCTTCGCCGTACTGATGCGGTCGATATTGCGATTTACTTCGCGCGTGATGAAGCCGCGGAGCCGCTTCAGTTCCCCTTTGCGGATGGGATCGTGGCGCAGAAATTCATTGGTCAGGCGCACCGCGCCCAAAGGAAGGCTTACCGCGTTACGAATGTGTCCGCCCTGCGAGACCGTCAGTTCGCAACTGCCTCCGCCGAGGTCCATCATGAGCGTTGGCGAGCGGTCCACGCGGCCGCTGGAGATTAGTCCCAGATGAATCAGGCGCGCCTCTTCGACGCCGGAGATGATTTCAACGCGCCAGCCCGTGGCCGATCTCACCCACTCCAGGAAAGCCTGAGCGTTCCTGGCATCGCGCAACGCACTCGTCGCAACCACCCGCACGCTGTCGGTCACAATCTGCTGGGTGGCACGATGGAATCGGCGAAGGACTTTTACTGTGGTTGCGATGGAATCGGGAGTGAGGAATCCGGAACCGAAAACGCCTTCCCCCAGACGCGTGACTTCCCGGTCTTCGTGAAGGGAGCGCAGGCGCCCGGCTTGCAGGCGCGCAATTTTAAGTCGCACAGAGTTGGAACCGATATCGACCGCAGCAAACGTCGGCATGGGGAAGGCTGACAGTTTACATGCACGCGAGCACTTCGTCACCGCCCGCGACTCTTATGCGGCAGTCTCGATCCGCTCGACCAGTGTCGGACCCTTCGTACTCACTTTGCGAGATCGTTCGGCGGAGATGGGAGCCGCGGTTACTGGTTGGATTGTGGGCGAGGCTGAAAGTGCGGCCACCGCCTGCCGGAATTTGCCTCTCGTAACATTGTGCAGCAGCGCGACCAGCGACGATTGATTGATGTCTCCGAGTCGTTTCGACGCGGCCTGCGTCAGAATCAACCAGTCGTGCCAGTTGCCCACCGCGTCCTGCAGTTTTTTAACTTGAGCGATGAATTGAGCCGCTTCCGCAGACTTCGGGGCAAATTCCGCCGCGTAGCGGGCGCGCTTCATTACGGTCCGGTATTGATGCAATACATCTTCGCGAATCGGTCCGGCAGGCCGGAGTATGCTGCTCAACATTGTTCGAGCGGTTTTCAATGCGTCGAGGCTAGTTTCGGGACGGACCTGCTTCTCAGCCCGCTTAAGACGCTTGCGAACCTCTCGAATCATCTCCTTGGTTAACGACTTACGCAACTTCTTCTCGTGTCTTACGCGCAGCTCAATCAGACTCTGCATGAACTGCGTCTTGCGGCGAGGCTCCTGCGGGACCTTAAGACTGCGTAAGGCTGCGAGCTGAACATCCAGGTCGCGCACTTTTCCGGCGCGACCACGAATCCGATTCAGCATCTTCAATAGTTTTTTCTCGTTCCGGTCGCGCCCGGGAAGAAGTTGCTCAAGCAGCGTTTGTAGCCTGCGGCTCGCTGTGCGGAACCCATGGACGCTCTCAACCGTCTGCTGGGAAGAAAGCTTTTGCAGCGCGCGCTCCGTCTTTTGAAAAACAAGCCGGCTACGATCGGATGCTATCGACATAAGAGGCATTACCTGCGAGCGGGAGAGTTCCAATCCTGGGAAACTCGAAAAACTGAACCTACAGACAACAACAGCTCCAAACTCAGGGTTAATTGATCGTCCTCAGCGGAAAAACCAGCTTGAATTTTAACACCTTTGTAACACGTCTCTGCTACGGTGAAGCGGAATGGCCAATCCTGCATTACCTCGGCCTGATATGCCCGGACCGCAACCTGTTGATGGGACGAAGGTTACATCAGTATCGGCTCACGCGGCAACGCTGCCCTTGCTGAAAGCCTCCAGCGGCGAGATTCCCGATCGTCTTTTCAAGTCGGCTATGACGCTGTGCGGACTGGCAGTCCTCGGCGTACTCACGCTCATCGTCTACGAACTGATGTCAGGTTCCGGCCTGTCCTGGCATGCCTTTGGTTTCAAGTTCTTCGCGGGCAGTGACTGGAATCCGGTAAGTGAGAAGTTTGGAGCATTGCCATTCATCTATGGAACGCTGGTTTCTTCTTTCCTGGCCTTAATCATAGCCGTTCCGCTGGCGGTTGGCGTAGCCGTATTTACCACGGAAATGTGCCCCCCGGCGCTGCGTGGTCCGCTTTCGTTCTTCGTGGAATTGCTGGCTGCTATTCCCAGCGTCATCTATGGACTCTGGGCCATGTTCGTCCTGGTGCCCCTATTAAGCGGACACGTCCAGCCATTCCTGGCGAAGACTCTGGGATGGACAGGCTTTTTTGAAGGTCCTCCATACGGAATCGGCATGCTGGCGGCAGGGATCATCCTCGCCATCATGATCATTCCCATCATTTCCTCGATCACACGTGAAGTGTTGATGGTTGTACCCCAACACCAGCGCGAAGGTGTGCTGGCTCTGGGGGCGACGCGCTGGGAGATGATTCGCGTTGGTGTCCTGCGGAACGCGCGCGCCGGAATCGCCGGCGGAATCATTCTGGGTTTAGGCCGCGCTCTCGGAGAAACCATGGCGGTCACCATGGTGATCGGCAACCGGCCGGAAATTTCGAAGTCTCTGTTTGCGCCGGGGTATACGATGGCCAGTGTGCTCGCCAATGAATTCACCGAGGCTACGGGCAACGTGTATCTGTCTGCGTTGGTTGAGATTGGCTTGGCGCTGTTCCTGGTCACGATCATCGTGAACGCTCTGGCACAACTTCTGGTATGGACCGTAACCCGAGGCCAGCCTGCGAGGGGAAATGCCTGAACTCGCTCCCAACTCGTCAGTGCAACAGGGCATGTCGCCCGTCAGTTGGCGTCGACGCATTACCGACCACTTTATGACCGGCGTCGCGGTTCTGACCGTGGTGCTCGTGCTGGTTCCGCTGGTTGCCATCTTCGGCTACCTCGTCTACCGCGGCTTGGGCTCCATCAATTGGGCCTTCCTGACGCAAACGCCTAAACCTGTGGGAGAGTCGGGCGGCGGAATGGCCAACGCAATAGCGGGATCGGTGCTAATTCTTGGCATTGCCAGCATTATCGGCGTGCCCTTCGGAATTGGCGCTGGCATTTATTTGGCCGAGTTTGGACGCAATCGCTTCGGCAGCGCAATCCGCTTCACCGCCGACGTGCTGAATGGCGTGCCCTCCATCGTGATCGGCATCGTTGCCTGGGCCATTCTGGTTCGAGGCCGGGGATTCTCGGCCATGGCAGGCGGCGTGGCGCTCGCGATCATGATGGTCCCCACGATCTGCAGGACCACCGAAGAAATGCTCCTGCTGGTGCCGCAAGCATTGCGCGAGGCGGCCTATGGACTCGGCGTTCCGCGCTGGCGCACGACGCTCTCGATTACGCTGCGCACCGCGACCTCTGGCGTGATTACCGGCGTGATGCTGGCTTTCGCCCGAGTAGCGGGAGAAACCGCGCCACTACTATTCACCGCGCTAGGCAATACGTTTTGGAGCCTGCGCTACGATCAGCCGACGGCCGCGCTGCCGCTGCAGATTTACGTGTACGCCAATTCGCCCTACGAGGATTGGCATCGTCAGGCGTGGGCGGGTTCGTTTGTGCTGATCGTTCTTATTGTGGGCGCAGTCGCGGCTGTACGCTACGCCGTGCGGCGTGGGAGTTTTGGAACGGCTTAACTTATGGGCGTTGGAATTCAGGTCGAGAAACTGAATGCCTGGTATGGCAAAGGCCAGGCGTTGTACGACATCAATTTGAAGGTGATGGCGAACCGCGCCACGGCATTGATTGGGCCGTCCGGATGCGGCAAGTCAACCTTCATCCGTTGTCTCAATCGCATGCACGAAACGATTCCAGAAGCGCGGGTCGAAGGCCGGGTTCAGATCGGCGAAATCGACGCCTACAACGGAACCTCGCCAACCCAACTCCGCCGCCGCGTCGGGATGGTGTTTCAGAAAGCAAATCCATTTCCCACGATGTCGATTTACGACAACGTTGCTTCCGGCCTCAAGCTGAATGGTTTTCACGACCGGCACAAACTTGACGAGATCGTGCAGCGTACGCTCGAGGTTTCGGCGCTATGGGACGAAGTGAAGGATCACGTTCACAAAAAGTCCGGAGCCAGCCTCTCCGGAGGCCAGCAGCAACGGTTGTGCATTGCGCGCGCGTTGGCGGTCGAGCCCGAGGTTCTGCTGATGGATGAACCGTGCTCGGCCCTCGATCCGATCTCCACGGGAAAAATCGAAGAGTTGATCTTTCAACTCAAAGAGCGGTATACCATCGTTATTGTGACCCACAATATGCAGCAGGCGGCGCGTGTGGCCGAGTTCACAGGCTTTTTTCTGCTCGGGAAGTTAATTGAGTTCGACAAGACGGAAAAGATTTTTACCAAGCCGTCCGACAAGAAGACGGAAGATTACATCACGGGCCGGTTCGGATAAGAAGAAGTCAGGATAGAAGCAGGTTCAAACAGGAAAGGTTTTGAGAATGCGCACGCGCTTTCAACAAGGGCTTGACGATCTGCGGGAGCGATTGCTTCGCATGGGCGGATTGGCGGAGCAGGCGGTGGACCGCGCCCGCCAGGCTTATGTGGAGCGCGACCTCACACGCTGCCAGATGGTGCTCGAAGGCGAGAGCATGATCAACACCGCCGAGCGCGAGATTGACGAAGCGGCTTTCGACCTACTCGCCATGCAGCAGCCGATGGCCGTAGACCTGCGCTTTATTCTTGCGGTAACCAAGATTAATTCAGATCTGGAGCGCGTCGGCGATCAAGCGGTGAATATCGCCGAGCGCGTCATGGACATGGTCGAGCTTCCCGCGGCGGACTTGCCGGTCGACATTGCGCGCATGGGCTCCGCGGTCAGCGCCATGGTGCGCCGGGCGCTGGAGTCGTTCATCGAGGGCAAGGTGGAACTGGCGCAGGCCGTGCTCGAAATGGATAGCGTGATTGACCGCATGCGCGACGACGCTTTCATCCAGCTGGTCAAATCGATGAATGATCGTCCGCAATTTGTGCGGCAGGCGCTGGACGCCCTGCTGGTTGCGCGCAATCTGGAGCGAGTCGCCGATCACGCCACCAACATTGCCGAAGACGTCATCTTCTGGGTGCAGGGCGCCGATGTTCGGCACAATGTGCATCCCGAAGACTCAGAGAGCCCGGAGCCGCAGCGGCGGGAACCTAGGCTTTCGGGTCTGTAGCAGGCTGCTGCCAATTCAGCCCATGCGGGGACAGCGGCCGTCGGCTGTCCGGTCGAGCGAAGCTCGACGAACTCGTCGATCACGAGCAGCACACTGAGAGTTTCTTTCCATTCTGGCAGCTTTGACCGTGAACGCCGGATTGAATTACGCTCATCACCTCTTTGATTTCCAGCCGATGCTCGGAGGCGCCGTGACTCGTTCGTTCTGCCGTCTTTTTATTTTGATGCTGTTGAGCGCCATAGCTCGCTCGCAAACGCCTTCCGCCGATCGTCCGCCAATCATGCTTCCCACCAGCAAAATGCTCACAGTCCCCTCGCCCGGACGCCTCGGCAGCACCAATAGTTTCCCAGCGACGATGGTTGTGAGTCCCGATGGACACTACGCCGCGTTGCTCGACGACGGCTATGGCACGCAAGAGACCTTGGCGCAGCAATCGATCTCCGTGCTTGACCTGAAGATGAATCGACTCGTCGACTATCCTGACGCGCGGTTCGGTGAACAATCGCATCAGAGTTACTTCCTCGGGTTGGCGTTCAGTTCGGATGGCAAGCACCTGTACGCCTCTGTCGGCTCGCTGACCGATCCCACCGGCGCGACATCCGGCAACATGGGAAACGGCATCGCCGTGTATCGCTTTGCCGAAGGCAAGGTTGCGCCCGAGAGATTCGTTCCCATTGCGCTTCAGCCGCTATCGACAAGCAAGAAGCTTGCAGTCGGTCTGACAGCTCCGCCCCACATGGCGATCCCGTATCCTGCCGGAATCGCCGTGATCTCCGATGGAGGGCGCGACAAGCTCTTGATCGCAAATAATCTCTCCGACAATGTGGTACTCCTCGATCCGGCGACAGGCAAAGTACTGCAGACTTTCGATCTGAGCACCAGCGATCTGGTTCCGTCTTCGTTCCCCTATACCTGCGTGGCCACGCGAGACGGCCGACGCGCCTGGTGTAGCCTGTGGAACGCGTCTCAGGTGGCAGAACTCGATCTGACTAGCGGCAAAGTTTCGCGGTGGATCAAACTGAAGCAGCCGGAAGATCCGCTGGCGCCGGGTTCGCATCCGACGGCGATGCTGCTCACTGCCGACGAAAAGACTCTTTACGTCACGCTATCGAACATCGATGAGGCGGCGGCAGTGTCTACTGGCGATGGAAATCCCTTTCAATTTTTCTCAACCGCTGCCATGGCGCAAAAATATGCGGGCAGTTGCCCCACGGCGCTGGCCCAGTCACCCGATGGCAAGCATCTTTTTGTAGCGGACTCGTCCTTCGATGCGGTTGCTGTGTTCGAGATTTCGCAATCGACGCCGGGCTCCGAGACTCTGCGCGAGCCAACCGGCTTCATCCCGACTGACTGGTACCCCAGCGCGCTCGCTGTTCATGGGGACGATCTTCTTATTGCCACCGCCAAAGGCGAGGGCACGCGCCCCAACAAAGGCGTGGGAAAAACTTCCAACGAGATGAAGCACCACGGCCATCCCTACATTGCAACCCTGTTGCGTGGATCGGTTGCCCGTCTCAACATTCCGTCGACGCTCCAAAAACTGCCTCAGCTGACGCAGATGGCAGAAAACGACAACCTGCTGTACAGCGATCCCGGAACCATCTCGTTCGCCGGCGGAAGCAATCCGTTCAAGCACGTCATCTACGTCATCAAGGAAAACCGCACCTTTGACCAGATTCTCGGCGACCTGAAGGTGGGCGACGGCGATCCTTCGCTTACTATGTATGGCGAAGACATCACGCCCAATGAGCACAAACTCGCCCGGCAGTTCGGCGTGCTCGACAACTTCTACGATAGCGGCGAAGTTTCCGGCGACGGTCATCTGTGGTCCACCGCCGCCATCACTTCCGACTACAACGAAAAGACCTGGCAGATCGCGTATCGCGGCAAGGAACGCACGTACGACTTTCAGGGGCAGGTGGCGGATGAATATCCGCTGGAACACAATCAACCGGATGTCGACGATCCTTCTACGGGATTTCTTTGGGACAATCTCGCCCGCAATCACGTTAGCTTTCGCGACTATGGCGAATTCGTGAATGCCGAATGGTGCAACCAGAAACGCAAAGCGGACAGTCCGAGGCAGGGAACTCCTTCGGGCCAAGAGGCTCGATGTCCGAAGACCGTGGTTAAGCAGGGCGAAGTGCTTGCGCCAAATGTTGGGAATCCGCACGCCGGGCCCAGCCCGTGGCCCTGGGCCGTGCCTCTGTTCAGCGGCGTGAAACCCACCAAAGCGGTTTTGCGCGGCCACTTCGATCCGCTGTATCCAGATTTCAATACGGACTATCCCGACCAACTCCGCGCCGACGAGTTTATGAACGAATTCGCTGCTTTCGTTCGTGCCCGCGACGCGCACGAGGGCCGAGAGTTGGAAATGCCCGCATTCGTTCTGCTCTATCTGCCGGACGACCACACCGGCGGCACGCGTCCCAATCTCCCTCGCCCGGCGGCATCCGTTGCTGACAACGACCTGGCCCTCGGTCGCGTCGTCGAAGCCGTTTCACACAGTTCGTACTGGAATGACACCGCCATCTTCGTTCTCGAAGACGACGCCCAGAACGGGGCCGACCATGTAGACGCGCACCGCTCGATTGCCTTCGTGATCAGCAAGTATTCTCCCGGATCGGCCGCGCAGCCAAACGTCGAGCATCGCTTCTACACCACAGTGAATCTGATTCATACCATGGAGACTCTGCTGGACCTGCCGCCGATGAATCAGAACGATGCGTACGCGCCAGTTATGGGGCGTCTTTTTTCCGGGTCAGGAGATCAAGTGGCTTATCAAGCCGATTACCGCAACTTGAACAATGGCCTGATCTACGAAACCAATAAGCGCGAGGTCCCGGGCGCGAAAATTTCGTCGCGAATGGACTTCTCTCGCCCCGACGCAGCAGGCGCCGATCGGTTGAACGAAGTGCTGTGGCGCGACCAGAAGGGATCGACTCCCATTCCCGCCCCGAAGCACACAGTATTTCCAGCGGCCGGAGACGACTAACCGTCGAAATGCGCGCAATCGAAATGTGCAATGCAAGCTCTACTTCAGACTGACCGACTCCTTCAGAGGTAAATCCTGCGACGATCCGCCGACCATGAAGCTGTAGTCTCCTGGAATTAACTGCCACCCGTTTTTCTCAACGTTGAAGACCGACAGATACTTCGGGTCCACTTCGATTTCAACGTCTTTGCTCTCTCCCCCGTTGAGCGCGACCTTGCTCCAACCGAGCAGACGCTTCGGCGGCTCCGCGGCGGAGGCGGGCAGGGAGGCATACACCTCGGCTACTTCCGCGCCAGCCCGGTTGCCCGTATTGGTGACCGTGAAACTCACGCGAGGGTTCGAGCCAGGAGTCACTTTCAGATTCGAATAGGAATAAGTTGTATAGGAAAGGCCGTAGCCGAAGGGAAACAGCACCGGTTTGTTCTCGGCGTCGTACCACTTGTAGCCGACCTTGACTCCTTCGTTGTAGGTCACCTGAAAGACCGGCAAACCCGCGGCGATTCGTCGCCAGCCCTTGCTGTCGGCGTCCCTAGTGGCCTTCGGTGGTTTGACGATTGTGGGATGAGGCAAGTCGGCTTCGCTCTTGGGAAAGGTGATGGGAAGCTTTGCGCTTGGATTTACATCTCCGAAAATAATATTGGCTACTGCTTCCGCTCCGCGGCTGCCCGCAAACCACGCCTCTAGAATTCCGCTCACCTGATCTGCCCACGGCATCGTGACCGGACCACCCGACTCGATCACGACCACCGTATGTGGATTGGCGGCCGCGACCTTGGCGATCAGATCGTCCTGATTTTCGGGAAGAGACAGGCTGTCCAAGTCCATCCCTTCGCTTTCCCACTGGTAAGCGAAAATGATGGCGACATCGGAATTCTTGGCCAGAGCCGCAGCCGCGGCGGGGTCCGCCCCTGAGTCGAACTGAACCGTCGCCCCCGGAGCCTTCGCGCGAATCGACTTTAGCGGAGACGTTGGGAACCAGATCTTGTCCTGCCAATGAGTCTGCCCTTTACCCGGAGGCATGATCGCGTTCCCCCCGGGAGGATCGACCTGCGCAGAACCGCCCCCGGAAATCATTCCCACGTCCGCGTGCGGACCGATCACAGCAATCGTGTGAATCTTCGACGCATCCAGCGGAAGCTGCGCATGATCATTCTTCAGCAGCACGGTGCTCTGCTCGGCGATTTTCTGCGCCACCTCGAATCCACCCACCACATCGACCACACTTTTCTGCGCCGGATCGTCAACCACTCCCGTGGCAAACATAGACCGCAAAATCCGATGAACGTGATCGTCCACTTCCGCCGCCGGTACCTTTCCCGCCTCTACCGCTTTCTTCAAAGCATCTCCGAAGAAAATCCATCCCGGTTCCTCTTGATCGAGGCCGGCGGCCGAGGCCTTCTCCATGCTGTGCGTTCCTCCCCAGTCGGAAAGCACAAAGCCCTTGAAGTTCCAATCCTTCTTCAGCAGATCGGTGAGCAGATATTTGTTTTCGCAGGCGTAATCGCCATGGAATCGATTGTAGGAGCACATCACTGCGGCGATATCGGAATCCTGCAAGCCAATCTCGAATGCAAGCAGGTCGCTCTCGCGAGCGGCACGCTGGTCAATGTTTACGTTGACAGCATTACGGCCGCTTTCCTGATCGTTAAGCGCGTAATGCTTGATGTCGCCCATAACATGCTGCGCCTGCAGACCATTCATGACCGCCGCAACCAGCTTTCCAGCCAGAACAGGATCCTCTCCCAGATATTCGAAGGTACGCCCATCGCGGGGCTCGCGCGTCAGGTTCACTCCGCCGCCCAGTGACATGTTGTAACCCTGGGCGCGCAGCTCGCGGCCAATGAGGGCCCCGTATTCGTGAGCTGCTTCGAGATCCCAACTCGCGGCTGCTGCCACATCTGCCGGCAGCGCCGTCGAGTAGCGCCCATTTTCCCCGCTGCTCCTAACGCCATAAGCGGCGTCGGACATCTGAATCGCCGGAATGCCCAGGCGCGGAATACCAGGCACATATCCGGCGCCTCCGTTTGAATGTATAGCTAGAGGACTTATCGGACTCAGGTCCTGCATGCCTGTCCCGTGAAGCATTGAAATCTTTTCATCGAGCGTCATCTCCTTAACCACCATCGACGCGCGCTGATCAGGAGTGAGGCTCGCGTTCGACCAAGGATGCTTGTTTTCGCTTGACTGTGCACGGGACAGACAGAAAGCGAAGCTGAGAATTGTTACGAGAATGAAAAATCGATTTAGTACAGAAAGCCGGTACGAAGACATGGTCTTGCCTCGAATGAAATATGGGTTGCCAAATCGTTAATGTTACGCCTTTTTGCAAGATTTCACTGTTTTATTTCCCCCCACCGTCTCACGTAGCGGCGGACGCATTCGTCCGCCGAGCGAGCACCCCGGACGAAAGCGTCCGGGGCTACGTGAGCATCTCCTAGATGCAGGATGCTCCTCGGCAGCCTTACACTAGAGGAGTGAAGATTGCGCTCGGACAAATCAATCCCACCGTCGGAGACTTTTCCGGCAACGCCGGCAAGATCATAGAGTTTT
Organism: uncultured Acidobacteriaceae bacterium; assembly: GCA_963708335.1. GTDB lineage: Bacteria > Acidobacteriota > Terriglobia > Terriglobales > Acidobacteriaceae > Sulfotelmatobacter. The sequence goes on along the minus strand of OY970205.1, from coordinate 6,257,643 downwards.
CCCGGCGCGCCCAAGTCGCTGGCGCCGGCATGATTCTATTTCCAGAATTGTCGGTCTGCGGATACCCGCCACGCGATCTGGTCGAACGTCCTTCGTTCGTTGCCCGCAATCGCGATTCCGCGGAGAAGATTGCCGCCGAAACTCGGGGAATCGCCGTGATCTGCGGATTAGTGACCCGCGCCCCAGTCGATGCCGGAAGGGCCGCCATGAACTCCGCAGCCCTGCTCATCGACGGCAAGATCGCCTTCATCCAATCCAAGATGTTGCTGCCCACTTACGATGTGTTCGACGAGATGCGCAACTTCGCTGCCGCCAAGAGCCAGGAATTGTTTCCGTTCTGCGGCAATCGCATGGCTCTGACCATCTGCGAAGACGCATGGAACGACAAGCAGTTCTGGCCTCACCGCCTGTACGCAGTTGACCCCGTGGAGTCTCTGATTCAGGCTGGCGGAAATTTTGTGCTTAACATTTCTGCCTCGCCCTTCTGGATCGGTAAGCGGGAACTCCGCCGCGACATGCTGGCCAGCATCGCTCGCCAGCACAAGGTTCCCGTGGTGCTGGTGAACCAGGTCGGCGGCAACGATAGCCTGGTATTCGACGGCTCCAGCCTGGTGCTGAGTCGTGAAGGACAAGTCATCGCCCAAGGCCGGTCCTTCGAAGAAGATCTCATTTATTTCGATTCGTCCGATCTCACCGGCGAGATGCACGAGCAGATCGCCGGCGAAGAGGCGAGCGTCTATTCCGCGCTAGTGTTGGGCACGCGCGATTACATGCATAAGTGCGGATTTCAGAAAGCAATTATCGGGTTGAGCGGCGGCATCGACTCCGCCCTGACAGCGGTTATTGCTGCCGAGGCTGTCTGCCCGGAAAATGTGATCGGCGTCGGCATGCCCGGTCCTTATTCGTCGCAAGGGTCGATCGATGACGCTCGTGCCTTGGCGAAAAATCTTGGAATTCGTTTCGAGTTGCTTTCCATCAACTCCGCCTACGAATCGTATCGTGATACCTTGAAGGACGTTTTCGTGGGAACCAAAGAAGATGTCACGGAAGAAAACATCCAATCGCGAGCCCGGGGCACACTGCTGATGGCGCTCTCCAACAAGTTTGGCGCGATCGTGCTCTCTACCGGCAACAAGAGCGAACTCGGCGTGGGCTACTGCACACTCTATGGGGACATGGTCGGCGGGCTGGCAGTTATTTCCGATGTCCCGAAAACCTTGGTGTACAGGCTCAGCGAATATGTGAATTCGCGGTGCCCTGTCATTCCTCAGGACACACTGGAAAAGCCGCCCTCCGCGGAGTTGCGCCCCAACCAGAAAGACAGCGACTCGCTGCCGCCATATGAAGTTCTGGACGCGGTTCTCGAAGATTATGTCGAAGACTCCCACTCCGCTGAGCGAATCGCCGGCGATCGCGGATTCGATATTGAAACCGTGCGACGCGTGATTCGCATGGTCGATCGCGCCGAATACAAGCGCCAGCAGGCCGCGCCGGGCCTCAAAATTTCTCCGAAAGCTTTTGGCTATGGGCGTCGCCTTCCTATTGCCGCCAAGAGTGAAGCCTGAACTGCCTGCTTTGAAGTATCCTGATAGATCATTTCCTAAAGCTCGAAACCGCGAACTTCGAAAGGAAACCATGCGCAGTTTTCTAAACTCGATCTGTATTGTTCTGCTGGCCGGCGGCTTGGCTGCGGCTCAGCGTACTCCGGCGAAATCAACTTCGGCCAAGCCTGCGGAAAACCCTGCCGCCTCGGAATCTGGCAATCTGCCCACCGAAGCCACGGTCGATTCATTTCTTCATGATCAGTTTGGTTACGAGAAGAATTTAACCTGGAAAATTTCAAGCATCAAGCCTTCGACGATTACAGGATTGGCAGAAGTCACGGTCGTTCTGGCCGCGCCGCAGGGCCAGCAGTTGACCCGCTTCTTCGTCTCTCCCGACGGGAAACAAGCACTGGTAGGCGAAATTATTCCGTTTGGCGCGCACCCGTTTGATCCGGCGAAAAAAATCCTGGATAAGGGCATCACCGGCCCCGAGCGCGGTCCCAAGGACGCGCCTGTCACCATCGTCGAGTTCGGCGACCTGCAATGCCCAGCCTGCAAAGCGGCACAGCCCACCATTGAAGGACTGGTGGCGGCCGAGCCCAATGCCCGGTTCGTGTTCCAGAATTTCCCGCTGGAAATGCACAATTGGGCGGCCAAGGGAGCGGCTTATGCCGACTGCGTGGGGCAGGCTTCGAACGATGCCTTCTGGAAATTTGTTTCCAAGACTTATGAAACTCAGAGTGACATTACCGCTGAGAACGCCGACGCGAAACTGACCGCCATCGCCGATGGGGCCGGCGTGAAGGGAACCGACATTGCAGCCTGCGCCACAAAGCCGGAGACCAAAGCTCGCGTGGATGCCTCGATTGCGCTCGGCAAATCCGTGGACGTGACCGGCACGCCGACGCTCTTCATCAACGGGCGCAGAATTTCGAGTTTTGATCCGCACCTCGCGGACATTTACAAGAACCTGGTCGAGTTCGCCGCCAAGCAGGGAAAGTAGGACGGCTTCGACCACCACACAAATCAACTCGACAAACCTACAGTTCGCGCCACACGTCTTTGAAATCGTAGACGCCTTTTTTCGGCGCAAGCCATTCGGCGGCGCGCACGGCGCCTTCGGCGAAGCCGCGGCGAGATTTGGCGTCGTGGCAAAGATAAATTCGGTCAGCGAGCGATTCCAGCACGACCTCGTGCAGACCAACTACATCGCCCTCGCGGAAGGAGACGATTTCTAGGCCTTCGGACTGGCCGCTGGCTTCGCGGATGACCTGCTGGAGCGCGATCGCGGTGCCAGACGGAGCATCTTTCTTGCTGGCATGGTGACGCTCGAAAATCTGGCCGGAGTAGTCGTAGTGCAGCGCGGCGGCGGCGGCGCGGGCAATATCGAGAAAAAGATTTACTCCGAGGGAGAAATTGGCGGCGTAGAGGAACCCAGTTCCGTATTGGTTGACCAGATTTCGCACGCGATCGAGTTCGTGGTGCCATCCCGTGGTGCCCACGACCATGTTCTTGCCCGCCTTGGTGCAGGCTTCAATGTTGGCGAGCACGCAGTGAGGCGTGGTGAAATCGATGACGGAATCGATGTCGCGCAGCTTTTCCGGAGTGAGTGCGCCCCCACCCGCGTTTTCTTTTTCGCCCGCAACCACGAGATGATGCTTGCGCTCGGCGGCCACCTCCGCCACCAGCGATCCAGTCTTGCCGCGGCCTAGGATTAGAAGTTTCATGACAGTTCAAGCTTAACAGCCGTTGTCTCGCATTGCCGGGGTACGCTCTCGGTTTGATCGGCTGCTATCGGCGTAGAAAAAACATGTAGCCCCGGACGCATTCGTCCGGGGCGCAAAATTCAGAATTTAAATTGCGGGCGGACGAATGCGTCCGCCGCTACGCATGCGCCTAGGCGAAAACTTCGGGGTCGAGTTCCGAGAAGAACGTTTTGTGCAGCCGCTGAATCACGTCGGGGACTTCATCTTCTTCAATCACGAAGGTTAGGTTAATTTCCGACGCGCCCTGCGAGATCATGCGAATCTTTTTGTCGGCGAGTTCGCGGAAGACCAGGGCCGCGATGCCGGGCGTATTGCGCAAATTTTCGCCGACCAGGCAGACAATCGCCTTGCGCCCTTCGTATTTCACATCGGCCAGCTTGGCCAGATCCGCGGCCAGCGCGGGGATTGCCTGATTGGAGTCGACCGTGAGCGAGACGCTGACTTCTGACGTGGAAACCACGTCGATGGAAACTTTGTGGCGATCGAAGGCTTCGAAGATCGAGCGCAGGAATCCGTGCGCCAGCAGCATGCGCGGCGCGGCCACGTCCACGATGGTGATGCGCTTCTTGGCGGCAATGGCCTTGAAAATGTTCTTGCCCCGCGGGGCGCGGGTGGTGATGCGCGTGCCTTCGCAGGACGGATTGCGCGAGTTGAGCACATACACCGGAATATTTTTCTGGATGGCGGGCAGCACCGTCGCCGGGTGCAGCACCTTGGCCCCGAAGTAGGCAAGTTCGGCGGCCTCGTCGAAGCTGATCACTTTGATGCGGCGCGCTTCCGGGCACACGCGCGGATCGGTGGTGAGGATCCCGTCGACGTCAGTCCATATCTCGATGCGCTCCGCGCCCAGGCCGGCTCCAATGATGGCGGCGGAAAAATCGGACCCGCCCCGCCCGATGGTGGTGGTGATGCCCGTGCGGTTCGCCCCGATGAACCCGCCCATAACCGGCACCTGAGCCGCGCTCAACAACGGCTGAACCTTCTGCTGCAGCCGTGCGTTGGTTTCTTCATATTGCGGCACGGCCTGCATGTACGTGCTGTCGGTGACGAGAATGTCGCGTGAATCGACGTGGACGCCGTTCAAGCCGCGGCCCGCGAATGCGGCAGCGACAATCCTGCTCGAAAGCATTTCCCCGAATGCGGCCACGTGGTCGGTGGTGCGAGGCGTGATTTCGCCGACCGCGGAAATGCCGCGCAATAGCTCGTCGAGCGCCTCGAAGTCGGTGCCCAGTTCCGAATGGAACTCGGTGAAGCGCGCCGTCCCCAGCAGTTCACTGGCTGTGTTGTAGTGGCGTTCCTGCAGCGAACGGCAAAGTTTCAACGCGGTCTTGCGTTCACCAGCGCCCGCGGCCTTGGCCATGGTCAGCAAGGTGTCAGTAACCCTGGCCATGGCGCTGACCACTACCACAGGCTTCTGCGCCAGCCTGCCTTCAACAATGGAGGCGACGCGGTCGATGGCCTTGGCGTCTTCGACGGAGGTTCCGCCGAACTTCATGACGATCATGGCCGGGACTTCCTCGCGAGTGCAACGCCTGCAGATCGCCACGCATCGCGGGCTCTACGAGCGCGGATGACCCATTCCCGAGACAGCCTCTGGGACGGCTGTGCCAATTCCGGGGCGCTCGTCATTTCGCGCGTCCCTTGCTTGCGCGTTTTTCCCCGGCCTCTTCCTTGCCAAGGTATCCTTTGGCTTTCAGCAGTTCGGCGTTGAGCACCGCGGCTCCGGCGGCGCCGCGAATGGTGTTGTGCGACAGCACGGTAAATTTCCAGTCGAGCACGCCGCAAGGACGTAGCCGTCCCACGGCCGTCGTCATCCCCCCGCCCATGTCCACGTCAAAGCGCGGCTGCGGACGGTCGGCGGCGTCAAGATAAATCACCGGACGCTCCGGCGCGCTGGGCAATTTCAACTCCTGCGGCTCCGCCGAAAAGTTGTTCCACGCGGCAATGATCTCCTGCGGATTGGCCTTCTTTTTCAGGCGAATCGAAACCGACTCGGTGTGTCCATCTTCCACGGCCACGCGGTTGCATTGCGCGCTCATGGCGAAGGCGCCGGGGACAATTTTGGAGCCGTTGAGCCGCCCCAGCAGCTTGCGCGTCTCCTCCTCCATTTTTTCTTCTTCGTTGCGGATGAAGGGAATCACATTGCCGAGTATGTCGAGCGAGGCCACGCCCGGATATCCCGCGCCGCTTACCGCCTGCATGGTTACAGCCATGACAGTTTCCAGGCCAAATTTTGCGTGCAGCGGCGCCAGCGCCAGCACCAGGCCGATGGCCGAGCAGTTGGGGTTGGTGACGACGTAACCGCCAGATTTCTTGCGCCACGATTGCACGTCGATGAGCTTGATATGACCCGCGTTAACTTCGGGAATTACCAGCGGCACGTCCAACTGCATGCGCAGAGCGCTCGAATTCGACACCACGGCGCATCCCGCCTCGGCGAAACGCGGCTCCAACTCCGCCGCAATGGAAGCATCGAGCGCGGCAAAAATTATCTTCGGCGCTCCTTCGGGTGTGGCCGGGGAAACGGTCATTCCGGCGACTGTGGGCGGAATCGGCGTCTTCAGGCGCCAGCGCGCGGCCTCGCCGTAGACCTTACCCTCCGACCGGTCCGAAGCAGCCAACCACGCCACTTCAAACCACGGATGGTGCTCCAGCATCTGGATAAATCTTTGGCCGACGACCCCGGTCGCGCCCAGGATCCCAATAGGAATTTTGTTGTTCATAGAATACTTGGAATTCTATAACACCCGGCGAAATGCAGATTCCTACGGCCGCTGGCATACCCACTTCGCTTCAGCGGATGCGAGGGCGAGACGCCCTCGCGAGAGCCGGCAGGATGCCGGCGCTACTCTACGGCCAGCGCTGCTCTACTGCAGGAATTGCTGCCTTCTGCCGATAGGGGATGTGGAGGGACTCACATGCCGGAACTGCGCCAGAATTTCTTTACCAAGGAATGGGTCATCATCGCCACCGAACGGGCCAAGCGGCCGGAGGATCTGGCAACGCATCGCACCGTGCAACCGGTCCCGGCGTTTCTGGAAAGCTGCCCGTTTTGTCCGGGAAACGAAAGCAAGACGCCCCCCGAGGTGCTGCGCTATCCCGCCGACGGCCAGCCTTGGGCAGTGCGCGTGATTCCCAACAAGTTTGCCGCGTTGTCGAGCGATGTCCAGCCCACGCGTAGCCTGCAGCATTTGCGGCGACGCATCGAGGGTTTTGGTTTTCACGAAGTAATCATCGACAGTCCTGACCACGCCCGCTACATGGGCCTGTTGTCGGACTCGCATGTGGCCAGCATTCTGCGCGTCTACAAGGAACGTTACAACGCGCTCAGCATGGACCACCGGGTCAACCACATCACGATTTTCAAAAACCACGGTACCGACGCCGGCGCCAGCTTGCAGCATCCGCACTCGCAGCTGATTGCGACTCCGGTGATCCCCAGCCAGGTCCGCCACCGCTTGCACGAGGCCTTGCGCCACTACGATGACGTTGGCGAATGCATGTTCTGCCACATGGTGGAGAGGGAAGTGGAAGATCAGACGCGGATCGTGGTCAAGAGCGAGCGCTTCGTGGCGATGGAGGTCTTCGCCTCCGCGACGCCCTTTGCCACCCACATTTTCCCCCTGCGTCATATGGCCAGCTTTGGCGACATCTCGGAAATGGAAGTGGTCGACCTCGCCCGCGTGCTGCGCATATTATTGGCGAAAATTTATGTGGGACTGGAAAATCCTGACTTGAATTTCACCGTCCGCAGCGGGCCCGCGGAATATGCCGGAGCGCGCCACTTTCACTGGTACGTCAGCGTCATCCCGCGGCTGACGCGAGTTGCGGGCTTTGAGTTGGGCTCCGGAATGTTCATCAATACGGTTCTACCGGAAGCGGCGGCGGAATTCTTGCGCAAGATTTCGGTGGAGAAAGTCACGGGAGCCGGGGCGGGGCAGTAGGCGGGACTTCAGACTTCAGACCTCAGACCTCAGACCTCGAAACTGAGAACCACTTTGTCAGGTTCGCGGAAGTCCGTGCGTTAATTACGGCCGATGAGTTTCCTGCGCGTGGAACGGGTATTCCGACAGCGGGCCGAACTTTTTCTTTTCGGCATAGAGGCGCCAGCGCCGGAATATGATGCGCAGCCCCGCCATTACCGGAATGGAAAGATAGACTCCGAGAATGCCGGCGACCTCGCCACCCGCCATTACGCCGAAGATCGCAGCCAGAGGATGCAGTTCCATGCTCTCGCCCATGATGCGCGGAGAAGAAACGTAATCCTGCAACAGTCGCCAGATCCCAAGAAAGATCACCAGAACCAGCCAGTGCTTATAACTCAGCAGCAAGGCTACGCTCACAATGACCAGGGCGGCGGTTAGCGGGCCGACCACGGGAATGAATTCCAGCACTCCACCCAGGGTACCCAGAACTAACGCGTAGGGAACCCGCATGATACTCAGAAAAACGGAGTACATCACAAGCGTCAGCGCCGCCAATGTCAATTGAGCGCGAATGAAATGTGCCAGCATCTGGTTGAGATCGTTGAGCACGTTCTCCAGGAACTCGCGCTGCGGACGAGACTGGATGGTGGAGAGCAGGAGTTCGCTGAAGGAGCGGCCATCCTTCAGGAAGAAGATCGACAGCAGCGGCACCACGAAGAACAGCCAGGCTTGCTTGGCGACGTCGGCAACCCGCAAGCCGACGCGTTGCGCCAGTTGCGTGATCTGTTCGCTGTGCCCGACCAGAAAGGATTGAGCCAGTTCGGTCGATTTCGCGTTCCAGCCGTGTTCTTGGCCGAGTTGCTGCGCGATTTGACCGGAGCTGAGCCGGCCCAGCAATGCGGGCAAGGATTGTCCCAGTCTGGCTCCTTCTCGCGTTACTTTTGGCCCGACCACGACAAAGAACACGACGACCAACACCAGCAACAGGCTGTAGATGACTGCGATGGCGCGCGCGCGTCCCCGCAGCAGGGTTTCCAGGCGTGTTACCAGCGGGCTCATCAGGTAGGCAAAGAAAATGGCGAACAGAAAGGCGATCAGCGTCTCGCGCGCTACGTAAAGGAAGCCCAGCGCCAGTGCAAACAACAGCACTGTCACCAAAACCCGCGCCGTTCGTGAATCAGTCAGCAGCAATAGGTTTTCCAGAGCGATCTCGATCCTGCCGCCGGGCGGGCACAACTCTAATCCCGGATCACTTCCGTATCATCGGCAGGAATCGTCACTCGTATGAGCTTAAACCGGTCGTGGTCGTCCACCCAAAGAATCCACTGAAAATCGTCCCCGTTCAAGTTGAGGCGCAGCAGTTCTCGTTCCGCGCCGCGAACCGTGACTTTCTCTTTTCCAACCAGCTCTAGGCGCACGCTCATTGAGTTATGGTCCTGCGGCACCAGCACCCCAAATTGCGTCTCCCCTTGCTGGCATTTCAGGTTTCCGCCTTCTGGCTTGCAGGCGGCGCCCAGGTAGCGCCAGGCGAGCACCTCGCGGTGGACGAAGAAATTGTTGTCGAGAATCGCCGTCGTGCTCGGCATCAGGAAGGGCTGCTCCGCAGGCTTGCCGTTGCCGCCCGCGTTCATCCGCTCCATTAGGAAATCATTGCTAGGAAACACCGTCAGCGAAGCGCCCGACGCCTGACTCCACTCATAGCGGATCAGTTCGCCGCTGGCGGTCATATCCAGTTCCGATTTCTGGCTGGCGGACTCGGGCCCGGCCGTCGCCTTCAGTTGCGACTTGACCGTGCTCGCGCCGCCTTGCTGCTCGATCTTGAACGTCTCAGTCGCGACTCTTTGTCCCTTGATGAAAATTCCGAACGAACCGGAGTCCACACTCTGCAAGGGCACCGGCTTATTCTTATCTTTTTTGTCAGACGTATTTGCCGCCGGCAACGCTGCCAAGCCAAAAGCCACGACCAACGCCGCAGCGCGACACATTCGGATTTCAAGCTTCACTCGACTTCTCCTTCTTCGGTGCGCAGCGCGATTATTTTCAGACCCAGCGTTTCCGCGATTTCTCCGGCGATCGCTTCTACCGAGCGGCTTCCGGTTTGAATCTGCAGTGTCGCCGATCCATACGCTGCACGCCGCCCTTCGTAGAGTCTGCGAAACTCCTCTCGGTTACGCAGCAACGGACGTTCCACACCGTTCGCGTTAGCCTGAGTGCAGCAGCGTTGCCATAATTCCTCCACCGGAGCATCCAGGAAAACCGTCGGCACCCTCGATGCCTGCAGCAGAACCGCGTTTTCTTCCTGCACGAACGCGCCGCCACCCAGGGCAATAATTTTGCTGCTGCCGCCGCGCAACTCCTCCAGCACCTGCTGTAAGGCTGCGTGCTCCGCCCGGCGAAACGCGGGCTCTCCTGAATCGCGAAAAATCGCGTCCACCGTTCGTCCTTCCCGCGCCTCGATGCGGTCATCGAGATCTTCAAAAAGCCAATTCAGCCGCTGCCCAAGCTCCCGGCCCACACTGCTCTTTCCGGCTCCCATGAAACCGACCAGAATCACAGCGTTGTTAGGAAGTTCGCGCGCCACCTTGGACGATTTTTTCAAAATCGTGCCGCCATCAACGTAGAGACGTAGTTTGCTACGTCTCCGCCGCCAAGAAAGACGGAGAAAATTCCGATTATTGTGCTTTCGCGGTGCGTTTGCTGAGGTGGATTTTACCACTGAAGCTGCGCAGTACTACGGTCGATGAGACTGCGGCTCGGCCCATGGTACCCCAGAAGGCACTGCCCTCTTTCACCACGAACCAGGTGTGGGTTTTCGGTTGGAGCGGAATATCGTCGTGCACTTCGCCGCGCACCGAGCGGGCGCTCACGTCGGCCGAAGTCGTATCCGGCACCAGCGCTTCGATGTTGCCGCTGTGGCTGGTCAGGCGATATTCGCCGCGGTCGCCGAAGTCTCCGATGTAGTTGATGCTCCCGCTGGTCGAAATCACCTGCACCAGCGGTCCAGTCACGCCGTTGAGCGTTACTTCGCCGCTCAGCGAGTCAACTTCCACGTGACCGTCCTGCACATTAGTGAGGGTCACCGGACCGTTCAAAGTTTTCACGTGCACGTGAGCGCCAGTCACATCGCGGATCTCAACCGTTGCTCCAGAGCCCTCCAACGTGACGTCTCCATGCAACCGTTCCGCCCGCAGCGGGCCGGTGCTGGAGTGAAGCGTAATGCTGGCGTCGGCAGGCACGAGGATTTCATAATCCACGCGTCCTGATTGCGCGTCGGCGCCGGGAAGCAGATGCGACTGGACTTCGACTCGATTGCCGACCAGATTGTTGTCGACTTCCACTTTGTCAGAATAGGTCACCGCGTCGATGACGACCACGTTGCCGGAGGAAGGTTTCACTGAGATCGAGCCGTAAGGATTATTGACCGAAACTCCTGCCTTTAAACCCACGTTGAAGCGATACTCTTTGTGAGTCTCGGCGAGCAGCAGCGTTCCCGCCAGTACCGCTCCGACCGCCACAATTCTGATTGCGCGCCCGCTCATCAAAACCCCCCGAATGCCCCCGTCGGTGCAGAACCAGCGCACAGGCGCCGGCGGTTGAACTGCCACATTATGGCAGAGAACGATCCATGGCCAATTCGAAAAGCATAGCTTTTTGCTGGTACGCCTCCAGCAGTGAACGACGAGCTTCTTCGTCGTTCGGATTGGCGGCAACCACGTTTTTCGCGTCCTGAATGTATTCGTTCACGCGGCGAAGATTATCCACGTATTGTGCCTGCAGGGCCGGCGATTGTTCGGCCACCTCCTGCAGTAAGTCGTCGTCGTTCAGGCCGGCAATCGCCACATCCGATCCGTTGGCAACGGGTGCGGCAGTACGCGCCAGTTGTTGCGAGGGCGTATGCTGGCGCACATACAATCCGACCGTGATAAGCAGCGCCGCGGCAGCAGGCACCGCCCAGCGCGCCCATCCCCAGCGGCTGCTCAAAGCAGGCAGCAGGGAACGGCTCGCCTTCTGCGGGCGAATCACTCCCTCGTGCCGCAAGGTCGTTTCAATTGCCTTCCAGACGCGCGGGCTTGGTTCCTGCGCCCCGCGCAGCTCGACCGCCGTCGAAGCGATCAGGATCAATTCCGTGACCAGAGCCGAGCACTCGGGACAGTTTTTCAGATGGGCCCGCTGTTCGTTGCTTCGGCCGTGTTCGATCTCCGCCAGGCTTGCTTGTAACTCAACGCAATTCATACTGCTCTCCCCAAGCCTCTGTCGAAATCAATCTACAGCCCATGGCAAATCAGCTTGCGATTTCGCCGAGGTTCCTTCGCCTTCCAGTCTGCGCTGGTTCGGTACCGTACATACTTAGATGCCAATTCTAAGCGTCGTGAGCTGCTCAAGAAGCCTTTTCGGCTCTCTTCATTTTGAGCAGATCGCGTAATTTCATGCGTGCTTTGTGCAACTGCGACTTGCTGTTTCCGATGGAGCAACCCACGATGGTCGCGATTTCATTATGTTCGTAACCTTCCACGTCGTGAAGTACAAAAATCGTGCGGTAGCCGGGAGGGAGGTCATCGACTGCTCTTTGTAACTGCAACCGGTCGATCGATCCGGCCAACGCCAAATCTTCTGCCCCGAAATCCTTCTTCGGCGTATCTTCTTCGCCCGCCTGCGTGCTTTCTTCCAGCGAGACCAGCGGCAGGCTCTTTCTTCGCAGGTGCATCAGCACCACGTTCACGGCCAGACGATGCAGCCAGGTCGAAAACGCTGACTCGCCGCGAAACGTCCCAATCTTGCGATAGAGCTGCAGGAACGCTTCCTGCGTCAGATCTTCCGCCTCAGCCGTGTTCGCCGTCATACGCAGACAAAGCGAATACACGCGCCGCTTGTGCTTGTCGTAAAGAGCCTGAAACGCCCGCGCGTCCCCTTGCTTGGCTTTTTCGATCAGCTCGGCTTCGTTTGAATCGTTGCCCTGTCGCTGTACTGGCTCGGTCAAGTTCCCTTTTCCGGCCGCACCCCGTGAGATGCGGCTAACTATCTTTCCGTTGTATGGCTTGCAGGCTGTTCCCGGTGAAACTAAGGTAATGTCTGTATTCAGAATATCAGAGCCCTTCTACCGATCTTGGGATTTGCTGGCGAACGGCTCCGCCTCCAGAAATCGTTTGCTTGCGTAGGGTTGGAGCACGTGCTGGCGGAGTTATAAACCCGATTCCAAATTTAGAGTTGCGATCTTCGGAAATTGGTAGCTCGCCCAGCGCTAAGACGCCACTTTTTGCTTCGTGGTAATGGTTTCCAATCCGTGCCCATGCCGTCCCAGTTCGCGCTGGCGGAGCAGAAAAGCGAACGTCAGGCCTGAGAATCCCAGGATCGAAAAAATCCACATTCCCAAGTTATACCCGGCCGGATTGTCGGGGCCAGCGTGGGAGTGAGTATTAGCCCATCCAATCAGCAGGTTAAATCCGCCGAAGCCGATGTTTTGGATCATCGTCATCAGACCGTAGGCCGTACCCAGCTTCGCTTGATCCACCAGGTATGCTACCGACGGCCACATCACTGCCGGGATCAGGGAAAACGCCACTCCCATCATTGCCATTGGCACGTACAAGTTGACATGAGTGTAGGCCATCATCAGGTAGACCGGGATCATCAGCAACGATCCCAGCATCATCAGCAGCGCCCGCTTGCCGATGCGATCGACCCATAAGCCAAACAGTGGCGTGGCGATCATGGCGAACAGCGTGAGCATGCTTGACAGGAAGCCGCCAAATTCACGGGAAGTGCCGTGCGCCTCCATGAAAAACTTCACCGCGAAGGTCTGGAAAGGAAAAATGCCGGAGTAGAAGACGACGCAAAGTGCCACTATCAGCCAGTAGCTCAAATCGAACTTGAACAAATCGGCGAATACGACTTTGTCGGTGGAGACTTTTCCCAGGTCGTAATTTCTCTCAGCCCAAGATTCCATGATCCAGTAAACAATTGCGCCGACCACGCACAGGGCTGAGAACGCCAGTGCAATCAAGAAAGGATCACGCCAGTTGGCGTACGCCCAGCGGGCCCAGGTTGGAGAGTTAAGCGCTGCAAAGGTTCCAAGGCGCGAGGCAGTCAGGTTCAATCCGAAAGCGAAGCTCAACTCTTTCCCTCGAAACCAACGGGCCAGCGCGGTGGTGACGGCAACATTGAGAGATTCCGCTCCCATTCCGAAGATCAGGCGTCCGGTCGCCATCAGGGGTAAGTGTCCCGATATCGCTGTGATCGCAGGGCCAACAAAAGAAAGAATCGCGAAGATCATCAGGGCCTTTCGCAAACCCAGCCGGTCGATGATGAATCCCCCGATGACCACGGTGAAAATGTTGGGAAAGCTATACATCATCTGCAGAAATCCCAGGTTCAAGTCGGAGAACCCAAGTTGTTGTTTGAGTACATCGGCGAGCGGGCTGAGCGCGTCATAGGCGTAGTAACTGCCAAACATCGCCAGGCTCACAAAGATCAATACGACCCAACGGTACAGGGGGCTGGGCTCCGGACGAACGGTTTCGTGCATTAGCGCTCTTTTCCGAGAAGAACGAAGCTCCGGGGATGACGAGCAGAGAAGACTAGCAGAAGCCAGCTTCCATCGCCTAGCGGCTAGCTTCTACTTCAAGTTTCCTTCGCGGCCGCGCCGCGGATTGCGAACTGGTTGATTCCGAGCGCCTGGCTTGGCCGAAAACCACCAGCTCTGGTGGAACTCGGCCACCAAAGCGGCGTTTCAGGCTTGTGCAAACTCGTCCGCCTGTTACTTAACTTGACAGAAACAATGCAATTAATAGCGCGGCCATGGCAGCCGCGCATTGGTACTTGGGCTGCACGCTGCCGGAACAAGATCTCGACCCCGCCACCGGATGTTTCCGCCCAAACAGCCGGACGGGCAATCCTATCGAAGGAGTATCTCCCATGCATTTCCGGACTTACGGTCTCTCGTTTGCCTTCCTGCTTGCCCTCGCCTTCTCGACCCTGGGATGCAACAACACTCTCAACCCATTGTGCGGAAGTGCGCGGCCGGCGCCACTGATCGGAAACATCTCGCCCAGCACCGTGACTTTTGCGCAGTTGCAGCAAGGCGTCACCCTCACGGTGAATGGCAGCAATTTCGTCTCGGCGACCGATGTTGTGATCAACACCACGCCCATCAGCGCGACCGTGGTTAGTCCGCAAGTTCTGAAAGTGAAATTGACAACCGACGTGATCTCGGGCCCGGGACAGGTGAAGGTGATGGTGCAAACGCCGGCTGGCAACTCCGGAGACGTAGGCTGCACCAGCGGCGGCAACAGCAGCGTGTTGATGTTAACGGTGAACTGAAAGCTGGGAAATCCAAAGGGAGGACTCGAAAGATCGTCGTTGAATGGGAATCTGATGGGGCTAAAGCCCGTATCTTTTCAGCGGTGGCTACTTCTGCGAACGACGCGGCTCAGTCATGCCTTTGCAGAGACGAATGATGCGGGCTTTAGCTCTGAGGATTGCTCCTAGCTGCCTACGTACCGAGCGTATAGGCTGCGAGCAACGGCCGTGTCGGTCGTTCCTTTAATAATGGCGCGTCCGTCCGGAAACAGCGTCATCTCGTAGGGCTCGCGCCAGAATTTCAGGACGAAGTCGTTGTGCCGGACGACGCCATGAGGCTGCAAACGGCGGTCCATCTCGGCGAAATCGATTGGGCGCTGGCGCTCATGAATCTGCACGGAATTTCTGCCGCACAAGGTGAGGTGAGGACGCCCCTCGCCTGCCAGATGAACGAAGTCGCGCTCGCTACACGCCCGGCAACCGGGCCGCGGTTTCGCCGCGGAGATTTCCGCGTGCTCGTTGCTCCACACATCGAAACTAAGCAGCGTGCGCCGCAGTTGCGCTGCGCTCGCACCGCCGACCAGAAACTTGAGCGCCTCAGTCGCGGCAATCGATGCCACAAGATTTACCGCAGAGTTGAGAATGCCGGAAGTTTCGCACGTTTCCACCATCCCCCGAGGCGAATCCGGGAAAAGGCAGGCCAGGCAAGCAGTTTGCCCGGGAAGCACGTTCAGCGTGACCGCGTAGCTCCCCACGGCGGCGGAATAGATCCAGGGCAGCGATCGATCGATCGCGTAATCGTTGAGGAGGTAACGAGTCTCGAAATTGTCGGTCCCATCCAGGATCAGCGACATTCCCTCAAGCAGCGCTTCAATATTCCCGGGTACCAGGTCCTCAACTTTCGGTTCAACCACGATCTGCGAGTTGAAGGCGGCTATTTTGCGCGTGGCGGCAATAGCTTTGGGAAGCGATTCTGCCGCGTCCCGCTCATCGAACAAGGACTGCCGCTGCAGGTTGCTGGGCTCGACGTAATCGCGATCGATGATTCGCAGTGTGCCTACTCCGGCGCGAGCCAGCAGCGTGGCCAAGGCCGAGCCCGTGGCCCCGCATCCCACGATGGCAACCCGCCCGCCCGCCAATTTTCGCTGGCCCTCGGCGCCGATGCCGCGGAACAGAATCTGTCGGGAATAGCGTTCGTCCGCAGAAGAAGCCTGCGGCGAGATCCCGACTCGCTCGTTCGAATTTGTTTCCTGTGCCAAAGAGGTCACCAGTGTCGCGCTCTAAAACCTTTATTATATGTGGCTGGCCTGCGTGAGAAGGATTGCCAATCCGGCGTTCGACTGAACCGCGCGAGCCTGCACGGATCGTGCATCAACACCGGGTGCGTCCCATCGCAGTCCAATCGCGCCTGCACCCAAGGAAACTGTTTGCCGAAACTCTATGCCACGCCTCTGATTGCGATGATCCTGCTGGGCTTTGCGGTCGTCGCGTCGGAGAACGCGTTGGCAAGGCAAGCGCCCGGACAATCCGCAACCCAGGGCAATCGGCCAGAAGCAAGTTCGCCGCAATCGCAAGAGCCGCAATCCTCGTCGCCGCCCGGAATTTCCGCCTACGAGGGCAAGATCGTTCGAGCAATCGAGATTCAGGGTGTCGCTGAAGGCGATCGCGAGCACATTCTGCAGTTGCTGCCGCAGAAAGCCGGAGAGCCGCTGGATCACGTCCATGTCAGCGACAGTATTCGCACTCTTTATGCCACCGGGCGCTTCGCCGACATCCAGGCGGAAGTTGCGCCTTCGGGCGACGCGGTTTTGCTTACTTTCAATACCTCTTCGAATTTTTTTGTCGGCGCGGTCGATGTGGAGGGCGCTCCCGCTCGTCCCACCTCAAACCAGGTCGTCAACGCTTCCAAGCTCCAGTTGGGCGAGCTCTACACGCAGGAAAAGATGAACCGCGCCTTGGAGAACGTGCGGCAACTCATGCAGGAGAACGGCTATTACCGGGCACGAGTCACAGCTGAGACCATATCGAACGCATCCACACGGCAGGTCAACATTTTGTTCCACATCAGCCGCGGGGAGCAGGCGAGGGTGGGCGAAGTGAAAGTCACCGGGTCTTCCGGGTTATCTTCCTACAACGTGCAGGACATCGCGCACTTGGAGCGCGGAGACCGCCTTACCGCCGATCGCATAAGAGGATCGCTGCAGCGTCTGCGCAAAAAATTTCAGAAACAAAATCGCGCCCTGGCGCAGGTTTCCATTGCCGAGCAGGTCTACCATCCGGAAACCAATCGCGTCGACTTTACTTTCCAGCTCGATCCCGGACCGGTGGTCGTAATTTACGCGCGCGGTTATCACATCAGCCGCGGCGTGATGCGCCGGGAGATTCCCGTCTACGAAGAGGACGCCGTCGATGACGATCTGTTGAACGAAGGAAAGCGCAACCTGCTCGATTACCTGCAGACTCGAGGCCGCTTCGAGGCTAAGGTTGAGATCGTGAAAGAGAGTGATCCTAAGACTCTGCGCATCATTTACCAGATCGATCCCGGCGCGCTGCACAAGCTGGTCCTCGTGGAAATTACAGGCAACAAAAATTTTCTGGACACGGCGAAGCTGCGATCTTACCTGCAGATTCAGCCGACCAGCCGCCTGTTGAGCCATGGACGCTACAGCGAAGCCCTGCTGAAAAGCGATGTCGCGACGCTGGAAGGCCTGTACCGCGCCAGCGGATTCCGCCAGGTTCAGATTCAAACCAAGGTAGAAGACAACTACCGGGGCGTGCAAAACCATCTCGTTGTGCGTATTCACATCGACGAGGGAGTGCGCACGTTAGTCGGTGAAGTGCAGGTTCTGGGCGCACAGAAGATCCCGGTCAACGATCTCCCCGAATTGAGCACCGTCTCCGGCCAGCCTTATTCCGAACAGGATCTGGCCAATGATCGCGAACGAATTCTGAATTTTTACTTCGATCACGGATTTCCTAACGCCACGCTGGAGATCAATACCAAGGCTTCCGAACACGACCCCTATCGTGAGGACGTTACTTATACCATCCAGGAAGGCGAGCGCTTCACCGTGAATCACGTCATGGTCGCCGGAACCGAGCATACCCGCGACTACGTGGTAAACCGCGAATTGCAAGTGCACGAAGGTGAGGCCCTCAGCCAACGCGACCTGCTCAATACGCAAACCCGCCTCTATGACCTCGGCATCTTCAGCCAGGTCGATACGGCGGTGCAGAATCCAGAGGGAACCGATCCCCAGAAAAATGTCCTGGTCCAAGTCAAGGAATCCAGACGCTACACCTTCACCTACGGAGTTGGACTGGAGTTCGGGACCGGGCAACCCGCGGGCAGCACCGCCCCGCAAGGCGCAACGGGAGTGAGTCCCAGGGTGGAGTTTGACGTGACCCGCCTGAACGTCGGGGGTCGCAACCAGACTTTAACCTTCCAGTCGCACGTTGGACGCCTGCAACAGCGCGGGCTCGTCAGCTACGCCGTTCCCAAGCTTTTCGACAACGACAAGTTCAAGCTCACCTACACCGCCTTCTACGACAACAGCCTGGATGTCGCCACCTTTACGTCTCAACGGCTGGAAGGCAAAGTCGATCTCCGGCAACAGTTTGGAAACTCCGGCCTCGATCCGGGCACGCGCGTTGGACCGAATTCCATCACTTATCGCTGGGATTTCCGGCTGGTTAAGGCGAGCCACTTCGCGCAAGGCTTTAACCCTGGCGAAATCGCTGTGCTCTCTCTTCCCGCCCGCGTGGGCGGTCCCGGCTTCACGTTTATTCACGACAAACGCGACAATCCCCTGGAGAGCACGAAAGGAACCTATTTCACGCTGGACGCTTTTGCTTCGTCCACCTACTTCTCATCGGAAGCCGACTTCGGCCGCGCCCTTTTTCAGCATTCCTCCTACTATGCCTTTGGAGGAAAGGGCAAGGCGGAGCATCAGTACGTGTTTGCGCGTTCCACCAGCATTGGCCTGCAGCAACCCTACGGAGGCACCAGAGTTGTCCCCCCCGGATCTTGTCCGTTGAATAGTGCGGGGGAGACAGTCTGCCGGGGGATCACGCTCATTCCGCTTCCGGAACAATTCTTTGCCGGCGGCGGCAACTCTCACCGCGGATTCGGGTTAAACCAGGCAGGACCGCGCGATCCGTCGTCCGGCTTCCCGGTCGGCGGCACCGCTCTGTTTGTCAATAACCTGGAGCTGCGTTTTCCCGAAACTTCTCTGCCTTACCTGGGACCGGGTTTCGGTTTTGCCGTCTTTCACGATATGGGGAACGTTTTCACCGCGCCGCACGACATGCTCAAGGGCCTGCTGCGCTGGCACCAGGCGAATCCGGCCCCCTGCCTACTGTCCGATGGTACATTGAACTCCCCGTGCGAGACGAAGTTCAACAACTCTGGGTATGATTACACGTCCCACGCAGTCGGGGTGGGGTTGCGTTATAAGACACCTATTGGCCCGTTGCGGTTTGACTTTGGATACAATCTGAATCCAACCCGCTATTTCCAGGCGCTCAAGTTCAATTCGCAGGGACAGCCGTTGACTTACGAGACCCAGCGGCTGCGGAATTTTAACGTATTTTTCAGTATAGGTCAGCCATTTTGATGGATAGCATTTTCACGAATAAAACTCTCGCGGTGCTGGCGCTCACTTTTTGCATGAGCGTCAGCCTGCCGTCCGCCCACGCCGGGCAAGTCATTGACCGCATCGTCGCCACGGTCAACGGGCACATCATTCTGCAGAGCGACTGGGATGAAGCGCTACGCTACGAGGCCCTGCTCAGCGGCCGAGCGCTCGATCAGTTCTCCGACGTCGATCGCCGCGCCGTGCTCGATCGCCTGATTGACCAGGAACTGCTGGGTGAGCAGATGAAGTCGGCATCCTTCCAGCATGCAACCGAAAAAGAGGCGGCGGCCCGTGTAGCCGAGGCTCGCAAGCAGTATCCGGAAGCCGCCACTGACGATGGCTGGAAGTCCGTGCTGGGCAAGTTCGGACTGTCGGAGAAAGATCTCGTTGCTCACGTCCAGCAGCAGATCGATCTCATGCGGCTGGTCGATGCTCATCTTCGCCCCACCGTGCAGATCGATTCCAAAACCATCGAAGCTTACTACCGCGAAAAATTCATTCCCCAGCTGAAAGAGCCCATCGTGGCCGAGGTCCCTTCCGCCGACGTGGCGGCCAAGATTCGTGAGTTGCTCACGCAGGAAAAAGTAAACGAATTGCTCGTGTCCTGGCTGCAATCCCTGCGCTCGGAAAGCAAAGTGAGCCTGCCGGGCGTACTCGGCGTTTCAGACGGAGTGCAGACGCGGTGAGCTCTCCTGCCGCCAGACCTCCGCGCTGGTGGAAGTTTCTCCTGCTGCTCATTGCCGCCGGCGTGGTCGTCATTCTGGGCGCCCTTTGGTACTCCACTACCGATTCTTTTCAAGCCTTTGTGCGCCGCCGCGTGGTGGCCGAGGTGGAGCGCATCACCGGAGGGCGCACCGAAGTCGGCAGCTTCCATGTGGTCCCCTTCCACATGCAGGTCGAACTGCGCAACATCACTGTGCATGGTAAGGAAGCGCCCAACGATGTTCCCCTCGCGCACGCCGACAGCCTGCTCGCAAAATTAAAAGTGATCTCGTTTCTGCGCACGGAGTTCGGCTTCTATTCGGTGGTGCTCGACCATCCCGTGATTCACATTGCCATTGCGCCAGATGGCGTTACCAACGTCCCGGCTCTTAAACTGCGCGCAGAACCGTCGAAGACTACGCCCGTCGAGCAATTGTTCGCGCTCTCCATCGACCATCTTTCCGTGCGCAACGGCGAACTGCTGTGGGCTGACAGCAAAATCCCGCTGGACTTTGCGGTTCATGAGACTGCCCTGCAGATGGACTATTCGTTCCTCCACAGCCGCTATGAGAGCCATCTCTCGGTGGGCAAGGTCGACAGCACGTTCGAAGACTTTCGCCCCTTCGCCTGGACGACTACGGCCGAGTTCAACCTCGGCTCGACCTTTGCCGACATCAAGTCGTTGCGCTGGAACTCCGGCCGGTCGTCGTTGGAGGTCAGCGGTCGAGTCAGTGATTTTCGCAATCCGCACCTGGACGGAAGCTATAGCGCTCACTTCGATCTGGCGGAGGCGGCCGCAATCGCACGCCGTCCCGATTTGCGCGAAGGCGTCGCCGAGTTCAAAGGCTCCGGCCACTGGTCGCTACAGGAATTTACCAGTTCCGGTAATTTCGCCCTGCGCGAAGTCGCCTGGGAAAACGATCAGATCGCACTCAAGCGACTTAGCGCGAACTCCGACTATTCGGTGACCGATCAGCAGATCAAGCTGGCGAAATTGCAGGGAAAGATTTTTGGCGGGAGCTTTACCGGCGACGCGCAGGTCGACAACTGGCTGCGCAGCATACCCCTACCGCCCGCGAGCCGGACGAAGAAGGGTAGGGAAGAGCTTCCCGAAATTTCTGCTTCTCGCCCGCGAGCCAAGAAAGCCGAGAAGCCGAAGGGCCCCGGCGTGCAGAGCGGCACAGTGCACATTCGCGTGCGGGATGTTTCCGTCGCCGAAATGGCTGCGTCTCTCGACGTACCCGCGCATCCGCTGCATCGTTTTCATCCGGCAGGCCTGGCCACTGGCGCGGTGGATGCTTTCTGGCGAGGTTCAGTAAAAGACGCAGAAGTGGGATTTGCCGCCGACGTAAACCCGCCGCAGCGTCCCGCCAAGGGCGAACTTCCTGTCACTGCGCAAGTTCAAGGCAAATATCGCGGCGCGACCGACTCGCTAGAGTTGAATGAGTTCAAACTCTCCACCTTGGCGTCGCGCGTGCAGGCTTCCGGAATTTTGGCGTCCACCTCCACCCTTCATTTCTCCGTTTCCACTTCCAATCTCGAAGAATGGCGTCCGCTGGTCACCGCGCTCGGCGGGCCTACGAACCTCCCCTTCCAGGTCGATGGCAATGCCACCTTCAACGGCGTGGCGGAAGGAACCTTCTCCGCGCCCACTGTGGCCGGAACGCTCGCCGCGGAAGACTTCGAATTCACCATGCCGGCGACTTCGCGCACGCCGGTGCAACAAGTCCACTGGGATTCGCTCGGCGCCAGCATTCAATTCTCCGCGCACGAACTCGCCCTGCGCGGAGGAATGCTTCGCCGCGGCGACACCAGCGCCGATTTCGAACTCAGCGCTGCCCTGCAAAAAGGCCAGTTCACAGAAGATAGTCCCTACACCGCGCGCGTGAACCTGCATAATGTGGACGTGGCGTCCACCGCCGCTTTGGCCCGCTTCGATTATCTCGTTTCCGGAACGGCGGATGTCTCGCTGCAGATCGGCGGCACGCGCGCGCATCCTCGCGCTCAAGGGCACATTCATGCGGCGAACGCCGCTGTCTACGGGGAGGCCATCGAAAAGTTCGACGCCGACCTGCATCTTGCGGGAAACGAAACTGCTCTCAATAATATTCAACTCACGCATCAGGATGCGTTTGTTTCCGGTAGCGCCGCCTACACTCCCGCTACGCAGTCCTTCCGCCTCAACTTGGTCGGCAAAAACTTTGACGTATCGCGCATCCGCCAGATTCACCTTGACCGCTTACCCATGGAAGGCCGCGCCGACTTCACGCTGCAGGGTTCCGGCACGCTCGCCGCACCCATAATCAACACTTCGGTTCACATCGGCGGCCTTACGCTCGATCGCGAACTCACGGGCGGGTTAGATTTCGAAGCGACCACCCAGAATGGCGAACTGCGCCTGACCGGGCGCTCTGAATTCCCGCACGGCACGCTTTCCCTGGCCGGCACGGTCGGGATGCACGGGGATTATCCTGCCAACATTACCGCGCAATTGGATCACGTCGATCTCGACGCGCTGTGGCGAGCTTACCTGGGCCAGCAACTGACCACTCATTCCGCGTTTGGCGGGACTGTGATTATGCGCGGACCGCTGCGGCATCCGACGAAGTGGACCCTCGACGGAAATGTGACTGACATCGGTATCGAAGTGGAATTTGCCAAGCTGCACAACCAGGATCCGGTACGCTTCACCTATGCTGACCAGACCATCCACATCGCGCCCGCGCATCTAGTCGGCGAAGGCACCGATGTCGTCGGTCACGGGTCAATCCATTTTGTCGAAGGCCAAGAACTGGATCTCTCGGCCGACGGGCAGGTTGATCTAAAACTGCTCGGCAGCTTGGCTCCCGATCTGACTGCGTCGGGGCTGACCACGATTCACATGAAATTAGGTGGCACGCTGATCGACCCGCTTCCGCAAGGCACCATCGAAGTGAAGAACGGAGCCGCGAATTATGCGGGTTTGCCCAGCGGCCTGAGCGAGATGAATGGTGAGCTCTCATTCACGCGCGATCGCATCCATATCGATCAACTTACCGCTCGGACTGGTGGCGGCACGCTGGACCTGAAAGGCGACGTCACCCATTACAACCGGCAACTCAATTTCAACCTAACCGCCGTCGGAAAAGAAGTGCGGCTGCGCTATCCACCGGGTGTCAGTTCGACCGCCACCGCCGAATTGCACTGGGTCGGAACCCGCTCCGCTTCGCTGGTTTCAGGGGACGTGCTGGTCACAAAATTGGCCGTAACCCCGGGCTTCGACTTCGGCTCCTATCTGGAGCAAAGCAGGCAGTCGGCGGCCATCATGCCCGCCAATTCGCCGCTCTACAATGTGAAACTCGACGTGGCGGTGCGCACCGCCCCCGAACTGCAGATGAAAACCGCTGTGGCGCGTTTATCCGGTGACGCCGACCTGCGCCTTCGCGGTTCCGTCGCGCGCCCCAGCGTTCTTGGCCGCGCCGACATTCTGGAAGGCGACGCCACTTTCAACGGCATCAAGTTCCGCCTGGAACGCGGCGACATTACATTCGCGAATCCCGTCGCGATCGAGCCCCAGCTCAATCTCCAGGCCACCACTCACGTGCGCAACTACGATCTTGATGTCACCGTCACTGGAACCCCCGAGCGCCTGGTGGTCAACTACCGCTCCGAGCCGCCTCTGCCCAAGTCCGACATCATCGCGTTGCTGGCTCTGGGCCGCACCAGCGAGGAATCCGAGCAATTGCAGGAGCAATCCGGTCGGCAGGTATTCACCGACCAAGCCACCAATCTGATCATCAGCCAGGCCATCAACTCCACTGTCAGCAGCCGCATGCAAAAATTATTCGGAGTCAGCCGCATCAAAATCGATCCCCAGGGCCTGACCACGGAAACCAATCCTACGGCGCGCGGACCGCAGGTTACCATCGAGCAGCAGTTTGCGAACAACGTCTCGCTCACTTACAGCACCAATGTTTCGCAGAGTTCGCAGCAGATCATTCAGGGCGAATACTACGTTAACCGCAACATTTCGGTGGTGGGCACGCGCGATCAGAACGGCGTGGTCAGCTTCGATGTCCGCATTCGCCAGCGCAAGAAATAGAATAGTTCCCGCGGGACGCCGATTCCCCAAGCCATCAATGAATTCTTCCCGAGAAACCGCATTCACCGACCTGCGCCGCCGCATGGTCGAGTCCCAGTTGAGGGCGCGCGGTATCGCCGACCAGCGCGTTCTCGCGGCCATCGAGCGGGTGCCTCGTCACCAATTTGCACCGGAACGCTACCGCGATCAGGCCTACGAAGATCATCCTTTGCCGATTGGCGAAGGCCAGACCATTTCTCAGCCTTATATCGTGGCGCGCATGCTGGAAGCTCTGACGCTTTCTCCAACCGATAAAGTTTTAGAAGTGGGTACTGGGTCGGGCTATTTAACGGCGCTGCTCGCCGAACTGGCCGCACAGGTTTTTTCCATTGAACGCCATGCCGCGCTCGCCGAATCCGCTCGCGATTTGCTGGCCCGCATGGGCTATTCTAACGTCAAAGTAATTGTCGGCGACGGCACTCAAGGTTTTGCCGAGGCTGCGCCCTACGATGCGATCATTGTTTCTGCCGCAGCCGCCGAAGTTCCCCGCGCTTTGCTCGAACAACTGGCGGAAGGCGGACGAATGATCATCCCCGTAGGCACGCCCGATTCTCAACAACTGCAGTTCATCCGCATGATAAACGGCCAGCCTCGAACGTCGCTGCACGAACTCTGCCGCTTTGTTCCGCTGGTAGCCGGATAGCCGTTCGTTCTGAGATCCGGCGTCCGAACTCCCAAATTGCCAG
Organism: uncultured Acidobacteriaceae bacterium; assembly: GCA_963708335.1. Classification (GTDB taxonomy): domain Bacteria; phylum Acidobacteriota; class Terriglobia; order Terriglobales; family Acidobacteriaceae; genus Sulfotelmatobacter. Next base: position 6,232,966 of record OY970205.1, on the reverse strand, counting down.
TGCCGAGCCTAACCCCAAAACACAGCCTGTGAATTAAAATCTACCCGTGCCCGTTCTCCACAACCTGCGCGTCACGCTGGAGATGATCAAGTGGGAGCACTCCATTTTCGCGCTGCCCTTCGCTCTGTGCGGGGCTATGCTCGCCGCCGGAGGATTCCCCTCTCTGCATCAACTGGCTTGGATCATCGTCGCCATGATCGCGGCGCGGTCCGCCGCCATGGCCTTCAACCGCTGGGCGGACGCGGCCATCGACGCCGCCAACCCGCGCACCAGCACTCGCGCTCTGCCCGCCGGGCAGCTCTCGCCCGCGTTTGTAGTTACGTTTGTGGTAGTCTCCAGCGCCATTTTTATCCTGGCCGCTAGCCAGCTCAATCGCCTGTCTTTGCTGCTTTCCCCAATCGCTCTCGCCGTGCTACTTCTCTACTCCTACACGAAGCGTGTGACGCGATGGTCGCACCTGGTGTTGGGGTTCGCGCTCGGCATCGCCCCCTCCGCGGCGTGGATTGCCGTTCGCGGCTCGCTCGATCCGCGCATTCTGTTGCTCACCGCAGCCGTGACATTCTGGGTTGGCGGCTTCGACGTGCTCTATGCCTGCCAGGATTTCGATTTCGATCGCCAGACTGGCCTGCATTCCATTCCGCGATATGTGGGCATTCCCGCCGCGCTCTGGATTGCGCGCGCCTTTCACGCCATCATGGTCGGATTGCTGATCGCTCTGCTCGTCGTCTTCGGGATGGGAAAGCTTGCTGCTTGCGGCGTTCTGGCCGTGATCCTGCTCCTGCTCTACGAACACTCGCTCGTCCGGCCCAACGATCTTTCCAAACTCAATGCCGCTTTCTTCACCATGAACGGCGTCATCTCGGTGCTCTTCTTCGTTTTTGTTGCAGGCGACTTGCTCCTGCGGAAATAAGCGTCGAGTCGAATCGCCGGAGAGGCCAGCTGCGAAGCCGCCTCTCCGCGACCGATCTCAGAACGCGCTTACGGATTGACCTTCAACAGCAGCATCGTGCCGCTTTCCACTTTCACATTGTTCTTTTCCGAACTCAACACCGATCCCTGCGCCGCGTTCGCGCCCGGTTCGAGTTTCAAATTCGAGATTCCCACCACGCCCTGCGTGCTGCCGGTAATGGGCGGCCGGGCTCCGCTCTGCTGCTGCTGTTGCGGCCCTTCCATCCCTTCAGTGGTCGTGCCGGGAGCAGTGGCTGACGGGGGAGCTTGACCGGCACTTCCCATGGAACCGTTGCGCGGACTGCCCGCTGGGGAAGACGCGGGGGCGCTGCCGCTCGGCGCCGGCGCACCCTGGTCCGAACCGGCATTCACGTTATTGCTGGGTGGAGCGATTACCGCTTGAATGGACATCGGCATATTCATGTCTCCGCTCTTCAACACGGCGCGGTCGAACTCAATGCCCACCTGCGATTCCTTCTGCTCTTTATTTCGCGCCTGCGCCTCGGTCACGTGCCCCATCACCTTCGTATCTTTGGGCACAAGCACTTCGCCGCTGGTCGTCTTCAAATCCATCGTGACCTTCGCCACGATCTGGTCGCCAGGCTTGGCTTTCTTCGCGTCAATGGTTTTCGTCAGCTGTACCGGGATCACGCTTCCCGGCGCAATTCTCGGGGTTCGTGGATTCGCGACGCCAGCAGAGGAGGCGGAAGAGTGCTTCGCCTGCGGTTGTGCGGGTTGCGACGTTTGAGTTTGCGGCTGCGCGGGGGCCGGTGAGGCCGGCTGCGCCTGCGGAGTGCTTGGGCTCTGGGTGGATGGCGGCGGGCTCTGGGCAAAGGCAGCCGCGCACAGCAATGCTCCACTGAGCACCGCAGCAGGAAGATAAGTTCGCATCGAAAATCTCCTTCGTTGGAAAATTTCGACGGAGGGCGCGCCAAGAGATCAATAATCTCGTCTACTGATTGGATGCACTTCGCCCCGCAAGGGTAGGCGTCGAATCCTCGTCCTTCCCGAAACCGCCACCCTCGGAATCAGCTCTTCACTGCCTGATCATGGCCTTCCTGCACCGTCCTGCGATATCATCATCATGATGCCTGCCACACGCCTGTCCCACGCTTTCCAGACGGATGACCCGCGCCTGGCGCCGGTTCACGAAAAAGTTATCGCCGGTGAGCGCCTGAATGCCGAAGACGCTCTCGCCCTTTACCGCACCGGCGATATTCTTGCCGTGGGCTGGCTGGCCAATTTCGTGCGCGAACGCATGCACGGCGACAAAACTTATTTCAACGTCAATCGCCACATCAATCCGACAAACGTTTGCGTCGCCGCCTGCCGCTTGTGCGCGTTCGGGCGAAAGAAAGATACGCCCGGCGCCTATACCATGGCTCTCGACGAAGCGTTCGAGACCGCGGCTTCCGGCTATTCCGAAGCGGTTACGGAATTTCACATTGTTGGCGGCCTGCACCCTGATCTGCCCTTTCAATATTTTTTGGATTTGTGTTCCGGCCTGAAGCAGCGCTTTCCGCAGGTGCATTTAAAAGCCTTCACCATGGTCGAGGTCGCGTATCTGTCGAAGCGAGCCAAGCTCTCCATCCGCGAAACGCTGGAACAATTAAAAGCGGCTGGTGTCGATTCACTGCCCGGCGGCGGCGCCGAAATTTTCGCCGACCGCGTGCGCCACATCATCTGCGATCACAAAATTGACGGCGACCAGTGGCTCGAAACCGCCCGCTTGGCCCACCAGATCGGCCTTAAGTCGAATGCGACCATGCTCTACGGCCACGTCGAAAACGACGAAGACCGGGTCGACCATCTGCTCAAGCTACGCACCCTGCAGGACGAAACCCACGGCTTCCAGACGTTCATCCCGCTGGCGTTCCATCCCGATAACACGCCCTTGCAGCATCTGCCGAAGACTACCGGCATGCTCGACATCAAACAGATTGCCGTGAGCCGACTGGTGCTCGACAATTTTCCGCACATCAAATCCTACTGGCAGATGATGACCCCGAAGATCGCGCAGATTTCTTTGCGCTTCGGCGCCGACGACATGGACGGCACGGTCATCGAAGAAAAGATTTACCACGACGCGGGGGCGACCACTCCCCAAGGCATGCGCCGCGAAGAGTTAGAGCGCCTCATCCGCGCCGCCGGCCGCGAACCCATCGAGCGCGACACGCTCTACCGTCCTGTGATGCGCACTGAGACATCGGTTACGGTTGCTGTGTAGCAAGATCGCGGCGCTGTTTGGCCAGCCCGGGGGAAAAAATATTCTGTGCGGAAAAAAGGAGTGTCGGATTCGGACTGTTGCTAAGTAACCTTTGCAGACGTGCAGTTTCCATGGCTATTCGGTGACCAGTTTAGTATAAGCCCATCCGGCATCGACTACTCGCTCAGGTCGTTGACCGACATTTCCACATCGCGGAGAATTGCGCGCAGCAGTCCCGGCCCAATCGTTTCGCCTGAATGCACCGGTACGACTGTCGCCCGTCCATCTGGATGCTTCAGGAAAGCGTGGCTGCCTTTGCTGCGAACCAACTGAAAACCGGCGCGCTCAAGAAAGCGAATGATTTCCTTGCCCTTGAGCCGCGGAAGGCGGGTCATATCGAGATTTGCTGGACCCCGACCAGTTCAAGCGCGCGGTCGGGGCTGCCTTCGCTCTCCAAACATAATTCCACTGCTTCTCGGATTCTTTTCATCAGTGTGTCGAGGGTTTTCGCCTGGGTGTGACAGCCCGTCAGACTCGGAACGCTTCCGACATAATTGCCGTCCTCATCCCGTTCAATCACAACCGTGAATTTTCGCTGATTCCGCATCGGTGAACTCCAGCTTCAATGTTAGCACCTCTCACATTTACCTCAGGGCCGGCGGCTTGGCGCTGAGTTTCTGCAGTTCCTCCGGCGACGTGTTCAGCAAGTTTCGCAGCACCGCAACCTCGGCTGCGATTCCCGCATGCAGCGCCGGATCCACGTCGGGTGCGAACAGCGGTGAGTGATTCGACGGCAAATGCGTTCCCGACGCTTTCGCCTCTGCGAATTTTTCCGGATCGGCTCCTCCCAGGCTGAAGTAGAACCCGGGTACGCCCTGCTCGACAAAGTAGGAGAAATCTTCCGACGGCGTAATCGGCTCGCCGGTTACAACTTTATCCTTCCCCAACGCGACCTCAAGAGGCTCTCGCAGCCTCTCCGCCAGCGCCGGATTGTTATAGACCAGGTCCGTGCCCTCGTAATGCTCCACCAGCGGCTCTTTCGGAGCGCCCGCCGCCGCGGCTTCGCCTTTGCTAATGCGGGTGATGGCGGCCAGAATCTGTTTCCGCACGTCCTGCTTGAAGGTCCGCACTGTCAGTCCCATCTCTGCATGGTCCGGAATGATGTTGTTCTTCGTTCCTGCCTGAATGTAGCCGACCGTCACCACCGCCATTTCCCCGGGCTTCACTTCGCGAGACACGATCGTCTGCAGCGCGACAATAGTTCGCGCCGCGATTACGATCGGATCAATGGCCGTGTGCGGCGCGGAGCCGTGGCCGCCTTTACCGTAAATCGTGATGCGCACCGAATCCGAATTCGTGTTGTAAATGCCGGGCGTGATCGCGACCATCCCCGCCGGCAGTTCGTTGCCCACGTGCAGCGCCACCGCCACGTCCGGCTTGGGGAAGCGCGTGAACAGCCCATCGTGGAGCATTCCTTCGGCGCCACCGATCGTCTCCTCCGCGGGCTGGCCAATCAACATCAGCGTTCCATGCCAGGTATTTCTGCTACGCGACATGATCTCGGCCGTGCCCAGAATCGCTGCCATGTGCAGATCGTGGCCGCAGGCATGCATCACTGGAACCTCGCGTCCGGCATCATCTTTCGCGCGCACCTTGCTCGCGTAAGCGAGCCCCGTCTTTTCTTCCACCGGCAGCGCGTCCAATTCCGTCCGCAGCATGATGGTCGGGCCAGATCCATTCTTTAAGATCGCCACCACCCCTGTGCCGCCAACATGTTCCGTTACATCAAATCCAGCGCTGCGCCAGCGTTCCGCCAACTTCGCCGCGGTTTTCGTTTCGTGCGCTGAGAGTTCGGGATTCTGGTGCACGTCGAGGTACAAACTATGCGCGTCGGGATAAACGCTCTCGACTTCTTTGGAGGCAGGAGCTTGCGCGCAGGCGGCAGCACTGAGCAATACAAGAAGGAAAAGTTTGGGCCAGGTCATGGTCCCGGATCATACCTGCCCGCTCCCGCAGTCTGCAAACCCGGCGATAAGAAATTATTCATCTGCAACGATTTCCTGGATGAGACCATCCTAACTAGTAAGCAGTCCAATTCTTTGTTTGGCTTTTTTCCACCGGGTGTACAATCGGCTTAGAAAGCACTTGGTTGCGCACTTCGTAGCAAGGCCGAGGCGCTATGAACGTTCACGTCAGTTACCGTCTTCATAAAATTCCCGCCGTCGAAAAAGATATTCAACATCAGATCGAAAAACTGCAAAAACGCCTGCAGGTTTTCCGCCCGGAACTCGTCCACCTGAAGGGTATGGTGGAGGAGATCTCGCCGCGCGAAGGAGTCAGCGTTTCGCTGAATCTGCGCTTGCCGTCGGGACAGATGGCCGTGCAGAGCTCCGCACCGACGGCGGCAGCAGCTGTGAAGAGTGCGTTTGAAGACTTGCTGCAGCAGGTGAATAAGCATAAGGAAATTCTGCGCGCCTCGCACAAGTGGCAGCGCGGAAAGCGCGGCGACAGTTCTCGCCGCGGGGCTGCCGTGCGCCAAGTCCCCTTCGAGCAGACTCTGGCTGCAGTTTTTCCCGCAACCATTTCCAGCGACGATGTCCGCTCCTATGTGAACGTCAATCTGGCCCGGCTGGAGCGTTTTATCGAGCGCGAAATTTACTTCCGTGAGGCTCAGGATTCAATCGCGGCCGACAGCATTTCCAAAGAAGAAGTGATCGACGAAACCATCGCCGCCGCCCTCGCAGATGGCCCGGAAAAGCCCGAACGGCTGGCCCTTGAGCCCTGGCTCTACCGCTTGGCGCTGCGCGCGCTGGACGACCTCGGTCGCACCGACGAGAGCAATGGCAACACGCGGCCCCTGGAAGACTCTGCGCGCCGCCCCAACGTCAAGGCCAGCGACGAATCGGAACTTCAATTTCATCAGCCCGACGAATCCATGACCGGAGCGACCGTGATTCCCGATTCTCGTGTCGCCACTCCCGAGCAGATCCTGGCTTCCGACGAACTCCTGCGCCTGATCGCCTCCTCGCTGCGCGATCTGGGCCCAGGCCCGCGCGAGGTTTTCATTCTGCACGCCGTCGAAGGCTTCAGCGTCGATGAAATTGTCGCCATCACCGGTGTCCCCTCCGACCGGGTACTCACTTTTGTTTCTGCCGCTCGCGACCACTTACGCAAAACGCCGGGACTGGCCAATCAGTTCCCGGGGCGTCTCGCTCCGACCGGCGCCGCTTAATCCATTTCAATTTTGGGGAGATTGTCCATGAGTATTACCCGCGAACAAATCCGAGAATTAGCAGAATTTCAGGATGAGCAGTCTTGTGCTCTTACGTTTTATTTTCAGCCCTCCACGCCGCGCAACATGGCGCATAAAGAAGACGTTATTTTGATCAAGGACCTGGCGCGCGAAGCCTTGCGCAATCTGGAGAGTCGAGGCCGCAAGGAGGGCGCGCGGGCCGATATAGATCGTATCCTGCGCCTGTCGGCGGAACTGCGCAGCAATGGGACGCACGGCAAGGCGGTGTTTGCCTGCTCGGGCAAAAATATCTGGCGCGAATACGATTTGCCGGCGAACCTGCCGGGCACGCAGCTTTTCGTGGATCGCCATTTTCATCTCAAGCCGATCGCGCATCTGGTGGGCGCGTCTCCGCTGGTCGCAGTGGCGCTACTCGATCGACACCGGGCTCGCATTTTCGATCTTCGTCTTGGCGAGTTGAACGAGCGCGAAGATTTATTTCATCCGCTGCCCCGCCGAGGCCGCAGCGACGGCTTTGCGGGCTATGACGCCGGCCACGCCCAGCGCCGGGTGGAAGACGAGGCGCGCCAGCATTTCAAGAATGTGGCGGAATCGCTGAAAGCCCTGCTGGAAAAAGGTGTATTCGAAAAATGGATTCTTGCCTGTCATGACGCTCAATTGCCGCTGCTGGAGACGCAACTGCATTCCTACGTTAGTCAGGCGCTCATTGGCCGCTTTCGCGCCGACATGAACCACATCACGAATGACGAAATTCGCAGTCACGCGCAGGAGATCGTGGAGCGCTGGGAAAATGATCGTCGACGCGAACTCGTGGAACAGGCGCTGGGCCAGGCGCGCAGCAATGGGCGTGGGGTCACGGGGCTGCGCCGCGTTTTGCGTTCGCTGGAGTTAGGAGAAGTGCAAACTCTGCTGATCGGCGAAAACCTTCAGGGCCACGCCGTCGAATGTCCGGGATGCGGGCACATTGATGCTCACCTGGTCAGTTCCTGTCCGGCTTGCGGTAGGGCAACGCAAGAGATTGTCGACGTCGGGGAGGCGATTTTGCCATGGGTGATTCGTCGCGACATCGAGACTATTTATGTTAAGGATGATCCGGAATTCGACAAGGTGGGCAATATCGCCGCGCTGCTGCGTTTCCGTTCAGAAAATGTGCAGCCCATCTCTACCGCGGCCGCCGATCGGCTCGAGAAAGAGGGCGCGGCGTATCCCGGACGTTTGCGGAGGTATGCGAGCCGCTGAACATTGATCCATAAGCCCGTTGCGCGTTCAAAAGGCGTGGATTGACCCACGCCTTTTTTTGCTGGCGGTATGAGGGCTTCCGGCTCTCGGAGTTCTCACTCTGGAGGGGCTCCGGAGTTTTGTTACAGGACCGACCCTCCACGCGAAGGCTCGGAAGTCAAGGAATTCTTCCGCAAGCCTTAACCGCAAGCCGAAAGCCGTTCCAGAATAGGAGTCACGCATCGCATCGTGGTATCCTTCCCCGGTTCGCCGGAAAGCCGTTCCTGATCATGCAGCAATCGCGCGGAAAACAGGAGGGGTTCTTGACAGTTACGCGCCGTGATTTCGTGAAGACTTCAGTGCTGGGAGCGGTCGCCGCCAGTGTAGGAGCGCGCGCCGAAATTTCCGCAGAAACCGCAAGCCGCCAAGGACATGCCTCGGCAACCGATTCTCCCAAGCGGCCGATTATCATCTGCGCCCACAACGGTTACGCCTACGTCGAAGCCGCTTACGCTTTTCTGAAAAACGGCGGCGACACACTCGAGGCCGGCGTCCGCGTGGTGAAAGGTCCGGAGGACGATTCCAACGACGACAGCGTCGGCCTGGGCGGGTTGCCCAACGAAGAGGGCGTGGTCGAACTGGATTCCTGCTGCATGCACGGGCCCACGCGTCGCGCGGGGGCAGTGGGCGCGGTGCGCAACATCAAAAATGTTTCGATGGTCGGCAAAGCCGTCATGGAACATACTGGACACGTCATGCTGGTCGGCGAAGGCGCCGAACGCTTCGCCGTCGCCATGGGGTTTCCGCGAGAGAACCTGCTCAGCGATCGTTCACGAAAAATCTGGATGCTCTGGAAGCAATTCAATTCCGACCGCGACTGGTGGGGACCGGGAATCGCCGATCCGCACTGGAAGGCGCCTGAACCCGGCTCGGGCAGACCGCACGCCGAAGTTTTGCGCGAAAAGATTCAACAACTACAGCAGCGCGCCGCCGAACTCGGAATTGAGCCTGAATTCCAATTGGCCGCGGTGCGGCGCGTGCTGTTTCCGCCAACCGGCACCATTCACTGTTCGGTGCTCAACGAAAAAGGCGAGATGTCGGGCATCACCACAACCAGCGGCTTAGCCTTCAAATTGCCCGGCCGGTGCGGCGATTCGCCCATTATCGGCGCCGGCTGCTACACCGACCAGGACGTAGGCTCAGCCGGCGCGACTGGCGCCGGCGAAGAAAATATCAAAGTCGCCGGCGCTCACACCATCGTCGAGAACATGCGTCACGGCATGTCTCCGCAGGAAGCGGGCATGGATGCGCTCAAACGCATCGTCCGCAACTACAACAACGACATGAGCAAACTCCGCTTCATGGACATGACGTATTACATCTTGCGCAAAGATGGCGTTTACGCGAGTGTCTGCCTGTGGGAAGGATATTCCGCTGGCCATCCGCACAAGTTCGCGGTGCACGATGGCACATTGCGGTCTGAAGTTGCGACCCCGCTGCTAAAAGGCTACTCCCAGGAATGGCCGCCGTTCCCGCCAATTCCGGAAGAGCTGAAAAAAGATTCGGAGTATCTAAAGTAGCAGGGTCCGAGTAACGCAGCCCAAGTAGCGCGGTCCGAGTAGCGCCGCCGTCCCGGCGGCTGTCTGGTGGGCGTCCTCACCCGCCGGGCCGACGTTACCTACCGGCGGCCTTCTTCAATGAAATCTTTCATCGTAAGCCCCCGAAGCGGCTTTGCCCGTTTTCGAATCTTGTCCATGTCGGCGAAGGCCTGCTGGAGGCTGTTTGCGGTAAAAGCAGGGGCAATGACGGCTACGAGTTTCCCCCGTCGAGTTATCCCAGTAGACTCTCCCGCTCCGGCACGGTCGACAAGTTCGAAGAGCTTCTGTTTCGCTTCGGCCAAACCGATTGTTCGCATTGCTTTTGTCGTTTCGCTGACTTACGAGAATCTCACCTTCAAATCTGGCCCCTTCTCCAGGTGAATGCTCTCCACGAAGCGCACTTTCCCCGTACGTAGGGTCAAGACGACGGACGACGTCCGCGTTCCTTCGCCGAAGAAGCGCACACCCTTCATTAGAGCTCCGTCGGTGACGCCAGTCGCAGCAAAAATCAGTTGCTTGCCGGGAGCAAGGTCTTCCGCTTCGTAGATGCGGTTCTTGTCCTTGATGCCCATGCGCGCCAGGCGCTCTTCCTGATCAGGCTTCACGACTAGGCGGCCGAGCATGTATCCGTTCAGGCAGCGGATCGCGGCGGCGGTGATCACGCCTTCCGGCGCGCCGCCTGAACCCATGACAGCGTGCACGCCGGTTCCAATCACGGCTGCGGCGATTCCGGCGGAAAGATCTCCATCGCCGATCAGCCGGATGCGCGCTCCGGCCGCACGAATGTCGGCAATCAGCTTTTCGTGGCGCGGACGTTCGAGCACAATCACGACCAGGTCTTCCACGTCGCGATCCAACCGCTTCGCAATATTTTTCAAATTGTCAGCCACCGGCGCGTCCAACTCGACTGCATCCTTGCACGACGGGCCCACGACAATTTTTTCCATGTAGCAATCCGGCGCATTCAGCAGGCCTCCGCGCTCCGAGGCCGCGAGCACGGTAATCGAGCCGGGCGCGCCCGTGGCGCACAGATTAGTTCCTTCCAGCGGATCGACGGCAATATCGACTTCCGGAACTTCGGTGCCATCGGGAAATTCGGCTCCGACTCTCTCACCGATGTAAAGCATGGGTGCCTCGTCGCGCTCCCCCTCGCCAATCACGATAGTGCCGCGCATCGGAATGCTATCCATGGTTCTGCGCATCGCCTCGGTCGCAACCTGATCGCTGAGTTTGCGCTCACCTTGCCCCATCGTGCGGGCGGACGCGATGGCCGCCACTTCCACCACGCGCAAAAATCGCGACGCCAGGTCGCTCTCAATGTTTTCCCCGAAGATGCGGGCCTTGCCTTCTGGACGAGTCTGCGTAGCCATTGTGAGTGTCTCCCGGCGCCTTAGGATGCCGCGGTGAAGCGCCGGGTTGAGACTATAACGCAATCACCGCGAGAATGAAATGTTACGCTGAGCAGTATCGATTTTCTTCATGGCATGCCCGAGGCGCGCGGGTTCGTTCGTGGTATCCTCCTATCCCTATTGACCTAGAGGATGAGACACCCCTTTGCAGCAACTCTGCACGCGAGCTTGAGCCATGCCTGACATGCGCCCGCTGACTTTTCTTTGCATTACGACTTATGAAAAGGGGCAGGAGTTTATGCGCCAGTGCAAGCGCCAGGGTTGCCGGGTAATCCTGCTGACTGCGGAAAAATTGCGGAGTGCAGATTGGCCGCGGGAAAGCCTCGACGATACGTTCTACTTGCCGGCGGAAATTGCTCTAGCCGACATTGTGCAAGCCGTGTCCCACTTGGCGCGCACCCAGAAACTGGACCGTATCGTCGCGCTCGACGAATACGACATGGAGACCGCCGCCACGCTGCGCGAACATCTACGCATCCCGGGAATGGGTCTGACGACCACACGCTACTTCCGTGACAAGCTGGCCATGCGCATGCGAGCTGTCGATCGGCACGTGCGGGTTCCGGATTTTGTGCCCATCGTGAATCATGAGGACATTCGCTATTACCTGGAACACGTGCCCGGCCCGTGGGTGCTCAAGCCGCGCCAGGAAGCGTCGGCCATCGGCATCCGGAAAATCCACAGCGCTGACGAATTATGGCCGGTGCTCGAACAACTCGGCGACAAGCAGTCCTCGTTTCTGCTGGAGAAATTTCTTCCCGGCGACGTTTACCACGTGGACTCGATCGTTTCAGAAAACGAAGTTGTCTTTGCCAACGTCAGCAAGTACGGCAAGCCGCCGATGAATGTCGCTCAGGGAGGAGGAATCTTCACGACATTTACGGTGCCTCGGGGCGGCGCGGACGACGCTGCGCTGCGGGCGATCAATCGTGATCTGCTGGCCGCTCTGGGGTTGCTGCGCGGAGTGGCGCATGGCGAGTTTATTCGCGCTCACGCTGACGGGCACTTTTATTTTCTCGAGTGTGCGGCACGTGTGGGCGGAGCCTATATCAACGAGATGGTCGAGGCCGCTACCGGAATCGATCTGTGGAGCGAGTGGGCTCGCATTGAAGTCGCCGGCGAAGACGGCAGCTACCATCTGCCGCCAGTACGCGAAGAATATGCAGGCGTGATTCTTTCCCTCGCCCGACAGCAAGATCCGGACACCTCGCTCTACAATGACCCGGAAATCTATCTTCGCATCAAGCGTCATCATCATGCCGGGCTGGTCTTACGATCGAAAGATGCTCAGCGCGTTCCGCGCTTGCTCGAAGATTACTCCCGCCGCTTCGCTGAGGAATTCCTCGCCGTAGAACCGCCGCGAGACAAGCCCACCGCCTGAGGGTCAGAAAACCAGATGGCCGTCATGAAGCCCTTAATGTTCTTCTCCGCGCTCTCTGCGGCCGTTCTCAGCGTTCTCGGCGGTCCAGAGCTTTTCGCCTGTCCCAGAATCGCAGATGACGAACCCGGCAGTTTCCCGCCGCTGCGCACTTTGCTTCTGCTACCATTTCCTCATGAGTCCAACCACCAGCGAGACCCCCACGCCGGCGGCAGAACGCCCGGAACGCAAAGAGCCCACCTATCTCTTCACTGAAAAATACGTCGCCGACAAGAGCGAAACTGCCCGCCGTTTCATCGAAACTCGGGCAAGGCTCAATACCACCGTCGACAAGGCCAACAATTTTCTGGTGAAGCGCTTTTACAACATCGATCACAACACCTATCTCGAAGGCGCGCTCCCGGCCAAGACGAAGGAGTTGATGGGATTGGTGGCCTCGGCGTGCCTGCGCTGCGACGACTGCATTTTCTATCACGCCATCCAGGCCTACCGCTTGGGTGTAACCCGAGCCGAGCAGGAAGAGTCACTGAACGTGGCGCTGGTCGTGGGCGGAAGCATCGTCGTTCCCCACCTGCGCCGCGCCTACGAATTGCTGAACGAGATGTACGGATGATGTACGGATAACGGTCTTCAATGTTTCTGCCATAGAACTGAACTTAGCAGCGTAACCAGGATCAGTGCGATTCCCCCGCCAAGTTCAAGGCGCTGCGGCCTTCGTAGCGCCGCCCAAAGCACGTCTGGCGGCCATCGAGCGTCTCGCAACGCGTCCAGGCAGGCGAGTACCCCCGATAGAAAGCCCACCGCAGTCGCCACTCGCTTTTGCTTCTCTGGAATCACCCGGAATCACTTAGCCTACAGGATGGGGAACCGTTCCGGCGGTATGCCGGTGCCCTTGGCGAAGAATGCGGGTTCATCTTGGGACCGCCGTACCAAGTCCCTAAAAAAACATCTCGGGAGATACCTTGAAGCGGCGGCTCAGCCGACGGATGTGCTGGGCATTCAATTCACGTTTTCCGCTAAGCACTTCCGACGCGATGCTGGGTGTACCGAAAACATCCAGAAGATCTTTCTGCTTCAAATTGTTCGCCAGCATTAGTTCGCTCAGAACCTCGATGGGGCCGGCTGGACTGAGTGCGTAGTTCCTTTCTTCGAAATCTTCCACGAGCAGCGTCAGTAGTTCAGCCATGCGGCGCTCGGCTGCACTTATACGGCTGCCTTTGCGGTCCAGCTCTTCCAGCATGGCAATGTAGCGCTCGTTCTCCGCTTCATTGCGAATCACACCAGGCAAGGAGCTGGTAAGTAGGGAAGCATATTCCGATCGTGTCGTAGTCGCGTTCATGGTTTCCAAGCTCCCCGGTCACGTTCGGCACCGCCAGGCCCGTGAGTAGGTTACCAAAGTCAGACTTGAATCATCTAAAACCACGGCGGACAATGGAAATGATAGAATCGTCGTTAGATAAGGGAATCCAAATGGCCGTAGCCAAATTAAAGCGTCCGAAGGCAGATCGGTTAGACCAATTGGCCGGGCGCATCGCAGCCGAGATCAACGAGCGCGCCGCCAAGATGACTCCCGAGGACCGAGCCCAGGCCGATTCCGAAACTAAGAAGATTGTTGCTCGAGTGCAGCGTCGTACTCCCTAAGCGCAGCTTCGATTTCCTCCGCGGAATAACCCCAGGTTTTCAAAAGTCGTCTTAGATCTTCTCGCGTGCCCCGCCGAAAAATCTGCAGTACCGCGTTTTTCCGTTCTTTCCTGATTCTTGATCGCGTCAGTATTGACGGGCTGCTTCTTGCCCCGGCTCCGCTCTTCTCGAATTACGTCGTTGAGATCGTCGTCTCTTTTCACGTTTCCCTACAGTTGTACTTACCCTAGAAGGCGTCAATCCCTGTAACGCTCTGCGCAATGATCAGCGAGTGCACGTCGTGCGTGCCCTCGTACGTCTTCACCGACTCCAGATTCATCATGTGCCGCATGATGGGATAATCGTCCGCCACCCCGTTCGCGCCCAGAATATCGCGTGACAGGCGCGCGCACTCCAGCGCCATCCACACGTTATTGCGCTTGGCCATCGAAATATGTTGCGGCTCGACTTTCCCCGCATCTTTCAACCGCCCCACCTGCAGCACCAGCAGCTGCCCCTTCGTGATTTCGCTGATCATCCACGTCAGCTTGTCTTGCACCAGTTGGTGCGACGCTATCGGCTGGTCGCGCCACTGCTTCCGCAGCAGGGAATATTGCAGCGCACAGTCATAGCACGCCATGGCCGCGCCCACCGCGCCCCACGCAATGCCGTACCGCGCCTGGTTCAGGCACATCAGCGGAGACTTCAGACCGCCCGACTTGGGCAGCAGGTTCGACTCGGGCACTCGTACATCCTGCAGCGACAGCCCTGAAGTCACCGACGCCCGCAGCGACCACTTGCCATGAATGTCGTCGGCCTTGAATCCGGGCCGGTCCGTCTCCACCAAAAATCCGCGGATGCGGTCTTTCTCGTTCTCGACTTTTGCCCAGATGATCGCCACGTCCGCGATCGTCCCCGACGTAATCCACATCTTCTCTCCATTGATCACGTACTCGTTCCCGACTTTTTTCGCGCGCGTGCGCATGCCGCCGGGGTTCGAGCCGAAGTCGGGCTCGGTCAGGCCAAAGCAGCCCAGCTTCTCGCCTTTTTGCATGGGCGGCAGCCACATCTCCTTCTGCTCCTCGCTGCCGAACTCGTAAATGGGATACATGCACAGCCCCGACTGCACGCTCACGAAACTGCGGACGCCCGAGTCGCCGCGCTCCAGTTCCTGCGTCATCAGCCCGTATTCCACGTTGCCCATGCCGGCGCAGCCGTACCCCTTCAGCGATGCGCCGAAGAAACCAAGCTCGGCCATCGGCTTGACCAGTTCGCGCGGAAAGCGTCCCGCGCGGTTGCATTCTTCAATTATCGGAATCAGGTTGTCTTCAATGAATTGGCGCGTGGTATCGCGCACCAGGCGTTCTTCCTCGGTCAACAGCGAATCGTATTGCAGAAAATCGACGCCGCGAAATTTAATGGCAGGCATGGTGTCTCCTGATGAATGGAATCCGGACCCTGTATCGAATGCGGGGAACCTGTTTGCCGGCCACAGGATCGGCTAAACGCTGGAGGGCAAACATATGACGGTAGCAGGGGCAAGGGACGCGGGTCAACGGCGTGCGACCTTACTTATTGTGACTGCTGAATTTCGGAATCCAGCGCGGCACTGTTCGCCGGTACTGCTCGTAGGACTCGCCAAATTGCCGCCGCAGCGTGGGCTCTTCGTAGAAAATGACAAACAGTTCAACTGGAATACACAGGAACGCCGCATAGGCCAGCAGCCGCAGCGAATGAAACGTTGCGGCCTCGCCCAGAATCACTCCGAACACGCCAATGTACATAGGATTGCGCACGTACCGGTGCAGTGCCGTGGTCACCAGAAATTTCGTCGGAGCGATCGGCGCAGGCGTGCCCAGCCCGCGCACCGCGAACTCCCACGCGCAGCGAAAGTAAATCGCCGCTCCCACCGCCATCGCGACAATTCCGAGCGCCGTCAGCGCGCCGGGCGGAGGTTTCGGGAAGCCTCCGAGTATCCAGGACGGGATAAGAATCAGCACCGATCCCGGCGCGACGATCGTAAACAGAATCGTCTGAAGGATTGGACCTACCGCGCTCTTCATATCGTTCTTAAGACGGCGAGCCAAGACAGCCGGCACAACCTTACTGTAAAATTAACAGCGACGGAAGAGAGTCAAGCCGCAGCTTCCACAGTGGATTCCCGCAGGCCCGGGCAGATTTCGTAGACATCCACAAGCATCCGCTGCAAGCCAGCGGATTGTGCTGCGCAAAAATCGAACTATCAGGAGAGATCAATTATGGCAGTAGGCGCCAAGATCGCAAAAACCGCAGACCGCAAGAAGGTCATGGACACCACCAAGAGCACAGATTGCCCCAAGTGCGGCAAGGCCACGCGCATCGTCAAGCGGGTGAAAGACCGCGAACGCGGCGTCCCGGGCGGGATTTACATCTCGTGCTCGGCCTGCGAATTCTTCGAAAAATTGTAAGCCGCAAATCAAGCAGCCGAAGCTCGAGGCAATCTGCCCGCGCTCTGGCTGCTTTTATTCAGCTCTTCGCTGCGCCACGTCCACGATACCACTCCACCGTGCGCCGCAGGCCCTCTTCGAAATCCACTTTCGGTTTGTAGCCCAGGCCGGCTTCCGCCTTCGAAATATCGGCGAGCGAATGCTTAATGTCGCCCGCTCGCTCTTCGCCGTACTTCGGCTTGCCGCGATACGCAGTCATCGGCTGCAGTAATTGGAAAGTTTCATTCAACGTAACCCGCCGTCCGGTCGCGACGTTGAACACCTGCCCCGCTGCCTTGGCCGCGGGAGCCTTGCAGGCCAGCAGATTGGCCTCGACCGCGTTATCGATGTAGGTAAAGTCGCGGCTCTGCTCGCCGTCTCCGTAGATAGCCGGCTGTTCGCCGCGCAGCATCGTGGTGATGAACTTTGCCAGCACGCCCGAGTAAGGCGATGACGGATCCTGCCGCGGTCCGAAAATATTAAAATACCGCAAGGCCACCGTCTCCAGCTGGTAACAGCGGTAGAAAGAGATCATGTACTGCTCGCTCGCCAGCTTGGCGACGGCATACGGCGAAATCGGATCAGGCTTCATGCCTTCGTGCTTGGGCAGCGTGGGCGTGTCGCCGTAGGCCGATGACGATGCCGCATAGACTACGCGCTTTACCTTCGCATCGCGCGCCGCCACCAGCACGTTCACCGTGCCGTCAACGTTTGCCCGATTACTGCCGAGCGGGTCGAGCACCGATTTCGGAACAGAGGGAATCGCCGCCTGGTGCAGCACGAAGTCCACTCCGTCGCACGCCTTGCGCATCGCCTCCAGGTCGACGATGTCCGCCTCGCGAAAGTCGATTCGATCCAGAATCTCGGACAGGTTTTCTCTCTTGCCGGTGGAAAAGTTGTCAACGCCCCGCACTTGCTCGCCCCGTAAAAGCAGCGCCTGCGCCAGCGAGGACCCTATAAAGCCGCCAATGCCCGTAATCAGATAGAGTGCCATGCCTCTTCATCATAACCAACCGAAGAGATTTCCGGCAGAGGAGTTGGACTCCGTTGGTAACAGAACTTGGGTTGCGAGCGTAGATGCAAGAGGGACCTGATCTGATTGCGCGCCTGAGGACGCGATTTCAGCCCTTGCGCTGAGCGTCCTGGCCGTCGCGAAGGATTTTTAGGAAGTCCTCCCGCATCAGCATCTCGCCTTTTTCGAAGAACTCGGTCAGCGCACGCAATGCCGCTGCGGGATTCGCCAGAGGAGCCGCTTCCACTCCTCCCATGGCCGCCAGCGATGACGCCACTCGCGACCCCATCACCACCGTCCGCCGAGAAATCGTACTCAGCAACAATTTCAGCTGCGCCCGGTTCTCGTCCGACATCTCGCGAAAGGCGATTCCCATTCCCAGGTACGGATAGTTCACCCGCACCTCGCCTCTGGCCTCCAGGCGCACGCCGTTAGCCTCCAGCTTCATACGCAGAGCGGTTCCTACTGGATAGGTGGCCTGCGCCTCTACGTAACAACCATGCAGGCTCACGTCCCGGAACGAAGCCCAAGTCCGAACGTCGCAGTCATCCGCGCGCAGTTCGACGCTGCCTTCGCACTTGTAACGCACGCTGCGCCGCTTCTCGGCGCCCTGGAAAGGCTCGCTCATTTCCAGGCTGAGATCCTTGAAGTCCGGGCCTTCCAGACTCGGCTCGCGGGCCGGTGCGGGCGCTGCCGCAACCGCCGGAACATCCGACCGTCTCAGTGCCTTCAGATAAGCGACACCTTCATTGATCTCTTCCGCCATGGCGCTCCGATGCAAGACTCTGATGTCTCTTTCGGGAAACTAGGGCGAAACATTAGATAGCGCTTCATAATGCCTTGGTGAGAAGTTTTTAATTCAAGGCGCCGTCAGAAGGCGCCGGCTCAAGCCGGCATTTGCTGCCCCGCTTGCCGGATCTGCTTCCACAATTCATCGCGTCCCGCTCCCGTCTTGGCTGAGTAGGGAAGCAGTTGTGCCGCGGGATATTCCTGCGTCAAAGTTCGTAGCGCATTGTTCAGTTGATTGTTCGATAGCCGGTCGCTCTTGGTCGCCACCAGCAAAAACTCGCGACCTGACGCGCTGAGAAAATCCAGCAACTGCCGGTCGCTCTGTTGCGGAGGAACGTTGGCATCCACCAAAGCCACGCACAATGCCAGCGTCAAGCGTTCGTTCAGGTAGGGCTCAATGAACTTGGGCCATTCCTGCGAAATCTCGCGCGAGATCTTGGCATAGCCGTAGCCCGGGAGGTCCGCGAAAATCAGCTCGGGGCGCGGCTTGCCGGGCCAGCGGATTTCAAAAAAATTAATGCTGCGAGTGCGGCCGGGAGTGGAACTGGTGCGCGCCAGCTTGGTGCCGACCAGGGAATTGATCACGCTGGATTTGCCAACGTTGGAACGCCCGAGGAATGCGATCTCCGGCAGGCTCGGGGCAGGGAATTGCGCCGCGTCGGTTGCCGCCATCAGAAACCGCGAGAGAACTCTCATGCTCAAGTGTGCAACGTCAAGCCGGAACTTGGCAAGCGCTCTCAGTTGGCAGTGCTCTGAGCTGTCAGCTATCAAGCTTTCTGCAAGGAAACTTCCAACCGGCGAGTTCGCGAAGAAAAGCCGCAGAGAACGCTGAGCAAGGCTTTTGATTTTGCCCTTCTCAGCGCCCTCTGTCTGCGGCTGTTCTCGGCGAACTCTGCGGTTAAGAGCTTCTTCTACGAAATTAGAGTGACCCTAGAGACGTCGGCTGCAAATCTGCGCCATCGTTCGCGCGGCGGGCGGCCCCGACGTTGCCAGCAGCGTCTCTACGAGAGGAGGCGAGTCAGCGGGATGATTCGCGGCGAAACTGCTTGCTCAGCGTTAGGGCCTGATGTTGGTAGGACGATCCTATGTTCGTGCCGTAAATCTTGTCGGGCCGCGACAGCAGGTGCATGTAATTCAGCCGGCCCACGAGCTGTCCGTGCTCCATGAGGAACGGAACCTCGTGGGCGCGAACTTCCAGCACCGCGCGAGTTCCCTTGATCTCGCTGGAACCGTATCCAAAGCCGGGATCAAAAAAACCGGCATAGTGAATGCGAAACTCGCCATCGGCGGGATCGAACGGCACCATCTCTGCCGCATAATCCGGAGGGACTCGCACCCGTTCCCGCGACGCAAGAATATAAAAATCACCCGGCTCAAGAATCAGATTCTTGTTCGCATTCTGCCGAGTCACTTCCCAAAATTCTTCGGTCGAATAATGGTTGACGCGTTCCAGTTCAATCACCGGAGCGTAGCGCTTCGCCTTATAAGCGACTATCTCGTTCGGTTCCGCAGCTTCCAGATTCACCGTCACGCGCAGCCCGCGCTGCAACTGCGCTTTGGCCGGGCTGCTCTCGTCCATATAGACTAGCGGCTCTTCGTGGTCGAGGCCTTTGATCGTGCTGTCGCCCGATCGCGGATTGCCTTGCACGAAGCGCAGCTGGCTGAGCCGCATCCCCGCCCGTACCGACACGGTAAACGTGCGCGACACCACTTCCGCGTAGAGTTTTCCTTTGTATCCCGGAGGCACGCTGTCGAACTCCGTGCCGTAGTCCGTGATCAGGCGCGTGAAAATGTCGAGCCGCCCGGTGGTGCTCTTGGGGTTCGCCTTCCCGGAGATGTTGTCCGGCAAGTTCAGCTCTTCGAGCAGCGGGATGATGTAGACGCAATCCTTTTCGAAAACCGGCGCCGCTGTCAGGTCGACTCGCGCCATACGCAGATCTTTGATTTTCGATTCGACCGTGCTCTTCGGGCCCGGCAGAAAACTGGCGCGTACGCGGTGCGCCATGTCGCCTAATCGCAAGTCGAGGCTCGCCGGCTGAATGTGCTCCGGTTCGATCGGCCGCGAGGCGCTGACTAGCCCGCGCGCGATCAGGTTGCTGATTTCCTGCGAAGGAAGAATTCCTGTGGTGCGCGGATGTGTCGGCTCGACCGGCGATTCCGGCTCATTCTCAAAAAAAATCTGACTCTGGTTTGGCATGTTTATGATTCCCCGTCACGCGCAGCTGCCGGACGCGCGTATGGCCAATTCTTACACGGGGACTGACAACTGGGCACTGCCAACTGGCCACTTTTTACTGGTGGGCTGCAGGACTGTCGCCAGTGCTGGAAGTCAGCGGAGCAATGGGTTGGACGGCTTCTTCATCCAACGGTTTCGGCAACGCAGACTCCAGCGCGATCTGCAGAACCTGGTCCATGGTATCCACGAAATGCAGCTTCATGGCAGTGCGCAGATTCTCCGGCACTTCCGCCACGTCCTTTTCGTTGTCCTTGGGCAGAATCACTTCGAATAGTCCTGCGCGATGGGCGGCCAGCAGTTTTTCTTTGAGGCCGCCGATGGGCAGAACCTTGCCGCGCAGCGTGATTTCGCCGGTCATCGCCAAATCGCGGCGCACCGGAATCTTGCTCAACGCGCTGGAAATTGCCGTAGCAATCGTGATTCCAGCCGACGGGCCGTCTTTCGGGATTGCGCCTTCGGGAACATGCACGTGCAGATCGAGATTGCGATAGAAGTCGCGGCTCAGGCCAAGACGCTGCGCCCGCGAGCGCACGTACGACATCGCCGCCTGCGCCGATTCCTGCATCACGTCGCCGAGTTTGCCGGTCAGCGTCAGCTTGCCTTTGCCGTCGACCACGCTCGCCTCGGTACTCAAGATCGAACCGCCGACTTCGGTCCAGGCCAAGCCCGTAACCAGCCCGACTTCGGATTTCTCATGCGCCAGCGTGTCGCGGAACTTGATCACGCCCAGGAAATCGTTGACGTTCCCGCCGGTCACCGTTACGGCATAATTCGGGCCTTCCTTGACGACTTTGCGCGCGACCTTGCGGCAGACGTTGCCGATTTCGCGTTCGAGGTTGCGTACTCCCGCTTCCCGTGTATAAGAGCGGATCAGCCCTGTAATGGCGTCGTCGGTGAACTTGACGTTCTTTTCCGACAGACCCGCCGCCAACATCTGCTTTTTCACCAGGAACTGCTTGGCGATTTCGACCTTCTCCTGCTCGGTGTAACCGTGCAGTCGCAGCACTTCCATGCGGTCCTGCAGCGCGGCCGGAATGGTGTGCATCACGTTCGCGGTCGCGACAAAGAAGACTTGTGAAAGATCGTATTCCACGTCGAGATAGTGATCGACGAACATGAAGTTCTGTTCGGGATCGAGCACTTCGAGCAGCGCTGCCGACGGATCCCCGCGGAAGTCCATCGACATCTTGTCGACTTCGTCCAGCATGAAGACCGGGTTCTTTGTGCCCGCTTTCTTCATCATCTGGATAATCTGCCCCGGCAACGCGCCGATGTAGGTGCGCCGGTGGCCGCGAATCTCGGCCTCGTCGCGCACGCCGCCCAGCGACATACGCACAAACTTGCGGCCCGTCGCCTTGGCAATCGACATGCCCAGCGAAGTCTTGCCCACGCCCGGAGGCCCAACGAAGCACAGAATCGAGCCTTTTGGGTTTTTCACCAACTGCCGCACCGCCAGAAATTCAAGGATGCGCTCCTTGATCTTCTCCAGCCCATAATGATCTTCGTTCAGAACTTTTTCCGCGCGCGAAATATTGCGGATTTCCTTCGACCGCTTCTTCCACGGCACCGCTAGCAGCCAGTCGAGATAGTTTCTCGAAACCGTCGACTCCGCCGACATCGGCGGCATGGCTTCCAGCTTCTTCAATTCCTGCAGGGCCTTGTCCTTGACTTCCTTGGGCATTCCCGCGGATTCGATCTTCTTCTTCAGTTCGTCGAACTCGCTCTTTTCGCCGCGGCCCAGTTCCTTCTGAATGGCCTTGATCTTCTCGTTGAGGTAATACTCCTTCTGCGCCTTCTCCATCTGGCGCTTCACCCGCGACTGGATGGTGCGGTCGACGTTCAGTTTTTCGATTTCGATGTCGAGCACGTCGGCGATGCGGGTCAGCCGTTCGGCAGGATCGAAAATTTCCAGCAGTTCCTGCTTCTCTTCGATCGAAAGTTGCAGGTTGGCGGAGATCACATCCGTTAGCTTCGCTGGATCTTCCATGCGCACGGCCGAAATCATGGTCTCGTAGTTCAGTGCTTGGCAGAGCTTCACGTACTGCTCAAACAGCGTAGTCACGCGCTGCATGCCGGCTTCCAAGGCCTGGTTGCCTTCGGTCGCATAGCGCGCGACCCGCACCGTGGCCTGCATGTATCCGTCGGTGTCGACCACTTGCAGAATCTTGCCGCGCTCCACGCCTTCGACCAGCACTTTAATGTTGCCGTCGGGCAGCTTCAGACTCTGCACGATGTTGACGATCGTGCCTACCTGGTAAATCTCGTTGGCCTTGGGTTCGTCGATGGAGGCGTCGTGCTGGGTGGCCAGGAAAATCTTCTTATCCGCGGCCAGCGCCTCTTCCAGCGCGCGCACGCTCGATTCGCGGCCCACCACGAATGGCGTCATCATGAAGGGGAAGATGACCACGTCCCGAATAGGCATCATGGGCAGCTTCTTGGATTCGAACTTTTCCTTGGATGTGGTCACAGATTCTCCCCTAGGATGACGGCCTAACAATAACAAGCAACAACTCAGATGATTCTACTCTGTTCCGGCACCCCTTGTCGTAGAGACGTTGCTGGCAACGTCTTTGCCTGCGGTGCCCCCGCAGTCTGGGTTCGCCTTTGCCGACTAGTCAAGACGAAGCGAGCTACGTCTCTACCCTGCCTTTTCCATGACGGTGGTGAACGAAGCGCTCCGTTTTTCCACCATTTCCCGCGTCACTTCAAATTCTTTCAATTTCTTCTGGCTGGGCAGGTTAAACATCAGGTCGAGCATGAGCTCTTCCAGAATCATGCGCAGCCCGCGCGCTCCCACTTTTCGGGCCATGGCCTGACGCGCAATAGCCCGCAAGGCCTCGTCGCTGAATTTCAGCCGCACATTCTCGAACTCAAACAATCGCTGGTATTGCTTGACGATCGCGTTCTTCGGCCGCGTCAGGATTTCGATCAACGCGAACTCGTCCAGGTCCTCCAGCATGCCCACCACCGGCAGCCGGCCGACGAACTCCGGAATCAGCCCGAACTTGATCAGGTCTTCCGGCTGGATCTCAGTCAGCAGTTCCTGCGTGCGCTTTTTCGAGCTGGCGGATTCTTCTTTTTCCGCCGCCTCGCCGCCGCGGAACCCGAGCGACTTCTTGCCAATCCTGCGGGCAATAATCTTGTCGAGGCCCACAAAAGCCCCGCCGCAGATGAAAAGAATATTGGTCGTGTCGACTGGAGTGAATTCCTGGTGCGGATGCTTGCGCCCGCCCTGCGGCGGCACATTGGCAATCGTTCCTTCAAGAATTTTCAGCAGCGCTTGCTGCACGCCTTCACCGGAAACGTCGCGCGTAATCGATGGATTCTCGTCCTTCCGCCCGATCTTGTCGACTTCATCGATGTAGATGATTCCGGTCTGGGTGCGGCTCACGTCTCCGTCGGCCGCTTGCAGCAGCTTGAGAATAATGTTCTCGACATCTTCGCCAACATATCCCGCCTCAGTCAGGGTGGTGGCGTCGACAATGGCAAAGGGCACATCCAGCATGCGCGCCAGAGTCTGGGCCAGCAGCGTCTTGCCGGTTCCTGTCGGGCCGATCAGCATGATGTTCGACTTCGTCAGTTCGATCCCGTCGCCGGTCTTCTGGCGATTCATGAAGATCCGCTTGTAGTGGTTGTAGACCGCGACCGCCAGCTTCTTCTTGGTCTGCTCCTGCCCAATCACGTATTCATCGAGGAAGGTTTTCACCTCCTGCGGCTTGGGCAACTGGTTAGGCGTGCTGCTGGGAGGAGTGGCCGTTCGATCGTCTTCCAGAATCGAGTTGCAGACCGCCACGCACTCGTCGCAAATGTAGGCGCGGGGATAATCGCTGGGCGACGAGATCAGTTTAGCTACAGCGTCCTGCGATTTATGGCAGAACGAACAGCGCAATATCTCGTCGGACCCAGATTTGGTTTTCACTCGGCTCTACTCCTTGTTTCGACCGCAGGACCGGAAACTGGCGTCTTTCGGCCATTGCCGCTGGGCGTCCAATTCCGTCAAGCGTGAAGGCAGATCATACAGCTTTTGCCGTCTTATAGATGATATCGTCTATGATTCCGTATTCCTTAGCCTGCTGCGCGTTCATGATGAAGTCGCGCTCCACGTCTTTTTCCACTTTGTCCAGCTTCTGCCCGCTGTGTTTCGACAATAACTGGTTGGTAATCTCGCGCATGCGCAGGATTTCCCGGGCGTGGATGTCAATATCGGTGGCTTGTCCCGACAATCCTCCCATAGACGGCTGATGTATTAGAATCCGCGAATTAGGAAGTGCCAATCTCTTTTTCGCTTCGCCTGATGCCAATAGTAACGCCGCCATCGAGGCCGCCTGCCCCACGCACAGCGTCATCACGTCGTTCTTGACGTACTGCATAGTGTCGTAGATCGCCATGCCCGCCGTAATCGAGCCTCCGGGAGAGTTAATGTAGAGCTGAATGTCTTTCTCCGGATCTTCCTGAGCCAGAAACAACATTTGCGCAATCACCAGGTTGGCGATGTTGTCGTCAATGGGCGTGCCGATAAAAATAATGTTGTCGCGCAGCAGCCGGGAATAAATGTCGTAGGCGCGTTCGCCTCGCCCGGTCTGCTCGATGACCATTGGAACGAGCATCATTTGCGGGTCATTTTTTTGCCAATCATTCGGTTTCACTTTTCACCTGCCACACTCCGCCCCGACGCAACCGCTTGCTTGCATGGGGAGGGTCGGAAAGGTCCGCGTTTTTCGAATTACGCGGACTGGTGATACAGAAATTCGAGGGTCTTTTCGCTGCGGATTCTGTTCCGGATTCTATCGAGGCCCCCATCCTGTGTCAAACGAGCGCGGACCGCTTCCGGAGTCTGTTTCGTCTGCTGGGCGAGAGCTGTAATTTCGTGATTCAGTTCGTCCTCTCCCACCTCGATTTTTTCCAGATCCGCAATGCGTTCCAGTAACAACGACGACTTCACATCCTGCACCGCCTGGTCCCGCTGGCCTGCCCGCAGGCGAGGCAGGTCCATCTTCTTCAGGTCCTCCATCTTCATGCCTTGCGCGGCCAGCGCTCGCAATCCGCGCTCCAGCCGCAGATCGATTTGCCGGTCGACCAGCGACTCCGGCACTTCGAAATCGTTGCGCTTCACCAGTTCCGCGACCAGTTTGTCTTTGGCTTCGCGCTCTGCCTCGTGCTTGCGTTCCGCCTGCATGTTCTCGCGAATCTGTTTGCGCACCTGGTCCAAACTGCTGAACTCGCCCAGTTCCTTGGCAAAATCGTCGTTCAGTTCGGGCAGGTTTTTCTGCTTGATGGCCTGGATCTTCACCGTGTAGATGAATGTCTTGCCAGCCAGCCGCTTGTCGTTCACGTCCTCGGGATATTTCACTTCAAACTCGCGAACGTCGACGGCATTGGCTCCGCGCAGGTTCTCGGTGAACTCCGGCACCGTATTCTTGCCGCCGATTTCGATCAGCACTTCATCCATGTGCACGGGCTGGGTCTGGTCGTCGCCGTCTTTGGGCTTGCCATCCATTGAGGACTGCGCGAAATCGCCGTCGGCCAGCGGACGCCCTTCCACCGACGTGTAAGTTGCGTGCTGCTCGCGCACGCTGTTCACCGCCTCATCCACTTCTTCGTCTTTCACCACGATCTCAGGATGGTCGGCGCGCAGCTCCTTATAGCCTTCGACCGCGATTTCCGGCAGAACTTCGAAGCTGGCCTTGAAGCGCAGCGGTTCGCCATCGTGAATGTGCAGGTCGGTGACTTGCGGCTGCGACACGGGAATCATCCCCTGCTTTTCCGCCTCTTTGCGGAAATATCGCGGAACAAGGGCTTCGACCACGTCGCTCTTTAAATCTTCCTTAAAGCGTTGCTTGATAATGGTTGCCGGCACATGTCCCGAGCGAAAGCCCGGCAGCCGCGCCACCTTCTGATATTTCTGAACAATTTTTTCCATCTCGCGAGCGACTTCGTCCGCCGGTATTTCCACCGAGATCTCGCGTTTGACGCCGTCTTTGTTCTTCGCGTCGAGTGTTTGAGTGGGACTCACGTTTGCCCTTTCGGCTTGCCTGTTCACACGCCGTTCATGTTGAGTGTAAAGACTAAGAGAGAGCACCGTCAAACGATGGGAGCGGTCGTTGTCGTTAGTCGTTGGGTCGTTGGCCCACGAGACTCGTGGTTGGTCGCAAGTCGTGAGTCGTTGGCCCAGAACCGGAATTCGCTACCGCATCGGCGCGCTGAATGCGGGCGGCTGATTCCAATCTAGGTTTTCGTATGGTTTAACATTGACGAGGTTATGTCCTCGAGGTCAAGAAACGCGATCGCGATGGTTCTTGGTGTGGTGATCTGTGTGTTTTCGTGGCTCGGCCTGATGCCGGAACACTGGCTTGCGCATGTGAAGGACTTCGGAACGGTTACAGTGGACGGCCAGCAAATTCAGGCCGACACATACTTGGGTCATCCGACAAACCGCGAGGCAGAGGCTTTCCTGCTCGTGAGGACCAACGTCATGGGGAGCTATGCTATTCAATTTTGAAGACGAGAAGTATAGAGAAGTTTCAAGTAAAGAGTTTGTCCGATTGCCCGGAGGCGCTGTCATTTGGACACGATTGAGCAGGGGCCCGTGGCTTGCTCCGCAACCGTCAAAGCATGTTAACGAAATCCAGATAAGTCATCCGGACGGCTCATTGCCGTGAAGTTCTAACGGGTATAAGGTCTCCCTGCACACCATGTTTCGATGCTGTGAAATCGGCTCTGTCGTGGCTCACTGTTCTTAACCGAGAAGTCGAGGCCTGCACCCGCTGCCCGCGGCTGGTCGCTTATCGGCAGGAGTCGCTCGCGTGAAGCGCCGCGCCTATCTCGAGCTGGGAATATTGGGGCAAGCCCGTGGCCGGCTTCGGCGATCCTCAGGCGCGCGTGCTCGTCATGGGCCTCGCGCCCGGCGCCCACGGCTCGAACCGCACTGGACGGCCGTTCACCGGCGACGCCTCCGGCAACTTCATGTATCCCGTGTTGTATGAAACCGGATTCGCCAGCCAGCCCACGGCCGTCGACCGCAACGACGGCATGAAGTTGAAGGATCTCTATATCACGGCCGCGGTGCGCTGCGCTCCTCCCGACAACAAGCCGCTGCCGCAGGAACTCGCGGCGTGCTCGTCGTTTTCTTGATCGCGAGTTGGCGGGATTAAAGGACGTGAAGGTCGTCGTGGCGCTGGGAAAGATCGGCTTCGACGCGTATTTGAATTACTTGAAGCGCCGGGCGCCCTCGCCAGCAAAAAAGCCTATGTCTTCAAACATGGCGCCAGTTACCGGATGCCCGAGGGTAAGGTGTTACTCGCGTCTTACCATCCGTCGAATCAAAACACGCAAACCGGGAAGCTAACGCGGAAAATGTTTGTGGAAATCTTTCAAGAGGCGGCAAAAATTGCCGATAGACAACTTGAGGCGCCGCTGGTGCCGGATCGCTCGACCCTTCCCCCGCATGGGGGCATAGCCAAAAGCTCGGTCACGAACCGGGGCGGCGCCGATTAGAGAACCAATTGCTGATTAGTGATGTGATTGTTGATTGAAAAACCCAAACACCCGCGCACTTGATTTTCAATCAACAATCATCAATCAAAAATCAACAATTGCTCGGAAGTTTCCCCCACCTACTTCAGCTTCGTCACCGTCACTTCGAGCTGAAATTGGCGCTTGGAGTTGGGGTCGTCGACTGTTCCGAGTATGGTCAACTTTCCTAGCAGTCACAAGGTCGCGGATTGGATTTTGAGTTGCCGCAGCACTTGATTTCCGGCGTTCCAGTTGTTGCCGGTCGTTCCGGAATCGGGCACGACGCTGCTAATCTCGGCCTTCGCATCTAAACTGAGCCCTGTTTCGTCCTCCAGAAGCTGATACCAGATGCTGGTGCCGACGTCGATGTACTGCGAATTTGCCCGTCCTCTGTTTCCACCGGCACCTTCGACCCGATCGTAATTCTCTTTTCCCGCTCAGGTCGCGAATGTAACTTGGGTCCGTTCTCCGTTCGGCGATCGCGTCCGTCGAGTACTGGCGCGCGTTGATTTTTTTCCCATCCTCGAGTTCATTGAAAGAAAAGTCCAAGTGATAGGCTGGCAACGGCTTTCGCTGTTCGGGCGGTTTGGGCGAGCTGGTTTCTTGCGCCTGGGCGTTTTCACTGCCGGGCTGAGCATGAGTGCCAGAGTCGTCAAGAGCAAATGGTACGATTTTTCTACGCATGTAAAGTTCCTCCTTATTTCCATCTAGAGTTCGAACTATTCCGTCTTTTCGTCATCCTGCGGCTTGGTTTGCGTCGCCGTCAGGGGCTGTACATCTCGAGTTTCTCCCGTTGCGCTAGTGCGGTCTGCGCCTCGGCGACCCGGGCCGCTTGCTCGGGAGAACGTCCCACATAATCCAGCAAAATTTTTTCCTGCTCGCTCAGCGGCTGGGGCGAAGGGAACTGGTCGAGCTTGGGCTGGCAGCCGCCATGATGCGCGGGGGCGTGATTTGCCGTTCACTCTTCTGTGCCACGGCATTCTCCGGACAGCGAACTCGCGCTCCGCTGGCCGTTTGTCGCAGTCTGTGTCGGCCCGCTGCGTCGAGTGCGTCGTGACCGCAACACGTGTCGTCCAGGATGTGACGGTTACCCGACCGCTCAGTTAGACCCACCGCGACGACGGCAAGTCCGCCGCCACCACCGCCAGCACACCCCATCGCCACCACGCGCGCTCGGCGCCTCGCGTCCTCTCTGCTCGCAGATTCGCCAGCACTCGTTCTTCCAGCCCCGCTCGCGGCTCGGCTGCGTATTTCGCCAGTGCCGCGTCGAGTACCCGATCCAGTTCGTCCTGATTTCCGTTTGCCATGCCTCTCACCTACTTGTTGCCCACTCGCCCCGCCACCTTCTCGCGCAAAATCTGGCGCGCGCGAAAGACTCTCGACCGCACCGCGGCTTCATTGATCCCCAAGGTGACCGCGATTTCTCTGGGCGACATCTCTTCTATCGCCGACAGAACCAGCGGCTCGCGCAGCTTTGCGGGAAGCGCCGCGATCATCCGCTCCAGCTGCGCGCTAACCTCGGCGCCATGCAGTGTCTCGTCCGCCGGAGCGTCGGGCGAAGCCGCTTCCGCGATCGGCTCTTCCGGATCTTCCAGCGCAACCTCCCGCGTTCGGCTGCGGCGCTTGCTTCGGTCGACCGCTACCCGCCACGCGATCCGCGCCAGCCACGTCTTCGGCTCTTCGACCTCCGCGAGCTTTGAGCTGTAGCGCAGTACGCGCAGAAACGTTTCCTGTGTGGCGTCCTCGGCATCGGGATGGCTGCGCAGCACCGCATACGCGACCCGGTAAACCAGCCTCGAATGCTCCCGAACCAGCGCTTCGAGCGCGTCATTCCTGCTCTCCACCAGGCCGCGCTCAATGGTCGCCAGCCCGCTCAGGATCGCCTCTCCCGTCAGCACTCGTTTGCCCTCACTCATGAGGACCGTCCACCGGCGATTTCTGTTCAGGAATTTTTGGGGGCGGAAAGAAGATGCCCGGAGGAAGAACGCACGTAGAGACGTTGCTTGCAACGTCTAACGTGCAGCGTCGAAAGGGTGAATGGGAAATTTGCACAGAGACAGTTCCCTCATTCAGGGTTTCGTGGCGCTAGAGATTCTTCGCTTCGCTCAGAATGACAAATCTGGAAGAGGGAAGAGAAGGAGTGACTGAGAACTAGAACTGAGAACTAAGAACTAAGAACTAAGAACTAAGAACTAAGAACTAAGAACTAAGAACTAGCCACCGCCCACTAGCCTGGATTATTCACTCAGTCTCTAGCCAAAAAAGAAAGGATGCTCTAAAAGGAATGATGAACACTGGGTTTGGGCACCCAGCATTCCCTTTCGGAGCATCCATCGCTTGATACAAAGTGTTCTACCACAACTGAGCTTCTCCTTCTACCGTCATCAACCCATCCGCGCCGATTTTTCCGGCGGGCAGATCACCAGCGACGCCGGCCTGCTGCCGCTGCGCGCCTTCGACGAGCGCCATCATCTGACCCGCGATCTGGCCGCGCTGCTCAGCGATCCGCGGGAGGACGAGCGCGTCCGTCACGACTCGCTCGAACTGTTGCGACAACGCATCTACCAAATCGTCGCCGGCTACGAAGATGCTAACGATGCCGACCGCCTGCGCCACGATCCCATGCTGCAGATCGTCGCCGATCAGAAACTCGGCAACTCCGCTCGGCTCCCAGCCCACCCTCAGCCGCTGGGAGAACGCGCCTTGCGCCCGCGACTTGGTGCACCTCAATGACGCTCTGGTCGAGCAGTTCATCCATCTCTGCGGCGACCAAGTCCGCCAGCGCGGCGAGATTCTGCTCGATATCGATTCCACCGACGATCCCACGCACGGCCAGCAGCAGCTCAGCTTTTTCAACGGCGCCTACGGCCAGCACATGTATCACCCCATGCTGATTTTCGAACGCCACAGTGGATGCCTGCTGGCGGCGCGCCTGCGTCGAGGAAACGCCTCCAGTCATGCCCGCATTGTGCCCATGCTGGTGCGTCTGGTGCCGCGACTCGAAGCCGCCTTCCCCGGCGTAAAAATCAAACTGCGCGGCGACGCCGGTTTCGCCCTGCCCCTGCTTTACCAGTTCTGCGAGTTCTTCGAGATCGAGTATGCCCTCGGCATCCCCGCCAACTGCGTGTTCCAGCGCCGTGCCCAACCTCTGCAAAAGCAACTGAAACGGCGCTATCGCCGCACCCAGCTACCCCAGCGCAGTTTCTCCAGCTTCCGTCATCGCGCCCGCTCCTGGCCGCGCCAGCGCCGCATCTGCTACAAAGCCGAACACACCACCACCGGCACCAACCTGCGTTTCGTGATTACCAACTGCGCCGGTCGCGCCTCCGAGGTCTTCGCCTTCTACAACGATCGCGGCGAGTGCGAGAACCGCATCGAGGAATTCAAAAACGGTTTTCGCGCCGACCGCCTGAGCTGCCATCGCTTTCTGGCCAACGCCTTCCGCCTGCTGCTGCACGGCTTCGCCTACAATCTGGTCAACCTGTTTCGCCTGCATCTGCCGCAGCCTTGGCGCTCGGCGCAGATCGAAACTTTGCGCGCCCGCTTGTTCAAACTCGGCGCCCGCATTCGCCAGACTGCCCGTTGCCTCCGCGTTCACCTCGCCACCGGCTGGCCCTTTCAAGCTCTGTTCCGTTACGCCGCGCTGGCTTTTAACCCCGGTTAACCACCCGCGTTGTCGAATCCATTTTTCCTCCGCCAGTGCGGGCGGAGCCGTGCCCGAAAAACAAGATCCCCGTAGCTTCCCCGCGATTCCTCCGCCCCCACCTGTCTGCTCTCTTCGCTATCGCTAGCTCTCGATACCACCGCCGCCCGCAGAAAACTCAGATCTCATGAATTAAGCAGGCTAGCCCTGCTCCTACCTTTAAAATCCCACCATCACCGGCTCCGCCTGCAGCCGCAGGCCCCAGATTTCTTCCACGCGCTGCTCGATCTGTTCTTTCAGCGCCAGCACCTCGTCGGCACTTGCGCCGCCGCGATTCACAATGGCTAGCGCATGTTTGCTCGAGATACCCACACGCCCGAAGCCGTATCCGCGCTTGAATCCCGAATGCTCCACCAGCCACGCCGCCGAAATTTTCTTGCTCTTTTCCAGCGCCGGATAACTGGGCAGCGTCAATCCCTTCGCCGCCGCGCGCTTGCTCAACGCTTCATGTTCCTCTGGAGAAATTACGGGGTTCTTGAAAAACGACCCCGCGCTTTGGCAATCGGGATCGCCCTTCACGATCAGCATTCCCTTCAGCGCGCGAATGTGCCGCACTGCCTCGCGCGTTTCGGCCAGGTTCGGCGGGGTCTCGCGGCCTTCGAAGTGCCGCCTCAAATCGGCATAGCTGAGACGCGGCGCGCCGCCCGGAATGAGCGCGTAGGTGACGCGGAGAATGACGAACCGTCCGCGCTCGCTCGTATTGAAAATGCTGGAGCGGTAGGCGAATCCGCAGGCTTCGTTGCACAGTTCGCGCACCTGCCCTTCTTTTAAGTCGAGGGCCCGCACCGACTCGACGGTCTCGGAAACTTCCTGCCCGTAGGCGCCTACATTCTGAACTGGTGTTCCGCCCACGCTTCCTGGGATGCCGCTCAGGCACTCCACGCCCGCGCACTGCGCGACGACGGCATGCGAAACAAAGCGGTCCCACGACTCGCCCGCGCCGACATCAAAAAGCGTCTTGCCATCCTTGTCGGCCGAGGTGCAGTCGATCCCCGTGATCGCGACCTTCACCACCAGCCCGGGCCAGCCGCTGTCGGCAACCAGCAGGTTGCTTCCGCCTCCCAGAATGAAAAGCGGCAAACTCTTCGAGCGCGCGAACGCTACTGCCTGCTCGACCTCTCCCGCTGACTCCGCCTCGACAAAGAACCGAGCCGGACCTCCCAACCGGAAAGTCGTGAACGGCGCGAGCGCAACATTTTCCTGAAGCAGCATAGCTCGCTCTCACTATACACACGCCGCGCCGGGCAAAGACGTTGCAAGCAACCTCTCTACGATTACAATCTCACGCTACAATAGATTCAAGCCCCACGAGAGGAAATCCATTATGCCGATGTATCCCGAACTTATGGTTATGCCCATGCGCGAGGAGTTGACGCGCCTGGGAATTCAAGAACTGCGCACCCCCGAAGAAGTCGACCAGGCTCTGAAGAACCGCCCCGGCACGACGATGGTGGTGGTCAACTCGATTTGCGGCTGCGCCGCCGGACGCATGCGGCCCGCGGTGCGCATGGCGCTGCAGAATTCCATCCGGCCC
This sequence comes from uncultured Acidobacteriaceae bacterium, assembly GCA_963708335.1. Taxonomy (GTDB): domain Bacteria; phylum Acidobacteriota; class Terriglobia; order Terriglobales; family Acidobacteriaceae; genus Sulfotelmatobacter. Next base: position 6,200,085 of record OY970205.1, on the reverse strand, counting down.
GACCATGCCTACTCCGTTTTCGCCGGACAGGAAAAAGAAGCCACCGACCGCGCCCGCAGCTACTTCACGGGATACCCGCCGTCCTCGCCGTCGATTGCGATTCTGCGCGACGGGCAACTCGTCTTCATGATGCAGCGTCGCGACATCGAATCGCGCGAAGCACCCGACATCGCCGCTGATTTGAAGGCGGCTTTCGACCACCTTTGCGGAAAACCCGTCACGGCTCAGTCATAAGTTGGCGAGAGCGATCTAATTGCGTCTCCACGAATAATTTCTGTCACGCGTTTACCGGGAAAGACACGATGGTCCTCGAAGTCCTTCGCGGACCTGATTACAGAGTGTTTCGTTCGTGAACCTTCGTGTGCTTCGCGGTGGGATTGCTTCTCTCTCGTCCCGCGCCTCATTTCTTCGCCGGCTTGCTGGCCATGAACGCCTTCACGACGATCGCGTTCGGCTGCACGCCCACCGGAATCAGCGTCAGCAGTGAATACTCCGTCGTCTCCAGTTTGCGCGGGTTTGCGTTTCTGGATCACTGTCACGTCCCCCGACTGGGTATCGACCACCAGCAGATAGTTTTGGTCCGGCGACAGCGCGAGGCCATCCGGGCGGCTCCCACGGTCAGCGTAGGGATGCGGCGGCCAATCAATGTCATAGATGGCGACACTTTCGAGCCGAAGTTGCTGACGTAGAGCCGCGAATTATCCGCGTGACCACGCCACGCGAGGGATGCTGCCCGATCTCCAGGCTGTTGCCGACTTCGTCATTTCCAGTTTCGATGATTGAGATGCTATCGGAATCGAAGTTGCACACCATCAATTCGCCGCCGTCGGGCTTGAGCGCGAGGCTGACAGGGGTCCGGCCCACGTCGAGCAGCGCCATCAGGCGATCGGTTGTCTGGGTTGCCTCTGCAGCGCAATCGAGGCGACCTGCGAGGAGCCGGAACAGGCGACGAACGCCTTGCTGGAGTCAGGCAGAATCGCGATCTCTTCGGGTTGCTGGCACACTGGCATCGTCGAGCGCACGCGCAGCCCTTTCGCGTCGATCAGCGACACGGTGTTGTCACCGCGATTGCTGACCACGATGGTTGATCCGTCCGGCGAAACCCGCGCCAGTCCCGGCGAAGCGCCTACGCGGATGTTGCCCATGACGAACCGATGCTCAAGATCGATCACGCTGACGTCAGATGAGCCCGAGTTGGCAACGTACGCACGCTTGCCGTCCTGCGACACGTCAATAAAGTAAGGCCGCCCGTGCACGCCTATCGTCGCAACCACAGTGTTGGTCTCGGCGTCGATCACGCTGACGTTGTTCGAGCCACTGTTGACGACGTAGATCTCATTCTTTTTGCTATTGGCGGCGATGCCCGTGGGTTCGCTGCCCACTGGAATCGTTTTTGCGAGAGCGAACGTGCGCAGGTCAATCACGCTAACGGTGTTGCTCTTGCCGTTGCTGACGTAGGCGTATTCGCGGAAAGCAGGCCCGTAGTCGGGAAGTGACTGCTCGCGGAAATACCACCAGCCGATTGCGGCGAAAATGGGAATCGGTACAGCGATGAAGAGAAACTTTCTCAAGGCGGATTTTTTCTCAGGAGAAGAAAGATTAGCAGAATGAAACGCCTTTCCCTTTTTTTTTTTTTTTTTTTTTTTTTTTTTTTTTTTTTTTTTTTTTTTTTTTTTTTTTTTTTTTTTTTTTTTTTTTTTTTTTTTTTTTTTTTTTTTTTTTTTTTTTTTTTTTTTTTTTTTTTTTTTTTTTTTTTTTTTTTTTTTTTTTTTTTTTGCGTGTGGGTTCGAGTTCGAACCATAGATGCACGATTTTTTTTTTTTTTTTTTTTTTTTTTTTTTTTTTTTTTTTTTTTTTTTTTTTTTTTTTTTTTTTTTTTTTTTTTTTTTTTTTTTTTTTTTTTTTTTTTTTTTTTTTTTTTTTTTTTTTTTTTTTTTTTTTTTTTTTTTTTTTTTTTTTTTTTTTTTTTTTTTTTTTTTTTTTTTTTTTTTTTTTTTTTTTTTTTTTTTTTTTTTTTTTTTTTTTTTTTTTTTTTTTTTTTTTTTTTTTTTTTTTTTTTTTTTTTTTTTTTTCGGGTGCCCCGTCCTTGTCCTGGGGTTTTTCAGGACAGGGCGGGGATTTTGATTTCGATTCGTGCGAAAATACGGGAAAGCCAAATAAAATCCCCAACCTGTCGCGAAGAACGCGACAAAAGCGGGGCACCCTCATGTTTATTTGCTGGCTGCTGCGGGTTCCCTGACTCCAATCGCGGGCACGGTTCGTCCCACCACCGCGGCGATCTGGCGTACCTGGTCGATCAGTTCTCGAACTGATCGGGGAACAGCGACTGCGGGCCATCGGAGAGCGCTTCATCTGGCTTGTGATGCACTTCCACCATCAATCCGTCGGCGCCTACGGCTACTGCCGCACGCGACAGCGGCGTGACTTTGTTGCGCTTGCCGGTGCCGTGGCTCGGGTCGACCAGAATCGGCAGATGGCTCAGCCGCTGCACCGCCGGGACTAGGCTCAGGTCGAGCGTGTTGCGGGTGTGGTCGGCGAAAGTGCGCACGCCGCGTTCGCACAGGGCGACGTTGTAGTTGCCCTCGCTCAAAATGTATTCCGCGGCCATCAGGAATTCTTCGAGGGTCGCCGACATGCCGCGCTTGAGCAGCACCGGCTTGCGGGCGCGTCCGGCGCGCTTCAGCAAGGAAAAATTCTGCATGTTGCGCGCGCCGATCTGGATCACGTCGGCATACTCCTCGACCAGGTCGAGCGACTCGTGATCGATGGCTTCGGTGATGATCTTCATCCCAAACTGCTGGCGGATTTCCGCCATGATCTTCAAGCCTTCCTCGCCAATCCCTGAAAAGAGTAAGGCGAGGTGCGTGGCTTGTAGGCGCCGCCGCGAAAAAACTGCGCCCCGGCGCGATGACGCGCTCGGCGACGGCGAATGCCTGCTCGCGGCTCTCGATCGCGCAGGCCCGGCGACAATGGCCAGCCCCGCCCCGCCGATCGTGGCCGCGGTCCCGGGAAAACGGATTACGGTGTTGTCCTGCTTGACGTCGCGGCTGACCAGTTTGTAGGGCTTCGAGACCTTGATCACTTCCTGCACGCCCGGCATCTCTTCCAGCGTGCCCTGCTCGACTTCGCCCTTGTTGCCGGTAATGCCGATGGCGGTGCGTTGCGCCCCGGCATGGAATGTGCGCGATATCCGAGCTTCTCGATTTTCTCGCAAACGGCGCGCACCTGCTCTTCGGTGGCCTGCGCCTTCATGACGACTAACATAGATTCACCCTAGGAACCGATTGTGTGGAAACAGCCGCCTCGGCTGTCCGTCGAGCGCAGCTCGACTTTCTCAACCAGCGGCCGCAGGAGAAGCCGCCGTCCAAGTCTACCGTTTGCCCTACCTGCACCGCAAATGAAGCAATCGCACATGGTTCTAATTCTTGCATGCCTCGGTCCATGGCGCGGGAACAGGATATTCTCCAGCGGCCCGCGCCGAAACGTCCGCCCCATCTGACTTCCCGCCGCATCGGTATTCATACTCGTCCGCGGGCGGCGTGCAGAATGCGGCCGAGCGCGCCTACCGCCTGGGCTGCAACACCCTGCAGATTTTTTCTGCCAGCCCGCGCCAGTGGGCGCCTTACGAACTGGGCGAGCCGCAGTGCGCCGAGATGAACCGGTTGCGGGCCCGCTACGATCTCGAGCCGCTGGTGATTCACACCAATTACCTGGTAAACCTCGCGAGCTCGAACGAGCTTTTTCTGCAGAAGTCGATGCAGGCCTTTCGCGGCGAGGTGGAGCGTGCGCTTTCTTTGTGCGCGGATTATTTGGTGCTGCATCCTGGCTCGTTTCGCGGCGCCGACCGCGAGCAAGGACTTTTGCGCACCACGGCCGCCATCGCCGCATCCACACAGGGCCTCGACCTCGCGCAAGGCGGTTTGACCATCCTCATCGAGAACACTGCCGGTGCGGAATTCTCGCTGGGAGGAAGTTTCGAGCAGGTTGCCGAGGTTCTCGATTGCCTGCGCGGAGTCGTTCCCGTGGCCGCATGCATCGATACTTGTCACACGCACGTGGCTGGATACGACATCGTCACCGAGCAAGGAATACACCAAACTTTGCAGCACCTCGATGCCACCATCGGGCTGAATCAGGTGAAAGTCTGGCATTGCAACGACGCCAAGGCCGCGCGTGGGTCGAAGCTGGACCGGCATCAGCACGTCGGAAAGGGAACCATCGGCAAAGAAACTTTTCGCATTCTGCTCAACGACCTTCGCCTCGCGCACGCTGCGTTCATTGCGGAAACACCCATCGACCAGCCCGGCGACGACCGCAAAAATGTCGCGGCCCTGAAGGCCCTGGTCGTGAGAAGTAGCTCGCTACGTTGGCGCATTACGACGTCTTGATTCAAACCGGCATTTCTGCTATGTTTAACATGTTAAACATATGCTTGGTATTCGTCTCGAACCCGACCTCGAAAAGAAACTGGATTCTCTCGCCAAGGAGACCGGCCGCAGTAAGAGTTATTACGCGCGCGAAGCCATTCGCCAGTACCTGGAAGATCGCGAAGACTATCTGAAGGGCATTGCCGCGCTAGAGCGGCGCGAGCCAACCATCACCCTGGAAGAGTTGGAACGGCGGCTCGGCCTGAATCAGTGATTCCTCCGCGAGTCGTCCGAGGAAGAACTGGCGGATGAGATTACCCGCACGGCCGAAAAACAGATCACGAAGCTCAGTCGCGCTGCCCAAAAAATCATTCAGCGTTTCCTGAGCGAGCGGTTGCTGCCCGCAGAGAATCCAAGGCAATGGGGCAAACCGTTGCATGGCGGAAAACGCAGCCTGTGGCGCTATCGCGTAGGGGACTATCGCTTGATCTGTGACATTCAGGATGAAAAGCTAGTTGTGCTTCTTCTGGAAGTTGGCCATCGCAAAGAGGTCTACCGCTGATTCTGCGGGCCCAGACCGCCAACGAATTGTTGTCGTTGTAAAATTGAAGATCATTCAATCGTCCGCGAGCCACTATGCCGCAGCAAGAAAAATCCGAAGTCACCATTACGAGCGCCGAAGTCCCGCCGCTTGAGCGCGCGACTGGGGATAGCTCATCTTCCGATCGAATCAGGACGAGCGCTACGATGCCCAGCGCGTCGAGAGCAAATGGTTCGAGCGCTGGCAGCAGAATGCCGCACTCTATGCCGCCGAGCCAGGCTCGACCAAGAAAAAGTATTACGTGCTCGAAATGCTGCCCTATCCCTCGGGCGCGCTGCATATGGGACACGTGCGCAACTACTCCATTGGCGACGCGCTGGCGCGCTACATGTGGATGAACGGTTACAACGTGCTTCATCCCATGGGCTGGGATTCGTTTGGCTTGCCCGCGGAAAATGCGGCGATCCAGAACAACACGCCGCCGCGCGAGTGGACGCTGCGAAACATCGCCAACATGAAGGCGCAGATGAACCGGCTCGGCTTCGCCTACGACTGGTCGCGCGAAGTCACTACCTGCCTGCCGGAATACTATCGCTGGAACCAGTGGTTTTTTCTGAAGCTTTTCGAAAAAGGATTGGCTTATCGCAAGAAGAGCAAAGTGAACTGGTGCCCGAAGTGTTGCGACGGTGCTGGCCAACGAGCAGGTGGTCAATGGATGCTGCTGGCGCCACGAAGACACGCAGTCGAGCAGCGCGAGCTTGAGCAGTGGTTTGTGCGCACGACGAAGTATGCCGATGAATTGCTGAGCGGTCTGGACAAGCTGGAAGGCTGGCCGGAAAAAGTCCGCATCATGCAGCGCAACTGGATCGGCCGCAGCGAAGGCACGCTGGTTGATTTCAAACTGGATTACGCCGAGAACCACACGGCTTTGGGCCGGGCGGTTCTACCATCAGCGTTTTCACCACGCGCGTCGATACTATTTTCGGCGCGACCTCGGTGCAGCTTGCGCCCGAGCATCCTATCGTCAACGATCTTGCGGCGGCCAATGCCGATCTGCGCGCCAAGGTCGATCAACTCATCGGCGAGCAACGCAAAGCGAAAGAAGCGGGAGACATCGGTGAGATTGAAAAACATGGCGTCCCTACCGGACGCTACGCGATCAATCCGTTCAACGGCGAGAAGATTCCCGTCTGGGTCGCGAACTATATTCTGATGGACTACGGCACCGGCGCGATCATGAGCGTGCCCGCGCACGATGAGCGCGACTATGAGTTTGCGAAGAAATACAAGCTCGAAATTCGCCTGGTGGTTATTCCGATCTCGAACGATCCTGAAGAGACCGTGGCCGAGCCGCCTCTGCCTTTCGTGACGCACGACGGCATGCTGATCAACTCGGGCCCATACAGTGGCTTGCTGCGACGATGCCATCCAGAAGATGTCGGCGTACGCCGAGGAGAAAAACTTCGGCAAAGCCACCGTCACTTATCGTCTGAAAGATTGGGGAATCTCGCGGCAACGCTATTGGGGCACGCCGATCCCGATGCTCTATTGCGAGAAGGACGGCATCGTCCCGGTGCCGGAAAAAGATTTGCCGGTGATCTTGCCGGAGAATGTCGACATCACGCTCACCGGCGGGTCGCCGCTCGGAAGAATACCGGAGTTCGTCAACGCCACCTGCCCTAAGTGCGGAGGCCCGGCGCGGCGCGAGACCGACACCATGGACACGTTCGTGGATTCGTCCTGGTATTTCTATCGCTACACCGACGCGCACAACGACCGCGCGCCCTTCGACGGCAAGATCGCGCAATATTGGTTTCCCATCGACCAATACATTGGCGGCGTCGAGCACGCGATCCTGCACCTTATTTATTCGCGCTTCTGGACGAAGTTCATGCGCGACCTGGGCATGATCACCAACGACGAGCCCGCCGACCGCTTGTTCACGCAGGGCATGGTGATCAAAGATGGCGCGAAGATGTCGAAGAGTCTGGGCAATGTTGTGTCGCCCGACGAAATGGTCGCGCGCTACGGGGCGGATGCCGCGCGCATGTACAGCTTGTTTGCCGCGCCGCCTGACCGCGATCTGGACTGGCAGGACTCCGGCATCGAAGGCATCCAGCGATTTCTGGGCCGCGTGTATCGCTTCGTGGTGAGGAACGCTTCGGCTTCGTCAGGCTCGCCGCACGCAGAGACGTTGCAAGCAACGTCTCTACAGCCCGAGGCGCGCGCCATCCAGCGCAAGCTGCACCAGACGATCAAGCGCGTCAGCGACGACTTTCAGGGACGCTGGCACTTCAATACCTGCATCTCGGCCATCATGGAACTGGTGAACGTGTTGTATGGCGCGGAAGAAGCGATCGCTCAGAAAAGCGGTCCCGCGCCCTTTCTGGCCGAAGTGCAGCGCAACCTCGTGCTGTTGCTCGCGCCTTTCGCGCCTTATCTTGCGCATGAACTCTGGGAGATGCTCGGCGAAAAAGGGAACCTGCTCAAAGCGCCGTGGCCGAAGTACGATGCGGCGCTGGCCAAGGAAGAGGAAATCGAGATTCCGGTGCAGATCAACGGCAAACTGCGCAGCCGCGTGGTGGTGTCCGCCGACGCGACCGAGGAGACGGTCCTCGAACGCGCTCTTGCCGACGAGAAAGTGCGGGCGGCGATTGCCGGCAAGCAGATCGTGAAGAAAATCTACGTGCCCGGCAAGCTGCTGAATCTCGTGGTTAAGTAAATGTCGTAGCACGATACATCGATTATGGCGATCTCGCCCACGGCGGAAGGATTTCGAGCTGCGTTTCGGCGGCCCTCGGTGACGCTGGCTGAAATTGTCTGGCGTTGGACGGTCGGTGCGACGGCCACAGCCCTCTTCGCGTTTGGCCTTTTCGAATATCTTCAGACTCTGCCCGTGACCAATGGCGAATTGCTTTTTCTGCGCACGCGGCATCCCTATCTTGTCGCCGAAGCCATCGCCCATATTCTTCGGGGCAGCCTGAGCCGCGCGGTGATGGCATCGTTAACTGCCGCATTGATGCTAGTCGTCTTGTGGATGATCGCCGGCTCGCTCGGCCGCATTGCCACAGTCCGCGCCCTGCTCGACTATTTCCGTCGAGAAGTTGCTCGCAACGTCTCTGGCCGCGGCACCACGAACGGCGGGGTTGTTAACGACCTTGTTACGAAAGACCCCGTTGCGAACCGCGAGGTCACGAACGACGTCGAGAGAGACGTTGCCGGCAGCGTCTCTACAAGTCCGTTTCCGGCGTTGCTTCGGCTTCAGTTCCTGCGAGTCGCGCTTGCGTTGGCGGCACTGTTCGGATTCGCGGGCGCGGCGATCCTGGCGGGTTTTGCCTCATCCGACGCCAATCCTCAACCCGGGCTTGCGTTTTCGATCTTCCTGCCGGTTGCGTGCCTCGTTGCATTTCTGTGGTGGGCGCTGAATTGGTTGCTGTCGCTGGCCAGCATGTTCGCCGTCCGCGATGGCGAAGACACGGTCGGCGCAATCGTCGCCGCCGTCGCCTGCTGCCGCGAGCACACAGGCGCCGTCCTGGCGGTTAGTACTTGGACTGGCTTGGCGCATATGGTCCTCTTTGTGGTGGCATCCACGGTTGCGTCGGTGCCGCTGGCTTTCGCCGGAATTGTTCCGTGGCGGCTGGTCGTCGCGCTGGACGCGTTGGTGACGCTGGCTTACTTCGCAGTCGCCGACTGGCTGTACATGGCGCGCCTGGCGGGATACGTCTGCATCGCGGAAACTCCGCAGGAATTGCTGACGCCTCCTCCGCCCCCGCTCGCGCCCATCCCGACGCCACTGCAGACCACCATCGACCGAAACGAGTTGATCCTCAGTGACCTGCCAAACCTAGCCGTAGAGACGTAGCTGCCTACGTCTTGCTGACAGCTTCACGACCGGTGGCGAGAGAGACGTTGCAAGCGACGTCTCTACGATAGGGTGACTGATGATTGTCTTTACAGCGTGCATTCGAATCTGAGAAACTCATCCGTGGCGACCAAATCCCCGCACAACTCAACTTCTTCTGCCCCGTCTTCTGTGGGCCAGAGCATCGTCATCCTTGACTTCGGCGCGCAGTATACGCAACTCATCGCGCGCCGCATTCGCGAGCAGAACGTGTTTTCGGTCGTGCTGCCGTGCACGGCGAAGCTCGACGAAGTCAAAAGCTACGCGCCTGCCGGCATCGTGCTTTCGGGCGCGCCCTGGTCGGTTTACGACAAGGACGCCCCTCCTGCCGACCCGCGCGTTTTCGAGATGGGCGTGCCCGTGCTCGGCATCTGCTACGGATTGCAGTTCATGGTGCACACGCTGGGAGGCAAGGTGCGTCCCGCCGAAAAGCGTGAGTACGGCCACGCGGAGATCGACGTAGTGTCGGCCTCAGTGCTGTTCCAGGGAATGGCGAAAAAGCTGGCAGTGTGGATGTCGCACGGCGACGAGGCGCTCGAACTGCCGCCCGGATTTGAACTGATGGCGAAGACGCATTATGCGGTCGCCGGAATTCAGAATACGGCGAAGCGCTGGTACGCGGTGCAGTTCCATCCGGAAGTCCACCACACGCCGCAGGGCACGCAGATGCTGCGGAATTTTATTTTCGAGATTTGCCAGGCCAAGCCAACGTGGACTCCGCAGCGTTTCATCGATTCGACGATCGAGCAGGTAAAACAGCAGGTGGGCAGCGGGCGCGCCATCTGCGCGCTGTCGGGCGGGGTGGATTCGTCGGTTGCGGCGGTGCTGGTCGATCGCGCCTTGCGCGATGCCAAGGGGAAGCATGCCTTGAGCGGAGCCGAAGGGTCGCGCCTGACGTGCGTTTTCGTCAACAACGGCGTACTGCGCAAGAACGAGTTTGAAAAAGTGCAGAAGACGCTGCGCGACAAACTTGGGCTGCATCTCGAGGCGGTCGATGCGACTGCCCGCTTTCTCGGCAAGCTGAAGGGCGTTACCGATCCCGAAAAGAAGCGCAAGATCATCGGCAACGAATTCATCAAAGTATTCGAGAAAGAAGCGCGCCGCATCGAGAAAAGCGAAGGCAAGGTGAAGTGGCTGGTGCAGGGCACGCTCTATCCCGACGTGATCGAATCGCGCTCGGTGCGCGGGCCATCGCAGGTGATCAAGTCGCATCACAACGTAGGCGGACTGCCGGAGAAGATGAAGCTGAAGCTGATCGAGCCGCTGAAAGATTTGTTCAAAGACGAGGTGCGCAAGATTGGGCGCGATCTAGGCATGCCGGAAGAAATCCTGCAGCGGCAGCCGTTCCCCGGGCCGGGGCTCGCAGTGCGGGTGCTGGGAGAAGTCACGCCCGAGCGCCTGGCGCTGCTGCGCGAGTGCGACGACATTGTGGTCAGCGAAATCAAGGAGGCCGGGCTGTACACGAAAGTCTGGCAGTCGTTTGCGGTGCTGCTGCCGGTGATGTCTGTCGGGGTGATGGGCGACATGCGGACGTACGCCTATGCCTGCGCCATCCGCGCAGTGAGTTCCGAAGATGGCATGACCGCCGACTGGGTTCCGCTGCCGCACGAAGTGCTGAAGACGATTTCCACGCGAATCGTGAATGAGGTGAAAGGCGTGAACCGCGTGGTGTATGACATCACGTCAAAGCCGCCGGGGACGATCGAGTGGGAATGAAGCTGCCAGGTGCTAGCTGTTAGCTATTAGCTCTTAGCTTTTAGCTGAACCAAAAATCATGTAGGGACAGCCGCCTCGGCTGTTCGCCGAGCGACGCTCGGACGCCCTTCGCACGACACTTATTCGTGCTCAAAAAGCGACGGAGTTTCTGCAAAAAGCTCTTTGAGAAACTGTTTGCGCTCATTGAGAAAGCGGTACGCAATCTGAAACGATCCCGTCTGCTCGTATTCAACTTCGCGGATTGAGCCGCTATCGAACGAAAGGATCTGCGCTTCCGGATAAGCGAGCAGAACCGGCGAATGCGTGGAGATGATGAACTGAGCGTCTTTGAACTTTTTCAGAACATCGTGAATCAGCACCAAGAACGAAAGCTGTCTCTGCGGCGACAGCGCAGCCTCAGGTTCATCGAGCAGGAATCGTCCGTTGCGCCGGATCTTGAAATCGAGCAGGGAGAAGAAAGTCTCTCCATGAGAGCGAGTGTGAAGGCTGCGCCCGCCATAAGCGCCAATGATCGGTACTCCTGCGCCTTCGCTCTCCAGTTCATCGATGTGCGAGGCAGTGTTGAAGAAACTTTCTGCCCGCAAGGAAAATCCCGCTCCTGTTCGAACGTCAAACGATAGGCGCAAAGCTTTTACCAATGGATCGATGGAATGATTGCTCTCAGTCGAGTCATTTCTGAAGTTGCGGTTCCCTCCCTCGCGACCAAACCCGTAGTGCGCCGCAATGGCCTCCAGGAGAGTCGACTTGCCGGTTCCGTTCTCGCCAGCAAAGAAACAGATGCGCGAGCGAAAAATTGTTTCGTGCAGTTCACGAATCGCGGGAACCGCGAAGGGATACGAATTCTAGTCCGAAACTCGATCGCGTAAGAGAGTGAGCTTCTTAAGCACGTGAGCATTTTATCGCCCGCGTTCGCAAGGATCATCAACTCAAGGTTGCATGGACGATCGCGACAGGTTATTCGTCGATCCGCCCTTCGCGTGACTTGGCCAGGTTCCCTTTCCATCGAACTCTTCCTTTGAGCCGGCGGATTGCAGTCTGGCCGTGTGTCTTGACAAGCAAGCGCAAGGCCGCCTCGATGGTTGCCTTTTCCGTGCTGCTGGCGCTAACTCTCATCGCGTTCTGGAGCAGGCGGTCATCAATGTCGATGCTGATCCTCACAGTTGCCTTCCTTGGAAAGAATATATCGGCAAAAGATCTGCGTAACCGTTAGCTATGTCATTCATCTCTGTGCACGGTTTCCATGCAGAAGGCTGGCAGGCAGACAGCGATGTATTCGGCGCCGCCTTCTTGGGGCGTGGAATAGCGGACCCATTCGCCGGTGTTCGCGATGACGGCTTGTCCGGCGGCGACGTCGAGAGTGCCGCCTTTGTGTTCGACTCGCAGCAGTCCCTTCAACACAATCGTGAACTCATCGAATTCGGGCGTCTGGCCGGGCTCGAGCCAGCCTTGCGGGCTGCGCATGTGGGCGACGCTGGCGGCGGAAGTCTTCGTGTTGACGCGTCCGACATATTCGTCGATGAGTTTGGGTTTGTTGCCGGCGGACTGGATGCGAGTGGGTTGGGAAATGAGCGTGGGCATGAGTTGGGCTTCCGGTTCTCGGCTTCCGGGAGAATTAGATTACATCAAAAGCTCTTCACCGCGGAGGTCGCGGAGATCACGCGGAGTTCGCGGAGAAAGGCGTGGCTTGGATTGGGCCGGATGTGTGGGAACAACCTTGCCGGCGCTGTGGGCAGAGACGTAGCGAGCTACGTCTCTACGAGATGGGCTGTTGTCGTCGAAAAAACATTTCTTGAAATGTCGCTGGCGAGTTTTCTTGGCTGACAGCCGAGGCGGCTGTCGCTACGTGGCCTCCGTTTCCTTATCTGCTTGCTTTACTCTTAGTTCTCTTTCGCCTGGTTACAAAAACGTCAGGAGTGATCACTCCCACAGCGGGCGCCAGCCCCGAGCTATTCGGGGTAGCTTGCCTGAAGCGCCCTGGCTTTCGGATGTCCCGGCTGTCCCTCTTCACATGGAGAGGTTGCGGGGGCCACGAGTTTCCTAGGACTCGCGTAGCGCCACACCCGGTACCTGCATCTTCCAAATTAGACGAAATGAAAATCTCAGTGAAGGTTGTGCGTCACACGAGCAAAATAAAGTTGTGGAAAACCGAAGAATCGATCTTCGGTCTTCCACAGCTCGGCGGACGAATGCGTCCGCCGCTACGCGAACTCTTCCCTAGGGACAGGGATACGGGGTGCCCGGAGTTGGAGGCGTGCCGGGAATGGTATGCGGAGGCCCGGGTACGCCATCGGGACCGGGAGCGCCGGGGATCACGGTGTCCGGCGTTCCCGGAGTGCCTGGCGTGAAACAGGTTCCGTGATTTGAGGGCGGCTCCGGGCGAGGGGCGATCGGCTGAATCGCGACTTGCTGCGGTTTGGATTCACCACTCGCAGCGGCCTGAACTCGCTGCAACGAGAGAGGCTGTTGCAGCACCATTTCGACGGGCGCTCCCTGGCCCAGAAAAAAATTGCGAGAGCCCATTAACAAAACGAGGGAGCCGGCGCCGCCCGCGGCCAAGCCGACCATGCTGCCGATGGCGGTGCTCTTCAGGCCGCCGGGATTGAAATTCATGCCATTGATGTTGGTTCCCGAACCTCCGGCAGCGTGTCCGATCGCTGCGCCCAGGCCTGCGCCGGCGGCGGGCAGCGCGATCATGCCGGCGATGCGGCCTTTGCTCAGGTCGGGTATGGCGTAGCCCTCATCGCTCACTTCGGTCACGGGACCGGGAAGAGACGCGACGTAACCGTCGGAAAAAGTAAGAGTCATGGATTGCAGACGCATCTCGGCGCGTCCGTTTTTGCGTTCGAGTTTGTCGAGCGTGCCTTGCACGAACGTTCCAGGCGGAATCACGACTTCGTTGCCGGAATTCACGGGGAAACTGATCTGGGCGTAGATGGGATCTCCGCGATGCAAGGAGCGGCTCTGGATGTCATGGGTGAGCACAAGGGCGATGCGGGTTCCGGGTGGAAGCGTGACGGTAGAGGGTTGGGAAGGAGTCTGAATTTGTGTCCCGCTTTGCGGAGTGCTGTTGGAAGGCGGCTGAGGTTGATCCTGCGCCAGGCAGGCGACGGCCAACAAAAGCAATGTCGCTGCGGCAAATGTTTTTTTGGAAAATCTCCCGGCCAGAGTAAGACAGGTCGAAACGGGGTAACGGCTGGTGTGCACCATGGCTACCTCCTGTCGAAGGCCCGTGACGCGGGGCCATCGATTCTTGCGGGAGTCGGAATCCGCTCCTACGATTTTAGACCCGCGCCGGGGCAGAAAGTGTTGTGGGGCGCGAGTAAAAGTTTGCAAAGAGAACGTAACGATTGGTAAACCGCGCCGGCTCGTAGAGACGTTGCGAGCGACGTCTCTACGAAACTTTTTCGGAGACCCAGCGCGAGATTGCGGTGACCAGGCGGCGCGGGGCGAAGCGTACAGATTCCGCTACGATCCAGTTGTGTGCGCCGGAGATGGCGACGGTGCGTCCTTGCATCAGGGCGCGATAGCCGTCGCGGGCGACGCGCTCGGCCGGCATGGCGCCGAACTGCTTGAAGATTCGCGAATCTTGCGTGCCCGCGCGGGCGGCGAATCCGGTGTGGGTTGCGCCGGGACAGAAGCAGGTCACGGTGACGCCGGATGTGCGGACCTCGTTGGCAATGGCCTCGGAGAACGAAAGCACGTAGGCCTTGGTGGCGTAGTAGACAGCCATCAGCGGACCCGGCTGGAAGGCCGCGGTGGACGCGATATTCATGATGCGGCCCGCGTGACGCTGCAGCATGGCGGGCAGGAAGAGACGCGTGAGGTGAGTAAGCGTGGTGATGTTGAGATGAATCTGGCCGAGAATTTCTTCTTCGGGCATCGCGGCGAATTCCCCGAAGGCGCCGTAGCCGGCGTTGTTGATGAGGATTTCGATGGTGATGTTTTCGCGCTGCAGTTGGTCGTAAAGAAATTTCGGAGCGACGGGCAGGGCGAGATCGAGGACGATGGTTTTCACAGGCACGCCGTGCGCCTGCAATTCGGCGGCGACCTGGGAAAGTTTTTCGGCGCGGCGCGCCACCAGCACCAGGTCGTGGTGGTCGCGGGCGAAGAGCTTGGCGAGTTCGTATCCGATGCCGCCGGAGGCGCCGGTGATCAGGACTGTGGACATGGGGAGTATTTTAGCCGGGGAATGTTTCGGCTTGAGAGAAAAACCAGAAGGCTGAAGGCAGAAGTAAGAAGTCAAAATCTGAAAGTCAAAATCTGAAAGTCAAAATCCCCACCCGGCATCTGATTACGTAGCCCCGGACGCATTCGTCCGGGGCGCTCGCTTCGCTGCGCGGGACGGACGAATGCGTCCGTCCCTACATGCATCGTGCGGCGTATATATCTGTGCCGTTTCTTTTGCGTTAGACTGATTCTTTTTCTCATCTGGGGTTGTTTTCTAAAACAGCAGAGACCCGAACTGGAGAACTCGCATGTCGTTTCGCCCTGTCTTCATTGCGGTTGTGATCGCGTTTGCTCTGATTCTGGGAGCGTTTCTCATCAACCGTGCCAGGCCGAGGGCTGAGACGGAGCAGCCAGGCTCGGATTTCGTGCGAGCCTCCGGCAAGTGCGCAGAGTGCCACTCGCGCCTGCAGTATTCGGTGGTGCACGAATATGAAATGAGCAAGCACGCGGTGAAGGGAGTGAGCTGTCTCGATTGCCATCAGGCCGCGGCTGGGCAGGACAAGAAGGATCATCACGGATTTGTGATCGCGAGCGTGCGCCTGACTGCCGCGAATTGCCGCAGTTGCCACGAGGAGATCTATAAGCAGTTTGCGCGCAGCCGGCACGCTGCTCCAGCATGGGCTGCGATCTACGGGGAGAAGGGGCTGACTCCCGAGCAGGTGAATTTCTCCGAGACCTACCAGCCGGGCGGTACGAGGCGCCCGCCGCATCCGTTTGTGTTGTCCGAAGGCGGTCCGGCGACGGCCAGCGGCTGCGAACAGTGCCACAGCGTGGGCAAGCCAAATCCAGACGGCACCATCGGCACGTGCACCGCCTGCCACACGCGGCACACCAGTTCGGTGGCGATTGCGCGGCTGCCCAGCACGTGCGGGCAGTGTCACATGGGACCGGATCATTCGCAGATCGAGATTTACGAAGAGTCGAAGCACGGCGTAATGTTTGCGGCGCAGGAAAGGCTGCTCAATCTGAATGCTGCCCCGAAGACTCTGACCACGCGCGACATGTTTGTTCCGACGTGCGCAACCTGCCACATGAGCGGGATCAATGGGCTGGGGATCACGCATGATCCTTCCGAGCGGTTGTCCTACTACTTGGCGAATGCGATCAGTGAGAAACGCCCGAACTACGCCGCGGCGCAGGCCAAGATGAAGCAGGTGTGCGCGCAATGTCACACTCCAACGGTTGTCGATTCCGTGTATCAGCGCGCCGAGCAAGTGGTCCAGGCAACCAACGAAAAGGTCTCGGCGGCGAAGGCGCTGGTCGACGGGCTCCGGAAGGACGGCGTGCTGCGCGGGGCGCCATTTTCGCAGCCGATCGATTTCGTTTACTTTGACTTCTGGCACTATGACGGACGCACCGCGAAACACGGCGCGTTCATGGGCGGAGCGGACTTTGTGCAATGGCACGGGAACTATCCCATGCTGCGAAAGACCGCGGAGTTGAAGGCGATGGCAGATGCGCTTCGGAGAAACCATGGCGGAAAGAATTAGAGCGTGGTGGCCGGAGCCGTGGCTGCTGCTGGAGGCGTTCGCGCTGGTGAATCTCGGCTTCTTGACCGTCGATATTTACCTGGCGCATTCGTTCAATGAATTTCGGAAATGGCCGGAGTACGTCCCTTTGTATTTCTCCGCTGTGGCGCCGCTGATTCTGGCAATCGGCCTTGCGTTGAGGCCGCGTCACTCGACGGTATGGAGGAACCTCGGCTACGTCGTGGGCTGGGGCGCAGTCATCATGGGGCTGGCTGGCGTCATATTGCATCTCAACAGCTTGTTTTTCTATGAGCGGACGCTTAAGAGTCTCACCTACTCTGCGCCGTTCATCGCGCCTCTGGCGTATACCGGGTTGGGATTCTTGCTGGTGATGAATCGAATGGTCGATTCGCAGTCGAAAGAGTGGGCGGAATGGGCGCTATTCTTCGCGCTCGGGGGATTCGTGGGAAATTTCGACCTGACTCTGAGCGACCACGCGGAGAACGGTTTCTTCTATGGGACAGAGTGGGTTGGGGTATGGGCGAGCGCTGTCGCTGTCGGCTTTCTAGTAGTACCTCTACTGCTACGGGTGTCGCGAAGATTCATTCTGCTCTGTGGCACGATTCTTCTCGCGGAAGCGGCAGTGGGCCTCTGGGGATTCGTGCTGCATGCCACCGCGAATCTCCATGGCCCGTCGACGCGTGCCCTGAAGAATTTCACATTCGGTGCGGCACCGTTTGCGCCGCTGCTATTCCCCAACCTGATGGTGCTCGGCCTGATCGCCTTATGGAGATTGTGGGAGATTGAGGCAGGAAATCGTGGGAGCTAGAAACCTCAAGCTTCGGCTCGCTCAGGGAGGGCTTGCTGGCGCGAACGGGTTCCGTAGCCCCGGACGCATTCTTCCGCGGCGCTCGCTTCGCTGCGCGGGACGGACGAATGCGTCCGTCCCTACGTGCTTTCTCTACGTGCTTTCGTCTTAGGCGTGAACCAACTCCACGCCGTAGATGGAGTGCCAACTGGTGGCGGCTTTCAGCTTGTCGTTGACGTTGTGGATGTTCTTCACGCCTTCGGTTTCGAGCCATTTGCGGAAGGCCGATGCGCCTTGCTTGGCATAGATCGGAATGCCGTCTTTCCAGGTGGCGCGGCCGCAGAGGACGCCGTTGAACTTCACTCCGGATTCTCCGGCGAGTTCGAGGGTCTCGCTGAACTCCGCGTTGCTGACGCCCGCCGATAAATAAATAAACGGCTTGGTGGCGACATTGGCGGCTTTGTGGAACAGGTCGATGGCTTCCTTTTTTGTGTAGGCCTTCTGTCCGGCGAATGACTTGGTGCCTTCCACGAACTTCATGTTCACCGGCACTTCCACCTTGAGTACATCCACTCCGTAGCGGTCTTTGCTGAATTCGCGCATGCTTTCGGTGACGATGTGCGGTTTCCGCTTGGCGTATTCGAGGCCCTTTTCGTCGGCGCCTTCCTGATAGCCGACGAACTCGAGGAAGTAGGGAATGTCGTTGGCGCGGCATTCGTCGCCGATGCGCTCGACCCAGGCATGCTTCTTGTCATTGACGTCTTTGGGATCGTCGGGCGTGTAGTAGAGCAGGATCTTGACGCAATCGGCGCCAGCTTCCTTGAGGCGGCGGGCCGACCAGTGATCGAGCAGATCGGGCAGGCGGCCGGGGCCGGTCTTGTCGTATCCCGTCTTCTCGTAGGCAAGCAGCAGGCCGGCATTCTTGGCGCGACGCTTGGAAGCGGGCAGGCCCCACTCGGGATCGAGCAGGATGGCGGTAGCGTGCGGGGTGAGAACCTCGCTGACCAGCGTTTTAAATTCTTCCATCATGGCGTCGGTAACTTCGGCGCCCTTTTCCTTGGCCAGGGATTTTTGCAGGGAGCCGCGCTGGTCCATAGCAGCGGCCGCGATGATACCGCGTTGGTTGGAAACTTTTTTGAGGCCGGCGAGTTTGCCCGGGGAAAGCTTCATGGGGATCCTCCAGAACTGCAGATTGAAGATGAGTGCGTGGAACGAACAATTGTAAACCACGGGGTTGGAATTCGGTTCCTCTTTTCTCTTTTTTTTTTTTCAGTTTCAAATTTTTTTCCGCAGTTCTCTTTTTCCTTCTTTTTTTTTTTCCTTTCTCTTTCTTTCTTTTTTCTCTTTTTTTTTTTTTTTTTCTTTCTTCTTTTTTTTCTTTTCTTTTTTCTCTTTTTTTATCTCCCTTTATTTCGTCATTGCTATCACTCTCTCTATCTTTCTCCTATATGTTGGAGTGACTGACAGATTAGCTTCGTCATGTGGGATCTCAAGGTATTTTCGTCCGCGACTGCAGGAATTCGTCCGCCTGTCAGCTTCTACTTCGGCTATTAGCCGTCCTCTAGAAGACATATCCATACTACTTCCTTAGAGAAAACATGAGATCATGTGAACATCTTTTTATAAAAGCACTTCAGCTCTCTCCCTCTAAGTATATAATATAATTACTTATGTCTATAGTATCTGTAATAGCTATCTCATCTACCTTATCTAACCTCAATTTCTCTAGCTATCACACAAGGTGAAGTATGCCGAAACTACTAGATCACCAGCCATTGACAGCCTGTTTCACGCATCTAACCGGTGAAGGAGAAGCGGGATGGCCTAGCCAATTCTGCGTTGCTGGCACATCTCAGCGCCCATCCTCAGCACATCTCGCGCTGGACTCGCACGATGTCCACTATTAAGCGCCCTCCCACGCAAATCTCGCTCTATACTTACGTACGCTTATGCCTCCTAGGCCGACGTGCGACAACTCGTCGCGCTGGAATTCTCTCATCTCTCTGATCTGACGTTTACAGTACAGCCTCGGATTCGGTTGTGGATTCCAGGCTTTCGCGCTTGCGCGTACCACGATCTTTCGCTATCGAGTTACGTACCGCTAGCTCAACTTCTCCTCTTCGTTTTAGGGGTCTTCCGCGATCATCTGGAATTCGCGGCGTGGTGTCAGCTTTGCTGCTTCAGGCCGCCGTGCTTGATACTGTTGGTTAAGTACCGGGAAGTGATCCGGTGGCGACAAGACGTTGTGAACCGTTTGCTGCCGAGTGTTCATCCGCTGCTGGCGAAGATGCTTCGCGTCTTGAGGCCTCATGACGATCTTTTCAGTATTATAACGCTCACTCTACTGTATTCTTTTCGTTTTTTTTTATTTCTCAGGCGAGTAACGCCTCCACTGAATGGTATAGTGGTATGACCGCTTTGGAAGGGATCTGTTTTATGGCGATTGCGACGATTAATCCGGCTACCGGGGAAGTGGTGAAGACATTTCAGCCGCTGTCTGAGGCTGAGATTGAGCACAAGCTGCAACTAGCGGTGAGCGCATTCAAGGCGGAGCGGAAGACTCCGTTTGCCACGCGGGCGAAACGCATGCTGAAGGCGGCGGAGATTCTGGAGCGCGACAAGGAAAAGTTCGCGCACTTGATGACCCTGGAGATGGGCAAGCCGTACAAGGCGGCGGTGCCCGAGGCGGTGAAATGCACGACGGCGTGCCGCTATTATGCGGAAAATACGGAGCGGTTTCTGGCCGACGAAGTTGTCGAGACGGGAGCGAAGAAAAGTTTCATTCGCTACTTGCCGATCGGGCCGATTCTGGCGGTGATGCCGTGGAATTTTCCGTTCTGGCAGGTGATCCGATTTGCGGCGCCGGCATTGATGGCGGGAAACGTTGGGCTGCTGAAACATGCGTCGAACGTGCCGCAGTGCGCGCTGGCGATTGAGGAGATTTTTTTGGAGGCAGGATTTCCCGAGGGCGTTTTCCAGACGCTGCTGATTGGCTCGCAGCAGGTGGATGCGCTGCTCAGCGATCCGCGGGTGGTGGCCGCGACGCTGACGGGGAGCGAGCAGGCGGGAATCCAGGTGGGAGTGGGGGCGGCGAAGCGGATCAAGAAAGTGGTGCTGGAGTTGGGCGGGAGCGATCCGTTTATTGTGATGCCGAGCGCGGATCTGGATACGGCGGTGAAGACGGCGGTGGAGGCGCGGATCCTGAACAATGGGCAGTCGTGCATTGCGGCGAAGCGATTCATTGTGGCCGAGCCGATTGCGGCCGAGTTTGAGCGCAAGTTTGTGGAGCGCATGCAGCGGCTGCAGATTGGCGATCCGTTTGATGAGAAGACGGAGTTAGGGCCGCTGGCTACGGCGGATGCGGTGAAGTCGCTCGATGCCGACGTGCAGAAAACTGTAAAGGCGGGAGCGAAAGTGTTGACTGGCGGGCATCCGTTGAAGCGCGAGGGAAATTATTATGCGCCGACCGTGCTGACTAACATTCCCAAAGAGTCGCCCGCGTACGGCGAGGAATTTTTTGGGCCGGTGGCGTCGATCTTTCGGGTGAAGGATCAGGATGAAGCGATTCGCATTGCCAACGATGTGCGCTTCGGCCTGGGCGCGAGCGCGTGGACGAACGATGAGCAAGAGCGCGAACGCTTCATCAACGAACTGGAAGCGGGAATGGTGTTCATCAACAAGATGGTCGCCTCGGATCCGCGCATTCCGTTTGGCGGGGTGAAGCAGTCGGGACACGGGCGGGAACTGGGAGCGCTGGGGATTCGGGAGTTTGTGAACGCGAAGACGGTTTGGATGGCGTAGGGTTGCTCTCGTAACTCATCATTCTCAATGCGCGCTAAGGCTTGGCGATTTCGCAATTTCCGAGAACACTCATCCTAAGTCGGGAAAAGCGTCTGAACGCAGAAGCGGCTCGTGGATTGCCGCGCCTCGTTAGTCTTCGCGGGTTGCTGCAGGGGGGTGGCTGGTCGCGTGCGGCTCTCTGGCGAGTTCTTTCTCCAGCAAGTTCTTCCAGGGGCATTCGTCCGGAGAGATGCGCTGAATCGCTGCCTGCACTTTAAGACCGTTTCCACTTTCCCGAACCCAGACTACGCGGTAGCGGGCTTTCTTTCCGGCATAAAGAATTCCGATGACGTCGCCGGAGCGGAGATCGGCATCGAGTCCCGATAACAGCGCACCGCTCAGGCTGATGTTGCGGGCACGGGCTTCCTGCAGGAAGCGATCGCCACGAGTGTCAATGCCCCAAACCGTTAGGACGAGGTCGGCGTCGCTGCGCGGTTCGCGGCGGCGGTCTTTATCTGGCCCCACCTCACGTTCATTTCCTGGTTCTGGATTCGAGCTATCGTTGGTCCGTTCGTTGATCGCGCGGAGGATTCCCATGGTCTTCTCACGGTATCGTCGGAGGAGCGGCCAGTAAAGGCTCGGCATAATGCGGGAAGAACGAAAGTAGTTGGGGGCGTTCCATTTCGGAAATGTCCCGAAACGACTCCCTCGACGCGGGCCTCTTCTTCGCGGCCTGCGGTTAAAAGCTTTTGTAGGCAGAGTTCGCGGAGGAATCTTGGAGTTCGCAGTGGAGATCGTCTGGGAAGAAGCGATCCCTCCACTGTTTGGCAATGAAGCCGTGAACGATGGCTTTCCGCGATTTCGGCGGGCGCTCGAAAATTTTAATGAACCAGTACGCGAGGGGTTGCGTAGAGAACATTATCGTCATCCCGAGAAGGAGTTTTGATGAGGAGATTCCTGTTCCTGTTTGTCCTGCTGGCTCTGCTATCTGCGGCTGTGCATGCGCAGTCCAGTAAACCGACCACTGCTCAATCCCCCACACAGCCCGACTCTTTGTTTCAGACGATCCAGGCGCTGGATGCGAAGCTATTTGACGCTTACAACCACTGCGACCTGACAACGCTGGGAGAAATGGTGGCGGACGATCTGGAGTTTTATCACGACCAGACCGGGCTGATGGTCGGGAAAGCTCCGTTTCTCGCGGCGATCAAGCAGAACATTTGCGGCAAGGTGGAGCGGAGGATCGATGCGGGTGCGATGGAAGTTTATCCGCTGAAGGGATATGGAGCGGTGCAGCTTGGGGTGCATCACTTTCGGCATCCGGCGCACCCGGAAGAAGGCGAGGGTACGGCGAAGTTTGTGACGCTGTGGCAGAACAAGCACGGGGTATGGAAGGTGACGCGCGTGATCAGCTACGACCATGGATCGGCGGCGAAATAGCCGCTAGCCGAGCTTCGCTCGGCTGGACAGCCGGGGGTGGCTGTCCCCACATGGGCATTACCGCCGAACAGGCTGTCGCTACGGGATTACTGCCTTAGCGTGAGGGATTGCAGGACGGCTTGCTGCTTCGCGATTAGGGACTGAACGCCTTGGCGGGCGTAGTCGATCATCTTGGCCAGTTGCGATTCGTCGAAGACCTGGTGTTCGGCGGTGGCCTGGACTTCTACCAGTTTGCGTCCGGCGGTCATGACGAAGTTCATGTCGACGTCGGCGCGCGAATCTTCTTCGTAGCAGAGGTCGAGCAGAATTTCTCCATCCACAATTCCCACGCTCACCGCGGCGACAAAATCTTTGAGCGGAACTGAGGTGAGGGTTCCGGCGTCGACCAGTTTTTCGAGGGCGAGGCCGAGGGCGACGAAGGCTCCGGTGATGGAGGCGGTGCGCGTGCCTCCGTCGGCCTGGATAACGTCGCAATCGATCCAGATAGTGCGTTCACCGAGGCGAGTGAGATCGGTGACGGCGCGCAGCGAGCGGCCAATCAGGCGCTGAATTTCGTGCGTGCGCCCGCTCTGCCGGCCTTTGGAGACCTCGCGCGGCGTGCGGGTCAGGGTGGAGCGGGGGAGCATCGAGTATTCGCTGGAGATCCATCCCTTGCCGGAATTGCGCATGAATTGCGGGACTGTTTCTTCGATTGAGGCGGTGCAGATGACGCGGGTGTTGCCCACTTCAATCAGCACAGAACCTTCGGCGGTGGTGATGAAGTCGGGGGTGAGCACGACGGGGCGGAGTTGGTCAGGGGAGCGATTGTCGGCGCGGTAGAACATCTTTCGGATTGTAAATGATTGGGCTTCGGCGGGCGGTGAGCCAGAAGCCGGTTATGGCGCGGACTGGAGTTGCGTGGCTAGCTGATTTACTGCGCTTACGTCGTAGAAGGAGGAGAGGTCGGCGTGGCCCGCGAGGGTTTCGCGCTCTTTGCCGTCGACCAGAATTTTTACTTTCAGAATGTCGGGAGTATTGGCGGAGATGGTGTGGATGAGCGAGGCGACTGTGAGTTCCTCGACGAGGACGCCGGAGCGATGCTTGTCGGCGAAGGCGGAATTGAGGTCGATGACGGCGACTCCGGGATCGACCAGGAAGACGCTGCGGATCTCAGAGCCGTCGCCGAGAACGTGCGGCGAGGATTTGTCGAGATAGAGGGAGAGCAGGGCGCGCAGGAGTTCTTCGGCGCGCTGCTGGCGTCCGGAGGGCAGGGGAATCTGAGCGGACTCGGGGCGGAGCGTGCCATTGTCGTCGTGCGCGACGAAGAGAGTGACGCGCTCGGTGGGTCCGGCGACGGGCGGGGCTAGCGGGCGGGTGTCGCTGGAGGGCGGAGCGGAGGCGGCGATCTTGCGCATGTGGAAGGCGTAGAGGGTGAGGGCGAGTAGGGCCAGGAGCAGGACTACCATCGCGATGGCGAACTGGCGGGGGATCACGGGCGGGGCCTCGCGGGGCGGGGGTCAATTGGAGAGCAAGAGAATGGCTCGTGGTTGGGAGAGCGGTCGAGCTGCGCTCGACTGGACAGCCGAGGGCGGCTGTCCCCACATTTTCTCTCGCGGCTGTCCCCACATTTTCTCTCGTGACTCTCCCTGCATTTTCTCTCGTGGGGAGCGGTCATTGCATGGCTCCTAGTTGGTCGCGGGTGGAGGCGATGGCGGTGGCTACGGCGCTCGTGACGAGCTGCTGATAGTCGGGGGCGGTGAGTTGGGAAGGGTCGGAGCCCTGGGGAGCGACTTCGATGGCAATGGCTGCGCCGATGATGTTGTTGAGCGGGCGCAGGGGCGCGGCCAAGGATCGAACGGGAATCTGGCGTCGTTGCATTTCGGCGGCGACGGCGTTGGCGGCAGTTTGGCTGAGGGAGAGGGAAGCGTGCTGGGCGGTGGTCCAGGACTTGAAGGGGCCATGATCGTCGCTGCCATAGGGAAGCAGCGCAGTGTAGACGCGAACGCCGTGTCCGTTGGAAGCGGCGTGAACCGCGATGTAGATGGCGGCACGATCGGCGTTGGCGAAGACGGCGCGCTGGTCGAGAGACAGGTTGGCGTCGGAGTCACGGAGGACGAGGGTTGGAATGCCGCGGCTCTGGAGTTCCTGGCGCAGGCTGCGGGCTAATACGACGGTTACATCTTTTTCCATGAGCGTGCTGCTGAGAGTCTCTCCGTGATCGTCTCCACCATGGCTGGCGTCGACCACCGCGAAGTAGCGGCGAGGAGCGGGAGGCGACGCGGACGTGGCGGAAGATGGGGGTGCGGGCTGCGCTGAGGCCGCCGGCGTGGCTGGAGTGGATGAAGCGGAGGCGGCCGGGGTCCCAGGCTGAGAAGGGGGCGGCGTCGTAGTGGCGGCGGCCGACGAAGCTGTGGGCGCGATCGTAACGGTGCGACCGTCATGGCTGAAGCTGGCGATGACCGGGATGGTGGCATTTACAGTGACGACTGCGGTGCCATTGCCTTCGCTGTAGATGGCCGAGGGGATCGACTTGCTACCGAAGGTGAGAGTGGGAGAAGCGGGGGCGACGAGAGGTTCGCGCGAGAAGGTCATACGCAGCGCTCCCGGCTCGGTCGAAATAATCGGATTCACCGGCGCGGTGAAATGGAAGACGAGACGCGGCGGATTGTCGCCCGATAGCGATGCGGTGAAGTGCGTGGCGATGCTCCCGATGAAGAGGCGTTCGGAGTTCTCGTGCAGAGTGGCGGGGCCGCCGAGGAAGCGGGGCAGCAGGGAAGAGAGGGATGTGATGGGGACGAGTCCGCGATTATTTTCGACGAAGAATGGAGCGCCGAGATCGGCGTCGCGGCCCTGCACACGGGCGCGAGTCCTGCCGACCTGGAAGTCGCCTTCCACATTGTTGTAGCGTAAGCGCCATCCGCCGCGGTTGTCCGACTTGGCAGTCACTTTTCCGAGGGGCTCAAGCACTTCGAGCAGGCCAACATAGTCGCGGCCTCCGCGTTGCACGACGGGGAGAGAGTAATTGGCGGCGACGGAGTAGACGGAGAGGCGCTTGGCTGGGGCAGCGCCGGAGAGGAGGAGGGAAACAAGAAGAATAAGAATCGAGACGAGAAAAAAGGATTTGATGATTCGGGCGGGCGGCGCCGGTGGGCAGGACGCCCACCGGACAGCCGGCGGGACGCCGGCGCTTCGCGGGGCGCCGGAAGTACTAGGGCGGCTAGTCCAGGGCATAAATGGTGAGTCCGCTTAGGAGCTTGGGATAGAAGTCGGTGGATTTTTGCGGCATCACTTCGCCGGCGAAAGCGACGTCGCGGACCTGCGCTACCCGGCATGGATTCATGAGGAAGACGATGTTAGCGGCGCCCTTGCGGACCTGATCGAGCGCCTCGGAGGCATCGCGCAAGTAGGAGAGGTTCTGCTGGTTGCGGATAGATTCTTCGGAAAGTTTGAGCACGCCTTCGAGCAGGCATTTGTGCAATTGCACGACGTCCAGCGCCTGCTGGCGTTGGGAGAGTCCCGCGAAAAATGTTGACGAGGCTGGCTTCGGAGAGTGCAGGAGCAAAGCGCGGTTGGCGGTAACGGCTAAAAGGGAGTTTCCGTTGGGGCTACGATCGTGCAGCAGGGCGGAGGCGCGAGCGGCGTCGAGTGCGGCGTCGACTTCTTCGATTTCAAAGAAACGGCTGCTGGATTTCTGGAAGTCGTCCACTGAAAAAGAATCGAGAGAATGCACGACGCGGTGGGTTGGCAGGACGAGCAATCCGGGATCGTTCATGTTGACGAAGGTCATCATGACGAATTCGTAGGGAGCATTGGGATTCGGGGAGCCGGCGGCGGCGCGGGATTCGTCGCGAAAATTGAGCGCGGTTTCATAGCGGTGGTGGCCGTCGGCGATGACTAACTTTTTGTCGCGCATCTTTTGTTGAACCGCCGCGAGGACGCCAGGGTCGGAGATTTGCCAAACCCGGTGGGCGACGCCGTATTCGTCGCCGACATCGATGGTGGGAGCGGTGTCGGATTTGGGCGCGAGCAGGGAGTCGATCTCGCCGGAATCTTCGTAGAGCAGGAAAAGTTGCTCGTAGTGGGCACGTGTGGCGCGAAGCAGGTCGAGGCGGTCGGCCTTGGGTTTGGCGAGAGTCTGCTCGTGACGGTAGACGACCTTGGCGGAATAATCCTCGACGCGGCCCAAAGCGATGAATCCGCGGCGCTCGAAGTTCTTTCCAGAGGGGGCGGTGAAGGTCTGGGTATAGACGTAGATGGAAGGCGAGGAATCCTGGCGAAAGATTCCCTGATCACGCCACTGGCGCCCGAAGGCGGCGGCGCGGGTGTAAACATTGTCGCCGGCATTCTCGTCAGCCGCGCGGCGGCCCAGAATGATGCGCACCAGGTTGTAGGGACTGGCGGCATAGTAACGTTCCTGCATGGCAGGAGTGATCTTGTCATAGGGCTGGGTAACGACCTGGGCGGCAGAAACTCGCTGCAAGTCATAGCGGAGAGCGCGAAAAGGATGAATGTCGGCCATGGAAACTTTTGATTGTAACAAGATAGCGGAGCCGACTGGGAAAGGCGCGCGGGCAAAGGGAACAGAAATAAGAAGGCAACCCTGTGTTCGGGACAAACACCCAAGATGCGAATTTGGGATTGTCTCTGAAATTTGACAAAAATGACAGTTGCACGGGGCTGAAGCTGTGCTAACATCCGCCCCATTGAGGTATTTATGGCCCGCCTGGATGAAGGGCGTTGGTCATCTCACCCGATGGCCCAAGTTCGAAGTGGCTGTCCGGTTCTCCCCTGGGACCCGACCAAATCCCACCTGCGCAAAAAATCTGCCGCCGCGAGTGTAGTGCGGTGGTTCGGACCGCTTCTGCTCGGCCTGCTATGTCTGGGGATGCCGGGATTGGGTCAAACCGACGTGAATGATGTGCACGTGGTGCCGCGGGAGGTGGATAAACCGCCAGAGCCTCCCAAGCCGGAGATGGTGGCCTCCAGCACCACGGAGATGAGCACACACATTCATCCCTTGAAAGTGGACGTTGACCTAGTCTTAGTTCCGGTGACGATCACGGACCCGATGAACCGGCTGGTTACGGGTTTGGACAAGCAAAATTTCCAGCTGTTTGAGGGGAATGCTTCACAGGAGATTCGAACCTTCTCGAGCGAGGACGCGCCGGTGTCGCTGGGTGTAATTTTCGATTCCAGCGGAAGCATGGCGAGCAAGATGGACCGCGCGAAAGAGGCGGTGGTGGAGTTCTTCAAGACGGCGAATCCGCAGGACGAGTTTTTCATGATTACGTTCTCCGACGAGCCGGAGGCGATCACGGACTTCACCAATTCAGTGGATGAGATTCAGAACAAACTGGTTTTCGCCGTGCCGAAGCATCGCACCGCGCTGCTGGATGCGATTTATATGGGCATCAGCAAAATGCGGCATGCTAAATATGCCAAGAAGGCGCTGCTGATCATTTCCGATGGCGGAGATAATCACAGCCGCTATACCGAGGGCGAGATCAAGTCGCTGGTGAAGGAAGCCGACGTAATGATCTACGCCATCGGGATTTACGATCGATACTCGTCGACAATCGAGGAGCGGCTGGGGCCGCAACTGCTGAGCGACATAACGGAACTGACCGGGGGACGAGCGTTCACCATCGACAATCCCAACGACCTTGGGGATGTGGCGACCAAGATTGGGGTAGAGTTGCGCAATCAATATGTACTGGGCTACCGTCCAGCGAAAGTGGTGCGAGACGGCAAATGGCGTAAGATAAAAGTGAAGCTGCTGCCACCGAAAGGATTGCCGCCTCTACGGGTGTATGCCAGGACGGGATATTACGCGCCTGCGGAATAGGGCCGCCAGAATTGTTTTCTTCACGCTGCTGATTTGGGCCGGGGTGCGGATGGGAGTTCCGGCCTGGTCGCAATCGCCTGACAGCAAGCCAGCGAGTCCGCCTGCGAGCCAGACACCTGCGAATTCCGCACCTTCTACGGTTCCACAAGCGCCTGCAGCGGCGCAACCAGCGCCGTCTAAGAATGACAATCAGGAAAGGAATCTTAACGAGCAGGGAGTCTTCGTCTTCAAGAAAGACGTGGACGAAGTGCTGCTGCATGCCTCGGTGGTCGACGACAAGCAGCACATCGTAACCAATCTGGATCGCAACGCGTTTGCGGTGTTCGAGGACGGGAAACCACAGAACATTATTTCGTTTCACCATGAGGATATTCCGGTGTCGATGGGGATCATCATCGACAATTCGGGATCGATGCGGGAGAAGCGGAACAAGGTGAACCAAGCCGCGCTCAACCTGGTGCGGTCGAGCAATCCCAAGGACGAAGTATTCGTGGTGAATTTCAACGACGAGTATTATCTCGACCAGGA
Source organism: uncultured Acidobacteriaceae bacterium (assembly GCA_963708335.1). GTDB lineage: Bacteria > Acidobacteriota > Terriglobia > Terriglobales > Acidobacteriaceae > Sulfotelmatobacter. Next base: position 6,171,484 of record OY970205.1, on the reverse strand, counting down.
CTTCACCAACAATTTGCTGAAGCTGAAAGAGGCGTTGGAAAAGATTGACGCGCGCGGAGGGACTGCGCTGTACGACGCGCTGGTGGCGTCGGCCGAGCATTTGAAGCGGTTTTCGCGGCTGGATAAAAAAGTTTTGTTCGTGGTGACTGACGGTGAGGACAACGCCAGTAACGAGACGTTGGAGCAGGCGGTGAAGCAGTTGCAGGAAGAGAATGGGCCGTCGGTGTATGCGATTGGAATTTTGGGGGACGAAGAACATCCAAAGCGGGCGAAGCGGGCGCTGGAGATTATTGCGCAGCGTACGGGAGGGATTGCGTTCTTCCCGAAGACGCTGGACGAAGTGGACGAGATCAGCAAGACGGTGGCGCGCGATATTCGGAATCAGTACGCCATCGGATACAAGCCGACGAATCCCCGGGGGACGGGTGGATTTCGGACGGTGCGCGTGGAGGCTAAGGCTAAGGGACATGGCAAGCTGATCGTGCGCACCAAAAGCGGGTATTATGCGGGGCCGCAGGCGGCGGGGACTAAGTAGGGGATGGAGTTAGAACATTTCGCGGGTGCGATTGTGATTAGAAATCCCCGGCCCTAACGTCGCAAAATGCGCGACGTTAGAACGGGGCACCCGGCGCGGTCCTGATGAGAGATGCGAGCACCGTCTCTACGAATTAGGGGGTTCCTTCCAATAATTTGGTGGCGGAATCGATCAACGTCGATTCGTCCTGCAGGGCTTTGGCAACTCTTACGATTTCCTCATCGGCTTCGGTGTACCGTTTTTGTTCGATGCCTTCGCGGACGCTGGGGACCGTCTTGACTCCGTAGCCGCTGTAGACGCCGGGGGCGTAGAGCATGTGCTTGTACCAAGGGCGGCGGGGAAGGCCGTCGTCATTGGTGAGTTTGCGCTCGCTCTGCATGAGTTGCTGGTTCAGGGCCTGCAGCGACGCGAATTGGTTCTCATCGAGATCGCCTTGGCGATGCGATAACGCCTTTCGGTAGTGCTCGGCACTGCGGGTAAGCGCGTCGGCTGCGTTCTGCATGGGGGCAAAGTTCAGGTGAGGAGGAACTTCTTCCCTGGGCGGAGCGACCGTGGGACGCCTGGGATCGAGCGTGGCTTTAAATACTCCTTCTTCCAATTCCTGATTGCGTTCGCGAATTTCTTCCTGCTTGTCGGACAACAGCTTTTCCAAATCCTTAGTGTATTTCTGAACAGTGTCGGCGAAGTCTACGAAATCCAGGGGAAGGATTTCGGCGTCGGCCAGGCGCATGACCGATGTGCCGATGGTCTGGGAGAGGGCGCGGCCATAGACGAAATCGTAATCGGAAAAATGCGTGTACCAGTAAAAGTCATCGTAGATGGAGTGATAAATGCCCTGCTCGTCTTCGCCGGCATATCCCAGGTCGAGCGTGGCAATGCCGATATGATCGAGGAACGCGGTGAAGTCGGTGCCGGAACCGAGGGCATTGATGCGGAGATCGGGACGCTGGCGGAGTTCCTTGCGATCGTCGGCGGACTTGGCCTCGGCGATCTTCGATAACTGCAGACGCTGCCAGACGGTGAGCTTGGTCTCGGGATCTTCAATGTCGCGGGCGACGCCGTTGATGAACTGTTCGAGTGTGTGTGATCCGCCCATTTCTAGCAGGCCGCGATCGTTGCCGTCGCTGTTGATATAGACGGCGGCGTGCTGGCGGAGTTCGTCGGCGTGCGTCTCGGCCCATTCGGTCGAACCGAGCAGCATGGGCTCTTCGCCGTCCCACGCGCAATAGATGATGGTGCGGCGCGGCTTCCATCCTTGTTTGAGCAGCAGGCCGAAAGCGCGGGCTTCTTCGAGAAGCGCGGACTGGCCGGAGATGGGATCTTCGGCACCATTGACCCAGGCGTCGTGGTGATTGCCGCGGATGATCCATTCGTCAGGAGCAACGCTGCCGGGAATTTTCGCAATGACATCGTTGACCGGCTTGGTGTCCCAGTTGAATTGCACTTTCAAATGCACTTTGGCGCCGGGGCCAACGTGGTAGGAGATGGGCAGGCTGCCGCGCCATTCCTCAGGAGCCATGGGGCCTTTCAGGGCGGCAAGCAGGGGCTGAGCGTCACCATAAGAAATGGGCAGGACGGGAATTTTCGTGAGGCTCTTCGCATCTTTCAGCGCCAGTCGTTTGGCGCCGGGCGTGGCGCCGATGCCGGGAGTGAGGGGATCGCCGGGACTGGACGAGGCAAAGTCCATTACGCTGCCGCGCTGCACGCCATCAGAATTGCGCATGGGGCCTTTGGGGAAAACATCGTCGACCGTGTAGCCGTCGTCGTGCGGTTCGGAGTAGATGAGGCAGCCGACGGCCCCGTGCTCGGCGGCGACTTTGGGCTTCACGCCGCGCCACGAGTGGTAATACTTGGCGATGACGATCGCGCCTTTTACCGAAACGCCGAGGCGATCGAGCTTTTCGTAGTCTTCGGACAGACCGTAGTTCACGAAGACCAGGGGCGCGGTAACGTCGCCATCAATGGAATAAGCGTTGTAGGTTGGAAGCTGCTCCGCCTTCTGGTTGGAGGTGGGATCGACGGCGATGGCGGGCTCTTCGAGTTTGGCGGTGAACTTCGTAGGCTCAAGCATTTCGAGCACGCGAACTTTCGGAGTGGGAAAGAGAACGTCGAAGGTTTCAATGTGCGCGTCGAGTCCCCATTCTTTGAAGCGGGAGAGGATCCACTCGGCATTGTCTTTGTCGTAAGGCGAACCGACGTGGTGCGGACGCGCGCTGAGGCGGCGCATGTATTCCTTTAAGTTGGCGGGATCGGGAATGGCGCGAAACTTGGTTTCCCAATCGCGCTCGGCTTGGCTGGAGCGGGACGAGTAGCCTGCTAACGCAGCTTGGTCGGCGCCCAGAGCAAGGGAAGGAATAACGAGGTTGACGATCAACAGCACGGCCGCAAAGCGTCGCATGCGAGTCCTCTCTAATTTCGATTGGGGGGTAATTATATCCGGAGGGCAGATTCTGTCACCTGGGAGTTGCAAGGTCGCGCGAGTTTTACTGAACGCCCGATCAGGATTATCTCGGATTGAATGGAGGTTTTACCTTTTGCATTGTTTGGGAGGGAGCCGAGATAGCTGCGGGAGAGACGAATGCGACACCGCTGCGACGGCGGCGCTACACGGGCGACGTTGCACTAAAGATTTCGCTTGATTGACGAGGGCTGGGGATATCGTTAGCCTGTAACGTGCCTTCGAAAACGTCAGAATCAGAAATGTCCCGCCTGCGCGTTGCCGATGACATCACCGAGTTGGTCGGCCAAACTCCCATGTTGCAACTGAAGCGGCTGAGTCCGGCCGGAGCAGGGGAGATCTTCGCGAAGCTGGAGTACTTGAATCCCGGCGGCAGCGTGAAGGACCGGGCTGCGATCGGGATCATCCGACGCGCCGAGCAGGAAGGAAAACTTCGGCCGGGCGGCACGATTGTAGAGGCGACGGCGGGGAATACGGGGATTGGGCTGGCGCTGATCGGCGTGAACCGTGGATACAAGGTGCGGCTGTTTGTGCCGGAGAATTTTTCGCAGGAAAAAGTGATTATCATGCGGGCGCTGGGCGCGGAGGTGGAGCGCACTCCCGATGACGAGGGCATGCAGGGCGCGATCCGGCGGGCGAAGGAACTGGTGGCGAGCGATGCCATGGCATTCATGGCCGGGCAATTCGAAAATCTTGCCAACCCTGACTATCACTACGAGACGACGGCGCGGGAAATTTTCGAGCAGATGAGTGGGAAAATCGACGCGGTCGTGCTGGGTTGCGGCACTTGCGGAACCTTCAGCGGGGTAGCTCGTTTTGTGAAAGAGAAGTTGCCGGCAGTGTTGGCGTATGCAGTGGAGACGCAGGGTTCGACGCTCGGCGGCGGTCAGCCGGGACCGCACAAGGTGGAAGGAATTGGGACGAGTTTCATCCCAAGAACTTATGATGCCGCGGTGTGCGACGAAGTGATGATGGTGACGGACGAGGACGCGTTTGGCATGGTGAAGACGCTGGCGGCGAAGGAAGGCGTGCTGGCAGGATCGAGCGGCGGAGCGGCTGCGTTCGCGGCGCTGCAGGTCGCGAAACGACTGGGGAAGGGCAAGCGCGTCGTGACCATCATTCCAGATTCGGCGGAGCGGTACTTGTCGAAAAAGATTTTTGAGGGCGGCGCTTAACGCGCGACATTTCACAGATTCACACTCATGAAAAAAAATAAAGAAGCAGGATTTGCCACGCGGGCCATTCACTGTGGGCAGGAACCGGATCCTTTGACCGGGGCGGTGACGGTGCCCATTTATGCGACGTCAACGTATGTGCAGCAGGGAATCGGCGAACACAAGGGATACGAATATTCGCGGGTGTCGAATCCCACGCGCACGCGGTTGGAAGAGAATCTGGCCGCGCTCGAGGGAGGAGTGGCGGCGCGCGTATTTGCCAGCGGTATGGCGGCGATCAATGCCATCGTGAGCCTGCTGAAATCGGGCGATCACGTGGTGTGCGGCAACGATTTATACGGCGGTACGCCGCGGCTGTTCAACAACGTGATGACCGGATTTGGGCTGGAGTTTTCGTATATCGATACTTCTGTCACGGAGAATGTGGAGCGGGCGATCCGCAAAAATACGCGGATGGTGTATGTCGAGACGCCGACGAATCCGTTGATGCGGTTGAGCGACCTGTCGGCGATCAGCGAAGTCTGCCGCAAGAAGAAAGTGGCGCTGGTCGTGGACAACACGTTTATGTCGCCGTATTTTCAGCAACCGCTGGCGCTGGGAGCGGACATGGTGGTGCACTCGACCACGAAGTTTTTGAACGGGCACAGTGATGGGTTGGGCGGAGTGGTGGTGTGTGCGCGGCAGGAGCACGCGGATCAACTGGCCTTTCTGCAGAAAGCGGCGGGCGCGATTCTGTCGCCGTTCGAATGCTGGCTGGTGCTGCGCGGCGTGAAGACGCTGGCGGCGCGGATGGAGATTCACGATCGCAGTGGCCGCATCGTGGCAGATTTTCTTTCCAGGCATAAAAAGGTGAAGTTCGTGCTGTATCCGGGACTGGCGGGTCATCCGCAGCATGCGCTGGCGCGGCGGCAGATGAGCGGCTTTGGATCGATGATCTCTTTTGAGACGGGATCGTTGAAGAATGCCAACAAGATGTTAAAGAAAGTTCGCGTGTGTTCGCTGGGGGAGTCGTTGGGCGGGGTGGAGACGCTGATTTCGCATCCTGCGACCATGACGCACGCGGCGCTGGGGGTGAAGGGGCGCAAGGCTATCGGCATCACAGACGGGCTGGTGCGGATTTCGGTGGGCATTGAGGATGTGGACGATATTCTTGAAGATCTGGATGGGGCGCTGAAAGAAATCTGAAAAAACTGGCCACGCATTTTACGGATCACACGGATCAGGCCGATCAATTTTTGGCAATGACTCCCACCAACAATCCATCTTCTTCTGCGCGCGAGTGGAACTCCGATGTCTACCATCGGCTGTCGGGGCCGCAGGTGAGCTGGGGGAAGAAAGTGCTGTCGCGGTTGCGGCTGCGCGGCGACGAAGTTGTGCTGGACGCCGGATGCGGCACGGGCCGGCTGACTGCGGAACTACTCGCCGCCTTGCCGCGCGGGCGGGTGGTGGGAGTGGATCTCTCGCAAAATATGCTGGGCTCGGCCCGCGAGCACCTGGCGCAGTTTGGAACGCGTGTGAGCCTGGTGGCTTGCGATCTGCTGCATCTTCCGTTTGACCCCGGTTTCGACTGCGTGGTAAGCACGGCGGCTTTTCATTGGGTGCTCGATCACGATCAGTTGTTCGCGAACCTGCGGAGGGTGCTGGTTCCCGGTGGACGTCTGGAGGCGCAGTGCGGAGGTGGCCCGAACCTGGTGAGACTGCGTAATCGGGCGAATGCGCTGACCGCGACCGCGAAGTTTGCTCAGTTTTTTACCGGTTTCAAAGAGCCCTGGCTTTATCAATATGCAGAGAGTGCGGCGGAAGGGTTGCGGCGTGCGGGATTCGTGGAAGTCGAGACTTCGATCGAAGCCGCGCCAACGGTGCTCGATCACGCCGAGCAGTACGAGGAATTTGTGCGCAACATTATTTTGTGGCGGCATCTGGAGAACATTCCAACGGCTGAATTGCGGGAAGAGTTTCTGGCGGAGTTGACGCGGCTAGCGTCTCGCGACGACCCTCCGTTTTCGTTGGATTACTGGCGGCTTAATTTGCGCGGCAGGCGTCCGGACAAGGCTTGAACCACCGAGGACACTGAGGAGCACAGAGGGCGGCAGAGCTTAAATTCTTTATCGACTCGGATCTTCGTTTACCAGTGAATATGCGAGCCACTGCAGGTACTCTGGGCTTCCGTCTTCGATGCTGATGGCAACGCACTCGGGAAGTTCGTAGGAATGCAGTTCGCGAATGGCGTCGCGGACCTGCGGAAAACGGTCCGCGCTGGTTTTAATGAGCAGCAAATATTCCTGGCTGGATTCCACTTTTTCTTTCCAACGATAGATCGATTCAATTCGCGGGATGATGTTGACGCAGGCGGCCAGGCGCTGCTCGACGAGATGGTGTGCGAGCTTGCGGGCTTCGTCTTCGGAGGCGGCGGTGGAGAGGACGATTCGTTTGTCGGTCATATAAAATCAGCCTTCGGTCATCGCCGCGGGGAGCGCGCGGGGTCGCGAGTTTGATGCAGCGAGGATTCATTCATGCTAACGCAAATTAAGTTTGGCACATCGGGATGGCGGGCGGTGATGGCGGAGGAATTCACGTTTGCCAACGTACAGCGCGCGGTGGGCGGTATTGCGCGCTACGTGGTGTCGCAGAAGCCGCAGGGGGCGCGGGTGATCGTGGGGCGTGACCCGCGATTTCTGGGCGAGACATTTTGTGCGATGGCGGCGGAAATTTTGGCAAGGCAGGGAATCACGCCGCTGATGGTTGCCGAACCCGCGCCGACTCCGGCGTTTGCCCATGCCGTGGTCCATAACCAGGCTGACGGCGTGATTAATTTCACGGCGTCGCACAATCCGCCGGAATATAACGGGATTAAATTCTCCACGCCGGATGGTTGCCCGGCGCTGCCGGAGGTCACGAAGAAGATTGAAGCTGAAATTGTCGCGGGAGATGGCGGGAAGACTACGAGCCGTTCAGTGGGCAAGGTGGCGCTCGGGTCGCTCGATCCTAAACCTGCTTATTTTAAACGGCTGGGCGAAATCGTCGACTTGGATGTAATTAGCAAGGCGAAGCTGCGGGCGGTGTTCGACCCAATGTGGGGGGCGGCGCGCGGATACTCCGACGAAATTCTGCGCGGCGCCGGCTTGCAGGTGGCGACGGTGCACGACTACCGCGACGTGCTGTTTGGCGGGCATGCGCCTGAACCCGACGACCACCTGCTGGAAGACTTGCGGAAAAAAATGCGCGAGAGCGGGGCGCAGATCGGCATTGCGACGGATGGCGACGCGGACCGCTTTGGCATCGTCGACGCGGACGGAACGTTTCTGCAGCCGAACTATGTGATCGCGCTGCTGTTCGATTATCTGGTGGAGAGCCGAGGATGGAAGAACGGCGTGGCCAAGTCGGTCGCGACCACGAACCTGATCAATGCGCTGGCCGAGAAGCATGGCGTGGAGTTGCACGAGACTCCGGTGGGCTTCAAATACATTGGCGAGCTGATCATGCAGGACAAGATTGCGATCGGCGGCGAAGAGAGCGCGGGGTTGTCGATCCGGCATCACGTGCCGGAGAAGGATGGAGTGCTGGCCGGACTGCTGTGCTGCGAAGCCGTGGCGCGGAGAGGGAAATCGCTGGGCGAACAATTGAAGACGGTGTGTAACCAAGTTGGTTCCTATTATCCGAAGCGGGAGAACTTCCGCTTGACGCCTGAGGTGAAAGAGAAGTTCACTGAAAAGTTGCGATCCGATCCGCGGGAGTTTAGCGGGCGCAAGGTGAGCCGGGTGGTACGCACCGATGGATTGAAGCTGTTGTTCGGCGATGGTTCGTGGGTGTGCTACCGCTTGTCGGGAACGGAACCGGTGGTACGTGTTTACAGCGAGGCGCGCAGCGAGCAAGGCCTGGAGAAGTTGAGTGCGGCAGCGAAGCAATGGATTTTCGAGTAAAGGCGATGGGGTGAAGAATTTTTCCAGAATCCGCAGGTTTCCCCGCCCCGAAGACGGACTGCGCGCCGTCGTCGAGCGCGCTCCGCAGGCGGAGGCGCTAGCCGCGTCGTGGATTGAGCGCGTGCGGCCGCTGGCAATTCGCGTGTACGCTCTGCGGCGCCGCATTGCGACCGTCGCGGTGATGGTGCTGGCCGCGTCATTGTTTGTGCATGTTATGTTCGGCGCGAACGGGATGGTCGTCTACAAAGAAAAACGCGCCGAGTATGAAGCCCTGCGCAAACAGATTGTCCAGGTGCAGCAGGAAAATGAACGCTACACCCAGCAAATTCAGGGGTTGAAGAGCGACCAGAAGTCCATTGAGAAAGAGGCGCGCGAGCAATTGGGATATGCCAAGCCGGGCGAGTATGTCTATGTTCCACCGGTTCCGGCCAAACACACGCCACCGGTCACTCACTCCGCGAAAAAATAAGCCGCCAATTTTTCCTGTCGGGCGATTGCCGACGAAACATTTTGCGATGCCCTCGCAACCTAGCCCTCCGCCTGTGTTATATTTCCGTTGCCTCAAAATAGAATGTATTTGGGATGGGCTGCTTCCAGAGGATTGGCACAATCTTCAAAGCCCGCTGTGGGGCGCGGCGTGGGGCTGCGAGTTCAATTTCAATAGGAGGAGATCGGCCATGAGAAAACTGTTCGTGCTACTTCTTGCGATGTGTTTCGTGTTCGCCCTGACGGCGATGGCGTTTGACGATATGGGGAAGAGCGCTACCGTTAAAGGCTGGGTGACGGACAACAAGTGCGGCGCGAAGGGCGCCAATGAGAAAGCCGAGGCCTGCACCAAGAAATGCCTGGCCGCGGGGGCGAAGATGGTGATCGTCACCGACAGCGATCAGAAAGTTCTAATGGTCGACAATCCGGAGGCGCTGAAGGGACATGAAGGGCATCACATCGCGGCGACCGGGTCGGTGAAGGGCGATTCGATCCATGTGGAGAGCGCAAAGATGTTGTGACGGGATTTCTAGATCGATTTTCAGAGGGCGGCTCTCGGGCCGCCCTTTTTTGTTGGATATTTTTGCGGAGACTATGCGGTCGTGGTTGGGAAGACGCGGGCGAGGGCGCCCGCGCCACACGGACTTACCACATGGACGCTAGCGGACTACGCCTTCTAGTGGGGAGCTGGCGGTCGCGTACAGCTTTCTTGGCATGCGGCCGGAGAGGTAGGCTTGGCGTCCGGCCAGGACGGCGTGGTGCATGGCTTCGGCCATGAGCACGGGATCCTGGGCGTTGGCGATGCCCGTGTTCATGAGAACCGCGTCGGCTCCGAGTTCCATGGCGATCGCGGCGTCGGAGGCGGTACCGACTCCGGCGTCGACAATCAGGGGAACGCCCGTGATCATTTCGCGCAAGATGCGGATGTGGGCCTGGTTCTGAATTCCCATGCCGCTGCCGATCGGCGCGCCGAGAGGCATGATGGTGGCGGCGCCCGCATCGATCAGCCGCTTGGCGAAAACAATGTCGTCGGAAGTGTAGGGGAGAACCGTGAAGCCTTCTTTCACCAGCACGCGCGTGGCCTCAAGCGTGGCCTGAACGTCGGGATAGAGCGTGGCCTGATCTCCGATGACTTCGAGCTTGACCCAATCAGAGAGTCCGACTTCGCGGCCCAGGCGTGCGGCGCGGATGGCCTCGTCTGCCGTGTAGCATCCGGCCGTGTTGGGGAGAAGAAAATATTTTTTGGGATCGATGTAGTCGAGCAGCGATTCCTTGCTCCGATCGAGATTCACGCGGCGGACCGCGACGGTGACCATTTCGGCGCCGCTGGCTTCGAGAGCGCGGGCGGTTTCCTGCGGGGATTTGTATTTACCCGTGCCGACGATGAGGCGGGAGCGGAAGGAGCGGCCAGCGATGATGAGTGAGTCCGACATGAGTCTATTGTAGCGCCGCCGTCCCGGCGGCTGTCCGGCGGACGTCCTCGCCCGCCGCGCCGAGGCCGAGACGGCCTCGGGACAGCCGGCAAGATGCCGGCGCTACGTCTGAATCACGCTGGCTTCGGCTTGGGCGTAGAGGTCGTCGATCTGGCGGCGGTAGCGGTCTTCGATGACGCGGCGGCGGAGTTTCATGGTGGGCGTAAGAGCGCCGTTGTCGGCGGTAAATTCGTCGGCGACCACCAGCACGCGCTTGAGTTTTTCGAAGCGGGCCAGATTCCCGTTGATACCCTCGACTAATCCTTCGTAGAGTGCCTGCACCTTGGGGTGGGCGATCAAGTCCGCGCGCGTAGTGAAGGGGACGTTGTTTTCGTACGCCCACTGTTCGAGTAAAGCGAAGTTGGGCGAGATCATGACGGCGGGGAACTTGCGGCGGTCGCCGAGGATGGCGGCGACTCCCACCAGAGGGATGAGCTTGAGCGAGTTCTCGATGGGCTGGGGCGCAATGAATTTTCCACCGGAAGTTTTGATCAAGTCTTTTTTACGGTCGGTGACGGAGAGGTATCCGTCGGCGTCGATGTTGCCGATGTCGCCGGTTTTGAACCATCCGTCAGAGAGCGCTGCGTTCGTTTCTTCGGGACGGTTCCAGTAGCCTTTGAAGACGGATGGTCCGCGAACGAGAATTTCCCCGTCTTCGGCGATGCGGACTTCGAGGTTCGGCAGAATTTTTCCCACGGTGCCAATGCGGTGATGGGCGGGCGTGTTCACCGCGATTACGGGCGAGGTTTCGGTGAGGCCATAGCCTTCGTGAATGCGGATGCCCACGGTGGCGTACCACTCGGCTAGTTCGCGGCCTAGCGGCGCGCCGCCAGAGATGAAAGTTTCGACGCGGCCGCCCATGCCCGCGCGAATTTTCGAGAAGACAAGTTGGTTGGCCAGCTTCCAGCCCGCTGAGGTGGGAGTTTTTCCGGCGAGAATCTCAGGCTTGTGGCGCTGTCCGACCGAGAGCGCCCAGTTGAAGATCGCGCTCTTGGGGAAGCCTTTGGCCTTCTGTGCAGCCTGCGCGTAAATTTTTTCATAGACGCGCGGCACGGCGACGAAGAGGGAAGGCCGCACCTCTTCCAGGGTTGTAGGCAGGCGGTCGAGGAAAGGGCAGTAGGCCAGAGTGACGCCGTAATAGAGCATGGCGAAATCGACGTGGCGCGCGGTGATGTGGCAAAGAGGAAGAAACGAGATGCTGACCAGGCCGGGACGCATTTCGAATCCGACGAGCGAGTGGCGAATGTTGGAGGCGATGTTGCCGTGGGTCAACATCGCTCCCTTGGAAGTGCCGGTAGTGCCTGAGGTGTAGACGATTGTCGCGAGGTCGTCGGGGGAAACGGAGCGGGCATGGCTTTCGAGGTCGGCGCCCAGGTTTTCCGGGCCTTGCGACGTGATCTGCTTCATGGTTACGCACTGGTTGGCGAAGGGGGCGAGGTCGCCATTGAATTCCAGCGCGTCCATGACGATGATTTTTTCAACTTGTGTCTGGGGAAGGATCGACAGGATCTTGTGAAGTTGGTGGTCCGAGGATAAGAAAATGGCGCGGCAGCCCGAGTCCGTGAGAACGAATGCGGTCTGCTCCGCGGTGAGCGTAGAGTAGAGCGGAACCGTGACGGCACCGAGCAACAGGCAGGCCATATCGGCCATGGACCACTCGGGCCGATTTTCGCTGAGCAGGGCAACGCGATCGCCGGGCTTTATGCCCCAGGAGTGCAGGACGCGCGCAGTGCGGGCGATGGCCAGGCCAAACTCGCGGGAACTTACCGGCAGCCACTTTCCGGCGTCGCGGTACAGCATCATACGCTCGAGATTGCGCTCGACGGCGGCGAAGAAAATGTCATTGAGAGTGGCCAGGCTCATTTGCTCTTCGGGTCCTAGGGGGAGCTGGAGTTGCGTAACCAGCTCCGAACAGAACTTTACTGTTTCGCGGCGGCTGAGGGCAATGCGTACCGTCACACCAGTTAGGTACTTCCGGGTTTACCGTACGGTGTTGGCAGAGTAGGATGGATATTATTTCCGTGTCCATTACTCCTGAGGGAGGGCTTAAGAATGCAAAAGATACGCTTAGCGTTTGTGTTGGCGGGACTGCTGGTGGCGATGATAGCCGCGCCGATGCAGGCGCAAACCAACAAGGAGGGTTCGAGCATGCCCAAGGTGGGCGATACCGCGCCGGATTTCACGTTGAAATATTTCGATGGCAGCGACCTGAAAGACGTGAAGTTAAGCGACTTCCGCGGGAAAAAGAACGTCGTGCTGGCGTTCTACATTTTCGCATTTACGGGTGGTTGAACGCAGCAAATGAAAAACTTCCAGCAGAACTTGAAAGCGCTGGAAGCAGCCGACACCCAGGTCCTGGGTGTGAGCATGGATAGTGCCTTCGCCAATAAAGCCTTCTCCGACCAAATCGGAGTGACGTTCCCCCTTCTCAGCGATTGGGGTGGAAAAGTAACCCACGAGTACGGCATCTACAAAGACCAATACCAGGCGGCGCGCCGCGTGAACTTCCTGATCGGAAAAGATGGAAAGATCCTGGAAGAGCAGGTGGATAAGGACGCCATCGATCCGAAGAAGATTGTGGATGCTTGCCAGCGACCGAAGATGAAGGGTTAGCCGCGCGGGACGTGTTGGTTCGCATTCTGAACGAAGGATCTCTGCGGCTGCGACCGGTGCAGGGGTCCTTCGCTTCCCCTCAGGATCACAGCTTTTTTCCCACCATTGATTTTCAATTCTCTTGCGGCTTTCGTCTGCGTGGTTGGAGACACGTTGCGAGCAACGTCTCTACGGGACAAGTCCGCGGATTGCAAGCACTTCCGAGTAGGGGAAACTAAACCGTCTCTATCGTGTTTACAGGGGTGTCAGTAAGATCGAGTTCGGTACGATCCAACGGATGCGGATTTTCTTTCATCGGGGCGAATATATGACGACACGCAAGCTGTGGGCCGGGATGGCGCTAGTGGCGAGTTTCGCGTTTGTGCTGCAATTCTCGGGTCGCGCACGAGCGCAGGATGACGCACAGGGTCAAGATCAGGTGCAGAATTCGGATCAGAATCCTGAGCAAAATCAGGATCAGGATCAGTCTTCGGCGCAGGATCCTCCGGGGCGAGTGGCGCGGCTGAATTTTTCGGAGGGCTCGATTTCGTTTCGTCCGGCCGGAGAAGACGACTGGGTGACGGGCGTGCCCAACCGCCCGATGGTGACCGGCGACGACTTGTGGGCGGACGAAAATTCGCGGGCCGAAGTTCACATTGGCTCGACTGCGATCCGCCTGGGCGCGAAGACGGGAATCACTTTCCTGACGCTCGACGACCACACCACGCAGATCAGGCTGGCGGAAGGGTCGATGATTGTGCGCGTGCGGCACGTGGACGACGATGACAACTACGAGATCGACACGCCGAATATCGCTTTCAGTCTGTTGCAGCCCGGCGAATACAGAATAGATGTGAGCGAGGATGGAAATCAGAGCATCGCCACCGTCTGGCATGGGCGCGGAAGGGCCACGGGCGGGGGTGATACGTACAACGTGATCGCTGGCCAGTCGGCGACCTTCACAGGCAGCGATCGGCTGAATTATGACGTCGCGCAGCTTCCGGGCCGCGACGCTTTAGATGAGTGGGCGTTTGAGCGCGATGATAGCGAAGATCGCGCGGACTCCGCGAATTATGTCTCGCGCGAGATGACGGGCTATGAAGATCTTGACGAATACGGCGATTGGACGTATGTGGCGGGCTATGGTCCGTGCTGGCGTCCGCGGGCCGTGGTCGCGGGCTGGGCTCCGTACCGCTTCGGCCACTGGGTCTATGTGGGACCGTGGGGCTGGACGTGGGTGGAAGACGAGCCTTGGGGATTTGCGCCGTTCCACTACGGACGCTGGGCATTTGTAGGCGCCGGCTGGTACTGGGTTCCAGGACCGGTCGTAGTGCGGCCGGTATGGGCGCCGGCTTTGGTTGCGTTCGTGGGCGGCGGACCGGGATTTCGCTTTTCGGCGGGCGTTGGCGTGGGATGGTTCCCGCTGGCTCCCGGCGAGGTCTATATTCCCGGATATCGCGTGAGCCGCCGGTACGTAAACAACATCAACATCACCAACACCACGGTGAGCGTAACGAGGGTGACGAACGTTTACAACACGGTGATCGTAAACCGCAGCACGACGATCAACCACGTGACGTACGTGAACCGGCGGACGAATGGGGTGACAGTGGTGTCGCATGACGCGTTTGTGAATGCGCGTCCGGTGGGACAAAACTTAATGAGAGTGGATCAGAGGGAAATTGCCTCGGCGCCGGTGAGCCACGTTGTGGCGGCAGAACCAGTTCGCACGAGTGTGATCGGAGCAGGGCGCCCCGCGCCGGTCAGGCCTCCGACTGCGGTCATCAGCCGGCCTGTAGTCGCAGTGAGAACGCCACCTCCGCCGCAGAATCCGATCGAGCAACGGCAGGCGCGGGCGGGAGGCCACTTGAACGGCGGAGCACTGGTGCGTCCGGCGAATGGGCCGCAGCCCGGGAATCAGAATAACCGGCAGGCGCAGGATGGATTCCGTCCGTTCACGCAGCCGAATGGCGGGACCAATAATCAGGGCAACAATCAAGTCCGGCAAATGCCGAACACGCAGCCCAGGGTCTACAACCAGCAGGGAACTCCGCAGCCTGAGAGTCGCGGAGCGCAACCGCCGGAAAACCGGGAGGCACAACTGAATCACGAGGCCCAGCAGTCGCCTTACCGGAATATGCAGCCGCAGGAAAATCGCGGTGCGCAGCCGGGGAACTATCAGGCACCGCCGCAGCAGACGCATCCGCTAGTGCGCCCGGCTCCGCCGGTGCAGGAGCGCAGCCCGCAACAAGAGCAGCAGCACGAGCAGAAATTTAATCAATGGCAGCAACATCGGCCGGCTTCTCCGGCGCCTCCGCGACAGCAGTCGCGGCCCGCGCCACCGCCGCGCCAGGAGCCGAAGAAAGGCCATTGACGTCCACGAGCCGACTGCGATGTGATAGCTTCGCAGGAGATGCGTTCGCGGACCATGGAATGACGGCAACGCCGGGAGAAACACAAACTCTCCCGGCGTAGTCTTTTGTGGCCGGAACATTACTAAGAAGACGTGGCCGAAAACGACAACCCGTACAAAATGATCAGTGCCAGGGGTCCCACGTTTAACTGGATGGATGCCCTCTGGTTGGTATTGCTGGCATTGCTGGCGGTGCTGCCGCCGATCCGGGAGTATCACAAGCAATTTGTCCTTCTCGGGTTCGGCGTGCTGCAGTTGAACGAGGCGTGGCTGGTGACGCGCGTGCCGCGGCGCGGGCCCATTTATCTGGTGGTGCTGAAAATTGCGCTGGCGACGCTGCTCATTTCCCACACTGGCGAAATTCCGATTAACAGTTATTACTATCCCATTTACTACCTGCCGGTGGTGACCGCGGCGGAATACTTTGGGCCATGGGCCACGCTGATGTGGACTTCGCTGGCATCGGCCGCGTACTGCTCTTATCTCTATCCCGCAATGCAGGAGTACGAAATTACGCCGGAGGATTACGGACGGCTGGCGATCCGCATTGTTTTTTTCTTTCTCGCGGCAATGGTGGTAAACCGGTTTATTGTCGAGAGCCGGCGGCAGACGTTGCGTTATCAGGAACTGGCCGAGACTCTGGCGGAGACGAACCTGCGATTGCAGCAGGCGCAGGCGGAGGCACGGCGGTCGGAGCGTCTGGCTGCGCTGGGGCAGCTTTCGGCGGGACTGGCGCATGAAATTCGCAATCCGCTGGGAGTGATCAAAGGCTCGGCAGAAATGTTAAGCCAAAAGCTGCGAGACTCGAACCCCTTGGCGACCGAACTGGCGGGCTACATTTCCACGGAAACGAACCGGTTGAGCGCGCTGGTGACGCGGTTCCTGGATTTCGCTCGGCCGCTGCATGCGGATTTGACGCCGCAAGACATTACCACAGTTTTGGATCGCGCCTTGAATGACGTGGCGCAGTTCTGGAAGGGCGGAGCGGTCCGCGTGGAAAAAGAGTATGCCTCTGGGCTGCCTCCGGTTCCGATGGATGAGAGCTTGTGCGAGCAGGCGTTCGTGAATATTGTGCAGAACGCGTACGATGCCATGGGCGCTGGCGGCGGCGTGCTGCGCGTGACCGTACGGAAATCCTGGGCGGAGACGCGCGATCGCGGCAGAGTTGATGGCGTGGAAGTGCGGATGGAGGATACTGGACCGGGAGTTCCGGCGGAGTTGCGGGAACAGATTTTTAATCCATTCGTGACTACGAAGAAAAGCGGCGTGGGGCTGGGATTATCGATCGTTTCGAAAATTATTGACGGACATCATGGGACGATTCGCATCGAAGTTCTGGAAGACGGAGCGGATGGCGATGGGGGCTCAAGTTCAAGTGGGGCAGGGCCGGGAGCGCACTTTGTGATATTTCTGCCTGCCGCTACGGACAAGAGCGAGGTAGGCGATGCGGCGCATCTGGTGATTTCGTGAGAATTGAGGAATCGAGGAAGAAGCGGACATGCCGGCAATTCTGATCGTCGAAGATGAGGCAAAAATGCGCCGGCTGCTGGAGCTGAACTTGGGCGACGACGGATTCACAACGCTCTCGGCCGGAGATGCGGAGACCGGGTTGAAACTGTTGCGGGAGAATCCTGTCGACCTTGTTCTGACAGACCTAAAACTTCCTGGGATGAACGGCCTGGAGTTTTTGCAGACGGTGAAGCGACAGAATGCGGCTCTGCCAGTAGTGGTGATGACCGCTTTTGGCAGCGTGGAGACCGCGGTTGACGCGATGAAGGCAGGGGCCAGCGATTATGTTCTGAAACCGTTTTCGCTGACCGAAATGCGGATGGTGATCCACAAGGAGTTGGATGTCCGCAATCTGCGGGAAGAGAACCGATCTTTGCGCGAGGCGCTCGGGAAAAGGTATTCGCATCCCAACATTGTGGCGCGCAGCCCGAAGATGCAGGAGGTGCTGGCCACGGTGGAACGAGTGGCCCCGACGAACTCCACCGTGCTGCTGGGCGGAGAGAGCGGGGTGGGCAAAGATTTGGTCGCGCGCGCCATCCACGAAAAATCACGGCGGGCTTCGGGGCCGTTTCTAAAGATCAACAGCACCGCGATACCGGAGAATCTGCTGGAGAGCGAATTGTTTGGCTTCGAAAAAGGCGCGTTCACCGGGGCGGTTGCGAGTAAACCAGGGAAGTTTGAACTTGCGGATAAAGGGACGCTGTTCCTGGACGAGATTGGCGACGTCCCACCGGCGACGCAGGTGAAATTGTTGCGCGTGCTGCAGGAGCGCGAGTTCGAACGGCTGGGCGGCACAAAAACGGTGAAGGTGGATGTGCGGCTGATTGCCGCCACCAACAAGGATTTGCGCGAGGCGCTGGAGCAGGGCACGTTCCGCGAAGATCTTTATTACCGGTTGAATGTCGTGCCGATCGACATCGCGCCATTGCGTGAGCGCAGGGAAGATATTCCCGACCTGGTGAACTTATTTGTCTCGCGATTCACGGGGGAATCGGGCAAGCCGGTCGAAGGTATCAAGCCGGAGGCAATGCAGGTTCTGGTGAACTATCACTGGCCGGGCAATGTGCGCGAGCTGCAGAACATTGTGGAGCGGGCCTGCGCGCTGGCGAAGGGCAGCGTGTTGGAAGCGTCGGATATTCACCTGGATTTGCGGCCGACGAAAAGTGCCGGCGCACCGGGAGGATTTCTTCCCGACGGCATGACGCTGGAGCAGTGGGAGGATGAGATGGTGCAGGAAGCGCTACGCCGCGCCAATGGAAATAAGAGCCAAGCGGCGCGGTTGCTGGGGCTGTCGCGCAATGCGCTGCGCTATCGGTTGTCGAAGATCGGCATCGCGGATGAGGCGGAGAAAGAGGCTTAGGTCTGCGAAATTATTGGCGGCGTTTCCCTTCGAGCGTTATGCTGAGGGTGTTTGGCAAACCGCATTCGGCCTATGGGCCGGCAAAGCCCCGACGGACTGTCGGGGTTTTCGTGTTTCTGGGACTCTTCAGTGTGGTTTACTAGTGAACCATGATTTTACGATTCGTTTTGCGATCGATTGTGTGTCTGCTTGTCTCGACGCTTGCGGTTTCGGCGCAGACGCTGTTGGAGCGGCTGGGCTATCCCGCGGGAACAAAGCTTATTGTGGTTCACGCCGACGATCTCGGCGAAACTCACGCGGTCGACGCGGCAGCTATTAAAGCAATCGAGGGGGGCACGATCAATTCTGCCAGCCTGATGGTGGCGTGTCCGTGGTTTCCGGAGATGGCTGACTACGCGAAAGCTCACCCTGACGCGGACTTTGGGCTGCACCTGACATTGACCAGCGAGCGTGTGTATTACCGCTGGGGTCCGGTCGCGCCCCGCGACAAAGTGCCGAGCCTGGTCGATGCCAACGGATATTTTCATCATGACTGGGAACAGAACGAACACATCAATGCGAAGGAAGTAGAGATCGAACTGAGAGCGCAGATCGAGCGGGCACTGGCAATGGGTGTGCGGCCGACGCATCTGGATTCGCACCAATACCGGCTGATCATGAGCGGCAAGGAATTGTTTGAGGTGGCGCTGCGGGTGGCGCACGAGTACAAGCTGCCGCTGTTCGTCACGCGAGATTGGTTTGCGGAGCATCCCTATCTGGCGACGGGTCTGGGTCCGAACGACATCGTGCTCGATCACACGGTCACGATTGATCCGGAGGTTCCGCCGGAAAAATGGGCAGACTTTTATCTCACTGCACTGAAAAATCTGCAGCCGGGCGTGACTGAATTCGTGATCCATCCCGGCTACGACAATGAGGAACTACGGGCGGCGACGCGGGAGCGATCTACCTGGGGCGCGGCGTGGAGGCAGCGTGACTTTGACTTTTTCACCAGCGATCAGTTCCGGCAGGTGCTTGCGCAAGAGAACATCAAGCTGATCACATGGCGGGACTTGGCGCGAGCGGCTGCCCGAAAATAATTTCACTATTGTGATTGCGCCGCACCGAGTGGCGGCGAATCTTTCGCGAAACCGACAGACATGGAAGTGGCCGAAAACCACCACCCTCGGTTGAGGTCGGCCAAGTGCGCCGAGGGGTCGATCTCCTACTGCCCTATTTCCTTCCTGTTGGACTGAAAACAAACGAGTTATAGCTGGTTCGTCCGAGCGTCTTTGGCACGGTAGTTGCCACTTATTATTCGAATAATTTTTATACGGTTGTTCTCTGGGAACGGTTTTGCCGAGGTCGTTATGAAACGATTTATATCAAAATTGGCAGTAATAACCCTCGCGCTGTTCGGGCCGTTGACCGTGAGCGCGCTGGCGCAAACCACTCAGGAAGGTCCGGCACCGTCGGACCAGCCGAGTGCGCCGATGGAGATCGGCCAAGCGCAAGGGCCGGACGCGCAGCCGAGTAACGGGCAGATGGGATATCCGCAGCCCGGCGAGGAGCCGAATGATGCCCAACCGTCCGATGGTCCCAATGACGGTCAACCGAATGATGCGCAGCCTACCGAAGCGCAGCCGGGCGGGCCAGAAGGTGAAGCTCCGGCGCAGACGGATCAGGGAGTGGCGCGCATCAGTCTGATTCACGGTGACGTTTCGACGCAGCGTGGAGATTCGGGCGACTGGTCGGCAGCGACCTTGAATCAGCCAGCGATGACTGGCGACAAGATTTCCACTGGCGACAACGCGCGCGCGGAAGTGCAACTCGATTTTGCCAACGTCATTCGCCTTGGCCCGAATTCACAGGCCAACGTGGCGAACCTGACGAAAAGCAATATTCAGATTCAGTTGGCACAGGGCATTTTGGACTACAGCGTGTCGAAGGACAGCGAGGCTGAGCCTGAGATCGATACGCCGAGCGTGACTGTTCATCCTTCGCATCATGACGGCGTGTTCCGTGTAGAAGTGCGTCCCGATGGCGACACAGTAATAATCGTGCGCCAAGGCGAGGCACAGATTGCCACTCCGCAAGGTGCCACCGAAGTGCGAGAGGGGGAAATGGCGACGGTGCGTGGCGACGGCGAGTCGGCGCAGTACAAAATTTCGCCAGCGCCCGATCGCGACGATTGGGATCGCTGGAACAGCGATCGCGATCACATGATCCAGAATGCAAACACCTGGAACCACACCAACCGCCGCTACACAGGAGCGCAGGACTTGGACGCTTACGGGAACTGGCAGAACGTGCCGGATTACGGAGACGTGTGGGCTCCGAATGAGCCGGATGGCTGGGTCCCTTATCGCGACGGCAACTGGGTTTACGAGCCCACTTACGGCTGGACGTGGGTTGGTTATGAGCCGTGGGGATGGGCACCCTATCACTACGGTCGCTGGTTCCCGTATGGCGGGGCGTGGGCATGGTGGCCGGGCCCGGTGAATGCCGGTTACGACCCGTTCTGGGCGCCGGCGTATGTGTCGTTCTTTGGATGGGGCGGAGGATTCGGATTTGGCGTGGGCTTCGGCGGTTGGGGCGGTTTCGGCTGGCTTCCGATCGGGCCGTGCGACTGGTTCCATCCGTGGTGGGGTGGATATCGCGGGAGGTTTGGCTGGGCCGGCGGGTACGGCCGCGGATGGGGCGGCTATGGCCGCTACGGCGGCTTCGCGCCGCTGCACAGCGGAATGCGGTACTCGAATCTCGCGAACCTGCACGACGAACGGGTAGGCCGAGCAGTGTCGGCGATGAATGCGGGTCACTTCGGCGCCGGGCGAGTGTCGGCGATGGCGGCGACACGGGCGCAGATCAATGGTGCGCACATGATGGCGGGCAACCTGCCGGTCGTGCCGACTCGTGCGAGCTTGTCAGCAAGCGGTCGAGCGGCAGCACCGTCGACGATACACAATGGCGGAGCGCAGCATTTCTATAGCATGACGCACAGCAACATGGCGCGACCGGCGTCGTTCCAGCAGCAGACCGCAAGCCTGCGGCAGACGATGGCGCAGAGCCATGTGGGCGCGGTACCTGCGGGTGGCCGCGCGGGGATGGCCTCGAGCGGCATGCGACAGGCTGGAGTCCGCGGAACGATGCAGAAGCCGAGCGCGGGCATGAACGCGGGCACACGGGAGATGGGCAATACCGCAACTCGCGGGGCAGGCAATCAACAATCGTTTAATCAAAATGGAAACCGCGGTGGCTATCGCCCGTTCACGCCACCGAGCAGTGCGCGTTCATCGAGCCCGGCGTATTCGGGACGGACCAATAACAATATGGGCTCCGCGAACATGGGGTCCAGAAACAATTCCTATGGCTATGGAAACTCGCAACGTGGAGTAACGCAGTCTCCCGCGGGCAACAGTGGTGGATACCGTCCGTTCACGCCGCCTTCGAGCAGTTCATCGCCGAGAAGCGGAGCTTATGGGGGATCGAGCGCGCCGGCGGCACGCGGCAGCAATGGAAGTTACTGGAACCGGACTGCTCCGAGTACGCCTTCGATGGGATCGCCGCGAGGCAATAGTTCGTACGGCGGCGGTGGCAACTACGGGCGTGGATCGGGCTCGGCATACTCTCGTCCGCAGTTGGATATGCGGCAGCCGATTGTGCGGTCACCTTCGACCAGCTATGGAGGCTATTCGCGTGGAACGCCTTCGTATGGCGGGTACTCGCGCGGAGCCAGTCCGGCTTATGGCGGCTACTCGCGCGGAGCTAATCCTGGATACAGGGGATACGGCACTCAGGGTTACGGTGGACCGCGTGGTGTGCCGAGTTATGGCGGTGGACACGCGCCGAGTGGCGGCGGGCACTATTCAGCGCCGAGCGGCGGACATTATTCCGGGCGCTCCTACGGAGGAGGTGGCGGCGGGCGCTCCTTCGGCGGCGGAGGTCACTCCGGAGGTGGCGGACATTCGGGTGGTGGCGGTCATTCCGGCGGCGGAGGACACGGCGGCGGAGGACATGGCGGCGGCCATCGCTAAAAAGCTTGGAGACGGCATGTCTCTGAGGGAAGCAGCAACTTGATCTACTGAAGTTGTTGTCAGCGTAAGTGAAGAAACAGAGGCGGGAAGGGCGTGCGAAACTGCACGCCCTCTCTGTTTTTGAGTTCAAGGTTTCAAAGTTTAAAGTTTCAAGGTTGCAAGGTTCGAGAGCGCAAGCTTCTGCACTTGTGACGACTGCGTCGAAAGGGTACGTCCGTGACCTTGCTACTCTGAAACCCTGAAACCCTGAAACCCTGAAACCCTGAAACTTCGAACTGAAACCTTGAATCCTTGAAATCTGCTTTCACGCCTGTCGTAAAATTGAGCGCTTGGCTGGTCAAGCGCAATTAGACGGTCTCGTAGTGGTGCTGGTGCGCCCTCGCAATCCTCTGAACATTGGAGCGGCGGCCCGGGCCATGAGCAATTTCGGAGCGCACCGGTTGCGGCTGGTGAATCCATTTGCAGAAGGGTTTCGCGAAGCCCGGTCCGCGGTTGGGGCTTCGGACCTGCTGCATCAGGCGGTCGAACATAAGACCGTGGCGGAGGCAGTCGCGGACTGCGCGCTGGTGGTGGGGACAACGGCGGTGCGCAATCGCGTGTTACAGCAGCCGGTGCGGCGGCTTGACGAAGCGTCCGGGGCCACGATTCGAGCGCAACTCCAGACTGAGCGGGTTGCGGTTTTGTTTGGGTCGGAAAAAATCGGGCTCACGAACCGTGATTTTAGCCATTGCCACTGGTTGCTCAACATTCCTACAAGCCAACAAAATATTTCGATGAATTTGGGGCAGGCGGTGGCGGTGTGCCTTTACGAACTGGCGCGGAAGACGCTGCTACCGCCGGTTGCCGAGGACTTCCAGCCAGCAACAGCGGGCGCGGTCGAGCAAATTACAGAGGGATTGCTGGAGGCCCTGCGAATGAGCGGCTACGTGAAGCCCGGGACCGACGCCATGTTCGAGAAGAAAGCACGGCGGTTGATCCTGCGGTTCAGGATGGAAGCCTACGATGCCAAGCTGCTGCTGGGCATGGTGAGGCAGATCGTGTGGAAACTGCGGCTGGGGAACAAGCGCTAGTACTCTGACCGCGTGATTTGTACCGTGCCGTCCCGGCGGCTGTCCGGCGGGCGTCCTCGCCCGCCGCGCCCAGGGCGAGGCGCCCTCGGGACAGCCGGCATGGTGCCGGCGCTGCTCATCTTACGCACGATAATCATCATGCGGTCGCGTAGTACTCGTCGATTCGTGTCAATTGCTTATCGCGTGAGACGTTCGGCGGAGGCTTGCGTGCCGCTTCGCTTGAAGCGAAACTGTAGAAGCCATGTGCTGGGCATGGACTGTCCATCCACTTGGGGCGGTGCAAACTCCCAGCGCTGCGCGGCTTTCAGAGCCTGCTCGGCGAAGTATCGGCTGGGTCCGGCCGTTTTGAGTTTTGCAGTTCGAACCTTGCCCGAAGGATCCGCTTCCACGCGCACTGTGACTTTGATGGTGCCGCTGATCGTGTTGCGCGAACTACGAGAAATGTCGGGGACCACCTGGTGGACGATCTCGCCTCCCGCCGCGGAACTTCTCGTTGAACTCGCGGTGGACGCGCGGAGTGCTGGATTGGGTTTTGGGATGGTAGCGTTTTGAGGGGCTGTCTGCTCGGTTGTCGGAGATGCGGTCGGGGTTCCCTTCTTCCCGCGAGAAAAGAACACGACCAGGGCAATAAGCAGCACAACCAGCACGGCGGCGGCAATGGCGCCGCGCTTTAGGGCGCTGCGAGGCTGTGGAAGAGTCTGCGGCGCGGGCGCCGGGACGGAACGTGCCGCAGGCTGCAGGCGCGCCTGGATCTGCGCAATCGAGCACCGTCGTTTGGGATCAAGATGCAGACATTCGCGAGCGATGCCGCGGAACGGCTCTGGAACTGAAGCAGGTGGATCGGGATCGTTCGGTGACTGCTGTTCGGCGAAGGAAACATTCTGCGTCAGTGCAGCGACCAGCGTGACGCCGACCGACCATATGTCGCCAGCGGGGGAGAGGATTCCAGCGGCGGTTTCGGGAGCATCGTAGGTGTCACGCCGCCGCCGCACGGAGCTTGTTTCGGTAGTAGCCACGATCTGATCAGCCGAGAGCTTCAACTGATCGCCGATGGCCAGCACGTTCGAGGGCTTGATGCGGCTATGCACGAATCCCTTGCCGTGCAGGTAGGAGAGCGCGTCCAGAACGGGAGGAAGCAGATCGGTGACTTCGGCGGGAGCGAGCGGGCGCTGCGGAAGAATCTGCGATAAGTCTTCCTCGGCGTATTCCATGACGACATAGAGAAGCGATGAGGCGTCGAGCCGGCAACGCCCAGATTCATAGATGCGCATCAAATGGGGATGAGAAAGTTGAGAGGCGGAGCGCCAGAGCGAAAGCTGGCGGTCGGCCTCGGCGCCGTCGGCGGCGATCAGCTTGATGCCTGCCTTGGACGAGGGCTGCCCCGGCCGTTCTGTAAGAAAGACCGCGCTATGTTCCGAGCCGCCCAGCCATTGGCGAAGCGGAAATTTTCCGTCGACGACGCGACCCTGCCACGTTTTCCAGAGCCCAGGATTACTCATTCGGTGTGACCCGCGAACGAACATTCTAAGCCATTCGCAAAAAATGGGGAAAGATGCGAAGAGGCAGTGGTCAGTGATCAGGCCAGTGGCCGGTGATCAGTGGATAGTGGCCAGTATTCGTCACGATCAAAGCATGACCACGAAGGGCACGAAGGTTCACGAAGGAAACAAAATTGAAGTGCAAGGCCTGATGAGACTTCTAGCAGTCCGTAAAGCAATGACGAGAGCCAGTGGCCGGTGATCCATGGACAGTGATGGTATCGATTTTTCACTGACCACTGACAACTGGCCACTGGCCACTGCTTTTCTTCACCTGCTTTTGTAGCTGAACGTCACCTTTGTTTCTTCGTCCAGAACCAAGGGGCGGACGAAGCTGAACGAAGTGCCGGTGCGGGGCACATCAATCGGCACCGGCAGCACGCCAGCAACGCGGCGTTGCAGGTTGACCACGTTGGCCGAGGCATTCTGCTGGGGCTCGTTTTTCTCCAGTTGTTTCAGTTCTGAGTAATCGCGACCGTGCAGCGCTGGAGCGGCTGCGCTAACTTCCACGGTCTCGGATGCGGCGGCGAGACCGAGAGCGAAGCTGTACGCCGATCCACGGCTTGCGTCGTAGACTGCATCGCGCACTGCGGTCTGGAAGCCAGGAGCTGAAGCCGTGATTTTTACTCGTCCTGTGCGCAGGTTTGAGACAACCCACCGGCCCAATTGATCGGTAACGGTTGACATGGAAAATCCGTTGTCCGGTTGCGTGACGGTGATACGCGCGTTGGGAAGCACCGCTCCGGAAGGATCGGCGAGAACTCCGCCGAGTTGTCCGGGAAGCAGGCCGCCCAGACTGACCTTGCTGGCCGCCAGATCTGCTTCTCGACTTTCGTCGTACTGATACGCGACGGAATCGGCGCGAAAAGCAGGAGGCACGCGATTGGCGGCAATCACGTCGCCGCCGAAATCCTTCACTTTGTATTGCTCGGGCAGAAAGATTTCCCAGTTCAACACGCTGATTGGGATGTCCATACTGGGGAGGTTCAGATCGGCGCCGCCTTTTTTAGCGAACGGAGCGCCGGAGTGCATGAACACGAACGAAACCACATACGAGTCGGTGGGACGAAATCCAGGACGGAGGAGTGGGACGCGGTTTCCGTCGGGGCCTTGCACCGGCTTCACCGGTTCGCCGCCGACATCCGCCGACAGGATGGTGGCGCCCGTGGGCAGAGCAACTTTCAGGAACGGCTGTGCCTGATTCTTGACGATCAGTTTCACTTCGGTGAGCGACTTGCCCTCAGACGTGACCAGCGTAGTGACGACCGCGCTTTCGGCCTCCGCCGCGAGCACGCTGCCATCGGGGAAGCGCACCCATTGCAGCGCCAGGCTGGGAGTCTCGCCCGGTTGTTTGTGATAGCGGAACGCAGCTTGAGGAGGAAAGTGCGCGAGGGAACGCAAATAAGGATTGGCTTCTTTCACGTCCATCCGCTTGAGGCCGCCGCCTTCGGTTGCGGTGAGTTCCATGGCGCCAGCGCCCTCAACCAGAACTTCCCCAGTTTCGCGTTGCGCTCCTTTGAAGGTGATCAAGGGGGCATCGGCATTGGCGCTATTGATGGAGTGCTCCATTGATATAAGGAACTGCTGGCTGCGTTGCGCCGGAGCATTTACCTTCAGCGTTAAAACTCCGGACTGAGTTTCCGAGGAGTCGAGCGTGGCGCCGGTGATTCCGGTGACTTCGTATCCTGCGGGCAGTTCCACCTGGAATTGCGAAGGCTCGCCTTGCACGACAGTGATGTCGGCAAGCACCGCAACGCGCAACTCCGCTTCGCTCACCGAGACCAGCGTCTTGGCATCGGAAAGGAACCGCACCTCACGCGGGGCGGTTGGAGCGACGGCTTCTCGGGTTGTCCACCAGATAGTCGCAGGCTGTCCCGGCACCAATGTGGCTTCAATGGCGGTGTGTCCATTCTGCGATTTGCGACTGGTGATGAGGCCGGCGGAAATGTTGGCGGAGGTGTGGTCTCCAGGAATCAGCAGCGCTAGTTGCACGCTGCCCGCGACCGGAACAGGTAGGCTGAAAGAAGCGCGTCCGGCTTCGATCCGCAGTGGGAGGCCGGCGTCGAGGGCGATGGAAAATTCGGCCGGTCCCGAGAGAAGAGCCATGTGCGTGCCGTTCTCCTGAATCAAGGGAAGTCCCTTTCCGTTCTGGTGCGCATCGAGGACGGTCATTCCGGTGGTGAGCGGAACTTTGCTCACGCCTTTGCGGAAAACTTCTCCCTCCAGTTGCACGCTGCCGCGAACAGCATCGTTGTCGACGCGCAGGTTTACGTCGGCATGCTTGATGGAGTAAGGGAGCGGGGCGATGTTCGCGTGCTTGGGTGGCTTGGCCGCGAGTTCCACGAGCTTGTTGTATTCGTCGAGAGTCAGCGTGACATTCCCCGGATCGGGCAAGGGCAGAGTGGATTTCTCTTCCGCCACGCACACGCAGCAAAGCAGTAACACTACGAAAGTGTTTTTCATCGCACACCTGCCTTTTTGTCACGCTGAAAGTTGAACTCCGCGGCGGGGAATTGATTCTCGCTGGTGAGTTCGGAAACAAGAAATATCGACGGACCAAACGCGGGGAACGGGACATTGATGGGCAGAATGCCGGTCACTTTTCCCGCGGATGACTTGGCTTTGAAGTTGTCGAGGAGCGTCTGTGTGGCGTCCTTCTTTGCCTGGTCGCTGACTTGGAGTTGGCCGAACTGCTGCAGGCGGTCGTTTCGAGTGTCGACGGGTGATGCCTTAGCTGTGAGAAGGCCTCGGTCTACGCCGACAGTGGGCGGTTCGAGAGCGGCCGAAATTGGATTCTGGTACTCCTGCGTGTGAAATGTTCCGGGCTCCGCTGAAACGCGGAACAGTGGCGGATAGTAGAGCAACAGGCCGGTGCGAGAGATGGGAAGATCGAGCGCAGGCAGCGTGATTTTCTCGCGGCCTTTCTCGTTCCACGCTGGGGCTTTCGTGAGATACAGAATTTCGACGGCGAAGGCGGGAGCATCGTCACCGCCGCGCGATTTTTCCAGCGGCAACAGCAGGCTGCCATCGGGCGATTGGCCAGGGCGAATGGGGCGTCCGGCCAACGAGACGCTCCAGACGGTGGCGCCCGCGGGCAGCGTGACTTTCACAAAATTGCGCTGGTTGTTGCGAACGGCGTAACGGGCTTGCACGAGTTCCTTGCCGTCGGCGCTCATCAGCACCTGGTAGCGAGCCTCCTCAACGTTGGCCATGAGGACAGCTTGCTGGTCGTAGCGCGCGACGTTTAGGCTCAAAGACCGCGTGGCACCGGCTTCACCCGAGCGGGCGCGAAATGCGACGAGCGCGGGCGATTGCCGGCTGGCGACCATCTCGCCGAGATCGGTGGCGTCGGCGTCTTCCAGACCTTGAGTTTTCTGATCTTTAATTTCGCCGGCTCCGAGAATTTCAACCGCGACGCCGCCCGAATCGCGTTCCGTGTTGAGCAGGCGCAGAAGAGGAATAGCGATGATGCCGTCGCGTGGAAGTCGAGTCTCGCCGTTGATGACGAAGCGTGCGCTGTGCTCGACTGGCTCGAGGAAAGCGACATCCAGTTCGCCATTTTTGATCTCCCAGTCCGCGACCATGGCGCCGGAGACCTGGTCGATTGTTACTTGTTCAGGGACCTGGATTCGCACCTCGCGAGCGGCGCCTTGCACGATCTCGAAGTTGGCTTCGGCATAGATGGAGGTTGAATCTTCGGCCAGGCTGGTCAACTGAGTGAGCGAACCGCGCAAGCGCAGCGGCAGGTCGACATGATGATCTTGAGTTTTCTTGCGCCAGGTGAAAGTGAGGGCTTCGTTGCCGCGAGCGTAAGCCAGCCAGTTGGTTTCGCCGGACAATTCCGATTTTTCCGAGAGCAGACCACCGCCGATTTTCAAATCGATCCCTTGTTGCGGAACCACGACCGCGGCGCGAGTGACTCCCGATTCGGTGGAGGGAAGGGAGATGCACTCTTCGCCTGCCGCGGATGAGACGGGGACATCGATATCGAGCAGAAGTTCGAAGCGGCCGGCGTGCGAGAGAAGAGCAGCGAGATGCGCGCCGCTTTTGCCGGGCGCGGCAGGCACGAGGGAGATTGGCTTACCATCGAGGCGGGCTTCACGCACTAGCAAGCCCGCTGGCACGGGCACGCGAACCCATCCGTCTTTCAAGACGTCAACAGTCAAGGTCGCGCGGCCGGCGGCGAGATCGCCGGCAACATGGAGGTCGTAGTCAACGCGACTAAGGGTTGCGTCGAGCGGAGGCGGTTCGGGATCGTGCTCCACGGGGTACGCTTTCGCTCGGAGCACGCGGTATTCGTCGACCGGAATGACTACCCATCCGGCGATGTGGGAAGGCTCGAGCGGCTTCTCTTTATCTTGAGCATCTTGAGCTTGAGCCGCGACTCCCCAACAGACGGAAGCGGCAACGAGGCAGAGAACGAAGGGACTCAGAGTGAAGCGTCTGAGTTCCGGAAAGACGGCGCGAATTGGATGTTTCATGGTTCCTCATGGAAACTGCTCGGGGGCTGCATGACTGATTCCGGGGAATCTTCAGTCGGATCGTCCATGCAGAGTAAGAATGGTGCGGCAGGAGGAAATTGCAGGAGGAATTTAGTAACGGTTACCTGCGGAAAAGGGCTTGGGGCGCGCCTGGAGATGGTCTGCTGTACCATAGCAAGTCGCGTGTAGCGCCGCCGTCTCGGCGGCTGTCATGGCGGCGACTCGCCGCCGCTGCGAGGGCGAGGACGCCCTCGCGACAGCCGGCAGGATGCCGGCGCTACGGAGTCGAATATGGCATTCAGTACGGAGAAATCGAAGCAGGTTTACGAGCGCACGCTGGGCGTGCTGATCGAAGCTAGCAGTTCGTCTTCGCGCGGGCCGGCGAACTTCGGCAAGTATCCCATCTTCATGGAGCGCGGGCGCGGTTCGCGTACTTACGATGTCGACGGCAACGAGTACATCGACTGGATGATGGCGTTCGGAGCGCTGCCGCTGGGCCACGCGCATCCCGAGATCGTGGAAGCGATTACAGAAGCCGCCGCAACGGGAGCCCACTTTGCTACCGCGACGCCGGTCGAGTTGGAAGTGGCGGAGATGTTGCAGCGGATAGTTCCGAATGCCGAGCGCGTGCGCTTTGCGAATACTGGTACCGAAGCGGTCATGGCCGCGATTCGGCTGGCGCGCGGTGTGACCGGGCGGCCGAAGATTCTGAAGTTCGAAGGACACTACCACGGGTGGCACGACGATTTGCTGGTCAGTTCGAACGTGCTGCCGCCGAGTGCTCTCGGGCTGCGCAGCGATCCCATCAAGGTTCCTGATAGTTCCGGTTTAAATCGCAGCGCGCTCGACGACACAATTGTGGTGCCGTGGAACGATCTGCAGGCGTTGCAGTGTGCGGTGGAGAATCATCCGGGGCAGATTGCGGCGATCATCAGCGAAGGCATCATGGCCAACATGGGCGTGATTCCTCCGGCGGAAGGCTACCTACAAGGTCTGCAGGAGCTTGCGCGGGCCAACGGAATTCTTTTTATTCTCGACGAGACGGTGACCGGATTTCGCATCGCTCCCGGCGGCTGCCAGGAGTATTACAAATTGTCGCCAGACCTTGTGACCTTCGGCAAAGCTCTGGGTTGCGGCTTGCCGGTTGCTGCGCTCGTGGGCCGCGCCCAAATTATGGACGCGCTGCAATGGGGAGGCGTGCTGCACTACGGTACGCACAACGGATCGCGCATTGGAATGTTTGCGGCAAGGGCCAACCTGCGCGTGCTCACTCGAGACAACAACGCTTCCTTCCGACACACCTGGCGCATTGCGGAGCGGCTGTGCACGGGGTACACGGAGTTGTTCAAAAAGAGAGGGCGTGCGTTGGTTGTGCAGAATGTTGGCCCGATGTTTCAGTTGCTCTTCACTGAGCAGGCGGCGATCCGCGACTACCGTGAGTTTTGCCAGTTCGTGGACCGCGCGGCATTTCAGAAGTTTGTGCTGTCGATGTTTCCGTTCGGCGTGTATGGATCGCCGTCAGCGGCGCTGCACTCGATTGTGACGCTGGCGCACACGGACGACGATGTGGAGCGCACGCTGGAAGCGGCGGGGGAAGCGCTGAATTCAACTACAGACGCATCGCGATGAAAACGCAACTGAGGAAGATCGAAGAACGGGCGGGCGAATGTTTATCTCTCGATGGAAAGGTCGCGATGGTCACCGGCGCTGCGTCTGGGATTGGACGCGGGATTTCGATTCGACTGGCGGAGATGGGAGCATTCGTTGCGCTGCTCGACATCGACGACAGTAAGCGGAGCGAGGTCGTCGCTGAGATCGAGGCTTTGGGAGGAATCTCAATTTTCCTGAAATGCGATGTTCGCAGCGCGGTCGAATGCCGGCGCGCCGTTGAGACGATCATTCAACGCTCGCGGAAGATCGACATTCTGTGCAACTGCGCCGGCATCGCGATTCGCAAAGACATTGTCGAACTCACCGAGGACGAATGGGACCGGGCGCTCGACGTGACGTTGAAAGGAGTCTATCTGCTCTCGCGGGAAGTAGTGCCGCACATGATGCGCAACGGCGGAGGGAGCATTGTGAACATCGGTTCAGGATGGTCGCTGAAGGGAGGGCCGCGGGCTGCGTCGTATTGCGCGGCCAAGGGCGGAACCGTGAATCTGACGCGTGCGATGGCTATTGACCACGGGAAAAATAATATTCGTGTGAATTGCGTTTGCCCGGGCGATGTGGATACTCCCATGTTACGGAGCGAGTGTGCGCAGCTTGGCGAGGACGCACAGGAGTTTATGCGGGAGGCTGCGAATCGTCCTCTGGGACGAGTGGGGACGGCGGAGGATGTGGCGAATGCTGTTTTGTTCCTGGTGAGTCCGATGGCGAATTGGATTACCGGGGCGACGCTGGTGGTGGATGGAGGCGGGTTGGCGTAGGTTCTCGGGCGAACGGAGACCCTCAGGGGCTAAAGCCCGCGAGTTCTCGGGCGCGTATTGGCACGGCGGAAGCCATGTCCTTCCCAAGACATTGACTAACGTTTGTAGCGCTGGCGTCTCGCCGGCTGTCGTGAGGGCATCCTTGCCCTGGCATGGGGGGACGAGACGTCCCCGCGACAGCCGCCGGGGGGCGGCGTTACGAAATACGGCGCTACGAAATGCGGCGCTGGCGGGCGGCTTCATAAAGCACGATGCTGCCTGCTACGCCGGCATTTAACGATTCAACTTGTGCCGTGTGCGGGATCGCTACCAGTTCATCGGCTTGCGCCAGCACCGTGCGCGCCAGGCCGGCGCCCTCACTGCCAATGAAAACTGCCATCGGTTCGGTGAGGTTCGCTTGATCGAGCGGCGTGCCTTTGTGAGACGATGTTGCAATCAGGCGAACATTTTGCGCGCGCAGCTTGGCTGAAATTTCTTCCAGGCCTCCCGCGGTTTTCGCAATGACCACCGGCAGGCGGAAGATCGATCCTGCCGAGGCGCGAATCACTTTCGAATTCAACGGACTGACTGTGCCTTCCCCCAGCACCACCCCGGCGCTGCCAAAGGCTTCGGCCGAGCGCAGAATTGTCCCCAAATTGCCGGGGTCCTGCAGGCCCGCGAGAACGACGATTGGGCCGAGTTGCAGGCGCTCAAAAATATCAGCCAGAAGAAATTCCTTCAGCCGGATGAGGGCCGCCACTCCCTGCGGGGTTTCGCCAGGAACGGCGGCGTCGAAGAGTTTGTCGGGGAGCAGCAGAGTGTCAACTTGTGCGCCGATCTGCGGCAGGAGGCGTTCCGCCAGATTCTGGACGGATTCCTTGAAAAAGACGGCGCGAAAGCGCAGGCCGCTGCGAATCGCCTCTTCCACAATACGGAGGCCTTCGATGGCACAATCGCCATCCGCGGTACGCTCGGAGTGCGCGAAGGCCTGCCGCAGTTCCTTCACCAGCGCGTTGTGGCGGCCTTCGATGCGGCGCAGGCGGTGCTGGGCGCGGGGTGAGGATTCAGACGCGCGTGTCATAGCGGGTGTCTGCATGATACCCTGCCGCTCCTGCTTGCGGTGTTTTGCCGTATTATGTTAGGTTTCGCGTTCGAACTAAATCGAGCCTGCAACAGAAGAGAAGGGAACGCCCGTGCGCGTCGAAATCGTAAAAATTAATAGCGAAATTCCTGAAATATCCCTGGTGAAATATGCCGCCGACCAGATCCGGTCGGGCGAAGTGCTGGGCATGCCCACCGATACTTTTTACGGGCTGGCGGCGGATCCGTTTAACCTGCGCGCGGTGGAACGCGTTTACGACATTAAAACGCGGTCGCGTCACAAGCCGCTGTCATTGCTGATCGAGAGCACGGATCAGGCGGAGGAACTGGCCAAACCACTGCCGGAAGAGTTTTATGCGCTGGCGCGAAAGTTCTGGCCGGGGCCGCTGACCATCATTGTGAAAGCGGGATCACGCCTGCCGCTGAAAGTGACGGCCAACACGGGCAACGTAGCGTTGCGGGTGCCCAACGCAAAAATTCCGCGGGCCGTTGTGACTGCGGCGGCCATCCCGATTACGGCTACGTCCGCGAACCTGAGCGGCGCTTCGGAGTGCACGAGCGCCGAGCAGGTACGCGACCAGCTTAAGGGGCGGATCAACATTATTGTCGATGGCGGCGACTCTCCGCGGGACGTGGCCTCGACGATCGTCGATCTCAGCGACGAAAACGCGCGCTGGCGCATTATTCGCGAAGGCGCGATTCCCTCCGACGAAATTTCCAGCTTTTTTGCCCAAGGATGAACGCGTCCGGATGAAGGCCGCAGAATGATCGCTGAAGGCCCCAACCAGCATTCGCGACCGAACTGGTGGCTGGGTCTGCTAGTTTTGGCCGTGGCGGGGGTTGTATTGTTCCTGGCGGTTACAGCCGTGCAGATTGTGCACACGGCTTCCCTCGAGGAAATTCATTCCGCGGATGCGATTGTGGTCTTCGGGGCGGCGGAGTATGCGGGCCGCCCATCGCCAGTGCTGCGGGCGCGTCTCGACCATGCCCTCGATCTATATCACCGCGGCGTAGCTCCCGTAATTATCACTACGGGCGGTGCTGCCGCCGATCCGCATTTCAGCGAGGGGGGAGTGGGCGAGGGTTACCTGATGCACCGTGGCGTTCCGGAACGCAATCTGATCGCGGAGACGCAGGGTCGGGATACGTCTGAATCTGCCGTGCGAGTGGCTGTGATCATGCACGCCAACGGTCTGCGTAGTTGCGTCGCGGTGAGCGACGCTTACCATGTCTTCCGCATCCGAAAACTTCTGCAGCATGAAGGGATCGCTCCAGTCTATGTGGCGCCGCGCCCGGAGTCCCGGCCGAAAACGACGTGGCAGCGGGAAGTCGCGGTGCTGCGGGAAGCGACCAGTTATTTGGCGTGGAGACTGGGATTTAAATAACGCCTTGCCCAGTTCATCTTCAAAGATCGGGAAGAGATCCGGCGCAGCTGCACGGATTTCACTACCAGCCTTCGCGGGAGCGCAGCGCGGTGATGTGGGCGACGTGATGACGTCCGTGCCACGCGTAAAGGGCCAGCGTTTTCTCCAAGGTCATGGCACCCATTTCAGGATGGCGAAACGTGCGCTTCCACTCCTCGGGTGTAAGCGACCGCAGCAAGCGTACCCAGCGATCGTGCAGCGATTCCAGGAGCACGAGTGATACTTCCACCGGCGTGGCTTTCGTGTCGGGCAGTTCAGCCCAACGATCTTCCGCGTAGGGCTTGATGGTCGGCTCGTCTTCGGTGAGCGCGAGCTTAAACCGGACGTAGGAATTGAGATGGCTGTCGGGAACGTGGTGGACGACCTGGCGAACCGTCCATCCGCCGGGACGGTAAGCCGTGTCGAGTTGGGTCTCGGACAGGCCTTTCACAGCGGCGCGCAGGTTGGCCGGAGCCTGGGCGACGTCGTCGAGGAAGGCGCGCTTCTGGTCTTCGGTCAGGTTTTCGTCGTAGGTGAATTTGCCGATGGGATAGCGCAAGTCGGTCATGAAATCTCCGTTCTGAGGTTTGGCATAGAGATGAGCGAAGCGCGAGCAGCGCTTCACGAATCGAATCTCGGCCGGTTTTGCGGCAAAACGAAGAGGAGGAGCCACTGAGTTAACTACAACGGATAGTATTCCTTCCTCCAAGACCCCATTCCCTCCGGCTTGGAATTTCGGTTCTCCGTGCCTTCATTTTGGTGCATCCAAGGTGAGTTCTAGGCTAAACTCTCCGTGCCGTTGAGTTTAGCTACTTCGTTCCCGGAGTCGCCTTAGATTGGCACAGCTTCGGGAGATGCTTGCGAGGAAACTATGCCATCGTCGGTTTGGTCTGGCCATTTAACTTTCGGACTCATTTCCATGCCGGTACGTCTGTTTTCCGGCGCACGCAGCAGCGGGATCTCGTTCAACATGCTGCATCGCCCGGATAAACAGCGTGTGAAGCAGCAATATATCTGTCCACTGGAAAACGTCGTGGTGGATCGCAGCGAGATCGTCAAAGGTTACGAGTTTCGCAAGGACGAGTACATTGTCATCGAGCCCGACGAGATTAAGAAGATCGAACCGCAGACCGCCAAGACCATGGAGATTCTGGAGTTCGTGAAGAAATCCGAGGTCGATCCGGTATATTTCGAGTCGTCGTATTACATGCTGCCGGAGGAAGCGGGGCGGCGTCCTTATGCTCTGCTGACCAAGGCGCTGGAAGAGAGCGAATACGTTGCGATCGCCAAGATCACGATGCATAACCGCGAGTACACCGTGTTCTTGCGCCCGCACGAAGGCGGGCTCATGCTGCACACGATGTACTACTCCGAAGAAGTGCGCAAGGTAGAAGGCTTTGGAGCGCCGGATGTCGATTTGAAGGAAGCGGAAGTTAAAGTGGCCCACCAGTTGATTGAAGCGCTCGCGGACGAGTGGGATCCGGAGAAATATAAAGATACTTTTCAGGAAAATTTGAAGAAGTTGATCGAAACCAAGCTCGAGGGTGGAGAAGTCGCGGCGGTGGAGAAGCCGAAGAAGCTGGCTCCGGTCGTGGATCTGATGGCGGCGCTGAAGCAGAGTCTGGCGCAGATGGAAGGGAAGAAGAAGCCGGCGGCGACGGCCAAGTCGGAAGAAGTTCCGGCGGCTGCGGCGGCAAAAGGTCGACGGCGTAAGATTTAAGAGCGGCTTTCGGAGTTGGAATGTTCGGAGCGGCTGCGGTTGTCTCGGCTAAATCTTTTTGTTCCGCACTTGTGTTTCGTTCAATAGCCTCATTCAGGCATCCCCATACACTGATCGTCGCATCCCTTGCAGAGAACTGAGAGCCAGTCTCTGGCGCGGACGGCGCGCAATCGTTACAATAATCGCTTCTGTCGCAATCATTTGAAACACAACTTTTTCTTCGGGGTGCCGATGAGTTCTCGACGTGTGGGCTGGGTGGTAGCGGTGGCGCTAGCAGCTTGGCTCGAAGTTTCCTGTGGTCAGGTCTATCGTCCGGTGGTAATTCCCGTCGGCATCGTTCCGCCGACTCCGCAGAACTACCATGCCGTGTTTGGGATCAGCGCGAACGTGCCCTTCAATCCCGGCACGGCGCTGCAGATCGACGTTTCGGGGGACAGCGATATCGGACAGGCCAACATGGGAGTGAATCCCACTCACGGGGCCGTTTTGCCGAACAATTCGCAGGTTTTTGTAGCGAGCGCGGGAAGTTTATTTCAGGGGGAAACTGACGTTGTGACATCGTTTTTTCCGGCTGGGAGCGGCTCCATCGCGACCGGGCTGGGAACAACAACGACAGTGACGTTCCCGAATATCGGGGCGATTAATCCCAACACGACTCCCCCCAAGCCCTATCTTTGCTCCTACCTTCCAGATTTTGTCGCGACCGCGCAGTTCACCAGTGTCTTTGTGGCGAACTATGGAGTGGAAAGCGATCCGAACTGCAATTTTGCCAGTACCGACTCGGTGGCGGCCATCAGCACTTCGCAGAACAGCATCAGCAACATTGCTTATTTGGCCGCAGGCAGTCATCCGGTGGCGATGGCCGAAACTTCCGACGGGCTGAACCTTTATGTGCTCAACCAGGCTACGAATTTGGTCACGGATCTTTCTCCGCAGGACTTGACAACGCTCGCCAGCATTCCGGTAGGCAACACGCCCGCCTGGGCAACGGTACGTCCGGATAACCAGCGCCTTTACGTGGTGACGCAGGGAGATGGGCAGCTTTACACGATTCGCACAGACACGAACGCGGTGGTTGCAGGATCGCCGCAGTCGGTTGGGGGCCCAGGTGCCAACTATGTGCTTTACGATAAGAATCTGAGCCGGTTGTATGTGACGAATCCGACGGCCGGAGCGGTCTACGTTTTCGATGCGACCACCGACCCGCCGACGCCGTTGGGCAGCGCGACAGGGGCCGTCAGCATTCCGGCTCCGCCGATCCCGGCTTCCGCGACCTGCGGCGGAGTCGCATGCTCCTACAGCACGGTCATGCCTGTGTCGGTGGCGGCATTGCAAGACGGTACGCGTTTCTACGTGGCGAGCTACGTAACGTCTGGAGGGGGGTGCCCTGATCCGAACGTTGCGGCTAATCAGTGCGTGATTCCGCAGATCACTGTGTACGATGCGGAGAGTTTGGCGGTGAAGACCACGGTGTTTCCGTTGCTGCCGCCAGTGGCGACTCCGGTAAAAGGAGTGCAGCCCTTTGCGCTGGCGCCCGCTACTTTCTGCGCGCCGGTTTTCCCATATACACCGGCTTCGGCGCGATTCCGCATGTCGTCCGTGGCGTCGACCGACAATACTCGCGTCTATGCCAGCATGTGCGACGGCGGGTCTGTGGCCGTGGTTGCGACCGTGCCGAACACGATCTCTGTCGGAGTAAATGCGGCGGATGTGTTGGTTACTGATCTGCCTGCGCCGTTCAGCGGTGCGCCGGCGAGGGCGAACGGGGAACCGCCCTTCCAGAATCCGCTGTTTCTGTTTACGGGACAGTAGATAAGAAGAATTGTCGATTGATGATTTTTGATTGTTGATTGAAAACCCGGGAGTACGGCGCAATCAGCAATCAAAATCTGCAATCAAAAATCTGCAATCAAAAATTTCCTAGACCTTGGCGGGGACTTCTTCTTTCACCGCATCCCGTGCCGCATAGTGCGAGTCGACGTAATCGTCGAGAATCGTGATGAACTCCGGAACGATGCGATCACCCTTGAGCGTAGTGAAAAGGCGTCCGTCGACGTAGACCGGGGCCTTGGGTTCCTCGAATGTGCCCGGCAGGGAGATGCCGATGTTGGCGTGCTTGGATTCTCCGGGGCCGTTGACCACGCAGCCCATTACAGCGAGCTTCATCTCCTCGACGCCTACGTAACGGCCCTTCCAGGCGGGCATTTGCTCGCGAAGGTAAGTCTGAATCTGCTCGGCCATTTCCTGGAAGAAGGTGCTGGTGGTGCGTCCACAGCCGGGGCACGCCGTGACCTGAGGCGTGAAGCTGCGAATGCCCATCGACTGCAGGATCTGCTGGGCTACGCGGACTT
Source organism: uncultured Acidobacteriaceae bacterium (assembly GCA_963708335.1). Lineage (GTDB taxonomy): Bacteria > Acidobacteriota > Terriglobia > Terriglobales > Acidobacteriaceae > Sulfotelmatobacter. The sequence continues at coordinate 6,133,479 of OY970205.1, read as the reverse complement.
CCTCGGTGCGATCACCGCCGGGCGCAGGCGTCAGCGAAACTCGAATCGTGTCGCCTATTCCTTCCTGCAGGACCACGCCCATGGCGGCGCTGGATGCGACGACTCCTTTGGCGCCCATTCCGGCTTCGGTGAGGCCTAGATGCAACGGATATTCGCATCGGGCTGCCAGCGCACGATATACGTCGATTAAATCCTGCACGCCGCTGACCTTGGCGCTCAGAATGATCTGGTCGGGGCGCAGGCCGAACTGCTCGGCCAGCTTGGCCGAATTCAGCGCGCTCACTACCATCGCTTCCATGGTCACTTCGCGGGCGTCTTTCGGCTCTTGCAGGCGGGAATTTTCGTCCATCATGCGGGTGAGTAACACCTGGTCGAGCGATCCCCAGTTCACGCCGATACGGACCGGCTTCTGATATTTCACCGCCACTTCGATCATGGTGCGGAAGTTGGAGTCTCCCGTTTTTCCAATGCTGGCGTTGCCGGGATTGATGCGGTACTTGGCCAGATCGCGGGCGCACTCGGGATACTTCGTCAGCAGAACGTGACCGTTGTAGTGGAAGTCGCCGATGATGGGGACGCGGATGCCCTGCTTGTCGAGTTGCTCCACGATGTGCGGGACGGAGGCGGCGGCCTCGTCGTTATTCACGGTGACGCGTACCAGTTCGGACCCGGCGCGGGCGAGGGCTGCTACTTGCTGCACGGTCGAAGGAATGTCGGCGGTGTCGGTATTAGTCATCGACTGCACCACAATTGGTGCATCGGAGCCGACGGGCACACCGCCCACGACGGCCGTGGCGGTCTTTCTGCGTTGGATATGGGCCATATGGGAAGCTTTATTTTATCACGTGCACTTGGGTAGCTGAACCGACTCCTTAGCGGAAGAGTTCACTATGCGATCCGAGCCGGACCAATTGCAACACCTCCGCGTCAGGCTTGCGATAGATTAGCAACAGGTCGGGTTTGAGATGGCATTCGCGATGATCCCGCCAACCGCCGGCGAGTGCATGGTCGCGATTTTTATCCGGCAGCGCCGCATCTTGGACCAAGAGCGAAACTACCCAGGAAACAAGAGGTTCCAGGCCGCGTCGGTGTTGGCCTTTTTTCTCGCGTTTGAAGTCGCGAAGGAACGCGGTAGTGCGCTCAATCCTCCGCATTCAGGTCGGCCATCAAGTCGGACACACTGTTGAACGAGGCCAACCCACCAGCGCGCGCTTCCTTCATTGCCGCTCTTGTGGCAGCATTGGGGACCCTTAAGTCAAAGGGCAACGCCTTCTCAGCGGCGACGCGGGTCAGTAAGACTCTTACTGCGTCGGAGACGGAGAGGCCCATCGCGGACAGGGCCTTAGAGGCCTGTGCTTTCACTCGTTTATCGATGCGAATATGAACCATTTCTGTGGCAGGCATGAGGACCTCGTGAGATACATTGTATCTCAATCAAAATTGGAGGTCAACAAACGACATTCCTGAAAAGGCTTAAGACTTAAGTAGGAATGTTCACAGCAGCGGCGGATTGCCCAACCTGGGCACCTGTGAAATCATTAGGGCTACCATTCCGCAGTAATCCTGGCCCACCTCTGGCCGAACGACTGGGCTCCCAGCGCTGCCGCACTTCGTCGCAATCACTGAGCAGGGGAGGGTTTCGTATGAGTCCGAGTCATCGCATTAAGGCAACGGGGGGTAAGAAGAAGGCAGCTGAAGTCAGTGGGGCGGGTGGGCCCGCGCCGGCCTGGCCGAGTTACAAGGGTACATCGCAGCTTGTCGGAACCAGTCCAAGCGGCCGCGTTGCGGTGTATGTGGATGCATCGATTGGCCAGCAAGGGTTGCAGAATGCCCAGGACTTGCTCCACGATGCGGACCGTGTTGCGGCCGCCAACGACACGATTTTCGGAAGCACAGGAGGAGCGGTCAGCGTGATTGTCTTTGCCCTGGGGAATACCACTGACGGAACTGGCGGGGCTGATCATATGGGCTGCGATTACACCACGGGCGCGGCCATTGAAGTCGACGCGGCGTTCGGCAACTCGGCTCGCGTATCGGCGCTGTTTGAGGCTGAACTCAGCGAGTGTTCGATGAATGGAAATTTGTGCGGCGAGAGCACGGGAGAGGCGCTGTCGAGGTGGTGCGCCGCATCGATTAGCAATAACGCGCTTTCGGATTTTGCGACCGCTCCGCAGTGGGCGCAGGATGGCATGCCGGACTTCGTGAACAAGATGGATCCTACCGATCAGAACGCGGACAGTACCGGATGCGGCATGGCGTTCCTTTCATGGCTGATGAGCCAGGGGTACACGCTGGATAAGATCGCTCCGGCGATGGTGGCGTTGGGGGACGCGGGAACGCTGGCTCAGCTTTATGCCCATCTCACGTCGGACGCCGCGGCAAATGCGTGGCCGAAATTTCAAAGCGCGATTCAAACTTTGCCGAACGGTGTTAGCAGCGACGATCCTTTCGGCGGAGGGCAGCCGGTCCAAATAAGTCGCGTGCAAAGCGCGAAGCCTCCGGCAGCGGCGAAGGGAATCAAACCGGGGACAGTGTGTCAGCCCAAATCCAAGCGCTTGCTGCCGCCCAATAAAAAAGTGGCATAAACGGAAAAGCCGACGGCCAGCAAGGGCCGTCGGCTCCTACATTTTGCGAAGAACTTTCTATGGCAGTTTGTCCGCCAGCCCCGGAATGGTCTTCATCAAATCGTTGTAGATCACCATAACCGCGAAAAGCACTAGGAAAACGAAGGCCGCTTGGTAGACGCGTTCCTTGATGTTCATGCTGATGTCGCGGCGCATCAGGCCTTCGATCAGCAGGAACAGGATTACGCCACCATCGAGGATGGGAATCGGCAGCAGGTTAAATATTCCGAGATTGAGGCTGATTGCGGCGGTCAGGCCCATCAAAGGCGTCCAGCCTTTGCGGCGAGCGGCTTCCCCCGCGGCTTGGCCGATGCGGATCGGGCCCTCGATGGAGCGCATCGAAATCTTGCGCTGCGCCATTTTCTTAACCAGTTCGAGGATCAGCAAAGCGTTCTGCCGGTTTTCATGGAGCGAAAGATTGAAGGCTTCGGCGAAGGGCAAAGTCTTCACCTTCATCTGCTCGCTGCCAATGCCAATTCGGTACCACTTGTCTTTAAGAACGGGCTGAACGTTGAAGGTCTTCTGCTCGCCGTTGCGCAGGACGGTAATCGTTATCGGCTTATCTTTTGTAACTTTCAAACTTTCGATCATCTCCGCCAGCGCGGGTACCGGTTTGCCGTCCATTGAGATGATCTGATCGCCTTCTTTCAATCCCGCTTTTTGGGCGGGCATCCCATCGACAAGATCGACGATGGTGACGACACCTTCTTTCGGCGCCCAGCCCGCGTAGCCGATCTGATCGACGCCCATGGCTTCCGGCACGATGGTTTTTTCCAGCGTGTGTCCGTTGCGGTCAATCGTGACGTTTAGAGGCTGACCGGGGCTGAGGGCCTCTTTGAGGTCAACTTGCTCCCATGTGGGATTCTGCACACCGTCGATGCGGGTAATGCGGTCGCCGATCTGGAATCCAGCTTTCGCGGCCGCGGTATCTTTGAGGACCCATCCGATAACGGGCGGCTCATCGTACACCGCCGGATATTCGTAATGCACCATGTAGACGGTGGTGAGGAGAACGATGGCCAACAGGATATTCATAGTCGGCCCGGCGATGGCGATAAGGAAGCGGTGCCAGCGGGGATGATTCATGAACTCGCGTGGATCGTCGGAACGCTCGTCCATGGGATTTTCGCCGCTCATCTTGACGTAGCCGCCGAGAGGGATGGCGTTAATGCGATAGTCGGTTTCGCCTTTGCGGAAGCCGATAAGGCGCTTGCCGAATCCGATGGCGAACTGCTCCACCCGCACTCCCAGCCACTTGGCCACGATGTAGTGGCCGAACTCGTGGATCAGGATCATGAAGCCAAGAACTGCTACCACCGCTACGAGTGAGGTCAAGAAATCAGACATAATCGAGATGAGCACTCCCCATCAATAATTAGATTCCTGAAACTACGCGAAAGATGTTGCCCGGGGGCGTTCTTTCTTGCTCGCGATCCTTTGTTGTGCCTTGCTGCGAGCTTCGGCATCAGCTTCCAATACCTGGGCAATCGACTCGAGTTTGCCGGAATCAGTTTCCTGCAGAACTGCTGCGATAATCCTGGGAATTTCATCAAAGCGGATGTTGCCTTCCAAGAATGCGGCGACCGCGACTTCGTCCGCCGCGTTCAGGGCCACGGTCTGGGCTCCGCCGGCTTCTGCTGCCTCATAGGCGAGCCGAAGACAGGGAAATTTTTTCAGGTCGGGAGGGGAGAAGTCCAGATGACGCAAGTCACTGACCGCGAAGCGCATATCAGACGGGATACGGTCGGGATAGGTCAGCGCGTAAAGGATTGGCAGCCGCATATCGGTTACCGAGAATTGAGCAAGTATGCTGCCGTCGACAAATTCGACCATGGAATGAATGGTGGATTGCGGATGGACAATTACTTCGACCTTTGACGGGGGCAGGTGAAACAGTCTGCACGCCTCGATCACCTCAAACCCTTTATTCATAAGGGTTGCCGAGTCAACGGTGATGCGGCGCCCCATCTTCCAGGTGGGATGGTTCAAGGCTTGATCCACGGTGATGGAAGAAAACTCGGAGTGAGGAGTATTCAGAAATGGGCCGCCCGAGGCCGTAAGCCAAATGCGCTCCACTTCATCCATGCGGCCCCCGCGAAGGCATTGATGGACGGCATTGTGCTCACTGTCGATGGGAAGCAGGGGCTTGCCTTGACGGCGAGCCTCGGCTGTGATCAGTTCGCCGGCGGCGACCAGACATTCTTTATTCGCCAGCCCCAAAATCTTTCCGGCGCGGACGGCTTCGTAAGTTGCCTCCAGCCCGGCGACGCCGACGATGGCGCTGACAACAAAATCGACTTCGGGATGGGTCGCAACCTGCACCGTTCCCGCTGCTCCGTGTACGACTTCGATGGCGCTCAGGCCTTCTTTTTTCAGGCGGACGCGAAGAGTGTCGGCATCGGCCTCTTTGGCCATGGAGATCATCCGTGGACGCCAACGCCGGGCCTGCTCAAAAGCAGCATCCAGGTTCGATCCGGCCGCCAGGGTGGCAATCTCAAAGCGATCGGGATAGGACTCGGCAACGCGGAGCGTGCTGCGGCCAATGGAGCCGGTAGATCCCAGTATGGCGATGCGTTTCATGGTCAAAGAGAACTGTTTTGCGGAGTAGGCACGGACACTTTATTTTACGCGCTTCCAAGCGGCGTTGGTGAGAGGGGGTGGGATTACTGCATCACACGCCAAGCCGCATAGAACCACAATACAGGAGCGGCAAAAAGCAGGGCATCGATGCGGTCGAGCATGCCGCCGTGGCCTGGAAGCAGCGCTCCGGAGTCTTTCACCGACGCTCCGCGTTTTATTAGAGATTCCACGAGGTCGCCGAGTTGCGCGGCAATGTTCAGGGCGATGGTCAGCAACAGGATCGGAGCGAGCGAAGGTTGTTCGAGGCCGAACAGGCCGTCCCGCCGCTCGATCAGACCGGCCCGCAGTAGCGCCGAGCTAATCGGGAGTGCGTAATGAAAGAGCAACCAGCCGACAGTCAGGCTTGCGGCGAGAGATGCGGCGGCTCCCTCCCAGGTTTTTTTCGGGCTGATGTGCGGGGACATCAAATGGCGCCCGATCGACTTGCCTACGAAATAAGCGAAGATGTCTCCCGCCCAAACCACCAGCAGCAAATACAGGAGATAGAATGCACCGGCCCATTGCTGGCGAAGCTGAACCAGCATGCCCATGGGCAGAGCGATATAGGTGAAGGCGAAGACCGAAGCAGCGGCTGCGGGATATCCGGTGCGCAGGTCCTGGCGGCGCATCAAGATGGTTAAGGCTAGGAACGGCGCGATGGCAGCGGCGAATGCCAGGCAGTACACAAAGATCGCGGTGGAAAGCAGCGGCTTTTGATTTCCCGCGTTGAAGGCTAGCAGCAAAAAAAAGACGGCGACGAAAATGTAGGTTGGAAGGCGCAGAGGTTGCGTGCCGTAGGATTCCGTCAGTTTGAGGAATTCGTGGATGGCCAGCAGAGCGACTACAGCGGCGACCAATGCCAGCACTGAAACCGGCGCACGCAGAATGAGCGCCAGCACAATGGGAATCAGAACGACTGCGGTCGCAATGCGTTTGAGCAAGGTGAAGTGTTATGCGCTGGGATGGGCGCGCTTACGATCTTTGCATGAAATCAAGAATTTAACCACAGAGGGCGCAGAGGGGCGCCGAGGAAGCTCGTCTCTAAGACTCAGTTTTTCGGTGCTTATGATTTTGTGGCGAGCGCGGACGTTTCCTGATGCGCGTCGCCGTGGTTGAGTCCGCCGTAGCGGCGCTCGCGCTTCTGATATTCGGCAATGCCTTCGAGCAAGTGGACACCGCGAAAATCGGGCCACAGAGTCGGAGTCACGTAAATTTCGGCATAGGCGAGCTGCCACAAGAGGAAATTGCTCAAGCGCATTTCGCCGGACGTGCGCACGACGAGATCGGGATCGGGAAGATGTCGCGTATAAAGATGCCGGGCCACTGTTTCCTCATCGATCTCAAGATGTTCGAGCCCGCCATTTTGTGTAGCCGCGTTAACGATGGAGCGGAATGCGTCCACAAGTTCGCTGCGGGCGCTGTAATTGAGCGCGAGGGTGAGCACCATGCCTGAGTTGGGGGCCGTCGCCTCGCGGGCCCATTCCATACGCTCCTGCACGTCCTGCGGCAGTTCGTGCTGCCGCCCGATATATTCGAGGCGGATGTTGTTCTTGTTGAGTGTGGGAACTTCCGCCTTCAGATAGCGGCTCAACAATCCCATCAGAAAGTTGACTTCGCTCTGGGGGCGCTTTTTCCAATTCTCTTCGGAAAATGCATAAAGGGTGAGTGCGGGGATGCCGATGCGCGCCGCAGTTTCCACGGTGGAACGCACGGCCGCGACTCCGGCACGGTGCCCGGCAACACGCGGCATGTGGCGGCGGCGAGCCCACCGCCCGTTGCCGTCCATGATGATGGCGATATGTCTTGGGAGCCGTCCTCGATCGAGACGCCGGTAAACTTCGGTTTCTTTGCGGTCGAGCCCGGTGGGTACTTTGTCTTGCAAAGTGATCCCTCGAACAAGAGGCTAACACAGGGGGCAAGGCGCTGGCAATGAGAGGAAACTCGATTGCAAAAGAGCAGGCATGAACGGCGTCTTTTGCGATTTCGCCGAGAGGCGCAGGGCATGGTTCAAACTCTAGAGTCAGAACTTAGGTTGCACGAACAGGCATCGTGCGAGCCGCGAGGACGAATTCAGAGTCTGCTCAGCTCGAGGTGGATTTAGCCGGCTTGCTAATCGCGGGTTTCGCGCATACTCTCAAAGTAGGACCTTTATTTCCGGCTGCACAAGGGAGAGTGTTTGACCAACGAAGAGATCAAGGCGTCTTACGTAGTCATACGCCACAATGTCCGCACCTACGAGTCGGGCGGAGTGGTCGAAGTGGTCAAAGGACGAACCAACGCGGAGTCGGCCTTAAAGAGGTTCGAAGGTGAACAAAGTTCGGCGGACCGGCATGCGGGCTGGCGCTATTTCCTTGAGAAGACCACATTGAAAGCGGGAACGGATCCAGTCGAGGCGACCGAACTGCGGCAGGCCGAATTGGAAAATCGGGAATCCAAAGCCACGCGCGAGAGCGAAGACCTCAATGGTAGAGGTGGGATATCGAGGTGAGCGGGCAATCCGCCTGCGAAGTTCGTCGAGCGCGGCATCGCCCTTGGCTTAGACCGAATTGGTCGTTAGCAGTCCTCGCCTAGAAATTCCCGGACTACCCTCAATGGACGGGTCGGGTGCACTGAAATCCGCAGTGCCAACTTTTACGATCGTTCCTCGAGGTTGCGGCTTCGCAGCTTTAGTTTCTTCGGGTTTGGTTTTTTCTTCAGGCTTGTCCGTTGCCTCTGGCGCGGGGGCAGGTTTCTCCGTCCAAATGCCGTAGACGCGTCCGCCATAGGCAGCAATTCCGCTGTAGTCACCGAAGAAAACGCCGCTGGCTTCGAATGGATTCCCAGTCCAGGAGTAGTTGCAGAATGAGTGTCCACCGTCGGTGGAACGCGCCAGAACGACAATCTGCTTACGGTTTTGCGGATCGTTGCGGCGGTCATAAAACAGCACGTTGATGGAGCCATCGGTGGGATCGACTGCGAGCCACTGAAAAAATTGTTCGGCGCCGTTGTGTACGGGATCGTTGTTCACGCGGACCGGTGCTGACCAGCGTTTGCCGCCGTTTTCGGAGGTCGCAATGAAAACGTCGAGGTCGCCGTTGCGGTAATCGCTCCAAGTCACGTACAGGCGCTTGCTCTTGGGATCGATGGCGATTTGCGGAAATCCGTTGGCCCGTTCCAGCGTTTGAATGGCAAACATGATGGGCGCAGTGTGAATGATGGGGCGGGCATGGGAAAAAGTCTTGCCGCCATCGCGCGAGGTCGTGAGCATGATGGCATTGTCCTGGCTCCAGATGGCATAGAGTTTTCCATCGGGAGCGACCACGCCGGCGAAGCCCTCGGCGGCGCCGTTATCGTCGCGCGGCAGGCCGGGATGAGCGTCGATTTCGATGGGCTGCGACCATGTTTTTCCGTCGTCAGTGGAACGCGAGAGGACGATTTGGGAGTCAGCGATTCTCCAACGCGTCCACCCAATATAGAGATTGCCGGCATATTTGCTTTTGGAATTGTCGGCGACGATGTACGGTTTGTCTTCAAACGGAATCCCGGGCGAACTGGTTTGTTCGGCGACGGGAATGTGGTCGGCCTCCCAGCTTTTTCCACCATCGAGCGAGCGGCGCACGAAGATTCCGTTGCGAGTGGCGCCGTGAGCCCAATAGTTGAAGGTTCCCAGCTTGTCGAAGGCGATGTAGCAGACGAAGGCATGGCCCTGATTGTCAAAAGCGACCGAAACGTCGCCGGAAACCCGGTAGTTTTTGGGAGCAACATCGTCGGCGGCCTGCCAGGTGTGCCCGGCGTCGGCTGAATACGCGGCGTGCGCGTTGTCCTGGAAAACTGCGACTACCTGCTTCGGATTATTGGGATTCACCGCAATCCCCGGTTCCGTGAAAGGACCCGGCGTGGGAGTGAGAGTGAAAACCTCGGCGTGCGGCGCTTTGGGAAGGTCCCCGTTTTGCGAGAGCGCGGAGAGAGTGAAGCTGAGAATGAAGATCGTGATGGAGAATGCGAATCGACGAGAAGATTGCGCTAAGAACATTTGGGTCCTTGCTATTCGTGATCGAGTTCTGCGGTTAAGGAAGATTATCGGAGCAGAGGGCTGCGCCACCAGCAATTCCTGCGTCTGCGCCGTAGTGGGCCATCAACAGCGGAATGTTGGCAGCATGTGGATTGACGCAGCAACTGGGAAGACGACTCTTGATCTCATCGAAAAAAGGTTTCAGCATTGCCGCTACGCCGCCTCCAACTACCAGAACATCGGGATCGAGCAGGTCGACGATGTTGCCAAGCCAGGTGGTTAAGAGATGGACAGTTTCCAGAAGAACATCGCGCGCCACGGGGTCGCCGGCGGCATAAGCCTGTCCGACCAACTCGCTGGTAACTGCGGATGCGTTTCCGTTCGCCAGATCGAGGATTGTCGAATGGCGGGATGGATCGGCCGCAAGTTTGGCCCGCGCGCGCGCACCAATTGCCGGACCGGCGGCTAGCACTTCGATACATCCGGGTTTGCCGCAGCCGCAGACGGGACCGCGATAATCGATGCTCATATGTCCGCCTTCGCCCGCGGAGCCCGTGTTGCCATGATAGATGCGGCCATCGAAAACAATGCCCGTGCCAATCCCCGTGCCGATCGTGGCGTAGAAAACGTAGTGAAAGCCGCGAGCCGCGCCCCAGCGAGTTTCGGCGAGGGCGGCGGCGTTCGCGTCATTGTCGACTTTTACGGGGACTCGATACTTCGAAGCGATTTTTTCAGCCAGCGGATAATTTCGCCAGCAGGGAAGGTTTGGCGGATTGAGAACGATTCCGGCCTTGGGATCCAAGGGGCCGGGAGCGCAGATGCCGATGCTCTGAATTCCCTCAGGGGCCGCAGAAGAGATTAAAGAATCGATGGCAGCGGTAACGGCGTGGAGAGCGGACTCGGCCGTTCCGGTTGCGATCATGGGCTGACGGCCCTGGGCGAGGATCTTGCCATCCGGGTTCACCAGGCCAACTGCAACTTTCGTGCCGCCTATGTCAACGCCGAGAACCGTAGCGCTAGTTGTTGAAGTTGCGGTCATGGCTTGGGCGCGGATGCTACTCTCGACAAGCTGGAAAAGTGCACCTTGATGGTTTTGATCTCGTAAGGTTTGGTATGCAGCGTCACTCGACCATTTTGCAGGGACGCGCTACCGATTGGCTTCTCCATAAGATTCGTTTCCTCGGCCGATTGTGCTCCAGGCGGAAGTTGCAGCGTGACGTCGCCATCCTTGCCGGCCCATTCGTAGAAGCGGAGAACCACGGCGTTTTCGTCTTCGGCCTTCTTCATCGCGGTCACGATGATGTTTTCCGGTTGCGTTTGCAGGAAGGAATACTCCGCCGCAAGTGATCCCTGATGTTTCTCGGAAGGCAGGGAAATCAATTTGTAGTTCAATTCATAACCCTGGCGGATGGTGAGAGCCTGCTTCCAGCCTCCGCCATGCGGATAGAGCGAATAAGTGAATTCGTGGTGGCCCTCGTCGGCGTGAGGATCGGGATACTCCGGAGAACGCAGCAGCGAAAGCCGGAGCACGTTGCCTTTCGCGTCGTATCCGTATTTGCAATCGTTGAGCAGGCTGAAGCCGTGCTTGGAATCGGAAATGTCGGCCCAGCGGTGCGCGGGAACCTCGAACTGCGCCTTCTCGGCAGGCGTATTGCGCGTGGTGGGGCGCTCGACCGAGCCAAAAGGAATTTCAAAGGTCGCCTTGTCGTTGTGAGCATTGAGGGGGAAGGCGACCTTGAGCAGAATGTGTTTTTCGTGCCATTCCGCTTGCATCTTCACATCAACGCGGGTCGCGCCAGCGTACAAGATGACATCGCGTACGAAGGTTGAGTTCTGAAAATGATTCTTGATTTCGATGATGGCGCGCAGCGGGCCGCTCTCGACGAGTTTCACTTCATCGGCTTTATCCAAGTCCCAATGCTGTTTTTCGAAATCGGCGTCAATGTTCCACGCGTCCCATTGCTTGGGCTTGTCCACAAAAGTTTGCAGCAGGTTGCCGCAGGTTGAGGTCTTGGGGCCGCCCGTATCGGTTTCTGCTGGGGCGAGCGCTTCCGTGCCGCTTCGCTTATCGAACAGACTGGTCATGCAGCCAGTTTGCGGATCGATTTTCACCCGCAGGAATTCATTCTCCAGAGTGTCTGCGGAAGCCTTCAGCATGGAATGGACGGCGGGCGCGGCATTGGCGGCGCGTACGAAGTAGGCGCGGTATCCGAACTGGGGCGTTGTCGACAGGAGCAAGAAGCGAGCGCGGTGAGTGTCTGCATCGAGGGAAAGTAGTTGCGATTCCGCCGGCTTTCCGTTGGAATCGAATACCGCGATCTGGCGGGCCGGGGCGGGCAGTTGCGCCTCCAATTCAGTGACCCCGGTGCGCGGCCACGAGAGGGAATTGAAGAGAATGACTGGCACTCCGTCGCCTTGCGTGTTGATGTGCGCGGCAATCTCGCGAAGAGATTTCCGAGTAACCTCATTCGCGATGCGGTCCACATTTTCCAGGTTGCGCTTGGCATCGAGATAGTTCACCGCGATGCCCGAGCCCGGCATGATGTCGTGGAAGTGATCGAAGAGCAACTTCTTCCACGCGCTCTCCATTCCATCTTGAGGATAGGGTCGGCCGTAGAGCGAAGCGAGCGACGCGAACTTCTCGGCGTTGAGGACGGTTTCCTCGGAGCGGCGAATTCTGCGCTTGGTTTCGGCTTGGGTGGTGAAGACGCCGCGATGATAGGCGAAATAGAGTTCGCCATCCCAGGTGGGAACCTGCATCGTGGGAAGTTTCTTTTCCATGTCGTTGAAGAAGTCGCGGGCGAAACTGAATTCGAGTTTGGGATAGACCGCGTCGGGAGCCATCAACTGCAGCGCATGGTCGAGCATGATCCGGGTGGGGCCGCCGCCGTGGTCGCCAACGCCATAGAGGTGCATCATCTCGGGCTTTTCGGGGACGGTCTTGCCGTAGATTGAGGGCATCCAGATGGAAACGTCGGTCGCGAGAGGCTCGGCGTCGATGCCGCCGGCGTAGTCGTGCGGGAAATAAGTAAGCAGGCGGCTGCCGTCAGGCGATTGCCACCAAAAAAACTTGTAGGGGAATGTGGTGAATTCGTGCGCCCACAGCAGTTTTTGCGTGACAAAATAATCCATGCCCGACTTTTTATAAATTTGCGGAAGTTGGTAGTTGTAGCCGAACGAATCCGGATTCCATCCGATTTTTACGTCAACCCCGAAATTCTTTTCAAAGTAACGCTTGCCTACGAGGATCTGGCGAACGAGCGATTCGCCGTCCGGCATATTCAGGTCGGGCTCGACCCACATGCCACCGATGACTTCCCAGCGGCCTTCCTTGACGCGCTGCTCGATCTCGTGAAAGAGGTCGGGATACTTTTCCTGCATCCATTCGTAAGCGCGGGCAGACGACATGGTGAACTTGAAATCGGGGTATTCCCGCATCAGGTCGAGCACGCTTCGAAATGTGTTGCGCACCACCTCAACGGTCTCGGTCCAGGGCCACAGCCAGGCCATGTCGATGTGCGAGTTGCCCACGATGCGAATGTTGAACTGCTGCAGCCAGGGCTTCAGGGCTTCCAGCTTGGCTTGCGATTGTTTGAGGGTGGCATCGAATCCGGCCTGATCGCCGCGATCGAGCGGGGAGAAGTCGATCGCTTTGATGGCGGCATCAAGTTTTTGCTCGCGCTCGGCTTTGCCCTCTTCATAGGCTGCAATGATGGGGCGGGCGGAAAGGATTTCGGTGCGCAGAAATGCGGGATCGGGCCGCGTGTGCGGAGGTTGAATGGTAAGTTCGCTATGGAAGAATTCGGATTGAACGTCATCTCCCGCAACCACGCGGGCGGCGACGAGAAATTTTTGGCCGGGCTGGGCATCTTCAGTTAGCAGCATGGGGAGGATGTCGTCGTCGCTGCCGCGATAAAGAATCGCTCCGTTCGAGAAGACAGTAATCTGCAAACTTCCCGGGCTACGGAATCTCAGGTCAAGTGAAACCCGCGAACCTTGCGTGGCGTAGCCGTCGATTTTCTCGGGAATCTGAATCCAGCGACGCAGCACACGGGTTCCTGTCCAGTGCTCTCCGGGTTCGTTCTTGGAGCGCGGTCCAGAGGTGTTTTTAACCGTGACTGATCCCCAACTGGAATCGTCAAGCGAGGGATCTTCTGGATGAGGAATGTCGGCGTGCCAGCGCCACTCGGGCTCGGCCTGACGCGTGAGAGAGTCGAGACGGTCGAGAATGGGCTTGTAAGGATCGGGGGCGGCCGTGTTCTGGGAAAGAATAAAAGTGGCGTGCAGCAGAAGGAACGATATCAAGAAGAGAGCGGAACGCTTCATCGAAGGGGCACCTTTCCAGCGGGGTAGGGCCGCCGCGCGGGCAGCCTTTGCAGCAACAAAGAGTATCACTCAACAGTTGTTTGTAATTCTAAGTTGCTGATTCTACAGCGAGGGAGCGGCGTCTGCACGGGCACCGCAAAAATTATGATTCTTTCGATTCAAAATATGAATCCAAGTTCTTACGTTCGATAGTTGACGGCGGTATCTGCTCAACCTAGAATTTAGACTCGAATGTCAGAGAACTGCAATCTTCGCGCAATGTGCTGCTGCACTTGTTGTTGTTGTGCATGCGTGTGCGCTGGCGCGGGGAGGCTGCTGACCTAAGAGTTTTTTCTTAAGAACGGCTCTCATAAACCCATCGCCAGTTGAACCTGGCGGTGGGTTTTTTATTTTTGCGGACCTTTATGACTGGCACTTTATGACAAACACGGCGAAGGAAACCAAAGCACAGAAGGTCGAGCGCCTGAAGCGCGCCTTCAACCCATGGGAAGGGCTGGAAGAAATCCGGCGCTTCGCTCGCGACGGATTCGAGTCGATTCCTCCCGAATGGATCGGGACCTATTTCCGCTGGTGGGGCGTTTACACGCAGGGGGACGGTGCGGGCGTGACCGGAGGGCAAGGCGGGGAAGGACGGGCGCTGCAGCGGTTCATGGTGCGCATTCGCATTCCCAACGGCATGATGAGTTCGCAGCAACTGCGCGCCATTGCCGAACTGACGCGCCGTCACGCCAACGGAATTGCCGATCTCACCGTACGCCAGAATATTCAGCTGCATTGGGTCACCATCGAATCGCTGCCAGAGGTTCTTGAGGGCTTGTGGAAAGTCGGACTGAACACCACGGGAGCCTGCGGCGATGTGGTGCGCAACGTGACCGGATGCCCTGTTGCGGGCGTGGATGCGGACGAAATTGTCGATGCATCGCCGCTGGTGCTGGAGGCATCGCAGTTGCTCGCGGGAAATTCCGAGTTCTATAACCTGCCGCGCAAATTCAAGATTTCGATTACAGGTTGCCGGGTCTGGTGCCCGTATCCGGAAATCAATGACATTGGCTTAACTGCTCTAACCCGCGTGGTTGGCGGAAAGCCGGAGGTTGGCTTCTCGCTGCGAGTGGCTGGCGGGCTTTCGACTGAACCCTACCTGGGTACGCGACTGGATGCGTTCGTTCGCTGGAATCAGGTTCTGCCGGTGGTTAAGGGCATTGCAGAACTGTTTCGCGATTCCGACGTGCTGCGGGAGCATCGCGAGCGTGCGCGTTTGAAATTTCTCTTCTTGCGACACGGATGGACCGCAGAGCGCTTTCTGGGTGAATTGCAGGAGCGTATCGGATTCAAACTGGATCCCGCAGTCGAGGAGCATCCGCCAGACGACGTTTATCGCGATCATGTCGGCGTTCGTGGGCAGAAGCAGCCCGGGCTCTCGTACGTGGGTGCAGTGGCGCTGCGTGGACGAATCACTGCCGAGCAGATGCAGGCAGCGTCCGACCTTGCAGAGCGTTTCGCCGGAGGCGAATTGCGCGCCACCAATATGCAGAACCTGCTGGTCGTAAACGTCCCAACAATCAACGCAGAGACGCTGGCCAAGGAACTAGACGCGATCGGGCTGAAAGTTGGAGGCTCGCCGTTCTGGCGCGGCACCGTTGCTTGCAGTGGGACGGAATTCTGCAAGCTGGCCATCACGGAAACGAAGAGTTTTTCGCGTTGGTTGGTGGAGGAATTGGAGGAACGGTTACCGGGGTTCGATCAGCACTTGAAATTGCATGTGACCGGATGCCCCAACAGTTGCGGACAACACTGGATCGCCGACATTGGCATCGAGGGCAAAAAGATCAAGGTTCAAGACCGATTAGTCGATGCCTACTACTTCTGCGTAGGTGGAGCCTTAGGCATGCATCAGGCCACGGCGCGGCCGATCGGATATCGCTGCGCGGCCACTGAAGTGCCGGACGCTCTGGAACGCTTGCTGGGACGGTATCTGACGGAGCGCGAACCGGGAGAAAATCTGCGGCGCTTTTTTGTGCGCCATAGCGATGCCGAGCTGCGCGAATTCCTTGCGGGAGAGATGGTCACGCCCGTTGCGCGCGATTTGCCGGATCCGGCTCGCAGCATGTCGCACTTAGGGGGAGGGATCGGTGACTAGCCTATTTCCTATGTTCTTGAAGCTGGAAGGCAGGCAATGCCTGGTCGTAGGCGCTGGAAAAATTGGCGAGCCGAAGATCGGTGGCCTGCTGGAGACCGGGGCTCGCATCCGCGTGGTGGCGTTGGAGGCAAGTCCTGCTGTTCGCGAGTGGGCGCGCGAGGGCAAGCTCGAACTGGAGTTGCGCGCTTTTTCGGCGGACGATCTGGACGGAGCATTTCTGGCGGTAGTGGCGACGAATTCCCGGTCTTTGAATGAGCGTGTGTACCACGAGGCGCAGCGGCGAGGCGTGTTGTGCAACGTGGTCGATGTTCCGGATCTTTGCGATTTCTTTTATCCGGCAGTGGTGCGGCGTGGCGATCTGCAAATCGCAGTCTCTACTTCCGGCCAGAGTCCGTCGCTGGCGCAAACAATTCGGAAGCAACTCGAAAAACAGTTTGGGCCGGGATACGCCCAGTGGGTTGCGGAGCTGGGCGAAACGCGAAAGCTGATCCTGGCAAGCGATCTCGATAAAGAGCGCAAGCTGGAGTTGTTGCATTCGTTGGCCAGCAGGGAAGCGGTCGAAGCAGCCTTGGCCGAGCAGCCTGAACTCAGCGCAAAAGGAGAAGGAGTATGAAGGGGAAAGTTTATCTGGTGGGCGCAGGGCCCGGGGATCCAGAGCTTCTTACGCTGAAAGCCTTGCGAGTTCTGCGAATAGCCGATGCTGTGCTGCACGATGACCTGGTTTCGCCGGAGATTTTGAAGCTTGCTCCTTCGACTGCGCAGGTACATAACGTGGGCAAGCGCTGCGGAAAGAAAAAGATTTCGCAGGAAGAAATCAATTTTCTGATGATCGCGCTCGCGGAGGCCGGGCTGCAAGTGATTCGCCTGAAGAGCGGCGATCCCATGATCTTTGGCCGCGCGGGAGAAGAGATCGAAGCGTTGCGGCGGGCCGGCATCCCCTATGAGGTCGTGCCGGGCGTAACGTCCGCATTGGGAGCAGCGGCGGCGGCACAGATACCGTTGACTCATCGCCGGGCATCGTCGGCGCTGGTGTTTATTACGGCGCATCAGGCGGCCGGAAGCGAGGCCGCGAATTGGAGCAAGCTGGCGGGCAGCGGAGCGACGCTGGTGATTTATATGCCGGGGCAGAATTATTCGGATGTCGCGGCGAAGCTGAAGGGCGCTGGACTCGCTGGAGAAACCCCGTGCGCTGTCATTTCTCGCGCGACGACCGCGCAGCAGCGAACTCACCGTTCAACGATTGCCGAGTTGTCGAATTCACCAAGACTCGCCGCGCCTACTCTGCTGGTAGTGGGCGAGGTGGTGCGCTTTGCCGATCCGGTTTTACTTTCGCAGGAATTTGGGATCGCGACGAGCAATCGATCCGTCGTTCCCGCTGCTGAGTTCAATGAGGAGCCAATCGCGTGAAAGATCAAGCGCAGCACAATGGGAAAGAGTTGATTACAAGCGTGCAGAATGCCGCAGAGAATTGGACTCCGCAGCGGGTTTTGACGTGGGCGTTCGAAACCTTCGGGAGCAGAGTGGCGATTTCCTCGGCATTCGGCGCTGAGGGGATGGTGCTGATCGATATGGCTTCGCGAGTTCAGAAAGATTTTCGTCTGTTTACGATCGACACTGAATTTCTTTTTCCCGAGACCTACGCCCTGATGGACCGGATCGAGGAAAAATATGGGATAGCGATTGAGAAAGTCTACTCCGTACTGTCCCCCGAGGAGCAGGAGCGCGCGCACGGAGCGGCGCTGTGGACGCGCGATCCTGACCTGTGCTGCGGCCTACGGAAAGTGGAACCGCTGCGGCGCAAACTTGGCGAGTTAAGCGCCTGGATCGCCAGCATTCGCCGCGACGAGACGTCGGCGAGATCAGGCGCGCGCAAAATTGAATGGGATTCGAAATTCGGTTTGGCGAAGATCAATCCGATAGTCGATTGGACGTCGAAGCAGGTTTGGCGTTATATCCACGACCATGACGTGCCCTACAACGAACTGCATAACCAGGATTATCCCAGCATCGGTTGCACACATTGCACGCGCGCGGTGAGGCCGGGAGAAGATCCGAGGGCGGGGCGGTGGCCGGGATTCGCAAAGACCGAATGCGGCCTGCACATCATCGAACCTTTAGCGGTTTCGACAACCGAGACTGCGTCGAAAGTCGCGAAGCTAGGGAACTGAAATCCGGCTCAGTGGCGGAATACCAGGCAACAGTTAGCCGTCAGCCTTCTTCATCTGCGTAGCGAACTGACGCAACAGGCCGACGAACGCCGTCGAGGCCACAGAAAGAGTTCGATCGCGGCGGTAGGCGAGTCCGAGCTCGCGGTAGAGTTCGGCGTCCTCGAGGTCGATGAGTTTTACACGGCCGGCGTCGACTTCGTCGCGAGCGAAAGATGCGCTGATGAGCGAAACGCCCAGGTCGGCGGCGACGAAGCTCTTAATCATCCCGATGCTGGGAAGTTCCATGCGAACCTGCAACTCCGCGCTGTAAGGGCGAAAGAGCTTGTCGAGTAGGCGGCGCGTATGTCCGGTCTTGGGAAAGAGCAGCGGATGCTTGACGATTTCGCTGACCGGAACCACTTTGTACTTAGCCAGCGGATTCTTCGGGCTCACCATCAACATAAGCTTGTCGCGAAAGATCGGCTGAATCTTTAAGCTGGGCGATTGAATGGGCAGGGTGAGAATGCCCACCTCTACCGAGCCGTTCTCCAACTTTTCCACGATCTTGTAACTAAAATTGCGGTAGATGCTGATCTGTACCGGTGGATAGCGGCGGCAGTATTCGCCAAAAACCTCGGGCAGAACGTAGAGGCAAGTGGCCTCGTTGGCGCCAACCCGTAGAGTGCCGCGGGGGGTACCGCTGTGATCGGCTACAGCCGTTAAGGATTCATCGCGCAGGTTCTTGAGGCGCTCGGCATACTCGAAAAATACCTGGCCGGCAGGCGTGAGTTTTACGGTTTTGCCGGAGCGATCGAGCAGGCGATCACCATATTCCTGCTCTAGTTGGCGGATTTGGGCGCTGACCGCCGATTGCGAGCGGAAAACCTTCTCGCCGGCCCGGGAGAAGCTGCCTTGCCTGGCGACTTCCAGAAACGTAATGAGTTGATCAAAGTCCATTTGTGTTGTGGCGAAATTATAGCGGAGTTGCGGGGCTTGGGAATGACTTGATGGGAGTTCTACAGGTTACGGTCCGCTCTGAAATTTGGATGAGATGCATCGAAATTCTGGATTGTACATTGGCTGTCGTTAGGCAGGAAAATACCAAGGTTAGTTCCTGAGCAGAAGTGTGCGACGCTCCGTCGCCTTCCGAGTTGCGCCCAAGAACGAATGATTCGAAAGGAATTCAGTCCACTGGACGGAGTCCATGACGACGCGTCTAAACCCGAGAAATGGCCTGCCCGCGGCGCAGGGCCTCTACAACCCCGCGCACGAACATGACGCCTGCGGGATCGGGTTTGTAGCCAGCATCGCCGGCCACAAAAGTCACGACATCATCCGCCAGGGAATTCAAGTCCTGCTCAACCTGGCGCATCGTGGCGCTTGCGGCTGCGATCCTGAGACGGGCGATGGCGCGGGCGTTCTCATCCAGGTTCCGCACAAATTTTTTGCGCGAGAATGTGAGAAGCTCGGGTTCTCGCTACCGAAGCCGGGAACGTACGGCGTAGGCATGACTTTCCTCCCGGTGGAGAAGCACCAACGATTGCAGTGCGAGGGACTTCTCGAGCGTATTGTGCGCGAGGAGGGAATGACCTTGCTGGGCTGGCGCGATATGCCGGTATATGCGTCGGCGATTGGGCGCGTGGCGCGGGCTTCGCAGCCTTACATCCAGCAGATTTTTGTGCGATGCGCGCCGGGGCTGGATGAGGACGCTTTCGAGCGCAAGCTCTACGTAGTGCGCAAGCGGGCGGAGAACGAGATTCGTGAGTCGCGCATTGAAGATGCGGAAACGTTTTACATTCCATCGCTCTCGTGCCGAACCATCGTTTACAAGGGCTTGTTGCTGGCGCCGCAAATTGAAAATTTCTACCGCGAACTTTCGGACCCGGACGCGGAGAGCGCGCTATGCCTGGTGCACCAGCGTTTTTCGACGAATACTTTTCCAAGCTGGCAGCGAGCCCATCCTTACCGGTATGTCGCGCACAACGGAGAAATCAACACGTTGCGCGGCAACGTGAACTGGATGCAAGCGCGGCAGTCGTTGCTGCAGTCGCCGCTGCTGGGCGATGACATGAAGAAGCTGCATCCCATCATTGCTCCCGACGGCAGCGATTCGGCGAATTTTGACAACGCGGTGGAGTTGCTGCTGCAGGCAGGGCGCAGCCTTCCGCATGTGATGGCCATGCTGATTCCCGAGGCCTGGTCGGGAAATCCGCACATGAAGCCGGAGAAGCGCGCGTTCTACGAGTATCACGCGTGTCTAATGGAACCTTGGGACGGCCCTGCGGCGATCGCGTTCACCGACGGGCGAGTGATTGGCGCGACCCTCGACCGCAACGGGCTGCGGCCGGGAAGATATGTTGTAACTCACGACGGGCTCGTCGTGATGGCCTCAGAAGCCGGAGTGCTCGACATTGCTCCGGAGCAAGTGAAGAGCAAGGGACGTCTGCAACCCGGCAAGATGTTCCTTGTAGATACGGTCGAGGGGCGCATCGTCTCCGATAAAGAGATCAAGCAGAAGTTGGCGTCGCGACAGCCTTATGGCGAATGGGTGAAAGAGAATCAAATCACGATCGACCAACTGCCCGAGCCCTCCCGTATGCATTATCCGGATGCCGAAACGCTGCTTCGCCGGCAGCGCGCCTTCGGTTATAGCGACGAAGATCTTCGAATGATTCTGGCGCCGATGGCGTCGAAGGGCGAGGAACCGATTGGTTCGATGGGCACCGATACGCCTTTAGCTTGCCTATCGGACAAGCCGCAGTCGTTGTTCAACTACTTCAAGCAGCTGTTTGCGCAGGTGACGAATCCGCCCATCGACCCGATTCGCGAAGAGATGGTGATGTCGCTCATCAGCTATATCGGGAGCGAGCGCAACATTCTGGAGGAGGCGCCGGAGAACTGCCACATGCTGAAACTGGCGCATCCGCTGCTCACGAACCGCGAGTTGGAGAAACTCCGCCGGGTCTCGAATCGCGATTTGCTTGCGACCACATTGCCCGCTCTGTTTCGCGCGCGGGATGGCGAAGAGGGACTGAAGCGGGCGCTCGATGAACTGTGCCAACGGGCTTCGCTGGCAGTGAAAGCCGGATACTCACTGCTCATCCTCTCCGACCGCGGCGTCGACAAAGATTACGCGCCGATTCCATGTTTGCTGGCGCTGGCGGCCGTGCACAATTTGCTGGTGCGGGAAGAAACGCGAACTCAGGTCGCGCTCATCACGGAATCGGGCGAGCCGCGCGAGGTCATGCATTTTGCCTTGCTCAGCGGCTACGGGGCCAGCGCGATCAACCCGTACCTGGCGCTGGAAAGCGTGGAAAACCTGGTCTGGCGCGGCGAACTGGATGAGGGAATTACCGCGGACATTGCCGTGAAGCATTTCATGAAGGCGATCAAGAAGGGATTGCTGAAAACCTTCTCGAAGATGGGCATCTCGACGCTGCAGAGCTATCAAGGAGCGCAGGTATTCGAGGCCATCGGGCTGAACCGGGAATTGATTGACGCTTACTTTGCCGGCACAACTTCGCGGTTGGAGGGAATCGGGCTCGCTGTTCTCGCGGCGGAGGCGCAGATGAAGCATGAGTATGCCTTCCGTCCGCTGACCGAGTTCGAGACCGAGCTTTCGGTGGGTGGCAGTTATCACCAGCGGGTCGATGGCGAATACCATTTGCTGAATCCGTTGACGATCGGCAAGTTGCAGCAGGCCGTGCGGCAGGACAGCTTCAAAACATTTGAGGAATACACGGACCTCATCGACAAGCAGACCGCGAACCTGTGCACGCTGCGCGGGTTGATGAAGCTGAAGAAGAGCGATACACCCGTTCCGGTCGAAGAGGTCGAGCCTGCAAAAGAAATCGTTAAGCGCTTTACGACGGGTGCAATGTCGTTCGGGTCGATCAGCAAGGAAGCGCACGAAACTCTGGCCATTGCTATGAACCGCATCGGGGGGAAGTCGAATACGGGCGAGGGCGGCGAGGACGAAGAGCGCTTCAAGCCGGACGCGAACGGCGATTTGCGACGCAGCGCGGTCAAGCAGGTGGCCTCGGCGCGTTTCGGCGTTACGGCGAGCTACCTGGTGAACGCCGATGAACTTCAGATCAAAATGGCGCAGGGCGCGAAGCCGGGCGAGGGCGGGCAACTTCCGGGACACAAGGTCGACGAAGTGATTGCGCGTTTGCGGCATTCCATTCCCGGAGTTGGGCTGATCTCGCCGCCGCCGCATCACGATATTTATTCCATTGAAGATCTCGCGCAACTGATCTACGACTTGAAGAACGTCAACCCAAAGGCTCGCATCGCCGTGAAGTTAGTGGCCGAAGTGGGCGTGGGCACGGTGGCAGCGGGCGTGGCCAAAGCGCATGCGGATGTCGTGCTGATTAGCGGCGACTCGGGCGGCACTGGCGCCTCTCCGTTGAGTTCGATCAAACACGCGGGAATTCCATGGGAATTGGGCTTGGCCGAAACGCAACAGGTACTACTGCTCAACGATCTGCGCAGCCGCATCCGCGTGCAGACCGACGGGAAATTGCAGACCGGCCGCGACGTTGCGATCGCCGCGCTGCTAGGCGCCGAAGAGTTCGGGTTTGCGACGACTCCTCTGATTGCGATGGGCTGCATTATGATGCGCAAATGCCATCTCAACACTTGTTCGGTGGGTATTGCGACTCAGGATCCTGTGCTGCGGAAGCAATTTCAGGGACAGCCCGAGCACGTGATTAATTTCTTCTTCTTCATTGCGGAACAACTTCGGCAGTATATGGCGGAGATGGGATTCCGCACCGTCGACGAGATGGTGGGCCGCGTCGACATGCTCGACGTGGAGTCAGCCGTGGACCATTGGAAAGCGCGTGGCCTGGACTTTTCGGCGATCCTCTATAACCCGCCTGTGCCCTCGCGAGTGGCGCGCCGTTGCGTGCACAGCCAGGATCACGGTTTGGAGCGTGCGTTGGACCATCAACTCGTCGAGCACTCTCTCGATGCCTTGCTGAACCTGAAGAACGTTGAAATCAATTTGCCGGTGCGCAACGTGCATCGCTCGGTTGGCACAATTCTCAGCGGAGAAATCGCGCGCCGCTATGGCTCGGCTGGGCTGCCCGACGACACGATTCGCATCCATCTGACGGGTTCTGCTGGTCAGAGCCTGGGAGCGTTTTTGGCCAAGGGAGTTACGCTCAAGCTGGAAGGCGACGCCAACGATTATGTTGGCAAAGGACTTTCCGGTGGCCGAATTATTGTGTATCCGCCGCGGGATTCCGGCTTTGCTCCGGAACAGAACATCCTGATCGGAAACGTGGCGCTCTACGGTGCAACGAGTGGAGAAGCGTTTTTCAACGGTGTGGCTGGCGAGCGGTTTGCAGTTCGAAATTCCGGCGCGACCGCGGTGGTAGAGGGTGTTGGCGACCACGGTTGCGAATACATGACGAATGGGTTGATCGTGGTGCTCGGCTCGTGCGGCAGGAATTTTGCGGCGGGCATGAGCGGCGGCGTTGCTTATGTTTTTGATGAGCGCGCGCATTTCACCGAGGAACGCTGCAACCTCGATTCCGTCGATCTTGAACCGCTGCTGGAGGAGCAGGATTTGCAGATTGTTCGCGATCTCGTTACTCGGCACATGGAATTGACAGGAAGCCCGCGCGCCAGGTGGATTCTCGACAATTGGCGAGAAATGATTTCGCGCTTCATCAAGGTTTTTCCTCACGAATTCAAGCGGGTGCTGGGAGTGGGCCGGAGTACGCGGGCCTATGTGCCAAGCCAACCGATATCCGTTGTCGCGGAGACAGACCTGCAGCGGGAGCAGGTGCAACATGGGTAAGCCGACTGGATTCATGGATTACTCCCGCGAACTGGCTCCGCGTCGCCCGGTTGCGGAGCGCGTGAACGACTGGTTCGAGATCTACCAGGATTTTCCGGAAGAGAAGTTGCGCAAACAGGGCGCGCGCTGCATGGATTGCGGCGTTCCATTCTGCCAGACAGGATGTCCCGTCAACAATCTGATTCCCGACTGGAACGATCTGGTATATCGCGGACGCTGGAAAGATGCGGTGCGGCAGTTGCACGCGACCAATAATTTTCCGGAGTTCACGGGACGCATTTGTCCGGCTCCGTGCGAGGCATCGTGTGTGCTGGGCATCAACCAGCCTCCAGTCACGATCAAGCAGAACGAAAAAAACATTGTGGAGCGCGGATTTCTTGAAGGCTGGATTCGGCCGGAGCCGGCGAAAGTTCGCAGCGGGAAGAAAGTGGCCGTCGTGGGCTCAGGGCCGGCGGGTTTGGCCGCAGCGCAACAGTTGTGCCGTGCTGGACATTCCGTTGTGGTCTACGAGAAGGCCGACCGCATCGGGGGATTGCTGCGTTATGGGATTCCAGAATTCAAATTGGAGAAACACATCGTCGACCGGCGTCTCGAGCAGATGTCGGCCGAGGGCGTGAAATTTGTTACAAATGCGGAAGTCGGCAGGAATATCGCGGTGGAAGATTTGCGGCGCGAATGCGATGCGATCGTGCTGGCGGGCGGCTCCGAGTATCCGCGTGATTTGAAAGTACCCGGACGCGAGTTGAAAGGCATTCACTTCGCGATGGAATTTCTGCCGCAGCAAAACAAGCGTTGCCACGGCGACGCAATCGATCCAGCGACCGAGATTCTCGCAACCGGCAAGCGCGTAGTCATCATTGGAGGCGGAGACACGGGCGCCGACTGCCTGGGCACATGCCACCGGCAGAAGCCGCTTTCGGTTCATCAATTTGAGATCATGCCGAAGCCGCCGGACGAGCGGTCGCCGCAGACCCCGTGGCCGCTGTGGCCGATGCAATTGCGAGTTGAAGCAGCCCATGAAGAGGGCGGCGTGCGCGACTGGAGCATCGCGACCAGCAAGTTTACCGGCGATGAAAACGGCAACGTGATGCAGTTACACGGCGTGCGGGTCGGCCCTCCTCCGAAGTTCGAAGCGCTCGCTGGGACGGAGTTTACGATGGAGGCCGACCTGGTGCTGATTGCCATGGGTTTTCTCGGTCCGGTGCGCAATGGGATGATCGAGCAGTTGGGAGTTCAACTCGACAACCGCGGAAATGTGGCGACGGACCAAAACTACATGTCGTCGGTTCCGGGAGTATTCGCCGCGGGCGATATGCGGCGCGGGCAATCGCTGGTAGTGTGGGCGATCTCCGAGGGCAGAAAAGCGGCAGCCTGCGTCGATTCCTACCTACAATCGCTAGCCACGCGGCCTGTTGTCCCTCTAGCTTCGGCGGCGCGTCAGATTGCTTCGTGAGCGTCACCCGCCGTCGCGATCCAAGCTAAGATGGATGTTCACCAGAACCAGTAAGATGACTGCGCCGGTGTCATGATCCAACTTTCAGACATCCAATCCGCATTGCAGAGAATTCGCGCAGACATCCGCATTTCGCCCTGCACCCACTCCGAAACATTTTCCGGCCTGACGAATAATTCCATCTTCCTGAAATTGGACAACCAGCAGCGCACCGGAGCGTTCAAAGAGCGAGGCGCGCTGAATAAGCTGCTCACTCTGAGCCGCGATGAACGTGCCCGTGGTGTGATCGCCGCCTCTGCGGGCAATCATGCGCAAGGCATCGCATACCACGCGGGACGCCACAACGTTCAGGCTCACATCGTGATGCCGCTTCCCACTCCACTCACGAAAGTATCGGCGACTCGGGCGTACGGCGCGGAAGTTGTGTTGCACGGCACAAATTACGATGAGGCCTACGACAAGGCGGTCGAGCGGAGCGCGCAAGACGGGTTGACTCTCATTCATGCGTTCGATGATGACGCGGTTATCGCCGGGCAGGGAACCCTGGGACTAGAAATTCTTCAGCAACATCCGGACGTTGAAGTCATTGTTGCGCCCATTGGTGGTGGAGGGCTCATCGGGGGAATCGCGTGCGCCGTTAAAGAATCGAATCCAGCGGTCAAAATTTTTGGAGTGCAGCCGTCGAGGATTCCTTCCATGAAGGCCGCCGTGGCTGAGGGCAAGCCGGTGACGTTGAAATCGGCGAAGACGATTGCCGATGGAATCGCGGTGCGCCGGGCGGGAGAGCGCACGCTTCCACTGGTGCAAAAGTATGTGGACGACATCGTTACCGTGGAAGAGGAAGAGATCGCGAACGCGATTCTGTTGCTGCTCGAACGAGAGAAAACGCTGGCGGAAGGTGCGGGTGCGGCTGCGATTGCGGCAATGGTGAACCGAAAACTGACTCTGCAGGGCAAGCGAGTTGCTGTGCTCGTGTGCGGGGGCAACATCGATGTCACCTTGCTGGCACGCATTATCGAACGCGGTCTGGTGAAAGATGGACGCCTGGTCCGCTTGCGCGTTCACTTGCCCGATTATCCCGGCGCCCTGCACCGGCTCACGGGAATTCTCGCCGATCACCGGGCGAACATCGTCGAGACTGCTTATGATCGTGCCTACCACGGCGTTAATTTGGGCGACACCGCCATCGACATCACAATGGAAACCCGAGGGCCCGATCACATTGCCGAACTTCTTGCCGCGCTGGTTTCCGCAGGTTATACGCACGAAAGAATTCTCTGATCCGCGACTTGCTTACGAAAACATAAGTTAGAATCCCGCCTCCCGCAGCCCCGACTGCGATGAATCCTAGACTTCTTTGGTGCAGATCGTTTTTTACAATACTGTTGTCTCTGCGTAAAACTTTGTAAACCATCGGGTTCCGTGCCTCGCCACAATGTAAATTAGAAGGTGAAAGCATGAAGGTTAAGCAATCAATACTTGCGATATTTGCCATTTCCGTCGTCGCTCTCTGCGGGACGGATTTCCTGCCGACATGTTCGGGATTAGCAGTGGGCCAGGCCCAAAGCGCCGGCCAACCCCCAGTTGCGAGGCACATTGGGGCCATCAAAGCGATCAATGGGAACGCCATCACTTTGACTCCCGACTCTGGTTCTGACATTGCCGTGACTGTGCAGCCGAATGCGCGCATCCTGCGAATCGCGCCGGGAGAAAAGGATCTGAAGAATGCCGCGCCGGTGCAACTGCAAGACCTGCAAGTCGGGGACAGAGTGCGCGTGCGCGGGCAAGCTTCCGCGGAAGGCACGTCCATTGCAGCTTTGGAAGTGATTGTGATCCCGCGTTCTGACCTGCAGGCGCTACATGAGCAGGAACGTCAAGATTGGCAGAAGCGCGGCATGGGGGGGCTGGTAAGCGCGGTCGATCCGGCGACCGGCACGATAACAATTTCGGTGACGAGCCTGGGCGGAAAGAAAGAAATCGCGGTACAGACCTCGAAAAACACTGTGTTTCGGCGCTACGCCCCGGACTCGGTGAAGTTCGATGACGCCAAGCCCAGCACTCTGCAGGAAATTCAACCGGGCGATCAACTCCGGGCGCGCGGGGATCGTAGCCCCGACGGTTCGCAGGTGACAGCCGAAGAAATCGTCACCGGAAGCTTCCGCAATGTCGCAGGGCTGGTGAACTCAGTGGACGCGAGTTTCGGCACGATTACCGTTCAAGATTTGTTGAGCAAGAGGCCTGTGCAAGTGAAGATCACGTCCGATTCGCAGCTTCACAAATTACCGCCGGAGATGGCGCAGAGAATCGCGATGCGGTTGAAAGCGTCCATGCTTGGGGGAGCGCCGGGAGCGGGCGCTTCGAATTCGGGTGCTGCGACTAATGGAAGAGACGGTCAGCAATCGGGAACTGCTCCTGCTGGGACCACTGCAGGCGGCGGAATGGGCGGCGGAGCCATGCGCCGAGGCGGGGCGCCTGACTTCCAGCAGATGTTGAGCCGCATGCCAACGGTGAGCATTGCCGATTTGCACAAAGGAGATGCTGTGCTGATTGTGACGACACAGGGTTCGGCGACGGGAGTTGGCACGGCAATCACGCTCTTGAGTGGAGTGGAGCCGATTCTGCAGGCGGCTCCCAGTGGCAGTCAGGCAATGATGTTGGCACCCTGGAGTTTGGGGGGCGCTCCTGGCGGCGACGCCAGTCAATAGTAGAACCTTCGAACAGGCTGCGCGGCTTTTATCTTGCAGGTCATAAGAAATGGAAAGACTCATGAAGTTTGAGCGATACGTGCGTTTTCTCGTCATAGCGCTGGTGTGTTTGCAGTCGGCGTCTCTGCTCTGGTCCCAGACAGGTTCGGGAACACTGCGTGGACAGGTTACCGATCCGTCCGGTGCTGCAATCTCACATGCCAGCGTGATTATGACGCCAGCCAGTGGTTCTCCGATTGTGGTGCAGAGCAATGGGCAGGGGATATATGAGTTCAAGAATTTGCCGGCAGGAAAATATATTTTGACCGTTGCCGCGCCCGGCTTCACGCTCTATGAGAATGACAATGTGGTAATTGCGGATCAGCCTTTGCGGTTGAACGTGGCCATGACGATTGAAGTGGAGCAACAGAAAGTTCAGGTTTCGGACACCGCGCCGACGGTCGATGTGAATCCCAATAACAATGCGGGCGCGATCACGATCTCAGGCAAAGAACTCGAAGCCCTGCCCGACGATCCCGACGAATTGCAGTCCGATCTGGAGGCGCTCGCAGGGCCGTCAGCGGGACCCAACGGCGGGCAGATGTACATCGACGGATTTACTGCGGGCCAGCTTCCGCCGAAGTCGTCCATTCGCGAAATTCGGATCAACCAGAATCCATTTTCTTCCGAGTACGACAAGCTGGGCTACGGCCGCATCGAAATCTTCACCAAGCCCGGAACCGATAAATACCATGGGCAATTCTTCGCGCTGGGCAATGATTCTTCCTTTAACACAGCAAATCCCTTCGGCACTATTCCCGAGCCTCCGTACTATTCCATTCAGTACAACGGGAACGTAGGTGGGCCGATCGGCAAGAAGGCCTCGTTTTTCTTCAATGTTGATCACCGGAACATCAATGAACTCGCCGCAGTCAATGCGGAAGTCCTCGATCCTAGCCTAACCGGAGGTACCCGGTTGGTCGAGTCGGTTCCCAATCCGCGCCAACGCACCAATCTCGGCCCTCGTTTTGATTGGGCGCTTACGAAAAATAATACCTTGACAGCTCGGTATCAGTATTATCGCGATACCCAAACCAACAGCGGAGTTGGCGTGCTCGACCTTCCGTCGCAGGGCTATTACTCACAGAGTACGGAACATACGGTACAAGTCAGCGACACGCAGGTCTTTGGTTCAAAAATAATCAACGAGATGCGTTTTCAGTACAACCGCGATAACGAACTTCAGAATCCGAACGATCTAAACCCGGGGGTTAACGTGCTCGGCAATTTCACGGGCGGCGGCTCCGCTGAGGGCACGCAAAACGATGAGCAGAACAATTATGAAGTGCAGAACTATACGTCACTGATCCACGGCAATCACTCCCTTAAATTCGGCGCGCGGGTGCGTGCTACTCAGGAGACGGATTACACCACTTCGGGTTTCAACGGCACCTTTACCTTCTCATCGTTGAACACGGCAGTCCATACGCCATCGAATTGCGCATCGCTCGCCCAAAACCCGCCGTGTCCCATTTCTTTGCAGTATGCGGAACAGCAGTTGGCCGCAGGCAGAACTCCTTATGCCACGCAATTGACTTTCACGAAAGGCACGCCCACAGCAGCAGTCAACTATTACGATGTTGAGCCCTACATTCAAGACGATTGGCGCGTGAAACCGAACCTTACTCTGAGCTCAGGCCTTCGTTTCGAGACTCAGAATGCCATCCATGATCACGGAGACTGGGCGCCGCGCTTTGGTTTTGCCTGGGGCGTGGGCGGCAGGAACGCTGCTCCCAAGGTGGTAATTCGCGGCGGCTACGGAATTTTTTATGAACGCTTTCAGACAACGCAACTCTTGAAGGCGGAACTTCTGAACGGGGTCACGCAACAGCAGTTCATTATCGATAATCCGACATGCTTTTCGGGCGTCGATGTGAGACTCGCAAGCTTCTCCAATTGCGGCCCAGTCAGCTCTAGTTCGCCTAACATCTATCAGATCAGTCCTCGGCTGCACGCGCCTTATATTTTGCAGGGAGCTGTTGGTGTAGAGCGTCAGCTCACCAAGTCGGCAACCCTCTCCGTCATTTATATGAATTCGCGCGGCTTCGATCAGTTCGCGCTCATCAACGCCAATGCCCCATATCCCGGAACCCCTTGCGCTCCGAATTGTGCTCCCATCCGTGTGGGAAACATTTACCGCTACGTTTCCGAAGCAAACTTCAAGCAAAACCAGCTGATGATGAATACGAACGTGCGCATCGGCGCAAAAGTCCAATTATTCGGCTACTACTCATTGAACTATGCCAATAGCGACGCTTCCGGTGTTTCCAGTTTTGCGTCCAACTCCTACAACATCAGCCAGGATTATGGCCGCGCTTCATTCGACGTGCGGCATCGATTCTTTCTTGGCGGCAGCATCGCTTTGCCCTACATGTTTCGCCTGAGTCCCTTTATGGTGGTCAGTTCCGGGTCTCCTTTTAACATCACATCACCCATCGACGTAAACGGAGACCAGATCTACAACGATCGTCCTGGTTTGGTTTCAACCGCGACATGCTCCGACCACCCGGCGCCCACGGGGCCACAGAACAACATCTACTGCACGCCTCTGGGTACCTTCGATGTGCTCGGTGGCGGCAAGCTTCTGCCTGTCAATTCCGGCACCGGTCCAGGGCACTTCGTCATGAACCTGCGCTTTACCAAAACCTTTGGATTCGGACCGAGCACCAAATCTTCTTCTGACGGTCAAGGCCAAGGTGGAGGCGGCGGACACGGAGGAGGCCATGGGCACGGTCCGCTGTTCGGCGGAAGGCCAACCATGATGTCGACCAATACTGATCGACGTTACAATCTTAGCCTCGGCGTAATCGCTCGTAACGTTTTCAATAATTACAACCTGGCGAATCCAAACGGGGTTGTCGGGTCCAGGCTGTTTGACGTATCCAATTCTCTTCAACTGGGCGGTCCATTCTCGCCGGGTAGTGCCGCTAACCGAAAGATTGAACTGCAAGCCTTGTTCAGTTTCTGAGTGCGAGTGCAGCACTCGGCCATATCGCGAATTTGCAGATTCGGGGTATGCTGGAGGTAGAGCGCATGCTGAGGAATTCTACGAGCTAAGGGCCCCCAATCGATTGTCTCTTCTTCCGACTACCAGACGAAACTTTATTCGGCTTGCAGCAGTTGCCGGTGTGGGCGCCCTCGCGATCGACACCACACTGATCGCACCGAACCGTCCACGAATCGTTCGACAGGAGATTGCGCTTCGCCGCTGGCCAGCGCGACTGGAAGGCTTCACCATCGCGCACCTCAGCGACTTTCACTACGATCCTTATTTTTCGGTTCACCCACTACGAGCAGCGATTGGGATGGTCAATGACTTGCGTCCTGATCTGATCGTGCTGACAGGAGATTTCGTTTCGGAACCATTCCGTGGCGGTAATCGCAAAAAGGCCGCGCTTGCTTCGGAGCCTTGCGCCGAACTGTTGCGTCAAATGCACGCGCCTCACGGTTCATGGGCAGTGTTGGGCAACCACGACGTTGTGACTGACGCCAATCGAATTGTGACCTCGCTTGAGAACCAGGGAATTCACGTTCTGGTCAACCAATCTGTGGCCATTGAGCGTGATGGAGCGCGATTCTGGATCGGCGGAATAGACGACGCGATGGAACGGACTCCGGATCTCGACGGCACCCTGCACAGAATTCCGTCGGATGAGGCAGTCGTGCTCTTGGCGCACGAACCAGACTATGCGGACAACGCGGCGCGTTATCCGGTCGATCTGCAACTGTCTGGACATTCGCACGGAGGGCAGATCCGGTTGCCGCTGCTTCCGCCTCTTTTCTTGCCTCCACTAGCCCGAAAATACGTTTGGGGTTTATACGAAATCGGGGGCCTGACGCTGTACACCAACCCGGGCTTGGGTACAGTGAATCTCCCGGTGCGGATGAATTGTCCTCCTGAAATTACGCTGCTGACGATTCGCCGGACGGCAAATGCCTAGAGTCTTGACTGGTATGCAACTGCTTTCACTTCGCGGTATCGCTTGCTCGAAGTCTTTCAGGCAAGTGACTGAAAAAAATGTAGTTGACCGTAACCTTCAATGGTCCTAAGCTTGCCGTCAACCCCAGAGTGCATCGTCCGATCCGGCTTGCGGCTCTGTTGTATTCGTTAGGCTTGAGTGCCTTGGCGGTGGCGACGCCTACGGTGCGTGTGCGATCTGAAAGTTTTGTACGACGCGAGCATCAGGTGTCGCGAACATTGACTCGTGCTTCGCAATTCATCGATGTGCCTCATATCAGCCTGCAGCGAGCCTGCGAGGAGATTCAACCTCCGCAGGCTTTGACCACGCCCGATCCACTCTTTGCTCCGATGGAACGCAGCCAGAAGGTGAAAGTCAGCTTTATTATTGGCACCGACGGGCGAGTTCATAGCCCCCTGATTCTGGAGAGCGCAGGTGCCGCCGGAGATCACCACGTTCTGCAAACCGTCCGCAGCTGGAGATACCGTCCCGCGACTTGCAACGGTGTGCCCACCGAGACCGAAGGCAAGATCGAGTTTTCCAGCCGATAGCACTCGCCCGAGCCGCTAGGCTAGAATGACCCCAGCAATGGGGTGATCCGACTCGTGAACGAAGACAAGAGAAATCCCAGATCCTCTGATTCGCCGGTGCACTCGGAGCTGGAAGACTTGTATCGTGGCGTTCAGCCTGAGATGCGGCGTCCCAAGCCCAGTCCGGACGCGTTGGCCGCGGCTCTCGAAGCCGCTCAGCGGCTGGCCGCCGAAGCGGACGCGGAACAAGCGGCCGATGATACGGCCGAGGAATTGGCGAACCCCTCATCGCCGATCGTTTGCGGCATCTGTGGATATGGCAATCGGCAGGGGAACAAGTTCTGTGGCATGTGTGGAGCTGCAGTCATCGAGCGGCAGGAAAAAGGGTCCGGGGTTCCGATAGCCAGTGAGCCAGCGCCCTCGCGCGCTCTGACAGTGCCAGTCAATCCCTTTCCCGAAGAGGAACCCGAGGTGCAGCCGCTGCAAAAACGTGGGTCGGGACAGGAAACCCATCACTACCATCACCATTATCATCACCATTATTTCCCCGGGGGAGCGGAGGGGATGGGGGCGCGGTCCGGCGGGGAAGCTGCCCGGAGTGAGCCAGTGCGGGATTTGCGACCGACTGCCGCGCTGAGAGGGGATATGAGCCGCGCCGAAGCGGCGGTGCGGAGGGTCACTCACGAGTGGGTGCTCGCTTGTAACACAAAGCACCTCGATGATCTGCTCGACCTTTATGCGGCCGATCCGCTGGTGCTGCGGTCTAACTGCCCTCCGATTCGTGGAGCGGCTGCGGTTCGCGAGTTCTTCTTTGGCGCGCTGGATGCGGGATTGGGCGAAGTAGAAGTTGAACCGCTGCGCGTCGAAGTGGTCGGCGATCTGGCCTACGAAGCGGGACGATGCAAGGCTTTGATTCCCAGCGCGAGCGGCAAGCGCCGAGAAGAGCGCGCCAAATATCTGTGGGTGTGTGCGCGGCAGAGCAACGGTGAGTGGAAGTTGGCCGCCGACTGCTGGTCGAGCGATTTAACTCTCACTACGTTGGAATCCGACGTCCCGCCGAGCGCGGGAGTAAAAACCGCCCAGCCGCGCAAAACCTTGTGATGCTAGCGGACGCGATGCTAGCTATGAAGTGACGCCCCGTTTCGCTAAGTCTTCCCGCAACTGATCGACGTGCCGCATTTCTATCGTCTTCATTCCTAACTTTGCGGCGCACTCCAGGTTGAGCGCGCGGTCGTCGATAAAGCAGCATTGTTCCGCCGGGATCTGCGTAATTTCCAGCGCCAGGCGATAAATGTCGCGTTCCGGCTTCCGATATCCCACAAAGCAGGAGCTCACAAACAGACGAAAGAGTTTTCGCAATCCGAACTGCTCGATCCGGTAATAGTTAAGCTCTCGCGATTCATTGTTGATAGTGCCCATCAAGTACTTGCCGGAGTTCGCCAAGGCGTGCGCGAACTCGAGTACTTCTGGGAATGGCTTCGAAAGCGCAAACATATATTCGCGGAAGACTTCGCGGGTAAACGGACGCGGACGGTAGAAGACGGTTCGATCCAGGTATTCGTCGAGCGTAATCTTTCCGCGTTCGAACGACGACACCACCATCTCGTGACGACCGTGGAACTCCTTTTCGTTCAATTGAAAGTGCTCAAGCGCGGCCGCGCGCTCGGTGTGGTCCCACGCGTTGGTCAGGAGCACACCGCCAACGTCCCAGAACAGGGCGCGAATAGCAGACAATGTTCGTTCCTCCCGGTCGCGGCAGTTTCAGACGATTTTAGATGAACGCCGCCCGGAATGGACGCAACGACATTTATTTCCTGGCAAACACTTCCTTCAACAGTGCGGTGGTCTGGTCAGCTGGATTGGTGCGAATTTTTATCTCTTGTTGCGCCAGCATGTAGAAGATGCCATCAATGGTTTTGCCGACGACATATTTATCGAGATCGAACTCGTTGGCGATGGCGGCACCGCCGGGAGCGGTGTTGATGACGTGGGCATACTTCTTGATCACTCCGACGCGCTGCAGTGAATTATGGACGATCGGGGTAAAAGCAGTCGTGAGGTCGGCGTTGCAAGCTTGCCTGAAGTATTCGGTGGCCGCGGTATCGCCGCCGGTGAGAATGCGGCGCGCAGCGGGAAGGCTCATTTTTTTGATTGCGTCGAGGAAAATCTGCTTGCCTTGAGGCGTGGCGCGCTCGGCGGCGCGATTCATTCCGATCTCAAGATCGTCGACCGTATCGCCTTCACCGATCAAGCGCATGGCCTTGCCCACGGATTGGAGTTTCGGCGGCAGCAATATACGGATGGCTTCGTTGTACAGGAATCCGTCGGTCTTGCCGGCGATCGCCACGGCCTTGCCGGTGCCGATTGCGAGCGCCTCTTTGAGGCCGGCTGCGATCTGGTCGTCGCTAAGGCTGGAAGAATCGTGGTGATCAAGAACTGCGTCGGCTTTTTTTAACGTTTCGGCCACTTGGCCTGCTGCACACGCGCAGCAACTGGCGGCCAGAGCTAAGGTGAGCAGAGAAGAGCGCATAAAAGTCTTCATGGAAGAGGTGAGGGGATGATTTTATCAAGAGCGGCGGGCGAGAAGAGTTTGCTTTCAGGTTCCCCGAGGCAGACCTCAGGCTTTAGACGTCGATCCTGGACTTCCGAGTGCTGAACGCTGATTCAGGCGGCCTGGCGTTTCGGCTCGACCGGGAATCCGGCATTCTGCCACGCGTCGAATCCGCCCTGAAGTGCCCAGACGTTTTTGTATCCACGTTCTTGAAGCTTCTGCGCCAAACTGGCGCTCGAGGCCTCGCTGGGTCAAGTGCAGTAGGCTACAACGGGCTTGTTCTTCGGTATTCGAGGCAGTCTGTTGTCGAGATCATCGGATGAAAGTCGAATGGCTCCAGGTATCACGTTCTCGGCTTCCGCCCAGGCCTTGGGGTTCCTCACATCGATCACCGTAAAATCTTCGCCGCTGTCCATTCGCTTCTTCAATTCGTCAACTGCAATTCGCGGTGCATCGGTCATAACTATATAACCTCCCGAGACGACGACTGATAGATGCCAAAGATCGTATTTAGGCTGCTGGCCGAACCGGGCACTTGCGCGCCAAATCTGCATCAGTCGTGGATAGTCCATCCCGACTAAGTTTTTAACTCCTGCACAATTTCTAGCTTCAGGCTCGTGGCGGAACTGGCATAGGCCAGCTGCCTTAAGCGCAGTCCTTTCGTGGGATTCAACTCCCGTACTCTCCGCCACGCGGAATGTACTGCTGAATGGCCGGCAACGTTCTTGAAAACCACAGCACCGTGATGAGCGATGGGCGTTCGATTCGTCCACCTTCCCGCCAGGTTTGCACAGGTGCGATGAGCCCGGCCGAAACGAACCGACGGGAATAAGGCTTCCCCAACCCGCGTTTTCTGTGAGCCTGTAGGGCTCGATTGACACCGGGCCAATTCGAAATCAATCCATGAGGCAGATGGGTATCATGATCTCATTGCTCAAGTGAGATCACCGTCACAGATTTGGGTTCCAGTTCCAGAGATAACTTATTGCCCTGAACCCTTGCTGCGACGGGCTTTGGCACCACCGTATTTGGCGACTCGAAGGTGTTGACGCTGTCCACCTTGGGCGCGGTGAGGGTTTCTCCGACTGCGGATTTAGCGCTGATGCCGCGAAGAGTCGCCTCGATTTCGGCGGACTCATTCGGATCGAGATTGGTAAGTTCCAGCCAGAGCTTTCCGCGGGTGTCCCTGGCAGCGATCGCATCGACGCGAGGCAATGTAACATCGCCATGCGTGTACGTGCCGGCATCGAAAGTGACGGGCACAAAGGCTGCGTCCTGGAATGGCACATACATTTTGAAGACGTAGTAAGTCGGAGTCAGAACCATCTTTTCTTTATCCGTCATGATCATGCCCTGCAGAACGTTAATCATCTGAGCGATGTTGGCCATGCGCACGCGGTCGGCATGACGGGCAAAGATGTTCAGGTTCAATGCGGCCAGAACGGCGTCACGCAGGCTGTTCTGCTGAACCAGAAAACCCGGATTGCTCCCCGGTAAAGGTGCATACCAGCCGCCCCATTCATCGACGACCAGAGCCACTTTCTTCTGCGGGTCATACTTGTCCATGATCGCCGAATACTTGCTAATCAAAGTTTCCATATCCAGAGTAGCCTTGAGGATCTGGCTGTACTCGGTTTCGCCGAACCCGACGGACTTAAACGAAGGCGGCCACTTCCCCACCGTGTAGTTATGCAAAGAGAGCCCGTTGATATCCCAGCTCCAGGTATGTTGCTGATAAGCCTTCATAATGGCTTCCGTCCACTCGGTCCACCGAGGTTCGCCGCCGCCTGGCCCGACGGCGAACCTCAGCATTTGGTCCTTGTCCTGCTGAGACGGATTGAAGTTGCGAACGAAGCGGCTGTAGATCTTGAGCTGGCTCAGATAGTAGTCCGGCGTCATGTTGCCGCCGCAGTCCCAGCTTTCATTGCCGATGCCCAGGTAGCCGACCTTGTAGGGAGCGGGATGACCGTCGGCGGCGCGTTCCTGGGCCAGGGTCGTCGACTGCGGGGCGGTCAGGTATTCCAGCCACTCTGCTGCTTCCCGCGGTGTGCCAGAACCAACATTGGCCGAGATGTAAGCCTCGGCGCCAATTTGGTCGAGGAAGTCCATGAATTCGTTGGTTCCGAAAGTGTTCGGTTCGATTACGCCACCCCAGTTCGGATTGAGAGTCACCACACGCTGGCTACGCGGGCCAACACCGTTGCGCCAGTGATATTCGTCGGCGAAGCAGCCTCCGGGCCAGCGCACGTTCGGCACTTTAATAGCCTGTAGCGCGGCCACAACGTCGTTGCGGATGCCGCGCGTATTAGGAATCCTGGAGTCTGGGCCGACCCAAATGCCTTCGTAAATGCCGTGGCCGAGATGCTCCGCGAACTGACCGAAAATATTGCGATCAATCTTCGCGCCCGTCTTGGACGCATCCACTGACAAATCGACTTTCTGTGCAGCCAAAACAGGTGCAGTTAGGGCCGCCGCTACTGCAATCGTAATGGCCCGAGATGACCGCGTGGAAATCGATACTCTCCGCGAAAGACGAGCGAATGCAGTAGCCGAAAACCAATTCAAGAAACAGCGTGCCGGTCCAGCCTTAGATTGAAGAACGAGTTCAATCGCCATTGATTCCTCTCCGGAAATACGAGAATGATTGCACCTACTCCGCTTCGCAAAGCGAAGCAAAGCCGTCATTGTAGTCCGTATGCTCACCTATGAGATTGACACGACCGGCGCTTGAAAAATCTGTGCCTTAGTGTCGAACATTCCCCGGAATCGGAACTTCACGAGTTCAAAAGTTGACTCCTGTGACGCTCAATGCCCTCCGGGCGCGGTCACAACTGTTAACCGCGGGCCTACGGTCACCGACTCTAGCTTTGACTGCGATGACTAGATTGGGACATGGACCGTAACGGCCTTGCCAGCAAACTCAATTTGCGCATCGACTTTCTGTGTAGATGCGACCCCAACCCCATGGGCTTCTGTGACACGTACAACACGAAAAGTTCGACTCTCGAGCATTCCCGGAAAGGTACCGTGCCTGTCTCCAATTGTTAGGGTTTGTGCTTTGTCATCCCAATGCATGGGGATGACGGAATTGGCTCCCCGTTCATAGTCGTAATTGTCACCTTCGTCTTCATAGAGTGTGAAATCTCCATCGGCCCCTGAATAGATGCGCAATTCAACCGGATCTGGTTTGGCTGAAGCAGATTCCGCCAGGGGACCAAAGGCAATAATGGAGCCGGATTTGGCATACATCGGAATTCTGTCGAGAGGAGCTTCTGCGGTGATGTTCTGGCCACCACTCAGGGTTTTTCCCGTCCAGAAATCGACCCAACTGGCGCCAGCGGGGAGATAGAGCGTCCGCTCTGTCGCTCCTCCCGTGGTTACGGGATTGATCAGCAATGCGGGACCAAACAGGAACTGGTCTCGCACTTCCCGCGCGCGAGGATCAGAGGAGAACTCAAGGGGAAGCGCTCGCATAAGTGTTTCCCCGTTCTTGGTAACGCCCCAGGCGGCAGAATAGATATACGGCAGCAGACGATAGCGCAACTCGTCGTACTCCGTAAGGACGCGCTCAACTTGTGGACCGTAATTCCAAAGCTCAGCATTTGATTTGTATCCGTGAACGCGAAAAATGGGGCAGAACGTTCCGTACTCAAACCACCGGATCAGCAATTCGTGGTATGCCTCTGAGGTGTACTGATCCTCCGGTCGGAAGAAACCCCCAACGTCCGTCGTCCAGTACGGCAAGCCAGACATGCTGAAGCTGAGGCCCGCTGGAATCTGGCGCTGCAGTGTAATCCAGTTCGCGCTGATATCACCGGACCACGAAGCAGCGGCATTTCTCTGCTGTCCGGCAAAAGCCGAGCGCGTTAGAATCACAACTCTTTTCCGGTCTGTGGTGGCGCGCTGACCTTCGTAGATTGCTTTTGTGACATACAGCGGATAGGCGTTGCGCACAGAGTTTCCGCTTCCCAAAAAGGTCTGCTTGTCTTTGAGGACATCGAACTCAGGCTCCGACGCGTCCATCCACCAGGCGTCCATTCCGTCAGCGAAGACTCCGTTCTTGAGTTCCGACCAGAATGCAGCTTGAGCCGCAGGATTGAAGAAATCCGTCCAGGGCTCTCCCGGAATGAGGAAAGACTGAGCCTTCATCCGCTTGTAAACGTCGGTGTCTTCCCCAAACCTCGACCATATTGAGATCATCATATGAAGGTCGTTAGCATGCAGTTGATCCAACATCTCCTTGGGGTGCGGATAGTGGTCCTCGTCGAACTTCATTGCGTTCCAGCCGTACTTGCCCCAGTACTGCCAGTCCTGAACCAGCACATCGACCGGGATCTTTCGCTTTCGAAACTCGGCAGCCGTGTCTAGAATCTCTTGCTGGCTGTGGTAACGCTCTCGACATTGCCAATAACCGTATGCCCATTTTGGAAACAGCGGCGCCTCGCCGGTAAGCAGCCTGTATTCCGAGACAACCCGGTTCAAGTCAGGACCGTAAACAAAGTAGTAGTCGATGGCCTTGCCCACTTCGGCGCGGAATGTGGTCGTGTCTTGGGGAGGCCGTACGGCCAGGTGAACTCCTCCCGGCCCGCCGTGTGCGGTGACTTCGTACTCCTTGTTTGTTTCCAAACTAACCGCACCGCCCGCAGAGGTTGGAGTCCACATGTTCTGCAAGTCGATTACGTTTTGCCCGCCCACCTCAAGCTCAAGTTGTTTTTTGTTGTCGCTTGTCAGCAGGAATCCGTACATGCCCTGGGCGCCGGTTCGAAACTTCCCCTTACCGCTAGTTGGATCGATGGCGATCGACTCGTCTGCAGGATTAAAGTCAGTCAGCGCGGCATTATTCCACAGGATGCCGTATCCCTTACTGGACAGCAGAAAAGGAATCGAAATATTTGTGTTTGCCTGATGCAGTCGAATAGGCACGCCGCGAACGTTGAAAATGCCTTCCTGGTGCTGGCCGAGACCATACAACGATTCGTCGGGAGACGAAGAGAACGTCTGTTGAACCTGCCAGGTCTTTGTTTCGAACACGGAGGGCACATCAAATGCTTTTCCGCCGTTCTTCGGCTCGGCTAGCAGGGGCTTTCCATCTTTGGATTTGAAAGTCAGTGCACCTGTGGCGGTATCAACGGTCACGGTAATGGCTTCGGTCGAAAACTTGACCTGATTCTTCCCGGACTCAACCTGGAGATTTTCAGCCTTGCACGGTTGCGTAACGACAGGAACCTTGGGGACCGCAATCTCTGCCGTGGGGCTGGCGACAACGTGGATGACCCGATTGCCGCAGACCTCGATTCGCATGCTTCCCGTCGCCGTCACGAAAGTCACACCGTTCGGGTCCCGATGAGACTCCTTAATGGCAAACTGAGACTGATTCGCAGCCCAAGCTGCTGGTGTAATAACAATGACAAAGAAGAACGCAACGGCGTACTTTCTGCTGAGTCCCGTTAGAGGTATCGGCATTTTTTCGTTCCTTGTGTATAGATGTTCTACAACTGTCTCAACCCGCTAATGTGTGCTCCTACTGAGACGTGGTGACGTTCTCATCCGGCTTCATGGCAACCGCTGCCTTGTTCTGCCCTTTGCTTTGCAATCGTTCTGAAGCCTCCAGAGCTTTTTTGGCTGAATTTCGATCTCCAACCTTCAGATAAAGGCGGGCTAACTGGTAGTGAATATGTCCGTCCTTATCGTCAGGCAGACCCAGGTTTAATTCATGGATGGCTTCCTGCGTACGGTTTGTCTCGGCATAGACCCTGCCGAGCAAGGCGTGGATGTGAGGCGCCAACTCGGGTCTGCTATTCAGAGCCTTCTCCAGAAGAGCTTTCTTCAGATACGATTCCGCCGCAGAGAAGTCGTCTTTCTTGGAAAGAATTTCGCCCATCACAGCGTTGAGCTCCGGATCGTCGGGTTCTTTTTTCAACGCCGATTCTGTAAGGTGAAGCGCCTCATCCAAGTGTGAATCGACCATCAGGGTTAAGGACAGGCCCAACAGGGCGCCGGTATCTTCAGGCTGAATCGCCAGAGCCTTGCGATATTCCTGTTCGGCATCCGGATAATATTCTCGTTGTCGATAAAGATCTCCGAGCAAGACGTGCAATGTGGGTGAATTCGAGTCCATTGCACTGGCACGAGCGAGAGCTTCGGCTGCCAGCTTTTGTCCTGCTTTTGTTTCCCAGTACAATCCCTCCGTCTCGGTCGCCGGGTCCAGAGCAAGCTTCTGAGCAGCTCCGAAAGCGGCCTGGTATTTCCCGGTTGAGTACGCGCACGAGGATAGGAGTCGGAGACTTTTCGCTGTCAGATGCGGAAGTCGGGCAGCCAACAAATCGGCACATTCCTCGCGCCGAGGAACGTTGCTGACTGCTCGGCCGGTGGATCGCTCAGGACTAGCAACTGCAAGGCTAGATCGCTCCGGCACGTCTGCGATGCTGCCACCCATCGCGCTGGCCTGAAGTATTGACACGACCTCTTCCGGAACTTCTCCCGCGGTCCTTCCCTCCTGCAAGATGGGTTGTAACTCGGCAATCTTTGGCGCCGGCAATCCTCTGCTGAACACCACAGCGTTCGCTTGAAGAAAGCTGGTATTCGCTTTCCAGATCTCCACAATCTGGTTCATACCTCTCTTGGCTTCGCCTTGCTCAATTTGCAATCGAGCGAAACCCAACTTCGCCATGAGGGACTGCGGGTTGGATGCAAGCTCAGCATTCAATTCACGTTCGGCCCCAGGCAAATCGTGCAGACACAGAAGAACGAAGCCATAAGCAGCGTGGGTGCCGGACGGGAACGATGGCGAAGCAAGGGTCGCTTTATACGCTTCGGCAGCCCGGTTAAATGCCTGTTGCTCTGCAAAATTGTCTGCGGCAAGGGCGTGCACGTACCCCGAATCCTTATGTCGCGCCAGCAAAATGCGGGCGTCGGCCTCGACTTGCTCGAGATAGGCGACTCCAAGGTGATACCAACCGTCCGCCTCTCCGGGGTCGAGTTGCACCGCGCGGTGGTAAGCATCGATTGCAAGCCGAGTTCTTCCACTCGCGGCGTAGGCTTGCCCGAGAGCGGTCTGCGCTTGAGGGTCTGTGGGATTGAGAAGAATAGCTTGCTTGAGACAGGGGATAGCCTGGTGGAAGCGTTTTAGCCGGGAATAATCGAGCCCAAGAAAGAGGTGCGGAACGAACAAGTCAGGTTTGAGACGAATCGCCTCGTGGAAGGCCTCGATCGCCTCTTCATCCTTCCCGGTCTGGTAGTACATCAGGCCGAGATTTGCCCGCAGTTCGGCGATTTCCGGCCGAACCGCTACTGCTTTCTTGTAGAACTCAGCAGCAGTAGCGAAATCGCCCTTGGCCTGGGCTTGTTGCGCCGAAGCGAGGAGGGATTCCAGGGGGACGGGCCGCTGTGAACAGGCTTGGCGCAGCGGCCAGCAAATCATCAGCAATAGAAAAGCAGCGACTCCAATTCTCCCCACGCATCACCAGTAAAGCCTGAGAGCAGCCTGCATGATCCTCGGCGTCCATGTTTCAGTAATCGTCCCAAAACTTGTCGCACCGTAAGAGGTATTCGGCGCATAGAAGTTGGCGTGATTGAACGCGTTGAACATATCAACCCGGAACTCAAGTCGAGTGCTCTCCACAATTGGGAAGTTCTTTTGAATGCCGATATCCCAGTTGTTGTAATGGGGCGCGCGCAGAGACGAGAAGTATCGTGGCGCGTCGCCCAGACTGAATTGCGGAGCAGCGGCGAAAGCCGATGTGTTAAACCAGGCCTGATATGTTGGATTCGACACGTGATAGTCGCCTACAACGTTGACATGCTGGCCCACGCCGAAGGGGTTAGCATTTGCCTGGTTAATGGCTAGAGGAAAGCCCTGTTTAAGGGTGAAGATCCCTGAGGTCTGCCACCCACCGAGTATCTGGTTCACCACCCCGTTCATGCCAGAGCCGAACTTCTTGCCTCTGCCCACCGGCAGCTCGTATACGTAGCTGAGAACGAAGCTGTTGGGAGTATCGGTCGCGTCAACTGATTTCTCCGCGGCCAAGTTGTAGACGTTGCGAATACTTTCGCCGGAGGAATTGGCCCACGTTTCGGGTCCTCCAACGTTGTCGATAAATCTCGAGAACGTGTACGACGCCAGAAGCGTGAGCCCGCGAGATACCCGGTGGGTGTAGTTCACGTCCAATGCATTGTAATGCGAAGCACCAGCCGGATCGTCGGTCTCGTTAATATCGCAGAACTCCGGGTGAGGCCTGAGCAGTTGGCCCTGCGCAACCGTGGCCTGATCGAGGCCGCACCCGCTCGAGGTGATGTGGCCAAAGAAGGGGTTTGCAACCTGATTTAGCAATGCATTGCCCATCGAGAAATACGAGGGATCCAACTGGTTGAGATTCAGGCCACCGTCGATGGTGTGCACCGTATGATTCCCCACATACGTGATGTCGATCACATCGCTTGAGGTGGGTGCATATTGAACGCCATACATCCATTGCTGGTCATAGTAGGTCTTGCGGGCCGGGTTGACGGCACTTGTGCTGAATCCCACGTTGGTTAGACCATCCTGTGAATTCCCAACAATAGGCACGGCACCACTTGGAAATGCGTTGCTCAACCTACATCCTGTGCATGGTGATATCCCTCCATTGAGCGATGCAACATAAGGCGTTGTGGAGTTATACCCGATAATGTTCGGGCTATTCAGGAACTGGTTCGGGAAGAAGATGCCATAGCCGCCCCGCATCACCATCTTCGGCATAAGCTGATAAGCAAAACCGATTCGCGGGGCGAAATGTTTGTAGTCTGTGTTGTATTGCCCCCGGTTGCCGGAACTGGCAAATTCCACTTCACCCGTATAATTTTGGCCCACCGAAGAACTGATCGGATTGACCGCGTTGTAATTAAACGTCGCCAGCCGATTGTAGCGATCGGTAATCGGGCGCTGAATCTCCCAGCGCAGGCCGAGATTCAACGTGAGTTTTCGTGTCGCCTTCCAGTCGTCCTGCAAATAGGTTCCGTACAACCAGGTGCGCGCAACGTTGAAAACCGCTATGCCCGTGCTTCCACTGGCAGGCGTGCCTACCATCAGGGATGCGAACTCCTGGCCGGTGCCTGCGGTTGGAGCTGTGGGATCCGGACCGGCGGTGAACAGATTGTTAAAAGTGAAACTT
Source organism: uncultured Acidobacteriaceae bacterium (assembly GCA_963708335.1). Taxonomy (GTDB): domain Bacteria; phylum Acidobacteriota; class Terriglobia; order Terriglobales; family Acidobacteriaceae; genus Sulfotelmatobacter. The sequence continues at coordinate 6,089,440 of OY970205.1, read as the reverse complement.
GTCGGCGCGATGCGGCCGCCATTCTCATCAATCGCAACCTGCATATATCCGAACGACAACTGGTGCCTCCCCCTCACCTTAACGAAATCTACCGAACCACTCACCGCGTCGCGAGGAAATCTAGCTTCGCCGGCCCCCTGCAGTGGACCTTCAGCTACATCGCCTGTTGGAACATTGATCACCGGGAATTGCGCCGAGTTCGGATCGATGAAGGCGGGCAGCCCAAGAGAAGAGGGTTTAAAGCCGGCGCTTTGCATGTTGTTGCCCTCAACCCATTTCATTCCGCCCAGATTTACACTCATGGTAAAAGTGGGAGTGAAGATCTGGCTCACCCCGATCGCGAGGTTCCAACGATTATTGGGGTTAATCTGTCCCGGCCCGGCGGGATCGCTCGCCCCGAAATATGCCGGCGATTCGCCTTTGAATTCTTTCTTGTAAGAGTACCGTCCATAGATTCGGGTCTTATCGCTGATGTTGTGGTCAATGCGAGCGCTGTACTCATCCGAGTTGTTTCCGGCAACGCCCCCGGCGGCCCAGTTCCCGCTCAACGAAGCGCTGAGCGGCGCCGGATAGTAGTTGATCAGCTTCTGACCCACAGGGTCGATGAGCTTCCTCCCCGTGTACGGAGATACATACGTCGCCAGATTGTTCCCTGGGATAGGATCGCGAATGTAGCTACCGCCAAGGGGACGCGTACTGAACGGGTCATAGAGCTGACCGCTAAGAATCGGCCTGCCTAGCGCGTCGGTTCCGATTTGCGCGCCTAGCAGGGCTGAGAAGTCCCCTGAGCGGAAAGCGGTGGCGGGCACCGTGCCGGAAGTGGCCAGGGGATCGTTTTCCCGATGACCCTCGTAATTGAAGAACCAGAACGTCTTGTTCCGTTGCTTGTAGATGCCGGGAATATACAGCGGACCTCCGACAGCTACGCCAAACTGATTGCGATGAGAATTCGCGCGCGGAATGCCGTGAAGATTGTTGAAGTAATAGTTCGCATCCAAGTCGCCATTGCGCATGTACTCGTATGCAACCCCATGCAAGCTGCTGGTTCCGGACTTCGTAACGACATTTACGACGTTCCCAGTACTCCAGCCGTATTGCGCGGTGAACGAATTCTGTTGCACCTTAAACTCTTGCACGTCGTCCGGGGATGGAACATAGATGACTCCGCCCCAGCCGGTCGTGGTGTCCCAGGCTCCATCCAGAAGAAATGCGGTCGTTCCGAAATAACCGCCGCCGAAGTCAAAGAACGAGACGTCCTGATCGGCACTGCCCTGCTCTCCGCCGGCGTTAAGTACCTCGCCCTGCGAAATATTGTTGACCGAAGAATTCAATGTCACGAAGTTGAACACGTTGCGGAGATTCAGAGGCAGCTCAGTCACTTGTTTCGTGGAGACTTCGTCGCCGACGTTGGCATTGTCTGTCTGGAGCAGAGCCGCCGCCGCCGCCACCTCGATTTGTTCGGTCGCCCCGATCGTCAACGTGACACTCTGGCTCGCAGACTGCCCGACTTCAAGGGTGACGCCTTCCTGCTTGAAAGTCTTAAAGCCCGTCGCCTGCACGGTCAGGGTATACGCACCCGCGGGCAGAAGCGAGAATGAAAAGTTCCCCTCATCATCCGTCTTAAAGTCGCGTGTGATGCCTTTCTCGGGACTGCTCAAACCGACCTTGGCATTAGCGACGCGCGCTCCGGAGGAGTCGGAAACCGTACCTGAGAATGAAGCCGTGGAAGCAAGGGTCTGGCCATTTGCCAGGGGCAGGACCGCGCCGATCGAGAGGCTCGCGACGACCAGAAACAAAAGAGCGGGAACACTCCGAAATTTGGGCATTGACGAAGCCCTCCTTGATCGCCAACATCTAGGTTAGCGATAACTGTATCGAAGTCAGCGAATTCTGTATCTAGCTACTAGGGCTTGTCAAGTACTTTCTTACGGAATCTTGAGTGATACCTTAATCGCCAGCACAGGCGGGTCACGCAGCTCCGTTCGGGAGATGCACCAGTCCGCGGTGTTTGGACCGATGTGGAACCTTGAGGACGCCCCGACTATACAAAGGGGGCTACGCCCGGAAACCAATGCCCGGGCATGAGTGTTTGGATAGTAGCCTACCTGCTCAATCACCTTTCGCACGCGCCTCGCCAGAGATGGATCCAGATTGGGCGCACAGTTGATCGTTCGCGAAACCGGCGCGACAGAGACGTTAGCGCGCTTGGCTATTTCGCGCAGGTTCATTCAATGCACCGTGAGGGATGAGTCGCGATACAGTAACCGATAATACAACCCAACGTAATTGTGCGCGATTTGGAGCACATGGAATGAGGAGGTCGGGCTTCAGCTTTTACTGAAAGGCACGTTCAAACGTCACACAAAGTACATATGCGTATTTGGACGGAGCTTGGACAGGAAGTTCGACATGCAGGCTGTCGGCACGCTGCTCAAACCGCAATTTGGCATCGCTGCCTAACAAGGCGACGGATTGGACTGATTGACTGCCCACCGTCTTGGCGAGCGAGTGAATCACCGCTTCTCCGCTTGTTGGCCAAGCAAGTCCGATCGCATAAACCTTGTCACCCTTGATTGTAAAACGAAAATCTTCGGGAGTGTACTTTGCTGTATCGGTGTCGTGAAACGACCCAGCGGCCACTTTCGTGGGGCCTTCGCCGTAAGTCCTCCACGGGTGAGTACCATAGATGGCCTCTCCATTAGTGCTGAGCCAGGTACCGACGTCAAGAAGCACTCGCTGCACCTCATCCGGGATAGTGCCGTCCGATCGCGGGCCAATGTTCAAAAGCAAATTGCCGTTCTTGCTGACGATATCAATCAGCTGATCAACCACAAATTCCGGCGACTTGAACGTATCGTCTTTGATGTAGCCCCAAGATTTATTACTCACGGACGTATCGGTCTGCCAGTAAAGGGGGCGAATGTCGGCGAGTTGTCCACGTTCCAAGTCGAGAACAGCAGAGTGCTCCTGCATAGCGTAGTCCTTGTAGTTGATCACGCCGACATGATCGCCATATTTCTGAGAGCGGTTGTAATAGAAGGCCGCGAAGCGGGGGAGATTCGCCCGGATCGATGCCTGCCCAATCCACCAGTCGAAGTACACGATGTCAGGGTGGTATTTGTCGACAAGTTCCGCTCCTCGTGCGAGCCAGTCGTTAGTCCACGCCGAAGAAACGTATGTGAAATCGTTGCCGACGGGCGTCCCCCACTTAAACACACCTACTTGTGCCGGACCATAGAAGGCAGCGTATTGCGGGTCGTTCACGTCAGATTGGATCTTGCGGCCCACGCCCATAAAGAAATCGTGTTCCACTCGATGCGATGACACTCCAAAATGCAGGCCTTCCGATCGCACCGCCTTGGCCAGGTCCCCAATAACATCGCGATGCGGGCCCATCTTGGCCGCGGTCCAGTCGCTCAAGCCGCTGTCGTACATGGCAAAGCCATCGTGATGCTCCGCTACCGGCACCACATACTTTGCTCCGGATTTTTTGAACAACTCGGCCCAGGCCGTGGGATCGAAATGTTCTGCTTTGAACATTGGCACGAAGTCCTTGTACCCGAACTTGTCCTGGGGACCATAAGTGGCAATGTGATGCTTGTAAGCGTCGAATCCGGGCTCGTACATATTTCGGGGATACCACTCGTTACCGAAGGCAGGAACCGAATAGACACCCCAATGAATAAAAATGCCGAATTTCGCGTCCTTGTACCACTCTGGCACCTCATAGTTCTGAAGTGATTCCCAGTCGGGACGGAATGGGCCCTGATGATCAACGTCATCGACTTCTTTCAGGAGTGCGGCGCGTTCAGCATCATACTTACTGCTGGCCTTTTGCCATATCTGATCAATGCTGACCGGATCCTCTGAGGCAGTGGGAGCCGTGGCGCTCTGGGCAGAGAGATTGGGAAAAGCGGACAATACTAAGACAACAGCGCCGATCCAACGAGCTGATAGAAGTAAACGGTCCGATAGCATCCTGACCCTCCGTCAAACGCGAGAATGAATTTGTAGCGCGTCCTCGGTATTGCGCACCTTGGCTCCGGCGAATGCGTATCCCGCAATGAAGACGTAGGCGATCAGCGGCACGACGAAAGCCGGCGCGATACTGTGGCGGGCTTCGGCAATGAGCCCCATCAACGGAGTGAGGACTGCGCCTCCGACTATTGCCATCACGATCAAAGATCCCCCGAGCTTCGTGTTTGGCCCCAAACCTTTTAGCCCAAGAGCAAAAATTGTGGGAAACATGAGGGACATAAAGAAACTAGTCGCGAACAGCGCGTATAACCCTCCCCACCCTGGATGCAACATGGCAAACGCAATCAAGCCAACGTTCACCACCGCATAGGACCCGAGCAGTTTGTTGGGCGCTACAAATTGCATGATCCACGCAGAGCTAAACCGCCCTACGCCAAAGGCTGCCAGTGTGGCCGTGAGGAAATACCCCGCGATTTTCTCCGGCTGATGAGTGAATTCCTGCACATACTGAATGAAGTAACTCCAAGTGCCTACCTGCCCACCGACGTAAAGGAACTGCGCCACCACTGCCATCCAGAAATGCGGGTAGCGCAAGAGTTCGCGAAAATGGCCGTGATCACCACCATCTTCGTGTTCACTACGAATAGGGGGGAATTTCGTCCGCAGAATCACCAGGGCCCAACCGATCGCAATGGCGCTCAGCACCAGATAGGGCTTGACCACTCGCATGGTCTCTGTTCGAAGATACGCATCGTACAGGCGCTGGGCCTTCAAGGCGTCGATCTGCTGCGGACCCAACTCGACTCCGGAAAAGATAAACAGTGTACCCATCAGGACACCTGTAATCGAACCCAGGGGGTTGAAAGCTCGAGAGAAGTTCAGCCGTCGTTCCGAACTTGCGGGATCTCCTAGCTGGGCAATGAACGGATTGGACGCCGTTTCAAGAAACGAAAGCCCACTCGCAATTACGAACAGAGCGAGCAAGAAAAACCCATACCGGCCCATAATCGCTGCCGGCCAGAACAGAAAAGTCCCCAGGCCAAACAGCAGCAAGCCAATGACAAATCCAGCTTTGTATCCCAGCCTGCGCATAAGAATGGCAGCCGGGATCGCGAGCAAAAAATAGCCCATGTAGAAAGCGGATTGAACTAATCCGGCTTGGAAGCGCGAGATGGCGAACGACTTCATAAACTGCCGGATCAGCACGTCGTTGAGATTGTTGGGAATTCCCCATAAGAAGAAGAGCGCGGTTACCAGAACGAAAGGTACGAGGTGTCCCGACGGGAACAGCGGCGCGGAGCTCAGTTTGCTTTCAATCGTTGCGGCCTTATCATTCGATGTTTGCACTAGAGAATTGTCCTTGGGCCTGACAATTTGTCGATCGCGTCCTCAATCCAGACAGATCATAATTTTCTTGAACCGTGATGGATTCTCACTCCAGGAACGCAATGCATCGGCCGCCTCATAGAGAGGAACCACCAAGCTTACGGCTTGATCCACCGGAAATTTACGGCTCTCAAGAAGTCTGATAACCGCGTGGAAGTCTTCGGGCTGCGCATTTCTTGATCCGAGAATGTCCAATTCCTTTTGCACGAATAGCTTTGTCTCGTAGCTCACGGGTTCTTTGGCATACCCGATGTACACAACTCTGCCGCTGAATGAGACTTCTTCCACGGCGGCGCGAAATGTTGCTGGAGTGCCAATCGCCTCGATCACGATGTCCGGACCGCGGCCTTCAGTCAATTCCAGCAACCGATCGTGCAACGATTCGCGCCGCGTGTTGATTGTGTGAGCGCCACCCGCAGCTCGCGCCAGTTCCAATTTTTCATCTTCCACATCGACGCAGATCGTGCGGGCACCCCGAGAACTCGAAGCAGCGACGGCGCCCAGCCCCACTCCGCCACAACCCACAATCAAAGCTGTATCCTCCGCGGCGACCCGTCCACGTGATACTGCATGAAACCCCACAGTCAGCGGTTCCACCAGACACAACTCCTTCGTCGTGAGTTTTGCTGGATACAACTTCTCTGGCGGCATCACAATGAGCTCGGTGAGAGCACCATCCCTTTGCACTCCGAGAGTCTCGTTGAATTGGCAGGCATTGGGACGTCCCCGCCGGCATGATGCGCATTCACCGCAGCTTGTGTAAGGCGAAATCGCTACGTCCGTTCCGACGGATAGCCCGCTGTGGCTGCCGCTGCCTTGTACGACCGTGGCCGCCACTTCGTGCCCCGGAATCCTCGGAAATGACACGAGTGGATTCAGACCACGAAAGGAATTCAAATCACTTCCGCAGAATCCCACCATTCGAACCTTCAGTAATATCTCGCCATCCCCGGCCACTGGTTGCGGAACCGTCTCGATCGATCCATGCCCTGGCTTGTGAAGTACGAGTGCCTTCATGGTTGAATGCGGGACTTCGGGATTGCCGATCAAAGCTTACGCTTTCGGGCCGTCTTGTTGCGATCTGAGGATCTCATTCTCGCCCGAAGCTCCTTCTCGGCCTGAGCATTCCAATATCCGCAGTCGAGTTCGAAAAACACGGATGTATACGGAATTCGCATGTTGGTTTTGACTACGAGCACTCGAAACAGCTCGCCGGCGCGATCGAGCTTCGCGATGATCTCTTCGTGTGGAAGGACCTGTACTTCGTGTCCCGAGAGAAGGCTGCCCAGCCTTTCTCGGTAGGAATGGATGCCCGGAGCGTCTTCCTCACCAACGAAGGTCAATTCGTCGTCGGTGTAAATATTAGGTTTGATGTGCTTGCATCCGGCCAGAAGGGCACAGGTGCGTTCCAACACCGTGGTCTGTTCCTCGTCGGCAACGATAGTCTCGATCGCTGGCCTCGACTGCGCCGGATACGCCGAGTCTGCGATCACGAGCCAGTTGCGATGTCCATAGAGTTGTAGCCGATCCTTCAATATTTCTTCCCATTTTGCATTCATTTGAGTGCCAGTTCTTCGTCCGAGCAAACAGCAACCTTGCCACATTTGCCGGAAGCCATGAGGGCGTACGCGTCTGCGGCATCCTCAAGTGCAAAGCGGTGAGTGATGATATCGGCAGGATGCAGATTCCATCGCACGAGACGCTCGACCAACTCCTCCATCAGCCAGGTCGACGTCACCCATGAACCGTAGATGGTCTTCTGATCGTGAATGATGTCGGGGGACGGATTGAATTCAACCGTTCCTCCTTCACCTACGAAAGCAATTCTTCCCCATTTGCGCGTGGCTCGAATGGCTGTGGCACGCGCTCTTGCATCGGCAGAGCAGTCCAACGCACGTTCCACACCGAAACCTCGCGTGAGTTCTTTGACCTGAACCACGTTGTCTTGACCTGCCGTTAGAACGACGTCACATAGTTTGAGAGACTCCGCCAAACGCAGTCGTTCGGGGACGATGTCAATTCCAACGATCATCTGGGCGCCGAGTCTGCGACACAATGCCGCAGCCGCGAGCCCGACTGGCCCCAGTCCGGTGATCAGCACGGAATGGTTGCCGTTGATTCCGATCTTTTCGACGGCTTCATATACCGTCCCAAAGCCACACGCAACCTGCGCACCGTCTGCGAAAGAAAGCTGGTCGGGTAGCGCGATGAGATCCTTCTCTTCCGCAATCATGTAGTCGGCCATGCCGCCATCGCGCTGCCAACCGTACGCACGCCGGTATTTCTCGCTAGTGCAGGAGATCATGTAACCGCGTCGACAGTCGTTGCAAACGCCGCAGCCGGAGATGTGATACACAATTACCCGATCGCCTACACCAAAGCGCCGACAGCCAGGACCAGCCTCCACGATTTGACCGCTGGGCTCGTGACCAGCAATCACTCCTTGATAGCCCTCCGGTCCCTTGCCCAGATGCTCATAGTAGATGCAACGAATATCGGAACCGCAGATAGTTGAAGCCTTTACCCTGAGCAGAACTTCGCCGTGCCCGGGATGAGGAACAGACAATGTGCGGAGTTCGACTTTGCGGTTTCCGGGCAGAAATGCAGCTCGCATGTTCTGTTTCATGTCTTCACCAACCGGACTTCAGGGCGGGGTAATCTCACCACTCGAGTCCCAAAGATCCTCCCACGACTGTCCATCCTTCCAGAGAAACACCTGACCCTTGATCAGCCGGCAATTGCGGTCGATTGCGGTGATTTCGCCCATTTCGTCGTCAGTCAATGGCTCGCTCACGACGCCTTCGAGATTGCTGAGATAGTGTCCCCGGTTGGTTGAAAACGGAATAGGTATCTGCCCACGCTGGACCGCCCATTTTATACAGACGACTGCCGGATGCACTCCCAGGCGATTGGCAATCCTGACAATCACCGGGTCTTGAGTCGGCACAGTATCCTCGGGGGTACGATCTCGCTCAGGCCGTCCTGGTGACCCGACGGGGCAATATCCGACGGGCACTATACCGTTGGATCGGACAAAATCAAATAGCTGCGGTTGCTGAAAATGTGGGTGCAGTTCCATCTCATTCACCGCGGGCTTGATGCGAGCGTCGCGCAAGAGAAGCTTGAGTTTAGGGACCGTCATGTTCGAAGTCCCTATGTGGCGAACCAGCCCCAGGTCGACCAATTCCTCCATCGTCCGCCAGGTTTTCATGAATTCGGCATGGATGTATGGTTTCGCCGCTTCGCTGCGCGACGTTACATCGCACCCCGGTGGATGGAAATTCGGGAATGGCCAGTGCACCAGGTAGAGATCTAAATAACTGAGTCTCAAGTCCCTGAGCGATTTTCGGCACGAAGCGACGACATCATTTTCCCCATGTTTGTCATTCCACAGCTTCGAGGTGATCCACAGTTGCTCGCGTTGAATATGCTTTCGCACCACCTGCTCAAGTGCATATCCTATCTCGTGTTCATTGCCGTACACGGAGGCGCAATCGAAGTGGCGATACCCAACCTCCGCTGCACCTTCTACCGCCGCTGCAACTTCACCCGCCGTGACGTGGTCCGAACCGAAAGTTCCCAAACCGATTGCTGGCATCCGGGCCCCGGTGTACAGAGTTCTCTGTGGTACAAGTGCTGGACTAACATATCCGTTAATCAACGGTCCTGACGCGCTCTGAACTTTCATTCCTGAACTCCTATGATTGCGTGATCGGAACCTCGAGCATTCCGCGCTGGGTTACGCGGTTGCTTGACGCGCGGGCACGGGGATCGCTCCACGAAAAGGACAATAATCGGTAAAGTTACCGATGTCAACAGGAAGCCGATTCTGTCAAAGGATCTGGAAACCTTCGAAGAAGCAGTCCCTGAGTGGGAAAGTGAGCTGGCCCTTCACGCTAAAGTCAGCGTAAACACGAATCGCCGCTCGTCTATATACTGAATAACGATCTATGAGCACACGAATGAAGGACATTGCCAAAGACCTTGGGGTATCGGTGATCACCATTTCTAAGGTTCTCCGCAATCATCCCGATATAGGCGACGAGACCCGCCAGCGCGTTCTAGCGCGGGTTAAAGAGCTTGATTATCGGCCAAACCTGGCAGCACGCAGCCTCGTCACGGGACGCACGTATTTGGTCGGATTGGTTGTTCCAGATTTGCTGCATCCGTTCTTTGCAGAAATCGCCAAATCCCTTTCCGATGTTTTGCGGGAGAGCGGCTATTATCTGATCGTCACTTCCTCCGAGGAAGACCCGAATCTTGAAGAGCAGGAGATCAATCATCTGTTGGCACGTCGGCTGGATACGTTGATCATTGCCTCGTGCCGGTCGACCGTCGATGTCTTTTTCCGAATCGAAAAGCAACAAACGCCTTATGTTTTGATCGATCGAAGCCTGCCCGGGCTTTCGGCAAACTTCGTAGGGGTAGATGACGATGCGGTCGGAATGCTTGCGACCGGGCACCTGATCGAAATCGGCTGCAAAAAAATAGCACACATTCGTGGGCCAGAAACGAGTCCCAGCATTCGGCGTATGGAGGGATACAAACGAGCACTAATACGAGCCGGTCTTAAGGTCACGGATGACTACATCATCGCCGAACGAAAGGGAGATGTGGGAACGAAACAGCGCGGTGCGGAGGCAATGGGCCAACTCTTAAGTCTGAAGCCGAGACCTGACGGGGTGTTCTGTTTCAACGACCCGCTTGCGATGGGCGCGATGAATTACGCCCTCGATCAGGGATTACGCATCCCGGAAGACATTGCGGTAATTGGTTGCGGAAACCTTCACTACGACGATTCCCTGCGCGTTCCTCTTTCAAGCATCGACCAGCACAGCCGGAGAATTGGAGAGGAAGCGGCGCGCCTTGCCATCACAATCCTGAACTCGAAAGTACCACCCAAGCCTGAGAAGGTCGTGCTGCGGCCAGAGTTAGTCGTGCGCGGATCTACGCAACGCCGTCCCGCAAAATTGGCGTCTTCAAAAGCGAGGCCGCGGCATTAGCTTGCCAGTCTGAGGTCGACCACAAAAGAAGCCGTTTTTCTCTTCAGCATAACCAAGTACATCTACGACATTGTTTGGCGTCTGGATTACCGAGTTGCACTCGTTGTCTCGACTTCGGTACAGTTAACGGTACTCGCAGAGACGTTAGCAATAGGCTGGACTTCTTGCAAACCGGGATGTATGCGGTTCTGCGGTGGGTATTTGCGTGACGCTTTCTGTGATTCGTTCGCCCAGTGAAGACAGAGAGCTATCGTTCATCTACATGGATCGTAGAACCTTCCTGACGACCAGCGGAGCCGCGGTATTCGGTAGTCTTGTGCCGCGCGTCTCCTGTTTTTTCCCCGTCTCAAGTAGCTCTGAGGCTTTTGCGTGGGAAACGAACGATCTCATCTTTTCGTTCGAAGTAACAGCTGGAAAATTGCGCCAAAAGCGTGTTGTCCCGACAGGCATTTTGGCGGCCCGGGCTGACAATTCGTCCGGTGTCGAGGTCGCACTGCAATGCAGCGGGGAAAATTCTCCCGATCAAGGCATGAAATCCGGCGTGGGTGAGCCAGGTTCCCGGTTGGTTTTTGCCGGCAGGCGGGAGGAGGCCACGCAGCGAGGCAAGCGCCTAATCTGCAAGCATACGGACCCGATCTTGAAGTTGCGTGTGGAATCTGTATATGAGGCCTTTGAAGGCATTCCACTAGTCCGTCGATATTCCCGGGTGACTAATGCTGGTGATTCCCCTGTCGGTCTCGATTTCGTGAGTTCAGCCATGCTCCATGGCCTTGCTGCCCCTCAAGCATACGACCGTGAACTTCGCATCCACGTCGCCCTGAACAGCTGGATGGCCGAGGGGCAGTGGCATACCCTCCGGCCATCCGAAATGGGCTTCGTCGAAAATGAGCGCACAAGCTGGTCAGAAGCCCAGGCAGGAAGTGTCGGCGGTTGGTCAACGGAGCGATATTTGCCAATGGCCATGGTCGAAAACATTAAGCTATGCCTCACCTGGTTCTGGCAGATTGAACACAATGGATCGTGGTATTGGGAGATCTCCAATGTCTCGGCTCGCGATAACAATGCCGACGACGTCTACGCATACCTCGGCGGCCCTGACGATCTGCACTCCGCAGCGTGGAAATACCTGAAGCCGGGGGAAACCTATGCGACTGTTCCTGTGGCAGTTGGATGTGTGCGCGGCGGCTTCGGCGAAGCTGTAGAGGCGTTAACGCGGTACCGGCGAGTCGCATGCGAAAAACCACGCTCCGAGAACTCTCAATGTCCGGTGATCTTCAATGACTACATGAATTGCCTGTGGGGCGACCCAACCGAAGCGAAGGAGTTGCCGCTGATCGCCGCGGCCGCAAAAGCTGGTTGCGAGTACTTCGTAATCGATGCTGGATGGTATGCAGATCTGCATGAAGACTGGAGCCAGACCCTCGGTTCATGGCAGGCGTCCACAACCCGATTTCCGCGCGGGCTGAAGTTCGTTCTCGATCAAGTCCGGCAAGCTGGAATGATTCCCGGACTGTGGCTCGAGCCCGAGGTTGCCGGGCCGAAGTCGCTGCTCGCGCACAAGCCGGACAACTGGTTCTTCGTACGGCACGGAAAAAGAGTGTTAAAGAATTCGCGCTTCCTGCTCGACTTTCGGAATCCGGAAGTGCGCGCTTACCTCGACCAGGTGATAGCAAGATTGGTGAACGACTATCGCGTTGGTTACATCAAAATGGACTACAACGTCGATTCGTTGCAAGGAACCGAGTTCAATGCAGACAGCTTCGGACAGGGCTTACTTGAGCACAATCGTGCGCACCTCGCCTGGCTCGAAGACATTGTGAACCGCTACCCCGATCTGGTCATTGAGAACTGTGGCAGCGGGGGCGGCCGGATGGACTACGCCATGCTTAGCCTTCTACAGATACAGTCCATGACGGATCAGGAAGATTATCTGAAGCTTCCCGCGATTCTAGTCGGCGCGTCGGCGGCCGTTTTGCCGGAACAGTTGGCAATCTGGTCCTATCCGCTGGCAAATGCTGATGCCGATCAGGCCAGCTTCAATATGGTCACGGCCATGTTGTGCCGCGTTCACCAAAGCGGGCGCCTGGACTCGCTTTCAGCGGCAGCATGGAAACAGGTAGCAGAAGGAATCAAGGTGTATAAGGAAGTTCTCCGCAAGAACATTCCCGAGGCGGTGGCCTTTTATCCGCTCGGGTTGTCTGATGTCACCAATCCCAACGCTCCAGTTGCTTTGGGAATGCGGGCTCCGGCACAAACCTCGATGGGCGTGTGGCGGATCGATGGTCCTGCAATCACGAAAATACCGTGGACATACGGCGAGGCTAGACTTCTTTACCCCACTGATCTTGGTATCAAACTCGCGGCTGCCCAAGGGACATTGGAAATTGAATTCCCTCGGAGCCGCATGGCTTGCTTGGTTACTACATAGAGAGCCTGTGGCGCTCGTGATCGCATACATCAATTAGGAGATTTGAGATGAAGCACCTTGGCATAGCTGTCATCTTTATTGCAAGTCTTGGTTATGCGCAAGAAGTGGATACTTTTCAGCCGTCTGCGACTAACGTCTGGGCAGCAGAGTACCCGCGTGTTGACAGTGAAGGGAGAGTGCAAGTTCGTGTCAAGGCTTCCGATGCCACAAAGGTCAGGCTGAACTTCTGGAGCGGGCCGAAACTCGACATGGTGAAACAGCCCGACGGTTTCTGGACCGTCACGACACCTCCGCTTGTTCCCGGCTTGCACTACTACACGCTAAATATTGACGGTGCCGAGGTCAGCGATCCCAGTACTCATGCCTTCTTTGGGGGAGGAAAGCCGGCAAGTGCCGTAGAAGTTCCGGAGCCAGGCTCGACCTACTATTCGGTTCAAGATGTGCCGCATGGAGCGGTTCGCGAGGTTTGGTACAACTCGAAGGTAACAGGCAGCTGGCGGCACGCGCTGGTCTATCTGCCGCCAGACTACGACCTGCAAACCAAAGCACGCTATCCCGTGCTCTATCTGCAACATGGCGCCGGCGAAGACGAGACCGGCTGGGTTCGGCAAGGCAATGCCAATTTCATTCTCGACAATCTCATCGCGGCGAAGAATTGCAAGCCGATGATCGTGGTGATGGCCTATGGTTACGCGCACCGCGCGGGCCAGGCACCTGCCGATTTGTTCGCCAAGCCCTTTGGGTCGCCAGAAATGCTGAAGGCGATGCAGGACATGGCAGCCGCATTTGAAGATGATGTAACGCAGGTCTTGATCCCTTTTATTGATTCGACGTTCAGGACACTCTCCGATCGCGATCACCGCGCGATGGCGGGCCTTTCGATGGGAGGAATGCAGACATTCCAGATTACGCTCGGTCATCTTGATCTTTTCTCATATATCGGCGGATTTAGTGGAGCTGGCGGCATGCTCGTGCTGGGCGACCGAAAACTTGATCCCAAGACTGATTACAACGGCGTATTTGCTGATCCCGCCGTATTCGCGAAAAAGGTGCATTTGTTGTGGCTGGGCGTGGGAACACAGGAGCCGGAAAGAATGCGTGCCGGCCTGCAACGGTTCCATGCGTCGCTTCAGGAAGCAAACATCCCGCACGTGTTCTATGAATCACCAGGAACAGACCACGAGTGGCAGACCTGGCGACGCGATCTGAAAGACTTTGCGCCGAGACTTTTTAATATCGGGGAGGCGAAATGAACAATCGCAGAATAGTCATTTTTTCGTTGCTCACTATCTCTCTCCTGGTCTTTACCGCTTCTGCGCAAGAAACCTCCGACTTGCCTTACATGGATTCCAAGCTTTCACCCGAAGAACGCGCGGCTGATCTAGTCCATCGACGCTCGAGGAGAAAGCCTCACAGCTAGTGAACCAGGCGCGGGCCATCCCCCGCTTGAACGTGCCAGCTTACGACTGGTGGAGCGAGGCCTTGCACGGCGTAGCCGTTGACGGCACGACTGAGTTTCCAGAACCTGTCGGACTGGCCGCGACCTTCGATACACCGCGGATTCACGAGATGGCCGTCGCGATCAGCATGGAAGCGCGAATCGTTCACGCTCAGGCGTGGCATACGTTTCGTCACACCTTCTCGACACTGTTCAAGGGGAATGGGGAAGACGTCAAAGTGGTGCAGGAACTATTGAGGCACTCGACGGCCAAGATGACCCTCGACACTTACACGCAGGCTCTCAGGAACCTCTGAGCAACCATGATCATTAGGCGGCCTGGAATTCCAGACCTGCGCGGGTCACGAATTTCCCAGTATGGCTTGCGACCTTACGGGAACTCGCTTTTCACGCGGGGTTCAGAGACACTACGCCCTCGCCACTGCCAGCCGTCTGCGGTGCAGATACAGGTTCACCAACGCGAAGCTGGCGCACAGCCGATGATGATTCTTCTGAATCCCTCGGTATCTCACCTTTTCGAAACCGAAGATGCGCTTGAGAATCCGGAACGGATGTTCCACCTTCGCTCGCACTCTGGCCTTCACCCGGTTCTTGGCCTTCTGTAACTCGTCCACAAAGTTCTTGTACTGCACTCTCCGGCTGGTCATATCTTGCGCTCGCGGAGCCGCCTGCCGGATGGCTTCTCCCTGTCCCTGATATCCACCATCGCCCCACACCTTGCGCTCCTCGCCGTGTAGCAGATCCGGCAGCATGTGCTTGTCCGCCACCGAAGCCGCCGACGTGCACACCGAATGCACATGGCCTTGCTTGGAGTCCACCCCGATGTGTGCTTTCAGCCCGAAGTACCACTGCTTTCCCTTCCGCGTCTGATGCATCTCCGGGTCGCGCTCCCCACTCCGGTTCTTGGTCGACGAGGGCGCATGAATAATGGTCGCATCCACAATCGTCCCCGTGGTGATGCGGATGCCCCGGCTCTCCAAATATCGGTTCACCGCGTTCAGCATCGCGCCGCCCAGCTCGTGTTTCTCCAGCAGGTGACGGAACCCGAGGATGGTGCTCTCGTCCGGCACTGGTGCCCGCCCCAGATCGATTCCTACAAAGTGCCGCAGCACCGGCGATTCATACAGCGCATCCTCCGCCCCCGGATCGCTCAGGTTGAACCACTGCTGCAAAAAATACACCCGCAACATGATGCTCAAGCCTACCGGAGGCCGACCGTTCTCTCCCTTAGGATAGTGTGGTTCCACCAACCCCTGTAACTCGGCCCACGGCACCACCTGCTCCATCTCCTCGAGAAACCGCTCCCGCTTCGTTTTCCGTCCGTACTTCTCGAACCCCGTCTGCGCCGCCAGAGTTTGTTGTCGCACTCGCCTTTTCACCTCGACTTACACCGTATACGCTCAGCCTGTGGATCGGAGAGTTCTTCAGAGGTTCCCTCAGTCCGCAGAAGCGCGCGGCGCAGAGCAAAGTGGTCGGCATGATCAGGCCAAAACCAAGTTGTACCGTCGTTGTACCGCGAGTTTCTGGAGAAATTCCGGTAACTCATTGATTAGATTTGGCGTCCCCGACGGGATTTGAACCCGTGTTACCGCCGTGAAAGGGCGATGTCCTAGGCCAGGCTAGACGACGGGGACCACTCGAAAGGCAGGAGTGCCAGTAAGCTTTTGATGTTAGCAGCCGCCATACTGAGTGTCAAAACGCAGAACGGAAAACATCTTCGAGTCCTGAAGGAACGACAGTCAATGCCAGCCACCGTGAGACTGGATCAAAGAGGGAGCGTTCGGTTCATATCGGACGGACAACTGTGAATCCGAATAGAACTAACGTGAAGATTCCACTTTGGCGTTGCGATCTCACCCCTTGGAGTGTTTCGCATAATACCGGACGAATCGGTTTCCAGTTCGATGAGCTTCTCTGCCGATTCAGCTTCGGTTTCGGCGGCGCAAAGGCGGGAATCACCCGCAGCGACTCCATTCGGGGGCAGTTCTGCAATCTCCAGCGGCACGGATATACCAACCCCATCGAAACCTGCGGGTGCCAGACCGGACCGAAAGCGCCCTGAATGGCATCCATAGTCTCCATGAGAACGCCTTGCGATGCCACACTGCCGCCAAGGGCTGGCGAAGTCCAGTGTGGAGAAAAAGCCAAGCCTTGGATACTCACTGCAACCATTCTCGGTTCCAGCATGGCGTTTATTGACAGCACAGTGGTCAATGTCGCTCTGCCTGCGATCCAGTCTGGTTTCCACGCAACTGTGGTCGATGTGCAATGGGTGGTCGAATCTTACGGTTTGTTTCTGGGCGCGTTGATTCTGCTTGGAGGAGCCTTGGGCGACCTCTTCGGCCGCCGTCTGATCTTCCTCTTGGGAGTAGCAATTTTCTCGGTCGCATCCGCCGGTTGCGGTATTGCCTCGAACATTCATCAGTTGATCCTCGCGAGGAGCATTCAAGGCGTGGGCGCCGCACTCCTGGTCCCGGGAAGTCTAGCTATCATTAGTACTTCTTTCGACGAGAAGAGTCGTGGCCAAGCGATCGGCACATGGTCAGGCTTTACAGCCATCACCACTGCAGTTGGACCCGTTCTGGGCGGTTGGCTGGTTCAGCATGCCTCCTGGCGTTGGGCTTTCTTCATCAATCTGCCGCTTGCGGCTGCCGTAATTGGGATTTCACTTTTGGCGATTCCGGAAACCCGGCGCACGGTTGCTGGACGCATTGATGGGGCCGCAGCAGTTCTTGCTACGGTCGGCCTTGGCGGTTTGGTGAACGGTTTCCTGGAATCGGTGAACTTAGGCTGGATGAATCCTTACGTCTTCGGAAGTTTGATCGTTGGTTTCGGGAGTCTGATCGCTTTCGTGTTCGTAGAAGCTCACGTTACTTCCCCCATGGTGCCGCTCACGCTGTTTCGCTCCCGCAGGTTTAGCGGCGCGAATCTTCTTACGCTGCTTTTGTACGCTGCGATTGGAATTTTCTTTTTCTTGTTTCCCTTGAATCTGATTCAAGTTCAAGAATATTCCCCGACTGCAGCCGGACTGGCGATCCTTCCGTTGATTTTGCTGATGTTCCTTCTTTCTCGCTGGGCGGGCGGACTCGTTGACCGCTTTGGCGGAAGAGGTCCGCTAATCCTTGGCCCAGTCATTGCCGCAATCGGTTTTATTCTTTTCGCGGTTCCGTCGGTCGGAGAAAGCTATTGGAAGTCATTTTTTCCGGCGCTGGTGATTTTAGGATTAGGGATTACTGTCACGGTCGCGCCCCTCACTACTCTCGTCATGAATTCAGTAAGTGAAGACCGTGTCGGCACAGCTTCCGGAATCAACAATGCCGTAGCGCGGGTTGCCGGTGTACTGGCTATTGCCGTGCTTGGGATTGTGATGGTGAAGGCCTTCGGGTTTCACCTGAATCGAAGCCTGGCTCGCCTGTCTTTGCCGCCTCACATTCTGCAGGAGCTTCAGGCGAACGAGATCAGGCTGGCAGGCTTGCAGGTGCCCGTTGGGCTTGATCCTACTGCGAGTCGCGCCAACAGTGAATCCGTGAGAAACGCATTTGTATATGGATTCCGAATTGTCATGTTGATTTGCTCAGTCCTGTCGCTGACAAGTGCGGCGGTCACGTGGCTCATAATCCCCCGTCGCGAATGAAAGAGATGGTAATAAGATGCCTGCGCAAATTCGATATGCGTAGTGCGCTCGCACTTGGTAGGATGTTCATCGCCGCCAGTCGCAAAAGGAGCACTCATGGCCCACCAACATCCTCCGCGCTTTCTAAAGATTGTGGACGACGCCAAGACGCGGGTGCGCGAAACCAATGTCAAAGCCGTGAAGGAATGGATGGATCGCGGAGACAAGTTCCTGCTCGTCGACGTTCGCGAGGAGAGCGAATACGCCAAGGACCATCTTCCCGGCGCCATTCATCTGGGCAAAGGCATCATCGAGCGAGACATCGAGGCCCGCGTGCCAGAACTCAACACGGAGATGGTCCTTTATTGTGGCGGCGGTTTTCGCTCCGCGTTGGCGGCTGACAATCTCCAGAAGATGGGCTATAGCAATGTGATCTCGATGGACGGCGGAATCCGAGACTGGCGAGAAAAGGGATATCCGCTGGAAGCGGGATCGCGAAAGTAACTGGGAGGTCGGACTTTGGACCTCAGCCCTCTGCTCCTCAGCGAAGACTGTCCGGGAAATCGAAGTCTGAAGCTCGAGGTCTGAGATAAGAGGTCCAACGTCCGAGGTCCGATACTCACTTATGAATGGTCGCATCTTCTTCTGGTCACTCACCTCGGCGCTTGCCGGATTTCTGTTCGGCTTCGACACGGTCGTCATTTCCGGCGCCGAAAAAACCATTCAGACGCTTTGGGGGCTCAGTCCCGGACTCCACGGCATCGCCATGGCCTCGGCGCTTTACGGCACGGTGGTCGGATCTCTGCTCGGGGGTTGGCCTGCAGACCGCTTCGGGCGGAAGGCCACTCTACTTTGGATCGGCGTTCTTTATTTTGTGGGCGCGGTGGGCTCGGGCCTGGCAACAAACGTCACCATGTTCATCGTGGCGCGGGTGATTGGCGGATTGGGCATTGGCATCTCCACCGTCGTCGCCCCAATGTACATTTCGGAAATTGCGCCGCCCAAGCATCGCGGCCGCCTTGCCGGCATGTTCCAGTTCAACATTGTTTTCGGCATTCTGATTGCATTCGTTTCGAACGCCCTGCTAGCTGGGATTGGCGAGAATGCCTGGCGCTGGATGCTGGGCGTGGCGGCGTTTCCATCGCTCCTCTACGCGGTCTTCTGCTTTGGCCTTCCAGAAAGCCCGCGATGGTTGCTCAGCCGGAAGGGCGACCGCGAGCGCGCTCTTCAGGTTTTGCAACGCATTGAACCCGAAGCCTCCAGCGCTGAGATCGCGGCCGATGCGGACCAGATTCTCGATGCCGCAGCGGCGGAGGGTTCCACCGGGCATTTCTGGACGGCACGTCTGCGCAAACCGATCCTGCTCGCCATCCTGATCGCCTTCTTCAATCAGATGTCCGGGATCAATGCAATTTTGTACTTCGCGCCGCGCATCTTCGAATTGACGGGCCTCGCCGCCAAGGCCGCTCTGCTGCAATCGATTGGCATTGGCGTGACCAATCTCATTTTTACTTTCGTTGGCCTGTGGCTGATCGACCGGCTCGGCCGTCGTACGTTGCTCTACATCGGCTCCTTCGGTTACATCGCCTCCCTGGGCTTGGTGGCTTGGGCCTTTTTTACCGGGCATTACGCGATTGTGCCGGTGTGTATCTTCGCGTTCATCGCCGCTCACGCCATTGGGCAGGGAGCGGTGATTTGGGTCTTTATCTCCGAGATATTTCCCAACCGTCATCGTGCGGAAGGTCAAACACTGGGCAGTTTCACGCACTGGATTTTCGCTGCCGCCCTCACCACATTCTTTCCCAAGATGGTCGCGGCTTTCCCGCCCGGCTATGTCTTCTCGTTTTTCGCCGGCATGATGGTGCTGCAACTGCTTTGGGTCAAAACCATGGTTCCGGAAACGAAGGGCGTGCCGCTGGAGCAAATCCAGAAACAGCTGGGTATCGCATAGGGCTGCGGTCGAAGAGTCTTAGGGTTGCGGCAAAGCAGGCAGCGCCATCTTCTGTTGAATTCCCGCTCCCTCGTTGATCGTGTAAATGAAATCCGCAGCCACGTTTCGCAGAGTTTCAGTCTGGCCGTTCGGCCAGCGAATGTTCACCTCGCTCATCTCCTCGTTCGCGCCCAAGCCGAAATGCAGGCGTAAATCGTTCTGCGAGAGATAGCCGGCGCCGCCGCGTACTTCATCGAACTGCACCAGGGAACCCGCTTTTACCGTGACCCGCGCGCCGATCGCAGCCTTATTGCTTCTAGTCCCCACTAACTTGAAGAGCACGCGATGATTCGGATTCTCATTGCGATTGAGAAAAAGCGACGGCGGCTCGCCCACGTTCAGGACGACCATATCGACGTTGCCGTCATTGTTAATGTCGCCAAAAGCCACGCCCCGCCTCGATTTCAAGGGCATACTCGCCAGCGTCGATGACACGTCGTCAAACCTGCCGTCACGATGATTGCGAAACAGAACTAGCGGCTGGCGGTACTGCGTCCCGCCGGGAATGCTGTCCACCTGCGGATAGACGTGGCCGCTGGCGATAAAAATGTCGAGCCAGCCATCATTGTCCATATCGAAAAAAGAAGTGCCCCAACTGACCAGCGGATAGGTGGGCTTCACGATTTTTGCGCGCACGCTGGCGTCGGCGAAACTGTCGTTGCTTAAATTGTGATAGAGCGTCGATCCTTGCTCCACAAAATTTGTAACCAGCATCGACAGCCGCCCTTCGTGCAGATAGTCGCCCCAGGCCACGCCCATGGAACCCTGCTGCATCCCGTCGGCACTCAACGCGACGCCGGCCAACAGGCCTATGTCTTCGAAAGTGTCGTCGTGCTTGTTGCGGTAGAGGAAATTTGGCCCAGCATCATTGGCGACGTAAAGATCCGGCCATCCATCGTTGTCATAGTCTCCCCAACTCGCGCCCAAGCCGTAATAGTGATGGGGATCATCGACTCCCGCCTTTTTGGAGACTTCCTCAAACGTTCCGTCCCCCTTGTTATGAAACAGCATGTCTGACTCGCCGGGCATGCCCCAGGGGCCGCACTGAACCAATACGGTCTTGAAGCGGCAAAAGCGCGGATCGTTTCCGAACTCGGGCAACTTGTCGATGTCGGCATGAACATAACGCGATACAAAAAGGTCAACGCGGCCGTCGCGATCATAGTCCGCCCACGCTGCGCCCGTGCTGAAGCCGCCGCCAGTCACTCCCGCTTTTTCGGTCACGTCTTCGAATCTGCAGTTGCCCAGATTGTGGTAAAGCGCGTTGCCTCCATACCCGGTGACGTAGATGTCTTGCAGTCCGTCGTTATCATAATCCGCGACGGCGATTCCCATGCCCCATCCCCTGCGCGTGAGCCCCGCGGCCTTCGTGATGTTGGTGAACTTCAGGTCGGCATCCTGGTGATACAGAGTGATCATAGGGTCACCACCCTGGCGGTATCGGTCGACCGTCGAGCCGTTGACGGTGATGATGTCGAGCTTGCCATCGTTATCGCAATCGATCAGGCCAACCCCGCCGCTCATCGATTCGACAATATACTTTTTGTCGAGCGAGGAAATATGCGGAACGGTCAGGCCCGCCTTCTGCGCGATGTCTTCGAACTGTGGAACTGACTTTGGCAATTCCGCGGCCGGTGGCCTGCCTGGCGCGGACTGGGCGTGTGCGATTGCAGCCAGGATTACAACGATCCACAGGCCGAAGCGGATTCGCATAGGTGGGGATTGTTTTCGATTATATCCGATGCGGTTCCGGGCATTCGGAGCACAGAAGAGTTTCGCGCTAGTGTCGAACTTACGGCATCGAACGATTCACTCGCAATAACATTCCGCTGCCGGCTCGTATGTTGAGATCACCCTTGTCCGACGACAGTGTGATCTCGCCAACTGGTGAAGTTCGGCCGGCGTGCGTCAGAACTACGTCCGGATATCCGTACAAACCGCAGGCATCGGAAGAAAATACCCAAAACGCCTGGAGTCGATGATTCGAATCGACCTCGCCACGACACTCTGCGCCGGGCTTTTCGCTGACGTGTACCAGCACTCCGTCTGGCACAGAATGGCCGACGATGGTTGAGCCATGAGTGATCGCGCCATCTGAGTGGTAGTTGACCTCGCCACCAATCTGATCCGTCGTCCAGTCGTATTCAGAGGTTCCACGATCCGGTCCGTTCTCCGGGATCTGCGCCTCGAAGACCTCCATCATGCTGGCAAGCGCCCTCAAATTCGTGACAATGGCAGTTTTCTTTGTGCCGATTGCGAGCGTGTCAAAGCGAAACGAAATTTCCGCGCCGCTTCCGTGATGCGAAGGCTTAACCGCGACCACGTGACCGATGACTTTGGCGCCAGCGCGAATCCTGCCGCCCGCAGGCAAAGGCACCTCCTGCATCAATCGTGCGCTGATCAACTGGCCGGGCTTAGCCTTCTTCGTTTTCAGCGACGAATTCAACTGCACTGGTAGGACGGTGCCCACGGGAATTGCTTCTTGCGCAAACAAGCCCGCCGAGAGCAACATCCAGACGATCCATACTGCGTCCGTCCTCATCAAAAAACCTACCTATACACAACCACAAGCCCGTCGACAACGCTTCTTATCTCGAACCTCCAAACGTATACCCAACCGAAGCGCCGTAGCGGACCGCGAGGCTGGAATTAAATTCCACATTATTCTTCACGAGGTAAAGCCTCACTTCGGGCCGAACAAAGACGCTCTTAAACACGTAGAGTTTTATCCCTCCCCCAAAATCACCCATGAAATGGTTGCTGCTTACATAGTTGGAGCAGTTTCCGTAGGCATCGCAGTTGAAGGCGCCCTGATAAAACCGCAGGCTCTCCGCGCCAATTCCCGCGACCGCTTCGGCCGCCACGCGCTTGCTGAACTGTGCGACATAGATGCCGTTGAAATCCCAGAAGAGTGGACGATAGGGAACTTGATTTTGGTACAAACCCTGACTCGTCCTCCAGAAGACTTCACCTTGCACGCCGACATGTTTCTTGATCAGGGCATCGCCGCCAAAACCAACGTAGGTTCCACCACCCAGGCTCTGGTTGGCGCCCGAGAAACTATTGGTGTTGCTGGGTGCGGAAACGGAACCCCCGCCAAAGGAGAGATCCACTTGTTGAGCGTGCACAGGGACCACCAGCGTCAGAATCCACCACATACTCCCAACGGCTATCAGCTTTCTCACAGATGCCTCCTCGAACAACGATTTGATTGCATAGGTGCAATTGCATTAAAGCTCGGTAGCCGCTGGGCGGCCGCATCACCATCATTTATACTCGACCGGCAACTTCAGACTCCGGCGCTTGCTGCCAGTCTATCCCGTTCGCCTCCAGATCTCGGGGCCAGGCGAGAGCATTCGACTCGACAGGTCGTCGTTCACTTCGTTCTCGATCACCTGCTGGCACTGCAAGCAGAACTGCGTCCAAGGCAAGGCCTCCAGCCTTCTTTCCTTAATTTTCTCGCCGCAAGTAGCGCACACGCCAAAGGAACCTTCCGCGATTCGCCGCAGCGCGGCGTCAATCAGCCGCAACGTCGTTCTTCGCTGGCTGCTGCGCTCGAACAGCGACTCGGTCGAAAGATTCGTGACGCTTTGGTCGGCACTGTCTTTTGGCGATTCAACATCCAACGACTGCCTTTCCGACTCCACTTGTTGCAACGACTTCAAGACTTCCTTGCGCTGGACCTCAAGCTCATGTTTGAACTGTTCCGTATTATTCCGTTCCATGAATTGTTCTCCTGTTTTGCCGCAGATTTTCGGCTTTATGCTTCTTTGTTTATAACCGCCGCTGGGCAATTAGAAGAACGTGAATCCGTTGCCGCGATGCAAGATGTGCGGCCTCGAACTCGGGCTGGCCCTGCAGCGTGCGACTTGAGTTGAAAGGACTAGCAGACAGGAGGTGGACGGTTATAACGGAAGCCCTTCGTCCGCAACTTGAACGAGACTTGCAAGGACGCAGTTAAGCTCGTCGAAACGGCCGCCGGCGGATAAGAAAAGAACACGCTGACCGGAGCGCTCCAGTGGATTCGTTCGGAATCGAAATGTGGTCTGTGACCCGGGTTCAACGCGACATTGCGGGCGGAAAGATGAAGAGACGGCAGGTGAAGAAAGTGCGGCGAGGCACTTCGAATTACCAGCAACGCAAACAGAGCCACAGTCGCGATCGTCGAATGGAACCATATCGCCGCAGCCAAACTCCGAGAATGCCGGTTTCGTAGCATCAATTCGTTATACGATCATGGATGAGTATACCCCCGCTTTGGTTGCTAAATCCGCAGTAGGCATGGCGTTTACAAAACTTTGTTTTTGGTTTTCACAATGGAAGGATTCTCGTGAACACTCTCGAGTTCAGCCTGCTGGTGTGCGGATGTTCGCTGGTCGCCGGACTGGTGGGCGCATTAACTGGATTAGGTGGAGGGGTTGTTCTGGTGCCACTGCTCACGCTGCTCTTTAAGGTCGACATTCGCTACGCCGTCGGGGCTTCTCTCGTTTCCGTGATAGCGACGTCTTCCGGGGCTGCCGCGGCTTATGTGAAAGAGGGCTTCTCCAACATCCGGATCGGCATGTTCCTCGAGATCGCGACCACTCTCGGTGCCTTGCTAGGCGCGTATCTGGCCACCTGGGTATCGACCCACGCCATTGCCATCGTATTCGGAGTCGTGCTATTGTTTTCCGCCTATTTCTCCCGAAAACCACGATCGCATGAGGAGCGGGCTGTCCCACAGGACCGGCTCGCGACCCGGTTGCGCTTGAACGGCAGTTTTCCCGACACCGACGGACTTCGAAGCTACAACGTGCAGCACGTTCCTGCCGGCTGGGGCATCATGTTTGGTGCGGGCGCTCTATCAGGGCTCCTGGGCATTGGTTCCGGCGCCATGAAAGTTCTTGCCATGGACCAGGCGATGAAGATCCCATTCAAAGTGTCAACCACCACCAGCAATTTCATGATTGGGGTCACCGCGGCAGCGAGTGCGGGAGTATATCTGCACCGTGGGTACATCGATCCCGGGCTCGCGATGCCCGTAATGCTTGGGGTCCTCACCGGCTCGCTGCTGGGTGCCAAAGTTTTGATCAGAGCGCATACCAAGTGGCTGCGTTTGGGCTTTAGCGCGGTGATCGTACTGCTCGCGATTGAGATGCTCTACAGCGGCCTCTCGGGGAGGGTATAAGTGCTGCCCCAGACCAACTGGACCGATCAAACAATTGAAGACATTGTTGGGAACCTGCTGCGGACCGGAGTGCTTCTCTCGGCGCTGGTAGTGTTGGCTGGCGGTCTTATCTATCTCGTGCGCCACGGACAATCGCCGGTAAACTTCCGCGTGTTTCGCGGCGAACCTGCGGATTTGCGAAGCCTCCATGGAATTGTCCGCAGCGCAATCCGTCTGCAAGGCCGCGGAATTATTCAGTTGGGACTTCTACTTTTGATCGCGACTCCGGTAGCCCGGGTAGCATTTTCCATCGTCGCCTTCGCGAAGGAGCGCGATCGAACCTACGTAGTACTTACGCTAATCGTCTTCTTGATTTTGACCTACAGTCTATTGGGAACGGGATAGACCACAGGCAGAGGGCAGTGCTGCCGTCATAATTCAGAGTCGGCCCATCGCCCACTCGCGATTGCGGCCTTTTCGGGAAGCGCCCCACTTCTCCGTCTCCCGAACTTTCTATAGCATCGATTCGATGAAGCATGACCAATCCACGCGGCGCACCGGGTTGGCGCGCGCAGTCTCGAAGCTGGGTTATTGTTCCCGCGCGCAGGCAGCGGCTCTGATTCGCTCAGGACGAGTGCGCTTGAACGGCAGTGTGCGGCGCGATCCCGAGGCGCCAGTCCGGCTGCCGCAGGATCGCATTCTGGTAGATGGGCTTGTCATCGAACAGCAACAGAAGATCTATCTCATGATGAACAAGCCGCGCGGCCTGATAACGACTGCCTCCGACGAAAAAGGACGGGAAACCATCTACGAGGTTTTAGCGAAAACTCGTGAATCTCTACCGTGGGTCGCTCCCGTAGGAAGACTGGATAAGGCAAGTGAAGGACTGCTCCTGCTCACCAACGATTCCGAGTGGGGCGCCCGAATCGCCGCGCCCGAGACTCACCTGCCAAAAACTTATCACGTGCAAATCGGAAGGCTGGCGGATGACAAACTTATTCGAGCACTTGGAAAAGGCATGACCAGTGAGGATGGAGAGAACCTGCGCGCGGCCCAGGTGCGCCTGTTGCGTTCCGGAGAGAAGAATTGCTGGCTCGAAATCATTCTCGACGAAGGCAAGAATCGCCATATCCGGCGCATGCTGGCTGTGCTTGGGGTCGAGGTTCTCAGGCTGGTCAGAGTGTCAATCGGACCCCTGCATCTGGGACAACTTGCGAAGGCCGAGTATCGTCTCCTTACCCTCGAAGAAAAACTGGCGCTGGATCGTGCAATGGAAAAGTAGAACGCCGGAATTCAAGCGTCGGGCGACAGAAACATGAAATCTGAAGCCCGAATCCGAGCCTCCTGCACATGCTATTCTCGCCTTTTGGTTCCGGGAGAGTGATCGTCGCATGGGTGATCTCACCTTTTTTTCCGCGGTTGCTATGGCGGAACAAATCCGCGAGAAAAAGATTTCTCCAGTGGAACTGGTCGACGCGCATCTGGGGAAGATCGAAAGATTGAATCCGCAGTTGAATGCATTCGTGCACGTCGATGTGGAGCGGGTTCGGAGCGAAGCGCGCGTGGCCGAGGCTTCGGTGACGAGCGGAAAAGCTCTCGGGCCGCTTCACGGTGTTCCCATCAGCATCAAAAGCTCACTGGACGTCGCCGGCCTGCGTTGTGAAGCGGGCACCCGCCTGCGCGCAGGATACGTCGCCACTGAAGGCGCCCCGTTGGTCGCGCGCCTGCGCAATGCGGGCGCGATCGTGCTGGGCGTGACCAACACGCCCGAACTACTGATGGCGTGGGAGACCGATAATCTTTTATACGGCCGCACCAACAGCCCCTGGGATCTGGAACGCACCCCGGGTGGTTCCAGTGGCGGCGAAGCAGCGGCGATCGCGGCGGGAATGTCGGCCGGCGGTGTGGGCAGCGATGGCGGTGGTTCGATCCGAGTGCCCGCGCATTTCAGCGGTATCTGCGGGCTAAAGCCTACTCCGGGCCGCGTTCCGGCGACCGGTCATTTTCCCGCGTCTGGCGGACCCTTCGCGCTGATTGGCGTCGTTGGGCCCATGGCGCGCACCGTAACGGATGTGAAAGCTTTGTTCGATGTAATGCAGGGTCCGGATGACGGCGACACATGCGCCGCGCCGGTGCCTCTGCGCTGGCCAAGCGACGACGAAATCCGAAACCTTCGCATCGGCTATTTCGAGGATGACGGCCGCACGCCGGTCGCCCGCGAGATCCGCACAGCCGTGCAGACCGCCGCGAACGCGCTGCGGAGCGCCGGATTTCAAGTCGAGCCGTTTCGTCCCGCTGGCCTCGACGAAGCGCGCGAACTCTGGAAGAAATTCTTTGTCGTGGCCGGCGGAATGCTGATTCGTCCCATGTTTCGCGGGCGCGCCCACGATCTCAGCCCCACCTTGAGCCAATTTCTCGACTGGTCGGCCGCGGAACCGCCGCTCACCGGCGAAACCCTGCTTCACGCCTGGATTGCACGCGACACCTTGCGTGCGCAATTCCTCGCTCAGATGCGAAATTATCCGATCCTCTTATGCCCAGCCGCTGCAATTCCTGCATTCCGCCACGGAGAACGCAGTTGGACGATCGATGGCAAGAGAGTGAACTATCTTGACGCCTGGAGCTACACCGAGTGGTTCAACCTTTTGGGGAATCCTGCAGCCGTAGTTCCCGTAAGCCATTCCGCGCAAGGCCTGCCAATCGGAGTGCAAATCGTCGGGCGTCCGTGGGAAGAAGAACAGGTACTGACCGTAGCTGCGGCAGTGGAAAAAGAATGCGCCGCCTGGACCATCCCGCCAATTCGCTAGAGTCAAAATACGCTCGCTTTATTGAGCTCCGTGCTTTCAAAAAGTTGTGCGCAGCATTTCGACCACACCGCGAGTACGCTCTGTGGTTAAATCGTTAACGAATGACTCTAAAAATTTCAGCAGCCGTCTCAGCTGCCCTCTTGACTGCCATTAGCCTGTTCGCTCCCGCCTCGCTGCGCAATCCGCTCGAGGCTGCGCGCCTGAATAACATCGGCTGTGCCTACATGAACCAGCAGCTTTTTGAGAAGGGGTTGAAATCTTTTCAGCAGGCTGTAGAGGCCGATCCCAAGCTCACGATTGCGCGCCTGAACGAGGGGGTTGCGTATCTCAATTTGCAGAAAGTCGACGAAGCCAAGTCCGCGTTTGAAAATGCGCTGAAGCAGGATCCGAAAAGTCCCACCGCCTGGTATGGCCTTGGGATGCTGGCGAAAAACACAGGAGACGCGGCGGATGCAATCGATGCTTTCAAGCACGTAATCGAGATCGACCCCAACGACGCTGACACTTGGTACTTTTTGGGCACGGCATATGTGCAGGGAAAGCAATTTCCGCAAGCCATTGAAGCCTTTGAGCACGCATTAAAGCTCAATCCATTACATGCGTCCGCAGAATTCGGGATGTCGCGTGCCTACCAGCAATCTGGCGATGTCGAACATGCCCGGGAGCATCTGAAGAGATTTCAGTACATCACGCAGAACAAGATCGGCGCCCCCATGAGCCTGGCTTACGGCGAGCAGGGCCAGTACTCCCGCGCGGTGGAATCGCCGCAAGCGGTGCTGAAAGCTCCCGCGCCGATCAAAGTTCGGTTTGTGGATGTGACAAAAGATTCGGGCCTGGCGTCAATGCCATCTAGTGCGTCTTCCAACCAGCAACTCGGTCCCGGGGCTTGTTTTCTTGATTACGATAACGACGGCAAAATCGACCTCTTCCTCGCAGACGGCGGCGCCCAGGGCGGCATGTCTCTTTACCACAATCTCGGTAACGGAAAATTTGAAGACGTAAGCAAGAAATCTGGAATTGATTCGAAGGTGCACGGAGTCGGCTGCACCGCGGGGGACTACGACAACGATGGGTGGACCGACATTGCGGTAAGCCGGAATGAAGGCGTCCTATTGTTTCACAACGAGAAGAACGGAACGTTCAAAGAAGTGTCCTCCGACGCCAATGTTGGCGCGAATAATCTCAACCTTGGCCTGACCTTCATCGATTACGATCACGATGGCGACCTTGATTTGCTCGTTACCCGCAGCGGAGACAAAGTCGAGTGGGGCGACATGTTCCGAAACAACGGCAACGGAACTTTCATGAATGTAACCGAACAACTAGGTTTTGAGAGCCTCGGTTCTTCCGGCGGACAAGGCGCAATCGGCACCGATTACAACAATGATCGAGCGGTCGACATCTTAGTTCCCGGACTCGGCATTGCACCGGATCTCCCTCCGATAATTTTAGAAAATCCGCGAGAAGGGAAGTTCCTCTCGAAGAAGCTTTGGTCCAGTCCCATGCCTGGACCGGTAAGCGGCGCCGCGGTTTTGGATTTTGACCACGATGGTTGGATGGATGTGGCCTTCACTCACTCCGGAACGAATGGAAGAAGCGTAACTCTCTGGCGCAACGAACACGGTAAAAAATTTAGTGCCGTGGAATTACCTGCGGTTCAGTGGATTCGGGCCTACGGTATCGCAGCCTTTGACTACGACGATGATGGCTGGGTCGACTTGGTCGCGGTCGGCGAAAGTAGAGACGGCAAAGGTGAGGTGAAACTGTTCCGCAATCTGGGTCCCGATGGATTCAAAGATGTCACCGCCGACGTTGGACTCGACAAGATTCAACTGAAAGATCCGCGCGCCATTACCACAGGTGATTACGATGGCGACGGCGCCACCGATCTGCTGATCACGCAGAATCACGGTCCGGCCGTGCTATTGCGTAATGAGGGCGGCAATCAGAATCACTGGCTGCGGCTCTCGCTCAAGGGGCTGGCCGACAACAAATCTGCCATCGGTACGAAGGTTGAAGTTTTTTCGGGCGGTAACCGTCAGAAGTTTGAGATTGCAGGTTCGAACGGCTATCTGGGACAGAATTCCACCGACATTGTCGTCGGCCTCGGCGATTCTAAAGACGCTGACGTCGTACGCATGCTATGGCCCACCGGTGTGCTGCAAGACGAAATTCACGTGGCCGGAGACAAGCAGCAGAATATTCTGGAGATCGATCGGCGCGGCAGTTCCTGCCCCACGCTCTTCGTCTGGAACGGCGAGCGCTATGAATTCGTCGCCGATATGCTCGGCGCGGGCGTGGTCGGTCATTGGGTCGGACCCGGCCAGCGCGACCTTCCCCGCCCAGTCGAGTTCATCAAACTCGACCGCAGCATGATCCAAAAGAAAAGTGCTCGAGCCTCTTCCCAAACTTCGGCGCTCATCGGCACAACCGCGTCGCCTGAGGTCCAAGGTCCGAGGTCCAAAGCCGGGCTCCTTAGTTTTCGTTTTATGGAACCGCTGGAAGAAGCCGTCTATCTCGACCAGGTGCGACTGCTGGCCATCGATCATCCTGCGGATGTCGAAGTTTATCCCAACGAGTATTTCGCGTCGAACCCGCCATATCCACCCTTCAAAGTTGTACTGAGCCGCGCGGCGCGTCCTCCAGCCGGAGCTTGGGACGAACACGGCCACAATGTTCTGCCTGATCTGCTTGCTCATCGTTACTTCGGCGACTTCGCTCTGACCCAGTTTGCCGGCTTCGCCAAGCCCCATACCCTTACACTCGATCTTGGGGAGCCGTACCGTGGAGGCCCGCTCTGGCTCCTGCTGCATGGCGAAATCGAATACTTCACTGCGAACAGCAT
The DNA here is from genome assembly GCA_963708335.1 of uncultured Acidobacteriaceae bacterium. Lineage (GTDB taxonomy): Bacteria > Acidobacteriota > Terriglobia > Terriglobales > Acidobacteriaceae > Sulfotelmatobacter. The sequence goes on along the minus strand of OY970205.1, from coordinate 6,058,785 downwards.
GTATGCGGCCTCGCAAGCCGGAATGGAAGCCGTTTCTCCGTACGTGGAAGCGATGGACGCGCAGGGGAAGTGGAAGCGCCTGATCGATGATATGGGTTTTCCCGCAGGCGGACCGCGCACCATGACCGCTGATCTTACCGGCAAACTGCCGCCCGGAACGCAGAAGATTCGCATCACAACGAATCTGCAGATCTATTGGGACAACATTTTAGTGGATCGTACGAATCAAGTAGCGCCGCCGTCCCGGCGGCTATCCGGCGGGCGTCTCGCCCGCCGCGCCGAGAGCGCCGCGAAAGCATGTGAGCATTCCGAGTACTGCTTGACGCCAGTCCCGCTCGTGCGCGCCGATCTCGAGTTTCACGGCTATCCCTATAAGATCGAGGGCACGCCCCCGGGAAACGTGCAATACATCTACGAAAAGGCCAGCGCCACCGGCCCCTACACCCGACCTTCGGGAACCTACACGCGCTACGGGGACGTCCTGCCGCTGTTAACTGCAACCGACGATAAGCTGGCGGTCTTCGGCTCCGGCGACGAAGTGCAGCTAAACTTCGATCCTGCGAGTTTGCCCGCGCTTCCCAAGGGATGGGTGCGCGATTACTTCTTCGCGGCCAATGGCTACGAGAAAGACATGGATTTCTACGCCGCCGAAGGCCGCTATGTTGCGCCCCTGCCTTTTCTCAGCATGGGCGAGTATCCCTATCCGCCGCGCAAGTCGTTTCCGCTCGACGATACGCACGTAAATTACCTGCTCGAATACAACACGCGCCAGATGTCTGGAAATGAGCAGCGAGGATACTGGTTCGATTACGGCAGTCAGTAGGATCGTTCGTTCGATATAGAAACGTTTTAACGTTGACAATTTCGGCCCTGCCATAATCCAATAGCCGGACCCATGGAAACTATCTCCGCGTCTGCCTCCGCCGCGCCCCGGCTCCGCCGCACTCTGACTCTTTGGGATTTGATTTTCTACGGCATCGTTCTTATCCAACCGATCGCCCCGGTTCCGCTCTACGGAGTCGCACAAAAACTTTCCGACGGACATTTCGTCACCATCATTCTGATCGCGCTGTTTGCCATGCTCATCACCGCGGTCAGCTACGGACGCATGGGCGCGCTCTATCCTAGCGCCGGGTCGGCCTACACTTACGTCGGAAAGGGACTCAATCCGCATCTGGGATTTCTGGCAGGCTGGGCAATGATCCTGGATTATCTGCTGCAGCCATTGATCAACACGGTGTGGATTTCGACCGCGCTGCATGAGCGCTACTTGCCGCAGATTCCTTACATTGCCTGGGCAGCGCTCATCGCCGGCATCATGACTGTGCTGAATCTGGCAGGAGTGAAGTCATCCGCGCGCGCCAACAAAGTTCTGCTGGCCGTCATGTCAGTCGTGGTTGCGTTTTTCGTGTGGCTGGCAGTCCGCTACTTGTGGCACGCGCAGGGTTGGGCTGGTCTGCTTTCAACGGAGCCCTTCTATAACCCAAAGACTTTCAACTCCCACAAGATCCTGACCGCGACTTCATTTGCGGCGCTTACGTATATCGGTTTTGACGGTGTGACCACGCTTGCCGAAGATGTGGAGAACCCTAAGCGGAACGTGTTACTCGCCGTGGTGTTGACTTGTATTTTTGCCGGCGTGTGTAGCGGCTTCGAAGCTTATCTTGGAGCGCGCGTGTGGCCTGACTGGCGTTCGTTCCCGAACCTCGAGACCGCATTCATGGACATCTGCAGCCGTGTCGGCGGTGTGCTTCTGTTCAACGCGATGGGCGCAATCTTGATCGTTGCGGCCTTCGGCAGCGGGTTGACGGGCACGCTGGGTGCGGCGCGGTTGCTCTTCGGTATGGGACGGGATGGTGTGCTGCCCCGCCGATTCTTCGGATATCTCAAGCCCGGCAGCAGCACTCCGACCTACAACATCCTACTGATTGGCGCTCTGGCGTTTCTTGGGGCCGTCATTCTTAACTCCATCGGCAGTGCCTATGAGCATGCCGGCGAACTGCTGAACTTTGGCGCATTTCTCGCCTTCATGGGCGTAAACTTGGCGTGCTTCTGGCAGTTCTCCGTGATTGCGAAGAAAACCGGTGGAGAGCGGCGGCTCTTGCGCGATGCGATCCTACCTTTGATTGGCTTCGCTTTCTGCGGCTTGATCTGGCTCAACCTGAATGTCATCGCTAAAACCGTCGGCGGAATCTGGTTCGCCATCGGGTTGCTATATGTGGGCTACAAAACGAACTGGTTCCGCTCCGCACCAGTCATGATCGACTTCAGCGATTCGTAGAAAGTCGTCACTCGGGAAATCGGGCCATTGGGAAATGCGATGTGAGGAGGCTTCCATGCTCGGTTCAACCAACATCGTTGCCTTTGTTCCTACGCGAGACGCCGAGAAAGCGCGAGCTTTCTACGAAGGGGTGCTCGGACTTCGCTTCGTGAAGGATGATGGATTCGCGATGGTACTCGACGCGAATGGAATTATGATCCGGGTAGCCAAGATGAAGGATTTCACACCGGCGCCTTTTACGGTTCTAGGCTGGCAGGTTTCTGGAATCGAAGACGTCGTGCGCGGCCTTCAGAAAAGAGGCGTGCACTTCGAAATCTTCGGATTCTTCAAGCAGGATGAACTCGGAATCTGGACCGCGCCCACCGGAGATAAAGTGGCGTGGTTCAAAGATCCCGACGGGAACATTCTCTCCGTGTCGCAGCATGTGTGAAGAAAAATTGGGTCATTTGGTGATCGGGTGATTGAGTGATTTGAAAGCCTGAACGTCGCAAACATTTGGCCTTCCAATCACCCAATCACCCGATCGCACAATCACTCAATCCTCTCACTCCACGTTCCAGCCGCTGACCTCAACCGCGGGCTTTGCCGCGCCCAATTCGCTGGCGCGGTACGTCGCCGTCACTTCGCGCTTCTCGCCGGGCAATAGCGAAATGTAGTTATCTTCCCAGACGACCGGCAGAATCTCTTCTCCCTTCACGCCTTTGTCGACCTTCAACCGCACAAAGAAGGCAAGACTCTTGCTGGGATTTTGCAGAATCACATGCGTGATCTCCTCCTCGCGTTTGCGTTCGCTGCTGTCCGAGATATGCAGTTTGACTTTAGGCAATTGCGCGAGCGCCGTATAGTCGGCATAAGACGCCGTCGGTGTCATCCACCATGTTGTCTTCGCCCAATCGAGCATTTCCGGTTTGGTCGAGAGCCAGTAGAAATTCGAACCTACAAGCTTGCCGGCAGAATCTTCGAGCCGCAATACCACAAAGTAAGTCGGACTCAGGTCGCTGATATCCGGCAACGTGAAAATCTTTGCCGTGCTGTCCGCTGGGGCCTCGACCGGATTCGACTGCGTGAATTTCTCGGTCATGTCGAGGTTGTAGACTTTTGTTGTGAGCTTCAGTCCTTTTGCGTCTTCATATTGGCTGCTGACCACCCAGATTGAATGATCGTCGTAGCCATAGATCGGATGCAGCGCTTCCATGGCCCGCTTCGCCCCGAAGTATCCGCCGCCCGGACGCAGATAATAGTCGTACAGATGCCAGATCATCGACGGCCATGCATTGTTAAGCATCCACTGAATCACGCCCGTGGCCTCGTACTTGTTGCGGCTGTACGCCTCGTACATGGCGCGCACGCCTTCATAGGTCTGCATTTGCGACTTGGTGGCAAAGTCTTCTACGTTGTCAGACTTTCCATAGCGGTTGCCGAGCGCCTCGCTGAACACGCCAATCGTTTTGAACTCGCCGCCGCCCGCGTGATAATTCCAGACGTCGTCGATGGGCCACAGGTGACTTTTTCCCACCATGGCGCGGATGCTTTCGACCGGTGGAACAGCCGGGCCCATGCTGGTTTCGGTGTTGAAGCCATAAGCGCCGCCGCAGCCGCCGGGATTGCACTGCTTCCGCCCGGGCTGTCCCGCGGGCGTGTCATCCTCCCAATATTCCGGCGCGATGTATTCATACGGTCCGGTCATCTTCACGCCGCTATCGCCGGTCACGCTTGTCTTTTTTCCCGTTGCTGACGAAACCACCGGATTCGGCCACAGCAACTCTTTTTCTACGTCGAGATACATCTGCTCCACGTCGGGCGGCGGCGGATTGTCGCTCCCATTCAGCCACATCACCAGGCTGGGATGGCTCCGCAATCGGTAAATTTGATCGCGCAGCGACTGCTTGGCGATTTCAAAATCCTGCGGCTGCCACCGCGGCCAGCGTTCCCAGAAATCGCAGCAACACCAGCCCGCCATCACCAGAATTCCCCGGCGGTCGGCGAGGTCGAAGAATTCCTGTGTCTCAAGTTTGCCCTCGAGGCGGACAGTGTTCAGTCCCATATCTTGCACGTAACGAAATTCGTCGTGCAGGCGCTGCGAGTTTTCTCGCATCATCAGGTCGGGCGTCCAGCCTCCGCCGCGAATCAGAATGTTCTTGCCGTTTACGTGAAACGCGCGCCCACCCACGGAGTTGAAGTCAGAAGTAATTTCGCGAATGCCGAATTCGGTCGTCGAGCGGTCGCTGACGGCTCCGTTCGCTTCAAATTCGAGGTTCAGCGGATAAAGATTCGGCTTGCCCATTTGCCGGGGCCACCACAGCCGCGGATTCGATAACACCAGTTGCTGAAACTTATCGGGCGTAAAGGTCACGTCTTTCGTTTCGTTCGGCGCCAGTTCCACTTCCTGTTCGAATTTGACTTCTTCGATCTGCCCTCTGAGCTTGCCGGAGATAGGACGGTTTGTGCCATTCTTTAGCTGCGCGGTAACGGTGAGTTGCGCGCTATCGTTGGCCGGCGAATTTAATTTCGAGACGACGGTTGGATACCGTAGCGCCACAGGCCCGCTGGTGGTGAGATAGACTTCGCGCCACAGCCCCATGTTTTTGTCGGGAGGCGCGGGATTCCAATCGACGAAGGTGATAGCCAGGTCGTGCTCGGTGGGGGAAAATACCTGAACCGCGAGAACGTTCTCCGCGCCCGCTTTGATGCTTTCGGTGACGTTGAATTCGTAGGTGCGCCAAGCCCCAGCGACACCGTCCGATTTCGCGATCTGCTTTCCATTCAGAAAAATGTTGGCGCGGTAATTGATGCCGTTGAATTTCAACCACACCGTCTTACCTCGGTACGATGCAGGAACTTCAAACTGCTTGCGATACCACCAAGAGACGGCATACGGACTGTCGGGCGCCATCGCGATGTTGGAAAAATTAGCGCCAATGGGATAAGTGACCCCAGGAAAATCGCGCAGGTTCATGCCAAATAGCGGATCGGGCAGGGTCTTGTCCTTGACCAGCGCGGCCACAACCGTCGTGGGCACGCTTACTTCATGCCATCCCTTCGGGGAAAATCGCGTCGTGGAAATAACTTCTCCGTGCGCCTCGACCTTTGCCGAAGTTTGCAGCGACCAACCTTCATGCAAAGCGAGTCTGGCTTCAGCTGCTGGCTTCACTGGAATTGCGGTTTGAGCGAGAAGAAGAGATGAGAGCCAAAACAATGGAATTAGAAAGAGAAGACTAAAATCCCGCCGCTTGCCTGTGTTCATGTCGCTCCTGTGAGCCGCCTCTGCTCGAAATTACGATGAGGACAAGTCTCTGGTAAATGTCCCGAAGAATGGATAACACTTATATTAATACGTTTCAATAGCCGAGTTTGTGCTCGTACTGCCCCTCGAGTTTCTGATCGCGCGCCAGCATCGGCCGAATAAGGCTCCAACCCGAACACCGGCCATTCGCGTGGTTTATAATTAAAAATTCCGCTTCCCATTCTGGAGTGATAAACAATGATTCGATTTTTGCAAACCCAAGGGCCCACTAAGAAGCTCATTCTCAGCGGCATCCTTCTCGTAATTTGCGCCGCCATGGTGATTGCGTTCATTCCCGGCGGCCTGACTTCGGAATTGACTGGCACACCCGGCAAAGGCGTTGTGGCGAAGGTGGATGGCGGAGACATTAGTGCCGACGAAGTGCGCCAGACCGCGCGCCAGATGGCTCAGCAGGACGCCCAGCGCTACGGCGAAATGGCGTCGAAGCTCATGCCGTTTCTGATTCAGCAAGAGACCATGCGTGCAGTCGATCAAATGATTAATCGCCAGGCATTGCTCAGCGAGGCCGGCCGCATGGGCTTTCGCGTTACACCAGAGGAAGTGAAGGACGAACTGCAGCATGGCCGCTACGCCGCGACTTTTTTTCCGGGCGGGAACTTCATCGGCCAGGTGGAATACGAGGACATGCTGCAGCGCGCCAACCTCACCCCCACCAAATTCGAGCAGGAAGTGGGCGATGACATTCTGCTCACCAAGTTGCAAGCGCTCATCTCCGGCAGCGCCACTGTGAGTGAATCCGAAATTCACACTCAGTTCCTCAAGCAGAATTCGAAAGTCAAGTTCGACTACGCCGTCTTGAAGCAGGACGATTTGCGCAAAGGCCTGCACCCGATCGACGCAGAGCTCAAGGCCTTCTATGAAAGCCACAAGGCGAGCTATGCGAACTCGATTCCAGAAAAGCGCAAGGTGAAGTATGCCCTCATCGACAACGGCAAGGCTGCCGCCGATGTCCAGGTAACCCCGGACGATCTTCGAGCCTATTACGATCAGCATCGCGATCAATACCGCGTGCCTGAACAGGTGAAGGTCAGCCACATTCTCATCAAGACTCCCTTGCCCGGCCCTGACGGTAAAGTCGATGAAAAAGGTGTCGCTGAAGCGCAGCGTCGTGCTGAAGATATTCTGAAGCAGTTGAAGAGCGGCGCCAAGTTGGAGGATTTAGCCAAGAAATATTCCGAAGATCCGGGCAGCGCCAAACAGGGCGGATCACTGGGTTGGATCGGCAAAGGCCAGACTGTTCCCGAGTTTGAGAAGACCGCGTTCTCGCTTCCCAAGGGACAAATCATCGGTCTGGTGAAGAGCAGCTACGGCTTCCACATTATTCGCGTCGACGACAAGCAGGAAGCTCACATGAAGACGCTCGACGAGGTGAAAGCCGAGATCGAGCCGTTGCTGAAGCATCAGAAGGCGCAGCAGATCGCGCAGCAGAAGGCCGACGCACTCCTGAAGCAGGCTCGTGCGCAGGGCTTGGACGCGGCCGCTGCGGCGCAAGGCGTCCCCGTGATTACGTCTGATTTCTTCAGTCGCAAAGACATGCTGCCCGGTCTGGGTCCGGCGCCGCAGTTCATGGACGCGGTCTTCAGTGAGCCGGAAAACTCGCCGCCGGATGTGGCTCCCGCGTCGCAGGGCATCGTTGTATTTCAACTCACTGGAGTGAAGCCCGCCGCCACTCCTACATTCGAAGAGATTCGAAGCCGCGTGGAAGAGGAATTCAAGAACGAGCGCTCCTCCGCCCTGCTTTCGCAGAAAGTCCAGGAACTCTCTGACCGCGCCAAGGCCGAGCATGATTTAAAGCGCGCTGCAAAAGAACTCGGTGCCACCGTGAAAACCAGCGACTTCGTCTTGCCTGACGCGCAGGTGCCCGACGTGGGTTCCATGTCGGGGCAGGCTTCGGTGGCCTTCACTTTGAAGCCGGGAGAGATCAGCGGCCCCATCAACAATGGTGCGAATGCAGTCGTCCTGCAGGTGTTGGATAACCAGCAACCTTCAGAAGCCGAATACGCCGCCAAGCGCGATCAAATCCGCGATCAACTGATGTTGGGCAAGCAGCAGGAGCGTTTCGGACTTTTCGTTTCCAGTCTGGTCGACGAAATGACCAGAGCAGGCAAGATCAAGAGAAACGAAGAGGAGATCAAAGAATTGACGCGCAACAACAACGAGCAAGGAATGTAGCGGCGTACTCATGTCCTTTCCGCGTGCCGCAGGCATTTTGTTGCATCCCTCGTCGTTGCCCTCGCCCGGCGGAATCGGTGATTTTGGGCCGGCTGCTTATCGTTTCGTCGATTTCCTCGCGTCTGCGCGACAGGGGCTCTGGCAGGTGCTTCCCCTCGGCCCGCTTGGGTATGGCAACTCGCCCTACTCTTCCACCTCCGCTTTCGCCGGAAATCCGCTCCTCATCAGCCTGGAACGTCTTGCCGACCATGGCTGGAGCGATCGCAGCAAACTTGACATCGGCAATCTCCAAGCCGCGCCCGGAGCGGATTCTGTCGATTACGACCAGGTGTTCAGCCAGAAGATGCCGCTGCTCTTCGAAGCCGGCCGCGCCTTCCTGCGCTCCGCTTCGAGCGACGGGTTACGAGGGTTCCAACGTTTCCAGGCGGAAAATTCCTGGTGGCTCGACGATTTTGTTCTGTTTGACGCGCTTCGTGCCCGGCAAAAACTCAAGAGTTGGAATCAGTGGCCCCACGATCTCGCGCATCGTGAGCCCACAGCCCTGGAAAAAGCGCGTAAAGAATTGGCCGATGATATCCAGATTCGCGGCGCGCTGCAGTTCGCTTTTTACCAGCAATGGCGGGCCTTGCGGCGCTACTGCTCCGAGCGCGCCATTCGCGTCGTCGGCGATGTCGCCATTTTCATGAACCACGACAGCGCCGACGTTTGGGCGCACCGTGAATTGTTTCGCCTCAACGAAAATCTCGAACCGGAAGTTGTCGCCGGAGTTCCTCCCGATTTTTTCAGCAAGACCGGGCAGCGTTGGGGAAATCCTCTCTACCGCTGGGACGTAATGAAGCAGCGCGGCTATCAATGGTGGATTCACCGCCTGCGCTGGGCCACGGAAAACTGCGACTATATCCGTCTGGACCACTTCCGCGGTTTCGATCAGTTCTGGGAGATTCCCGCAGCCGACGAAACGGCTGTGAATGGCCGCTGGGTCGATGGCCCGCGTGACGACCTGTTTCTGAAACTGAGAGAGGCGCTGGGTGGCCTGCCGTTCTTCGCCGAAGATCTCGGCTACATTACTCCCGAGGTGCACGCCTTGCGCGACCGCTTGCAAATTCCGGGAATGGCCGTCTTGCAATTTGGTTTCGGCGATGAAGGGGCGCACATGTACTTGCCACACCGCGCCGCAGGGAAAGTGATTTACACGGGGACACACGACAACGATACCGTCGAAGGCTGGTGGGCCTCTGGTGCCGCCGAGCACGAACGCCGCAACGCCGAAGCCTACGTTGGTCGTTGCGAAGATGGAATCCACTGGGCATTCATCCGCGCAGCGCAATGCTCCGCCGCGAATCTATGTATCGTTCCCCTGCAGGACGTCCTCGGCCTCGGCAGCGAGGCCCGCATGAACACTCCCAGCCTGAACGGTGGCAACTGGCGCTGGCGCTTTCAGGAGCAACAACTCAGGCCTGAATTGGCCGCGAAACTGGCTCACCTCGCAGAGTTGAGCGACCGTCTTCCCAAGCCCTTCGCCGTTCCCGTAGCTGAGAGTTTCGCAGCCTGAGATCGTTCGAGTAGCGTCGGCACACACTGCCGGCAGTATCGAGGGCACGTCTCGCCCTCGCTCAACCGGAGACCGTACACGATCGATCTGTGAACGGAATGTTACAGGCCGGCGTGCTTTGCGCTTCCGCTGTGTTCGTGTATAGAAGATACGGGAGTATCGGCGTGACTGAAGCGGGCGTCCAAGCGATCATCGAGGCCGTCGGCGTGGAGAAGTCCTATCCGCAGGCGGATGGTACTCGCATTCAAGTTGTCGGCCTCACCAATCTTGCGATCGAGGCGGGCAAGATCGTTGCCTTGCTGGGCCCCTCAGGCTGCGGTAAGTCCACGCTACTGCGGATGCTGACTGGGCTCTCTCAACCTTCATCGGGAACACTTTTGTGGCACGGGAAGCCCCTCGACGGCCAGATGCCCAACGTCGCCATTGTATTTCAGAGTTTCGCGCTCTTCCCTTGGCTTACTGTTTTGGAAAACGTCGAGGCTCCGCTCGAGGCCAAGGGAGTTCCCGCGGTGGAGCGCCGCAAGCGCGCCTTGCGGATGCTCGATACCGTCGGTCTAGATGGCTTTGAAACGGCCTATCCCAAGGAGCTTTCCGGCGGCATGAAGCAGCGCGTAGGGTTCGCGCGAGCGCTCGTCGTCGAGCCGGAAGTGCTGTTCATGGACGAGCCTTTCTCCGCGCTTGACGTTCTCACTGCCGAAAATCTGCGCGGTGAACTGCTGGAGCTTTGGCTCACCAAGAAGATGCCAGCCAGCGCTATTTTTATTGTCACCCACAACATCGAAGAAGCTGTCATGCTCGCCGACCGCGTCATGGTGCTGGGACGAAATCCCGCGCGTATTCGTTCCGATTTCAATATCCGCCTCAAACATCCGCGCGACCGCAAGTCGGCGCGCTTTGTGGAGTTGGTCGACTACATCTACAAGGTGATGACCGAACCGGAAGTCGAGCACGCGTTGCCCGACGCCGAGACCACGGCTGAGATCATTCTGCCCACTGGCGGGCTGACCAAAGATGCTCTCAAGAAACAGGGAGCGCCCGTGCGCACGGCCCGATACCAGATGCTGCCGCATGCCCGAGTAGGCGGAATTGCCGGGCTCACAGAATTGCTGCGCGATCGCGGCGGTCGCGAAGATCTTTTCCGCCTCGCCGAAGAACTAGTCCTGGATGTCGAGGATCTGCTTCCCATCCTCGAAGCTTGCGTGCTGCTAGGCTTCGCGTGGCTGAAAGAAGGCGACGTGCAGATTACGCCGCAGGGCGTCGCCTTTGCCGAAGCCGACATTCAACAACGCAAAATCTTGTTCCGGCAGGCCGCGCTGGAACACGTCACCATTCTCAAACAGATTGACAGCGTGCTGAAACGAAAATCCGATCACTCGATAGCCGATGAATTTTTTCACGACATCCTCGACGAACACTTCGCGGAAGATGAAGTGCAGCGCCAGTTCGAGACCGCCGTGAACTGGGGTCGCTATGCGGAGATCTTCGATTATGACCGCGAGAAAGGACGGCTTGTTCAGGCCGAGCCTCCGTCGGAATCTCATGCTGCGCTTGAGACCGATGTCCCGAACCAAACATCCGCGCCAAAATCCTGAAAGTTTGCAAACGCTGCGATCCGCATGAAGAAAACAACCGGCCTCCGAGGATTCTCGCCCTATCGAATCTGGGCGCAACTGCCTACCATCGAGATCTCCTACCTTCCCGACGTGCTCATGTTCGGCGCCGGAATCGCCCTTTTTTACGGCGTCCTCATGGTCGGGCGCACTTGGCTCGGTCCGTTTACTCCGCAAGTCGAAATCTCGCGCAGTCCGCTGGCGCTCGTGGCCTATGCCGGGTATTCACTGCTGCGAATCACCATCGCATATTTGCTCAGCCTGGCCTTCACGCTCGTCTACGGGTACGTCGCCGCCTACAACCCACGCGCCGAGCGCTTCATGATTCCGCTTCTGGACGTGTTGCAGTCGATCCCCGTACTCAGTTTTCTTCCCGGCGTCATGTTGGCGATGGTCGCCTTATTTCCCGGACGACAACTGGGAGTCGAGGCGGGGGCAATCCTGCTGATCTTTACCGGCCAGGTCTGGAACATGGCATTCAGCTTTTACGCGTCCTTGAAAAGCATTCCCAACGAAATGCGCGAAGCCGCCAGGATTTACCGCTTCAGTTGGTGGCAGCGTTTCATTGAAATGGAATTGCCTTTCGCGGCGATTGGCCTGGTCTGGAACTCCATGATGTCGGTGGCCGGCGGCTGGTTTTTCTTAATGGCTTGCGAGATGTTCGTGCTCGGTTCGCGTGACTTCCGGCTGCCTGGGCTGGGTTCCTATCTCCAGACCGCCGCCAGCGAGGGTGACACGCGCTCCATTCTCTGGGGCGTCGCCACCATGATTGCCGTAATCGTTCTGCTCGACCAGTTCGTCTGGCGTCCGGTGATTGCCTGGGCGGAAAAATTCAAAGTGGAGCAGGTTGAGAGCAGCGACGCTCCCCGCTCCTGGGTGCTCGACTTGATTCGGCACTCGCGCGGTCTTGCGCAGATTCGAAAAAAAACTGTGCGCCCTCTCAGTGAGCGCCTTCTCCTCCACTTTTCGCGTGTTCGTTCCGACGAGGACAACGAATTGCCCAGCCCTTGGAAACTCTGGCTTATTCGCGCGGTGGCTGTAGCAGTGCTTACCGGAATCAGCTATGCAGTGGTTCGCGTCGTGATCATACTGACCGGCCTGCAGAAAGCGGAGCTGCAAGAAGCTGCCATCGGCCTCGGCGCAACCTTCCTGCGCGTCAATCTAACTCTGCTGCTCGGCGCCCTCTGGACCATTCCAGCAGGCGTCGCCATCGGCTTCAACCGGCGCCTTGCGCGAATCGCGCAGCCTCTGGCGCAGATCGCCGCCTCCGTTCCCGCGACCGCTCTGTTTCCCGTAGTGCTGCTATTGCTCATCCGCTTGGGCGGCGGACTCGGCATCGGCTCCATCGTCCTGCTCTTGCTGGGAACCCAGTGGTACATCCTCTTCAACGTGATCGCTGGAGCCATGGCCATCCCCACGGACTTGAAGGAATGCTGCTCGGTATTTCGCTTGCGGGGAATTGAACGCTGGAAAAAGCTGATCCTGCCTGGAATCTTTCCCTATCTCGTGACCGGGATGGTGACTGCCTCAGGCGGCGCCTGGAACGCGAGCATCGTCGCAGAATACTTTCACTTCAAGGGTCACATTTATACGACCACCGGATTAGGCGCCACCATTTCTCAAGCTACCGACGCAGGCAATTTCGACCTTTTGCTGGCCGCAACAATCATGATGGCAGCCACCGTCGTCACCATCAATCGCCTCGTCTGGCGCAAGCTGTATGCCCTCGCTGAGACGCGATTCCGCCTCGAAACCTGATGGCCCCGACTTTTGAAGTGGTTACTTATGGTTACTCTTCGGGTTCCTTCAAACGCCATTTCATCACCTGTTAACTTGCGCTTCATACTGGCGCAACCGGCCTGCGCTATTCGTATGAAATGCCACAAGACCAGTTGCACGAGGACCAGATTCCATCTGGAGTTCTGTCGCGGGTCGCCGAATTTCCCGGCCTCGGAAAATTTGCACCGGTCGATAAAGTAAGAAATCTCTACCGTCGAGTCGGGCGTTCGCCCGAAGGATTTCGGCTGGAAAACCTGCTCGCCGAGATGCAAGTAGCCCTGCGCATCAGCGCTCCTGATTTTTCGCGAATTCCAACGAGTGGTTCTGTTCTGGTGGTCTCCAACCATCCTTATGGCGTGCTCGACGGCGCGATTCTCACTGTCCTGCTCACTCGTGCCCGCCCCGACGTGAAAGTACTAACCAATGCGCTGCTCGCGGACGTGCCTGAATTACAGCAGCACTGTATTTTTGTCGATCCCTTTCGCACCGATCGATCGGTGGAGTCGAACCGCCGAGCAATTCGCGAGGCATTGGCCTGGTTGCAGCAAGGCGGCGTGCTCGCGATGTTTCCGGCCGGGGAAGTGTCACACTGGCAAATGCCGGCGGCACAAGTTGCCGATCCGGAGTGGAGCGGAACGGCGGTGCGACTGCTCCGAAGGAGTGGAGCCACGGCTCTGCCAGTTTATTTTTGCGGCCACAACAGCGTCCGATTTCAGCTCATGGGCATGATTCATCCCAAGCTGCGCACTGCATTTCTGCTGCAGGAGTTTTTGGAGCAGAAAGGGAAAACAGTGGAAGTCCGCGTGGGCAGTGGCGTCCCGCCGGTTGCTATCTCGGCAATCGGCGACGATCGCGAAGCCACCGAATATCTACGATGGCGCACCTATTTGCTTGCCCGCCGAAGCAAACCCGAAGCATCCTGGCCCAGCGCACTGCGATCACGATTTGCCTTCAAGATCCAAGAACCTGTGGCTGCTGCTTTGCCGCCCGACCTGTTGTCGGAAGAAGTAAACAATTTACCCGAAGACCGACGTCTGGTGGAGAGCGGCGATCTTGCTGTCTATCTGGGAACAGCCCGCGAGGTCCCGCAGATCTTGCGCGAAGTGGGAAGACTCCGCGAACTCACGTTTCGCCGTGCCGGTGAAGGTACCGGCAAGAGCTGCGATCTGGATTCCTTCGACGAATACTACTGGCACATTTTCCTGTGGCACAAAACGAAAAAGGAATTAGTAGGAGCCTATCGCGCAGGCAATACCGCGGAGATTCTGGCGGAGCGTGGAGTCGCTGGCCTTTACACCAGCACCCTTTTTCGCTATGACAAGCAGATTTTCCAGAAGTTGGGCCCATCTCTGGAACTTGGCCGCTCCTTTGTCAGGCCCGAATACCAGCGTCAATATGCGCCGCTTCTGCTGCTATGGAAGGGAATTGCGGGAATGGTTGCCAGGCGGCCTGAAACTCCAGTGTTGTTTGGCGCAGTCAGCATCAGCAATGATTACAACGCGGCGTCGCGCGAAATGATCTACCGCTTTTTCGAAGCGCGCATGCAAGAGGACGAGCTAGCGGGATGGATTGAACCCCGCCGGCGTTTTCGGCCCGCAGCATTGCGAAAGTGGGACTGTCGCGGAATGTGCCACGCCCTGCGCGAACTGGAAGAACTCTCTCAGTCCATTAATGACGTGGAAGCCGACGGCAAAGGCCTGCCCGTCTTGCTGCGGCAATACGCCAAGGTTGGCGGCAAACTTGTGGGCTTTAACGTAGACCGCAAGTTCTCCAATGTTCTCGACGGCCTGGTTGTGGTCGATCTGCGAAGGACCGATTCAGCGGTTCTGGAGCGTTACATGGGGCGCGAGGGCGCCGCCAGGTTCCGCGAAGCCCACTCTTTAGCGCCGCAATTTCGTTGATTTTATTTCGACGGCCGCAACCGCGTTGCTTCGGAGGGTAGGATGCAACTCTGCTCCGCGTCTTTCAGCGCCTGCTCCAGGCCCCGACCCAGAACCGCCATTTGCTCCTCATCCATTAATTCCTGCAACCGCTCAAACAGTTGGCGTTCTTCTTTGCGAATGTGGCTCGACATACATGCAGCGAACGCTGACAAATCTGCGGTCGACATGGCATGCGCTTCCGCCTTGGCGAAACTTTCGCGCAACAGGAAGTGATCGAGAAGCAGATCCTCCACTAGCGGAACCAGTGCGGGGAATCGTCGTGCCGCAGGGAACAGTATCTTCTCTTCGGTCGCGAAATGAATCAGGATTTCGGTTTGAAAATGCTGGGCGATTTCCGCTTGCCATGTCGCCAGATCCGCATCGCCGATCGGCGACGCCCGGTCAATGCGAACGCACAGCGCCAACGCCCTCTGGTGCTGGTGCGAAAGCGGAATCAGGTTTTGATCGCGCAGCATGAGCGCCCCTTCTCAGGAGTTCGTGCTCGCCAGTCTGGGCACCGGCGTTTCTTCCTCGAGCTCTACCCGCTCGGCGGGGCGTACCGTCAGCCAGTCAGTGCGAACCCGCTGCCATTCCTGAATTAGCATTCCATTGGCCTCGAAGAAGCCGCGAATGCGGTACCGCTCCCAGCCCAGCACTTCTTCGAGAATCGGCGCCAGCACTGCCATGGCGCTGGTGCTCAGAACCGTGCGCTTCGCGACCTGCGAAACGTCGGGCGACTCGGAAACGGCGATCGTCAATCCGTCGCGCGAGTTGATATGTAGCATGACATGAATGTCGGAACTCCCGTCGCCCGTATAGATCACATGATCCGGTCCAACCACCTGCTGCAGCAGCAACTGATTGAGCACGGCGACTTTGCCGTAGCCCGCCGTAGCTCGCACAATTGTATCGATTTCGCCAGAAGGCTTATACCGAAACTCCGTGCCGAAGATGTGATCGACCGGAACAATATCTTCGAGCGCCGACTGAATCACTTCCACGGGCGCCGCCGAGAGAACATAGAAATCGAACTGGTGGCCGTCGATGCCCGCATCCAGAAGCTGGTACAAAAGCTTGATATCGCCCTTGAGCCGAATTCGCTTGCCCACTTCGCGCAAGTGTTCTTGGCGAACTTTGGCCTTGAACTCAGGATCATGCAGCAACAAATAAGCGAGCTCCGCCCCTTGCTGCACCAGGTTAATCTTAGCCATCCCTTTGGCTTTGCGCTCGAACTCGTCGGTCGGAATGCCTACGAGTTCGGCCAGCACGTAGCCGGAGTCGTTGAAGGTGAGCGTCTGGTCGAAGTCGCTCGCGAATATGTAACGTTTCAAAGGATTGTCTGCCATACCCATTCGATTCGCTTCCACGTTGAACGCCCCATTAAAAGAATTGATTGGGATTATATGCCCGCCTGGTTAACTTGTTGTGAACAAAGAAACGAGTTACATGAGTTTGAAACAGAAATAGAGAGAAGCTCTGCGTGCGAAACAAAATGGATAGAACCTTTTCCCCATAACAGGCTGATCGGGTGACATAACTTTGATTGTGTAAAAAGCAAGAGGGTGTAAGTTGGCTTTGCCTAGCAAGCTAAAGCCGTTCCGAAAAGGAGACCTACACCCATGGCGAAGACAATCCCGATCGACGAGCATTTCCAACATTTTCTGGCGGAGATGAAAGACAGTTTCTGGGGCGACGTATATGGACAGACGCGACAAGCCGGGCAGAGATTTTTCGAACTGGAATCGGAGCGGCAGCGCGATCGCTTCTCGGGTTGGGCGCCCTATGAGCGCCGTCGAGGGAAGCGGCGGGATTACCGCAACGGCTACTACGAGCGGGATCTTGTGACCCGGTTCGGGACGATTCGCTTGCGCATCGCGCGCACCCGGGGGAAGAGTTTTTTGCCGGCAGGGCTGGAGCGATTCCAGCGGCGGGCCGAAGAAGTGTCGCTGCTGATCCGGGAAGCGTTTTTGCGCGGCATCTCGACCCGGCAGGTGGGACGGGTGGTGGCCACGATCACGGGAGAAACGGTGAGTGCGCAGACGGTATCGAAGCTGACCCGCGATCTGGATGAGGCGGTGGGCCAGTTTCATCAGGCACGGTTGAGCGATGACTATGCCTATCTGTTGCTGGACGGAGTGAGCCTGCGGGTGCGGCGGCCCACGGGACGCAAGCGGGTGCAGATGCTGGTGGCCTATGGCATTCGCCAGGATGGGAGCCGGCACTTGCTGGCCTTCCTGCACAGCCAGGGAGAAGGTCAGGCCGACTGGGAAGCCTTGCTTGAGGATCTGTACCGGCGTGGGCTGGAAGGCCGATCGCTGCAGTTGATTCTCACCGACGGCTGTGCCGGATTGGCGGCGGCGATTCGCACCGTCTATCCGCGAGTGCGGCATCAGCGCTGCTGGGTGCACCAGATGCGCAACATTCTGGAGAAGGCACGGAAGTACGACTATGACGAAGTGAAAGCTGGAGCCCAGGCCATCTACAAGGCGGAGAGCCGGAGGCAGGCCGAAGCCGCGTTCCGCAGATTCCGCGTCCGCTGGCAACGCACCTATCCCGGTGTGGTGAAGCGCTTGGGCCGCGACTTGCCCGAACTGCTGTCGTTCTTCGCTTTCCCCCGGCACCTGTGGCGCAAACTGCGCACCACCAATGTGATCGAGCGCTGTTTTGTCGAGGTGCGGCGGCGGACCAGGCCGATGGTGTGCTTCGTGAACGTGGAAAGCGTGGACCGCATCATCTACTCCATCTTCCAGAGATTCAACCTGGAATGGAAATCCCGCACCCTCAACCTATTTACACAAGCAGCTTGACGTCACCCCCACCCGCCATGCGTTGACTCGCGGACGCCGCGTCCGTAAGATGAGGCGACCCTCAAGCCCCGGCATTTTCCCAGATGATTGGACAAACAGTCTCGCACTACCGGATCGTAGAGAAGCTCGGCGGCGGTGGCATGGGTGTCGTCTACAAGGCTGAGGACACACGGTTACACCGCTTCGTCGCATTGAAGTTCCTTCCTGACGAAGTAGCTAAGGACGTGCAGGCGCTTGCCCGGTTTCAACGGGAAGCCCAGGCGGCGTCTGCGCTGAATCACCCCAACATCTGCACGATTCACGATATCGGCGAGCAGGGCGCGCTGGCGTTCATCGCCATGGAGTTTCTGGACGGGACCACGCTGAAGCACCGGATCACCGACCGTCCGCTTGAGGTTGGCCTGCTCCTCACACTCGCCATCGAGATTGCCGACGCGCTGGACGCCGCCCACTCCAAAGCAATCATTCACCGTGACATTAAACCGGCAAACATATTTGTTACCGGGCGCGGTCACGCGAAGATTCTAGATTTTGGACTTGCGAAGGTTGTCTCGGATCGCGGAAGGGTCACGAACACAACGGAAGCCACGGCCGGCCCCACGGTCGGAGTCAGCGTCAACGACCTTACATCGCCGGGCTCTGCGCTCGGCACCGTTGCCTACATGAGCCCGGAGCAGACGCTGGGTGAAGAACTGGATGCGCGCACCGATCTGTTCTCTTTTGGAGTGGTGCTGTACGAAATGTCGACGGGCCGTCTACCTTTTGAAGGGAGCACATCAGCCGCAATTTTCAATGCCATTCTCAACAAAGCCCCAACTGCACCGGTTCGTTTGAACCCCACGCTGCCTCCGGAACTGGAGCGCATTGTCAACAAGGCGTTGGAAAAAGACCGCGATCTACGCTACCAGAGCGCGGCCGAAATGCGGTCGGATCTCAAACGCTTGCAGCGGGACCGACAGTCCTCCTCGCGTCAACTGGTCGAACTCACCGACTCTGGCGCATCGTCGGTGACCACCGTCGACAAGTCAGAATCATCTGTAGCGGATGTTCCGAAAAGCAAGCACCTTCCGCTGATTGGCGGCGCTTTGCTGGTCGCGCTGATTGCTACTGCCCTCGGCGGCTTCCTAATCGGGGGGCGAGCCGCCATTCAACCGGTTCCTACTTTTCACGAACTGACTTTTCGCCGCGGTGCTCTGACTTCTGCACGATTTGCTCCGGACCCGCGCTCGGCCATCTACAGCGCCTCTTGGGACGGGAATCCTCAGGCCGTATTTATCAGTTCCCCCAACTCCACCGAATCCCGCGATTTGGGACTTACACAGACGCAGGTTCTGGCTGTTTCTTCGAGCGGGCAAATGGCGGTGTTACGTCGCTTCCGGGTCGCCGACAATGTTTTCTCGTATATCGGAACCTTGGCGCAGCTTTCCATAGGGGCCGATGCTCCCCGAGACCTGCTGGACAACGTTGAGGATGCCGACTGGAACCCTGAGGGCAGCGCGCTGGCGGTGGTGCACGAAGTCAACGGCAAGAGCCGCGTGGAATATCCTATTGGGAAGGTCTTGTATGAGACCGCTGGTTGGATCGGCAATCTCCGTTTTTCCTCTAGAGGTGACCACCTTGCCTTCATTGATCACCCATTATTGGGGGATGATGGCGGGACCATCAGCGTCGTCGATCTCAGTGGGAAGAAGGCGGACCTGACGGAGCGGTGGGCCAGTGCGCTTGGTTTGGCCTGGGCGCCTTCAGGGGAGGAGATCTGGTTCACGGCCACTGCTTCCGGTTTCAGCCGTTCACTACGCGGTGTCAACTTATCCAGCAAACTCCGCGAATTGCTCACCGCACCGGGAACGCTTACTCTTCACGACACTGGTGCTGGAGGTCGCGCCCTGATTTCGCGCGATGCACTGCGTGCGGGGGCGGTCGGCCTGATCCCAGGCGAAAATAAAGAGCGCGATTTGAGCTGGCAGGATTGGACAGTGCCGGGAGACCTTTCCGAAGATGGCAAACTCCTGCTCTTCATCGAAGCGGGGGAAGCCGGGGGCGGCGAATACGCCGTTTTCACTCGCGAGACCAACAGTAATTCTGCCGTGCGTTTGGGACAGGGAAGCGCGCGTGCTCTTTCGCCCGATGGCCAGTGGGCCCTGGTGCTGCGGCAGAACCTTTCCCCTCCTGACTTTGTCCTGCTTCCTACCGGCGTGGGACAACAGCGAGCGGTTCCGACAGGCAACGTGACCCCCAGCTTCGGTCTGTTCCTGCCCGATGGCAAAAGTATTGTATTCGCAGGTAACGAAGCAGGTCACGGTTCTCGCGTCTACCTCGTGAATCTGGACGGAGGGCAACCTCGTGCCATAACCCCCGAAGGATTCCGCCTGCGAGGTCGTGCGATCTCCGCTGACGGCAAACGCATCGCCGTCCTTGGCAGCGACGGAATCGCCTTGGTGTCGGTTGAAGGGGGCGAACCGCTGCCCCTTCGCGGCTCGCAACCCGGTGACTTGCCTTTGCGATGGGCAAAGGACAATTCGGCCTTGTTAGTGGGATCCCGTGGCGAAACTTCGTGTCCGGTTTCGCGCCTGGATATCCAGACCGGTGTTAGAACGCCGTGGAAAACATTCAGCGTGTCTGACCTAGCCGGCGTGGTTGGGTCTGCTTGTCCACTCATTTCCGCCGATGAGGCCCACTATGTTTTTGGTTACACCCGCAACCTGTCGGACCTATTTCTGGTGGAGCATCTGAAGTAACGCAACGCGGAATCGCGTCACTCGTTTCTACGTGCACCAGTCAACAGAGGCGGGTAATATACGCCGCGGAACTCGCCCAACGGTCAGCGGTGTCGCGCATCACCGTTTTCAAACGAGCGAAGGCTGCTCGCATTTCCTCGTTCTGCATGGGCACTTGCGTGCGGTTTGATCCGCGAGGCGTGAGGTCGATCGCGCTTGCCCGTTACGGCAAAACGGGGAGAACCAGAGCCGAAGGCCGGGATCTGTCGTGGTAAATGACGTTGGTTGCTTTCACCATGTGCGCCCCCCGCGCCTGATCTTCGCCCGTATTCAAATTTCGATCAAATCGCGGGAAGTTGCTGCTGGAAACCTCGAGCCGCAGCTTGTGTCCGGGCTGGAACACATTGCTCGTCGCCCACAGATCCACGCTAACGTGATAAATCTCTCCAGGATTTGCAAGTTCCGGTTTCTCCTGCGAATTGCGGTAGCGCAAGCGGAGAATGCCTTCCGTCAAATTCTGGGCAAATCCGTTCGGCCAGACGTCAACCAGTTTTCCGGTAAAGTCTGTATCCACCGCAGAACTGCTGACATAAAGGTCGAGCACAATCGGACCTATCACTTCCGTGCTCTGGGTAAATACTGGCGAGGAGAAAACGAGCACGTCGCCGCGCGCTTCCGCCGGCCGCTGGTCCTGCGGGCCGACCCCGGTCGGCAGGGCTGAGCAACAAAGCGGTCCGCCAATCGTCGGGACTGCGTCGTTCGGATCGTACTCATACTGATCAGGTTTCTCCTCGGCAGGCGCTGCCGTACTCAGCGTGCCGCCTCCTTGCAGTCCGTTCGCCGGTTTGGTCGAGTGAAGGTAATAGCGCGTTGCCTTGGCGCGCTGCAGCGGCCAGTCGTCTTCGTCGCGCCATTCGTTCTTGCCCATGACGAAGATTCTTGCCGGCTTCTCATCCGCTCCATTTCCGATCCCTTTCAATAGGCTGTCGTACCAGCGAAGAACGGCTTCATCCAGATCGAATGGCAACTTGTCCCCGAAATCAACCGCGCCAACCTTTCGAGCGTCCGATCCGCCCGCGTGTCCACCCACATAGACCAGCAGGCGTTGGCCGCGACGCGCTGCCTCGGTCCCCGCTTCTTTCTTCAGCCCCACGTAGTTCTTCAGCGTCCCGCCCAGAAAAATGTCGTACCAGGCGCCTAGGCTGAATACTGGAACTTGAATCTGGGCGTAGTGATCTTCGATAGACCAACGCTTCCAAAAATCGTCATAGCTTGGATGTGCCAACCAGTCAACGAAATAGGGAGCAAGTCCCGCCGCCGAAGGTGCTTCGCGCACGGGATAAGACCATAGTGGCAGCGTTTGTGTCCAGGCGAGCGCATGGCCGCCCGATTGTGCGCGGCGGTCCATTGTGTTTTCCGCCAGTCCCGTCGTCCACGATTCGTCGAACCATTGCTCGAACGCCCCACCCTGATAAGTCCAGCCGTCGTGATAGTTGGACGCTGTAACGTCGGGTGAAATTCCAGCCAAATGAGGCGGACTGGCAATCGCGGCGAGATACTGCGTCGCGCCGACGTAGGAGCCACCGAACATCCCGACCTTTCCGTTGGAATACGGAAGCGCGGCCGCCCACTCCACCGTGTCGTAGCCGTCCTGCGATTCGTTTTTGAACGGATACCATTCGCCCTCCGATGCATATCTCCCCCGAACGTCCTGCGCGACTACCACGTACCCCCGCGCCGCCCACTTCAGGCAGATATCAGCGTCCTGTTTCTTGTCATAGGGCGTACGCGTTAACAGTACCGGAAACTTGCGGTCCGTCTTTGGCCTGCAAATATCTGCGCGCAGCGTGATGCCATCACGCATCTTCGCCTGTACGTCGCGCTCGATGATCACCTCGTAGTGCTCGGCCGCACGGACTATGGTTGGCGCCAAGACCCAGAAGGCGACGACGCAACAGGCTCGCACCACCCAGGGATGCAGCATTCCTCGATTTGCTCGCTCGTCCATTACCGCTCTTGTCATTCATTCCACCTGAATTGGGTCGTTGTAACCGCTTGCCGGTTCGCAGACTAGGAAACCGCCTTTGTCAATGCAAGTTCAAATGCGAGAGTTCCGATCTCGATCAAGATTCATATTTCCAGTTTCCGCCGACCATGGTCCGCTCCACATGAATCTTCAGCAGTTCGGATGGATCTGTCTTGAACGGATCCTGCGCAAGCACAATCAGGTCCGCCAGTTGCCCCGGTTGAATTGAGCCCTTGAGATCCTCCTCAAAAGCCGCGTAAGCACCGTTAATCGTGCCGCAACGTATCGCTTCTTGCAGAGTAATCCTTTGATTCAGGCCCCATGCATTGCCCTTCATGTCCGTGCGGGTCAGCTGCGACTGCAGCCACATCATGGGATCTGACGGGCTGGCGGTGTAATCGGACGAATCCGTGGGACGCAATCCGGCGTCGAGGAAGCTACGCATCGGGAACATATGTTGCGCTCGCTCCTGACCATAAAAGTGCATAACGTCACCATGAAAGTAGACGTAACAAGAAAACGGCGCAGGAATTATCTGCAGAGCGCGCATGCGCTGGATCAGAGTGTCATTGAGCAGAGTGCAATGCTCGATTCGGAAGCGGGGGTCCTTGTTCGGCAGTTCCTTCTGGATCTGCTCATAGACTCCGAGAATGCGGTCGATCGCCAAATCGCCATTGGCGTGAGTTGCCAGTTGCCAACCCGCCGCATGTGCCTTGCGCCCAATCTCGTAGAGCTGCTCGCGGCTCGAAAGCTGTAATCCGACGTAATTATTTGGGATTCCGACGTAGGGTTGCGAGAGCCAAGCCGTTCGTTCCGAAATCGAACCGTCGGCGTACTGTTTTACGCCACCGATGCGCACCCATTCGTCGCCGAAACCAGTGTGAATCCCCGCGTCCATAAAATGATCGAGCGAACGGGCGGAGACGTGACAATACATCCGCATCCTCAGTTCGCCCGCATCGCGCGCGTCCTGATAGCCTTGCACGTCTTCGGGCGAGGCGTCGGCATCGCAAGCCGAGGTGACTCCCTTGCTGGCAAACAGCTTGGAGATTAATGCCGCGCCTCGGCGATAATCGTCGCGCGTATTTTTATTCGGAATGAGTTTTAGAAAGGCTTGCATCCCGGCATCGCCCACGAAACCCGTGAGGTGACCGTCGGCATCATGCTCGAAACGGCCACCCGTCGGGTCCGGTGTCTGGTCGTTGATCTGCGCCAACTGCAGCGCTGAAGTGTTCACAAAGGCCGTGTGGCCTCCGCGGTGCTGCACGAGCACCGGATGATCTGGCACCGCTTCATCCAGATCATTCCGGTTGATGGGGCGTGGAGTTTTCCCGTCGTCATACAAGAATCCGAGCACCCATTCTCCGGGCGGCGTCTTGAGCGCGCGCTCATGTAAATCTGCTTTTATCTTCTCGATAGAGTCGGTGTCGCAGGCCACCTTGTGCAGATGCTCGACGCCAGACTCCACCGGATGGGCGTGAGCGTCGTTGAAGCCCGGAAGCACGGTATGAGTGGCAAGATCAATCTTTCGCGTGCGCACGCTAGCCAAACGCAGCACCTCAGCGTTCGAACCCACGGCAACAAATCGCGCGCCACTTATAGCCACTGCCTGAGCCCACGGCTGGCCTTCATCCTGTGTCCAGATGTTCCCGTTATACAAAATGGTTTCGGGCTCTTTGATTCGCAAGAGCGGGAGCGCCATAAGGCTACTCATACCTTGCATGAAATTCCGCCGCGAGATCGATCGCACCACAATTCCTCCAGAAAAGCAGTGAGAATTCCCAGAATACTAAGGTGAACATTATTGCTCAAAGAATCGAATTTTTGCGATTTCGAAGCTCAATTCGGTTGCCAACCTTTTACCTCATTCGCGTAAGGGCTCAGAAGATGCGATGACCGGCTTTGCCACGAGTGCCCAGAGGTTTGCGGGCGGATGACTGGAGGTTATCGTTCGTCCCTCGGATTAGTGTCGACAAACGCCCTTATCCCAATCAATTTTTTACGCTTCTCATCTGGGGAAGGTCGACTCACAAACTACTACACCACATTTCAAAGGACCTACGAAACGTGCAAGAATGGCCTTGATAAGGAATCGATGGGAGCTTGCGCTCTTCGGTAAGACGGAGCCAAAGTATGCTTTCGTATCGAATATGGGGCAAACTCTTGCTCGTAGTTGTCTTGAGACTGTTCGTGGTTTGCATCGTGTCTGGCCGCACAGCAGCATGGGACGAAATATGCGCAATTTCCCCACAACCCTTGCAAGCCGATGTCCGCCAACCTTCCCTGAGGCTCAGTTTTGTCCGTGTTTTTTCGTCGGCTGACGACGTAAAAAATTTACACCCTGTTCTGGACCGGACGCTTAGCATCATTGCAGGGCCAGCCGACCCAATGACTCGCGTGGATGCGTTGCAATCACCATCCGCCGTGACAACCGACTCAAACCATCGTGTCTTCGTCGCCGATCCGGGCGCTAAGGCCGTGCACGTCTTCGACTTTACTCGCTCGAAATATAGTCGTGTGGACGGGCGCGGCGATCGTCTGCACGCTCCCGTGGCGCTCGCCGTGGATGGTAAAGATAATCTATATGTCGTCGACCAGAGCAGCAGAACCATACTCGTGTACGACTCTGCAGGTAAGTTTCGCCGTTACTTAGGAAAACTGAGAGGAGGAGAATCGTACTTCGATAGCCCAACAGGGATCGCGGTCGATCGTGCCACGGGACACATTTACGTGTGTGATCGGCGAGGGCACATGATCTTTGTAATGAACCAGCGGGGAAGAGTGATTCGCAAGCTTGGAAGCCGCGGCGGTGGTGACCGTCCTGGCGAATTCAGGTTGCCCAGTCAGGTAGTCGTGTTCGGAAATGAACTGTTCGTGCTCGATGCAGGCAACACGCGCATTCAGGTTTTGGATACGGAGGGCCATTTCGTGCGCGCCTTTAAACTGGGCTATGCGGATCTTCGGACAGGATTGGCTGTAGACAACCAAGGCGATACTTACGTCAGTGACCCCACTCTTAACCAGATCCAGGTCTTCCGTCACGAAGGGCAAACGCTCTACGTTGATCCCAGCACAATCAAGGGCACGAACTTCAGCCATCCATCAGCTATGTGGGTTGACGCGGGCCGTTACCTCTACGCCGTGGATTCTCAGAGCAATCGCGTAGGTCTGTTTCAAATTGACAGGTTTTGAGTTCCCATGGGCCTCAGGCCCATTGGAACTCAAAACGCCCCGATCGGGGATTCTGAGGGCTAACGCCCATTACACTCAGATGTATGGTCCGCCGCCGAACTGCAAGAGGTTTGAAGTTGGTCGAAAGGATAGTCCGCGTAAATGTATCCGGCCTCTTAGTGGAGAATTGCTCTCCGGGCACTTGATGATGATCCGCACGTGTCGGTCCTTTTAAATCCCGCGGTCACTAGGGACGCGTTTGAGTGTTCAGGTTTTCCGGCACGCCGTTGGACTGTTCTTTCGTCTCCTTCTCTCCTCAGCAGACCTTGGTAGAACTCTTTCTAACTCCCGTCGTCGTGGCGGTGGAAAAGTGGAAAGCGTTTTGTGCTTTCCAAGCGCAGCGTCTTTTCCACGGCCATCAAGCGGCCGCCAGTTGCTGCAGCGGCTGATGTCGATAGTCTTGGCCGCTGGACAGCACGGCCCAGGCCATGCGCGCCAGTTTGTTGGCAATGGCTACCACGACTTTGTTGCTCGGAGCACGTTGGGCAAGTCGGTGTACCCACTGCCCGAATCCTCCGGTGTCGTACTTGACGCGAAACAATACCGCCCGAGCACCGTGGATCAACATGCGACGCAGATAAATGTTGCCGCGCTTGCTGATGCCGTAGAGTTTCTGCTTGCCCCCGGTGGAGTACTGCCGCGGCACCACCCCAACCCAGGCTGCGAAGTCGCGTCCGCGACGAAAGGCAGAGCCGTTGCCGATGGCGGCCACCGTTGCGGTGGAGACCAGCGGGCCAAAGCCGGGAATTTGGCGCAGGCGCCGGCAACGCGCATCGTCGTTACTGATGCGTTCAATCTCGTCGGTGATCGCCTCGATCTCGGTCTCTGTCTGCTTCCACTCTTGCCAGAGCCGATCCAGCAGCCAGCGCAGGTGAGGACTCAGGTTCTGCTCGGTATCTTCAATCACGGTTGGTAGGTTCTTGCGCAGGTAGATGGGCCGCGCCGCGAAGGTGAGGCCGCGTTCCAGCAGGAATCCGCGGATCTCGTTGATCAGCGCCGTGCGACGCTGCACCAGTCGGTCGCGCACACGGTGCATGGCCTGCCAATCGAGTTGCTCCTGCGTTTTGATCTGCACAAATCGCATGTTCTGCTTGGTCACGGCTTCGGCGATCGCTTCCGCATCGATGAAGTCGTTCTTGTTCGACTTGCGGTAAGGCTTCACAAACTGCGCCGGGATGAGCCGCACCTGGTGCCCCTGTTCTCGTAGTGCGGCTCCCATGAAGTGTGCTCCCGCACACGCCTCTAGTCCGATTAATGAGGCCGGCAAGTTCGCGGTGTAGGCTAGCAATTGCGAGCGTGAGAATTTCCTGCGCAGCAGAATCTTGTTGCGCTCTCCCAATGCAACCAGGTGAAAGGTGGTCTTGCCTAGATCGATGCCGATGGACGCGATGTTCATGTGATGATCCTCCTGATGTAAACTGCCGAGCCAAATCCTACTCGGCGGCGGACCATCTCATTAATCCCCGTCTGGCCAAATGAGTACGACGGGGAGAACTTCTCAATGACTTTCAGTGATGCGCTTTGAAAACGAGCTTTTGTACGCGCCAGTTCAACAACTCGCTCACATAAAGTTCATTTTCGGACGGACATGCAATTTCGTGAATCCACCCGAACTGCTTGAGCTGTTTGCCGGACTCCCCCAGCACTCCCAGAACTCTACCGTCAAGACTTAGCTTATAAACTCGACCAGGGTATGCATCAGAACTAAACAGCACCTGGTTCGGGGGAGGCGTGATGCAGATTGCCCAGGGCGAGCCCGGCGCCATTGTCTGGGATCCTTTGATGGGTAAGGCTGGCTTGCTTCCAATGGCGGGACTGGCATTCCGATCGAATGGCACATCAATCGTGATTTGCCGAAGGAACTTTCCTTCACTGTCGAAGACCTGGATGCGGCGATTGCCGCGGTCGGCCACGTAGACGTGGTCTTCGGCGTCGACAGCAATGCTGTGAGGAGTGCTGAACTGTCCCGGTTGGTCTCCGGGTTCTCCCCACGACTTAATCCACTTGCCGTTTTTGTCAACTTTCGCGATGCGCGAATTAACATAGCCATCGCTGATGTACGTGTTGCCCGCCTTGTCCCACGCCATGTCGGTTACCTGGCGGAACATTCCATCTACGGGAGGCAGCGGCGGGTTCGGATGCGGCAGAGGCCCGGTCTTCTCGTCAGACGCCTCTTGCTTGCGTCCGAAAACCATGGCTACACGGCCCTCGGGGCTAAACTTGATGACCATGTCGGAGCCCTTGTCGGCCACCCAGATATTGTCCTCTTGATCGACCTTGACAGAGTGCGCATAGGACCAGGCGTACAGGTTGTGGCCAATCTCTCGCAGGAACTTGCCCTCCGCGTCGAATTCCAGCAATTGTGTCGCAGCGGCGCCGTAAGCCGGGCCGGTCGAGTTGCCACGGGACAGAACGAAAACGTGCCCCTTGGAATTGACGGCCACTCCAGCAGCTTCACCGAGATACAGATCCGCTGGAAGTTTCAAGGGATCGGGAACCGATTGGAATTGGATTTCCGGTACTTGCGGTTGTTGCGCAAACAGAAAACTGGACATGTAGAGAAACAGCAGTAGGTGAATTAGTCCCATCACAATCTCCGGGCAGCGCAAGTGCATTTTGAGGCGACGAACGGGGTTTCGTCGCAAAACTATATCACCCGGTGATGAACAATCATGTCCGATCTGCATTCTGGGAGTCCCGACTCGCGGCAGCGAAGCCATTGCTTGAAATCTAAGCGGCGATAGCGTTCAAAAGCGTTCAAAGCTGCATTCTTTTCGAACACTTGCATTTTCCCGACGGTCGGCGGTACTTGCAATTCCTACGGCATGGGAGGCCGTCGCCATGGGCAAACACACAATCAAGCCGAACTATCGTCGCCGAGTGCTCCGTCTGCCAGACCTGGATCATTGTAAAACGGCAGTTCTCAATAGCCTCGGATCACCGGCCTCGCGCCGTGTCTACGAGTACGCCATCGACCAGTTCATCGCCTGGTACTGCTCCGAGCCGAGGCTGGCCTTCAACCGCATTGTCGTCGTGCGCTATCGCTTGTACCTGGAATCGCGGCATCTGGCAGCCAACACTATCAACCAACAGCTTGCAGCCGTGCGTCGCCTGGCTCACGAAGCCGCCGACTCAGGCTTGCTCAGTCCCGAATTGGCTGCCGGGATTAGCCGAGTGAAAGGAGTCAAGCAGCTCGGGTTCCGTGCCGGTAATTGGTTGAGTGCAGAGCAGAGTTCGGAAGTGCTCAAACATGCGTGGGGAGACACCATGCGGGCGAAACGCGACTACGCCATGTTGGCCATGCTGTTCGGTTGTGGCTTTCGCAGGTCGGAACTGGTTGGCTTGGAGTTGGACGACATCCAGATGCGCCAAGGGCACTGGGCCGTTGTTGATCTGATTGGCAAAGGCGGCCACATTCGTACGGTGCCCATTCCAAACTGGGTGAAAGTGGCTCTCGATCAATGGACACGAGGCGATGGGGTTTGTGGGGGCAAAATCTTCCGACCAGTCGCCAGACGGGGAAAGGTGTGGGGCAGCGGCCTCTCGCAGAACGTTGTCTGGTACGTGGTCCGAACCTGCTGCCAGAGAGCCGGCTTGGAGCACATTGCGCCGCACGACCTGCGGCGGACCTGCGTGAAGCTGTGCCACGATCGCGGCGGTGAGCTGGAGCAGATTCAATTCTTGCTCGGGCATGCATCGGTCCAGACTACGGAACGCTATCTCGGCTGCAAACAAAATCTGGGACATCCGGCAAACGACCTCTTCAACCTTAGAAGCGACGTCCAACCTCAGAAAACTGACTGCGAAGCCGAAGCGCCGAAAGGACTCATCCCCGTAGAAACCATGTCTGGCTCAGAGATAGAATGTCAGGACGGAGGATCAGCCCATGAGCAGCCCATCCCAATCTCCCATCCATTACGGGTATGCCAGCGCGAGCGATATGACATGGTCGAGGTCAGAGAAAGCGATCGCACGCAAAGCCTTCGACGCTGCTCTGAAACGGGAGCTTCACGAGTTGATGCAGGAAGCAAAGGAGATCGCCGGCCAGATCAAGCAGCCGTCGGACCTGTGGGACCTGCAGGAATACCTAACCCAACGACGTAAAGAGATCGACCGCAAGTACGACTATCGGTACTCGCACCTGACGCAAGTGTTTGGGAGACTCTTGTACGAAACCCGAGTTAGTGAAGAAGAGCTACGCGGTTTCAGTGAGGACAAACTGAAGACGATCCGTTCTCTCGCCAAATTCTTGGCAGAGGACACGGCCGCTTGAGACAGCCCGAAACCCGCGTGGAAGTGTATGTCGTCAAAGTGACCCTCCTAGGCACAAGTCCGCCTGTCTGGAGGCGCATTTTAGTTCCTCGTGAGATTACGCTCCACCATCTCCACCGGACCTTGCAGACCGTAATGGGCTGGACCAATTGCCATCTTCATCAATTTGTTGTTCAGAGACAGAGGATCTCTGATCCTAGAACTAGAGTTGGGACCAAGGTCGCAAACGAGAACAGGACCACGCTCGGGGAATTGATCGGGACTGTGGGGGCGAGGTTATTATACGAGTACGATTTCGGGGACGGCTGGCAGCACGAGCTTCTTCTTGAAGAAGTCTTGCTTGGAGACGAAACGTTTCAGCAGACATGCGTAGCGGGTAAACGATGTTGTCCGCCCGAAGACTGCGGAGGGCCGCAAGGATTTGCAGAGCTTCTCCAAGCACTCCAGGACGCCAATCACCCGAGTCACGATGAGGCCTGTGAGTGGCTTGGCGATTTTGTCCCTGAATCCTTCTCTGCAGATGAAGTTAACCGACGACTATGCCGCAGGGAACTCAGACGCATGCAAAAGCCCGGTCGATGAGCGCTATGGCCTGGTCTATATAAGGGTCTATATAAGGGGATGTCAAGAATATTTTTCTCCCTCCGCCGGAGGCGCGGGTTTTGGTTCGCGACATCCAGCCCCTCTGACCATAGAAGACGCTCGTGTGGTGTCGTGCCCCTGGGGTATTCCATCTCAGCAGCTGCATCTTCGTTTAGTAGCGACGACGCCAATCAGTTTCGAAACTGAATCAAGCCGTGCGGTTGTAGGGTGTCAACCATGGGTCTATCTGAGGCTCGGGGCCTAGTGCTTTTTCGGGTTATCCGAGGGGGCATAGGGGTTACACAGAGACTGGGTGCCACAGGCACCGTGTCGTCTACAGGCCATTGTCATACTCACCCTCGAACCCGAGCGTCTCAAGAACCGACTGGCCACCACCAGAGAAGATCACCGGAGATGGAAGGGTTCTTCACCCGAGACGCTCAAGCGGCTTGCGATTTTAGTTTTTCGGCGTCGAAGTTTTCTCCCTTCTTCCACA
Source organism: uncultured Acidobacteriaceae bacterium (assembly GCA_963708335.1). Classification (GTDB taxonomy): domain Bacteria; phylum Acidobacteriota; class Terriglobia; order Terriglobales; family Acidobacteriaceae; genus Sulfotelmatobacter. Next base: position 6,028,034 of record OY970205.1, on the reverse strand, counting down.
GAGTCAGCGTAATGGCTGCAATCTTGCGCGCTAGCGTCAGAGGCGCCATGGTCGGCTTGATGCCTTTGGCCAGCGCAGCTTGGTAGAAGTCCTGGAACGGTCCGGGACGCACACTGGCCATGGTGGCCGCTCCTTTGAATAAACCTTTCAGATCATGGTTGTGGTCTTTGTTCAGGCCTCGAATGGAAAGCAGTTTCTTCGAACGCCGCACTTGACCTTCGACTAAGCGATATTCCGCACTGATGCGAGTCTCCAAGGCCAGTCCGCTGTACGCCCATAGTTGTCGCTTGCTGCGGAAACGATGGGGAGTCTGCATCAGCGCCACCGCCAGCACCGAGCGAATCGGGCCTAGATAGGGAATCTGTCGCAGCTTCGCGGTGATGGCGTGCTTGCGACCCTCCGCCAACAGTTCCCGCCGCGCTTGCTGACGCAAGTGTTGCAACATGTCCAGTTGCTCATAAAGTCGTTCGGCTCGACGCCGCACGCCCGCTTCCCGAATCTTGGCCAGCCACTGAGCTCGATGCCGACGATAGTAGACATCTCTTCCCGCACAGGGAATTGCCCAGCTGCGATACACCGCTTTCAGTCGGTTCATGACTCGCGACAGATCTTTGACGATGGTCAGATAACTCCGGGACAACTCCCGTAGCATCCGCACGCCGGTCTCGCCATGGTAGACCGATTTGAGTTGATTGCCGCGTAACAACTCCGCCAGCTTGCGGGCATCGATCCGATCACTCTTGTTCCCGTCTTTGAGTAGCGCGTTCTTCCGTGGATTGCACACCACCAGTTTGTCGACGTGCGGGTTGAGCAGATCGTACAGCCAGACGGACCAGGTCCCTTCTTCGAAGGTCACCGACAAAGTTCCGCGTAAGCCGGCAAAGAACTGAAGAATCGTCGCCGCTTCGGTCTCGAGAATGGACTCCATCACTAACTTACCAGTGGAATCCATCACCGCGACCACGATGGTTGCTTGATGAACGTCGAGCCCAATATACTTTTCACTGCTCATAGGGTGCTCCTTTTCGTAGGTGGTGGTGCGAACAATCACAACCTACTCCAAGAGGGGCGCCCTTTTATAATGCGGTTACAACAATTGCTTCCCAGTAGCCCGTATTTGCCGGGCCGACCCGGCTGTCATTTTCTTCTGCGCATCGTTCTTAGAACGGAAGGTCCTGAGGTGGTGTCTAATAGCCTCGTGACTCAAGCTATGTTTCAGGGCGCTCGTGCTGGATACGTTTGCAAACCCAAAGCGAAATCGGCCTTGGGGCTCCTGCTCTTATGGGCGATAGCCGTGAGTGCGCAAATTGTGGACCACGATGGCGTCATTGTGAAGTTCACGCGCACGCAACTGGACGCCGCCATCGCACAGACCAAGAATGAGAACACGCGACTCGAAGGACTCCATGAGCTGATTCGAATGGCGGGACCGCGTCTGTATGAAGGGTCAATGATCGGCGGCGACCCTGACCCCGAAATATTCAAGATGGAAGGAGATGCGGCTCGGTCCGTTTGGGCTTGCTGGAATGTCGCTACGGTTAGCAAGGCGCTCGACAGTCCAATTCACAATGTTCGCTTATGGGCTGTTCTAAGCTTCGAGACGCGGACGGAATACAAAGACGCCTGGCAACCATTGGTGCCGAAACTTATAAAAATGTTGTCGGACCCAGATTCCGGATTTCGGCAGTGTGCCGTTGATAAGCTCTGGTTCTACCCCGAGGGTCGGCTCGCCATCGCTGAACATGCGCCACTGGAAACAGATCCGGATGTTCTGCTGAGGATTGCTCGTTCTGGGAACAGTCCTGACTTCTATCGCTCCCTCGTGCGCCTACTTTCCAGCTCCGACGCAAGGGTCCGAGAAGACGCTCTGTCTTTTATCTACTCCAACCTCTGGAATAAGGCAACCGCTTCAATGTGGAGGGTCGGTTTTAACCGGGAGGTCTATGGGCGGGTGCGGATGCTCTCGAATTCATCATCACCCCAGGAAAAGGAGAGTGCATTGAAAGCGCTGAGTCAACTGGACTTGCTAAAGCGGGAGGCCGACAGCGAAGGACAGAAATAGAACTGAGCAGATAGCCGTCAAACCGGAACATATGACGATGGTTGACGTAACATCGCGGTTACACTCATCAAGGGCACAATCAGTCCAATCGCTTCGCATCTGAGGGGTGAGACCGTCTTTTGCAGAACTTTTTGCTATTTCTGCGGCTCGGGCAAGACGTACATAAGGACAGCAGTTGCGCCTACTGTCAGGAAGAAAACGGCCAGCTGTGGATGGGCAGGCCACATCGCACGTGTCAGGCCGAGTATCCATGCTCCGGTTCCGATTGCGCTCGCCAACAGAGAAGCCTTCAGGGTCTTCACAGAATCAGCTCCAGCAAAACATGCCTTGCCGTCAATTCAGGATACGCTAAGCGAAGCCAGTATGTTCCGTGAAAAAAGCCTGTCAATTGGCGCAAAATCCCCATTGCGCTCAAAATCCTACCCACAGATCAATGAGCACTGGGGAAACTCAGCCAATTTCAGTCAGGCAGCTTTTTGATTTTGCTCCGCGCTGCCGACCATCAATTGCGACCGAGCATAGCGTAGCACGTCCTCGACGCGAGCGATTGCTTCGTCCATTCGCTTCCGAGCGTCGGGATCATACAATCCCGGGTTTGCGGAAGCCTCGTCTCTCATGCTGCGCAGAACCCTTAGCACGTACTCCGATTCATCAACCACGCGTTGCATGATGCAAGTATGACCAGAAACTACATGGACCGCCGTGACTGGTGTCACTTCGAGTACCGCAAAGAACGGCGTAGTTGTTGAAAAATCCCCATAGCGTTCACTGACCCCAGTCGGCCAATTCTCCTCGGGCCGAGAGAACTTCCTTTTGGCATGGGTGTCGAGTTGCGGCGAGGCCGGTACGTCTGATCGACAGGTATTACCAGTCACCGAATGGAACTACATTGGACGGGGGCCCGACTTCCTTGGGAATCCAAGGGGGCTAAGTGTGCGCCATGAACCGGCTCAACAGCGACTCTAGAACTCTCTCTCTCTTCTGGAGGGAAGCCTTAAAGTCGCGATGATCGGTGTGCCAGATTTCCCGAAGCAGAGCTCGATGGCGCTCCTCAAGAATCTCGAACAACATCTCTCTCTCCTCATCGCTGAGTGTCAGTGTGACGGCAGTTTCGGTCATAACCACCTCCCGACTGTCCCTATGGATATTTTACTGCTGGCGTGGCCGTCCTGCAGGGTAGAGTCAGAAAACATACCGCTCGGCTAGGCAGTTGCCTCAAGTGGTGTAACATCCCCGTTACACTCATTGCGAGGAAAATGCCAATGCCGCGTCGTTTGAAGCTCTCACCGTTGCAGCGCGACATTTTGATGATGCTCGAAGAAGCAGGAGCAGAGACGGTAGGCACGATCGTTCGCATCATTGAAACCCTCGAATCAGGATGAGTTCAGCGCACAGGTCGATGAACTGGTACAGCTCGTCGAGTTACTTCCGTTCCCCAGTCCGCCGCGCCCCCCGGTGTACGATTCTGTATGAAACGAATTCAGGCTTCTCTGCGACCGCTCAGCACGTTGCTGCTCGCCGTGCTTGTCCTGCAAGGCTGCAACGCCCTGAATCCCCTCTGCGGAAGCGCCCGTCCCGCCCCGTCCATTTCCTCTCTCTCGCCCACCACCATCCCATTCGCGCAAGTGCAGCAGGGATTCTTGCTCACCGTGAATGGCAGTCATATCATCTCGTCCTCAGTCGTGGTTATCAACGGCACGACTCTGAGCACGCAGGTCCTAAGCAGTTCCCAGTTACAGGTCACACTTACGACCGCATTCATCACGAGCCCAGGAACGGCCAGCGTTACCATCAACACTCCAAGCGGAAACTCCGGCAATCTAGGCTGCACCAGCGGCGGAACCACCAAGGCCCTCACCCTGACCATCACGTAGCCACGTCACCGGGACGATCGATTTCCCAATGCAACGGCATCGATCCATTGCTAACTGGCGATAAATCTCGATAACGCGTGCGCCGTGAAAGGCGCTGGTTCACTGCGGGTGAAAGTCCCGCCCGGGAACTGTTCGCTCTACCCGGTAGCAATCGGAGCGGCGGTGAAGGCAACGAAGCCGTCGGAGCCCCCGGTGTAGAGGGTCGCGTAGGCGACTTGGCGAGCATGCAGGCCGTAACGTGAGTGAACGCTGAGCAGGCCTCGAAACGATTAATGCAGGAGCCGCCCCACCGTGTTTTTGGGGAAGGCCGATGTTGATGGAAAAGTACGAGCGAATCAGTTCCATCAAACCTGCCGGGGTAATGGCGACGGCATGGTATGTCCAGAGAAAGGCTGATGTGTTCAGTGGGAGGCAGACCCATCAGGGCAAAAGTCAGAGCCCTGTAGCTGGGATCGCATGCGCGGAGGAAACGAAGCGCGTGGAGTCGATCGACAAAGCCATCCATGGGATGGTGAGCGAGTCATCGGGCCGTAACGAAAGTGAACGCATAGTTACCTCGAAACCCTAAACCCAGAGGCCGAACCCCACATGCCGCGGTGAAGGCAACATGGATCGTCGCAAACTGACTGATGCGGCGAGACGCTCTGGCGGGGCGATAGCGACGGCACGAGGACAAGGACGCGTTAAGCAACTGGAGAAGCCCTCCTCGTCCCGGGGAGAAAATCCACGGAGCAGAAAGCCGTATAACCGGCGACACCGGGAAATCGGTGGACGGCGAGAGGGTGGCGGAGGGGCCAGCAGTAGCGGGGAAGCGGGGTAATGCCCGTGGAGCGAAGAGGCCCTGCTGTGAGGCAAGAACTCCAACCATACGGGAGGCAAGGGTGAGATGACAAAGTCACCCATCGGTTTGCAAGACCTGAGGAGGAGGATATACGTCAAGGCGAAGGCAGAACCAACTTGGCGCTTTTGGGGACTGTACGTTCACGTCTGCAAGATGGAAACGCTCCAAGAAGCCTACCGGATGGCCAAGAGCAACAATGGCGCACCTGGGATCGATGGAGTCACGTTTGATGCCATCGAAGAAAGTGGAGTGGAGGGTTTTCTGAAACAGATTCAAGACGAACTGGACCAGAACACGTATCAGCCCATGCCGGTGCGGAAGAAGGAGATTCCGAAAGACGGGGGCACCAAAGTCCGCGTTCTCTCGATCCCCACAATCCGCGACCGCGTGGTTCAGGGTGCGTTGAAGCTCATCCTGGAGCCGATCTTTGAGGCCGATTTTCAATCAGGGTCGTATGGCTATCGACCGAAGCGATCAGCGCATGAAGCGGTAGACCGAGTCGATCAGGCGATTGTCCAAGGACTGACACGAGTCATCGATTTGGATCTCCGGGCCTATTTCGATAATGTGCAGCATTCGCAGCTGCTCGAGAAAGTGGCACGGAGGGTCCAAGATGCATCGGTGATGAGACTCCTGAAGATGATCCTGAAGTCGACTGGAACGAAGGGAGTTCCTCAGGGTGGGGTAATTTCGCCGATGCTCAGTAACCTCTATCTCACTGAGGTAGATCGCATGCTGGAAAAGGCGATTGCAACCACGCGAAGAGGGAAATACCCCAATGTTCAATATGCGAGGTTTGCAGACGATCTGGTGGTATTGATTGACTCCCATCCGCGGCATGACTGGCTAATCGGAGCGGTGGAGAAACGACTGCGAGAAGAATTGGCCAAACTCAGGGTGGAAATCAATGAGGAGAAGAGTCGGAAAGTTGATCTGTTGCAGGGAGAGAGATTTGGTTTCCTAGGATTTGAGTATCGCCGCGTCCGAAGTCGTAACGGAAAGTGGCGGACCCACTTTGTGCCCAAGCCGAAGAAGCGGACGGCACTCCTGCGGAAACTGAAGGAAATCTTCCGGCGATACGTCAGCCAACCCGTAGGGCGGGTGATTGAACTCATCAATCCGATTCTACGGGGATGGGTGCACTACTTTGCGGTGGGGCACTCGAGCCGGTGCTTTTCCTACATTAAGCTCTGGGTAGAGAAGAGGGTTCGGCGACATCTGATGCGTGCACGGGAGCGCAAAGGATTCGGCTGGAAGCGGTGGAGTACGCAATGGCTCTACAACACACTCGGTTTGTTTAACGACTACCGGGTGGTACGTCGAGCCATCAGCTGAAAGCCATCCAGGAGGAATCAGCTCCATAACCCTTGATGCGAAGCACACAGGAAAGCCCAGTGCAGGAAATCTGCACGCTGGGTTTGATGAGGCGGGGGCTGGAAACCAGCTTATGGTTCGGATATTGAGGCACTCTCAACGGAAACGGAGAGACCCGGCTAGGCTGAACCTACAGAGCATGGCGCCAGTCCTCGACCCTACCAGGCAAAAGGGATCGGCTGCAACACGGGAAGCCCCAGCAGTGATCGCCTCGGCGGTCAACCGGCACCTCGTGAGAGGCAGGCTGGGCCGTTTGGGATGGCGGAGAGGCTCGTATGAGCGATGAAGCCGGGTAACGCCGGTTGAGCAAAGGGGCCTCAGTTGAAAGGAAACGTTGACGAATGTGGGATTCGGGAGTCAGGCCTTCCGCCAACACAACCGACTTCAGCGGATGAAGTTTCAATTCGAACTCGGTCACGACTCCAAAGTTTCCACCGCCCCCGCGCAGGGCCCAGAACAAATCCGCATTTTCCTCTGCATCGGCACGCACGATGGAGCCGTCAACCATCACGAGAGTAAAGGCTTTGACGTTGTCGCAGGACAAGCCGAATCGACGGGTGAGCCAGCCTGTGCCCCCACCAAGGATGAGCCCAGAAGCGCCGGTGTGGGAAACGACTCCCGACGGAAAGACCAGCTCTGTATTCTGTGGGCACGCCAGGTTCGAACCGAAGCAATCAAATGGATCACGGCGTTCGTCGACCCGCCAATCGCAGCGTTTGCGCGTATCGCATTTTCGAAAGCTTGACGAGTCAGGATTCGCCAGATCCGCAGGTCTTCGTTTACCATTTCGACAATTCGGCGCCCTGTCAACTGGGCGAGGGTGTTGCGTCGAGCGTCGACGGCGGCGATTGCGGCGTTGCCGGGAAGACTCATACCAAGCGCTTCGACCAGACTTGCCATAGTCGAAGCCGTGCCCATGGTCATGCAATGACCCTTCGAGCGATGCATGCAACTCTCGGCTTCGAAGAACTCCCCGACCGGCATTGTGCCGGCTCGAACTTGTTCCGACATTTGCCAGAGACCGGTACCGGATCGCGGGTCTCAATTATGGATAACGGGGCCAAAAAGGGTGGTACTCCCTCAGTCTGGGACGCGATCGAAAAATCTCCTGGACTCGAAGACTTGTGGCAACTCCATTATTCGGATGAAGGTGGAGCTGCACACAATGTCGCCGCCGGATTCATCGCGAATCCCGACGGGCCCGATGCTAGAAACTATCTGGAGTTGACGGTGGCTTCGAAGTATTCAACTCCCGGACCCAGAAGACAAAACGCTATTCTGCTAGGTGAGGACTCCGGGTCGAGTCATGCCGACTCTTTCCCAAAGGCATTGACGGGTAAACGATTACCCACGACGCTATAATTTTGGACAACCGACCGATCAGGCTGGGAGGAATCTTCATGAATCAGAAAAGGGAAGTGTCTCGCCGTCAATTTGTAGCCTCGGCGGCGGCCGTGGCTGCTTTTTCCTCCTTCCCCGCAACGAAGGCGATAGCTGCGATCACGCGAGAAGGGACGACATCTCCAACGCAAAACGAGGTCCCCCTCACTGACAAGCCCGGTTGGCGGGACCAAGGTGTTGAGAACCTGGCAAAATCGCCTCACGCGAAGCTTCGAAACATTCCAGTGCATGCAGTGACCATCGAGAGTGGCTTTTGGGGGACTCGGCGCGAGGTCAACGTTACCAAGAGTATCCCGACGATGCACGATCTGCTGGAAGCAAATGGCCGCATGAACAATTTTTTGCGACTTGTGGGTAAGAGCGACGCGGCTCAACACGGTCCGGTATATTCGGACTCCGATGTTTACAAGTGGACGGAAGCGGTTGGCTTTGTGCTCCAGTCGGGCGACTGCCCGGCACTTCGCGCAAGCGCTGAGAAGGCGATCAGCGAGGTCGTGGCTGTTCAGGAACCCAGCGGTTACCTGAATACGTACTACGTTGACGATCGCAAGTCGCTGCGAATGCAGCCACAGACCCAAACGACTGGACATGAGCTCTATAACATTGGGCACATGTTGCAGGGCGCGATCGCCTACTATCGCGGGACCGGCGACCGGAAACTACTCGATGCCGGCATTCGGTTTGTTGACAACTTTCTGATGCCGAGCTATGGCCCGGCGCCCAAGAAGCCAATCGTTTCCGGACATCCTGAAATAGAGATGGCGCTGATCGAGTTGTATCGAATTACAGGAGACAAGCGGCAACTCGATCTTGCCGGCTACATCCTGCAGGGAGACAAACGGATTGACCTCCCAGAACGTCGGACGATCTACATGTTTTCCGGAACACCGTTCACCGAACGGACCAAGCTTGAGGGTCACGCGGTGCGAGCCATGTATGCCTGCTGCGGGGCGACAGATTACTACATGGAAACAGGCGATGACTCCTATTGGCAGACTCTGAACAAACTTTGGACTGACATGACTACCAGCAAGATGTATGTCACTGGAGGAGTAGGTTCGCGGGCGGATGGGGAAGCATTCGGTGATGCCTATGAACTTCCCAACTTTCGGGCTTACGGGGAAAGCTGCGCTGCTATTGGCAACATGATGTGGAACTGGCGCATGCTGGCGGCCACCGGAGAGGCAAAGTTTACGGATGTAATCGAGCGTGCTCTGTACAACGGCATCAACTCAGGAATGTCGCTCGATGGAGTCATGTATTGCTATCGCAACCCACTGGCGTTCGATCCATCGGGCGGAGACAAAATCCGCAATCCGTGGTACGACACCACCTGTTGCCCACCGAATCTTGAGCGCACCTTCGGATCCTTACCCGGATATTTCTACAGCACCAGCAGCGACGGGATCTATATACATCTCTACGACAATTCTGAACTGGATTGGCATCTGGAGAATGGCACTGGTCTGAAGATCGCGCAAAAGACAAATTATCCATGGGAAGGCAATGTGGAGATGACGGTAAGCCCGTCCCAGTCGGCCGATTTTGTGGTCCATCTGAGAATTCCTGGATGGGTCGATAGCGCGACGGTAACAGTCAATGGCACGCCGGTCCCCGGTGTGAGAAACGGTGAATATCTGCCGGTACGTCGTCGCTGGTCTGCGGGAGATCGCGTCGATCTGCAGATGGCGATGACACCGCAGGTGCTCGAAGCAAATTCCCGAGTGGCCGATGATACCGGCCGAGTTGCCGTTCAGCGCGGTCCACTCGTCTACTGTCTCGAAGAACTCGATCAGTCGAGCGGAGTAATGCTCAGCGATGTGGCGTTGGCATTGGGGAAACGACCTGACTCGGAGTTTCAGAGTGAGATGAAGAGCGATCTTTTGGGTGGCGTGCTCTTGCTTCACCACACAGGCTTGAGCTACGACAGCAGTGCTTCGGCTCACACGCTGTATCCGAGGTACACGGGAGCGACCGAAAGAACGAAGAAGGTGCCCTTAACCTTCATTCCCTACTATGCGTGGGCGAATCGGCAAGCAACTTCAATGCAGGTGTGGACGCAGGTCGCCAAGTCATGACGAAGACCGCAGAAAGAGTAGCATCGTCGGGTGAGGGCCGGATTGAGTCGCGCCATCACAACTAGACCAGATTGATCAGAGGAGCAGGCGATTGGGGGCGGAGAATTGCTGTTCTGGTGAGCGCGACCATCGCGAGCAGTTATCCCGATCGTCAGACCCTTCCGGTTGCAGTGAATGCAATTGGAAAAGACATCCCGCTCTCGAATGAACAATTTTCCACGCTGCAATCGACGTTTCTTTTTTCCTATGCCGTCATGTATGCCGGCGGGGTTCCGGGTTTTCTGTCTCAAGATGAGGCGATGAACTGATGGCGATTGTTGCAGGAGTTGATTTCGGAACACTGAGTGTCCGAGTTTCTTTGGTTGATAGCGAGCAGGGCATGATTGGCTCTGCCATCTCCGAATACCCGCTGCACCGTAAGCGCGAGGACCCGGACTATGCGACCCAGTCGCACGGCGATCATATGAGCGCGCTGGCTGCCGCTACCAGGCTTGCGATCAAGGAAGCCAGAATTCGTGGAGATCAAGTCGAGGCCATCGCGCTCGATACGACCGGTTCCAGCGTGATTCCAGTCGACGGCGATCTAGCTCCCTTGGATGACTACTACCTCTGGTGCGATCACCGTGCAAAACAAGAGGCTGCCGAGATTACCGAGCTTGCGCACCGCGAGAAGTTGGAGGCCATCCAGTGGTGCGGAGGTGTGTACTCGTCCGAATGGGGATTTGCGAAGTTACTTCATTGGCTTCGGCACAATCCCGCTAAACGAGAGAACTTTGCGACCGCTCTTGAACATTGCGACATGGTTGCAGCAACGCTGTGCGGAATGACGAATCCGGCGGATGTAAAGCGAAGCATCTGCGCGATGGGCCATAAGTGGATGTGGAACGCAGGTCTGGGTGGCCTGCCTCCCGAAAGCTTTCTGGTGAAAGTGGATCCACTGCTGGCTGGAGTTCGGTCGAAGTTAGGTGGACAATACGCCACATCCGATAAGATCGCCGGAACTCTGGCGCCTCAATGGGCGGAGAAGCTTGGGCTTCGCGCCGGCATTCCGATCCCTGTGGGAGCATTTGACGCGCATTGGGATGCCATCGGTGCGGGAGCGAAGGCCGGAGATGTTGTCAATGTGGTCGGCACCTCGACCTGCATCATTGCATACGCGAAGCAGGCGGAATTAATTCCCGGAGTCTGCGGGGTGGTGCAAGGAAGCGTTCACCCTGAATTCACGGGTGTCGAGGCTGGGCTCTCCGCCACCGGCGACATTTTCAGCGCCATCGCGCGGCGGGCGAATACCACGGTTGCCGATTTGAGCAAGGGCTTGGAAACTTACCACGCCGGCCAGACTGGATTGCTGCGCCTGACTTGGGATAACGGCGACCGAACAGTGTTGGTGAATCCGAATCTGGGCGGCATTACGCTGGGATGGAATCTTCAGCACACGGCTCAGGACGAACTGTTCGCGGCTATCGAAGGGACCGCCTTTCACACGCGCGTGATCCTCGATCGGATGAGCGAATACGGTGCGCCTACTTTGCGTGTCATCAATGGAGGCGGGATTCCGCAGAACAATGCCGTGCTGAATCAGGTTTATGCGAATGTGCTGGGTCGCCCGGTGCTGGTGCCCAGCAGCAAAGTCACAGGCATTGGGTCTGCGATTTTCGCATTCCTCGCCGCGGGCACATTCAAGACGATCGATGAGGCGCAAGCTAGAGTTTGCGCGGCTTTCACGGTCTACGAGCCCGAGAAGGCAGCCCAGGGAGTTTACGAAACTCTCTATCAGCATTACCGCAAGCTCTATTTCCTGTTCGGCGAGCCAGGGAAAAGCGAGTTCGGACAAGTGCTGCCCGCTTTGATTCAGATTGCGAAAACCGCCAAAGAACGCTAAGTATTCGGGTCGATAACGCTGAACGCAAGTCTGGCTCTGTAAATCTCTGAGGATCGCTGAGGAGAATGCAAACATGTCAGGTACCAGAAGAAAGTTCCTCCAACAGGCTACCAGCGTCGGAGTTGCCTGCTCCGCAAATCTTCTTGGAGGGCGCTTCGCTTTTGGTCAATCCTCGCCGACCGTATCTTCCGATTCGACATCGGTGGTGCGTGTCTTTATCGATTCGCGGCGGACAATCGGCGCTCTGGACCGAAATTTGTTTGGATCTTTTCTCGAGCATTTGGGGCGGGCGATCTATGAAGGCATCTACGATCCAGGTTCACCACTGTCGGATGCAAACGGATTTCGCAAGGATGTGATGGAAGAAGTGCGCAATCTCGGCGTTCCGATCATTCGCTATCCGGGCGGAAATTTTGTTTCCGGATACAACTGGCTTGATGGCGTCGGACCCAGGAAAGATCGTCCCCGCGTGCTCGACAAGGCATGGAACACGATTGATACCAATCAGATCGGCACTAACGAATTCATGGCGTGGAGCAAGATGGTGGGGGCGCGTCCTCTAATGGGACTCAATCTGGGCACCGGCACCGCCGAGCGAGCCGCTGCTCTGGTGGAATACTGCAACCTTGAGAAGGGAACCAAATGGAGTGAGTTGAGGCGCAGCCACGGGATTGAACAGCCATATAAAGTGGAGCACTGGTGTCTGGGCAACGAGATGGATGGTCCCTGGCAAATCGGGCACATGACTGCCACCGAATACGGCTTGAAAGCACAAGATGCCGCGCGCCAGATGCATGCGGTCGATCCGTCTCTCAAGCTCATCGCCTGTGGGTCGAGCGGTCCCGGCATGCCTACCTACCTGGAGTGGGACCGCGAGGTGTTGGAGCAGTGCTATGAGTACGTCGACGCGCTGTCTCTGCATCGTTATGTCGGGAATACTCAAGAAGAGACTGGCAAGGACAGTTCGAAATTTGTAGCCATGAACCTGAGCATGGAGCGCCAGATCGCGGAGACTCTGGCGGTGTGCGATATGGTCCGTGGACACAAGCGGTCGCCGAAAAAGCTATGGCTCTCATTCGACGAGTGGAATGTTTGGTATCGTGCCCGCGATGCCGAAGCCGTGAATGGACATGAGCACGAAGCCCCGCACCTGCTTGAGGAAGTTTACAACCTGGAGGATGCGCTGCTGGTCGGGGGAATTCTGAACAGTCTGATGCGCAACGCGGATCGCATCAAGATTGCGTGTCTCGCGCAACTCGTCAATGTCATTGCACCGATTGTTACCAACGAGAAGGGTCTCCTACGTCAGACGATCTATTATCCGTATAGTTGGGCTTTGCAATGGGCTAGCGGGACTGTTCTAAGCGTGCTGGTCGAATCTCCGACTTACGAAGTTTCCGGTCTGGGCCAGGTTCCATATCTGGATGTGGCGGCAACATTGAGCCCAGAACACAAGACTTCGTTGTTCATTCTCAATCGCGATTTGGCGAGAAACCACGCGATCGAAATTCAATGGCAGGACATGGCGCCCGGGAGGCTGCTGAACTCGACCGTCCTGACCGGCAGCGATCTGAAAGCTTCCAACACTTTCGACTCACCGCAACGGGTGGTTCCGCAGGCATTCGAAAAACCTGCTACCGCGGCAGGACGCACCAGGTTTGAGGCTCCCGCTCGTTCCTACACGGTTCTTCAGTGGGGAGCTTGATTGCCATAAAGGCTTGCGTATCGCGAGGATGGGATCCAGGAGTGCAGTTACTTCTTTGCGAAGGATTTCGTGCCGCCGGAGCCGAGCCTTGTCGATTCTCGAAGCACAAGATGCGTTTTCAGCACGTATTCGGTTCCTGTGGGTGACGGCGCGTCTCGCTGCAACTCGTTTAGAAGCGCATTGAATGCCAAACGTGCCAGTTCGGCCTGGGACATCTTGAAGCGTGGTGAGCGCGGGCAAGACAAACTGAGCTAAACGAATATCGTCGAAGCCAATCACCGAGAGATCTGAGGGAATCTGAATTCCTTCTTCGTAGGCTTTCCGCATTACTCCCATCGCCGTCATGTCGTTCGAGCAGAGCACCGCGATGGGTTTGATCGTTCCAGGCTGCGGTCCGAAACCAGGGCCCGAGCCTGAGTGTTGGGATAGTAGCCAAGTTTTCGCATTGCGACCGTACGGTCCAAAATCTGCGTAGCGCACGCGACTAGGCACGAAGGAGAGTGTCTTGGTCTCCGAGCAGGTCAAGAACCGCGTAGCAGGTTCGTGGAAACCTCAAAAAATGGTACTGTCCTAATTCACAGCCCAGATTTTTCTCATTTGAAATTAGGACAGTACCCTCGCTTTTGTTCTCTTGACTTCTCGCACACCGTCACACTAATGTTCTCAACACAAAAATTGGCGAGGGAGCTTGTGGGTCTTTGCGGAAGACTCGACGTCAGAGTTCTCCTTCGGCCACTGGCTTCCGCCCATTTAATTCCTGCGCAAACGATAGTACAGACTCTAAGGGGGCAACGATGTGTTCTTCCATCCAGAATCGGCTTTTCGTGTTGTTCCCGATCTGCTTCCTGCTGTCGATTTCCTTCGTTTCGGCCCAGACCGGCACAACGTCGTTGCACGGCAAGATTGTTGATAGTACTCGGGCGGTAGTGGAGGGGGCCAGTGTAACGCTTGCCAACCAGACGCAGGGGTACAGCCGGACGGCTACTACTCCGTCCACGGGTGAATTCGAGTTTCTCGGGCTACCCCCTGGCACCTATGTACTGACCGTGGAAAGGGCTGGTTTCAAGAAATACGAGCAGACCAATCTCCAGCTTCTTGTCAACGTGCCGACTAGCGTGAACGTTGTGCTTCAGGTCGGCGCGCTCACCACCCAGATCGAAGTTTCCGGGCAGGCCCCAGTAATCAACACCGAAGATGCAACCATGGGTATAGCATTTGGCGAGAATCAGGTAAAGGAACTGCCGCTGGAGGGGCGCAACGTGCCCGACCTGCTCACTCTGCAGCCCGGAGTTGCCTATACCGGTAATCGAGCAGACACAAGCACCAGCGATACGCGAAGTGGCGCGGTGAATGGTGCCCGCAGTGACCAGGGCAATGTCAGTCTCGATGGCATTCGCGTAAACGACGAAGGCGGCCACGCTTTTACTTCTGTTCTGCCGGTGACGCTCGATTCCGTGCAGGAGTTTCGCGTAACCACCTCCAATGCCAATGCAGACGAGGGAGGAACAAGCGGCGCGCAGGTGGCACTGGTGACCAAAAGCGGCACCAACAGCATTCACGGATCGGTCTACGAGTACCTTCGCAACACTTATACCAGCGCCAACGATTACTTCAACAAACTGACAGAGACGCAAAATTGCACGCTCCCCAATCCAAATGACTGCAACACGCCTCCCAAGCTGATCCGCAATATCTTTGGTGCTTCCATCGGCGGACCCATAAAAAAGGATCGCTTGTTTCTTTTTATGAATTATGAGGGAACTCGGCGGGCGGAAGAAACCGTAAGTTCTGGGGAGGAGGTTCCCAGTTTGGCGATGCGGGACGGTGTCGTTCAGTACCTCTGCACTCTGAATCCGGACGGCAGCCTCAACACCGCTCAATGCCCCGGCGGCTCGGGTTCTGCAGTGCAGGGAAAGAGCGGTCAATCGTACACTCCTGCGCCGGGATACTTTGCGCTCGGCTTCCCGCAATTGCAACAGTTGGATCCGATACACGCGGGGCCCGACGCGGCCGCGCTGGCGTACTTCCAAACCTTGCCCGTGCCCAACAGCAATGTGACGGGCGATGGCGTGAACTACCAGGGATTTGTTTTCGCTTCGCCGACCCATGAGACCCAGAACGTCTACATTGCCCGCGCCGACTACAACATCACGCAAGACGGCAAGCAGCGTCTTTCGGTGATGGGAGCCATGCGAGATGATTCCAGTGATGCGTGCGGGGGCTGCCAGCCGTATTTCCCCGGTCAGGCTCCCCAAGGACAGACTGTCTACCACAACAAAGGGCTCATCGCAGGCTACTCAGCAGTCATCCGTCCGAACCTGATGAGCAACTTCCACTACGGGTTTGTTCGAGAGAGTTTCGGAACTCTTGGTAACTCGAACCAGCCATGGATTACCTTCAATTTCAACCAGGGCATCACTCGAACCCAAAATTTCCAGCGCCCGATGCATAATTTTTCGGAGGATTTGTCCTGGATTCACGGGAAGCACACACTGCAGTTCGGCGGCTATCTTTTGTTCATGCGCAACCCCCGGTTCAACTACAGTTCTTCCTTTGACAGCGGAAACACGAATTCGTCTTTCACCACCACCTCCGGATTTGCGGACAAAAACAGCCCCTTGAATCCGGCGAACAAGGGTTATCCCGGGGTCGATCCGAGTTTCGCCGTGAGTTATGACTATCCGATCACAGACGTGTTAGGAATGGTTACGCAAGCCACAACGGTTTTTAATTACAATCGACAACTCCAGTTGCTTCCCGCCAACTCTCCTATCTCACGTCGATATGCACAGAACAGCTATGAGCCATATGTGCAAGACATCTGGAAGGTCAAACCCAACCTCACATTGACTCTAGGCTTGCGCTATTCACTCTTCTCTCCGGTGTGGGAGACCGGTGGTTTGCAGGTTTGTCCCAGCCCCAGTCTTGGGCAGTGGTTTTCCGGCAGGGTAACGGCAGGCGCCAGCGGCACTCCGTCGGCTCAGGATGCTCCACTCCAAATCGATTGGTGTGGCGCCGCCAACGGCAAAAGGGGGTATTGGAACTGGGACTACGGCAACCTTGGTCCTCGCGTCGCGTTTGCCTGGGCACCCAACAGGACCGAGGGATTCCTCAGCAAGCTCCTGGGGAACAGCAACAAGTCGTCGATCCGCGGCGGCTTCGGGATTGTTTACGACCGATTCGGACAGGGCATCGTAGATGAGTTCAACGGAAATTCCTTTGGTCTGACGACATCCCTTTCCAACCCGATCTCGCCGCTCACCAGTTTGCCTCGGTTGACGAGTGTCAATGTGATTCCGCCAAGCCTTCTCCAGCCCGCCCCTGGAGCCCCGAGCTTCCCGGAGACGATACCAAGCATGCAGGCGCTCGGTGCGTCGAATTTCGGCAGCAGCTTGGATACTTCGCTGAAGACTCCCTATTCATACGCTTTGGATCTTTCCGTGGAGCGCGATCTGGGAGCCGGATTCTCGCTGGATCTTGCGTATGTGGGCAGGCTCTCGCACCGCTTGTTGAGCTCGCAAGATGTCGCTCAGCCGCTCGACCTGAGGGATAAAAAATCCGGGCTGGATTACTTCTCTGCCATCCAGCCGCTCGCGCGACTGTACGAACTACAAGGCGTGACCGACGCCACTTTCAAGGATTCCATGGTCAGCTCGGCTGTAGTTCAGTATTGGACCAACATGCTGCAGGCTCCGATCAATGGCGGTGCCTATGCGCTTGGTGCGCAGACAGGAGGCTGTG
Source organism: uncultured Acidobacteriaceae bacterium (assembly GCA_963708335.1). Classification (GTDB taxonomy): domain Bacteria; phylum Acidobacteriota; class Terriglobia; order Terriglobales; family Acidobacteriaceae; genus Sulfotelmatobacter. The sequence goes on along the minus strand of OY970205.1, from coordinate 6,011,076 downwards.
GCGCAAACGCCCCTGCCTCGACCACCGACCCCGTTCTGGCTGTGTTCGATCTTTTCTGTGGAGTCGCAGGCGTTGAGACCACTGCGCTTCAGGCTCTCGATGTACCTCTCGTATCCGGATTCGGAAACGGTGGAATACCAGACGCGACCGGCGATCCAAGCTGCGGCCAGTCCGGACATCCCCTTTGCCAGTATTATCCGACTCCGGGGCCGAATTCCTTCTACAACGCGCAGTATGTGTCGTTGTTCGCCCAGCGCTCCATCGGGTTCTCGAATTACAACGCACTTCAAGTTACGCTCCGGCATCAAATGAGTCGCGGCTTTCAGTTCGACTTCAATTACACATATTCGAAGTCGATCGACTTGTGTTCGGACGCCGAACGACTGGGAAATTACGGTTCTCTCAATTTTAACGGCGGCTGTCAGATCTTCAACGCCTGGTCGCCGGATCTCTTCCGCGCCGTATCCGATTTCGACACCACGCATCAACTGAATGCGAACTGGATCGTCGACCTGCCCTTCGGCCGAGGCCGCGCCATCGCCACTAGTATCAATCGGGGCCTCGATGCCGTCATCGGGGGCTGGCAGCTTTCCGGCCTGTTCCGGTGGACCAGCGGTTTCCCCTACACGATCTACAACAACCCGGCCGACTACCCAACCGACTGGTATTGGGAAGGTGCCGCAATGCCGACCGTGTCGCACGTAAAAAGCGGGGCTTACCACCAAGCGAACGGCAATGTGAACCTCTTTCCCGACCCGGTTGCAGCGGAGAATTTGTTTAATCCGGCGTTGCCCGGTCAGGTCGGTGTGCGTAATTTCGTGCGCGGCGACGGCTACTTCGGGATCGACCTCGGGCTGTCGAAACGCTGGACCATGCCTTGGAACGACAAACACAATCTCGCCTTGCGCTGGGAAGTGTTCAACGTGACCAACTCGACCCGCTTCGACTTCAACGACCAGAATTCCTCCAGCGCGAGCGAGAGTAATAATTCCATTGCGGTTCCCAACTTCGGCAACTATACGCACCTGATGACCAATCCACGGGTGATGCAGTTCGCATTGCGCTACGAATTTTAAGTTTCAAGTTCTTTTGGCTGTGCAGCACCGCGCAGTCGTAGCCGCTCGGCGTAGAGTCGGCCTGCGCGAGCTAGCGCTTTTCAAGGTACTCATGAATCGTCAAACTCGTCCCTTGTGGCTGTTAGTTATTTTGTGTTGCCTCGTGCTCTGCGTACGGAACCAGGCTCAATCCAGGCCGTCCGCTGACCTCATCATCACCAACGCGAAGATCTGGACGGTAGATAAGTCTATGCCAATGGCGCAGGCCGTCGCGATCCTCGGAGACCGCATCGTTGCCGTTGGCTCAAGCGCCGACGTTGACGCCTGGCGTGGCCGCAACACTCATGTTATCGATGCTCGTGGAATGCTACTCCTGCCTGGTTTCAATGACGCCCACGTCCATTTCGTTTCAGGCGGAATGCAGTTGACTAACGTCCAGCTCAACGATGCCTCGAGTCCACAGGAATTCGCTCGCCGGATTGGTGAGCGGGCCAAGGTTACGGCGAAGGGCGAATGGATTCTTGGCGGAAACTGGGATGAAACCAAGTGGAGCACGCCGAATATGCCGACGAAAGAACTCATTGACGCTCTTACGCCGGATACTCCTGTGTTCGTGAGCCGCTATGACGGGCACATGGGACTAGCTAATTCCGTTGCGCTGCGGCTTGCCGGAATTACGGCCAAAACTCCCGATCCTCCCGGCGGCACCGTGGTCCGCGACGCTCAAGGAAATCCCGCGGGCGCGCTGAAAGATGCCGCAACCGACTACATCGACAAGGTTATTCCGCCGCTTTCCCATGACCAGCGCCTGAAGATCGTCAAGCGGGCGCTCGCTTATGCGGCGTCCGTGGGCGTGACTAGCGTCCAGCATATGGTTGCCAGCTATGACGACATCGCCGTCTACCGCGAACTGCTGCAGCGCGACGAACTGACCACGCGGATCTATGCGGCTCCTTCCATCACTCACGTTGACGAACTGGCAAAACTCGGAATCGGCCGTGCCTTTGGTGGGCCGTACCTGCGCATCGGCGCCCTCAAGGCCTTCGCCGACGGCTCTCTGGGTTCGGGAACGGCTTATTTCTACGAGCCTTTTCTAAATCAGGGCAACAATCGCGGTCTGCTATCCGATGAAATGCATCCGATTTCGCTCATGCGGGATCGCTACATGAAGGCCGATGCCGCGGGATTGCAGATCTGCACCCACGCCATTGGCGACGAAGGTATTTCCACCATCCTCGACTTGTATTCCGAGGTAATCAAAGCGCATGGCGAAGCCGATCGCCGGCTGCGCATTGAGCACGCACAACACATGGCGGCCAAGGACTTCGAGCGTTTCGCTCAACTGCACGTGGTTGCATCGGTCCAGCCCTACCACGCGATTGATGACGGCCGCTTTGCCGAGGGGCACATCGGTCGCGACCGCGCCAGCCGCACTTATGCCTTTCGTACATTCCTGAACCACGGTGTCCGCCTGGCGTTCGGCACCGACTGGGAGGTGGCGCCGCTTGACCCGCTTCTGACTGTCTACGCCGCAGTGACCCGTGCCACTCTGGATGGAAAAAATCCCAACGGCTGGTTCCCCGAGCAGAAACTCTCGGTTGCCGAGGCGATCGAGGCCTACACCATGGGCTCCGCTTATGCCGAGTTTCAGGAGAAGGAGAAGGGTTCGATTACTCCCGGGAAATTGGCCGATATGGTCCTTCTCAGCGATGACATATTCTCAATTGCGCCAGAGAAGATCCGCGACGTTCGAGTGCTGAAAACATTTGTCGGAGGCAGGTTGGTCTTTGAAGCAGCTGCGGCGGCACGTCAATGAGCTCCGCCAAGAGTGGTCGAGTCGTCGGAAAACCGAAAGTGATCCACATTCTGGGTCCGTTTTGGAGCGGATTGCGATATGCGACACTGGGGTCTAAAGCTAGCCGAGCGTGGCGGGAAGAACGGGAAGAAGCGAGCGGTGATTGTTACGGCACGAAAATCAGCGCTGTTGCTGCATCGTTTGTGGGTGAGCGGAAAGGCGTACGAACCGCTGCACAATAGCAGCCGCTTGGCTCTGCCGGCAGCAGCATAAAACAAAACCTCCCAAAGAAAGTAAAACAAAAACCTCACGCGCCGAGTTCCGGTGACTGCGTCTATGGCCTGGCCCAATTTTCATCGTAGAGATGGAACGAGAGTCGACAATCAGGTGGCAGCACCGGCTGAAACGAGAACACCCAACTTGCACGGAGCGAATAAAAACCGCTCATCAAAGAGTGCGGATGGAAGGGTGGCGACAGTGATGTCGACTCGGCGGGAAAAGAAAAACCTTGTCCAGCGAAAAAAATGAAAACGCACTTGACTCCGACCGGCCTTCTCATGGAAGGCCATAGCGTTCAAAACCTCTTCAAAGGTCAATACACTATGCAAGAGCGCCCTGCTTCAGAAGGTCGTTTTTGCGTCAACAAACCACGAGTAATTCGCTTCCAGGATGCCTTTGCCGAATTTCGCTTGGCCTCGACCATCCCCTCAGCGGGCCTCTTCAGGCCGTTATTACCGGGCGTGAAGCTCGATAAAGCTGCGCGGCGAAAGCTCCCAAACCAAGGCAAACTACACCGAAATGGACGAGCCCGCCAAGATAGGGAATGAATCGAACGACGGTGAGGATGAACAGGCCCAGCAAGAGTCCCAGAAACCAATCGCCCTTCGTTGATCCCGAGGGCTTCAGAAGGATCCGACCCAAGAAGGCTCCAACCCAAATCTTCGCCAGGTAGATGGCAGTCAGATACAGCGCGAGCAATATGAGCGAGATCGGGAACCCAACCAGGGTGATGGCTGCCACGATCATCGCCACTGGCGCACCTGCCAGAACCGCGATCCCAAGCCCGAGGCTGAGCCAGCCTGAGCCCACCTGCTGAGTCGCGGCCTGGAAGAATGCGGGAAACAGAAGCAGCCCCAGCCATGCCACCAGCAGGGCGGAAGCGAACCAGATGGCTTGATGAAAGTAGAACCGGGGGCGGGCGAACTGGTTTTCCCTCAGCCGCACCTGGATGTCGCGCTTGCCCGCGATGGTGGCTCCGTCGGCGATGTGCGCCTCATTCATCCGGCGCAAGCGAGCGCTCAGGTTGCCGCCGAGCCTGGCAGTGTTGGTCAGCGTAAGGCTGGCTCCCGACATGGTCAGATCGCGGCCGATCGTGCCGCTCACATCGGTGTGGCCGCTGGCCAGGATGTCGACACTGCGCTTGACATCGCCTTCGATGGTGACATCGCCGGCGGCAGCCACGACACCTTCCCCCACATGGCCGCGGTCATTCACCCGCAAGGATTGCGCAAATCCGTAAAGGTTGTGAGCCAGTAGGCCGTCCAAGTCGAGCGACTCCGAGAATGTGTAGATGCGGCCTTCCACAGTTCCGCTGACCACAGTTCTCTTCGAAAGACTGACCAGGTCGCCCTTGACGGTGCCGAGTATCTCGACGGTCCGGCCAAAAGCGATCAGGTCGCCATTGACCACGCCTTCGATGCGCACCGTGTTGCCCGCGGCCACCAGAGTGTCGTCCACAGTCTCGCTCGCCGCAACGGTGACGTACTCAGCATGACGCCGCTCCAGTGCAAAGCTGGGCAACGACAACGCAAGCAGCACGATCAGCAGGCGCAGGCCAGGCTGGCGTAGCCGCCCTCGTACCAACAGCAGCGCGCCGCCGACCAACAGCAACAGAAGAGAAACAAATCCCACGACAGCAGCATAGTCAGTCAGCATGGCAGTACCTCCGCTTGCAAATTGGTCAAAAAGAGTAAAGAACAGGTTCGTGCGGCCGCTTGCGCTCAAGGGATTGAACCATTCCAGCGCTGCCGGAATACTCAGTCCGTCGAACCAAATGGAAGTGATCGACCCTAGCGCCAGCACCGCGGCCAACACCCCCAGATCGCCCCACACCCAGGATGGATGCCGATGCGAGAAGCCCGCTGATCTGGGTGCTTCTTCCGGAAGGTCCTGGAGACTTTCGCTCAGAAGGCGGTTCTCCGCGCGCAATGCGTCGACCAGTTCGCGGCAGCGCCGGCACGTGAGCAGGTGGTCTCTCAGGCGCCGGGCCTCGTCCGGCGCGAGTTCGCCGTCGACGGCAAGGGCACAAGTCTGTTCCGAATAACATTCCATAATCACGTGCTCCTCGGGGCCAGCCTCCGGCGCAGTTCTTGCTTGGCACGAAATATCAGCGCCGCCACGTTGTTCCTCTCGAGGCCCAACTCCTGGGCGATTTCGTCATAACTTAGCTCGCCGTAATAGCGCAGGACCATCGGCACGCGATAGTTCTCCGCCAGCCGTTCGATGGCATTCCGCACCTGCGCTCTCTCTTGCGTGCGGATGAAAGCACCCAGCGGCGACGGCTCCGAACTGGCCGCGTCAATGACGGCGGCTCCGTCTTCAACTTCCACAAACACCTTCTGTCCACGCTGCCGGCGCCGCAGGGCGTCAATGCATTGGTTGCCAGCCACCCGTAACAGCCACCTGGGGAACGGTATCGAACCGTCGTATCTCTCGAGGGAGCGCTGCAGCTTGAGGAAGACTTCGCTGGTGGCATCTTCCGCGCCCTCGCGTGAGTTCAGCATGTAACGACACAATCCGAATACGCGCTGGACGTAGCGGCGATAAATCTCCCCCAGAGCCTCGGCATCGTGGCCCTGGGCACGCTGTATTACGCTCTCCAAACCGAGCCCTTCCATCTGCCTGGATTCGCCCTCGCGGGGCTGCGGTTCTTTTGCCATGTTCCTTTTGGCATCCATAAAGCAGTACGCTGCAGATCGAAGGAAGTTACATACATTTTAGGGAAAGACGGGAACCCAAGTCTGGACGCAGGCTCTGGCGTCTTGCAAAGCGCACTCTAGTCAGCGGGGAAGGCTGGCGGAGCCGAACTTAGAGTTGCGCTGTGGAAATTCCCGTTCTCACTATGGGTTTAAGGGGGGATATAACGTCAACTGAGAAATTTGGTTCACACGGACCTGGTTAAGCACGAGCCAGCCCAAACTCAACTTGCCTATTTGGATCAACGCTTTGGCTTCGGATGTGAGCCGCGGTAATCGCGGGATATGCCCCAGTCTGGGAAGATTTGTTCAATGGAATATGTAACTAAGGCAGCTCTTTGTCGCCGCCTCTGGCGGAGAGTGAAGATGATAGCTAGTAAAAATCCTGTTAAAGCTCCGGGGAATGCTTCCGTAATTGAGAGGCTGTTGAAAGTCCGCAGTCCCTGGCCGGTCAGGAGGAATCCGGTGTATGCCATAGCTACCGTCCAGAGAATTATACGAACAGGGTGCATGGGGGATAACCTCTCGATGAACAAATATTGCCACAATTCGGCGATTTATCAATAGTGTGCTGATCTAACTCAGTGTTTCGCGTACCCCAACTTCTTCTTCAGCCAGTCCCGTTCTTCCATTTCTTCTTGGCCATATTCCGTAAGCTCGGTAAGATGAGTGATTCCGAGTTTTTGGTTAAGCGCGTCAAGTCTCTTTTCCTTCTCGGCTTTACTCATGACTAACAGGCGTATTTTTGTTTGAGTCTTCACTTCCGGCCTCCAGCAAGACGAATAAATATGCCATCAGAACGGAATTGCGGGCCCACATCGGGTATCGAATTATGCAGCTTCGCTGGGCTGCCAAGCCGTTGTGAACGCATGCAGGGCATATAGTGCGTCTTCCAACACTTCTTTTTCTTCGGGGCTTCCGTCAGCGTAAACAATTTCTCGTCTCCCCGCTATCACGGCTGCTTCAGAATCCGAGACTCGCTGCGGAAGAGCCATTTTGTTAGTTTCCAGAATGGCGGCCCCGTACAGCGTCTCCAATCGATACGCCTCAGGGAGGGGGCATGCCTGGTCATAACGACCTCCGACAAGGAACGTAAACTGGGGGCTTGCCTGCTGTCTGGTAGGTAGAGGTCTTCTGTTCTCAAGATAGCCCTATAGCGACAGAAGTCAAGTCAAACACCGGAAGTTTTTGCCCCCCCGACTCTCTTAAATCGTGATGTGCTTCTCCATAGGAGTCGGGAGGTAAAATTCGTAGCCGATGAAACCAGGCGTGGGTGTTGAAAAAGTCCGTGATTGGAATGAACGCTTAGCCCCGATTATCACTGCCATCGAGTTTTTCCTCTCACTTCAGCTAAGAGGCGGTTTCCACGGTGGGTGTTGTCGGTTGGCTGAGGACGCCACTAGCCGCTTGATGTTCCGGGCCACGGATGCCAGAAAGAACTGTTCCCGCACGAACTTCAATCTCCGCAAGCCGATCTGATTCTTCAGCTCCGCGAACAAGGCTTCCACCTTCTTTCTTTGCCGCTGCGCATGGGCGAATGCTGGCGTGTTCGCCAACTCTCGTGCGCATTGCCTCACTGGCAGAGAGTTGTCAAGCCTGGATTTCAACGTGTGTAGGTGCAAGAATTTGGTGCAGGAATTTGGTTGACGGACGAAATCTTTTCGGTCTATGATCCCGTCCCTGTGGTAAGGCGTCTCGGGGTTGTTCAGATTGGAGGGGGTTGACTCCGATCGGCCGTTAACCCAGATTGAGCCCGTCGTTTTTTCTCGGGGGAGGAAAGATCGACGGGCTTTTCAGCGCCTTTAATGGTCCACCAAGTCGTTTGCAGTTCGCGACAATCTCTATTCAAGGCACGCGGCAGAGCCGACGAGCGTAAAGAGAATCTTCCTTCCTGCCGAGCAGATGTTTCAGGCGTTCGAGAGTTTCATTCTGTGCTGCATCGGCGCGCGTGAGCATCGCAAAAACTCTATCACGCGACGCTTTCTCCCGCGCCAAGTTGACGCAATCAGACGTAGCTGTTGAAAAACTTAGTGCCTGGACCGATCTTGTGCGGGCTGGGTGGTGCGCTGAGTTTTCCTTCCTTTTCTAAGTGGTGAAAGCTGCGGGGCTGTTGCTTTGGCGGGCGACAGCGAAGGCAGCACCAACTTGCGTCATCTAACCTAGCACTTCAGGTCTCCATTGCCCGACTTCGTCGTCGAAGGCCGGCATTGTGGCGAGGTCGGGCAAGTTGGAAGTAGAGATGACTACTTCCGAATTGCCGACCACTCGCCAAGTGAACGGCCAGAAACGTAGACAATAGGCCGAGCCAAGCCTGCGGTCAGTTATCTTGGGGGACTGGTTGCACTGCGCACGTTTCGCATCTGCCGTGCAAAGGCTGCGGGTTCCTCATAGAAAGGGAAATGTGCAGACTCTTCAAACCATACGATGTGCTTCTCCGGCGCATTGATTCTGGAGAAGTATTGTTCCGTAAGCGCAAATGGGTCCGTGTAGTCATAGCGCCCCGTGAAGAAATAGATGGGAATCTTCACTTGTGTGATGACATCTATCAGCTCGCCCGAAATCGAGTTGTAGACGAAGTTTCTCGAATATAGCGACACACCCTTGGGGATGTTACGGGCATCGCGGAGGCTGTACTCGGGAGCGGCCAACCCTGTCAGCAATAGCGGCATAAACGACTTCGCTTTATGGATTTCGCCTCCAAACTTGAAGAGTAGCGTTTCCCGGACGCTCGCGCCCTTCTCTTCCAGCTCCTTGATGGCGCCTTGGTCCCCCATGCGTCTTGCCGTCTGGCGAATGTATTCATCCTGAATTCCAGCGATGGGGGACGAGCGGGCGAGTTGTCCGATCCCGACATAAGCACGATAAAGCTCCGGATGTCGGGCAATTACGAGCATTCCCAGATAAGTGCCCCAGGAGTGTCCCACAAGATAAATCTTGTCATGATGGAATCGGGCGCGAAGCACATTGGTCAATTCAACTGTGTCGGCGACAAGTTGTTCCGAGTTGAGTGTGCTACTGATCTCTTCGCGATAGGACTTTCCTGCACCGCGGCGATCCCACTGGACTACTACAAAATCTTTTTCGAGTTCGCGCTGAAAGGCGTGAGCCAGATACATGGCGGGCATCCCGGGACCACCATGAAGGAAAAGCAAAAGCGGGAGCGAAGAATCGTTTCCACGAATGAGAATGTACTGATCTACGTCACCGAGGCGGATGCGTTCGAGCGACGCGATACTCTTAGGTCCGTGGATGGCGGGGGTGCGTCCGGGGGTGAACCATAGATAAGACACAACGGCCAACCCGGCCACAGCGAGCCCGACGATACTCCACACGGCCTTCTTCATCTATGATCCGTACACCTGTATGGAACGACTGTACTACGAGGTGAACTTTCTATCGAGAACGGCGTGCTATCGCGAAAGCAGGAAGGAAAAGTGGTTTCGGGAATAACCCGTATTACGCAAACTGTAGAGCTAAATTAAGGATCGTCCCTCTTGGCGAGTGACGGCAAACCTGACGTCATACCAAGATAAGAGTTGCCGACGATCCGCCAGCAATGGAACCGGAGCCGCCAGAAAGCTGAGTACGGGTGCGGTTCACCAGGCAAGCTGGAACGGACGCGACCGAACGGCTTCAGATTGGCTTCGCTGAACGCCATGCCGCGGTAACCAGACAGACTGTAGTCACGATTGAGAAAGCGATGGGAATAATAAAAAAGTATTTCCAGCTCAAAATCGTGATGGCGGCAAAGCAAAGGGCAAACGCCCACGCGGTGCCGCGCATGAGCGCCAAAGACTCCGGCGGAAGGCCGCCTAGCTGCCACGCCAATACCACCGCGAGTAGAAGAAACACGCTGACAAAGAGTCCGAACCCAACATAAAAATCCCAATAAGTCCGGCTAAACCCCAAAATGTAAAAGTGAATTGACCGCATGGAGCCGAGATCCACTCCCCACTTGGGATCGGACCAGGGAAAACCAGATGTGTGTCCGGCGTCAAAAAGTAGCAGAAGAACAGCGGCAATTCGATAAAATGCAGACGCTTTCATGTCTTGCCTCCAAAGATAACGTAAGCAGTGTACTAACTATGCCCGCAGGTGCAACTTAGTAGGAATTCTCGTTCTCGATAAAACGGCCAACTTTCGTGGACTCGACGCTGCTCCTCCTTCGGCAAACAAAGCACAACGACGCATCGCGTCGCGATAACTAAGCTGCCGCGGCCCGGCAAAACGAATGATCGAGCCCCGTCGATCTTATCTTTTAGCCGCTTTGGCTTGAGCGGCTTGAATTTGGGGCATCAGAATGTCGCGGAGGTAGTGCCAGTAAGGGACGAGTTTGAGGGCAGCCTGTGCGTACTGCTCGGCCGCCGTTAAGTCAGGTGTGGTTCGGTTCAAATTTGACCAAGCGAGACTCATCAGCAGTTCGGGTTCTCCCCATGCCGGCTCCAGTGGATCGCTGGCATTCTCTTTGTGTTCGCGTATAGCTTCCAACCCCTTCTGTTGGGCGGCAAGCGATTTGTCCTGGCCGCCTCCACGCTCAGGGGGAACGTACCAACGAATCGATCCAAGCACCCAAAGCAGGCGAGGGTTGTCCGGCGACTCGGCTTCGGCTCGGTTGACTAGCGGACCAGCCTGGGCAGCCAATTCCTGAACCCGCGCCGGGTCCTTACGGTTCAGGAAAATAAGACTATTTAGGCACGACGCGGCCCCGGCCTCGGCATCCACAAATCCCGGATCCTTGCCAATAGCGTCATTAAATTCGTTGATGGCCTGCTCTAAGTCTTCTCCTATCTCTTTAGGATCACTCGTGTCGTTGAAACCGTTTGCTGCCCGACGCCACAACGCAAACCCGCGCCAGTAGAGCATTCGCGAAGCCAGCTTCTTATCCTCTGGGATCGGGGTGAGATCGCTGTAAAGGCGCTTCAGGGCTGCGCGGTCGCCTTCGTAATCAGCTCTCCGGATTTGGGCGACAATCCTGACCACCTGTTCGCGTGATGCATCGACTGCAGACGCGGGCTCTGCCATCGTGACAGCAGTTGCCGAAAGATACTTTGCCAGTTCCCGGTAGGTCCACTCATTACCGCGAGCAAAAAAGTCGTACGTCTGATCCCAATCCTTCCCCGCGCCCCAGCCCACCATAGAAGAGACAACCTTGGTCTTACCGTTGCCAAGATCCGCAATCTGCACGATCTCCTGCAAATATTGGTCTTCATCGCGTGCACTCTTGGGGAACTTCTCGTTTAAGTTGACTTTGAGTGTAATGAGTTGTTTCTCGATGTAATTGATGATCGGCAATCGAATAGTGCCCGCTTCTCCGATTGTCGCCTTTTGATCGTAGTTCGTGGAAATTGAGCCGCCGATCGTAAGGTCGATCGCCACGACGGTAGCAATCCACTTGCTTAGGTCCTGTGGGCTGGTCCAAGCTTTCCAAACCCTTTCTACCGATACGGGCACAACCGTCTCGATACGTAATACCCGATCGCCAGTTTTGGTAACGTACGACGTATTGCGGACATCCGGTGCCGCAGCGCCGGAAACCGACTGTGCAAGCACAGCCGCCACCAAGATCGTTAACGCCAGGATTCTTCGCATCTTATTCCTCTCAAAGACTTGCGCCACTCACCCCCCAAAGCCTTTTACGTGCTCTATGATGACTCGCGTTCCTCAATCTAGGCACCAGCTCGTTTTACCCGCTTCCGCTCTCGATGCACAAAGAGTCTGTAGCATGTACCGATTGAGCGTTTAGTTGTGCCGTTGACCGCTGGGCAATTTCGAAAGTTAGCTGGGGCTGTTGCCAGCTCTGCAGACACTCGGCACCTTGGCTTTCCCACACACACTTCTGCTGTCGTTCGGTCCATAAATTTAGGGCACACTGCATCTCCGCGCTAGAAGTTTTCGGCGAACCAGCAAGTTTTGTCGGTCAATGATGGTGAACTCGTGTCAAAGGTACGATAATTTGAGCGAATCATGCGAAAGGTCATCAAGCGCTACGCGATTGTTTTGGCGGCATGGCTGCCATTCTTCGCGATTTGGGTTTCCCTCGCGATGTTGTACGCGCACTATCCATTGGGTGCCGCCCTTGTAACAGGCATGATTTCGATGGGCAGTGCGAGTCTGATGGGAATCGCTGTCTGGCATATTTGCCAACGCTCGCCCTGGCCCCTCCGGCTCGACTTGAAGTTCTACTTCCTTCAAGTCTTCTTTGCCTCGGGATACTCAATTCTATGGATCGTTTCAGACAATGGGCTGGAGGCGCTGCGCCGTGGCGCCAACCCTTTGCGGGATTTCTGGAAATCCCCAGTTCTTGGCTGGCAACTTCTGATGGGACTTTGGCTGTACGGTCTGTTCGCAGGAGTCTCCTACGCGGTGCAGACGCGGAATCGACTGCACGAAAAAGAGACTCTTGCCGTGCGTGCAGAGGCGCTGGCGGCAGCTGCGCGTCTGGATGCGATTCGCGCCCGCTTGAATCCACACTTCTTGTTCAACGCTCTTCACACGGTGGCCGCTCTGGTGAAGTTCCGCCCAATCATGGCGGAGAGTGCTATCGAGCGTCTTGGGGACAATGCTGCGCTACACTTTGAAAGAAGATGGCCGCGAGTTGGTTGAATTTTCTGAGGAATACGAGTTTACACGTCAGTACATCGCGTTCGAACACCTTCGCTACGACGACCGACTGAAAGTCGATCTACAAATTGATCCAAAGTCCTTCAACTTTGATGTTCCGCCGTTTTCGATACAGACATTGGCGGAAAATGCTGTGCGCCATGCCATCTCCGTTCGCCCGGAGGGCGGCTCTATCTGGATCAAATGCTCGTGCGAGGAGGGCCGACTCAGCGTAAGCGTTCGAGATGACGGACCCGGAGGCGGTGCTGATCGTGGCCCGTCACACCAATTTGGTTTGCGTTCCCTACGGGAGCGTCTGCGGGCAGCTTACGGACCCATGGCCGATTTGTGTGTCCACAGTGACCCTCAAGGTTTTGAAGCAAGTTTCATAGTTCTTCGGATTGACCCTTAGTCGAGCAAGAGCGAGCCTGTGCACCTATGAAGGGTTCCATTCTGATCGCTGACGACGAGCCACTCGCTCGACGCACGCTTCGCGAACAGCTCGGCGGCCTCGGCTGGTGCGGGCCAGTTCATGAGGCTCCAGACGGCAAAACGGCGATTGCCGTAGCGAACACTCAACGGCCTGACTTGGTGTTTCTAGACATCGTGATGCCCGGCGCTTCGGGATTAGAAGTCCTCGAACAGATTGACTACGAGCCTAAGGTTATCTTCACCACTGCCCATGACCAATACGCCGTCACCGCGTTCGAACTTGGCGCTCTGGATTATCTGCTGAAGCCCTTCGGACCAGACCGTCTGGAACGCGTTCTAGGTCGGGCACAAGCAGCCTTAGACTGGTCGGCGGCTCCGTTACTCTACCGCACAAGAGAATCGCTTGAACAGATATTTCCCCTGTCAAGAATCTTCGTCCGTGATGGTGGCCGCATCCTCCCCATCCCTCTGGCAAACCTTGAGCGCGCACAAGGCGCTGATGACTATGTAACGATTTGTACGGCAGCGAAGCAATACCTGGTCAGTATCCGCCTGTCTGATCTCGAAGAACGCCTGCGGGGGACGAGTTTCTTGAGAATCCACCGCTCCCACCTCATCAACCTCGAATTTGTGACTTCGATCGAGCCATATGATGCGGTGCGCGTAGAGGTCGTCATGAAGAGTGGCGCACGGATCGTCGCTAGCCGAACAGGCTCGAAACGACTGCGTGATCTGGCGCTCTGATACAGAGGAGTTGATTCGTCTTGACGGTTTGCTGAACATGTGATCGGCGAGCCGGAAGTAATCCAGATGGGCACCGAAAGGATCAAGACCGTGAAGTCGGCTTCTGGAATGTGATCCGGCAGGTGTCGAGGGTCAACAGGTCAACAGCACTAACTTGCTGGATTACGGGCAACTCTTACCTAATCCGCTAAGGTGAGGGTTACCGACCACTCGCCCAGAATCATCGCATCCGCTGCCGAGTGAGCTTCCAGGGGACTATAATGGCGGCCACCAATGGCGCTCACCTCCGGCACGAAACTCGGGCCGTATGAGATCCGATCTGCTCTCGGCGCGGGGGGAATGGGTGAAGTCTACCGAGCGCGTGACACGCGCCTCGATCGTTTCGTCGCGATAAAAATTCTACATCAGCACTTGTCCTGCAGCTCCGAATTGAAGGCGCGTTTCGAGCGCGAAGCGCGAACGCTATCTTCCCTGTGTCATCCCCATATCTGTTCTCTGTATGACGTAGGCAGAGACGGCGACGTTGAATTTCTGGTGATGGAGCTGCTGGAAGGAGAAACGTTGTCCGCGCGCCTGCAAAGATGTCCCCTGCCGGTCGCTGCGGTCGTAAAGCTTGGCGTCGAGGTCGCCGACGCCTTGGCCAACGCGCATCGCCTGGGCGTGATTCATCGCGATCTCAAACCCTCCAACATCATGCTGACGGCGAATGGCGCCAAGCTGATGGATTTTGGATTGGCCAAGCCGAGCGTCGTGAACACGGGCGCCGGACCGTCGCTGGCGGAGCTGGCGACGGCCACGCTGCAAAGTCCTTCTTCACCGCTGAGCAGCGCGGGAACGTTGATCGGCACCATTCAGTACATGGCGCCGGAGCAGATCGAAGGAAAAGAAGCCGATGCCCGGAGCGATATATTTGCGCTCGGTTTGGTGTTGTATGAAGCAGTCACCGGCCACCGCGCATTTGAAGGGAAGACTCACCTCCACATCGCGTCCGCAATACTGCAAAAAGACCCGCCAGCGATGACTACCGACAATCCAGACGTCGGCCTGCCTCCCCTGGACTACACCATCCGGACCTGCATGGCGAAGGAACCGGACGAGCGTTTCCAAACCGCCCACGATGTAAAGCTGCAACTAGGCTGGCTGTCGCACTCTGTGGTTCCGCAGCAATCGCCCCAAAAGAGGCGGCCCTCGGCAACTTGGATCGTGATGGCCGCGGTCCTACTGGCGTTCCTCGTCACATCTTCTTTTTTCTTGATCCGCGAACTGAGAAATCGGCCCGCCGGTTCCGGCAATGGCGTAACGCGCTTCAGCATCACGCTGCCACCACGGCAAGAACTCGCCGTCAACAATTCCCAGGCGGTCGTTCTCTCCCCGGATGGCAGGCACCTGGCCTACGTCGCCGCCGAGAACAGTATATCCCACCTTTACGTCCGCGGCCTCGACCAGTTTGCCGGTCTGGCCATTCCCGAGTCCGAAGGAACCACGTTCCCGTTCTTTTCGCCCCATGGGGATTGGGTCGCATTTTTCAGTCAGGGAAAACTGAAGAAGGCTCCCTCCAACGGTGGTGCTCCCGTTGTGATCTGCGACGTCCCCACTTTTTTCGGAGGCACCTGGACACCGCAGGACGTCATTGTGGTCGCTGTGCCCAACTACGGTCTGGCCTCGGTGCCAGCCATTGGGGGATCGCTGCAGAAGATCTCCATGCCTCTTAAGGACATCATCTATCCCCAAGGGCCAACCTGGTTCGCGGGGGGCGAGTGGATCGCCTTTACCGATTTCCTGGTCGAACATCTCAACATTAAGGCGGTGAAGTTGAATACCGGCGAAGTGCGAACGCTCCTCGCGAATGGACAGTCGCCCTCGTTCGTGCCGGGCCACATGATGTATTTCCAGGGTGGGACTCTGTGGTCGGTTCCCTTCGACCCGGCAACGGTCACTATCCGGGGAAACCCGATCCAAATTCAATCCGGCATCAACCAGGAAGACTATATCGGACAGTTCGGCACATCGGAGGCCGGTGTTCTGGCCTACGCGCCGGGTCCGGCCGGCAACTTCTCACGAAACATGTTTTTGGTGGATCGAAAGGGGCAAGAACAAAAACTGGATATTCCGCCGCGGGACTATGTGGATCCCGTGATTTCGCCCGATGGTAAGCGAATCGCCTGCTTGTTCCGCAGCGTCGCCGGGCAGCAGCTCGTAGTGTTGGACCGGGATTCTGGGCTGTTCACCACTCTTGTTCCGAGTGGGCTGAATGCCTCCCCTGCCTGGATGGCAGACGGAAAGACCCTGCTATTTGATAGCGTCGACACTGAGCGACGCGCAATTTACCAAATCGCTGCCGACGGTTCCTCGCCGCCTCAGGTACTCCATACGACATTGCTGAACAGCCACATCACCTCAGTTGCTGGTGAATACGCCTCGGTCGTGGTCAACAGCCCGGCCACGGGCGCGGATTTATGGGTTCTTAGCTTGCGGCACCCCGAGGACATGCGCCCCTTCAAGAACACGGCGGCGGCGGAACGGCAGGGTTCTTTGTCGCCCGACGGCCATTGGATGGCATACGTGTCGAACGAGTCCGGTCGTCCTGAAATCTACATTGATCCTGTTCCCGGGCCGGGAGGACGCCGGCAAATTTCAAGTGACGGCGGCGAAGAGCCGCGCTGGGTTCGAAACGGCCGGGAGATCACTTACCGCAACGGATCCAAGATGATGAGCGTTCCGGTGCAAAGCCAGCCGGCCCTCAAGACGGGAAGGCCAATCGAATTGTTTGACAGCAAATTTGACCGGGGCTTTGGGGTTGCCGGATACGATGTCACTCCTGACGGTCAGACCTTCCTGATGACACGCTCCGAGCACCCAGCTCCCACCGAAATCAGGGTCGTCATCGGTTGGCCAGCCGAAGAGCATCCAAACGAATAGCACCTCTCGCATCGGCCTACTGCCAGAAATAGTTTTCAGATACGCAAGATTGCAGTAAGATGCGCCTGTCCCATGGGGAGGACACTCCTATGAAATGGGCCAGCTTGCTTGCAGTATCGCTTGTTGCAGTTGGGTTGGTCTCAGAGGCAGTTCCACAAGAAACCGCGAAGAAAGCCGAGGCGGTGAAGTCCGCTCCCAGCCCATCCGACGCCACCCTCAAACAATGGAATGAAATCGGCCGCAAGCTGATTGCGATGGCCGAGGATTTTCCCGAAGACAAGTATGACTTCAAGGGCGCACCCAGCGCGGACGGGTTCGCGCAACGCCTGATCCATGCTGCGGCGGCGAACTACTACTTCACCAATGCGGCCACCGGGAAGAAAATGTCTGGCGAGGAAGATCCGCCGCGTACACAGTTTGCCAGCAAGGCGGCGCTGGTCGCATATGTCAGAAAATCGTTTGCGGACGGCGCGGCAGCGATCAAGGCTAAAGGCGACAAAGGGCTATTAGAAGTGGTCGTCGATCAGTTTGCACAGGACATTCGCGGCCGGGCCGGCCACGAGCAGATACGGCTGGGCGACCTGGCCACCAGTCTGGTGGAGCACTCCGGCGAAGTGTACGGACAACTTACCGTGTACTACCGCGCCGTCGGCATGATTCCGCCGGAGGCGCGTCCGAAACAGACTGATGTCGAGATCAAGCCAACACTTCCGGACGGAAAGATCCGGACCTATTACATCGCTGCCATCGAAACCGACTGGGACTACGCACCCAGCGGTATGAACATGATGGCGGGCACCGAATTTACAGGTCATCCGAAGGTCTGGAGTGAGCATACGAAGGATCGCATCGGGAAGGTTTATCGCAAGGCTCTATTTCGCGAGTTCACCGACGAAACTTTCGCCACGGAAAAGAAGCGGCCGCCGGAGTGGGAACACCTGGGGGTAATGGGGCCGCTGATCCGGGCCGAAGTGGGCGACACCATCGTGATCCACTTCATGAACAAGGCGACTCAGCCTTACAGCATGCATCCTCACGGAGTCTCTTATGAGCGCGCCTCCGAAGGCACACCCTATCCGGACACGAGCATGGACGGCGCCGGACTGGTTCCACCCGGCCAGGCGCACACCTTTGTGTGGAATGTGCCGGAGCGCGCGGGGCCGGGCGACGACGATGGCAGTTCCGTAGTTTGGCTCTACCATTCCCACAATTGGGAGCCGAGGGACGTAGAGGCGGGCCTGATCGGCCCCTTGGTCATCACTCGTCATGGAATGGCGCGCGCCGACGGCAGTCCCAAGGATGTGGATCGAGAGTTCGCCATGCTGTTCATGCTGATCGACGAGAACAGTTCGCACTATTTGCAACAGAATATCGATGCTCACATTCAAGATCCCAAGTCGGTCAACAAGTTAGACGCGGTACCGCTGGACCTCGAAGGAAACTTCGATCTAGCGGGCCAGGGCTTTAACACCGCTAACTTCAAAGCTTCGATCAATGGATTTATTTTTGGGAATTTACCGATGCCCACCATGAAACGCGGTGAGCACGTCCGTTGGTATGTGATGACCATGGGCGGACAGGCAAATTACCACACGCCGCACTGGCACGGAAACGTGGTCACGGTCGATAAGCACCACACCGATATCTTCTCGATTCTGCCGGCGCAATTCGTGACCGCAGACATGGTTCCTGACAAAGTCGGAACTTGGATGTTCCACTGCCACATTGACGAGCACATGGAAATGGGAATGATGGCGATGTATCAAGTTCAGCCGTAGCCCCGACAGTTCATTAGTGTTTGCTGGCGGATGACGGGCTACTCTGAAGTAATCCCAAGGTAAGGGTTGGCGACGACTCAGGAGAAAACTGTTTCTGCCTGAGGTTTGAGCCTGAACGGCGCAGGCTGGCTACTCCCACGCGAAATGCTATTGGGGCAAACGGCAGGTGAAACTGGATGCGTCATCGATGCTGCCGGTCCCGTTGTAGCGAGCAACTTGCGGGTAAGGACAAAGAGGCCGAGTACGATCGACCTTACCTGCTATCTGATGGGCAGCTATGATCTTTTCTGGAGCTTTGCCCTGCTCAACCCACTGCTCGGTGAGACTGATCTTGTCAAAAGTGTCGGGGCCCTCTCCACCTAAGCAGTGCCCCATCCCGGGAACCATGAAGAGTCGAATCCAGTTCGCAGCTTGTTCGGGATTTGCGCTGAGGGTGAGGACCGATTTGTAGAATTCAATGCTGGAGCCCGGCGCTACCTGCTGATCGGCCCACCCGTGATAGATGAGCAACTTACCCCCGTGCTTGGCGAAGGAGGCAAGGTGGGGATCGAGATCGTCGATGTCCTTATCGATTGCGTCCGCCTTGGCAGAGTCGCGCTCAAGGTCGAAGGTCCTCCAGTCCCATTTTGGATCCTGGTACACAACATAGCGGAACTGGTCTAGGAAAAGATCGGCGGGGCTCGGTCCTCCGACAAGGCGAGCCCAAGCGAGTTCAGTACCAGGCTCAAGGCGCGGGAAGAGCACTTTGCCTGTTCTGGTCGTGGCGGGACTCATGATCGTCTGCGCGGTGTGGACTTGACGTGGCGTTAGGCAGTCGGGGCCATCCGCGGCCTTACACTGCAGGGCTTTGAAGTCGATGTGACAGCTCTCTGGATCCTCGATCAGACCGTCCTTTAGCCCGTCGTTTGCATCACAGGCGTCGAGAACGGCGCGATGAATCATTGGGTACTTTTCAGGCGGGATATATGCGTCGGAGTCTTTGAAGGTTTGAACGGCGAGCCAGAGCGCCCAAGCGTTGCGCCGCATGTTCGCCGGGTCGCCAGCAATGATGCCGTCGAACTCGTCGGGGTAGCGGTAGGCTTGCAGTAGGCCTTCGCGTCCGCCGCCGGAGCAACCTGTCCAATAGGAATAGCGTGCCCCACGACCGTAGAAGGCTTTGATGAGTGTCTTAGCCTCGACGGTCATCTCGTGATCGGCGCGGTAGGCGAAGTCGATGAATTTCTCCGGATGACCAACGACGAAACTAGCGCCAGTATCAGTATGGCCATCGTCAGTAGCGCTGGTCGCATAGCCGCGACGGAGTGCATTGGCCATCGCATCGTAGTTAATGAAGCCTCCCCACCCGCCGCTTCCGACTGCGAGGAACTTGCCGTTCCAGTCGGCAATAGGGAGCCAGACTTCGATTCGGATGTCAGAGTCGGACGTGGGTTTGAGACCTGCGGTGACCCTACAAAAGGCAGGTAGGCGCGGAAACGACATGGTGCTTCCCCGAGGTGTGAAGGTACCACTGTCAATCGTATTCGCAAGCGTGATGGAGACTGTCGTCGAGGCGAGTTTCGAGAGACTTTCGCAGGACTCTGCTTGGACCGCGGCCGGCACGAAGGCGCCTCCGAGAACGATTACGGCGAGCATCAGCCTCTGAGCCATGATCGGAAGTATATCTACTCCCATGTTACCGAGGCGAGCGAGACTTCTGCCTTGAGCCTTTTGGTAGCCCCTTCGAGATGCTTCTCCCGAGTCAGGGGCTATGCAGAAGTTATCCCAGTAAAACCGATCGCACCATTACTTCAGGGTTGCCGACAATCCACGAACTGATTTCGTCTGTAATCGCAGGAGCGTTTATAAAATGCTGATGTGGCCGTGGCTAGAACACCCTAAGCCATTGGACATATTTTTGCAGGCGAAATGATAACGGAACGGCGGCAGTTCTTGTACCTATTGAGCATTGCATAATATAGTGACATTCTTGCGGTCCTATGCTACTCTCCGGTCATGGGAAACCCAGCGGGAGTACGGCGAGATTTTCGGAAGTTAGAGGAACGACGTTTATTAGGGGCGCGGTTGCTGCGCCAAGGAGTGCATCCGGCCGAAGTCGCACGGCAGGTGGGAGTGCATCGGCAGTCGGTTAGCCGCTGGGCGGAGCAACTGAAGCAGGGCGGGATACGAGCGCTGAAGAAGGCCAGCCACGCTGGGCGCAGGGCCCGCTTACGGCCCGAAGATTTACGGCGCATCGAGCGCGGGCTGAAGCGCGGGCCTGAGGCGCTGGGATACGAAACCAACTTGTGGACTTCGTGGCGGGTGGCCCACTTGATCGAGCAGGAATGCGAGGTGAAGTACCACCCTTCGCAAGCCTGGCGGATTCTGCGGCAATTGGGATGGAGTTGCCAGCGTCCGGTGGGACGGGCGCAGGAGCGCGATGAAGATAAGATCCGGCGATGGAAACAGCAACGCTGGCCGGAGATTAAAAAAAAGCCCACAACGAAGGCCGCACCATCGTCTTCATCGACGAAAGCGGACTGAGTGAGCGCCCGCACCGCTGCCGCACCTGGGCGCCACGGGGACAAACCCCAGTGCTGCAGTATCACTTCAACTGGAAGATGTTGTCGGCGATGGCGGGGGTGACGTGGTGGAACTTTTACTTTCGGCTGTTTCCGGGCGCAATCCGCAGCCCCCAGATCATCGAGTTCCTGACGCACCTGCTCCGCCACATTCCCGGCAAGCTGCTCATCGTCTGGGATGGATTGCCGGGCCATCGCAGCCGCGCCACCTGGGAGTTTATTCGCCAGCAGCGCGGGCGATTGTGGGTGGAGTTTCTGCCCGCGTATGCCCCGGAACTGAATCCGGTCGAGTATCTGTGGTCGCACTGGAAGCAACACGAATTACCCAACTTCTGTCCCCAGAACTTCGGCCAGCTCAGCCACTATGCCCGCCGCGCCCTATGTCGCATGCGCCAGCGACCCTCGCTGGTGATCGCTTTCTGGCGACAGGCAGAACTGTTTCCACTGTAACTATATTATGCAATGCTCAATAGATTGTGGAGCCGAACAAGCAGCCGCATTAGTCATTGGTCGAATGCGCATCTGCCCATACGTTCTTGATTCGCGGAGGATGCAGCAATGTTTGCATTACAACGCAATACTGTTCGGTTTTCTGCTGAAGAGCTGTCAACTGCTCCTGCGTTGCCTGCGGCGCGTGGACATCAAAATTCACCCTTATGCTTTCAAATCCGACCGGCACCGTTTTGGACATTCCCAATGTTCCTTGCAAGTCCAGATCTCCTTCAACGATTACCTCGATGTCGTCGGTAGGTACCCCCATGGCGGCGGCAACCATCTGGCAAGTGATCTGTGCACAAGCGGCCAATGCCCCGAGTAGCAAATCCCCCGAGCAGGCGCCTGTACCGACTCCTCCGACGCCTTTGTGCGCCTGAGCGTTATAGATCGCTCGCCCGAGGTCGACGGAGCAAGATATCGGTGCATCGGTCTTCCGTCCATGGGCCACCAATGTGATCCGGGAACTGGCCGGAGCCTGCCGATACGCGTCTTTCAAAGGCCGCTGTAATGATCGGATATCCATAGCATTCTCCTAAATCCACGTCATTATATCTGCATTCATCCAGATGGCTGACCGAGACGTGCCGTTCCGCCCTACGACGTTTTGGGACAAGCTTAAAATCAGACTTCTGCCGAAGTCGGATCAATCACCAACTTGACTTCGGAGATACGGTTTGCCGGGAAGCCTCCCTGCATGGCATGGACGCGAATCATCTCTTCGTTAGGAGCGATGTAGACACAGTAAATCTTGTCCGTCGTCACGTAGCTGTGCAGCCATTGGATCTTCGGCCCGAGGCTATCCAGAACGCTGCACGACTTCTGCGAGATAGCGAGCACCTGATCAGGCGTTATATTTCCGATGCCGGCAAGCTGGCGCTCAATAACATACTTGGGCATGTGTTTTCCTTCCGGGTCAGCGTTTCGGACGACAGAAAAAGGGAGACGCGCGGCGTGAGCCGGCGTCTCCAGTAGCTCTATTCATGTGAGCAACTCACGTGGTCGTTCCAATCCACGAATGGGCCTAGCGGACTATTGCGCCAAGCCCAGACGTGCAGTTCGAAGAAAGGACCCGGCAGGCCGTAACGGTTCGGGTAGTCGATGTAATTCATCAGGTGACCTTCGACCTGCGGAGCGGAGTCAGCAGGTAGAGCGCTCGCCAGGATAATGAACTCGACGCCGACCAGCTTCACTTCACCATTCAATTGGGGCTCATAGATCAGAGCCTGTGGGTGCGTGGGGTCGATGGGTCCATTGAGCAGACTGAGATTGACATAGTGGACGCCCATGGCTCCATGGTCCGAGCCGCTTACGCACCCGAGGACAGGAGTGTAACCTTTAGCGTTGCTGACATTCTGGTACTGCTGCGTGGCGTTGCGAACAATCTCGACGAGTTTGTCTTGGTCTCCTTGCCCGAGTTTGCTTTGATTTTCCTGTCCATCTGGCTCCATTGTGTGTTGAGCCAGGGCAAGAGAGGAAAGCGCCAGGAACGCAATCGACAGCAACGACAAACGTGCCGTGAGAAACGTGTTTTTCATGTGTTGACTCTCCTTATGTTTGTTGTGAGAAAACTCCCAAGAAAACGCCGCGTTGCGACGCATATTTCCCGGACAACTACGAGCGATCTGCTCGTCTACTTGGCGGATGCGAGAAGCGTGAATACTTGCCAAGGGACATTCCGGGCCAGCAGTTCACGTTCTGATTTGCTTGCGGGCAACTGGTAGCCAGTTCCTCCTTCGTGCTCGATAGCGACCAGGAAGTACCGGTTGCCATAGTGGTGAAACACTAGAGCCGTCTTTTTGCGCGCTCTCGGTGACTCATCTGCAATGGGAAAGGCAAAGGTGTGCTGCTTCCCGCTGCTGATCGACAGCAGGGTCCGTCCATTCACATCAACTGCGATGGTGCACTCGCCCGCCGGCATCGTCTTGCCATTCGCGACGAAGTTGAAGGGGACCTGTGCCTTGATCGTGGTGGACTGCGCGCTTACCAGTCCCGTCAACCCGACCAACGTCATGAGGAGCAGTGCGGCGTGCTTCGTGATCGTCATTTTGTTTCTCCTGTTTGCGAAGTGTTGTGGAGGCGGCTCTCAGCTTCTTGCTGAAGCTAAGCTGCGATGCCTCTATCTAGTAAGGCGAGAAAGGATTGAAAGAAACCGCAATGCAGGAATTAAAAGGACTAGGTTCCAACAACCGTCATTGCATACCCGGGCTATGTTTTTGCGTTTTTTCGTTGTAATGTATTGACATTGCGGGGGATGGATGGGGCTGCCTTCTGGTCATGAGGTCACGCGCCTCCTCAAAGCCTGGAGTGGCGGAGACGAAGAGGCTCTGCAGAAGCTCACGCCACTGGTGTACAAACAATTGCACCAGATTGCGCAGCGCTACATGGCCGGAGAACGTTCCGGTCACACGCTGCAAACGTCAGCACTGGTCAACGAAGCCTATCTACGGCTGGTGGACTGCGGACAAGTGAACTGGCAAGACCGGGCGCATTTCTTCGCTATTTCGGCCAATTTGATGCGGCGCATTCTGATCGATTTTGCCCGCTCGCGCGGTTATTTGAAACGCGGCGGTGCCGTTCCTCACATTTCTCTGGAAGAGGCTCCGGCGGTATGCAATGAACCTGATGTGAATCTGGTGGCCCTGGACGATGCCTTGAAAGCATTGTCAGCGATTGATGAAAGAAAGAGCAAAGTTGTGGAGCTAAGGTTCTTCGGCGGATTGAATGTCGAAGAAGCGGCAGAAGTACTGGGGGTTTCGAGCGACACCGTAATTCGGGACTGGCGATTGGCCAAGATCTGGCTTTTGCGCGAGTTGAGTCGTGAGAAGGCGAGCTATGAAGCCTGAGGTTTGGCGTCGCGTCGAAGAACTTTGTCAGCAGGCTTTGGAGCTTGATGAAGGCCGACGCACGGAGTTCCTTCAATCCGCGTGTGGAAGTGACGATGGGTTGCGCCACGAAGTGGAGTCGCTGCTGGCTCATGAGAAAAAAGCTGACCAATTCATTGAATCTCCTGCAATGGAGGTGGCAGGCAAAATCCTTGCTAACCAGGCCCACAAAGAGACTTGGAAGAACCTCATCGGGGCTACAGTTTCACATTACCGCGTGATTGAAAAGCTTGGCGGCGGAGGAATGGGGGTTGTTTACAAAGCAGAGGACCTCGCTCTCGGTCGCTTTGTTGCTCTTAAATTCTTGCCCGACGACGTAGCCCACGACCCTCAGGTTCTCAGCCGCTTCCAGCGCGAAGCCAAGGCGGCTTCGGCGCTGAATCACCCCAACATCGTTACTATTTACGAACTCGGCGACCTGAACGGCACGCACTATATCGCAATGGAAATGATTTGTGGCGAGACGCTGCGTGCCCTGCTTTCGTCCGGACCGCTGCCGTATCGCAAGGCCATCGCGATCGCAACGCAGATTGCCGACGCGCTGGCCAAGGCGCATGAAACCGGGCTCGTCCATCGCGACCTCAAACCCGAAAACCTTATGGTCGCCCAAGATGGCAATGCCAAGATTCTCGATTTTGGCCTGGCGAAGCTGCGCGATCACTCTCTCGATCCGGAGCTCCCGACTCAGGCCAACTTACTCACCGACCCCGGGACGGTGATGGGAACCGTCGGTTATATGTCGCCGGAACAGGCCAACGGTGACGACGTCGATTTTCGCTCCGACCAGTTTTCTTTTGGCGCGGTGCTCTACGAGATGGTCAATGGGCATCCGGCATTTCAGGGCCGAGGCAGGGCAGAGATAATGGCTGCGATTGTCCGTGACCAACCACAACCGTCCATGAATGTGCTGGCGCCGGCACCTTTCTTTTGGATACTTCAAAAATGCTTGGCCA
The DNA here is from genome assembly GCA_963708335.1 of uncultured Acidobacteriaceae bacterium. Taxonomy (GTDB): domain Bacteria; phylum Acidobacteriota; class Terriglobia; order Terriglobales; family Acidobacteriaceae; genus Sulfotelmatobacter. The sequence continues at coordinate 5,985,890 of OY970205.1, read as the reverse complement.
AGGACGCGAATCAGCGTTACTCCTCGACCCGGGATTTGGCTCGCGATCTCGCCACAGTTCGTGATCTGCGCATTGATCCCGAAGCTCGATATACCGTGCGCCCTCCGAGCAACATACCCGTACAATGCACGGCCTTCATCGGGCGTGAGCGGGAAATGGCTAATCTTCGACAACTTCTGAGTCGCGGCGATGTGCGGCTGGTCACATTGACGGGTCCCGGTGGCATTGGTAAGACGCGGCTCGCGGTACAGGTAGTTACCGAGATGAGTGCCGGCTTTACAGGTGGCGTATGTTTCGTTTCCCTTGCCGCTGTCAGCAGTAAGGAGTCGGTGACTAGAGCAATAGCTCAAGCAATTGGACTGCGGGAAATGCCTGGTCAATCGTCACAAGAAAGTTTGAAAGAGTATGTGAGTGGACTAACCGAGCCTCTCCTTCTGTTGCTCGACAACTTCGAGCACCTGCTCTCTGCCGCTTCGGACGTTGCCGAGTTGCTTACCTTCAACCCCAACTTGAAAGTGATGGTTACCAGCCAGGCCTTGCTTCATATTTACGGCGAGCACGAACTGCCGGTTCCGGCCCTGGCGGCGCCGGACCCGCGGTCTGTTCCGCACGCACCGGAGGCGCTTTCCCGCTTCGCGGCGGTCGCTCTCTTTCTAGAGCGCGCGAAAGCTGTGAAGCACGGTTTCACGCTCACTAAAGAGAACGCCACCGCCGTCGCTGCCATCTGTAGCCGACTCGACGGACTGCCTCTGGCCATTGAGCTGGCCGCATCGCGCGTCAAACTCCTTTCGCCCACCGCGATGCTCACCCGCCTGGAATCCTCGTTGAATCTGCTCACTGGAGGTTCGCGTGACCTGCCTGTGCGACAGCAAACGCTTCGCGGGACCGTGAACTGGAGTTACAGCCTCCTGAACGCTGCAGAGCAAAGCTTGGTTCGCCGCCTTTCAGTATTTACCGGCGGTTGCACGTTGGAAGCTGTAGAAGCCGTATGCGATACGATGGGCGACCTTGGTATTGATGTGCTCGATGGCATGTCTTCGATGGTCGATAAAAGCCTGATCCAACAACTTGAGCAGCCCGGCGCGGAGCCGCGGTTCTTGATGCTCTCGACAATTCGGGAGTACGCACTAGAACGGCTAGTCGAGAGTGGCGAAGAATTTGCAACCCGGCGCGCCCATGCTGCCTATTACATTGTGATGGCGGAGGAGTGCGGCGAAGATCTGAGCACTCGTCCCGGGTGGCTCGAGCCGTTCGATCTCGAGCGCCAAAACTTTCGTGACGCGTTGGAATTTCTGATCCGAACCGCCGATGCAGACTGGGGTATGCGCCTCGGAGCCGCTCTGTTTCATTTTTGGGAGACGCGGGAACACTTTGCCGAGGGTCGGGCGTTCTTGGAGAGGTTGCTCCACCTACCAGGAGCGGTCCAGCCTAAGATGCGCGCTCGCCTATTGTTTAACACAGCTGTTTTCGCAAGTACACAGGGCGATTTCGACTCCGCACAGAAACTACATGAGGAGAGTCTGAAAGCGTGCCGCAACCTGCACGACCACCGGGGAGTCGCTGTCGCGCTCAATGCATTAGGGGTGACGACCCGCGATCGTGGAGACCTCGATACTGCATGCTCACTATTCGAGCAGTGCGTCGCAACTTGGAGAGAGCTCGGCAGTTCCATCGATACAGCTCGCGCACTCAGCAATCTAGCGAATGTCGTCCGGTTGCAGGGCAACTACGCGCGCGCCCACGCGCTGTATGACGAGTGCCTGGCCATCTTCCACGCCGTCGGCGACAGCACCGGAGTCGCGTGGACCCTGAACTACCTGGGCGACCTCGCACGGGAATCAGTTGATCCGATCGCTTCTCGCTCCTATTACGAGCAGAGCCTCTCAGCCTTTCGGCAGTTGGGCGACGGCTGGGGTATAGCGAGCGCTTTATCCGACCTCGCCAGGCTTAGTGCAGCCGACGGTCAGCATCAGTCTGCAGAGACGCTCTATGGCGAAAGTATGAAGATCTTTCGGGACCTGGGACATCAACGCGGCATCGCCAGGGTGTTAGAGTGTTTCGCTGTAGGCGCAGCGGCACAATCCAGGCCGCAGCAGGCGCTTCGCCTGGCAGGAGCGGCCGCCGCATTGCGTCAGCGCATAGGCGCTCCTCTCATTCCCGCAGAGCAATCCAGGCTGGAAAGAAAGCTGGAACCCGCGCGCAACATGCTTACCGATGCCGCCGACTTGGAGGCATGGTCGTCAGGATGGGAGATGTCGGTGGAGGAAGCGGTCCAAGAGGTACTTGGCACGAGGGCACTGCCAAGTCATGACCAAAGCCCGCGTTAACCGGCCGTGCTGGGACCAATCATTCGACGAACTGCGGACACCCGATTCACCGGGAACCCACCACGTCGCCCATGCTCGCGAATCGTTTCCTCGTCCGGGGCAAAGTAGACACAATAGACCTTATCGCCAGTCACATAACTGTGCAGCCACTTGATTTTCGGGCCCATGTCGTTGAGAACACCAACTGATTTTCTGGCAATCTCCTGTAGTTCCGCATCCGACAGATTCCCCGCCCCCGGAATCTCCCGCTCGATCACATATTCAGGCATATCCACCTCACCGCCTCGTCATGGTAGCAAATATTCATCGGGTTCGCTGGAACAGGAGGCAGCTAGGGTTGTCTTTAATGTTCTCGTCTGGCTGAGGAACGAATGACGAGCAACTCTTACCTAATCCGCCAAGGTGAGGGTTGCCGACGATACGGCCAGTGACACCGGTTCGGGTTCGGGCGCTTCGCCAACACAGGAGTGGCGCACACGCCTGGAACAATGTTTCCGAGTTCGGGCGCCTGTCAGATAGTTCCCCGAAGCCGACGTCCTTTTACTGATCGCGGTAAGGCGGCATCCCCCCTCCCGGTCAGCAGACAACCAAGCTTTATTTCCCGCAGATGCATTTCGTTGACCCGCAGGTTGGCCCCTCCGTAAGATGAATCGCGACTGGAAAAGTGCGCAGCCCCCGGTAATCGGCCTACAATCTCGCATTACCGCATTCTCGAAAAGCTCGGCGGTGGCGGGATGGGCGTTGTCAACAAAGGCAAGGACACCTCTCTCGGCCGCTTCGTCGCCCTGAAATTTTTTTCCGATGACATCCCGCCTCGAACGTCTTGCCGCTGACCGTCCCTTCCTGATCAAGTCGTCTTGCCCTTCATCATGAACTTCCTGACTGATTGCCGACTTCGGACGTTGTCGGCCGAATGCCCAAGTATTGGATTGCAGAAGTGAACATGCGACGCAGAGGACCGCGCGCTCGCAACCACGCCTTAGTTAGCCGCTTATCGGCAGAGGATTGGTCTAGACGGCTTGAACCGCTTCTGGCCATTCGATGGAACCGTTGCGACTATCGTTTTCATCCGTTCGATTGGATTGATCGGTTGGGCAGGAGGGCATAGAGGCTGCGCGGTGCAGCAGGCAAAAAAGCTCTCTGACTGAGCAGTACTCAAAGACACGCTGCAAGTGGGTCAATTCAAGAATTTCCTCGACGCTTTTCGTCGCATTCATCAGCTTAAACATGATTCCGCTGGAACGAGCCGACTCCCGCAGGCCCAACAACATTCCCAAGCCACCCGCATCGATGCGCTCAACCCGCGCCAAATCAAGCACTAACATCCTGCTGTGTGGCTGACTGAGTACTGCCTGGTGCAATATCGAACCGGCCTCGCTAGACACAATTCGGCCATGGCACCGGAGAATGCTGGTGTCTCCCAATTTCTGAACCGTTATCTTCAACATCATCACATCTCCTTCAGCTATTCCCAGAGAATTCCCTAGGGAACGCCATCCGGCTTCGACTGTACAAAACTCGCCGCTACTTATAAGACGAACGAGGAGCTGTCAGATTGACAAGTTCTGCATCTTTTTTTTCTGGTTATGTAAACGATTTTGACATAACACTTGTCAACCGTAACAAGGACGAAGTTGGTTGGGAAGGTTGCCACAGCGGAGAGTGCAAATGGGGACTCGAACGGGGCGCTGCCTGCCGCTCCTGTCACACGCGACTCAATGGAAGGCCTTTCATACGCCGTACGAAACACCGTGGGCACCTCGAATTCCTATCAGTCGCTTTTCTTGGAGGTGATGGCCGAGAAAGCCGGACCAGCGCTGCTCCACATCGTGGCTGCCGCAATGTGGACAGGGTCACTCCCCCTTCCTCATAATCAACAAGAGCCAAGATCTTCGAGAATGTTTTCTTGCACGCGTGACAGAAGAACTCGTAGTGGGGCATGTTCGCGTTGACAAATGGCGCCAACGTGGATGTAACCTTCGAGGCCAAAACGAAGCACGCCTGATGCGCTTTAAGTGAGTCAGTCCATCATAACGTTGGGGGCTCGCGCAATGTCGCCTGATAGAATCCCACGCGAGGGGGGAACAATGGCAAACTTGGCTGAGGTTGTGCATTTGCTGAAGAAAGAACAGAGCCGATTGACCAAGGAACTTCAAGGTATTAGCGCTGCGCTCGCGGCATTTGGCAAGTCATACGGAAGACAGACGGGCACCAGAGGAAGACTCTCAGCGGCGGCGCGGGCAAGGATTGCGGCGGCGCAACGCGCTCGCTGGGCGAAGGTAAGGGCGAGTAAAACTCAGAGCCGAAGTGGAGCCGCCGCCTCGAAGCGAACGATGTCCGCAGCGGCCCGCAAGAGGATCGCAGCCGCCCAACGTGCGAGGTGGGCCAAGGTAAAGGCTGCTGAGAAGCGTTAGCTTCCTAGCTTGTACGCTTTCCGTACAGAAGAAAACGCCCGCCCTCGTGAGAGAGCGGGCATAAATTTGGATGCGGAGTCGGCTTTCTTGTAAGCATATCGGAATTCGGCACTGTAGGCTGGCCCCCTTTCGCGCTTCTCGTGCTATCCTCGGACCCCATGCCCGCCATGGACGAAATCCTGCCGCACACGCCTGGGATAATGTTGTCAAGTCTGGAATACAGGCTGCTTGGTGAGGCGCAGGCACGGACGAGAGTCAAAATCCGAGCGTCTCAGGAACCAAGATCTCGCCAAAACTAGGTCAAGGGGCTGATCCTGAGTCCGTTACCGTGACGGTAAGGTTGTCGACGCGGCATGTTTTATGCTGCATGAGTCAGCGGCCACGGCCGCATCCCACAAAGAGTGCGCGGCGGCCTGCCTCGCCCGTGGTGTTCCACTCGCAATCGCGACTGACGATGGCGCCCTGTACTTTCCCGCCGATGGCAATCAGCGGCTCAGGAGCCTCTTGAATGCTCGCGTCCGCGCCTCCGGCACTGTTGTAGAAAAGCACGAGCCGATGGAGCTGAAAATGCCGGTCGGCGACAAGAATCAAATGGTGGTGCGCGTCGAAGGCGGCTACAAGCAGATTACCATCCAAACACTGGAAAAGATTCCGCAGGTAAAGCCCCGCCCCGCGTGATCATGGGCCGGTGCTGACCGCGTACGGCGCACGGTCAGCACCTCGAGTGGATCAGAGCCGAAGCCGACAACTCCAACCGGAGGCAGGAATCGCTTCGGGACCGCTCATTCTTCGTCAATCCGGAGTTCGTAAATCGTGCCGCCGCTGTTCCCAAGACCGGCGGGGCTGCCACGACCTCCCAGGGCGGCAGTGCCGATCAGAGAGTTGTCGCATCCACGAATGACGCCCCAATCGGGTACCGCTCCGTCGCGATTAGCACCCGTGGTTGGGTCGGTGGCACTGAACGTATGGAGGACGTGGAAGTCGCCGTCCCCATTAATGCCATAGACGACGCCATTGCCATTCGCGCCTCCGTTCGAGGCGGTCGAATACATCGATCCGTCGTCGCCAAGAGTCAGACGCGCGTAGGAATTGGCTCCATCCCAATTCTCCCCGCTCGTGTTTGTGGCGCTAAACGTATGCAGAACGTCAACCGCGCCAGGGTTCGACAGTGAGTAGCGGAATACGACTCCATTGCCATTTGCTCCTCCGAGACGAGTTGTGCCATAGAACACTCCGCGCTTGGTCTCAACCAGCGGTTCGTAACACTCGGCTCCATCCACATTCTCGCCGGCGGAATTGGTTTGGCTGAACGTGTAGAGGACCTCGAAGTGATCTCCCCAAGCTCCCATGCGGAACAAAGTCCCCGAAGGCAAAGGCTGTCCGTTGGGCAAATGAGTATTTGGCCACACCGCGCAGCCATAGAAGAATCCGTCCCGCGCAGGAAGCAGCGAGGCCGCGTGTCCTTCGGCAGGGGTGAACTGATGGAGAACCTGGAGGTTGCCGGCATTATCGATCACCCATGCGACACCGCAACCATTCGGGAAGGGCAGTTCGCCACAAGTGTTTTCGCCGCCAATGCGCGTTGTGCCGTATAGTTTGCCATTTCGCCCAACAACGATTGTGCGCAGCGGAGACGCGCCGTCTTCGTTGTTGCCATTGGCATCGAGCGCGCTGAACGTATGCAGCACGGTAAACTCACCCGACTTAGTGATCTTGAAGATCGTGCCGTTTCCGTTTTGTCCTCCGAACTGGGCCATGCCGTAGAACACATCGCCGGGGCCGCGCGTGAGCGCAACTCCGGGAATGGCTCCATCGCTGTTGTCTCCGTTCGCGTCCGTGGGGCTGAAGGTGTAGAGCAGAGTGTACTGTCGTGACTGCACGTCGAATCGATAAATGACCCCGTTGGCATTGCTGCCGCCATAGGCCATCCCATAAAGTGCTCCATCTGAACCAAGGACTGGCCGGCTATTGGGCTCGGAACCGAGCGGACTTGTAAAAGTGTTGACCGACTCAGGTTGAAACTTGTACGGGACAGAAAATTTATTTCCGTCGGCACGCGCTCCAACCGCCATGACTGCGGACAGGAGCAAAATAAGCATGGCGCGGCAATATACGATCCGTGTCTTTGACATCGAAAAATTCTCCTGTAGATCGAAGCCAGATGGCGGAACGCAGCGTGGCGATCCATTCGCGGTGAAGAAGTGCCGCGGCTGTTTCGAGGATCGCCCCGGTTCGGCCAGCGGGGGCCGAATCGGGGCTTTCGTGCTGTTGATGGACGTTTAAGGAAGCGGGGGCTCGGTTGGCGGCGGACCCGGGTTCCCGTTGCTGAGCAGTTTCGGGTAAAGCACGTTGAAGTATCGCCCTTCTCTCACATGGCTGGTGGCGACAAATGCAACGCCGCAATAGGCATCGTTGACCGTGTTGTTGGAAACCTCGTTATAGCCCTCCACGCCGCCGGCTGTGCCGGCTCCGTAGGCCTCGAAGATCCCCTCGGAAAGATTGGCCAAAGGAACGGCGCTGAAGATGGTGTTGCTATCAACAAGGCTGTTGGATGTGCCCTGCATGTCGATGCCGTCGAGGGCGTCGATATTTCCAATCAGATTGTTCGTGATTCTCGCTTTGTTCACAGCGTTGAGGAAGATGCCACTCTGGACGTGATTGATCACGTTGTGATCGACAACGACACCGTCGCCGATAGCCCTCAGCACAACCCCTTCGCTGCGGAGGTTGTAGCAATCGGTTGACGAGAGCGCACCGCAGGGTCCCTCGGTGATGATGTTGCCTTCAATTTCTCCCACGGCGCCGTTCAGCAGGAAAATCCCAAACTGGTTGATACCGGTGCTGGGCCCAAGGCCGGAAATATTGTTGTTTTCGATCCTCACTGTCACTCCGGGACTACTGACCTCGATGCCATCTCGTTGGTAATCGTGAATGCTGTTGCCGACGATCTCGACGCGGTGGGGACCGGAATCGCTAGAGGTCACGACGACGCCAAATCCGTTCCCGGAGAAGGTTGTGCAGCTCTGCGGGTTCGGTAGCTGCGCTCCTTGAACGGTACTGTTTTGCAGCCGGCCGGACGCGCTGAAAAATGTGATACCGGCCAAAGCAATGTGACAACCTGAAACTGTGTTTTGGCTGGCGTCGATGGTGAGGTTATCGACAGTGACGTTTGACGTGTTCAGGACGGTAATCACCGAGTCGAAGGGCAGACCTTGAAGATCCTGCAAGCTGGGTTGCAGCAGGACGCGTCTCGCCTCGTTACAGCATGGTAAATACGCGGAGATATCCGGGTTCGAAGTCACGCCGCGCAAAGTCAGAGGCATCGTGATAATGAGCTGCTCCCGATAAAGCGCGGGGCATATTTCGATCACGTCGCCGGGCGAAGCAGCATTGATCGCGTCGGTAATTGTCGTGTATTGAGCATTTGTACAGCCCGTGTTCGGTTGTCCCACCCTGCGTGTCGTTGCCGAACACAAGGTTCCGGACAGGAACAGCAACAGAACGAGAGTCGCGGTTTGGTAGAAATTACGAGTGAGTTTCATATTTGCCTCCCAGCCCGACCCGTGCCGGTCGGGTATTTGTGTTTTGTTACGTCTACCGATACATGCTGGAAATACCAGCGGCGGTGCCTTTTGCGGCTGCGCAACCACGCTTTGTGAAAAGACAAACCGGTGCGAGCCTGGCGTGGTTCGTAAATGCCTGGAGCGGGATAGACGGTTTCCCCGGCCACTGTTCCCATGAAATGACGAGTGATTTTCATGTTGCCTCCAATTCCGGCCCGAAATTCAGACGTCAACTGCGGCCCGTTTGGTTACCCAATGGTCGAGATACGGGCAAAGGAAGATCTGAGCGAATTCCGAATCTGCTTTGCTGGGCGGGATTTGTTTGGTAAGCTCTTGCCGGCTTCCTCTAGCCTTCTCTGTCTACTAATGCGCAAGTTGCAGGTGAAAAGGGACACCCTCGGGAACGAGCAACGAGACATGACTCCCCTGAACGATAAGACGCCAGTAGCGCCGCCGGACTTACATGGCTTCAGGGAAACAGCAAAACCCGACAGGTCAAGTCACTGAGCTTCTGGTGCGATTCCGCCAGGGGGATCGCGAAGCCGAAGCTGAGCTAATACCCTTGGTCTATTCGGAGCTTCGCCGACTAGCCTCCATCTCTCTCAATCGAGAAAGACCCAACCACACTCTGGAGCCTACGGCGCTGGTCCACGAAGCTTTTCTGCGAATGACCAATGAGAATCAGCCCGAGTGGCAGAATCGTGCTCACTTCTTTGGAGTGGCATCACGGCTAATGCGTCAGATTTTAGTGGACCATGCTCGCCGTCACCGTACCCGCAAGCGGGGAGGAGCAAACGAAAAGCTTACCCTGGACAACGTTTTTGCATTCACGCAAGAAAAGTCAGACGAGGTGGTGAAGTTGGACGAGGCTCTCGGCCGGTTGTCGGAGAAAGATGAGCGCCAGGCACGGATTGTGGAAATGAAGTTCTTTGGTGGGCTCAGCATCGAAGAGATCGCAGCGGTACTCGAAATTTCGGGTAGGACTGTAAAGCGAGAATGGATGGTGGCTCGCGCGTGGTTGCATCAGGAAATTATGCGCTGAAGGAGAGAGCGGAACGGCCGGGCGCCACCGGCCAATCTGCTCACTGATCAGTTGACTTCGCCAGATTGGGAGCGCGTCAAGGAGCTATTTGAGCAAGCGCTCGAGCTTCGCGCCGAGCGTCGCTCCTCATTCCTGGTTGCCAGCGAAGGGGATGAGGCAGTGCGGGAACAGGTCCAGGCGCTTCTTGAAGAGCATGAGCGTGCGGGGAGTTTTCTTCAGGAAAGTCCAGTCAACAAGCTTTCCGCCATCGCTCGATCAGAAGTCGCGACTCCTGCAATCGCGGCGGGCCAAGTCCTTTCTGGGCGTTTCCGAATTGTTCGTTTCATCGGCAGAGGCGGAATGGGAGAGGTGTACGAGGCCCACGATACGCGATTGCGGCGTGAAGTTGCCATCAAGGTTCTGCCTCAGTCTTTTGCCGGCGATGCCGGGAGACTGCGCCGCTTTGAACTGGAGGCGCGTGCTGTAGCTTCCCTTAACCACCCCAACATTCTCGCGCTCTATGACGTCGGAGTGGGAAACGGGACCCCGTACCTGGTCGTGGAGTTGCTGGAGGGCCAAACGCTCCGCGACCTTATCGGAGCAAATGCTGTAGCCGGCCGCAAAGTGGTGGACTACGCATTGCAGATAGCCCGTGGCATGGCAGCAGCCCACAGCAAAGGAATCGTGCATCGCGATCTGAAGCCTGCGAACATTTTTGTGTGCCGTGACGGGCGAGTGAAAATTCTTGATTTCGGATTGGCCAAGCCCCACATCACGCACAGCGCAGCCTTTGAAAGTCTGGTGGATGAGACCTGTACCCAGCCCGGCGCTGTGTTAGGTACGGTTGCGTACATGTCGCCGGAACAGGTCCGGGGTCAGGCGGCGGACCACCGGTCCGATATCTTCAGCTTCGGTACTCTGCTTTTCGAGATGTCTTCCGGCGTTTCGGCATTTCGAGGCGACAGCGCTGTCGAGACCATGAACGCAATCCTCAAGCAGGATCCCGCGGAATTGGTGCAAGTTGACCACGTGTCGCCTGGACTCGGACGCATCACGCGCCGGTGTTTGGAGAAGCGACCCGAGGAACGATTCCAATCGGCGCACGATCTGGCCTTTGCGCTGGAGGCATTACCAGGTGCATCGGCACCAAAACACCGCACCGCGTTGAGGGTCCCACGCGGATCTTTGCGATGGCTCGCACTGACTGTTGCGGTCCTGATCGTTGTCGCCGGAGGAATGATGTTGGGGCGCCGTGTTCTGTCATCCCGAGCGATCGTGTCCTATCAGCCGTTAAGCCTTCGTCCCGGCACAGTATTCTCGGCGCGCTTCGCACCGGGTGGACAAACAGTTCTATTCAGCGCAGCCTTCGACGGCGGTGAACCCGATGTGTACGTGGTACGGCGTGAGTCTCTCGCACCCCAGTCATTGAGCTTGGCGCCGGCTATCCTGTTGTCGCTGTCGCGCACGGATGAGATGGCAGTCCTGGTCAACCCTCACTTCATCAGCCATCTGCAGTGGGAGGGTAATCTGGCGACCGCTCCAATTGGAGGAGGCGCTCCGCGGGAAGTCGTAGAACAGGTAATGGATGCCGACTACGCTCCGGATGGCGCAACGATGGCTGTCGTTCGCGAGATAAGCGGAAAGATTCGGGTGGAGTACCCAATTGGCAAGTCGATTTACGAAACCACGGGCTGGGTCAGTTGTATCCGTGTGTCACCCGACGGGCAGAAGGTTGCCTTTCTGGATCATCCCGTTCGCTGGGACACCCGCGGTTCCGTCGTAATGGTGGATCAGCGCGGCAAGAAGGAAGTTCTAACCGATGCGTGGGAAGCCTTGAGGAGTCTGGCCTGGTCGCCGCATGGCGATGAGGTCTGGTTTAGTGGAGTGCGTTCGTTCGGGCCGGCTGCGATCACCTATGCGGTAACAATGTCACACACATGGCGCCCAACCCTTAGCGGACCTGACGGCTTGGCAATCGCGGATCTCAGTAGCGACGGTCGTGTTCTAGTGACAAGTGGGTCAGAGGAGTACGGCATCAATTTTTCACGCACCGGTCAACCAGAACGTGATCTGTCGTGGATGAGAAATACTCTGGATCCATATTTGTCACCCGACGGCAAGACGATGCTTTTCCACGACACCTCGGTGTCGTTCTACTACACCGCATGCTTGCGTAAGACTGACGGGTCTCCGGTAGTTCAACTCGGGTCAGGTGGCAACGAGGCGCTCTCACCTGACGGCAAGTGGGCATTGTCCATTGTTTATTCAAATCCTCCACAGTTGTTGCTGCTGCCGATCGGTCCGGGTGACTCACAAAAGCTGGAGCGAGGACCCATAGAGACCTATGAAATCGGGGATTGGATGCCCGATGGAAAAGAAATCCTGTTCACTGGCAACGAGACTGGCAAGCCAGTTCGCGCCTACCTTCAATCCATCGCTGGGGGGCGTCCAAGGGCGATCACACCGGAAGGCATAGAGGTCTTTCCCCGCGCAATCTCGCCAGACCGTCGGTGGGTGGCAGCAATAGACGAGCAAAAGAAAATTGTATTGTATCCCATCAACGGTGGGGAACCGCGACCGGTGCTTGGAGTCGAGGTTGGCGAGTCTCCGATCCGCTTCAACGCTGACGGATCGGCTCTTTATGTTGCGCGCTCGGGTAAGTATCCGGTTCCGGTTTACAAAGTTGATGTTCGAACCGGGCGGCGGCAATTATGGCGAGAGCTGAATCCTCTCGAGCGTGCCGGCATCACTCCACAGCGTCCCGATCGGGGCTTCATCCACGCCACGCCCGACGGCACCGCTTTCGCATATACCTACGTACGGTTTCGTGGAGGCTTATATCTAGTCCATTACGACTATGGGAATTAGTCCTGATAAATCGGCATGACGGAAGCGTAATCCTTCAGATTCGACCCAAACGAATTTCGACAACTCCCAGACGGGCAATACGGAAACCAGCTGCTATCGTTCTGTATTAGTGCTGAGAGGCGCCGTTATCATCCACGATTCCGATTAGGCGGCGGTTGGCCAGCCAGCCGAAGTAGCGGATGCGCGGAAAACGCGTCCATGACGGGCATTGACTTGTCGGTACTTATCCGCTCTGCGCCCATCTGGATTCCTTCCGGCTTGCTGATAAAGCAGGATTTGGGTTTTTTAGCACTCGGAATTTCTTGCACACGATCAGGAATTCTCGGTGGATCGTACGCCGCCGCCTGTCGTTGGCAGTTTGGCAACCTCACAGCCGCAAATCGATCAGTAATTCTTTGTGAGGTATTCGCGCAGGCGCTCAATTCTGAAGCGTGCATCGCCGGTCTCGATTTCCAGGAGCAGTTTTGCTGCAGTCAGCTGGTTGTGAAAGTCAAAGGCTGCCGAAGTGTCCGGGGTGACGACAAGCTGCAGGTTTTCATCGATGTTTTCGCCTTCTTCCTGCAGAGACTTAAGCTTTGCCTCTTGTACAGAAATGCTTTCCACCAACTGCTGTCGAAGGACTTCCATGTTGCGCACGACATCGCCTTCCTGCGCTTTTTTCCATTCGTCGTGGGCTTCCACGGCATGATCCAGATGCTTGTCGATGGCTCGGCTGGCGAAATTGTAGTTGAGCGAGACTGCGCCGTACGGCTGAGCACCCTGGGCAACCGGATTTACCTGCTGATGGACGCCAACGGAGAGGGCCACATCCCAATTATTTTGACGACTCAACTTATCCAGCGCTCTTTGTTCGCTCCCTTCGCTATTCAGCTTTTCTGCGACCATCTCTTTCAATGACTTGTCACTCAGTGGCGGAGTATAAAGCGTGGTAATCCTCGACCGGGTATCGGCTTGGTCAGCGTCCAGCTTGATCTTCGTCGTCTGCAGCGAAAAAAGCATAAGACGGGTCGCATTCCTCGCCTCCACCATCTTTGAAGTCTTGTCCATGAGTGCGTCCAGCAACTTCGATGCCTGTTCGATCAGGACGAGACGGTTGCGTAGAGCTTCTTTCTCCAGGCTGGGCAGCGCATATTGAATGTTCTGCTGGGCTCCGGTCGTGGCCTTGTACAACTCGCACTCGGTGCGGGCCGCATCCATAGTCAAACCTGCTTTTCTGATGCTCGAAAGTCCAACGGAGGCCCCCGCTACCACCTGCAGCGGTAAGCCGGTTTCGGGCTGAGTCATACCTGCCGAGGCGGTGGGAGTGCGCAGCAGGTCTCGCTGCGCCTGCGCCTGCTCTCCAATGTAGGCGCAGTAGGCCTGCTGATCTTTTGAGTCAACGGCATGTGCGTGCGGGTGGGCCACAAAGGCGTGCACCGAGGGAAAAACCATCGCTGAGGCCAGTACAAACTTCCAGTTGTTCAGGAACATTTCCCCTCTCCTCAAAACAACACCGGCTTGCGGCCCAGAAATACTGTCTTGGATTTCGCAGATTCCGCATGGTCCAGATTCATCTGAACGAGGAAGCCGCGAATCTGCGTCTTGAAAATCGGATGGATAGCAGTCTCTTCGCCCGCGAATATCTGCTTCAACGTGCCCACTTTGCGGCACACGACCATGTTCAGGTAACAGTCGTAGATGGGGCTTCCCGCTACCGCGCTGGCCTGGTTGTCGTAAGGCACAAAGGCGAAGTACAACGTCTTTTCCCCGGACGCATTCAGGTAATACGGACTCTGTTTGGCGGTTTGGATAGCCTGTCTTAACCGATCGATCTGTTGGGATTCTTCCTGAAGCTGCTTCTGTGCAACGTTAATGGCGACATCCAGCTGAGCCACCTCAGACCGCAACTCGGCTTGCTTCACCAGCACATCAAGCGAGTTGGTGCCAGTCGTGGTCTTGTCCAGCACGCTGTCGGTCAGCAGGACCTGAGCAATTTTGCTGTCTGTGTAGGCGCCACCCGCCTGGTTGAGTGCGGCAAGTTGTGTGGCTGCGTCGCCCTGCGTGATCAACCCGGAAGCCAGGTCCTTGGTGATGTTGGACCCCACGTCCCTCAGCTGTGCCAGCACTTTCTGGGTCTTGAGGTTGTCGGCTTGTTTCTGCCGGTCGAGCGCCGCGAGTTCTGGTCCTGTCGTGCGGTTGTGCGTTTGCTCCCGCACGATGGCTTGCTGCAGTTCAGGCTCGAGGGCCAGAAGTGCAGCCTGGTGCTTCTTCATCTCGGCTAAGCCGCTGTCCAGTTTCTTCGTATCCACTTTCAGGTCTTCGATGGTCTGCTGGCTGGTGACTAGCTTCTCCCTGAAGTCCAGGCTTTTCTCGTCTGCAGAAGAGAGAATGATCGGTGCAGCCCACGAACTGTTCACGGCATAGAAGCCCATCACGAAGGCGTAGCTGATTATTCCGGCTAGCACCAGATACAGCACAGTGATGGCAAAGACCCGGTAGAGCGTAATCACCAGCTTGTAGTGCAGCGATTGCAAGACCGGAACGTTCTTGTTCTCTCGAGGGCGCGAATCATCTTTGGTTTCAGAAGCTGGCGGGTTAACGGTTGGTATTGCCAAGGGGCACCTCTTGTGGTTTGGTTCGCGTGCCCCAGTCTGCGGAATCCATGGTGCAGAGAGCCAGGGGCGTGAGGAACAAGCTGCTGACGAGCGACCAGCCAATATAAGCGCCAAAGGCCAGAGGGTGGGCAACGGCCTCTCTTGCACTATATTTCTTGATCACCCAGGTAAGAATGGCTCCCACGCCAAGGGCGGCGATCAGGGGGACGGGGCCGGCCCACGCCAACGGATCCGAAGTAAGCATGGTGACCACGACCAAAAAACCAACCACGGCTCCAAGCGGAGTGAGTACGAGTGTGAATACCGTATTTGGGTGCAGTTTCCAGACATGCTGCGGCAAGGTTCTGAGGGTGAAGAAAAAGTCGCGCACGATGCTGCGCCGCCAGCGGAGTTGCTGTTTAAACAGCACCGGCAATGTGTTCGGAACTGTGGTCCAGCAGAGGGCATCATTGTTGATGTAAGTCCCGTAACCTCGCAGCAATGTTTGATGGGTGAGGAACCTGTCTTCGCCCTGGTTCACTGGAATACCGAACCAGTTGCGGGCGCGGATCGCAGGCTCGATCTCCAGCAATAAATCGCGGCGGATGGCGAAAAGGCATCCGCTGATGCAACAGATGCTACGGGTCCAATTCTCGGGAATCTTGTAAAGCTGGAACGCAGAATAGTAAATGACCGTCTGAATGGAGGTGATGACACTGTCGTTCGGGTTTCTGACTCCTACCCGGCCACCCACCGAGCCGATGCGCAGCTCCGCGAAGCATGCGGTCAACTCCCGAATTGCGTCCGGATGAAAGATGCAATCAGAATCGATGGAGATGATGATCTCCGCCGTTGAGTGCTGCAGCGCATTGCAGACGGAGCGTGCCTTTCCGCTGTTGACTTCATTCCGCCCGGTCGTTATCCGTATGTTAGTGAAATCGCGCTGGGCTTTGAGCATCCATTCGTAGCTGTCGTCGCCGGAGCAGTCATCCTGCGCGATCACTTCAAACTTGTCGCTCGGATAATTGCTTTTACTGATGCTCTCGATCGTCTCGTACACTGTTTTGCCTTCGTTGTAGCAGGGCATCAACACGCTCACGGTGGGCTGATACGTGTAGTCCTTTTGGGCTTTCGTGCTGGGGAAGGAGAACTTCAGAATAATCCCCATCAGGTACTTGACGACCGAAATCGACAGACACAGGACCAGGATGAGCCAGAGAAGAATCGGGGCCATTACCGCCGCACCTCCCACGGGGTGTAAACCCTTCTCAACTGGAATGGTCTCAAGTTATTCGAGCGGTGAGCAATGCGCAGGACGCACGACACCGCATCCGTATTCATTGCGATTTGCAACGCTAAACACCTGTGATCTCAATGATTTTGGTGTGCTAGCGGGGCAAAGCCAAGTAACCGTCGTAACCTGACGGCCTGGCAGGCGGCAAATGCTTATCGGTGATCTCTGGTGAACGCGTAAGAAAAAAGAAGAGACCTGGGCGCGGAGCAGTTGCTGTCGGTTCGATCAATCTGCTGATTCCGGATCGCGGGTCATCCAGACACAATCGAGGCCGGGAGGAAAAACCTCAACAACGACGAGTCTGCCGAGCAAGCCGGAGCGGTTTGGACAAACGCACAATGGCTTCACACGGAGTCATTTTTTCAACTCCGCGAGCCAGTTCGTGACCAACTGGAGCGGAGCCTGGGCTTCTTCCTCGGCGCGGTTCACCAGCAGACGCTTGCCATCGGAAGAGACGTCAAACAATATGCCGATTGCGGGCAAAGGCGTGTGGAACAGATGCTGGGGCGTGCCGACTTCGATCTCCGATCCCTTCGGTGTCACCGGGCAAGCGAAGAAATCGTCCGTAAGGCCCGAATAGAATAGCTCTTTACCATTTCCGCTCCACGCTGGGTAATATCCGCCGTTGGACGATACCCTCCATTTCCCTTTTCCTTCGGGGAAGGTCGTGAGGTATATCTCGTCTTGTCCGGACTCGTCAGAAACGTAGGCTACCCAGTGGCTGTCGGGAGAAATTCGATAAAAGTAGAGGTTGGATTGCGGCGAAGGCGGCTGCACAACCGCAACCGGCTTTTCGTCTCCGTCAACGGGCCGTATCCAGAGGGAAACCATTTTCTCGCCATCGCAACAAAGGTAGGTTAGATATTTTCCATCAGGCGACCAGCCTGGGTAGCGGTAGCTGTTCTGCTCGGCCGATAATGTCTTCTCGGTACCGCTGCCGTCCGCGGCTTTGGAGCGGATCTCGACGTTGCCACCGCCGGTGGTGACTTGCGCCGAAAATATGAGTGTTTTGCCGTCTGGAGACCAGGCGGGTTCCTGAACTACCTGCTGATCGAAGGTAATCCGGGTCTTGGTTTTGCGGTCGAGGTCCAGCGTCCAAATGCCAGTGCCGCTTGCAAATGCGACTCGCTTGTTATCCGGCGAGAGACCCACATCCCGCACGCCCAGCAACGCACGCGCATCGGTGATCGTAGACTCTTGAGGGTCGTAGTCCGCAAGCGCTTTCCCCGAACGGTCGAACCACACTAGGTGGCTTTTTGCCGAGTCAGCACTGCCTGCCTGGTAAATCAGGAGTCCGTTCTGCGAGACGGCGAAAATGCTGCGCCACACGCCGACGTCGTCGCGGATGCTATTCACCAATGGCACGGGCGATCCCGACAAGGCGCCGTTATGCGGATCGAAGGGCTGTGCCACGAGCGCCGTGTTGGCCCGGTAGAGCAGATAGCCGGATGCGTATTGTGCCGCTGAATCTGTCGCTAGGACCAGGTGGCTCTCCGTGCTGTCGACAGACGCGAAGTAGATTCCGTTTTGTTTGGGATCGCCCCCGGTATGACTGGTTGCTAGAAAAATGAAATGTTTGCCGTCGGGCAGAAACCAGGGCCAGCGATGGGTGGAGTGCTTCGTTTTATCGAGCACCGTTGCCGGGGCTGTTGTGCCACCTTGCGCGCTTACTTTCACCAGCGCGCCCTGAAAATCCGGGGCGAACACAATCACATCGTTGGCGCCCCAGCTTCCTCCGCGGGAATTGGGGGCATCGGCCAATGCACCAATCGGGCCGCCCGTGGCGGGAATCTTCATCAACTTACCGCCGGCAAAGAAGCCGATGTAGCGGTCATCCGGAGACCAGAAAGGATGCGAAGCGCCGTTGGTGCCGTTGAGTGCTTGCGCCGCGTCACCGCTGAGCGAGCGCACCCACAGCAACTTGTTTTCCCCGGAGTGCGCAACGAAGGCAATCTTATCGCCTTGCGGAGAGAGCACGGGCATGCCGCCTGCGTCGCCAGTCGTATCTAGAGCAAATTTGCCTGGCGGAGGAATTTCGGCATGGATCGAGACCGCCTCCTCGGAGGACCTTGCCCATCGGTACCCGCCGAACGCGGCAAGTCCGACGACGGCAAGCAGAAGCGCTGCAAACACGGCGGTCCAGGACTTATTGAAGTGCGGCGATGGTTTCGCGGACTCGGTCGGCGTAGAGCCGGCCATCCAGCGCAAGTCCATCGCGACGTCGTGCGCGGATTGGAATCGGTCAGCAGGATCTTTGGCGAGGCACGCACGCACTACGCGATCAAGTATGGGCGGGGCAAGCGGCTGGCTGGCAGTGATGGGCTCGGGATCTTTTTCCAGAATGGCGGTGAATACGCTGAGTTGCGATTTGCCGTCGAAAGCCCGGCGTCCGGTGGCCATTTCGTAGAGAACGCATCCGAAGCTGAACAGGTCGCTGCGGGCATCGGCTTCCGCGCCTTGTAGAACTTCGGGAGCCATGTACTGAAAGGTTCCCACGATCGAACCCTTCTGCGTGAGCGGCGACGCAGCCGCAGTGAGCGAAGCAAGATTCATGGTCGGCGTGGAAGGAGTGAGCGGGCCGATGCTGCGCGATGCGATCGACAACTCCGGTTTTGCGAGGCCGAAATCCATCAGCTTTGCGCCGGCTTTGGTCAGCATGATGTTCGCCGGCTTTAGATCGCGGTGGATAATTCCCTGTAGATGCGCCTTCTCCAGGGCTTGTGCGATTTCTGTTCCAATCTTCAGAGCTTGATCAAGGGGCAGGGCGCCTTTCCCTAGGCGCTCGGCGAGAGTTTGGCCTTCGAGGTACTCCATGACCAGGAAGTTGGTGCCGTCCTGCGTGCCGATGTCGTAAAGCGTGCAGATATTCGCATGCTGGAGCGCGGAAATGGCTTTGGCTTCGCGCTCCATGCGTTGTTTCAATTCCGGGTCAGAGGAAAGATGGGAAGGCAGAACCTTGATGGCAACGGTGCGGTCGAGGCGAGTGTCCTTGGCGCGATAAACCTCGCCCATACCGCCTGCGCCTAGCGGCGATTGAATCTCGTAAGGGCCTAGTTTCGTGCCATTGGTGAGTGCCATCTGTGCGCGCAATTATAGCCTGTACATCACGTTGCAGCGGGATACGACGATTCTGGGTGAATGGTCGGCAAACCTTCCCTTACCGGATTATGGAAGGGTAGTCCGTGAACCGCTCGGGACCGTAGAACGGACTGTTCTTTCTGTGGATACTGTCGCGGGTTCGCATGTAAGGAGTAATGCTGCGATCCGCCAACCAGTGCAAGAACTCCCCGTTCCCGTAGGTCGTGTCGGCCGCTACCGATTCCGGCTCTCGTCCTTGCCACTCGGCAAAACGGGTCAGCATGTCCCGCGCGGCCACCGTCTCCTGGCTCATGCGCGCCGCCGTGGCCTGCACTCCGATGATCACACAGCTGTCGTTATCCACCTGATAGTTGTCGTAGTAACCGAGACGCGCCGGGGTGCCGCCTTTGGTGGCATAGGTGGAATCGGGATCGGTGGTCGATATTTGATCCTGCTCATGCACCGGCTCCTCCACCGGGTTCTGCTCTTCCACCTCCCGCAGATACTGGCGCACGGTGTGATGGACCTGTGCTGCTTCCGCTAACTGCTCCCGTGGAAATCCGGCTCTCCTTGGCGGCGTTCGCTTCCACGAAGCTGCCATCGACGGAGAGATTCTTCCCGCTCACAGCCCCACCTCCACACACTGCCGCACGATCTGC
Organism: uncultured Acidobacteriaceae bacterium; assembly: GCA_963708335.1. Classification (GTDB taxonomy): domain Bacteria; phylum Acidobacteriota; class Terriglobia; order Terriglobales; family Acidobacteriaceae; genus Sulfotelmatobacter. The sequence continues at coordinate 5,966,093 of OY970205.1, read as the reverse complement.
TCAAACAACTGCTCGAAAAGCTTCGACTCCTGGAACCGCCCGTGCCGGTTCTTGGAGAACGTCGAATGATGCGGGGGATCTCCTGATCGAAGCCCAGACCAGTGAACCCAGCGCCAGGCCAGGTGCATGCGCAGCTCTTCTACAAGTTTGCGCTCGCTGCTGATGCCGTACAAAATAACCAATGAGCAGAATGCGTAGTAGCAACTCGGGATCAATCGACGGTCGGCCCGTGTCGCTGTAGCTGTCTTTCAGTCGCTCCCGCACAAACTCAAAGCTGATGTGCTTGTCGATCAGCCGTAGCAGATGGTTCTCGGGAACCTGATCTTCCAGGCGGAAGTAGTAGAACAGCGCTTCGGAGCGGTCGTGTAGCCCCATCATGATCAGCAGACCTCCGACGATCAAAATCAAACAGAGCAGGGACAGATGCTTTCTTCACAACATGCTTCTGCTGATTCTCATCCCGCTAATCGACGTGACTTTTTCAACACCCACGGTATTTATCACCAGTTGAGACGAATCGCTGGCGGGTTGGATTACTTCCGGTTGGCCGACAAAGCGCGAGCTATCTCGTTTTGCCTCAATCTAGAACTCCACGCTAAGATTGCCAAAAGATGGACTCTTCACGCGAGGCGCTGAAGCCGGACGAGCGTGGACTTGGGGATGCACCTGCCAAGTCTCAAGGGAAGTTAGCGCTGGCTCTGGGAGTGATCGCAATCGCGCTCAGCTTGGTTCTTGGGTTTGTTTATCTAATCTCGGTCCGTCGCCTGGAGCGCGAGGTGGCACGGCTCAGCCCGCAGACGGAAGGTTTCAGCCGGCTGGTCGTGCGCTCACAGGAGCAATCGCAGACGTTGGCTCAGCAGGCTTCGCAAGCGGCTGCGAACGCGCAGGCGGCCGCTCAACAGCGCGACTTGGCGAAGCAGGATCAATCGAACTCGGAGGCGCAGGCGCAACTTGCGCGGCGGCAGGCTGCCGCCGAGCAGCAAAAGGCAGATCAAGCCACACAGCAGGCTGAGGAATATCGGCAAGAGCGAGAGGCGGAACTTGCACAGCTGCAACAGGCTCTCGGGCAAATCGCCGAGACGCATCGGACCGCCATGGGCCTGGTGATGACGGAACGGGAGATCGGGTGCGTTGTCGGCAACAGATCTCCCGCTAAGTGACGTTTTGTTTTGAGCAAGTCTCAAGGGTACAGCGCCAGGCTGCTGTTTGCATGTTCCTGGGCTTCTTCCGACTCGGCGTCCTTGCCATTGAGGTAGGCGAGCGTCACGTCCAGCGATTCGCCGCGAGTAAGATCGCAATCCACTATTCCGCAGCACCGAGAGGTAATTTCTGGATTGCCGACCAGCCGGACGGATGTAGCTGGGAAGTATTTTCTAGACCACAGACTTTCGGAGGAACGTGTCTGACTCTAAAATGGCTGGCGGGAATTGTTGATCTGTTCTATCACCGACGAGGGTAGTCTTTGCGATAGATGTCGAAAAATCGCGAATCGCACTTAGTGACCTGCGATAAAATTTGCAGGCATGCGCTTGCCTAGAACCTTACCAACCTTGATGTCTGCCGTCAATTTGCTCGTGCTCTGCTTCGCGCTGTCGTCGGAGACGTTGGCGTCGGGCTCGCCGGATCAAACCGGGCGACCGCGGATCACCGGAATCGACCATGTGACGATCTATGTCAGTGACGTCGAAAAATCGCGACGGTTTTATTCCGACGTTCTCGGATTGACGGTCGGGTGTACGCAGTACTCCGGGCCGGAGACTTGTATTCTAGTGCGTCCGTCGGAGCAGCGGATTCTATTGAAACTGGTGCCGCGGGAAATAAGAATCGATGCCCATAAGAGTTGGCTTGCGGAAATCGCATTCGCAACCGGCGACGTTTCGGATGCACGGCAATACCTGCTGGCTCATGGGTTCCAGCCGGGGTCAATTCAAAAAGATTCCGATGGCGCGCAATCCTTTCGCGTGCGGGATCCGGAGGGAAACTCGATTGCCTTCGTTCATCGGTGGCCTTCTAAGATCGGATACGCGCCTGCATCCAAGCAGATCAGCTCGCGGCTGATCCATGCGGGTTTTGTCGTCAAAGATTTGGCTGCCGAGAATCGTTTTTACGTGGACCTTCTGGGGTTTCGCCTTTACTGGCAGGGCGGTTTCAAAGAAGACGGCACGGATTGGTACGAACTGCAGGTACCTGATGGTCCCGACTGGATCGAATACATGCTCAACATTCCTGTCAAGGCCGACCACAAAGAACTTGGTGTGCAGAATCATTTTTCGTTCGGCGTGAAAGATGTTCATGCCGCCGCAGCAGAACTTCGATCGAGAGGGTACGAAACATTCGATGGGCCGGAGGTCGGGCGCGATGGCAAAGACAGCCTGGATGCCTACGATCCGGACGGCACACGCGTCGAAATCATGGAGTTCACGCCCGTTCAGAAACCATGCTGCCATACTTATACTGCAGACCATCCCAAGCCGTGATGGACTGAGGCGTTGAGCCGGGTTAGCGACAATGCTCAGCGGGCTAAAGCCCTTCCCTCATCGGCGGACTTTACGGGACTCTAGAAGGGCCGCTCTTCAGCGTGCCTCCGCTCAACGCGGATTCGCACGTTCTGAGGTTAGGCTTGGCCCCGATCTCGAAGTTAAGCGTCGAGAGAGCGAGCCGGTGCTGGTATTCAGCGTTCACATAGCCAATGGTTCACCAGTGCGATTCGTAATTCGCCACCCTCCGTGCAGCGCGTCGGAGCGGACTGCTGAATGTCCGAGATAAATGCGGGCGATGCCTCTGGTCGACTACGCAACTTCCAACGAAGAACATCAAGAAACCCACGGGCTTGAGGCGCACCCGGGTTGTAGAAACGCCGTCCGTCAAAGTGTTTTGGGAATCCTCGATCGCTCATATGTTCATCGACTGCCTCAACAACCCCCGATAGTTGGTCAGACTTTGCAAAATGGGCTGTCCTTGCTGCGCGTGGGCGGTAGCGATGCTGGATTCGAGACAACTGAATGCGTCGTGGATAACATCTCCCGGGATGTCCTCGTAGGCAAGCTCCTGTTCGGCGTCAACACTAATAGGGGAGTGTCCAGAGAGTAGCTTAGGCGACGAGCGGAGAGAAATGACGTAATGGAAGAATCGCTGCGCATCAGACAGTAACTAACTAACTAACTAACTAACTAACTAACTAACTAACTAGGCATTTCCCGCCGCTTCACTGCTGAGGGCTGGTGAGCTGAGCTGTGCCTCGCGGAGTAAGCGGGGGATCTTGACGACTAAGGCGCGGATTTCAGCTGCGCAAGCGTTTTTCTCACGTTCGCCGCATCTCCATAGGTGGGATCAATCTTCAGCACACGTTCCAGCTGTTGTCGAGCAAGGAGATCCTGCTTGACCTTTTCGTAGGCGAGCGCCAAATGATAGTGGATGTTTGGGTCTGCGGGCGCCTTATTGTTCTCCGCGAGTTTCAGAGCTTCCAGGAACATCCGGATCGCCAAGTTGTATGCGCCCTTTTGGTAATACACCCATCCCAACGTATCGGCAGCGTTGGGTGACTCGGGCATGCCGCGCCGCGCCGTTTCCGCCAGCGATGCCGCAATATCGAGGTCGCCACCGTTTTGCAGGATCACATTCGCAAGATGGCTTGCGGCCAGTGCGTCCTCGGGCTTGATAGTCAATACTTTTTGATATGCTTCCGTGGCCTTGCTCCATTGTTGCTTCGACGCAAACAAATCTCCGAGTCGGAGATAGAGAGTGACCTCACGCGGATTGTCCTTAAGGGCCTGCTGATAGGTGGCGATCGCCGCGTCAACCGAACCGCTCGCCACCTGCACTTCACCTAACTTAACGAGCGCATTTAGATTGTTTTTATCAAGTTCCGCGGATTTCTCGAAGGCCTCCTCAGCGCCCTTTAGATCTTTCTTAATGCGGAAGAGGGCGGTACCCAGCAGTTCGTAGAATCCGCCGTTGTTCGGTGCTTTCGCGATCTGAGCATTCGCGGCCGAAATCGCTCGATCTACTTTCTTCTGCGCAATGTAGGTGCTCATCAGCCCGCGCAAAGCGTCTTTTGAATTCGGATTGCGATCGAGCGCCGCCTGGTAGGCTTTGCCAGCATCGTCGAATTGTTTTTCGGAAAGCTTTAGGTTTCCCAGCTGTACGTAACCGTAGGAACTCTGCGGAGCGATTTCAATTGCCTTTCGCACGTCCACTTCGGCCGCCGAAAACCGTTTGCGATTGAGGTTGGCAAGCGCACGCAAAGAGTAGCCTTCCGGAGAGTCAGGTTGTAATCGGACAATCTCAGTGGCTTCCTGGTCCAAAGCATCCATATCGCTTCGGCTCATAGCCGAGCGCGCTAAGTTTCGGACTGCATCCAGCAAATCGGGCCGCAGGCGGACTGCCTCTCTCCACTCTCTTTCGGCACGCTCGGGATTGCCCAGCTTTTCGTATGCGACCCCCAAAACATAGTGCGCCTCGCCGTTGGCAGGATCATTTCTGATCAGAGTTTCCAATGCCGCCGTAGCATCATTGGCGTCGCCGCTGCTGATTTGAATTTGGCTACGATAAAGCAAGGCATCGGGGTCGTTGGGATTCGCCTTGAGAAGCTCCGCGTCGAGTTGGCTGGCCTCGCTAATCCGCCCCTTCTGCAGAAGAAGCTGGATGTATTCTTTTTTCGCCGGAAGGTCCTGCGGGTGCTCTTGGAGGATGACCGAATACTCGGCAAGAGCTTTATCCAGGTCGCCGGTCATGACATTGAGACTCGCCAGCATGCGGTAAGCGGTGGAATTATTCGGAAAGTCATGGGCTGCGCGACGCGCGATCTCTTCCGCTTCCGGCTGCTTGCCTTCCGCGAGGTAAAGCCCCGCGAGAGCAGCGCGCGGCTCCGGGCTCTTTTGATCCGCTTCAGTTGCCTCTTGGAATTGCCGCTCCGCGTCGCTATAGCGATTGTGGGATTGATAATACTTCCCCAAAAGCACTCGGGCTGGAGACGATGTGGGATCGAGTTCAATCACTTTGCGCAAACTCGTCTCGGCCGCATCCAGCTCATTGTTTCTGGACTGTAAAAGGGCAAGGCTCAGATAGAACTGCCAGCGATCTGGGTCAAGCGCGATGGCTTTCTGCATCTCTGCAATTGCGCCCACCAGATTGCCTTGCGCTGCCATTAAATTCGAATTCGCCGAATGGACTGCCGGATCGCTCGGTCGCTCCTGGAGCAGAGTGTCGATCTCTGCCTGAGCGTCGGGGAAGCTGTGACCGAGGATCAGCAAATTCCCCAGTTCGAGGCGAGCCGCGTAATTGCGGGGTTGAAGCTGAATGGTTCGCCCGATCTCCTGCAACGCGATTTGCGGTTTGTTTAACTTAAGATAGGCCTCTGCCAGTTGCTGATGCGCCTCTGCATAGTTCCCATCGATCTTCACCGCATTCATGAACTCGATGGCAGCCTCTTCATACTTGCCTTTCTCGAAGTAGCGCTGGCCGCTTTGGAAGTACTTCACTTTGCGCGCCTGCGGGTCGCCGGAGCACGAGGTCAGCAGAATGGACAGCAAAAGGGGCGAACCAGCAAGCCAAACGAAGCTGCGAAATCGCATGGAATCCCAAGGGCCGAGTTGCAGAATGGAAAAATCTGCAACATCTAAGGCTACGATAATTCGAGCAATCGAAGAAGGGCACGAATGGGTAGTATGACAATAAGCGGCATGGTTGCAATCGCTTGCAACCGGTTGCAGATTTTATCAGTCTTGACAAAATGCAGCCGTAAGCTAAAGTAGCTTTGGTAATGGAGCCCGGATTACTTCCGCACCTCGACCGATCCTCCCTCGACCGATCCTCCCCCCACTTTGAGAAAGTGGACAATCACACGATGAAGCGATTTCTGATTTCACTCGTAGCCGGAACTGCAATGTTCCTGGGGCCGACCCTTTTTGCTCAGAACACACCCATGTACTTTAACGGCGGTTATCAAGGCAAAAATTGGACTTATGGCAGTGAGACTGTCGGAACTGGCTTTTACGATGGATCCATCAATGGCGTTCAGGTTGGACCAGGGCAAGCCGGCGGACCGGGGATGATCTGCGATGATTTCAAGGACAACATCTACGCTGGTGAGCATTGGACAGCCAACGGAATGAACGCGGCTAGCCTGAGCCCGACGAATATCGGACAGACGCTTTTTGGCGGTCTGGGCGTGCAGGGATATGACCAACTAGCCTATCTCGCCTATCAGATGCTCAGCCATCCCGGTATGGACGGAACTACGCAAGCCGCGTACTCGGAAGCGATCTGGGCTCTGACCGGGGGCGTTACCCTTGATTCGACAACAACCGCATATACTCTTTATCAGAATGTAATGTCGGGGACCGAAACGCTGACCCAGTCTCAGCTTGCTAGCCTCTGGATCTATACGCCGAATCCTAGGACGGACATCGGCAAAGGCGAAGCGCAAGAGATGTGGGGCTTGGTGCCCGTGCCCGAAGGCGGTGCAACTTTGGTCTACCTTTTTCTCGCTGGCATTTCTTGCTTTGGAGCCATGTTCCTGAGATTGCGACGGGAACGTATCGCTCCAACTGCCTGAGAAATCACCCTTCCCTAGGCAATCAACAGGCGTGTCGAAACTGGCACGCCTTTTGCCTTTTTGCCAGCGCAACTCACGCCTCTACTTCGCCAGTCTCCGATAACTCAAGATCGCTGTCGATTTCCGTGTCCGGCTTCGACAGTTTGGCTTTCGCATTTTTCTGAGCCTCTTCAATCTGCTCCGGCGTCAACATTTTGGTCAGTAGCGCTTTCGCGTGGGAAGCTCGCTCGAGTGCAACTAGGTACCAGGTATACGCGCGAACCGCATCGCGCGGGCTGGATCTGCGAGCGAGATAAACTTGCGCCATGGCCATCTGCGCGGCGGGCAGGCCTGCGTCCGCGGCCTTCTGAAGCAGCGCCAATTCATTGCTGAATCCTGGGCGGGTGGAGGATTTTTTCGTTTCCTTGGAAGGCGACGGAGGCGCCATGTCCGGTTGGCTCATGGTCATTGATAGAAGCTCAATTCGGCTGGAGACTCCCAGTTTGTCGAAGATTCGAAATAGATGATTCTTGACCGTGTGTTGGCTTAACTTCAGGCGATCAGCAATCTCGCGATTGCCCAAGCCTTCGGCCAGACAATGGACAACTTGGATTTCGCGCTTGGAAAGCAAACTTAGCCCGCGCGCATTCACGGTTTTGATCACTGGGGAGTTGGCCAAGGCGTCCACGGCCAGCGACATCTCTCTACTGTTGGCCCATATTTGCCCCTGGTGGACAGATTTTATGCATCGGCAGAGTACCTCGACCGGCTGGCTCTTGCCAAAAATTCCTCTCGCGCCGGCACGAAATGCGCTCAAAACCATTTCGTCATTAAAAGTGTCCATCAAAACCACGGCGTGAGTTTCAGGTCTCACAGCGCGCAGATCTCTCAGGACGTCGAACCCTCGAGATTGCTGCTCGTCGAGATTTGAGCCGATCACCAGTACATCGGTATGCAGTCCAGTTGCGGCCGACACCAAACGGCTAGAGTCCACCTCGAAGGGAACGACTTCAAATTCGAGGTCGCGCTTCAGTGCCTCCGCCAGCAGGTTGGTATGGATGCGAGAATTGTCCGCAACCAGGACGCGGATCTTAGTTTTCCGGAACTTGGGATGGCTAGGCATTTGACGCCCCATTATCAATCGAGCCGCAATAGGCGCGGCTCACCTCAGCGAATCACCTTAGAATTTGCGAATAATCCGTAGGACTCCTCAGAGTTGCAACTTCTTTCATCTAAGAATGAGCCTGCGACCGTCCTTCGATTTAAAAACGTAACATTAACTAATGTGCACAGTTAAATGCCGCGTTTTGAATGTATTGCGCCTATCAATCGGTTTTGCGATCTTCAAAGGACCCGGGATTAAATAGGTCTTTCAGGCTAACGCATAGGAAGATATTACCATTATTAATTGAGAAGGTAAACCTAGGGTATTTCTAGCCATTGCAGTCCTCTGCAACGGGGTTGTATTTTCTGATTGCTTAGCGAAGTTGGATGCAACCAGGATTTCCCCTCCTAGAATCCCAGGCGCTGTCGTTTGGTAAGCGGATGCGGTGAAAAAGTCGCAGCCAAAAGACGATTCCTGTAGGTAGTCAGGACCTGCTTTTCGCAAGCCGCAACATTTTAGCTCCATGAATCACAATAGTTCAGCGCGACCAGACGCAATACATGGCACTTCCGTGGGCTATCAATTGTGAGTCGGGTCGCATAGATTAAGTAACGATCCATTGAGAAAAAAGAATTTGATGTAGCGGGAAGCCAGCTTCTCCCCCGGCGCCCCGACCGTTGGTGTCTCCCCCCCGAAATCTCTTCACGGAGATTTCAAAATAGCAAGCTAGTTGTGTCTGCGTTTTGAGGTCACCCTGAACGGTGTGACTTAGAGGGCGAAGCTATGGCCGTAAGCGGTGTAGCGTTAGATTTTTCGTTGCCAGTTGCTTCTGTCGAAGCGGAGCCGGAGTGCTGGTATGGTCTCCAGACGCGGCCGAGACACGAGAAAATGGTGGCGCACCGGCTCGAAGAGCGAGGGGTGGAGTGTTTTCTGCCGCTGGTGAACGAAGTGCGCCGCTGGAGCGATCGCAAAAAGATCCTGCAGTTGCCGCTGTTCAGCTGCTACGTATTTGCCAAGTTCAAGCCCAATCGTGTCGAACGGCTGCGCGTACTTAGGGTCGACGGAGTGTTTGGGCTCGTGGGCTCCAGCGGCGAAGGCACTCCGATTCCGGATTCGCAAATCGATGCGGTCCGCAGTCTAGTGGAAACAGAGCTGCCGTGGTCCTCGCATCCCTTTCTCAAGATTGGTCAACGCGTGCGAATTCGCAGCGGGGCTCTGGATGGAATGGAAGGCATTCTGCTTTCCCGCAATGGCGATCAAACCCTGGTTATCTCTATTGACGCAATCCAACGGTCCCTCGCGGTGCGTGTTGAAGGCTACGAAGTCGAACCTGCCTGATCGTTTCTGAACTAGCTTACCGATAGCTGCCGTAACCATTTAGCTCCCATGGCGCCTAATACAACTGAAACCCTCCGATTGCTGCTAGTAAGCAGCGACGATTCGGTTCTTCGTCTGCTAAGTTCTGCCGCGCACTTCAACTCCTGGCATCTGGAAACTTCAAGCAGTGGCTGGGACGCGATGGAGCGAGTCCAATCCGAGAGCGCTCCTCATCTGTTGTTGCTCGATATCCCTCGAGCGGACGGCGACAGTCTTCACCTCTTGCCTTGGCTGCGCAGACTGCGTCCCGAACTTCCGATCGCCGTGGTGTGTGATCCTCAAGATTCAGAAAAACAAAAAGAGGCGATCCGCATGGGCGCCAAAGATGTCCTGGTGCGTCCCGTGAGCGAAGAACAGATCGAGTCCGTTGTTCGAAAACACCTTGGATCGCCCAACGATTCTGCCGAGGCGGAGATTGCGAGCGAGGATATTGAGTCGGTCGGGGAAGACGAGTTCTTCCTCAGCTTCAGTCCCGTCATGCAGCAGCTTCGCGCCCAAACCCAACTGCTGGCGCAGGCTGATGTTCCCGTGCTGATTCTGGGAGAGCCCGGGAGTGGAAAGAGTACGATAGCCCGCCTGATCCATCAGATGTCGGTTTACTCGGGTTTTAATTTTCTAAGAGTCAATTGCGCGGAAATGCCCGGAGATCTGCTGGAGATTGAACTCTTTGGTAGAGAGAACCGGTCTGAAGGATCGTCGAAGGGCCTGGGCAAACTGGAAAGCGGCCAGAAGGGTACGCTGTTGCTCGACGAGATCTCGCAAATGCCGCTGGCGTTACAGTCTCGGCTACTTAAAGTTCTGCAGGACCGGCGCTCTGTTCGGTTGGGAAATTCCAAAACAGTCGAGGTGGATGTCCGTATTCTTGCCTCCAGCAGCGACCAACTCGACCGAGCCCTGGCAGAGAAGCGGCTGGACACTGAACTCTACTACCGTTTGAGCGCATTCACGGTTCGCGTTCCGCCGTTGCGGCAGCGCAAGGAAGAGATCAAATTTCTTCTGCGCTACACCATGCACAAGGTGGCGAAACATTATGGCTTGCCGGCACGCGAATTTACGCAGTCGGCGCTGGATGCGTGCCAGAATCATTCCTGGCCTGGCAATCTGAAGGAATTGGAAAGTTTCGTCAAACGCTACCTGGTGGCCGGCGATGAAAACCTTTCGCTGGACGGGTGGGAATCCTCGACCAAGGTCAATGGGCACCGCGTGCGTACAGAAGTTGAACTGGGAGATGGCACTTCGTCCGCGTCGACCTTGAAATCGATGATCCAAAATGTCCGCTGGGAAACTGAGCGCAACGCCATCGCGGCCGCTCTTCAGAAAACCGGATGGAACCGCAAGGCCGCGGCCCGCTTGCTGGGGGTGAGCTACCGGACGATTCTCTACAAGATCGAGCAGTACGAGATGATCGCTCCGGAGTCTTACCTTTCCTCGTTATCGGACAGCGGGTTGGCCGTTCCCAAGGGAAACGGGAAAGCAAGTTGAGTTGAGGACCGATCAGCATGCACGTCGAACGTAAACCATACACCTCAAGGACGAACGGTGGAAGTGCTGCCATATGGTTCTGCGCTGCATTATTGTTGCTCGCATCGACTGGGCTCTTTGCACAAGCCGGATCGGGAGCGCCAGCAGCACCTGAAGGAAGCCCTACCGCGGCCGCGCCCACTCTGAATGGCGACGCCGCCGCAACCAAGGCGCACGACGACAGTTTCGTGATTGGCAACGATGATGTTTTGGCCGTCAATGTTTGGAAAGAGCCGGATGTTTCCAGGTCCATCCCAGTTCGATCGGATGGAAAAATCTCGCTACCGCTCGTCGGAGAAGTGCAAGCCACTGGCCGCACGCCTCTGAAGCTGGAACAGGAGATTGCTGCGAAACTCAAGAATTACATCGCTGAGCCAGAAGTGACGGTCATCGTTCAGCAGATCAACAGCCAGAAGTTCAATATCCTGGGAATGGTGAGCAGGCCGGGATCTTACCCAATCAGCAATTCGGCAACCGTGCTCGATGCCATCGCTCTCGCGGGCGGTTTTCGAGACTTCGCCAAGCAAAAAGCGATTTACGTGCTGCGTACGAATCCTGACGGCACTCAGGCGCGGCTTCCGTTCAACTACAAGGAAGTGGTGAAGGGCAAGAATCCAGCGCAGAACATTAAACTTGAGCCTCGCGACACCATCGTTGTTCCGTAATGAAAGTCTTTCGAAAAATCTTGGTCGGCTTGCTCTTACTCACTGCAGCACCGTTGTGGTCGCAGGTGGACAACACGTCGGCGCAACCGGCAACGGCCTACGGTACCGCCAATCCGGATAACGGCGACAGCCGAATGCAGACTCCGCCCCCGGTGAGTGGACAGTCGTATCCGACGACGTTCAGCGGCGGCGAGCGCTCGAACTACCTGCGCGGAGGGCTGGCATTCACCACGGCCTACACGGATAACTTACTCGGCTCCAACACCAGCAAGCCTGTCAGCGACGAGAGCTATTCCGTGGCGCCATTTATCGCTCTCGACGAGACCACGTCACGCTTGCACTGGCTCTTAACTTACGCGCCCGGATTTACGTTCTACCAGCATACGAGTTCCCGGAATGAAGCGGATCAGAATGCTTCGATCGACCTGCAATACCGGCTGAGCCCGCACGTGACCCTTACCGGCCGCGACGGCTTCCTGAAGAGCTCCAGCGTTCTGAACCAGCCGTTTCTGTCAGGAACGGAGGCAGTCTCCGGCGGGACGCAGGTACCAAACTTTTCCGTGATCGCGCCGGTGGCTTCTGTTCTCAGCAATTCCGGGAACGTGGGTATCAGTTACCAGTTCGCTTTAAACGGAATGGTCGGGGCGAGCGGAACGTTTTCGAACCTGCACTATCCAAACCAGGCTGAGGTTCCCGGTTTATTTGACTCGAGTACGCAGGGCGGATCGGCCTTCTATTCCTTACGGGTTTCGAAGATGCACTATATCGGCGCAACGTACCAGTACCAGCGCTTGATAGCCTATCCAACCGAGGGGCAGGACGAGACGCAGACGCACGCAATTCTTTTCTTCTACACCCTTTATGCCTCTTCGCATTTCTCGCTGTCGCTTTTTGGTGGTCCGCAACATTCGGATACCGTACAGCCTCCGTTTCCTCCGCTGAACATACAGCTTCCGGCGGCCCGGGCTTGGAACCCCGCGGCGGGAGGCAGCTTGAGTTGGCAAGGCCGCTTGACGAATGTTGCACTGAGCTATGCGCACATCATCTCCGGCGGCGGGGGATTGATTGGAGCTGTGAAAATGGACAGCGCGACCGCATCCGTACGGCAGCAACTGGCGCGAAGATTAAGCGGGTCGGTGACGGGTTTGTACGCGCAAAATGACGTTCTAGGTCTGCCACTGGCGGGGGCCACGAACGGCCACACGATCTCAGGAACCGCTTCGCTGCAGCAAGAGTTTCTCCAACACATTAACGTTCAACTCGGCTACACAAGGCTGCACCAGGTTTATAGCGGCGTTCCAGTCCTGGCCGCAACTCCCAACACGAATCGCGAATTTGTGTCGATTTCCTATCAGTTCTCCAGACCGCTCGGAAGATAGATTCTATGGTTGACGATTTAGAAGAGCAAAGTTCGGAAGGCTTCGACCTCCAGCGTTACCTGGGGATCGTGCGGCGCCGCCATCTGCTGTTTTTGATCCCGCTCTTTGTGGGATGGGCGCTGGTGTGGGGAGCGAGTTGGGTCCTGCCGCCCCGCTACCAATCGACCACGCTAATCCTGGTGGAGCAACCGACCATGCCGAAGGATTACGTCACGCCGAACGTCAACGACGATTTGCAGGAGAGGATGCAGAGCATTACGCAGCAGATTCTGAGTCGGACGCGGCTGCTGCACATCATCGACCAGCTGAATCTTTACGCCGGCGACCATTCGCAGCCCTCGCCCGACCAGATGGTCGAGCGCATGCGCAAGGATATTAATATCGAATTGGTAAAGGATGCCCGCAATCAGATCACGGCATTCAATGTTTCGTACTCCTCGCGGGATCCTCATCTGGCCCAGAGGGTCACGAGCGAGCTGACCAATCTATTCATCAATGAGAATCTGGAAGTGCGCCAGCAGCAGTCGGAAGGCACCACCAGGTTTCTGGAAGACCAGTTAGAAACCGCCCGAAAGACTCTGTCGGACCAGGAAGAAAAGATTCGTCAGTTTAAGGGCCAGCATGTTGGCGAGTTGCCGGCACAAGTAGGAAGCAATCTCCAGATACTGGCTGGCCTGCAATCGCAACTGCAGACGGAAGAAGACGCACTGAACACGGCTAAACAACAGCGGGTCTATCTCGAAACGTTGTTGAATCAATATCGCTCGTTGCAAGCCGCGCCCAAGAGTTCTGGCCCCGGTGCCACCGCAAACGTTGGTTTACCCGCGATCGACGAAGAGTTGGAAAAGCTGCGAGCGCAACTTGCCGATCTGCGATCGCACTACACCGACCGTCACCCGGACGTTCGCAAGCTCAAGCAGCAGATCGCCGATACCGAAAAGACCAGAGACCAGATTGTGGCCGACCTAAAAGCCAAAGCCTCCGCGCCTGCTGATCCGGATACGGCGACAACAACGGCGGATCCTTCCACGATGACGGACGCTTCATCCCCGATGGTTCAATTGCAAGGACAGTTGCAGTCCAATCGCGTAGAGATTGCCAACCGCGAGCGGTCCGTTGCGGATCTGAAGAACAAGGTTGTCGACTACCAGGCACGATTGAATCAGGAACCAGTGCGCGAGCAGCAACTCGCCGACTTAACCCGCGGCTACGAGCAGTCCAAAGCGAATTACGACGACCTGCTGAAGAAGAAGAATGAGTCGGCCATGGCCACCAGCATGGAACTGCTGCAGCAGGGCGAGCGCTTCCGCATCATCGATCCGCCGAGCTTGCCAGTGAAACCCGAATTTCCCAATCGCTTGAAGTTTTGCGGTATGGGGCTGGGAATCGGACTGGCCTTCGGTGTTGTCGTCGCGGGTGCCTTTGAAATGATGGATGACCGCATCCATGACGAGAAGGAATTACAAAAACTGCTCCCGATCGCGGTGATTTCGGAAATTCCCACCGTTTTGGTGCCCGCTGATGTACGTCGGGAACGCCGGATGGCCTGGATCGGATGGGCGACTGCGGCCTTCGTATCTGTTACGATTCTGGTGGGGTCGGCATTCAGCTACTTGCGAGGTTAGCGGATCGCAAATGTATAAGTCCTTCTACAGCCTGAAGCGGAATCCATTCGACATCACGCCGGATCCGTCCTTCCTGTTTCCTACGAGCCGCCACAACGAAGCTTTGGCCGCGTTGTACTACGGCGTGCGCCGGCACAAAGGGTTTGTGGTTCTGACCGGAGAGGTCGGTACGGGTAAGACGGTGCTGCTCCACTATGTGCTGCAACTGTTCAAGCAGAGTAAAGACGTCGCTTACGCGTATATCTTTAACGGTCGTCTTTCACCGCTGGAGTTCTTGCAATACTTTGTCGCCGACCTCGGGCTTCCCGCGACCAGCAAGAACAAGGGAGAGTTGCTGCTTCAGATCGCGCATTACGTCATTGCCCGCAGCCAGCGCAACTTGACGACCGCCTTGGTGGTCGACGAGGCGCACCACCTTTCCGCGGAAATGCTTGAAGAAATTCGCCTGCTGAGCAACCTGGAGACACCACAGCAGAAGCTACTGCAAATTCTACTGGTCGGACAGCCCGAGCTCGATGAAAAGCTCGACTCCGTCAGCTTGCGGCAATTGAAGCAGCGAATCGCTCTGCGTTCCCACCTGATGCCGCTGAATTCCGATGAGACGAAAGGTTACATCGAGCGCCGGCTGCAGCTAGCGGGGTGTCCGTATCCTTCAGCTCTGTTTCCGCCCGAGACAATCGCTGCGGTATATCAGCACTCCCATGGGCTCCCACGATTGATCAATACGGTCTGTGAAAATGCGCTGATCGCCGCGTATGCAAGACAGATGCGCAGCGTGAGCCCTGACATCATCGACGATATTGCAACTGACTTCCGCCTTGGCATCCAAACCCCCGCACTGGGAAGCAATTCCGACGAGCTCGATGCGCGAAAAGCGGCCCAGACCCTGCTTCAACTTTATGCGCACCTGCAGTCCGAACAGAAGCGGGAGGAAGAAATGAAAACGCGCGTGCGGTTACGGGTGGCCGAACAGTGAGCAACATATTTGACGCGTTGCAGAGGGCCGAGTCGGAAAACACCGGCGCTGGAAATCTAAGCAGTTCCAGCTTGGCCTTGGCTACGGAACTTCTGCAGGCGGCCGAGTTGAAGATGCGCGGGTCCGTTCTCGCCGAGCAGCAGCCAAGGGTGGAGGCGTTCGATGCGAATCCTCCGGCTCCGACGTCGCCCGAGGGCCTGGAAAGCTGTCCGTTGCTCGCGGCTTCCATCCCGGAAGAGAGCCGCTTGATCTCAGTAGCCGAAGAGGGCAGCTTGGGGGCAGAAAAATTTCGTTTCCTCGCGGTTCGCTTGCGCCAGCTTCGGCAAAATCGCCCGCTGAAAAAGGTTCTGATTACTAGCACGATCCCACAGGAAGGGAAGAGCACGGTCGCTGCCAATCTGGCCTGCACGCTGGCTCGCCGAAAGAATCAAAAGACGTTGCTGCTGGAAGGTGACCTCCGGAGGCCCTCGATTGTCAGCCAATTTGGATTAGGCAAGGTTCCGGGTCTGTGCGAGTGGCTTGGTGGACGGACGGAGAGTTATAACATCTACAAATTGGAAAGTCTCGGTCTCTGGGTCCTTCCGGCCGGAGCGGCTCCGCAAAATCCTTTGGAACTGATGCAGTCGGGAAAACTATCCCTCCTGATGGAACGGCTGGAATCCTGGTTCGACTGGATCGTCATTGATTCCCCGCCGGTCTTGCCGTTGGCCGACACTAGCCTCTGGTCTCGCCTCGCCGATGGCGTTCTGCTGGTCACGCGAAAAGGTACCACAGAAAAACAGCAACTCAAGCGCGGCCTTGAGGCGATCGAGAAATCGAAGCTGCTGGGTGCTCTGGTGAACAGCAGCGCCAATGCCGCTCACGCCGATTATTATCAACGGTACACTTCGTCTGCCTCCGATACATCGAAGGAATATTAGACCTCAGTTAAAAGACTTCGCTTAATTCAGGCCTCGGCCGTTTAGTTCAACCCCCCATAACTTTCAAGCAAGAGCAAGCTCGGCAATCCTCTGGGCCCGTATCCCAAGCTATGAAATCAGTGGAGGACATTGTGCAGGCACGACGCTTTGGCAGTGACGATGCGACTTTGAGCATTCTCTCGGAGGCTTCATCCACCGAGGAACGCGGTGTATTAGACTCCGAAGCCTTTCGCCGGATGATTGCGCTTGAGAGAAAGAGAAGCGAGCGTTCGCGAAAGCCGTTCATTCTTTTGCTCCTGGACATGGGCGACCGCCCTTCTGATAAAAACGGCAAGATTCTTGCGAAGATTTCGTCGGTGTTATCCGCGTCCACTCGCGATACCGACGTGACTGGCTGGTACTCGAAGGACTGCGTGATCGGAGTCATGTTCACCGAGATCGCGGCCGAGGATAGCGCGTCGATTCCCGGAACCGTTATCGCCCGTGCCACCGACACGCTGCGTAAGAATCTCGCGCTCGAGCAATTCAACCGCGTGCGCATCTCATTCCACGTTTTCCCCGAGCGGTGGGATGACGAAGATCATGGCGGGTCGAGCAATCCCACGCTCTACCCGGACCTGTCCCAGCGCGACGACGGCAGGAAACTCTTCCGTGTTTTGAAGCGGACGATGGATATTGTGGGAAGCACCCTGGCGCTGGTGTTCTTCTCGCCCATCTTCCTGGCGATTGCTTTCGCCGTCAAAGCGACGTCGAAAGGACCGATCTTCTTCCGGCAGCGGCGGATCGGGCAGCATGGCAAATCGTTTGTCTTCCTGAAATTCCGATCCATGAAAGTGAACAACGATGCCGGCATTCACAAAGAGTACGTGCAAAAACTCATTGCCGGTAAGGCTGACAAGCAGCCCTCGAACGCCAGCGCTGACGGTGTATACAAGCTCACGCGCGATCCTCGGGTCACTAACATCGGAGCGTTCCTGCGCAAAAGCAGCCTGGATGAATTGCCTCAGTTCGTCAACGTGTTGAAGGGTGAAATGTCGTTGGTCGGCCCCCGCCCTCCGGTTCCGTATGAGGTCGAGGCATACGATATCTGGCATCGCCGCCGATTGCTCGAAGCCAAGCCCGGCATCACTGGACTGTGGCAGGTAAGCGGCCGCAGCCGGGTCAAGTTCGACGACATGGTTCGCCTCGACCTGCACTACGCACGCACCTGGTCGCCGTGGACCGACGTGAAGATCCTGTGGCGTACGCCTGGGGCAGTTGTCCTTGGCAACGGCGCGCACTAAACGAAATCTCCGCCCTCCCTGGATGTGTTTTGCTCCCGGTAAAAGAAAATGATCACAATTGATACTCCTTCTGAAGAACGCGCTGTCCAAACGCAGGAAAATCCAGCCCTGATTAAATTTGGTGTGATTGGCTACGGCTACTGGGGACCGAATGTTGTTCGAAACCTCGACCGTCTGGATCAAACCAAAGTAGTCGCCGTGTGTGACAAGAGTGTGGCAGCTCGGCGGAAAGTCGCGAAAGCCTATCCAGACGTGCTGGTCACGGACGATCCGGCGGCTTTGATGTCTTCGCCCGAGATCGATGCCATTGCGGTCGTAACGCCGGTTTGGACGCACTACGAACTGGCGAAGGCAGCTTTGGAGAATGGCAAGCACGTTTTCGTCGAGAAGCCGTTCACCAGCAATGCTGCGCAGGCCCTGGAATTGATTGAACTGGCCGCGCGAAAAAACTTGAAGATCATGGTGGACCATACTTTCTTGTTCACTGGCGCGGTGCAAAAGATCAAGCAATTGCTGCAAGACGATGCGCTCGGAAAGCTTTATTACTACGACTCCACGCGAGTTAATCTCGGCCTCTTTCAGCACGACGTCAACGTGGTCTGGGATCTTGCGCCGCACGACTTATCCATCATCGACCACCTGATCCAGAAGACTCCAGAAGCGATTTCGGCGACGGGGCAGACTCACCTCAACGGGCACGAAGACGTAGCCTTCCTGACCTTGTACTTTCCTGACAAAGTCATCGCTCACATCAACGTGAATTGGCTGTCGCCGGTGAAAGTGAGGACGACGCTGATCGGCGGGGAAAAGAAAATGCTGGTATGGAACGATCTGGAAGCGGACGAGAAGATCAAGATTTACGACAAGGGCGTCAACATCACCAGCCGTGAAGGCCTCTACAACTTGCTGGTGAATTACCGGTCGGGTGACATGTGGGCACCACAGATCGAACAGATCGAGGCGTTAACTCGGGAGTTGTCGTACTTTGTGGAATGCATCACCAACGATAAAACTCCTGTCAATGATGGCGAAGCCGGCTTGCGCGTAGTCCGGATGCTGGAAGCGGCGAACACGTCCATCAGCAAACGCGGGGAATTGGTCTACCTCTGATTCTTTTCCTTCGATGAATCCAACAGTTCTAATAGCGACGACGTCGCGCTGGTACCCCACGGCTCGCCTCACGATGGCCCTGGCGAACGCCGGGTGCACGGTTGACGCGGTATGTCCTACCGGCCATCCGCTGGGCAGGACGAAAGCCGTTCATCGCGCACATGCGTACCGCGGATTGGCGCCTCTAGCTTCGATTGCTCAGGCCATTGCCATCAGCCAGCCTGATTTTGTTGTGTCGGGGGACGATCTGGCCACTCAGCATCTGCACCGGCTGTACGCCGAGAAGCAGAGCAAAGGACCAGATTCTCCGATCTGTACCTTGATTGAGCGTTCGCTCGGTAACCCCCGTAGTTTTCCAGTCGTAAGTGCGCGAACCGCGTTTATGGATGTGGCAGTGGAGCAGAAGGTTCGCGTTCCCGCCACCCGGGTCGTCCAAAATGTGGATGAGCTAAGAGATTGGATAGCACGCACAGGTTTTCCGGTGGTTCTCAAAGCCAACGGCACTTCCGGCGGAGATGGTGTAAGGATCGTTCGTACCCTGGCGGAAGCGGAACACTCTTTCGCCAGACTGCAGGCTCCGCCCTTGTTGGCAAGGGCTGCGAAGCGGGCCGTAGTCGATCACGATAAGACACTGCTCTGGCCGTCGATCTTGCGGCGCCGGCCAGTAGTAAATGCCCAGGTGTTTATCGCGGGGCACGAAGCAACCAGCACGTCTGTTTGCTGGAAAGGCACAGTCCTCGCGAGCCTGCACTTTGAAGTCATCAACAAAGCAAGCTCGACCGGGTTCGCCACCGTGGTTCGCCTGATCGAAAATGCCGAAATGTCGTTCGCGGTCGAGGCAATGGCCCGTCGGCTCGGTCTCTCCGGATTTTTCGGATTTGATTTCATGTTGGAAGAGAACACCGGTCGCGCGTATCTGATTGAAGTCAATCCGCGATCCACTCAAGTTGGACACATCAGTCTGGGCGCTGGACACGACCTTCCCGCGGCCTTGTATGCCGCACTGTCTGGAACAAGTGTGCGAGCGTCTCCGAAAGTTACGGAGAACGACACCGTCGCGCTCTTTCCACAGGAATGGATCCGCGATTCCAACAGCCCGTTTCTGCGGACGGCCTATCACGATGTTCCCTGGGAAGAACCTGAGTTGGTTCGCGATTGTGCGAGCAACCATAAGAAACAAAGTGCCTGGTACTCGCGTGACCGAAAGCCAGTTTCTGCAGCGGTCCCCTCCAAACCCGCACGTACTCCGGCCGAGAGCAACGCCCTCGGCGTGCACTGCGGAGGGAAGTAGGCAGCGTATGAATGCGGAATTGATAGAGACCGTGAAAAAGCCGCTGCGCATCATGAAGTTTGGCGGGACGTCCGTCGGCGACGCGTCCCGCATCCGCAAAGTGGTCGAGATCATTCGCGACGCTTCGCTTGAGAGCGAAGTCGTGGTTGTAGTCTCCGCCATGAGTGGGGTGACCAACCGGCTAATCGAGGCAGCCAAGCAGTCCAAGGCAGGGAATCGCGAAGCCGTCGAGGTGATCTTTGAGGAGCTCCGCGAGCGGCACAACGCGGTGGTCAATACGTTGATCCATTCGGTGGTCTTGCGAAGCCGCCTGCAACGCGAACTCAGGCTGGTGTTCGAAGAGGGGCAGCGACTTTGCCAGGGCACGAGCCTTTTGCAAGAGCTGACCGTACGCGCTTATGACTCGATCTCCAGCATTGGCGAACGCTTGTGCGCTCCACTTGTCGCGGCCGCGCTGGCCGAGTGCGGAGTGGGCAGCGAGTCGATCGAGGCGACGCAAGTGGTGGTTACCGACAGCTGCCACGGCTCAGCCGATCCCTTGATGGGCCCAACGCGGCGGCGTTGCCAAGCGCGCCTGCTGCCAATTTTGGAGCGTGGCAGTGTTCCAGTAGTTACGGGCTTTATCGGGGCTACGGAAGAAGGTGTGCTGACCACGCTGGGCCGCGGCGGGTCCGATTATTCCGCGACGATCCTGGGAGCCGCGCTCGATGCCGACGAAGTGATCATCTGGACCGACGTGGACGGACTGATGACCGCCGACCCACGATTGGTGCCGGGCGCGACGACCATCACAGAAATTTCGTATCGTGAGGCAGCCGAACTCGCACACTTCGGCGCCAAGGTTCTACATCCGAAGACGCTGCGCGCCGTCACCCAATGCGGCATTCCTCTGTGGATCCGCAACACATTCTTCCCCGAGCGGCCCGGAACGCGTGTTACTCCCACGGGAGTTCCGGCGGACACGGGAGTGAAGGGCCTCACAGCGATCAGCGACGTCACACTCATTACCATCGGCGGGCCGGGAATCGTTGGCGTTCCAGACGTGTTGGGCCGTACTTTTGCAACCACCGCGGCGGTTCGGGCGAATGTCCTTCTGATCTCGCAATCGTCCTCGCAAAACGATATTTGTTTGGTTGTAGCGTCGTCAGCTGCGGAGCGGACGGTCGAGGCCCTACGCCGCGAGTTTGCCAAGGATCTGGCGCATGAAAAGGTCGAACATATTACGCTCGATCCAAGTGTTGCCATCGTCACGGTTGTCGGCAAGAATATGCGTGGTGCTGGAACCGTCGGGCGCACGTTCGCCGCTCTGGGCCGGGAGAATGTAAACATTATCGCGATCGCACAAGGCTCTTCCGAGTGCAACGTTTCTTTCGTCGCGAAGCAGCAAGATGTAGGCTTGGCACTCGCTGCGATTCATCAGGAATTTCAACTCGGCGCGCTGTCCCCGCGAGCAATCCCCGTCAAGAGCGTGGATATCGCCCCCGCTCCCTGGCGGTTCGAAGCAGGGCAGAGAACTGCAAGCGCCGATTGATTGCCGCATATTCAATCCAGCCGCAGTATTCCATACTCAAGTAAACCTCAGCGGAAACCAACTTCAGAATGAATCCATACGTATGCATCGCCCCGGACGTGAAGCTCGGGCGAGACGTCAAACTCTCGAAGTTCATCAATCTTTACGGATGCGAGATCGGCGATGAAACCAAGATTGGCGCCTTCGTCGAAATACAAAAAAATGCCAGTGTTGGTAATCGCTGCAAGATTTCGAGCCACACTTTCATCTGCGAAGGCGTCACCATTGAGGACAACGTTTTTATCGGCCACGGCGTAATGTTTATCAACGACAGCTATCCGCGGGCAACCGCCGCGGGTGGCAACCTGCAAACTGAGGCCGACTGGAAGGTCGAGCGAACTGTAATTAAGAAGGGAGCGTCGATTGGCACTGGCGCCACGATTCTCTCCAACATCACCGTCGGTGAAAACGCGATCGTGGGGGCTGGCAGCATGGTCACCAAAGACGTGGCGCCCAACAGCGTTGTGGCAGGAAATCCAGCAAAGTTTTTGCGCCACATCGAACAGACCGTGGAGGTCACAAAGTGAGCGTTTCTAATAGCGTCCCTAATTCGATTCCTTTCCTTGATCTCGTTACCCCTCATGTCGAACTTGAACAAGAGATGACCGAAGTCTTCCGCAAGGCGCTGCGGACCGCGGGTTTCATCGGCGGCCCGATGGTCGAAGAGTTTGAAAAGGCATTCGCTACCTTCTGCGACGCCGGGTATTCGGTCGCCGTCAGCAGCGGAACCGATGCCCTGCGCTTCGCGCTAATGGCCAGCGGAGTGAAACCCGGCGATGTTGTGGTCACCGTGCCCCACACGTTTATCGCTACGACCGAAGCGATCTCGCAAGCCGGTGCGTTGCCCGAGTTCGTCGACATCGACGAGCGCACCTATAACATGGATCCCGCGAAGCTTGCCGAGTATCTGGAAACACATTGCACCGTCGACGATGCGGGCAGACTGATAAGCCGCCGTAGCGGCCGCCCGGTTACGGCGGTGATTCCAGTTCATCTTTACGGGCAAATGGCCGACATGGACGCCATCCTGGAACAGGCTGAACGCTATCGTCTGGTTGTGATCGAAGACGCTTGCCAGGCCCACGGCGCCGAATACTTCTCAAAGAAACAGAGCCGCTGGATGAAGGCTGGTTCCATGGGCCGAGCCGCGGCATTCAGCTTCTATCCGGGCAAGAATCTGGGCGCATGTGGCGAAGCAGGCGCGGCCACTACGAACGATGCCGTCATTGCGAAGACCATGAAGATGCTCCGGGATCACGGCCAGGCCACAAAGTATTACCACGATCTCGAAGGCTACAATGGCCGCCTGGATTCCATCCAAGCCGGTCTCCTGCACGTGAAGTTGGCGCACCTTCCGAAGTGGAACGCCCAGCGCCGGGAACGCGCAGCAGAGTATAAGCGGCTGCTTGAGCCGGCAGACAGCGTGGCAGCACCGTACGAACCGTCGTGGTCGCGAGCGGTCTATCACTTGTATGTGGTGCGAACCGCCGATCGCGAGGGCCTGATGGACCATCTCAAGAAAGCCGGCATCGGCACCGGAATTCACTATCCAATCCCGCTGCACCTGCAGAAAGCCTATCTGTCGATGAACTACAAGCAAGGAGATTTCCCCGTCACGGAGAGAGCGGCCGAGGAAATCGTATCGTTGCCGATGTTCCCGCAACTCACGCCGCAACAGCAAAACCGGGTTGTAGAAGAAAGTCTTCGATTCCTAGCCGATCCGGTACTGTCCAGATAAGGATCGGAATCGTATTGTTCAGGAATTAGGCGATGTCCGGTAACCGCATGCCCTGTCGAAGAGGGAAGATGAGTGCTTCACCCAGACTTGAGTGGCGACGCCGCAGATCAAATGGTTCCTAACTAGATAGGAGCATGCGGGGGAAGTATAGAGAGCGATGCGCCGGGGACCACCCGGAGAGACTGGACAATTCCAGTCCCCCGCTCCAATACATCGCTAGTCGTTAATGACAGCAGAGATGTCCGAGAGCCTCAAATACGTTATCATCACGCCGGCGCGAAACGAAGCGCGGTTCATTGAACTGGCGCTGAAGTCCGTGACTAATCAGACGGTGCTTCCACGGAAGTGGGTCATCGTAAGCGATGGCTCCACGGATGGGACCGATGACATCGTGAAGAAGTACATGACACGGCATCCGTGGATCGAACTGTTACGCATGCCGGAACGCGCTGAACGCCACTTCGCCGGCAAGGTTCACGCGTTTAATGCGGGCTACGCGAAGGTGCGCGACACCGAGAATGACATAATCGTCAGTCTAGACGCAGATATCTCATTCGAGGATGACTATTTTGCCTTTCTGCTCGAGAAATTGTCAGCCGATGAAGCGCTGGGAGTAGTAGGAACCCCTTTTCGAGAGCTGTCGGGTGAGACCTATGACTATCGATTCGTGAATATCGAGCATGTATCGGGAGCATGCCAGGTATTTCGCCGCGAGTGTTTTGAAGATATCGGCGGCTACTTTGCAGTGAAAGGCGGATCGATAGATCACATCGCGGTGATTACGGCCCGAATGAAAGGTTGGAGGACGCGTACATTTACGGAAAGGGTCTGCCTTCACCATCGAGCAATGGGAACCGCTGGGCGAAGCTTGCTGAAGTCACGCTTCAAGCTCGGGATGAAAGACTACTCAATAGGCAATCACCCGATGTGGGAGTTCGTCAGGACCGCTCGTCAAATGAGCCTAGCACCTGTTTTGACTGGAGGGCTGGCTCTTGCTGCAGGGTATCTTTGGGGAGTCGTCCGTCAAGTTCCCCGTCCAGTATCACGCGAGCTGGTTGCCTTCCACCGACGAGAGCAAATGCAACGCCTAAGCCGGTTTATCCGCCGTGACCGCTCAGTCGTTGTCGACGATGTCAAACCCTCTAGCTATTGTGCTTAACAACTGCTCTTTTGATTGTGCGATGCAGAGCAAGAATCCAGAAAAGGTTCCGCTGCAACAGATCAAGTCGGCCGACGAGGTTGAGTTGACGGAAGCGAACATTCATACGAAGCGTGTCTCTTGCGGCTGTCTCATCATCAATGCCGACGACTGGGGCCGCGATGACCGAACCACCAATCGAATCTTGGAATGTTTCCAGCATCGCGCGCTTTCCTCCGCCAGCGGCATGGTTTTCATGGAAGATTCAGCTCGCGCCGCGAGCATCGCTACCGAGCAAGGACTCGATATCGGCCTTCACCTGAATCTTAGCGCTCCGTTTTCTGCGACGCAGATTCCATCTGCGCTGGCAAGCCATCACCAGAAGGTCAGCGAATATCTGTTCGCGCACTGTTTCGCGCGGCTTTTGTATCATCCGAGATTGGCGAATTCTTTTGAGTATGTTGTGGCCCGCCAGTTCGAAGAGTTCACTCGCCTGTACGGAAAGGCGCCAGATCGTGTTGACGGCCATCATCACATGCACCTCTCCGCGAACGTGCTGCTTCAAAAACTCCTACCATCGGGGACGATCGTACGGCGCCACTTTTCGTATGAGCCTGGTGAAAAGCTCGTCCGCAACTCTGTTTTTCGGTTGTTTAGCCGCACCCTGCTAAGTGGTAGATATCGAGTGACAGATTTCTTCTTTTCACTCCCGCCCTTTGCATCCGCGGTCCGCATGCAGCGAATCTTCACTTTGGCCCGGCGCTTTGTTGTGGAGATCGAGACACATCCCATCAATCCTGGGGAGTATCGGTTCTTGACGGAGGGGGACTTCCGTCGTTGGACAGGTGACTGCCCACCCGCTCTAACGTTCGCTATGGCATCTGCGCTGCAGCGTGCGTAGGGTTTCGGCCTGTAAGCTCCCATTTCCCAAAATAATGATGGCGCACTGCAACGTTGTTATGGGCTTTTCTGAAGCCCTCGCCGCGCCTGAAGTCGCTTGGAGCCTCGTGGATGCCGGTTTCCACGTACAAGTAATAGCGCGCAAGGGTCAGCAATCTGCCCTGCGACAAAGCCGACATGTCGTTTGTCACGAGATCAGCCCTCCTGAGTCCGACTTGCGACGCGCGCGTTCCGATGTTGAGCGCCTGCTGAAATCGGAGTTTTGCTGCGGGGATGGCGGTGTTCCCCGGCTGCTTTTTCCTTTAGACGACACCGCCGTTTGGCTTTTCAATGAATTGGAGCTTGGGCGCGATTGGCTGTTGGTCGGGCCGCAAGGCGATACGGCAAAGATCGCACTTAACAAGCAGCTTCAGACTGAAATTGCACGCGAGAGTGGTTTCAACGTCCCGCAGACCGCGGTGGTAAACAGTACAGCGGATGCGCTCGCCTTCATTGTCGCTGCGGGTTTCCCAATCATCCTAAAGCCGGTTGACTGCGTTCCCGTTCGCGACAATCGCAAGGTCAAGTGCAGCAAATTCATTTGTGCAAATAAGAGTGAGTTGCACCAAGCCTTGGACAAGTGGGGAGAATGTGTCCCTCTGCTGGCACAGAGTTTTGTTGTGGGGAGTGGGGAGGGTATCTTCGGCCTTGCTGGACATGACGGAATCAGAGCTTGGAGCGCTCACCGTAGACTTAGGATGATGAATCCTCAAGGCTCGGGTTCTTCTGCCTGCATCTCGCAGGCGGTACCTTCTGATCTTATGCCGAAGGTGCAAAAACTTATAGAAAAGGCTCAATGGCGCGGTCTTTTCATGATCGAGATGCTCCGGGACCGTAGCGGAGACGCTTGGTTCGTGGAACTTAATGGTCGACCCTGGGGTAGCACTGCATTGTCGCGCCGCCAAGGGCTCGAATACCCAGCATGGAGTGCGCTGCTTGCCATAAATCCAAAAGCGTCGGTCGGAACAGTCACCTCAGTATCCCCTGGGCTGGTCTGTAGACACCTGGGCCGGGAACTCATGCACCTGCTGTTCGTGATGCGCGGTCCCAGATCAAAGGCTCTAAGTGACTGGCCACATATTGGTAAGTCGTTCGCTGAGGTTCTGCGGCTTCGACGCGGGGAGCGGTATTACAATTGGCGGTCCGATGACCCCCTCGTGTTTTTTGCTGATTGCTTCTACACATTTCGCCAAAATATCTTCAAGAACGCTGGACATTAAAAAACCACGATGGGCATTACCGCTGTTTGTCATGTGCACTCCGACTGGTCCTACGATGCGAAATGGTCTCTCAATGCATTGAGTGCCAAGTTTAGTCGCAAGCGCTGCCGCGTGCTCATGATGACGGAGCATGATCGTGGATTCACGACAGAACGACTCGCACAATTTCGCGCGGCTTGTGCCGAAGCGAGCTCGAATCAGATCCTGATCATGCCTGGAATCGAATACAGCGACTCAGCGAATCGCGTGCATGTTCTCGTGTGGGGCGACGTCCCTTTTCTTGGGGAAGGCGTTGGAACCGCGGAAGTATTACAGGCGGTGAGAGCGTCCAATGGCGTTGCCGTTCTCGCACATCCAAAGCGCCGCGATGCCTGGAAGTGCTTCAAGGCATGCTGGGCCGACAGCCTGTTAGGTATTGAGGTTTGGAACCGAAAGTACGATGGGTGGGCACCTAGTGAAACAGCCGCACAACTGCTGCAGGACTCCAGCATGGTTCCCTTCGTCGGTCTGGATTTCCATGCTTGGAATCAGTCGTTTCCACTGACGATGTCACTGGACGTGGAATCTAAAGTTACTGAGGCAACGGTGCTTGACTGTTTGCGGAAGCGTCGGTTGCGTCCCTACGCATTCGGGAAGCCGATTGCCGGAACTTTGTTCCAAATGATGAAACCCACATTGCACAATGCCGAGGCGGCTCGACGGGCTCTAGCCAGTGTTAGGAGGAAGCTTCTCTGAAGTCCACATTGGTTAATGCGACTCCCCACATTGATGTTTGCGTTTGCACTTTTAGGCGGCCGGAATGCTTGCGTCGCCTGCTAGAAAAATTGGTCGACCAACGCACAATGGGACTGTTCACTTACTCTGTCCTCGTTGTGGACAACGATTCAGCCGAAAGTGCGAAAGGCGTCGTGGGCTCATTCGCATCAATCGGCGGACATGCCGTGAACTACTTTGTTGAGCCGGAACAGAATATTGCCTGTGCGCGGAACAAAGCACTTGCTAACGCTGGCGGCCAGCTTATCGCGTTCATTGATGATGACGAATATCCGGAGAACGACTGGCTTTTCCAGTTGTTCCAGACGCTTATAGCTCACAACGTAGATGGCGTACTTGGGCCTGTAAGGCCGGCGTTCGATTTTGAACCGCCAGCCTGGGCGATCAAAGGACGATTTTTCGAGAGGCCGTCGCACCCGACCGGCTTTCTTTTGGACTGGTCTCAGACGCGGACCGGAAATGTGTTGTTCCTTCGCAGCATTTTGCCGGCGGATGTGCCGCCGTTCCGGGTTGAAATGGGCAATGCCGGCTCCGACATGGATTTCTTTCGCAGAATGATTGACCACGGTTCGAAATTCATCTGGTGCAACGAAGCAATCGTGCATGAGGTTGTTCCCGAGTCTCGTTGCCGACGTTGGTATTTGCTCAGACGAGCGCTTCTTCGTGGCAGCAATTTCCACAAGCACGGAGCCGATCTAGTCAGCAGTGCTGCTAAGTCTATTATCGCTGTACCTTGCTACGTACTCATCTTGCCCTTTGCGGGATTATTCGGGCAGCATTTCTTTCTCAAATACCTGATAAAGCTCTCGGATCACGGCGCGAGGCTCCTGGGTTTTTGTGGGTTACACGTAGTGACGCGACGAGAAACATGATCACTGTCTTTCTGCAAGCTCCCGTGCGCTGATGTCTATTGTCGCTGGGGATTTTGTGTCTCCACTCAGTGAGAAAGTTGTCGCCGGGAACGTCGACTCTCTTGCAGAAAACTGCAGTGCTGTCTACTCTGGCTGCACCCGCGGGCAAAACGTCTTAAACCGAGTTTCCTCCCCCCTGAGGGCGAAGCTTTGCGCACGCTTCGAAAAGCGTCCGCGGAACGCGCGCGGAGTTTTCAACGGCTCGGCTTTTATGTCAGTGACTGATCCGAGAATCAATTGCCAGCCGGCAACCAGCGACTGACTACGCAGCGCACCCCGGCGTGGAACATTGTTTTGGCACCATTGACATTTGCGTCAGTGCTCGTTTTCCGGGTACTCCAATCGTCAAGGGTGACTACCTTTTCGTGAAGGGATCCGAAATCATTCAAATTCGAATGTCTCTAGACCCGTCTTTGAATTCGACTGTCTGGCACCGTTGGTGCGAGAACGCCGCGAAGTATCCCGAGACTGACGCGATCATTCACTGGACGGCTGGTGAAGAGCCGTTTCGCTGGAGTTTTTCCGCGCTGCTGGTAACGGCGGAAGATCTGGCAGGCGGACTCGTCGAGCGGAACGTCCGTCGCGGAGACGTGTGCGCCATCATCCTGCGTCACAACCGTAACCTCTACCCACTGTATCTGGCAATCTGTTCAATCGGCGCAATTCCTACGATCCTGGCCTATCCGAACCCGCGTCTTCATGCCGACAAGTTTCGACAGGGAATCGAAGGCATGTCCCAGCGATCCGGCCTGCACTGGATCTTTACTGAGCGTGAGCTGCAAGCCAAAGTCGAGCCCATTGTCCTCAGCGACAAAAGCACCATCAAGGGACTGTACTACCCGCTCGAATGGGACAAGCCGAATGTGAGCGAAGCCCACAAGAGATTGATTGTCGACACGCGACGGGGCATGATTGCGGGCGACCCGTTTCTCCTCCAACACTCATCGGGTACGACCGGCCTCCAAAAACCCATACTGTTGTCAAACCGCGCGGTGCTGGAACATGTCCGGCGCTATTCGGCAGCGATCGGCCTTACACGTGACGACAAGATCGTAAGTTGGCTGCCGCTGTACCACGACATGGGCCTAATCGCGGCGTTTCACTTGCCGCTCGCGTTGGGCGTTCCCACAATCCAGATCGATCCGTTCGAGTGGGTGCTTGTTCCATCACTGCTTTTGGAGGCGATCTCGAAGGAGCGGGGGTCCCTCACGTGGCTGCCGAACTTTGCTTACAACATGATGGCCGACAAGATCCTCGACGAGGAATTGGTGGATATCGACCTCTCCAGTTGGCGCATGGTGATCAACTGCAGTGAGCCAGTGCGATACGAGAGCCACCAGAAGTTCCTCCGGCGCTTTCAGCCGTATGGTCTGCGCTCAAGCGCGCTCTCGTCTTGCTACGCCATGGCAGAAACGACCTTCGCTGTAACCCAAATGCCGCCCGAGGTTGAGCCAGCCACGCTTTCCCTGGACAGAACCGAGCTGTCCCACAGTATGTTCAAAGCGTCGAACGGAGAGCCCGCACGGATCTGCGTTTCGTCGGGTAAGCCGATCGACGGCTGCGAAGTTCGTATCGTCGACGAGAGCCGACGCGATGTAGGGGAAGGGAACATCGGCGAAATCGCGATCTCCTCCGTGTCGCTTTTCGATGGTTATCGGAACTATCCCGAGAAGACAACGGAAGTGCTCCAGGATGGCTGGTATTACAGCGGAGACTACGGATTTCAGATTGAAGGCGATCTGTTCGTAATCGGCCGCAAGAAAGACATCATCATCGTCGCCGGTAACAACGTCTTTCCCGAAGACGTGGAAGATGCGGTGAGCAAAGTTGCTGGGATTATCCCAGGCCGCGTGGTTGCGTTTGCCGAGGAAAACGTGAGTCTCGGCAGCGAACAGGTCGCGGTAGTCGCAGAGACTAACGCTCAAGACGAGAGCTCAAAGAAAGCGCTCCGGCTGGAGGTAATCAAGGCGGGGATGGCGATTGACGTGACGATAGCGAGTGTTTACCTGGTGACGCCACGCTGGCTGATCAAGAGTTCCGCCGGAAAACCCAGCCGCAAAGCCAATCGGGAACGTATCCTGGTCGAGCGGGACCTGGAGCTGAAGAGCAAATGATCTCAAACGAACTGAAAAAGACCATTCTTAGCGCTCTCAATCTTGACGATTGGGAGCTTGATGAACAGACGACAGCCTCTCAGGTGCCCGGCTGGGATTCATTGAATCACGTCAACGTCATTGTAGCCGTGGAAAAACACTTTCAAGTTCGTTTCAGCAATCTCGAAGTCCTTAGGTTGAAGAACGTGGGTGACTTGCAGCGCCTTGTCGATTCCAAGACGCAGCAGCGGACATAGCTCCGGAGAGTCTCAGATTGCAGTTCGATTCGCTGAAATACATGTTGTTCTTTCCGGCTGTCTGGGCGGTGTACCTGTTGGTACCCGCGGCCAGCCGCTGGGCCGTGCTACTGACCGCCAGCGTCTTCTTCTACGCAGCGCTGAAGGCCCCGCTGCTGATCGCCGCTTGGGCCTTTGTAGTTGTCATTTCGTACGTCGGCGGACTACGCATTGCGGGTTGTGGGGAAGAAGCTGTACGAAAACGATTACTTTGGGCCGGAATAGTCGCGAATCTAGGTGTCCTGGTGGGAATCAAGTATCTGCACCTGCTGGTTCACGCTCTACTTCCGACGACCAATATCGGCAACCAGTGGTTCGTAACACTCGGCGTCTCGTACTACACACTGCAGGCAATCTCGTATCTCGTCGATCTGTATCTTGGAACCGCCGAGCCGGAACGCCACTTAGGCCGCTTTGCGCTTTACCTGGGGTTCTTCCCAAAACTACTCCAGGGCCCGATCGAGCGCTCTTCCAACCTTCTGCCCCAGTTGCAAGTACTGCGTGGGTTCGATTACGAGAACCTGCGAAGCGGGCTGCTTTTGTTTGCCTGGGGATTGTTCAAAAAGGTCGCAGTTGCAAACCGTCTTGCGGTATACGTCAACACTGTCTACTACGATCCACACGGCTATAGCGGTATCACGCTAGCGGCGGCTACCTACATGTATGCCATTCAGATATATGCGGATTTCTCTGGCTACACGGATATGGCACTCGGCGTCGCCCGAATGTTCAACATCAGCCTTACGCAAAACTTCAATTCGCCTTATCTGGCTACCTCGGTCGCCGACTTCTGGAGACGCTGGCACATCTCATTCTCGCGCTGGATTTTGGACTACATCTTCAAGCCCCTGCAAATACAATGGCGCGACGCTCGGACCCTCGGTGTCCCCGCCGCGCTGATGGTGACATTCCTATTTTCCGGATTCTGGCACGGTGTCAGTCTAAACTTTGTCGTCTGGGGAGCATTGCACGGAGTGTTTATTGCCAGCTCTGTGCTCATCAAGCCGTGGCAAGACCGAATGTATGAGCATGCACGACTTAGGAATCACCCCGTCCGACGCTTCATTCAAGTATTTGTGACTTTCAACCTTGTTTCTTTCGCCTGGATTTTCTTCCGCGCTAATTCACTCGCGGACGCATGGTACGTCGTAACACATTTGTTCTCCACGACCAGTACTCATGTGTCTCCGCTTGCGGGCCAAGCGTCGGGCGTTGCGGCACTGCTGAGCCCGGTCCTTATGGACAAGGGAATGCGCCCTTTTGCCCTCATGGCGTTCGCGGTTCTCCTTTTGTTTGTTGGACTTTATCTGAAGAAACGGATCCGGGTGCAGGCACAACCTCTATGGTTGCGGTGGTCGCTATATTACGCTTTGCTTCTCGCGTTGGTTTATCTTTCAGTTTACGACAATGTCGGATTTGTTTACTTCCAGTTCTAACCGACCTGTTCGTGCCAAGGCGTTCCTCGTGAAGGCCATCATGTTCGTAGGGCTCTTCTATGCCTCCGCGATGCTCGCGAGCGTTCTGTTTGCGCGATGTGTGGACTGGCGTGCCTATCAGGATCCACGCGACCGCCTCTTCTGGGAAAGTACGTCTCAAACCGACGTTATTGTCCTGGGTGACTCAGTCTTTGCTTCGTCCTATGTCAATTCGCCGCTGGATTCGTTGGCAAGCATAGTGCAAGAAATGACGAGGAGAC
This sequence comes from uncultured Acidobacteriaceae bacterium, assembly GCA_963708335.1. Taxonomy (GTDB): domain Bacteria; phylum Acidobacteriota; class Terriglobia; order Terriglobales; family Acidobacteriaceae; genus Sulfotelmatobacter. The sequence continues at coordinate 5,933,931 of OY970205.1, read as the reverse complement.
GCGTCTTCAATGGAGCGTTGGACGGGGCTGATCCTCCGGATTTCTTGAAGGCAGCGAAACTCCTGGCGAGCAACGGTACGCATGGCGCTACAGTTTTCCTCGACGTTATGCCCAATCGCGCCCTCACATTCAGGCGGGAGGAACTGACGGCGGGGAACTATCCAGGACGGTTTCAGCGTGTAGTCGGTGACAATCTCGTAAGCCGGGCATTGGTTAAGCTCAGGCAGCCGTTGATTATCCTTGATACGGACATCCTGATGAATTGCCTCCAAAAGAAGCAGTTTTACGGTATTGAACCGCGCCGCGACCGCGTATGGTATCGCGACGGCGACATGGCCCACCGTCGTTTTCAGGTTTTCGAACAACAGGTCACATTTGCCCCCTTTCAGCCTTTTGATTGGATCAACGACATGGACTCGATTCTGAAGCATACTGGCGACCGGCTGATTGTGTTCATCAGTCCTGTAAATGATGATCTGATTGATACCTATGCTTCAGGCGAGAACGCCAGGAAATACCATGCGCTCTACTCCGCTGCGCATGCACGCCTCATCGACTATCTTCAACACGCAGGCATCCCTTATATCGATGGTACGGGGCAGTTCGATTCCAATAGCTTTGCCGACATGGTTCATGTGAACACACGCGGGGAACGTCATTTCGCTGAGCTCATTGCTGGATACTTGCAGTCCAACACGAGTACCCAGGCCAAGTTGGCCCCCAATGCTTCCAGCGCCCAATAAATGGTTCTGGGACGTTGACGGTCCGGGAGTTAGCTCAAATAAGGGCACGGACACCCTCTCAGAACGACCGGAGTCACCGAGGAGAAAAAACGTAATGGCATCTGTTGCTAACGCGGAGCGGACGACCGCAATCGGAGAAGAAGCCGCTCTAAAAGCTGACATCTTAGCATCGATCGGCCGGCTCTCTGTCTGGCTCGAAAAGAACGACTATAAAGGCTATGATACGTTCGATGGGCTTAGCTCGAGGATAGCCAGGCCTTTTACGTTTCATAGCAAAATGCTGGAAACCGTGCTGCAGCAGGGCGTCCGTCGGTTCCCCATAAATCTTCGTCCAATCCTAGGCATTAAGGAGAGCGTTTCCAGTAAAGGCATGGGATTCCTGGCACGCGGCTTTATACGGCTGCGCAAAGTGACGGGTGACCCGAGTTGGGACGACAAAGCAAAGATGGCGCTGCAGTGGCTGATAGACAATCCTTCTCGCGGATACTCAGGCTACTGTTGGGGAAACCATTTCGATTATCAGTGTCGCAGTTTTTATATGCCAAAGGGTTTGCCGACGATCGTCTGGACGTCGCTGATTGGGCACGCGTTCCTCGACGCGTATGAACACTTCCAGGATCAGCAATACCTCGATGTCGCCGTTAGCGCTTGCGAGCACACTCTCAAAGACATCCCATCGTTCCCCGAGGAGGCAGGCGCCTGCATCAGCTATGTACCCGGCATCGATAATCGTGTGCACAATGCCAGTTGTTTGGGAGCGAGCTTGCTTGCGCGCACATACTCCATTACCAAGAATTTGGCCTTTGTGGACCGTGCTCGCAAAGCAATCGCCTACACTGCTCATTATCAGCGGCAAGACGGATCGTGGTACTACGGCGAAAAGGCAAATCTGCACTGGATCGACAACTTCCATACGGCTTACGTCCTCGACTGCTTCAAACACTATTTGGAAAGTACCGGTGACACAACTTTCGATGCCGTGATGGATAAGGGGTATAAGTTTTGGAAGCGCACCTTCTTCCTTCCAGACGGTATGCCTCGCTACTACGATCACAAAACGCTGCCCGTTGACATCCAGTGCTCCTCGCAAGCGATAGACACGCTCGTGTTCTTTCGTGACTGGGACCGTGACGCTGTTGGCCTGGCTGCCCGGGTCGCGCAATGGACAATCCACAACATGCAAGACCGGACCGGCTACTTCTATTATCGGCGTTATTCCTCATGGTTGGTGAATAAGACCGCGACGCTTCATTGGGGACAAGCAACGATGATGTCCGCTTTAGCATCGCTGTTGGGCGTCATGTGACACTTCTTAATGTGCATTTGTTGAAAATTCTGTTGGAGGCGACAAAGGGGATGATCAAGGCAACTACAGCACAGGTCGAATCGAAGCTTCGCGGCGAGTTCCATAAGGAATACAGCGGTGCGGCGGCTATACGGAAATATTCGAAAGGTACCGCTGGTTACGGCATCAGCTATCTCCTGGAACACGACTACGGCAAGATCTACCTGGAAACCATTGAGAAATATCTACCGAGAGACCGCGCCCAAGCCGGCCTGCGAATATGGGAGTTTGGCTGCGGTGCGGGAATGAACCTTCTGCATTTGGTAATGCTCCTCGAAAGTCGCGGAATACGAGTGGAACGGGCGATCGGTACCGATTTCTCGGAGGTGCTGATCAACAGCGCGAATGAGGAGACGCGGAGGTACTTGCCTGCGGAGCACGCCGGGAAAACCCGCTTCTGTGTTGGGCGCAACGAAGCCTTGATCGAAGACGGGATGAGGGGCCTTAGCGTCGGTCGCGCAGAACTGGTTGGAAAGTTCGACCTGTTGCTTGGCGTCAATACGATCCGATATTGTCACAGACTTCATAACGAAAATCGCGCTGCGGCTGAGATTTACGAACTCCTAGCCCCTGACGGCGTATGCATCAACATCGATATGAACGATAAGTTCCCCGCATTTCGCAGCCGATTGCGCGACACGCTTACGAAAGACCCGGAAGCGCTCTATTTCCCCAGTCTTGAAGAATACGCGCGTCCGTTTTCCGAGGCTGGCCTTGAAGTGGTCCGGAAACAGCGCTTCTGCTGGATCCCGCATTCGGCGGGCCGCGGTCTCACCGCAGTTATGAGAGCAATCGGTCCTGTGCTCGGAGCGGTGATGCCCGATCGCGCCATGCGGTCTCTCGTTGTCTCACTTAAGAAGTAGACGGCGCAGCTGCTAATGAGCGCAACAATCCAACAAACTCCCGCGCAGGCGGCTGTGATAGCAGCAATTCTGGTCCGGGATTCGGATTTGGCTACCGAGGACCGGAACTTGGCGAGAATCGCCGAGTTTCTTGGCATTCCAGTGCAGCACGTGCCACTCGACACTGTCGATCGGGAATTGGCCGGGTCGCCCGGAGCCAGTGGTTACCATGCGCTTTGTTCCGCGTCGACCCTAGCAGCGGCGCTTGAGGGCTGCATTCCGGGAACCCTCCCCTTGTTCCTGGCTCGGGCCGAATCGATCTACGTCTACGGCTTTGACGCGGGGACGACGTCAACAGCACTTTTGCGGTCGCTGACCGGTTGTCCAGAGGCGGGTGTAGCAGACATGCAAGGATCCGTTCAGCCGCTTCAGGTTAGCGGCGATCACAAAACAATAACCGGCGCACTAACCAACGTCACGATTAGGGCCGAGAGCACCGGATGTCCGCGACTGCTGAATATTCCGACGAACAACAAGGCCGCTAATAAAGTCATCTCGGGGAACGATGGCGATCTTCTTCGCCTCGTTGACTTCAATGCTGTGCGGTTTTACTTGTCTGCTGCGCACGAGGTGATCGATATCGATGCTGGCCTTGCGAGCAAGCTTGACGTGCGGAAGCACGCGGCTACGGTGCCCCTGGTCATGTATCTCGCATGGGCGTTTCAGCAAGTACGTTGGCTACCATCCGAAACCGGTGCCTGCCTCATGATCGACGATCCTCCGCTTTGGCCGCGTTACGGATTTGTCAACCTTGCCGCCCTATCGCGATCGGTGCAAGAATACCAGTTCGCGGCAACGATGGCGTTTATTCCCTGGAACTGGAATCGTACCAAGCGGGATGCGATTGCCACGTTTCGTGAGAACCCAGATCGCATGTCCATCTGCATGCATGGATGCGATCACACGGACGGCGAATTTGCGAGTCGCAACGTACAGGTCTTGAACAAGAGGATCAAAATCGCAAAGCGGAGAATGGACTCTCTAACGCACCAAACAGGACTGGCGTTCGACCCGGTAATGGTGTTTCCGCAAGGCAATTTCTCCATGGAAGCCGGACGCATGCTAAAACTGAACGGACTCACGGCTGCTGTAAATACCGAGGTGGCTCCTCGGGATGGCTCGGGGCCTACTCCCTCGATAGCGCAGACATGGGATATGGCTATTTCGATGTATGGTGCGTTTCCGCTTTTCACACGACGCTACATAAGCGATGGCATCGAGAATTTTGCGTTTGACAGCTTTATCGGGAAGCCGTGCCTCATTGCCTCGCACCATGAGGATTTCCGCGATGGCGGGCGAGCAATGTTGGATTTCGTTTCCTCACTCAACGGCCTGCATACGAAACTGACTTGGCGGCCCATCGGTGAACTTGTACGGCACAGCTACAAGGCGCGCACGATCGCGCGCAACAAGATCGCTATCCAGATGTTTGGTACGGAACTATACATTCAGAACAAATTCAGCGAACCGGCGCTTGGAGCGGTCTACAAAACGGAGAACGATGCCGAAGATGTGACTGCTGTCGTGGTCGACAACGAGTTCGCACCGTATCAGTCAGATTCGGCTGGGATTCATATCACTGCTGAATTCTTACCGGCGAAGAACCGGACGATCAAAATCACCTACTCTGATGTCCTGCCTGTGGATTCGGCTCCCGATTCAGCCGGGTATCGCCTAAAAGTCGCCACTCGACGGGCCTTATCTGAGTTTCGCGACAATTACGTCTCACGCAGCGAGCTGTTGAGTGCCTTTGCCTCGCGAGCCCGGCGTATCGTGAAGCGAATCAGCTAACAGCTTATGAGTGTTCAGCGATCTCGCCAGGTCGTATCGAAGCTTTATAGAAGCACTGCGACATGGAATACATGGCCTTGGGTAAGCCCATCGTGCAGTTTGATCTAGTAAAAGGCTGGTTCAGCGCGAGGAGGCGTCCCTGTACGCCACCAGGCACAACCATGTGGCCGACGACTTCGCCGGCAAGATTCTCTAGCTGCTCGATCAATCCACAGGAGCGAGAGCGCATGGAGCAAATCGGACGCAAGAGCGTAAGTGAGTCGTTGGCGTGGCAATACGCGATGCTGCAGTTGCTATCCGCATATGACCGAGCGTTCTCCCAATAAAGCGATTCGCGGGGCGTTTTATTGTCTGACCAGGTTGTGCAAATTGGGAATGATTGATACCATCAATTCACTAACTTGTTCATCTCTCTCCGTTGCCCGACGCACGGTGGCATTCTCGACGACGGGTTAAGCATAGAGAGCGATGTGCCGGGCACCACCCGCAAAGGCTGGACGTTCCCAGCAGCCCACTCCAGTTCCTGAGGCAGTAGTACCGAAGAGCCCTAAGTAGACTCCATTTTCTTCCACTTACATGAACACGACCATGCGGCTTGTCGACCGAGAGATCAAAATCCACGGGCGGCTGTTGCGCCTCGCGCGCATCGGTGCGGAAAACTTTCTGTTCCTCGACGACCCGAAGCCGATCCTGAACGCCGCGAAGAAGTGCAGTACCAGGATTGACATCTTCACTTTTCAGCAGCGCCTACCCGACACAAAGCAGAAATATCCCTATCCGATGATTTGGGATAACCTCGCCGTTTTGCCAGTGTCCACATTCGACTATTGGTGGAATCACCAGATCCGTTCATTGGCGCGGAACCGCGCACGACAAGCGGAGAAGCGCGGTGTCGTACTGCGCGAGGTTCCGTTCAGCAACGACTTGGTGCGCGGCATCTGGGAGATCTATAATGAAGTCCCTGTTCGCCAGGGTAGGCGCTTCCCGCATTACGGCAAGGACCTGGACAGCGTGTACCGGGAGGAAGCAACGCACCCGGACAACAGCATCTTCCTGGGAGCTTACCTTGGTGAAAAGCTGATTGGGTTCGCGAGGCTGGTCGTGGACGAAACAAAGACTCACGCTGGCTTCATGAACATCCTTTCATCGATCGAACACCGGGACAAGGCTCCAACGAACGCGCTCATCGGAATGGCGGTGCGGGTCTGCGCCGAGCGCAGAATTCCATTTCTGACGTATCTCAAGTTTACTTATGGGAACAAAGGAAGGGATTCGCTTTCCGAGTTCAAGGAAAACAACGGGTTTTCGCGGGTTGAGCTGCCGAGGTATTTCGTCCCTCTCACTCCGCTCGGTCGCGTAGGTCTTGCGCTGGGCCTACATCGAAAGCTCATTGACAGGGTGCCTGCGCCTATCTGGAATAAATTCAGGGAACTTCGGGCCGCGTGGCATAGCCGCGGTGTTGGCGCCCATGCACGATTTTCTCAGGAGGGACGGTAGTGCCGGGATTAGTCGGTGTCATCACTCAACTTCCGCCCTCGCAAGCCCGTGCGCGACTGCGACAAATGGTCGCCGTGATGCTGCATGAAAATTTCTACGTCAGCGGAACTTGGGAAGATGCAACTCGCGGCATTTACGCCGGGTGGGTCGCGAAGAAAGGTTCGTTTGCGGATGGGATGCCTCTCCGCAATGAGACCGGCGAACTCGTCCTGTTGTTTGCGGGCGAGGAATTCCCAGATGCGGGTGTAGTTGACGCGCTCAAGCGTAAGAAGCACACGATCGAGGGTAGCGGGTCGTCTTACCTGGTGCATCTCGCGGAAGACGATCCCCGGTTCATAGAGCGGCTGAACGGCAGGTTCCACGGTTTACTGGTCGACACAGCGCGCGGGTCTGCGGTGCTATTCAACGACCGGTATGGGCTACAGCGGCTCTATTATCACGAGTCAAAGGAGGGGTTCTATTTCGCGGGGGAGGCCAAGGCCATTTTGGCGGCCAAGTCCGAGTTACGGAAAATCGACGCAGACGCGATGGGGGAATGGATCTCGTGCGGATGCGTGGTGAATAACCGCACACTGTTTGCCGACGTGCATGTCCTTCCTCCTGGATCAGCATGGACGTTCAGCACCGGACGCCTCGATCGCAAGGATGCATATTTCCATCCGCGCGAATGGGAAGAGCTGCCCGTTCTCGACGAGAAATCGTTCTACCGCGAGCTGCGCGACGTCTTTACACGCGTGCTACCCCGGTATTTCCTTGGTGAGGAAGCCGTCGGAATGTCGATTACCGGTGGTCTGGACACGCGTATGGTCATGGCCTGGCACCATGCCGCGCCAGGCTCGCTACCCTGCTATACATTCGCCGGACCTTACCGTGACTGTCATGATGCTCGGATTGGGCGTCAAGTCGCGCATGCTGCTGGGCAATCGCACCAGGTCATCCGGCTAGCGGACGAGTTCCTTTCGAACGCACCGAAATATCTAGAACGCGCCGTATATCTGAGCGAGGGCTGCACTTCGGTGATCAACGCGAGGAACGTGTACGTAAATCAGCGCGCTCGCGAAATTGCTCCCGTCCGCATGACTGGGAACTATGGCGGTGAGGTTCTGCGGCGAGTTCGCATGTTCAAGCCCATCGAGCCGGCACCCGGCCTGTTTCAGCCTGAGTTGATGACCCATGTTCGACAAACCCGGCAGACTTATTCCGGGCTGGTGAAGTGCCACCCGCTGACCTTTACCGTGTTTCGTCAGACGCCCTGGTATCACTATGGGCTGCTATGCCTGGAAGAAACGCAGATCACCACGCGCACGCCCTTCCTCGATAATGAGCTGGTGCGGACAGCATATCGCGCGCCGCAGTCAGCCTGTAGAGAAGATGTTTGTCTGCAGCTAATTGCGGAAGGAAATAGCCAACTAGCCCGGATTCCGACGGACCGAGGGATGACCGTCGATGGCAAGGGGATTCTGGCGGAATTCCGACACCAGGTGCATGAATTCACGTTTAAAGCGGAATACGCCTACGATTACGGCATGCCGCAGTGGATGGCAAGAATTGACCATCTGCTGTCGCCGTTGCACCTGGAAACGCTCTTTCTAGGACGCCACAAGTACGCTCATTATCGTGTCTGGTACCGTGACCTTCTCGCCGACTACTTGCGCGAGGTACTGCTCGACAGCCGCAGCCTTTCACGGCCGTATCTGTGTCGAACAACAGTGGAGAATATGGTCAACCGCCACATCCGCGGGGACCGCAACTACACTTCGGAGATCCACAGCCTGCTGACACTCGAACTCTTGCAGCGCCAGCTAATCGACACCGCACCGGAGTCGGCCGGCGCACCAGCGTCCGTGGAAGCCGCTCGCCAGTAGCCTCAACTCGATGAGTTCCCGCAGCTTGATATCTCGATTTCACGGTTTCTGGATGAGGAATGCCGCCAAATTGGTGTGCCGGCGCCTTATGATGGTGAAAGCGGACCCGCCGTTGATCTCGTTTACATTTGATGATTTTCCGCGCTCGGCGTTGGTGGGTGGGGAGATTCTCAACCGACACGGCTTCGCCGGAACGTACTACGTGGCTTTGGGCCTAGCGGGGCAAAAGGGTGGTCCCGGGCAGATGTTCGAGACCGAGGATTTGCAGCTCCTCGTCCGGCAGGGGCACGAACTGGGTTGTCACACCTACGGTCATTGTGATTCGCGGAAAACGACGGCGCGGGAATTTGAATCGTCAGTCATTGAAAACGCCAGGATGTTGAGGGAAGCCTTGCCGGGTGCAGAATTTCGGACGTTTTCATACCCATACTGCAGTCCGCATCCGATGAACAAGCGCCGTGTTGCACCTCATTTTCGGTGCTGCCGCGCTGGCGAGCAGGGCATCAATGCCGGAACTGTTGACCTTAACATGCTGGACGCGTTCTTTCTGGAGAAGACGCGCGGCGATCTTCGGCCAGTGCGCGAAATCATCGACTTGAACTGCCGCCGTCATGGCTGGCTGATATTTGCTACCCACGACATATCCGATTCGCCCAGCCCGTTCGGCTGTACGCCGTCTTTCTTTGAAGATGTAGTGGAATGCGCGGCGCAATCTGGCGCACGTATTCTCCCGGTTATTACCAGCGTGGAAGCGCTGCGGGCCCCGAACTTGCGCACACACTAACGAGCGCCTCACCGCGAGGTACATGTTTCAGCCGTGTGCGACTGAACGAGTCCCATTCCGAACCCAATTAAATGCCACCGATTGTCGCCACTCTAATTTGTGTGATCGGCATCGCCGGGCTCTTTTACCTCAACCGGTATGACGGCCCGCGGGTTTCAAAGGCGCTTTGGATTCCTGCCATATGGCTGTTCATTATCAGTTCGAAACCTGTTTCTTTTTGGCTTAACGTTTCGCCGAGCTACGCTGTGAGTGCGTCCGCTGCATATGAGGAAGGAAGCCCCGTTGAACAGGTTGTGCTCACTACGCTAATGGTGGCGGCGCTGGCAGTGCTCTTCACGAGAGCAGACAGGACTGGCTCATTGCTGAGAAAGAACGGACTGCTCATTGCGTACTTTTTGTTCTGCTTGGTGAGCATCTCGTGGTCGGATTTTCCAGTGGTGGCGTTCAAACGGTGGAACAAATCAGCAATCGGCGATGTTAGCATGATCCTGGTTATTCTGACGGACGCCCGTCCGTTAGCCGCCCTTAAGCGTGTTTTCTCCCGGGTGGGTTTCCTCCTATTTCCTCTATCGGAACTTCTTATCAGGTACTACCCTCAGATCGGACGCAGGCCGACGAATAGCTACACGCTGGAACCCGTCGGCTTAGCGGACCAAAAGAATTCACTCGGCTTGGATTGCTTGATCGGTGGGGTCTTTTTCCTGTGGATGTTCTTGTCCATTTACCGCGAGCGGGATGATCCCAGCCGGCGCCGTCGGCTACTCGTGTATGGCACGATCATCGCGATGATCGTAAACCTGCTGAGTCTGTGCAACTCCACAACCTCGATCGTGGGGCTTGCCTGTTGTGCCGCTGTAGTGTGGGTAGCGACGCGTCCCTGGCGCAAGGCCGCCGTCGTGCACCTGGCAGTTCTCACCGTTCTCGGCATCAGTACATTTGCCATCTTCTTCAATCCCGACATGCTCGAAACGTTGGGAAAATCCTCGACGCTGAGTGGGCGGACGCTAGTCTGGGACTTAGTGCTGAGTCGCCACACGAACCCGTGGATCGGGACCGGCTTCGAGAGTTTTTGGCTCGGGCCGCGATTAGAATTCATGTTCCACGCTATAGAAAACCTGCCTATCAACGAGGCGCATAACGGGTACCTTGAGGTTTACTTGAACCTTGGCTGGGCAGGGGTGTGCTTTATCGTTGCTTTGATCCTAGCAGCATACAGAAGGGTGATACTTCGTTGGCGAGAGAACCCGCGAACGGCTTCGTTGATCCTTGGATTTCTTCTCTGTACGCTGTTCAACGCCTATACCGAGAATGCCTTTAGGATTATGAACCCCGCCTGGGTAATTTTTCTGCTCGTCACCATAGCGACTTCACAACCGGATCTGTTCAGAAGTGCCGCGGTGACCAAACCAGCTCAGATAAGCGATATTGCTAGCGATGAGCAGACGGCGTATACGCCGGAGGGCGCAAGTCCGGTCCCTTACGAAATAGCAGAATAGGTAATAAGTCTCATGCCGCGCTCGCGGGCCTGCGAGAGAAAGCGCCGCACTACCGAGGAGAATCCGTGGATCGCTTACGCATTTTGCTGTTAGGTTCGGACTGTCATCCCGTGCAGGTCAGCATTCCCTACGTCACCTATTCTCATGCTGCGGCGCTCGCCCAACTCCATGACGTGACCATGGTCACTCGCGAGAAAAATGAAGACGCTATGCGCCGCGCAAAGGCTCCGTTCCGTGCCATCGAAGTGGTCCGGATGCCCTTGCTGGAGCGAATCTTTGCCTGGGCTATGCGCAAGGTTTTCACATCTAGCAACTCCCATGCGCGGACGGCTTTCGGCGTTCCCTTTCAATTCGTGTTTGAATGGCGTGCTTGGCGACAGTTGAAGCGCCGCATCTTGGCAGGTGAGTTCGATGTAGTTCTCCGCATCATACCGATGAGCGCGGTGATTCCGAGTCCTTTCGCCTTCTTTCTGCGCAAGGGGCCTATACCCTTAGTGATCGGCCCGCTTCAGGCCGCACTTCCGTTTGTCAAAGGGTTTAGCCAAGCCAAGAACGAGAAACAATGGAGCTCCGGCTTAAGGAACTGCTACCGATTTCTGCCTTTTGCAAGATCCACCTATCGCCACGCAGCTGCGATTATAGGCGCTTCGTCCCAAGCTTGTGGTGAATTTACCGCGCATCGCGACAAACTGTTTTTTGTACCAGAGCCCGGCATCAGTGCCTCGCTGTGTTGCGCCGATTCCCGCATTCCGCAACCCAGCGCCGAACTGGAGCTGATTTTCGTCGGCGGATTGATCCCCTGCAAAGCTTGCGATCTTGGTTTGCGTGCAGCGGCCCCTCTGCTAAGAAACGGCTTGGCCCGATTCACAATCGTAGGGGATGGCCCGGAGCAAGACCGCCTTGAGCAGCTTGTAAGAGACCTTGGGATCGAGGCCACTGTCGTTTTCTCCGGCTGGATCAAACATGATGAGGTTCTGACGCGCTTGCGATCTGCTGATGTGATGGTGTTTCCATCGGTCCGCGACAATGGCGCAGGCGTGGTTTTCGAAGCTCTCGCATGCGGCGCAGTGCCGGTCGTCGCGGACTTCGGCGGGCCCGGAGATATCGTTCGTCCCAATGTTGGATTCAAAGTGCCCCTTACGAACGAAAACGAATTTGTCGACAACATGGGAAAGATTTTGACCGAACTCGCGACAAATCGTGACCTTCTGGGACGCTTACGAAAGGAAGGCATGTCCTATGCTCGGGAATGTCTAACTTGGGAGGTAAAGGCGCAAACCACAACCCAGGTGCTAAATTGGGTGGTCCGTCGAGCTCCGAAGCCAGCTCTTCTTCCCCCGAAAGTGCTTCAAATCCAACGTGCGAGCTTGTCTCGGTAAGAAAGGTTACCGTTGATTTGCCTAAGAGCAGGTGCGACCGTCGAACTCAACACGCTGCCTATGATGAACTTTCGACTACAACCGGGTCCTGATCCCATCCAGGAGAACAGATGAACGCCCAAGAACCGGCAAGCAAGACTATTAAACGCATTCTCCGCCCATTAGTTCGCCGGACCCTCTCACCGAAGACCGTCCAACGCATTCGATTTCAGTGGTGGTACCTGACGCGTTACCTCCCCCGTCTGGGGACTTCGCATTTCGTCAATCGCTCACCAGAAGTCCGTGGCTTCGGCGCCGAACCCCACTCAAACATCGTGAAGCAACTGCAAACTGTAAACCTATTAGCTCCGACAAAGATGTGCCGCGTCATGGGTAAGTACGGGAGTGACAAACCTCGAAATACATATACTGCAGTGTATTCGGCGCTCTTCAACGGGAGGTGTGACCAGCCCCTGCGGATCTTCGAGCTCGGTTTGGGCACTAACAGTCCAGGCGCACCCTCAAATATGGGGATATTCGGAGCACCGGGGGCATCTCTACGCGGATGGCGGGAGCTGTTTCCACACGCACTTATCTATGGAGCAGACATCGATCGCGCAATCTTGTTTCAGGAAGATCGAATAAACACATTTTATTGCGATCAGCTTGATCGGTCTTCCATCCGTGAGCTGTGGTCCCACCCAGATCTACAGGCCGGTGTGGATATAGTTATTGAGGATGGTCTGCATACTCTCGAGGGGAACATTACCTTCTTGGAAGAGTCACTCAGTCATGTCCGTCCGGGCGGTATTTATGTGATCGAAGATATTGATTGGGACAACGTGCCTGACTGGTATGACCTGCTTGAAAAGAACTACTCAAAGAAGTACCCGAAGTACGAGTTTGTGTTTGTAGTCCGGGCGAGCGGCGCGGACGGAAACTTAGTAGTGATTCGGCGGGGTGGGGAATAGGTCGCATCGGCGTGCCACCAGTTCGTACATATTGCACTTCACTACTGTCCGGTTAAAAGTCGAACAGAATCAGCTGATTAGCATTATCGGGTAACTTGTTCTCGGAGTCCGCTGCTTCCAAGCCCCGTAAAATGGGTATTTTCTCAAAGAGAGTAAGACTCAAAATCTGTAGGATTTGGTAAAAGCTGGCTTGCACCCGCGATCGCATGCGGACGATGGCAACCAGCACGTACACCGAGATCGCGATCCAGATGTGTGTCTTCACCTCATTTTCGCTCGTGCCGTAGAAAGACTTGATGCGAAGATGCTGCTTGATAAATCGAAAAAAGATTTCCACCATCCAACGTGACTTGTTAGATCTTGGCAATGGTAAGTGCGGGAAGAAGGAAATTGTTGTTCAGGAATTTCAGGCGCCTTTGGTTCTCGATTATTAGACTTGTTCAACCGTGCCTAGCCAAGAATGATCCCATTCGACAACAGCGGTGCTTTCCATCCAGTCGCTGGAGGCAGCGAACTGCGACGTCTTGCCGTTCGAGGCGCGGCAGCGACGATATCCGCTGCGGCGTTGGGACTCGCGGCCCAGGTAGTTAGCACGGTTATCCTGGCGCGGTTGCTCACGCCTGGCGATTTCGGTGTAGTGGCTATGGTCACCACCTTTAGCCTCCTCCTGATGAGTGTTGGTGTTAATGGCTGCGAAGAGGCTGTTATTCAACGGCCCGAAATAAATCGCTTTCAAGCGAGTAACCTCTTCTGGATCAACTGCGGAATTGGATTTGTCCTGGCGGCCGGCTTTGCAGGGACAAGTTCGCTGCTGGCGCACTTCTACCACAATCCGTTGGTTACCCGAGTCGCAATTGGTGTGTCGCCGGCCATCTTTCTTGCCTCTACCTCCGTCGTCCATGTAGCTCTGGTAAAGCGAGCTATGCGGTTCACTTCCGTTTCCGCCAACGATATTATCGCCCGTCTCGGATATACGGTTGTAGCACTCGTGCTGGCGTGGCGTGGCTGGGGGTATTGGGCGCTGGTGGTGGGGATTGTGGGATCTTCACTCAGTACCACTGTCGGGGCTTGGTGGTTGTGCCGGTGGGTCCCGAGCTTGCCCCGGAGGGGAGTAGGAACGTGCGCAATGCTGAAATTCGCCGCAAATACCTACGGCGCATTCAGTGCGTATTATTTCACGAGGAACTTCGACAATCTCCTGGTAGGCTGGCGATTCAATGCCGTGGCGCTTGGCTTCTATAAGAAGGCTTATGATTTGTTTGCGCTTTCCGCGGCCCAGCTGATCTCGCCGCTGCACAATGTCGCTCTGGCCGCACTGAGCAAGCTGCAAGATGACCCTGAGCGTTTCAAGCGATATCTTGCAAATTCGCTCGGAATCATCGCTTTTGTTGGCATGGCTGTAGGTGCCGACCTCACGCTCGTTGGGAAAGAGTTGGTGCGCCTGGTACTCGGATCCAAATGGTCTGAATCCGGCAGGATCTTCGAGATGTTCGGACCGGGGATCGGCATTATGCTGCTCTCTAGTACGGCTTGCTGGATCCACTTATCCATCGGGAAACCCGAGCGCTGGCTTCGGTGGACGATCGTGGAGTCGGCTACTACTGGGCTGCTGTTTATTGCGGCGTTGCCGTGGGGCCCTGCAGGAATCGCTGTGGCCTGGAGCGTATCTTATTGGATCCTCTTGATTCCAGCGTTCTGGTATGCAGGGCAACCAATCGGATTTGGTGTCTCGTCTCTGGTGGCCGCTGTCTGGAGGTACGTCATCGCAGCGCTGGTCGGAGCCCTCGTGTCGAGTTCTATCATCAGACACATGTTGACGGGGACCGTCGCCAATACCGTCACGGAAGCACTGACGTTCATCGTTGTTAAGTCTCTCCTGTTCATCATTCTTTATCTCGGCGCAGTCATTTTGCTGTACCAGGGATTTGATCCTTTGTTTCGGTTTGTCACGCTGGTTCGAGAAATACTTCCTGGAGCCGGTCGCGTCCGAGCTGCTGCCGTTCCTGACGGGGCGTCGTGATTACCAGCTCGATTTCCCCTCCACCTGATCAGGGTGGGGTGTAAGGAGATACCTCAAATATGTGTGGAATCTTCGGTGTTTGGTCGGCCAAAGCGGACCGAGCGACGCTGCAATCGATGGCAGCCATTACGCGGCATCGCGGTCCCGACGACACCGGTCTGTACCACGACTCTGACTCTCATTTGTGGCTGGGCATGAATCGGCTCGCGATCATCGACCTCTCACCGGCGGGCCATCAACCGATGGAAAGCGAAGACGGCAATGTGGTGTTGGTATTTAACGGCGAAATCTACAACTTCCTGGAACTGCGACAGGAATTGGAAGCGCTTGGCCACCACTTCCATTCGCGTTGCGACACCGAAGTGATTCTGCGTGGATGGATGCAGTGGCGGGGAGGTGTCCTTGACCGGCTTCGTGGTATGTTCGCGATCGCAGTGTGGGAAAAGCAATCGAGGGAGTTGTTCCTGGCGAGAGATGTCACCGGCATCAAGCCACTCTTCTACTGTATGTTGCCGAATGGTGGGTTCGCATTCTCGTCGGAATTGAAGGGATTCGCTGCGCTGCCGCAGTTTCAGTTTGAAATGGATCACAGCGCGCTCTCGCAGTATGTCGAGTTCGGATATGTCTGGGACGGCGAGCATGCGATCGTGTCAAATGCGCACAAGGTTCCGCCGGGGAGTTCATTGCGGGTCCAAGAGGGTATTCCGCAGCCCGTTCAGCGCTGGTGGCAGCTTCCGGTTGTAAGCGAAGCGAGCGCGTTCTCCCAGCGTGCGCTGGACAACGCGGCGGATGAACTGTTCGAGATCCTGAACGAAGTCGTGCGCCAGCACTTGATCGCCGACGTTCCTGTCGGTCTGCTGTTATCCGGTGGCCTCGATTCGAGTGTGCTGGCGGCGATTGCGGTTCGGCACTGCCCTGGATTGCGTACCTTTTCGATTGGTTTCGAACCGTGTGCGGAGGACGAACGTAAGTACGCCCGCATGGTCGCCGACCATCTCGGCGCAGACCATCACGAGATCGTCCTCAGGCCGCCAGACGTGTTAGAGAACTTCCGGGAACTGACATGGTTCTACGATGATCTATTCTGGGACACGGGACTTATCTCGAGCTTGACCGTGTACCGTCGTTGCCGCGAGGAAGGACTAAAAGTTGCGTTGGTGGGCGAAGGCGCAGATGAGGTCTTCGGCGGTTACGGCAATTTCGATCGCCTCAGCGGCAAACACGCCCAGTACCTCCCATCGGCGCTGCACCGATACCTGTTCTTCCGCCAGTACTCAGGCCAGAATTTTGGCGAATGCCGAGCTGCTTTTACTGAATTGATCGGTCGGTTGAACAAGAAGGAACAGGGAGACTGGTTCTCAACGGTCCGCCGATATGAACTTGGATACCAGATAGGCAACAACCTCAACATGAAAGTCGATCGCGCCAGCATGGCGTACAGCGTGGAGGCACGCGTCCCATACCAGGACCGCCGGGTCGTTGAGTTCGCCGTCAGATTACCGCGTCAGTTCTTCCGCAGCCCAACCCAGAACAAACTGCTCCTTCGGCACATGGCTGTTCGTCACAAGTTGCTGCCGGCAGAGATCGCGAACAGGAAAAAACTGGGAATGATGATGCCTGACGAGTGGATCGGTTCAGAGTCGAGGTTCTCAAGGGCTGCAGCGGAACTGGTTCTGCGACCGGGCAGTTGGGCACACGAACTGGGATACGCTGGCGCGCTTCGGAGCTACTTCGAGCGAGGCGAGCAAAGGCGCCTTCGTTTTTTCCGGAAGCACGTTGGCTTTGTTATGCTCGCGTGGAGGTTGTTCGTGTTGGAGTCATGGCGCGATGCGTATTCCGAAGCGGAAATCCGCAACCGCGTCGCCGCTGCGGCCGGCGTGAAAGTACCTGGAAGTCCTCAGAATGGTGCACCGCAGCCGGTTGGCTTAATTTGATGTCTACAGCACAGTCGTGTGACATCGACTGTGTCCTATTCAAGCGGGTCTGTCAGCTCAGTTTACACCGGCGGTAAGTCCAGTCGGAGGCGTCGGCCCGGTCGAAGCGGTAGAAGTAGAAAAAGCGCCAATATCAGGCGCGGTCCCGTTCAACACTTTCGCACCATCCGACTTGCTGTAGAGATACACGCCTTGCCCCTCTGAACGGCTGATGGAACTGGCCAGCGTTAGCGTATTGGTTGAGTAGTTGACGCTGGTGACGCAAACGTGATTCGAGGCCGTTCCGACCGCAATGCAATCACCCTGCACCGTGGAATAGTCGTTCGAGAGGCCGTAGCCATCCTGGAAATACGAAGCGTCGTTCACTACAAGCGATGTGCCCGATCCTGAATCACCGGCAGCGATCGTGGTCAGAGAGGTTCCAGCAGCTGCTGCGGGCGACCCAGCCTGCAAATGGTAATCGTTGGACAGGCTTCCCGGACTCACATAACTCACAAACAGGGGATTCGCCTTTTTGTTCCCCGTGTCATCAGTCCAGGAGCCGTGCTCGTAGAGATGGGAATAAATGGTTGTGCAGGATGGGCACCAAACAAGGTTATATCCGTTGACATCGGTGCTGACGTTTCCGGTACTGTACGGACCCCAGCCATTCGTTACTATGCCCCCGGTACTGCCCGAATAGTAGAAGAGATTATTTTGCTCTGAGGCGTTTGGTGCCCCTGAAGTCTCAGCCCCGCCGTAGGTATGGTTGTCCGTAACTGGATCTTGACCGGTGATGTCGGACTCTGGGTCTACGAAGGTATTGTTGTAAACCTTGAAATAGGGCCAGCCGGGATTAGCGTCGTTGGATGTCACACCTCCACCAATTCGGGACACGATATTGAATCGCTCGATTATGTTGTAGCAAGTGCCTCCGCAACTTTCGTTTTGAGCCAACAGGCCCTTGGCGTCTACACCGAACGCATTGTACTGATAATTTCCCTCCATCACGTTGTATTGAACCGGAACCGACACACCCGGCTCACTGAAAAACGTGTCCGTGTGATAATTTCCAGCCGCTTCCGTCTCGTATTGATCATGAAAGGTGTTGTTGCGGAAGATTGCATACTTGCTGAGAAAAAGAACACTCAACGTATAGTGCGAAAAATCATTGTTCTCAATCAGCCAATGATCCCCACTCGCATAGATGGAATCGCACTCATTGTGGTTTATGCTGCCCGAGTTGACGCACGCATAGGACAGCGTATTCCCCTGAATGAAGATATAAGAGCCGGTGTTTGGCCAGGGGAGATTAATCATCGTTTGCCCGGACACGCCGCACTCAGTTAGCACATTGTTCCTGATATACAGGTAGTGCGTGCCGTTTGGAATAGAGATGCACCCGGAACCCGGTGACGAAGGATACTGGATATTAAAGCCAATAATTTTGGCGTAGCTGGCGGCAACGAAGCCTTGTACATACACCACATCAGAGCCGTTCACGGTGATGGTTTTGTAGTTTCCCGCTGTCCCGGCAGTTAACGTGACGGTCTCGTTATACGTCCCTGCGTACACGGTGCAGGTATCACCAGCAGACATAGCACTAGCACAGGCTTGAATCGTGGTGTAGTTCCCACCGCCTCCAGCCTTGACCGTGTAATTTGTGGCCTCGGCATACAGGCTCAGGAGGAGCACGGACAGGCACGTGATCAGTCGTATTTTCATAGTCAGCAGCTTACCCAATAACGGGGTGCGATTTGAAGGTCACGAAAGTACACGCTAAAATGTGCTATTGATTGCGCTCAATGTAAATGTCGTGCGGAGCATCTGGCTGTCCGGGAGAATTCATTATAAACTGCATAAACTGCTGGAACTGCGCAGATCGAACTGCTGCACATTCAACCGGGAGAGCCGACGCAGAACGCCCGCATCGAGAGTTTTCACGGACGGCTGCGGGAAGAGTGTTTGGCGGTGAGCTGGTTTCAGAACCTGTTCGATGCGCGGCGCAAGATCACGGCGTGGCGGAAGGAGTACAACGAAGAGCGTCCAGACAGCAGTTTGGGATACAAAACCCCAAGTGAGTTTGCAGCGCAAGCAGCCAGCTTCGAAACAGCTGAGCGAGAGGCAAGGGATTCAGACGCCATCCCTTGCCCCTCGCGCTCCCCCATCCCGGCTCAAACCGGAGAGGGAGCAGCAGAAACTTGTCGTATTCTTACGTGAACGAAAGCAGGGGCAGGTCGAGTCGACGACTAAGATTTGAGTTTATAGAGGGTTCCAAATGCTTTCGATAAGCGTGTTAGGCCTAGGCTATGTCGGCTCAGTGACCGCTACGTGCCTGGCTTCGAAAGGCCATAGCGTTGTCGGTTTGGACGTAAACCCCACGAAAGTGGAGATGTTGAACAGCGGTCGCAGCCCCATGGTCGAAGCGGACTTAGCAGAGTTGGTGGCTGAGGCACATCGCTCGCGCAAATTGCGTGCAACGAACGACATAAATGTGGCGATCGCTGAATCCGACATCTCCTTCATTGCCGTGGCCACCCCGAGTCAAAGGAATGGACGACTGGACCTCGCAGCTATCCAGCGTGTTTGCCAGGAGATCGGAACAGCGTTACGTAAGAAGAAGTCCTTCCACACTATCGTGACGCGAAGCACGGTGATGCCGGGGACGGCCGAGACGCTCGTGATTCCAACTCTGGAGCAGGCTTCCGGCAAGAAGGCAGGCGTGGATTTCGCCGTTTGCTCGAGTCCTGAATTCCTGCGCGAGGGGACCGCCATTGCGGACTTTTCGAATCCGCCATTCACGGTGCTTGGCGCGAGCGATCGAAAAGTACGCCCAGCCCCTCCGCGAACTTTATGAGGGGATTTCCGGTCCGGTTTTCGAAACGAGTCTTCGGGTCGCAGAGATGGTCAAATACGTCTGCAATGCATATCACGCGCTGAAGGTCGCATTTGCAAACGAGATTGGCGCACTGGCCAGCCACATGGATGTGGATCCCAACACCGTCATGGAGGTTTTCAAAGCTGACACGAAGCTGAATATCTCGAGCACGTATCTGACGCCGGGCTTCGCGTTCGGCGGTTCATGTCTTCCCAAGGACGTCCGGGCGCTGAATTATCAGGCAAAGATCCTGGATCTAAACCTTCCGCTGATGGAATCATTGTTGCGAAGCAATGAGGAACACTTGGAGCGGGCGGTGCAATCGATCCTGTGGACCGGCAAGAGAAAGATTGTTGTCCTTGGATTCAGTTTCAAGGCAGGTACGGACGATTTACGCGAGAGCCCGGCAGTGCAGTTGATCAAACGGCTGATCGCGGAAGGTTGTCAGGTGAAAATCTGGGACGACCATGTGTCGCTCGGTCGCCTGATGGGCTCGAATCGCCAGTACATCGATGAAATCATCCCCCACATCGGGAGTCTGCTGTGCGAGCGAGTCGGCGAGGTGGTTGGCTTTGGCGACGTCATCGTTCTCGCGACGAAGGCATTGGACAAGGTGGAGATTGTGGTTCAATTGGGTTCCGACCAGCGGTTGGTTGACGTTGTCCGCATGGAAGCGAATGCGACGGAGCGGGTGACTACAGCGTCCGCCGAGCGGTTAACATAGAATGGCAACTCCGACCATGCAATCGACGGCGGCCCTGCCACCTGCAGCAAAGGGCGCCACTCGAAACACTGCCCTCGACTTCACAAAGGGATTTCTAGTTTTCTTGATGGTGTTCTATCATTGGTTCAACTATTTTATTGGACCATCAGAAGTATATAACTATATCCGCTTCCTATCGCCCTCGTTTATTTTCATAACTGGCTTTATAGTCGCCAACGTTTACTTTGTGAAATATGACATTCGCGATCTCCGTCTACCTGCAAGACTGGCAACAAGAGGATTAAAGATTATAGCGGTATTTGTCGCGCTAAATGCGCTGATCGGAGGATTGCTGGCGAACCACGCCACCGGTCATATCCCGCTGGTGTTAGTCTCACACTTATTGGGGACGGCAGAGCCAGGAGTAAAGGACGCGGCCTTTCCGGTTTTGGCGCCGATTGGCGAACTCCTGCTCGTATGTGCGGCATTAGTGTTTGCATTTCGCCTTTCGCGTTATGTAGTACACGTTTTCTGCTTGTTCGCATTTTCAATTGTGGTTTTGCTGCGAGTCGCGGCCATTGATAACCCCAACGCAGAGTTGATCGCGATCGGATCGCTTGGTATTGTGCTCGGCATGGTGCCGGTTGCTCGCTTGGTAAGGATTATCGACCGTCCCGCAATACTCACAATTGCCTATGTTTTGTTTGATATCGCCGTGTATCGGTGGAAGGCACACTATGCTCTTCAGGTTATTGGCGTTTGTCTAAACCTTGCGATTATTTACCTAGTCGGAGCGAGTCGTTGGGCCGGTACTTGGTTGGGGCGGATTGTCGTCCTGCTGGGAAAATACTCCTTATTCGGCTATATCTCACAGATTGCAATTCTCCAGGTGCTGCGGCGTGTGATGTCGACAGGCACATCCGAGCTTTACCTCCTTGCAGTATCCTTTGGCGCAGCACTCATACTAACGACGTGGTCGGTCATGCTGCTTAATGCGGCTCGAACACATAGTTCACTGATTGATCGCTCATACAAGCTTGTGTTTGCCTGATGACATTGTCTGGACATAATCCACGAGGGAGACACGCGCTTTCGATATTGCCAATTGGGTTCGGGAGCACCGAGTGATCTATGTTGTCCGAATGAAACGTAGTGCGGCAGCGCAGGCCGCGAAGTCATGGGCGTCGTCCGCGTAGCTTTAGTTGAAGATTTGCAAGAGCGAGTTAGAGGCAGGCAACGGCGACATGCTCGCGACGCTTTACCAGAAGCTCGATGCTCCATTGATCAGGACTGACGTCGAGACGGCTGAGATGGTCAAATACGTTGACAATAGCTGACATGCGCTCAAGATCGGTTTTGCCAATGAGATCGGCGTTCTCTGGGGGTCCCTTGCTAAAAGGAACAGAACATGAGAGTTAGCATCTTCGGGTTGGGCTACGTGGGGACGGTGTCGGCGGGATGCCTCGCGGCTGATGGACATGAAGTCGTCGGGGTCGACCCGCTCCCGACCAAGGTCGATCTCATCAACCGTGGACAATCTCCCATCATTGAAACTGACATCGGTGAGATCATCGCAGCCAATGCCAAGACTGGCCGGTTGCGCGCCACCAGTGATCCAGTCCAAGCGATCCGCGACACAGAGCTGTCCTTCGTTTGCGTCGGCACACCAAGCCAGGCCAACGGGAATCTTGACCTGCGATATATCCGACGGATTTGCGAACAGATCGGCGATGCGCTCAAGAGCAAGAGTACGCGCCACACCGTCGTCATTCGCAGCACCATCTTGCCCGGCACGATGCACAAAATCGTGATTCCCACCTTGGAAGAGTTTTCCGGAAAAAAAGCCGCAGTTGACTTTGGCGTTTGCAACAACCCGGAGTTTTTGCGCGAGGGTTCGGCTGTGAAAGACTTCCGCTGTCCACCCAAGACCGTCATTGGTGAGTTGGATCGGACCAGCGGCGACATCTTGGCGACCCTCTACGAAACACTCGACGCGCCATTGATCCGGACAAATCTGGAGTCTGCGGAGATGGTCAAGTACGTCGACAACAGCTGGCATGCCCTCAAAATCGGGTTTGCGAATGAAATCGGGAATCTCTGTAAATCTTTAGGCCTCGATGCGCACGTGGTCATGAATATCTTTTGCCAGGATCGAAAGCTCAATATCTCCCCTGCGTATCTCTCGCCCGGGTTTGCGTTCGGCGGCTCATGTTTGCCCAAGGATCTTCGAGCGTTGTCGTATCAGGCCAAAATGCACGATTTGCAGCTGCCGATTCTCACTTCCATCCTGCCGAGCAACGAAATGCAGATCTCCCGGGGTCTGCAGCTTATTTTGAAAAACGGGCATACGCGTGTTGGTATTCTGGGATTCAGCTTCAAAGCGGGAACAGACGATCTGCGGGAGAGTCCGCTAATCGAAGTCATCGAACGCCTCATCGGGAAGGGATATGACTTGCGCATCTACGACAAAAACGTGAATATTGCGAGTTTGGTCGGCGCGAACCGCGATTTCATCCTCAACCGCATTCCGCATATTTCGAAACTTATGGTCCACGACATTGACACCGTGCTTAATCACGCTCAAACCGTCGTGATCGGAAACAAGGATCCCGACTTCAGCAAAGTGCCGGAGCGCCTTCGCGAGGGTCAACTCCTGGTAGATTTTGTACGGATTATTGAAAGGGGGAACAAGAATGGCAATTATGACGGAATCTGCTGGTGAGAGGATCGCAAGCCAAAGCTCAAACCCGGCCCTGAAGACAACGATCTACCAATCCATTGTGCGACTCTCACAGTGGTTGGAAGAGAACGATTACCGCGGCTACGATACTTTCGACGGCCTCAGTGCGCGCTTTTTGCGGCCGTTCACGTTTGAGACGAAGTTGCTGCGTATCGTCCTCCAGCAAAGTGTAAGACGATTCCCAGTGAACTTACGCCCCGTTTTGGGGATTACTAAGGAGCGCTCCAGCAAGGGCATGGGGTTCCTGGCACGCGGCTTTACGCGCCTTCACCAGACCACCGGTGACGCAGCATGGGCGGGCAAAGCAGAGATGACTTTGCAGTGGCTGGTCGATAACCAGTCCAAGGGATACAGTGGAGCCTGCTGGGGTAACCACTTCGATTACCAATCGAGAGGGTCTTACGCCCCGAAAGGAGTCCCTACCATCGTTTGGACGTCCTTAATCGGCCATGCATTTCTGGATGGGTATGAACATTTTAAGACCGACCAATATTTAAAGATTGCCGTGAGCGTCTGCGAACACATTATGCGCGACTATGATACATACCCTTACGGAGAGGGACTCTGCATCAGTTATGTGCCAGGCTTGAACAGTCAGGTTCACAATGCGAACACGTTAGGTGCAAGCTTGTTGATACGAACTCATTCTCATATCCATAAGCAAGCGTATAGGGAGCTAGCCGAGAAGGCCTTTCAATACACCGCACAATATCAACAGTCGGACGGTTCCTGGTACTACGCTGAATATCCAAACTGTTGCTGGGTCGACAATTTTCATACTGGCTATGTTCTCGATTGTTTCAAACACTACCTTGTAAGTACTGGAGATGAACGCTTTACGGCAAGGATGGACAGAGGATATGAATACTGGAAAAAGACATTCTTCTTGCCGGATGGAACTCCCCGATATTACCACTACAAAACGCTCCCCATTGACATTCAGTGTAGTTCGCAGGCCATTGATACGTTGGTCTTCTTCAGCGACCGCGATCCAGAAAGCCTATCTCTTGCGTTGAAAGTCGCTCAATGGACGATTGAAAACATGCAGGACCGGACAGGTTACTTTTATTACCGGCGCTATTCGCGATGGGTGGTGAACAAGACCCCAACCCTTCATTGGGGACAGGCGACAATGCTTTGCGCCTTGGCCGGACTGTATCAGCACCTTTAGAGAGAAGGTTTTTGTGGGAGAGAAGATCCTGATCATCGTGGAGAACATGCCCGTTCCCCCGGACTTCCGAGTCTGGAAGGAGGCCCGTTCCCTGCGCCAGGCGGGATACGATGTCATCGTATTGTGCCCCAGAGGTAAGGGCGGGGAAAAAGGCTACGAGTTCATCGAGGGAGTGCACATTTACCGGCATCCGACGGCCCGAGAGGGGCATGGCGCTTGGGGATACGTTTGCGAATACGCGTACGCTTTGTTCTGGGAGTTTCTGTACTCGTGGTGGATCTACCTACGACGTGGTTTTCATGTGATTCAGGGTTGCAATCCCCCTGACGACATTTTTCTGGTGGCGCTTCCTTTCAAGCTGCTGGGCGTGAAATATATATTCGACCACCACGATGTCAACCCCGAGTTGTATCTGGCCAAATACGGCAAAACGGACCTCTTTTACAAGATACAGTTGTGGTTGGAGAGGATGACCTTCCGCTGCAGCGATGTTGTGATGTCTACCAACAATAGCTATCGAGAGATCGCGATAACGCGAGGAGGCATTCCCGAAGACGACGTTTTTGTTGTGCGCAACGGACCAAGTCCGGCGACGTTTAAAGCCGTTTCGCCGAATCCAGCCCGAAAGTATGGCAAGCGGTATCTTGTCGGATATGTTGGTGTGATGAACAGTCAAGAGGGGTTGGACATTCTTCTCGAAGTGGCCCTGCGAATCAAGAACTTAGGACGCAAAGATATTCATTTCACGTGTGTCGGAAGAGGGCCGGAACTTGCGACGCTCCGTAAGATGACCCAGGACAAGCAGCTTGACGACATGGTGAACTTCACCGGATTTGTACCAGACGCAGAAATGGTGGAGATCCTTTCGACCGCGGACGTATGCGTGAATCCGGACCGGCCGTCTTCGATGAATAGTATGTCTACCATGATCAAAATCCTGGAATACATGGGTTTGGGTAAGCCGATTGTGCAGTTCGAGGGGACGGAGGGGCGTTTCAGTGCGCAAGACGCGTCGTTGTACAGCAATGCAAGCGATCCGGTGGTGGATTTTTCCGATAAGATCCTGTGGCTGTTGGACCATCCAGAGGTGAGGCAACGGATGGGTCAGTATGGGCGCACGCGGATCGAGAAAGAGCTGGCATGGGAGTACTCCGTGCAGAGCTTGCTCGCGGCTTATGAAAAAGCCTTCAGCAAAATGCGACGTAAGCATCCTTTTCAGGCCAACATTCCGAATCCTGAAATGTATGGGGTCATCAGGCAAATGAATAAATCTTTATGTCAATATTATCAGTGCCCAGAGCGCCGGATTCCGCTCTTCCTAAAGGGATCCCTGTCAGGAGAGGACGGTTATTTCAAATTTGGGCATAATGTTCTGTATGGCCGGCTAAATGGCGCTAAAACCGCCACCACACCTAGTCATGCCATACGGGACGTGTCTTCGGAATGCGTTGAGCAGGCAGGTGCAGTGTACCTGCCATTTGACGCAACGCAAGTTGCGAACAACCTACGACACGAGGCATACACAAGCTCTTCAGCGGGCTGGCACCCTGGGTCTTCGCTTTTAGGGCGAGGCTATTATTTCCTTCGTCCAGCCCTGCCGGTTGGACTCAGAAAGCACTTACAGAAATTTCGACTGAACGGCTGGCGACAACTCGGGTTTCCACATTGGCCAGTAGACCGGACAGTGGATACCCTACTGGAGGATTTGCTACTTCTGTCTCTTAGAGCCGGTCAGCAACAAGAGATCCCATTCATTTGGTTCTGGCCGAATGGCGCGACAAGTTGTGCCATTATGACCCATGATGTAGAGACGTCGGTCGGCAGGGATTTCTGTTCATCCTTGATGGACATCGACGGCAGATTCGGCATCAAGGCGTCATTTCAGGTCGTGCCGGAATCTCGTTACGACGTTCCCGAAAGTTACTTGGAGAGCATTCGCAGCCGGGGCTTCGAGGTTAATGTCCAAGATCTCAATCACGACGGTCGTCTGTTTCGGAGTAAGAAGGAATTCCTGGCGCGTGTGGTGAAAATCAACGAATACCGCCGACAATTCAAGGCAGAGGGCTTCCGCTCGGCGGTTTTATATCGGCGGCAAGAATGGTTTGACGCTCTCGATTTCTCCTACGATATGTCGGTCCCAAACGTGGCGCATCTGGATCCACAAAGGGGTGGGTGCTGTACGGTAATGCCTTATTTCGTAGGGAATTTGGTTGAGTTGCCGGTGACCATGACGCAAGACTATTCCTTGTTCCACATCTTAGAAGAGCACTCCATTGAGCTGTGGAAACAGCAAATTGAGTTGATCATTGCCAAACACGGGCTGATAAATCTCATCATTCATCCGGACTACATCATTGATCGAGAGGAAAGGGCAACCTACGAGACTTTGCTTGCTTATCTGACAAGACTGAGAGCAGAGAAGAATGTCTGGATGCCGCTACCAGGTGAAGTCGCTTCATGGTGGAGGGAGCGGTCGAACATGAGACTGGTCGAAGTCGACGGCGCCTGGCAGATTGAGGGCACGGGAAGGGAGCGAGCTCAGATCGCTTACGCGAGTGAAAAGGATGGACAGCTCGTGTACTCGTTTGAGTCTTCGAGTGAGAAGTCCGGATGTTCGACGCTTGCCTCCCAGCGGGACTTAACAAGCAGTGACCGCATCGAGCCTGTCTGACCTTGTTCACTTCAACGAATGAGTGACCCACAACCGTTGGTTCGAAATGTATCCGACACTGCTCGCTGGGTCGCCTACTTTCGGGCGCGCGAGACGCAGCGAGCGGATGCTCTGTTCAGAGATCCCTATGCCGAGCGGTTAGCTGGCGAGCAGGGCTTTCGAATCGCGAACACACTGGTTGACGGCAACAGGCACGAGTGGGCGTGGGTGGCGCGCACTTATTTGTTCGACCAGTTCATCTCCCGTGAAATCGAACAGGGCGCTACCTTGGTCGTCAACCTTGCTGCTGGACTTGATGCCCGACCTTACCGAATGCAACTGCCCCCCTCGCTTCAGTGGGTGGAGGTGGATATGCCGGAAATCATCTCGTACAAGAAAGAGATTCTTGCGGATGAGAAGCCTGAATGCCAGCTGGAGCGAATCAGTCTGGACCTTTCCGATGAGCCCGCTCGTCGGACACTCTTCGCGGACCTAAGCACTAGGGCAGCAAAGATCGTGGTAGCGAGTGAAGGTCTCCTGATCTATTTTACCGCGGAGGAGGTTGCTTCTCTTGCCCAAGATCTCGCTGCCGCTTCCCATTTTCGTAGTTGGGTTATCGATCTCGCTTCTCCGGGACAACTGAAACTGATGCAGCGTTCAA
Organism: uncultured Acidobacteriaceae bacterium; assembly: GCA_963708335.1. Taxonomy (GTDB): domain Bacteria; phylum Acidobacteriota; class Terriglobia; order Terriglobales; family Acidobacteriaceae; genus Sulfotelmatobacter. Next base: position 5,906,443 of record OY970205.1, on the reverse strand, counting down.
CTGGCAAGCAACTAAGTGAGGCCGGTGCAGCTTTCAAATTCGGACCAGTAGAGGGCGTCAACTTCTTCACTCCGTATGGATGGGAGCCGAAGGATGTACAGGGAATGTTGAAGACGGCGGCCCAATTCAAGCGAGCTCCTGCAGACCTGCTTGGGCTTCTGCCTGAACCGAAGGGAACGCCGGGAAATTATCCTTGGACGGGTGTGTGTCTGCTCAGGAGACACTGATCGAAACTCGTATTTCAACGGGTCGCAACCAGATGGAGCGAATCAGTCTGGATCTTTCCGATCGGCCAGTCGTCGGGAACCTCTTCGCAGAACTAAACACTAGGGCAGCAAAGATCGTGGTAGCGAGCTACGGTATCTATTTGCTCGAAAAGATACCGCTCGATGCCGTGAATGCGTAGCACTTGGAGAGGCTCGGTTTTGTGGCGCTTCCAACGACTACCGCAACGTACCTCCGAGCGTCCTTGTCGTGGAGACTACTGGAACAGCTATTCCTCCGCCTCGACAATTCGAATGGGAGACGGTCTAGCCAACGTCGGGTGGTCAGCTTGCAAAAGCAGCATCGGCGTAAGACATCCGAGTGAGAGTCTGACGCAAGGAATCGACACCGACCATTTTATATATCATTGATAACAATAGGCTTGTAGTCTGGGGATGGCTTTCTTTTGGTCTCCGTCTGTTGAGTGCCTCCGTGCTATAATGACGGGCAATCCCCTGAATTTCCCCCTTTAGTTTCGCCTGTGCAATTAGTTTTTTTCACCACGTTGAACGTCAACCTCGAAGGAGTCTTTGTCGCGGCATGTTAGATACCGTCCTCGTTGGAGCAGGGCCCTACGGACTGTCGATCGCTGCACATCTGCGGCATCGCAGCATTCCATTCCGCATTTTCGGTCGCCCGATGGATAGCTGGCTGCAGCACATGCCGAAGGGCATGATGCTGAAGTCGGATGGGTTCGCTTCGGACATTTACGATCCAGAGCGGACATTTACGTTACGTCAGTTCTGTGCTGAGCAGGGCATCAAGTATGCGGATGCGGGACTGCCGGTGCGCCTGGAGACGTTCGGCGCATACGGACTTGCCTTCAGAGACCGTATGGTGCCCGAACTCGAAGACAAGCTGGTGGCTAACGTGGATCGCATCCCGGGCGGATTTGTTTTGCGACTCGACGATGGCGAGACATTGCAAGCCCGCAGAGTCGTTTTGGCGGTCGGAATCACTCACTTCGAATACGTCCCCGAGAACTTGGCGCACTTATCAGTCGAGTTTCTCTCCCACAGTGCTCGCCATCGCGAGGTAGAAACTTTTCGCGGCCGAAGTATCGTCGTGATCGGTGGCGGGGCTTCCGCCCTAGATTTGGTGGGACTGCTGCACGAAGCCGGAGCTGATGTGCAGCTGGTGAGTCGCCGCAGCGAACTAAAATTCCACAGCCAACCAACCGAGAAGCCGCGGTCGTGGTGGCAGCAGATCAGGCATCCGCAATCTGGGCTTGGCCCTGGAATGCGATCGCGATTCTTCGCTGATGCGCCTGGCGCTTTTTACTATCTGCCCGAGCGTCTTCGCTTGGAAATCGTGAGACGGACTTTGGGGCCCTCGGGAGGATGGTTCATCCGAGACAAGGTGATCGGTAAAGTGCCATTGCATCTGGGATGCACGCCGCAGAACGCCGACGTTCGGAACGGGAGAGTGCATTTGAGCGTTCAGGCTTCGGATGGCAGCAAACGCGAGATTGTCGCTGAGCACATCATTGCGGCGACCGGTTACAGAGTGGATCTGCAGCGTTTGCAGTTTATCCGGCCTGAGATTCGCTCGAAGATCAAGGCTGTTGGTGGGGCTCCGGTGCTCTCACCAACATTTGAGTCGTCAATTCCTGGCCTATATTTTGCGGGCGTTGCTGCTGCAAACAGCTTTGGACCGGTTATGCGGTTTGCATTCGGCGCCGGCTTCGCCGCTCGCAACATTACGGGTGCTCTGGCGAAATCAGTGTCGCGCGAGACCGCTGCGACCCCAGTTCGGAGCGTGGTGACGAGTTCGAAATGATCAGACTTCGGAGATCGAGCCTCGTTCTCCGATTCGTAGCTTTGAGATTGGTATACGCATGAAGAGAGAGACGATTGCGATTCATGTCGGGTACGATGGCGACCCTACGACGAAAGCTGTCGCCGTCCCGATCTACCAGACCGTCGCATTTGAGTTTGACAGCGCCGAGCATGGCGCGGCGCTGTTCAACCTTGAAGTCCCGGGAAACATCTACACGCGCATCGGCAATCCTACCAACACCGTTTTGGAAAAACGCGTGGCAGCGCTGGAAGGTGGCGTGGACGGACTGAGCGTTAGTTCCGGGATGGCGGCGATCGAGTATGCCCTGATCAACATTGCCGAAGCAGGAAACAACATTGTTTCCACGCCACAGCTGTACGGTGCCACTTACACTCTTCTGGCGCACATCTTCCCGAAACGCGGAATCTGTTCACGATTTGCCGTAAGTGATCGTCCCGAAGATATTGAGAAATTGATCGACGAGAATACGCGCGCGGTTTACTGCGAGAGCGTAGGGAATCCGGCGGGCAATGTCGCGGACATCGAAGGACTGGCCAAAGTCGCGCACAAGTACGGCGTGCCGCTGGTGGTCGACAACACCGTGGCTACTCCGATTCTATTGCGGCCTATCGAGTACGGTGCCGATGTCGTTGTTCATTCCATGACGAAATTCATTGGAGGTGGCGGCACCAGCATCGGCGGAATGATCGTGGACAGCGGCAAATTTCCCTGGCGGCAGTATCCGGAAAGGTTCTGCATGTTCAATCGGCCGGAGATCGCTTATCACGGCGTTGTTTATGTCGACCAGTTCGGGGATGCTGCATTCGTCGCGAGGTGCCGAACCGTTTGTCAACGAAACACCGGTGCTACGCTGTCTCCGTTTAATGGTTTTCTGTTCTTACAGGGAATTCAGACGCTCGCGCTTCGGGTGGAACGTCACGTAGAAAATGCGCGTAAAGTTGCAGAATTCCTACGGGCTCATCCGATGGTCCACTGGGTCAACTACGCGGGATTTCCTGATAATCCGCTGTATCCAATGGCTCACCGTTATCTCGGCAACAACTTTTGTTCATTGCTGACTTTCGGAGTGAAGGGCGGTTACGAGGGTGGCCGCAGGTGTTTCAATGCGTTCCGCCTATTCAAGCGCATGGTGAATATGGGCGATGCTAAGTCGTTGTCGTGTCACCCGGCGTCGACGACACACCGGCAGCTAACGCCGGAAGAACAGGCGAAGGTCGGAGTTACGCCGGAGATGATTCGTCTTAGTGTGGGCATCGAGCACATTGATGACATTCTGGATGACCTTGGCCAGGCGTTGGTGCAGGCTGGACGGCCAGCCGAAGAACCAGTTGCTGCGGGCTCGGGAGGTATGTGATGCCGCTGATTGTCGAGGGATCGAGAGTTCCTGCGCTCTGGCTGGAACGCAAGCCGTCGGCACTAATCGTGCCAATCGACAGGCGCGGAGCGCGTTCTGAGTACGTCCGAATTGCTCTGATTAACAATATGCCTGATGCAGCGCTCGAAGACACCGAATTGCAGTTCTTCGATCTTCTAGATGCCGCTTCTGGGGACATGCCGGTGCTGGTTAAGTTGTATTCGCTCACGGGGGTTCCGCGAACTGATCGCGGAATGCGGCATCTGAACAGCTTCTATTTCGGGATCGATGACCTTTGGCACAGCCAGTTCGACGCCCTGATCATGACCGGGACCGAGCCTCAGCAACCGAATTTGCGGCAAGAGCCCTACTGGTCGACTTTGGTGAATGTGTTGGAATGGGCAGAGCGCAATACGGTTTCGATGGTCCTGTCATGCTTGGCAGCACATGCCGGCGTTCTTCACAACGATGGGATCGAGCGTCACCGGTTGAGTGACAAGAGATTCGGAGTGTTCGACTTTACGAAGTCGAGCGAACATCTTCTGACGAGTCGCATGAGCCCGATCATTCGCTTTCCCCACTCGCGATGGAACGAAGTTCGGTCAGATGCTCTTATGTCGTGCGGCTACACCGTCCTATCCCAGTCGTCCGAAGCAGGTGTGGACTGTTTTGTGAAAAGGAAGAACAAGAGCCTGCTGGTACACTTCCAAGGCCATCCAGAGTACCAAGCTCACACTCTGTTCAAAGAATACCGCCGAGACATCAGAAGGTTTCTCCGTCACGAACGAGACACTTACCCGACTGCGCCCTTCGGCTATTTCGGCGTGCAAGCCGCCAAATGTCTGGAAGAGTTCAGACTCACAGCGATTCTGAATCGGAGGGAAGATGTAATGGTCGCGTTTCCGGAGAGCGCTTTGGTCAATGAGCTGCAGAGCTCCTGGCATCCATCGGCAGCCTGCATGTACCGTAGATGGCTCCAGTATGTGAAATCGCGAAGGGCTGAGATGCCGACAGTCCAAGTCATTTCGTCAGAGGCGTATAGCGACTTGCCGCAAAAACGATCGGCCCTGCCACAAGCGAAGCATCTTGTAAGGTATTGATTTCAAGTAAGCCGGAGAATACAGTGTCCAAATCCATCGTTATGGCCACGCCAACTTGCGTGGAATTGTCACCTTCATCCATCCCAGCCGAGTGGATTCTGAGCGGCGCACCGAAAGCATGGAATAAGGAAGTGTCAACAAGTCACGATCGGATCTCGCAAATTGTTGTGTGGGAGTGCACCGCGGGACTCTTCAAGTGGTATTACAACAAAGACGAGTCGGTGGTTGTTATCTCCGGTGAGGCCTTCCTGATCAAGCCGGACGGACAGGAGGTCAGGTTCGGCGCGGGAGACGTTGGGTTCTTCCCGGCTGGGACTACTTGCACGTGGCGTGTTCCAGGCCCATTTCGAAAGATAGCCGTGATGCGTGAGCCCATGTGGCGACCGCTGGGATATGCAGCCAAAGCGTGGAACCGGTTGTTGCGGATGGTCGGCTTCGCAGGCCGACCGTCCATGCCGATGCTAGACTGTGTGAGCTTAAGTTCAGCCCAACGCTAGTTGTTGAATCGAAGTCCTCACTTTCTGCCCACAAGATCCGATACGTCACTCAAAACTCAAAATGGATCAAGCTACTTCAAAGCTGCGCCCTGGTGATCTGGTGGAAGTGAGGCCTGCGCTTGAAATCCTTGAGACGCTGGATGCTGAAGGAACGGCGGATCGACTCCCTTTCATGCGGGAGATGGTTGAGCTTTGCGGGAAGAGATTTCGCGTCGCCAGGCGTATGTTGAAGACCTGCTATTACGGGGAAACCAACGGCATGCGGAAATTCAGGGCCGACGATGTGGTCGTCCTCGAAGACCTGCGTTGCTCAGGCGCAGAACATGATGGTTGCCAGAAAGCTTGCATGATCTTCTGGCGGGAAGCATGGCTCCGCAGAGTTGAGAATGTGGATGATAACGTCGGCGCAGAGCAAAATGGAACCGATGAACTGAGCGGACGCCTTAAGGTTTTGAAGGGACCAAACAAATATTTCTGCCAAGCTAGTGAGATCCTGAATGCGACCACGGACCTCTCACGCTGGGATCGCATCGGGAAGTGTTTCGACGAAGTGTGGGTCGGCAACTGTACGTCTTTTGAGATGGTGCGGCGCGTCATTTCATGGTTGTTCTGGCGGTTCAGGCGGATACTGTTCGGCGAGTACGCGCGTGGTACGAACAAGCGAACGCCCGTGGAAAGTCTTCGGTTGCAGGCGGGAGAGTGGGTGGATGTGAAGCCGGTGGAAAGCATTGCAAAAACATTGGATCAAAAGGGGCATAACCGAGGCCTCTACTTCACCCCAGATATGCGGCGGCTTTGCGGCAAAATATGTCAGGTGGAAAAGCCTCTGGAAAAGATCATCGTCGATGGCACAGGCGAGATGCGAAAGATGCACAACACCGTGTATCTGAAAGGTGGCCTGTGCGGATGTATCTATGCGCTGGGAGGCTGTCCACGCGGAGAGTTTTCCTACTGGCGGGAAATTTGGCTGCAACGAGTGCCGACGACTGCCGATTCGGAAGTCTCCCCGAGCGAAGCGCAAGATCAACTCGAACCTTCGGTGTAAATAGCTATGATTCCACAGCTTAGCCTTTTCTTTTTCAGCGCAGACTCTGCAGACCAGCAGGGCGGTAAGTATCGGATGCTGTTGGATTCTGCGAAGTTCGCGGACGAGCATGGTTTCGCCGCCATCTGGACGCCGGAACGGCACTTCCAACGCTTCGGAGGTTTGTATGGAAGTCCTTCCGTTACCGGCGCGGCCCTCGCTGTCACAACGAAGCGCATCTCGATCCGGGCTGGCAGTGTTGTGTTTCCTTTGCAGAACCCTTTGCGCGTGGCCGAAGAGTGGGCCATGATAGATAACCTCTCGAATGGTCGAGTTGCAATTGCGGCTGCGTCAGGATGGCACGCCAACGATTTTGTTCTTTCGCCCGATACTTACGAGAACCGCCACGAAGACATGTTCGCGAAGATCGCCCTCGTCCAGAAACTGTGGGGAGGCGAAAAGGTCTCGTTACCAAATGGGATGGGCGTCAGCACAGAGGTCAACATTCTGCCGGCTCCGATTCAACGTGAGCTGCCAATCTGGCTGACCGGTCAGTCGGATGACACTTTTTCAAATGCCGGCAAACTGGGTTTCAATGTTCTGACCGCAAACTTCGCATTGCATCATAACCTCAAAGGGTTTGTGCGAAAGGTCAAACTTTATCGGGACACCATTCAGGAGCATCATGGCCGTCGAGGGCATATCACGTTGATGGCACACACATTCGTTGGTGATAGTGACGACGCGATAAAGAGAATAGCTCAGCCTGCTATGGCCGAGTACATCAAAGTCAACATCGAGATGCAGAAAGATCATTCCGCAGCGACCAAAGACGAGCAAGGCGCTTTGCGAAAGACGAGCTGGGTCAACCCGACGATATCTGTCCTTAGTGAGAAAGACACTCAAGCGATTGTCGATGCGCAAGTACAGAACAACTTACGTGGCCCATTGAGTTTTATTGGGACGATCGATGAATGTGCGAAGCAGGCCGAACGTCTGGGTGAAGTTGGGGTCGATGAGATCGCTTGTCTTATCGACTTCGGTGTAGGTTTTGACGACACCATGGCCAGTCTTTACCGGCTGGCTGCACTGCCGGCCCTAAATTCCCCAAGTGTGTGCCCGACCGGAGGAAGCCCGGAGTCGGAAGCAACCACTCACGACTGAGTACGTGAAATGCCGCTCAACTTTCCTGAGAGAACCAGTGACGTAATCAGTCCTTGGGTTTCGTCTCTGCCAAACAAAACTGCTCTTGTGGAAACTGCGGGCCCCTGGAATTACCGGCAGCTGGCGGACGCGATCGTCGAGGCAAAAGGCTGGTTGGCGGTGCTCGGAGTGCGGCCCGGCGACCGCGTGATGCTTGTTTGCGAGAATTGCCGTGCGTTTGTGGCGATTCTTATGGCGCTTGCTGAAATCGACGCGTGGCCGGTACTGGTAAACGCGCGGCTTTCTGCGCGTGAGGTTGACGAGATTCGGAGTCATTGTGGGGCGCGTCGTCTAATCTACATGACCGGCGTCTCACACCATGCGAGAGAGCATGCCAAGCGGCATGGCGCGACCGTTCAGGCTGCAGGAAGCTTGGGTCCGATTGGTGTCGGCCCCCTCGACAACACAGTAATACCAGAAACAGTTGATCCCGATACCTCGCAACGTGTAGCGGCGCTGATCTACACGTCCGGTACGACAGGTTTACCCAAAGGCGTGATGCTTACGCACCGGAATCTCCTGTTTGTCGCCTCCGTTTCCGCCAAAATCCGTTCCTTAACTCCAGACGATCGACTTTACGGCGTCCTCCCTATGTCCCACGCGGTGGGGCTGTCGGTCGTGCTTCTGGGAGCACTGCTCAGCGGTGCCACACTGTGCTTGGCTCCGCGATTTGATCCGGTCACAGCCCTTGCTGCACTTGAAAAAGAGCAGTTGACGGTAATGTTGGGGGCGCCAAGCATGTTCTCGTTGGTTGCAGAATATGCGAAGTTGAAAGGCATCAAGTCACTCAAGTTTCCAAAGCTTCGCATCATTTCGTCCTCCGGTGCTCCCCTTCAGCCGGTCGTCAAAGCTCAGGTCGAAGATTTGTTTGGCATGACGCTCTGTAACGGATACGGTGTCACCGAATGCTCACCAAATATCTCGCAGGCAGTCGTTGGAGAGCGCCGAGCGGATACATCAGTGGGTCGGGTACTGCCGGGCGTTGAGGTGCAGTTCGTGGGGCCAGATCAGAAGCCGGTGGCCGAGGGCGAGGTCGGCGAATTGTGGGTCCGCGGTCCTAATGTGATGAAGGGATATTACCGCTCTCCTGAGGAAACGGCCGCCGCGATCAATTCCGAAGGCTGGTTTAACACACGCGATCTCGCGCGCTTGAAAGATGGCTATCTCTTCATCGAAGGTCGGACGAAAGAGTTGATCGTTCGCTTTGGCCTGAATGTCTATCCTGCAGAGGTCGAAGCGGTGCTGAATGCTCATCCTGCGGTGGAGCGTTCGGCGGTCATCGGTCGCTCGGTGGGAGCAACAGAAGGGGGGGAAGACGTTATCGCATTCGTTCAGCTAAAGGAGGGTTCGGCAATTTCCGACAGAGAGCTGGAGCAGCACACTGCGCAGTACCTTGCCCCTTATAAACGGCCTTCGCAGATTCTGTTTGTAACCGACATGCCTTTGACACTTACCGGCAAGGTGGTCAAGGCTGAACTCACCAAGCTAGCCGCCTTCACCTCCCGCTAAACGATGTTGAGTCTCCTGGCTCGAAGTTGGGTCACTCCTCGTCCTTTTCGCGCTAACACGTCGCGGCAATGGCGAGAACAATAAGCACGGTCGCCGAATCTGCGAAGCAACATTAATGTGTTTTCTGTTATATAAAGCTCTCACACTACGGGCCTTGGGCTGGGCAGCCTGCTTGTCGGCTAGGCGGACAATTTCTCAGAAGGGGAAAATGCGAATACTGAATACCATTGGCGACTGGGTCTCGAGTCTTAAGAGTCGGGTCAGAGGTCGAGGGTATGCTCAGTCCTTTCATCTGCGGGAGACCGTTGGTTACAAATGGCCTGTCCTGTGCGTTGCTAGCTTGCTCGCCACCTCGGCTCTGGGGCAAGTCAGCGTACTAACCGCACAGTACGATAACAACCGGTCTGCTGCCAATCTCAACGAGACCCTCCTAAACACTTCCAACGTCAATGAAGCTCAGTTTGGCAGGCTGTTCTCCAGGTCCCTTGACGGGTATTTGTATGCCCAGCCACTCTATGTGCCTAACGTCGCCATTCCAGGTCAGGGCACTCACAATATCGTTTACGTTGCGACGTTGCATAATACCGTCGCGGCCTTCGACGCCGATGATCCGAGCCAGGCAACTCCGTTTTGGCAGGTGAACCTGGGGCCAACGGTACCCTGTTGTCCGACGGCCTTTCTGACGCCGGAAATCGGTATAGTGAGTACTCCCGTCGTCGATCCTGGGACTTCGACCTTGTACGTCGTTGCAGCCACTCTCGAGAACGGATCTTACTTCCACCGGCTACACGCACTCGACATCACTAGCGGGCAGGAAAAGTTCGGGGGCCCTGTTACGATCCAAGCCAGTTTCCCTGGCACCGGATCTCCCAATCAGGACGGTTTCGTCCTCTTCGACTCTCAACTGCAGTTGCAGCGGGCGGGTCTACTATTGGCCAATGGTGCGGTCTACGTTGCGTTCGCTGCCATCGATGAAGGAACCCCGTGGCACGGCTGGTTGATCGGATACAACGCTTCAAATATTCAACAACAAGTATCGGTCTACAATTCCACCCCGGATGGGGATGCGGGCGGAATTTGGCAATCGGGCCGTGGTCTGGTTTCCGACGCGACCGGCAATCTGTACTTCATGACTGGAAATGGTGATTACGATGGCACGAATAACTTTGGCGACAGCATGGTCAAGTTAAGTAGTGCGGCCACCACAACCGAAGACTGGTTCACACCCGATAACCAGCTTACGCTCTCGCTCCAAGACGAGGATCTGGGTTCGAGTGGACCCTTGCTCATACCCAACACCACTCTATTGGTCGGGGGCGGAAAGCAGGGAATTCTTTATGTCGTCGACTCCAGCAACATGGGCCACTTTCAGACAGGCAACGGGCAGATTGTCCAGAGTTTCCAAGCCACTAGTGGCGAAATTCATCATGTGGCCTACTGGGATAATTTCGGGGCTCCGTTGCTGTATCTTTGGGGCTCGAACGATGTCCTGAAGGCGTTCCAATTTGGGAATGGAACGTTCAATACGACTCCGGTTGCTCAAAGTGGTTTGAATGCGTTCTTTCCAGGCGGCATGCTCGCAGTGTCCGCCAATGGAAGCACACCCGGTACCGGGATCGTCTGGGCTACCACAGCAACTAGCGATACATCGTATTCCGTCGCGGCGGGCACGTTGCGAGCCTTCGATGCCTCTGACGTCTCTCACGTGCTGTGGGATAGCGACCAAAACGCCGCTCGCGATACCCTGGGCAATTTCGCCAAATTCGCCTCACCCACGATTGCCAATGGGAAGGTTTACGTTCCGACGTTCTCAAACCAACTGGCGGTCTACGGATTGGTGGCTAACACCCCTCCAGGGGTTAGTATTTGGGTAGGGCCAGCATCGGCGACACTGACAGCCAACGGCCAGCAGCAGTTTACGGCAACGGTGGCAGGGACCAGCAACACGGCCGTGACCTGGAGCATGAGCCCGTCGCTCGGGACGCTGACGGCAAATGGTTTGTACACCGCTCCGGTAGTCTCTTCCTCCCAAACCGTCACTATCACTGCTACAAGCGTGGCGGATCCGACCAAATCCGCCAATGCGGCCGTGACACTCACCCCCGTTGTTACTACAGGGACGGCAGCATTCGTGGGTTTGGACACGACCATCCAAGGCAACTGGAAGGGTGTCTATGGCGGCGACGGGCACAACATCATCAACGACACGGTGGCCTATCCGAGCTATGTGACCGTGACGCCCGCGGGTGTGAATGCTACCACTTGGGCGAGCTCGAGCACTGATGTGCGGGCGCTGCTCAAAGCCGCATCCAGCACGGACCGAATTGCAGCCACCTGGTACACAAGTTCATCCTTCCTGATCGATATGGTATTCAACGACGGTCTGCAACACCAGTTGGCGATCTACTGTCTGGACTGGGACACTACGTCGCGTGCCGAGAGGATCGACATTCTGGATGCGAACGGGGTTGTGCTGAATACGCAGAATGTGAGCAATTTCCACAACGGGCAGTACCTGGTGTGGCAGCTGAGCGGGCATGTACAGGTCCGTGTGACCAACTTGGGCAACAGCAACGCAGTGATTTCGGGCCTGTTCTTCGATAGCGGAACACCGACGGTGGCGGTATCGGTCAGCCCCGCGTCAGCGACTCTGACGGCCAACGGCCAGCAGCAATTCACGGCCGCAGTGAGGGGGACGAACAACACGGCGGTCACCTGGAGCATGAATCCGTCCGTTGGAACGCTGACCACAAGCGGCTTGTACACGGCTCCGGCGACGATTTCCTCCGCACAAACCATCACCATCACAGCGACCAGCGTTGCTGACACGAGCAAATCGGCCAACGCCACCGTGACGCTCAGCACGGCCACTAACTCGGCAAAGTTTGTAACTCTGGACACGACTACACAAGGCAACTGGAAGGGTGTTTACGGATCGAATGGCTATAACGTCATCAACGATACGGTGGCCTATCCGAGCTATGTGACCGTGACGCCGTCGGGTGTGAATGCTACCACTTGGGCGAGCTCGACCACGGATGAGCGAGCGCTGCTCACGGCGTCCGGTACGAACCGGATTGCAGCCGCCTGGTACAACGCTTCACCCTTCTTGATCGATATGGTATTCAACGACGGTCTGCAACATCAGGTGGCAATCTACTGTCTGGACTGGGATTCCACCACGCGTGCCGAGAGGATCGACATACTGGATGCCAACGGGGTTTTACTGAACACGCAGAATGTGAGCAACTTCCACAATGGGCAGTACCTGGTGTGGCAGCTGAGCGGGCATGTACAGGTCCGTGTGACCAACTTGAACAGCAACAGCAACGCAGTGATTTCGGGCCTGTTCTTCGATACTACGGCGCCAGCCAGTAGCTTTGCTCTCACCGGGCCGAGCGGCGGAGCGCTGAACACAGCTTCAACCAACTTTACAGTGACGCCGAATGGCACTTACAACGGGACGATTACGATCACGCCGTCGGGAGGTGGTCTGTCCACAGCGATCACCCTGACGTATAGCAACTCCGCTGCATCGCAGACGTTCACGATTACCCCGACCGCGGTGGGGCCAGTGACGCTGACGCCGAGCAACAACGGCTCGCTGAGCAATCCGCCAGCCCTGCTGTATGCCACACCGCCCGGTGTACCGACGATCGGAACCGCGACGGCGGGCAATGGGCAGGCCACGGTAGCGTTCACGCCTCCGGGCAGCGCGGGTGGGTCAACGATCACCAGCTATACGGCGACGTGTGGAAGTCAAAGTGTGAGTGGGCCGGGCAGTCCGATCACGGTGACTGGACTGACGAATGGGACTACCTACACCTGTACGGTGACGGCAACCAACGCGGCAGGAGTCAGTGCACCCTCGGCGGCGTCGAACTCGGTTACGCCAAACGGGGTCGCCAGCAGCTTTGCGCTGACGGGGCCGAGTGGCGGAGCGCTGAACACAGCTTCAACCAACTTTACAGTGACGCCGAATGGCACTTACAACGGGACGATTACGATCACGCCGTCGGGAGGTGGTCTGTCCACAGCGATCACCCTGACGTATAGCAACTCCGCTGCATCGCAGACGTTCACGATTACCCCGACCGCGGTGGGGCCAGTGACGCTGACGCCGAGCAACAACGGCTCGCTGAGCAATCCGCCAGCCCTGCTGTATGCCACACCGCCCGGTGTACCGACGATCGGAACCGCGACGGCGGGCAATGGGCAGGCCACGGTAGCGTTCACGCCTCCGGGCAGCGCGGGTGGGTCAACGATCACCAGCTATACGGCGACGTGTGGAAGTCAAAGTGTGAGTGGGACAGCCAGTCCGATCGCGGTGACTGGACTGACGAATGGGACTACCTACACCTGTACGGTGACGGCAACCAACGCGGCAGGAGTCAGTGCACCCTCGGCTGCGTCGAACTCGGTCACGCCAGGCACAGGTACTACGACAGGTACAGCGACGTTCATGACTTTGGACACGACGACGCAAGGCAACTGGAAGGGTGTTTACGGATCGAATGGCTATAACGTCATCAACAACACGGTGGCCTACCCCAGCTACGTGACCGTGACGCCGTCGAGTGCAAATCCGTTCACTTGGGCGAGCTCGACCACGGATGTGCGGGCGCTGCTCACGGCCGCATCCGGCACGAACCGGATCGCAGCCACCTGGTACAACAGTTCATCCTTCCTGATCGACATGGTGTTCAACGACGGTCTGCAACATCAGGTGGCGATCTACTGTCTGGACTGGGATTCCACCACGCGTGCCGAGAGGATTGACATTCTGGATGCCAACGGGGTTTTACTGAACACGCAGAATGTGAGCAACTTCCACAATGGGCAGTACCTGGTGTGGCAGCTGAGCGGGCATGTACAGGTCCGTGTGACCAACTTGAACAGCAACAGCAACGCAGTGATTTCGGGCCTGTTCTTCGATACTACGGCGCCAGCCAGTAGCTTTGCTCTCACCGGGCCGAGCGGCGGAGCGCTGAACACAGCTTCAACCAACTTTACAGTGACGCCGAATGGCACCTACAACGGGACGATTACGATCACGCCGTCGGGAGGCGGTCTGTCCGCAGCGATCACGCAGACCTTCAACCACTCTGCCGCATCGCAGACGTTCACGATTACCCCGACCGCGGTGGGGCCAGTGACGCTGACGCCGAGCAACAACGGCTCACTGACGAATCCGGTAGCTCTGACCTATGCCACGCCGCCTGGTGTACCGACGATCGGAACCGCGACGGCGGGCAATGCGCAGGCCACGGTAACGTTCACGCCTCCGGGGAGCACGGGTGGGTCAGCGATCACCAGCTATACGGCGACGTGCGGAAGTCAAAGTGTGAGTGGGCCGGGCAGTCCGATCACGGTGACTGGACTGACGAATGGGACTACCTACACCTGTACGGTGACGGCCAGCAATGTAGTAGGAATCAGCGCATCGTCGGCGGCGTCGAACTCGGTTACGCCAAACGGGGTCGCCAGCAGCTTTGCGCTGACGGGGCCGAGTGGCGGAGCGCTGAACACAGCTTCAACCAACTTTACAGTGACGCCGAATGGCACTTACAACGGGACGATTACGATCACGCCGTCGGGAGGTGGTCTGTCCACAGCGATCACCCTGACGTATAGCAACTCTGCTGCATTGCAGACGTTCACGATTACCCCGACCGCGGTGGGGCCAGTGACGCTGACGCCGAGCAACAACGGCTCGCTGAGCAATCCGCCAGCCCTGCTGTATGCCACACCGCCCGGTGTACCGACGATCGGAACCGCGACGGCGGGCAATGGGCAGGCCACGGTAGCGTTCACGCCTCCGGGCAGCGCGGGTGGGTCAACGATCACCAGCTATACGGCGACGTGTGGAAGTCAAAGTGTGAGTGGGCCGGGCAGTCCGATCACGGTGACTGGACTGACGAATGGGACTACCTACACCTGTACGGTGACGGCAACCAACGCGGCAGGAGTCAGTGCACCCTCGGCGGCGTCGAACTCGGTTACGCCAAACGGGGTCGCCAGCAGCTTTGCGCTGACGGGGCCGAGTGGCGGAGCGCTGAACACAGCTTCAACCAACTTTACAGTGACGCCGAATGGCACTTACAACGGGACGATTACGATCACGCCGTCGGGAGGTGGTCTGTCCACAGCGATCACCCTGACGTATAGCAACTCCGCTGCATCGCAGACGTTCACGATTACCCCGACCGCGGTGGGGCCAGTGACGCTGACGCCGAGCAACAACGGCTCGCTGAGCAATCCGCCAGCCCTGCTGTATGCCACACCGCCCGGTGTACCGACGATCGGAACCGCGACGGCGGGCAATGGGCAGGCCACGGTAGCGTTCACGCCTCCGGGCAGCGCGGGTGGGTCAACGATCACCAGCTATACGGCGACGTGTGGAAGTCAAAGTGTGAGTGGGACAGCCAGTCCGATCGCGGTGACTGGACTGACGAATGGGACTACCTACACCTGTACGGTGACGGCAACCAACGCGGCAGGAGTCAGTGCACCCTCGGCTGCGTCGAACTCGGTCACGCCAGGCACAGGTACTACGACAGGTACAGCGACGTTCATGACTTTGGACACGACGACGCAAGGCAACTGGAAGGGTGTTTACGGATCGAATGGCTATAACGTCATCAACAACACGGTGGCCTACCCCAGCTACGTGACCGTGACGCCGTCGAGTGCAAATCCGTTCACTTGGGCGAGCTCGACCACGGATGTGCGGGCGCTGCTCACGGCCGCATCCGGCACGAACCGGATCGCAGCCACCTGGTACAACAGTTCATCCTTCCTGATCGACATGGTGTTCAACGACGGTCTGCAACATCAGGTGGCGATCTACTGTCTGGACTGGGATTCCACCACGCGTGCCGAGAGGATTGACATTCTGGATGCCAACGGGGTTTTACTGAACACGCAGAATGTGAGCAACTTCCACAATGGGCAGTACCTGGTGTGGCAGCTGAGCGGGCATGTACAGGTCCGTGTGACCAACTTGAACAGCAACAGCAACGCAGTGATTTCGGGCCTGTTCTTTTGAACCAAGGGGCGATGTTCCTGCTGTGGTTTGCTACATCAATAGCAGCCGGCGAACTCTGGCCTGGGCCGCGATCCCCTCAAGCTAGAGTCGCATCGTTGAGCGATTTCCTCTGTAGGGTGACTTTGCATCGTCTGCTGCAGATAATGGTTCACTACCGATGCAAGTTCTTGTGGTGACTGGTCAACATACTAAAGTGGTCCCCGCCACTTGTCTCGACTTCCAGTCTCCCACAAAAACGGCGACCATACTACCCTCGGATTCTTGGGGAATTCCGTGACCTCGCTGCCGCCGAGGTAGGGCGTAGCTCCACGAGCCCGAAGTCGCGTTCAGTTTCCCGCTGATCAATGGTTGAAGGTGACCGGCCCACCAGTTGGTGTTTTGATGCGAGCTTCAGTGAACACACAATTCGGCGCACTCGAAGGCCCGAGGAACGCGAAGGCCTTCTCTGCGGTGGCTGTCGCAGCCGTACTGGTGGCAACGCTTGGGCCGCTGAATCCCTTTCCAAGAAACGGAGTCACGTGGCTTCGAGGAACGAGTGGACTTATGCTCGGAAGGGCCAGTCTGGTTGTAAGCGAAGACGTCGTAGAGCCGCCGGAAATAAATGGTTCGCAATCCTACACTTTGGAGTTGCTCCTCCGACCCGCAAGTATGAAGTCTTTACGGACAATCCTTGCGTTTTATAGTCCGACGCGCACCAGACAATTGCAGGTGTGGCAGTGGCGAACCGGCTTGCTGGTGACCGACGATGCTCACGTCGAGAGCGACAAGACCCAAGCGATCAAGTTTGATGTTGATCACGTTTTTCATCCTGGGAAGCTCGTTCTCGTCGCAGTTTCTTCGGGTCGAAATGGAACGACTGTCTATGTGGACGGTCAACCAACCCAATCGTTCCCTAGATTCGAGATCTCACGCAGTGATCTGTTTGGCGAGATTGTCCTTGGGACCTCACCTGTGAGATATGATCCGTGGAACGGTGAAATGAAAGGCTTCGCCATTTACGCAAAAGAACTCACGCCCAGAAAGGCTTCCGAACACTACCGCAGCTGGACCGGTCTTAATGGCCATCCTGCAGATCTAGACGCCGCGCTTGCTCGCTATACCTTCAAGGAAGGTGCAGGAACGGAAATTCACAATGAAGTGGCCTCCGGCCCGAATCTCAGAATACCCACGAATTTCTCGGTTCCCCATAAGGTCTTCTTACAGTCTCCGGTCCAGGAGTTCAGGGCCAGCTGGAAATATGCGTACGAGGTGGCGACGAACATTGCTGGATTTGTTCCGCTGGGTTTGGTTGTTTGCTCGTATCTTGCCTGTACGAGAACTCGTGGGAAGTCGATTTTGATTACCATTTCTTTCTGTGGAATGCTGAGCTTCGCCATTGAAGTGATGCAATACTACATACCGAGTCGAGGGTCAGGAATCACCGACATAATCACTAACACGCTCGGCGCTACGTTGGGCGCTGTGCTCGTACAATCGAGTCTCGTCCGTAAACCCATGCAAAGTATCGGCCTGATCCCAACTGTTCAGCATGCCGTTCAGGGACGCGACTAAGTAGAGGCTTCAGAAACCCAGGCTACAGCAATCTATTTTCAACGGTGCACGAGTGTGTGACATCCGTTGCAGAGCGTGATGAGGTTCGAATCGGAATCGTCTCGAGCGTGGCTGCGAAATTGTTGGTGGTGGACTTCAAGATTCAACATGGCACCGCAGGATTGGCAGCGCCAGCCATCGCGCCGTAAGACTTGTTGGCGCAGATTCTCGTAGGCGATGGGATCCAGCCGCAAACGCGGGGCCTTTGGGCGAATCTCGTTCACGATGCCTTCTCGCTGAGGTTGTCGAGGAACGCCTGCTTCTGCGCTTCGAGTAAAAGGCGGAAGAATCGGAACAGCAGAGTCTCGGGATCCCCGTTGTCGAGGTTTGCTCCCGCCAGGAAGTCCGCATAGATCATTTCCAGACAGTAGCCACGCGAGCGGTCGCTCCCCAGCATCAACGCTGCCGTCTCGATCGCTTTCTCTGACCGGCATCTGGCTCTGGTACAGCTTGAAGTAGATAATCTCCCACGGTTCGGTTTCCCGGTTTCCCGCCCCGTCAGTTCCTTTTCGACCTCCTTCTTGAAGTCCTGCTTCGGCATGTAACGGGCTTTGTGCAACCAGGTTGCACAATCGAAGTGCTGCCGGTCCCGCCGCGCCAGCTTGGCCAGTTCGATGCCCTTCGCCCAGCCAACTTCCCTCAGTTCATTTCGCGCCTGCGGGGGCAGGTGTGTAAGCGTCCGGTTGTGACCGTCTCAACAACCACCTAAAAGAGAGCCATTCTCGCGAAGAGGACACTTGGGGATAGGTGTCCACTTGGAGCAGAGATGGACACTTCGCGGCAGGCGGAAGAATGCGTTTGACAACTTGATTTGGCCCCACCGCGATACTTACATTTGGCCCCACCTGTAGTAATAAGGATGCCCAGTCTAGTTCGGCAAAGGTCTTGCGTCTCCAGCCGGGATGGAGTGCAGAGGAAGGGGCGGCGTTTGAGCCCCTTCCTTTGCACCAGCAATGTAGAAGCTACTCCGTCGATCGCTACGATGCTTTCTTTTTCTGGCGCACCTCCAGGGTTCTGCGAAAGCGGTAGGATTCGGCGCCGGTCTCGATGATGTGCGCTCGATCCGTGATCCGGTCCAGCAGTGCCTTGCACAAACGCGGATTGGGAAACACTTGTGTCCACTCGGAAAACGGCAAGTTCGTGGTCACGATCAAGGTGGCCCGCTCAGCGCGTTCGGCGATCACTTGGAATAGGAACTCCGCTCCGATGTCAGCCAATGGCACATAGCCCACTTCGTCGAGCACGATCACGTCGTAACGCAACCAGCGCGCCAGCACTCGCTTCACTGCGTTGTGTTGCCGCGCTTCTACCAGTTCGTTCACCAGATTGGCAGCAGTGGTGAATCGTGCTCGCCGCTTCTGCCGGCACGCGGCCACGCACAGACCCGTCGCCAAATGCGTCTTGCCGGTACCACATTCGCCCATCAGCACCACGGGTTCCGCGCGCTCGATGTAGCCGCCTTCGGCCAGTTCGCGGATCTTTGCCGCCGGAATCTGCCGCGCCTGGTTGAAGTCGAACTCTTCCAGCGTTTTCAGCCGCGGCAACTTGGCATCGCGCAGCCGTTGCTGAACGGCGTGCCGGTCGCGTTCTTCCGACTCCATCGTGAGCAGCGCTTCCAGATACCCGATGTGACTGCGCTGTTCTTTGATGGCCTGCTCCGCCAGTTGCACGAAGTTCGCTCCGATCATCGGAACGCGCAGCGCCTTGCAATACTGCCTCACGCTGGCGTGTTCGAGAGCCTGAGTTTGCTCTTTCATCGCGCCACCTCCGCCGTACTGGCAGCGAGACTGAGTAACTGGTCATACTCATTCATCTGGGGCAGCGGTCGTTCGTAGCGTTCCAGTCCGTTGAGCTCAACTAACTCGGTGCCTGGACGACCCAGTTCCGTTGCCATTAGCAGATGCCGCACTGCGGCCGCATCTGTGCAACTCAAAGCCAGCGCCTTCTCCACCGCCTGCTGCAGCCGCTCCCAGCCATGTCTCTTGCCGAGAGTGAGTAACTCGATCATCTCCCGCGTGCCGACTTGCTTGCCGTGCCGTTCCTGCAAGCTCTGCCAGAGCCGGTCGAAACTCTCCGGCCAGCGCCCGCGTTCGCGCCACTGCCGCAACGGACTCGATCCCGCCAGCGCTCCCGGTTTCTTCTCCAGCACGTCAAGATAGTGCTCCAGATCGAGCACTTGCTCATAGCGGCCGAAACTACGCTCGTGCCGCGCCACGCACTCCCGTTCCTGCCAGATCTCGACATACGCCGGCAGGAGTTTCGCTTGCGGGCGCGTCCCCGGCCGCAATGGCGTCGAGTAGAAGTTCGTCCGCACCTTCACACAGCCCTTGCCGTCCACTGTCGGAAAGCTGGTCTCCGCCAGTTCGAATCCTTCCGCCGCCAGCGGCAACAGATGCTCGCGTTCGATCCGCATCGCCTCCCCGACGGGCATCGCTTTGCCTGCAATCCGCCGCTGTTCGTCTTGTTGACAGAAGCTTCGCAAATGCTGATTCAACTCTTCCAGGTTCTTCACCTGCGGAACCGGCACCAGATGATTCCGGCGGAAATAGCCCACTTCACCCTCTACTCCGCCCTTCTCGTTCCCCCGCGCCGGATTGCAGAACTCGGTCTGAAAGCCCCAGTGCGAGCGGAACGCGATCAACCGTTCCGTCTCCTCCCGCTGATGCCCGCGCAGAATCTTCTTCACCGCGCTCTTTAGGTTGTCGTAGCGCAAGCGCCGGAACACGCCACCGAAATAGCCAAATGCAGACTCATGCGCTTCCAGAAATGCCTGCTGCGTGGCGTGATAGTAGGCAACGTGAAACGCTCCGCCGCTCGCCATCGACCGCATCGCGAAGTGTTGAACCGACTGGCGCTCGCCTCCGATCTCGGCCATGGCTTCGTACCAATCCACCTGCGCTTCGCCGCCCCAGTCGTACACTTGCGGGACAAACGTCTCTCGCGCCGTGAGTCCTAACTCTTGCTTGCGCTCCCGTACATAACGGCGCACCGTCGCTTCCGCCACCGGGTCCGAACGCTCCTGACGGATCCGCTGCCAAATGCGATGTGCGGTGTGCCGCTGTTTGCGCGGAGCCAGCTGATCGGCGCGCAGAATCTCGTCAATGAACTCCATCACCGGACCCAGCCTGGGCCTGTTCCGCACCGCCAGTTTGCGCTCCGGCGGAATCGCACTCGCCAGCGCTTGTCGCACCATCCGCCGATGCACGCCCAGCTTCTTCGCGACTGCGCGAATCGAACCGGCTCCATGCGTGTGCTCCCGCCTGATCTCTTCGAATAGCTCCACCTTGCGTCTCCTGTCCATCGCCCTCCCCATCCTGGCTGGCAGAAATCAGGGTAGGCCGATCTATCGGTTAGGGTGGGGCCAAATGTAAGGATCGAAGTGGGACCACTTCAGAGTAGCGAAATCAGGAAGAAGCGATCACGACTAAGAGTGAACTGGCGGCCGCAGGCCAAAGGCAGCGACGCAGCATCGCGGAGAAGCGGCGGATTGTAGAAGAGACGTTAGTGGAGGGCGCGTCGGTGGCACGCATCGCGCGAGCTCATGGGGTGAACGCGAACCAACTGTTTGGCTGGCGTCGGCTGTACTTGAGCGGAAGACTAGGAGAGCAGAAGGCGACGATGAAGTTGCTTCCCGTGCGGGTGAGTGAAAGCTTGCCGCCGGTCACGCCCCATGCGCGTAATGAAGCCGCGACGTCGATCGAGGTCGCGAACCCAAAGCCTATTCCGGGCAGGATCCACATCAAGCTGCGGCAGGCACAGTTGCGCATCGAAGGCTCTGCTGATGCAGAGTTGGTTCGCGTGTTGCTGGAGTGTCTCGCGCGATGATTGCGCTGCCGGCCAAGACGCGGATCTGGATCGCAGCGGGTGTAACGGACTTGCGGCGAGGGTTCACGGGGCTAAGTGCGCTCGTGCAGACGCAGTTGGAACAGAGTCCGTTTTCGGGGCACGTATTCGTGCTTCGCGGAACGGCGCGGTGATTTGATCAAAGTACTCTGGTTCGACGGCGATGGGTTGTGCAGTCCCTCTGCAGAAAACCCACATTATCGCGTTTGAACCCAGGCAGGTCTGTTATCCCTGGCACCGCTGGTATGGTCGTAGTGTTTTGACGCGCAAGGCGGGCGGAGTGCACGCCGAAGTGGCCTTTCTCTGCAAACTACCTGAGGCGCCACTCGATGCAATGCTGGTTGAGATTCCGCGGTGGATGTTCGACGCGGCGCATTGTGCGACGCTGCGGCTTACGGAACAAGCTTATGTTGATTGCGCAACGCTGCGCACTTTGAAGAACTCGATAACTGAACAACGTCTCTCCGTGAAGGCGTCGGTGTTACAACCGCAGCTATCCCGGCAAGCCGGTCACGGAGACACAGATGACAGCGATACCACGAGCCAGTCGGATGAGACAACTGGCGCTGTTCGGCGAACGACTCGCCGTACCGCGCTGGAACGATCTCACCCAACCCACGCGCGTCGAAGTGGTAAAACTTCTGGCGCAACTGCTCGTCAATGTTCGGACGAGCAATCCAGTTTGCGTCCCTCAAGACCGGGGAGGGCGCGATGAGTGACAAGATCAAGCCGCAGCATCTATCGCGCAAAGCCATCCTGTACGTGCGGCAGTCCTCGCCGTACCAGGTGATGAACAACCTTGAAAGCCAGAAGCTGCAGTACGCCATGGAAGCTCATTTGCGATCGTTGGGCTGGAGCGAGGTCGAGATCATCGATGAAGATCTTGGCCGTTCGGCGGGTGGCAGTGTCACACGCACCGGGTTTGAGCGCATGGTGGCACAGGTCTGTCTCGGAGAAGTGGGTGCGGTCTGCGCGCGTGAGGTCTCTCGCTTCGCGCGTAACAGCCGCGAGTGGCAGCAGTTGGTAGAGGTGTGCCGTATTGTCGACACGCTGCTCGTCGATCAGGAGACGGTGTATTCGCCGCGCCTGGGCAATGATCGGTTGCTTCTGGGGCTGAAGGGAACGCTCAATGAGTACGAACTCGACCTGCTTCGCCAGCGGGCCAGCGAGGCCCGTGTCGAGAAGGCGCGACGCGGCGAACTCGTCTCGCACTGTCCGGTCGGCTTCGTCAAGGACGAGGACGGGCCGCTCCAGAAGGATCCTGACGAGCGCATCCAGCGCACGATCGAGCTGGTGTTCGCAAAGTTCCTCGAACTCGGCAGCGCCCGCCAAACGCTGCTGTGGTTCATGGAGAACGAGTTGTCGATCCCAGCCCGCACAATCCGGGGCGATGTTCATTGGCGCCGGCCCGCCTACTCCGGCATCCACCGCATCCTGACGAACCCCGCTTAAGGTGGAGCGTATGCAAATGGCAAGACCGAGAGCCTGACGTGCTACGAGAATGGTCTCTCCGTGCAGCGCACTCGACGCAGACCCCGCGAGCGCTGGGCTACTCTCATTCCCGGTGCACACGAAGGCTATGTGAACTGGGAGGATTTCGAGCGTATCCAGAAGATGATCATCCGTAATCGCCTCAGCGATTGCGAGCCGTCGGGGGCCGCGCGACGCGGCAGCGGGCTGCTGACAGGAGTGTTGCGCTGCCGCCGTTGTGCCCGTATGCTGCGGGTATTCTACAAGGGTGCCGATGGCGAGGTGGTTCGTTATGCCTGTCCGAGGGCTTACCTGGACAACAAAGAAGCGCGGTGTGTCGCCTTCAGCGGTGCAAACGTCGATGCCGCGGTTTCTGCGCAGCTATTATGCGTGGTTCAGCCCGCGGCGATAGAGGCAGCGATCATGGCCACTCAACGGCAGGTCCAAGCCCATTCCGCGGTTCTTGATGCCTTGCGCCGCGACCTCAAAGCCGCATGCTATCGGGCACAGCGCGCCGAGCGGCAGTACGAGGCCTCTGACCCGGAGAATCGCCTGGTTGCCCAAGAACTTGAGCGCCGGTGGAACGTCGCGCTTGAAGAAGTCAGATCCATCGAATTGCGGATCGTCGCAGAGAGCGAATGCGCACAGGCTACCAGCTTGGGCACGGTGGACGAGTTCAAGGATCTTGCGGGCGATCTCGAAGCCTTGTGGAATGACTCGCAGGCCGATGAACGTACGAAGAAGCGACTCCTGCGAGCGCTGATTCGCGAAATCGTTGTGGACATCGATGAACAGACGAGCGAGGTCGTGCTGCTTATCCACTGGAAGGGTGGCGTACATACACCGCTGCGTCTGCCGCGCCGTCGACGCGGAGAAAGCCGGGGGAACACCCCGAAGGATATCGTGGAGGCCGTTCGCGTGTTGTCGCGCATCTATAGCGACGAGATGATCGCCGGCGTTCTCAATCGCGCAAAATTATCTACCGCTCGTGGCAACTGCTGGACTCGGGCACTGGTCACGTCGTTGCGCTTTAATCATGACATCAAGTGTCATGATGCACAGTGCCAAACCGCAGAAGGTTGGTTGAATCTCTCGCAGGCCGCACGTCTGGTCGGTGTATCTAAGCGTACATTGCGGCTCGCCATCGAACGCGGCTATATTGCTGCAGAACGGCCGATCGAATGCGGGCCGTGGGTGTTGAACAAACAGGCTCTCGAGAGCGAGGACGCTAAGCGCCTACTTGATCGCGTACGGCTCGGAAGATCCTCCCCCACGGTACCGTCTTCGGCCCAGACAGTTCTCGACTTATCAACCACATAGTGAAAAGGGGCATTATGAAGACGTCTTGTGCTTGTTTGCCAAACGGCTGGAGCGCGGGCGCTTCGTGTGGCCGCAAGCAGTGAGTGGCACGGTTTCGTTGACGCGAGCAGTTGCTGGCCCTGTCGCGTCCCCTCGCACACTGAAGAGCTAGACCGTTTTCAGAGTTTCTATAAAGCATAGCCGCAATGTGTAAACCAGGCCGAAGCGTTGCCCGGAGTGATGGCAGACAGAGCCTGGGACACAGAAGTTTCTAGCACTTCCAGCGTACGGGCTTTGGCGCCGCGCAGCAGTTGCTTGACTTTCGACCAAGCCGGTTCGATGGGATTGAAATCGGGGGAATAGGGCACGCCGCCAGTCACAAGGGTTCTGACAAGACTCTCTGCGCCATTCATGTTTGTCGAAGAAGTTACTCGGAATTGGCTACCGCTTCCAAGTAGCGGTTCAGCACCGCGGCGAGTTTCTCATAATGAGTGGTCAGCATGCCCAGGTGATCACCGGCCACGGTGTCCGCTTCGAATCTGCTTACGAGACGAGACCAGATTGCCTTTGGGTCGCTAGGGAATTCCGTAAGCTGTTCGGCCCGAATGAACTTTACCGGCCCTGCATAAAACGTGGGCTTGTAACGCCGCAGTGCACGGTAGGCTGCATCTCTGACCCGATCGAAGGCCGGAGCGAAAGTCGAAATCGCATCCGGACTAGGTAGGCCGCCCAGACGTATATCGGTGCGCGGCGGTTGACCGAAGTGCTTCACGCGGCGCTTGATACGTAGCGTCAATAGTTGTAGACGTTGTACCGGCGGCAAGAAGTTGAGGTCGGGATAAGAGTCGATCATCACCAGCAGAGCGACCTGCTTGCTAGACTCAGCCAGTGCGCGAGCCATCTCCAGCGCGACCAAGCCCCCGAGCGAGTAGCCAGCCAGAATATAGGGGCCTTGCGGTTGAAACCGAACCACGGCCTTCAAATAGAAATCGGCCATTTCTTCGATCCGCTCACACGGCGTATCGAATCCTTCAATCCCTTTCGGCTGTAGCCCGAAAATCGGGTTAGGCGAATTGACGTGCCTTACAAGTTGAAAGAACTCTGCGGGTCCACCTCCCAAACCCGAAGCGATAAAAACCGGCGCACCGTGGGTGCCGGATTTCAAGGGGATCAGCGGAGACAACTCCGGCGTCGAACGTTGTTCAAGCAGGACCGCCAGTGACGCAATAGTGGGAACGTGGTAGATCATCACTGGAGGCAGCTGCTGGCCACATGCTTCAGCAACTTCAGTAAACAGTTGGACCGCTAGAGCCGAGTCACCCCCGAGATCAAAGAAATTGTCGTCGGGGCCGACCGTCGGAACCTGTAACAGCTGCTGCCAGATCTGAGTGAGAACCTCAACGGTTGCTTGCGTCCTCGCGTCTGGCACAGTTGGAAGGGCTCCTGAACCGCTAACTGATCATAACGTTGCGATCGCTAACCGATGTGGCGATACAAAAGGTTGCCGACCATTACCAGAGAACCGTCCGGCACGATCGAAATGATCTTCTTGGCATACTTAATGAGGCTTTGTGGTCGGGACGCCGCGGCTTGAGCCGGGTAGCGCCAGTAGTTCACGGTAGATCGCTCGGCGCCCCAGTGTTCCTTGAAGGTGATCAGGCCCTGTGCATCCGTGTCCGAACGCCCCATATCGAGTTCCTCGATCCCGTTTGCTTTTGCATCTTGAATCGCGTTCCAAAAGAGCAGGGCAGTTCCCCCCAAGTTATTAAACCGGCCGTCACTGCAGCCGTATTTATAAACGAGAGTCTTTTTGTCGGAAATTGTGAGGATGCTAGCGACCGGAATCTCTCCTTTGAACGCAACGCGGATTTTGAGCTTGTTTCCCAAGCTCGCGATGAGACTGCGAAACCATTTCAGCGGTTGGGGAGGAAGACTCTGTCGCCTTCGAGTCATGATGAGGAGATTATAGAAATGCTTGAGAAGGACTTCTGAGGAACCTTCCTCGGAACGCAGAGACTCGCGTTCTGCACGACGAACTTTTCTTTGAACACAGTCCTTATGAAATTCCTTGAAGAGCGATTGCGCGGAAGGATGCAAATCAAGGCGATGGAAATAGTAGCTTTGGCTGACTCCCTTATCCGAGACGCCGTTCGGCTTATGAAAGACAGGACGGAGTTCAAAATATTTCCAACCACCATCGCCGACCTTCTTGCGCAGGCCGGCTAGAAGTACGTCCAGTTCTTCCGCATCGCTGGCCAGCGGCTCGCAGTGGTCCGAGAACGGAAGCGACACCAGTCGATTGCCAGTCAGCGGGCTTCGAACTTCGCAATACACGATCCCATTTTCCAGCGGAGATCCCAGAGGGCTGGATGTTAGAGCGAGTGGAACATATCCGTAACATGACTTCAGCGCCGCTAGCCACTCAGGGCGATGAAATACAGAGGAGTAAGGGTGGCCCTCGATAAAAGGTCGCCACCGCGGATCCTGCAAAGGGTCGATCTCGAAAACTCTCATCGTCGCCGTCCCAATGCCTGACTGCGAGCGGCCTTCGGCAAGTTTAGGCATGTCAAGTTAACGAAGCACTGGATCCGCATGATGGCCAGAAACGAAACTTGCTTCAATCGACTCGTCAATGCACCGTCTCAGGGCTTGTGCCAAGTGTTTGACGAAAGCATCAGACAACATCGCCGGCGGATTAACAGGCAGTACGATGGTTTTCCGCCCACCCTGGGCTAAATGATCCCATTTGAGTTGCTCATGATCGAGCATTCGATATTGGCAGCAGGGACGGATATCAACAACAGTCCCTGGATATGGCTTTGCGCGATAGTTGAGATGAGCTTCAGAATTAGCCTTCCAGATCCGATCAAGGACCATGGCTTCAGAAGCGGTGCTGGCCTGCGGGGTGTCCGCTCTTAGTTTTCCTTTCAATCGAGCTCGCCATACGGGAATACGGACCCGCAGGCTGCTCAACTTTTCGGACAGGAATCGGGAGCGATCATCAGAATCAAGCTGCAGAAGATTGAATATGTGAAACAGAAGGCGCTGGCAGTTGTAATAACTCATTTGCAAAAACGAAGCACGAGCAAACTTTGAAAACTCCATTACGTCAAACAAAGCCAGCAATGCAACTTCTTCGCCGGCTGCACGTAGTTGACATGCCATTTCGTAAGCAACTGCGCCGCCCATGCAATACCCGCCAAGAAAATACGGCCCCTGGGGTTGCACCTTGCGAATTTCTGTCACATACAGTGTCGCCATATCTTCGATCCTAGTGAAAGGTTCCTCGCTGCCGTCCAAACCGCGCGACTGCAAACCGAAGAATGGCTGGTCAGGGCCTAACTGCTTTGAAAGCTCTCGATACGCGAGCACGTTGCCGCCATGCGGATGTATGCAAAAGAATGGAGGCCGCGCTCCGTTTGGCTGAATTGTGACAAGACATGACCAGCGCGAGGTCGATATCTCACCGCGCAGGATTCCAGCGAGTTCGCCAACGGTTGGAGCCTCGTAAAGCGTAGCCAGCGGCAGCTTGATTTTGAATGCGTCGTCGATTTGGGCGAACATCTTAACAGCAAGCGACGAGTCCCCGCCTAGATCAAAATAATTTTGATCCAATGTGATAGGCTCGACGCCAAGAACCTGCTGCCAGATTTGAACGAGTTGTCTAGAGATCTGGTCGTCGGCTAGGTTCTGACCGCGGCATGCGGAAAGGGCCACCCCTAAGGTTGGGTCTGGGCGAGTCTGTTGCATCTCCATGAAAAGGGCTCCGCTAGTAGTCTTCGAACTCCGAAGGACCACTCGGCGCTCGCGGGGGAGTGACTTGTAGAAGCTCTATTATGTCAGCTTTCTGCCGTTCTGGCAATCTCACAAGTGCATAATAATCAGTAAGTTGCAGGCACGGGTTGAGGTTCCAACGTTTCTGAAACAAGTTGTATTTCTTTCCGGCCTTTGAACGAACTCAGTGAGGAAGGCTAGCGGTTTGATGCCGAGACCTGCGGACTTCCCTTTCCCTGGTTGTCTGCTAGGGATAGCACCGCGAAGGCCGTTGCGGCATCACTCATGAACCGGCCCGTGTCGGATGACGGATTTCTCTTCTTATTGATCGAAAACGCCGGCCAAGAGCCTTCCGTTGCCTGATTGCTCATCAGCCAACCGAGACCGCGCTTGAGCTGAGGATTGTTGTTGGGGAACCTGGACTCTTGCAGAACAAGCGTGATGAGTCCGGTTGCCAGTCCATCGCTCCTCCCCTCCATCGGCGTTCCGTCCTCTCGGAACCACATCTGGAACAGCGACCGCGGGCTCCACGCATTCCAACTCCAGGCAATGGATGCCAAACGCCATCCTCCATCGGTTTGCTGTTTGCTCAAGACCTCGTTCACGATGGATTTTTGCTGCTCCGGGTTCAGCAATCCGGACAATTTCGTCGAAGCCCAGAGCAGAAAAACACGATTGATCGTGGGTTGAGACTTGCTTTCGCGGTTGAGATACTGTCGCAGCAATCCCAGATTGCCCTGTATCGCGGGTGTTGCCGAGTAGTTTCCGGGAGCAGTTCCCACGGCAATGGCAGCTAGAGCGGCGCCGTAATAGACCGAGTCTTTCGCCTCCCAAGGCTCTTCATCAAACTGGAGCCAATGCCACGCTCCCGCGTCCTTCCCGGCGTTCTGTTGCAATGCCCACATGTTCTCAAACGCTGCTCGCGTGTCCTCGCTGATTTGTCCGTGCTCAGCATCGTATTCGGCGAGAATCAGCGCGTTGAGGACGGCCTCGGTTCCCCGCGATTCTTCTGTCTTCCCGATATAACTCTGGTCACTGTAGTACGGGCTGACGTCCTTCCACATCCTCACGCGCTTCGTCACGTTTTGCACTAGGGATTGTTCCGCGGAAGAAGGCCCCGGTTCGGCTAGCTCCGCGCGCAACGTAGGCCGTGCCAGCGCATAGGGCAAAGCTGTATGGCATGAAACGCAGAAACTACCGTGGTCTCGTGCTGAGCCTGTCCATCCGGCCCACCAGTTCTCACGATAATCCAGGTAGGATGCAGCAGCCTTAGGATTCCATGAAGTGGAGACCCGCGTTGGCGGATGGGAACAAGCGAGCGCTCCTGACACGACTACGCATGTCAGAAGAGTCTTTGTTAGCTGCCAACCAGCTCTCACCTCAGGCCTCTGTTGTTTTCGAATGACTCGTCGTTCTCGCTATCCGACGAAAGCGTGGGGAAAATCTCGCACGATTATACAGGAGACAAGATGCGATCAAGCACTCGACGCCTTGGATGTCGGGTGCTTTCTGAAGCCCATCCGCAGGAAGGTGTACAGTGCCGAAATCATCCGCTGAAGCATCTGCCTGCCAGCCAGCACAAACCATGCAGCGCGTCCCACTGATGATTGGCGCGACGTACGCCACGTGTCCCGAAGTATTTGCAATCGCTCTCTGTTCCCTATTCGAACCCGCACTCCTTTTGCCGCAATTAATTCGAACGTCTTTGCTTCCAGCCACGCCAACCGGACATCCTTGCGGAAGCACTTCGTGAGTGAGAGGTTTACCGTATGCTGCACCATTGCTTTGGGCACAAAAAAGGGAATCTCTCCCTGCTCCATCAGATTCACAAGCAACAGAGTGTCCTCCGCTCTGAGAGCGACTGGGTCAAACAAACTGTCCAGCGAGTTCAAATGTTCTCGCCGGATGGCGAAGCCGGCAGTGTTCAGATACGGAATGCGACCATCTGGCTGCAGCAAGTGATTTTGAAGTGCTAGCAGCCGCAGGTCTTCTGCTCGTCCAAACAGACTTGAAGAATCACCGGCCAGGTGAAGCTGAAAACAATTGTGCTGCGGGAATTCAGCCAGCACTGAATTGAGGACTGACAGGCAGTTCGTTTCAAATCGGCAGTCTGTGTCTGTGAAGACGAGTACGTCACCCTTAGAGTTCTGGACTCCTAGATTTCTGGCCGTGGGGATACCGGCGTGGGCCTGTCGAACGACAGAAAGAGGGTAGCGTTTCCCCCACTGACAGATCGATTCCGGAGCAGGCTCGTGGCTCCCGTCATCAACGATGATCACCTCGAAGTGAAGGCTCCCAGTCTGATCACCCAAGGATCGCAAACACTCTTCCAGCGAGGCCCAATCGTTGTAAGCCGCGATTATAATGCTGAATAACCGTATCGCCGAAGAGTCGGGTTTGCACTCAATCATGGGCCGTTAGGCTGCCATTCAAATGACCAGATAGGATTTCACACTCCAGCCCGAAATCAAAGTTCGCTTCTCCCCGCCCTGAGAAGATTTACTGTATTAATAAAGGATCCAGCAGATCGCTTATTGTACTGCTCTCGTCGAGCGATTGTCTTTGCTGACTTCGGGTCGCGAGATCCGACGGTCGCGGGCTCTTAGCACGACTTGGTGAGAACCCACCTGAGAGAACTTACTGCTCTGATGGGGAAATATCTGGGTTTTGTTTAGTTGGCTCACAGGTATGAGTTGACTAAACTCATTCTATGGCTAAAAGGCTGCAGGTGATTCTGAAGGACCCCGAATATCGGGAGATTCAGCGCGTAGCGCGTTCGCGCCACATATCTATCGCCGAGTGGCTGCGGCAAGCGCTGGATCTAGCACGCCGCCGAGAGCCTCTGGGCAGCATCGGGAAGAAGTTGGAAACTATCCAAACGGCTGCTCAGCATGACGATCCTGTCGCTGACATAGACGACATGTTGGCAGAGATCGAAGTAGGATACGGAGCCGGTGCACGTTCGTGATTTTGGTTGACTCAAGTATCCCAATCTATCTGGTCGGTGCACCTCATCCTCACAAAACAGGGATAGCGCCCCAGTTCGACGAGTTTGGTGTCGCGCTCCGTTTCTTTCCGATGCTCCCACGCCAGAATCTCGTCAATCTTGCCCAGCACAAACACTGCGCGGCGGCGATTGAACTTCGGGGGCATTAGGGGATACTCAGTAATTATGCTCGTCAAGCCAATCAAGACTCTCGGCTCCTGGACGCCGTACCACGGTGGCGTCGACCATTTCCTGTTTTCCGAGACAGAGGCCGACATATGGACAGCTGCTGCAGGGATTCTGGGGAAAACGGATGCCAATGTGCGGCAAAAAATCCGCCGACTCGATTCTGCGGATCTGCCTCAAACTTTGTCGCGCTGGAGCAGTATCGGCCTGTAGCGAAATCAGTTGACTCCCCCCACCGACCGCACTACTATGCCGCCGTGGTGCGCAGGATCGTCCCGCGTGCCCATTCCTAGCAGAGCGGTTCCCCCCGCATCTGCTGAGACAGGCCCTTCCGGTTAGACAAATTCAAGAGTGCCTACTGAGGTAATCCGATGAAAAACAGAGCTATTTTCACAATGCTGGTCTTCCTGCTCGGGAGCGTTACAGCGATGACTGCTCAGAGTTTCGCGGTATTCGATATTCCCAACTCCGGTTCCGACATACCAAACGGAGTCGGGATGGTTGTCACAGGTATGAATGCGCATGGCGATGTCGCTGGTTATTTCCAGGATGCGAGCCTGGGTTATAAGCAACGTGGGTTTGTCCGCGATCGCAATGGAACTATAAAGGTCATTGATGCTCCTAACGCCTCGGCAACGTCCATCCGAAGCATAAATGCAGGGGGGGACGTGGCCGGATATTTCGCGGAGCAAGGCAAGGTGCGCGGCTTTGTCCAAGACGTACAAGGAATCATTACAGTGTTTGACGCGTCCTCATTGAGCGTGACCGACGTTGAAAGCATAAGCGACAGCGGGAAAGTTGCGGGAATGACCTTCGACTCTTCGAGTCCAATCCACGGCTTTTTACGTGAACAGAACGGTGCTATCACAGTGTTCGATGTCCCGAATTCCATGGAAACCTACGTGACAGGTGTCAACGCCCGGGGTGATGTAATAGGTTACTTCTTCGATCCTACGCGTGGTTTCACCCCTGTTGGTTTCGTATTCGACAATAGGGGACAATTCGCTCTTTTCGACGAAGCGCTTGCTTTCGCTGTAAATGCTCGGGGGGAGATCACCGGATCGTTTTCGGGTTCGTCCCAAAGTGGCGGATTCATCGCTGAGGTCAATGGGAAAATTGTCTTTTTTGACGGCTTTGACGCCAGTGGAAGAAGCATAAACGCCCGTGGGGACGTTGTGGGCTACTTATTCGATCAGAGCCTCAACAAAGTTCGTGGTTTTGAACGCCACATGAATGGAGATGTTGCAATTTTCGATGCACCGAGTGCGTCCGACACGCGGGCTGTGAGCATTAACGCACGCGGAGACATCGCCGGATACTTCGCGGATTCAAGCCAAGGAAACAAGACGCGCGGATTTGTCCGAATGACTCGATGATCGTTGCGCCGTTCAGTTGATGGATACGGGCGATCACTCTGATTCGCAAGTCGATTTTTCAAATACCATCTTGCCCCAAATATGACCCTGGTGTAATGACCATGATCGTCAGTTTCGCGAGTCCTTCTTGCGCGAGATCGAGGCGCGCTTCATTGTTCTATCGATCACCGGGCGTGCTTGTGTCAGAGCGCTCGAACTCCCGGCAGCCTATCTGAAATTCAGCCGACTGTATCATTGGAGCCACCGCTTTGGTTGAGGGACTGTCGCTGCTCACAGCGGATCGTGAGATTCGAAGGTCGCAAGCTGTCCGCACAATTTGGTGTGATTCCAAAGGGAAGCTAAGCTGGGGCAAAGTCTGAAATATTACCGAACGAAGCCAACAATCCCTTTGATTTCAGTGGCGAAGTGAGAGGTTGACGATAGGGCCGTCAAATACTCCGGCCTCCGGTCAGCGTGACCTCGGACACGACCCCAAGTGACCGAAATCACATCTAAATTCCCGCTCACAGTTTATCGTTTCTGCTGACGTCTTTCACGCCGCTCCCCCGGCGGTTGCAATCTACAAATCCCCCGGTAACCTGAAATCTCTTCTACAGTCCGCTTCTGAGGTCGACCCATTGATTTCTGTAAATTTGGAAATGCCGACTACTGAACAAGCTCTCAACGTCTTCGAAATGGACTTCCGAAGTGACGTTCGCTGGGAGCGATTCGTGTCCTCTCATCCGGATGCTCTGATTTTTCACCACCCAGGCTGGTTGTCAGCGCTAGAAAGTGAGTACCAGCAAAAGTGTGTCAGCCTGGCTTGCGTCGACGAACGAGGCGCCGTATCCGCGGTGCTGCCTCTGTTTTATACAAAAGGCCTGGGCGTCAATTTCGGTCCGCTGTCCACGGGGCGCCGTCTTTCCTCTCTTCCCCGCACTCCCATCGGGGGCCCTCTAGCGATAAACGACAAGGCGGCTACGGCAATCGTCGAATATGCAATGGAATTGGCGCGTTCTCAACCTGGTCTGCAATTGGAGATCAAAACCGGGACCGTGAACCTGGATAAATCCGCGAGCGCTCTGACTTGCATACCGTGGAGGCCGACCTATGTCGCCGAGCTCCCGGTGCGGGAAGGGAGTTCTGCCTGGGAGGACTTCTGGGAAACTCTGCGTCTTCCACGCGCCTGCGTATCTTGCAAAGATTGCCGCCAGTTGCGCTTTGGAAATGCGCGCCGGCAGCATCGCGTGAACTGGTCCGTAAACAAAGCAATAAAGCTAGGCCTGACGGTCCGCGATGCCGAGACCGAAGAAGATCTGGCAGCCTGGTATCCGCTCTATCTTTTGACCATGCGCCACAACGCTGTGCCTCCCCGGTCTTATCGTCTCTTTGAGAGTTTGTGGTCGTCGTTGCGTGCTTGCGGTCAAATGCGGTTGCTACTTGCCGAACAGAACAAAGACAGCCAGAAGAGATTGGTGGCCGGTTCCATTTTGTTGCAGTTCGGCCAGACTGTTTTCTACGCCTTCACAGGCTGCGACCCCAAGGATTTTTGCCTTCACCCGCATGACATTCTTCAGATCGAAGCAATCCGCAGCGCCTGTAGAAGCGGCTTTCGCTGGTATGACTTCGGTGAGGTTACGGAAGATCACGAAGACCTGGCACAATTCAAAACGAAGTGGGGCGGAGATCCGAAACAACTCTATCGCTATTACTATCCCGCTCCCACTGAGCGCCCGTCGGCTGATAGCGGGAGATTTGCTCATTCAGTTCGGAGAATCTGGCGACACCTTCCAGCGAAGGCAACCGCGGTCCTCGGCGATCTGATTTACCGCCGGATGTAGAGTCTGAGTTTCAACTTTGGGGGTTCGACTATGACAAATGAGATCACGCAAGCTAAGCCGGTTCGGCTGGCCTATATCGGGTGCTGGTACAAGAACGACATGTACTCGCACAATTGCAGCAACCTGGTGGACTCCCTCCGGAATGCCGGAACGGCAGTCGATGTTGTCACATCGAACTGCAGATGTTTCTCAAGCGCGCAACACTTCACAATCGCGAAAGAAGAACTAATCAATACGAAATGCTCCGCGATCGCAATTCCTCACGCCCCCAGAGAACCAGGCAAGAAGCACGGCATGCTGAAGTATCTAGCGGTGAAAGCGCTGCGCCTCGACCTCATTCTAGCCACGGCCCGCGGATTTCTTTATTACGGGCGAGCGCGGCATGCGGATGTGATTCATTTCGATCAAGTGCTCGAGGCGTTCGGTTGCATACCGCTTTACATACTGGCGAATCTCGCCGGTTTGTTCCGTAAGCGGGTAGTTGTGACCGTACATGAGATTGATCCCATGCAAAGAAAACACAAGTGGATCAATCGCATGTACAACAAGTGCGCTGAGGTGTTGGTGTTTAGCGAGAACATGAAACAGCAAGTCGTGGCCCTTGGCGTGGAAGCAGGGAAGATCAAGGTCATTCGATATGGCGCGGTGATTCCCAAACTCGTCCCAGCCGAACGCTCGCAGTACCTCTATTTCGGCGGGCACTTCATCATGCGCGGCAAGGGATATCCGGAGCTTCTGGATGCCTTGGCGCTTCTAAAAGCGAAAGGCACGATAATTCACATGGTGATCTATGTTGGCTATGGCTGTAACGGATTGGAGGATGCGAAAGAACTGGCTATTCGAAAGAACGTGGCAGAAATGATCCAATGGCAGGACTTCTATACGGGGGAGGAGCTTGCCAAGGTATATCAGCGGAGCAAGGCGTGCATCATTCCATTCACGGGCGGATCGGCACGGCATCCGTTGACTTGCGCGATGGTAAACGCTACTCCAGTCATTGCGACTCGGGCCGTTGATATTCCGGAATATCTGGGAGATCAGGGAATTTATATTGATGGCAGTGCGGCGTCGATAGCCGATGCCATATCAGAGATTGAGAGTGGAGGCAAAAACTTGAGAGCAATGGGAGAAAGTCTGCGTGCCAAGGCGCTAGCCGAGCTCGACTACAACAAGATCGCTCAAGAACTGAGCCAGGAATATTCACGCATCGGCCGGAAAAAACCACTCCTACAGATCCAACTAACGGCATGATTGGAGCTTCCGATCTAGTCGAGGGATTGTCGCTGCTCCGAGCTGATGTGCACGCCCGTGACAGCTGAAGCAGAGGGTGATGAGGTTTTGCTCGGCGTCGGAACCCGACTGACTGCGGAATTCAATATGATGGACCTCAAGGTTCGCCATCGTGCCACACGATTGACATCGCCAGCCATCGCGTCGCAGCACCAACTGCCGCAGGCGCTCGTACGCGACCTCGTCTAGCCGTAAGCGTGTGGAGGATTTCGGGCCGATCGAACTCATGATACCCTTACGCTCAAATTGTCGAGGAACTCCTGCTGCTGCCCCTCGGACAGGAACTTGAAAAACCTCGTCATCGAGAACAGCAGTGTCCGCGGATCTCCATTGTCCAGATTGGCGCCCGCCAAAAAGTCCGCACAGATCATTTCCAGGCAGTAACCTCTGGATCGGTCACTCCCCAGCATCATGGCTGCGGTTTCGATCGCCTTTTCAATGACCGGCATCTGGCTCTGGTACAGCTTGAAGTAGACAATCTCCCACGGTTCGGTTTCCCGCCCCGTAAGCTCCTTCTCGATCTCTTTCTTGAATTCCTCGGTCGGCAGTTGGCGGGCTTTGTGCAACCAGATTGCACAATCGAAGTTCTGCCGGTCCCGCCGTGCCAGTTTGGCCAACTCGATCCCCTTCGTCCAGCCCACTTCCTTCAATTGCTTTCTGGCTTGAGGCGGCAGATGTTCGTGGATCGACATCAGGTAGTACGCCTTTCTCTTCGATTCCGGAAAACGCCTCTCCAAAAATTCGTCGAAACATTTCAATTTCTCCAGCCTCCAATATTGCCCGGCCCGCACCTCGCATAGATAGCGCCCAAGCTCGACAAACTTGGTATCGCGCTCGGTGTCCTTCCTTCGCTCCCACGCCAGAATCTCGTCAATCTTGCCCAGCACAAACACGGCGCGGCGGCGATTCAGCTTGGGAGGCATCGGCGGATTGCTAGTAAGTAAGCTCGTCAAGCCAATCAAGATTCTCGGCTCCGGGACGCCGCACTAGGGCGCTATCGATCATTTCGTGCTTTCCCAGGCAAAGCCCCACGTAGGGGCAGCTGCTGCAAGGGTTCTGAGGAAAACGGACGCCGCCGTGCGGCAGAAACTCCGCGGACTCGATTCGGCGGATCGTGTTTTCCACCAGATGTCCAAACTCCTCCCGCTGTTCGTCGGTGATGGTAGTGCGAAGATATTGGATCTCGACCAAGCTCTTGCGGACGAAAACTACCTGGGCAACATCGGCAATGCCCGTGATCCAGGAGTAGCAGACAAGCTGCGGATCCAGCGACAACATCTCCTGAGGCTCTTCGGAGTATCGACGCGATGACGTTTTCCACTCCAGTAGGCAACGCTTGCCATCCAGTTTCCCGATGGCGTCGATATAGGCGACGAAATCGTTGCCATCCGGAAGCGGTCGAGTGAATTTCACTTGCAGATTTCGTTGAGGCTGGCATACGCGGACGCGATCGTCCTGGCAAAAGCGGGTTAGCAGGACGATCCCTTGCCGGAGCATACGATCCCAGGAGTCTCTCTGTAAATACTGCAGATCTTGAGTCTGACAGGTAGACCATTCCTTGAACAGAAGCGCTCCAGGATCTTCGCGGCGAAAAAGGGCGCCCAGAGCTAGTTCAAAGGCGCGACCGAACAGCATCGCCGCACGGGTATCTTTTTCCTTCCATCCGTCAAGGTAGCGGTGGCGATAGCGCCGCGGACACGTCAGATACTGGCTGATCTGCGTATAGCTATAAGTCATTCAGGCCACCTGCGGGTCATCAAGGTTCGCGGGCGAGAGTTCCTCCCAGCGTCCGGCGGGAGCGAAACCGTCGAGGCGGAGTAGGGAAGTGCCGTTGAAGACGATGTGGCTGGTCTTGACCACGCCCTTCAGACCTACGAGTTGCTTCTCGTCGACTTCGTCGCGCCCGATCAATTCCGCATCGTAGCCAAAATCGCGCAGGAACCAGTTCAGTTTCCAAAGCGCTTTGGGAGTGCAATAAAGCCGGCTTAAGAGTACGTGGCCAGAAAAGCGGCTTGGTTCAAGAACGGCGAGTGCCAGCGCGTAGTAGGGCTTTTGCGCTTGCCGGCGAAACTGGACGCGTTGCACGCGAACCAGGAAGACTCCGTCGGGGATCTGGTCCGAGGCAGTGTGATCGGCGGCATTCAGGCCGGTGATTTGACGTTTCATGCGGCACCATCTTTCTGGCTGGGATAACTATTGAGCTGGCACAACAGAGCATTGCGATCTTTCTCAGCCCAGTCTGCCAAGTGGGCGACGAAGTTTTCGACTTGCTCGCGGGTTGCATCGCGAAGCGTCTTGACGCCACAAAAATCGGTCGCATAAGACTTGACGAGGTTGGGATCGAGCCGGTGTTGGCGAATGACTTGACACAGTCGGTCGCGAACTTTCGGGTTGCCGTTGTTCCCGTTGGCCGGTTGCGGGGGAAGTTTCTTAGCTTGGGGCGGCATCTGGGGAACGTCTGTAGCGGCCCCAATCTCTTCGACCGAGCAAATGCCAATCCCATAGCCTTCCGCAGAGCGCGGTTGACCGCCCTGGTTTCGGCGACGCGCATTTCAGCGCCGTGGACGAGAAAAGAGACATTGGAGGGATCGGCATCGCCATAGCCGACAAAGCCTCTGCAAGTGCGCGATTTGAAAACCGCGGCTCTAAATACCCAGCGAGACCCTACGGGGTCGCTTGATTCCAGTACAGGACGGCAGTGAATGCCGGCGCACCGGCGTCGCTCTGCAAGTCGGAGCAACCCGGAATGAGTAACGTACCAGCCACCGTCCACGTATTTAACGTCTCCGTTTAGAACGGAGACCTTATGGGTGTCAATCAATTGACTAAGAGCTCGCAGGGTCGGTTTGGTTAAGTCTCTGTAAAGTAACTTTGCGAAGCGCATTTCACGTGCGAGAGTAGATTTCATATGCTCCTCACCAGTGACGAACATCGGTGCCTTCACTTTCATACGGGAGCGCATGCTAAAGGCATCGAATACGGAAATCGATTTCTACAATGGTCGATTCCTTCTGATCGTCATGGCGATAGTTTATCAATATAACGATATATGCCGTCAAGGGTAAAATCAAAGGGCGAGTTCGTTTCGATTGACTGGGAAGCCGTAGGTCGCCGGATTCGGGAGTTGCGCGGATTCGATACGACCCAGCAGTCCTTTGCTGATCGCATTGGAATTAGCCAGAACTATCTTTCCACGATGGAGCATGGCCAGGTGGAGATCGGTGCAGAGATCCTATTGCGAATCAGTCATGAGTTTTCAAAAAGCATTGAGTGGCTGTTAACCGGAAAATCCTGAGCAAAGTGGTATTTTGGCTATTCCGGTTTGAAACT
Source organism: uncultured Acidobacteriaceae bacterium (assembly GCA_963708335.1). Taxonomy (GTDB): domain Bacteria; phylum Acidobacteriota; class Terriglobia; order Terriglobales; family Acidobacteriaceae; genus Sulfotelmatobacter. The sequence goes on along the minus strand of OY970205.1, from coordinate 5,867,680 downwards.
TCCGCGTGGTAAAGGTAAAACCTACTTGTGTTTCGCTAAACCTTCGCCTACAATTGGGTCATAATGAAAAAGTGTCACAATCCAAATGGCAGCCCTGGCACTTGGATGTGACTGTCAGATCCGCGTTTGTGCAACCGGATTGCACAAACAAACCGAGCTAAAGCTGAGACCTGATCCCTACTCCCGCCTCAACGCCTTAATTCATCCTGTAGATACCCCCTCCTTCTTGCCCTTCGCGGTCGTTCCATTACGTTCGTAAACGCGAACGATGATTTTGCCCGCTCAAGATTCGAATCGACTGTTGCAAGATCGATTTAACGGAAACGATAAACATCGGCTGGGATGTTCAGACTACTTGTCGAGGACGATGACCGAGGACAGTCCGCTCGAATCGCTCGTTACACACATGCCGTGTTAAGGTCTAAAGTTTGGGTGAATTGCCGGTTTGAGGTCTAAAGTGCAGAAGGCCTCGGACCCCTTTCGCGAACACGCCTGCAGGGCCGAGCACGATGTCGTGAAACGTATTCCGTTTCTCATGGGCAGTAGCTCGACTGTTGAACCAACGTATCTGGCCAGCAGGGCAGTTGCGAATGTTCAGCTGCAGAACGCGATGTGAACGTTTGTTCGCAGATGAGGCACTGACGCATGCCGCCGCGCTAATAGCAAATCTTGCTATTATCGATTATGATAGATTATGAAAATAAGATAGGGAGGCTATTTTCGACCCAAGAACGGGCGATGGCAAAGGTACCCCACATTCCCGGAAAGAACGTACAGCAGGGCCGCTATTCCGCTTTCGTGCCTGAACCGCTGCCTCCCGAACTTGATTGGACCCCGCAGCTGATTCGCTCGCTCTCAGACGCCGACCGGCTGGTGGGAAGATTAGCCGGCGAAGGAGCGCGCCTTCCCAATCCTCACATCCTGATCCGCCCGTTTGTTCAGCGTGAAGCTGTTTTATCGAGCAAGATCGAAGGGACCCAAGCCACCTTGGGGGAATTGCTCGCCGCCGAAGCGGGGGCGACCGTGGACCGCAGTCCGGACGATCTGCGGGAAGTTGGCAATTATGTTGTCGCTCTTGAATACGGAATCTCAAGACTCAAGAAGCTACCACTCTGCGTGCGGCTCATTCGCGATCTGCACGAAAAGCTCATGATGGGAGTCCGAGAGCAACATGCCGCGCCCGGGCAATTTCGGAAAGTTCAGAATTGGATCGGCAAGCCAGGCAGTACGATCGAGACAGCGTCTTATATCCCGCCTCCCCCCGGAGACGTTGAGCCCTGTCTCGCGGCTTGGGAAAAGTTCCTTCATGAATCGACCCTTCCCTCCCTGGTGATCATTGCGCTGGCCCATTATCAGTTCGAGGCCATTCACCCATTTCTCGACGGCAATGGTCGTGTTGGACGCTTGCTGATAACGTTGTTCCTGATCGAGCGCCACATCCTGCCGGCGCCCTTGCTCTATTTGTCGGCGTTCTTTGAAGCTTCGCGGCGAGACTATTACGACGGTTTGCGCGGAATTAGTGAGCGCGGGGCGTGGAATGATTGGCTCGAATATTTTTTGCTGGGGGTGGCGCGCATGTCAGAGGATGCTCTCAACCGCGCAGCACGAATTAACGAACTGCTCGCTCACTGGAGAAAGAGAATCTCTGGAGAATCGAGCAGAAATCCGTTTCGTGTTGTCGAGCTTCTTGGAACCAATCCCTTTCTTACAACAAACGGTGTAGCCGATAGATTGAAAATTGCGTTCACAACCGCACAGCGGGCGATTGAGCGCTTGGAACGGGCGAGAATAGTGAAATTGGTGGGGAACGCGAAGCGAGATCGAGTCTTTTGCGCGACTGCTCTGCTGGATATTCTCGAAGAGCCGGCGCGTCTGGAGGAGAAGCAGGAGTTCTTCAGAGGAGAATCCCAGCAGGACTCGTGACAAGAGCAAAAAATCGCACGGGATTTGACTCGGACACAGAGCTGATCGAGGCTGGGCTGGAACCTTCGCAGTTGGCTTCTCGCGCACGGGTGAGGTTGACCCTGTCGTAATACCATGCAGACCAAACTGAGCCGCGAATACGCTCGCATCGGAGGCGAAGAACAGCTGCTGCAGATCCGACCAACAGCAGTGGCTTGAAAGTTGGGGGTCGGAAGACGAAACAGGCAAGCATCGATCGCACTAAATCTGAGAAGAATAGATGCGGCGAGATGGGCAGTATTTTCATCCCGCGGATGACGACCATTTCACGTTTAATTGGCTTCAGCTGCTGTCACGTTGTTTGGGCACTTCGTCGTGGCAGCGAATGTCGCGCGAACTGATTTCCTTACGCGCGAACAGGGGCTATGCGGTGATCCGCCGCACATGGATTTGCTTCTCACGCTTGCGGGTTTTGGCGATGTCGTAGGAGGCTTGCATCCGCATAAGCGAGAGGTCAGCCTTGCCGTTAAGCAGGCTGGACAGCGCGGGCCGGGAGACCTGAAGCGCGGCCGCCGCCGCCGTTACCGACAGGCCCGCAGGCTCGATAATCTCCGTCCGAATGAAATCTCCGGGATGGGGCGGGTTCTTCATGGGCATGGAATTTTCCTCCTTTTGTCCTAGTGGTAGTCTCCCAAATTTAGGTCGCAGATTTCGCGCTCAGCGATGTCGAAACGAAACGTCAAACGGCGATTACGGGTGACGCTCAGGCTCCAAGTGCCCTTGCGGTCGCTGGTCAGTGAGTGCACCTTCCATGCTGGGAGCGTGCGTAATTCCTCGGGGTCTTGCATGTCGTCGAGAAAGGCCAGCATCTTGCGGGCTTGTCCACGCCTTCGGGCGGAACGCCCTTTGCACGGTCTTCTGCGTAGAGCCGATGGCCGTCACTTCGGGGCTGGTTCTCCTTCGGTATCGGGCTGCGGCGCGATTTGCTCTGGTTCTGTCTCCGGTTCATTGACTGGGGACGCTAACGGTTGAACAACAATTCTCCGAATCGGCTCACCGATTTGCATCGCTGGTTTCCCCCACGTGGTGAAAAGACCTCTGCGATGGACGACATGCTGTCTCAGCATGTGCGGCCGCGGTCTGGCACGTGAACACCCTTTCGCAGATCAAGCATCGGCGTATGTTCTGGCTAACGACGCAGAACACTTTGCCAACCCGCTCTTCAGAAACGGTTCGTCTGATCGATTGTTCTTCAGGATGTTCGTCACCGGTTTGCTATGGAGGCCTGAGGCCACAATGGAGCCGGACTATCGTGGGTGCTTGTTTTTGCTTATCGCAGCGCGGCTTCTTGCATTTCTTGCACCATTGCGCGCAGATCGCGCATCGTTGCGACTAGGTTGGACTGCTCTGCATCCTCGCGCCAATTCACGGAGACACTAAGGGTCTGAAAATCATTCTCTATGCCCCGGGCTCTATGGGTTTCAGCCTCGAGGAGATCGAACGTGACGCCCACATTGCGGTTCGCGACGTTGCCTGCATCGTCAATGTACAAAGATGTGAGAACGAATATCCGCGCGCCGTCCATCAGTCACCTCCATGCACGGGGGATTGGGTTCGCTTGCGACAGAGGGGGGAAGAACGATGATCTACTTGCAGTATACAAAGGAACGGGAAAGAACGGCCATTTCGGAGCCTGCTGTTTGTAGAAATCTTCGGTAACCTGCCTCCGGTTTTCAGAACAACGAGTGCTGCAAAATCCGACCCGACAGTGATGTAGCACCGTCAGGAATGATCGCTGATAACGGCCAGGAAACCCGGTGAGAGTCTATCCGCTGCCGGTGGTGGCACCGGGGACAACTAGGAGAGTTCTGCACCTGGTCTTCGTTGTGTAGGCACGGTCCCTCCCGTGGCCACGCCCAACAGGCACGGCAAACCGAACTTGGGTGCTCGGCGCGCAAGATAGGGCGCCACTCCGCCGGTCGGACGTCGGGCGGGCAGTGGCGGTGGCGCCGCCGGAAGTTGATCGTCGCCTCAGCAGTCGCCCGTGGCGCCCAGGGATGAGGAGAGTAGGCTTCTTGGGTGCCCGGTCCTGGGGCAGGAACAGCCGTCGCAGATGAGGCACTGACGTATGCCGCCGGTCAGTACCCTGAACAGCTTGCCGACGCGGTCCGAACCGATGTCTAGGAATGATCTGTGCCCTCCTCCGGTGACATGACCCTCCTCATCTCCAGTATCGTGATGCCACAATTCTCTCCGCGCCCACGTCAATCAAAGATCCAGGCTCTTCGGCGACTGACGCAAGAGCCGCAACAGTCGGCCAATCGGATAGGGCTTGTGCAGCACCGGCACGGGGGCCTTGAGATCTTCGGCGCTGGTGTGGATCGCGATCCGTTGCTCTGGGTTAATTGCCCGAATTTCTCGTACCAAATCCAATCCATTATTGATTCGCTTGGATGGAATAAACAAGTAGTCGCTCAGCACAAATTCCCACGGACCCTTGGTTTGATAAAGGTGTAATCCGTGATCGCCGGAGAACGCCGTCTCAACTTCGTACCCTCGTTCCTCTATTGAGCATTGCATAATATAGTGACATTCTTGCGGTCCTATGCTACTCTCCGGTCATGGGAAACCCAGCGGGAGTACGGCGAGATTTTCGGAAGTTAGAGGAACGACGTTTATTAGGGGCGCGGTTGCTGCGCCAAGGAGTGCATCCGGCCGAAGTCGCACGGCAGGTGGGAGTGCATCGGCAGTCGGTTAGCCGCTGGGCGGAGCAACTGAAGCAGGGCGGGATACGAGCGCTGAAGAAGGCCAGCCACGCTGGGCGCAGGGCCCGCTTACGGCCCGAAGATTTACGACGCATCGAGCGCGGGCTGAAGCGCGGGCCTGAGGCGCTGGGATACGAAACCAACTTGTGGACTTCGTGGCGGGTGGCCCACTTGATCGAGCAGGAATGCGAGGTGAAGTACCACCCTTCGCAAGCCTGGCGGATTCTGCGGCAATTGGGATGGAGTTGCCAGCGTCCGGTGGGACGGGCGCAGGAGCGCGATGAAGATAAGATCCGGCGATGGAAACAGCAACGCTGGCCGGAGATTAAAAAAAAGCCCACAACGAAGGCCGCACCATCGTCTTCATCGACGAAAGCGGACTGAGTGAGCGCCCGCACCGCTGCCGCACCTGGGCGCCACGGGGACAAACCCCAGTGCTGCAGTATCACTTCAACTGGAAGATGTTGTCGGCGATGGCGGGGGTGACGTGGTGGAACTTTTACTTTCGGCTGTTTCCGGGCGCAATCCGCAGCCCCCAGATCATCGAGTTCCTGACGCACCTGCTCCGCCACATTCCCGGCAAGCTGCTCATCGTCTGGGATGGATTGCCGGGCCATCGCAGCCGCGCCACCTGGGAGTTTATTCGCCAGCAGCGCGGGCGATTGTGGGTGGAGTTTCTGCCCGCGTATGCCCCGGAACTGAATCCGGTCGAGTATCTGTGGTCGCACTGGAAGCAACACGAATTACCCAACTTCTGTCCCCAGAACTTCGGCCAGCTCAGCCACTATGCCCGCCGCGCCCTATGTCGCATGCGCCAGCGACCCTCGCTGGTGATCGCTTTCTGGCGACAGGCAGAACTGTTTCCACTGTAACTATATTATGCAATGCTAAATAAGTGAGAGGAGCACCATTGCGACAGGCAGGCGTCATCATCGATGAGCAGAATCTTCATTCACCCTCCCGAAAAGGAATCGTTTAGTTTCTCTACTAGTTGTCGGCCAATACCGGCACTGCTGGCGACACGTTTGCACGTCTAACACGACGGTCAATCATTTGATTTAGGCGCCGACAGGGCCGCAGCGCTGATAGAGGATACATACGCGTGGGGGAAATCGACTAGCTACGAGAGCCACTCCTTGTTAAGGCGACAAAACGCATCTCGCACCGGTAGCGGTGCAGAACACCCTGAAATCATGGCCGTTCACAGCGTTACTTGCGTAATGTGGATTACTGAGAGTTATCTATCCGTTTCTCGGAACGGGGCTATCAATGGAAGGAGAATCATTAAGGAAGACTATGAACACGCAACCACCGAAATCCAGCATCGACGCGACCGGGGCTGATATTCCGGTGGAGCAACCAACCCCATCCGACAGCCATGAAGGCCAGAGCAAAATCGAAGCAGTTGATCCTGTCTCCTCGAGTGAGACTTTAGAATCAAATAGCCCACTGACAGAAAGCGCAGAACCGATTGAAAAGCCTGCATCCAAGGACATTGCCGCTTCTGCGAATCCGCGTCAAGAGTTGCTCACACCAATTGTGGAGCTTCTTCGGAACCTGAAAGACGGGCGCATTACTGCGCACCGGTGCGAAATCATCAATCGTGGGATAGTGTTAGCCGCGACACCTCAAAACCGTGACCTCCCGGTTGTTTTATATAAGTCATTGCGCTTGCCAACTGCATTCAAGCCCTGCGAATCAGGACAAGAGATGTTCAACCGCATCCGTAGTCTCATTCAGCATCATGGCATGCTTACGGAGCGTCAATCCCGACTGGTGGCCTATTGGTCGATGGCGGGTTGGTTCGCAGACTTCTTGCCCTTCATGCCAACTCTTGTGATTACCGGCCATGCATTCGCGGCGGATGCTTTGCTTCGAATATTGCAATGTGTTTGTCGCCGTCCTGTCTTGCTGGCTGGCATCAGTCCTGCGAGCTTGCGAGCGATCACGTCTAATGACGTAATGCCCACGCTGCTGATTCGAACATCGCAACTGAACAAAGGGATGGCGTCATTACTCGAAGCTTCTAATCAGCCGGGTTACTTCCTATCCAGTGGCAAGGATGTCTGGCAGTTTTACGGTGCAAAGTGTATTTACTTATCCGGAGACGAGAGCCCAGAAATCTTAGGAGGCCGTTCCATTCATGTTCGCGCTGGCAGAAAGGCTTCCGAACTCGACCATTTTCCAACAAAAGAGGCTGTACAGGATCTTCAAAATCAGATGCTCTTCTATCGGCTCATTAGACACGATGATGTTGCCGGCTCGTCGTTCAGGGTGACAGGTTTCTTGCCGGAGTTGTGTGCTATGGCACAGGTGCTCGCCGCGCCCCTTGAGGGCGAACCTGAATTGCAGAAAGGGATTATAGAGCTGCTTCGCGAACTCAATGAACAGGTGCGAGCCGATTATTCCTGCGGGCTGAATGCGATGATCCTTAAGGCGGTTCTCTGGCACTGTCATCAGAACGATCAGCCGCAAGTGTTGGTTCGTGAAATTGCAGCGAAAGTTAACGACTTCTACCGCGAGGACGGGGAGTCCCTCCGAGTTAGCAATGAAACGGTGGGACATTCATTAAAGAACCTTGGGCTTTACACCCGACGACTCGGAAGTGCCGGAAGGGGACTGAGTTTGGACCAGGTCATACAAAAGCGGACACATGAACTCAGCTATTCCAATGAAGCCTTTCGAAGCGGTGATGCGGTGCCTGACTGTGGGTACTGTCACACGCTACAGGTCCTAGAAAACACATCAGTTGTCTAGGTTATGTAGGAAATGCAACCTTTCTACACCAAAACCGCGTGTCAAGTCGACATTATCCGCGACCACCCTGAGATTGTTGATGGAACAGGGACACGCAGGCCGCGACCGGATCAGGCCCGGGAACACCAAAAGTACCAGGCATGTTGTGTTCTGCTATGCGACTCAGAGGTTGATGGTCGGGCTGGTTGCCGGCAGTTGCAACAATAGCCGCATTAGCTGCGCCCGGCGCGACGCGACGGTCTTACTATAGATGCTAGCGAGTTGCGACTTAAGAGTGTTGCGGCTGACCCGACTAATTCAGCGATAGCGGCCGGTTCGTGGCAATCGGCCTGGAAATGGCGTTGGTTGCCTGTCACCAGGTAATCTGCACGAGCACCGTCAGCGCATTCAAGGAAGATGTTGTCAGAGGTGGGCAGAAGTGATTTGAGCTACCAGTCGAGTCTTGTGATTCCGGAAACGGCGTCGAAATGGCGGTCGCGACTCAGAAGTGGTAGGGAATGTTGGCGGCATAATGCTGCAATCCAAACGTCGTTCGAAGGGATGGGAGTTCTCGCCTTTTTGAGCTCTCTGCGAACGGCACTATAGGAGATGGTGGTCCGTTCATCGACGTCGAGAATCCGAAAGCTCGGCAAGTACTCGGCCAGCCATTGTTCATAGTGAATGTGGTTGCGAGACTGGGAAATCCCGTACCGGTATTCACCCAGGACAATGACAGGAATGGCAACTTGCGCAGCTCTGCGCAGAAGGGGTTCCAGCCCGGGTTCACCCTCGGCTAGGGCCGACAGTCCGTTGGTGTCCAAAATCACAGCCGGTCCTCAGCTTCAACATGCTCGAATTCTTCTTCGATAATGCGATTGATTCTGGCCGTTTCCTTGCGCAGGCGGCGGAGTTTGCCGAAAGCCGTCATCCAGGGTTGGTCGGAAGGCCCGCGGTTGTGCGCCAGCTTCTCTTTCACCGCTTCCGTCACCAACTCCCGGAGCGGAATCCCTCGCTCGGCAGCGACTGACTTGGCGCGACGAAAAAGGGCATCGGGAATCTCTAGCGTAGTCTTCATGTTCGTGATGCTCCCATATTTATGGGAGGATGGTCAAGCGATGCAACTGGGGGTGGACTTCTTCAATATTTTCAACATAGCCAGCTATGGAAATCCCGACAGCGGCATAACGGACAGCAACTTCGGTCAGATCGTCAACGTGCGCTCACCCCCACGTCAGATTCAGCTCAGCCTCAACTATGCTTTTTAAAAGAGTCTTTCCCACGGGGGTCTGCCGATATCATTTCGGCAGACTCCTGAAACTAGCACCTGACCTTTTCGGAAAAGATGTCTTCTCCACATGCTCAAGGAACCGTAGGCCGGATTAGTAGTCACGGCCGTTGGACTCTTGCGGCGACTTTCACCAGATCATGACCGAACATTTGCTTATCGAAGTCTGTGTCGAGTCGGTTGCATCCGCGGTGGCAGCAGAACGAGGCGGAGCACAGCGAGTTGAATTGTGCAGTGATTTGCTGGAAGGCGGCGTCATTCCCAGCGTTGGCCTCATGGAGGCAGTCCGATCCAGAATTTCGATCGGTCTGCATCCGATCATTCGACCGTGCGCCGGGGATTTTTGTTACACCGAGGAAGAATTCGACGTCATGTGTCGCGACGTCGAAATCGCCAAGAGCTCGGGCGCCGATGGCGTAGTTCTTGGCATCCTCGATCCCACCGGAAAAGGTAGATCTCCAGCGCACTCGACGCCTCATCGAACTGGCGCGACCGCTCCCTGTCACCTTCCATCGAGCCTTCGACATGTCAGCGGATTTGGTGCAATCCCTCGAAGACGTTTGCGCCGCCGGAGCGCACCGCCTTCTCACCTCGGGCGGCGAACAAACCTGCTCCGACGGCGTCGGCACGATCGCTCAACTGGTCAACCTGGCTCGCAACCGAATCAAGATTATGGCTGGCGGCGGCATCGGCCTCGACAATGCCGCCCACATTATCCAAAACACCGGAGTGAAAGAGATCCATGTGGGATTATGCAGTCCCGTTACCAGCCGCATGGTTTATCTTTATCCACGCGTAAGCCTGGGGAAGGCCCATGGGCGTGAATATGACCGCACCCAGGTTCTCGAAGCGAATGTGCGAAAGCTCAGTCGCGCACTTGAATCCGCAGCCGGAAAGCGAAAGCAACGAGACCCAGACTGCCGCACGCCTTCGTAGCGCATCACCTCGACGCAGAGGATTCGGATCGCTCGGCACGAGCCGATGTCCTTCTTCAGGAAGAGCGAGACGAGGAAGACGAAGAGGAAGACGAAGGCGACGGCAAAGACGATAACGATGATGACAATGACGACGGCTACTCGGAGTGAACCTGCCCTTGCTTATTTCAGCAGGTGAAGGATGAAGCGCGAAGATTTCATCACGCCCGAATTCAGAGAATGTTCTGCAAGGTCTTTCGGCAGCCCGTAAAATGGGTTTGACTACTGTCGCTCTGACTGGTTGCACTGGCAGTAAACTCAAGGATGCCGTCGATTACTGTATCTGCGCGCCTTCGAGTGAGACGCCGCGTATTCAGGAATGCCATATCTTGATTGGCCATATTATTTCAGGACTTGTCGAAGAGACGATTTTCCATGAACAAAGCGGCATTTCTCGATCGTGATGGCGTCATTAATCAGAAAGCCCCGGTCGAAGGCGAGTATATAGCTCGTTGGGAAGAATTGAAGATCCTTCATGGTGTCGCGGAAGCGATTCTGTTGCGCCGAGCAGGTTTCCATGTAATTGTGGTGAGCAATCGACGCTGCGTCGCTAAAGGGTTGCTCACAGAAGCTGAACTGGATTCGATGCATCGGAAACTCGGAAACTGTGTAAGGATCTTGGAGCGAGCCATTCCCGAGAATCAGCGATGCCGCAGAGATCTTACGCGAGGGCGGTCTGCTTTCTATAGCCCCCCGAGGGGCAATCGCTGGAGTTCAGAGTCGGAAAGGTGCCGGGGAGGTTACCTTTGATAACACTATCGAGCTCGTTTGGGCCCCATGTAAGAATTGCCGTGACAGCAACTTCCGTAGGAAAAAGCTTTACTCCCCCATTTTGGATTCGGGTGATCGTCTCGTATTTCCTTCATTGGGGCAAAACTAGGTCTGGGACAGGAGTGGCATGAGAGTACTTCTCACTGGTCATAAAGGCTACATCGGCGCGGTTGCAGTGCCGCTTCTGCGAGCTGCAGGGCATGACGTTGTTGGCATGGATACCGATCTCTTTGCGGGCTGTGAATTTGGCGTTTCTCCGCAGGACATCGCCGAGATTCGCAAGGATATCCGTGATCTGACGAAAACGGATCTAGATGGTTTTGACGCTGTAGTCCATCTAGCCGCACTGTCAAATGATCCGCTGGGGAATCTTAGTGCGGGCCTCACGTACGACATCAACCACAAGGCTTCCGTTCGGCTGGCCGAACTGGCAAAGGCGGCGGGAGTAAAGCGATTCATCTTTTCCTCGTCCTGCAGCACATACGGCGCGGGAGGCGACACGTTCCGCGACGAGACCGCGGATCTCAATCCGGTCACACCCTATGGTGAGTCCAAGGTCTTGGTCGAGCGCGACGTTGCACCATTGGCAGATGACACTTTCAGCCCGAGTTATATGCGCAATGCGACGGCCTACGGAGTGTCTCCGCGCTTGCGGTTGGACATTGTTTTGAACGATCTGGTGGCGTCGGCGTATACGACGGGGCGAGTTTACATAAAAAGTGACGGAACGCCTTGGCGCCCAATTGTGCATATCCGTGACATCATCGGGGCCGTTCTTGCCGTCTTGGACGCGCCGCGGGAAGCGGTTCACAATCAGACTTTCAATGTCGGTAGCACCGCTGAAAATTATCGAATTCGCGAACTCGCCGATATGGTTGCCGAGATCATTCCCGGATGCCATGTTGAGTACGCTCCTGATGGCGCTCCGGACAAGCGTTGCTACCGTGTGAACTGCGACAAGATCCAACGGGTGCTGCCCGGCTTCCGCCTGCAGTGGACGGCTCGCAAGGGCGCCCAGGAACTCTACGACGCGTATCGCACAGTGGGACTCACCGCAGAAGACCTGCAGCGTGGTCGCTATGTGCGCATCAGCCAAATCCAACGGTTGCAAAAGGCGGGGCGGTTGGATGGCTCCCTACGTTGGCTGAAGCAGCCTGTTGAAACGGTCACCGCCTGAAATCGCACCATATTCCAACAAGGATTGAAAAAACATGGCTACCATGACACTTCCGTCGGACGTACAACAGAAGGCCGCAACCGGTCGATGCCGATTCTGCGGGACGGGCCTGCAAAGTCACGCATGGTTTCTTTTCGCTATAGTCGGCGACTTGATCGCGATCGATCTACCGAGGATGAAATATCGCGAGAGGGTATCTGCTTGACTCAGGTAGCTCCAATATTCAGTGTGCGGGGATGGTGGTCGATTACGCCGACTTGCTGCAGTCGCTGGCCAAAAAGTGGCTGCCCTGACGTTCTCCAAAATCTCAGCGGAAGCGCCCCCTATTAGCCGCCGGTCGGAGTATCCCTTCCCCCGCCGATGCAGCGTGTGCGGCCCAGCGCTATGGAGCCTTGACTCGTTATCACCCCCGGTTTTATCGCGGCGAAATAAAATTCGTGCGTGCTGCGATCACCTCAGGCTTCCCTGCCGAAGCCGCGTCAGTATGGTCATTCTTAGCCGAAAGAATCGATGTCGCTACTGTGCCGGGAGATCACCTGGGAATGATCGCAACCCACTACGAAAGTCTTGCCCCAGTTCCCCTATCTAACCGAAGCGTTCGCGTAGAAGGGCGAGAGCAGCAGTGGCGTCCTTCCAGCTATGGCGTTTTCGAATAGACTGGGATTGTATGCGGCACCGTCCCCAGTGGCGACGCAGCACGTGGCGAGGTCAACAAATCGAGTCTCCTAAACCGATGAATGGTGCAGAAAGTTTGGTCCGCACGCTAGCCGCCGGGGGCGTGGACACTTGCTTCGCCAACCCGGGAACGTCGGAGATTCACCTTGTCGCCGCGCTCGACCGAGTACCCGAAATGCGCTGCATCCTCGGTCTCTTCGAGGGCGTTTGCACCGGAGCTGCAGACGGCTACGCCCGCATGGCTGAACGGCCGTCATGCACGCTTTTGCATCTCGGTCCCGGTCTCGCCAACGGTCTCGCGAATCTACACAATGCAGGCCGGGCACACGTGCCGATCATTAACCTCATCGGCCAACATGCCAAGGATCACGTGCGCCATGACACGCCGCTCACTTCCAACATCGAGGCCATCGCTCGGCCCTATTCCAGATGGCTACGGACATCGGCCTCGGCATCTGGACTGGGCGGCGACGCGATCGAAGCAATCGTTGCTGCACGTACGGCACCAGGCCAGATTGCGACTCTGATAATCCCGGCCGACGTCGCCTGGAGCGAGGGCGGAACAGTTGCGATGCTCCCCCCTTTCCACAAGGCTCCATTACCCACGTCCACAACTATCGAGCGAGCCGCCGTGATGCTCCGTTCGGGTTTGTCTACTGCCATCCTGCTAGACGGGAATGCATTGTACGGTAATGGTCTGACCATCGCGGGTCGTATCTCTGCTTCGACGGGGGCGAAACTGCTCGCTCCCTATCCTCTCACTCGTCTGCAGCGCGGCGCGGGAATTCCAAAGGTTGAGCGTGTCCAGTATGTGCTCGAACAAGGAATCGAGCAGTTCAGAGAGTTTCGGCAGTTGGTTTTGGTTGGCGCCCAGGCTCCGGTCGCATATTTCGCGTACCCCGGAAAGAACAGCGCCTTCACTTCGCCGGAGTGTGAGATCCATCGACTAGCGAGCCCGGGAGAAGACTATGTTGGCGCGCTCGATGCGCTCGCGAAAGCCTTGTCAGTGCGCGGCAAAGTGTCCGCAGTAGAGAAAGTTGAGCGGCCGCCTCTGCCCAGTGGAGAAATCACATTGCAAGGTATCGCCGCATCGGTTGGGGCGCTCTTAACCGAAAATGTGATCGTGGTCGACGAGTCCATGACCTCGGGCCGCGGACTGATGCTTGCCACTAAAGGAGCTCCGCCGCACGACTGGCTGGGCAATACCGGAGGCTCGATTGGGATCGCGTTGCCCCTGGCTGTAGGCGCAGCAGTCGCCTGTCCCGATCGAAAAGTCCTGTGCCTGACCGCCGACGGAAGCGCCATGTACACGCCGCAGGCCCTCTGGACCATGGCGCGCGAGAGCCTTAACGTCACGACGGTAGTTTTCGCCAACCGTGATTATGCCGTCCTTAAACGTGAGTTTTCCTATCTTGGGATCGGAAACCCGGGAACGCGGGCGTTGGGTATGTTCGAGATCGGCCGTCCGGATCTAGATTGGGTCCAGTTGGCCAAGGGCATGGGAGTGCCCGGCACACGTGTGAGTTCGCTGGATGAGTTCGGGAAAGCCTTACGTGCGGGGTTGGACGGCGAAGGACCCATGCTAATCGAAGTACCTTCGTAAAACTTTTACATAACAGATTGATATTGCTGGAGTTGGTGGCTTCGTATTGCAAAAAGAACATTGTAGCCCGGTCGAGGACTGGCAGTGCAACCGGGTTGCACAAACTTGGAGCTCAGAAACCTGCCGAGCCAAGAACCTCTGAACGCATTTTGTATCTTCTTTCTCATATTTCATCAAACCTGCTTGTAAGAACGCTTCGCAGATCTGAGCCACACTCCGACCCTCAGAGGCAGCAACTGACTCCAGTCTCTTCTTGAGATCGGAGTGAACGCGGAACGCAAGCCTCATATTCTGGCGCTCATATCGAGCGCGTTTCACCACCCACGTCAGCATTCTCTTGACAATGAAATCGATATATATGTCATCCCGTGGATGAAATTGTTCTTCCGCCTTGAACGCAGCAAGCAGTGGACGTGGAGCCCGTTCCATTGGACCGGATTCTTCATCCTGCAGCCAAAGCCAAAGCCAAATCACAACCTAGGGGCTGCCTGAGTGAAGCAGATAAGCTTCTGAGTACACACAGATTGCGACATGCAATCGCTTCCCTCCTTCTGGTGAAAGAAATGCCTTCAATGCCGAGGCCGTTCCGGTAGTGTCCTAATTAGGACACCACCACCGCCGTTCCTCAGTCTCGCGTTTTGGTGTGATGGATGCGTATACTCGGGTCAGGTCCTGCGTTCAGGGAGAAGCGCAAGTCTAAATGGTCTTATGGCGCGGGCTCTTTATCTTCGACCGTGGCCTGCTCGATTACCTCGGCGGCCTGAAGTGCATTCTCGAACGGGAGCCTCTAGAGCGGCTAGTACAGCACGCGAAGTCCGCTCGTGACCGACTGCCATGATAGATTCTTCTATGCCCTGTTCATGCATCGCGAAAACCAGTACCTGGATAAACTTTGGGCGAGCGAGGAAACGCTGTGGAAACTGTGGTCGGAATGAATTCATTTTGGCGGGATCGCTCGGTCTTTGTCACCGGCGCCACAGGGCTGCTCGGATCATGGCTCGTCTCGCAACTCCTCGATGCCGACTCCAGGGTCGTTTGCCTGGTGCGCGACCGGGTTACGAAAAGCGAACACATGCAAAACCGTCGGATCGAGCAGGTCAATACCGTGCGCGGCGATATTACCGACCTCGATCTGCTCGAGCGCGTGCTCGGCGAGTACCAAGTCGACGTTGTCTTTCACATAGCAGCCCAGGCCATCGTCGGCACCGCCAATCGCGACCCGGTCTCAACCTTCGCCACCAACATCCAGGGCACATGGAATCTGCTGGAGGCTTGTCGCCGCTCTCCCAAGGTATCGTCGGTTGTGGTGGCGTCCTCCGATAAGGCCTACGGCGATCAACAGCATCTCCCCTATACCGAAGAGATGCCGCTGCTCGGCCGTCATCCCTATGACGTCAGCAAGGCCTGCGGCGACATGATCGCGCAGGCCTATGCCGTTAGCTACAAGCTGCCTGTCGCGGTCACGCGTTGCGGGAATTTCTACGGTGGCGGCGATTTGAACTGGAATCGCGTGGTCCCGGGCACGATTCGCTCCGTCATTCGCGGAGAGCGACCGATCATACGCTCCGACGGCAATTTTGTCCGCGACTATATCTATATCGAAGATGCCGCCGCCGCTTTCATGCTGCTCGCCGAGCGCCTCGCTCGGGATACCGCGCTTTACGGCCAAGCTTTTAACTTCTCCTATGAAATCCAGCTCAGCGTGCTCGATATGGTTGACCTGATCTTGCGGAAGATGGGGTCCTCTCTTCGTCCCGAAGTGCTCAACCAGGCAAGCAATGAAATTCGTCATCAGTTTCTGAGCGCCGAACGTGCCCGCACGGTTCTCAATTGGCGACCGCGATTCACGCTCGAGTCCGGCCTTGATCGCACTCTTACCTGGTACCGGGAGTTTCTGGCCGCGCCCGCCGCGATGACCCAGGCCAGAGGCTAACGTCCTAAGACAGCCTAACAAAACCTACCCCTCACCAGCCGCGGAGGTCGGAAAGCTGTTCCCATCAGTGCTAGGATGCTCAATCCATGAGCACTCCTTTGCTTCCGAATGCGTTGTGGAATCTGATCCAACCGCTGCTACCATCTTCACCCAGCAGACCCAAGGGAGGCAGACCTCGTTTGCCAGACCGCGCTTGCCTCACCGGGATTCTTTTCGTGCTCCGCTGCGGCATACCGTGGGAGATGCTGCCACAGGAACTGGGCTGCGGTTCGGGCATGAGCTGTTGGCGGCGGCTGCGTGACTGGCAAGAGGCGGGCATCTGGCAACTGATCCACTTCTCGTTGCTGGACTGGTTGGCGCGCTGCGGGGAGATTGATTGGTCGCAGGCGGTCGTGGACGGCAGTTCGATCCGGGCAGTTTTTGGGGGCTGCAGACGGGACCGAATCCTACTGATCGGGCCAGGCTGGGCAGCAAGCGACATCTAATTTGCGACGCACGGGGAGTTCCTCTTGCCATTCAACTGACTGGAGCCAATCGTAATGACTCGCAAGAAGCGCTCGCACTGGTTGACGCCATCCCAAGCTTGCAGGGAGAACTAGGACGCCCACGCCATCGTCCAGATTGTTTATTGGGCGACCGTGGCTATGATGCTGAGACGATCCGGCAAGGTCTGCGTGTCCGGCGCATTGTGCCTTGGCTCGCAAAGCGCAACAAAAAACATGGTAGCGGACTGGGGCGATGGCGCTGGGTAGTCGAACGGACATTCGCTTGGCTAAATCAGTTTCGGCGACGGCGGGTGCGCTACGAAAAGCGAGCGGACATTCACGAAGCATTTTTGTCCTTGGGGTGCGCTCTGATCTGCTGGCGCTTCTTGCGAGTCGATTGGGTGGCCGAGTGAAACCTAACTTTAGCCGCAATGCGTTGACCCGCCCTCGTCTCCGGCCTATGCCGATTCCCTTTCAGCCTGCGACGGAAATGCTTGGCGGTGACACCGGACGGGAAGCGGGCAGGGCCGCCAGCTTGGCGTGATCTGCGGCCCTGCTGCCGAGCCTCCTTTACTCTCAATCCTTGGTGAAGGTGTAGAGGATGACGGGGGGCGAATACTGCTCGACCAAGTTGAGGACCCCGCTTGAGTTTACCCCGCCAAGAATGTAGATGAAATTAGAAGCGTTCGGAACCGCAGCGGCCACAAACCCTCTTGCAGTGAGGGGGGAGAGAACCTCCGTCCACTGATTGGCAGCCGGGTCAAATGCTTCAACCGTGTTGTGGTATATGGGCGCATAAAGGTTGTTGCTATTAGAAGCTCCATCGATCGCATAGATCTTTCCATTTGCGGCGACTGCGGCCAGCCCATATCGGGCGACGAGCAAGGGCGGTAACTCTGACCACGTGTTCGTGGAGATCTTGTACACCTCTACGGTATTGAGAGCCTTGCCGGCCCTGTCTCGCCCGCCGATGGCATAAATCTGTCCGTTCACCAAGACGGCAGTCAGACCACTCCTTGGAGTGGGCATTGGGGGAGCCCCCAGCCATTTACCGGGATTCCGGTCGTAGACTTCCATCGTTTCAACGGTACTGGTGAAATTGGCGCCAGTAAAGCCCCCGATCGCGTAAATCTTGTGGGTAGCGGGGTCGATTACCGCCGCAAGACCTGACCTTGGTGTAGTCAGCGAAGCGAACGCAGACCAAGTGTTGAGCTCCGCATCGTAGACTTCCACAGTGCTGAGCGCTCCGCTAGCGTTGGATCCTCCAATGGCATAATAAAAAACGCCAGAATCAGAACACGTCGCCAAAAAGGCCCTCGCGGTAATCATCGGCGGCTTCTTGCTCCAGGCATTGACGGAAGGGTCATATGACTCAAAGTCGTTTAAGTAGGGAGAAGTATACGTGGGGTTGTACCCGCCCATCGCGTACACCAGACCATTTGCCGCCACCGCAGCCGTGCCTTCAGCCACCACCGCCGGGAAGGACGGAGACGCTGCTTTGCTCACGACGTTGCCTGTCACATTGGCCCCCGACAGCGTGTATCCCGGAGGCGCGGTCGAAGTGCTGCCGAGAATCATGAAACCCGAGGGCACTCCTGCACCGCCGCTGGTGGCTGCTGTGGTTTGCAGCGTGCCGTCGGGAAACTGCACGCCGTTCCCGGAACCGGTGAGTGCCAGATTTCCCGCGATGGTCTGCGTGCCGGTGAAACTGTTCGGCGTCGCCAACTGCGGAACTTTCGTGGTGTCGAGGCCAAGGCTCACCACGCCGCTGCTGCCCCCGCCGACGAGATCCGTTCCGGCAACAACGCCGGTGATGGTGCCGCCTCCGCTGATGGTGGAGCACGCCCACGCGGCGCCACTCCATTGCAGCACTTGTCCGGCAGCGCAGGAGTTGGTGAGTCCGAGGGCGACGCTGCCACTCGTGCCACCGCCGGTGAGTCCACCGCCGGTGGTTGGCGTCACGCCGGTAATTGTTCCGTTGCCAGTGCCGGGGAACGTTTGATTGGAAGCGAAGGTCACGAGGCCGGTAAAGTTGCCGGTGCCGTGAACGTCGAGCGTGTAGGCGGGAGTGATTGTGCCGATGCCGACGTTGGTGCTGGCGCAGCTGTTCGCGGCTGTGCAGCTGTTCACGCCCGCAATGCTTCCCAGGACCAGCGAGTTGCTGGCGCCAACTTCCGCGTACGCCCCGACGGCAGTCGCGTTATTAAAGGTTCCCGTGCCAGCCGAAGTGTAGGTCCCCAAAAAAGTGTTCCCTTGGCCGGTGATAAAGGAACTATCTACTGTCAGACCCGAGACGTATCCGACACCCGTGTTGTAGTTGCCCGTCGTGTTGAGGGCTATAGCCCCGATTCCGTTGCCGGTGTTACCGTTGCCCGTCGTGCTGTTGCCCAGACTCGCGAATCCGGTGCCAGTGTTACCGGTACCGGTCGTGTTGCTGAGCAGAGCGTCGTATCCGGCGCCCGTGTTACCGTCCCCGGTGGTGTTCGCCGAGAGTGATGAGCCCCCGATGGCGGCATTGTCGTAGCCCGTCGTGTTTAAAAGGAGCGCCTGCACGCCGGCGGCAGTATTCCCGTAGCCCGTCGTATTGGAGTAGAGGGCCCTCGAGCCGCTGGCGGTGTTCCCGCTGGCCGTGTTGGCATAGAGCGCTTCGTAACCGCTGGCGGTATTGTCGGCGCCCGCAGTGTTGTTCAGGAGCGCCTCGAAGCCGAAGGCGGCATTGTCGAAACCCGTGATATTGGCGCTGCTGGCTAAATAGCCGGTGGCGGTGTTGAAATTCCCCGTTGTGTTGTAGTACAGCGCGCCGGAGCCCGTGGCGGTGTTGTTGCCGCCTGTAGTGTTGGAGATGAGCGCGTTGGTTCCCATCGCTGTATTGTCGATTCCCGTGGTGTTGCTGTAGAGCGCGCGAGAACCCACTGCGGCATCGTTGTTTCCTGTCTGATTCGAGTAGAGCGCCAGAAAGCCGTTGGCGGTGTTGACCAGGCCCCCGGCGTTCGAGTTGAGCGCTTGAAAGCCGGTGGCCGTATTCCCGTTTCCGGTCGTGGTGGTGTTGCCGGAAAAGCCAAGGAACACGTTGCTGTTGGCATACGAGCCGAAGGCAAACAGATTGGTACCGATGTCGAACGCGCTGCCGGTGACCACGCCCGTCGCGCTCAGATTTCCGTTTACGGTCTGATTACCGGTGAAGGTGTTGGCGTTGTTGAGCAGCGGCACCTGCGTGGTGTCGAGGCTGAGCGTGGTTGCGCCGCCGAGAGCCACGGCCCCGCCCCCAGTCAGCCCAGATCCTGGAGACACCGTCAGCGCGGGATTGGCCAGCATGGTGTTGGTGACTCCAGCCGAAGCGATGCTCAAGATCCCAGTGGAAGTGATGGGCCCGCCGGTCAGTCCCGCGCCGCTGCCTACGCTGGTGACGGTTCCGTTGCCAGGGAACGTCTGATTCGGGGAAAAGTTCACGAGACCGGTGAAGTTGGCGGTGCCGTGGACGTCGAGCGTGTAGGCGGGAATGGTGGTGCCGATGCCGACGTTGGTGCTGGCGGTGGCGAAGTTCACGCCGCTGATGCTACCCAGCACGAGAGAATTGCTGGCGTCAACTTCGGCGTAGGCGCCGACGGCGGTAGCGTTATTGAGGGTGCCCGTGCTCGGGCGCGAAAGGTATCCAAGGAACGTGTTATTCGCGCCGGTCACGAAGGAACCATCCTTGGGTCGACCGGCGTTAGCGCCAGTGGCGGTGTTATCGTAGCCCGTGGTGTTTTCGAAAAGCGCCTCGGAGCCGCTGGCCGTATTGCCGTCGCCAGTGCTGTTGAAGTAGAGCGCCTGAGAGCCAATGCCGGTACTATTGTTACCAGTGTTATTGTTGAGCGCCTCGAAGCCTGTAGCCGTGTTATTTCCGCCCGAGGTGTTGAGGACTAGGGCGCCCGAGCCGGTGGCGGTGTTTTGGCTACCTGTGTTGTTGGACGCCAGCGCGAGATTGCCGACGGCTACGTTAGCGGCGCCGGTGGTGTCGGTGCCAAAAGCCGACATGCCAACCGCAGTGTTATTGCCGCCCGTGATCGCGGGATACCCAGCAAAACCCAAGAAAACGTTTGCGTTGGCGTAGGAGCCGAAGGCGAACAGATTGCTGCCGATCTGGAAGCTGTTGCCTGTCACCGCGCCCGTCGCGCTCACATTCCCGTTCACAGTCTGATTGCCGGTGAAGGTGTTGTTGGCGACCAGGAACGGCACCTGGGTCGGGTCAACGTTGAGCGTGACGGTGCCCGTGCTGCCTCCGCCGCTGAGACCGGTGCCGGAAGTCACGCCGGTGATGGTGCCGCCGCCGCTCATGGTGCTGCACGCCCACGCGCCGCCGTTCCACTGCAACACCTGCCCGCTGGCGCAGGCATTGGTAAGGCCGAGCGCCACGCTGCCGCTCGTGCCTCCTCCCGTCAGCCCGCCGCCCGCAGTCGGAGTTACACCGGTGATTGTGCCGTTGCCCGTGCCGGGAAAAGTCTGCCCCGAGGCGAAGGTGATTGGTCCCGTGAAGTTGGCGTTGCCTTGTACATCAAGCGTGTAGCCGGGAGTCGGGGTGCCGATGCCAACTTTTACCGCATTCCCGCCCGCGATCGTGCCGCCCAAAACCATCGCATTGCTTTCGCCGACGACGGCACCAGATCCGATCGCGGTGGCATAGTTCAAGGTTTGAGTCGCGGCGTCGGCTCCCTGGCCGATAAAGGTATTGTTGTTTCCGGTGGTGTTGCCGTTTCCGGCTCCGGAGCCGACGGCGGTGTTCCACAGGCCGCCGTTACCGGACGGCCCCCCACCAGTTGACTCTAGCGCTCCTGCGCCCACTGCCGTATTACTGGTCCCAAAGGTGTTGACCTGGAGCGCACCGGTTCCAATCGCAGTGTTATCACTGCCACCCGTGTCGGCTTTCAAAGCATCGGTTCCGACAGCGGTATTCGAGGTGGTCCCAATAGAGTTGATGGAATTGAGGGCTTGATAGCCGAATGCAGTGTTCAATGTCCCGGGCGTGGTGAGGTTCCCCGCCCCGTTTCCGACGAATGTGTTGAACGTATTGGCGGCGCAACACGCTGAAATAAACGGCGCACCGCCCATCGTGATCACACCGTTGGTGGCGCTCGAGGTCTGCGGCAGATCGAGGTTGCCGGCTTCGAGGAGCAGGTCTCCCGTGGCCACGTCGAGCGTCGCGCTCGGCGTCGAAGTGTTGATACCGATCATTGCAGTCGGGGACGATCCTGACTGGAAGAGCGCGGAAGAAATGATGTCGGATGTGCCATCCCAGAGCGGCAGGAAATTTACCGTGCCCGATCCCGTGACTGGGCCGGATGGCGGCGGAGCACTGCCTGGCGTGCGGGTTGAAGGCGCAGCGCCCGTTGCCGAGGGAGCCAGCACGAACGCCGAAGGTGGCAATCCGCCGATGGTCTGCGCATCGCCTGCTTTGAGCGCGTAGGGCACGCTCAACAGCATCACGCGTGGATACTCGGCTTGGCCTTCGGGCTGCACGCCCAGCCAGCGGGCCTCGCCGGCGACGAAGATGTCGGCAGGCAAGCCGGTACTGCTGGTCGAGCCCAGTTGCACAGAGTAGCGACCGTACTTGTCGGGCGTCACATTTTGCGTTTCCATCCAGAGCGGTGACAGAGCCTGCTGGTCGTTGTAGAGAAAGAATGTGACGCCGACGATGGAGGTCAGCGGTTTGCCGTTGATGTCGGTGAGAGTCCCGCTGAAATTGATCAGAGGGGGAACGACGGCAGCATTACTTGTCGCCGCTTGCTGGCCGGACGCCGACAGCGCGACCAGCAGCAGAAACAGGCAAAAGGAAATTCTCATTTCTTTCCGATCCATAAAAGCCTCCTCGCACTCCGCCCGACGACAATGACTTCGCGCATATCGGTCAAAGAGAGCCGCCCGCCCCGCGAAACTCAGTTCTTGATGAAGGTGTAGAAAGGACCGGCGGCCACCGGAGTCCGGTGTTGCCCCCATTCCGCCGTCACTCACAGATTCGAAAAATCGGGCGGCATTGGCTCACCAATCGTGAATCTTTTTTGCACGTTTCCCGCACCCCGCCATCGCTCCTGGCTTCGTCAGGCTTACATCGAATCGCTAACTCCTCGTAGGTTCTTGACTTTACGAGACAGCCGGGATAGTGTTCTCCGCCAAAGAGCCCGACTTGGGCTGCGAGGCGCAGCTTTGAGCTCTCCTTCTACCAACCACGTCACCGAGTTACTCGCACGATGGAGCGAGGGAGATGCTGCGGCGCGGGAAGCCTTGATCGCGGTGGTGTACCCGGAATTGCGCCGTCTGGCAGGCAAGTGTCTGGCTGGTCATCAACACCAGACACTGCAAAGTACCGCGCTGGTGCATGAAGCGTATTTACGCCTGGCAGGACAGTCCTCACTGCGGGTCGAGAACCGCACCCATTTCTTTGCCATTGCGGCGCGTCTTATGCGCGAAGTCCTGGTGGACCATGCCCGCTCGCGCGGCGCTGCGAAACGGGGAGCAAGTTGTCTCACGCTCAGTTTCGACGAGGCGGTTGCCTTGCCGCGAAAACCGCAAATCGATCTGGTCGCCCTCGACGACGCTTTGAACCAGCTCAGCTCCATGGATCCCAGGCAATCCCACATCGTCGATTTGCGATTCTTTGGCGGCCTGTCCATCGAAGACACATCGCAGGTGCTCGGCATTTCGCCCGCCACGGTCAAGCGCGAATGGTCCACCGCGCGCATGTGGTTGCAACGGGAATTGCGACGGAGCGAAGCGCAATGATTCCTGAACGGTGGCAGCAGGTAAAAGATGTCCTGCACGAAGCGCTCCAGATCCCTGCGGGGCAACGAGCTTCCTTCCTCGACAATGCCTGCAACGGAGATCAAATACTGCGGCAGGAAATAGAGTCGCTACTGCTCGAAGAGAGCACCGGCACTGAGGGCTTTCTAGGATCGCTCGACTTATTTCTGGAAGAAGTGCGGCGCGGGAATGCATCCCTGGTCGGGCGCCGAATTGGATCCTACGAAATCATCGACATCATTGGAGAGGGCGGTATGGGATTGGTGTACCGCGCGGCTCGCGCCGATGAGCAGTATCAGAAACAAGTCGCGATCAAAATCGTTAAGCTTGGGCTGGACACGCCGCTTGCTCTTGCTCGCTTTCGCGCCGAGCGCCAGATTCTCGCCAACCTGGAGCATCCCAACATTGCCCGCCTGCTAGACGGCGGTAGCACCGAAGATGGGCTTCCGTATGTCGTGATGGAATTGGTCGAAGGCCAGCCGATCGATGAATATTGCGAAACCCACAAGCTTTCCATCGACGATCGGCTCCGCCTGTTCCGCACTGTTTGTCGGGCGGTTCAGTATGCCCACCAGCACCTGGTGGTGCATCGCGACCTGAAGCCGGGAAACATTCTGGTGACAGCAGACGGGACTCCCAAGCTTCTGGACTTCGGCATCGCGAAGATCCCGGATACGGGTTCGTTTCCCAGCGGAGCTGAACACACCGTTAGTTTGATGCGCTTGCTGACCCCGGAATTCGCCAGCCCGGAGCAGGTGCGCGGCGACACGGTCACGACTGCCAGCGATGTGTATTCGCTCGGAGTGATCTTGTTCGGTCTGCTTACTGGACGAAGCCCCTATCAATTCGACAGTCGTTCTGCGGATGCAATCGTGCGAGCCATCTGCGAAACCGAATCGCCCAAACCGAGCACCGCCGCAAGGAGAAAAGCGACCAGCGGAAATGCTCTGCAGGCCCCCGGCGAGAAGCAGATTTTGACCGGTAACTCTTCGGCCGGCCTCAGCAAGAGATTGCGCGGGGACCTGGATAACATTGTTTCGATGGCGCTGCGCAAGGATCCGCAACGGCGCTATGCGTCGGCGGAGCAGTTTGCCGAAGATATTCGACGTCATCTTGAAAACCTGCCCGTTACCGCCCGCACCGATACGGTGGGATATCGAGCATCGAAATTCCTAGTCCGGCACAGAGTCGGGTCGGTGGCGACGACGGCAACCCTCATTCTCTTGATCGCCGCGCTGCTGGTTACACTTCGCCAAGCCAGCATCGCAAGGCGGCGATTCAATGATGTTCGCACTCTGGCCAACTCCATGGTCTTTGATATACACGATGCGATCCAGGATTTGCCCGGATCCACTCCTGCTCGAAAACTGATTGTCCAGAAAGGACTGCAATACCTTGACAGCCTGGCCCAAGAGTCGAACAACGATCCGTCGCTGCAGCGAGAGTTAGCGGCTGCCTATGATCGAATCGGAGATGTCCAGGGGCTACCCTTTTGGGCAAACCTGGGCGAAACGACCGGGGCAATGCAGAGTTATCAAAAGGCGCTGGTGATTCGGCAGCAGTTGGCAAAGTCCGAACCACGCGATCTTACCGCCCAACGGGATCTGGCCACGGGCTACGAGAAGATGGACAGCATTCTGGAGTCGATGGGGAAAGACCACGAGGCACTCAACGCGGGCTATCAAGCGCTGGCCATCCGGGAAAAGCTGGTGGCGACGGAACCTCGATCGCCGGTTGCCCAACATGACCTTGCGAGCTGCCACAACATTATCGCGAGTGCGCTATGGGACCTTGGCGATCTGAAAGGCGCGCTGCAGCATTATAAGGACGCTCTCGATGGATACAAATCGTTGTCGTCCGCCCATCCTGAAAACAGCGAGTACCGTCGGATGGCCGCCGTGATCGCCTTTAAGATCGCTTCTGTATACGTGACCCTGGGTAACAGTCAGAAGAGTGTCGAATTCGGTCGACCAGCCGTAACCGCTCTAGAAGCACTCGCGTCGACTGATGCAATGAATATGATGCTGCAGCGGAACGTCGCTGGCGCGAAAACAGCGCTGGGGTTCGGACTAGTAGGGGAAGGGGACACCCGCGAGGCCCGGGCGCAACTCCTGCAAGCCGCCGCCATAGACGAGCGCCTCTCGGCAAAGGATCCAGAAAATGTCCGCCTCGTCGTGGACTTGTCCTTCATTTACACCTATCTCGGAGACAACGAAGTGAACGCGCATCGCAGAGATGCGGCTTTGCGATATTACCGCCAGGCGCTTCAGAAAGCGGATCAAGAAGCGAGCAAGGATCCCTTGAACGCCGAAACCCAATGGATAATACCGAACTGCTATCGCAAATTCGGCGAGTTGTATGAAGGAGAGGCGCTCGGGCATGTGCGCGAAAATGAACGGCGCACACGTTGTCACGAAGCTCAGGCATGGCTTCAAAAGGCTTTGCAGCGGCTGCAGGTTTTGAACGAAAAGTCGTCGCCGCCGGGCTTCTCGAAGGAGATCGATCAAGTGCAGATGGACATCGCGAAATGCGAGTCCCCGTCGCATTCCGGTTCGGGTACGCGACCCGAATCCCCCTGAAGGAGTCGGACCGGGGATTGCGGCGTGAACTGACCAGATAGCTGTAGACCAGTGTCCTGCCAGTGACTCCCTTCAGTTCCTTCAGTTCGGACTCGCCAACACGCAGTTGTCTATAGCGGATTTGTACGCAGGCATGTCGTTCAAATCACAGGTTCCCATCCTGGAACTTCGGTATTGCCGCGAAGCAGAAACTTGGTATCACAGAAGCTTGCCCTGGTTTCTGCAAAGAAAAGCCCAGGACACACAGGTCGGAGACGAAGCCCGTGCCCTTGGCGAGGGCGTTCAGAATAAGGAAAAGTCCGGCCGGATTATCGCCCGCTTAGATCACGTGGCTGAATCTACGCATCCATAGCGACTGCAGTCGAGAACTTTGCAAGGAGCGGATGCCGATGCGGCCCACGTCCGGGCGCTTGCCGCCTACAAAGACTTCCTCACCCTCTGGAAAGACGCCGATCCGGCATCCCCATTTCTGATGGAAAGCCAAGGCAGAGTACTCGAAGCTGCAATGAACGGAACTAGAACTGCCGGGGATGGAGGTTTTGTTAGGCGCTCTAAAGGACCGAGGAAGAGTTATCCGCCTGTGGAAATCAAAAACTGACTTGGGGCGCAGAAGGAGGGACCTTCCCAGTGTACTGGTGTGTGACACCCGTCCAGCCTGTATTTTTCAGGCAGGACGCCCGTGGAACTTCACATGTTCAATTTCCAATACCCTCTCAACGGAGCCCGTTGGATTTTCTGCTCGTTTAGCAGCAGGTTCAGTGCGGTGATCACTGCGTCCGGTCGCTTCCGAAGCTCCTCCGCTAAGTCTCGCTCGCTGACGATCACGTCCCCGGACGGATACCGTTGGTGAATGCCCTGCCCATAAGACGAAATCCTCTCGGCTAACGAACGCAATTCTTTCTTCTTGTTCCGCTCGGCACGTTTGGCTCGTACCTCGTCGCTTTCCAAAACCCGCAGGCATATTGCCGCGATTCCGAGAGCAGAAATGATCAATGCGACCCACCAGAGGAGCGGCATCGAGGAAAGAACATTTGTGAGGGAATTCATGGAGTTGTTCGGCGGAATGGAATCGGATGCGGAAAGAATACCTCGCAATCTGCATGCCGCGAAAGTTACGAAGGGATCGCCTTAAACACGAATCTTTTTCACAGCTTGACACGAAGCGTTTATACACTTGGTCAGCATCGCTACCCAGCCATTGCACTCTGTCAATAGCTCGGTATCAACCTGGAATTCCAGGGCGTCTTCGCCAACGTTTTGAACCATAATCAGTGGACCGATAACTACACCAGCCATACCCTTCAGACCACGGCGCTCACTAATGAGGTTTACGTGCGTCTTGTGGATTTCCAGGGGATGAGCTGGCAGAATCGGAACCACTTTTTCGCCATCTGCGCAAATTTAATGCGGCGGGTGTTGACAGATTTTGCCCGCTCCCGACGCTTTGTAAAGAGAGGAGGCGATGCCATCCACTTCGCGTTCGATGAAACCCTGTTCGGCGGAAGGGAACGGGCTGCGGGAATTGTGGCCCTGGATGACGCCTTGAAAGCGCTGGCGGTGATCGATGAACGCAAAAGCCGCGTCGTGGATGCGTTTCTTCGGTGGTCTGAGTGTGGACGAGACAGCGCAGGTGCTTGATGTCTCAGTGGAGACGGTGATGCGGGACTGGAAGCTGGCGAAGGCTTGGCTCTTCCGCGAGCTAAGTCAGGGCGAGACCCAGATGCGGGAACGGATCCGTTTGATTTGGCGGTGATGCAGAGCAAACTGGGGGAAACGGAAGCAATGTATGCGAGTCTGGAAAAGGCGTATCAGCAGCGTTCCACGGAGTTGCTGTACTGGATGCAGACGGAGCCAGCGTTTGACAAGTTCCGTGCCGATCCTCGGTTCAGAGATCTGGTGCCGCGGGTTGGACTGGCGGGAACGCAGTAGTCCCTTCAGGGGGACAATCGCGCTCTGCCCCGCTGCGTGCTCAACGATATCTTCCTCTATTGGCGGTCGGCGCGGTCTGCTGCTTGGAACCGCCTTTCTCGACCTCTCTCCCCGAGGCGATGCGTCATGGCGAGATCCACCGGACAACCCCCTGGCAAAGTACTCGCCATCGCGCTGGTCGCTTTTCTCGGATTTCGATCCATCGACAGTTTGAGTAATAGCGTCGGACGGCTAAAGAACCAGAAGACGGCGACTAGGAGAACCCTTGGTCTCATCAGCGGCGGACTGCTTCTCCTGCATAGCTTCCGCGATGGCCGAGTCTCTGCTAAATTTTTTTCGCAGAATGTCATAGTGCCGAGCAAGCGCTTTCTTCTGCCAGTCTTTACGTGCGCTTTACTGCTCCTAGCTGATTGCGGAAGCGGCAATCAAGCCCACGCCTCCTCCATCAGGGAGTTTCGGGGATGGAAATTTGAATGGGACGTATGTCTTTTCAGTTAGCGGAAGCGACATCAACGGCAACCAGTTTGCGCTTGCCGGCACTTTCACTGCTGATGGGAAAGGCGGAATCGAAGGCGGCATCATCGACCTGAATAACAGTGGCCGCGGGCTATCGCTAGCTGAGTCGGTGACTCGAGGCGGTTACACCGTCGGCTTGGACGGGCGTCCCGCAATCTTCGTCTCCCGCTCAAGCGGTCGTCTCCCGCCCTAACTCCCCTCTTTTCATCGGTGGTTCGCAAGGGGTTCGCCAGTGCCCTCATTTTTCGCGGACTTTCGCCCCCTGTTTCGCCTCGGCTTGAGATGGTCAGCCAGTAAACGTTCTGAGACGCTAGTTCCACGTGACAGCCAGCGTCGGAATTACGGGATTTTGCGGAAACAAACCTCCTGACTTGAATGCCCTCGTGTCCCGTGCCGATGTCGCCCAGCCAAGAACAATGGGCGCAACCAAATTGAATTCGAATTCGAACCTCGCGAGGCCGGAGTCTAGCCCCATTTTTGTCGGACAGAAATCGCTTGCCACGACAGTTCCCCGTGGTCTCTAATGCGTTGATTCGCTTTCCGTAGAAGCGGGGAGTGTTTTAGTTCGTACCCATCGTTTGAGCTAACGGTTTCGCTGGCTGGTTACGTCAGCGCCGTGATCGCGAAGATCAGTTCAATGCTACGAATGGGTGTACGCAACTCTCAGGGGCAGGGTCAGCCATGAAAATCCTGCTGGTTGAAGATTCAGCCATCGACCGCCATGTTATCACCAAACACCTGAAGTCTTGGGGCTTCCAGGTTGCAGTGGCGACGAGTGGTGCTCGCGCACGAAAAATTCTGCAAGGACGTGACGCTCCAAGGCTGGTTCTCCTCGACTGGATGCTCCCTGACATGGACGGCATACATCTTTGTCGCGACCTCCGCAACCGTGGGGCAAACGAGCCTTATGTTTACGTCGTCATGGTGACCGCGAGAGAGAAGAAGAATGACTTGTTGAAGGCCATGGAGGCGGGAGCGGACGATTACCTAGTAAAGCCAGTGGACAGCATAGAGCTAAAGGCTCGCCTTCTGGCTGGACGGCGCATTGTAGACCTACACGAGCAACTACTCGTAGCGGGCGAATTTTTGCGATTTGCGGCCACGCACGACCCGTTGACGGGACTATGGAATAGAGGGGAAATCCTGAGTTTCTTGCGTCGAGAATTGGTGCGGGCAGATCGGGAGCGCAGACCGCTTGCCATCGTTATCGCGGATGTTGACCACTTCAAGAAGTTGAATGACACCTTCGGACACCTTGCGGGCGATTCGGTTCTCAAGGAAATTGGGAAGCGCTTGCAGTCCGGGGTGCGAGTATATGACGGCATCGGTCGCTATGGCGGGGAAGAGTTCCTGCTCGTTCTTCCGGGATGCGACTTGAAACCAGCGGCAGGTCGAGCGGAGAGGCTACGATCTCTTGTATCGGACAAACCAATAAAAGTCTCTTCGGCTGAGGTAACGGTCACGGTTAGCTTGGGGGTGACGGTCACACTGTGTTCTTTAGACGGGAATCCTGAAGAAGTCCTGCAACGGGCTGACGCAGCCCTTTACGAGGCCAAGGCAAAGGGCAGAAACCGAGTCGAGGCCGTCTCCAAAGCTTCTGGAACAGTTGGCAGTCACGCCGCCGAAGAGAAATCGAGGAAGCCAGGGAAGGTCACGGGAGCCGCGAGGTAGTCGCAAGGATTTTCTGGCAGTGGTGCGTGAAATGTTCTTTGAGGCCAATCTCCTTCAGCGTTGGCACGCTGCACTGACTTTGCATCCCCCAAATTGGGGATGGCGGGCATGTGTCGTCCAGCCTAGCGGCTCGCTGGCGGAACGATACCGTTCATGCGGAGGTATATGACCAGTTGACCGTAATGGTCGGAGATGTGCCATAACGCCGAGTTCAGCACTTCCAGTCGGTTGTCTCCCGCGTAGAAACCTTTTACTGGAGCTAATAAATTGTCCAGTTTGGTCTTCGCAATCTCAGCATCCATCATGGCAAATGTTTCGCGGAGGTAAGCCAGAATCTCAGTTTTCGTTTTCGCTGGATTCGGGCCGCCCGTGTCGCAGTGATCTGGCGGCTTCTCGCCGCGCAATTTCTTAGCCCATGCCTCGTTTGCGCAGGCAACGTGCTTCACCTGTTCGCCGAAAGTGCGCACATCGTTGAACATGCCCTGAGTCGGCTTGAAACTCCATTTCTCTTCCGGCATGGCTTCGGCAAGCGAGGTAAAGTCGCTCTCCACCATCTTCCACATGTAATTGATCGAGTCGGGAATGGTCTTCGGAGCGGACGGCTTTTGCAGGGTGACTGCGGGTAGCGAACCGAGCAGTACAACAACGGAGATTGACGCACGGAGCGGGGTAGCCATGATGCCTCCTGTTTCTCACCGAGGAACGTGCTGGCCTGCTGAGATTATAAGCAAACAGAGCATGCAGCAGCTTTCGCATAACCGCTACGACGGCTTGCAGCCGAGCTTTGCCGCGAGCTAGTAAGTTTTGATAGAAGCATCGCAGATAAGGATCGCGACGCAGAGCGACCAACGCTGGCATGTAGAGAGCACGACGCAAGTGACGACTACCACCCCGGCTGATCCTAGGCCGCCTCTCGACCGATTTCCCTGACTTGAAAAGCCGCGGATCCAGTCCGCTGAAGGCCACCCACTGGCGCGCATCCAGCATGTCGGGCAGCACGGCCAATTCGCCCAGGATCTGCAGAGCACTGGTCTCAGCGATGCCAGTCGTGGTCAGCATTAGACGGAAGCGACGGTCCAGTTCGGAATCGCCGGCGATGATCCGCAGAGCTTCCCGCCGCAACCGTGTCATGCGCTGCTCAAGATATTTCTGATGACGCTGCATCTCCTTGACCACCAAGACCGGCAAGGCTTGGCTCGCGGCCGAGGCGTGCGCACGATTGTTCTGCTGAGTATGGATAACCCCCAAGTCCGCAATGGCACGCGCCACAGCTCGCAAGTGTAGGGCGACTGAACTGGGCGGTTGCCAAGCAACCCAAGGCATGCGAGCGGCATATTCGCAGAGCACGCGGGCGTCGACCGGATCGGTTTTGCTGCGCTGACCGAGCGATTCCGCGAAGCGTCGTGCCCGGCGCGGATTGATGACACTGATCTCCATCTGGCGGTGTGCTTGCAAGGTCAACGCCAGATCCAGGCTGTAATTCCCGCTGGCCTCCAAGCAGACCCGCACTCGCCGGCCGCCCCGAAGCAAGTGGGCGATCAGGGCCTTGTGTCCGGAAGGATGGTTAGAGAACTTAGCCATGGCGGGCTTGTCCTCGCCTTTCCCCCGGCGTAGGGCGACACTTAACTCGCGTGCGCTTACATCGATTCCAGCAAACGTGTCGACTTCCATTTCAGGCATGTTGAACCTCGCAAGTTTGGATTAGACTGAGCTTCGGCTCCCCGACCCTGTACCAACCTCTCTCGCCGTCCTTGTATGCAGGCTCTCGCGGCCTGAGATTCTCCACGGCGTTGAGAAAGGAGGGCGGGGGGCCTATCTATAATCCAGGCTGCCAACTCACTGCGCCTAAGGATGTGAACGGCCTCCCGCCGAATCCCGATCCAATCCCCCACTAACACAGAGAGACCGAATCGGGCAGATGCAAACAAGATACAAGGTATTCACTTGCCCGTTGTGGTTTCAAGACAGCGAGGACTAGACTTGTCCGCATCCCACAAAATCGATAGGAGGGGAACATGGCAACTGCAAGAATGCCTCAACCAACCGCCGACGACCCAGTGAAAGTTGATCCCAAGCACTACACAGTCGAGTTCGAGAATGATCGAGTGCGAGTGGTTCGGATCAAGTACAAACCGGGTGAGAAGTCAGTGATGCACAGCCACCCAGAATCCGTCGCGGTGTTCCTGACGGACGCTCACTCCAAGTTCACCTACCCGGATGGAAAGAGTGAGGACATCAAGGCGAAAGCCGGGTCGGTGCAGCACATGGACGCCTTCACTCACCTGCCGGAAAACACCAGCAAGAAGCCGTTCGAAGTCATCCAAGTCGAGTTGAAGCGTTAGCTTCGATCCGATCCATTTGTGAGCGGGGCTTGTCCCCGCTCTCTTTCTTAGGTGCCGTGTGCCAAACTCGAAGAACAATGACATCAAAGAACGCCTCGTCCGCTACCTCCAGATAAAGCTCATCGTGATCGGCAAGAGGTCCGGCAAGACCATCTCAATTCCGGTCTGGTTCGTTATCGCTGTAGTTCTGGTCGCGCTTGCGACTTTTCCAGCTTTCCCTGCTGCACAAGCGCAGAATGATACTCCCGCGCTGAAGAAAATCGTCGTCCGCGACGGCGTGGAACTCCACTACGAGGAACGCGGAGATGGCACACCACTCATCTTTGTACACGGGTCGCTCAGTGACGGTTCCTATTGGCACGATCAGCTTGCTCCATTCGCACAGGCGGGCTTTCACGTCATCGCTTACAGCCGCAGATACAATTTTCCCAATAAGAACAAAGCTCGCCCCGGCTACTCCGCTGTTGTGGATGCAGATGATCTCGCAGCCCTGATTCAAAAACTCCATTTGGGGAAGGTCGATGTGGTCGGTCACTCCTACGGTGCGCTGACAGCATTATTCCTCGCGGTCAGGCACCCCGAACTCGTTCGCAGGCTGGTTTTGTGCGAGGCTCCGGCAGTGTCGCTGTTAGGTCATCTGCCCGGTGACCAGCGTGCGATTGGGAGCAGACCCTAGCCGACATTCAGACGCGAATGGTCAAACCGATGCAGGCGGCATTTCGAAAAGGGGAGGAGGAGGAGGGGGTTCGCGTGTTTATCGATTATGTGATGCGCAATCCGCAGGCATGGGACAACATGTCAAAAGCCGCCCACGAGGAAACCCTAAAGAACGTTCGAGAGTGGAATGTCATGATGACCACCGGAGAGTTGTTTCCCAACCTCGATCCGAAAGCAGTGAGGAATATCCACGCCCCTGTGCTCATCCTGTCAGGAGAGAAGTCATATCCCTTCCTTGGGCTGATTGACCAAAAACTGGCGCGGCTGCTGCCAGACAATCGGCGGATCATTCTGCCCGGCGCGACACACCAAATGTGGTTTGAACTTTTGAACAGCCAGCAGAATGCCGGAAGGATGTCCTAGAGTTTCTTCGAGGCGCTGATGCAAGCGCAGCGAGAGCCTCGGTATCGTATCCCGACCCTCTGTTTTGGCAGTTCGTTCGGGTACGGGTGTCTCAGATGGCATGTTGGAAGTGACAGGAGCTTTCCTTGGTTGATCTGTCGGTAGCTGAAGGCAAATTGACCTTGCACGTCCGAGGCACTGATAAACTCTGGGCTTTCAAGAGCAGCCTCGAAATCCCGCTGGTCCACATCGCAGGCGTCCGTGCAGACCCGGAGGTCGCACGCGGCTGGTATCACGGCATCCGAATGCCCGGAACCAATGTGCCCGGCGTCATCACGGCGGGAACCTTCTATCAGGACGGCAGGCGGGTGTTCTGGGACGTTCATCACCGGAGAAAACCATCGTGATTGAACTGCATGACGAGCGGTACAACGAATTGATCGTAGAAGTGGATGATCCTGAGGCAGCCGTCAGGGTCATTCAGAATACGTTATGAAAGGATGCGATGAGCAAGGTACGAGTGGCAGCATTTTCGGTTTCGCTGGATGGATTTGGTGCGGGGCCGCGACAAGACTTGAATAATCCGCTGGGAGTGCGCGGGACTGAACTGCATGGGTGGTTCTTTCAAACCGAAGTATTCAAGAAGATGCAGGGGCAGAGCGGCGGCAAGCGTGGGGTCGATAACGACGTGGCTGCCCAGTCGTTTGAGAATGTTGGCGCTTGGATTCTAGGCCGCAACATGTTTGGGCCGATCCGAGGACCATGGAAAGACGATTCGTGGAAGGGGTGGTGGGGCGCAAATCCCCCCTACCACACGCCAGTGTTTGTGCTGACGCACCATGCACGTGCTCCGCTCGCGATGGAAGGCGGGACTACGTTCCACTTTGTGACTGATGGCATCCAGTCTGCATTAAGTCAGGCGAAAGAAGCAGCCGGGGGCAACGAAGTGCGCATTGGCGGCGGCGTGTCTACGATTCGTCAGTATCTTGCTGCTGGGCTGATCGACGAGATGCACTTGGCTTTTGCGCCCGTGCTATTGGGCGAAGGCGAGCACCTGTTCAGCGGGATGAATCTTCAAGTGCTGGGACTTGCTCCCCGCAAAACGATCATGGGGGAGAACGCGATGCACGTCTTTATTAGAAAATGAGCCGTCTGCCCAAAAGGTATCTCCAGAGGCTCCACGACAAACGTCCTGAGTGGTTCGCCAATCTGCATCATTACCTCCTACAAGAAACAGCGAATCCCGTTCGGGGAGTACGGTTCGACGTTCCTCACCCTGAGGTCTTCGGTCAAGACCGGCAGCATCGAGTCCTCTGTGTTCGATGTCTTCAAAGGGGGGCTGTTCCGGTCGTTCGACCAGCAAGGTCCGGGGAAGTACCGTCTGCATGCGCACGTGATGTCGGGGGAGATCGATCTGGGCGGGAGCGACTGAACTCGGGGCGTAAGACGACAGAAATCAGGCCGACTTCACCTGCCGAACTTTTTCGCGGGAGGCCCGAGAAACGCAGGCCCTTGATGATGGTTCGGCGGTTTGACTCCTATGTTGGTTGACCTCGGCAATGCCCCCTCATCCCTCATCCGCCAGTTCGACTGCGTTGCTTCACATGAGTGCGTACAAATACCCATCCGTGCTGCCCACGTAAATCACACGGTCGACGATCACAGGTGAAGACAGAATCGCACCCACCGACATCATCTTCAGCACTCCTGCCACCAAATTGTCGTAGAAGAAGTCCTCCGAAAACGCGGCCTTATAATTGGGCGATCCATCGGGCTTCGTGTATGTGGCGCCGTTCTGATGCGAGCCATCCGTTTGGAAAGTCCAGTTCACTTTCCTGGAGGTCAGATTTATTGCGATCAGATTCCCGCTGTGAGAGCCAATATATAAGGTGTTGCCGGCGATGGCAGGAGATGAGAACATCGGCCAATGCTTGAAGTCCAGCGAAAAAACAGGCTGTCCGGAATTACCATCGAGCTCGTAAAACAATCCGGAGTCCGAAGTAGCGAAGTAGACCTTTCCATCTTCCACGGCGGGTGAGCCAATCACCCACGAACCTTTATTATTGAAAACCCACTTCTGTTTACCACTGCGAGCATCAACCGCATAGAAATTTGAGTCGCGGCAACCGAAGTAGACTGTACCATGGTCGACTCCCGCGGAAGACTGAATGCCGACCTGGTTATGAATGTCATGGTCCTCTCCAGTTTTAAAGCGCCATTTTTCTTGTCCGTGTTCCGCATCGAGCGCATAAAAATAACTATCCCAACTCCCGACAAATAATGTGCCATCGGAAATTGTCGGCGAGGCGTGCACCACATCTCCGGTCTGGAATTTCCACCTGAGCTTTCCCGAAGCCATGTCGAGCGCGTATATGTTTCCATCCCCGCTCCCGAAGTACACGGCTCCATTCCAAAGGGTTGGCGAAGAAAGATAGAAGTCAAACGGGTCCGGCATGGTTTCCGCTACCGGTTGCGCGCCGTGCAGATGCTTACCCGCAAATCTTCGCTCGCCTGCCGTCTGGAACTTCCAGATCAACTGACCTTTGGTCGCTTCCAAGGCGTAAAACGCTCCATCATAGCTGCCGAAATATACCTTTTTTCCAGCCGCGGCCGGAGACGACGTGATACGGCTCTTAGTTTCAAATTTCCACTTTTGCATGCCCGTTTCCAGATCGATGGCATAGAGATTGTGATCCGTGCTGCCCACATACACGGTGTCATCGACTACTGCCGGGGATGAGATGACCTGCCCGCCGGTGTGAAACTTCCACTTAATCTTAGTAAACTCTGGCACTCCCGCTGCGTCGTAGACGCCAGTATGCTGCGGGTTGCCACGGAACATCGACGCGTCTTCACCGAAAGCGCAGAGAGAAGAAAAGAATGCAAGGAAAAAGTACAGTAGTCGCATATTTCTCCTTTCTGGTTAGCGATACGCACCAGTTTAGGCCGAGCACGCTGCTCAAGCGCTCGCAGAGTGAACTCCATTGTTCGGTGTTGGCCACACGCGCAGGAATTCTCTCCAATTCTTCAGCCGTCCATCTTGCGTCTGACTAACAGTCGGCGTCCACAGCAGTGTGGAATGAAGCATTCTTGATTTCCGTCACCCATGCACGAACCTCGGTGGGGGCTGTGCTTCCACTCAACTGTTCGAAGCTACGCGAGGAGAGCGTACGCCGGCCGGGACCCTTCCAAAACCGGCTTGGGACTAATACACGGAAAATAGGGACAAGATCATCGCTCGAAGAATTGGCCCAGTGCGCGGACTGGTGCCACCGAAATACTTCGTGCCTAGCTCAAGTATGGTCAATCAAGCTTCACTCTTTTCGGGGGCCGAAGCCGAGAACAATTCTCGTGACGTCCTCGGCAAGCAATCCCCGATCGGGAACGCCGTCGAGGTTCGTTAGAAAGGCGACGGCGAAGCGGTGGCAGCATGCGGAAACCGTAACGAACATCCTGAATTAGGCTCTCCATACGTTCTTAGTCGTATTTAGTCGTATCTCGCCGCAACGATAGTATCTAACCTCGCGGCACACCGCGCCTGCTCATCAGGACCGCGACGGCGACAAGAGTGCCAAGTGAACCTGTGGGAGCAAGGCTCTGACCAAATCTACTTCAGGACGTAACTTATTGACTGCAAAAGAAAAATCGAACACTAGTATTAGGAACGAAGTGGATCATTCTGTCCGCCCACGAACGTGATTGTCGGGAAGTGAACAGCAATAATCAGTCTCCTGGCGTTTATGAGACCGGTTGTACTACGGGAGGAACGCGGCGGTTTGGTCGGGGCCTTGACCAGACTAGCAAGAGAAACTTGGAAGTGGGACTGGACGTAGAATCGTTTTCCTACGACGCTGATGATTTCGGTTAACTCGCTTCATACCAAAAAACTGAAGGAGGGAGAGCGATCGGGATTGGGAGAAGTGCGGACTGGCACCCATTGGCCACGGCATCCAACTTTTCAGCAGCGATGAACCGTTGAATGGCAAGCGCTGCATAGCGTGATAAGGTTCTGCTCTGAATCGTCGCCGAAGTGGCTGCGAAATTCCTTGTGGTGAACTTCGAGGTTCGCCATCGTGCCACACGATTGGCACCGCCAGCCATCGCGACGCAGGTGACGTAAATTCGATTGTGTAAAAAGGAAGAGGGTGTAAGTTGGCTTTGGCCTCACAAGCTAAAGCCTTTCCGAAAAGGAGACCTACACCCGATGGCGAAAGTAACACCGATCACCGAGCATTTCCAACATTTTGTGGAGGAGTTGCAGGAGACTTTCTGGGGCGATCTGCAGGGGCGAGTGCAGCAGGCAGCGCAGAAGTTTTTTCAGCAACTGAGCGAGCGGCAGCGCGACCTGTACATGGTGAGCCGGCACTACCAGCGGTCGGAGCAGCGGAAAGACTATCGCAACGGATATTACTGGCGCAGTTTCGTGACCCGCTTTGGAGTGCTGCGGTTGCGCATCGCACGCAGCCGCAAGCGCGGGTTTCTACCGGAAGTGGTGAGAAAGTTTCAGCGCCGGGCTGAAGAGGTGACGGTGATGATCCGGGAAGCCTTTCTGCGCGGCATTTCGACGCGGCAGGTGGGCCGGGTGGTAGCCACGTTGAGCGGAGAAACGGTCAGTCCGCAAACCGTGTCGCGCATCACCCGCTCGCTGGACGAAGCGGTGCGGCAGTTTCATCAGGCGCAGCTGAGCGACGATTACGCGTATCTGTTTTTGGACGGAGTGAGCCTGCGCATGCGACGCCCGGCAGGGCGCAAGCGGGTGCACATGCTGGTGGCTTACGGGGTGCGCCAGGACGGGACGCGCCATCTGCTGGCCTTTCTGAGATCATGCGAAGAAATCTCATTTCCCGGCCGTAGCATTAGGCCCAACCACAACCGGCACAAAATACTTGGGCACTTTTACTTCTGTATGCGGAGATACCGCCTTCACCTCCGCAATGAACGATTGAACCCTGTCGATAGCAGGCTGTTGTGAGACATCGTAACCAACGTTGAAGCGATCCCAATGAGTCGGCATCACCAGAGGTGGATACCCGAGGGCATGAAGCAAGCGTTCCGTGTAGCGATAGATCTTACGACGTTCCGGCATGGCACCGATCAAGGCTACATCCGGCCGTAGCCCTTCCACCTCGCGCTCAATATAGTTCATCGACCCAAATACGATGATCTGGTGACCGGCGATGCGGATAAGGTAAGCGAGTGTCCCGCCCTCAACAAAGAGTTGACCTAGCCGGAACGGAGGTCTTGCGTTTGCTGGGAAAATGGTAGATGGGGGCGGAAAGCTGCTGGGAAGAATGCCGTGCAGGCTGGCAATAACCTGTACGGAACAACCATGCAGCTGCAAGTCGTCACCTCCCTTTACGGTCAGAATTTGAGCATCGGGCACTCCGTTGTCGCGGGCAAAGTTGCTAGTGCTTTCCGTTCCGATCACTTGAGCGCCTGTCTTTCGCGCAATATAAGGCATGTCAAGCACATGATCCAAGTGGGTATGTGTGATCAGAATGTAATCCGCCTTGCTGATGTGGCCGTCGATGACTGTCCGGTCAGATATAGCGAAATCGTTGTCCGTGACCAGTGATCGCGGATCGGAAGCAAGTGGGGATCATTCGGCGTTTCGGTTTTGAGCCGCGTCAAATATGGGTCCACTATTGAGCATTGCATAATATAGTGACATTCTTGCGGTCCTATGCTACTCTCCGGTCATGGGAAACCCAGCGGGAGTACGGCGAGATTTTCGGAAGTTAGAGGAACGACGTTTATTAGGGGCGCGGTTGCTGCGCCAAGGAGTGCATCCGGCCGAAGTCGCACGGCAGGTGGGAGTGCATCGGCAGTCGGTTAGCCGCTGGGCGGAGCAACTGAAGCAGGGCGGGATACGAGCGCTGAAGAAGGCCAGCCACGCTGGGCGCAGGGCCCGCTTACGGCCCGAAGATTTACGACGCATCGAGCGCGGGCTGAAGCGCGGGCCTGAGGCGCTGGGATACGAAACCAACTTGTGGACTTCGTGGCGGGTGGCCCACTTGATCGAGCAGGAATGCGAGGTGAAGTACCACCCTTCGCAAGCCTGGCGGATTCTGCGGCAATTGGGATGGAGTTGCCAGCGTCCGGTGGGACGGGCGCAGGAGCGCGATGAAGATAAGATCCGGCGATGGAAACAGCAACGCTGGCCGGAGATTAAAAAAAAGCCCACAACGAAGGCCGCACCATCGTCTTCATCGACGAAAGCGGACTGAGTGAGCGCCCGCACCGCTGCCGCACCTGGGCGCCACGGGGACAAACCCCAGTGCTGCAGTATCACTTCAACTGGAAGATGTTGTCGGCGATGGCGGGGGTGACGTGGTGGAACTTTTACTTTCGGCTGTTTCCGGGCGCAATCCGCAGCCCCCAGATCATCGAGTTCCTGACGCACCTGCTCCGCCACATTCCCGGCAAGCTGCTCATCGTCTGGGATGGATTGCCGGGCCATCGCAGCCGCGCCACCTGGGAGTTTATTCGCCAGCAGCGCGGGCGATTGTGGGTGGAGTTTCTGCCCGCGTATGCCCCGGAACTGAATCCGGTCGAGTATCTGTGGTCGCACTGGAAGCAACACGAATTACCCAACTTCTGTCCCCAGAACTTCGGCCAGCTCAGCCACTATGCCCGCCGCGCCCTATGTCGCATGCGCCAGCGACCCTCGCTGGTGATCGCTTTCTGGCGACAGGCAGAACTGTTTCCACTGTAACTATATTATGCAATGCTAAATAAGATCACTGTTTGCCCATCCGTGATATCCCATCCGGCTGTTCCCATGTATGAGAGCTTCACAGTTCCCTGCGCCAGTGCGACAGCGCAGGAGGACCACAGAAGTAGCACAAGGATGCAGGTTCGAGTACACACCACCATCTTTTCCTCCGCTTGCGCGAGAACACTTCAGACAATTACATACTGATTTCGTTTCCGAGCCATTCTCGATTAGGGCATTGGGTCCTGACAAGCCCCGTCCGGTCCTTCGAGCTC
The DNA here is from genome assembly GCA_963708335.1 of uncultured Acidobacteriaceae bacterium. Classification (GTDB taxonomy): domain Bacteria; phylum Acidobacteriota; class Terriglobia; order Terriglobales; family Acidobacteriaceae; genus Sulfotelmatobacter. The sequence goes on along the minus strand of OY970205.1, from coordinate 5,827,514 downwards.
CCATGGAGGGTCAGTTCGCATCCGGAACGACACTGGACTAATGCCTGGTGAAAAACTAGGCACTCATCAGTCGGAGTGAAAAGCCGGAATTTGCGCATACATTCCGCTCCCGTCGACACTGGAAATACACTGACCTTGAATCTCCATTACCGTGCTTGGCGGAGAAAGCTGCATTCTCCGCAAGCCATCCGTACTGATTGCACGACGGCGACGCCGAGAACTTACCGTTGGCCCACCATTCGTCCAGAGTCCGGAATTCGCTGCGGGCAATTTCTCAGAAGCCCGTTTGTGAACCGCATCACGTTTACCGCAGCGGCGTTAGAAAACCTGCCCAGAATTGCCTCCGTGGAGACACCGTAAAGATTGGACTTCTTGATTTCTACACATGGCGTTAGAAATTGGTAGTTCTCTAATAGAGGCGGGGTTGAGCCGTCGCAACGTCAGGGCCGGGCCGACATCGGATGAGCGCTTTAAGGATCTTCTCCGGCGCGTAGCCCTGCCCTGACAAAGAAGTAACCTTGGGAAATCTCGCTCGCCGGCGGACCATACATTTTCGCCAACGTGGAGTCTTAGTTCAGCGCGAAAGTTCTTAAACACCGCCTTTCTACTTTTTCTTCAGCACCATGACAGTTCCATTATCGTTCACAGCTGCCTCGGTGATCTTGCCGCTCACGTCGCGTTCAAACTCAAATGCTTACGCCGCTTCGATCCTTCAAATCGAAGGCCGCACCTCCGCAGGCGGGATAGTACAAAAACTCACTTGACGGCGACTCCTCTTCCAAGAGCATAATGAACCGTTTCAATAAGGCAGTTTCAGGGTGATCGCACGTCCCCGTCTCAGGCCCGCACGGAGGCCAGCAGTATTCAAGGAGGTCGTCATGCGTAAGCAATCCAGTCCGATTCTCCGCAATTCCATACACACCATCCTCCCAGCTCTATTTATCGCCATCGTGCTCGCGTTGCCCGCCATGCTTTTGGGCCAGGGTTACTTCGGAACCGTGAGCGGCCTTCTGACGGACGCGTCGGGAGCCGTCGTCCAAGGGGCCAAGGTCACCCTTCTCGACGAGCAGAAGGGATTTCAGTTCGCGACCACGTCCGACAGCGGAGGGCGTTATCTATTCGCCTCGATTCCGCCAGGAACGTATTCGGTGACGGCGCAGATGCCGGGGTTTGAGAAGACCGTGCGCACCCACATCAAATTGAACGTCACCGAGAACCCGACGGCCAACCTGACTTTGAAAGTGGCCGGCGCGACACAGAAGGTTGTGGTCGAGGCGCAGGTGCAGGGTATCGCCACCGAAGATGCAACGACCGGCCAAGTCATCGACCGCAGGTTCATTAACGATATGCCGTTGATTAACCGCAGTGTGATGAACCTGACCTATCTGGCGCCAGGCGTCACGGACGCGGATGACCAGTGCTCGGAGGTGCAAGGCTGCACGGGCACCAATTTTGTCATCAACGGCAGCCGCACGTCCGGCGCCGACGTTCTGTTGGACGGCGCCAGCGCGACCAACTTCGAACCTAATGGCGGCATCACTAGCGTGACGTACCTACCCTCACCGGAAGCGGTGGAAGAGTACAAACTGCAGCAGTCGAACTTCAGCGCGGAGTACGGCTTTTCTGGGGCCTCTGTGGTCAACATGGTCACGCGCTCCGGCACCAACAAGTTCCATGGCAGCGTCTATGACTTCATCCGTAACACGATCGGGAACGCGAACGACTGGTTCAACAATCGCGCCACGCCAGTCGTTCCCAGGGCGCAGGTCCACCGACATAACTTTGGCGGCACGATTGGCGGACCCATCTTCAAGAACAAGACCTTCTTCTTCTTCGACTATGAGGGTGTGCGCAGCAGCAACCCGGAGACCCGCACGGCGGGCGTGCCGAGCGCGTTGGAGCGCGCCGGCGATTTCGGCGAAGTCTGCGCGACCAACGGCGGGACGTTCGATTCCACGGGTATGTGCAGCGCCACGGCCGGGCAGCTTTGGGATCCTTATTCCGTCGGTCCCAATTCCTATAGCTCCGCGGATGGCGGTCCCGTGCGGAACACTTTCATCCCGTTCAACAATATTGCTAACTACATCAGCCCGGGCACTCCCAACCTGCCGGCGAACCTTCAACCCACGCCCGGGGTGAAGGGCAATCTGATTGATCCTGTGGCGCAGAAGGTGCTGAATCTGTTCCCAGGCGCCAACAACCAGGCAGCGGGCGGCCCTTACAACAATTGGATCGCTTCGGGGGCCAGTCGTAGCCCTAATGACCAGTTCGATATCAAGATTGATCACCGCTTCGGCGACAAAAACCTGCTCAGTGGAAGGTACTCGCAACAATGGAGTTCCAACACTGCCTTCGATTGCTTCAAGACCCTCATCGATCCCTGTGGACACGGAGCGAATAAAAGCACCTCGCACGTGTTCACGCTCAACGATGCCTATACCTTCAGTCCCACCTTGCTCCTGACTGCCACGCTTGGGTTCACGCGCGGCGCCTTCCATCAACTCGCCTACAACTCAAGCCTGGGTGCCGATCCTCTGGGAACGTTGGGCTTCCCCGCGTATCTGAAGGCGAATGGCTTCAACGGGGTTCCGGCCATGTACATTGGCGATTATGTTTCGGCGGGAGGTCCCAACGCGGGAAATGATCCGTATAGTAACTACAAGCAGGGTCAGGACACCGGTCAGTTGACAGTCCTGCTGAGCAAGATACACGGTCCTCATGAATTAAAGTTCGGATTCGAGGGCCGTCTGCACCAGCAGAATTACATCCAGACCAACGCCCCGCTGGGCTACTTACAGTTTAGTAACGTTGGCAGTTCACTGTGCTCGCAACCGGGCGTCTCAACAGCGTGCGCGGACGCGGCTAACGCCAACAACTCGAGCGGTGGCGATGCCATGGCCAGCTTTCTGATGGGCCAGTTGGAGGGTAATGGGAACAGCTACTATGAAATTCAGTTCCAACCTGCGACGCAAAACTACCAGTACGCGTGGTTTGCTCAAGACAACTGGAAGGTAACCCCCAAGCTGACCTTGAACTTGGGCGTGCGTTATGACGTGTCACTACCGCGAACCGACAAGTTCAACCATCAGGACTGGTTTAATCCGAACGCGGTCAACCCGCTGAACGGCGGAAATCTTTCATACACAGATCCGCTCACCGGCCAGCCTGTTACCCGGCAGTTAATGGGCGGCGAGGTCTTCGCCACGAACAGGCAACGCACGAATTATGTGACGGATTGGAGCGACATCCAGCCGCGCCTTGGCTTCGCCTACCAGTTCGTTCAGAAAATGGTGGTGCGTGGAGGCTATGGCATTTACTACGGCCAGTCCCGGTCAGGCGCCAGCGGAGTTGTGCCTTGGGGGAGCGCGGGTTTCGACGAATACACCAACGTGATCACGACATACAATAGTGACCGCACGACGCCCTACCTGCACCTGAGCAATCCCTACCCTAACGGATTGAATCAGCCCGCCGGGAACTCTCTGGGTCTGCTCAACGACGTGGGCTTCGGCGCTAACGGTCCGCTTCGTATCGCGGCCGCGAACCGTAGCCCGCAGGAACAAACCTGGACCTTCGGGATCGAGCGGCAACTGCCGGCGAACATCGTGGTCAGCGCGGATTACATTGGAAAGAAAGGAACCTATCTTCCGTTCGCTGGTTCCAGCTACTACTTTGACGTCCTGGGGCCTTGGGTAGAGCAATACGCCGGCAATACGCCGCAGATGAATGCCCTCACCAGCAATGTGGCCAATCCCTTTTACCCGAAGATCATCACCAATCCCAACAGCACGCTGGCCCAGCAGACGATTCCGGGCTATCAGCTGGAGGTACCTTACCCGCAATTCACAAGCGTTTACACTGACGATCAGTTGAATGCAAATTCCATCTATCACGGGCTGCAGCTCACGGCCAAAAAGGCCTTCAGCAATGGCCTCGAGTTTCTGGTGAATTACACGTGGTCGAAGTCGATTGACGACTCCTCAACGTCCGACGACAACGTGACGTGGACAGGGAGCTTCAGCAGCCAGCAGGATCCCAACAAGCCGTGGCTGGAGCGGAGCCTCTCGACGTTCGACATTCCGTCGGTGCTGAAATTCAGTTATAGCTACAACCTGCCGTTTGGGCGCGGCAGAGCGTTTTTCGGAAACATGCCGCGAGTGCTGGACGCCTTCATCGGGGGATGGAGGACCAATGGAATCTGGCAGATTGCCAGCGGGCGGCCGCTGACGCTAGCGGTTGCCGGCGGTGGAACACCAATACCGACGTACGGCGCGCAGCGGCCCAATATGACCGGCAGGCTGAGACGCAACTACGGTCACGATTGGGTGGACCAGTTTTTTGCCGATCCGAATACGGCGCCGACTACAGATAGCAATGGGAATACTATACCCGGCGACATCCTCAATGTCCCGGCACCATTCACTCTGGGCAATACGCCTCGCGCAACCGCGGACGTTCGGACGCCGCTGTTGTTTGCAAGTGACTTGTCGTTGATCAAGGAGTTCCTGCTGTCTAACGTGCACGAAGGAGTACACCTGGAATTGCGGCTCGAGGCCCAGAATGCATTCAATCATCCTACGTTCAGTGTAGCTAGCCCTAACTACGGCGGCTACGGCACTCAGGGCGTTGGAGACCCAACCTTTGGAATGCTGACCAGCATGTCGCCCATCGGGCCGCGGGAGATGCAACTCGGGCTGAAAGTCAGCTTCTAGGCAATTGATGCTGGCGAAGAGACCGGCAATCCCTGCCCCAGCGTCCCGAATCCGCAGGCGGTATGGCCACACGTCACGCCTGCCCATGTCCTCGTCGAGCCATTTCAGGGCGTTCCGACTGTTGATGTCGCCTTCAGGGTCGCATGGGACGAAGAACACACCGTGGGTGCTCGGTTTCAGAACTGGCAGTTTATCGAGCTGAACGGAAGCGTCCGGAGCCAATGACCGGCGGTGAGGTGACGATGGGAGTTTCACCTGAAAAAATTGACTCGGTTCTCTTTGGAGAACAACGCAAACTTAACCAGTCGCTCCAGATTCGCCCGCTTTTAGGCTCAGTGCGGAACAAATCGAAAATCGCGAATGATTACCGACTGATTCCTCAAAGGCGTCCCCTTGAAACACCAGAGATTGATGCCTACTGGGGCGGCCGTTTGCGGAATGTTGGTCGTGTTCGAGGAATAGGTTTCGGTCTTGATGACATCGGCAACAGATCCCATTGGATGAACGCCATTCATTAGCGTGAACACGATGCGATCAGACCTCCACTCCATCCTTGCCGTAGTAAGGTTTCCACCGCTGACTTGGAAGTTGTCTTCCCAGCTGGAAACGCCGTTCGGCTTGCGGTTTCCCGTGGATGGATAAACTGTAAAGTCGGCATCACAGCCGTGACACGTCTTGTTCCACTGGGAAAATTCAATATCAATTTCGTTCTCTGCGTCGGCGCCAATGTGGTGAGTGGGCCCATAGATGAAGATTCCGAGCACCGTTGTCTGGTCCATGTTGAAGACGTCACCCTGGATAACCCACTGGTACGTCCCAAATCTCATATTGTCGGTCGTAAACAACTCCGCGGCAGTCCATTTTCCCTCGCGCTTAGCGATCTGGAGGTGTAGATATCCGTCCGGGTTGAAATCGACATTGGCCGGATTCCCGGGAGCGACGCCTGCCATACCACCGCTGGTGACTTTCCAGCTATGTCCAGCCCATCTGATCGTCTGGGCCTGGACGCACTGAGACGCAGTGAGCAGAATGCTGCAGATCGTCATTCGAGTGAATAGTCTGTTCGCCATCATTCTTTGTTCTTTTATTTCGCCTGTGCGGCGATTTCAACGGCCACAGGCGATAGCGCTCAGTGACTCCAATGAGTGTAACCGAGATGTTTCGACAGTAATTTGCCCGCGCGATCTTCGTCCATACCCGCTCTGATCCATGTTCGCTCATGTAGGTTCACTAATCCGTGTTCACTGACCGATCCGTCCGCGGAGCACGGTGATCGAAGCTTTCGGGAGCTGATAGAGCGTATCGGCGCTTCCCTCCACCGCGGACTTCGATGGCGGACCGTCCGGGTCTGCGTGTCCGCCGCCTGGTGCCGGATGCCATTGATACTCATTCGGGCCAAAGGTGATGCGGTCGACCTGTCCTGAGAAAGAACTCTGGTGCTGACCTGCTCTGTTAAACAACACCTTCACGGCGTGATCGTTGGACTGATCGCGGTTGACCAACATAACTGACCATTGTCCGTCGGGTCGCTCCACGGCGTAGGCAGTAACGAGCACATTTCCGGCTGCGTCGCTTAGATCACTCGAAGCCTTGAATTGCTTGTGCGGAGCGTCGATCGGCTGGACCCACTCTTTCGTGATGAGCTGGGCTGCGATGTATTGCGGAGGATAGCCCAGCACATTGTAGTTCTCGTCAATCCATAAGAAGTTCCCGAAGCCTGAAAAACTATGCGGAGAAGGCATGTAATGGAAATAGTAGGTAGCGCCGGCCCCTTCTGCCATCATGCTGCCCACATAGTCGGCGAGCCAGAGCCCACTCTTTACGGTGGAGGGCGGCGCTCCGCCGCCAATGTTTCCCTCCGTCATGAAGAAGGGAATATTCGGCGGCAGGCCATTGTCTTTCCAGACCTGCACAATGTGGCGAACGTATTCCGGTTCGGGATACAAATCGGCCCACGAATAGCTGGGGCGATCCTGATAGGGATAATGCTCGAACGAGAAGAAAGTGAAGTCGTTCATGCGGCCGTGAGCCTTCAGATAATCCAGGAAGCGTCCGATCCATGAAACTTTGCCGTTGGCATCGGGCCACACTTCGACGTCGCCGTAGGTGCCTTCGAACGGCGGGCCGCCGAGCTTCGCTTCGGGCACCAGCTTATGAATCGCGGTAGCGAATTGTACGTACAACGCTGCGTAATCTTCGGGGAGCATGTGCTGGCCGTCGGCTTCTTCTCCCATCTCGACGTAAGAGATCGGATAGTGGCGCTTGTAGAGATAGGCGACCTCGTTGGCGGCATCTTCCGGCGTGGCGTAGAGCATGGCAATTGGAACCATGGTCGGCAGGCCGCGGGTTACGCCGCTATGGAAGAAGAAGTCGAAGCCGACTTGATCGCCGCGGCTGTGGTCCTCGTCCGAAGCGGCGTGCCAGGGATCGACTGAAGACGGCCACGTGATCGTCTGATCGCGGCTGGGGAAATGCGTGACGTAGTCGTTGAATGCGCCATCGGCGGAGAGCGCTCCGACGTAGAGTTCGTTAATCGCATAGCCGACGCAGTTTCGCTTATCGGCGGAACCATGCGTGTCGCAAGTGTTGGAGGATTCTGTCATCCATATCCGGAGGTAGCGAACCGGGATCATCCACGAAACCAGTTTCAGGGTGACGGTGCCGCCCTTGCCTTCGGTGATGTTGCCCATGGGATAGGTTTGCCATGTGCCTTTCATGGTGCCATCGTAGAGAGGCTCCATTTCGCCGGTCCAAAATTGCACCGCATAGTGCCTGGCGTAGGGATCGGCCCAGGCAATCCGGATGGCGTTCACGTCGATCTTTGTGCCGAGGTCGATCATCACCCATTGGGGATGCAGCGAGTCGTCTTCCCCGGTGAAGGCCTTCGTCAGATAAGGATTGCTTTTCCAATAGGAGTGGATGTCGCCGTCGGTGAGGCGAGACCATCCATTGCCGTCGCCGCGACTAAAGCCACGATGCGGCAGCGGGGACGCCCAGGAGTTGTGAATTTCTGCGCCCAGCTCGGGGCTGCCGACGAAATAACCTTCCTGCTTTTCGCTGTTGCTCCACTTACCCGCTGGATTCCAGTGCCAGGCTTCGACCATTAACTCGGTGTTCTGCCGATAAGTCACCGACTGCCATCCGGCGTTGAGAATTTCTTTCAGCAGCGGATCCTTCAGCAAGTGGTCGGGAGTGCCGGTGCGTAAACGATCGATGGCAGCGCCCAGCGAATGCACAGGGCTGTATGTGTTGGCAACGTGAGCGGGATCGACGTCGACAACCACTTTCTGAGCGGCAGCGACGCCGGCGGCGACCGCCGGGAAAATCAGAACAGCGGCGGAAATGAAGCGAATCACACTTTGCATTGGAAGAATGCCTCCATTACCCGAACGAACCCTCCGTTGGAATGTTGGCTCGCTGCTTATTGAATCGATTGATTAGGGCCAAAAATCCGCGATCAGCATACACCCGATAGAAACCAAAAAAATGAAAATGTGGGATCCGAGTTAGAGAATTTCTACGATTCTTTGGGCATGCTCTTTAGCCTGTGCCACTTACGCCCTCCTTTTGTGGTACGGATTGCCGTAGGAAAGCGCTATCATGCACCCCACAAACTCTCTTTGCAGGGGTGCGTCGAAAGCAGGACGCGCTAAAGCAATTAAAGAAGGAAATTGAAGTTCTCAGCGTGGCAATTCTGCTGCTCGCCGAGGATGAAAAAGATATCTGCAAACTTCCTATTCCAGGGTGGGTGGAACTAAATATCGGACCGTGGCCGTCACAGTCTTAGTCCTTCCACGCTCGCTTATCAACTGCCCAGTTTCGGGCAGATTCGGACAAGGAGGGAAGAAATCTCTGGGTGGTGAACTTTTGGATATGTTCAGTCTGGGGAGTACAACACATGCGCAGTCACGCTTGACTGTCATGAAATTGTAATGGTTGTACGATCAAAACGAATCATTTCCAAGCAGGACGGATCAAATCGACTGATTTGGCTTCGAGGTGCCTCCGTGTACGCGTTAGAATCATCGCCGTACGGCCGACGTTCAACAAACGTCGATTCGATACTTCGAAAGAGTTCATACGGAATTGCGGGCGTCGCGCTGTCGTCGATAAGGTTTAGCGCCTCCAGTATTGCCTGGTCCGTTGCGATTCCTCCAACCACCTTTGCTAGCAATGCACGCTTTTGCGCCGGCAGTTCTGAGGAACACAGCGTTAGGAGTCGCTGTTCAATATTTTCATCTCGGCTTGCCAGTTCGATGAGGCGAGCCGCGACGATGTCCTGCCTTTCGAGCTTCACATCGAATGGTAGGCCGACGGTGCTCGGATCTACAAAGCTCAACAGCAGCTGTCTTGCCTCAGGGCTATCCAGTGCCGCCACAGCGTTCACCCACGAGTCTTCCATCGATTTGAACTGCATTTCGCTCGAAGCGAGTTCGCGGAGAACCGGCAGTGCCTCATTGCAACGGCAATGCCCCAGGGCGGGTGCCAGATCGCGCAACTGATAACCTGATAGCTCCGTATCTGCGATAACAGAGCGAATTTTGGCGATACCCGCCGCCGGGTTGTCTAGAAAAGGCAGGATCGCGAGTGCATAGACCAATAGTCCTACCTCTTGGTCATTGTAGAGGTGGGGACGCACTTGTTGTAAAACACCGTCGAAGAGTCTTAATGTCTCGATCTGCTGCAGGCGTACTCCGTTGAGCAGCAGCGACCCCTGCTGGCGAAGACAGTGTTCATCCATGGCCTGAACGGGCATCCTGAGGCCGACGTAAAGGTTATGGAGCTCGCACCGCGTGACACCAAGGATGCGGTCTTTACCGCTCGCGAACCCGGCACCTATCTGTATTGGGCCAGCACCGAACCGGCAAAAATCCCTCTTATGAGAGATCCCGCGGACGTTCCGCTCTCAGGCGCATTCATCGTGGACGCGCCGGGTGCCGAAAACAGCGACCGGGTGTTCGTGCTCGGTGAGTGGGCGAAGAACCTAATGACGCAGAGATTGCAGTGGGTGCTCACGATCAACGGAAAAACCTGGCCGTACACGGAGCGGCTCCAGGCAACGCTGGGCCAGTCCGAGCACTGGCGTGTACTAAATGCGACAAATGGGCCGCATCCCATGCACCTGCACGGCTTCTACTTCCACGTCGAAGGCGTAGGCGATGGCGAGCACGAGCAGTATTACGCGCCCGCGGACGTGCGGATGGTGAACACCGAGGTGGTGCCTTCCGGCGGCACCTTTGATCTTACGTGGACGCCCGATCGGATAGGCAATTGGCTTTTTCATTGCCATTTTGTCGAGCATATGACGGTCCATCTGATGCCCGAAGACTTTGGACCTTCGGGGCCTCCGCCGATGACTGCAGCCCGCAAGCAGGAGTACGCCGAAAATGGCATGGGTATGGGCATGGCGGGACTCGTGCTCGGAGTGACAGTTCACGCGCGACCTAGCACACCACCAAACGAGACCGAGACGTCAGCAACCATGGGCGCGGGTCAACATTTGTTCGTGCGCGAGCGCCCCGTCAGCGCATATTCGTCGGCGGGGTTGGGATTCTACCTGGAAGGCGCGAGCAAGCGAGTAGGCGCAATCGGACCGCCTCTCATACTTACCGAGGGGGTCCGAACGGCGATCACCATAACGAACGAGTCGAGGGAATCAACGGCCATTCACTGGCACGGTATGGAAGATGACAGCTATTACGACGGCATCCCGGGATGGGATGGCACGCCGCGTCATCGGGCGCCACTGATCAAGCCAGGAGAATCGTTCGTTGCGTATATCACGCCTCGCCGGCCGGGTACGTTCATCTACCACACGCACTGGGATGACGTGCGTCCGGCAGAGGAGCGTGGAGCTTAGGTCATTTCACTTTCCTCTTCCCAGACTTGGGCGGAGCTAGCGAGATGAGGGCGTGGGTTAAGAGTCAACCAGGCAGGTTCGTCAGCGGGAGTAGCAAATCCCTGACCAGCCCGTCACACGGCGAGTTCAAAGCACGCGTACGGTCATGCTATGTGCGAATTCATCGACCGGTACTAAGAGGACCGCCTCACCGACGCGTATTGGACGGCAAGAATGAATTTGAATGCAGTACTACCTTGCCCTATCTTTCCATTGCTGCGAAACTTATTGGCTAGGGTCTCCTCATATGGCTTCTCCCGTAACTGACGAGGTCGCGAGTGCTCTGAATCAAGACCCCCAGACTGAGCAGCCTTGGATAGTGAAGCATAGGATCGCTCTTGTCGTTTCTTCAGCATCGCTCTTAGTCTTTGTGGCAGTAGCTACCGTCTGGAGCTTCCGATCGCCATCGTCGAAGACATCTTTTACCGGGCAACATCACGGAGTTTTGCTTAGTGATCGAATCCGCGTGACCGGCACTACCGAGGCAGTACGAATGCGCGCGATCGTTGCGCCAATGCTCGAAGGCCAGCAGTTCGGTACTCTGACCATCACACGATTGAGCCCGAGCGGCACGCGTGTGCGCAAGGGCGACCTTCTTGTGGATTTCGATCGCCAGGCGCAAATGCGTGACTTGATCGACAAGCAGGACGCATATCAGAATCTGGCAAACCAGGCCATCCAGGAGCAGGCTAAAGAAGATGTCGCGCGTTCGAAGGACGAGACCGAGATCCAGCAGGCCGAGAGCGACTTGAGCAAGGCTATGCTTGAGACGCGAAAGGTTGAGTTGCTCTCCCGCATCGACGCCGAAAAGGCGCAGCAGACTCTTGACGAAGCTAAAGCCACTTTGCACCAGCTCCGCGCCACATTTGACCTGAAGCGTAAGTCGGCCCATTCTGCGGTTCGCCTGCTCGAAATTCAGCGCGATCGCGCGCAGCAAGTGATGGAGCACGCCCGCGCCAACACCGAATTAATGAAAATCAAGTCTCCCATCGACGGCGTGGTCGTTCTGAACACTATTTGGAAACAGGGCAAGATGGGTCAGGTACAAGAGGGCGATCAGGTCCGCGCGGGCATGACTTTCATGCAGGTAGTCGATCCTTCCTCCATGCAGGTGCGCGCGTTCGTGAATCAGGAGGATTTTGTGACGCTCCAATTCGGCGACACTGCCCATATCCATTTGGACGCCTATCCCGAGCTGGTCCTTCCCGGCAAGCTGGTTGAGATGGCTCCTACTGCCCGCGGTGGCGATTTTTCTTCGAAACTGCGCTCCTTTGCGGTCGTGTTTTCGATCGGCGGCAGTGATCCCAAGCTGATGCCTGATCTTTCCGCCGCTGTCGACGTAAATCTCTCAACGCAAGCTGGCGGCGCACGCGCGTTCCAGTAGGTGATGTGCTCGGACGTATGATCGGCAAAGTAAAAGCGGTCCTGCTGCATCGCAAACTCGCAATCGTGGCACTCGTTCTGCTCGCCTGCGGGGTCGTGTTTGGCGCGGTTCGCTACAGCCGCCGCGGACCATCGGTTCCCACCATTGAAGTAAAGCGCACGGAGTTCATCGATTCCGTCGAGTTTCGGGGCGAGTGCACAGCGCTGAAGTCGCTGAGCATCACCGCTCCCGCGGAAGCCGGCGACCTGCAGATCCTGAAAATTGCCGCCGATGGCACCAAGGTGAAGCCGGGCGACATGATCGTGGAATTCGATAAGACCAAGACTGAGCAAGACCTCGCCCAATATCGTTCTACATTGAGGTACTCCACTGCCGACATCGATCAAACACGCGCCCAATCTCACATCACAGAAGAGCAGGACCTCACCGCAGTCTCCAAAGCTCGTTTCGAGCTCGAATCCGCGAAGCTCGATGCCGGAAAACAGGAGATCGTCTCGCAAATTGAAGGAGAGGAAGCGAAGCTCAAGGTCCGCAATGCCGAGCAGGCTCTGCGCGAGGCGGAACAGAAACTGAATTCTGATCGCGCCGCCGCCAAAGCGGGTATTCAGGGCAAGATCGAGACCAGCCGCAAAGCTGCATTTGACCTGCAGCGCGCCGAGACCGCCCTGTCGAAGATGATGCTCAAGGCGCCGGCTGCGGGAATGGTCAGCCTCGTGCCGGTCTGGCATCCGGAAGGCCGCGCGCCCTTCAAACCCGGAGACCGTGCCTGGCCCGGTGCGCCTCTTGCCGAATTGCCAGACCCCTCCTCGCTTCGCATCTCCGCGCACGTCGATGAAACTGAGCGCGGTCGCCTGGCGCCAGATCAACCGGTCACCGTGCACCTCGACGCCATTCCCGATCGGCAATTCACCGGCGCCATCGAAGACATCAGCACACTTGCCAGCGAAGATTTCTCAGCCGGCTGGCCCATTCCGCGCAATTTCAATGTCCGCATCGTTCTCGACCAGTCCGACCCGCGGCTGAAACCCGGCATGACCGCGCAGGTCACGGTCATTGTCTATCGCGTTCGCGACGCCGTCGCCATCCCCGTGCAGGCATCGTTTCAAAAGGAAGGCGAGACCTTGGCTTATGTCTGGAGCAGTTCCAGTTTTCGTCCTCAGCCCATTGAGGTAAGCCGTAGAAGCGGCGACCGCATTCTCGTCGCCAAGGGCTTGCAGCCGGGAGACCGTATTGCTCTGCAGGATCCGACAGGGAAGGGCGAGTAAGTATGACGCGCCGTCAGATCATCATTGTGATTTGCGTGGTTCTGGTGCTGATGACCGGCATCGCTATCAGCCGTGCCTCGCGCAAGAGTCCGCTCACCAGTTCGGCTGACGATGTCCCCATTGCCGCGGTGAAACGTGGCGAACTTGACCTCCGCGTCTACACCACCGGAGAGCTCGAAGCCAAGAACTCCGTGACTCTCAGCGCTCCTCCTGTGGCGGGGGCCTCGCTGCAAATCACGCATCTTCTCCACACCGGCGCCGCCGTCAAGAAGGGTGATGTGGTCATCGAGTTCGATCCCTCCGAGCAGCACTACATTCTCGAGAAGAGCCGCTCCGAACTGCACCAGGCGGAGCAGGACATCCTCAAAGCCAAGTCGGACGCCGCTGTGCAGAAAGCGCAGGACGCTGTCGCGCTGCTCAAGGCCCGCTACGACGTCCGGCAGGCCGAACTCGAGGTGCAGAAGAACGAATTAGTCAGCGCCATCGATGTGCAGAGAAACAAGCTCGCGCTGGATCAGGCCAAGCGCGCCCTCGCCGAGCTTGAGCAGGACATCAAGTCGCACACAACCACTGGTCAAACCGGCACCGAGCTCGCCCAGGAAAAGTGGAACAAGGCCAAGCTCGCCATGGATGTCGCGCAGCAGAACATTGCCAAAATGCGCGTGACCGCTTCCACCGACGGTCTGGTGTCGATAGAGAAGAACATGACTGGGGATTTCTTCTTCAGCGGCATGGCTCTCCCCGATTTCCACGAAGGCGACCAGGTGCAGCCCGGTACTGCCATTGCTCGCGTCATCGTCTCCAGCGAAATGCAGCTCTCGGCAAAGGTGAGCGAACTCGAACGCGCCAACATCACCATCGGACTGCCGGCCGAAATTGAGTTCGACGCGCTGCCCGGGCGGATATTCCACGGCGCCGTCAAATCCGCCGGTGGAATGGTGCAGCGCGCGTTCTGGGAAACCGATTCAACGAGCAAGTTCGACATTTCCATCCAACTCACCGATACCGATCCCTCCCTGCGCCCGGGCCTCACGGCACAGATCGTGATCCTCGGCGCTAAGAACCCGAATACATTGTACGTGCCGCGCCTCGCCATTTTTCAAAAGGACGGGAAGCAGACCGTTTATCTCAAGAAGACCTCTGGATTCGAGCAGTTCCAGGTCAAAGTGGGATCGCAAAACGAGAGCCGCACCGCCATCGAAGGACTGAAAGAAGGAGACCAAGTTGCACTCATCGACCCAACAGCTCCTCGCAAAGCCACCGGCTCGGGCTCGGCGTCGCTGCTTGGAGGAGGCAATCTCTAATGCCCGTCGTCGCCGCGCCACCGGTCAGCCGTGCCCTTTCTGGTTACGAGCAGTGGCTGCCTGATCTGCGCCTCGGCCTGCAGAACCTGCTTGCCAACCGCTTACGGTCGATGCTCACGATGCTGGGCATGATTTTTGGCGTAGCCGCAGTTGTCTCGATGCTGTCCATCGGCGCCGGCGCTCGGCAGAAGGTGATGGCGCTCATCGAGCAGATGGGTGTGCATAACCTGATCGTCGAAGCCAAAGAGAGCACGGAGTGGCAGGCTCACCAGAAGATTCGCAGAATCTCTCCCGGTCTCACTCTGCAGGACTACCGCATCATCCGGGATGACGTGGACCACATCTCCGCTGCCACGCCTCGCAAGCGGTTCACTCCGAGCAAAACTATCCCCAAGTCGCAGCAGGACCCACCTGTTGTTTATGGCGTCGACGCCAATTACACCGAAATTGCGGGGCTGCGTCTAATCCAGGGCCGCTTCTTCAACAGCGACGAGGAGAGTCACGCCCGCGCCATTTGCGTCCTCGGTGCCGGGGCCAAGTCGAATCTGTTTGGTGCTGCCGATCCCATGGGCCAGTATGTGAAGCTCAACCAGCAGTGGTTTCAGGTGATCGGGGTTGCCAGTCCGCAGCTCAGTTCGCAAACGGAACTCGCCGGACTTCCCACGCAGGATGTCAACAACCTGGTCTATGTTCCGCTCAACGCGGCCGTTCTACGTCTGGAAGACAGCTACAGCGACGTTCGTGACGAAATCGACGGCATCTACCTGCACCTGCGCGACAGCGCCGATGTCCCGCAAGTGGCACAGGTCGTCCGCGCAATTCTGAACTGGAGCCACCACTTCGCCGGCGATTTCAGCGTGATCGTGCCTGCCGAACTGCTCGCCGAGCAGCGCCGCACCGAACGCCTCTTCAACGCCGTCATGGTGGCGATCGCCTCCATCTCGCTTCTTGTTGGCGGCATCGGCATCATGAACATCATGCTGGCAAGCATTCTGGAGCGCACGCGCGAAATCGGGGTGCGCCGCGCAGTCGGTGCGCGCCAATTCGATATCGTTCGCCAGTTCGTCGTCGAGGCCACAATCATTTCATTGGTCGGCGGAAGCTTCGGCATCATCTTCGGGGTCTTTATGTCGCGACTCATCGCCTGGCTCGCCGGCTGGTCCACCATCGTCACCGCGTTTTCGATCATTCTCGCGTTTCTCGTGTCCATCAGCGTGGGACTGATCTTCGGCATTTATCCGGCAATGAAGGCCGCGCGTCTTGACCCGGTTGAGGCCATTCGCTACGAATGAGCATCGCCCGTTTCTCAAATTGGAGCCCTGACCAGATTCTCTTTGGGAGGAAGAATGAAACTCCGTCTCATCAGTCTTCTTGTGCTCGCGTCATCTCTTACCGTTTCCGCGCAAACCCGAGAAAACTATCGCGCATTGCTGACCGCGCAAGTGCGTTCGCCCAAAACGGCTACCCCGCAGCATCTGCATGATTATGTCGTCGACGGCAAGTTGCGTCTCAGCCTCCACGATGCCGTCGTCCTTGCGCTGGAAAACAACAGCGGCATCCGCGTTCAGGAAGCCTCGGTGGAGACGGCGAAGTTCAGCCTCCTGCGCTCGTTCCAGCCCTTTGATCCCAAGTTTCAGTCTGTCTTCACCGGTCGCCGCAGTTCGTATCCGGGCTTCAGCCAAATCCAGGGCACCGGTACCTTCAATGACCTGAACCAGTCCGCCCTCCTTAGTTACACGCAAACCCTGCCAACCGGCACCAATTTTCAGATCGGCATGAACAGCACCAAGGATTCGAGCAACAGCGGTTTCTATTTCCTCAATCCTTATTACCAGTCATTCCTGAACTTGCAGGTCACGCAGCCGCTTTTGCGCAATCGCTGGCGCTTTGCCAACACTGCGCCTGTCGTGATTGCCCGGATTAACCTGCAGCAATCGCGCGCCACCTTCCAAGCGCAAGTGAACGCCGCACTTTTACAGGCGATCACGCGCTACTGGGACTTGGTCCGAGCTCACAACAGTCTCGACGTGGCCCGCAAGTCACAGGACGCCGCCGAGTCCACTTATCAGCACGATAAGCGCGCCCTTGAGCTCGGTGCTCTGCCGCCGCTCGATATCTACCGTTCCGAGTCGGAAGTAGCTTCGCGCCGCCTGCAAGTGATTCAGGCTGAATATTTGGTAAAGCAGGCAGAAGAGAATCTTCGCCTCACCATCGGCGCCAATCAGGACCCATTCATCGAAGCTCTCGACGTCGAGGCCACTGAGCTACCCGAACCGCAAGGCGAACTCCTCACCGTCGACATTGCCACTGCACTGCAGCTGGCGCTCGACAAACGCCCGGAACTCCTGACGTGGCAACAGGCACTTTCTGCCGACGACACCAGCATCCGCCTCGCTCACAACCAACTCCTGCCTGACCTGCAGTTGCAGGCTTTCTATCAGGGAAGTGGCGTCGGTGGAGACTCGAATTTCGGGGGAGTAATGACCAGAGGCGGTCTGGTAACGTCGGTGAACCAGCTGTTCAACTTCGGATTTCCCGGCTATGGCGCCAGCCTCACTCTGAATCTCCCGATCAAGAACCGCGCTGCCCAGGCCGATCTCGGGACCGCCCTCGTAACGCGCCACCGCGACCTATACTCGGCACAGCAGGCCCGCGAGCAAATCACGCAGGAAGTGGCCAATGCCGTGCATCAGATGGAGGAGGCGAAACTCTCAATGGCGGCAGGGAAGACCGCGCTCGATCTCGCCCAGAAGATGCTTGCCGCCGAACAGCGCAAAGCCCAGCTCGGCGCTGAGAACGTCTTCTTCCAACTCGATGCCCAGACTCGCGTCGCGAATGCCGAGGCGACTCTCCTGCAGGCCGAAGTGGATTACCAGACCGCCGTCGCATCTCTGCACAACGCAACCGGAAGCCTCTCACAGGACTACGACGTCCAGATCTCCGAGCTCACAAAGTGAATTGTGCCAAGTAGCTATCGAAAGTGCGTTGGTGGAACCTGCGAATGCACTCGCCCTTGTCCGTGCACTTCAGACTGCCGAGGAGCCTCTCGATTTCAAATTTGCCGGAGGCAGGTCCGGATCGCTATGGCAGCCGTTTCTCATTCTCGGAGACCGCTTTTGCCCTAGAAGGCTGGATAAGATCGCATGACTCCGATGGGCGCTTCGATGAAGAAGATCCCCTTTGCTTAGGAATCTCGAGGACTCGATTTATGCCCTTCGAACATTGCGAGGGACCGACTCTGGCCGGAGATGGAGTTCTCATATGGCCTCCGACTCAAGGAATCACGTTTTCGTACGAGCGCTGGAAGGATCGAAGGGATCTGACTGATCGAGACTATGAAGGTCCGGAAATCCGGACCTTTGGCAGTCGGCTGTACGCCAAAGCAAAGGACATTTTTTCTTTCCTGAAAACCCACAAACGTGACCTGATTATGGAAATCCGGATTTCCAGAAAACGAGGAGGTTCGCGTTATCAAACACGCAAAGAAGAAAAATCTATCGAATTGGAGGAAGATGTTCCCGCGGAACAAGCTGGTCGTCGCTTGTCGAAATCCTCGACCGCGATGCTGGCAACCGTTCGCGCATGGTTGTCACGTACGATTCAAGCGATTGAGGCGGTATCCGCGGTCTTGGACGCCCTACAAGTGGCTTCTGTCAAATCGAAGGGCGAGAGACGAGAAGGGCAAGAAGCAAACGGAACGCCCTCTGGACGAAAGCAGGCCGCAAAGATACTTTCACGCCGGATCCCAAAGAAAAGAGCGCACTCCAGACGCCGCAGGGAAAACCGCAAATCGAAGCCGTGAGACTACGCTAGAACTGGTGCAACGACGCGCATCATCGGAACGGACGATGCGAATACTAAGCGATCCGAGTTCATCTGACTGACTGTCGGACAGCCGCAACAACGCGCTTCCCCAAAGTTTCGTGACCCTTTGTGTTCCGGGTGTGGGCCGATTCAATTACCAGAATATCGACGGCCGGAAGCAGCATGGGCCCAAGACGCTGTGATCGTCCTCATGAGAAAGAAACGGCTAGCCCTTCATCTATCCACGGTCAGCAAACCGTCTTCGCTATCTATTCGCTACCAGTACATATGGGCGTGACATGAATTGAAGGCGATGGCACAATTGACTAGGTGAAACCGAGATGAGTTCACAAATCACAAGCCCCAATACCGAAGCGGCGATTCTCTCCCGCGTGATTCAGGTCGAGGAAAGGGCCTTGTCGCGCGGCGCAGCCGAGTATTTGTTGTCCGTTCGCTTTGGCGAACGCGATGTCGCACGCATGAACGAGTTGTCTGAGTTGGCTCGGCAAGGCAAACTGACGACTGAAGAACAAGCTGAGCTCGATAGTTACCTCCACGTGAGCAATCTGCTAGCTGTCATGCAATCTAAAGGACGCCGCGCCTTGCAGCGCCCCACTCAGTAATCAGACATCTTGAACGCTGATCTCATCCGCCGGGTTTGGGAGCGCGCCGGGGATCGCTGTGAATACTGTCAGTTGCCCTCAGTTTTTCATCCGGCGCCCTTCCAGATCGATCACATCATTGCAAGACAACATGGTGGCAAAACTGAACTTGAAAATCTCGCCCTCGCCTGTATCCATTGCAATCGCTTCAAGGGGCCGAACGTGGCTGGGCTTGATCCTGACACCAGAGAGATTGTTCGCCTTTTCCATCCTCGACACGACAGCTGGGCGGACCACTTCGTCTGGGACGGGCCCGAGTTGAAGGCCCGAACACAGATTGGGCGGGTAACGCTCGTGGTGCTGATGATTAACGCCCCAGAGGTCGTTGCCGTACGGAGAGCCTTGCAAGACGAGGGAGTCTTTTTGAGGTAGCGAGCCGGCACCGAATGTCAGCTCCCGGATTTCTCTATGGCTGACGGCCGATCATTCAAACAGTCGACCTCTTGCCATTTAAGGTGCATTTGCCCTAGTGCTGGCCAAACACTCGAACTCGTTCTCGCTGATGATTGCATCTCAGTCGGCGTTGATCGGATGCAGCGCAACTTCGAACCCATGCGAAAACGAGTAGAGGCCTGGCACAAATGCGAGTTGGCAGATTTCAGCGCCAAGCCCCGGGTACGTCTGCCCTGTGGAACCGCGGAAGGAAGAACTTCAACTACCGCCTTTTGCGATCAATCTGGCCCGCGTTTTGGGGTGTTGTTTCCTAACTAGGTCATTCGGGCAGACGATCTGACTCCAGCAACGATCGACGTTGCGGTTCGGAGAACTTGCGAGCGTGGGAAGTCGGTTTTCGAGAATCGTGACATCAGGGCCATAATCCGGTCTGTCTCTCATCCGCGGGTGTAAGATTCGGTGCCAGAGGAACAAGCCAAAATGGAAATCACGCGCCGACAATTCGCCGTGTCTATGGCAGCTGCCGCTACCTTGCGGCCTTCCTTATTCGAGCCTCTTTCCCCGATGGGAGTTCCGCGGGGCGTTGTTCCTGGCCGAGTCACTTGGGTACACGATCCGACAGCGGTGACCTGGGATGGCACGGGTTCCTGGTGGACTGATGCCAACAACAACCAGTCTGTCATTGAACGCATGGTTTCGCGATCGATTTGCGGTCTCACAAATCAAGAAAGCGACGTTCAGGCATGGAGCTCTATTTTTCAGTACTTCAATCGCACTCATGGTCGGGGCAAAGCCGGATACAGGGCCGGAGAGAAGATCGCGATCAAGGCAAACCTGAACAACACAACCGATCACGGCACGATCGAACGCTTAAACTCGTCGCCTCATATGCTTCTTTCGCTCGTGCGACAGTTGACCGGGCCGGGACGAGTGCCGCAAGCATCGATCACCATCTTCGATTCCAGCCGGTTCATCCCAGGCAATCTCTACGACAAGATTCACCATGAATTTCCGGCTGTCGTGTTTGTCGACCATATCGGTGGCGATGGACGACTAAAGGCTGAATTCAAACCTAATGCAATCCCTTTCTCCATTGAAAGCAACAACGCCAAGGGACTCGATACAACAGTCGTTGAAGCCACCTACTTAATTGATGCTGCAATCTTGAGAGCGCATGTGAGTTCCGGCGTGACACTATGCGCGAAAAATCTGTTCGGTTGTACGAGTATCAATCCCGACTGGCACAAGAATGCCCACGACGGCTTCCATCACAACAAAGATGGTTCGGCAAGTTACTCCGCGTTCACCGATTATTTGGGCCATAAAGATCTCGGCGAGAAAACCATGCTTTTTGTTATTGATGGGCTCTATGGGAACGACAATGTGGATGGTCCGCCTCACCGTAAATGGAAGATGGCGCCCTTCAACGATGCTTGGCCGAACAGCATTTTTATCTCATTGGACGGTGTGGCGATCGATTCAGTCGGCTTCGATTTTTTAACGTCGGAATGGCCTGATCTTCCTGATATCGCGAATGCAGATAACTACTTGCGTGAATCGGCCTTGGCGAATGCCCCACCTTCGAAGACGTTCTATGATCCTGAACGCGACGGCATCCGATGCCGCAGCCTCGGTGTACATGAACATTGGAATAATGGAACGGACAAGAAGTATTCGCGCAATCTCGGAAAAGCGCGCGGGATAGAACTTTTCCAGGTCTGAAGTGCAAAACATACTTAAGGCGTCTCTGCCGCTGATGAGTAGAGTTGCCCAACGGCAGACAGATTCGCGGTACGCAGGGAGGCAGGATGAGCCGGAGAGCGTTTCCTCTAGTCTTTGTGGCCGCATTGATATTACCGGCAACTGCTTTCCCCCAATCATTCTTGAGCCAATATAGAGGATTGCCCTATCACGACAGCCGTTACCCGGCCGGTCCACAAAAAATACCAGGCAAAGTCTTGTGCGCTTACTATGACCTGGGCGGCGAAGGAGTTGCGTATCACGACACCGATCCCAAGAATCACGGCAGCGGAGAGTTGAATCCTCCGGATGGGACCTATCTCAACGAATTTCGTATTCACGAGGGAGTCGATACTTCTTACACGAAGTTTCAGCGCAAGCCAGATCCCGTTGACGACAACCCCTTCGACAAGGTCGTTCCTCCCGAAGACTTGCCTTACGTTGGCTGGACCGAACCCGGAGAGTGGTTCGACATCACAGTAGATGTGACACACTCGGGAACATACACGGCCGATTTCCTTTACACATCGAATCGTGGCGGAACAATATCAGTTGATGTGAATGGAAATGACACAACCGGACCCCTGGTGATCGCTTCCACCTACGATCCTGCAGACCCGGTGGCCTGGCGCCAGTGGCACCACTGGAATCTGGCTCCGCAACTTTTCAAACTGCGTCTGAGCAAAGGGAAAAACGTTCTCACCGTACACATATTGACGAACGGAAACATGAATCTGGCTTATTTCGACTTCAAACCGGTCCGCAAATGAATTGCAACCTCTGACCGATTCAACTCAATGTCACACGTAATCCCGTTGCATGTGGAATAGTAACGGAGCACTTGCCCTGCTTGAGCGAGTCGGTCTTCGTCGCCGTTGTGATGGGGGCTTCGCGGCGGTCTAGTCCCGGTGCGTGTAAGGTCTCGGCTTGGACCACTCCAGTCGCGTCGCGGCCAAAGTCTAGTTCTATCTCAAGGTCTGCAGCCGCGTCCTTGTTCAGAATGATCACGGATGCGCGCCCGCCAGGCAGTTTCGCGACATACGCCGTTGCATTTACTCCCGTATCCTGCAGCTTGGTCGAGAAGTCGGTCTTCAACAGTGTCGCGCCGCTGAAGGAGCCTGCGAACTTGAGCCCATACGCGACCGGCTCCAATACATAGTCCGAACCAAACGTTGCAATCGGTGTATAGAAAGGGTGGGGATGCGTGGCAATCTGTTCGGGAGTTTCGCCCTGCGCTTCGAGAAGCGCGTCGCCAGGCAGCGATCCGCCAACGGAATTAGCGACAGATTTGCCCGTGCCACCGTGCAGATTCACGCCGGAATAGTCGTTGCTTGCGAGCAGCAGCGAATAGTCCGCTGCCCAAAGCGCGGCAGCAAACACGTCGGAAACACCTGGCTTGCCACCGCGATAACAAGTGTTGCCTTCGGTCATGCGTACGCGCGCACCCATCTTGCCGGCTGCGGCGGTTGCGATATTCGCCGTGTTCTGCACTTTTTGCATCGTCGCCGGTTTTAGGAGGTTCGGAATGTTGACCTCGGGGTTCGTCGCTGGGCCCCCAAAGTAATAATGATGAGTGAGCGTCGTTACATGGGGCGGGTTCTGGATGGAAGGCCAGTCGGCAGCAATCTCGGTCAGCCACGACACGTTGCTGGCAACATCAGGCATGCCGAACTTTGCCGACGGCACCCGGGCTGTGATCGCGCGTGCCAGCTTCAGCCATTCTTCGAGGTACGTCTTAGCTGACCACGTCTTGGGATCGCGCAAATGGTGTGAAAATAGATCCGCTTCGTTTCCGATCTGAAAATATTGCAGACGCTTGCCCAGCGTCTCGGATACAAAGGCCGCTTCCTCGGCGGCGCGTGTCGGAGTATTCGTGCCCATCCCGATCCCGTAGATGCAGTTCCAACCTGTGGCTTGGAGGAACTCCGCCAGGTTCCGGACTGCCTCGGCCGTCACCGCGTAGTAACGAGCCTTCGGCTCGCCCACGACCTCCCGCACTTCAGGGTGCTCTGGTTCGGGAGAATCAGGCTTAGGTTTCCAGTAAGCGAACTCGCTGGTGTTGCCCCCAAGGCGCAGAACACCGGGGGAGGAGAGTGCTTTGAACTCGCGAATCAGGCCACTGTTTTGCGAGGAAAAGAAACTCGGGTCCACGAGTTGCTGCACCTCATAAGACAGGCCGACAAAGTCGATCGGCATCCGAGGACCAGTTGCCTCCCTGGGGATGCTGAGGACAACCCGAGCCTTGCTTTGGCCGTCCACGTGAAGACGTGCTGCAGCCACGGTGCAGGCTGCACTAACAAGGAATTTCCGTCGTGTGAGCATCGGATCTCTCGATTCTTTTCTCTGCCGCCGGCGCAGAGCGCCCGGCCTTTTGGTGCGGCTAATCCTGGTCTTGGCGCGTTTCATCGCTCATCATTTTGATTCAACGGAGACAGGCTGTAGATTTCCGCACTACCAGTTCGGGCTCAATCACGATTTCTGGAACATACTTGGTTTGCCCTTCGATCTCCTCCAAGAGGGTGCGAGCCGCCACTTGTCCCATTTGCAACAGAGGTTGTCTCACAGTGGTAAGAGGAGGCACCATGTAAGCGGCAGTCTGGATGTCATCAAAGCCCACCACGGATACGTCCTCAGGAACACGCACTCCCGATTCCTGGAAAGCGCAGATTGATCCGATCGCAGAAATATCGTTATAGGCAAACAGGGCCGTGAACGGGCGTTTGCGTTTTAACAACTGCTTCGCGAATGGATACCCCAGATTTGGCGACGGGTCGTCTCCCTCAAGTTCAATGACTAACTCGGGCCACATCCGAATGCCGAGTTTGGCAGCGACTTCGCAAATTGCGCTCCAGCGATCGTGGCTATCTGCACTCAGCGGAGACCCTTTCATGAAGGCGATGTCCGAGTGCCCAAGTTCCACAAGATGAGTCAAGGCGAGCGTTGCCGCATGGCGGTGATCCAAGACGACATTCGTGACTCCCTTAATTTTCTGGTGGCCAGCCACAGCGACGGTAGGTAAGCGGGGATGTTCACTGAGAATCGTATCCACCGTGATGAAGCCTTCTGCTCCCCGCTCACGCAGCACCGTTGAATAGGATTCGAGTAATTTCTTGTCGTGCCGATGAGCTACGGTGAGAAAGAAAACATTCTTTTCCCGAAGATAGCGCTCAATGCCACTGACGACCATGGAACCATACGCATCTCCGATCTCCTGGAGAATCACTCCCACCATATAAGTTCGATTAGCTCGCAGTGAACGCGCAAAGAAGTTCGGGCGGTAGTCCAAAGCCCGTGCTGCCTCGAGGATCCGCTTCTTTGTGCGTTCGGGGACAGACCGTGCCGCAGAGGAGTTGTTCAAAACGGCCGAAACTGTGCTCGCAGTAACACCAACGAGTTCCCCAACTGCCTTCAGGGTCACCACGCGCTTATGGTGCTTGACCTGCTTTTGTTTGACCTTCTTCACGCCGCAGATGTCCTCTCAACCCTACTCTGCGCAACCTAAACGATAACGATTACTTCGGTCCGTAAACGATTACGGTTGCTCAACACGGTGGCCATTGTACATCAGTGTTTGTCCTTCGACTGTTTGCAGCAACAATTCGTGGGCTTTGAAGCCGATGAATTGAAAACCGACGGCCGATCATACGACTGGAAGTAAAACATCGATATTCTAGAAAACAAAGCTAGATATGCAATTGAATCGTACGAGATCGATCTAGTACCCAAGATATTCGCAGAATAACGTTATTTTCTGCTTGACAACGAATATGAATATGGAGCCTAATTTCCGGCGGTAATACAAACTCATTATCTGACCTGAAGAATAACGGTATTTCTACTCATCAGACAACGAGCAATTGTGAGTCTTCGGCAAGGCTACGTAAGAGCCCAATGACCGGAGAAACGGCCGGTTTCTGAACAGCGCTGTAGGAGAGACATCATGACACACTTCAGTCGCTACTTCTCTGTACCTTCCTGTGTATTTCTAATTTCCGTCCTAACCTTGGCGCAGAGCCGGAATACAGGTGAGATTCGCGGAACGGTAACCGATGCGCAAGGCGCTGCAATCGCCGCCGCTACTGTTACGGTCACGAATGTCGCTACCGGAGAGACGAAGGATTTTGTCACTAACCGGGACGGCATCTATGACACCATTTCGACGCCCGCCGGGAACTACAACATCAGCTTCACGGCCCAGGGCTTTAAAAAGCTTGTGCGCGGCCCTATCACGATGCAGGTCGAGGTGATCACTCAAAATGCCACCATGGAAGTTGGTGCGGTCACAGAGACAGTAACGGTGGAAGCAGGGGGCGCGCCGCTCGTGGAGACCGAAACCGGCCAGAAGGGCTCCATTATGGATTTCAAAACCATTTCGGAGCTGCCCCAGTCGGGGGGCGGGATCACCGGCGAAGACTGGGCTTCTTTCAACATCTATCTGCCGGGCGCTGGAGGCACCACAAACGGGCGGACCTCGCAGGCCGGGGGTGCTTGGAATGCCGGCGACGCGGCTTCCATCGACGGCAACCTGCCGAACTTCGGCAACTTCCTTCAGGACGGGGCCAGCACCACATTGCCGGCAAGCTACAACAACGACGATGAGGTGTTCGAGACCATTCAGGAGGTTCAGGTCAACACCAATTCCTTCTCGGCGCAATACGGCATGGGCGGCGTCATGTTCAACCAGATCAGCAAGAGTGGAAGCAACTCTTGGCATGGGTCCGGTTATGAGTTTTTCTCGCAGAACTTTCTAAACGCCAACAGCTACTTCAATAATCAGGCGCCTAAGTTCGTAACAAACCCCCTGAACCCCACGGGCCCAGAAATTCCTAACACAGCAGCACAAGTGCCGTATTTGCGGTACCACCAGTTTGGTGCCACCGTCGGCGGGCCTATTTTGAAGAACAAGCTCTTTTTCTTCTTCGGTATAGACAGGATCGTCAATAACAGCGCGTCGAACGGCTACGTTACCGTTCCTACGGCCGCCATGGAGGCGGGCGATTTCACCGGCATGTACCCCATTTATGACCCGCTCACCACAACCGGGTCGGGGGCGACCCTTGCTCGCGCCTCTTTCGCCAGTGAATGCGGCGGCCTCAACATGATTCCGAACGGCACCAACTGTGGCGGTGCGCCCAGCCGGATGGACTCCGTGGCGGCGAAGATTATGGCTTCTAAGTATGGCTGGCCTACCGCACCGCAAGGGGCAGGAACATGCGCGGCCGCTCCGTTCCAGAACGAGTGTACAAATAACCTCTACCTCGCGCATATCAATCCCGCCCCGGTTCACCGATATTTTGGGCGGTTGGACTACAACCTGAGCCAGAAGCACCGCATTATGTTCTCAATTAGCCAGAAGGATAACCCCGGGGTCGCCAACGGCCTGTTCCCCTGCCCGCTGGATTGCGGTAGCGGGGACGTGGACGGTTACAACACGCAGGTCACCGAAACGTGGACGATCAGTCCGACGGTCGTCAACGAAATCCGGATGGGTTATACCAAGCAAGGCAACTGGTTCCAATCCCAGTCCATCGGGTTGGACCCGGCAGCGGCATTTGGGCTGCAAGGTACCCATTTTAACCAATTCCCCTTCATCGGCAGCTCAAGCTTTTATGGTGGATTCGGCGGCCCGGACGCCGTAAACGTCTTGTCGCCCGGCACGGACGCCATTTATATCGAGAACTCGTATGACCCCTCCGATGTGGTGACGATGGTCCGCGGCAAGCACGTTCTGCATTTCGGGATTGAAGTGTTGATGGCCCAGGGCAACACGACGGCCTGGGGCTCCAACAGCGCCGGCAACTATAGTTTTACCGGACAATACACCGCAGGCACAGCCTGCACGCCAGCAACGTCAACAACGCCCGCAACTTGTACGCTGAATACCGGAACCGCAGGCTCGGGCTTCGCGGATTACCTGCTCGGCAACGTCCAGGGCTGGTCCGCGAACAATCAGGGCCTGACGGGCATGCGGCTGAAGAGCCCGCAGGCCTTCGTTCAAGACGACTGGAAAATCAAGCCCAATTTCACCCTCAACCTCGGCTTGCGCTGGACGGGGAACACGGGCATGAGCGAGGTACAGAATAAACTTGGCGATTTCGACCAGAACCTCGTCAATACCACCGGCCCCTTCGCGGGCACACTGGGTTCGATATGGATTTCCCCTCAGGATAACCGAACGACCTTGCAGAAGCCGGTTTGGAACATCTTCCTCCCTCGGGTAGGCTTTGCCTGGTCGCTCAAGAATAATACCGTCATCCGAGGCGGTGTGGGGTTCTTCGCCTATAACTACAGCATGGATCTCTATGGCGGTGAGGGCGGTGCGCAAATGGGCTTCGGCGCTACCTCTCAGGGCAACGTCAGCGACCCTCTCAGTGCCACCGGGGACACGGGCTGGATTTCCGGCACCCACAACACTACCCCGCTCTATTTAAGCTCGAGCGCTGGGATGATGGCCAACGCCCTGCCCTACATTCAGGGCTCGAAGAACCCGGCGTCCTACACCACCAATCCCGTCTTTAGTCCACCTTACGAACCCTATAACATCAGGCCGGGAGAGATCTGGGAATGGAACCTCACCGTCGAACACCAGTTCGCGAAGGACTTTGCGGTGTCGGCCGCTTACGTCGGCAGTCACGGGGCGAATCTGCAGTACCTCACAGACCTGAACCAAATCCTCAACCCGGCCCTGCTGAACTCGAACGATATATCGGCCTGTAACGGGGCAACACCCGCATCAATCGCTGCGAGCCCCGGCACTTGCGCGCGTCCATATCCGGCGTTTGGAAGCCTTAATGGCTCAAACTTCAACGCCATCTCCAACTACAATTCGATGCAACTCGAGGTGAAGAAGCGTTATTCCAACGGGCTGACCTTCGATGTCAACTATGCCTGGTCGCATTTCCTGAATGACCAGGACTCGGCCGGATGGGGCAGCACCGCCGGGCAACAGGTTTGGCAAATCGGAAACAATCCCTCCTCTAACTACGGCAACTCGAACTTCGACATCCCGCAAGCGCTCAAAGGGACCGCGGTATACGAACTGCCGTTTGGCATAGGCAAGCCCTTTATGAACCAGCATGCTATCACTGACGCTGTGCTTGGCGGATGGCGGCTGTCGGGGACCTTTATCTACCAGAGCGGCACTCCGTACACGGTGTTGGACGGTGGCGTGAACGACTATTCGCAGGCCGGCAATGTGTTTGCCAACCCCGTTGCAGGTACCTCTCCCAACTCAGGCACCTGCGCCAATGGCGCGGCGGTACACACCGTGACCTGCTGGTTCAACCCTGCGGCCTTTGAGACCCCAGCCGAGCAGGGCAACGGGGCGTTCGGGCTTGGACGCAGAAACACGCTCTTCGGGCCAAAACTATCTGATATTAACCTGTCTCTGGCGAAGACTTGGCATTACAAGGAACGAGTTGGGCTCACACTTCGCGGAGACTTCGTTAACGTCATGAACCATCCGAGCTTCTCATTACCGAACAATGACGTGAATGGTTCGAACGTGGGCACTATCTCGTCGCTCGCGAACGGGCCACGTACCATCCAACTGGGCGCGCGGCTAACCTTCTAACGGCGCTCGCGTAACAAAGAAGGACGGCGGCACGCCGCCATCCTCAGCTCTACGCGGGAAGAACGACAGACGTAAACACGTCCGCCGTACAATTGTCCGATGAAAATAAAAGACGTTGCAGTCCTGTTTTGGGCAGTTCTTTGCCTTGGTGTGCTGTCGTGCTTCTCACAATCGAGTCCGAGCCGCGAGCAACAGATCGAATTACACAATCGCAAGGCCGGTGAATACTTGAGGCAGAACCGGCCTGACCTGGCCGTGCCGGAATTTAAAGCCATTCTCGATCTCGATCCCAAGAACGTCGATGCTCACGGCAATCTGGGCACGGTGCTGTTCTTTCAGGGGGATTATACGAATGCAATTCCACAGCTTCGAGCTGCGCTGAAATTACGCCCTACGTTGTGGAGGACGGAGGCTCTTCTCGGCACGGCCGAGAAGAGAACGGGCGATACGGATCGAGCGAAACACGATCTGGACAATGCATTCTCAAATCTCACCGAAGAGAAAGTTCGGACCGAGACGGGGATGGAGTTGATCGAGATATATTCTCGAACTGGAGACCTGGACAAAGCGGCCAGTATCATTGCGATTCTCAAAAGACTGAACCCTACAGACCCAAACATTCTTTATTCCGCTTATCGACTGTATTCCGACCTGGCGGACGAGTCCCTACTCAGCTTGTCGGTCGTTGCCCCGAAATCCGCACGAATGCACCAGGCACTTGCGCACGAGTTAGCCGAGCGTGGCAATACGGCCGGGGCCGTTGAGAATTATCGAGCTGCGATCAAGTTGGATCCGAAAATTCCGGGAATTCACTTTGAACTCGCCGAAATGCTGAATGTTGTGGACACTCCCGAAAGCAAGCAAGAAGCGGAAGCGGAATACAAAGCGGCGATTCAAGCGAACCCGTTCGACGAACAATCGGAATGCCGGCTCGGCGATCTGGCATTACGTGCAAATGACCTGAAAGCGGCGTCGGAAGATTACACGAAAGCCGTGCAGTTGCAACCGAACGATCCAGACGCCAACATCGGACTGGCTAAGGTGATGATGGCGCTTAATCAACGTCAAAAAGCCGAAGCCCTGCTGCAACACGCGATCCAAGTGGATCCGACCAACGCCGTCGCTCATTTTCGTCTGAGCACGATTTATCGTGAGAGCGGGCGGTTCGATGAGGCCAAACAGGAGATCGGGGAATATCAAAAATACAACAAGATGAAGGAGGAACTACGCGAACTGTTTCGCGACCTTCATCGGAGCCAGACGCCAAATGACGATGACAGTAGTATGTGAGCACGTTGAGCACGGGCGGCCTACCCGCGCCAAAAATCCATTAGCTATTCTCTTTTCATTGAGTCTCGCGCATCGTAGCATCAGCATACTTGTAAGCATAGGCACTGCGCTCATTGCGATGCCGATTTTCGCATCTTCGTACTATCCATCTCGACCGGAAGATGCAAGAGCTGTGTATCTCACAGCGGCCGATTTTTCAGTGAAGGGTGACGGAATCGCAGACGATTCCGCCGCGCTGCAACAAGCGATCGATCGAGTGCAAGAAAAGACGAATCAAGGACTTCTGTTCATCCCTTCCGGCCGTTATCGCGTCAGCAGAACGATTTACATCTGGCCCGGAATCCGTTTGATCGGATTTGGGCCGACCCGGCCCATCTTTGTGCTCGCCGCCAACACGCCCGGATTTCAACGGGATTCTGCATACATGTTTTTCTTTGCAGGTGCACGTCCGGGGAGAAATGAACCTCCTCCCGATGCGAGTCCCGGAACGTTTTATTCCGCAATAAGCAATGTGGATTTTGAAATTAGTGAAGGAAACCCAAGCGCTATCGCGGTTCGCGCGCACTATGCGCAACATTGTTTCTTGGCCCACATCGATTTTCACATCGGGTCAGGTCTGGCTGGAATTCACGATGGCGGCAACGTTGCTCAAGATGTTCATTTTTATGGTGGACGCTACGGGATTTGGACCCGCAAGCCCTCCCCGGGCTGGCAATTCACAATCCTTGACGCGACATTCTCGGGGCAGCGCGAAGCCGCTATCCGCGAGCACGAGGCAGGGCTGACTCTGATCCGTCCGCAATTCAAAAAT
The DNA here is from genome assembly GCA_963708335.1 of uncultured Acidobacteriaceae bacterium. Classification (GTDB taxonomy): domain Bacteria; phylum Acidobacteriota; class Terriglobia; order Terriglobales; family Acidobacteriaceae; genus Sulfotelmatobacter. The sequence continues at coordinate 5,796,677 of OY970205.1, read as the reverse complement.
GTTCCAACGGCAATCTCGATCGATGCCAATTACTCCGACGAACTCTGGATCAAAGATGCACGTTTTGAGGAGATCAGTGGCCCAGCCCTCATCATCAGCAACGAAAACAGTGCCCGCACTGAAATCAACGCGGAGCACATTGACTGCCATCACGTACCTGAATTGGCAATGTACCGCGAGAGTGGGAAACATATCTCTGCGCCGAACGAAATTTATCGGGTGAAGGTGTTTTCTCATGGCCTGCACTATGAGGATATTGGCTCGACCGCAACGATCAAGGAGGTTTTCGTCACAGAATCCCTAACGGCGTTGCCCGCGCCGGTGAAGTCCGACATCCCCGATCTTCCACCCATGGACACCTGGGTCAACATTCGCTCTCTCGGTGCGGTGGGGGATGGCATGGCGGATGACACAGCCGCACTTCGAAAAGCCATTACTCAATACCGAACGATTTACCTGCCATCTGGACAGTATCGTGTGACGGACACCATCAGCTTAAAATCGGATACAGTGCTGATTGGCTTGCATCCCAGCGTCACGCGACTTCTGATTGCGGATTCTACTCCGGCCTTTCAGGGTGTGGGCAGCCCGAAGCCACTACTCGAAACACCTCGGGACGGCACGAACATCGTTACCGGGATCGGTCTCTATACAAACGGCATCAATCCGCGAGCCGTGGCGGCGAAGTGGATGGCAGGAAGCGAATCCATGATGAGCGACGTCCGATTTCTCGGCGGTCATGGCACGATTGATCCCAATGCTTCGGCCGAAGACGCCCGCAAAGTCTGGAAAGAAATCTACAACAACACGCACACGGCAGACTCGAATATAGACCGGCGCTGGGATGGACAATATCCCAGCTTGTGGATCACAGGCGGAGGAACGTTCGTAGACATTTGGACGCCCAGCACCTTCGCGCAGGCGGGTGTGTACATTTCAAACACTTCAACGCCGGGGCGAATTTACCAACTTTCAAGCGAACACCACGTTCGAAATGAAGTCGTCCTAGATCATGCCTCGAACTGGCAGATATATGCACTGCAGACGGAAGAAGAGCGTGGCGAGAGTGGGTTCGCATTGCCGTTGGACATCCGCGATTCCAGCGACATTACTTTTGCGAATCTGCACATGTACCGTGTGGTCAGTAGCTATCAGCCATTCAAGGAGGCTGTCAACCTTTCAAATTCAAGTGACGTTCGTTTTCGCAACCTGCATTGCTACAGCGACAGCAAAGTGTCGTTCGATGATGCAATTTACGACGCCACACACCATTTTGAAGTCCGCCAAAGAGAAATAGCCTGGCTGACCGCTTCCGACGCCGCCCCGCAGGAGCACGGGCCACCTCCTACGCTGTTCAAAGGCGCCCATCTCGAAAAACTCGCAACTGGCTTCTTCAATATCTCTGGCGGAGCCATCGACGGCGCGGGCGATCTTTATTTCGTCGACGCGAAGTGGCAAACCATTTATGAATGGTCTGCCGCGAAACAGACTTTAACGAAAGTTCGCGACAATCCTCTCGATCCTGTGCAGTTGTTTTTCGACAAATCCGGCGATCTGATGGTGGTGTCGTATGCGGGAAACGGCACGGTATATAGCTTTCGACCTGATTCAACGAATCGCGAAATCAATTTGCTGAAACCTGTCCCCTCCCAGCCACGTCCGGCAATGACACCCATCCTTCCGGTCGATTACTGGCGGAATGAAAACGACTTTCTCGAAACTGTCCCTCGAAAACAGGCCTATCAGTACATTTCTCCGGATCGAACGACGTTTCTGCCAGCCGATGAGAACTTTGTAAGCGGTGAGCTTTACTATGGATCGAAGTTGAACAATACGCTGCGCGCGTTTGGATTAGGACCGGCTGCTCATGGGCATCCGTTTTATGTCTCTGATGAAAATGGAGAGAAAACCTACGTTGCGCAGGTGGATGATTCGGGAACGATCTCGAACTTGAAGCTGTTTGCGGAACAAGGTGGCGAAAGTGTTGCAGCCGACGAAGTGGGAAATGTGTACATCGCCGCCGGACAGGTGTTTGTGTATAACCCCTCAGGCGATTTGACTGATACGATTGACGTCCCGGAAAGGCCGTCGCAGTTGCTGTTTGGCGGGCGGGATGGCAGGACATTATTCATACTGGCGCGCAGTTCACTCTATTCGATCAGGACAATTGATAACCCACGCTGAAACCCTGTTCACGGAGCTTCGATGACCCCAACACGACGGACTTTTCTTGAGCTTTCCGCATTCGGATTGGCCGCAGCGGTAGTCCCCAACACAATCCGGCCAGCAACCACCGAGAACTTGCCGCAAATCGCACAGAAACTCTCACCAATCTCCGTGTGGGTCACTTCCGATAACGAACGCTTTGCCTCCTCACCATCCATTGCGTGGGGCCCGTCTTCCGCACTATCCGGAACCGAGCAATTGCATTTAGACCCGACGATCAAATATCAGGAAATTCTGGGCTTTGGCGGTGCGTTCACCGATGCAGCTTGTTACACCTTGAATCGGCTTTCGGCAGCAGCGCGAGAAAAGCTATTTCACGAAATGTTTCATCCGTCGCAGATGGCGTTGAGTGTGGGACGAGTCTGCGTCGGATCGAGCGACTATTCTACCAAGATCTACAGCTTCGATGAAGGTGAGGCGGATCCGGGGTTGAGCCGGTTTTCGGTCGAGCATGACCGCGAGTACATACTTCCGATTTTGCGGCAGGTACGAACGGTGAATCCGGACCTGTTTCTGTTTTCGTCGCCATGGAGTCCGCCCGGTTGGATGAAGTTCAATGGATCAATGCTCGGTGGTTCAATGCGCAATCACTATCTGGCAGCTTATGCGGGCTACTATCTCAAATTCCTGCAGGCCTATGCGGCCGAAGCGGTGCCGATACAAGCCCTCACCTCGCAAAACGAAGTTGATACCGATCAGGATGGCCGCATGCCAGCTTGTATCTGGCCGCAGGAATTCGAGATTCAGTTTGTCCGCGACCACCTTGGGCCACTACTTGAAGGCAACAAAATACCCGCGAAAATCTGGATTCTCGATCACAATTACAATTTATGGGGACGCGCCATTTGCGCATTAGAGGATGCGAAACTCCGAAAGTACTCGAACGCAGTTGCATGGCATGGATATGTCGGCACGCCCGATATGATGAGCAAGGTGCACGACGTCTATCCCGAGGTCGAAATGCATTGGACAGAAGGCGGTCCGGACTATCGAGACCCGGACTATCTTACAAATTGGTGCAAGTGGAGCGCGACATTCAGCGGGATTCTCAGGAATTGGTGTCGTTCAATAACATCATGGAATCTGGCGCTCGATGAGAATGGTCGACCCAATATGGGACCGTTTGCCTGCGGCGGGGTCGTGACAATCCATTCGCAAACCGTGGAGATCAGCCGCAGCGGCCAATTCTGGGTCCTTGCCCACTACTCACGCGTCATTCAGCGAGGCGCACATCGCTTCGATTCACAGTCGGCTGCCCCCGATCTGCAGCATGTTGCTTTCGAAAATTTAGACGGAACACAGGCGCTTGTACTGACAAACGCTGGTTCCGCAAGAGCGATCGAACTGAAGCTAGGAAAGGTCACCGCAACTGTTCCTCTGAAGTCAAATTCGGTGACGAGTCTGACGTGGAGCGTAAATGCATAATGAGAATGCGCTGTGCCAGTTCTCCGGAAGCCCGATTCCTAACGCTGACCTTACGAATACTTCTCACGCTGCTGTGCGTGCAGGCTGGCATGGCACAAATGGGAACTCCCACTCCACTATCGCCCAAAGAACGAGAAAGGGCGGAAGCGGAAAGGAAAGCGACCGGGCCTGTTCCCAATTACCCACAATTAGTGGACATCACAGCATCGACCGGCATTCATTTCGAACATAAGTCCAGTCCTCAGGCAAGATTCATTGCAGAATCGATGAGCGGCGGGGTGGCGCTCATCGATTACGATCGCGACGGCTGGCCTGACATCTATTTCACCAATGCACAGAACGTCGATATGGCGTTGCATGACGTCAAGGCCCGCAGTGCCCTCTACCACAACAACCATGACGGGACCTTTACGGACGTGACCGATAAGGCAGGAGTCGGATATCCATGCTGGGCGATGGGCGCAACGGTGGGCGACTACAACAACGATGGCTGGCCTGATCTGCTGGTCACGTGTTTAAACGGGGTCGTGCTCTACCGGAACAACGGTGACGGTACTTTTACTGATGTGACGAAAGCGGCCGGCCTTAGCCGCGATTCCGGATGGGCAACTGGCGCGGCCTTTGGGGACTACGACAGCGACGGATGGGCCGACCTTTTCGTCTCGCATTATGTGGAATTCCATCTCAATGATTTGCCGGTCTTCGGTTCGACCAAGTCCTGCAAGTACATGGGAATCGACGTCCAGTGCGGGCCTCGAGGATTAAAAGGATCTCCCGATAGTCTGTACCACAACAATGGCGACGGCACGTTTACCGACGTATCGAAGAAATCGGGCGTGGACGATCCCGAGCACCGCTACGGACTGACCGCCCTCTGGTCCGATTTTAACAACGACGGCAAGCTAGACCTCTTTGTCACCAATGACGGGCAGGCTAACTATCTTTATCAGGGCGACGGCAAAGGAAAATTCGAGGACATCGCTCTACTATCCGGCGTGGCCGCGAACGAAGATGGATTCGACCAGGCCAACATGGGAGTCGCCCTTGGAGACTATCTTCACACCGGCCGCATGTCTTTGGCTATTTCGCATTTTGATATTGAGTACGCGGCCCTTTATCGCAATGACGGAGGGATGAACTTCGTCGACACGTCCATTGTTTCCGGGATCGCGCGGGGCACGCAGGGATATGTCGGCTGGGGAGATGCCTTTGTTGATTTTTCCAATAATGGCTGGCAGGATCTTTTCGTGGTCGATGGGCACGTCTACCCGCAGATCGACAGTCTCGCCAGACCTACCAGATATCTTGAGCCCAAGCTCCTATTCTTGAATCAGCGGGACGGAACATTTGCCAACATCAGCAGACGTGTCGGAGCAGCGGTGCAGGTCGACCAGGTGAGCCGGGGACTGGCCATCGGCGATCTCTTCAATGATGGCAGGCTCGAAGCTGTTGTAGAAAACCTGGTCGGAGAACCAATGATTCTGCGTCCTGAAGGAGGTCCACTGAATCATTGGATCAGTTTTCAGCTGGAGGGTGTAAAGTGCAATCGTTTGGCGCTGAACGCACGTGTGCGAGCAATCGCAGGAGATCTGGTCCAGACAGGTGAAGTTCGGAGCGGTGGCAGTTATCTCTCGCAGCACGATCAGCGCCTACACTTTGGGCTCGGCACTCGTGAGCGTCTCGACCGGGCTGAGGTTTTGTGGCCCGATGGTGCAAAGGAGACTCTGCAGAATCTGGCTGCTGACCATTTTTATGTTGTGCGTGAAGGTGAGGGAGTAGTTTCCAACAAACCGCCGGAGCATCCAGCCAGTTTTCCCTGAATTTCGGGTCAGAACCAAGTTGCATCGGTGTGGAACGAAGACGGGCAATCCAGAAGTTGAGTCGCGGGGAACCGGCTATGTCGGCTTTCTGGATCCTGATAATTTGCCGTGGAACCTGGAAACATTGTCCTAGGCGTGTTCACGCCGGTGCTCGCCAAGCACTCGAAGTCGTTCTCGCTGATCGACTGCATCTCGGTCGGCGTCGACCGCATGCAGCGCAACTTTGAGCCCATGCGAAAACTGGTGGAGGAGTGGCAGCGAAGTGAGTTGACGGATGTCACGGCGAAGGTGGTCATCTACGAAGCATTCGTGGAGGGAAGACTCGAAGCGCCGAAACACCTTGCACGCACCGTGCATGGGCTATACTTCGAGCCGAAATACGAGGACTTCCGGCCGCGAACAATCTGGAGTCTCTCAAATGCATTAACTTCCGCCTTCAAGGAACTGGAGCCGATTCCGCAGTTCAAGGCAACAGCCAAGCTGGGCGAATTCCTCGAAGCTCGGTTCTCGCAATCGTTTTAGACTGTGGGGCGGTCTCGGCCCGACCGCCCTACCGAGCTAGCAATCCTCCCTGAAGACGGCCAAAGTGTTCAGGAAGCACGTCTGCTCGGGGCATCCGATTGGCTTATCAGATGCGCAACCTCCACACCCTCAAACGCTATTCAGAAGACTGAGCGCGTCTACGAACCAGTGCAGCATGGCGAACGATTCTGTAAGGGGCCAGGGCAGACGGGCATATATGCGTGCCATGAGCGGCGCGGCTCTCGCCCCTGACTTAAATACCGGTGAATAGCCGTCGAAACAGAATGACATCCTCCTGTTCGTCGGAGTCCCCGAAGAATCCAAGAATGTTGCCGGATCACGACAGCAGGCCGTGCTCGCGCAGTTTTCGATACAAATTCCGCTCGCTGATTCCGAGAATCTTGGCCGCGTTTCCGCGGTGACCCTTGCTGGCCTCGATCGCCAATCGGATGTACGTGCGCTCCGCTTCTTCGAGCGTCGGCAGCGAGGCGTTCTGCGCTGAAGGACCGACCGGCGAAGCAGGCTTCGAATTGCGCAAGGAGGCGGGGAGGTGCTCAGGCAGAACCTGCGATCCCTCACAAAGTACTAATGCCGCTTCGACCGCGTGCAGGAGTTCGCGCACGTTCCCAGGCCAGTTGTGCCGTTGCAGCAACTGCAAAGCCGCTTCGCTAATCTGTTTGCTGGAGCCGAAGCGCTCGTTGAGCACGGTCACAAAGTGTTGCGCCAGCAGGTCCACGTCGGACCCTCGGGCGCGAAGGGGCGGCACCTCCACGGTGATCGTGCTGAGTCGGTAAAAAAGGTCCTCCCGGAAAAGGCCCTGCCGCACCATGGAGGACACATCGCGATTGGTCGCGGTCAGGATCCGCACATCCACACGAATTTCCCGCGTGCTGCCGACGTGGCGGAACGTGGAGGTGTCGAGCACACGCAGCAACTTGGTTTGCGTCGCTGGACTCACTTCCCCAATCTCGTCGAGGAAAATTGTTCCGCTATTGGCGACTTCGAACAATCCAGGCTTGGCGCGGTCCGCTCCAGTGAATGCGCCACGCTCGTGGCCGAACAATTCGCTCTGGAGCAGGCTTTCCTGCAGTGCGGCGCACTCAACTACCACGAATGGCCGCGATCGTCGGGAGCTGCGCGCATGAATCAGCTTGGCCACCCGTTCCTTTCCCGCGCCAGTCTCGCCGGTTATGAGCACGGTCGAATCGCTGGGGGCCACCCGATCAATCAGGTTGAGCAGGCGGCGGAATTCCGGGCTGTCACCAATGAAGGAGCTGCCGAGATCCGGGGGAGTCAGACCACGCTCGAGGAGATTCGCCCGCTGGCGTAGGGATCGCCGTTCGATCGCCCTGTGAATGCGGATGTGAAGCTCATCCAGCGGGCAAGGCTTCACCACGTAATCGAAGGCACCGATACGGATCGATTCGATTGCGGTGTCGATCGAACCGTGTCCGGTCAACATGATGACCTCGGTTGCCGGGGTAGCGGCTTGGATGGCCTTCAGCGTCTCGATCCCGCCCATTGCGGGCAAGTGCAGGTCGAGCAGGACGACTTCGGGTTCCGTCGCCACGACTCGCCGGATTGCCTCCTCGCCTGTACCCACCGCGTCAACTTCGTAGCCGAGACGATTCAGTTCGCCCGCCATTACCTGCCGGAATGCCGTATCGTCATCGACCAGAAGAAGAGAGGGGGGCTTCATTGTCGGTCCTTCGATTGCGAACCGGGATCGAGTGCCGGGATCACAACTTCGAATATCGACCCCTTTCCAAGGGTACTGTCGACCAGGATGTTGCCTCCCCAGCTCCGTACCGCGTTCAGCGACAGGAACAGACCGAGGCCAGTGCCGCCCTGGCGGAGGCTGAAGAAGGGCTCGAAGATCTTTTGGCGATACTCCGGAGCAATCCCGCATCCTTCATCAGTGACGCGAATGTGCACGGAATCTCCGCCTTCGGTGGCAACGACGACCTTGTCGCCCGGCTTCGATGCCTGAATCGCATTCAGCAGAAGATTGACCAGCAGGTTCTGCAATTCGGCTTCGTCGGCCCGGACATGCAGAGTCGTTGCGACCGGCTGCACTGTAACTTCGACGGAGGTGGCGCGGGCCGTTGGATGAACGAGCCTCTGTGCGGCCGCGATGGCCGCACCCAGGTCCACGATATCTCCAGCATGCCGCTGTCCGCGCGACAGGCGCAGGAAGTGCTGGGTGATACCGCGACACCGCAGGATTTGCTCGCGCGCGATCGTCGCGTTCTCGCGGATTCTGGCCTGATCTATTTGCCCGCCCTGCCCGGGTGGTGTCTCGCGGAGGATTCCCTCCACGCACATCAGGGTCGTTGCCAGAGGAGTGTTCATCTCGTGCGAAAACCCAGAGGCCAAGACTCCGACCGACGCCAGGCGGTGGGACTCGGCCAGCTTCGCCTCGGCCGCGCGCCGGTCAGAGATGTCGCGCCAAACCTCCACTACTTGAGCGAGTCGCCCGGAGGCGTCCAGAATCGGGGAAGCATGGATTTCTTCCCAAGCCACCGTGTCGTTGCCCGTTTTGCGCTCGTGGATCCGCACCTGGCGGGTACCCGAACGCAGGCAGGCGAGGGTGGGACACTCGGACAGGTTGCACGGCCTCGGGCCAAGCTCGTAGCAACAGCAGCCCAGAACCTGCTCGCGAGAGTTGCTGGCTCGCTGCAGGAAGGCGTCATTGGCCGCCATAATCTTTCGTTCCGCGTCCAGGACTACGATCCCGTCATCAATACTATTGATCACCGTTTCCAGTTGCTCCCGCTGGCTGCGGACTTCCCCGACCAGGCCTGAAACCGAGTCGGCCATGGCATTGAACTCCTTGGCCAGCCACGCTAGCGTGTCCGAGCCTTCCGCTGGCACACGCCTTTCGAGATCACCCTGGGAGATCAATCGCGCCGTGGTTTCGAAGCGCTGCAGGCGTCGCAAAACCGACACCCGGATCACCAGCGCGATAGCCCCCACGATGACGAAGGTCAAGACGCCGGTGCCACCTACCAGCCAGCGCAAGTCCCGCCTCATCGCGGCGCGGACCTCTCCGGCGTTGTAGTCCAGAATCAGGATGCCATTGATTTTCTGTTGGGGATCGTGGCACCGGTGGCATTCATCGCGGTTACGAATCGGCACGACGGTTCTCAGAATCGTTCCACCCCGAGTCTCGATCACGCGACTTGATCCCCGGCGTTCCGGCGGATCGCGATGGCAGGCCTGGCATGTAGGAGAGTCGATTCGGAAATCATTCCCCGCGGTTCCTGGCTTACTAGAGTAGCGTTGCACCCCATTACGATCCAACACGACGAGTTGTTCGACCCGCGCCTGTTTGCCGAAGCTCTCGATCATTTGTGAGATCAGGGTACGGTCATTGCCCATCATCTGGTGTTCGAGCGCAGTTCGGATCAATTCGCCTTCGGCGAGCGCGCTGGTGTGTACGGTTTCGAGAACACTTCTGAAGTGATAGACCGAATAGACGTACGCCGCGACCGCGCAAGCCACGACCACCGCGGCGGTTACACCGAGCGCGAGGCCTACGGTCATACTGGCAAAACGCAACCTCATGGTGATGGCAAAGAGATGGCGGGATGATGGCACACGCGCTGGCAGCCGTCAACGACTGACGAATCGTCAGGGTCGACATGACATTCTGGCAGTGCCGTGGTTCGGACTTGCACACCTCGTCTGCAGGGAAAGGAGTTAGGCCTCTGCCAACGCTGGCATGCCACATGCGACATACGTAACTGAAGGAGGGTTACTGCCATGGATATGCTCTTGATAGGCTTGTGCCTCGTTGTATTTGGGGTAGCGTTCGTGGCTCTCGCGTTTGGAGCAGCGATGCGCTCGGAGTCATGGAATTCACCTGCGCAGCCCGAGGTTCCGTTGGTCAAAGCGGCTGCTCCGGCCCGCTTTTTCTCGGACCGCGTGCCTATATCGCCAGCTGTCCCGCCCTTGCAGATGCCTCTTGAGGTCCTATTGCTGGAAATTGAAAACCATGTCCGAATGGAGCAAGCTGCCGCAGAATCGTTCCTTGCATTCCCCACACAGGCCCAGTTGCACAGCAAGACGAATTCGCCCTTTTGGAACTGAGAGAGAGTAGCTCATGACGAGCGAACTTCTGAACGGTCTATCGCCCGCTGAAGCGGAGCAGGTGTTGAAGCTCGGCACCAGAACGGGCGACCGTACATGCTAGGAGCATCGCCGGCGTGACCCTGATAGCGAGGCCAACCGTGATGCGGGCAAAACGCAGCTTCATGATAGCCACACCAAGATGGCCGGATGATGCCTCAGGCATAGAGTGGCGTCAGTGTCTGAACAGATAGTCATGCTCGAACTGACATTGTGGCAGCCCTGGTTGTGCCGCCATCCCTACACCGACGGCAAAGAAAAGAGTTATGGCTGGGTGAATGCTGGCATGGCGCGTGCGAGGAGAAACATTCAAACGGAGAACAGGATGAGTTCTCCGCTTGATCTCCTCGGATGAGTTCGTACCGTGCCTCCTGAGATTTCAAGGAGTTGGTTATGCGCCGTTACAACATGCTGCTTACGGGGTTACTCATGGTCGGAGCGGGAGCGTACCTGTTTTGCGCAAGCCCACAAATCCTTCCGCTCTGGTTTGTCTGGCTAACCGGATCTTTCCTCTGGTGTGTCGGAATTGCTGTCGGCATTGCGGGCGCTGCAGTTCCCTTGTTTGTCCTGCGCGAGCCAGTCCCGCCGACTCGGTTCTTCACGGACAGTGTCGCTAAACCGACAGCTATGCCGTCGCGGCAGGTGCCCATCGAGGTCCTATTGCTGCAAATTGAAAACCACGTCCGCCTGGAGCAAGCTGCTGCGGAATCGTTCCTGGCATTTCCGACGCACGACCATTTGCACAGCAAGACGCCTTCGCCCTTTGTGAACTAAAGGGAGTGACTCATGACGCATGAACTTCTGAATGGTCTCTCATCTGCTGAAGCCGAGCAGGTCTTGGCGCTCGGCGCCAGAGTGATTGTTCCCAGTGAAACCTCGCTCTTCAAACTGGGAGATCCAGCCGATCGCCTGTTCCTCGTGGAGCGCGGACGAATTAGGCTCACGCTGCCGATGCCGGTCCGGGGCCGAGATGAAAACATTTTTGTGGAGGAGAGGAACCCCGGCCAGGCTGTGGGCTGGTCGGCGCTAATTCCGCCCTACCGCTTCACGCTCACTGCTAGTGCGGCGCTATCAGAGGCAAAGGTGATGGCACTGCCGCGGGAAGCGTTGCTTAAGCACTTTTCCGAGAATCCGGAGGCGGGATACAAAATCGCGCTCAATTTGGCCGTCGTCATTGGACATCGCCTACAACTGTTCCAGACGATGTGGCTGCGCGAGATGCAGCGCACCGTGGAAGTACGTTCCGCTTGACCCGGAGAATTGGCCCGCGAGACCGGCGGTCCAGGTTCTCGAGTGGTTCCTCCGGGAGGGGGCCTAGTGAATGACCGCTGACCAGCTTTCCCAACCCGAACCTGCGCGCCGCCGCGTGATTGAAATCCTTCTCGGTGGAGGCCTGCTCGCCTCGTTTGCTTCTTTCTTCTATCCCGTGCTGCGCTATCTTGTCCCTCCGGCGGTAGCAGATCTCGGCGGGGACGAGATCGTCGCCGCCAAGCTCACGGAGCTGAAGCCGAATTCGGGCAAGATTTTCCGTTTCGGCAGCCGTCCCGGCCTGTTGATCATGAACAGCGACGGCACTTATCGCGCGCTCTCCGCCACTTGCACTCACCTAGCCTGCACAGTGCAGTACCGCAGCGATCTGCGCGAGATCTGGTGCGCCTGCCACAACGGAATCTACGATCTCAATGGCCGTAACGTTTCCGGTCCGCCGCCAAGGCCGCTCGAGGTGTTTGATGTCCACTTGCGCGGCGATGAGATTGTCGTCAGCCGGAAGCGGGAGGCGTGACCTTGTTCGCCACCATCCGCCGCTGGCTTGATGAACGGATTGATTGGGACGACCTCACCGCCCCGCTCCGCCACAAGACCGTCCCCAAGCATCGTCTTTCTTACTGGTATTTTCTCGGAGGCATCACCCTTTTCCTCTTCGTGATCCAGGTGCTGACCGGGATCTTGCTGCTTCTGTACTACCGGCCCGGAGCCAACGAAGCGTTCGAGAGCGTGCAATACATTATGACCCGGGTGCAATTTGGCTGGTTGATTCGGTCCATCCATTCCTGGTCGGCCAACTTAATGATCTTTACCGCATTTGCACACATGTTCAGCGTGCTGTTCCTCAAGGCGTACCGCAAACCGCGTGAGCTCACATGGGTCAGCGGAGTGATCCTGCTATTTCTCGTCATGGGATTTGGGTTTAGCGGATATCTTCTGCCTTGGAATACGCTGGCTTTCTTCGCCACCAAGGTCGGCACCGAAATTACCGGGCAGGTTCCGATTATCGGTAAGCCCATGATGATCTTCCTCCGCGGTGGTGAAGAAGTGACTGGAGCCACGCTGACCAGGTTCTTCGGATTCCATGTCGCCGTTCTGCCCGGATTGGCAACCTTGCTGATCCTGCTGCACGTGTTACTGGTTCAACGCCTGGGCATGAGCATTCCCCCGAAATTGGAAGTTCAGTGGACCGAGAATCCGTCTGAAAGGCAGGAAATAAAATTCCTTCCCAACTTCTTGCTGCGGGAATTGATGGCCTGGTACGTGGGCCTGGGAGTGCTAGGTGCGTTGGCAGCACTCTTCCCGTGGAACCTCGGTGTCAAGGCAGATCCTTTTGTCTCTGCCCCAGCGGGAATCAAGCCCGAGTGGTACTTCCTGTTTATGTTCCAGACACTGAAACTGATTCCGTCCAAAGTGTGGTTTATCGACGGGGAGGTTCTGGGTGTACTTGCTTTCGGCCTCGTCGCCTTGCTGTGGCTACTGCTGCCTTTCTTTGAGAGCGACCAACCGTCACACACGAAAACGTGGATCACTGGGCTTGCTGTCTTTGCTATTGCGTATATGGCAAGCATGAGTGTTTATGGCCTTCTTGCGAAATAAGTTTCGACCGTTCAGCTCGGCCTGCGTCGGGCTGCCCGGCTTCATCGTGCTCGCAGCCTGCCTGGGTTATGGGCAAACCACAGACTCCTGCATGGACTGTCACTCAGCCTTGCCCGATCCTCTGGGAGTGAGCCAGGAGAAGTTCAGCCAGGATATACACGCACAGAAGGGTTTGACTTGCGCCAGCTGCCATGGGGGCGACCCAACCAGCGACGATCCTGACAAAGCCATGAACCGGAAGGCTGGGTGGAAGGGAAAGATTGATCGCAAGCAGATCCCGCAGTTGTGCGGAAGTTGCCATTCGGATCCAGCATATATTCGGCAGTTCAATCCCAGCCTGCGCACCGATCAGTTGGATCAATACCGCACCAGCGTGCACGGCAAGCGCTTTGCGGCAGGAGACACGAAGGTGGCAGTGTGCACGGATTGTCACAGTGTCCACGATCTAAGGGCGCCCGGTGATTCCCGCTCCACGGTGAACCCTGTCAACGTGGCGCACACGTGCGCTCGCTGCCATGCTGACGCGAGTTACATGAAGGGATACTCCATTCCCTCGGATCAGTTCGCAAAGTACAGCACGAGCGTGCACCACCAGGCACTTGCGGTGCGAGGCGATCTGAGTGCGCCAACCTGTTCAACCTGTCACGGGAACCATGGCGCGACTCCGCCAGGAGTGGACAAGGTTCAGAATGTGTGTTCGAACTGTCATGCTTTTCAAGCCCAGATGTACGAAAAAAGTTCGCACAAAAAGGCCTTTGAATCGGCTGCTCTTCCAGGATGCGTCGTGTGTCATAGCAATCATGGCATCAGACACCCAACCGACGCGATGCTCGGTACTGGTCTTGACGCCGTCTGCATGCGGTGTCACACCCCGGGGGACGCCTGTGATCAAGCAAGGGCAGAATTACAGAGCAGCTTGAGTCGATTGGACGAGGCCATCAAAAGCGCAGACCAAGTTCTCCGTGTCGCCGAGTCTTCTGGCATGGAGGTGGGCGAGGCACGGCTGGGACAGGATCAGGCACGGGATTCGCTGACCAAAGCTCGAGTCACGATCCATAGCTTCCGGACGGACTTGGTGCATCAGGATATTCAAGCCGGCCTGCAAATCGCCGCCAAGAACCTGCAAGCTGGGAAGGAAGCCATGGTCGAGCGCAACCATCGCCGTATCGGGCTCGGAATTTCTCTCATCGCGATCGGGATAGTCTTAGTCGGGCTTCGGCTGTACATCAAGAAGATAGAGAGTTAGTCCGACAATTTGACTGTCAAATACAAGACCCGCACACAACAAAGCCGTTAGCATGCAGACGAAGGTGAATGCGCTTCATAGATCGTGCTCCTTGCTGGATTGACTCCGGCAGAAAATTGCCGCGCCCCGCCATGCCATTTCGCGGCTTTTCATGCCGACTCTTCGGCTCCGGACAGTGAAACATTTTTCTCCCCCTCGCGAACGGACGCCGACCTCGAATAAATAGGGGTGTGCTCACTCCGAGTAGCCATCGTCTTCCTGGTCATCATCCTCATCTTCCTTGCCGTCGCCGTCGCGTTCGTCTTCCTCTTCGTCTTCTTCGTCGTTTAGCTTTTGTCGCGGGACGACATCGGCGGCTACCAACCGATCAGAAGGGTCTGAGTCGGGGCATTCTTGGATGTATTCTGCTCATGCCCAATGGTACGCCTCAGCCGTTTGCAAACGCGGGTGCTGCTGATGCCCCAGACCGGGGGAACTGCTGGACCAGCAGAGCTATGGTGATTGGGCGCAGGAACCCGCGTGGAGTATATGCTGTGGGGCTGGGGCAAAAAGGAGGAAGCTATGAAATTCCTAGTGCTGTGGCACTTCGACCTGACGCGCCTCGGGCCTGAGGTTGCCCGCGCCGTGATGCAGATGCCGGATTACGCCAAGAAGCTGGGGGACAAGCTAGAGTGCCGCTACCACGTCATCGGCAGTCACGGCGGCGCTTGGATTTACAAGGTCACATCGAACGAAGAACTCGATCGGCTTCTGGCCATGTCGCCTGTGTACAACTATGCCACTTACCAAGTTCTGGCGCTAGCAGAGATGGAGGACCCGACGACGATCGCGGGAAAGACGAGCTAGTCAACGGCGGGGCAACGAAATATCGCTTCAATGACGGGGTCAGCTGGCGAAACATCGACGGAGCTGCGAAGAAGAAGTCAACTGTACCAGACTGATCCGTGGCCCGATTGCTGCTTTGCTTTTTCGACAAGCGTTCTAAGTTCTTCACGGATCGCAAGGACTCGAAACTCCCGCTTCTCATGCTCTGCATTCTCAGCTAGTGAATGGCTTCTGTTATTGCGGTAGCGTCGGTCCTCTTGCTGAATCAGTTCAATCTCTCGACGGAGTTTTTCAGTCCGTCCCGCGATAGAGCAATCGTCCATATGTGAACTCTACGCCTATGCTGGAAAAACAAAAAGGCTCATCTGGGCGATTTCAATCAACCCTGTCACTGAGTGTAGCCGCGTGTATTCGTCAACAACAGCACGGTGGACCGTGGCTTGTGCACTTTTTCACCCCGTTGTTCGAGGACGTACTGCAGATTAGTGGAGGCCGTGTCGTCAGTCATAAAAGGCGCACTCCATCGGCGAGCAGTAGATGGAGAATAGGCTGGAGAGTGGTTCCAGCTATGTGACGCATGTCACAATCCCACTGTGAAGAGTCGCACCATCACTCATTGACTCGGTCCAAGGTATGGCCACTTACGATAAGTGGATAACGATGTCTGCGCGCATAGGCGGCATCACTTGGTGGTGTCACCGGGTTTTTCTATGGGATCCTCAGCAGGGACGCAACGATGCCTAAGACCAGTCCGGCCAGCCCATTCGAATCAAAATTCCGCCCTGCGTCGATATGGATAACCACATCGGGCAACCAGAAACTGAGCGCTCCGGCGACTGCGAACGAAAGAGCCAATCGCGGTTGTTTTATGCGAGAGAGCAGGGCCCATGATCCGACTTGTATTTTGCTCGCGCTCAAACCACGTACTTGTGCCATGGGACACCTCCGTGTACTTCGAGCTAGAGGACCGTTGATGATCAACACTCTAGCTGGGCGAAGGGCTTGCAGTTCAGTCGTTCGCCGCTCAGTACAAAGTGGGAAGTGTTGGATCGCTGTCGATCAAGTGATCGGTTAGTCACCACTCGCTTTTGTTTGCAGTTCCAGTCACCCTAGTTTCAAGGCGGCCACGATCAAGAGTGTCAGAACCGTCAGAATTGCGACAGAAGCCGGAACAACACTGAGAGAATCATTGCGAGTGGGTTTGCGCGTCATAGGAAACCTCCTTCAGGGACGGGGGCAGGGGGCCATGGTCGAGGTCGATCATTCAGCTACGAGCGTTCCGAATCTGCCAGGCCCAAAATACGAACCGTCACCGACAAAACAATTGCTCAGAGGAGCCGACGTTCAAAGGTCTCGCCTCAGGGGGTGTGCACACCGTGGTGGGACCTGCTCTTCGGTGAGGCGGGATACTCCAACACCTCACACGAACGAGCGCGTCCTGTCAGTGACATGGGTCACATCTTGATTTGTGGTGACCGACAAGAGCGACAACTATCGCAAAATCGCCTCTCTCCGAGTAGAGGAACCCCGATATTTGGACTATCTCCTTAAGCCCGTGGATGACGAGAGATTTGACAGCGCTGTGCAACGGGCCAGGTATGTTGGGGATTCGGAATCCAAAGTTCGGATGGCCGAGCGCGTCCTCGAGATGCTGCGGCAGAATTCAGCGAGCTATGTATCACGTTTTCCCGTGCGGGTCGGCTCCAGAATCCAGCTTGTATTTACACAAGACATCGAATGGGTTGGAGGAGCGGGAAATTACGCAGAACTCCACAGCCCCGGGTGGTGTCACCTACTCCGCAAGACTCTGAACTCCCTGGAACAGAAACTCGATCCTTGGCAGTTTCTTCGGATTCATCGCTCGCGGATCGTACGCGTGGGATGCATTCGCGAACTTCAACCCATCATTGTCCGACGGCTCGGAACACCGCTCCAGCCGAACCTATGCGGACCGTCCGGAGAATTGGCTGGCTTGCGGGAAATCCTGACGACCGCTGCGGTCCAAGTTTGAAACATTGTTCCAGGCGTGTTTACGCCGGTGCCCTACAAAGGGCAGCAGGCAGCGGAGAGCCTCGTGACCTCGCGTGGAACGCATCAAACACCAGCACGTTGGGACGAATGCGAGGTAGGCGAGGATGAAGAATAGCCGTTGTGTTTCGAGGAAGCGTTCTGCGCCGTCTAACCTAAGAGGCCGATACCCAATTTCTTTGCGGTTTTGCGCAAGTCGTTGTCAAGGGTCGCCAACGGCAGACTTCGACGGATGGCCAAGTCGAGGTAGATCACGTCGTAGCTGGTAAGTCGATGTGTTCGGCACAATGCAAGAAGGTGCGTAAAGGCCCGACCAGGAGCTTCGTCGTCTCTCTCGATTCCGAGCTTGCTCAGGTCGGCGATAAAACCGTCAGACTGCGTAGGAGTGATACGGCCCTTGCGCTCCGCCATCGCGAGAACGTTCGTAATTTCGATAAACCACCAAGCAGGCACAAGCGCTGTCTCGGTTGCCAGTCGATTCAGCAAGGCTGTCGTCTTCGGTGTGGCTTCGTCGTGGAACAGCCAAGCCATGGCGATCGAACAATCAACTACAAACGCCGCACTCATCGGCGGCCCTCCCGAATGAGGTCCTTGATCTTCAATCCGCCCAAGGATAGTCCGATAGAGAGCTTCTGAATCCGATCAATGGCGGCGACGCGCTCCTCTGATCTTAGTTCCTTTTTCACGGGCACGAGCTTGGCCACAGGTGCCCCATGTTTGGTGATCGTGATCTCCTCGCCCGCCGCAACCTTTTCCAGCAGTTCGGATAGATGAGTTTTTGCCTGATACGCGCCGACGGTGTTGCTGCCCTGCAGTGTGGCCATAAGGATTTCCCCTGTTAAACTAGTGTAAGACTAGTCTAAACTACGCCCATGTCAGTGGTCAACTCGAAGTTCAGGTAGGGACTACAGTCAATTGGGTATCTTCAGCAACGTTAATGAAGTCTTCGCGTTTCATTCCTCACCCACTGACACAAATAAGGGCACGCTCACTCCGAGTAGCCGTGGTCTGTGTCTTCATCCTCGTCATCTTCTTTGCGGTCGCCTTCGTCTTCCTCTTCGTCTTCTTCCTCGTCGGGCTCTCGTCGAAGGAGGACATCGACAGCGACCGATCGATCAGTACTCTCCGGGCCGGGTTTTTCTGGACGTATTCTGCTCATGCCCAAATGGTACGCCTCACTCGTTTGCAAACGCGGGTGACATGAACCTGCGAGGGGCATAGCAGTGGGGCGGTTGGGGGAAGGAGGAAGCTATGAAATTCCTAGTGCTCGCGAAGTCGGAGTTAGTCAAGGACAGCTCTCACGATATGAGAAAGGTGACAGCGAAATCGGAGCAGCCGTGCTGCTTCGACTGGCGCGTAAGTCAGGAAAAACAATAGAGTGGCTCCTGACTGGAACTGGGTAACCCAAGTCGAGTTTCGTGGCTTCTAACGAGATCCAATGATGTCCGACCTCGCTTACAGTTCACCTAGCACAGGCGATCGCCATGTCTGCGGCCCTGTAGCGCGCAGCGTTGTAAGCCCGGTACTGACGTTCCCTGATAACCTCTTACAAAATCTCCTTGCGTTTCGCTATATGTTCGCCTACAATAACGCCATGATGAAAAGGTCACAACCCCGATTGCAGCGCTGGCACTTGGAAGCGATTATCAGATCTGCGTTTGTGCAACCGGGTTGCACAAGCAAACCGGGCCGATTAGCAGGACTCAGGTCACGATCTCTTCTCAATTTGCTCTGACGTCAACTGACAGCCATTTGTCTGTAGAGAAGAAGAAGACCAGCTGTTCGAAGCTTCTATTAATGGATAAGCCTGCCCAAACGGCTAAGCAAAGAGTTTGGAATCGTTGCGGGCCAGCATGGCATCTGCGCGTGGGTACGCGCGCTTCGCGAACTGAACGTCTGCTCGCAAACTAAACATTGGCGAAAATGGGAAGCCAGCACTCGAAAAGGCTTGCCAAGAACGTCCTGAGGTCGCTCCGAAGGCCTTGTAGGTGCTTCGTTCATTTCTCGCATTTCTCCTTTTACCTCCCGCAGGTCCCTACTGCCGCCTCCAGGCCTTTCAAGGGTTGGCGCAACAGCCGCAAGAGCTTCTCAATTGGATAAGGCTTGTGCAAAACCGGTACGGGTGCGCGCAGGCCTTTCTCACTCGTGTGAATCGCCATTCGTTGCTCGAGGTTGATAGCGCGGATCTCCCGAACTAGCTGTAACCCGTTCTGTACTCTTGTCGACGGGATAAACAGATAGTCACTGAGTACGAAGTCCCAGCTCGTAGGGCCTTGAGTCACATAAGCGTGAAGACCCTGTTCGCCTGAGAATGCGTCCTCCACCTCATAGCCTCGAGCCTCCAACTGCCTCCGCACCCACTGCAGAACCACCTCATCGTCATCCACAACGAGAATTCTCATTGGTCCTCGCGAAAAACGTATTTAACTGTTCGGCCAATTGCTCACCAAAGACAGGCGCCAAGAGGACTACGAATTTCACTGTTTCGAAGGTTCCAATCGGAGGAAACGGTTGCGAGCTGGCGCCGGCTCTGGCTCCCTCCTGCTCTTAATCGAAAGATACTGCGACGAGTCGGAAAATGACTATCAATCTGGGGGAATCTTTGGTAACCAGTATCCTCGAAGTCCTCGTGATGCGCCCGTGCAAACCGTTGAATGCCACCTTGAAGCTCCGGTAGTTCACGGAAGCAGAAAGATTCTTAGTGACGTGCACATGAAAGCGCGGTCGCGTCGCCACGTCTAGGTCCGACGGCACGTTGTTGTCGATCTGCCGCAGAAAGTCCACATATTGTTGATGCCGATGTCGTTGCCGACAGCGCGTGAGCACCATGCCCTTGGCCCTGTCCAGCGCGGCAAAAAGGATCGTGGTTCCATGACGCCGATAATCGTGGGTTACGCCTTCGACGTACCCCCAGCCCGATGGGCAGCATGGCTGGGTGCGTTCCAGCGCCTGAATTTGGCTCTTCTCGTCCACACACAGCACCACCGCGTTCTCCGGGTGATGCAAGTACAGTCCCACGATGTCGCGCACCTTCTCCACGAAAAACGGATCGGTCGAGAGCTTGAAGTGGCGCTGCCGGTGCGGCTGCAGCCCGAAGGCCCGCCAAATGCGGTGCACCGTGGATTTCAAAAGCCGGGTCTTGCCTGCGATTTGTCGTAGACTCCAGTGGGTGCCGCCTTTTGGTTTTGTCTCCAGTGTTTGGCGCACCAACTGGGCCCCTCGTTCATCGCTGATGCGAACGGCCTGGGCGCAACTCGTCATGCAGTCCCGCTACCCCCGCTCCACGAAGCGTCGCCGCCATTTGCCCACAGTGGCGTTGGTCAATCCCAAGTGCCGGGCAATCTGTTGGTTCATCTTTCCCGCCGCACTCAGCAAAACAACGCTAGAAGCAAAGGAGCGAAAAGAAATCGACATCCAGCTTAAGGTTAGGTTTAGCCAGTGCCCTTCACAATCTTCTGCAGTTGCGCGGCGTATTCGATCATCAGTTTGTTGACGGCAAGCATCTCAGCCATCAACTCTTCATACTGAGGAAATTGTCTCTGCTGCTCCTGTGGCGTGGTGCTTTTCCGAGCTTCGTCCGAGTTGCCACCAGTTCCGACACCGAGCCTGCCATTTTGTCAGATGGGCTTCTGGCAGATTTATCGCCGAGGCAACCAGTGCTGCACCCCGCGTAGTCCCGTCAGCGTGGCGCTGTTTACCGCGCTGCGAGAGCTGTTTTCAGATCATCATGCTCAAAGGCTGATGCCATGCGGTCGATGTCGCTTTTCGTCAGGCCGTGCCGCGCGGCTTCGTCGCGCCACTTCGAGACGGCCTTACCGACCTGTTTTGCTATGTTGTGTGCGCGGACGTCGTCCAGTTCGAAATATCCCGCCACCTCCATCGCCAGTGCGAGGGAAGCCGTGTTGTCATCCTCATTGATTGCGGTGTTGAGGATGCGCGGCTTGATGTCGGTCGGCACCGGGTTGAGGTCGTAAGCGGGCGACAGGCGCCATCCCGCCTGGCCCTCGTAGAGAAACCCGTGATTGCGCAGGTGGTCGTCGGTATTGGAGATGAGTATGTTGAAAACCAGCCGCCGCCACAGCACTTCCATGTCGGCTTGCGGCGCAGCGCCGCGCTGGCGCAGCGCGTCAACAATTTCCAGATAGCTTCGGGCTTCTCTGTCCTTCGATCCGAGCATGCTCATCGCAGAGAGGAATGGGATACGTCGTTCGCCGTCGCGGTCGAAGCGTCGCAGGAGGAGCACAGGTTTCCCGGCGATGTTTTCGACACGGGATTGGGGAACGGGGATGCCAGATTTCTTCGCGAGGGACAGTGCGACCGCCTCCCAGACCACCGTGTTGATTTCATCATCCCGGCGTGGGAATTTCGCGATGGCGAGATGGCCGCCCTTTTCCCTGACGGAAGCCTTGGGCCTGGCGCCGCCAAGAGAGGAGGCGGGCGCGAACAGCATGCGCAGTTCCGCCTCGGTGTCTTTCTCTTCCATCACATGTTCGGCCGCGGAGAGCAGTTTCGGAAGCTCGATCAGCGGAGGGATGCGCTTGACGGACTCCTCCCGGAGGAAGGGTCCGCCTTCTTTTTCTGCAAAGCGCAGCGCGCCCTGGCGGGCCTCGTCGTCCACTAGCAGCAGGAAGTCGATTTCCTGGAGCGTGCGCGGCGCCCCGCCCTCGCGCTCCGCGCACTTGCGTTCCATGCGGCGCATGAGAGCTCGCCCCCAACGGTCGGGCGCGGAGTCGCCGATGGCGCCGAACATGGGCGTGTCTGCCGGCGTGTGAAACGGGCCGGGACCAACCTGCACTGCTGGCTCCAGAGAGAACCGCGCAGGATTTTCCAGCCATGTCTTGTCGTATTCGAAGGTGGCGCTTTCCTTATTCTTGCGCGTACGGGCCCACAGACGCCCCATGAAGTGCGGGACGCCGTCGAAATCCACGTATACGAATGCCCCTCTGTCCATCACTTGTCTTTCGTGCGTTTCGGGCTGCGTGCCACCCGAATGCGCTGCGGCAGGTTTTCTTCTTCGAGCTGCAGGCCCACGGGATCGTTCTTTGACGCGGCGAGATCGCCCAGCCGCTCCGCCATACCCAGCACAAAAAGGACCGTGGCGTATATGCCGATCGCGACGCCGGGATCGCCCTTTTCAAGCTTGACGAGGGTCGTGCGGCTGATCGAGGCGCGCTGCGCCGCGATGGCCGTCGGGATGCGCCGCCGCCGCCTAGCGTCACGGATGTCGCGGCCGAGCTTGCGCAGGGCATGCCTAACCGGGAGCGGCATTACGACGGATGATCGACTGGTCCTCATACTTAATGTCCAGAATAATGTTCACTAACATCTTAAATGTATATTATTATGAACGTTATGTCAACATGGAGATCCGGACACCCGCCTATCCTTTACCCGCAAATTCACCCTCTGGCTTCGCTGGCGAGACGATATGCCAAGCTGCATGCATTGTCGGGTGTCGAATGGATTGTCCACGCTGTATCTTGTGCGAAACCAAATCTCAAACTACGACGCGTTCTCGAACGTCGAGCATTTGTCGTCAAGGAGGTTTCAGGAGTTGGCGAAGCTTTCTATCTCGTCGACTCGCTGAAATGAGAAGGGGCCTGAATCTGCCCAGCGGATACATGCCTCTGGATTTACATCAGAAAATGTTGGAAATGCTCGTCGATCGGGATTATCTTCGCCATGGGTGTAGGTCTCCTTCCGGGGCGAAAGGCTTTAGCTCGTGGGGTTTTACGCTCACTCGATACTCGGCGGCGCGACGGCATTGTGTTTGGAAGTGACTATCAGATCTGCGTTTGTGCAACCTGATTGCACAAACGAACTAGGTGAGGTTTAGTCCCCGTAATCTCAAACCCTTTTATTTATCCTTGCGAGACTCTCCCGCTGGCTTCCGTCTTGCGCTTAACCCGGCGAGATGGCAGGATTTTGGTCCCACAGATGACGACCATTTCACTTCTAATCGGCTTCAGCTGCTGTCACGTTGTTTGGGCACTTCGTCGTGGCAGGGAATGTCGCGCGAACTGATTTCCTTACGCGTGAACCGGGGCTATGCGGTGAATCCGCCGCACACGGATTTGCTTCTCACGCTTGCGGGTTTTGGCGATGTCGTAGGAGGCTTGCATCCGCATAAGCGTGTCCATCTTCACTCCAAAGGCTTTCTCAATGCGGAGCGCCATATCCCCGGAGAGGTCAGCCTTGCCGTTAAGCAGGCTGGACAGGGCGGGCCGGGAGACCTGAAGCCCGGCCGCCGCCGCCGTTACCGACAGGCCCGCAGGCTCGATAATCTCCGTCCAAATGAAATCTCCGGGATGGGGCGGGTTCTTCATGGGCATGGAATTTTCCTCCTTTTGTCCTAGTGGTAGTCTTCCAAATTTAGGTCGCAGATTTCGCGCTCAGCGGCGTCGAAACGGAACGTCAAACGGCGATTACGGGTGACGCTCAGGCTCCAAGTGCCCTTGCGGTCGCCGGTCAGTGAGTGCACCTCCATGCTGGGAGCGAGCGTAACTCCTCGGGGTCTTGCATGTCGTCGAGAAAGGCCAGCATCTTGCGGACCTTGTCCACGCTATCGGGCGGAACGCCTTTTGCACGGTCTTCTGCGTACAGCCTCTTTAGACCCTTATGAACAAAGTTCCGTATCTTCACTTACGAGACTGCAGCCTGTAGCTTAACACCTGTCAAGGCCGCCC
The DNA here is from genome assembly GCA_963708335.1 of uncultured Acidobacteriaceae bacterium. GTDB lineage: Bacteria > Acidobacteriota > Terriglobia > Terriglobales > Acidobacteriaceae > Sulfotelmatobacter. The sequence goes on along the minus strand of OY970205.1, from coordinate 5,772,903 downwards.
ATTAATCCGTCCCCGCAGAGCCATTCGTCAGTGGCTGCGCGGGCTTCGCGGAGCATGACGACCGCGATTGGTACAACGTAGTGGTCGCACCCTGGGAGAGTAGCACTGAGCTTGGCCACGTATCTTCCGATCGCGGAATCCGACACCGAGAATCATGCGCCGCGGTCGCGCGGGTGATTTCCCGACCTGCCGACTGCCCCCCTGCGAGGACAGGTCGAATTCGGCGGGATATGTGTTGGCTCTAGCTCTCTCCCATCCATTTGCTTTCAAGATGGCATCGAGCGCCGTGCGAAACCGTTTCCTGCGCCCAGCGACCGTTTGCTTCGGTCCACCCACTGGTATGACTTTGCCGATCGAAACGACAACATGACCGTCGGGTTCCATTTTCGCTCGCTTGGTGTTAGCATGTAGAAACGTTCCTACATTGGTGCCAGGTATGGCGATTACAAAGCTATCGAGCCGAGAATTTAATCAGGACACGAGCCGGGCGAAGAGGGCGGCCAAGCGGGGGCCTGTCTTTATCACAGATCGCGGGCGTCCATCGCATGTGCTGCTCACTGCCGAGGAATACGAGAGGATTACCAGTGGCCAGAAAAGTATTGCGGATCTATTGGCCATGCCCGAAGCTGCTGAAGTTGAGTTTGAGCCGCCCCGCTTGATCGGGGATCTCCATGAGGAGACGGATCTGTCCTAATGTACGTTCTCGACACGAACGTAATTTCCGAGCTGAGAAAGGGCAAGAAGGCTGAGCGGAGCGTCAGGATGTGGGCGCAGGCGCTCCCCACGGCCAGCCTCTATTTGTCCGTGGTTTCGGTGCTGGAATTAGAAATAGGAATCCTTCTCGTCGAACGCCGTGACCGGAAGCAAGGCGCGATTCTTCGGGCCTGGATTGATGGTCACGTGTTGCCTTCATTCTCCGGGCGAATTCTAGTAGTTGATACTGCTGTCGCCCAGCGATGCGCATCGCTTCATGTGCCAAATCCTCGCTCCGATCGTGATGCTCTCATCGCAGCAACTGCGCTCGTGCATGGCATGACGGTCGTCACCAGGAATGTGAGTGATTTCCAGGCAACCGGTGTAGCCGTAGTCAACCCTTGGCAGTAACCCTCCGGCGCGGAATCAGCTCCCGAGTCTCGAATGGGGTTTGTATCGCGGGAAGGACTGGAGCGGTTTGCCGACCGCACTCTGGAGGAGAAGGAGGAGTTCTTCAGAGGAAGACTGCCAGCAACGCTCGTGACAAGAGCAAAAATCGCACGGGAATTGATTCGGACACACAGCTGATCGAGGAAGCGCTGGAAGATCGCAGTCGCCGGGACCTTTGGGTGAATTGCCGGCTTGACGTGCAGCACTGAGTTGTGGTATTACATTTGTTAATATGTAATGGAGGGAAGATGGAATCCGCGATCACCGTCAAGGGCCAAGCCACCATCCCGAAACCTATCCGTGAACATCTCGGGCTGCACCCGGGTGATCGGGTTAAGTTCTTCGTGCATCCCGATGGCAGTGTAGTCTTGTTGCCGAAACTCTCTGCTTCGGCGATGCGTGGTATGGTCAAATCCCGGAATGCCCGGCCTGTGACCACCGAGCAAATGACCGCAGCGGTTGCCGAGGGTGCCTTGAGTCGAAATCCGCGGCGACGACACCGATGATAGGGCTCGATACCAACATCCTTATACGCTATCTCACCCAGGACGACCCTGTACAGTCCGCCAAGGCCACGGAGATTCTTGAACGTCGTTTGACACCGAAGAATCCGGGCTTTGTCAGCGTCGTGGCAATGGTCGAAATCGTATGGGTACTCGATCGCGCTTATGGTCTGACAGCTCTGGAAATCGCAACCTCTGTCGAGCGCCTGCTGCAGGTTGAGGTTCTGGCGATCGAAAACGAGCAGCAAGTCTTCACTGCCATGGTTGCGCTAAAACAGGGGTGCGGATCATTCGCGGACGCACTGATCGTAGAGCTCGGAGCGTGCGCAGGATGTACTCGAACGCTGACATTTGACCAAAAGGCACTCCGACTTCCTAGCTTCGAGCTTGTGTAATCGACCTCGATTCCGCTTAGCTCCTCTGCCGTACCACCTTCCTTTCGTTTCGAGGTCGGATTTACGCGGCGCATCATTCATGGTTGACAGCCTTCGCGCCCTACAGCACCTCCGGCAGCGGCTCACCGGCAAGACGCTTTTCCAGAAGAAGTGCTCATTATCATCCTCATCCTTCTGCCGCTGCTGATGATCATTATCGCCCTGGTGGTGTTCCTATTGTCGCGCTTGTTGTTGCCGCTGCGGTCTCATTATCCCGAAGCAAACCATTTGGCGTCTCCTCGGTAGTGATAATGTTCACCCAAGTATTGGCGAAACGCCTCAATCGTACTCGTCGCGTTGCGAGTCGGCTGCGGAGCTTGGCTCCGCCATACAGCCAAGGCACTGTCTCCAATGCGGTTCGTGGCGAGCTCACCGCGCCACATAGGCTAATGTCGTCGAGCGAGATCGCGGATCTGGTTGAGGTAGCCGACATAAATTGGAATCGGAATATCGGGGGAGTCGCCGTCGTTGAGGAAATGCTCAAGGCGGATCTCGATGGGAATGGAGCTGATGAGTTCGCGGAAGCGCGGCATCTGGAGATACTTCACGTGCCAGATTTCGAGCATGAGGGAGCGGAAGTCTTGACTGATGAAGGGCATTTTGCGAGTGCCTAAATATATTCCGTCAAAGTGCGAGCGGTCGAGGGTAGCGCGGAGCGGGTCATTCGGAAGGGAGAAGGTGTAGACCAGGTGGAAGACGTCGGCGAGGTCTCCCCAGATGACCTTTTCTTCGAAGGCGGTGAAGCGGAAGGGCGCGGCGGTACGTTGCTGTGCGGCACGAGCGTGCTCGGTGGATTGAAGATTGTGCGTGGTGAGTTGGTCGCGAAACCAGCGAAGGCGGTCGTGCGTGAGGTTGGAGCGCAGGAACTCGATTGCGTAAGCGTTCGGGAGGTAGAGGCTAGGATTGTCGTCGAGACGGGCGAGCCAAGGCGTCCAATTCTGGAGCTCAAACGTGGTTAGGAGGGCATTGAGGTCGGCGACAGTAGTGTCGCTGTGATATTTGATAGCTTGCCAAAAGTGCTCGGTGGAGTCATAGGTAGCGCCATAGAGCCGGATGCCCTCGGCGATCGGGTACCAATTGGAGAGGACACGTGCGGGAATGGAGGGAGCGGCGCTCCAGCAATTAATAGCGTGCTTCCATTTTTGCTGGACGGTGACGAAGGCCTCGGCGTATCCAACCGGAGTGGGTTCGGTGACTTGGGCGAGTGCGCGGCGGAGTTCGTCTTCGGTATGCGTGATGAGCGTTTCGAACGGACGCTCGTCGGTCATGGAAACGACACGACTCTCGATGCCGCGGCGAAGCAGTTCGCGGGCGAGTTGTTGCCGCATGGCGTCGTCGAAGGCAGGGCTGCCCGGCCAGCGATGAGTTTGCAAGTCGATGTAGGGAAACAGTTCGGATAGCGATCTGAATTCGATGAATCCGTGGAGCGCGAAATTGACGGGGCGGCCGTCCTTGGTGATGACGGTGGAAGGGGTGACGAGAGCTTGAATGGAGATCTCTTGGGCGTGAAGAGTGGCGCAGAAAAATGAGATCAAAAGTGCACGACGAAGGGGTCGCACGAGCGATTTCATGCAAGGGGATGATGCCATTGATGACGAGAGGGTTCAAGTCGTGGTCGGACAGTCGTGGTCGGACTCGGCCTGAAAGAGCCGAAACTCCCAACCGGACACCTTGCACTGCGGTGAGTATGGTGACTCAACAAACATCCGTTTTGGCCACTTCAGCGAGTCCAGCGAGTCTTTGACAATCTCTGTGCATTGCTCAAATTATTCCCGTCGCGGTATCCTCAGCCACCCCGTGGAGGGTCTATGCTCAGATCTTTTGCTCGCACATTTGCTTCTTCAGGGATCTTTCTGTTATTCCCACTGTTCGTCCAGGCACAGGCTTTGTCTTTTTCTGTCGGCACTGCGACGGCCGCTCCGGGCCAAAAATCAACGGGCTATTTGGAAGTCCCCGCTGGCGTCGACGCTGCTACCAATATTCCCGTCATCGTCATCAACGGCGAAAAGCGTGGCCCTGTCCTGGCTCTGGTCTCTGGCGCCCACGGTACTGAATACACTTCCATAATCGCGCTTGAAAAACTCATCGACCTGATTGATCCCTCACAAATCGCCGGCACCGTGATCCTTCTCCCGCTCGTCAACATTCAATCTTTCGAACAAAAGGTTCCCCATGTTAACCCTATCGATAGCAAGAGCATGAACCGCTTCTACCCCGGGAAAGCCGATGGGACGCAAACTGACCGTGCGTCCTTTCTTATCACCAAACAAGTCGTCGATCGATGTGATTATCTTATCGACTACCACGGCGGCGATCTCGACGAGAGCCTTCGCCCCTACGCGTACTGGGCACCTACCGGCAAAGAGACCCAGGACCGTATATCCAAAGAGATGGTCCTCGCCTTTGGACTCGACCACATCATTATTTGGCGCGACCGTCCCACCGACCTAAGCGCTACTCGCTACCTCGACAATACCTCTGCTGCTCGCGGCAAACCTTCCATCGTCGTTGAAGCTGGCTATGCCGGCATCGTCGAATCGGATGACGTGGCCCTTCTCGTCGACGGGACACTCAGCACTATGCGTGCTCTCAAGATGCTTTCCGGAAACCCTCGGCCCATCGACAATCCCGTCTGGCTCGACAGAGTCGTGGATGTCTTGTCCGACGGCCCTGGCATTTGGTACCCCCTGGTGAAGCGTGGTACCTATGTTCAAGTGGGCATGAAAATCGGCTATATCACCGACTATTTTGGCAAACGGATACTCGAGGCCCGTGCTCCCGTTTCCGGTGTCATCCTGCACATCAACGCGGTCCCATCCCTCAAAAAAGGCGACAACATTGCAGACATCGCCACCATTGCCGATCAAGCCCCCTAAATCTAATCTGATTTTGACTAGAAATAGTCGATGATTCTCCTCTGTGGAAACACTGCTGTGTTCATCCCACGGCCAACTTCTCTCTGCGCCGTTTGCTGGTACCAATCTGGGGAGCGCACTCAACTTCAGTGTTGGCCGTTACTTTTTCAGTAGGGCTGACATGAACGCGGAACGACCGCCGAGCGCTGTACAGAATGCCGGGACTCAGAAGCGGAGTGCAGCCTCAGCCGCCGTCATTAGCTGACTACTGAGCACCAGCATATTTCTCCCGAATCTTCACTGTCCGATCTAACTCATCCACCGCCTGCAGAATCTTCAGCCGCGTGTCGGGCTCAATCTGTGCCGTATCGAGATAATGGTGCACAATCTGGTCCGATTTCGCGCTGTGCTGCCCACCAATGAACGCATCCAGCCACACGACCAGGAAGAAGATCTTCCGCTCGTGCTTAATCTGAGACAGCACCTGTAATGCCGGCTCGATATACGGCTGGGTCAGTATCGACTGGTTCCAGTAGTTGAACGCCCCCAGCGAGGTCTGTACCCAATCTTCGGGCCGCTCGGGGTTCTTCGTGTAATCGTCGAAATATTTCTTCTTCGTCGCCGCGTCGGGCCGCGCGGCTTCAGCCATGTAGGCGTACTTCTGGCCGTCGGTGGTGTGATCGCGCTCTTTCTCGCGTCCGAGAATCTCATCTGCCTCGGGATCATTGAGCGCGATCAGCGTCGTCACCGTGTTCCAGCGGTCTAGCGGCCGCAGCGCGATACCCGGGATCAACTCCGATCCAGTCTCCTCTAGCAACGCCTTCAATTTCGCACGCGACTCGGCGCTCTCTGTCAGAGCCCGGAAGCCGCGGAACCAGATGATGCGCAGGTTGCGGTCCGATTCCTGCTGCATGTGTGTGGCCGCGATCTGGTCCAGCGACGGCGTCAGGCGATGCCGGTCGTCGTCTGAAACGTACCGGTGCAGCGCCGAGGCGCTACGCCCAACGGTCTGCGCCAGAATCATCTCATCTTTTTCGTTCGGTAGCAGTGCGGTAGCAAGTTCGAGATAACGGCGCGGATCAAGATCGGTCACCTGCACCGACTGCCACAGCGATCCCCATAAGAGCGCTCGCTGGAAAGAATCGGACATGTCGCCCAGGTGCGCCATCACGTATTCCTGGCTCTTGTCGTCGAGCAGGAAACGCCCGTAGGCATAATCATTTTCGTTAGCGAATATCCACGCGGGGCAGGGCCGATGACCGTCCGCAAAGGGACGGTCGATTTTTGTGCCCGCAGAATCAATTTCCACCGCCATGTCCCACTTAGAACCATCGGGATAATGGAGCGCAACTTCCGTAGCCATCGGCCACACGAGTCCCTCGTTTAGAACGTCGTGCTGCGTCACAGTGAGGCTTCGCATCTCGCCGCCGCTGCATGACCAGGCGACATCGACCTCAGGCATGCCGCGCTTCCGGATCCAGGTATCGGCCCACTTTCCCAGTGATCGCTCCGACGCCTGCTCGAAAGCGTGTACCAAGTCGCTCCACTCGGCGTTGGCGTAAGCATGTTCTCTTAGATATGCCTGCAGACCATGGCGGAAGTGTTCGTCGCCGAGCACGTACCAGAGCTGCTTTAGCATGCCGGGAGCCTTCGAGTAGACAATCGCGCCATAGGCAGACTTCGCAACATTCAGGTTGACGATATCCTGGTAGATCGGCGTCGTCCCGAGCGTCTGATCGATGTCGTATGCTCCCGGCTTAATCGTCTGGTAGAACCGCTTCCACACGATGTCCTCAGGCCGCAGCGACGACAGTGCGCGATACGCCATGAACTGCGCGAACCCTTCCTTCAGCCACAGATCGTCGAACCAACGCATCGTCACCAGATCGCCGAACCATTGGTGCGTCAGCTCATGCAGCGTCAGGATATCGCGGCCCAAAATATCGGAGTGCGTCGTCGCAGTGCGGAACAGCACCGATTCTTCGCGCAAAAACGTCGCGCCCGCGTGCTCCATCCCGCCGTATGCCATGCCCGGGATGAGCACGATGTCATATTTTGGAAACGGATAAGGCTGCGCGAAATAGTCAGAGAGAAATTTGATCCCTTTTGCCGTGACCTCCTGCAACTCCGGAACTTCTTGCTGCGCTCGTGCCAGTTGCGATTTGCGAAAATAGACGGTTGGTTCGCCAGCCTGCGTGATCTTTTGAAACGGCCCGGCGGCGAAGGCGACGAGGTAAGTCGGCAGCGGCAACGTCTCAGGGAACTCCCACACGTTTTGCGCGTTCGTTTTGCCCGTGGTATTCGAGATCACGCTCCAATCACTGGGCGCATCGATGGTGAGCTGGAATTTTCCCTTGATGTCCGGCTGATCGAAACAGGGAAACGCCATGCTCGCGTCCATCGGTACGAATAGCGTGTACACGTACTCGGAGCCGTCGTCCTTGTCTTCGTACTGGATGATCGGCTTTCCCGCCGGTCCGGTGTGGGATGTGAAGTGGAGGTCCACGGTGTTCTGGCCCGCGAGCAGCGACGCGGCGGGAAGAATGATGTGGCCGTTTTGGGCCTTCGCTTCGCCCGTCTGACCATTGATCACCACGTTCTTCAGCAGACCGTCGCGGTAATCGAGCAGAGTTTCGCTCGGCTGCTTTAAAGCGAACGTAATCTCGACGGATCCAGGAACGTCGGTCGCATGCGGTTTCAGCGACAGCGAGACCTTGTAATGCACGTCGCTAATGTTTGTGGCGCGCTCGCGGGCGAGCTGGCGCGGAATACCCTCTGGGACTTGGGCGAGGGCGGCGGAAGTTAAGAGGAGCAGCACGAGCAGGCGTCGAATCATGGCAGAAGCATTAAACATATTCATCCCCGGAGCCCCAAAGGAAAGAAGATCAGGACGGGTGCGGGCAAGCGGTACGCCAAATAGTAGACGCGGAAGAAATCAACATTTGTAATCTCCAGCTTGCCGCTATCCAGCCACAGTCATTTCAGTGACGGTTGGCGGCAGTCAGAGAGAGCACAGCGTACGAAGTGGCTGCGTCATTCATAAAGAGCGCGGTTTCCGGACTGATGTGGTGCTCTTTGTTCCTGTTCAAAGAGTATGCCGGCCAGGAACCTTCCGTTCTATCCTGATTCGCAGTAAGCCATGCGAGTCCCTGCTTCAATTTGGCATTTTCGGGTGAAATCCCGGCCTGCTGAAGAACGAAAGTGATCAGCCCCGTCGCGTATCCGTCGCTCCTCGTTTCCTGAGGCGTTCCATCCGCGCGCTTCCAGTCGCCAGAGAGAGAAGACAAACTCCAGCCACCGTCAGCCTGCTGCTTTTCCAGAAGCTCGCCAATGATGGCTTCCTGCCGATCCGGCTCGATCAGTCCCGGCAGCTTCGCGGCGGCCCACAAGAGAAGGACTCGATTCATAGGGGTCTGCACGGCAAATTCGCGGTTGAGGTACTCCCGCAATGGCCTGAGGCTGGTTTTGATTTCGGGCGTTGCCCGATAGTTTCCTGGTGCGATACCAACGGCGACGGCGGCCAACGTCGCTCCGAAGTAGCCTGAATCGTCCGCTTCCCACGGCTCGTTCTTAAAGCGCAGCCAGAGCCACGCTCCTTTCTGTTCGCCGGCAATTTGCTGTTCAGCCCACATGTTCTCAAACGCCGTACGCGTATCGTTGCTGAGTTGGCCACTTTGCGCATCACGGCTTGAAAGAATCAGTGCGTTGAGAACGGATTCCGTTCCGCGCGACTCGACCGACTTGTATGGCCCGCGGTCCGCATCCTTGTAGAACGGTTCAACCTCCTTCCAGAGGCGCACGCGCTTACTGACGCTGTTCAGCAGCCGTTGCTCGTTCGGAGATGGAGCTTGCTCGTCAAGCGCTGTTCGAAGAGTGGAACGCGAAAGAGCATAAGGAACAGCGGTGTGGCACGACACGCAGAAAGTTTCATGGTCCCGCTGGGCTCTGGGCCATTCCATCCACCACGCTTGCCGCCGATCTAAGTAGGCGGCCGCAGTCTTCGGATCCCAAGATTTCGCGATTTTCGTTTCCGGCTTATCGGAGCGAGCCGCCACGCCTTCCGAACTGTTAGCGGCAGTCGCCGCTACTGTGCGCCAACCAGCCACGAAGATTCCCACCAACAAGCAAGCCACTAAACCGCCGGTCAGTCGCATAGCGCTCTTTATGAAACCTCTCTCTGTTGGAAGTCGGCGCAATTTTATGCGGTCGATTATAGCCTCAAACAAAAGCCGCTCCAAAGGATCAGACGATCGACAATGGATCGTCGGTGAACCGCAAGTTGTCCAGAAACGGGCGTGGAGGAAATGCCGACTTGCGGCCACTGAAGGTTCGCTTCCGGGGTATAAACTTCCAGGTTGCCAGTCAACTGGGAACAGTCATGATCACTTCCAGCGCGCTCATCATTGCTGATTCGGACTCTGCCCCGATTGCTAGAGGGCCATACTTCGCTTGTCGGCATTTTGTTCTATCACATCTTGCTGTCACCGTTTCGGCGAGCAAAGACCGTCGCCTTTCTCATCAGAGGAATGAATCAGTGGAGTCCCTTGGCGATGAAGAGAGTGGAGTAAATTCTGTGCGACTCGTAGGCGAAGTGGCCGCCGTCGGGCGTGATAAACAGGAGAGTATGTCCAGTTGTAGCGGTCTTGTCAGGTGGGGAAAAAATGGTCCACAGTTTGCGCTCTCCTGTGGTGAGGTTGAGATTGTAGACCTGGACGTTGATGCCGTCGGGGTGCGCGAGAAATAGGTTGTTGGAATCGGCGTGCCAGTTGATGACTTTGTCGCCCCCGACGATTCCGGAGAGTTCGCGGACCGACGTGGCCTCAAGCGATTGCTGCCAGTAACGGCTGCCATCAGTCTGAATGCAGAACTTGCCGTCGGGAGACGGTCCCGGGAAAAGGGTGCTGATGAGGGCGGCCACATAGCGATCCTTGGGACCGATGGGACGAATGGAGCCGGTTTCAATGTCCTGCACCGCGCTCTGCGGCGTCTGTCCAGAAGCGGTGGTGGTGATCAAAGCGTGCTTGTCGTCTGAGAATAACGAAATGCCGATGTAATGGGTGCCAGCGGGAGAGTGCAGAGTGCGGGCGTCTCCGATGCCAGTCGGGATGATAGAGACGTTCTCAGGACGAGCCGGATCGATCGCGGCGACCCATTTGTCGTCTGGCGAAAAAGCCGCACCGGCACCATGTCCGACGAGAACCGGAGGGGAACCATCCGTGTGCTGCAGGTAGAGGCGGTAGTTCGTGTCACCGGCGATGTCAAAACTATTCATAAGGATCATGCTGCCGTCGTCGGAAATGTTGCTCAGTGATGTGTATTCGAAGGCAGTGAGATCTCGCACGGCACCGGACTTGCGCTCTCCGGTTCCGACCTGGTAATGCACGACATCGGTGGTGAGCAAGACTTGCCCATCTTCGGCGATGTCCTGAAGGTGAAGGCGTGCGGGCGCGGCCGCAACCATGCGAACCCTGCCGCTGAGATCGACGGCACGCAAGGAGTTGAGTTCCGCGGCCTCACTGGCGGCAAACCAGATTTCCTTTCCGTCGGGAGACCAGGACAGTCCCTGCGCGCTTTCGAATTCCTGCGTCAGGACGCGACGATGCCCCTCGATATCAACGACGCACACCACGCCGCGATCGTCACCAATGAGTCCGTGATCGAGAAAAGCAATTTGATCCCCTGCGGGGGAGAAGCGGACATCGCTGATATATCCGGCGGTTTGATAGAGCACTTTGCCGGCGGGATATTCCAGGCGGAATTGATTGCCGACGCGGCGGGCGACCGCTAAGTCAGTTCCATCTTTGTTCCAGTCGGCGTCGATGACATCGTCAAGCAGTTCGCGGGTGGCGCCGCCACCAAGGGGAGCTTTAGCGAGGCGACCGGTGGGAGTCCAGACTAGATCGAAGTCACGGCCCAGCGAAACAGCTAGTTCGCTTGAGCGGGAGATGCTGAGAAGATCGGCGGCGAGATTAAGAGGTTGAGCTTCGAAGGTGTCGGTCCGCGTGGAAAACAGCGCCATGGGCTCGCCGTTGACGGACGCAGCGTAGACGATGGTCCGTCCCGGGGCGAATCGTGCTGCGCGGATGTAAGCGGGGCGAAACGAGAGTTGGGAAAACTTGCCCAGCGACGTCGCAGGTCGCCGGAAGAACCAAAAGCCGGAGGCGAGCAGAACAAGCGCGGCGAGGGCGGCGACAATCCAGGCGAGGCCGAGCTTTTTGATGGAACGCGGAGTCGACGGCACGGTTTGCGAGATGCCCGAAGCGGCGTTCAGAGCATCGAGCGCGAAGGCGAGATCGCTGGCCGATTGGAAACGTCGCTCCGGCTTCTTCTCGAGGCAGCGACGGATGATACGCTCGAGGCCGGGAGAGACGTGAGCGCCCGATTCCGAGAGTTCAGGTACTTCTTCCTTGAGGATGGCGTTCATCGTCTCGACAGAGGAATCCCCGCGAAATGCACGATTGCCGGATGCCATTTCGTAGAGGACGGCACCGAAGCTGAAGATGTCAGAGCGATGGTCAAGTGGAAGTCCGCGGACCTGCTCGGGGGACATGTAGCCAACGGTACCCATGACAGTGCCGGGGATGGTGGGCACGGCGCCGGTCATGGTGGCGGAGTCTTGTGAGGCGGCGTCTGGAACTTGTTTGGCAAGGCCGAAGTCGAGGACTTTGACCCTGTCGTCGCGGGTGATGAAGACGTTGTCGGGCTTGAGATCTCGGTGGACGATCCCTCTTTCATGAGCAGCGGCGAGCCCTTTGGCTACGTCGAGGGCGTACTCGATCAGCCTGCGGCGCGAGAGAGTTCCAGCCGCCAAGATATCACGGAGGGACTGGCCTTCGAGGAATTCGGAAACGAGGAAGCGGACGCCGTTTTGTTCCCCGACGTCGTAGATGGCGAGGACGTTGGGATGGTTCAGTGCGCTGAGGATCTTCGCCTCATGCTGGAAACGCTGAAGTCGGTCGGGATCGCTAGAGAAAGCGGTGGGAAGAATTTTCAGGGCGACGGTGCGATCAAGGCGAGTATCCCGGGCGCGATAAACTTCGCCCATCCCGCCAGCGCCCAGCGGGGACTGGATTTCGTAGGGACCAAGTTTCGTGCCAGAGGTCAGGGACATTCGTGGGCGCAATTATAGCCTGTGCCGCACAATGCATCGGAAGCATCTAGAAACGGCTAGTCGTTCGGCACAGCCGCATCGCGTTGACATCCCTCCTGTATCTGCCCCTCGTGACATGATATTGAAAACCAACTTGATCATCGCATCACATTCTCCGATTAATTTCGAGTCCGTCTAACTCCGCGTGATGAGCAGCAGGCGTGCCGATCGCTAGGGTCGTTTACGAATTATTTCTTACACTTTCGTGTTGTTTCGAAGCTGATGTACTATCTCCCGGTACCGCGCTAGTTGACGAGATCTTAGCCTTTACTGGAGCAGTTCCTGGATCGACGCACCTTCTTGAAGTCCGCCACCGCGACAGGACTCGCCGTTGGCGTGCTTAAGAAACCGATAGATAGTTGACGCTGTGGGCCGATTGGTTGTGCCAGCTCTGCCGGCTGGCGTTCCATGGGAGGGACTGCGGCTGAAGGCTGAGCTCAAAGTGAAGGGCGTGCATTATCCGGTTCGATGGGCGTGCCGGCAGAACGTCAATTCCGATGGCTCGCTCACATTGCGCCACAATTACAAACCTGATCAACCGCGAGTGTGAGGGCGTGAGCCTCATCGGAACAAACGAACGAAAACGATAACGATCATCTGTCATCAGGCACCATTAGGCATCCGTGGAGTTATGAACATGAGGTTTTCAGCGCTCTTTTTACTGCTGACTTGTGTCGCCGGCGCGTTTGGCCAGACAAACTCTTTCTTCTACGTGTCGACGAACGGAAATGATTCGAATCCCGGCACCCAAGCTGCGCCGTGGCGCACCATTCAACACGCGGCAGACACCGCGAGGGCGGGCAGTACGGTTAACGTTCGTGGCGGAATTTACGAAGAACTGGTGAGCCTCCATACATCGGGCAACGCGAATGATGGATTCATTACGTTTCGAAGCGCGCCCGGCGAGACGGCCATTCTCGACGCAGCGCACTTCACTCCCTCAGGAAGAAGCGCTGTACTTACGATTGAGAACAAGAGTTACGTGAGAATCGAGGGGTTTGAAATCCGCAATTTCCGCACTGCCGAACATCGGCTGACTCCATTGGGCATCAGCGTTATCGGGGCCGGTTCCCACATAGAGCTACTAAAAAACAATGTCCATCATATCGAGCAGACTTTTACGGGGCGTGATGCTCCGGGACGAGGGGGAAACGGCTTTGGCATTGCAGTCTATGGTACCGACGCTAAGACTCCGATCAGTGAACTGGTGATCGATGGCAATCAGGTGCATCATCTCAAGACCGGTTCAAGCGAGTCGCTGGTCGTGAACGGAAATGTTACGAACTTCCGCATTACGCACAATGTGGTCCACGACAACAACAACATCGGAATCGACGTTATCGGTTTTGAGCGCACGGCGCCCGACCCCGCCGTCGACCAGGCCCGCGACGGGGTAGTCAGCGGCAATCTGGTTTACAACATTACCTCGCGAGGCAACCCGGCCTATGGCAATGACGAAAATTCCGATGGTATTTACGTGGACGGCGGTACCAGAATTTTGATCGAACAAAACGTCATGCATGATGTGGACTTTGGCATCGAACTGGCCAGTGAGCACAAGAACCGCGCCACTAGCTACATCACTGCGCGAAACAATCTGATTTATCACTGCCACACCGCAGGGGTTTCCATCGGAGGTTATGCGCCTGAGCGAGGACATACCGAGCACTCCACGGTGGTCAACAACACGCTTTACGAAAACGACACATCGGCAACCGGTTCGGGTGAGTTTCAGATGCAGTGGAATATGGCAGACAATGTTTTCGAGAACAACATCGTCTATGCGGGGCCGCGCTGCCTGATAACGCTCAATCGATCGCAGGTCGACAAAAACCAGCCTCCTGCCGTGATTGATCACAACCTTTATTACTGTGCGTCTGGAGCGAAGGCGAGCACGTGGGCAGGCGCATCGGCGACGGTGACGGGATTCGACAAGTATGTTGAGTCCACCGGGAACGATCGTCATTCGCGCTTTCTGGACCCGCATTTTGTCGACACGACGGCGAACGACTTTCACTTGCAATCCGATTCTCCCGCACTCGCTGCTGGCACCACTGAGGGAGTGCGAGTGGGAGAAGTGGATTTGGACGGCTCACCGAGAGTCGTGTCTGGAAAACTGGATATCGGCTGCTACCAAAGAAAGTAGGAGTACAGGATGCGGAAATTGGACGTGGATCGCCGCGAGTTCTTGAAGATCGCCGCCGGAGCCGGCGCTGCCTTGGCCATGTCAACATCAGGCTATGCTGCTGTTTCCTGCAAAATGATCGGGATTCAAGTGGGAGCGGTTTCGTTTGTAGATGAAGGCACCGAGCAAGTACTCGATGTGCTTCAGGAACGTGCCGCCGTGAATACGCTATTTCTGGCGGTCTTCACCTACGGTCGCGGGATTGCCGGAAGACAGGTTCCGGGCCAGCCCCTGCCCGATCATGGCAAACAGGAGTACGATCTCAATTTCCACGGCGGAAATTTCGCCACTCCTCATCCTCAGTACTACAAAAATACTGTTCTCAAGGAGACACGCGCGCCCGACCATGGAGACCTCGATATCCTGGCGGAAGTTCTCCCCGCTGCAAAGCAGCGCGGCATGAAGGTCATCTGCTGGCTCGAGGACGTATTCCGGCCCGACCTGCCGAACATCGAGAAGCTGCAAGAGCGAGATTTGTATGGACGGAACGCGGACACGCTGTGCGTCAACAATCCCGACTACCGGAATTTCCTGACCGGCCTGGTAGACGACTACGCGCGTTCCTACGACATTGATGGAATCATGTGGGGATCGGAACGGCAAGGCGCACTGTGCGACAGCCTTGGAGCCACGCACGACATGCCTCCGGTTGATCCGGGCAACGTCACTTGCTTTTGCCAGTTTTGTCAGACTAAAGCGAAAGAGCGTGGCATTAATGTGGAGCGCGCCCGCCAGGGTTTTCTGGAACTCGAAAAATTCGTTCGTTCCTCGCGCGGGGGCAAACGCCCAGTGGATGGTTATTATGTTCAATTTTGGCGATTGCTGTTGCGCTATCCGGAACTGGCCGCATGGGAAATGCTCTGGACCGATAGCCTTCGCGAGACCTACGCGGCGATATACAGAACGGTGAAGGCAGCCAAGCCGGCAATGCCCGTCGGTTGGCACATTTGGCACAACAATTCCTTCAATCCGATCTACCGCGCCGAGCAAGACCTTCATGAGCTCTCGAACTACTCCGATTTCATAAAGGTCGTCATGTACAACAACTGCGGCGGCGAACGGATGGCCTTGTATGCAGACAATGCCGGATCGACCCTGTATGCCGACCTCTCAAAACAGGGTTTGCTCGATTTCAACTATGCCGTGATGGGATTGAAGGAGGGCAGCTGCGATCAGATTCCTCACACTGGACTTTCGCCGGACTATGTTTTCCGCGAGACGAAACGCGCGCTCGAGGGCGTTGCTGGCACCAACACTTTGATTTGGCCCGGCATTGATATCGATATTCCCACCGAGCCCAGCAATAGTAAGTGCACGCCGCAAAGCGTGAAACAAGCTGTCCTGGCCGCTTTCCGCGGCGGCGCGCCTGGCGTGATTCTGTCTCGCAAATATTCTGAGATGCGGCTCGCCAACCTTAGTGGTGCTGGCGATGCTATTCGCGAGTTGAAATCATAATGGGAGACCAACGTGTTCGGCGTCCTCGCCGTTTACCGGGCGATGCCGCCGCTCCTGCGCGAGGCGCCGGCAGCCCGCATCGTCAACGTGTTCAGCGGCGTTGGCTCGCTGAGGATGAACTCGGACCCGGCCTCCCCCTGGCACCCGATCTTCGGCCCCGTCTACCCTGCGTCCAAGACGGCTCTCAACGCTATAACGCTCGCCATGGCCATCGAGCTGGAGTCGACCGGGATCAAGGTCAACGCCGTCTCGCCGTGCTTCACCAAGACGAACCTCAACAACTATGCGGGCACGGAGACTGTCGAGGAAGGCGCCCGCGAGGCGGTTCGCATTGCGCTGCTCGGCCCGGACGGCCCGACAGGTACATTCGCGCACGCAAAACTCGGAACGCTCCCGTGGTGAGAACTGCTCGTGCAAGGGCGTTGGAAAAAACGTCGTGACTTCATCGGAGCGCATAGTCCTGAGTCCTGCGGTGGTTTCCGATCAACGCCATTTAGAGGTTCCCATGTTCGGGGGGCGACAGGCAAACGAAACACACCATCAGCGCCTAGATATCAGCGGCGGCGCTACTGGTAAGATGTTTGGGCTTCACGACGATAGTGCAATCCTCGCCATGGAAATAACGTGTCATCTGCTTTTTAGCTACGGCTGTTCTGCTACTCTCTACAAAGGTAATGTGAGCTCAATAATGTGAGGCGAAAATCTAATTCATTCATATTCCGCGCCGTGGCATTAGTCGTCGGAACTATTTTGTTTGCGTGCTCGTCCCTTTCAGCAGAGCAACCGGCAGCGCAAATTGTCATTGAGGTAAAAGATTCCCCCACGCCAGTACCGCGTGCTTCCGCAGCATATCTAAGTGGTTACCGCGTTTCGCGCCAGGGTCAAACGATCGAATACCACTCGTCCGATCCAGACGTAGATTCAGCCCTGCTCGTGCGCGGGCAGCGGATCGCGCCTTCCATTTCATGGGAAACGGATCCCTTACCTGAGCCCGCTGAGGACTACTCGCAATTCATTTGGCTGGCAGGAATCGAATGCGCTGGCTTTGCAGAAGAAAAAGACAGCCACCAATTCGAGTTTTTGATCAATGGTGAACGATGGTTCGTCTTTCAAAACGCGAAAGATCAGTCGGCCAAAAATTGGAAGGTTAACGGGAAAGACGGCGCCGAGCTATCGTTCTCCTCGGCCATGACCGACAAGGCCGGAGATCTCTTCGGCTACATGGTGTTGAAAGTTCCAGGAAAAAGTTTCGCGCCCGGGAAACCTCTCACCTTGGAGGTGCGAGGCGACAATACGGGCAGCCCAGATTGGTTCATGACGTTTCAACATCCCTTCAATTTCATTCCGGCTGTGCGAGCCGAACCCGCCTTGCTGCGCGATGGCGCGAACACACTACAAGTTCTGCGGTTGAGTCTCGACAATCTAGTGAGCGGTAGAAGCATTACCGTGAGCGCGCCTGGTCAAAAAGTGATCAGCAGTGATTTGAAAATAGGCGGGAACGTTCTTCAGTTGCCGATCCCCGTCGTGGATGTTGCGCGCTCCCTGCCCGTCGTGTTCAAGCTTAACGATCGGGTTGTTGAGACCACTAGGGTTTCCGTTCCTCCGGTTCACAAAAGAGACATTTACTTGCTCTCTTACTCCCACAACGACATTGGCTATACCGACCTGCAGCCCGATGTCGAGCGCAAGCAATGGAACAATCTTGAGAAAGCGATGCAGCTTATTCGCGAAACACGAAATTATCCAGTGGAGTCGCGTTACAAATGGAATTTAGAAACGATCTGGGCCTTGGAGAGTTATTTGAAGCAAGCTTCACCAGCACAGCGCGAAGAGTTTTTTTCAGATGTGCGTGCGGGCGAGATTGGGATCAGCGCTTTATACGCAAACATGTTGACTGGATTGGCTAATTCCGACGAGACGAGCCACTTCTTCGATTTTGCCCGGAAGCTGCGGGCTGAGTACAAGTTGCCCGTGCTCACGGCAGTCACATCAGACGTTCCCGGATTTAGCTGGGGTTTGGTTTCCGCTTTGGCGCAAAGCGGTGTGCGATATTTCGCGACTGCGCCCAACTCCGGCGATCGTATCGGATACACCCTGCAAGCCTGGGGCGACAAACCTTTTTATTGGGCTTCCCAGTCCGGAAACCAAAAGGTGCTGACCTGGATGGCGGGCGCCAGTTACTCCAGCTTTCATGAGGGCTCGCTGAGCCAACTTGGTGACGAGAAGATCATGAAGCTGGCGCGCAAATTGGATGAAAATTCCTATCCCTACGAAATCGTCCAGCTTCCTTACACGCTGGCTGACAACGCGCCGCCGGATCCCACACTCCCCGATTTCGTGCGGCACTGGAACGAGCGTTACGTCACTCCCCGCTTGATACTGGCAACGCACGATCAGATGTTTCAAGAATTCGAGCGCCGCTACGGATCGAGTCTGCCGGTCGTGCAAGGAGACTTCACTCCTTACTGGGAAGATGGCGCGGCTTCTACCGCATTCGAAACTGCACTCAATCGTGCCGCGGTCGACAGGCTCGTTCAGGGACAAACCTTGTGGTCGATGCTCTCGCCGGCAGCCTATCCCGGAAGCGAATACGAATCCGCATGGCGCAATGTCGTCTTCTACGACGAGCATACCTGGGGAGCTCACAACAGCATCGAAGAACCGGACTTGCCTTTCGTAAAGCAACAATGGGAGTTCAAGCGAAAATTCGCATTGGATGCCGATCGCCTCTCTCGCGAGTTGATATCGAAGGCAGAGGCTGCCGTCCATCCCGCTGACTCCGCACACCCTTCCGTCGATATTTACAACACCAATTCTTGGCCTCGAACTGACGTTGTGTATCTCAGCCCCGAATTAACTCGGGCGGGTGATCGTGTGGTCGGACAAGCGGGCAATCCTGTACCGTCACAACGTCTATCGACGGGAGAATTGGCTGTGCTCGTGGAAAATGTCCCGCCATTTTCCGCCAAGCGATTGCTCGTGGAGAAGGGCCAAGCCTACAGCCGGCCCGGTGCGAGCATCGACGGGAACGCACTGCAGAACGACTTCCTGGCAGTGACCGTCAATCCTCGAACAGGAGCGATCGATAGCCTGAAATCGAAGAATGACGGAATCCAGCTGGTGGACGCCGCCCACAACCTTGGCCTCGGTCAGTATCTCTACGTTTTGGGAACCGACCCTGAGAAAGCCCAAACCTTAACGAACGTTCACCTCTCAGTGAAAGAGCACGGAAATCTCGTGGTGTCCTTTCTAGTCGAGGCCGACGCGCCAGGAGCGAAGCACTACTCCAGCGAGATCCGCCTTGTCGAGGGCCTCGACCGCGTGGACTTAATCACGAATATCGATAAAAAGTCAGTCCGAGAAAAAGAGGGAGTTCACATCGCATTTCCCTTTGCCGTGCCGGGAGGGCAACTGCGCTACGACGTTGCCAACGGAATTGTTCGCCCCGAGGCCGATCAATTGGCGGGCGCTTGCAAGAATTTCTTTTCCGTGCAGAGCTGGGTTGATATTTCCAACGGCGAATACGGTGTCACCTGGACCACAACCAACGCTCCTCTCATCGAGATTGGCAGCATCACGGCAGAACAGCCGTGGATGAAAACTATCAGTCCATCCTCCTCGATCTATTCCTATGTCATGAACAACTACTGGCACACCAATTACAAGGCCGATCAGGAAGGGCCGGTCGCATTCCGTTATTCTATTCGCCCCCACGTCGCATTCCACGCCTCCGATGCGGCAAAGTTCGGCGCGGAACAAAGGCAGCCTCTGGTCGCCATGATGAGTTCATCGTCACCGCTTGCCTCGCTGATGATGCTTTCTTCCACGGAGGTGTTGGTTTCCTCAATTAAACCAATTGCCAGTGGCCACAGCTGGCTCGCCCATTTTTACAATCCAACCGGAAGCACGCAAAAAGTAAACCTGCAATGGAAAAACGGAGCGTCGGTAAACATCCGGCCCAGTGACGCCGCGGCAGATCCAGGCGATCCGGTGCAGGCCGTAGAGTTGGCGCCCTTCGACGGCGCCTACTTTGTAATCTCTCCAAGAGAGGACGCAGCCCTTGCCGACCGCCCCTGAGAACCTCCTGGGTTGGGTCATGCGTCTCCTGCCGCGATTGCGTAGCTTCGCTCTCCTCGTATTAATCGCTGTCGTTTCTGTTTCCGGTCAGAATGCCGTGGACCTGAAACCCTCTCCTCAGCAAAGTGAATGGCAAGATCTGGAAATGGGGGCGATCATCCATTTCGGTCCGAACACTCTTCTCGACCGCGAATGGGGCGATGGCACGGCCGATTCGAAAATATTCAATCCCGCGCAATTTGATCCTGAACAATGGATGCGGGCGCTTCAGTCCGCAGGCGTGAAGTATGTAATCTTCGTCGCCAAGCATCACGATGGCTTCTGTCTCTGGCCGACAGCGCAAACCGATTACAGCGTCAAAAGCAGTCCTTGGGAAAAAGGTCAGGGAGACATGGTGCGGCGCGTCGAAGAGGCCGCAAGGAAATACGGTTTGAAATTCGGTGTCTATCTGTCGCCCTGGGATCGTCACGAACCGCGCTATAGCAACTCCGCCGAGTATGACAAATATTACGCGGCCGAGCTCGACGAATTGGCGCAGGGTTATGGCGAACTCGAAGAATTCTGGCTCGATGGCGCCGGCAGCGCCGCTGGCCGTCTTACTTGCGTGTGGCCTACATCGACACGAGGCAGTTGCTAAATCTCGGTCACATTCAGCGGCGGGAAGAACACTGGGCCGCAGGCCACACCCGCACGATCCCGATACCGGGATGGGTGAAGAATGTCGTCGACCAGTGGATCCAGGCAAAGAACATTACATCTGGCAAGTTGTTTCGTCGGGTGCACAAAATGAGCAAGGCCTGGGGAGAGAGGCTGACCGAAAAGGCGGTCTGGCACGTGGTTCAGGAGTATGCCACCAAGGCTGGGATTGATAAGTTAGCGTCGCACGATCTCCGCAGCTATGCCGAATCCCCGATTATGCCGAATCAAGTATGAAGCATCTGCATTTGGCGTTGAGTTGGCCACCGAGACGATCAAGCCGATTCGGCATAGCCGCAGAGAGTTATAGGCCTTTCAGAAAGCCAGTCGCGGCAAAACCATGCGCGAGCGTGCGGCGAAGTTCAATGTCACGAGGGTCAAGACGCATTGCCGTTATAGCCTTGCCGAGTTTAGCGAAAGAAGGGGATAATACAAACGTAAGGAAATATACCGGCCCGTTGTCGCAGCGGATCGCTTGCGGCAGTCCGCGCTGGGCCACGATCGCATCCAGCACCCGCGTCACTCTCCGACTGGCAAAGCTGGTGTCCACTTCCAACGCCAAACACTCCCGCGTGTAAGCATCCACCACGCTCAGCACCCGGATCGCGCGCCCGCAATCCACCGCCTCGTGCACGAAATCCTACGCCCACTCCTGGTTCGCCGAAGCGCTGTGGTCGCACGATTGGCATTCCCTTTCTGTTTCTTTTTGCGTTGAGCAACGCGAGGCCAGGGTCATGTCGGGGAGCCACCCAAGAATTGGATGTGTCGTAACACAATTAGGTCTTGGCTGCGAGGCGAGCTGGGTCAGAGGTATCGCGAATGTGTCCGGCCTCCACATCGGCAAGTACCGCGCGGAGCCAGCGTAGGTCGAGGCGGCATTGCTCCGCCATGTGCTGCATCAGAAGCCGGCTACCCGTGGGCAGCGTAGCTACCCATTGCCGACGCAATTTTCGGATCTCCGCCAGCCGCGCATTCTGCCTATCGATTTGGGTGCGCAGAGCCTCGGCGACCAGGTCGGGGTCGGCGAGATGCAAGAAGAGCATGGGGCCGTAAAGATTCTCCCTAAGGTCGCCTTGGGCGGCAAATTGCGCGTGCAGTAGTTCGCGAAAGCGGTCGCGTCCGCGCGGAGTGATGCGGTAGACCGTACGCATGCCGCCCCGAGCCACGCGCTGGTGCGCGACTGCGGTTAACAGTCCGCATTCGGCAAGCTGGCGCACGGCGTAGTAGAGCGTACCGACATCCACATCCGTAAAGCACTCGATCATGGCCTGGGTCAGACGCCGCTTGATCTCGTAGGGGTGAAAGTTGCCACGGTGCAGAACGCCCAAAATAAATAGTTCAGCTTTCATTAGTCTAATTGTACTATAATAGTTATATTAAAGGAGACATGTGTGATGAAGCGTTCTATTCTCGCCTGCCTCGCCGGACTCCTCACGTGGCTTGTTGTCGTCACGGTGATCAACCGCGTGCTTCGCCTGAGCCTGCCGAACTATACCGCTGCCGAGCACACGCTCCAGTTCACGCTGGGCATGAAGTGGGCACGCCTTTTGATGGCTATCGTGACTTCGGTGGCGGCCGGTGCTGTAACAGGTTGGATGTCCCAATCAAGCCGCTGGGCGCCGTTGATCGTCGGCAGCGTGGTGCTTGCAATGTTCGTGCCTGCGCACATCGCCCTTTGGAGCAAATTTCCGGTGTGGTATCACCTGACATTTCTCCTGACGATTATTCCGGCAGTGCTCGTGGGTGCGCTGCTGCCACCGTTCGGGAACAAGGACGAGGTTTACCGCGCACCGAGATAAAGTTTCATCGCCGAGTGTCAAAAATCGAGACAGCTTCTGCCGTCTCCTGTGGCTCGATGAATACATTGGCTTGTTATCGCATAATTACGAGATTTATCTCCCACGCGATACCTCGCGCGAAGGCAGTCATTTTCGAATTTCGAGAGGATCGCTGTCCCAAGCCCGGCGTGGGGAGTCGGGCTGCCATCAACTCAGGCCCACTGATCTGCGAACGCTTAGGATCCCTCAAGCGAAGTGCATGGGCGGCAAGCATTTCGAGAGTGTCAGAGTGACGGGCGAGCGGGAAGGAATCTCAAGGTAAGAGTTGTCGACAACTCACCCAGTGATCGTCGACCTCGACTTCGGTGTGCGATTGACGACATGGGTCGCAAATTATGCACCGACCCAAACGCGCTCGCATCGAATTGCGTCCACGCGACGAAATTGTTTTTCCGCTTCATCGTAGCGTTGTTGTGGTGGGCGATATTGTGCCTCTGCTCATAATTCCGGTGCGGCGTGGTTTGCCCAAAAGGCGCCTGCTACAGATTGCCTGTGCACTGCTCTTTGCATAGGAAACTCCAATCGTGTTAGGGGTGGAAATCCATGACCTACTGTCGGGCGAGCTGAGGAAGAACGTCAAAGTGCGTGTCACGGGCACACAGGACAAGAGAATGTTGGAGGACGAGAGCCGCAATCCACATATCATTGGTCGGGATGGGAGTGCCTTGCTTACGCAATTGCCGGTAAACGGCGGCGTAATGATACGTCGTCTGGTCGTCGGCATAGAGCACACCAACGCCAGACTTGAGGAGAAAGCGTCGTAGGACGGCTTCGTTACGCGGTGCCCACTGCAATTCCGGCGCGTAGTTCTCCGAGCACGATGAAGGGCAACCAGACTTCATCCGCGAGCTCGATCGCCTCGACGACGGATGCATTACCCCGACAAAGGTCAGTGTAACGGTTGGTGTCCAGTGCCACTCTCACCGCCACATCCCTTCGTCAATGGTGTCCTGCGCGGCCAGTGCGCAGTCGAAAGCGGGGTCTCTGCGCCAAGTGCGTGCGATATCGCTGAGATCGCGTTGCGGGCCGCGCTCCCCGCTAACTCCTGCACCTCGGGCCAGGGCTTCAATCGTTACATCGTTCAGGCTTTTGCCCTGCTCACGCGCAGCCCGGCGAAGAGCCTCATCCACAGTATTCGGAACGTTGCGGATGGTGTATTGCATGCACTAATTTTGTAGGCACTGTAGGCTATAAATGCAAGCGCGAAGTTGGGAAATGGATATCCTTATAGTGCCGGCAAGATATGCGATTGTAGTGGATATTTAGCAGAGGTGGTAGCCGCGCCGATCATAGAGCTCTGCTGTATGAAGAAGTGTGTCTCTCAGTCGCGAGCCAAGGAGGAAACTCTATGGCTCGCAAAGTTGTTCAAAATCATCCAAGGGCGACCCTAGATAGCTCATCCGGGTCTCGGCCGTGATCATGAAACGGGCGTGGTCGGCAGGATGTCGGAGGGTTGCTCAACACGAAGAGGATGACGCAGTTGGAGTGTTAAATATTCGCGACCGTGCGACGAGGGTCAACGACAGGTCGAATTCACTCCTTCGCTAATTCGCTCCCAGCGATCCACGCAGCACCGTGATCGATGCCATAGGTAGACTGTAAAGGGCGTCTGGGCTGCCGCTGATTTTCGACTTGGCGGGCGGGCCGTCCGGGTCGGCGTAACCGCGTTCTCCTTCCGGATGCCACCGGTATTCGTTCGATCCGAAAGTAATCCGATCTACTGGGCCCGAGAAATGGCGGTCGCGTCCGGTTCCCCCATCGTTGAAAACAACCTTTACCGCATGATCGTTATACTGGTCGCGATTGACCAGCATCACAGACCAACGTCCGTCTGGGCGCTCGAGGGCATAAGCGGTGACCAGGGTGTTGCCAGCAGCGTCGCTGACATCACTTGAAGCTCTAAAAAGTTTGTGCGGAGCATCCACGGGCTGGACCCACTCCTTGGTGATGAGTTGTGACGACATGTACTGCGGAGGATAGGCCTTCACGTAGTAGTTTTCGTCGATTAGAAGTAGGGGGTAAGCGCTTCCCCAGTGCCCCGGAAAAGGCATGTAGTGGAAGTAATAGGTGGCTCCGGCACCGGCGGTCATTATTGACCCGACATAGTCAGCGAGCCACAATGCGCCCTTCACCGTTGTAACGCCAGCGCCGCCTCCGATATTCCCTTCGGTCATGAAAAAGGGAATATTCGCTGGCAATCCGTTGTCCTTCCAAACTTGAACAATATGGCGCACGTACTCCGGCTCGGGATAAAGGTCGGCCCACGAGTATGTGGGCTTGTCTTGATAGGGATAGTGTTCAAACGAGAAGAAGGTGAAGTCGTTCAGTCTGCCGTGCGCCTTCAAGTAATCTAGGAATCGCCCGAGCCATGAGACCTTGCCGTCCGCGTTCGGCCATACTTCCACATCCTCAAGCGTTCCCTCGAATGGTGGCCCTCCCAGCTTGGCCTCGGGCACAACACGGTGAATTGCGCTGGCGAATTGCAGGTACAACGCGCCGTAGTCCTCAGGCAGCATGTGTTGGCCGTCGGCTTCCTCTCCCATTTCAATCCAGGAGATGGGATAGTGACGTTCGTGCAAGTATGCAATCTCGTTGGCCGCGTCTTCAGGTGTGGAATACAACATCGCGATCGGAACCATGGTTGGAAGTCCACGGGTCACTCCACATGTAAAGAAGAAGTCGAAGCCGACTTGGTCGCCTCGCGATTCATCAATGTCGGAAGCTGCGTGCCACGGGTCAACGGAGGAAGGCCAGGTCACAGTCTGATTGCGGCCGGGGAAATGAGTAACGTAGTCGTTGAACTGGCCATCGGCCGAGAGAGCACCAACATAGAGTTCGTTGATGGCATATCCCACACAGTTTCGCTTGTCCGCGGAGCCGTGGCTGTCGCAAGTGTTGGAAGATTCGGTCATCCAGATGCGTAGATAACGCACCGGAATCGTCCAGGAAACTAACTTCTGCGTAACGGTTCCACCCTTGCCTTCCGTGACGGTACCGAGCGGAAAAGTTTGCCACGTGCCCTTGGTAGTGCCGTCATAGAAAGGTTCAAGTTCTCCGGTCCAGAACTGCACCAAATAGCGCTTGGCATAGGGTTCCGCCCATGCAATGCGTAGGGCATTCACCGGGACCTTGCTGCCCAAATCGATCATTACCCATTGGGGGTGCAGCGAGTCATCTTCGCCAGTGAAAGCTTTGGTGAGATAAGGATTACTTTTCCAATAGGATTTCAGATCGCCGTCCGTAAGGCGTGACCAGCCGTTTCCGTCGCCCCGGCTAAAGCCACGATGAGGAAGCGGCGCTGCCCAGGAATGGCGGATCATGTCCCCAGTGGGTTCAGCACTTCCAACAAAGTAGCCCTGCTGATTTTTGGGATCACTCCATGTACCCCGTGGATTCCAATGCCAAGCCTCAACCATGAGCTCGGTGTTCTGGCGGTACGTCACAGTCTGCCATCCGGAATTGAGGATCTCTTTTAGAAGCGGATCTGTGAGCAAGTGATCGGGCGTTCCGGTCTTCAGTCGATCAATAGCCGCACCCAAAGAGCGGACAGGACTGAACGTATTTGCGACGTGAAGGGGGGAAGCATCGACTACGACCGTCTGAGCGGTCGTCGTGTTGGTACTTGCAATCCAAAAAACGAGCCCAAGACAGACGACTAATGCCCTGTCTCTTCGCGTCGTTAGCCTACAAAAATTTTCCAGGCTGTTTCTCAGCTCTCCACTCCTACCGATCCACTAGAAATACAACTTCAAGCCGAGTTGCATTTGTCGAGGATTCGTCATCAAGACGCGTGATTTGACCAAGTGCGCCTGAGCCTGTAGTTACATTCGGACCGCGGAACATCGAAGGATTGAGCGCATTCGATGCTCCCGCGCGAAACTCTGGGACGACTCCAAGCGTTGTCTTGAATCGTTTGAATACCCGCACTTGCTAGACTTTGTCAAGTCAAATTATCAAAACACGATTCATTCATTGTCTCGATCGGAAGCAGATGGGCTTCTTCCGTCGCGTGCTCAGGAGTTCCGGACATTCAGTCAAAATAGCAGATGACCAACATGGTTACATCTGCTATAATCGCCACATGAGAACCGTCAATATCAGCGATTTAAAGGCGCAGCTTAGCGCTCACATCCAGCTCGTAAGGGACGGCGAAGAGGTGTTGGTTTGCGACCGTAACAAGCCGGTGGCTCGTATTGTGCCCTGCCGTCTGGCGGACCACTCGGGTCAAGAGCAGCGACTGATTGCCCGTGGCGTTCTCACCCCGCCCTTGCACAAACGGCCCGCGACTGTTTCCTGGCCGGAGCCTCCGGGGAATGTTTCCGATAAGGTCATGGCGCAGGTATGGCGGGAAGAACGGGAAAACCGGTAACACGGGTTCCAGCTTTCTGGGACGCGAGTGCCCTCGTACCTCTCTGCGTGCGACAGGGGATCACACCTCAGGCGATTACCCTCTATAAGGCGCATGACGCCGTCGTCTGGTGGGCGACCCCAGTTGAGATCGCGAGCGCGTTGGCCCGACTTATGCGGATGAAGCAACTCGACTCCCGCGCCTGGGCCATGGCAAGTAAACTCGCCAAGAACCTTGCCGATTCGTGGTCCGTGATTCAGCCGTCGGACGCTTTGCGGGAGATGTCGATACAACTCGTAGATCGCTACGACTTGCGGGCTGCGGACTCGTTGCAGTTGGCGGCGGCCCTGGAGTGGTGCGAATACGCTCCTCAGGGCCGCGTCTTTCTGACCGCCGATCAAAAGTTGCGAGATGCGGCCCTTCTCGGGGGCTTCGATGCCAAGCAAATGTGATTCAATCGGCGGCCGTCGCTGCTCCCCACTTTCCCCCCCTACGACATGCTCGTGCTGATCCACGCTCACGCGAATGTTGCCGCGGAGGAAGGCTCGCGCTTCACAAAAGTACTGATTCCGCGGCGAGGTTTGAATGATCAGGCGAAGTCAGCGGTGGAAACTTGCTGAAGTTCTGAGCTCTCGAGCTGGGTGGAAGATTCGGCGCCCCAACGGCCAAGGTCCATCATGAGAAGGACTGTTAAGGACATCGTGCTAGGCACATCGGTCCGAAAATCCGTTTCCAGATTATCGTCTGCGCTGATCTTCTTCAGTGTTGTCGGAATTTCCTTGGCGACCCGATTACCTACGTAAGTGAAATTGCCGCGAGTACCCTTTAATGGGATCCGAAGAGTACCCCAAGCAGGGATCGAAGTCCGCGAACGAGGCGTCGAGGGGTGATGACGCAAGTCCCGGTCGACGAAGCAACTCGTTCGATGCTCAAAGACAGCGGTGGTTTCTTGGAAAGATGACCAGTAACCTGCCCCGCGGTTACGTGGCAGAAGTTTTTTCCCCAATTCCTATCGATTTCGTCGCGCCTTTCGGTATCTTATAGCACCCGCGAACCCGTCCTCTACGCCCGGTGGAGCTTGACGGAGCTGCGGATTCAGCCTGACGCGGGAGGAACAAAGAGCGATGGAATACCCATTAAACATCGACGAGCTGCCATGTGACCTGATGATCAATGGCCTGCCTTTCCAATCGTTGCACATTCGGTACGTTCCCAATTCGGCGGACAATTTCCAGTTAGTCCTTACACATCCAATTCTTGGGGCGTTTGCCCTGCACTCAGAGTTTGAGCTCGTAATGCGAGATGAGGGTTCGTGCTGGCGACCCGTGACGCTGGAGCAGTTGACGAAGATTCTTCGCGAGTGAAGAGAATTGGGAAGGCACGATTGCAGACGTCAAAAGGAAGGCGGTTGCGGAGTACTTTGAAAAGTACGCCGCCGCTGCCGTCATCTTTGAGTACGACCGCCTCGTCGCGAACGCACTCGGAATGGTGGTTGGCATCCAACGCCTTTCCCTGCCAAGCGTCGGAGTCAGGCCACAGAGGCTTCACACGGATTACTCGCATAGAGCCTCCTCGTGGCCATCGGTGCTTTTGGTATCGGAGCGTTGCTGCTCTTCCGCCTCTTCCTTCGCCTGTTCCTGCCGCAGCTTAGTCAAAGCGGCTAATGCGATGACCGCCTCGAAGACCAACTCGGATTGGGAATGTCCTTCGAAGCCTGGACGGCCTGGAGCACTAAGATAGCGTCGTCCCAGTCGTCAATCTGAGTCACCGGGATCTGCACCTCGATTTTCTTCTTTGCCTCCGCCGCTTCGATCTCCGGCAAAATCGGTGGGGCAGCCAACTGAAGTCCGAGCGTCGGGTCGCTGACAATCGTGAAGTCCTTCCCGCGCCCTTCTTCGTTCTTCTTTTCGGGCCTCGAAAAGACAAAACTCTGCTTTGCTGCCTCAGTTTTCGGCGGATCGCTCTTTGCTTTCAGACCCAACGAGATCTTGTATTCGTTGATCAATGCGTACCCGGTGGTCAGTTTGAAACCGAGTTCGTGGCCCAGGGCTTTTAGCGCTGCCACAAAATTTCCATACCCTGGCTTTGCCAAAAGCTCCTGCAATGTATACAGGTCGTGACCAAGCGCGAGCCGCACCTTGGTAGCGCCCGATCGCGGCGGCGTAATATCCAAAGACCATAAAATCGTACATCTCCAGAAAATTGCCACTGGAGACGCGTATCACGGACCAGATCTTTGATTTCCGATCCTGCTCGGATAGTCCGTTTAGGGACGTTGGCGCGGTCGGAAGCGGGAGGTCGCCAATAGGTAGTGTGGAAAGCTCGTAACGACTACTGAATCGCACGTTTTCGAATTACATCTGCCGAAGAGCGGCGCCAGATTCATCGTCCGCAAGAACCGTGAGCAACGGAAGTTGCACGCGGAAGCAACTCCCGCGTCCCTCCTGGCTCGAGACTTTCACTTCGGCGGTGTGGGCGGCACAGACCGCCTTGACGATGGAGAGCCCCAGTCCCGCCCCGCCGTTGGCACGTGAACGCGCCTTGTCGGCACGGTAAAAGCGTTCGAAAACGTGCGGCAACGCGTATGCAGGAATGCCGGGCCCATTGTCGGAGACCTCAAGGATTGCGCTATTCCCCTCATTGGTGACGTTGATTTCGACCTCCCCGCCTGGCTGGGTGTACTTGATGGCGTTGTCGATGAGGTTGACAATTACCTGCTGGAGGCGAGTTCGATCTCCTTCCACGTAAACACCACTGGTTACATGGGTCTGCAACCGGATCGATTTCTCCTCGGCCAGCAACGTCATTTCGTTGGCAGTGGATGCGGCCAGTTCTCCCATGTCCAGTCGCGCCTTGTCCATCTTCACTTCGCCTGCATCGAGGCGCGAGATTGCCAGCAGGCTCTCGACGATCCGCGACATCCGGTGCGTTTCCTCCAGGGCACTGCCGATCTGATCTCCAAGAGAACCATCGAAGCGATTAGTTTGAGCGATGCCTTCCAGTTCCAACTGCAGGATGGTCAAAGGAGTTCGCAGTTCGTGAGAAGCATCAGCTGAAAAGCGGTTGATGTGCTGGAAGGCATCATCAAGCCTCTCGATCATGCGGTTCAAGGATATGGAAAGCCGCTCCAACTCGTCTCCGGTGCGGATTATCGGCAGGCGCTCGCTCAAGTTAGTGGAAGTGATACCTTCAGCCCGCCTTGTGATCTCGTCCACCGGCTGGAGAGACCGCCGCATCAGCCAGTAACCACCCGCCACGGCGAGCGAAACAACAAAGGGCATATAGATCGCCAGCGTTACCAGAAGACCATGCAGTGCGACTTCAATTTGACGGTAGGGGGCGCCACTTTCCACCAGGAACACGCCGTTGGGGGTCGTAACTCTCATCGAATTGATGAGCAGGCGGTTTCCGGCGTTGAATTGAAGCTTCCGCGAAACATCTTTTTCCTGGTCGATGGGAAAAGGAACTCGCGAAGGGTCAAACGTACCGTCCTTCGGTGCGCCCGAAAGATATACGACTCCCACGCCTTCGTGGACAACGCGAATGAAGCGTCCATTCACTTCGGGGGCATAAGCTTCATTGATCTCGGTCGCCAGCCACGCAGCATCCTTGGTCGGCAATTGCGAGATCAATTCGGTTCCGATTGTTCGACACTCCGCGGCCAGAGTTTTCTGAAGGGTCCAATCGAGATACCGCTCGAGCCCGAGATAAACGGAGACGCCAAACACCATCAGCGTCCCGGCCAGCAGTCCGGCATACCATGCGGTAATGCGAAATCGGATCGACCGTGTATTCATGGCTGTGCTCCGTGGCCGATGGAGTAGCCCACTCCCCGAACAGTACGAATTAACTTCTGCTGGAAGGAATCGTCCACCTTGTTGCGGAGATGGCGAACATAGACGTCGACGATGTTGGTGACGCCGTCGAAACTCTGATCCCAAACGTGTTCGATGATCATTGTTCGGGAGAGAACCCGCCCAGCGTTCGACATCAGGTATTCCAGCAAGGAATATTCTTTGGCGGTCAAATCGATCCGTTTGCCCGCCCGTTTGACTTGCTGCGAGAGACGATCGAGTTCCAGATCAGCCACGCGCACCACGCTGCTGCGCGTCACAGGTCCGCGCCGCAACAACGCTTTCACACGAACCAGCAGTTCGGCAAAGGCGAAAGGCTTTGTCAAGTAGTCATCGGCACCAGCCTCAAAATTGCCAACCTTGTCGGCAACTGCGTCGCGAGCGGTCAGAATCAACACCGGAACCTCAACATTATCTTTCCGGATGCGGCGAAGAACCTGGCTGCCATCCAGTGTGGGCAACATGAGATCGAGAATCAGCAGATCGTAGTGGTACGTCGTGGCAAGGTCGAGCCCCGCTTTGCCGTCGGCGGCGACATCGACGGCGAACCTTTCCTCGGTCAATCCGCGTGCCACGAAGCTGGATACTTTCTGTTCGTCCTCGACCAGCAGAATGCGCATGGCGTCCCCGGCCCAGCAAGTATATTGCGGTTTGCCCGGAACGGTTAGTCAAGTCAGATGAAAATTCGTTCAGAAAGCCAAGCGTGCCGCCGGGCGATTCCTAGCTTGTTCAGGCCCAGCGATCCTGAATAACGTTTCATCTGGCCTTCATGAAGTGTTAATGTAAACCCGCCACGATTGACCGCCCGCCATGCTTAACAAACATAGAGTCGGCCTGCTGCTGTTCTTCTGCACACTTGCTTCCGCTGCTTCTGCCCAATCGAGTGCGCCTGCGGATCATTGGATCGCGGTTCGCGCCGGACGTCTGTTTGACGGGACAGAGAAACTCGCCGCGAATCAGGTGATCCTGATCAAAGGCGAACGCATCGTTAAAGTCGGCCCGGCTGACCAAGTGCAGGTGCCCGCAGACGCTGAAGTTGTGGACCTGAGCCACGCTACCGTCCTTCCCGGATTGATCGATGCCCACACCCACGTTTTCGGAAACGGGCCCGACTTCGATAACCAGATTCTGCGGGATTCGTATCAGTACCGCACGCTGACGGCGCTCGCCAATGCGCAGAAGGACCTGATGGTGGGCTTCACGACGCTACGTGACCTGAAGACTCTCGGTGCGATGTACAGCGATGTGGACCTGCGCAACGCTATTGATCGAGGTATTGTAATTGGCCCTCGGATGCAGGTAGCGACCAGAGGAATTCAAGCCACCGGCGGCTTCATCATGCGTGGCTATTCCCCTGAGGTTCCCCTTCCGAATGCTTTGCAAGTGGTGGATTCGCCTTGGGCGGCGCGGGAAGCGGTGCGGGACCAGGTGGCGCACGACGCCGACCTGATCAAGTTGTACGCGGCCTACGACTTTCATTTCACCAGCGCCGGGAAATTAGTGAGCCCGCCTACCTTCACGGCAGAGGAAGTCAACGCCATCGTCGATGAGGCTCACAGGAAGGGGAGGAAGGTTTCCTGCCACGCTTTCGCGGGAGAGGGTCTGCGCAACTGCCTCAACGCGGGTGTCGAGTCAATCGAACACGGGGTTGAGCTCGACGACGCTGACATCAGGTTGATGGTGCAAAAGGGAATCTATCTCGTGCCAACCCTCTACCACTACCAACTGGATCGCGAACGCGACATGAAAAAATATGACGGACACACTGTCGCCGAGGTCTCGGAACACAGTTTTCGGAGAGCCCTGGCTGGCGGAGTGAAAATTGCATTCGGCTCGGGAGTTGGGCCTTTTCCCCACGGTACACAGACCAAGGAATTTGAATACCTGGTGAAATTCGGCATGACGCCCTTGCAGGCGATTCGAGCCGCAACATCGGAAGCGGCGCTGCTTATGGGATGGCAGGATCGAATCGGCTCCGTAGAACCGGGGAAGTTCGCGGATTTGGTCGCGGTCGCAGGAGATCCGCTCGCCGATATCACCGAACTGGAGCGGGTGAAGTTCGTCATGAAAGGCGGAGGGGTGTTCAAGAACGAACTGAACGGTGACAAACGATGAGCAAGAATATGAGAAGGCGGGATTTCTTGCGGAACGCGGCTCGGGCGGGAGCCACGCTAGGGTTAATCGGCGCCTCAGTGCCGGCTTTGGCCAGCGGGGAGACAACTGAGGCGTGCGCTGAAACGAAGTTCCCGCAAGTTCAAAAGCTGACCGCCTATGTCGCCGAGTTTGTAGTGAACCTGAACTTTGCGGACATTCCTGCGGAGCCGATCGAGCTGGGTAAGAAGTCGATCCTGGATGGTTTGGGGCTGGCGCTCAGCGGATCGAAAGCTGAAACTTGGGGACTAATCCAGGAGTATCTAAAGACTTTCGTCTCTCCCCCAAAGGGCGGCGCAGCGGTGCTGGGATCCGCCGTACGGTATCCGGCGCGCTTCGCCGCCTTCGCTAACGGAGTGGCCATCCACGTCGATGACTTCGACGACACGCAACTCGCTTCCGCCAAAGACCGGGTGTACGGGCTACTCACCCACCCTACAGTACCTGTTCTCCCTGCGGCTCTGGCAACTGCGGAGGTCGAGGGCAAGAGCGGAAAAGATCTGCTGGTTGCCTACGAAGCCGGAGTGGAAGTGGAATGCAAGGTCGCGGAGGCGATTTCGCCGCGGCACTATGAAGATGGCTTCCATTCCACCGGCACCTGCGGAGTCTTCGGCGGAGCCGCCGCTTGTGCCAAGCTCAAAGGCTTGGATGTTGCGCACACCGCGCGCGCATTTGGGATCGCTGCCAGCCAGGCCGCCGGCTTGCGCGAAAACTTCGGTACCATGATGAAGCCATTTCACGCGGGTCATGCCACCGAGGCGGGCGTCGTTTCCGCAGACTTCGCGGCCATTGGCTGGACGGCTGCGGAACAGATTCTGGAGGCGCAGCGCGGCTTCTTTCATGCTTATGGCGGCACCTACGATCCGTCCGTGATTGTGAATCGACTGGGCAATCCCTGGACATTCCAGAACCCCGGCGTTTCCATCAAACCATTTCCTTCCGGTTCCCTGACGCATCCGGGGATGACGGAACTGCTGCGCTTGATTCACGACAATTCGATCAAAGCCGCCGATGTGGAACGTGTGGAAGTGGGCACGAATCGCAATATGCCGAATGCCTTGATTCATCACCATCCCAAGACCGGATTGCAGGCGAAGTTCAGCATGGAATTTTGCATGGCGATTCTGCTGCTGGATGGAAAAGCGGACCAGACGAAATACACCGACGCTGTGGTGAACCGTGACGACGTGCAGAAGATGATCGACCGAGTCCATTTCTATGTCGATTCTGAAGCGGAGCAGGCCGGATATGACAAGATGACCACCATCATCAAGATAACTTTGAAGGACGGCCGCACGATTTCGGGGCGCGCCGATTTTGGCAAGGGGAGCCCAAGCGATCCCATGAGCTATGACGAAGTCGCAGAAAAATTTCGGGGATGTGCCGCATTCGCAGAATGGCCTAGCGAAAAGGCAAACAAGGTCATCGATCTGGTGCGCAAGCTTGAAGACGTGCCGGACATCCGCACTTTGACGGCGCTCTGTAGCAAGCAGTCGCCGGTGAAGTGAAAATCCTGACGAGGGGGAATATTTGAAGAGCTATCGTATTGCGGTAATCGAAGGAGACGGAATTGGACGCGAGGTTGTTCCTGAGGGCATTCGGGTGCTCGAGGCGGCGGCCCGCCGGTTTGACCTGTCGTTCTCGTGGCAGCATTTCGACTGGAGTTGCCAGACCTATCTGAACACGGGCCGCATGATGCCAGAGAATGGTCTCGATCAATTGCGCCCCTTTGATGCCCTCTATCTCGGAGCTGTGGGTTATCCAGGCGTGCCCGACCACGTCTCACTCTGGGGATTGCTGATTCCGATCCGTCGAGGATTCAAGCAATATGTAAACCGCCGGCCGGCGCGACTGCTGGAAGGAATCACGAGTCCGCTGAGCGGACGCATAGCGGGAGACATCGACTTCATCATCGTTCGCGAAAACAGTGAAGGCGAGTACTCAGAGGTGGGCGGACGGCTAAACCGAGACACCGAGTTCGACATGGCGATGCAGGAGACGATCTTTACTCGGCGTGCCTGCGACCGAATCATTACTTATGCGTTTGAACTGGCTCGCACGCGCAAGAAGCATGTGACTTCGGCGACGAAGTCCAATGGAATTGTCTATGCCATGCCCTTCTGGGACGAGCGCTTTGCCGCGATTTCCAAGAAGTATCCCGACGTCAAGGCAGACCAGTATCACATCGATATCCTGACTGCCCATTTCGTGGCGCATCCCGACTGGTTCGATGTGGTGGTGGGATCGAATCTTTTCGGCGATATTCTTTCCGATCTTGGAGCAGCCGTTGTGGGTTCGATGGGACTCGCACCATCCGCTAACTTGAACCCTGAGCGGGAATACCCATCGTTATTTGAGCCGGTGCATGGCTCTGCGCCCGACATCGCGGGGAAACGGATTGCGAACCCGGTTGCTCAGATCTGGTCGGGGGCGATGATGTTAGATCACCTCGGCGAGAAGCAGGCGGCTCACGCCGTGGAACAAGCTATCTTCAAAGTTCTAGCCCATTCGGATGTGCGCACTCGCGACATTGGCGGCAAGGCCAGTACCCGCGACATGGGAGAGGTCATCGCTGCCGAGGTGGCGGTTGAGCGATGAGGCCTCTCCCGTTTGTCGTTCGGTGAAACATCTCGTCATAACCTTGGTAGAACGCAGGGCTACCGTATCACTTCGTACACCCGCAACTCGGCTGTCTGTTTCTCGTGGTGTGGAACTGCCAGATAATATCTGTTCAGTTCCGGGACTAGAACCCCGGTTTTTGCCCGGAACGACGTCGCAATGTGGCCGATCCGATCGTAGTGATCGGGATCCTTTTGAAGGAACACGTCGAGGAATTCGCTCCCGGCGAAGTAGATGCGTTTGCTGGCCCCATCGAAAGCCATATCGTCGACCATCGCGACGGCAGGATAGCTCGTTACGATCTTGCCGGAGTCAGAGTCCATCACAACCAGTTTCCCAGGCACCCGCGTTCCCAAAAACAGGCGACGTCCGCTCTCGTCGAAGGCCATTGAGGTCGGATTCTTTCCTTCCTGCGCAATCGACCAAGTCGCCTTCAGAGTCTGGTCGGTCCGGTCGTAAACTTCGACGGCATTCTTTCCACGAACGTTGACGAACATGCGCGGCCCCGACTTCTCGAAGGCGACACCCTCAACGTCATCGGAGTCAATCTTGATGTCCGCCACAGTCTTGCCTGACTCCACGTCGATCACGCTGATATAGGCGTTGGGCAGTTTGGCATCCTTTCCTCCATTTACAACGTAAAAGAGCTTCGAGGAAGCGTCGTAGCCGCTCGAGTCCGCGCCCTCGCGAACCTTGATGCTTCCGGCCGGCTTGTACGAATCCGTCTCGTAGATCTTGACCTCGCCAAGGTCGCTATCGACGACGAAGAGCTTTTTCAAGTCGGCGCGATACAGCAGCGAGTGCGGCGCCTTGACGTCGTCGATCGTGTGAAGGAGTTTGTTGGTCTTGAGATCAAAGACCAGGACTTTCGAATTCTCTTCGGCAGTAACGAAGAGGCGGTGGCCTTCGACATCGGGCGTGAGGTGGTCGAAATCTCCGTCATGAAGCTCAGGCAGGGGCGTGGAATGCAAGAGTTTCAGAGGGGCTTTCTCCTGAGCTGAAACGCCAATGGCTAGGGCAAGCAACACAGCTGGCAAGATCATTGCTTTCGATGGATTCAAGTTTGATTCTCCAGTCCTAACGATTCCAGACGAATCTGAAACCGGCATTAAAAGTTCATTAAATCCTGTTCAGCGGGCTTGAGCCGCCGCCGTGGAAACGCTCGATACTGCCAGCCGCTTGGGAACCTTCCCGACCTTCACGCGAGTCACTTCAGCCCGGGTTTTCACGTCAATGATGGAAACATCATCGGTATCGGTATTGCTGATGCACGCATATTTGCCATCGGGCGTGAAGACAATCCAGTTCGGCCCTTCGCCAGTGTTGACTCGCCCCGTGATTTTCTTTGCCTTAACGTCGTAGATGTACATCGAGTCATCCAGCAGGCTCGAAACCCACAACTCGCTTCCGTCGGGAGTCAGCGCCAACCCATGGGTGAGAGTATCGGGGGTTTCGTATTCCAACTTCCTCAGAGTCGCGTGTTGGGAAGGGATCTGGACCCTGTCCAATACTTTCTTTTCCGGAATATCTACGATCACAAATCCGTGAAGATCCGCGACCGCCACGTACATTGTCCTTCCGTCGCGGGACACAACATAAGGGCGAGGACGACCGCCGGCTGGAATGTGCGCGGCGAAATCCATCTTCTCCAGATCGATCAGGTCGATCTCATGAGAACCCATCGAGCTCACGTAGATATAGCGGTTGCTGCCGGTATTCAAAGCGTTGTGCGGTTCCTTGATGGGAAGCGATTTCACAATTTTCTGCTGCGCAACGTCGACGATGTCCACTCTGTCTCCATCACGGATCGGAACCGCGACATATTTTCCGTCGGGTGTCGCAGCACACTGATTGGGACGTCCCGTCACTTTGACCGTTCCGATGGTTTGCTGGGAGGCAGTGTCGATGATCCTCAGAGTGTGGTCGCTTTCGACGGTTACGAAAAGCCGCTGGCCGTCGCCCTGAAGGCAGACCCCATGCACGCGCTCGCCTGCCTTGATGTCGCCAGTCAGCTTCATTGAAGCCATATCGACAATGCTGATGTCGTCGCCCCGGCTGTTGTCGACGTAGAGTTTGAAATCCTGGGCCGCGGAATTTTCCGCGCCCCAACATAATGCCGAGATTACCACCGCCCACAACCCGCTACACAAAAGCCGTCTAGTCATAACCTTCTCCCACCACTAGTTAAATTATCTCCAATCGTCCTTAAGATTGGCTGAAAAAAGCCTCGCTGAAAATTTTGGCCAACGTTGGCGACTCAGGCCGACGCGGCAAGCGGCGTCTGCCGTCCCACTGCGAGCATCAACATCCCAGAAACAAACAGACTTGCCACCAGGTACAGCAAGCCTGGGGAGAAGGAATGCGTCCGGTTGGCCAGATAGCCGATCACGAGGGGGCCGACAAAGCCGCCCAAGTTGCCGACTGCATTGATCAGTCCGATGGAAGCAGCCGCAGCGGACTCACTCAGAAACAGCGTCGGAGTTGCCCAGAAGACTGGTTGAAAACCGTAAAACGCGCCGCCAGCGACCACAAACAATCCCACGGACATGGCAAGGTTCGAGCTGTACACAACCGCGAACGCCAGCGCGAGACCGCACACGAATACAGGGATTGCCGCATGCCACCGGCGCTCACGCGTCCGGTCGGAGTGCCAGCTATTCACTTGCTGGGTGACAAAAGCTGCGACGTAGGGGAGAGCCGCCAGCAGTGTGACTTTGAGGTCGCTCTTGCCCGAGAGGCGCTTCAGAATCGTCGGCAGCCAGAACGCGATACCATAACTGCCGGTCATGGCGCAGAAATAACACAGCGTCAATAGGATCACGTCACGATGACGCAGCGCCTCCCACACCCCAAACGAGCGATGTCGCTTAAGCTTGGCTTCCTTCTCTCGCTGCAACTCCGTAATGATCCACGATTTCTCATCGTCGGGGAGCCAACGGGCCTGATGCGGCCGATCGGTGAGGTACCAGATGGTTACGATGCCGAACACCACTGCCGGGATTCCTTCGATGATGAACAGCCAGCGCCAGCCCCTCATGCCAAGCCACGACAGCCCCAACAGCAAGCCGGCCAAAGGAGAGCCGATGACATAAGAAAGAGGATTCGCCGCGTAGAAAAATGCGACGGCTTTCGCCCGGTCCTGGTACCGGAACCAATGAGTCAGGTAGACGATGACACCCGGCAAGAAACCTGCTTCCGCGGCCCCCACAAGGAAGCGTACGACATAGAACTGCCGTGAAGTGTGGATGAAGGCCATCAACACCGTCACCAACCCCCACGAGATCATGATGCGTGCGATCCAGCGGCGGGCGCTCCACCGTTCCACAATGAGCGCGCCGGGAATCTCCAGCAGGAAGTAACCAAGAAAGAAAACTCCGGCCCCCATCCCGATCACGCCTTCGCTGAATCCCAGATCGTGCGGCATCTGCAGCGCGGCAGCGCCCACGTTCATGCGATCCAGAAAAGCAATTACATAAAGGAGAAACAGAAAAGGCAGCAGCCGCCGCGCGATACGATGCCGGGCGCGGTCGGCAACTTCAGACTCAAGGCCGGATGTCACGACAGTCTGTCTCTCGTGATTGATGGTGGTCATGAGTCCCGAGCCGTTCATGAAAAGCGACAGACTTCGCGTCCAGCTAGAAAATCACCTTGACGGCAAACTGAATTTCCCGCGCCGTTGTAGTGGTCTTGGTTAAAAAGCCCGCCGTCGGATTCGGCGCGCCAGAGCCATCGAAAATATCTGTATTGACTCCTTGCACTGGTGGCGCGAAGTTGGGGTGATTGATAATGTTGAAAATCTCGGCCCGAAACTGAATGTTAAATCTCTCCGAGATGCTCTTGATGTAGTTGTTCTTGAACAGAGAGAAATCCAAGGAAGTGACTCCCGGTCCGATCAGAATGTTGCGGCCTGAATTACCGCGAAGATTGAAGCACTGCGGGAAAGCAGCAGCGAAGGGCGGTCCCGAAGACGGCTGGGCATTGGGAGGGAACTGATCGCAGTTGGCTGCCCAGGAAGTCATATCTCCCGGCCAGGTTGGGACAACGAAGCAGTTAGTCTTGATGTAGTTATTCGGATTTCCTGGGTTCGTCAGCGACTTGCATCCGGGTCCGCCCAGTCGGTTCGGGAACGCCCAGTCGTCGCTGCTCTGAGTGAATTGCGGGTCCGAACCCGTTCCCCAGGTTGGAGTGAAGGGAACGCCGCCGCTAGCCGTGAAGATCAGTCCCAACTCCCACCCGCCCAGGGCCCATTGGGCCGGCGCCGAGAATGATTTGGGTGTCGGAGCCTCCCAGGTACCGTTCAGCACCACTGTTTTATCCACATTGAAATCAGAGAGGCCACGACTGAGTCTCATATCGAACCAGTCAAGGCTGGAGATCGAGTTCCCGAAAGTATCACCTGCCACCGAGGCGGAACTGGTGTCCATGCTCTTAGCCCAGGTGAAGACACCCTGCACTTGAAATCCGCGGCTCAAGCGTTTGGATACCTGCGCCTCCAGCGCGTTGTAGTACGAATGTCCCTCGTAAAACAGTCCACGGATTGAGCCGTAGTTTGGATTGATGGTGGCTGGGGGACTTCCTGCGTTGGGGCCGGTCGTGAGATTGCCGTTGATGTCTACCTGCGGCCAGAGATATCCGTACTGAGTCAGAGGAGGGATAACCAGATCTGCCTCATCGACCTTGAACGGTTGATGGATGCCACGCGAACCCACGTACGCAATCATGGCAGCCACACTCGGCGTTAGCTGCTGTTGGATATTGAGATTCCACTGCACTATGTAATCGCGGTGCGTATGTTGCACGTAGGTGGAGCGGAGCGTGTTGTTGGGAAAACTGGTAAGCCCGTTGTAGAAGGTCCCTGCTCCGGGGCTGTTGACCGAGGTATAGGAAAAGAAAGGAGCGGACTGAGTGGTCATCAGGACGAACTGATAGGGTAGTGGAAGCACATCGAACAGGCCAGCACCACCACGAAGTGCCGTCTTGCCATTACGAAAGACGTCCCACGCAAAACCCACGCGCGGTTCGAAATTACGCAGGGTCGGATTGTTGAAGAATGATCCTGTACTCGAGCACCCCCCGTACTTAAGCGTGCCACATATCGGCAGTGCGTCGGAAATGTTCGCAAGATTGGCGATCTTCCCACTGGTCTCCGACGGTACCGTGGACATCTCGTAACGCAGTCCCAGGTTCAGCGTCAGACTCGGTTTCCACCGCCAGTCGTCCTGCAGGTACAGACCGAATATATTCTGCCGGAGATTTCGCGGAGAAAGAGTGCTGGCAATTCCACCTTGAAACTTGGTCGGGTTGTTGGTGAGAAAGCCCGCCAAATCGGCGAAGCGCCAGATTCCGTTTGGATCCGTATCGGCTGTAACGTTGAGCAGCATGCGTTCGAAGGCGGCGCCAAAGCGAATAGAATGCGTGCCCTTGGTGTAGAAAGCGTCGTCATAGCCTTGGAGCGAATTCCAATGGTAGAGATAAGTCGGGCTGCCCCCAACCCCTCCGGTAAAGTCGCTGATCCCTCCGCTGAACAGAACTTGAGCTGCAGCCCGCCCCGCAAACGCCGTGCCGCCGACGCCTAAATCTGTTCTGGCGGCGTCTGGATTAATTGCCTTGAGGCTCTGGTTGTTCTGGACAGCTTCATGATTGCCGCCGATGCGGACGGAGTTGGCAAACTTCGGAGTGAAGAGGTGTGTCTCTTCGATGGCTACGAACTGTCTTGCAGTGTCGGTGGTGAACCCCACGTTATTTAAGCCGTCGGGAGACGAGTAGGGAGTTTTGTCATACAAGTAGGTGCCGAACAAGCTGTCGTTCTCAGAAAACCTGTGGTCCACACGGGCGGTGAGGAAGTTCTCGTTGACGACCTGCTGGCCTGCGAACGTGTATATTCCCAGATCGCCGTTGCTTCCAGCGACAGCACCCTGGTTGGGCAAGTGATAGAAGGTGAAATACGCCTGTGCCGCCGGGTCAACCGTTACTGTCGTCGGCGTACAGTTATTGGGCGGAGGAACGTCGGGATTCGAACACAACGTGCCGCCCCGCGCCGCCGCGGACGGCACAGTCGCCACCGTCGTAAGGCCCTTCGACTGCCGGATGCCTTCATAGTCAGCGAAGAAGAATGTGTGGTCCTTCACGATCGGTCCGCCGATGGTTCCACCGAACTGGTTTCGCTTGAAAGGCGGGATTGGCATGGTGGGGTCATCGAAATAATTCTTCGCGTCCAGTTTGCTGTTGCGAATAAATTCGTAGGCGCTGCCGTGCAGCTGGTTGGTCCCTGATCGCGTAATTGCATTAACCACGCCACCAGAGGTCTTGCCATAGTCCGCCTCATAGTTGCTGGTGATGACCGAGAATTCCTGAATCGCATCGACGCCCAGATTGCCTCCCAGGACGCTACCGGGCGCACCGTTGGCATAATCGTTGAGACTCACGCCGTCCAGTCGATAGTTGTTCTGCTGAGGACGCGCGCCGGAGATCGTCAACTGCTGTCCGAATCCGCGATTGCCCCGATCCGTGCCCGCCGAAAAGTCGGGCTGGGTGTGAATCGCACTGACGCCGGCCTGTAGCTGCGCAAGATCGGTCCAGCTGCGCCCATTGAGCGGTAGTTCGCGAACCGTAGTCGCATTCACCACTGCGCTTATGTCGGAACTGGAGGTTTGCACGGCTGGAACTTCGCTCTGAACGACAACCGTCTCCGTAACTGAGCCGACCCGCAACGACTCGTCCAAAGCAACCGAAGCTCCGACGCTTAGCTCGAGGTTCTTACGGACCTCAACCTTGAAACCTTGAGCGGAAAACTTTATTTCATATGTTCCCGGCAAGAGGTTGGGCGCAGAATAGAAGCCTTCGTCGTTTGTGGTGATTTCCCGCGTTACGCCGGTAGCAACGTTGGTGATCGTGATCTTGACATTGTTGATGGCTCGGCCGCTGCTATCGGTGACGGTTCCCGAGATCGTTCCACCTGCGACCTGGGCGTGAAGGTTTACAGCGATACCGCAGATCATCCCCAAAACTAGAAGACCTGCACACAGCACTCTGAGATTCGAAGTCCACATCATGGGGGGCTCCCTTCTGTGCGCACAGAGCTTAACCCAAGAGCAAGAATTCAAAACACATTAATTTCCATTCATCTACACGAGGAGCAGCAAATGCTCACGGGTCTCAAATCCGTTGAATCACATTCGTTTTTTCACAAATTGTCAGTGACAATGCCAGTGTCCTGTCCCGGAAATACGTTCACATAGTCGCTGGACTTTAGCGAAGATGGAATCTGCTGTCGCCGTCCACACGAAAGGCCGGGCATTCTGGTTATTGCTTTCGACGAATTGATTGATCTTGGTCACCGGTTCATTCACGCTGCGAAAGGTTCCGCGCCGGATAGCTCGTTGCCTGATCCGGTTGAACCAAAACTCCACCTGATTGAGCCAAGAGGCGTAGGTCGGAGTGAAGGGCACATGAAAGCGCGGTCGGGTCGTCAGCCAGCGCTTCACACGCGGATGCTTGTGGATCGCGTGATTGTCTACGATCACGTGCACGTCTAGGTCCGGCGGCACGTTGTTGTCGATCTGCCGCAGAAAGTCCAGATATTCTTGATGCCGATGTCGTTGGCGACACCGCGTGAGCACCGTGGCCTTGGCCGTGTCCAGCGCGGCAAACAGAGTCGTGGTCCCCCCTGCGCTGCCTGGTTACACGCTCTTCTCCAACCCCACGTCGGCCGGCTGGTCGTCTGCGACCCGCGCAAGAACGCTCTGTTGAAGGATGGCAACAAGAGTGACCGGATCGATGCGCGCAAACTGGCAGAGCTATTACGCGGCAACCAACTCAGTCCGGTGTACCACGGAGACCATGGGGTAGAACCCTGAAGGAGTTAGGTCGCAGCTATCTGACCCTCACCCAGGATCTCACGCGCGTGATGAGTCGGATTAAAGCACTGTATCGCAGCTGGGCGATTCCCTGCAGCGACACAACCGTTTATGCGCCGCGGCATCGCAGCGAGTGGAGATGGACGGCCTCACCCGTCGTTTTGGCGACTTCGTGGCCGTCGAGCGTGTCACCTTAAGAATCCCGAAGGGGCAACTCTACGGATTCCTGGGCCTGAACGGCGCGGGAAAGACGACAACCATCCGAATGCTCACCACGCTACTCCCGCCTAGCGCGGGCACCGCCAAACTTTGGGGACACGACGTGATGAAGGAACCTCTTGCCGTGCGGAAGCTGGTTGGGCTGGTGAGCGATGAAACGAGCGAGAGTCAATCGGCGTGGACGGCGCGCGAGTACCTTTCGTACTTTGCGCGTATCCGCCACATGCCGAATCCTGAC
Source organism: uncultured Acidobacteriaceae bacterium (assembly GCA_963708335.1). Classification (GTDB taxonomy): domain Bacteria; phylum Acidobacteriota; class Terriglobia; order Terriglobales; family Acidobacteriaceae; genus Sulfotelmatobacter. The sequence goes on along the minus strand of OY970205.1, from coordinate 5,729,282 downwards.
GAAGAAGTCGATCGCATCTTGGACGACGTCGGCCTGGACGCCAAGTTTCGAGGCAAGCTGATCAGAACCTATAGCACGGGCATGAAACGAAGGGTAGAAATCGCCCGGGCGCTCATGGGTCGTCCCAAAGTCCTGTTCCTGGACGAACCCACGCGGGGGCTGGACTTGCCGGCGAAGCGCGATATGTGGAGCCTTCTGCGCCGACTCGCGGCCACCGAGAGCGTCACGACGTTTCTAAGTAGCCATGACGCGCAAGAAATCCGCACCTTGTGCAGTGAGATCAGTGTGATCGCCAGTGGCCGGCTTGTTCACACGGGTGTAACGCGTGAGATGGGCGGCGACATCGATGCCTTCGAGGAATGTCTCATTGGGATGCTGACTCAGTCAGAACGCATCGAGCCAGCGGGATCGCACTTTCGAGCAGAATAAAAAGTGATTGTGGAAATGCGTGCACCTCGGGTGACATCCGGAAATAGCGGAAGCCCTAAAAGGGGTCAGATAGCAACGAGACCTTGTGCGCCGAACCTCGCGATCACGTCTCGACCACGGATTTTTCCGGATCGATGAGGAACGCCCATATCATGGCACCAGTGAGCAGGACGCCGGCAGAGATAAAGAATGGGGTGATCCACAGTCCTCTCTGAACGAGAAAACCAAAGATGATGGGAGAGGCTGAGGCGGCCAGACTGCCCGCCATATTCATCACACCTGATACCGTCCCGCTATAGACGCCTCCAACATCCATGGGAACGGCCCAGGCGGGGCTGATCACCAGTTCCAGGAAGAACAGTGATCCAGTCAAACACAAGACGGCTATGCCAGCGTGATGCGTTAGAGCTGCGGGAATCAAGAAAGATCCAGAAGCTAACATAGCCGGCGCAGCTACAATCCGACGTGCAAACTTGAGCTTGCCCGTCTTCCGGTAAATACCGTCGGTCAAAATCCCGCCCAGGATATCTGCTGCCATTCCTGCGAGCAGGGGCAGCGATGCCAAGATTCCCATGGCCTTAAGCGAGAGGTGACGATATTCGACAAGATAGGTGGGAAACCAGGTCACGTAGAAATATGTTCCGTAGTAAAAGCAGCAATAACCGGCTGCGATGTACCACATGTTGGCAGAGCGAAAGATAGTTTTCCACGGGACATTTGGCCGCTTTTGCAGGTCAACGGGGGGCCTGATTGTGCCATCTGCGTGGCAGCCCCGTATGTAGGACAGTTCGGCCAGATTCACTCGGGAGTGCTCCTCAGGGAGATTACGGTAGAACGAGTAAAATGCGAATGACCACAGCAGGCCAGTCGCTCCGAAAAGATAAAAGATCCAACGCCAGCCGAAGGCGGTGACAATGCTCACCGCCAGAAAGGGAACGATGGCAATAGCGAATCGGCTGAAGCTGTGCGTCACGCCATGCACGATCCCGCGTTCGGACCGGGGAAACCAGAGTTGCATACCTCGAGTGGCCGCGGGGAAAGCACCCGCTTCTCCCAATCCAAAAACAAAGCGAATTGCGCCGAGGGAAACTAAACCGGTGGTACCGGCGGTGAGCGCAGTCATGAGTGACCAGAAAGGAACGATGATGAGAAGCACCAACCTTGGTCCGAAACGGTCGGCAAGCCATCCAGCTGGGATCTGCCCGAGAGCGTACGCCCACAGGAATACGCTGAAGATAATACCGATTGCCGTATCACTGAATCCAAATTCCCGGGCCATGAATGGTGCCGCTATCGAGATGCCGGTACGGTCCATGTACGTGATCATGTACATGACGCTGATCAACAGAAGGACCAGCCAGCGGGTCTTCGTCGCGTGGGAGATTGGGTTCTGCGGAAGGGTTGTAGGTTTTGGAATCGTGACCTGAGTTTGATCCGGCATTCTTTCAGCGGCGATGAGCCGTGGCATTCTTCAGCGAATCCCGCTGCCGGGACCGGGGACTACCGGAAGGATGCTTCGGCGGTGTGAGATCGACCGGGACTCCGTCCTCCGCGGATTTATCTGCTGCCTGATATACCTCCATCACCATCCTCGCGTGCTCGGGTGTCACCAGCGGCTGCTTGCCCTGGGTCACGCATTCCAGGAAATGAATGGTTTCCGCCTCCATGGGGCCGGCGTAGACATGAGCGACCTTTTCCCCCGGCATGGTTGAGATAGGAAACTCGATGCCCCTTTTCATGGTGTTGACGCTAACGTCGCGATGCGTATCATCCGCAATGATTGCTCCCTCCGTGCCGATCATCTCGATCCAGGTGGACGAGAAATTCGGATAGGCAGGCGGAAGGACCCAGCCCGCGCCGATGGTAAAGACGCAGCCGTCGTCCAAAGTAACGACCATCCAGACGCAGTCGGGCACACCATGCGTCGGCTGCATAATCTTGCGAACTTCCTGCGCGTAGACGCGAACAGGCCGCCTCGGCGCAAAACACCAGAGCAGAAAGTCGATGTCGTGGGTTGCCTCCATGGCTGCGGGAGACAACTTAATGCGGCCTCCGATCTTGTTACCCAGGTTGCGGGTAATATGGCGGCTGACTAGCGCGCTAACTGGTTGGCCGATCGTGCCATCGTCGATGGAGCGCTTGACATAGGCAAACTTGGGATTGAAGCGTTGCGAATAGCCAATCGTAAACAGCAATCCCTTGCTCCGGGACAATTGGATCAACTCGTCAGCCTCGGAAAGCTCGAGGGCCATCGGCTTCTCCAGAAAAACATGTTTACCCGCCAGAAGACTTTTCTTGGCCATGGGAAAATGCGTGGTCTCCGGCGTCGCAGAGATAATGATGGCGTCGATGTCAGGATTTTCGAGCAGAATCCGGTAGTCCGTAGTGGCCGTGGCTGGCTTGGTTTTGGCTTCGACTTCCTTCAGGCGATCCGGCTTGATCTCAGCCAAGTGGAGCGCGCTGATGTAAGGACTAGCAGAGCAGGTTTCGGCGCGTATCCCGCCGCACCAACCCGTTCCTATGATTCCGATCTTCACCTGTTTCATAAGCTCGCAAAACCGAATTCCCACCGCTTGACGAATCTTACAGCGGGCCACGAAGAAGAGAGAAACTTGACGGTCGAATTGACTTGTCCTCGTGTCCATACTGGTTGCGCGATCACTTAGCCACGAGCAAAACCTCGAATGTGTTTGGCTTCATCGGAGGTTCCTCATCCCCCTTGGGAGCAACCGGCTCGAACTCCGCGATGGGAAGAAAAATGTTATGGGTTTTAAAGTCTATCGCCAGGGTACGCGCATATTTCTTGGTCGGAACCGTGTCGATGACGGTGTACTTATCGGGTGAATCTTCGTGAATGACGGTCAGATCCCCCGATTCGCCGTTCGAACTGAAAACGAGTTCCGTATCAGGGTCAAAGCCTGCGGCATCTGGATCCTCGCCGATGTCAGGGGCCGCTACGACCTTGCCAGTATCGGCATCCACGACTGCCATTTTCTTATTTCCGCAGACAGAAAAGAGCCGCCGGTTCTTCTGATCAAAGGCTAATCCCGAGGGTTCCTTGCAGCCAGGCAGCGGCCAGCGATGAAGCACCGAAAGCTTATGCGCATCGATCTCAAGAAGTTGCGACTTATCTTCGATATTCACGAACACGTGACCTTGTCCGTCCCCGGCAGCAAACTCAGGCTTGCCCCCGACGGGGATCATTCCGGCAACCTTGCCGTCGGCAGCGTTGACAGCGATTGCATTGGCGCTGTGGCCATTGAAGGCAAAAACGCGCTTCGATCCGGCGTCGTAATAGATTGCGTCCGGATTCGAGCCGCCCGACTTGACCGTACCTAAGGTCTTAAGCGTTTTCAGGTCGAAGATGACGATGGTGTTGGCTCGACCCGCGCTGATAAAGCCGCGGCCCAGATCAGTCGCCAGCGCGATACCGTGCACGCCCAAAGTATTGGGGATGTCGCCCACAACCTTCTCGGAATCCACGTCCAACACCACCACATGCGTGCCGTGCGAAACATACAAACGGCGAGCAGCAGAGTCTACGATGCAATAGTCCCATCTGCCTGGGCCGCCAATCGGAATCGTCTTCACAACATGGTAGCCGGATGCTCCCGGCGCGGCCTGGGCGAAGTCAGTGACAAGAAAGATCGCTGCCAGGCTAAGAACAAGGGCGGCCATTACTGCTCTGCTTTGCCAACGCATGATAGGGCATTTCTCCTTATAGAAAAGATTGCAGGTCTAAGGATGGAGCGTAGCACTTTGTTTCCCACTCGATCTCAGCGCTTCAGGATTGAGAGGATTCCGAGGCGCCTTCCCGGAGAGAACGCGCGCAACTTCCTCAGCCGCCTTGCTCTGCAGGTCGACCAATGATTCTGCCGAATAGAAGCTCATGTGCGGCGTCAGGATCACATTGTCTCGGCCAAACAGTGGCGAGCCAGACGGCGGTTCCTGGGACAGAACATCCAGCGCTGCTCCCGCCAGCTGTCCCCGATCAAGCGCGTCCGCAAGAGCCCGTTCGTCCACAATGGAACCGCGAGCTGTGTTGATCAGATATGCCGTAGGTTTCATCTTAGAAAAGACATCTGCGTTGAATAGGCCGTTGGTTTCAGGCACGAGCGGAGTGTGGATAGAAATGTAATCGGAGGTGCGTACCAGGTCAGCAAAATCGACTTTTGCGACCCCGAAGCTATTCATGGTTTCTTCGGAGACGAACGGGTCATAGCCGACAATCTTGAGACCGAATGCTCTGGCCTTCGGCGCAACTAACTGCGGGATTCTGCCAAAACCAACCAGTCCCAAGATGTGCCCTCGCAAACGATAAATGGGAACCACTGCCGACATCTCCCAATGCCCCGCATGCGTCCGTGAATTGGCGAACGGTATCTTGCGAGCCAAGGCCAAGAGCAAAGCCATGGTGTGGTCGGAAACCTCGTCGATGCAGTAATCCGGCACCCTGGTCACAACCACGCCGGCCTTCGTGGCCGCCGCAATGTCAACATTGTCCACCCCGATTCCGAAGCGAGCGATGATCCGGCATCGCTTCATCTGCCCAATCATCTCTGCTGTTATCTTGGCATAGGTCACCAGCAGCGCATCCGCATCTTGTGCGACTCGCATGATGGCTTCGGCGGTTGGCTTTTCCGCCATGAGCAACTCAGCGCTAACCTTCGACAGCACCTCGCGAGCCGGATTTAAGTTCGGGAAAACGGAGTCCGCAACTGCGACCAGGAGACGGGGCATGGTTAAACAGCCATGGCTTCTTCCATGTGTTCCATCAGCGTGAAAACCACCGGGCCTTTGCCAGAAACAAGCACGTTTTCTTCTAGACGCGTGGTCTGCTGCAAGCCCGGGTGACCCGCGAAGGTTTCAATCGCGAAGTACATATTTTCTTTGATCTCGGCTGGATATTGCAGAGAATAGGCGCGCGAGATCCACATACCTTCATACAGTGTCAGGCCGATGCTGTGGGCAAACTGCTGCAAGGTGACGGTTTTATATTTGTCGTCGTCATACTGCGGGAAAGCAGCGGCCACATCGGCTGTAGTATTCCCAGGCCGCAACTTTTCCAGGCCTGCGTACATGGAATCGTAGACTTCCCGATACAAGTCGATTTCCTGCTGGTTCATCTTCCCGGCACATTTGAAGCAGCGCACAAAATCAATAAAATAACCGGACGGACCCACAGCATTGATATCGACGATTACCAAATCCCCCTGACGGATAATCTTTTCCGTCGCCCAACGGCGATAAGGACTGGTGTTGCCTCCGGAAGCCACGATGATGTCGTAAATAATCTCGCAGCCTCGTTCCAACATGAACTCGTGCACTTTCGCTTCGATCTCGCGCTCCCGCACGCCAGGCTTGAGCCACTCGTGTTTGATCCTCCACATGGCGGCGTCGCCAATGCTTGACGCCTGCTTCAGCAACTCGATCTCATCCCGCGTCTTGATGACGCGAGCCGCGGATATCGCCGGCCAGGCATCGGTAATATTGAGCTTGCAGTCTTGAAACGCCTTCAATGCGGGCCAGTCGAAATTGTCGATGCCCACGCGTTCCTTGCGAAGGCCGTGGCTCTCCAGCACGTCAACCACGCTTTGCGCCATCCGGCCAGCCATAGTCGGAACGGCACCCTCTGCCCATTGCCAGGTGATCGCCGGTTTTATACGACCGTCCATCCAGGGTAGATCAATCTCGGCGCAGTGAAGATCGGAACCCGCCGTCTCGAACAGCACCGGCTCGCCACCTTGCGGTACCACGGCATAGCGAATGTTGATGTTGTATTTCCAATTGCCCTGATAGGAGGCGGTGACGTAGCGGATATTAGCGCCAGCAAACAAAACCAGCGCGCCCAAGTCACGCGCAGTCATCTGTTCTCGGAGACGCTGCAAGCGATCCTTGCGCAGCCGGTCAAAGTCGACCCGATGTTGCCAGTCGGCCCCGGTTTGGCTGTAGACGCGTCGAGGATCCCATTCATGCGGCTTGCCAATGAAGCTGATGTCCATTCGCGAAGTCTCCCCTAAGTGCCAACCGCCATCGGAGCGTGCTGAGGACAAGAGAGCGGCGCGGGGCCGTTGCCAGAGCGTGCGGAGTCCGACTTTCAGCGCACCATCCTAGACCAGCCGCGACATCTCCACCAGTAATATCTTGAAATAGGATTCATACGGTTTTATTATGCGTGGGCAGTGGCCACCGAACCCCGATTACGCCCGGAACCGCGACCTCCCCAGGTCGAAAGCCTGCAATCCACGACGCCGTTGCGCGCCCTGGCTCCCCTGATCGGCTCCATGGATCTCAAACAGATTCGATGCTTCGTAGCAGCCTATGAAGAGGGCAGCTTCAGCAAGGCAGCGCTGCGCGAGCATTGCACTCAGCCAGGACTCAGCGTTTATATTCAGCGTCTGGAAACGATGCTGGCTCACCGGTTGTTTGATAGAAAGGCCCGCGGGGTGACTCCGACGATCGCGGGCAGACATTTTTATGCTTGCTGCGCCGACGTTCTGAAAGCTGTCAATATTGCCGAGCAGCGGATGCTTGACATGGCGCGCCACGTTGCAACCGGCATCAACATAGGCGTGTCCCCTACGGTATTTAAGGGAGTTCTGCCGTGGATGCTGCCGGACTATCTGAGAGCGCACCCTTATGTCGATGTTCGGCTGGCGGAAGCCTATAGCGGCACGCTGACCGACTGGGTAGTCTCCGGTGAAGTTCAGGTCGCCATTGTTACCAAGCCCCCGCTTCATTTGGGACTCGAGACGACCCACTTTTTCCGCGACCGTCTCGTCCTCGTAACCCGCGGGACGGGCACCCCACAAAAGAAAGGAGGCACTCGCCGTCGCAGTGCGAGCGACCTGCAAAAACTGAAGCTGATTCTCCCATCACCGAGACATAGCCTGCGGCAAGTTATCGAAGCTGCTGCGGTACGACTAGGGACCACCGCGTCCGGCAGAATCCTGGAAATCGACGGCATGCTCGGCACCCTTGAACTGGTCCGAAACTCCGATTGGGCGACGGTCGTTGCTAGCATCGCAGTCGCGGACGAAGTGAAACTGGGCAGACTTGTTGCGGAGCCAATCTATGGACCCGAGCTTTGGCTGGACTTCTACCTGATCCGTACCAGAGACGTGCTGTTATCCAGTGCCTGTCAGGATTTCTTACACTGGTTGAGAGAAACACTGGCTCGCGTGGCCAAAACGAAAGGGCCAACCTGCCAGGCCGAAATAGGCTTGCCTGGCTGAGACCCGGTTTCGCTTTAGGCGCGAGACGGAGGGAGATGTGCCTGGTTTTTCCTTGAAAGTTAACGGCGCAGTCCACAGGGTGGATGTCGATCCAGAAACTCCGCTGCTCTATGTCCTCAGCGACGAACTACATCTAAGGGGACCGAAGTTCGGTTGCGGGTTGGGTCAGTGCGGAGCGTGCACCGTGCTGATGAGCGGGCGAGCAGTGCGTTCCTGCGTTACCCCCGTGGGCTCGGTGAATCAGACGGAGATTGTAACCCTGGAAGGGTTGGGGACGCCGGAGAAGCCGCACCCGATTCAGCAAGCATTCATCGACGAAGAAGCGGCGCAGTGCGGCTTCTGTCTGAGTGGCGTGATCCTCACGGCGAAGGCGTTTCTCGACCGCAATCCGAAAGCCACCGACGACGAAATCAGGCACGCGCTCAACGGCGTGCTGTGCCGATGCTTCGTGCATACGCGGATGTTCAAAGCGATTCAACGGTATGCGAAAACGAGGCGGGTATGACGGCGGGCGTATCTCGTCGCGATTTCCTGGCACGATCCGGCGCGCTGGTGGTGAGCTTCAGCATGGCGCCCCTGGTCGAGCCGCTGGCTTTGGCGCAGGGCCAATTCGCCACGCACACGTCGCATATCGATCCGGCGAAGCTCGATTCCTGGATTGCGGTCGTCGCCGACGGAATCGTCACCGCTTATACGGGCAAGTGCGATTTTGGTCAAGGCATGTATACGGCGCAGATGCAGTTGATTGCAGAAGAGCTGTGCGTGCCCATCGACCGGGTGCGGCTGATCCAATGCGATACGGCGGTAACGCCGGACCAGGGCACCACCTCGGGCAGCCAGTCGACGCCCACAAATTTCAACAACAGCGGCCTCGCTCAGACAGCCGCCACGGCGCGCGAGGCGCTGATCAGCATGGCCGCGCGGCGTCTTGGAGCGCCTGCCAAACTGTTGACGGCGGCCAACGGCTTCGTAAGCGCGAAAAACGGCCATCGCGTCAGTTATGGAGAGCTCATCGCCGGAAAGAAGTTCAACCTGACGGTCGATCCGAACGCGAAGCGCCGGCTTCCAGCCGAGTGGACGGTCTTGGGTAAACCGGTCCCGCCCTTGGATATTAAGCAACTAGTGACGGGTCGGTTTGAGTTTGTGCACAACGTTCACGTCCCTGGAATGTTGCACGGCCGCGTAGTTCGGCCCCCGGCAGTGGATGCAACGGTCGTGAGCGTCGACGAAGGTTCAGTTCATGGGATTTCGGGACTCGTGAAAGTTGTAGTTCGCAAAAACTTCGTTGGGGTGGTGGCTGAAAAGCAGACGCAAGCTATCGCTGCTGCCGCCGCACTCAAGGTAGTCTGGACGCCGGGTGTCGATCTTCCAGCCCAGCAAGGCTTTTACGATTACATCCGTAAGCAACCCTCGCGCGACGTGCTGATGGTCGATTCCCAAGACGTCGAGCAGAAGCTGGCACAGGCGAAAACGGTTCTGAAGTCAACTTATTGTCATCCCTATCAAGCTCACGGGTCGATGGGCGCGTCTTGCGCGGTGGCAGATGTGAGCGCCGATAAGGCCACGGTCTGGTCGGCTACGCAGTCGGTATATCCGACACGAAATGGAGTCGCCACGCTGGTTGGAATACCGATTGAGGATGTGCGCGTCGTCTTCGTGCGCGGCTCGGGCTGCTACGGGCTCAATGGCGCCGATACAGTTTCGTTCGATGCCGCGCTCCTGTCGCAGGCGGTTCACAAACCAGTCCGAGTGCAACTTTCACGCTCGGATGAAATGGCCTGGGGCGAAAACTACGGCGCGGCGTGCGTTATCGACCAGCGCGCTGGTATGGATGCAACTGGAACGATTGTCGCATGGGATTGCGAGCCGTGGTCGGTGTCGCTTGGAAGCCGTCCCGGTTACGACCATCCCGGCAACGTGATCACTGGTGCGCTGGTCGGCTATGATCCGCACACCGTAACCCCACAGGCAGCGTCTGCGCCGAGCGGAGAACTGGAGAACGGAAGCAACGCCGTGCCCTCCTACGTCGCGGGATGCGTCGGCACCCGGTGCGGTGGCACGGGAAGTATTCGCAGCGAGCGGGTGCTCACGCATACTGTGAAGTCACCTTTCTTTACCGGTCCTCTGCGCTCGCCGCTGCGTCTGCAAAACACTTTCGCGCACGAATGCTTCATGGATGAACTTAGTGCGCAGGCTCACGCCGATCCGGTGGCATATCGACTACAGCATCTGCGCGAGACCCGGCTTATCGAGGTGGTAAAGGCAGCAGCTAAGCGAGCAAATTGGGACGCTCGGCCGTCGCCAAAGCCTGACCTCAGTCACTCTCAAATTGCAAGCGGACGTGGCATCGCTTGCGTTGCGTATGAAGGCGACAACGGCTACGCAGCGTTGGTCGCCGAGATCGAAGTCGATCCAGAATCTGGACGCGTTCAGGTTACGCGGTTTACGCTGGCACAGGATTGCGGTCCGATATCGAACCCGGCGGGACTGCGCAATCAAATCGAGGGCGGCTTATTGCAGGGAATGAGTCGCGTTCTCGGCGAAGAGGTGACCTGGAACGATCGCGAGGTTACTTCGATTGACTGGAATACGTACCATAGCCTGCGTCTCGGCATGGCCACCCCAGTCGTCGATTGCGTGTTGATCAACCGCTCCGATGTGAGCGCAACCGGCGCGGGGGAGACAGCGATTACGCTGGTGGCAGCAGCCATCGGCAACGCCATCTTCGATGCTACAGGAGCTCGCTTGCGGCAAATTCCGTTTGTCCCCGAGCGCCTGACAGCGGCGCTCAGTGCGGCAGGTTGACCGTCTCCCAACCTCAAGCTCACACCTTCGCGGGCTGCGTGGAGGCCGGCGCCTCACCGTCGATCTCTTCCAGGCGCCGCTTCCTCGGTTCAACGCCGAAAATGAGGACGACCACGATCTGCACAATCAGAAGCGCGATCATGAAGGCCAGGACGCCGCCAATTTCGTAGGATCGGAACAGCGCGACGACGATAAACGGCGTAATGATCGTTGCACCCCGCCCGAAAGTATTGCAGATTCCCGACGCTCGCATGCGCACTTCAGTCGGGAAAAGCTCGGGGATGTAAATCGCAAAAAGAAGTGTGACCAGAATGTAAATCGGGATGGTAAGCAGGAAACCCACAGTCATCAAGATCTCAGGATTGCTCACAAACGGATAAATGCTGCCGATCACAATGGTCAGAAGCGATGCTCCCAGAATGGTTGGCTTGCGGCCCCACGCATCCGCGGTCGAAGCGCCAATCGCCGACCCCAGGGGTGCGCCCAGGGACATGACCAGGGAATAGCCCAGCGATGAGGCAATGCTGCGTCCGGCTTGGACGAAGAAGGTTGGCAGCCAGGTGATAAACCCGAAGATCAAGGTGTTGATCACAATCAGAGTCGTCGCTCCCACGATCATGCGCGGAAGCAGCAGGGGGCTTAGGAGCGAACCCAGGCCGCGCGCTGGAGTCGCCGGGGAAGACAGCACCGGCAGCTTGAGGGGAGCGCGATGGAGCGACACTTCCTGTTCGATGGCTCGAAGAATGTCCTCAGCTTCTTGCGTGCGTCCCATCGATTCCAGCCAACGCGGTGACTCCGGCAAGGCTTTTCGCAAATGCCAGACCACCAGCGCCCCCACTCCGCCTAGCACGAACATAACGCGCCACCCGAATCTCGGGATAATCAAGGTTCCGAGCAACGCCGTAACCGGAAGACCGGCCACCACGAAAACAGAAATTGTTCCTAACCATTTTCCGCGAGCCTCCGGCGGAACAAACTCCGTCATCGTGGCATAGCCCACGACGTTCTCCGCGCCCAACCCCGCTCCCATCACGAACCGCAGTAGGATCAGCACCGTCATCGAAGAGGCGAAGGCAGCCACAATCGAAGCCACGCCAAAAATCGCCAGATTCGCTTGATAGGTGAATCGCCGTCCGTAGCGGTCGCCGAGAAAGCCTGTCAGGAATGAGCCCAACATCATCCCTACAAATGTCACGGAGACGAACTCGGCGTTCTGTCCCATGGTTGAAAAACCGCTTCTGAGCGTTGCTCCCAATACGGTTGCGGCGACGTAAATGTCAAAACCATCAAAGAACATTCCGACGCCGATCAGCCACATGATCCGCCGGTGGAAGGAGGAAATCGGGAGCCGGTCGAGGCGCGCCCCGGCATTGATCTTTGTGGGTGGTTTCATTTCCGCCGCGCCAGGCCTGCCAAGCTGTCAAGGGTCAACGCTTCAGCGGCGAGGCGGCAGTTCTGGTCGAACGTGTTTTGCTGGGCCGCTTGAAAAAACTCCTTGCACCGGCGGGTCGCGGCCTGGTCGAGCCGAAGAATGCGATCAACCAAGATATCTGCTTCGCTGGCCAAACCCTCGGCGGCGCAAACTTGCGAGATGAGGCCGGCTTGCATCGCAACTGCGGGCGAGATGGGATCCCCGAAAAGTACCAGTGGGAAGGTAAAACGCGGAAGAGCATAGTCGCCCAAGTAAGCCATCACGGCTGAGGGAGCTAGGCCGGCACGCATTTCTGGAAAACCGAGTGCCGCGTGTTCTGCCACCAGTGCGAAGTCACACACGATCGCGAGTCCGAATCCGAAGCCGAAGGCGTCACCTTGAACCTCGGCAACACTGATCAAAGACGAAGCTCGCAAGGAATGTTTCAGGTCGATGAGACGAAGCGATTCGCGGCGAATGCTCTCAGCGTCCCGGCCCGCGCGTTCGCGGCCCGTGCAAAAGACTTTTCCGCGCGCTCGAATCCGTAAGACCCGCGCCTCGGGGCGGTCCGCTTCGCGCCGAAGCTCCGACAGCATCGCCTCGAACATTGCGGCGTTTAGTTGGTTCCCATGATCCTGGTTGTCCAAGGTGAAGGTCAGCACATCTGCGGCACGTTCAATCTTTACGCCGAGCTTACCGGGGTCCGGCATGTCGAGACGCTCCTGAGATAACACGCCGTCACCGTATACAACGAGCACAAGTCCTGTCAACAGTCGGGGCCGTGAGCAGGGCTGCGCTGACCCGGCGCACAAAGAAGAAGCGCTTTGAGATATCCTTCGTCAACTCCGTCTCATGAAGATGGCTGGAGAAGAAACTTCGCGGAAAAAACTCTCGGGCGAAATGGGTCACACCGTGCCACGGCTGAACGGCAATCAGGTGCGCAGCTTCTGGGCCGCATGGGGCGGATGGACCATGGACGGGATGGACTCGTTCATCTACTCCCTGGTCCTGGTTCCGGCTTTGCGCGATCTGCTGCCGAAATCCGGAATCGCGGCGACCACAGCCAATGTTGGATATTACGGAGCGCTTCTCTTCGCTCTGTTTATGATCGGCTGGGGAACCGCGCTCATCTGGGGTCCAATCGCTGACCGCTTCGGGCGGGTGCGAACCATGATGTTCAGCATTACATGCTTTTCCGTGTTCACGCTGCTGTCGGCGTTTGCCACCGGCGTTTGGAGCCTGGCCATTTTGCGTTTCCTCGCTGGGGTGGGCATTGGCGGGGAATGGTCGGTCGGGGCCTCTCTCGTTTCTGAAGAATGGCCCGAGGAGCGACGAGCCAAGGGCGCAGCCTGGATGCACACCGGCTATTACTTCGGGTTCTTTCTGGCGGCGGCCGCGAACTATTTCGTCGGCAGCCGCTACGGGTGGAGATACATGTTTGTCGTGGGCGGACTGCCGGCGCTCCTGGTGGGTTTTATTCGTAACAACGTCCAGGAACCGGCACGGTGGGCGACTAAGATCCAAGTTCTCGGAGAGCAATGGAAAATGCACCACGCGTTCTTGAAGCTTTTTTCTCTTCGCTATCGCCGCCGCACGCTGCTGAATTCAATTTATCTAATCGTGTCCCTTGCTGGTCTGTGGGCGGGTTCGGTTTATGTGCCGGCGGCGATGACTTACATTGCGACGAGAACCGGTCAGACTGCGATGGGAGCAGCGCGACTCGCCTCTTACTCATCAGCGCTGCTGGGAGTGGCTACGGTGCTGACCGCTCTTGTCGTGCCGATCATCGCCGAATGGTTGGGCCGTCGGGCGACGCTCGCTATTTTCTACGGCATCATGCTTGTCTCCATCTGGACGGCGTTTGGGCATGTGTTTTACATGGAGAAAGGGGCGGTTGGCTGGTTCCTGTTTTGCGCCGTCCTGCTAGGCGTGGGTGGCGCCAATTTTGTCGTCTACTCATTCTGGCTGCCCGAACAATACGAGACGGAATGTCGCGCCAGTGCGTTTGCCTTTGTCACCAACGTCGGACGCTTCGCGGCAGCCGGCTTGACTTTTCTGGTCGGCGCCGGCATTCGTCATTTTCAAACCATGGGCACTCCCATCGCTCTCACGGCTCTGGCATTTGTTGTGGGATTGTTGCTTTTGCCGTTTGGCGAAGAGACCAAAGGCAAGTCTTTGCCGGCGTGACCTAAGGGCGCGAGCAGCACCGCGACCCGCGTCTCGCAGCGGGACCGAGCAGGCTCAACTTGCGCTTCGAGTACAATGCTGCTGCCTCACGCGAAAATTTTGCAGCCAGGGATACCGCGCATGGACCAGAACCATCGAACTTCGAAGCAGGTTGAACACCATCCCGAGGCCAGACGCGCGCGTGGTATGGCGCGTGGGCTCACACTGTTGACTATGCGACGCAATGCTGAATTCCGGCTTGGCGTCAAGACCGCGAAAGGAATTTTGGATGTCAGCGTGGCAGCCCGGATGCTGCATATGCACGCTCCCCTCACGATGGATGCGCTGCTGCAGAATGAGGACGGCCCGAGCCTGAATGCACTGGTTGAGGCTGCTCTTCAATCCGACTCCGCCAAGGCAGCGTTCTTGGAGGATCAAAGCATTGAGTATGGGCCGGTCGTGACCCATCCGGAAAAAATCTTGTGCGTGGGCCTCAACTACAAGCGGCATGCGAAGGAAGTCAATTTGCCGATCCCGCCGCAGCCAGTGCTTTTCAGCAAGTTCAACAATGCTCTCAGTGGTCATGACCACGACATCACGCTGCCGGTGGTGGCGCACAAGTTTGATTATGAGACCGAACTGGTAATCGTGATTGGCAAAGAAACCAAAAACATCAGCGAGGGAGACGCGATTCCCCATGTGGCGGGCTATTGCATAGGCAACGATCTGAGTGCTCGGGATCTACAGTTCGATACTGGCGGGCAATGGCTGGCGGGCAAGACCCTGGACCGGTTTGCCCCGCTGGGCCCTTATCTAATTACCGCGGACCAAGTCAATCCCGACAAACTGGCCATCGAATGCCGGGTTAATGGTCAGTTGCGCCAATGCTCCAACACCGACGACTTCATTTTCAATACGGCGCAGATGGTCAGTTACATCTCCCGTCTGATCACCCTGCGAGCAGGGGACATCATCTTCACCGGCACTCCGGAAGGAGTGATTTTAGGCTATCCGAAAGACAAACAGGTCTGGCTCAGGCCGGGCGACAAGATTGCATGCAGTATTGAAAAGCTGGGTGAACTTAGGTTCAGGTTAGTGTGATTAGAAATCTCGCTCCTTTCTACACGCTTCGCGCGCTCAGGATTATCGCTGACATCGCATCGGGCCGCGCCGTCGGCAGCCGAAAAGAGAAGCTTCGATTTGTCTGGAAGAGCGCCCCATGATTTGCGATCCTCAAGACAGCTATAGGCAGGGATGATCGCTACCATATCGCATTATTATTTGACACTATGAATGGAGTGATGGAACATGCACCCGCAGTCGGCTTTCGCCTGTGAGAAGACCGAAAACTCGGAGTGGCTGCTTTTTCTCACGGAGACGGCTGAACGATACCACACAGGAGACGGCGGATAGCGCAAAGAATGTGGCTTGGATCCCTGCGAATTCACCTCCACGTGGGTGAATGTGAATGACGTTTTTCTCGGCGCTAATTTATTTCAGTTCATGCCGGTATCGCTTGGTTGCCATTGTTGAGTCTACGAGGAGGCAATGATGGCTTTTCCGCCCCGTATGCGGACGATTCTTGGCTGTGCAGCAGCAGCGGTTCCGCTCCTGCTGTGCGTGCTTTGCCCCAGCCGCGTGCATGGTCAAGTCGTGGGTGGAACGATTTCCGGGACCATCACCGACACCTCCGGAGCGGTCGTGGCCAACGCAACCGTGTATATGAAAAATTTGGCGACCGGCGTGGTCACCTCGGTCAAAACCAACCCTCAGGGTCTGTACAGCCTGCCGAACCTGCTTCCCGGAAACTATCAGCAGACAATATCGGCATCGGGCTTCCAAACCGCCATCAGAAACGGAATCGTGCTCACCGTGGGCGCTCAGATGGTTTCCAATATTGCGATGAAGGTGGGCGCCATCAACGAAACTGTGGAAGTCATGGATCAGCCCGCCGACTTACAACTGGAGTCGTCGAGTATCAGTTCGTCCACGAATTCTCGAACTATCGTCGAGCTCCCACTGAACGCCCGATCGTGGACCGACTTGGCGACACTTCAGCCTGGAGTCTCCACCATCCGGGCTATGGCCCCGGTGTCGAGCACGGACCGTCTGGGCCGTGGATATGGGGTCGAGTTGTCGGTCAGCGGGGGGCGCCCCCAACAGAACAATTATCTCCTGGACGGGATCAGCATCAACGACTACACGAACCAAGCTCCAGGCAGCATTCTTGGCGGCAACTTGGGTGTGGACGCGGTCTCCGAGTTCTCGGTTTTGACCTCGAATCAAGGCGCTGAATACGGGCGGACGTCGGGCGGCGTCATCAGCGCCATCACCCGCTCCGGCACGAATAGCTTTCATGGCAGCGCCTACGAGTTCTTGCGCAACAGCGCGCTGGATGCCCGCAACTACTTTGATCCGGCCACCATCGCGCCCTTCCGGCGAAACCAATTTGGAGCATCGGCCGGAGGCCCCATCCGAAAAGATAAAACTTTTATTTTCGCCGACTACGAAGGCCTGCGCCAGTCGCTGGGTTTGAGCATGGTCGACAACGTCCCTTCTCTCGCGGCCCGCGGGATCAACCCCGCCACCGGCCAACCGGCGGTTGCGATTGTGAATGGAGCGCCACTTCCGGCCAAAGGTCAGCCAGGTGCTGCCCCGAATCCGGACCCGGTCACGCATATC
Source organism: uncultured Acidobacteriaceae bacterium (assembly GCA_963708335.1). Taxonomy (GTDB): domain Bacteria; phylum Acidobacteriota; class Terriglobia; order Terriglobales; family Acidobacteriaceae; genus Sulfotelmatobacter. The sequence goes on along the minus strand of OY970205.1, from coordinate 5,712,554 downwards.
GACACGGCAGTCCTGCCCTATCTCGCGTTCTATCCGCTGCCGAACCAAGGAACGAATGGTGACACGGGGATCTACGCGTTTTCAGGATCCGCGATCACCACCGAAAACTACTTTACAACCCGGGTTGACCAGAGGTTCTCGACCAAAGATAACCTGGCTGGCAGCTACATGTACGACAGTTCGCCGTCTTCGCAGAATGACGAGTTTAACAACAAACTGATCTTCACTAAGACCAGGCGGCAGCTCGTCAGCATCGAAGAGAACCACGTCTTCCGATCCGATTTGATGAATTCCCTCCGCTTGGGTTATCACCGCGAATATGCTGCCGCCCCGTCCGGCAGCAAGGCCATCAATCCGCTGGCAGCGGACACGAGCCTGGGATACGTTCCGGGGGACACGGTAGGATTCATCGGCGTACCGGGACTGACATTCTTTAGTGGAGGACTGAGTACTCAAGCACCTGCGGAATATAACTGGAATTCATGGCAAGGCTACGACAACATGTTTTTGACCAAGAGCACTCACAGCCTGAAATTCGGCGGGAATGTGGAACGGATCATCGATAACCAATCCACGCCTTCCCAACCGGGCGGAGACTTCGAATTCAGTTCTCTTGCGGACTTTCTCACCAACAACGGATTCAGTAGCCCCCCCGATTCCTTGACTCTCATTGCGGACGCGCCCGGCATCGTGTCACGGCGAAGGATACGAGAGACGATCTTCGGCCTCTATCTCCAGGACGACTGGCACATGCGCTCCAATCTGACGCTAAACCTGGGGCTGCGCTATGAAATGGCCACCGTGCCTACGGAGACATCCGGTAAGCTCGCGGGCCTGCGCAGCCTCAATGCCCCACTGCCCTATTGCGGCGTGTCTACGGCGGGTTGTGCCGGCGTCTCCTCGCTGTTCCACAATCCCACGCTGAAAAATTTTGAGCCCCGCATCGGCTTTGCCTGGGATCCCTTCGGTGATGGCAAGAGCGCCGTCCGCGGCGGCTTTGGCATGTTCGACGTCCAGATTCTTCCCGCAAACCTGCGCCACACGGTCGATGGAACGGTGCCTTTTTACCAGTCGGTCAATGGCCCGGTCCCAGTCGGATCGTTCGGGGCCTTTGCTACGACCGCGCAGCCCGCGTACACAACCCTCTCGGCCAGTGGCACGGCGCAACGCGCGGCCTACATCGACCCTAATCCCAAGCGCAATTACGTCATGCAGTGGAACTTGAATATCCAGCACGCGATTGCTTCCGACACGACCGCGATGATCGCTTATGTCGGCTCCCGAGCGGTGCATAACCTCATGCAGACAGACGATTCCTCGATCGTGCTGCCGGTGAGCAAGACCGCAGAGGGGTACCTCTGGCCCACTACCTTGCAATCTACGCTCAACCCCAACTATGGCCGCGTCCCGGGAACCTTCTGGAATTCCGACGGTATCTACCACGCCATGGAACTTCAGGTGCAAAGGAGACTCAGTCACGGCATCTCCGGACAAGCCTCCTACACTTGGGGCAGAACCATCGACACGGCTTCGGGCTCGACCGATGGCGATCAATTTCGCAACGGTCTCTCCAGTATGTTTTTCTTCGATCCCCGGTTACGACGTGGACCTTCGGACTTCAATCAGACGCACGTTGTGGAGTTCAGCTACAGTTGGGAGATTCCGAGTCCCAAGGACCTGCCTCGATTTTTGGGCTGGGCCGCGGATGGTTGGGAATACGGCGGTATCTTCTCGGCCAGCACTGGCGTGCCATTTACAATGACGATCGCTCCTGATCCGCTCGGAATGAATAGCACCGACGCGTATAGCTATCCTGACATTGTGCCCGGGTGCAATCCGGTCCATGGCGGCCTTAATTATCTTAACTTGAATTGCTTCACGCTTCCCCAAGCCACTCCAGATATTGCGGCCCTGTGTGTCCCTTTCAGCGGGGCGTCAGTCCCTGGCACGTGTGCCAATCTCCTGGGTACGGGTCGGCGAAATAGCGTTGTAGGTCCGAGTCTCGTCAACCTGGATATGTCGCTGTTTAAGAACAACTATGTGAAACGAATCTCGGAGCAATTCAATATTCAATTCCGCATGGAAATTTTCAACATTCTCAATCACACGAACTTCAATCCGCCGACATCCAACAGCCAAGTGTTTAACGGCGACGGGAGCACCGGAGGACTGACCCCGGGCCTGCTAGATTCGACAGCGACCACTTCCAGACAGGTTCAATTTGCGATGAAGGTGATCTGGTAGGAGCAGAATGGTATCGGTTAGTCGTCGGGTCCAACTTCTAGTCGTTCCACCGCGCAAATCGAAGTCTCTCGATTCGCCTCGGACGCGATGGTTCGCGGGACGGAGCGGAATGTCTCGATTAATGATTCGCCCTTCCTGGCGGTACCTCATTGTGATCGTGGTAATGCTTGGTCCCCCGTGCCTCATGTTGGGTCAGGGAAAGTGGGAAAAACTGGCTCCATTCCCCGAACCAGCAGAGGAAATTTCCGGCGCGGTGGCGGGCGGCAAAATCTTCGTGTTCGCGGGCCTCGCGCCAAAGTGGAGACCGATGGGGATGGTTTACGAATATGATCTTGCGACCGATCACTGGAACAAAAAGAAATCGATGGCGCTTCCTTCCCATCACGTTGCCTTCACCACGTATCGCGATAAGATTTACGCTTTTGGAGGCTTCGTTCTGCCGGAATCTGGCCCGCCGGCATGGGTTCCAATCAACAACGCATGGGAATACGATCCGGCCGCCGATACCTGGAAAGCTCTCGCGCCAATGCCAAGCAAACGAGGCTCAGCCTTGGCTGCAGTCGTAGGCGATAAGATATACGTCATTGGCGGAGCTGCACTCATACTGGGATCGAAGGAAACGGCGATCTTCCCGACGCACCCGCACATGTCGGTAGGCACGGTCGAGGAATACGATCCCGCCGCTAACACATGGCGCGAACGCAGTGCGATGCCGACTCCACGCAACCATGCCGCAATCGGCGTTGTCGCCGGGAAGATCTATGTGATTGGCGGGCGCGTTGGCGCGGCGTTTATCGGCCTGGCCTCCGACGTCTCTGTGGTTGAGGCCTATGATCCCGCCAGCGATCAATGGAGCGGTCCGCGGGCGCGTATGCCGATCGCGCGTAGCGCAATCGGAGCGGCGGTCTATGGCGGAAAGATTTATGTCGCAGGAGGCGAATATCAGGATCCTCACATGATGGCTACTTTCCGTGCGGTCGAGGCCTATGATCCGGCGAGCAATACGTGGACGGAGATGCCGCCCTTGCCAGTGTCTCGCCACGGATTGGCGGTAGGCGTCGTCGGCGATCGCCTGCACGTGATCGGCGGCGACGTTCAGTCGGCCGGCACCGGAGTGGAGGTGTCCAGTGGCGAGCACGACGTTTTCGACCTTTCTCACAATCCATAGCTCAACATCCACAGTTCAAAGCGTCGCATCACACAAATAGTGGAGCCCACGCCGGGGTTCAGCCCCTGGCGATTGTGGATTCAAAAAGGGAAAAAGCTCAGGATGAAGATCAAATCGCGCGGTCAACAGGGCATGTCGAGAAGGCAATTGCTGCGGGCGGGACTGGCAACAGCGGCGGCAGCGGCAATGGGCAGTCCGAGCGACGTATCCGCTAAAGATCAAGCCGCGCATGGCTCAGATGCCCGCGTGATTGATATTCACGCCCATTATTTTCCCGAGGCCTACCTTGATCTCGTCGCCACCGAGGGCAAGCGATACCATGCCGAGTACCACATGACGGACAAAGGGTGGTTCATCAAGACGCCAGCGGGAAACAACGGTCCTCTGGCCCCGAAGTTCATCGACTTGAAAGCGCGCATTGTCGACATGAACCAACAGGGCGTAGCAATACAGGTTATTTCGCTCACCGCTCCAATGCTGTATTGGTGCGACGCGGAGCTTTCCACCAAGCTGGCCCGAGCATGGAATGACGCGGCGACCGCAGCACATCAAGCCTATCCTACCCGTCTCTTTGCTTTTTTGACTCTTCCCATGCTTTATCCCGATACTGCCCTTCCCGAGCTTGAGCGGGCCCGCAAGTTGCCTGGAATGCGCGGCGTTTATCTAGGAACCAACATCGCCGGTCGCGATCTCGACGATCCGCTATTCGAACCCATCCTGGCTCGCATTGAGGCGCTTGATCTCCCGGTCTTCCTGCACCCTGTGGAACCACTCGGTGGGGATCGGCTACAACCCTTCTTTCTGTCTAACTTGATCGGCAATCCCGTTGAGACCGCGATAGCGGCCTGTCACCTGATGTTTGGTGGCGTGCTCGACCGCCATCCCAAGCTGCAGATCTGCCTGCCACACGGCGGCGGCGTGCTTCCCATACTGGTAGGCAGGATTGATCAGGGGTGGAAGGTGAGGAATGAGTTAAAACACTTGCCGCAGGCGCCGAGTACATATCTCCAACGCTTTACCTATGACACGATCACCCATTCCAAACCAGTTATGGAATTTGTGATTAAGCAAGTGGGAGCGGAGCGGGTAATGGTGGGCAGCGATTACTGCTTCACCATGGGCGAAGACCGCCCCGTCCAGTTTCTCGATCAAGTTGACCTCACTGCGACACAACGGCAGATGATTCTCGGGGGAAATGCCGAACGGATACTAAAGCTCTAGCCAGCTCATGCTCGCCTGCGCTTTGCGATGATATTCGCTAGAGGTCGCCTCTCCTGACAAATGGACAATGTAGAGGAGGTGACGTAGAGTCTGCGTGTGATCAGCTCTCTTCCATTCATTGCTCAAGCTCAACAGCATGACCGACGCATAGCCGTCGTCGATTCCCAGGGATCCTTCACTTACAACGATTTGCTCGATGCGTCGTCGCGCGTGGCGACCGCACTGCTCGCTGGCCGCAAGGATCTTCAAGAAGAGCGCGTGGCGTTTCTGATGACGCCGGGATTTCCGTGGGTGGCGACGCAATGGGGCATCTGGCGGGCGGGGGGCGTTGCTGTCCCATTGCCGCTAAACTTCACAAGACCGGAGATGGAGTACTTCATCGATAATGCCGAAGCGTCTACATTGGCATTCGATGCTATCGCGGCCCCTTTGCTGGCGCCAGTTGCCGGAGCCCGCGGCCTGCGTGTGGTGTCCTATGATCAACTCCCCGCTCTTCAGCCCGCCCAATTGCCGGACATTCCCATCAAACGGCGCGCCATGATTCTCTACACCAGTGGCACGACGAGCCGGCCCAAGGGGGTAGTCACCACCCACGCCAACATTGCAGCGCAAATCGCGACCCTGGTGGAAGCTTGGGAGTGGTCGGCGGATGATTGCATTGTGCTGTGCTTGCCTCTGCACCATGTGCACGGAATCATCAACGTGGTTTCCTGCGCGTTGTGGTCGGGGGCAACCTGCCAGATTCTGCCACGCTTCGACGCCAATGCCGTGTGGGACCGAATCGCCGGAGGCAGCGTGACTCTCTTCATGGCGGTCCCGACCGTTTACACCAAGCTCATCCAGGCCTGGGACACGGCTACCGCGGAGCGTCGAGCATTTCTGAGTCAGGGATGTGCCACGTTGCGATTGATGGTCTCGGGTTCGGCACCGCTGCCCGTGCGCACCTTCAACCGCTGGAAGGAAATCAGCGGTCATCCACTGCTCGAACGTTACGGTATGACGGAGATTGGTATGGCGCTTTCGAACCCATTGCGGGGCGAGCGGATGCCGGGCACCGTCGGGAAACCACTGCCGGGCGTCGAGGTTCGGCTTGTCGGTGAGGACGGCAACGCGGTAGTACCGGGAACATCGGGGCAGATCGAAGTCCGTGGTCCAAGCATATTTGCGGAATACTGGCGCGATCCCGATGCAACCCGCGATGCCTTCCGCGATGGCTGGTTTCGCACGGGCGATACTGCGGTCGTCGAGAACGGGGTCTATCGCATTCTTGGCCGAACCAACATTGACATCCTTAAGACGGGCGCGCACAAGATATCGGCGCTGGAGATTGAGGATGCGTTGCGACAACATCCCGCCGTTGCCGACTGCGCGGTTATCGGCGTGTCCGATCCAGAATGGGGTCAGCGGGTCGCGGCCGCGGTAGTGCTGAATGACGGTGCTGCCCTCGATTTGCCGTCCTTGCGCAACTGGGCCAAGCAGTTGCTAGCCAACTACAAACTGCCTTCGCGCCTTCTCCTAATGGATGCGCTTCCTCGCAACTCGACAGGAAAGGTGATGAAGCCCGCGCTGGCGGCGCGTTTTCAAACCATTCGCGGCGGTGACTGCGTCGGGTAGCCTGAGGTATGCACCAGATCACCTCGTTCAAAAGCCGTGGGCGCGCTCAATGAACCCAGGCGAGCTACGCCCGGCGTTTGACTATCACTGTTCCGGTACAAGGTCTCGCACGAACCTGCCCTGTCTACCTGTTAAGCCCGATCCCCGGTGCGACGCTAGAGCCCGTCCCGAAACCCGCGGTAACTCGTCCCGCATTCAGATTGAGCCGCTGTCGACTCCCGATGGGAGCTGGCCATAAAATAGCTTTGTGCGGTCGCGAGCGGCATCACGATATCGGCATCCTCCACACGGAACGGCTGGTGAATTCCCCGCGAGCCCACGTATGCCGCCTGCAGTCCGACCCCTCCTTTCAGCTTTCGGATAGCGATGGAATGTTCGCGGCGATTCGCCAGCAATGGCGAAAGCCTTGGTGGGATAAGATTGCGTCGGCAGTTAGTTATATTTCCCGAGGTCGAAGTCGGAGACTTGTACCCCAGCGGTCGGCTTTAGCTTCGGTGGAAAACAACTAGGCCGCTAACCGCTGCATCACCAGATTGTGCCGCAAGACCAAGGCTCAACATCTGAACAATCAGTAGAAGGATCGCGATTTTGGCAAGAACGTCCAGAAGACCTCAAGTCCGAGGCCACCCATCTTCGATGTTTTCAACTAAACAGTTTGCCGCTCCAACCGATCCTTCGAGAGTGTTTCTTCCAGACGATGGTTGGCATCCACGAGCGTGAAAAGGATCCCGGAGCCGATCGTAACTAACACGGCCAAATCCAGTGCACGACTCCAACCCTCGTGAACGGCGACGGAAGCAGTCACCGCGGAGGACGCCACGCCTCCGATGCTGCCCACAGTATTCATTAAAGCCGAGAGGGAAGCGGACGAGTCGGGTGCCAGATCGATGCAGGCGGCCCAGAAGTTGGCGGCGGCAAACATCGTGAAACCCGCGGCCAAAGCGATCATGGGAAGTGCCAAAACAGTCACGCTCAAATGATTTCCGACATATAAAAGCAATGCCGCGATTCCCATGCCTACCCAGACAGCCACTCTCCGTCCAGTCCGCCGATCGGAGACTCTCGCCACGCGATCAGAAAACCAGCCTCCCACGGGCGACAGTAGAGCCATCGCAAAAAATGGGGCCGAGGTCCAGGCAGCCGCATGCATCACGTCGAGGCCGCGCTGTTTCACGGCATAAAAATAGAACCAGTTGTAATACACGTAGAAGGCGTATCCCTGCAGGCCATAGCCGAGGATCAATCCCCAAACTGAGAGGCTGCTGAGCATCTTCATCCAAGGCACATTCGCGGCAGTCTGGCGCCAGTGAGGCATTGCTGCAGCTGAAGCATCGGGATGGATGGCCTCGATCTCCAGTTTGTTCACACCGGGATGCTCTTCCGGCCAATCGGTGACGTACCAGTGCCAGAGCGCGACTACGGCGAAGGCGAGAGCGGCAGAAATACCGAATGATGCGCGCCAGCCCCAGTGAATCATCGTCCACGCTATGGCGACAGGGGTCAGAGTTCCCCCCAGACCGAGACCACAGACTTGCAAGCCACTGGCGAACCCGCGTTCCCGCAGTGCGGTCCAGGATGCGATCACGCGGGTCACGTTGGAAGAGACTGCGGCTTCGCCGATTCCGGTAAGAAAGCGAACGAGGCGAAAAGCCGCCAGCGTGGTAATCCCGGTCAGAGCAGCAAACTTTGGAACCAGGACCATCGCTGCTGATCCAACAGCGAAACATAGAATCGATGTCGTAAGCGTTCGGCGCGGGCCAATGCGATCGCAAACGTATCCCCAGGGAATCTGAAACAATCCATATCCCCAGAGAAACGCCCCGAAGATCATTCCCATCGAGATGGTATTGAACGAAAATTCCTCCTCGATGTACTTACCCGCGATACTGAGATTCAGACGATTGAGCGCCGTCACCGCCATGATCACCATGACGATCAGCATGACCAGCCAGCGGACATGGGTGGCCCCGCTTGTCGCCGGTGTGTCGTCGGCTTGCCTCGGTTTTTCCTGCAGCTTATTTTTCATAGTCCGACAGCTTCTTTTAGCTTTGATGGGCGATCGCGCGGGCAAAGACCGATGTTACGAGCAAAGGAAGATGCTCGCGCCTGGACGTTTCATGCCATGACAATCCGGGAGGAACGGCTGTCTGCACCGTCCCTCCTCTCCGGTTCTCAAAAGATCAGTTTCAGTCCGAGTTGAATCTGTCGTGACGTGGTGGACGTTTGATTGAGCGCTGTCGGCAATGAACTGCCGTCGGAGTCATAGATGGAATTGTTCTGGCCAAACGTGTTCAGAAAACCAGGCGAGAGGAAATTCGTGTGGTTGAGAATGTTGAAGAACTCCGCTCGGAACTGAATGTTGAATACCTCGGAGATGGCCGGGATCCTCGTGTTCTTGAAGATGGAAAAGTCTACGGTGGTGAGTCTGGGCCCATAGAACTGATTGCGATGCGTGTTGCCGAGCACGTTGGAGCAGAATTGCTGGCCGCTCGGGGGGCTTACCGGCGATGCTGGAAAGGAACCTGGGGCACAACCATAAGGGTTGACCGAGGTCGCGAGGGGCAATGAGGCAGGCGCAGTCGGGGGCGTGAAACAGTTCGTATTCAGGTAGTTCAACCCGCCGTGAACCGGGTTACAGCCGGGAATCAGGCTGGCAAAATCCATGGAGAAGTCGCCGTTGAAGCCGGTGTTCAGTGGATCGTTGCCATCTCCCACAGTGGCAGTGAAGGGCGCTCCGCTGTCGGCGGACACGATGGTGCCCAGTTCCCATCCGCCAGTCACTGCGGAGATCAACCCCGACCCTCCCTTTATGGAAGGAAGATCCCACAAGAAAGTGCCAGCCAATACGTGCCGAATATCAAAATCGCAGGCTCCTAATCTGGCGGCCTTGATCAGCATTAGGGGCACCGCGATCGAGTTCAGGAAGGTATCACCTGTCACCGGAGCGGAGCTGAGGTCGTTGCACTTGCCGAAAGTGTAGGAAATTTGGCCTTGCAGCCCTTTCTCAAACTTCTTTTTGAATTGGGTTTGCAAGGAGTTATACGAAGCGGCGCCGTCGTACAAGACAGGCCGAATGCCGGCACCGCCGCCCCAGTTTGGGTCAATGCGAGTGCCGTTGACGGGAAATACGTACCCTACGCCGCTGACAAACAACGGTTGAACCAGGTTAATGTCGTCAGCGGCCGCGGACGTATGCAGTGACCTGGAACCCACGTAACCTAACAAGAAGGTATAACCCGGCGCGAGCTCGCGCTGAACGTTGGCATTCCAGTTCATCACATAGGGACGCTTGGGATAAGCGTCAATGAATCGGTTCCGAATCTTTTGTTCATTGAAATTGACACTGTTGTTAATCCCACTTCCAAGGGTTGCACCGGGAGCCGCTCCGATGATCTGGAAAGGAGCAGTGGCCGCGGTGTTGAGGCCGAATTGGTATGGCAGCGGCAGCACGTCGAACATTCCGAAGCCCGCGCGCAGCACGGTTTTTCCGCTCTTGAAGGGATCCCACTCCAATCCAATCCGAGGTTCGAAATCTTTGGTTGTGGGATTCTGCAGAAGTGGACTGCTTACGCCCACCGGTCCGCAAGCCGTTGGACCGGAGAGACAGTTTGAGAGGCTGGTGATCTCCTGGAAACCCGCCGCCGCAACCGTGTAGCCGTTGACCGTATATCCCGGCACTCTATTGGCGTCGGTCGGTCTCGTCGTGGCTTCATAGCGCAGGCCTATGTTGAACGTAAGGTTCGGTTTTACGTGCCAATCGTCCTGGATATATCCGGCGAATAGTTTCTCTCTCAGTCCCACTTCGTGGGAGCCCCCAGGAGCCAAAGCATTGAGCTGATCGGGAGCATTGCTAAGAAAATCAGCGAGGCTGCCGTAGGTATTCATTCGACCATTCGGGCTCAACTGCTCCAGCACGTTGTATTGCATATTTTCAAAAGCAAAACCGAACTTGATGGAGTGGGTTCCTTTCGTCAGGAAGGCATCGTCTGCCGCCTGGAAGGAGTTCCATGCGTGATTGAAGCGGTTGAATCCGCCCAATCCGAAAGCGGGTGTCAAACCCGGCACGGGAATCTGAGGAGGGGCGCCGGCGCCAGGCGCAATCGCGAGCGCCGCATCCTTTGCCACAGCATCGCCCGACACCGGACTGTTGATCCTGCCCAGTGCCCGGTTCAGTCCAATGCGAAGAGTGTTCACCAGCTGCGGGCTGAATATGTGCGTTTCTTCAAAGCTGCCCATCTGCCGCCGCGAGAAAACCTGATGTACCGTGTTGCCTAGAGGATCGGCTTGGGATTGCGGCCCGGAGTCAAATAAATAGGTGCCGGCAAGACTGTCGGCATCAGAAATCCGATGATCGAACCGGGCTATGAAATTGTTCTCGTTCGCAATCGTGGCCACATTCACGTTGAAGGTCTGAATTCCGCCCACGTCTGGCGCTCCTGCAGGCGCAACCGGCCACAAAGCGAGATAGGGTTGAATGGCGGCAACGGCTGATGCGCGCGATGCGGCATCCGGCACATGAACCGGCCCAGAGGCTTCCAGGCTCTGCCGAAATCCTTCATAGGAAGCGAAGATGAACGTGCGGTCCTTCACGATGGGCGCGCCGGCGGAGCCTCCGAACTGGGTGCGGTGAAAGGGAGCGATAGTCGGCCCGTCGAAGTAGTTTCTCGCATCGAAAATGCTATCGCGATCGAAGAAGAAGGCGGTTCCGTGCACCTGGTTGGTTCCGGATTTCGTAATGGCATTCACGATGGCCCCGGATGTTCTCCCGTATTCTGCCGTGTAACCAGTGGTGATCACGGAAAATTCCTGCACAGCATCAACGCCGAGATTCAAGCCGGTCGCACCGCCAGGAGCCGCATTAGTGTAGTCGTTAATGGAGACTCCGTTGAGCCGATAGTTGTTCTCGTTGGGGCGGTGACCGGAGTCGCTCAACTGGTTTCCGAAGCCGCGGTTTCCTTTGTTCGCATTGAAAGAGGTGGTCGCCTGGTTGGGGATGTTGATCACGCCGGGCTCCAGGGTCGCCAGACTGGTCCAATCCCGCCCATTCAACGGCAACTCGCGGACGGTCTTGGAATCTACCGTTGAACTGACAGCCGAAGACGAGGTTTGCACGTCGGGCTGAGTGCTCATCACTTCGACGGTTTGCGTGACTTGTCCCGGATTCAGGCTGAGATTGAGGGATTGTTGCGCACCGACAGTAAGCGTGATCCCCTTGTGCACTACGGTGGCGAATCCCTGGCCAGAGGCGGACACCTGATAGGAACCGGGGAGTAAATTGGGCGCGGAATAAAACCCCTCGCCGTTGGTGGAGGCCTCGCGAACTTCTCCTGTGGCGATGTTCTCGATCGATACCTTAGCATTGGCGATCGCCGCTCCCGAGGCATCCGTCACCAACCCCGACAGGGTGGCACCGGATACTTGGGCCCCAGCTCGCACCGTAAGGAGCATACCCAACAGGATGGTAAGCAGGAAACAGGTCTGGAAACCGACTGCCGACTTCAATCTCTCGTGGATCATCATTGTGTCCTCGCTTCGTGGCCAGGAAAATATTGGCGCCGTACATCCGCAGCGGCTCTAGTTGAAGTTGTGGAATTCACGGCTCAGAACCCCCACGGCTCCGAGTGTCCGCCACCAGGCCGGTGCGGACCCGCCTACTCTGCACGGGTCGGCATTGCAGTGCAATCCACGATCAATCTGATGCAACACATTTCCACATCCCCGGGCTTCCTTCTGAAAACAGGATAGATACTGCACCATCTCTCCGGTTTTGATATTCGAATTTGAGCGGTCTATACTCACTTCCGCACCCTGTAGAACTCGATGGCTACTTCCGTACCGGTTACAAGAATTATTCATTTCGGGGTTTTCGAGCTGGATCTGAAGGCTGGCATTCTTCGCAAGCACGGGCTCCGCCTAAAGCTTTCAGAGCAGCCTTTTCAAGTCCTGGCAGTTCTTCTCGAGAAGCCGGGCGAGATTGTCACGCGCGAGGAGTTGCGCAATCGCCTCTGGCCTAGCGATACCTTCGTTGATTTCGACCACGGGCTGAACAATGCCGTGATGCGGCTGCGGGAAGCACTGGGCGATGCTTCAGAAAACCCTCGCTTCATAGAGACGATCCCCCGCCGCGGATACCGCTTCATTGCCCCCGTTTCCAGGCTTGTTCCGACAGCCGCTATCGCGCCGGATGTCGAGCACGACAATACTAGCAACGAAGGGGCGAAGTCGGCAGAGTCGGACATCCACACAATTTCGCCCAAGCCGGCAGTCTGGCATTGGCGCTCTGCCGGCTTCATTATTGTCGGTGTCGCCGCAGTTTTGTTCTGTGCGCTGAGTGCATTTTTTTGGTACCGCCGCATCAGTCCCGACGGCGGGATCTCCCATCAAAGCAAGTCCCTGGTGGTGCTCCCTCTGGAGAATCTGTCAGGAGACAAAGACCAGGATTACTTTGCCGACGGAATGACCGACGATTTGATCGCCAATCTCGCCAAGATCCGCTCCTTGCGGGTGATTTCGCGATCGACGGCGATGACCTATAAGGACACTCACAAACCCTTATCCCAGATTGCCAGGGAGCTCAATGTGGACGCCGTGGTTGAAGGTACGGTTCTTCGCGTCGGTGACCGCGTACGCATCACCGCCGAGTTGGTTCAGGTCTCGACCGATCGCCACCTTTGGGCCGATACCTACGAGAGCCAGATGGGTGACATTCTCGCTCTACAGAACCGTGTCTCCTCCGCCATTGTCAACGAGATTCGGATTAACCTCACCCCCGAGGATCAGCAGAGGCTGGCCAAAACTCAGGCGGTCGTTCCGGAAGCGTACGAAAATTATCTGAAGGGGCGTTACTACTGGAATAAGAGATCCGACGAGAACCTCACTCGCGCCATCGGTTATTTCGAACAGGCCACTCACGAGGCGCCGCAGTATTCCCTGGCTTACGCCGGTCTGGCCGATTGCTATGCCATCATCAGCGCCGAGATCTTTGGAACGATGTCTCCCCAGCAGGCAGCACCGAAGGCCAAAGCTGCGGCGCTGCACGCGCTCGACATCGATCCCACTTTGGCCGAAGCGGAAACCTCTCTGGCCACCGTGAAGTTCAACTACGATTGGGACTGGACCGGCGCCGCCGAAGGCTTCGCCAGCGCGATTCAACAGAACCCGAGCTACGCCACCGCCTATCAGCGATATTCGCTCTACTTCATGGCAATCGGACGGCCTGAAGACAGTTTTGCTCAGATCAACAAAGCGCGCGAGCTCGATCCTCTCTCGATCAGCATCAACTTCAGCTTGGGATGGCGCCTCTACCTGGCGCGTCAGTACGATCGCGCGATCGAGCAACTTCGCAACACGCTCGAAATGGATTCCTCCTACGAACTGCCGCACCTGGTTCTCGGTTTGTCCTATGCCCAGAAGGGCAACTTTGCCTCTGCCATAGACGAACTTCGCAAAGCCGTCGAGCTCTCGCACGGCACTCCTCTCATGGTGTCTGCGCTGGCGAATGTCTATGCTCGATCGGGGAACGAGGCAGAAGCAGAACGTCTCCTCGGCAGTCTTGTCTCTCGATCCAGGGACAACTACGTTTCGCCCTTTTATTTCGCCGTCGTCTATGCAGGGTTGGGACAAAATGACAAAGCCATGGACTGGCTTGAGCAAGCGTACTCCGACCGATCGAATGGCCTGGTCTTCTTGAAAGTGGATCCCGTGCTCGATGGTCTGAGGTCGAATCCCCGCTTCCAGGCGCTGCAGCAGAAGCTCAAATTCCCGAGTTAAAGGGAGCCGTTCAAAACAGAGGAGCATCAGTGCATAATGTATCTCCTCGCACGCGGCAATTCTCGGTTGGTCCCCTGTATTCAAGCTCTGTTCAAAGTTAAACGCAAGAGCCCTGGAAAGATCGAACCCATTCCCTAATTCATGGCGACAGCTAAGCTGGGTAAGTTTCTGGAATGTCGATTTTCGCAGTCGTTCGGACTGTGGAGCGTTGAGCCGGCCGTCGCTCTCTACCCTGTGACTCTTGACGAGAGTGGAGTCTGGACTAGCTGGCCGCAAACTGAACCAGGCGCGCTATGGTCGCGATGATTTGTCGTTCGCTATGCCCGGCAGTGGCCAAGGCATCGTACGTTGCGAAACCCGTAAGGACGGTAATTACATCGGCTGCAGCATTGAGTTGCTCCTTGACGTACTTTTTCTTACCTGCTGCTGCCATTCGTCTCAATATTTCTCGGGCGATGTGGCGGCGGCGGGCGTCTCGAGAGTGGATCCCTTGCGCAATCTCTGTATCAAGGGCAGCCATGGCGCGTAGCCGTCGAATCACCACGCGATCCGACGACCAGAATCCGACGAATACGCTTACGAGTTTGTCGAGAGCCGCGGACGGGTCAGGTTCGCGGAACACCTCAGGCATTCGCTGCATCCCCCTTCTTGCGGCGAGGTAGTCATACGGGGCTTCTAGCAATCCCGGACGCGACTTGAACTGATAGTAGATCGTGAGCCGGGAAACGTCGGCACGGCGGGCGATCGCGTCCATGGTGAGTTCGCTCTCCGACTCTTGGGCAAGGACTTGGCGGGCAGCTTCGAGGATGCGAAGCCGCGTCTCGTTAGCAACGGCCACCACCGTTCCGAAATCGAAGATCGGTGCACGTGTCGGCCGACTTGTGATTGCGCGGTGGATCTTTCACCACGCGACGAAATTGTTTTTCCGCTTCATCGTAGCGTTTTTGTGCTAGGCGAGATTGTGCCGCTGCTCATAATTCCGGAGCGCGGGGGTTGCCCAAAAAGCGCCTGCTAGACGTGGCTACCTGGAAGCATGTCCAGCGCTTGGCCTAGTCGTGAGAATCGTGAGCGTGACCGGAACGCGGGTCGCTGATGAAGTGAAAGTCACCGTGTCCAGGAAAAACCCACCACGCCGGCGTTTGAGACGATCTTCAATCACCAGTCCGCAAAATTCCCATCCGGCTTTCGTCCTGCTGCAATCGAAATGGAATGCAGACACGCACGGTCACACCCCCCTGTGGAGGACACACCAGTTCCAGACTCTGATTTTTCCCGTAGAGAGATTCCAGCCGTTCTCGTGTATTTCTCAGCCCTAAGCCGTTGGTTCGGCGAGTTTCTGTCTGTCTCATTCCCGGCCCGTTGTCTTTCACCTCCAATTGAAGCTCGTTCTCGTTCAGCTTCACACTTATTCGAATCTCACCTCCTGCCGACAACTTCGAAATCCCATGTTTGACCGCATTGTCCACCAAGGGTTGCAAAAGCAAGTGAGGGACCTGCGCATCCAATGCTTCGGGAGCAATTTCGAAAATCGTGTTCATCCGTTCTTCGAATCGGACTTTCTCGATCTCAAGGTAACAGTGAACGCACTCGAGTTCGCGGTTGAGAGTAGTAATTTGCGTGCCCCCACTCTCCAAACTAATGCGTAGGAGGTCGCTGAGACGGCTCATCATTCGGTCGGCAGCGCCCGCATCGGTGAACATAAGGGCGGAAATCGAATGCATCGTATTGAAGAGGAAGTGGGGCTGCAGCTGACTCTTCAACGCTTCCAGGCGGACTTTCGCCAATTGTGCTTCGAGGTTTGTCGCACGAAGTTCTCTCTCTCTGTACCTGCGGTAATACAAAAGAGCATGCGCGATGAGCACAATCGTAATGTAGGCTCCGGTGACGTCGTCCACGACACTACCGAGAAACATGCTTTTGAGAACGACCCATGGGGCCCTAAAGGCATGGAGATGGGAATCCCAAATCGCGGAACTCCACTCGCGATATTTCGGATCCCAGTACCCGTAAGGAGTCGCAGCTCTTAAAGAGATATGTGCAAGGGTAAAGAGGAGTCCAGCTGCCAGATGGAGCATCGACCGCTTTTTCCAATTGCCACGTTGGAGCGGAAATCGAAGGGCAAACGTAAAAACGAAAGGGGTGAGCGGAGCATAAGTGAGGATCTGGCTAAATTCCATGCCCGCAACCACTGCAAGGCTCATCCCGCCGTTGATCCGACGATACAGTTGGTAAATAGTGGCAACGGCAGCTAGAGACACAAACGTCCAAATTCCGAAGCTGAGACTCCAGATCAAGGTCGGACGATTTCTGATTTCGACTTCCTCTCGATTCGTCGCCGTGTCATGGCTTTCAGAAGAAATTCGCCGTCGGGGCCGCCGAACCAGTTCGCCCGCACAATTCGGACAAATGTTCTGCGTACGGGCCGTGCAGTCAGCACAGAAGGTGCAATCGTAGGAGCATGTGTATGCTACCCCGTCATCTTGTAAGGCCCTCGCGCATCCTTCGCACTCGCTCTTCATGTTTGCTGCGCCTCGAATAGAGGGAACAATAATGTCAGCGGTCTGTTTGTAGATGACAACAATTTCTTCCCGCGGAGTTGCCGATACACGTCGACCACTTTGTTTGTATCATCCGCCCGGCGCTTCGAATTGCGGACTAAACACAAGAAGAGGATTCCGTCCCTAAAAATTAACCGTTCGTCCCAAGGCCGGCGGACTTGCGCGTGGTTTTTCATATTCGCAGAGAGGGTGAACCGGAATTCCTAACGGTGATGTCGGATTCGAAAGTATAGTTGAAACACTAACAGCAGACGTATGTTGCATGATAACGAGTCTGCACATCGCCCGTCTATCTGCTGTGTTAAACGAGTTGTTGAATTGTTGGCTACCCATGCTCCAGAATGCCCACGCCGCATCACCTCTGGAAACGACCGGCGTAGTCATCCGCACAATCATTGCCGATGACGAGCGTCTTGCTCGCGAAAAGCTCCGCAATTTATTGGCCTCAGAGGCAAATGTCAAACTCGTAGCCGAGTGCAGCGACGGCAAACAAGCCATATCCGCAGTCCGATTGCACAGGGCGGATTTGCTGCTGCTCGATATACAAATGCCGGACATGGACGGATTTGAGGTATTGAACGAGCTTTCGGCGGAAGAGATGCCCGCAGTTATCTTCACCTCTGCGTACGATCAATACGCCATTCGCGCATTTGAAGTTCGCGCTATCGACTATTTGCTGAAGCCGTTCGACCAGGAACGACTGCATCACGCCATCGAGAGAGCGCGGCGGGAATTGGGCAAGTCGCAGGACCGCGAGATCAGTCATCGTATTCTGGACTTACTCTCCCAAGTGAAGTCCGAAATCAAGTCCGGACCTTCCGCTGAAGGGCGCTTGGTAATCAGAGCCAAAGGGCGAGTGGTTTTTGTAAATCTCAGCGAGATTGATTGGATCGAAGCATCGGCCAACTACGTGCGCCTGAACGTAGGAAAAGAGTCCCATCTTTTCAGAGAGACCATTGGGCGAATTTCGGAACGCCTTAATCCGAACCATTTCGTTCGCATTCACCGTTCCACAATTGTCAACCTCCGGAAAATCAAAGAACTGATTCCGGTGAATAGTGGTGAATATATTGTAGTTCTGCAAAACGGTAAGGAGCTTTCATGCAGCAGGGGGTTCCGAGCCACGCTGGAAAGCATGATCAAAAAGCCTTCTTGAGTTCCGGGGCACGATGGACATCTCGTCCAGTGTCCAGGAAAGCGTTCACAGAATCGGTTCTTGTCCTTTCTGTGGGTCAATAGTTGGTGCGCTCCAGTCCCGCTGCCCTTTGGGCGAGTCCAACCCTACTTCGACTGTTTCTGCCGACCACTCCCATGCGCGTTTTCCTCTTTCGTTTATGACGATGCGAGCCTCGTCGTACGTCGCTAATCGATTGAGCACGGTATTTACGGAAGCCAATGGGTCTTTATGATTGGCTAGAAGGTTGGGATTCCGACGCCGGAGGTCTTCATAGACTTCCTGGCACGTCATCGGCCGCTTCGATTCCATCAATACTACTCGGCAAGTTCTGGTAAATCCCCGCGATCGGGTACTTGGCTTCTCCTCCACCACATCCAATAGCCTCTCGCCCACGACTTCATTACCAAAAACTTTGGCTAATCCGATAATTGTTTGCCTGATAGTGCCAATCCGCCTCAGAATGGCGGATCTCTGCAACATCAGCGACTGAAACTCGCCGTACATCTCCTCGAGGATTTTATTAACATGGGCTCCGGCGGGCGGTTCTACTGACTGCGTTATTGGCATGTTCCTTCCTCCTGTGATCTGAGAAAACGAGCGCGGCGCAAGTGAACAAGGTCAAACAACGTGTGAGGCGCTCGGTAACAACGGCTGTCTTCTAACAATTGTCCATTTATTTCAGCGCGAAGGGAAGACGCTGGGGATAGGTGCACTCTTTCTTGCTTTAGGTTGAAGCCTGGATGTGATCGCCTGCAGGGTTTGAGAGCACCGTAGGGCATGAGGCGCAATGATTCAGTCGCGCTGTGCCTCGCGAATATGTGTCCGCTTGATGTGAGGATTGCGAAAGGGTTTTAAATAGATCGTCAGAGTACCGCATCGTTTGCCGCTCGGCTATTTAAGGAATTAGAGTTCGTTGACAGCAACCGCGCGATCTCAGCAGTGAAAATTTCAAGAAATACCGCCTAAGCCAGTTTTCCAAGAAACCCTGAAAATCTCCAGACTTTCATAATGCTCCAGGTCCGACCTACGGAATCGCGTAGGGCTGCCCGAAAATACTAACGATTGTCTACTTTGGTCGTCACAGGATGGCCCCGCTTATACGTTTTTTGTGGGAGCCCGTACTCAAAATGTGTGAGCCCGTACCATTCCTCTCTTCTGCTTGCTCCTCGGCAGCCTGCTTGCCCACTCAAACGTTAGTTTCGTTCCCTACTGGGAGGCGCTTTGTTATTCAGCGCTGTCTCGCCAGGTAGCTTTCCAACATCGAGTTGTGGGGTGTTCCAGGGCTTCAGAAATGCCAGCAAGCTTTTGCAAACGATTCACAAGGAGGCTTTTCGCCATGCGCGTTCGCAACCGGATATTCTGGGGTATTGTGACTTTGTTTGTTTCCGCCGCTGCCCTGCTGTATCTGGGCAGCGCTTCGCCGCTCTGCGCACAGTCCGCTAACAGCGGCACAGTGGCCGGCATCATCACAGACCCGAGTGGCGCAGTCGTGAGTGGGGTCACCGTCACTCTTACCGATACCTCCACCAATACTTCGCGCACCAGCAACACCAACGATGCGGGACGCTACATTTTCGTTGACGTGAGCCCGGGCGTTTACGATCTCAGTGCGACCAAGTCAGGCTTTTCTGTCGTCAAGACGCGAACCACGGTAACGGTCGGAGTCGCGACCACCGCGAACATGTCGTTACAGGTCGGAGGAAGTAATGTCGTCGTCGATGTCACCGCAGTTGGGAACGAGTTGCAGACCATGAATGCAACCGTCGGCAATACGATTACTGGCATTGCGTTGGACGCCCTGCCGACGACTGGACGCGATGTCAGCACTTTCCTAACGCTGCAGCCGGGTATCAGTCCCGACGGCAGTGTGGCAGGCGCGGCAGTCGACCAGAGCTATTTCTCGCTGGATGGCGGCAACAACACTAACGATATGGACGGCAGCATGAGCGTGTATACCACCTCATTTGCCGGAGATCCGACGGGAGGAATTGCGAATCAGAGTGCTGGCGTAGCTGCAGGGGCCACAGGCGTGATGCCAACCCCGGCAGATAGCGTGGAGGAGTTCAAGACTAATACCGCTAACCAGACCGCCGACTTCAATAGCTCAGCGGGAGCCGAAGTGAAGGTCGTCACCAAACGCGGCACGAATGCGTGGCATGGCACGGCTTACGAATACTATTTGGACAACAACTTCTCGGCGAATACTTGGGACAACAACTTCAATGGTGTTCCGGTGCCCAGCTTTCATTACAGCCGCTTCGGAGGCGCCATCGGCGGTCCGGTCCTTCCAAAGGAGATTCTGGGAGGGAAGACATATTTTTTTGCCAATTACGAAGGCTTCCGATATCCCAACTCCACCACGATCAACAAGGAAGTTCCCTCGGCCAACATGCGGCTTGGAATCTTGCAGGATCCTGCTGGAAATCTTTACAACCTGAAAACCCTCGATCCGCGAGCTGTGGGAATCAGCCCAGCGGTTCAGAAACTCTGGCAATTTGAGCCGGCATCGAATGCGTCTTGTGCCGCGGGGGCCCGCTGTGACGGGATCAATGTGCTGGGATTCTCGGCCAATGTCGCGATCCCGCTAACTTCGAACTTCGGAGTGGCACGCATGGATCATGACTTCGGTCCAAAGTGGCATTTCATGTCGAGCTATCGCTACTTCAAGTTGACGCGCTCCACAGTCGACCAGATCGATATCGGGGGCTTCTTTCCCGGGGACAAACTCGGGGTGCCAGCTTCCCAGTCCACGAATCCACAAGCGCCCTGGTATTTAGTGGCTGGTCTCACCACTAACATCACTTCGAACGTCACCAACGACATTCATTACAGCTTCCTGCGGAACTGGTGGGAATGGGGGCGGGCAGGGGATGTCGTACAAGTCCCGGGCGTTGCGGGGGCACTAGAACCATTCGGGGAGTCGCGCGATCAAAATCTGAGTCCTTTCAACGTAAACACGCAGCAAACCCGTACCCGCTTCTGGGACGGGAAGGATCACATGGTCCGCGATGATTTGTCCATGCTGAGAGGCAACCACTTGTTTCAGGTTGGAGGCATTTACCAGCACAACTTCAATTGGCACCAACGCAGCGATAATGGAATTGGCATCAATTACCAACTTGTGTACCAACTCGGTACGACTGCTGGCGCTGGCACCGGCGTCACCCTTATACCGCCAACTGCGTGGACCGCGAACGGTGGCAGCACGAGCACTTGGGGACGCGATGTGGCAGCGGTACTCGGTATCGTCTCGGCATCGCAGATCGCCTACACGCGCTCCGGCCCGAACCTGTCGCTGAATCCTCCTCTCACCCCGGCGTTCGACCAGAGCACGATTCCCTATTACAACTTCTATTTCAGCGACACTTGGCACATGAAGCCAACGTTCACGCTGACCTATGGCTTGGGTTGGACGCTGGAGATGCCACCGGTCGAAAAGGAGGGCAAGCAGGTCGAATTTGTTGATCAATCGGACCAGCCGATTGACGTTCAAGGGTACCTGGCAGCACGCAAGCGCGCTGCATTGCTGGGCCAGGTGTTCAATCCGGACGTAGGATTTGCCTTGGTCGGCAATACCAGCAACGGCTTGAAATATCCTTATAACCCCTTCTACGGCGAATTCAGTCCCCGCTTAGCTGCAGCGTGGAACCCGCACTTTGACAGTGATGGAGTTTTCGGCAAGCTTCTCGGTAACGACGGCACCGTAATTCGTGGCGGGTACGGACGCATTTACGGGCGGCTCAACGGCGTCGACCTTGTGCTGGTGCCGCTGCTGGGTACCGGTTTAATCCAGCCGGTGCAGTGCTTGGCCCCAACTCGAACCGGAAGCTGCGGCACATCGGACATAAACTCGGCTTTCCGCATAGGCGTAGATGGAATGACGGCGCCTCTCGCGTCCGCTACTCCGACCTTGCCTCAACCTGTCTATCCCGGAATCAATGGCGTTCCTGCTGGAGCCGGGGAGGCATTAGATCCCAGGTTCAGGCCGAACGTCGTGGACTCGTTCGACCTTACGATCCAGCGGCAATTGACGAGGAACGTCACTTTAGAATTCGGATATATCGGCCGACGTGTCACTCACGAGTATCAACCCATCAACGTCAACGCTGTACCCTACATGATGACGAAGGGTGGGCAGCGTTTTGACAAAGCTTATGCCCAACTTGTGCTGCAATACTGTGGCGGCATGGCCGGCCTCGGTGGGGGAAATTGCGCCGGCAATGTCGGAGCAGTCACGGCGCAACCCTTCTTCGAAACCGCGCTAGCCGGGACGGGTTACTGCAACGTCGCGGGAGCGGCGAACTGCACTCAAGCTGTCGCGATCAACGAAGGCAATGCTGGTACAACCAATCTCAGCAGCCAGAATGTGTGGAGCCTGTGGAGCGACCTCGACAACGGGGGTTTCAATTTCCCACGCACCATGATGAACACGCCTCTGAATTGCCCGACGGGAGCTGAGATCGGCTGCGGGGGGCAGTTGTCATCGGGCGTCGGTATTAATGCCAGCATCGGCCACGGAAACTACAACGCGGGCTTCGCCACCCTCAAGATGTCTGACTGGAAAGGGTTGACCATGCAGTCGAACTTCACCTGGTCGAAGGCGCTGGGAACCGGCTCAGTTGTTCAAGCGACCAGTGGCGATACCGCAGCCGATCCATTCAATCTCGACGTGATGTACGGCAGACAGGCCTTCGATCGGAGATTCGTGTACACCATGTTCGTCGTGTATCAGCCTCCGTTCTTCAAAGGACAGTCAGGAGCTCTGGGCCGCGTGCTCGGCGGCTGGACCTTTGCTCCCCTGTTCGCTGCTGGCGGTGGACAACCATTGCCGGTGGGTACGATTAACGCGGGCGGTTCCTTTGGCGAAGGAGATTCCAATAATTTCCTGGCGAATGGAAATACCGAGAACGCCGTGCCCGTCACGCCCTACCGAGGAGGGAACTCGATCCACCAAACTGCAGGCACGCCCGGCTTCGGCGATGGCGGGTTACCCGTGAATCTGTTCGCGAACCCAGCAGCCGTTTATAACAACTTCCGCAACCCGATTCTTGGGTTGGACACCAAGAACGGCGGCTGGGGTATTCTCACCGGCCTGCCGTATTGGAATATGGATATGAGCATCAAGAAAGAAATCAAAATCACCGAGCGTGTGGGTACGGAGTTCCAGGTCGTTTTCACCAACGTTCTGAACCATGCCCAGCTGCTTGATCCTGTCGGGATTGCCCTAGGCAGTCCAGGAACCTTCGGCAACTCGCCGGGAGAAGGCAACGGCACGAACAATAACGGGCCTTATTCTCCGAGATCAATGGAATTCGGCTTCCGCGTCCGGTTTTAGTCCAAGAATACCTTGGGGTCCGGGAGTGCCGAGGCGATGTTCAGTCCCTTACTCGAGCGCTCCCGGAACCTCACTGGATAGTACCCGACGCGTGGAAGCTGTCGATCGGTCATGACAGCGCTCGGGAATCGCCGCAAGAAATCAAAACAGGCTCTTTGGAGAACCATGTGCTGGAATTCCAAGAGAAGTCTCACCGAGAAGTCAGAGCAACAGGCACCGTCTACAAAATCGACACCACCTGAAGCTGACCCCTCGGGAGATGGACAAAATGCTGGGCGTCGCCGCCATCTGCGAAGTAACTGTTGGGATCCTGGCCGGCGGCTAAGTCGACCAGGCGTACGTCGAGGCCAGCCTGGTCGAGGCAGTGGATGAGAGCATGGGCAGTCGTTGCGGAAATGTTGGATCGGAGTGAATTTCCATTCCAGAGGCATTATTACAGGTGGGGCCAAATCAAGTTGTCAAAAGCAAATGGGAAGCCAGCACTCGAAAAAGTTTGCCGAGAACGTCCTGAGGGCGCTCCGAAGGCCTTGTAGGACGATGGATCAAAGTCAAAGGCTGGATGCTGTTCGACGTGGAACACCAGAATGAATCCGAAAACACCGCTCCGGGTCGCGAGCGCAACTGGAGAGCGACCGCGTGGGAGATTCACCCGATCACATCCATTGAGGTCGTGCAGCGACCTGCGAGATAGCGAAGGCGAACACAAAGAGCGCCGCAGTAACTCATCATGAGAAGTCCGCTGCGGCGCTGATATGTTAATTCTCACTGCTTGTCGTAAACAGCTTCCGAGTGGAACTCCTTGCCGCCCACAGTCCTCCCTTTTATCTTGACCGTTGAAACCTTCCCATCCTTTGAGACCTCTGCTTCGGCTGTCCCGACCTCTTTGCCGCCCTTTTTCTCAGTCGCTTCAGCTTTGTTGGTTCCAACGAGCCTAATGGCGATAGTGTCGGCTCCTGCGGGCATTCCCGTACCCGAAACGGGGTAATCCTTCCCGTCGTAGTTGACAGTGAAGCTGTATGAAAATGCCTGACCATCAGCAGCGACTCCATCAAAGGTATATTTTGCTCCGTCACCTTGCGCTGCAACAGTTCTCGTCTGACTCTTGGGTGCAGGCCCGGGTTCGAATTTTGATTTTGCGAGATTAAGTTTCCACGTGCCCACGAACGGATTGTCTTTGGCAAACAGCAGTCCAGAACAGAGCACAAGAAGCGAGAGCACGAAAAGAACGCGTTTCATCTGATTCTCCTTAAGTTTCGCCTCGGCGTCACTTCCGCTGGCTTCTGCGGTGGCGAATTATAGCACCTAGCACAATCAAGCTCTTTATCGACTTTCGTCAGCCTTCACAGCTCAATATCGACGATGCTTGTTTTGCCCGTCATCGGAACAATGACTCGGAGATTTCATCGTCAATCTGTTACCTTCGACTCTCATGAAGTACATGCGCTCGATGCCAGCGAGCGCCTGACTCTGCGCTCGTACCGCACTGAAAACCGATTCAGCACACCGCGCGCAAGCTGCGCGACGTTCCTTTCACCTTCTCTCCAACCGAAAGGAGCGCTTCAATCAGGCTTGGAGTTTGGCGAGAACTTGTGGTAGGTTACATGTAACCAGGCAGAGAGGTAAAGATGCGAGCACGAACTCACTCCAAGTCGTCTCGGGATAAGGTTAGAGCGCACCGCAAGCGCCTTCGTCAGCAGGGGTTACGGCCCATCCAGATTTGGGTCCCCGACATGCGCTCGCCAGTTTTTGTGAAAGAAGCACATCTACAGTCGCTGGCTGTTGCCAATAGTCCGCACGCGAAGGGGAACCAGGATTTCATCGACGCTGTTTCTGACTGGGGAGAATGTGAAGCGCGGTGAAATTTGGACCGTTGCGGGCGGCAAGGACTACGCTGGAAAGCCCCGTCCAGTCGCGATACTTCAAGACGACCGTTTCGACATGACGGATTCGATCACGGTATGTGCGTTCACTACCGACCCAACCGATGCTCCTCTGTTTCGATTGCAAGTCGAGCCGGACGAAAGCAACGGGCTTCGCGCTGTTTGCCGGCTGATGGTGGATAAGATCACCACCGTTCCGAAATCGAAGATCGGTGCACGTGTCGGCCGACTTGTTGACGAGGACATAGTGCGGCTGAATCGTGCTGTGCTCGTGTTCTTGGGCATTGCGGCTCCCAGCGACAACGAGTAATTGGATGAGTACAATAAATGTTCGTATCTCGAAAAAAGAACTCTCGCTCGCAGGCGGCCTCTCCTATTAGCAACCAGTTGCATCTATTCGGTTAGTTGTCGTAGTATCCCCGCCGAGCCGGCGTGCCGCCTTTGGTGTCGCAGGTGCGATGGTCACAACTACTACGGGAGGAAAGTGGCGGTTTGGTCGGGGCCTTGACCAGACTCGCAAGAGAAACTTGGAATTGGGACTGGACCAATAGAATCGTTCTCCTACGACGCTGATGATTGCGGTGAGCCCGCCTCATGCCAAAAAACTGAAGGAGGGAGAGCGATAGGGATTGGGAGAAGTGCGTGAAGTCGGGGCACTTGGAAGTGACACTCAGATCTGCGTTTGTGCAACCTGGTTGCACAACCAATCCGACCTAGTCTAGGTTTGATCCCGTAATCCTGGTTCAACGCTTTTATTCATCCTGGAGAGGTGCACCCGCACGCGGCCTTCTTGCCCTTCGCGGTCGATCCTTACATTCGTAACGCGAACGACGATTTCGCCAGCTCAAAATTCGAACCGACTGTTACAAAATTGATCAGCCCTATTCCGATTTAACAGAAACGATAAACGTCGGCTGGTGGCGAGGAAGATCCATCGTGGACGACAGTCAAGCCAACAACGGCAATACGCAGGGAGAACACGCCCGCAGAGACCAAATCCCCAGACGGGCCGATTCTGTGGATAGCCGCTCGTCCCGCCATGGATTCGCTAATTCCTTGCATGAGCGGCGCCACCTGGGACCCCGTGAACAGCCATTGCCCCATCCGCCGCGGGCCCGTGTCGATAATGGTACGAACATACGCAAGTAAGGATGAGCTGCAATGAGCAGACGTATAGTGCGGCTCCAAAAAGGAGCCAGGTCAACTCATCTCGCCCCTCGGTCTCCAAACTAAAGAGGTCGCGGCAAAACCATGCGCGAGCGTGCGGCGAAGTTCAATGTCACGAAGGTCAAGCCGCAGGATCTCCGGGGAGGTACGCATTGCCGTTATAGCCTTGCGAGCTTGGCGAAAGTAGGGGATAATACAAACGTAAGGAAATATACAGCAGTAAGGACATGGCGATGCTACATTCCACAGTGACAAGTAAGGGACAAACGACGATTCCCGAGAAAATTCGAAAGGCTTTGCGGATCAAGCCGGGCGACAAGCTGGAATATGAAGTGGAGGGAGAGCGAGCCACCATTCGCGTGCATCCGGGCATTCGGTCACTTAAGGGCGTGCTCGCCAGCAACAAGGGGAAGGGAATGTCTTTCGCTGAAATCCGCGAGGCCGCTGCTGAGGCAGCGCGTCATGAGGATACTCGGTGAGCAAGCAAAGACTTATCGATACTAATCTTATTGTCCGCTATCTGGTGCAGGATCATGACAAGCACGCCAGAGCGGCTGGGAGGCTGTTCGATGCCTGTGATCGCGGCGACGTGGTGATTGTGGTATTGTCGGTCGTTCTGGCAGAGTGTGTGTTCGTGCTCGAGTCTTTTTACCGGCATCCACGCACCGATATCGCCTCTGCGCTCGGACGTTTGATCTCGAGTCCCGGCGTCGAGATCAGTGAGGCAACGGTCCACCTCAACGCTCTGAATCGCTATAAGGGGACGAAGGCTCACTTTGTCGACAGTGTGATCGCCGCCACCGCCCTGGCTAAGAACGTGCCAGTCTCCACCTTCGATCAAGACTTTCGAAAGTTTGTTGACGTACGCGTGAAAACTGAATAGTTACGAGCAAATCACCGCTATCCTTCTTATTCCCTTCTCGACTACGACGGAATGGTCGAGAACCTGGGCATTGTTCATCCCGATTGTGAGCACGGGAACAAGCACGTTCCCTCGTTTGCAGAAGCAATCGTGCGAGATCCGTTGATGCTTGCACAGGTTGCGGCCGGAGAGCGGGGCCTGATCCGGGTCTGCAGGGCTTTGCCAACCAGCT
Source organism: uncultured Acidobacteriaceae bacterium (assembly GCA_963708335.1). Classification (GTDB taxonomy): domain Bacteria; phylum Acidobacteriota; class Terriglobia; order Terriglobales; family Acidobacteriaceae; genus Sulfotelmatobacter. Next base: position 5,685,326 of record OY970205.1, on the reverse strand, counting down.
TTCCCGCAGTTCCCACACAGTCGTCGTCCTTTTGGCCGAATGTCCAGTCCTAACGCAGGAAACTACCCCAGTGCGATGCCGTTCCATGTTGACGGTCCGATAAACCGAAAGTGACAGCAGTCGCGGAATTTCGCAAAGCCATTGCGAAGCGGAGAAGCCGCAAAGCTCAACGAAAAAACCCTAAGAGCAAGCGCGATTCGAGCATCGAGCGCGGCAGCGCCCCGCGCGTCTTTAAGGCCGGTTGTAGAGAATAGCGGAGAGTTTCAACTGTCGTTAACAGATATTTCAACAGTTGAGGATGATCAAACTTCAGGATTGCCGACAACACATCCAGGGAAAGCAGCTTCTTATCTGGCGTGGGCACAACTTAGAAATCATCTAAAGGGTTATTCCCGATGTGGTCCGACGAAAAATGTATTTTGCTGCGGCCCTGAGAAACTCTCTTTGTTTACAGGCGTTGGCGTAGACAATCTATTACTCCGCGCTGTTTTTACCTGGAGGCAATATGTCAGTACCCAAGTGTTTCCCCTCTTTGCGATTTGCCATTGTCAGTATCGCTTGCCTTAGTGTTCCGATTTGTCTGGCAATCGCCGCCAGCGCCAGCCCGACTGTGGTCGTTATTTCTCCCCAAAGCGGCGGGTCAACCGGCTCGCCTGTTTCTTATGAAGCTTATGCTACCAGCGCGAGCTGTGCTGAAGGTATTTCTCGTGTCCACTGTGTAAGGCGCTCCTTTCGCTAGGTTGGCGATGCGAATGATCTCAACCTACCGCAAAAGTGGGCGCCTTTTTATATTGCGTACTATCGCCTCTGACTTCGCCAACTGCGCTCGCCTCGCAAAAGCAACTCACTTCATCGCTTTGTCGTTTTTTGACGGGTGATGAGTGAACTTCCCTCTCGCAAAAATCTTCGATTAGCGCTGTCTTAATTGCCAGTTTAGAGCGCTGTTGGACGGGGGTAGGTTCGAAGAGTGAGGTCATTGATTGTTGTTTACGACTGTCTGTTTACCAAAGGCGCGTTCTTCATGACCTGAGTGAGGTCGCAGAGCAATCCGGGCGCGGTGACCGTGAGAAAGAGAACACAAATGCGAGACATAAACAGGCTTCTCCGTAGCAGCCTTATGGGCTTCCTCTTCTTGTTGTTGACGGGCGTCGGGACAATTGTCCAGGCTCAGGCTCAGAGACCCATGACGATCCAGGCGACCGCCAAGGGGACGAGCACCCAAATGGGCCAGATGGCCAACATCAACATTTACATCAAACAGTATTCCACCCGGGACGATCAGAAGGCACTAATCGACGCCTTCAAGCGTTCTGGCCAAGACGGCCTTGTGGAGGTCCTCGAGGATATGAAGCCCAAAGGCCGTGTCAGATTCGCCAGTGGGGGCGTAGGCAACGAGGTCATGTACATCATCGAATTGCCCTCGAAGAACGGGCGCCGATTCCGTCTCATCACCGATCGCAACATTGGCATCGGCGAACAGTACGCGGGTACGCGCTCTAACGACTACAGCCTTGGCGCCATCGAGTTGGTCCTCACGCCCGACGGCAAGGGCTCCGGCACGGTGCTGCCGGCATGCAAACTGACGGTGGACAAGAAGACGCAGGAGATCGAGGTGGAGACTTATCAGAACCCCTGGGATCTGGTGAACTTCAGGATCACCAACGATTGAGGAGCGCTGCCCCAGACACTGCTAGTTGCTGGCATAACATCCTCAATTTCACTCAAAATCCCGGTCTGTGGGTCATATCAAGCTGCGCCGGGCAGGATGCAAGGTTCGCACTCTAGCCCGGCGCATCGCCCCATGGCGAATTTCCTACCGTTCGCGTCTATGCTGCTCTCTTGGCGCTAATTTTCTCCGCCACCTCAGTTTCAGCGATCCTGCCCAGCCAGCGCTGCGTCCGCTCAGCTAACGCGAGCTTATCCGCGAGGCAGGTTTCCAAGAGTGCGGCGACTCCATAATTGCCGGAGACGTCCGCAGCTGCAATGAGCGTCTTGTATTCGGCTGCGCGGATATGAGCAAGGTTGTTAAGTTTCGCGAGGATGTAGAAACGCCGCGTCTTCGTATCTTGAATGTCAGCTACTTCGTTGCGGAAATCCTCGGCAAGCACGTCGTAAATCCGAGTCCTCGTTCCACTCAGCGGCACCGGCTGCTCACCGATTAGCTTGAAACATTGATCGAGGGTCTCGACGACTTTTTGCGAGACAAAGCTGCGAACCTCCAGGGCCTGCTTAATATCGGGATCGTCTGCAAGCTGTGCCAGGTTCTGGAACATACTAGTCGTTTTTTCAGTGCCCCGCCGTAGATCGCTGAGCATGAGCACGAAAACCTGTTTCGGATTCTTGATTGGCATTGAAAATCTCCTTGATTGTTTGTTGATCGCTCTTGGTTGATTGTGAAGTGCGGGAGGAAATGGCTGGATATCGGCAGACTAAAGTGTGCTAGGTCTGTGAGGCAACTGGGAAAACTACCAGCAATGACTTTCAGCGCGCGTCGGACGATTCGACGTGCCAGCCGAAGTTTCGCAGAGGTTTGTCGTCAATTACCTGCGCGAGAGTGGCCCCATCTTGGCGTTTCCAGTGCAGCCTCAAATTGGGCTGTCTGAGGACCACCCGCCGAATGATTGACGATAAATCATTTCACTCGGGGACCTCAGCTCTGAAGCGAACAGACAGCGCAAGCTTGTGCTAAGGCAATAGGCACTGTAAGTTTTGACAGTTCCGTGAATCGCCAGCATGCCTATAAGCTACGCCCCTCACGGTTGTTAACCTTTCACTCTAGGGACCCTCGTCAAAACCCCTTCTTTTGGCGAGGTCCTTTTGTTGCTTTTCCTGCGCTCCAATCCTAAGCGCCGGGGGTGAGTGTAAATGAATGCAATGAACTGGCTGCGCAAACTTGATCGTCTGGTGCTTAACTTCTTGAAGCTGATGATCGCGCTTCGAGTGGCAGGCCGTATTCGCGGGTCGTGGGAATGAACTGGATGGTAGAGGATCGCGGGAGCGACCCATCGGCTAAATGCGACCACTCGTGCTCATCGACAACCCGAGGCTCGGTGGCGAAACTGTTAATCAATCGCGATTACACTCCTCCGGCGACGGGGCACTTGAGTGTAAAGCCCTTTTAATGACAGTTGATGTTCGGTCGTCACCTCGCGCCGAAATTGCTTTGGCTGGCTCCCGCTGTAAGTTCTAACAGCCTTTTCAGCTTGCTTGTTAAGCGATGATGTTCCGCACTGTGATCATCCGAACGCTAAGGAAGGGACCGATGTCGGCTAGGTGCTTCAGTATCGTGTTCATCTACGGTTTGCTCACACTGCCTTCGTCGGCTCAAGGCTTTAACTTCAATATTGGTGGAGGACCGGGGTTTCCATTGAGCAGGACCAGTGATTTCGCTCACACGTCTTACAATTTCGTAGTTGGTGGCGGGCCCAACCTCATTCCCCACGTGAAACTGAATGCCGAGTTCATGTTCCATGGCCTTCCGGTCCAACACAACATCATCGATCAGCTCGGTTTTTCGGATGTAAAGGGCAGGTTGTATTCCCTAACCAGCAATCTGATCGTCGGTTCCTCAATCGGGAGCGGCAAGAATGCCTATCTGATTGGTGGCGGGGGTTGGTACCGGCGCACCATTGAGGCTAAGCAGACGATTTTGAGCGTCGGTGAAATCTGCGAGCCGTGGTGGTGGTGGGACGCTCAATGTGTTAACGGCATTATTACGAAGGAGGTGACGGTCGGTTCCCAAACTTCATCCGCTGGCGGGTTTAACTTCGGCGGAGGACTTATGTTCCAGCTAGGAGAGTCTAGCGCAAATTTCTACGCCGAAGTGCGTTACCATCGAGCGTTCACTAGGAACGTTGAAACGAGCGTTTTGCCGCTTACGTTTGGTATCCGTTGGTAAATGCTGGGCAGCCTGCCAGTTTCCGAAGCGTCACAGAATGGCTTTATCGTGTTGACCGTCGACTGACGCAATACCGATTACGCTCAAAACCCTCATAGGCGATATGCTCTGATTTCGCCGCCTGACAATTTCGGCAGAAGGTGACGATCACGAGTTCTTCCAGAATGTCTCAAGCCGTTAGTCGTTTCAACTGGAAACGTCGAAAAACGTTTGGTATCGACATCTTCATCTTGCGGCGGGGTCAAGCGGTAGAGGCAACAGGACTGCTGCCGCTTCGCTTGCATCGCCGAGAGCTTCCAGCCGCGAAAGCTCGGCACGCAACCTGAGGTCACGTAAATTCTCGTGAACGCATGATTGTGCCCGCTTCTTGACTTTGCCGCAAAGCGGAGCCATAACAGAGAAACTTCGTGGGGTTTCTTATGCTCTTTACCCATCCCCTCATCGATCGCTGGCCGCTTGATCTTGTTGGCGGCGTTCCTCATGGGAACGATTCTGCTCAGCGCGGATGTGCATCTCGAAATCCTGAGACTGCTGCTGCGCTGCCACCGGTGGTGGACGCTGCCGAGCCTGTCCTTCATTTCGACGGAACCGGGACTTCGTCGGCCGGTTTAGAACGTAATCGCGGCAGAGATCTGGAGCGTGTATCCCTGGTAGGTAGATCTACACTCGAATTCACGAAAATACTTAAGCCCGACGTTAACCTTCTGTTCCGGTAGTACCGCGTTTGCTGTGAACCCCAGAGCGTTTATTTTGTAGCGCGCGGCCGCCTGTACTCCGGTAACGCTCGGCCCATGTTTATCGGTCGTTTGCCACTGGTCGTATCCCACCAGCCCAAACTGAAGGCGCAAGCTACGTTGAAGCGGAAAAGTATGGGTTAGCGAATAGTCGAGGTTAAAGGTCTGGCCGGGGTGGACCATCGTGGCCTGTTGTGTACCGTGAAATTCATACATCTGAAAAGCAGATAAGGCAGTGGCTTTGCCCGAATCCAGATAGATCGTCTGTCCACTCGCAACGACTGAGGTCCAGTAACCTGAACCGACATTCCTGTTGGCACCCGCGCTGAATCTTCCGGTCGGCGCCAGAAACCCATAGATTGCCCGAATGGCAAAGCGCTGCTTGCGCCACCCGAGAATGGACGGTTGATAATAGGAATCCGCAAACCCGCCACCACCGCTGAGAGCCCCATTGACATCTGAAGTGAGCGAGTTGTTAGCAATCGGAAGCGTAGCGGAGGCCGAGAATACTGCCCCGCCCAGGCGAGCCATTTCCTTCTTACTCACCCACACAAAACTGTTCATGTCCATCATGATCGAGTTCTGGCCGGTAGCCAATATTTCGCCATGAGGCCCTTTCTCTTCATCACGCGAGAAGAAAATAAAAAGATTTGAATAGGTGATTCCGCTTCGGGGGTCACTCCAGAATTGGTGGCACTCATGCCTACGGGATAGACACCTCTGACTTGCGCTTGCACGGGAGCCAAAACAACAAAGTGAGCGACCGCAACGAGGACAACTACGGCAAAGAGGCGCCATGCGAAATGTGGTCTCATCAGCGTTCACGGGTTGTTCCAAATGTGGGAAAACTCTGCGGTCCCAAACCTGTGGTGTTCTAAACGGGAGTCTCCGCACTTCGAGTTCCAAGGACACGCGCCAGCGGCATTAGAATGAGCAGCCCGACGACGGCAACGACGACAATCATGACAAGTACTTTGGGGTCGTCGAAGTCCTTCCCGGCAACCACGAGTGCAGCGGCAATATTGCGCTGAGCAGTCGCTAACGACAGCACGCCCTTTGTCCCGAGGCCCGGACCGCCGAGGAGCCACCCGATTCCAGCACCGGCGAAAAGAAAGAGGATGCTCGCCAAAATGCCGCGTGTTCCGAACAAGGAGATTACGTTTTGAATGTTCGTCACCAATAGCAGCACGATCAGGAGTGCGAGGCTGAGGCTGGAGATTCGGTTCAGTGGCGCCCGCATTCTTTCGGCAATGCTCCCGAAACGGGCGTTCACCGCAAGCCCAACGCCGAGTGGAAGCAACATGAGAAGGACCAGCGAGCGTGCTATTTTCATCGGGTCGACCGAAACGCCCTCCAGAAGCAGGGGCAGTACGAGAGGCATGTAGGCCACGGTCAAAACCATGAGTAGCACCATTAATCCCACGGCAAAGGCAAGGTTGCCCTTGGCGATTCCTGCCAGCTTAGGAAGGAATGGCGCGCCGGCAGCTGCGCCAAGCAAAAGCAGGGCTATGCCGAGCGGCTGGTCAAGCCTGAGAAGCCGGGCAATGCCCAATGCCCCCAGTGGCATCAGCACAAAATTGGCGAGCAATGCGAGTAAAACAAGTTTTCCATTGCGCAGAGGAGCTACAATCTGCCGAATGGTGAGACTCAAACCAACCGCCAGCATACTTGAAACAACAAAGGCGAGCATCGTGATCGGGACTACCTTACTCAGGAGTTCCATGCGACCTTTCCCGTACTGCGCTTGCGCGATCCGAGTTTCAGATCAGGCAACTGCCTGCGTTTTATTAGCTTGCATCCTGCTTGCCAGTGGCATCGTGGCCAGGTTTTTCCAAAAGGTCTCCAATGACTCAACGCCGCCGAACAACGTAGTAAATATCGTGGAGTCCGCCAGCAGGATGTTCCCAGCGCGTTGTGCATTAGGTGGCATCCAGATGAACGAGTTGAACTCGGTATTTCCCACCTGGGTGAAAGGATGCGGCCGGTCCAGGTCAATCGGTTGGCGTGTAAGCACGTGGACGGACTTTGTGTCATCGGTAGTCAGCGCGTAATGCGGCAGGTGGGGATGAAAATTGAATGTTGTAACCCCGTTGAGGAGTCCGAGCTTATCCATGTCTTTGTTGATTGTCAGTGGCGCAATTTGTTTTGTGCCTTTGACGAGGGCCGGGCGGAGTCCGAATTGATTCATCACCGGCACCCCGAGCGCTTTCATCATCGAACGCGTATATTGTCCGAAGCGCTGCTGGCGCGGGACGAGCGCATCCCCGTGGTGTGTATATTCCAGTTGGCGCTGCTGCAAATCTTCTGTAAATCCCACATCGTGATGGGGCCCAAGCAGAAGGCAAGTTCCTTCACGTTTCAGCCACTCGCGGACCGCCTCGATCTCCCCAGATGCCGCCTCCTGCTCTGAAACCAGGTGATCGAGCCCGAACACCATCAGCGTGTCAGTGTCCGCCAGGATTCGTTCGTCGATCGGAAGCTTGTACCCGGCCTGGTCGATTCGCTGAAATACCGCAACGGAATGTCCAGTGACTTCTCCCGCAACCTTCTGAAACGCGAGTGTGGAGCGGTGGAATAGCTCGAGAGTCCCTGCAATTCCTTGCAGAAAATGCATCTGATCCCATTCCGTTCCTTCATACGCGGGCCAGGCGACTCTCTTGACCTCGGTCATGGTCGAGAAGCGATTGTCTAATTCGGTGGTGTCCTGGTTGGCTTCCCACGGGTAACTCCAGGTCCAGTAGATTGAAACTCTCCTTTTGCCCGGAGTGTACTTGCGGGGCGCGTGATTCTGGTTGTAAGTACGCGGCGGTTGAGGAACGGAGCTCATGATTGCCTGCCTTTCTGTACTTTCCTAATGATCTTTGTTTCAAACACCACCACTCAACGACGCCAGGTATCGGAGCGCCTTTAAACCCGGCAAAAAGAAGTAAGCACCGCCTCGGATGGTGGTGAAAGCTGGCAGGCCCTTGATCTTTTTCCGAATCGGCCGCTTTGGGATGGTCAGGTCAAAGGTGCCGTCCTGTGTGCCGAAAATCGGATCGCGCTCGTTTCCCAGTTCGTGAAAGTTTGGGTCGTTCGCCCACACGTTCATCGCAAATTCAAATTGTCGGACGAGGCTCGCGCAGCCTACAAACGCGGCGATGCCTCGCTCTATGCCGTCGTCGGGGATGTCCTCTGGCAGGGGCGGACCGTATGTTCCTCCGCGGCGGATCATCTTCCGCCGGTTCATATTCACCGCGGTATCTCGCGGGTTCATCCGCCGGATGTGCGCCCCGAGCGGGCAGCCGTAACCGTGAGGGTCCATCTTCGCGTAATTGAAATCGTTGCTGCGTTGAGAGTCAGCACCGAGTTCCGGATCGTCCTTATCCGGCGCCAGGACGAGCGGAGCGCCGCTCCGCCATCGTCCCATTAGCTTGGCAGCTATCAATTCCTGCTGTTCCGGTGTTTCACCATGGGCTCGGAGGAAATCGCGAAACGCGCCTACGTGCTCTTCCATCCTCAGATAGGCAACATAGCTGCCGTTGCGAGAAAGAGTTTCCGGCTGCGGCAATCCGGCGGCAGGTCCTTCTTCGTCAGGATAACCAAGAAAAAATTCGCCTGGTTTGATCGGAGGACCAGACCCGGGTGCGGGTTCCATTCCCGTTCCCTCGATGACCGGCTGAGAGAGACGATCCCGGTAGCCGAAGTGCTCGTGAGCGTAATCGAACGGCGGAATCGCTTCCAGATCCAGAGCTGATAACACTTCGACTCCGCCGCATTGCGCGACATAACGTTCGTGCTCCCCGCGACAGCGCTCACGTTCAGCAACGTCGCGGGCAAACAGTACGACAATGGCATGCAGGTTAGGACTGGCGAGTCCTCCTATCCAACGATCTGGATGATTAGCGCCTGTGGTACCGAGAACGCCCGCCCGGGCCGCCATGCCCTGACGAAACTCTTCCGGGAAGGTGGCCAATGATGCTTCAGCCACACCGAGCGTTTGCAAACCGTTCCAGGTGAAGCCAACGGTCACCCACCTTGCGTCAAGTAGGCTCGATCCGACAGCACTTGCCGTGCCCACCTTATCGATCAGGCCAGTCAGCCACTCGCGTCCGCCTGCCGGATTCCCAAACGTTAAAAACTCATACCGTGCTGCCCGCGCCGGTGGCCGCGCCATCAGGAAGTGTTGAATATCGTCAAACTCAAGCGAATCTGGTTCTTCCGTTCGATCAGTCAGATCACCTGCGATCCCATGCGAGTGTTGCAATATGCCCACGGCCTCTCCGTCGCGATCGAAGAACAATTGTTACTGCATTAGGTCGAGCATGTCGCTGAACGTTGCCTTGAGCTGAAGGGCCTTCTTGATCTCGTCGGCACTTACATAGGGATACTCCCCGTATTCCAAGAAGCTCGGGCATTGATGATCACGAAAGAAGTTGATGACAGCTGTGAGGTTCGTCTTCCAGTCCTCGGGCCATCCTTCGAGGTTTACGAAGACTGTGGTAATGCCGGTCTTGACAAAGAGTGCCACCGCGTCCTCGAGATATTTATCGAAATCAGTGTCGAAGATGCCCTGATACATGAAGTGCAATCCCGAGCCGACGTCGAACAATATCCAGCGGAGATAGTGCAGTTTCAACGGGGCGAGCACAAAGGGATCGGCCTTTACCGCGTCTTCAATACTCTTCCCGTAGTCGCGGATCGCCTTCTCTCTGCCAGGCTTGACCTTTGCGACGACTGAAAAGCCGTGGCAGGCGGGAGTCTTGGGAAAGACTGGTCCGTAGCGTCCTTTCTCAAGTTCGAAGTATCCTTCCTTCGGAATCGCCATCGCCTGTGGTTTCGCCCAATCGCGCTCTGTGGACGTTGAGGGTGGTGCGGGTGCTACTGTGGCCATGTCAGTCTCCTATTCCAGTTCTTGTCTCCCGTGCCGGACTCTCCGCAGCGGGTGCGGTTATCCCAGAACCTGCAAGGCAGACTGTATTTCTAGTTGATGATTAGCGGTATTTATACTGTCAGTCCTTACAGCGAGTGGGTGAGCACTCCTCAGTCAGTTGTAAGGTTGTGATCCGACCGCCAAAACCGGAAGTCTTGGAATTCTGGGGCCCTTGCGCGTGACGCACAAGAAAAGCCGCCTAGACGTCAGGCGGCTCAGCTCGGCTCGACGGAGTTGTGCGCTCGTCGTCGAAAGCTATTGGGGCGGAAAGCCGCCCGTAACACCTTGATGTCCAATTCCAAGTCGCGAAGTTGGAGCCGCAAGGTGTTGCGGTGGATACCCAGCCTCTGTGCAGCCCTCACTTGATTTGCATTCTGCTCCCGCAGAGCCGTCGCCAAGAACGACCTTTGAAATTCCCTTACCGCCTCGGAGTATCGAAGGCCACTTCGGTGCATCTGCAAAACGAGTTGCTCGAGCTCTTCCTTCACGGGGGATCTCGCGGCGGAGTTAGGTGTCCGAGGAAAGAAATAAAGGCTGCAACATTGGTGACGATCCTCTACCGCTTGGCCTCAAGGATGTGCACGATTCTAAGCCTGTCCGTGCGGATGGCAGATCTGTCAAAAGTTACAGTCCGCACGCCATCGGCCGGCCGAAGATGGAAGTTGCGGCTGGATGATGGCGTAAAATCGCGTGGGTGTTGAAAAAGTCGCTTCGATTAGCAGGATGAGATTCAGCAGAAGCATGTTTACAACACTTTTGCGACGATATCTACGAAAAGGATTTTCGCTATTGTCATCCCGGGAAAGATCATCGCGTACCCGAGATCCGGCCTGTCAGTAGGTGTCAGTCGATTCGAGTACGCAAGAATCGCTGGATTGCCGCAGGCGCCTGCAACGATACCGGCAACCTCATCGAATGACATCTTGTAAACGAATAGTCCGAGGATCATCATGGGCAGAACGAGTGCTGCCAGCACCACTGCGCCGAGTCCCAGCATTCGGAATCCCGTCTCCGTGACAGTCACAGCGAACTTGGGACCAGACGACATTCCAACCTGTGCCAGAAAAAGTGTTAACCCGAAATTGCGGAGAACAAGGTTGGCGGAAAGTGGGATCGTCCAGTTTATGCCGCCAGTGCGGCGTAGTTGTCCGAGGATGAGCGCCACGATCAGCACGCCCGCCAAACCTACCACGAGCTTCCCGATAATCGGGAGCGGCACTTTGAGCGCACCAATCAGGAAACCGAGCGCCATCCCAAGACCGATGGAGATATAGCTGAACTCAGCGGTGCCCTTGATCGAGTCGCCAAAAAACTTGCGCATTGCCCCGAAACGCCCGCGATCCGCCAATAGACCGACACGGTCACCGTACTCAAGTACGAGATCCGGCTGAGCCAGGAGGTCGGTATCGCCGCGCCGAACGTGAAGAACCACTGAGCCATTCTCTCCGGGTAGATGCAGGTCGCCTACCGTCCTGCCTACGACCGTCGGACGAGATGCAAAGACGCGCAGATAGTCCATGTGCTCGCGATCCTTGATCAGATGACCGTGGGCCTCTTCCCCGAGACTCTTTCCCACCTGGCCGAGCGCCTCTTTGCTTGCGCCGACGGCGAGTAAGACATCGTTCTCAACCACGACAGCGGTAGGGGAGGCTGGCTCATTACGGCCAGCCCTGCGCCTTGCAACGATTTGAATGCCCGCCGGCAATGTAGTCATCACTTCGGCGAGAGTCTTGCCCGAAAATTCGGAGTTGCGCACCATGATTTCGAGCATTTCAAGCCCAGTGCTCGCGGATGTCTCGATCTTCGGCTTCAGGATCAGAAAAGCAAGGTAGAGGAAGAGAATGGGTCCGGCGACGCCGAACGGATACGAAACCGAGTAGCCCACGGCAGGATCGTTGTTGCCGAGGGCTTCCATCGCAGCCTGCAGGCTCGGGGTGCTGGTACCAGAACCCGCGAATAAGCCGAGTGCATATCCCGTGGTGATACCCATTGTTTTCACGAACGCAAGGCTGACTACGCCCGCCAACAGGACACCACTCAACGCTATTGCATTTGCGCGGCGCCCGTTTCGGCTGGTTAAACCAGTGAAAAACTGCTTGCCGTACTGGACGCCGACGGTATAGAGGAAGAGCGCGAGCCCCAAGGTCCCGACCATCGCCGCGGGCGTTGACTTCGGCGCAAACCACCCCATGCCAAGAGCGACGAAGAGAACAGCACCCACGCCAAGAGAAAATCCCTTAATGTTAACCTCTCCGACTAGATAGCCGATCGCAATGGTGAGAAAAAGCGCCATCATCGGCTGCTGTTCAAGAAAGGTTTTTATAAATTCCATATTCCATTCCTGCCCTTGCGGATCAAAACACAGTCAAGCCGCGGCTGCGAAACTGACCGCGCACGCGCTCCGTCAGCTCAGGGTCGGGTGGGGCAACATCTTCGAGCGCATATTCGAGACCGAGTTTGTGCCATTTGTCGCGGCCCATTTGGTGAAAGCGGAGAATCTCCACCCGTTCGACGGATCCGAGCTCAGCGCAGATATCGGCCACTTTTTCCACGTTGTCGTGGCTATCGGTGAAGCCTGGAACCAGGACAAATCGTATCCACATTGGCCGCTTCAGCGCCGCAAGCCGACGTGCGAAGTCGAGCGTGGGCTGCAATGGCTGGTTTGTAAGTTTCTTGAAAATCTCCGCATCCCCCGACTTGATGTCGAGCAGATGGAGGTCAATGTCGTTCAACTCTTCGTCGTTGAAGCGATCGCCAAAACGGCCCGAGGTATCAAGGCAGGTATGCAGCCCCATCTGCTTGCAGCGGCGAAAAATCTGTATTACGAATGGCCGCTGCAGTTGGGGTTCGCCGCCGGAGAGTGTAATGCCCCCTTTGCTGATCTTGAGCACTTGTGCGTAGTTGCCGATTTGCCGCATGGAGCGCGCAACCGACACGGGGTGGCCGTTATATTTGTGCCAGGTATCCGGGTTGTGGCAATACAGGCAGCGGAGCGGACAGCCCGTCAGAAACCCGACAAAACGCAACCCCGGGCCATCCACCGTGCTACCCACCTCCCACGAATGCACGTAGCCGGTGATGTCGTCCCCGTCCTGGGCCTCCTCCGTATCCCCGGCGTGCACGGCGAAATAGTCATGCGCCGCCTTACTTTCCGCAGCTCCTTTCCGCGCGACATAGAGCTCATATCGACTACCGGTGAGTGCTTGGTTCATAGGGCCTCCTACATGCTGCCGTGGAAGGTGCGATTGAGGACGTCAAGTTGCTGCTCCTTAGTGAGCTTGACGAAATTAACCGCGTACCCGGAAACCCGGACCGTCAGCTGCGGATACTTATCCGGGTTCTTCATCGCGTCTTGCAGCGTTTCACGATTCAGCACGTTGATGTTGACGTGGAACCCACCGCTTGAAAAATAGGCGTCGAGCACGCCGGTGCCGCGCGCGATACGATCACTTTCGCTGCCAAGTGCAGCGGGCACGACCGACAAGGTGAGCGAGATCCCATCCTCGGCCTCGCCGTACGGGATCTTCGCAACCGACATCAGCGCTGCCAGTGCGCCATGTGTGTCGCGCCCATTGGACGGATTCGCGCCGGGCGCAAAAGCCTCACCCTTCTTGCGGCCGTCTGGCGTATTGCCCGTGGCCTTCCCATAGACGACGTTGGAAGTAATAGTGAGTACCGACTGGGTGTGGACCGCGTTACGGTAGCTCGGATACATCCGAATCTTACTCATCATCATCGAGACCAGCATGCGGGCGATTTCGTCCGCCCGGTCATCGTTGTTGCCAAAGCAAGGGAATTCGCCCTCCGTTTTGAAGTCGACCATGATGCCGCGCTCGTCGCGCACAGGCGTCACTTTTGCGTACTTGATTGCAGAAAGACTGTCGGCGGCGTGAGAAAGGCCGGCGATCCCACAGGCCAGCGTGCGCAGAACGTCCCGGTCGTGCAGCGCCATCTCAATCGATTCGTAGCAGTACTTATCGTGCATGTAGTGGATGACATTGAGCGCGTTGATGTAGGTCCTTGCGAGCCAGTCCATCATCTTGTCGAGACGATCCATTACTGTGTCGTAACTCAACACGTCCGCTGTGATCGGCTCGAGTTTCGGCACTACTTGCTCGCCACTCACTTCGTCGCGTCCGCCATTCAATGCGTACAACAGCGCTTTGGGCAGATTCACCCGCGCACCGAAGAATTGCATCTGCTTGCCAAGCCGCATCGCGGAAACGCAGCAGGCGATGCCGCAGTCGTCGCCCCACTTGGGTCGCATGAGCTCGTCGGATTCGTACTGGATCGAACTGGTATCGATCGAAGCCTTGACTGCAAAGCGCTTGAAGCCGTCGGGTAAGCGCGGCGACCAGAACACGGTCAGATTGGGCTCAGGGGCGGGCCCAAGGTTATTAAGTGTGTGCAGCATGCGGAACGAGGTCTTGGTGACTAACGTGCGACCGTCTTCACCCATCCCGCCCAACGCTTCGGTAACCCACACTGGGTCGCCAGAAAAGAGTTGGTTGTACTCGGGCGCCCGCAAAAAGCGCACCAGGCGCCACTTGATCACCAGGTCATCGATAATCTCCTGGGCCTGCGACTCGGTGAGCGTACCCGCACGCAGATCGCGCTCGAAATAAATGTCCCAGAAGGTGGACAGCCTGCCTGCCGACATGGCCGCCCCATTCTGCTGCTTGATGGCGGCGAGATAGCCAAAGTAAGTCCACTGCACCGCCTCGCGGGCGCTGCTGGCCGGACGTGAAATGTCGTAGCCGTAACGCGCGGCCATTTCTTTCAGGTCTTGCAGCGCGCGAATCTGTTCGGCCAGTTCCTCGCGTAGTCGGATCACTTCCTCCGTCGAATGACGCGGATCCAACTCGCGCTTCTCGCGCTGCTTGTCGGCAATGAGAAAGTCCGTTCCATAGAGTGCCACTCGGCGGTAATCGCCGATAATGCGTCCGCGACCATATGCATCCGGCAGACCGGTAAGCAAGTGCGAAGATCGGGCTTTCCTGATCTCGCCTGTATAGGCGTCGAATACCCCGTCGTTGTGCGTCTTGCGGTACTTGGTGAAAATCTCGGCGAGGCGCGCGTCGGGTTTATAGCCGTATGACTCAAGGCTCGCCGCAACCACGCGCCATCCGCCGAACGGCATGATCGCTCGTTTGAGCGGAGCATCGGTCTGCAGGCCAACGATGATCTCGCGGTTCTTATCGATATAGCCGGGCGCATGCGCCAGAATGCCGGAAGGAACCTGCGACACGTCAAGCACACCCTTCTCGCGTTCTTCCGCGAGCAGAGGCTGCAATGACCGCCATAACCCGAGCGTGCGCGTAGTAGCTCCCTGCAGAAAGGCTGCGTCTCCCTCGTAGGGGGTATAGTTGCGCTGGATAAAGTCACGGACATCGACTCCTCGCTGCCACATACCGGGGACGAATCCAAACCACGGATTTACCGCTCGTTGGTTAACAAGTTCTGAAATAGCTGCCATGTTTGCGCTCCTTGCATCTTCGAATTAAGCTACTGCGATTGCTCTGAGTGTGATGTGCAATCATGAGTTCTTCATGTCGATCTGGCATCACGGACTCCTTGAACATTGCAAGAGACTTTGAGTTTGATCTGATCCGCGCCTTTGCTGAGCGCAGAGAACTCGATGCTTGACGAGTCGGAACCGGAATTACATCGTCCATTGCGTCACCCATGGACGCGCAATTCCGCCCAGCATTTACGCGGCTTGGCCCATCGTTGTACTAGCTCTGTCACTCTGAGCTTTGGCGAAGAGTGCCGCCACTGCACATGAAGCCAGGCGAGTCATGACAGAGTCGGCGCGGCTTGTCAGAATGATGGGCACACGGGCGCCAAGCACGATACCTGCGGCGTCTGCGTCCGCGAGAAATGACAAACTCTTGGCGAGCATGTTGCCTGCTTCCAGGTCGGGTACCACCAGGATGTCGGCCTGCCCTGCCACTGGCGAGTCGATTTTCTTGATTCTCGCGGCTGTGAGGTTGATTGCGTTGTCCAGCGCGAGTGGGCCGTCAAGAATGCCTCCGGTGATCTGGCCGCGGTCTGCCATCTTGCACAGGGCACCCGCTTCAATGGTCGTCGGCAGCTTGGGATTTACCGTTTCCATTGCCGACAAAATCGCTACCTTAGGCCGCGCCTTGCCGAGCGCATGGGCTAGATCGATTGCGTTCTGGATGATATGGACCTTATCTTCCAGTGTCGGAAAGATATTGACCGCTGCATCAGTGATGATGATCGCTTGCTCGAGGGTGGGAACATCCATGACGAAGCAATGGCTGATTCGGCGCGCGGTCCTGAGGCCAGTATCCCGTGCGATCACTGCACTCATCAATTCGTCCGAATGCAGGCTCCCCTTCATCAGCAGTTCAGCTTTGCCTTCGCGGACCAGCCGCACCGCAGTCTCGGCGGCTGCATGGCTGTGGGGCGAGTCAACGATGTCGTAGTGAGAAATGTCTAGACCGAATTGCTTAGCGACGTCTTCGATTTTCTCGCGTCGCCCGACCAGGATCGGCGTGAGAAGTCCACGCTCCGCAGCCTCGATCGCTCCCCTCAGCGAAGTTTCGTCACAAGGATGTGCCACAGCCGCGACAGCGGGCGCTAATAGCCTGCAGCGCTCAAGTAGACGTTCGTACTTTGCGTGCTTCTTCTCCATGATCAACTCCATTTGAATGTGGGACAGAGTCAGCAAGCACTTTCGAAATCGAAAACTCGCGTGGCGGCGGCCTCCGACAGAGAACGCCCCGAGTCCACGCACTAATTCACAGACAAGAACCATCACCATCTTCAGCACTGTCGGGTGGGCTGTAAGCTGCCAAAACTGACAGTTCGGCGCCCTCCGGTGACCTTTCAGATTGTGCGGTATTTATCTTGGAGATTTCCCGTTGATTGTCCCGAGTTTTACAGCAAGCCCGGAACGCCGTGAAACAATAACTGTTGGCGGATATCGCGTGTTACGAACGCTTACTGAGGGCGGAGTTGGGGGGCAGCAGATTCTCGCTCTCAGCCAAGCGCCGAATCGCAAGCCGAATGATGTGAATCATGCCGAGCCCGAGTTTGTCTCGCAGGAGGTCAATGAGATGCAGGTCGGAGTCCGTGAAGCGAACGGTCGTAGACTTGAGTTTCTCGTTCTTCATGACTGTTAATTCTTGCATCAGGATGATTGGCCTGTCGTTGCCCAGGAGCAGTGAGGATGCTGGGAGACATCTGAGCGATATCTCTGAGATATCGCATTGCGAAGAATATTAGTGAGCAGTGCTTCATAATCACAAGAAGGCGATGTACAAGATACTTGATACCCGAGAGAGCATGCCTCCCCCGTCATGCAGCAGCCCTGCCCCTAGACGCAGGGGCGGTCCAATGTCGATTCGATGACCTCCCCTGCCCTCCTCCAAATCAGAGATGAATGGCACGTCCGTGTCATTCTCACAAAGCTTTCAAAACGGTTAAGCTGATGCGAAGTTTGCGACCTTGAGGAGCAGCAAGGTCAGCGGAACGCTGTTCGAAAACAACCCAATGTTGCTTCTGAGCAACCAACTAAGAATACTGTAGCGGCATAGTTGCTATTCGATTCCAACAGCTGACAGTAGTTTCTGGCCTCGAAGAGGTTGAAAGGAGACTACGTGTCTGCCTCCTCAATCCGGGTTCTCGTGGTGGAGGATTACCCAGCCTTCCGGCGCTTCCTCGTTTCCACGATGCAAAGCAGGCCGGAGTTGGAAGTCGTCTGCGAAGTGGCGAATGGTTCTGAAGCGGTTCAAAAGGCGCGGGAACTCCAACCAGAATTGATTTCGCTGGATATTGGACTGCCTAGCTTGAATGGAATCGAAGCCGCAAGACGAATCCGAAGAGTTTCTCCCAACTCCAAAATCCTTTTCGTAAGTGAAAATCACTCGGCGGATGTTATAGAAGAAGCCTTGCGCACGGGCGCCCTCGGCTACGTCCTAAAGTCGGACGCCGCAAGCGACCTGCTCCCGGCTGTGGAAGCTGTCCTTCAGAGCAAGAAGTTTGTCAGTGCCAGTGTGTCTGTTCACCATGTCAACGACCGTGGAGACGAGCACAGAGCTGATAATGTTTCGGGAAAGAAAGCCGCACTACTTTCGCCGCACAACGCCGCTGTTGTCCGTCATGAGGTGGTGTTTTATTCAGACGATCTGCAGCTTCTGGATCAGCTGTCGCAGTTCATCGCAGCTGCTCTCAATGCCGGAAATGCGGCTATCGTTGTCGCCACTGAGTCACATCGGGACGGCCTCGTTCGGAGATTGCAAACTTACGGTCTAGAGATTGGTGCGGTTATTGAGCAGGGCAGGTACATCGCCTTGGATGCTGCTGACACGATCTCGGCATTCATCGTCAATGGCATGCTTGATTCAGTTCGATTTCTGGAAAGCTTCGGTAATCTCATTCTCAAAGCGGCAAATGCCGCTAAGGGGGAGCATCCTCGCGTTGCACTTTTTGGAGAAGCTGCAGATCTCGTGTGGAGACGAGGTGGCCTAGAGATTGTGATTCAGGACGAAGAACTCTGCAACCAACTGACCAACAGATTCGACGTGGCTATTTTGTGCGGGTACTCTCTCGGCAACATTGAGGGCGGGAAGGACGGTGAGGCCTTCCAACGAATCTGTGCGGAGCATTCAGCCGTTTATAGCCCGTGAAAGGGTTATCCGAGGTACACTTGCGCCCGTCGCGCCTCTGCCATGACCGCGGAGAGGAACGTGAGCGGGACAGCGACGACACAAAACAGGATTTGCAGGGACGGGCACTCTTTAATTTGAAGTTGGCTGTCGAAACCAGCGATTACACGCAAAACCCCTGCCCGGCTGCGTCTATGAGTTGGCTGAGTCAATGCAGTGCAGTGGCGATACTTGAATAGTAATCTGGTTGCTTTGTCGCTTACGCTGCGCGACGTCTTATTCTGGCCATCTGCACGATGGCCGGTGGAATGCGAATCCGCCTGAGTTGGCCTGACCTCCGGTCCATTCCGTCCACAAAAACGAAATTTTCGCCGACGTTCATCGGGTCGGACACCAAGTCAAATACCTTTCCGTAGAGTCTCACCTGATTGTTTTGAGCATAGCCCATACGTTTTATCGTCTCACAGAGCGTGTCCGGTTGCTTCCGCCCGCGGTGCTCCTCGGGCTGTTCTTCGAATTGGGAATGGTCATCGAACTGGGTACTCCTCATCCAACGCACCTACCGGATGCAGCCCGCAGCTTTGGGCCAGACGAGTGTGCGCCGCTGGAATCCTCTCGCCCGGTCTGCGTTGGCTGTCTTCGGGGTAACGTGCGTTCTAGAGAGGCACGACTTTTTTGGATGACTGCGATCCAACCTCGTAACCACTTGGCAAACTCTTTGTTTTCCTCGGTCTTGGGTACCATGGACACCTTCTGCGCAGTCGGCCGGCATCAAGCCTTTTGCTCAATATGAGCAGGCAAGAGACGCCTGGGAACTGGCAAAGTTACTCGTTTTTGGGGCAGCGCCCGAATACCAGCGGTAAGTGAAATTGGAAATTGTGCAACAGCGATTGATGAGAACCCCGGTCAACTCCGACAGATTCTGCCCGAAGCGACCGGCCTAAGGCTTCACCAGCGGGACTGACAACGCGAACTGGAGTTCAATCATCATCCCGACGCGGCGGTCGATCTGAAAGAACATTGCGGTTTTCTTGTGGGAGACCACTTTCTCGGACTCATGGATGTTTTTCAGGCGCGGAGTATTGCTTTGGTCGAGAGCTGGCCAGCGCTCGATGAGGCGGTCGGGTTGTTCATTGTTGGATGGTTTTCAGCAACCCGACAACCAACTTGCGTACTAATGCAATATTGAAGTCGCGCGGGGATCGTAGTCAATTCGGGCCGACCCCGGCGCGAACCCAAGCTTGCACGGACGAGCGTTCGCAGACTTGCCCATTCCACTCGCCAACGAAATCATGACCAGAAAATCTCTTACCGAGAAACTGCTCACCCCGAAGTACGGCGTTCAGACCCTCCAATAGATCGCTTCCGGCGTCAGTCTTGACGACGTAGCCCCGTGCCCCTGTGTCAAGGGCTTCCTGTACGACGTCCGCCGAAGTCTCTTGGCTCACGAAAAGTATTTTGGACCCCGGAGACTGCTTGCGGATTCGTCGAGCGACTTCGATTCCATTCAGCGACGGGAGCCCGATGTCGAGCACAATTATGTCCGGTTGCAGTTCTTGCGCTCTCTGAACCGCCTCTAGTCCGTCTGTGATCTCGCCGACGATCTGAAATTCCGGTCTTTTGCCAAGCGTCGAACAAATGAATTTCCGAAACGGTTCCGAATCCTCGACTACAAGGAGCCGGTTTGATGATGTTGGCAAGCTTGCCTCCTTTACAGTCCAAACCCGACTACGAAAGTCTAGTTGCTGGCTGTATTCAAAATCGCAATTCAAGTCCTTACGCGCGCCCATATGAAATCACCATCAGTTCCGGCTGGAGGACTGATACGAAGAGGCTTTACTGAATTACTACATGACAAAAGAAAGAATCATACAATACCGTCCGAACCGCAGTCGCCACTGCCAAAAGTGACAGTTGCGCAACTGCTGAAGATGTGCTTGCAAAACAATCCGACCATCTCTGCACTTCGTGTGTCTAGAACGCCAGCCTCACGGCCAACTGTCCTACCCGAGCATTTACAGCCGTGCTGCTGATGACACCGAACGTCGGTGACGTGAAATTGCTATCCGGGTTGGCAAACTGTGGATGGTTCAGTGCATTGAAGAATTCGCCACGAAATTGAAGGCTACTTTTCTCGAGCGGCCAATTCGCCATCAAAGTCTTGGAGAGTGCGAGATCTACGTTCGCCTGCCCTGGGCCGTCGACGATCCCGGTGGCACTGTCCCCAAACCCGGTGCCGATGCCATCCGCTCCAATAATGGGTGGCGTCGTAAAACAGGCAGCATCAAAATAGCTGTTCAATTTCAACTGCGCCGATCCCGCATTGACCAACTGGTTTTTTGAGCAGGTCCCACTCAGTTGTGCCCGGTCTTCGCTTATTCCGAAAACGTTGTTGGCATTGGTGTCTGCGATGGTAAGAGCACTACCAGATTGAATCGTAACTATGGAGGCAAAGTCCCACCCTCCGAGAATTGCCCGCCGAAGTCCGGCTGACGGACTGGGCAAAGTCCATGTTTCGCTGAAAACGAAGCGATGGGTGCGATCGAAACTGGTTCGGCCCCAGCGCTGTCTCGGAGAGTTTTGATCTCCCAATGTCAGTGCATTGCCGCTCGACGTTGAATTAATGTCCGCGCCGTCGGTGTCCAGAGTCTTGGAGAAGGTGTAGGAGGCGAGGAACTGGAGGCCGTGCCCCAAGCGCTTCGTCAAGCTCGCTTCCAGCCCGTTGTACCAAGAACGGCCCTCGGATTCCATCTCTACAAGAGAGTCCGGGGGTATCCCGAGAATGGGGACTCGCGAGGGAATATTGGCGACGGAGTTTGTGCCCACTCCCCCGATTGGACGGTTCGCGGATGCGCTGAGCGCTTGATTAAGAGAACGCTGGCGAACCAGGTGTGTGCCGCGAGTGCCCACGTATCCAACTTCCAAGAGCCAACCATCGTGTAGCTCAGCCTGAACATTCAACGAATACTGTTGAATCATGGCGGGCTGAAAACCGGGCGAAACGGAATAAATAGTCGTCGTGCTGGCAGGAGAATATGCGGGGAACGAAGGGAAGGACTCCGGCGTAGGAAACGGCTGGGGGAAAGGCGCTTGAAATGTTGCGTTTGCGTTCGTCGCTCCTGCATTTAAACGAAACACTGAAAATGGAGCACCCAAGATATTTTGATAAAAGGCTTGACCGGTGGGTCGGGAATAATAGGTGCCATAACCGCCCCTTAGCACCATTCGACTTGTGCGGGGCAGGAACTGCCAAGCGAACCCGATTCGCGGTGCGATCGTGTTTTGTCCGTCGCCGTAGTTCCCGAAAGTATTATTGGCGCGCAAAACACCAGGGGAAAGTAAGCCTGTAAAGTTGGAAGCCACAATATAGCCCGCAACACTCCCGCTTAGCGGAGGGTTGGGGTCAGCTTTGCCGATATCGAAGCTTGCGTTTCTGCCCAGACGGTCTCCAAATTGGCCGAGCCGCTCGTACCGCAAGCCAATATTTAATGTAAGCGACCTGCGGATTCTATAGTCATCCTGCGCGAAGCCTGTGCCTTCCCACACCCTGAATTCCCGATTCGTAAGGCCAAAGTCATCAAACGAGGCAAACACATTACTGAATCTCGTGCCGTTATCCTCTGCGCTGAGGCCAAGCAGAAAATCGGGCCAGCTCAGAAACTGCAGAAATGATCCAAGTCCCACAAGATTGACGTTGTCCTGCAACCTAGTGAGAGATCCTCCCAATCGTACCGTGTGGGCACCGCGGACGAAGCTGAGATTATCCGCAAAGACAAAAGTATTTTGGGCAATCGTTCGCGGGAACCCGGAGGCAATACTGACGGAACCGAGAATTTCCAAGCTCGGCAGTTCGTTATTGTCGCTCATTGCTCCTTCAGCAACTCCAACATCCGACCAATCGAACGGAGCCCTAGCCTCCGTGGTGGTTCTCGTGCGGACATATCCAATCCGTGCTTCGTTGAGCCATGCGTTATGGAAACTGTAAGTATGAGCTAAAGAAAAGACTCTGAATCCAGAATCACTAGGACTCGGGAACCCAGGGATATTGCCTGCTGGATTGACGCCATTGCCGGGAAACGTGACGGTCTCGTTGTCATCTGCCAGGAAGAAGTGAGCCGCGAGTGTGCTGTTCGGTCGATTCAGGTAGTCAACGTTGGTGGAAAACTGGTTTTCATTAAAATGGCAGGGATCGGTGAGGACTGAGAAGCCCTGCTGCGCAAGTGGTTTCGTCGAGTCTACAGTTTGCGGAGTGGGAATCAGGAAGGTTCCGTCAGGAAGCTTGAAATTCAGCAGGGCCAGAGCCACGGGATTAATGTTGGAGCCGTCGGGTTTGATCGCAGTGCCTCCCTGCGCACCCGTCATGCCGCCAAAAACTCTTCCGAGTTCAGAGGGTGTGCGGTCATTCGTGAGAGGCGGCTCGCTCAAACTGCCAGTGCAAGCAGTCCTCGACTGACCGGCAGCAATACCATTCACTTGGTAAGTCCCCTGATACGAACCAAAGAAAAGTAGTTTGTCCTTTTTGATAGGCCCACCCAAGGCGAAACCAAATTGGTTCTGCTTGAGGACCGGGCGTGGCTGACCTGTTTGGTTTAAAAAAAAATCGTTCGCGTTAAGTACCTCATTGCGAAGAAACTCGAAAACCGTCCCATGAAGAGCATTGCTACCGGTTTTTGTGATCACACTGACGTTGGCACCACCATATCGCCCATAGCCCGCATCGTAGAGTCCTGTCTGGACTTTGAATTCCTGTATGCTGTCGGGGTTGGGAATCGGAATGCCGCCACTCCCTGCCGCACTGCCCTGGACATCGCTCACGCTGATTCCGTCCAGCTGAAAGTTATTGTCATAGGAACGTGCTCCGTGCACGTAAATCCCATCGTTCGATTTGGCAATCTGCGAAAGCGCAGTCCCACCGAGTCCAAGCTCTCCTGCGTTGTACACTCCGGTCGAGACTCCCGGAGAGAGGCTTGCAATTTGGGCAAAATTCCTCGTGACCAGGGGCAAACCGCTGACCGCCGTTTCGTTGACTACCTTGCCCAGGGCGGAACTGTCGGTCTGGACTGTTGCCGCCTCTGCATAAACCTTGATGCTACTCAACACGGTTGCCAGTCTGAGACGCAGTTCGAGGTGTACCACTTCGGTGACGCCGACATCTATCGTTGCATTGGCGATGAGGGCGTTAGAGCCTGTGTTGCTGGCTTGCAGCGCATACCTGCCGGGGGGCAGCAGTAAAAAATTGAACCTACCATCTTTGTCAGAAGTTGCAGAGTGAATGGCGCCGGTGTCCTGTTTAACCAGTCGGACAACCACCCCGGTTAAGACGGCTCCGGTTGGGTCGAGCGCCACTCCGGTCAGTGCTCCGGTCGAAGCGGTCTGGCTTCGTACACGGTTGGAAAAAACCAGAGCAATCGTCACAATCACCAGGAGCGACGACCTGCGGCAGAGCGGTCGATGGTGGTACTGATGTATGGTATTGCCCACAAATGACCTTCCAGCCTGAGCTGTTTGCGACCCACGGATTTCCCGTGTACGCGAGGAGTTGATCTTCCTCAGCCGCGGAACGAGGGTGCCATTGCGGCGACCGGATACGAGGTCCCATTTCCTTCTGTCGCGATCTGGTATTGCGCCGCCTGGAGTAGACCAAGTCATTCTTATGTCCCTAGCACCTGAAGTCATCACCAATGTTGACTCGACATTTAGATAGGGGGGAACTGGTATTTTTGCCAGTAACCGAACGACCGCACTCTAGCATTATTGGTGGATATATACATTCCGAAAATTTGTTGAAGGTGGGGACTTTTAAGTGTCTGCCACCGAGGTCTAGATGATTGTGGTACAGTTCTTCCAAATAGGACGATCAGGCCCTAAGCCACGAGGCCGAGAAGTGCGAAGACGAGCGGCACGACTGATCTGCGTCGTAGTTGTAGTTGTTTCACCCTTTCTGCCGCCACAGGCGAGTTCTGCGGGAGTTGTCAGAGAGGTCCGGCGCGTCCTCATTATTAACGACATTGGCATTATCTCGTCACCCGGCTTCGCTGAAATCGATCAGGCAATCCTCAGTGGTCTACAAAAATCGCCGTACCAGATCGAACTCTATCAGGAGAGTCTGGATCTCATACTATTCCCAGACCGAGCTTCCCAAGAGAGGTTACGAGAAGAGATTATTCAAAAATACTCAGCCCGTAAGCCCGACGTGATCATTGCCGCCGGGCCGGTGTCCCTGAAGTTCATCGCCGAGTTGTACGACAAGTTTCAGCGTACCCCAACTATCTTCTGCACAATTTGGGGCGGAATTCCGGATGAGGTAAGGCACGGTATGCCCTTTACTGGTGTTTTGGCCCAGTTAGACGCCGAGGGAACCCTAAATGCGGCGTTGCACTTGCTGCCCAACACCAAGCACGTTGTAGTCGTCGGTGGAGCGGGTAGGTTTGACCAAGGATTTGAAGCCGTCGCTAAACAGAGTTTTCACAACTACGAATCGAAGCTTGAATTCACGTATCTTTTCGACTTGACCATGCCCGCACTGCTTGAGAGGCTCAAGCATCTACCCGACGATACGATTGTTTATCACACTGCAATATCGCAAGATGCAGCGGGAGACCGCTTTATCGATTCAGCTCAATCGATACCGATGGTGGCGGGTGCAGCGAATGCGCCTGTCTTTGTAATGGACGATGTGGATCTTAGGGCAGGAACGGTAGGTGGCGATCTGGTGAACTGGGTCGACGACGGTCGCCTGGCCGCAACGATGGCTGTGCGGGTTCTAAACGGCGAGAAGCCCCAGGATATCCCCGTCGTCACGAGCAAGCACGCCTACATGTTCGACTGGCGGGCACTCAAGCACTGGGGGATGAACGAGAAGAACCTTCCCCCCGGCAGCATCGTTCTCAACCGACAGCTCACGGTTTGGGAATCCTACAAGTGGTACATCATTGGCGGCATTTCTCTCATGCTGGCCGAGGCTCTGCTGATTTTCGCCCTGGTCTGGCAGAGGGCAAGGGCAAAACGTGCAGAGACCCAGCTGGCGATGACATTCGACCGGCTTCGTTTGGCGGTGGAAGCCGGGAAATCGGTAGGGTGGGATTGGGACATAAAGAGCGGACGAGATCGGTGGTTCGGTGACCTGAAAACCGTCTATGGAATCCCCTCGGACAACTATTCCGGGCACGTCGACGACTTTCGTCGGAGACTACACCCGGACGACCGTGAACGTGTCTGGCAGGCGGTCGCCGATGCGAGGCAAAATCGCAAACCTTACGCGGCAGAATTTCGCGTTGTTCGCACTGATGGAACCGTCCGCTGGCTCGCTGCCAGAGGAAAATTCTATTACGCCCGCAATGGTGCTCCGGAGCGGATGCTAGGGATGTCGGTGGACATCACGGACCGCAAGCAGGCGGAACAAAAGCTCGGTGAGAGTGAGAACCGGCTGGCGGGCATCGTGGGGTCCGCGATGGATGCGATCGTTGCCGTCGACGAGGAGCGACGGATCGTGTTGTTCAACGTTGCGGCGGAGAAGATGTTCGGCTGCACACAAGAAGAAGCCGTCGGAACCATTATCGATCGTTTCATTCCCGAGCGCTTCCGCCTGGAGCACGAAGCATACATGCGCCGATTCGGCGAATCTGGAGTCACCAGTCGCAACATGGGAACGCCAGCCACACTGTGGGCGGTCCGCACGAACGGACAGGAATTTCCCATGGAAGCATCGATCACGCACCTTGAATCGGACGGGAGGAAGTTGTTTACAGTCATTATTCGGGACATCACAGAGCGGCGTAGGGCCGAGGAAGCGATTCGCGAGAGCGAGGAACGCTTCCGTCTGGTCGCAAACACCGCACCCGTGATGATCTGGATGGTAGGGACGGACCGAAAATGCAGCTACGTCAACAAGACCTGGTTGGACTTCACAGGCCGCCGACTTGAGGCGGAGCTTGGCGACGATTGGGCCGGAGGCCTGCATCAGGACGATGTACGCGGCAGCTTGCAAACCTACACGGAAGCATTCGACCGAAGAGAATCGTTTGAAATGCAGTATCGGCTGCGGCGACACGATGGGGAGTATCGCTGGCTTCTGGACAAAGGCGTGCCGAGATTTGACCCGGATGGCACCTTCGCCGGCTACATCGGTTCCTGCATCGACATCACCGATCGGAAGCTCGCCGAGGAAGCGATGTCCACAATAGGCCGCAGATTAATCGAAGCGCAGGAAGAGGAACGCGCCTGGATTGGCAGAGAACTTCACGACGATATCAATCAGCGCCTCGCGCTATTGGCCGTCGAACTGAATCGATGGAGCCAGAGCAACCCCTCCATCCCAGGCCTCAGTGAGCAAATGCGCCACGCGCAAGAGCGTATCATGCAGATCTCCAAGGATGTGCAAGGTCTATCCCACAGATTGCATTCCTCGAAGCTTGAATATCTGGGTCTCGCCACCGCCGCCAACAGCTTCTGCAGGGAGTTGGCCGGACAAAGCAAGGTCGAAGTTCAGTTCAGCCACGCAGGAATACCCCGCAGTGTGCCCAAAGAGGTTTCCCTTTGCGTGTTCCGAGTTTTACAAGAGGCGCTGCAGAACGCCGTGAAACACAGCGGGGTTCGGAGCTTTACGGTGGATCTCCATGGCACAGAGGAAGCGATCGAACTAACAGTGTCGGATATTGGAAGGGGTTTTGAAGAACAAGATGCCTTCACTCGCGACGGTCTGGGATTAATCAGCATGCGCGAAAGGCTGCAATTGGTGCACGGCGAGCTCTTAGTGAAATCGAAAACTGGGGCTGGGACCATCATCCATGCTAGGGTTCCGCTAAGAGCGCAGGAGTATCGCGCCATGGCGGGGTGAGCCTTCTGAGAATCATCCTCTGGAGAGTGCTGCCTTAACGTCATCCGACTCATCTTTTGGAGTGCGGCGGTCACTGGATTTACTCTAAGCTGTGTTGACCCTCCTTCAACAGGGGACGGAGCGATTCGACCGAAACGCCGACACTGCCCCCAGAAAACCCTACAATGTACGCTGAATTAACGCCGATGACCTCGCCATTTGAGTTGAAGACCGGACCGCCGCTACCTCCGTGCGCTGTGGCCGCATCGTAAATCAGCCTGTCACCGACCACATCGCTGAGATGTCCGCAGGTGCTCAGGGGACGAATCAGAGATCGTGCGGCCAACTCGCTGGCGACTTTGATGTCGTTGCGTTGGTAAGCGAGACGCTGGCTAATTGCGGCGGGGGACTTCGCAATCATCCCGGTAATGCCCATGGGATAGCCAATAACATCGACGAACTCTCCGGCAGAAGCGGGTGATTTCGCGAGAGGCAGTATAGGAAGCCGACGAAGGACTTCGGAGTCTTCTGCTCGGAGGACAGCAAGGTCGGAACTCTTCGAAACGGACGCTTGCGATAACCGGACTGGGGGCAACCAGCCGGGAAAAAAGACAACGAGAGTCTCAACGGTTGGGGTGGCGCCGTGCCGGATTAGTTTTTCGGCCTCTGAATCTCCGTACCAAGGCTCCGCTATGTGGCGGTTCGTAGCCACCAAGTGGTCGCCAACGAGGAAACCAGTGCCTGAAACGCGTGCCCTGATTTCCGGAGGCTGATTTGCGAAGCTTACATGATAGACGCCATAAACGTAGCCTATCGAGTTGCGGTAGCGGTTCAGCACGAGGGCAGGCATTGATTCTTCTTGCCTGAGCTGTTTGACTTGTGCAGTCAATTCATGAACTTGGGTCCGCAGATCGTCGCCAGATGCTCCCAAAGCTGGCATTGGAACATAGTGAACCGCAGCAATCGCCCCCAACAGCAAAAGAACTCCTACCACCACCTGCACCGGACGGCGTCGACTGCCGCGAGCAACGGTAATGGGCGGCTTGGCCTGAACGTCAATCATGTAAGACGTTTAGATGGGTTTTGTAATCCCGATGTTGCTCAATCATTTCTGTCCGCATTTTGAGCCGTTCGAGGGGATTGCGCTAGTTACCAAATCAGCACTCCCGACATCTTTCTTGCCTGACGACAGTGTCGCGCCAGCAGTTGCGCTCGGGCATCCATTCCCTTCGATACGTCAAGCGATAGAGAACTTCCTTCCACTCCCCAATGGGGGTGCGCCATACGGTGATCGAATACTCCACAGCTTTGTACTCCTCGCCATGTAATTTGAAAGACGGCTCGGCCCCTCCCGACCCGGAGTCGCAGCGTGCCGTCTAGCACGCACCCCCTCAGCGGGTGGAGGACCGAGCCAATTACCAGAATAAGTTTTGTGCGCCTCGAAGTCGTTGCTCTGCAGCAATAAACCCTGCAAAGCATCAGCGCTTGGAAGATGACGTATGGAAGGTCTTCGGACTGCCATTCGCGTGAACGTCGGATGAGCGCTATTGGCCTTTTTGGATGATGCTTTACGGGTAGCCGCTCGAGACCACAGTCAATGTGGTGGACATTCGTATGAATGACTGTAAATTCTACCAGTGCAAACGTTCTATGCACGCACCTAAGCTGTTCAAAGGACTAGGCTGCTTCGCCCGGTCTTTTGTAAAGCCAGTATTGGCTGACTGGAGAGAACTTCATGCGCACGACCTTAAAGACTCGAAACTTCGCACATATTTTCTTGCTTGTTGCTGTTCTGCTGATGATTGCCAGCATTCCCGCCGTTTGCCAAAGAAAAAGTAACGAAACGATCGACGCGACGGCCTTCGGCTCAAGCACCCAGCTCGGAAGAAACTTCGGCGTGAAGATTATTATTTACGAATTTTCGAGTCCCGAAGATAGAGACATCCTGGTGCAGGCTTTCCAAAAGGGACAGAACGACGGACTGGTGAATGCTTTGGAGAAGATGAAGAGCGTGGGTCGAATACAAATCCCTGGCACACTCGGATACGACCTTTGTTTCATTCGAGAAATTGTGACACCGACCGGCAGGACCATCCGCTTTGTGACGAGCCGCAAGATTGCATTCGGGGAAGCTTATTGGGACACCTTGACAAAGAGTTTCAATCTGACCGCCGGTGAAATCAATATAAACGACAAAGACAAGGACAAGAGTGGTGGTGTTCTTTTTCCTGCCGCGCAGCTCATCGTCAATAAAGAAGGAGAGCTGCAATGGGAACTCAACCAGAACGCCTGGAAGTTGACGAATATCATCGAGTGGGATTGAGCATCGTGCGATGGTGCGGGCGGAAGACCTGCGCCCAGACTCGTATCGCGAGATCAGGTTCTCAGCACTTCGCAATGAGCGAAAATAATTAAGGTGGTGACATGATTGGGAAATATCAACAACAGTGCAGCATCTGGAGTGCGTTTCTACTGTCTTGCGTTGTTCTATTGAACTGCTCAACCGCCCAAGCCCAAAAGAAGGGCAAGTACGCATGTGATGAGAGTCAACCCGAGAGCATGTGCAACGCGGCCAACACCTGCGGTTCGGCTTCATCGAAGTGCACGATTGACATCCGAAGGGGATCCTATTCCGCCAACGTAAAACCTGGAATTCGGGACGCGAAGGACAACCAATTGTTCTGCGTTAAGGCGGGAACGACCGTTGTGTGGAAGAGTTCGAATAAGAACAATGGATTCATGGTCTCGTTCGGCACCGACTCGCCGTTTGAGCCAGACGGGCCAATCATGGGAGGCGGCAAGAAGCCGGTGACAACGAAGGCAGTTACTCCCGGTTGCTACAAATACGATGCGGGCGCGTTTCGTTCGGGAACAGTTAAGGGAATGAGCGGCGGTAGCAGTCCGGAACTCGTGATACTTCCTTGACGCACGCGCAGAAGGGGGGACATGCTTTCTTCCGTCTGCAGGCCAAGATCCTATCGTTTTCAGGATTAATTCCGTACGACGCTCGCCATCTCGCCTCGCGGGCCTCAGCTATTCACGCGCTAAAAGTTGAGCATCCGCTTGCTTCATCAGCGGGGAAAGATTCACCCCTGGGACGGTCGCGGTTCGATGTCGATATACTTGACGAGCGTCACTTCATTGCCTCGTTCGCTGTATACAAGCTCATCTACGAGTCGCTGGGTCACCAGAACGCCAAAGCCACCTGGGCGCATGCCGCACGCCTCACGGTATTCGACGTGGCGTAACGGATCGTCCGCAGGATTCGCTATCGCAGCATGGGGGATCTCATCCAGAGTGAAACCTTGCCCCGGATCGCTGATCTGGCACGTCACCATGTGACGAGCTCGTAAATAGGAAATCTCCACTTGCTGGGTAGGATCCAGGCGCCCGCCATGTTCGATCGCATTCATCAGCATTTCACGAAACGCCATTCCAACCGCACTTCTTTCCGGGTTCGGCAACTCGGCGATCTCGTCGAAGAACTGGAGTACCCGATCGGCCGTCTTTAAGTCGCAGCGAGCGAGGATGCGAATCCATTCCGGAGTTGCGGAGAGGACGTCGATGCCATCATCCCAGCAAGGTTCCTCGATCGCGCGACGAATCATTACTGTGAGCGCCTCCAGTGAGAACGGCTTGGAAAAATAACTGAAAGCGTGCTCGCGCATAGAGGTAATGATGTCTGCAGACGTGGTCTCCTGGGCCAAGATGATTAGCCGAGTATGGGGACGTATGCATCTTAGTTTGCGAAGGAGTTCAACATCTTCCTTGCCTGACGTCTTCTCGCTGGTCAGAATCAGATCAAAATTCTTACGTATAGCCATAGCCAGCGCCGCAGTGTTGTCGGAGGCGTGCTGCAGTGCCCACAGGCCCGGTTCCAGAATACGGCGAAGCTGTGAAGCGATACAGGGATCGCCACCAACCAAAAGCGCGGTGCGAACTGGGATAGGCCGCATCTCGATGTGTGGAAGGGCACTCATATCAAAGCCACCTCTCAGACCGGATCGTGTGTCGGACGTAAAAGCGACTTTGCTGGCCTGATGAGTCGCTTTTCTCGGAGAACGAGCCGTTTTGCACCGTAGCCGACGTTGAGGTTAGAAGTTCATATCAACGGACTATACTGGCAGAACTTATAGTCTGTTCTCTAAGATCGGACAAACAGTACCGAGCGATGTTGAGGACGCATTTTGGCAGTCTCTACTCGACTAAGCAGATCATAGCGGCCAGACAATTTGTCTCACTCGATATGCGACGCTGCGTCGCCGATTCTCGACCAGAGAACCACCACAGATCGCGGACCAGTTCGATACGTGTCCGAAGGGACGATGGGGGCGTCTTGCCATGCAAGGATGTCCTCGGGTGGTTCCTGAAAAGTGTCTATCCATCGCCTCCACGAAGAGAGCTTAGCGGTGCCTATAGGCGGAAGCTCGAAGTCAAGAGGTTCCCAATAGGCATTGAAGATGAAGTGGACACGCAAGCTTTCATTTTGTAGCTCGGCACTTAGTGCGACACTGTGCGAATGATCGCTCCAATCCGGTTGATTGAGCTTTACTCCATGCCAACTTTTAATCGCTTTCCCAATCAACTGCATCAAGCTCATTCGCTGGCGCTCGGGACCGGAGTCTCGCAATGATCGCCTCGCGATGAGTAACTTCACAAAACGATGTGTTTCGGCGCGCTTCTCAAGCAAAGACCAATCGAACCAATTCGCTTCGTTGTCCTGGCAGTAAGCGTTGTTGTTGCCGTGTTGCGTACGCCTGACCTCATCTCCCATCAAGATCATGGGAAGGCCAAGAGAAAGCAGCGTAACTGTCATCAGATTCTTTACCTGGCGGGTTCGCAGCCGTTCGATTTCGGCGTTGGTGGTTGGCCCCTCGACGCCACAGTTCCAGCTTCGATTATCGTCGCTGCCGTCACGATTATCCTCACCATTTGCCTCATTGTGCTTGTGGTTGTAGGAAACCAGATCGTTCAGCGAAAACCCATCGTGACAGGCAACAAAGTTTACGCTCTGCTCCGCCTCACGTTCCTTAAGCCGGTAGATTTCATGGCTTCCGAGGAATCGGTCGGCGAAATGCCGCAATGATCCGTCATCGCCACGGAAGAAACTACGTACATCATCGCGAAAGCGACCGTTCCATTCCTTCCAGCTATCCCCAATGAAGCTACCTACCTGGTACAACCCGGCAGCGTCCCATGCTTCAGCGATCATCTTAGTCCCCGCAAGAACCGGATCGGACTCAATATCCCAAAGGAGCGGGGGGTTGGACATGACTTCGCCGTTGGAATCGCGCGCGAGAATCGATGCGAGATCAAACCGGAAGCCGTCCACATGCATCTCTTGGACCCAATAGCGAAGGCTGTCCACGATCATGCGTCGAACGATGGGATGGCCGGCATTGAGAGTGTTTCCGGTGCCGCTGTAATTAGCATAGCGCGATCGGTCTTGCTGCAAGACGTAGTAAGCGCTGTCGTCGAGGCCGCGAAAACTTAGTGTCGGACCAAGATGGTCGCCTTCGGCCGTGTGGTTGAAGACGACATCCAAGATCACCTCGATGCCCGCACGGTGCAGACCCTTCACCATATCGCGAAACTCGTCAACGGCACCCAGCGGATCTTGCCGGGAACAGTAGGCTTGATGCGGTGCAAAGAATGAGACGGGCGAATAGCCCCAATAGTTGACGCGCCCGGGAGGGCAATCTTGCGGGTCAAACTGAAACACGGGAAGAAGCTCGACAGCGGAGACGCCGAGGTCATGGAGATATGGAATCTTCTCAATGAGTCCGCGGAAAGTGCCGCGTTTGTCTTCTGAGACGCCAGAACTCGGATGCCGAGTAAATCCTCTTATATGCATCTCGTAGATGATTGTCTGAGAGCATGGTCGGTTGAGCGGTGTGTCGCCTTCCCAGTCGTACAAACCTGGATCCACAACCACGCTTTTCATCGCGGTGGCTGCGGTGTCACCTTTTTGTTTTGCTGCCTCTCGGGAGTAGGTTCTCGGAACAGCGATGCCGCGACCGTAAGGGTCGAGGAGGAGTTTGGCGGGATCGAATCGCATCCCTTTGTCGGGATCAAACGGCCCATGCACGCGGTATCCATAGAGTTGTCCTGCTCGCGCACCAGAAATGAAAACATGCCAGTAGTGGTACGTTCGGTGGATGGAGGTATCCAGCCGAATGACTCGCGACGGCCGCGCGGCAGATTCGTGATCGAAGAACAGCAGTTCGATTGCAGTAGCGCCCCTTGAGTACAAACTGAAATTCACGCCGTCGCAGGTGACTGTGGCGCCAAGAGGCGCGCTGCTCCCAATATTCGCGATACGAACTTGATCAGTACTCTGGGCAGTCTTGGGTATTTCCCATTCAAAAATATCGGATTGTGCGCTGCTCATTTGGGACATGGCATGCCACGGCGTTTGCACTGCCGACTTTGATCAACAGTTCCAAGCCGAAGTCAGCTGGCAGCTTTTTCGAGCAGAACGCCGGTACCCTCGATCGCCATCATCAGTTCAGCCCAAGACTTAACGAATGCTTTCGCGCCTTCTTCCTGAAGTTGAGCCGCCAGGGAATCGATATCGACTCCGGAGTCGGCAAAGCGTGATAAAACATCTTCGCAGTCACCTCCATCGGGCGGCAGAATTAATCCTAGTTCTTTGCGATTGGCGAGCGCTTTCAAGGTCGCTTCGGGCATCGTGTTCACCGTGAACGGCGCTGCGAGTGCCTTGACATATAGAACATCGGAAGCCGTTGGATCCTTTGTGCCCGTGCTCGCCCACAGAAGGCGCTGGGGATGAGCCCCAGCGTTGTAGATTCGGTGCCAGCGAGGCGAACTGAGCAACTCGCGCGCCTCCTTGTACGTGCGCATGGCAATGGCAATGCCAAGCTTATGATGCAGGTCACGCGGACCTTTGCCCTTCACTGCAGCGTCCCAACGACTAACAAAAACTGACGCTACAGAACCGACATTGGGGTTGAGCCCAGCCTCCATACGGCGCTCGATTCCGCGAAGAAACGCTTCGGCGGCCGCCAGATATTGAGCGCTTGAAAATAGGAGAGTGACGTTGATCGGAATACCCAAGAAGATCGCTCCTTCGATAGCTGGCAGCCCTTCTTTGGTACCGGGAATTTTGATTAGAAGGTTTGGGCAAGCCGCGCGGGCGTGCAGCTTTTTTGCGGCCTCCAACGTTGCAGCACTTTCATACGCCAGTAACGGCGATACTTCGAGCGAAACCCATCCGTCCACACCATTTGTGCGGTCATAGATGGGGCGGAACAGATCCGCCGCCCGAGTAAGATCTTCCAGCGCGAGTTCGAGGAAGATTTCCTCGGTGGATTTGTTTTGGGCGATCTTCTCACGAATCGCGGTGCTGTACGCAGAGCTGTTCTTGATAGCCTGATTGAATATCGTTGGGTTCGAGGTGAGCCCGGTCACCGACAGATCATCGATGTAATGCTTCAGCGTTCCGCTATCGAGCAAGTCGCGGGTGATGTTGTCGAGCCAGATGCTTTGTCCCAGATTGTGGAGCAGTTGCGTTGCCTTCATTTCTCACTCCCATCGAGGTTCGCGAAATGTGGACTGAGCTTCTTTTAGAAGCACTCATGCGAGGCGATCAGGTCTGATGTAACGTTTCTTCCGCGTCGTTAAGGCGCAATCGTCTATGGCATCCAATTTGGCTGCGACATAACAAGCGTGGTTACGATACCGGACATGGTTCCACGTTCCAGATGTCCGTGGCGTACTCGGCGATCGTTCGGTCGCTCGAGAACTTACCTGAACTTGCAACATTCAGGATCGCTTTGCGCGCCCAGTCGTCGGGTCGGGCATAGAGTTCCACCAGCCGGTCGTCTGCGGCGAGGTAAGACTTCAAGTCCGCCAGGTGCATGTAGAAGTCTCGATGCGCCAGGAGCACGTCGCGAAGCGGTTCAAAAATCCCGGGTTCAGTGCGACTGAGACCGTCCGAGAAGATCAGGTCTACCGCGGCCCGAGTTTCCGGTTCATGTTCATAGTGCCAATACGGGCTGTACCATCCACGACTGTTGACCACCTGGTCTGCCGTCAGGCCAAACAGAAAAAAGTTCTCCTCACCCGCCGCTTCAGCCATTTCGATCGTCGCGCCGTCGCGGGTTCCGATCGTGAGCGCTCCGTTCATCATGAATTTCATATTGCTGGTTCCACTGGCTTCGTAACCGGCCGTGGAGATCTGATTGGATACGTCGCTGGCCGGAATCAGCCGCTCGGCCAGAGAAACGCAATACTCGGGCAGGAACAAAACCTTAAGCCGCCCGCGGACGAGTGGATCGCCGTCGATCGTGCCGGCAAGGTTGTTGATCAGCTTGATAATCAGCTTGGCTAAGCGATAGGCGGGGGCCGCCTTGCCGGCGAAAAAGAATGTGCGGGGAATCGTCTCAAGACCTGGATTCTTACGGATGCGGTTATAAAGCACCGCAATGCGCAATACGTTCAGCAGTTGTCGCTTGTATTCGTGAATGCGTTTGACGTGCGCATCGAAAATGCTGTCAGGGTTGATCGCCTGACCGGATGTGGCCTTGAGCCACCCGGCAAACTGTGATTTGGCATCGTGCTTCGCGGTACAGAAGGCAGCGCGGAAACCAGCATCTTCTGCGAACGGCCTGAGGTTTTCCAGTTGATTCAGATCGGTAATCCACGCGTCTCCGATCGCGTCCGTGACTGTTTGTGCCAAGGCGGGGTTTGCGAGCAGCAACCAACGACGAGGCGTGACGCCGTTAGTCTTGTTCGTGAAACGCTCAGGATACAACTCGGCCAACTCGCTGACGGTCATCGTCCGCAAGAGTTCGGAGTGAATTGCCGCCACACCGTTGGTGGCATGAGAGCCCACGATCGCCAGGTTCGCCATACGGATCTTTTGTTGGGGTCCTTCTTCGAGCAGGCTAACTCGCTTGATTCGTTTCTCATCGTTGCCAAATCGATTGCGAACCTCATTCAGCAAACGTCGATTGATCTCCAATATGATCTCGAGGTGCCGAGGGAGCATAATCTCGAACCACTCCAGCGGCCATTTTTCAAGAGCTTCTGGAAGTAGCGTGTGATTGGTATAGGCCAGGACCTTTTTTGTGAGATCCCATGCGCAGTCCCATTCGAGATGTGCCTCGTCGAGCAGAATCCGCAGGAGCTCGGGCACCGCCATGGCGGGATGCGTGTCATTGAGTTGGATAGCGACTTTGTCCGCGAGGGCATTCCAGTCGGTATTCGTCTTTCGGAACCGTCGAACAAGGTCGGCCAGCGAACACGCTACGAGGAAATACTCTTGTACAAAGCGCAAACCTTGTCCCTTGCTGGTTGAGTCATCAGGATAGAGAACTCGTGTCAGAGACTCAGCTGCGAGCGTTTCGGCCAGCGCGCTCGCAAAATCGCCACTACTGAATTCCTGGAAGTCGAAATAGTTGGATGCGGCTGCCGCCCAGAGTCGCAGTGTATTGATTGTTGTTCCGCCGTAACCTACGATCGGTCGGTCGTATGGGACACCAAGCAGAGTGGATGGCTGGCCCGGTATCGCACGAAACGATCCTCCCTGCAATTCGAACGAGCAATTTAACCGCATCTCCACCGCTTCATCGGGACGGGCAATCTCCCAGGGATCCGGATGGCGTAGCCAGTTATCTCCCTGTTCGTGCTGCCATCCATTTTGTAACGACTGCTTGAAGATGCCATATTCGTAACGCAGACCGTAGCCCATGGCTGGGAGTTCCAAAGTAGCCATGGAGTCGAGAAAGCAGGCTGCGAGGCGCCCAAGTCCGCCATTTCCCAGGCCAGCGTCGGGCTCTTGCTCAAGTAAGGCGAGCAAGTCAATGTTCTTATGTTTTGCTGTTTTTGCCACAAACGAATCAAGAAGAAGGTTGGTCACATTATTAGCCGACGAGCGACCCAAAAGAAACTCCATGGACACATAGTAGACACGCTTGGGATTATTCCGTTCGTACGTCTTTTCCGTGAGTATCCATCGCTGCGACAGAACATCTCGCACCGATCTCGCAAACGCCTCGTAACGCTCTCTGGCGGGGACGGTGGCAAGGTCCTTTATGTTGTCGAACAGTAGATGCCGGTCATATAGGCCGTCGGCTCCCATGAATGGGATAGGGCCACACCCGTATTGCTTAAGGAGCTTTGCGCCATCTGTCTTCGTCCATTTGTCATCGACGGAAATGATGCCCTTTGTGCTCATAAGAGCCTTCCTTTCGGTTTGACCACTGGCTAAACCGGATCGCCGCCGGGGCGATCTTTTATGGATGGGTCTACAAATTGAACTCAAGGTCCATGCAATGAGTGTCAGTTAGAGTCGGATCGTCGGGCCGACACGTGGAGACTATGAGGGCCACTTCCAACCTGCGACAGCAGGGTCATCGATGCCGTGCGCGTACGCGTAATTGCGGCAGTCAATCTGCAAATTGCGAAATTTCTCTTTCGCATGCGCTCCGATCTTCTGCAACTTGGGAACGCGGTCGATGGCGTCGATTGCCAGGCTGTAGCGATCGATCTCGTTGTTAATGGCCAACTCCATCGGAGTATTGATGTTGCCCTTCTCTTTGTAGCCACGGACATGAATGTTGTGATGGTTGGTGCGTCGATATGCCAGTCGATGGATCAGCCAGGGGTAGCCATGGAAATTGAAGATGACCGGCTTGTCGACGGTAAACAGCGAATCAAAGTCTCGATCTGATAGTCCGTGTGGATGCTCGGTATTCGGTTGCAGTTTGAAAAGGTCAACTACATTGATGAAACGGATCTTGAGATCGGGGAACTCCCTACGCAGAAGCATGGTCGCAGCAAGTGCTTCCTGAGTCGGAATATCGCCTGCGGAAGCGAATACCAAGTCAGCTTCGCCACCTTGATCATTACTCGCCCAATCCCAAATTCCAAGCCCTTTGGTGCAATGTTTGATTGCCGCCTCCATGTCCATATACTGCAGGTGGAGTTGCTTGTCGCAGACGATCACATTGACGTAGTTTTCGCTGTGCAGACAGTGATCGGTTACGGAGAGAAGGGAATTGGCATCTGGAGGCAGATAGATGCGTGTCACAGCAGCACTCTTGTTAACCACAACGTCAAGAAAACCGGGATCCTGATGAGTGAAGCCGTTATGGTCCTGACGCCAGACCGTTGACGTGATCAGAAGATTTAGCGATGCGATCTCGTGCCGCCAGGACAATTGATTGCAAATCGACAGCCACTTGGCATGTTGGTTAAACATCGAATCGATGACGTGAACGAAAGCTTCATAAGTTGAGAAGAAGCCATGCCTGCCAGTTAGCAAGTAGCCTTCGAGCATGCCCTCCATAGTGTGTTCACTTAACATCTCGATGACTCGTCCGTCAGGCGCGAGTTCGCAGCCGTCGGCATCCTCAGGGAAGTATTCGGCAATCCAGAACTTCTTGCTGACCTGGTAGATAGCGTCGAGTTTGTTCGAGGTGTTTTCGTCAGGGCCGAAGACGCGGAAATTCTTTATGTTGAGGCTCATCACATCGCGAAGAAGATTGCCCAGAGGACGGGTATTCTCCAAATCAGTCTGTGCCGGCTTATCAATCTTGACGGCGTAATCGCGGAAGTCTGGGAGTCGCAGAGGCTTCTTTAGGAGCCCGCCGTTGGCATGCGGATTCGCGCTCATTCGGCGGGCACCGGTAGGTGCCAGTGCTCTGAGCTGTGGCAGAAGCCTGCCATTTCGATCGAACAGCTCCTCTGGCTTATAGGATCGCATCCATTCCTCGAGCTCGCGCAGACGGCCGGGATTTCTCTTCACGTCGGCCATGGGGACCTGATGCGACCGCCAAAAGCCCTCCAATTTATGGCCGGCAACTTCGGCTGGAGCGGTCCACCCCTTGGGCGTGCGCAGCACGATCATGGGCCAGCGAACTCGCGTCGCCACCCCATTTGCACGAGCTTCACGCTGAAACGTCTTAATCTCCTGAATGCAGTGCTCGGTCGTGGCAGCCATCGCTTGATGCATGCTGTCGGTCTCAGATCCTTCCACGAAATACGGGACCCAACCATAACCGCGGAGAAGGCTTTCCAATTCTTCATGGCTAATTCGTGCAAGCAGCGTTGGATTATTGATTTTGTAACCATTCAAGTGCAAAACCGGCAGCACAGCTCCATCCCGAATGGGATTGAGAAATTTATTGATGTGCCAGGAAGTGGCAAGCGGGCCGGTCTCCGATTCGCCGTCGCCAACCACCGCAATCGCGATAAGGTCAGGATTGTCGAAGACCGTGCCACAAGCGTGCGAGAGAACATATCCCAGTTCACCGCCCTCGTGGATGGAGCCGGGAGTTTCGGGCGTGCAGTGGCTGCCGATGCCACCGGGAAACGAAAACTGCTTGAAGAATTCTCGCAGCCCGAGTTCGTCTTCGCTTTTTTCCGGGTAAATTTCGGAATACGTTCCTTCCAGATACACTGGGCCGAGAACGCCGGGTGCGCCGTGACCCGGTCCTGCGAGGAAGATCAGGTCCAGATCGTATTTCTTGATCCAACGCATGAAGTGAAGATAGGTGAATGCGAGTCCGGGACTCGATCCCCAGTGCCCGAGAAGACGATTCTTGATGTGCTCCGGTTTCAGGGGTTCCCTGAGCAGCGGATTGTCTTGCAGGTAGATCATGCCGAGCGTCAGGTAGTTGCAGGCACGCCAGTAGGCATGGATCTTGCGTAATTCGTCGGTGCTCAAAGGCCTTCCGGAAACGGTAGATCTTGCTGAGCCATATGCGCTCAGCAGATCGGCAGCGTTGTCGGTTGTTGCGACTGTTGCCATATGACACTCCATTGCCACGAAACTACTGCCTGCAAAGTTAAGTCAGGCCGACCAGAACAGTCACCTAGTAAACGTGACAGTGTTTGAATTCTTGCCAGGGCTGGAAATCGATTAAAACTCTTAGGAGCCGCCTAATTGTTCGATGGCGCAGTACATAGGCTCCGGCTCTCGTTCTTCCAGCAGTCAACTGTATGTTTTGGCAGTTTTCGGCGAACGCAGTGATGGCGACAATACCTTGCCTCAATGCAGTTCCCGCCCTGAAATGTTTTCAACCAGACGAAGGGAGACAAACGTGCAAAATGAGTTTCGAGTCAGAGAATCGGCAAGGGGCTATCGTGTCGAATTGTGCCGCGACGGCGAACCGTACGTAACCTTTATGGATGGCCTCACGCAGGAAGGCGCTGAGCGAGGGGCGCGTTCCCTTATGGCGTTATGGGCCAGAATATCGGCACCTCACCCGGTACGCGAGGCAGGTCTCGCAGTGGAGAGGACTGTGAGCCTCGATCCCCGCACTCGTCTTTACACTCGATTCGGCGACTGGACATGAGTCGAGATGTTAAAGGATGGACGGTACCGACGGTACGATCTTGTGGAAAGCAGACAGGCCTCCTGAAGGAGCGCTGATCGGGAGTCGACTAGCAGTCTTTGGCTCAGCTACACATCTCATGGACTGCTGCGAATAACTAAGGCACGCGGGCGCTGATGTCGCTATTCAGTTCCTCAGCGTCAGCTTTCTGGCCTGCAAGCGTCGGATTGCTATTTTGGGAGATCCAGTCTGAGACTCTGGACTGACCGTCGCGTAACTGGGTCTTCGTCATGATTTGAGTTAGCTCCTTCAGGGCACGTTTGCTCGCAACGTCGCCTTCTTGTGCAGCTAACTTGAACCACTTATATGCTTCCGCGTAGTCCAGCGGAACTCCCAAACCACTCTGGTAAAGAACGCCTAGATTCGATTGCGCCAGCATGTAGTTCTTGTTTGCCGCTTTTAGAAACCACTCGGCGGCCTGCCTATAGTCGCGTCGAACGCCTTCGCCACGGTAGTACATAATACCAATCGCAGTTTCCCCGATTGGATCTCCCTGTTCCGCCGCTCGCCCGTACCATTTTGCGGCTTCAACATAATCGTGCTGGACGCCTTTCCCAGCCTGGTATAGGTGTGCCAATTCCAGCTGCGCATTCACAAGACCGTGCTCTGCTGCCTTACGATAGAATTCCGCGGCTCTTTCCGGATCTTGGTTGACGCCGTTTCCGAACTCGTACATATGCCCCAGGGTGCGATACGTTTCAATCGTCCCCTGGTTTGCGGCTTTGCTGAACCACTTCAATGCCTCGGGATAATTCTGTACCACGCCTTCACCCTTCAAATACAACATGCCCAGGTTATGTTGGGCCGCCGCAAGCCCTTGTTCAGCGGCGAGAAGAAAGAGATGAAAGGCCCGAGTCGGATTTCTCGGCACGCCATCGCCATTAAGGGAAGCCAGCCCGAGCCCATTTCGACCGGCTGCCGAGCCCTGGGCCGCGGCTTGACCGTAAAAATCTGCCGCCCGAGCATAGTCCACTTTCACGCCCTCGCCATATTGATACATGTAAGCGAGGTTATTCTGTGCTGCCGGCAGTTTCTGCTCTGCCGCACTCCTAAACCAACGCAGCGCCGCCCCATAGTCCTGATGCACGCCCAGTCCGTACATGTAAAGATACCCCATCTTATTCTGGGCTTCAGCGAGACCGTTCTTTGCGGCCACTAGACACCACCTCACCTCTTCGACGTCGTTCTTCGGTACATCGCGACCAGCTGCATAAGCGCCCGCCAAGCTGTATTGCGCGGATGCGTCGCCCGCCTCCGCCTGTCGTAAAAGCTCGAGGAAGTGCGGGGATCGGTTTGCTATCGTATTCGCGACGTTCTCCAAGGCGACCGACTGGTCAGCCTGAGCGCTCATTGACATTGCTGCCATGAGGACAAAGCCAGGAATCCAAAAAAGTCTCTTCATAACAATTGCTTCCGTTGCCGCTCCTAGTGTGGACCGCGCGAGAGCATCCTCAGAACCAAGCGCACTCGCGCTCTCGGAGGGCTAACGGCCCGCCCTCAGCGACAACGATTAGGAGCGTAAGCAAGGAACTCTCGGGAAAACACTGACAGGATTTACAGTTCTATCGGCGAGGCTGCGAAATCAGGGAGCGTTTTCGCTGTGCAAGGAGCCGTTACGGCTACGTCGCCTCGTTTTCCTGCAGAGCATTTTCCGAGAACGTCCAAAGCTAAGGCTGGGTTGATCGCTCAATATCGTGGTCAGGATTATCGATCCGCAAAACCTGGAAGAAGCAGCCTGCGAGTGCTACGGACTCACGTGCGCAAGGGCCAGGCGTGAATGGTTACACGGAGATGTAGATTTTTCTGGCGAGCGAGGTTCGAGAGTTCGTTAGCGTACCGACTTGAGAACGACATCGCCGTAGAATGGCCGACAGGAACCACCATGCTGATGCGGAGGACGCATGGGTACTCTTACTTGCTACGACGAGGGTCGACGCATCTCATCGTTCAAGATCCTCGTAGTAGAAGATTACGAACCCTTTCGCCGATTTGTCTGTTCGACGCTGAGGAAGAGACCCGAATTTGAGGTCATCTGCGAGGTGTCAGATGGACTGGAAGCGGTACACAGAGCAGAGGAACTCCACCCCGACCTCATTCTGTTGGATGTCGGGCTGCCAACGTTGAATGGGATCGAGGCAGCGCGACGAATTCGTAGGCTCTCACCTGAATCTAGAATAGTCTTTCTTAGTCAAGAGTCCTCTCCCGATGTGGTGCAAGAAGCCTTCCGCTTAGGGGCATTGGGCTACCTGGCCAAAACAGATGCCGGGATCGAGCTGCCGCCTGCTGTGGACGCGGCTTGTCAGGGCAGGCGGTTCGTCGGCAATGGGGCTCGCGTCAGTTCCGCTGAGCGAGAGTCATCCGAGTTGACTCTCGAAGACCTGCCTTGAACCCTGGCCGCAGACGCTCTAGAGGTTTTTTCGACCCTGCAGAAAAGCACCACTTTTGGGGAATTGACACCATATCCGATTGGAATTAATGATTCTGTAACCTTGGATTGTGCCCAGGAATTGTGCGGTCGTCTGATGAGAAGGTTGGTGATTGCATGTCATCAGTGCGGATCCTGGTTGTCGATGACTACGAACCGTTCAGGCGGTTCATCTGTTCAACGATGGAACAGGGATTAGGCCTGCAGGTCGTTGGTGAGGCATCCGACGGATTGGACGCCTTGCAAAAATCCGAAGAACTGCAACCGGACTTAATTGTCCTCGACGTCGGGCTTCCTAGACTCAATGGAATTGAAGCCGCTCGTCGAATCCGTAAGCTTTCCCCTAAGTCCAAGATCCTCATCGTGAGTCAAGAATGCTCCACGGATGTGGCGCAAGAGGCTTTCAGCGCCGGGGTGCTGGGCTATGTGGTGAAAGCGCACGCTGGAGGCGAGTTGCTAATGGCGGTGGAAGCGGTTCGGGAGGGTAGGCGGTTCATCAGCAGCGGACTGTCTGGTCTTCCTTTCACAAGGGATGCTCGAGGCTTTGACGGTTTCGATTCTCCGGAGGGAGTCCGATGGGTTGCATCGGCAAAAGCGGGGATTGACAGCATCCACGAAGTCCAATTTTATTCTGATGACGAATCCTTTCTTATCGGCTTCAGTCGTTTTATCGAAGCGGCGCTGCTAGCCGGGAATGCGGTTATCGTGGCTGCGACCGAGGAACATCAGAGTGGGCTGCTTGAAAAATTGCACGAAGGTGGCGTAAATCTCTCCGCCGCGATTGACCAGGGACGCTATCTGACTTTGGATATTGCAGAGACTCTCTCGAACTTCATGGTGAATGATCTGCCTGACCCCGTTCGATTCCACAAAGTAACCGGCGATCTGGTCGCCTTAGCGGCCAAAGCGTCGAAAGGGAAGTCTTCGAAAATTGCAGTCTGTGGTGAATGTGCACCTACTCTGTGGGCTCAAGGTAAGGCGGACGCGGCGATTCAACTCGAACATCTTTGGGACGAAATAGCCAAGACCCACGACATGGATGTCTTATGCGGGTATGTGCTCACGAATTTCCAGCACGAACAGGAGGTAGACATCCGCGAAAGCATCTGTGCAGAGCATTCCGCCGTTTGGCTCGGATGCAAACTTCAGCAGTGAAATCAGGAGAGGAAGCAGTGATTCGTGTCACACCCATTTTGGGGGAACGACCTGCAACCATCGTACTTGATAGATTAGACGATTTCCGTGCTCATCACCCGACGGCCCGCAACGAGTCAGTTGCAGCACTCACAGGAACGCTGGCTTCGATCTTGGTCCCACTCTCAGGTTGCGATTCG
Source organism: uncultured Acidobacteriaceae bacterium (assembly GCA_963708335.1). Taxonomy (GTDB): domain Bacteria; phylum Acidobacteriota; class Terriglobia; order Terriglobales; family Acidobacteriaceae; genus Sulfotelmatobacter. Next base: position 5,641,208 of record OY970205.1, on the reverse strand, counting down.
ATCGATAGTGTTCCATTTACCATCTTCAGTCGTTCCTCCATGCTGATAAGACCAAGCCCTTGGCTCGTCCTTGCTGCTTCGCGGTCAAAGCCTTTACCGGAATCCGCGACCCTTAGGGAACCTCTGAGCAACCATGATCATTAGGCGGCCTGGAATTCCAGACCTGCGCGGGTCACGAATTTCCCAGTATGGCTTGCGACCTTACGGGAACTCGCTTTTCACGCGGGGTTCAGAGACACTACGCCCTCGCCACTGCCAGCCGTCTGCGGTGCAGATACAGGTTCACCAACGCGAAGCTGGCGCACAGCCGATGATGATTCTTCTGAATCCCTCGGTATCTCACCTTTTCGAAACCGAAGATGCGCTTGAGAATCCGGAACGGATGTTCCACCTTCGCTCGCACTCTGGCCTTCACCCGGTTCTTGGCCTTCTGTAACTCGTCCACAAAGTTCTTGTACTGCACTCTCCGGCTGGTCATATCTTGCGCTCGCGGAGCCGCCTGCCGGATGGCTTCTCCCTGTCCCTGATATCCACCATCGCCCCACACCTTGCGCTCCTCGCCGTGTAGCAGATCCGGCAGCATGTGCTTGTCCGCCACCGAAGCCGCCGACGTGCACACCGAATGCACATGGCCTTGCTTGGAGTCCACCCCGATGTGTGCTTTCAGCCCGAAGTACCACTGCTTTCCCTTCCGCGTCTGATGCATCTCCGGGTCGCGCTCCCCACTCCGGTTCTTGGTCGACGAGGGCGCATGAATAATGGTCGCATCCACAATCGTCCCCGTGGTGATGCGGATGCCCCGGCTCTCCAAATATCGGTTCACCGCGTTCAGCATCGCGCCGCCCAGTTCGTGTTTCTCCAGCAGGTGACGGAACCCGAGGATGGTGCTCTCGTCCGGCACTGGTGCCCGCCCCAGATCGATTCCTACAAAGTGCCGCAGCACCGGCGATTCATACAGCGCATCCTCCGCCCCCGGATCGCTCAGGTTGAACCACTGCTGCAAAAAATACACCCGCAACATGATGCTCAAGCCTACCGGAGGCCGACCGTTCTCTCCCTTAGGATAGTGTGGTTCCACCAACCCCTGTAACTCGGCCCACGGCACCACCTGCTCCATCTCCTCGAGAAACCGCTCCCGCTTCGTTTTCCGTCCGTACTTCTCGAACCCCGTCTGCGCCGCCAGAGTTTGTTGTCGCACTCGCCTTTTCACCTCGACTTACACCGTATACGCTCAGCCTGTGGATCGGAGAGTTCTTCAGAGGTTCCTTAGATGAATCTCATTAGTAGTTCCCCAAAGGCGTACTTCGAAGTGCCGTTCTCCGCTGTGCTTTGCGGAATTGTGCAAAGCTTCCTGCAGAACCCGAAACAGGCACAACGAAACGTCCGCCGACAACGCGGTGGGCAGATCGTTGGCCTTGAAGTCGACTTTGACTTTTTGCTGCTCGCTGAACTCTTGGCAGAAGCCTCTCATGGCCACGGTGATGCCGAGGTATTGGAGCCTTGCCGAATGCAATTCGTGTGACAACGACTGAGTATCGGCAGCGATCTCCGTAACCTTTTTCTGCAGTTCGCCCAGACGGCCGCGGACTCTGGGCAAAATGAGAGGCTCTTTGTAGAGTTGTTGCAACTCGACGGCCAAAAGGGCGAGGCGCTGACCGATATCGTCGTGGAGCTCTCGGCCAATCCGGCTACGTTCCTGCTCTTGTGCCTCAATCAACTTGCGGCTCACGTTGGCGAGCGCAGCCTGCGCGAATTTGCGCTCAGTGATATCAATAAACGCGATTACTGCTCCAACAACCTCTTGCCCTCTGCGCTGTGGATAAGACCAATACTCAGCGGGAAAACTTGTTCCGTTCGCCCTCCATAGCACTTCGTCCTCCGCATGGGTTCCTTCGCCGGTTCGGGTTACCCGGTGAACTCGACACTCCTCCACCGGAAACCGAGTCCCGTCTGCACGTGTGTGATGGATCAGGTTATGCATATTCTTACCCAGCACTTCGTCAAAGTGATCGTACCCCAGAGTACGGAGGCCGGCTGGGTTGCAGAACGTGCATCGGTGTTCCAGATCAATCCCGTAAATGGCTTCGGCGGTCGAATCGAGAAGGAGTCGAAGTTTGTCCTCACTTTCCCGCAATGCTCCCTCTGTCCTCTTAAGTTCCGTCACATCGATGGATGCTCCCACCGCTCCGCGCAGCTTGCCATTCTCGTCCAGCAGGGGAACCGCGTTCGCTATCTCCTCCCGAATGGTGCCATCCTCAAATAAGAGGGTGAGTTCGCGCCCGTACACAGGCTGGCCAGTGGCTGCGGCTTGCTGCATCGGTAGCAAGTCCGGCGGAATCTCCACCCCATTTTTCATCTGCCGAAATGCAGGACGCTCCCCGGGCGGCGCGCTTTGTGAAAAGTTCTGGTCTCTCGCAACCCGCAATTGTTCGGATGCCGCGCGATTACCTGTCATGTGCCGGCACTCCGGGTCGTGCGCGATAACGACCGGCATTGGCACCGCATCCAGTATCGCTTCCAGTTCCCTAACTTTGGCCCGCTCACGCGCCTCGCTCTCGAGTAGCGCATCTTGCGAACGTTTGTAGTCGGTGATATCAGCGGTCACCCCAAGGACGCATGGCTGACCATCCAGTTCGATCAGTTCCGCTGATGAGAGGCCGTAACGAATGCTGCCATCCTTAATACGGAAGCGGAATTCCAAGTTACGAAGACTCCGTTCGGTCAGAAGCCGCTTTGCGAGTTCGAACCTTTCGTCGGGATTTACCCAGAGCCCAATATCTAACGACGTACGCCCGATCACCTCGTCACGGCGCCAACCCGTTATCCGTTCAAACGTTTCGTTAACATCGATATAGCGATGGTCTCTTGCGCTCGTTAACGTGAGTGCCATCGGGCCTTGCTGAAAGGCTTTGGAAAACTTCTCTTCTGATTTCTTCAGCGCCTCCTCCGCCTGCTTCCGCTCCGTAATGTCTGCGATAACGGAAAGAATGCATAGTTCGTTTCCGATGTGAATCAGTTCTCCTGCGCCTAAGCCCACCCTCTGCGTGCCATCCTTGGAGCGATAGTGAACCTCCCAGCCGCGAATGGCACCTTCGGCCAGAACACGCTTTACAAACTCCAACCTTTGGGTGGAATCCGCCCAGATCCCAATGTCGAACGGAGTTCGCCCAATCACCTCATCACGGCGCCAGCCGGTTATCCGTTCAAAAGTTTCGTTAACATCGACATAGCGATGGTCTTTTACGCTCGTTAGCGTGAGTGCCATGGGGCTTTGCCGGAAGGCCTTCGAAAACTTCTCTTCTGATTTCTTCAGTGCTTCCTCCACCTGCTTCCGCTCCGTGATGTCCTGCAGAATACAAACGGCCCGATCCACGCCAGTGGCGCCTTCGATGGGGAAGTACGATATAAACAAATCTCTTTCGCCAAGCTCAGGATACGTATATCGCATCTCGAACCTGACGATTTTGCCGGCGAAACACTCATCCAATCTGTCCTTAACGACCTCCTCAAAGACTCTCTTGTTCAAAACCTCGGGAACGAGACGGCCAACAACTTGCTCTTTCGTGAGATTGCGGAGTTTAAGAAACTTACGATTCGCGATCAGATACCGGTACTCTCGATCGACAACTACGATCATCTCTTCGGAACCCTCGACCGCCTTCTCGTACTCTCGCAACCTTTCCTCCGCCTGCTTACGCTCGGTGATATCCACCACCATACCCATGACACGCATCAACTTGCCTTGCGCATCAAAGAACGCCCGCGCGCTCTTTTCCAACCAAATTACAGAACCACCGGGACGCAACACACGATAGCTAATCTGGGTTGTTGGGTTCTTTGGAGTAAGGTTGTCAACCGAACTCACAAAGCGAGCGCGGTCATCTGGATGGACTCGAGTTGCAAGTTGCCGACGAGTAAGTTGCTCGGTCGGGTCGATGAGACCGATCATGTTCCCGTACTCGTCGGATCGCGTGACCGTGTCGCTTGTGGGGTCCCACTGATATGCGTACATCTTTCCAGCCTGGGCTGCCAGACGAAACCTTTCCTCGCTCTCGCGCAGTTTCTCTTCCGCCCGCTTTCGCTCCGTGATATCGACGACCATCCCGGTTATTCTCACAAGCTTGCGTTGCGCGTCGAAGAAAGCCCGCCCAGTATCTTCGAGCCAAGTGACACTCCCGTCAGAACCGAGAGTTCGAAAGCAGATTTGATAGTCGGGGTTCTCAGGAGTGAGCTTGGCCTCCGAAGCTCTGTACCGCACCGCGTCATCCGGGTGGACCCTCGCGTGAAAATCCCGACCAGTATCGTGCTCTGGATCTGTCCAGCGGAGAATATCTACACTCTCTTTCGACCGCACAATTTCATCGGTTACCACATCCCAGTCGAACGCATACATTCTTGCAGCCTGCATCGCCAAACGAAACCGCTGCTCGCTTTCCCCCAGTGCTTCCTCTGCCAGCTTGCGCTCGGTGATGTCGACCGCAATACCCAGCATGCGCTCGGCATCGCCGGTGGCTGAGTAATAAAAGGTTCCTCTGGCAGCGACGCAACGCACCGTTCCGTCAAGTCTGATCACCCGGTACTCGGCTGCGTAGGGATTCCGGTTTTGCTTGGCATCCGCAACCGCTTGCGCCACCCTTCGTTGGTCTTCCGGATGGACACGGCGATAAAAATCTTCGACCCTTCCATTAAACGAGCCCGATGGAATCCCAAAAATTGTCCGCAGGTCCCCAAACCAAGAATCTTGCCCAGTCGTGATGTCCCATTCCCATCCCACCGCCTTGCTGGCCTCCATAGCCAAGCGAAAGCGGTCATTGGTCCGGTTGAGTTCTTGCTGGGCGAGTTTGTGCTCGGTGATGTCTTGAACGGTGCCGCGGAGTCCGATGATTTGGCCGTTCACATCGCGGATCGGTTCGCCGCGGGTGGTTGCCCATCTTACCCCGGACCATGAGCTGGCTAGTTCCAGATCTAGTTCGTATGGCGTTCCAGTTTGCACCGCTTCCTGAATAGTCCGCTGCAGCCGGTCCCAACTTTCAGGAGTGAAGAGGCCCGCTTGCTCTTTGAGTTTGGGTGCTGGCGAGTTGGGATCATGTCCTGTGCGGAGGGAGATTTCCTTCGACCAGATCATTCGATCCGTGCGTGCGTCCCACAGCCAGCTTCCTATTCCAGCCAAATGCTGGGTTTCGGTAAGTTCCTTCTCTTTCTGGTGCAGCTCTTCCTCGGCTTGTCTGTGCTCGGTGATGTCCTCCACAAAAGCAAAAACCAGGGGAGATTCCTCATCCTCGGTTTTCAATAATGAAACATTCAGCCTTCCCCAAAGGGGGATGCCTTGTTTTGTAACGTAGCGCTTCTCCAACGTGTAGTGATCAATAACGCCTGCGCGGAGTTGCTGAAAGAGCGCCCAATCATCCTGAGAATCTTCGGAGTTGGCAAATTCGGAGCAATTCATCCCGGCCAACTCATCGTCCTGATACCCCAGCATCGAGCAAAGCGCTGGGTTAGCGAGCAGGATTTTCCCGTCTAGATCCTCGACTGCAATCCCGAGCGACGCTTGCTCAAATAAGTAGCGGAAAAGCTGTTCGGCCTTGGCCGGCAGGGCATGCGAGGACATAACAACTCCAAGAGATCAAAGTGTTTTCGCGCGTAACGTCAGAGGAGAAGCTTTGAGAAGGTACTCACCGATTTTGAGAAATACTTTTGGATGAGGCTTAATCGCAGAACTACTTGGCGGCTCTTGATCTCGTTGGTGCCGGCCAGAACTCATAAAGCACCCATCCCAACAACAACGTCCCCAGCAGTTAAGACGTATTGAGCCTTCAAAATCGAAGAAGGGATCATTTCCCAGACGAGTGTTGTGTCTAGGAATAATTGTTGTTGAACCTTATACACGCCCTTGTTCTGGAGTGCAAGTGTGGACGTAAGAACTGCACTTTTTGCCAGATGACCGGCTGGCGATAGCGACCTAGAGTGCATGAAGAGCAGTTTGCATTGCCCGTGATTATCGAACGGATGCGCCTGCTCGCCTTCAACACGGTGAGGCCGTTTTACTGAGCCTCCGCAGCGGTTCCGCAGGAACTGAGAGAAGTCAATGGATCCAAAACGAGAGTGTACGATCATCCGATCACTGGTGGCGATTCTTTGCACTGCGGTGCTCTTACCCGGCGACACACTGGCATACATGTCGCCGGGTGTTCAGTCGCCCGCGTCCTCGACCCAAACGCAGGCTTCGAAGATTCCTTCTGATCAGCTGGACTCTCTTGTGGCGCCGATAGCGCTCTATCCAGACCCCTTGCTGGCCCAGACTCTGGCCGCGTCCACCTATCCTCTTGAACTTATCCAGCTTCAGCAATGGCTGGAGAAGAACAAGAATCTGAAGGACAAAGCGCTTGCGGATGCGGTGGCGAAACAGCCCTGGGATCCAAGCATCCAAGCCCTGGCGGCTCTGCCAGATGTGGTAAAGCGGCTGGCAGACGATATTCAGTGGACCACTGATCTGGGTAACGCATTTCTTGCGCAGCAAAGCGATGTGATGGAAGCAGTCCAGCGGATGCGCAAGAAGGCGCAGGATAAAGGAAATTTGCCATCGACCGAGCAACAGAAGGTGGAGACCAAGGTCATCGAAGGCGACAGTGTGATCCTGATCGAACAGGCAAATCCGCAGGTGGTGTATGTGCCTTCGTATGATCCCGTGGTCGTGTATGGCGCACCACTTTATCCTTACCCTCCTATTTACTATCCGCCAGCGGGGTACTACGCAGCGGGGATGGCCATTTCGTTTGGCATTGGCATCGCCATGGGGGCATTCTGGGGCGGCGGTTGGGGCTGGGGCTGTGGCTGGGGTGGAAATAACGTCTATATCAACCACAACAACAATTTCAATCGCAACTCGAACATTAATGGAGGCAATCGCAACAACATTGGTGGCGGCAACCGTAACAACATCGGCGGAGGGAACCGCAACGACATAGGCGGGAACCGGCCCTCGACCAAACCGGCGGGGGGCCTGGGTGACCGCGGCGGAGGTGACCGATGGCAGCACAACCCGCAACATCGCGGTGGAGCTCCGTATCGTGACCGTGCAACTGCGGACAGATTTGGGGGAACCGCGCGCGGTGATTCGCTCGCCAATCGCCAAGCCAGCGCCCGGCAGCAGGTCGGCCGGCAGGGAGGCAATCTGGCGAGCGCCCGGGACGGAGGAGCTGGCATCGGCAATCGCAGTGGCGCAGGCATAGGCAACAGGCCGGGCGGAGCCGGAGGGGATCGCATAGGGAGCCGGGACGTGTCGCGCGGCGGTGGCGGAAACCGGGATGCCTTCGGAGGAGGTTCCAGGGGTTCAAGAGGATACAACGGATCGAGCGCTCGCTCGGGCAGCAGCCGCGGCGCCTCCAGTATGGGATCTCGAGGCGGAGGCAGTCGGGGCGGCGGTGGCGGGCGGCGCAGGTAGGGACCTTGAACGAGGGATAGAGATCTAGGAGCACACGAATGAGACCAACGTCTGCGAAAGGAAGTTACTCCCCTTTTCTTTGGATCCTCGCTGCAGTGGCTTGTTTTTGTCTCAGCGGGCCGGTTCCGTCTCCGGCAGACGAAACCACGGCGACGAAGGGATCGGCTGTTAGCACCGACGCCAGAAGATTTGACACTCCGCAGCAGGCTGCCGATGTTTTGATCGATGCTGCTGAGAAGTTTGATGTAGTGGAGCTTGCTCAAATCTTCGGACCGGGCGGTGAGGACATTGTATTTAGCGGGGAATATGCACAAGACCGGCAACACGCGGCCAATTTTGTGGCCGAGGCCCACGAAAAAAGGAGCGTTTCTATAGATCCGAAGAACGGGAACCGAGCATTTCTCCTTGTCGGCGATGAGGACTGGCCTTTTCCCGTGCCGCTTGTGAAGGCAGGAGAGAAATGGTTCTTTGATGCCAAGGCAGGGCGACAGGAACTCCTGTACCGCCGTATTGGAGCCAATGAATTAGACGCCATCGCCATCTGCCGCGGCTACGTGGAAGCCCAGGACGAGTACGCTCTTCAACCCCGCGAGGGCTACGAAGTGAACCAATACGCGCAGCGCATCGTCAGCACACCCGGCAAGCAGGACGGATTGGCTTGGCAGAATTCCGACGGCACCTGGGGAGGTCCCGTGGGTGACAAGATTGCCCATGCGATCGAACAAGGGTATAGCAGCGGGCAGCCGTACCACGGCTATTTCTTCAAAGTTCTGAAAGGGCAGGGGCCCGCGTCTCCGCTCGGCGAATTGGATTTCGTTGTGAAAGGAGTAATGATCGGGGGCTTTGCCCTCGTGGCCGCGCCGTCTGAGTACGGCGTGACCGGAGTGAGGAGCTTCATCGTTAGCCACGACGGCGTTGTCTACGAGAAAGATCTCGGGCTGAAGACTCTAGATGAGTTCAATAGCATGGAGCGATTCAATCCAGACCAATCCTGGACTCCGGTACCAGCGGAAGACGAATAGAGAAGAAGCCGGATTCGACATCCACATTTCTTTAAATCGCTTCATTTACCACACGCTTCTCTTTTTAGATATGCGCTTGTGCGAACAGTTCACATGCAAGGAGGAGACCGATGAAATTCCGAACAATCGTTTCATTTATCGCTGTGATCTTGCTATTTGGTGGTTTGGCGACTGCTGGCGATTCACCGGACAAGAAACGGGAAAAGACTCGGAAGATGGCAGCTACGACCCTGAACGATCTTTATAAGCTTCAACCCACGTCCAAGGATCTGATCCAGAAGGCCGCCGGATATGCAGTTTTCAACAATATGGGCACGAACCTGCTCCTGCTAAGCACGGCGCGCGGTGGGGGCATAGCCGTCAACTCGAAAACCAATCAGGATACCTTCATGAAGATGATCTCCGCCGGCGCCGGCCTGGGAGTGGGGATAAAGGACTATCGAGTAGTGTTTGCATTCGAAACCGACGATGCCCTGGCTAGGTTTCTGGATTCCGGATGGTCGGGCTCCGCGCAGGCGGACGCTGCAGCCAAGACCAGTAAGTCGGGAGGAGCATACTCGGGAGCCGCCATGGTAGAGCCGGGTGTGTGGGTATATCAGATCACCAAGAAGGGTCTCGCGCTTCAGTTGACCCTGCAGGGTACGAAGTACTACAAGGACGACGACCTGAACAAAAAGTAGCTCGCTGGCAAACTGCTTTCTTTTGGCGAACACGTTTCGGCGGAACTGATTTTCAAGAAAAGGTCACTGGAGGATACCCATGAACCTATCTAAGCGCGCAATTGCGGAATTTCTTGGGACTTTTTGGCTGGTGTTCGGTGGATGCGGCAGCGCGGTACTGGCTGCAGCTTTTCCCCAATTAGGCATTGGATTTTACGGGGTTGCCCTGGCATTCGGACTCACATTGCTGACCATGGCCTATGCCATCGGGCACATTTCGGGCTGCCATTTGAATCCTGCAGTTTCGATTGGGCTTGTAGTAGGTAAGCGCTTTCCCGTTGCGGAATTGCTGCCGTACATCGTCGCACAGGTGATCGGGGGAATTGCGGGAGCTGGCGTGCTGTACGTGATCGCAAGCGGAAAAGCGGGATTCGATGTGCATGCCGGTTTCGCATCAAACGGCTACGCTGCACACTCACCTGGCGGCTATTCGTTGGTGGCGTGCCTTGTTGCGGAAGTGGTGCTTACTTTCTTTTTCCTGATGATCATCATGGGGGCAACGGACCGGCGTGCTCCAGCAGGCTTTGCGCCGATCGCAATCGGACTGGGATTGACGCTGATTCATCTGATCGGAATCCCGGTGACGAATCTCTCAGTGAACCCCGCACGGAGTACAGGGCCGGCCATCTTTGTTGGGGGATGGGCACTCGCACAACTTTGGTTATTCTGGGTAGCGCCCATCTTTGGTGGCGCGGTGGGAGGAGCGTTGTACGCTGCTGTGTTCGAGTCGCGAATTGCAGCGACACTGACCCCCGTAGTTAGTAAGCGCAGGGTAGCAGTTGCATCGGAGGGTGATTGATCTGAGGCGGGGATATCGCGCTACATTCCGATCGATTGGAATTTACATGCACACTCGGAAACATTTTCTCCCTGCAATTGTTCCCTTCACACTTGTTCTAGTGACCATGGGTGCGGCCCAGGAGCATCATCCTGAGCACCCCTGGGACTACGGTGAATCGAAAGGACCCAGCCATTGGGGTGATCTCAACCCGGATTTTGCTCCGTGCAAGAATGGGCACCGCCAATCGCCCATCGACATCCGCAATCCGCAAAAGGTTGATCTGCCGCCGATCGAGTTCGATTACAGGCCTTCCCCTCTCCACATCATTGATAACGGCCACACAGTCATGATCAATTACGGCCCAGGGAGCTTCATCTCGGTGGGCGGTAAGAAGTATGCACTCAAACAATTCCACTTTCATCGGCCCAGCGAGGAGACGATCAACGGCAAGGGCTATGAGATGGTCGTGCACCTGGTACACGCGGACCAGGAAGGCAAACTGGCGGTAGTCGCAGTTCTGCTGCAGAAAGGCGAAGATAATCCTCTGGTGCACGAATTATGGAACGACTTGCCCAAGGAAAAAGAGAAGGAAGAAGACCTAGATAGCGTGCAGATCGATGTCGCCGGACTGCTGCCCGCCGATCGCGGCTATTACACCTATTCTGGGTCTCTCACCACGCCGCCTTGCAGTGAGAACGTGACCTGGTTCGTCCTGAAACGTCCAGTGACGGTTTCGGCCACGGAGATCGAGCGATTCTCGACACTCTACCGGCATGACACTCGCCCGACACAGCCGTTGTACGGCCGGATTGTGCTTGAAAGCAAGTAGGAACGGCAATCATTCATGAGTGTGTCTCCATGCGCGAGAGAGTGATCGTCGTCCTTCGTTGTACAGTGCCATTGCTGTTCGCGGTTCTTTTTCTTCCGTGCCGGGCTCAGACGTCGTTGCCCGATCGTTCGAATTCCGAGTCCAATTTACCCGACGCCCCCTCTTCTGTTCTTAACTTGTCCGAACGTCCGAAGTCTCCGGTCTCTCGCGGTGGGACTGGCCCCGAGCGCGTAGATGAGGCATGGCCCCGCAAGGCCACCCGCGGGGAAGAAACAATCTCCATGTACGAACCACAACTGGAGGCTTGGGAAGGCGAGGACTTGCGGGCCTATGCGGCGCTCGCATTAGCAAGCAAGACTGATAAGGCGACGAAATACGGGGTGGTCTGGTTCACAGCACGAACGGAGGTGGACAAAGTTAACCGCCGGGTAACGTTGAATGATTTTCGAATAACAAAGGTGAAGTTCCCCACCATGGAGACAAAGGAAAGTGAATATCAAGCTTTCCTCCAGGCGAAGTTGCCAGGAAAATCCAAGGTTATAGCCTTAGACCGCTTGGAAGCTGATTTAGCGGCGTGTGAGTCGGAGGTTGCCGGGGTCGAGGCCTTCGAAGTGAATAACGATCCTCCTAAGATCATATTCACTACAAGACCTTCGCTGCTGGTCCTTGTCGACGGACCACCGAAGTACAAAGACGTCGCAGGAACAGATCTGCAGCTGATGCTCAATACAAGAGGCACGATTCTGCTGGACACCAAGCGAAAGGAGTACTACTTAAACGTAATGGATGGCTGGCTGCAGGCTTCGGACCTCGGTGCGGGTGCGTGGTCCTACGTTTCAAAGATTCCCGATGACATGAAGGAGATCGCCTCGGCCATCCGGGAACGCCCGGAGCCAAAGGCATCGGAAGGCAGCAAACCCCCGTCGTTGGAGCAGGCGAGAAAGGAAGGTAAGATTCCTGACATCTATGTGAGTGGGAAGCCTGCAGAGTTGCTGGTCACCGAAGGTGCACCACAGTTTGAGCCCATTTTTGGCACGGAATTAGAGTACGTCAAGAACACAACCGCCAACATTTTTCGGGACACCGAAGGACTTGCTTACTACATTCTTGTTGCGGGACGATGGTTCCGGTCGAAATCGTTGGAAGTCGGGCCTTGGGAATTTGTTGATGGAAAAAGCTTGCCTGAAAAATTCGCTCACATTCCGGAAAACAGTCCCAAGGCCGGAGTCTTAGCCTCAGTTCCTGGAACGGGTCCGGCCAAGGAAGCGCTGATCGCGAACTCCATACCGCAGACGGCCACCATAACTCGCAACGAAGCCCAATTGCTGATTAAGTACGACGGAGCTCCCCAGTTCAAGAAGATAGAAGACACAGAGCTCAGGTATGCAGTAAACACCGCTACACCAGTTGTTCAGGTAGATGAAAAACATTATTACGCCCTGGAAAATGCAGTGTGGTTTACAGCGGCGGCGCCAAGCGGGCCGTGGATAGTGGCGACCTCAGTTCCGGCGGCGATCTATTCGATTCCTCCCAGTTCCTCTCTCCACTACGTTACTTACGTGAAGGTGTACCACTCCACACCGGATGTTGTTTACGTAGGCTATACCCCTGGGTATTACGGAACGGTTGTGTCATCCAGTAGCTCTACCGTCGTATACGGGACAGGTTGGTACTATCCGCCATATGTCGGCAGTTCCTGGTATGGAGCGCCCTACACCTGCGGAGTCGGCGTAGCGTCTACTTGGAGTTCGGGCACAGGATGGAGCATTACAATCGGCGTCGGCTACGCCTATGGCTATCCTTACTATTATCCGTGGTGGGGGCCTTGGGGCTACTACGGATCTTGCTGCTGGGGACCAGCTTGGGGATACGGTTACGGCGGCTATGCCAGTACGAACGTATACGGGCGCTGGGGCAATACTGCTTACGCGAATACACGGGCGGCCTGGGCAAGTCCCTATACGGGGAACTATGGCGAGGCGAGCCGAACAACGTTCCAGAACGCGCAACGCGGCGCCGTAGGCGTAGCTGGACGCGGCGTCAACACCAACTTCTACACCGGCAACACTGTCGCAGGGCGTGGGGCTGCTTGGTACGATCCGAAGACGGGAGTCATCGCTGGTGTTGGCGCGGGATATGCCGGCGATACTTACACTGGTCAGGGACCGGTTCGGCGAGGTGGTGTTGCTTATAACACCAGCACTGGCGCCAGGATTGCCGCGGGGTCGAACAATATCTACGCGGGTAAGAACGGCGACGTGTACCGTTATAACTCGCAGACGGGGAATTGGTCTCAGAACAGCGGCGACGGGTGGAAGTCCACGTCCAGACCTCAGCCCAACCTGCAGCAGCAACAGCAAGCACGGTCGTTAGGCCAGCAGCGAACGACGAACTTCGGGAGCGCCATGGGTGGCGGAATGCGTACAGGCGGGGGGCGAAGACGGTAGTCGAACCCTTCGGTTCGGGCTGGAGCAGCGCTCGAATGGCAACGACGTTGATTCCAGCTTCGAAGACTTAAAAGCTATGGCGCGCGATTTTACTGGAAACTGTTCGTGTGCTTTTCAATGAGAGTTTCCGTTTCCGTCCTGCCGCTCTCGACCACACCCAAATATTCCCCACTAAGCCGAACGCCCACAGGTGCTGTAATCTGCCGAAATTCGATGTGGATGCTGACTGGTAGTTTTCACAGTGGCGTTGCGCGGTGTCTAGGTGGACTATCTTGCGTAGCAATGCGCAGGGTAGTTGCTGATCTCTTTACTCGTACCCGCATTGTTGCTGATGAACCCGGCTTTGGTTGCATTTGTGCGGAGCCGATTAACGCACAAGTTGCAGCAAGAGCCGAAGCATTTGGAATAGCTCTAAACGGCGGAAACTTTCCGCAACAATTCAAGAACTCAGGAAAAGAGAGGCAGCTATGCAGCGAAACACTATCGTAGTAGGTCTGTTCGCACTGTTCCTTATGGCGTCGGTCTTCGCTTTTGGCGGCGACAAAGCCGAAGTTAAAGGAATGATTATTAACCGAATCGGTGAAACGTTGACCGTGAGCTCGGGGGGCGGGAACACTACCGTGGTCCTCACCGACGACACAGTAACAAAAGATGACAAGGGGCTGTTCGGCTTGGACAAGCAACATATGTCCAGCGTGGTGCTCATACCGGGCCTCAAGGTGGACATTGACGGGGCGACCGACGAACAGGGCCGGGTTGTCGCCAAGACTATCACTGTCGATGGTGACGATCTGGAAGCCTCCGAGATGATCGAGGCCGGTGTACATCCTACCGCACAGCAAGTCGCGGCCAACGTGCGGAGGCTCGAGGAGCACAGTGGGCATTTAGCTGCTCATAGTGCTGAGCTGGCGTCGCAGAGGGAGAACATCGAGAGCAACGAGCAAAATATCTCGACTCACGAACAGAAGATTGCAGAGAACATCAAGGACATCGAAGAGCACGAGCAGCGCTGGGCCGCTTTGACCCAGTGGGACGTAAAAGGCGAAGCCACCGTGAAATTCGGTGTCGGTAGCTCCAAGGTTTCGGCGGAGGACCAGGAAGCGCTGAAAACTCTGGCGCAAACTGCAAATGGCCTGACTGGATATATCGTCGAGGTGATGGGCTATACGGACGCGACCGGCAGCGCTCAAATGAACACGAAACTGAGTGAAGATCGCGCCAAAGCGGTCATCACTTATCTTATCCAACAGGGTAATGTTCCCGTACGACATATTGTCGCACCCGGAGCCATGGGCGAATACGGAGAAAAGGCGCCGAACGAGACTAAGGCCGGGCGAGCTGAGAACCGCCGGGTTGAGGTCAAAATTCTCGTCAACAAGGGCATGGCCGGAAGCTAGAGATGATCGTTGTTGTCGGGCCGTTTTCTCACGCGCTATCTTCTGCCTGGAGGATAGCGCGTGAGCATGGTTTGCTCGCGTGCAAAGACAGTGTCCGATTTACGGCGGTGACGCTGCTGACGTTTGTCACGGCATGCAATTTTGCTAATGGGCAGTGGATGGGGAAGCAGACTGGTTGCTACGAACAATCGATCGCCGCAAATCCTATCGCCGCACACCCGAACCGGCCAACAGTCGCGAATCCCGCCGATATTACGCAGTACGGCGTCTTGGAGCTGGAGTATGGCTGGGATCGTGCGTGGCCCCAAGCGAGCATGCAGCAGACTTCTGCCGGTGGTCTTCTGAAGCTTGGGATGCTATGCGACGTGGAGGTGCGCTGGAACACAACTTCATTAGTCTCACAGACGGACCCAAGCGGTACACGCCGAAGTGTTGGAGACAACTGGCTTGGACCGCAGATCCGCTTTTATCGGCAGACAGGACGCACGCCAACGCTAGCCTTCAGCTATGCCATCAAGATACCCTCTGCCAGTACCGAAGATGGTTTCGGAACAGGGCGAACAGATCACGCATTTACCTTCCTGGCCAGCAAAGATATCAAACGTTTTCATTTCGACTTCAATGTGAGCGAATTTCTGATCGGACGGCCCGATACGTCCAGTTTCGACAAGAACCAGCAAGTGAATCTGGCTTTTTCACGCGCGATCCACAGTGGACTCGAAATCACGGGAGAAGTTTACGGAGATACCCGGCTGAATCAAGTGACTCCGGGTTTCGTTTCATCGCCGTGGGCGCTGACGTACACAGTACTCCCCCGGCTCGTAATTGACGGTGGTATTGAAGTGGGACTTACCTCCGGCGGGCCACATCGACACGCGTTCGTTGGCGCGACGTACTCGATCGCAAATCTCTATCTCGCGTGGCGACGAAAGTGACGGAGCAGAGCAGCCAACCAAGCCGGGTACAAGTTTTACGTCGAATCGCGGTTTCACTATGCAAGTAACCGCGGTGTGCCCACCAAGATTCTCCCGATCAGTGTCGGAGTGCGCTTTCTAAGACCTGGGGGAAATACCCACAGTCCGCTTTCACTGCTTGTGTGCTCCAGAGATGCTGGCGTCAGAGTGATTGAGAGCTGACTTGCTCGCAGCATCGACGGGAACGAAGCGTCGTTCGTCGGAGGATTGTGAGGCTGATTTCTTCTTGTCCTGGCCAGGAGACACATCGGCCGCGTCTCTCGCCAACATGAGATTGCTCTCATCTGGGATCGGAAGAAAATCGTGACGCCGACCGAGCCGGGGAAGAGCTGTTGCCATAAAATCCATCCAGATCGGCAAAGCCGCTCGAGCTCCGGTCTCCTTGTTGCCGAGCGTTTTCTTCTCATCGAATCCCACCCATACACCACAGGTTATGTCGGGGGAAAAACCGATGAACCAGGCATCTGTAAAATCATTCGTAGTGCCGGTCTTGCCCGCAACGGGGTATTTCAAGCGAGTCGCCGCAATGCCGGTACCGTGCAGCACTACGTCGCGCAGCATCGATACCATAGTACGAGCCGTGCGCTGGCTGATGACGTCCTTAACAACAGGATAATTCTGTTCGAGTATCCGGCCATCGTAGTCTGTTACCTTCACAATGTAGTGGGGCATGGCACGCACACCATCGTTGGGAAACGTACTGTAGGCAGAAGTGTGTTCCAGCAAAGTCAATTCTACGGCTCCTATTGCGATCGGTAGGTAGGGAGGGATGGGCTGTCCAATACCGAAACGCCGGGTGTAGTCGATTACAGTTTGAATGCCCAAATGTTGAGCCAGCTTCAGAGCGGGAATGTTCCTGGACTCTGCCAATGCATGTCTCAGAGTGATTGATCCCTCGAACTTCTCATCGTAATTGTGTGGACTGTAAGGACCAGACGCGGTCATGAATGTTGCGGGGGTGTCCAAAACCTCATCCTCAGGTGTGGCGCCCTGATCAACGGCTGCAGTGTAGACGTACGGTTTGAAGGACGACCCGACTTGGCGCAGCGCCTGAGTCGCACGATTGAACTTAGATTGGTTAAAATCACGGCCTCCTACCATAGCCTTAACTCCGCCGCTCGCACTGTCAATCGCAAGCAAAGCGCCCTGAACTCCTGATTCCTCTTCCAGGCGGACCCGCGCCTTTCCGTCTGGCCCGATTCCTATGACCTTTATGTATGCGAGGTCACCCGGTGAAAGCAATTGAGGGAGAGTCTCGTGCGTCCACGAGACATCACCAGCACCAATGTTTGCGGTGTACCGACCGACCCTAAGAGTGGCCGATGCAGACGACACGGATAGCACCTTAGCGTGGGTATAGTCTCCGGGTTCCTCGAGTTGGCTCCACTCGAGGACGTTGTATTGCTCGCTGTTTTCACCGCCGAGTTGTTGCAGATGAGTTCGCCAGCCGTGACGACGTTCGTAGGCGGCAAGTCCATCCAAGACTGCAGAGTTCGCAGCCTTTTGCAGGTCGATATTGAGGGTCGTGTAGACTCTCAGCCCGGCTTCGTGTACTTGCTCCGTGCCGTATTTCTTCTCTAGGTAGCGTCTAATCTCTTCGACGAAGTACGGCGCCAGCGAGTTTGGATCGTCATGTATTTGCAGTCGGATGGGTATCCTTTTTGCTGCTGTGCCTTCGATCATGCTGATTTTGCTGTCCGCAATCATAGAGTCGATAACGAGGTTGCGCCTCCGCAGGGCTCGGTCTGGATATTTGATTGGAGAGTAATTGTTTGGGGCCTTGGGTAATGCAGCAAGCATCGCCGCTTCCTCAAGGGTAAGAACCTTTACATCTTTCCCGAAGTAATACTGTGCACCGGCCGCGAATCCATAGACGCCATGACCCAGGTAAATCTGATTTGAATAAAGAGTAAAGATCTGACTTTTTGTGAGGTGGTGCTCGATCTGGACTGCCAGAATAATCTCGCGAAATTTGCGGGCGAACGTGCGTTCGGGGGATAGAAATAAATTGCGTGCCAATTGCATTGTCAGGGTGGAAGCCCCCTGAAGGTTGCCACGGGATCGAAGGTCGTGGGCGGCGGCGACCAGCATACGCCAAATCTCGAATCCAGAATGCTTCTCGAAGTTCTTGTCCTCAATCGATAAGACTGCATCATAGAGCACTTTCGGAAAATCTCCATACTGCGCGATGATGCGACGCTGCATCGCGAAGGACCCGAATGGTCGGCCCTGGTCGTCGTAAAGCACGGTGTTGGAGATAGGACGATAGTGATCGAGGTCGTCGATTTGTGGGAGATCGACCGAATACACGAGTCCTAAGCCAGCCAAAGTTCCTAAGATGACCGATGAGATCACTGATAGGCCGACAACGGCGGCTCGGGACCATCTGCGTTTGTTCGAGTGGTGTAACGTGCGCATAAAATTGTCGATCTGTTGTCGGCCTGCTGCACGAAGTAATCTGCAGGGGGTAATCGCGCCAGCGCGTTTGATGCTAGTTGCGCATCTTGAACGATCCCACTGCTACTTGTGACAGTGAGCCATGGGATCTTTTGCGATGAAAGGAGTGTCTCTCGTAGTTCCGACAAGTCGCGATCTACATGCAAACTGAGCGGAGTCCGGCATTCTCTCCGGAGTTTCTGCTAGCGGTGTTCCTAGAATCAGGAGACTCAGAAGCTACAAAAGGTCTGCTCGCGATCATGGATACGCTGTTAAGTATTCTACGGCGACAATAAGCCAAGGTTCGGATCAAGCTCATCCACCGGAGGCCCAGATTTTCATTGATGCAAAGACACAGGGTCAGAGACGGGCGAAAGAAATCACAGCTACACCCCGCACGCACATGAAATCAGCGTAAAGGTGCATAGTAGCCTTGCTATGCTCCAGACTCCGCGTCCCGCGTCCCCAATGATTCAAATCACACAGTAACGTCGAACGGTGAGTTCTGCTGTAGACAGCTGTTACATCTGCCAGTTCTAAACACCGAGGCTCCTGCTTAGGCTCAGTTATGAGGGGTCAGCCCCTGACGTTATCGAGCCGCGGTGGCTTGTGGCAGGCTCGAGTTTGAACTCAACAAGGAGGAAAACGCGAATGCAAGTCAGAAGAGTACTCATATGCGTAGCTATCTTGCTGTTTGGCATGACTGCGTGGGCGCAGGAATTCCCCAGGGTCGAGTTGGGAGCGGACTACTCGTTTGCTCGGTTTAATCCAAACGCTGCTTACACCCAAGGTCACAGCCTGAACGGTGGTGGCGGTTCAGTTACACTCAACATCAACGAGTACCTCGGTATCCAGATGGACCTGCAGGGATACCAAGCCACAACAAACGGTTTCACGATCCCATCAGGTTTATCATTTCCTGGAGGCGCGAGCGGCAAGGTTTCCGGTGACTTATTCACATATCTGTTTGGTCCGCAAATTAAAGTACGTGCGCACGGATTCCATCCGTTCGGTCACCTTTTATTCGGTGCGGCACACAGTAATGTCTACGCAGACGCATTCAAGCAGATTTGTCAGCCGATTGCCGGCACTTGCAGTTTCAAAACATCGCCGGCAGAAGATGCGTTCGCCATGGCTTTTGGCGGAGGCGTCGATATTCCAATAGGCCATGTCGTTTCGTTCAGGCCAGCAGAGATTGACTATCTGCTAACTCGATTCACAAACCAATTCGCCAACTCTAACCAAAACAATTTCCGCTATTCGGCCGGACTCGTTTTCTCATTTGGCCACACCAGTTACTAGATTCTGGCCCTCCGGGGGGAGATCGTCATATGAGCGTCATCCCCCCGGTGTTTCAATCAGATTCGATCAATCGGGAGAAAAGCCTTTTGGCAGGGATGGCCGAAGAGCGGGGCAGGTCAGTGCGTCGACTGATATCCTTGCCTGTAGTACGCGCGAAGGGAGCCCTCATCTGCCGCGGTCAGTCGTACTTTGATCTTTCGCCATTTCGCCTTAGCTGTGCTGGTGGGGCGATAGCCTAACACGTATTGATTTCGCATCGCGCGGCTAATCATGGCGGCGGCTTCTGGAACCTTTCCTCGGTTGTCGACAGTGATGGTGCGACCGCCGGTAACGTCGGTAATTTCCCCCAGCCACACTTTTCCGAGTTTCTCTTCGATGGTGTTGAAGAAAAATGTCTCGAACAGACCGATGGCGTAGATCTGTACGTCGGATTCCTGTGCCACACTCCTTATCTCTCGGAGCTTATATCGGCTTGCATTGTCGCCACCGTCGGACAGAATGAGAATGGCCTTGCGCTCATACCGTGCAGATCGCAATTTGGAGATTGCCAGGTATACGGCATCCAGCATCGCCGTGGGTCCTCCTGGCTGCTCTGCCAGCAACTTCCCCTGGAGCTGATCGACGGACTGGGTGGAATCAGCCAATACCCGCGGCCGATCAGAAAATGCGATTGCGAAATACTCGTCTTCAGGGTTTGCATTGTTGAAAAATTCAACAATTGCTGCGCGCTCGGTCTCGATCTTGTTGCTCATACTCTTGCTGACGTCCAAAAGTATAGCGACGGAAATCGGATCGTCCTCAGTCGAGAAATATCGGATTTCCTGTCGCTTGTCTCCCTCATAGAGCACGAAGTCTTCTTTTTTCAAGCTGGTAACTGTGTGGTTCATGGAATCGCTGACCGTCACGGGCACCAAGACCAGGTCCACATCGACGCGCAATGGTCTGGGTTTATGCGAGGCAGGAGCATCGTCGCCCGTCGGAGCGGCAAAGATGGTCGTGATTTCATTCCAGCCATTTCGAGGCAGGACTTGCCCGTAAGCCGCGGATTGCGTGAAGCAAATCAGCAGGAGCGGTGATAAAAGCATGCCCATCACCGGAGATCCGATGCGTCGTACTAGCACACCATCAGTTTTCATGGAATTGGACAAGGTCGTAGCAGCGCTGCGCTGCGATGAACATCATCTACGAACGGACGCTTGTGTCAATAGGATTTGTCATGCAGAAATGAATAGGAGAGCTGCGGCTGTAGTCTTGCCTATCTGAACATGTGGGATTTCAATGGTTTAGGAATGAAGGGTCCCTCCGAAGTCGCTTTCCTGCTGGTTGAAGCCTGGAGCCAGAAAGTGGGCTCCAGATATCCAAGAACTTCTTTAGCGGTTCGTCTTTTACGAAGGTAAAGTGGGCTGGGAATGCTGCTCCGGCTTCAAGTCCTGGCGGTTCTTATACAGGAACATGCGGCCACCACGGGCGGCTCTCTAGTGGTGACGTCGCTTTACGTGCAGCTGAGCAAGCGAGCGAGCGAGCACGGCGTTTACGGACGCCACCTCTTCGGACGAGAGTTTCTCTCTCAAACGCGCCGCGGCGCGTTGACGCGCTTCCTCGGCAGCGGCTTCGTCAATGTTCTCGATCGCGACTGCCATGTTGGTGACGATTGACACGTGATCATTGGTTATTTCAACCAGACCCTCGCCTACGGCCAAATAGTCCTCGTGGCCATTCTTGCGCACAATCAACTCGCCTGGCACGATTTGCGTCATCAGCCGTACGTGTTGGGGTAGCACGCCCATCTGTCCCTCTACGGCAGGCAGGGTAACCATTTCGACAGCTTCGGAATAGACCGTAGCCTCGGGCGTTACAATTTCGAGTTGCAGAGTATCTGCCATACAAACAAGCTCAAGTCTGTCTGATCTCCTCAATCGCACCCTTCATGTAGAAGTTGCCTTCCGGCACGTCGTCGTGTTTTCCGTCCAGGATTTCTTTGAATCCCCGAACGGTGTCTGCCACTGGCACCTGTTTGCCTTCGCGGCCTGTGAATACCTGGGCCACGCTGAATGGTTGGCTCAAGAAGCGCTGGATCTTGCGCGCCCGAAACACGGTTACTTTGTCCTCGGGTGAGAGTTCATCCATTCCCAGAATCGCGATGATGTCCTGCAGATCTTTGTATCGTTGGAGGACTTTCTGTACACCCCGCGCAACATCGTAGTGCTCCTGGCCCACGACATCGGGCGCCAAGGCGCGCGATGTCGAGGCGAGAGGATCCACCGCTGGATAGATACCCAGTTCGGCAATTGAGCGCTCCAGCACGATGGTGGCGTCGAGGTGCGCGAATGTTGTTGCTGGCGCCGGGTCAGTGAGGTCGTCAGCCGGCACGTACACCGCTTGGAACGAAGTGATCGAACCCTTTTTAGTAGAAGTAATGCGTTCCTGAAGCGCTCCCATTTCCGCGGCGAGAGTGGGCTGATAACCCACAGCGCTCGCAGTGCGGCCGAGCAGAGCGGATACTTCAGATCCAGCCTGGGAGAAGCGAAAGATGTTGTCGATGAACAGCAGAACATCCTGATTCTTCTCGTCGCGAAAGTATTCCGTGATCGCGAGACCGGACAAGGCCACGCGCAGACGCGCGCCGGGTGGTTCGTTCATCTGCCCGTACACCAACGCAATTTTGGACTCGCGCAGATTGTCCTGCCTAATCACTCCTGCCTCGGACATTTCATGGTACAAATCGTTGCCTTCGCGGGTGCGTTCGCCGACACCTGCAAAGACAGACACGCCACCGTGGAGCTTTGCGATATTGTTTATCAGTTCCATGATGACGACTGTCTTTCCGACGCCAGCGCCGCCGAACGCACCCACCTTCCCCCCCTTTAGAAAAGGGCAAATCAGGTCGATGACTTTGATTCCAGTGGGGAGTAGTTGTGGGGAAGTCGACTGTTCTACCAGCGGTGGCGCTGGACGATGGATTGGGTAGTACTTTTCGGCTTCAACAGGTCCCCGCTCATCGACCGGATTCCCGGTAACATCGAATACCCGGCCCATAACTCCGTCTCCGACAGGCATGGAGATCGGCGCGCCATTATCTGTGACTTTGTAACCACGCTTTAACCCTTCTGTGCCCGACATCGAGATCGCCCGTACCCACTTGTCTCCGAGGTGTTGTTGTACTTCCAGCGTTATTTTCGCGGGCTCGTTCTGGACTTTGTATTCACACGTCAAAGCGTTGTAAATTCCGGGCAATCGACCCTGGAATTCGATGTCTACGACCGGACCGAGTACCTTAACAATTGTGCCTATGTTCATATTCATACCCAATGACAGGATCTCCCATTTAAAATGGCGCGACTCTCAGTCAGACTGGCCTCCCGCAATTTCAAGTAGTTCCTTAGTGATGTTGCCTTGTCGCAGCTTGTTGTATTCGAGTTTCAGATCCTTAATAAGATTCTCGGCGCTATCTGTAGCATTCTTCATCGACACCATGCGCGCGCTTTGCTCGCTTGCTTTTGCATTCAGCAATACTTGGTAAATATAGATGTCGAGATAGTGCGAAAGAAGATAGCTGAGCACGAACTCAGGGCTGGGCTCAAACACCGATTCGGTAGTATCTGCGGCTAACTCCGCTTCGGACCTGACGCCTGGGATCTTTATCGCCCTGATTTCACCAACAGGAAGAAATTCCACGCAGAGTGGTTCCTGAGTAAGGGTGTTTACGAAGCGAGTGACGACAAGCTGAACCTGGTCCACTTCTTGCTTTAAGAAAAGATCGCGGGCAAAAACGGCAATGGCTCTGGCTTCAGAGAACTTCGGGGTATCCGCGTAGGCGAATTCAGCGATAAGCTGCCGGCCGCTGCGGGCGATGAATTGTGCCGCTCTACGACCTGCTGTGATGAAAAACGTGGATTTAGGATCGAACTCGGCGGCGAGTCGGAACAGGTTGCTGTTAAGTGCGCCGCAGAGGCCTTTGTCTGCACCGATCAAGATGACGGCACGCTTGCGGACTTCACGACGCTCGAGTAAGGGATGGCTGAAATCCCGCATTCGAGTCGTTGCTTCTCGCTGGATGCGATACAGCACTTGCACGAACGGACGTCCAGCAAGTGCGGCGAGTTGGGCTCTGCGCATCTTCGACGCCGCTACCATCTGCATCGCTTTCGTGATCTGAGCCGTGCTGCTGATGGACCGTATCCGTCGGCGCAAATCGCGTGGGCTGTTCATAAGCCAAATCCGTCCCAAGTACTAAATTCTCAACACCAAAACCGGGATGACCGAAATGCGAAATGCTAAATGCTAAGGATAGATACCGTCTCAACTCCAGGTCTCCTTAAACTGATCGGTTGCCGATCTCAGTTCGGCTGTCAATTCAGCAGTAAGGGCCTTCTCCTTTGCAATTCTCGCAAGCAGTTCAGTTTTTCGCGTGTTGAGAAATTCCGTCAGCTTGTTTTGAAACTCCTTGACTCGCTCCACCGGAACATCATCCAAGTATCCGTTTTGGACTGACCAGATCACAGCCACCTGGGTCTCGACCGGTATCGGGTGGTACTGGGATTGCTTGAAAACCTCCATAATGCGCTTGCCGCGATCGATCTGCGCTTGCGTCTTTGCATCCAGTTCCGATCCGAATTGCGCAAAAGCGGCCAACTCCCGGAACTGTGCCAAGTCTCCTTTTAGTTGCCCTGCTACCTGCTTCATGGCCTTGAGTTGAGCCGCGGAACCGACCCGAGAAACTGAGAGGCCCACAGAAATCGCAGGCCGCATGCCCTGGTAGAACAGATCTGTTTCCAGATAGATCTGCCCGTCGGTAATGGAGATTACATTGGTGGGAATGTAAGCAGAGACATCACCAGCTTGTGTTTCGATGATCGGCAGAGCGGTGAGCGACCCATTTCCGTACTTTTCCCCTACGCGTGCCGCTCGTTCGAGCAATCGGCTGTGAAGGTAAAATACATCTCCGGGATACGCTTCTCGACCTGACGGTCGCTTGAGAACTAGCGAGACTTGCCGATAAGCCACCGCATGCTTGGATAAGTCATCATAAATAATTAAGGCATCCATGCCATTATCCATGAACCACTCGCCCATCGCAGTCCCGGCGAACGGCGCCAGGTATTGGTTGGTGGCAGAATCTGAAGCCGGGGAAGCGACAATGGTCGTGTAGGGCATGGCGCCTGCATCTTCCAGAACAGCAATGATGCGCGCGATGTTGGATTGCTTCTGACCAATCGCAACGTAGATGCAATAGAGTGGCCGATAGCTCTTGTCTCCGGATTCCTCGGCCGATTGGTTGAGGCGAGCCTGACTGATGATAGTGTCGATACAAATCGTGGTCTTGCCTGTCGATCGGTCCCCAATGATCAATTCTCTCTGGCCACGACCAATGGGAATCATGGCGTCAATCGCCATGATGCCGGATTGCACGGGTTGTCTGACCGGACTGCGCCGTATGATGCCAGGGGCGATTTTTTCGACTGGATAAAATACTTGACTCTCGATTGGTCCTTTACCATCTAGAGGTTCGCCGAGGGTATTCACAACTCGCCCTAATAGGCCTTTGCCGACGGGCACCTGTAATAATTTTCCGGTTGTGCGGACTTCATCGCCCTCCTGAAGTTGCGTGTAGTCACCCAAAATAATGACTCCGACTTCTGTTTCTTCAAGGTTCAACGCGAGACCGGTAATGCCGTGGCCAAGGTCAAGCATCTCGTTGAGCATTGCGTCCGTGAGACCCTCCACCCTGGCTACCCCGTCCCCGACTTCGCGAATGACACCGACGTTCTGCCGGGCGGCTGTTGCCTTGGCGCCCGCGATTTGTGCCTCAAGTTCCTCTAGTAGATCAGCCATAGACTTTCACCTGATGTGTGCAAAGGAAGTGATTCACACAGACCTTTCTGCACGCACCCCATTCGTAAGTCCGAAACTTCGTGCCAATGCAGTCAAGCCCGATCGCACGCTGCCGTCATAGACGTCACTGCCGACTTTGATGCGCATGCCCCCGATTAGCCCCGGGTTATGGACGAACTGCCATGTAAGCCCAAGGCCGTAGACAGTCGTCAACTCGCTCTTAACCTTGCGCCGCAAGTCAGACGGCAATGGAACTGCGCTCTCGATTTCAGCCATGTGGCGGGCGTACTCATGTTCGAGCAACCGTTTGAATCGTCCCAGCAAAAGCAAATAACCACGGTGTCTTGACTGAAGCACGTTCTTAGCGACGAGGCGGACGCGATTTTCATCAATAATTCTGTCGACAATACAAAAGCGAAACAGCTGCCTGGCCTCACGCTCGGTTTGTTTAGAAGTTTTCATATATTTGGCCGGAGCCAGTCCCGACTACGCCGCGGTCGTTAATCGCTCAATCGTGCCTTCCGCCATGCGTCGCTGATCCTCTTTTGTTAGGATCTTGCCAGTTAGCATCGTTGCCGTCTGAACAACCAACTGACCAACCTCGCGCTTGAGTTCCAGGAGCATGCGGGCGTGCTCCTGCGCGGCAGCTTCGCGCGATTTGATGAGAATTTGCTCGGCTGCAGCGATGGCTTTCTGAGTCTCTAGCTGCTGCACTCGACCGGCCGCAGCATGGGCTTCTTCAATTAACTTCGTGGCCTGTCCATCGGCTTGCAGGATTATGTCTCGGCATTTGGCTTCGGCTTGGGCCAGTTCGGCTCTTATCTTCTCCGTTTCCGCAATTCCTTGAGCGATTTGCAGTCTCCGTTCTTCCAGTATCTTCAAGATCGGCTTGTAGGCAAATCGGTGCAGAAGAATGCACACGATCGAAAAGCTGATCATCTGAGCAAGCAGATGAGGCCAGTCCACGCCGAAAGTACTGGCTATCTGCTGGATCTGTCCTCCGCTATTCGGTTCGGCCAGCAACATCAAAGCGATCATCGTCTTTCCTCTTACTCCAGGGCGCCGCCCAGTTTCGACTCAGCGCCCCGGGGGTTGCCCTACTTCACCAAAAACAGGGCGTAGAATACAATCGCTTCTGCAAACGCGATCGCAAGAATTGACTGCACTAGTATTTTTGTCGAGGCGACAGGGTTCCGTCCCACCGCGTCCGAAGCTTTCATACCGATCAAACCGACAGCAAGGGCTGCGCCCAAGGCCGCCAGGCCAACATGGAGACTACCGTTCATTTGACTGTCCTACTCTTTCCCGCCGGCTCCCGCGATTGAACACGGCCAAGCCGTCGATATAAATCCACTAAACGTGTGCTGCAGGCGGCCCTTCCGCCTCGTGCTGACACATCAGCATAGTGAACACTGCTGTCAGCAACATGAAGACCAGCGCCTGAACGAGGCCCATCACAAGTTCCAGGAAGTAGAACGGAATCGCCACTAGCCATCCAAAGCCAGGAACAAGCTTAGCCATCGCTTCCAGCAGATTCTCCCCTGCGAAAATGTTGCCGTAGAGACGGAAACTGAGGGATATTGGCCGAAACAGGATTGAAACAACCTCTAGACAGCCGGCCGCGAAGAAGACCACTACTAATAAGACCCTCAAAAGGCCTTCGCTCTCACCCTTGGGGGCGAATAACTCCGTGAGAAACCCCCTCCACCCAACTTCACGAAATGCCCATACAAGCCAACTGGCAAAAAAGATCAGGGCCATGGCGAGTGTCATATTGACGTCCGCGTTGGCGCCGCGGAACAAGGGTTGATCAATCCTGAAGCCATGAGCGGTTTGATGTCCCCATCCAAGCGCACCTACTCCTGGGATGAGTCCGAACCAGTTCGCCGACAGAATGAATATAAAGATCGTCGCGAAAAACCAGAATGTCCGTTGAGCTAAATGAGGTCCTATGATTCCGACGAGGAACTTGTACAATGCTTCGACCAGCCATTCCAAAAAGTTCTGCGCTCCAGCCGGAACTTGTCTCATATTTCGGGTTGCAAGCTGAGCGAATATGATCAAGCCGAGGGCGACGATCCAACTGACAAGCATCGAATTGGTGATCGGAAAGTCGAGGGGTCGCGCAATCTCCACCGGTTTAGCTGAGAGGCCGTGTTCCTTCTCTTGGGCCGTGTCCGCAGTGTCCGTAACGTGTTGTTCCGATAAGGCGACTGCGCCGAGAAGCGGTCTCGTACTCACAGCCAAGAGTGACGCTGTGCTCAGGCTAAGAAATACAATCGCAAGGAAGAGCCGCAACAGCACGGTCTTCAATTGAAGCAGGAACCACCCCCGTTCGGAGCTGAGAACCTCGATCAGGCTCGAGCTGAGCAGGTCAGTCGATGCTTTCGTCTTAATCATCCAGATGCGTAGCATCTGACTCTCGTCATGTCGCTTGTGAACAGCCACTCTCATGGACCCCATCACCTCTTCACTCAAACGGCATCCGAATTGACGAACTCGTGCGCACCAGCGTTCTGATGACGAATGAGTGAAAAGTACAGAGCACGGTCAAAGAACTGATTGAGCGAACGGAGCAACATCACACCGCCCCAAAACTCCACCGGTTCGTCAATTAAGCATTCCTGTTGGATGTAATCGGAGAGAGAATCACGCGTGATGCAGACTGCCCAAAACAGTTGACTGAACGGAACGCCTTGTTGTGCTCGGAGTCTTCCCAGTTCCAAGTAACGCGCTTCAATCGGGGAGTCGGTTTCGGTGACTAACCACTCCATCAGGTCACGATAAACATCGAGCGCGTATCGCTTGTGTTCTTCGACTGGGACTCTCCGCAGTAGCTCGCTGCACCTAGTCAAATTGCGGATGTTTTCAAGCAGCCGCTGAGACATGCTATCGGCGTCAGCCCTGAGGTGTTGAACCAGTTTGAGCGCGCGCATGCATTCTCCATTAATCGATGGCTCAGTTCTTGTGCCGGCCAGCAACGCTGTCCAGGCCCGCGGCACAGTGCCCGCGAAAGCCGCTCAGAAGGTATAGGCGGGACTGGGAGCTGCGGGCCAGAACCGTTTACCGCCTTCAATCAACGAGCAAAGCCTATTGACCGCATTGGAGTCTGCATACTGGCAAAACCAACAGTCGGCTATCTCATGCGGCAATCGGTCGCCGCAATAGATGCGAAGAGAAATTGATATGGAAGGGCCAGGCAGTACTGGCAAAAGTCGCAGTGGTCGACAGCGGCGAGCAGCCTTAGGTTGAGATCAAAGTGCACAAAGGGAAGGATCTCATGCGGGCTCGCCGTGCAGTAGAGCAGTTCGCACCTATCACCAACTGGTTGCCTGAGTGCTCATGGAACACTGCTCGCAAGGATATCGTTGCTGGAATAGCAGTCGCGGGATTGCTCATCCCCGAAGGAATGGCTTATGCGGGAATCGCCGGCGTTCCTCCTCAGATGGGTTTATATGCCGCGTGTGTGGGAATGTTCGTGTACGCAATCTTTGGTACCTCGCGCCAACTTGCCGTCACGTCTACCTCTTCTTCAGCAGCGATGTTAGCTGCTTTGGTCGCACCGATTGCCTTGGCAGATTCTGCGCGGTACATGATGCTGGTGTCTGCCGCTGCGATCGCGGCAGGTTGTCTGTTCTTGCTTGCTGGTGTACTCAAGCTGGGCGCCGTGTCCGAGTTTATTTCGAAGCCAGTTTTGAAAGGTTTTGTCTTTGGCCTAGCACTCACGATTATCGTAAAACAGGCACACAAGCTCCTAGGAATTCCCAGCGGCCACGGTAACTTTTTTCACCAGTCATGGCATGCTTTTGCATCGATAGCCGATGTGAACCCTTGGACACTCGGAGTTGGGGCAGGAGCCCTTCTCATTATGTTATCGCTCGGGGCCTTGGCTCCGAAAGTTCCCTCCGTTCTGGTTGTCTTGGTGCTCGGAATCTTGAGTTTCTCGTGGTTCGGTATGGAACGTCACGGTGTCGAGGCTGTCGGCACTATTCGAGCAGGTATGCCAGCTCTAAGTTGGCCAAGGGTGGGAGAGGATGAGCTTGCGGATGTGTTTATCGGGACAATCGGAATCGTCCTGGTGCTCATCGCAGAAGCAATTGCCGCTGGGCGTACATTCGCCGCCAAGAACAATTATGAGATTGCCCCCAATCAAGAACTTCGCGCCTTGGGGATCGCAAACTTAGTATCAGGCCTTTTCGGAGGAATGATCGTAGGCGGAGGTATGTCGGGAACCGCGGCGAACGATGCAGCCGGTGCGCGCACTCAACTGTCCACTATTACGGCATCGCTGTTCGTGGCTCTGACTCTTGCCTTTCTACTCCCTATGTTTCGTCATTTGCCCGAAGCCGTTCTAGGCGCAATTGTGGTCCATGCAGTAATGCACTTGGCCGATATTGGCACACTGAAGTACTACGCCAAGCTACGAACTGGAAGTATTTGGATCGCTCTGGCTGCATTGGTTGGTGTGCTGCAGATGGGAATTCTGAGAGGGCTCACCTTCGCCGTCGGGCTCACCCTGATCGCCTTGATGCACAAACTCAGCTCCCCGCAGGATTCAGTCTTGGGCAGATTACCAGGATCGAAGACCTTTGTAGATGTTGCCCGTTATTCAGAAGCCGAACAGGTTCCCGGGCTTTTGATTTTTCGACCCAATGGGCTTTTGTTTTTCGCCAACGCAAACCGAGTGCATAACAGGTTGCGTGAACTGGTCAAGGAATCTGGCACCTCCCTGAGGGCGGTCGTCGTCAACCTTGAGGCCAGTCCGGAGATCGATGTTACGTGTCTTGAGATGCTGCGCCGATTGAGAGACGAACTGCAAGAATCAGGTATTCATCTCTACTTCGCACGAGTTGCTGATCCAGTTCGTGATCTCTTCCACCGTAGCGGCTTTCTGGAGCAGTTGGACGGGCGATTGTTTCGTGGAGTCAATGCTTCGGTCGCGGCATTTCTTGATTCAGTGCAGCCACTGACCCGAGCGCGCAGTGCCTGACTTAGTTAGAGATAAATACTCCATCGTGCTGTCAGAACCTCTGCGAAGGTGAAAGAGAGTAAATCGCTGGAAAGAAAAAGATGGAAGCAGGTTTAACACGAACGGTATGCAGTAGTTCGGTTTGTGATCTTCGGGTCGTGTTGGTTGGATTGTCGGTCTGGATTTCGCTCGCCGCTTTCGCCAATGCCCAACAGGAACAGAATCATCCGGAGCCTAGTGTTTCTGCAGCAGATTCATTGCAAGCTGAAACGCCATCACCCGAGAAGAATGGCAATTCCAACGCTGAAGTCAAGGTTGATCAGGGAAGGACCTCGGGCCGAAGAGGTTCCTTCGTCATAGCGCCACTTCCGATCTCGAGTCCGGCCTTGGGCACAGGGATCGTGCCGGTTCTTGGCTACATATTCCCTTTGCGCAAAGATGACCATGTGTCTCCGCCATCTGTAGTTGGAATGGCGGGCCTAGCCACAGACAACGGGAGCCGTGGTTTCGGCGCCTACGCTGATTTGTACATGAAGGAAAACACCTACCGAATCAGTACAGCCTATTTTCGCGGTAATGTTAACTACAACCTGTATGGCGTTGGACTGGTGGCGGGTGATGCCGGACGCAAGTTGCCGCTCGAACAATCGGGCCAGGTGTTGCGTACAGAGGTATTGCGCCGCGTGGGATGGGATTTCTTTCTGGGAGGCCGCTTCTTGACCGGGAGTTCGGACATTGTGGTAAGGCCAACAAGCGACACAGTATCTGAACCAGAGTCGCCGCCCGACGTGGGGCTGCATACGGCACTTAGGGCTCTGGGTGTGAGGCTGAACCGTGAAACCACTCCTAATCGGTTTTATCCCACCACCGGCACGCTGCTTGATTTTACGTCGACCTTTTTCTCTGAGGCTCTGGGTAGCAAGTACTCTTTTCAATCTTACAGGTTCACGTTCAATAAATACGGCAGCCTAAGCAACAACCAGGTCCTCGCCTACAATTTGTTCGTCTGCGGGACTGGTGGTAAGCCACCTTTCTATGGAAATTGTATTTACGGAACAAACAACGAATTGCGGGGATACACGGCGGGACAATATCTTGACCGCTACATGTTTGCGACGCAGATCGAGTATCGTTTGTCATTGCCCAAACGATTCGGAGTTGTCGGATTC
This sequence comes from uncultured Acidobacteriaceae bacterium, assembly GCA_963708335.1. Lineage (GTDB taxonomy): Bacteria > Acidobacteriota > Terriglobia > Terriglobales > Acidobacteriaceae > Sulfotelmatobacter. Next base: position 5,609,890 of record OY970205.1, on the reverse strand, counting down.
GGGGGCATTGGTGAGGTGGTTCCAGGCGGCAGTCAAGCGTTGCGGATTAACCACCTGCTGCCCGGCGGCGGAGGTGGCTTGAGATTTCAGCTTAGCAAGGCATATCGTGTGAACCTGCGGGCCGACTTCGCTCGAGGTAAGGATACTTGGACGTGGAGCATGGGAGTGGGCGAAGCATTCTAGTTCACGTCACTTCGTAACCTTAACAGATCAAGTCGGGAGTGGGGATCGGCGGGAATGTAAAAAACTGTCCAGGGCAAGAGTCCCAGCTCTTTTCGAAGCTAAGTGTTGGCTGTCGGTCCCAAACTATTGTTTAGCCACCGGAGGATAATTCTTGAGCAGTTTCTTGACTGCCTTGGTGAGGTTCTTCTGCTGTTTCTCAGGCTTGGCCTTTGGATCGAGCGTCTTACTTGCCACCCCGCGCCAAACCAAGTCACGGTTTGCGGAATCGTACATATCCACGGCCAACTGACCTACGTAAATAGTCGACGTAGAACCTGTAGTCATTCCACCGCCGGGGCCATACCATCCGCCGCCATACCAGCCCCCACCATAGCCCCAGTTAGAATTGAACGACGTAAACTCTTTTTCCTGACCAACGCCCGCCTGGTATCCGATGAAAAGACTTGCGCTATCATTGTTGATCTTAGTCAGACCCTTGGTGGCGAGCTCCTTCTCGACTGCTTCTCTGACTTGTTTAGTCACAAGATCGTTAGCCACGGGAGCGTCCTTGAGAATAACCCACTCGTACGTCTTGAACTTCGAAAAATCAGTATTCTTGTCGAAGTTGTAGCGGACGTCCTGTCCACCTGCCGCGGAGACAGCAAGCAGGGTTCCCAGCGCGACGAAAAAAACGTTTTTCATGCTAACCTCCAATTTGAGGCGGGCTCAGCGAGCTTGAAATTTGCGAACGGTCGGCGACAGGGCTGCGGTGAGGCGCGAAAAGGCCCATCGCCAGATCCAGTTCCAGGAGGAACTTACCCCTATGCTAGGGACGCCAGTTTGAGACGCGGAACTGGCACTATTGACAGACCATGTCTTCAGGTCCGGGCGGAATATCCTTACGCTGCGGAAACTAAGGCCTGCGATGCGTCCGCATCCAGGGACTCCAGTTGCCGATGAAAAAGACGCAGCATGAGCAGCATCGCTAACACCATTACAACATTGAAAATCAATTGGGCCCAAGCAACCGCCATCCCCGGGTTACCGGCCAATTTAGTTACCTCCAAGGCAAACCGCTTAAGAAAAGGCAGGAAGAGCAACACACCAAAGGTGTTGAAGCAGAGATTCGCCACTGCTACACGGCGCGCCGTTTTCTGCATCTTGATACTAGCTACGAGCGCCGTCGCGGTGGTCCCAATATTCGCTCCAATCACGACCGGAATTGCCGCTGCGACCGGCATCAGATTCTGTTGTACCAATAGAATGCATAGCCCCGTTGTAATACTGCTCGACTGAATGATAGCCGTAATGAAAAGTCCTGCGAGCACTCCTTTCACCGGTGTGCTCGATCGGCCAAGCAGTTCTATAAACAGCGGATATTGAGCGAGCGGCTTCAACGTGAAACTCACTATTTCCAGACTAAAAAAGATGAAGCCGAAATAGAAAGCGACCTTTCCCAACATTTTGAAACGGGATGGGAAAGCGCTTAGCAGCGTGCCGAAAACAATAAAGAACGGCCCGATTGAAGTCAGCTTGAGTGAGACTAACCATGCGGTTGAAGTGGTCCCCACATTCGCCCCGAGCAGGACTCCCAGGCTAGAACCGAATGACATCGTACCCGCGTCCACGAGGGCCACTGTGAGCGAGGTGACTGCGCTACTGGATTGAACGATCGCCGTCGCCGCTGCCCCCAACAGTACGCCTCGCCAGCGGCTTTTCGTCAACTCGCCCAGCCATTTGTTCAGCGTCGCTCCGCCCGTCCGTTGAATCTCATGGCTGAAGCTTTCGAGGCCATACAGAAACAAAACGATGGCTGAGGCGCTCGCGAGAAGGATCCTGAGATTTGACATTCTCCACCCCGAGTCGACTCACAAAATCAGCTCTTAAATGGCCTATTAGTGATGCACGCCGCGTTCCTTATCGGGTCCCCCCGTTCGGCGTGACGCATCAAGTTGAGGGATTAGGCGCGCCAGCTTTTCCGTGGAATCGGCTGCGAGATATGTAGTGTGGGATGGGAACGCGACCTCGGCACCGGCCTGGTGCACGATTTCGATCACGCCCAACAGCAACCCTTCTTGGATGCGGAGAAATTCACCCCAATCACCCGCGAACACATAGGAAAAGATATCGACATCAAGAGAAAACGCACTCAGACGGAGAAAGTTAACACGGACTGAGGACGCGTCCACACACGAGTGCTCGACGAGTAGTTCGTGAATTTCATTGATAATTGATCGCAGTTGAGCTGGACTGGTTTCATATCGCAATCCGATGAACGGATGAAACCAGAATTTGTCGCGCAAGGAGAGGATTTCGAGGCTCATGTTCGCAATTTGGCCATTGGGGACGGACACCATGGTGCGATCCAGTGTGCGGATACTGGTTGAGCGGAGTCCGACATCTACGACCGTGCCCACGACATCGCCAAGCTTCAAAGTATCCCCCACGCGAACGGCTTGGTCGGCGATCAGGGAGATGCCAGCGATAACGTTTTCTAGTGTCTTTTGAGCAGCGAGTGCCACTGCGATGCCACCGACGCCGAGCCCCGCTAACGCGGCAGTTGGATCAACGCCAAAGTGGTAAAGAGTAAAGAGCAAGGCAGCGAAGAAGATCAGGGCATTGGTTACCCTGCGGATGAGACGCAGCACAGCGGCCGAGCCGCTCATGGTGGGACGACGCCCCATGATGTAACGCTCTCCCCATCTGCTCAGCAGTATTAGCAACCAAGTGGAACCGACGATCACAATAATCAGGACGACGGTCGACCAAAATTGCCGAGCCAGAAGCGGCAGGCCCACCCTCGATAGCAGCGAGTAGATCGTGAGTGCCAGAAGTAGTAGCCGTAAAGGTGGCGACAAGATACGTGGGTTCTGCAGATTGGGATTTCGAAGCAGGTAACGTCGGAGTGTACCGGCACCCAAACCAAGGAACCGGTTGAGTACTCCTATCAGCACGTAGAGAAGGGGCATGCCTAAGAAAACGGCTACCCACTCAAACAACGGAAAGCTTGCCAACCGAGTCTTGACTAAGAAGTCTGGAAGCACCTTCTCCACCGGAGGCGTGCTCAATTCCTGATAGACATCAGGAATTGCGTCGAGCGTTTTGCGGGAAAAGAGCCAGGCTTTTCCCAGCTTTCCGCGGTCGACCCGCTCGAGGAGAATGTCGAGATCTCCTCTGGATGTGCTGATTGTCCCAACTAGATCTTCGTCCGGTCTGAGCGGATCGGGGAGGGAGCCCTCGGGTTTGTCGCTGAGCTGATTGAGCCGAGCCGGAAGGCGACGATTGAGGACTGCTGCAAGCTGTTGCGCGAGATTTTGCGCATCCGGACCACGAAGGGGCGTGTTCAAGTATAGAGCAGCGATTTCGGTGTTGCCTTCGCGTGCGGCGCTGAGAAATCTGAGAACGGCGCCCCGCGGCGTGGTGCGGCCGAGAACATCCTTAGGCGGCTCAGGCGCTACGTCGACCGCCTCAGGCTTGGAAACCGCAGTCTGGGGCCAGACCGCGCATGAAAACAGCAACATAATTGCGACTCTGGCAGCTCGACCGAAGAGCGTCAGGTCCTTCTGCGGGGTCCTAATGCGCGGTTCTAGACTGCTCTTTCCGCCGATACGCCTATGGTCTGTGCGTGACATTGCCCGTAGCCCATACGATCGAGAATCTTCGTTCGAGGATCCGTCCAAGGAGAACTGACAGAAATGCCAGTTAACGAATGCGTCTGATGACTTGCAAACTGCTGTCGATGTCTCCGTCGAGGGTTGTCATATGGAGGTCTAAGTGGCGGACAAGAAGAACAGGAAGACGGCCGATAAAGCGACGAATAAACTCAAAAACAAAGAATACGAGCGCGAACTTCGTAAACTTCAAACTAACCTTGTCGCGATGCAGGAGTGGGTAAAAGCCGCTGGTGCAAAGATCGCCATTGTGTTTGAAGGGCGCGATGCTGCCGGTAAAGGCGGAGTGATTCACCGCATCATGGAGCGCGTCAGTCCCCGTGTATTCCGCCATGTCGCCCTGCCTGCTCCTACAGAGCGTGAAAAATCACAGTTGTATGCTCAGCGATACATCAAAGAAATGCCGGCTGCGGGAGAAGTAACTATCTTCGATCGCAGCTGGTACAACCGTGCTCTAGTCGAACATGTCATGGGATTTTGCAGCAATAAACAATACGCTGACTTCCTCCGTATGTGCCCTCCGTTTGAGTCTCTGCTGAAGAACAACGGCATCATCCTCGTCAAGTACTGGTTTGAGGTCAGCGAACCAGAGCAGCATAAGCGGTTTCTCAGACGTATTGAGGATCCGATGCGGAGATGGAAACTGAGCCCGATGGATCTTGAGTCGCATCGTCGCTGGTACGACTACTCACGCGCTCGGGACGGCATGTTTGCCGCCACTGATACTCCGCAGTCACCTTGGTATGTGGTGCAGACCGACGACAAGGAGCGGGCCCGCCTGAATTGCATCTCTCACTTACTCGGAGTGGTACCGTGGAAAAAAATACCGATGCCAAGCGTTACGCTTCCTAAGCGCCAGAAGCCTAAGGGGTACAAACCTCCGGACTGGAATTACCGCTGGATTCCTGAGAAGTATTGAAAAGGCAATACTGAGCGTCGTGCGAAAGGCTATGTGCATTTCTCCTGTCCGTCCCGCATCACTCCCCACGGTGTTCTGGGACGTTACTAATCTTGGCAGTGGCCGTCTGTCTGTTGTGACAGGCGACAGAAGTCAAGGGCTCCGATAGCGTTCGCTCGTACCATGCTCCTTCCAATTACCCCCGCGAATTGACAACCAACTTTTCGCGGTCCCTGCCACCATCGGCCTGCACCGCGGTAAACCTACCACGGCGGTTCAGGCCGATTGCCACATTGGCCGTCGGCGAGAGACCAATCTTGCGGATTCCGGCGAGTGGCTTGAACCTAGGAGTGTTGGGCCTGGCCGTAAAAAAAAAGCCGGTACGCATTCGATTGCGGCGTGAAATCTACAAATACGGTAGCCCGCACCACAGAATCCAACAGGCGACCATGAAAATGGCCAAGACTCCGAGACCCCAGAAAGTGCGATTACTAGACGAGCGCCTCGCATTATCTAACATAAAAAATTCATCAGTGGCGATCTTGCGTGCACCAATGACAGGCCCGGGAAGGTATTCGCAATAGTCTGTTGTTGAATCCAGATAATGAATTTCTGACCACACGTAACAATCGCTGACGGGAAACTCTCGCCCAAGGTGTGTAGCGTCTGGCATTGACATAATTCTCACCGTTATCACGGTCGTGCAGGTTTGACGTCTTGTTGTAAATGCAGCAGAAAACGCTTCCAACTGGCAGACCTGACAGAGAGCGATGCAAATGCCGGAGTGTGCCGTCGTGATACCGCTTGTCCCTCCGCTCGGGTGGATCCATGGGCTCTGGCATTACTGCCAGTTACGACCGATCCCTCCTGTGCCTAAACTTCGGTTGCCAGCGTCGATATAGCCATTTGCAGGTTAAACCATGAATGCATGGACCACATCGTCTCATGAATGCCCGGTAGAGGACTCTTGGGAATGCGTTCTGTAAGCCGAATTCAGCGGCTGTTATTGATCGCTGGAACGTTGCTAATCGGTATTTACGTGGCCGCATATTTCCACAAGGAAGTACTATATCGAGCCCAGTTGGGGCAATTTAATCGCTCGCGAATTGAGGCGCCCGTCGAAACAACGGAGAAACTGCTGGCAGCGCCTGCGTCCAAGCCTGATTTTCGCCTCTGGTCGGAGAAGAGGATCGCGGGTTATGAAGAAAGCTTGGCACGCACTGTTGATCCACCCCTGGCGCTGCTACACATCTCCAAGGTTCAACTGGAGGTGCCCGTGCTTGAAGGAACGGACGATCTCACTCTCAACCGTGGTGTTGGCCATATTGTGGGGACCGCACGACCTGGCGAGGAGGGAAATATTGGAATTGCGGGTCATCGCGATGGTTTTTTCAGAGTGCTGAAGGATATCGGTCCAGGCGACACGATCGAGCTGGTAACGCCACAGCGAACGAATAAATTTACAGTGGATCGCATCGTGCTCGTGCGCCCTGACGATGTTTCCGTTCTTCGACCGCGATCGGTCCGCTCACTCACTCTGGTGACGTGCTATCCATTCTATTTCATTGGCAGTGCGCCTCAACGATACATCGTTCAGGCGTCGCTGGCGGGGTCTGACAGGACAGAGTCGGAGAATCATGAATTAGCAAAACCAAACAATTGACGTGTTGCGGAAGTGATGAATGTCTATTCCGAAGCACCGGTACGAATAGTAGCTACGGATCGAAGTCTAACAGGAGATAAAACGATGAACTCAACAGTTGGAAAGACCCATGTGTCGCGAGTACTGTTTGCCGCGGTAATATCCATTGCTTTTGCCACGAGCATGAGCGCACAAGTGAATACACGGAGTTCCACGACCAGCGGACAAGCCACGCATGAGGTAACGGTGGAGCATGGCGAAGTAGTGCTGGTTCGTGGAAACGACCTATTCGTTAAGATGGACGATGGCACGTTGCGTCATTTTCCCAACGTGCCTGAGAGCGCGCGGGCTACAGTTGACGGTCAGCAACTCGGGATTCATGACCTGAAACCAGGAATGAAACTGACGCGAACAATCACCGTTACGTCCACGCCCAAGACCGTTACCACCGTCCAGACTGTAACAGGGAAAGTCTGGCACATCAATCCACCGAGCACTGTAATCCTCACCTTGGAAGACGGAAACAATCAGCAGTTTACAATTCCTAAGGGCCAAAAGTTCAACGTGGATGGACGGGAAACGGATGCTTGGGGACTCAAGAAAGGGATGAGGGTCTCTGCAACCAAGGTTGTGGAGGTGCCGGAAGTCCACGTGCAGCACACCCAGCAAGTCTCCGGCAAGCTGCCGCCGCCACCCCCTCCGGTCGCTCCGCCCCCAGCCGATGCGCCAATTCTGATCGCCGCTGCGGGTCCCACGCCTGTTCTCGCAACCCCAGCAGAGCTACCGAAGACGGGAAGCCTATTACCACTCATCGGGTTGCTTGGGAGTCTCTCCCTTTTGTCTTCGATCGGTCTGGGATTAATTCGTAAATGTCTTTGATCTCTAACGGGCTCGAGAAGGTCTCGACGCTGTAAGTCGGTGCCTTCTCGAAGCTCTTCTGTGTAGCGTGGCCCCGGGGGACTTCCGCCAGGGGAAACGCGAACGACTGGGTGTGTCGCAGAAGGTGAGTTGTGCGGTCGAGTCTGACATAATCCGACAATGACGTGCTAAGCCGGCGACTCGATGATCTTCCTGGTCGGCAATCCGTCAGGCTGCGATCAAGTGTTGTCTGATTGCATATTGAACCAGTTCGGCATTGCTCTTTACATTAAGCACTTCCATAATGCGGTACTTGTGAAAGGCGACGGTGCGGGTCGTAACGTTTAGCACGCCAGCGACCTCTTTCATGCACTTTCCTTCCGCTAAGAGCTGCAGTACCTCACGTTGCCTCTCGGTCAACCTCTGGCCTTCCTCCACGAGTACCTTGTCCTGGCGCAATAGAAAGTCAACCGTATCTTTGGCAATCATGGGTGACAGATAGGACTTGCCGCGCAACACCTCTCGTACCGCAATGGCCAGTTCAGAAGCCGCGCAGGTCTTTAACAAGTACCCAGACGCTCCGCGGCGGAATGCCTCTGCCGCCAGGTCGGCATCATGGTTCATCGTGAGGTAAACCAACTTCACGCTCGGTATCAACTCCTTTGCTTGCTGGCCGGCGTCCAAACCGTTCAGTAGAGGCATGGAAACATCGACAATGATAAGCTGCGGTCTCAATTCTGCGGCAGCTCTTACGAGTGATCGACCGTCGCCGACAGTGGCAACGATCTCATAATCAGATTCGAGAAGTTTCTTGCATGCCTCGGCTACCAGCGTGTGATCGTCGGCGATTATGATGCGTGGTAGATTTCTTCTTATGATCATTGGCAAACTCCTGGAAAGGCAAGTCTAACGGGCCAATAAACAGCCCAGACCGGCTGAAGTTGCAAAAGTCTACGTCATAATGCCAAGATGGACCGTAAACCTACTATAAAATTCAACATCTGACACCTAGTAATATTACTAGTGAGGCAGCGCATTCGGATCTGCCATATGCTCTGGGACTTCTGCTAACCTCAGCACGCCTGAAACCGTAAGCTTAACCAAACGACTCTCGACTCAAAACTACTAATTTTGACAGTGCGAAAGACAATAACTCCCAGTCACACACTTCCGCTTAGCGAGAATGACTATGCGTGAGATCCGGCATGTCGGAGGATTGTTTGCGCCCGTCTGATGGGTGCCGATGCGCTTGAGCGAGCAAAGTGTATGCTCTCCGCAGTCGTGCTCAGCCGAACATTGACCTTGGCAGGCCCCGGCTGTCCTTCCATTGACTCTCACTGTACGGGTTGCGATAAGGGAAACTCTGCACCATGTTACGCAGCGAGAAGTGGAACCCACTTCATCGCGAATCACTGATCGAACCACGAAGGGAGTGACAAGGGCTTTGAGCTATCAACGAAGATGTTCTGTTCCGAGATGATGCCTGATTGCATATTGAAGCAATTCCGCATTAGACTTTATTCCCAGCGTCTCCATCATTTTGTATTTGTGGAAAGCCACGGTACCTGGTTTCAAATTCAACGCGTTGGCGATTTCTTTCATTGACATGCCTTCAGCAAGCAGTTGGAGGACTTCGCTCTGCCGCGGCGTAATTCGTTTTTCCTGCGAGTAAGAAGATCTGCTTCTTAGAAGGTAGTCTACTGTCTCCTTGGTAATGTCGGGAGACAAGTAGGACTCCGATCGCAACGCTCTTCGGATGGCTCTAACGAGTTCCGCCGCAGCGGAGCTCTTCACGACGTAGCCGGAAGCGCCGCGCCGAAAGGCTTCGGCCGCGACTTCCGGTGAAAGGTTCATTGTCAAAAAAACTAACTTGGTTGCGGGTAAGAGATGCTTAATCTGATCCCCTGCATCAAGCCCATTTAGTTGCGGCATTCCGATATCGAGGATCACTACATCGGGTTTTAGATCAGTCGCCAGTCGAAGCAGCGCTCGCCCGTTATCCACAATTCCGACAACGTCAAACTCGGGCTCGAGAAAGCTCTTGCAGGCTTCCGCCAGCAACGTATGGTCGTCGGCTATGAGCAACCGTGCTTTGGGGCGCTGTTCCATCACACGTTTCGGTTACCTAAGAACTTTGCGCTCGCGAGGCAAAGGAAACAGGCCATGGGCGCTATTGTGGATGATACTAAGGGCAAGCGTGATCCGCCAGAACTGTTAGTTTTCTCAGGAAGCGATTGGTTCACAACGATCGGACGGTGAGGCGGGGGCAGCATTCCCTGCTTTTCTGGGGGTACCGCAGTGTAGAGCCTAGGACAGTTCCATAGAGGGGGAAATGAAGGTCGCGCCGTTTATGGCCGCCCAGATTGCCGGCACCAGATCCGAAGCGAGAGATTGCTTCAGAACAAAGCCCAGCGCGCCCGCGACGAGCGCAGCTTCAACAAACTCCGGTTCCGAGTTTACAGTCAGAAATACCACCCTTGCCGTGGACCCAAGCTCCTTAAGGTGGCAAGCAGCCTCGATGCCGTTCTGCACCGGCATGGAGATGTCCAGTACCAGAACATCGGGGCACAGTCTCGTGGCCAGCTCAACCGCACCTTTGCCGTCCTCCGCGGTGCCAACGATGCTGAACTCGTCCCCGAGTGTGAGTACGACAGACCGCAAGATCTCTTTCTGATCGTCCGCTAATACAACCCGAGGAGTTATCGTAGTCGGTTTCCTTCTTCGACAACAGTCCATACTCTGGCGTGATTCGATGAGGAATTCGTGCAAGATGTTGTTGGCGACACAGCTGATATTACGCCGCGGTCAAAACGATTTCTGCCAGCAAGGTTCACAGTCTCTTCGGTGTTTATTCTCAGTGTGCGACTGTAATAAGAAGTAACGTGGGCTGGCAACCGGCCGACGATTGGGGCCACGAATTGCACGCACTGCAAAGGAATCCGACTCCCAATCGTTAAGCAGACCTCTCTGGGTCAGACGTTGGATGGTCGGATACAGGCATACGAAAAAGCTTGGAAGACGCCAAAACCTGGGAGATTCGAGCTCCGAAGAACCCAGTCTCACAGCCTCATCACCCGCGCCCAAGGCAACCGCCTGTAATTTCTGCCAGTTATCTGTGCACCATGCACCTTCTACTCTTCTGTCGATCCTTCATCGGACTTCGCAACAGTCTAGTCCAGGCATAAAGGACACAGCGGAGTGTGGCTCTTTTCGAATTGACTATCCAGACTCTTTCCTGTTGCTAGCGATGCTCTAAAAGAAGCTCTTATTATTTGCCGTTTGTTCTGAGGAGTCTTCCCATGCGAATCAAACGCGCGCCGTGCTGCCCTCGACTCGGTCGCCAAATAACAAAGATCTGCAATCGATTGCGGTTGCCTCTTTCGAAAACCAGTGCACGTGGAGCGATTCTGATCTTCCTGGCAACACTCTGTTGGACCGGATGCGCAAAGAAACAGATGGCGATAGCTGCAGCGCCGGAGGTAGAGGTCACACCGGTTGTGCAACAAGACGTCCCTACTTATACCGAATGCATCGCCACCCTCGATGGCTACGTGAACGCCCAGATTCAACCACAAGTAACCGGCTACTTGATGAAGCAGAACTATACGGAAGGAACCGTAGTCCACAAGGGCGACGTACTCTTTGAGATAGATCCACGTCCGTTCGAAGCCGCATTGCAACAGTCAAAGGGTCAGCTCGCTCAGTCACAAGCTCAACTCGGCAAGACGAAGCTCGACGTGGCACGAGACGTCCCACTAGCCAGAGAGAGTGCCATTCCACAAGCACAACTGGATAACGACGTGCAGGCCAACCAGGCTGCCGAAGCAATGGTAGCGGCTGCAAAAGCCCAGGTGGACCAAGCTGAGCTGAATCTGGGATTTACCCAAGTGCGCTCACTAATCAGTGGAGTTGCTGGATTGGCAAAGGGGCAAATCGGAGATCTGGTTGGGCCCACGACGATTCTCACTACCGTGTCGCAGGTGGAGCCGATTAAAGCCTATTTTGCCATCAGCGAACAACAGTACCTCAAATTGGCCGATAGAATCAGCGCCGTTGCCGAAGGTAGAAGACGAGCCGGACAGCAGAAGATCCTCGAGCTCATCCTTTCGGATGGAAGCGTCTATCCGCGAAAAGGATCGGTCGTGCTTGCCGATCGTCAAATTGACGTGAAGACGGGAACCATTCGATTGGCCGGAGCTTTCGAAAATCCGGGGGGAATCTTACGTCCTGGAATGTTTGGTCGGGTGCGCGCGATTACAGGAGTGGATAAAGCTGCGCTGCTGGTGCCGCAACGGTCGGTGGTTGAGGCTCAGGGAAGCTACAGCGTCGTCGTCGTCGACTCAAATAATCAAGCCAGCATCCGCCCGGTGAAGACCGGTGAGCGAGTGGGACCGATGTGGGTGATTACGGACGGAATTAAGGCCGGAGAGCAGGTGATTGCCGAAGGCATGCAGAAAGCCAGGGAAGGCGCGACCGTTCGCCCTAAGCAATTCAATTCTACCGGCCAAGGAGAATAAGACGTGGCCAATTTCTTCATCAGGCGTCCTATCGTGGCCATGGTGATTGCTATTCTCATGGTCCTTATGGGCATCGTTGCCATGCGACGCCTGCCCACGGCTCAGTTCCCAAACATCGCTCCTCCTGAGATTCAGGTGAAAGCCACCTACCCCGGCGCGGATGCCGTAACCGTGGAGCAGTCCGTAGCCACCCCGATCGAGCAGCAAATGAGCGGCGTGGACAACATGAACTACATGTACTCCAACAACGCCAATAACGGGCAGATGACGCTCACCGTCAACTTCGATATCAAGACGGATCCGAATACTGATCAGATTCTGTCGCAGATGCGTACCAATCAGGCAAATTCACAGTTGCCGATTGACGTGGTGAATTACGGCGTCACGGTTCAGAAATCGACCACTGCGCCCCTGATGCTGGTAAACCTGTATTCGCCAAAAGGAACCTACGACAATATTTTCCTGGCTAATTATTCCTACATCAATCTCAATGACCAGCTGACACGAGTGCCCGGGATCGCGAGCGTCACGGTTTTCGGAGCAGGCCAATATGCCATGCGCTGCTGGGTGCGACCGGACAAGCTGGCAAAAATGGGAGTCACGGTTCCTGAAATCGTGAAAGCGGTTCAGACGCAAAATACCGTGAATCCCGCCGGGCAAATCGGTGGCGAGCCCGTCCCGAAGGGACAGGAGTTCACTTATGCCGTTTTAGCTCAAGGCCGTCTGCCGACGCCCGAGGAATTCGGCCAGATTGTGATACGAGCCAATCCCGATGGTTCGATACTGCGCCTGAAGGATGTGGCCCGCATAGATCTAGGAGCACAAACCTACAATCTCGTCGGTCGTTACAGCGGTAAACCAGCGGCGGTGATCGCGGTTTACCAACTCCCAGGATCGAATGCTGTGCAGGCTGCGGCCGGGGTTCGCAAGCTGATGAAGGAGGTCAAGCAGCGTTTCCCCGAGGATCTGGAATACGACATCGCTCTCGATACGACCCTAGCGGTTACCGAGGGAATTAACGAGATCAAGCACACCCTCTTTGAAGCTATCCTCCTGGTCATTCTCGTCGTTTACATTTTCTTGCAGGGTTGGCGGGCGACGTTGATTCCACTGCTCGCGGTACCCGTCTCGTTGATCGGCACGTTTGTGGTGTTTCCATCATTAGGTTTTTCCATTAATACTCTTTCTCTCTTCGGGCTCGTACTGGCGATAGGGCTGGTCGTAGACGACGCCATCGTTGTTGTGGAAGCCGTGGAACACCATATTGAACACGGCATGACTCCGAAGGATGCCGCCTTCAAGGCCATGGAAGAAGTGTCGGGGCCGGTAATCGCCATTGCTCTAATCCTGGCGGCGGTGTTTGTTCCTACGGCGTTTATCCCAGGTATCACAGGGCGCCTGTACCAGCAATTCGCGATCACAATTGCAATCTCAGTGATCTTTTCCGCCTTCAATGCCTTGTCTCTAAGCCCAGCTCTCTCGGCGCTGCTGTTGCGGCCTCGCAAAGAAAGTCGTGGTCCGCTGGGAATGTTTTTCCGTTGGTTCAATCGTGTATTCGGCCGCGCTACAGATGGTTACGTCAGCATGTGTGGAGGCCTGATTCGCAAAGCGGGCGTGAGTATGATCCTTCTTCTCGGAGTCGCGGTGCTCGCTGGTTGGTTTGGGTCGCGTCTGCCTCAAGGCTTCCTTCCTGACGAGGACCAAGGCTACGTGTTTGCCGGCCTGCAGTTACCGAACGCTGCCTCACTTCAGCGGAATGATGATGCGTCGCGAAAGATCGAAGAGATGATTATGAAGACTCCGGGCGTCCACGCGGTGACAGCTGTGCTCGGTTTCAGCATGCTGAGCGGCGCCCAGAATACGTACAGCTCCTTTTACTGGATAACTCTCAAAGAGTGGGCTGAGCGCAAAGCACCGGAGGAACAGTACGAGGCCATCAAACAGCACTTGAATCGGGAGCTTACGAAGATCACCGAAGGGGTTGCCTTCTCCTTTCCGCCGCCAGCTATTCCAGGCGTGGGAGCGTCAGGAGGTTTCACTTTCATGTTGGAGGATCGCGCGGGGAAGGATCCGCAGTTCCTGAGTCAGAATCTGGAGAAGTTTCTTGCGGCAGCGCGCAAGCGCCCTGAACTCGCGACGGTTTACACGACGGCCCTGCCCACTGTACCGCAGGTGTACGTCGACGTGGATCGTCCACGCGTGATCGCGCAAGGCGTCCAGCTGGCAGACGTCTATAAAACCCTGCAGACCTTCATGGGTGGCTTGTTGATCAACTACTTCAACCGTTTCGGAAGGCAATGGCAGGTCTACGTTCAAGCCGAGGGTGACTATCGTACACGGGCAGAGAACTTGGGTGAATTCTATGTGACGAACGACAGCGGGCAGCCCGTCCCATTAAGCGCTTTGACTTCTATCAAAGCCCGTACCGGCCCAGAATTCACACTGCGCTACAACCTCTACCGGTGCGCTCAGATCAATGGAAGCGCCGCGCCGGGTTACAGCTCGAGTCAGGCCCTGAAGGCCTTGGAGGAAACTTTTGCGAATACGATGCCCGCAGAGATGGGTTACGACTACATGGGTATGTCGTACCAGGAGAAACGGGCTGCGGAAGGAGTATCGCCGGCGCTGATCTTCGGTATGTCGCTGCTCTTTGTATTCCTCATTTTGGCAGCGCAGTACGAGAGTTGGTCTCTGCCCTTCAGCGTACTGCTAGGCACGCCAATCGCAGTTTTCGGCGAGTTCTGGTTCTTGTGGATGCGGGGCCTGGAGAATAACGTTTACGCGCAAATTGGACTCGTCATGTTAATCGGATTGGCCGCGAAAAATGCCATCTTGATTGTTGAATTCGCCAAGATGGAGTTCGACAAAGGCAAGTCGGCTGAGGAAGCGGCATTGATTGCCGCAAAGCTGCGCTTGCGCCCGATTCTAATGACAGCATTCGCCTTCATCTTGGGATGTGTTCCGCTTTGGAGGGCGTCTGGCGCGGGTGCAATTTCGCGACGCGTCTTAGGCACAGCGGTGATTGGCGGCATGCTCGCCGCTTCCGTTCTCGCTATCTTCCTCATACCGGTGAGCTTCGACGTAGTCGAAAGACTGGCCCACCGTGGAAAGAAGCATCTTCCGCCCGCGGCCTCGCCAGCCATTGTGCCGTCGGAAGGGGACTAGTCATGCTCGGCAGACGTTGGCTGATCGCAATAGCATTTCTAACGCTAACTGGATGCACCGTAGGTCCGAGGTACAAGCGCCCCCAAGTCATCGTTCCCGACACTTACCGGGGCCTTGCCCCAGATGCCGGCCCGCAAACTGTAGCATCTCTCGGGGATGAAAAGTGGTGGGCGGTGTACCAGGATCCGCAGTTGCAGGCGCTGATTCGGGAAGCACTATCTCAAAACTATGATGTACGGATCGCCGCAGCGCGCGTGCTTCAGGCACAAGCAGTGCTTGGAATTACGCGGGCCGACCAATTCCCTACCATTACCGGCGGTGCATCTACCAGCAACGAGCGCGCACCGGTCACGAGTATAACGCCGGCATTCGAAACCAGCCCTTTTCAGGTCAATCTGGCGCTCTTTTGGGAGCTTGATTTCTGGGGCAAGTTCAGACGCGCTACTGAGGCCGCACGGGCATCTGTGCTCGCTACGGAGTGGGGCCAAAGGGCAGTCGTATCCGGCCTTGTGAGCAATGTGGCTTCCGCATATTTCCAGTTGCTTGAACTGGATTCGGAAATGGATATCTCGCGGCGCGCACTCGGCTCGCGCAAGGAGTCGTTGCGTCTGGTGCAAGTTCGTGCGAAAGGCGGCGTAACGTCGTTGCTTGACGTTCGGCAGTCCGAGCAATTGGTGTACACAGCGGCGGCAGCTATTCCGGATCTGGAGAGGCGCATCGAGCAGCAAGAAAACTTTATCAGCATCCTCCTTGGAAAGAATCCAGCTCCGGTCACGAGGGGCAAGCCACTAGTCGAGAACCCTCTTCTTCCTGTGGTGCCAGCAGGCCTAACTTCTTCGCTGCTAGAGAGACGTCCTGACATTCAATCGTCTGAACAACAGTTAGTGGCAGCGAATGCGAGAATCGGCGTTGCGAAGGCCGCATACTTCCCGCAGATTACTCTGACCGCCACTGGCGGTTATGAGAGTTCGGCTCTCACGAATCTATTCACCGATCCCGCGGGATTCTGGAGTTTTGGCGGTCAACTGCTTCAGCCCATTTTTACAGCTGGGAGGATCCGTTCAAATGTCAGATTGACGGAAGCCCAGCAGAAAGAAGCCGTCCTCGTGTACCAGCAATCTATTCAACAGGCTTTCCGTGAAGTATCTGATTCCCTGGTCGCTTACCGCAAAAACCAAGAATTCCGAGTACAACAACAACTACTCACTGACTCCGCGCAGGATGCCACCCGACTATCAAATATGCGCTATCAAGGCGGAACGACGAGTTACCTGGAAGTCCTTGACAGCGACACGCGTTACTTCGATGCCCAACTTGTCCTGGCACAGGCTCACCTCAATGAACGTCTGGCATTGGTTCAACTCTATAACGCCTTGGGAGGCGGGTGGCAGCAATAGTGGGGGTTTAGCCACGATGCTGGAATCCCTGACGAACGGTCCGAAAGCCATACTCGACCCAATGGACAGAATCTCGGAGGTCCTGTTTGCTCTAATCATGGTTCTTACCTTTACTTGCTCGTTCAGCGTAGCAGGCGCCGGCCGGGAAGAAGTCCGTGAACTCTTGATTGGTGCATTGGGGTGCAATCTGGCATGGGGAATCATCGACGCAGCGTTCTATCTGATGGGGTCATTCAGCATGCTGGGACAAGGGATCCTTAAGCTCAGGGCTTTAACTCAGACCACCAGTTCGGCTGAAGCGCATCAGATCATCGCCGGTGCGCTACCTCCTGTGATCGCCTCTGTCTTGTCCTCTGCAGAACTGGAGAAACTGCGTGACAAACTACATCGAGTGAGCGGCCTGCCGACCTGCCCACATTTGCGAAAGAACGACTGGCTCGGGGCAGCGGCTGTTTTCGTGATTGTTGTCTTAACCACATTGCCGGTGTTACTTCCTTTTGTCCTGGTTCATAGCGCAAGACCCGCTCTAACAGGCTGCTGAAAAACCACTCTTAATCCACAGGCTCATATGGTACGAGAAGACATGCGTGGAGCCGATCAGCAGCAGAGTCATATCTTCAGTTATGTGTCGCCGGAGGAGCGGGTACGGAAAGATCATCCGCTGCGCACCATCCGGGCCCTGGTGGACGGAGTACTGCAGCAGTTGTCGCGGCGATTTGACGCGATGTATGCCCGGGTAGGTCGCCCGTCGATTCCGCCGGAACAACTGTTGCGAGCGCAGTTGCTCCAGATGCTGTACTCGATTCGCAGCGAACGCCTGCTGATGGAAGAGATCGACTACAGCCTGCTGTTCCGCTGGTTTATCGGACTGAACTTGGACGACGAGGTCTGGGACGCGACGGTGTTCACCAAGAATCGCGACCGGTTGCTGGAAGCCGACGTGGCCAAGGAGTTTCTGGCGCACGTGGTGGAGCAAGCGCGAGGCAAAGGCTTGACCTCGGATGAGCACTTCACCGTCGATGGCACGTTGGTGGAGGCGTGGGCGGGAGCGAAGAGTTTTCAGCCGAAAGACAAAAAGCAACCGCCGCCGGACGATCCCGGCAATCCCACGGTGAACTTTCGCGGCGAGCGGCGCTCGAATGAGACGCACGCGTCGAAAACCGATCCCGAGGCGCAACTGGCCAAGAAAGGCGAGGGCAAGGAGTCGAAGTTGAGTTACACCGGGAATCTGTTGGTGGAGAATCGCAACGGGTTGATCGTGGACGCGGAAGTGTTTCAGGCCAATGGCACGGCGGAACGGGATGCCGCGCTGGTCATGCTGGAGAAGCTTCCCGGTACGCAACCGGTGACCGTAGGCGGAGACAAAGGGTTCGACACGCGGGACTTTGTGAAAGAGTGCCGCAATCTGCGGGCGACGCCGCATGTGGCGCAAAATCATGCGCGACCGGGCGGTAGCGCGATTGATGGCCGCACCACGCGGCATGCGGGATATGCGATCAGCCAGAGAAGGCGGAAGCGCATCGAAGAATGCTTCGGCTGGCTGAAAACGATCGCGCTGATGCGGAAGGTGCGGCATCGCGGAGTGTGCAAAGTAGATTGGATTTTCACCTTCGCCTGCGCGGCCTACAATCTGGTGCGCATGCGCAACTTGGCGGCCGCAGTTCCGGCGGTGTAAGTCGAGGCCGATGTGTCTCGCGGGGAGCCTGATGTTAGACTCCGGCCCCGCCAAAACACGACAAATCAGACCGTTCGACATCGCCAAAGACGAGAAATAGAAACAAAGCCACGCTGCGACTCAATTTTTCCGCAGCCTGCTAAGGGTCTCGAACGGGGTCGCTGTCGTGATGCTGTTTCTAACTGGATACGCATTTGGGCTTCACTCCGGACACCGCCCACTGAGGATGGGACTCTCTATGGTCATTCTGGGCGGTGTGATGGTCGCGATCACCATTTCACTCGGAGGGTGACGGCTACGCGCTATCTAGCCATTATCGCTGCGGCTGTATTCCTGGAATGCGCATCGTGGGCGCAAGGTCCGAGCAGCAAGCCGGCGGAGTCGAACACCACATCTCCCGCACCGTGGTCGTTGTCCTTCAATCTTTCAGGGTATATCGTGCCACACGATCAGTCATACGCCTCGCCGACGTTTAGCGCAGACAAGCAACATCTTCACCTTGGAGCGCGCTATAACGATGAGGATATACAAACGGGTTCGTTGTGGGCTGGCTATAACTTCGAGATCGGAGACAAGGTCGTGCTTCAGGCCACTCCAATGATCGGCGGAGTCTTCGGGCACACGACCGGGATCGCCCCCGGCTATATCGCATTCATAAACTGGAAGAAGCTGGAACTATCCACCGAGGGGGAGTTCGTATTCGGCACCACGGACAGGACCGGGAGCTTTTTCTATAGCTGGATGGAAGTGAGCTATTCGCCATTGAAGTGGTGCCGGACAGGCCTTGTCGCACAAAGGACTAAGGCTTACCACACCAGCCTCGATATTCAGCGCGGCATCCTGGTCGGGTTTTCTCATAAGAGGCTCGATTTCACCGTGTACGTATTCAATGCTGGATGGACCACCCCAACGGTAGTTCAGTCTCTAACATATAGTTTCTGATCTGGATTCGCCGATCTCCCTGTATGTCTGGGTACCTTCGTGCCACCTCGAGTCACGGTCTCTTAGCCCGCAGTTTGCAATTAGTGGAGTGCCTGTCACTTCTATCAGTGGTACGACATGGGTCGTGCCCCTAACCTGTGTCTGTTATTGCAGTTAGTTCATTTTGGAGTAATCGCGTCGAGCCACTGACAGTCTTCAATCGCTTGCTTCTCGAAGCCTTTGTGACGCCCACTGTCCGCGGGGATGGATAGCCTGGAACTGGCCACACGCGGACGCAGGCAAAGGGACTTACGAGCCACGCATTTTGCATCCACTCCACTCTAACAATCGCGATGTGGTTACGGTCGCGATTCAAACGGGTTCTTACGCTTTGAAAACAGTGGAGCACGACGGTGGTTGCCCGACTATGTTCTCGGCAGACCGTTCACGGACCGTTTGAGTTTTGGTGCGCGGGGACGTTGACGAGTTCGGCTGGCACGGCGCGAGAAGGAACAAATAGATGGCAGCGAATATACAAACAATCTCAGGGAACCATCACGCAAAGCGTACGGCATGGAAGGCCCTCGAAAGCCACTATCGAAAAATTCGCAGTCTCCATCTTCGTGATCTATTTGCAGATGATCCGAATCGTGGTGAGCGATTGGCGGCGCACGCGATTGGACTCTACTTCGATTACTCGAAAAATCGAATCACTGACCAGACGATTAAACTCCTCATCCAGTTGGCAGATGAGTCTGGGTTGCAGGCTCGGATGGATGCTATGTTCCGGGGGGAAAAGATCAACATCACTGAGAACCGTGCTGCGCTGCATGTTGCGCTTCGTGCACCGAGAGGCGCGTCCATCTTCGTCAACGGCATCAACGTTGTGCCGCAGGTTCAGGCTGTGCTGGAAAAAATGGCGCACTTCTGCAACATGGTCCGCCGCGGAGATTGGGTAGGTTATACGGGCAAACAGATTCGCAACATCATCAACATCGGTATTGGCGGCTCCGATCTCGGACCCGTCATGGTTTACGAAGCGCTGAAGGATTACAGCGATCGATCCCTGAAGTTTCGATTTGTGTCGAACGTAGATGGCACCGATTTCAGGGAAGCAGTCCGAGATCTCGATCCATCCGAGACCCTTTTCATTATTTGTTCAAAGACCTTTACCACATTGGAAACCATGACGAACGCCCATTCGGCCCGGGCCTGGTTGCAGGCTGGCCTGGGCGGCGATGAAAAGTCAGTTGCGAAGCATTTCATTGCTGTTTCCACAAATGCACAGGAAGTGGCAAAGTTTGGCATCGACACCGCCAATATGTTTGTTACCTGGGATTGGGTCGGTGGCCGGTACTCTGTCGATTCAGCCATTGGACTATCCACGATGGTTGCGATCGGCCCGGAAAACTTTCGCGCAATGCTGAACGGTTTTCATCAGATGGACATGCATTTCTTAGCCGCCCCGTTCTCGCGTAATCTGCCGGTATTGATGGGCCTTCTCGCCGTTTGGTACGTCAACCTTTTCGGGGTTCATGCCATCGCCGTGTTGCCCTATGAGCAGTACTTAAAGCGATTCCCGGCATACCTGCAACAGTTGACGATGGAAAGTAATGGGAAACACATTACACTCATCGGGACAGAAGTCACACAGGCAACCGGGCCTATCTATTGGGGTGAGCCTGGGACTAACGGACAACACTCCTTCTACCAATTGATTCATCAGGGAACAAGACTCATACCCTGCGACTTCATCGCCTTCGGAAAGTCCCGTGACCAAGCGGGGCGCCACCACGACATGCTACTGGCCAATGCCTTTGCGCAGACTGAGGCGCTGGCCTTTGGGAACTACGCCGAGCAGGTCAGAGCAGACGGTACTCCGGATTGGCTTGTGCCGCACAGGTTGTTTGAAGGCAACCGGCCCTCCAACACCATACTCGCAGAGCAACTGACACCGGAAACATTAGGCAAACTGGTGGCTTTGTACGAACATTCCGTTTTTGTGCAAGGAGTGATTTGGAACATAAACTCATTCGACCAATGGGGAGTCGAACTAGGCAAAGCTTTAGCTCAGAGAATAATTCCAGAACTGGAAAGCAAAGAAGAACCGGATTTGAAACACGATAGTTCGACCAACTCACTGATCCGCCTCTATCGAGTGCTTAAACGGAGCGCAAGTGTGTCGACTGCGTGACAAAAAGCTGCTCATAGGAAGTTGACTAGCGCGAGCACAGACAGGGTTACTCCCTACGGCCGAAACGAAGCGCTGGGTGAGCGCCACGATTGAGAGGACAACCAGAAGGCGAGATCGGAACGATAGCGCTTGGAGTCCAACCGGCCCTGAGTAGAACATGAAAAGAGAACAAATACAGTCGGTCGCATTCGGACAAGCGGAGTTGCGCAGCGAGCGTTTGCGCATCCTTGGAGTATTAGGATTCTTTGCACTATTTGTCTGGGTAACGGTGCTTCGGGTGTTTGTCCTCCGCACAGCGCCTCAAACTGGCTCTTGGCTGTGGGCCTTTCTGCTTGCTGCGGTAGTTGTCGTTTATGAGCTATACATGCTGTACCTAGTCGATCGTGCTTTGAAGGCAAGCACCGGTCTGGCTCCCAGGTTCTGGATCCTGAGCACCGTTGTAGAAACATCTATCCCAGCACTTGCAATCGCATTCTTGACTAGTTCTCAGATTGACGTCTCATATCGACCAGTGGCAAGTCCTTCGATCCTCGTGTTTTTTGTTTTCATCATCCTCTCCACACTGCGGTTGAGTCCCTGGATCGGCATTCTGTCGGGGGTCGTGGCAAGCTTCAGTTACATTTGTGCCGCCTTGTACCTCGGGTGGCGGCCTCCAGTTCCTGGTGTTTCGGCGCCCATTACACAGTCCGGTGTCAGCCTGAATGCGGTCACTCTTCTGATAGGAGGTGTCGTTGCCGGCGTAGTTGCGAGAGAGATCCGTAAGCACGTCCAGGCAGCGCTTCGCGAAGCTGAGACAAAGCGCAAGTTCGAGATCTTGCAACATGACCTTCAGGTAGCGCGCTCGATCCAACAATCCTTGCTGCCGCAAGATACGCCTCACATTGCGGGATATGAAATTGCCGGTTGGAACCGTCCCGCCGACGATACTGGCGGCGACTATTTCGACTGGAAAACACTCGCGAATGGGAAAGTGATTATCAGTCTAGCCGACGTAACCGGCCATGGCATCGGTCCCGCGTTACTAGCATCGGTCTGCCACGCCTATGCGCGATCCAGATTCAGCACCGAACAAGATCTTCCAACGGCCCTCGAACGAATCAATCAGGATCTCGGTGCTGATTTGACTGCCGGTCGCTTCGTTACTTTCGTGGCCGCGATTTGCTGTCCTGGATCCTCGGACATTGAGATGCTTTCAGCCGGTCACGGTCCGATCTTCATCTATAGCCATCCAGAAGATTGTTTCAGAGAAATGAATGCACAAGCGCTCCCGTTCGGAATTCTTCCTTCCTTTACCTCCGATCCTCCGGAGCATTTGCATCTTCATTCGGGAGATTTCCTACTACTGGCCACCGATGGCTTTTTCGAATGGGAGAACGATCAGGGTGAGCAATTTGGGGTGCTTCGCTTGAAGGAGTCGATTCGCTCATCAAGGGACTCGGCGCCGGCGGAGATCATTATGAGGCTCTACGAGACTGTGAACGCATTCTCCAATGGAACCAAGCAGCAAGACGACCTGACTGCGGTTGTCATTAAACGCTTGTAGATGAGGCGACATTGTCGCTGAAGAATGTAATACGATTCGGTATTTCGAGGTTCTCCAGAGCGGCATTACCGCTTTTCGTCTTCTCCGTGGCCGCTTTAGGCTGTGCCCAAGACCTGGCTCCCCGCGCGTATGTCATCACGCCTGTTCATTCAAATGCAGTCACCCTAACGTACGCGTTCTTCAGCGGCGACCTCTTGCTGGACGGCGCCCTTCCAATTGAGGACGCCACTGCGAGAGCCAGTGTATCGGTCTTCAGTTACGCTCATTCCTTTCGCGTCCTGGGACGTTCAGCCAGCTTTGCTGGCTCTCTGCCCTATGGCTTGGGCAAGTTCCGGGGAACTGTGGTAGGGGCAGAAACGAACGCCTATCGATCGGGTACATTGGATTCCTCTTACCGCCTGTCAATTAACTTGAGGGGTGGACCTGCGATGGATCTGCAGGAGTTTCGCAAGTGGCAGCAGAAGACCCTGGTTGGTATCAGTTTCAAACTGGTGGCTCCGACGGGACAGTACGACCCCACGAAGTTGATCAATTATGGCACTAACCGTTGGGCTTTTAAGCCGGAGATCGGCCTTTCACGGCGCTTGGGACATTGGGTCGTTGACACCTATGGAGCGGTGTGGTTGTTCACCACTAACCACGATTTCTTTTCCCGGAACCAATTTTCCCCGGGCACGAACACGCAAAAGCAAGACCCAACGTTCGCATTCGAAGGACATCTAAGCTATGACGTGAAGCCTCGCCTTTGGGCGTCGCTCGATGGCAATTTCTGGGTCGGCGGCCAGAGTAAGGTAAATGGGATTGAAAACCCAAACACGCTGCAGCGAAATTCGCATATTGGATCTACTGTCTCCCTTCCTGTGAACAGGCACCAGTCGTTCAAGTTCAGCTACAACCGCGGTGCCTACGTCATCTATGGGGGCAATTATCAAAATATCTCCCTTGCCTGGCAGTATTCGTGGCTGGGCAAACCGGATTAAGTCTGACGAGGAATAGCTCGCGAATTGCTGAAGGTTGGCAAACTACATACCTGACGAGTGCAAAGGAGCACGTCTTATGGAACCCCCCGTCTCTCCTGTTCTGTTTTCTATCGTTCTGTTTCTCGGCATGCTGATTCTGCTGGAAACTGGACGCCGTCTTGGTGTGAGGCGTCGCCCCAAAGAGTCTGAAGGAGAGCGAGGCGGCCTGGGTACGGTGGAGGGTGCCGTTTTTGCCCTGTTCGGCCTGCTGATGGCATTCACCTTTTCTGGCGCGGCATCGCGGTTCCACGAGAAAAGAATGCTGATTGCCGACGAAGCGAACACCATCGAAACCGCATATCTGCGGTTGGATTTAGTTCCCCAGGCAGAGCCGAAGCTCCAGCAGTTATTCCGCCAATATGTCGACTCGCGCCTTGAAACCTACCGGAGACTGCCGAATATGGCAGCGGCCAGCCTCGAAATGGCCAATTCCAAGAGAATCCAGGAGGAGATATGGACGGAGGCTGTAACCGCTACTCGCGTCAGCGGAACTCATCCTGCAGCCGGCTGGCTTCTGCTGCCTGCACTGAACAACATGATCGACATCACCACGACCCGCACTATGGCACTGCAGCAGCATCCGCCCCGGATCATTTACGCGCTTCTGTTCGGGCTTGGACTCATTTGCTCTCTTTTGGCAGGTTATCGGATGTCGACCGGGCAGCATCGTAGTTGGCTGCACATCCTCGGATTCACTCTGATCACAGTAACCGTTGTTTATGTCATGCTGGATGCCGAATATCCACGGGCCGGCCTGATCCGTCTCGAGGTCGCCGATCAAGCACTGGTCGCGGTCCGCGCGGCAATGAATTGACCCGCAGATACAGGAACATTTTCCCAATCCAAAGGGCGATTCTGATTTACTAGGTTTCCAGAATACCTACAATACCCCTTCGCTCCTCATTTGTGTTGCGATAACTTTCACGAGCCGCGCGATCGCTTTCGTGTTGCTTGAAGGGTTGAAAGTATCAGTGATGCATGTCCAGATAAGCTCGCCTTCCATCGAAGAGATCGCGTACACATTTGTTTCTATGCGTACCTTCTTTTCTTCTTTCAAGTAGCCGGGACTATAGACCACCGGATATACGGCACCGTAGTAGCCGTAGAAGCTGTTGTAATACGGATAAGGGGGAACGTAAGGAGCACCCGGAACGTAACTTGCGGTGATCTCCACGTTAATGAGTCGCGAAACAACGATTGCGTCGATTCTGTGTTCTCGTATCTGGGTCTTCAGGTAGTCCAAGTCGAAATGTGTCCCTTCGGGTCTGAGCAAAATAGCGTTGCCTGGAATGGCTTCTGTCTCAGGTGCTCCGAGCTCTGAGGCCAATTCATCTTCGAAATCAGCACGGATTACGGTGTTCTCACTCAACCCCAATGCCAGCACTCGATGGAACTTCTTCGTTCCGGTGTAGGCAGGCGTTTTCCAGCTGATCACAAGCTTGCTCGAGTCTCCTGAAGCTAACGTCACGACCAGAAAAGCGACGACGATCACCCGCATTCTGCGAAACGAATAGTTCATGATTGGCTCCGAAAGAGTCAGTGGACGTGAGCCGTCGGCGTGTGCTGAGTTTTCCGGCGCCATATTCGATTGGCCAAGGCTCGCGACAGAGCGTAAGGCGTCCCGATCAGCACAGGGCCAACAACTAACGCAGCGCCCGGACGTATTTCTTTAAAAATAAGAAACTGCGAAATCAAATCGAGGAGAATTGCCAAAGCGACCAGATTCCGGACCGATGTGATTGTGCTGCGCAACAATTCTCGCCGGTGTTCGCCGTGAAAGAGTAGCGCCCACAGAAAGGGTGGAAGACCAGCTCTTGCATCCTTCATCCCGCCTCGAGCGCCCAATATAATGGCTACGGTAGGCTGAATGATGAATCGCAGTCTGCCTGGTCCTGAGAGGCGTGCCAGGATGTCATGGAAAAACTGATCAGTAAACAAATATAGGTCACCAGTGTGAACAATTCTCAGAATTGCACGCGGCGTAACCGCTACGAGTACTGCAAGGACGATACCGCCAAGTACCCAGTTGCGGGAAACAGAAGCCATCGAAATAGCCTCAAACGCGTCACGTTCTATCCAGCAACCTGCTCACGCGTCATTCTGGCAACGAGGTCTGCCTTGCCCTTGTGTAGAGCATCGGCTGGATTCATACGCGCAAATAGATCGAGAGTCCTTGCGATAATTCCGGTCCATCCAGTTTGGTGGCTGGCGCCAAGCCCTGCGCCGTTGTCCCCGTGGAAGTACTCGTAAAACAGAATGTAGTCCTTCCAGTGCGGATCATCCTGGAACTTCTTGGTTCCGCCATAGACGGGGCGCCTCCCGTTGGTATCGCGGAGGAAAATGCTCGTCAGCCTGCGAGCAAGTTCCTTTGCCACCTCGAACAACGTCATATATTTTCCAGAGCCCGTCGGACATTCGACCTTAAAGTCATCGCCGTAGAATTGGTAAAGGTTCAGTAAAGCGCGGATCAATAGACCATTCACTGGCATCCAGACCGGTCCTCGCCAATTCGAGTTGCCACCGAACATGCCATTGTTCGACTCTGAGGGCAAATACTGCACTCTGTATTCCTGCCCATCGAGATTGAATATGAACGGATGCTCCAGATGGTAACGAGACAGAGACCGTATGCCGTACGGACCAAAGAACTCGTTCTCGTCGAGCATGTAAGCCAGGATTCGCTCGATCTTTTCCTTGCTGCAAACCGACAGAAGTCGACGGTCGGCATACCCTTTGAACGTGCTATCCGCGGGAGCAATGTGCTTCAGCAAATCTGGGTGACGCTTCTTGAATATCTCCACTAATTCCATCATTCGAGGATTGCGTGCTACGACGCCGGATTCAAATACCGTCGAAGCGCATAGTGGGAGTAACCCTACCAGGGACCGTACTTTCAGCCGCATGGCATCCCCATTCGGAAAATGGAGCAGGTCATAGAAGAAACCCTCCTTGGTATCCCACATTTCATCGTGGTGCTCGCCAATTCGATCCATGGCATACGTGATCCAAAGAAAATGTTCCAGAAACCTAAAAGCAATGTCCTCATATACTGAGTCGTATTCTGTCAGGATGAGTGCGATCTCCAGCATGTTCTGGCAGTAGAAGGCCATCCACGCCGTTCCATCCGCCTGGTCGAGGTGACCACCTGTGGGAAGAGGGGCACTGCGATCGAAAACACCGATATTGTCCAATCCGAGGAATCCCCCGGCAAAGACATTCTTTCCCTGGGGATCCTTGCGGTTGACCCACCAGTTGAAGTTCTGCATCAGGCCTTGAAATGAGCGCTCCAGGAAGCGAAGGTCCGACCGTCCCAGTTCTTTCTCGATGTTGTAGAGAAATAGTGTTGCCCAGGCGTGCACAGGTGGGTTCACGTCGCTGAAGTTCCACTCGTAGGCTGGGATCTGCCCGTTGGGGTGGGCATACAGATTCCGCAGCATAAGCAGGAGTTGGTCCTTGGCAAAATCGAAGTCCACCAGCGAAAGCGCGATCGTGTGGAAAGCCAAATCCCATGCTGCATACCAGGGATACTCCCACTTGTCGGGCATCGAGATAATGTCGCTGTTAAGCATGTGGAACCATTCGGTATTCCGCATCTCACGATGAGTTGTACCCGTCAGCGGATGAGCCTCGTGCTCCTCCAGCCATTTGTCCAAATCGAAGTAGTAGTACTGCTTAGTCCAAAGCATCCCGGCCAGCGCCTGGCGATGTATGCGACGTTCATCCTCGGTCAGAGAACGCGGTGTGATCCGATCGTAGAACTCGTTCGCCTCCGCGAGACGGGTGGCGAATGTCTGATCAAAAGTACCGAACGGCTCGGCCGGGCGTTTCGCAGTCAACCGCAACCGTACGACGTGACTGCCGCCTGCGGGTACTTCAAGGTGATAATGTGCAGCGGCTTTCGTACCTGTCGCGGACGGATTGACGGCCTCTCGCTTGCCCGAAACTATGTATTCGTGAAGAGCGTCTTTCACATACGGCGACGAGTTTGCCTGACCCCATAGCCGGCAGGAATTGGACTCATTCTCCGTGAAGAGCAACTCCGGACTTCCATCGCAGTCGAGTGTGCGATCGCCCAGCTGAGAATGTGAAACTAGGACTACTCCTTTTTCAACCTGACGCATTGACGGCTTGGTAGCTTGCTGGTCCCATGACCAGACGTTGCGAAACCAAAGTGTTGGAAGCAAATCAAGCACCGCCGCTTCCGGGCCCCGATTGTGCACCGAGATTCGGATCAGAACGTCTTCCGGATCAGCTTTAGCGTATTCAACGAAGACATCAAAATAACGGTCGTGATCAAATACACCAGTATCGAGCAGTTCGTATTCGAAGTCTTCGCGCGAGCGGCGGCGGTTCGTTTCTACGAGATCGGCATAGGGAAATGCCTGCTGGGGGTACTTGTACAGGTACTTCATGTAGGAATGTGTGGGCGTGCTATCGAGATAGAAGTAGTATTCCTTAACATCCTCGCCGTGGTTGCCCTCGCTGTTGGTCAAACCGAACAGCCGCTCCTTCAAGATTGGATCTTGGCCATTCCACAGCGCAATTGCGAAACAGAGTTGCTGCTTATCGTCAGAGATTCCGGCCAGGCCATCTTCCCCCCAGCGGTAGGCGCGCGACCGAGATTGGTCATGGCTGAAGTAGTCCCATGCGTTTCCATCCTGACTGTAATCTTCCCGAACCGTCCCCCACTGTCTTTCGCTCAGATATGGTCCCCACTTCTTCCATGGCATACCCTTCTCGCGAGTCTCGTTTAACCGTCGCTGTTCCTTGGTTTCCACATAGGCGATGTGGGGCTTTTCGCTTGCTTTCATAACAGACTCCTCGCGTGTGCTTCTGGCGCTCATCTTGGCGATATCGTTCCTCGAAGGTCATGTATGGACAATTTCCATGTACGGACCGTTGCAGCGTTCGATCATCCATTCCCGATCATTCAGCTTTATCAGGATCCTTCAAAATGCGCAGTTACTGTCCTCAGCGACTTTCTGCCTCGGCGTCGTTCGTGTGCAGACACTGTAAAAAGTGAAAGTTCCAGGGACTAAGTTCCACGTACAGCCCCGACGCCCGCAGGTCGTTCACGTTTCGTTCGTAGAATGCCCCCGATAGCACGTCGATTAAGTGCCACGATCCAACATCTATCTCGGCCCATGGGACTTGAATGCGGCCTTGCGCAGGCGCATCACTTAGGTTCACGACTATTAGGTAGCGCTCTTCATTGAGCACCCAGGTCCAAGCCAGTAGATTCCGAAAGCTCGAGTTGTCCGGCCAGCCCGTCCGGTCACACAGTGACCACTGGCCGTCATAGAAGGCCGGTCGGTTCACTGCTTCTATCAAGCTTTGGTAGAAGCCATACAGGTCTTGGTCAAAGTGTTCGTGTGGGCGCCTTCCGAGGAAGACAGGCAGTCTGACTTTGCGTCCTTCGAACTGCCCTTCGTGGAACAGTCTCGCTCCTGGGAGCGTGGCAGCAACAAGCGCTACGGCACGTTTCTTTTCGGGAGGAAAGATTGCAACAGCGCGTGGCTCGTCGTGATTCTCAATGAAGTGAAGAAGTTTGCTTTGGTAGGTGAGATCGGCACACAGGTGGAGCCGGATGCTCTCGGCATCGGCGTGTTGCAGACGGTCGTAAAGCGTTTTGTCGTAGCAGAAGTCAAAACCCTGCTGGTGGAGTTCCCATTCGAGTCCCCAGTAAGCCTCGGCGACGAACAGGAAGCCCGGATACCTTCGCTTGATGGCGGGAATGACATCCCAATAGTCGGTTGCCGGCTTCGGCCCTGCTCGTGTAGCCCATGTGCGCTCAAAAATTGAATTCAACACGAGCATGGCCATGTCGCAGCGCACGCCGTCGCACTGTTGGGCGATGCTCGAGAGAGTCTCGAATACTGCCCGTCGAAGGCCTGGGAGAAAGACGTTCAATTGCAGAACGTCTGGCCACGCCGGAAAGTAGGGATCTCGCCCACAGGCGAAAGTCGTTCCGTTAACTTCCATGTACGAACCGGGATCGTTCTTTATGTCGTCCGCACCCCCGCGGATGAAGTACTCCGGATGCTGGGTAACCCACGGATGATCCGGGGCGACATGGTTGGGCACGAAGTCCAAGAGCAAGTTCATCCCCCGCTTTGATAGCTCACATCGGGCCACAGCAAGGCCATCTGGGCCCCCGAGATAATCGTCGACCAGATAACGTCTTATGCAATAGGGCGATCCCACGTTGTCTTCGAGGCGAAAGTCGGGAAGGGCTCGACGAAAGTCCTCAACCAGTTGCTCGTTACGATTAGCAATCGCAATACCGGCAGGACTTCGCTCCCAAACACCCATGAACCAGACCGCATCGAATCCGAAAGCAGCGATCGCATCCCACTCGGCAGAGGGCACACAAGATAAGTTGATGTTTTTCCCATATTTCCGGGCCAACTCCGAAACCCAGATCCAGGTGTTGATTTCGTATATGGATGGATTGCGGGTCCAGACGGAGACGCCCCGGGGGAGCATTCGCGGCTCGGCCAGAGTCGGATTCACAAAAAATCCTCTTCCTCAATGCACTCGTGAAAGGGGCACGTCCTGCGGGGCGGCACTATAACGATTGTCTCGACACTCGCTGGGTGCCACAACATGTTTGAATTCGAAGCAAACACGAGATCTTTCAGAGTATGTACATATCTCTTCTCTCACCTGCTTACCGGGTGGTGAACTGTTTCCTTTGCCAGTGGCAAATGCAAATTCATTTGCCGGGCAAGACTCGCACAGACTGACCGCCAGCACATGCCCGCCGATGTCGCGTCTGAGCTCTGCGGTTCTTTGAAAACAACTCAGTGGCAGGATGGATCGTCTGTGAAGGACCCACTCCCTAGCATCGTGGCAAGGAAATGACCGCAGGCTATGATCTTCTGAGACGCAGCATCATCCCGCAGCGCGTTATGTGAAATGGCATATTTCGCTGTGTCCATGGCTTTGCGTTCTTGAAGAAGTTTATTGCTCCAGTTGCGCACTGCTTCAAACTCTTTTGTGAGTAGCTGAAGTGCATTCCGATCAGACTCGGTAGAGACAGCCACAGCGGCCAATCTGAGATCGTGCGCAGCTTGTTCCCGGGAATTGGCTGTCCAATCCTCACTTATGGGATAGCCATTCTGAATGGCGTATGCCAGGGTATTTGCCCATTCCCGCATTGTCGCAATCTCCTCGATTCCTGCACGCATGAAATTTCGCGATAATCCGGCGATCGGGGGGTTCCCTGGCTCCGCAGGAGGTTCGGCAATGGAAGCGCTCAGGGTCGGCGTGGGGAGAGTCAAGACAATGCGATCCGCTTTGAAGCTTAAAGAGCCATGCGTGATCTGCGTCAATGCCTCGACGTCGACATATGCCCGGCCGTTCTTTTCGATAACGGAGGCTTGTCCCGCCTGTCCGTCGATTACCAATATCCGGCTGTGCTGATCATTCTGCGCATGAGCGCCGAACGTCGACAGTGGGAACAATCCGGAAATCAGCAGCAACGTCCAGCAAGTGGGTCGCATACCATGTCCTCAAAAGCAGCTCTTGTTACGGGTCTGGGAAAGAGACGGCAGCACGGGACACCCGAGGTTCTCAAGGCACGTAAATATATCGGCACTCTGACCAGCGACCGACGGACTTTAAGAAGACTTTAAGAGCCCGGATAAAGGTATATAGCCAGATGAAGGCTTTGAACTGTCAAGAATGATAGAGCGGCGGCACGGAGTCCCGCAGATGGACTTGGCGTCGAACACCCTTGATTTCAACCAACCTCCTAAGGCCCCTTGCGGACTAGTATTTTTACCAGTTCATCCGCTTCGTGTAAGGGGGGAACATGAAACCGTTTATCTGGGGTCGATACTAAGGGTCTTTCTGGCCACTGCTACGACCGCGCGGTCTTAATGCGACCCTCGGACTATGCGTTCTCCGATGCAACTCGCACTTGCTCTATGGTTGCTTCCGTGTCTTTTGCTTGAAGGGTGCGGGGCCTGCTTTGTAGGATTCGTCTCGAATCCGGGTGGGAGCCAAACAATCAGCGGGACAGTGAGCACCGTGCAGCTTAGTTGTATCCGAGATATAACGGGCGAAACGATCATGCTCACTTCCGTCACCTTTCTGAGTTCCGGTACAGCCGCCACGATTAACTTCTGTGGAGATCAGCGGGAAGAGTTTCCGGTGGACCATGATGTGCAGGTGGATTTCAATACGGGAGTCTATTGTTCGAAATTGTTGGCGGTGGTTGTCGTAACTTGAATCGCATTGCCTCAAGGACAACGGTAATCTTCAGATTTGATGAGGTTTCGCCTCACGCAGTGCAAAATCGACTGCCGTCACTCTGAGGTTTTGAACTAAGGTGAACGACTGCCTTTCAACAATCCAGTGAAACACTCCCGCGTAGAACACAGCATTGAGTGACTGAAACTGTCACTTTTGGCAGTCGTCCTTTCGAATGGCGCCAATGATCATGAGTTGTGAACTCAATCTGAAGGGCAACTCTGGCCCCTTGTCGCGCCAAAGACGGGATTGAGACGCCACGGCCTGATCTAAAAGGGATATCCCGTATGAAAGTGGCACTGTTTTGGTCGAGGATTCCGATTCGTATTGTTCGACCGTTCGTTGCTGTCATCTCTGCCTTGGCGCTGCTGCCCGGAGACTGCACGCTAATGGCACGCCAAAGCTCCCAGCAGAGTCCTCCACCAGCCGAAGAGCAAGTGGCAACCATCCCAGCTGAACAACTTGATTCACTAGTTGCCCCGATTGCACTCTATCCGGACCCACTCCTCAGCCAGACACTGGTCGCCTCTACTTATCCTCTGGAAATTATTCAGCTTCAGCAATGGTTAGGGAAGAACAAGAACCTGAAAGACAAAGCTCTGGCGGATGCTGTCCAAAAACAACCGTGGGACCCCAGCATACAAGCGATGGCAGCGCTTCCGGATGTAGTCAAGCAATTGGCGGACAACATAAAGTGGACTACGGATCTGGGGAACGCCTTTCTTGCGCAACAGAACGACGTGATGGACGCTGTGCAACGCATGCGCAGCAAGGCAAAAAATGGGGGCAACCTGAAGTCGTCTGAGCAACAAAAAGTAGAGATGAAGGTGGTCGAGAGCAAACAGGTCATCGTTATCGAGCAAGCGAACCCAGAAGTCGTTTACGTGCCTAGTTACAACCCGACAGTGGTGTACGGCGCACCGGCATATCCGTACCCCCCAATTGCTTATCCTCCGCCCGGATATTATGCCGCCGGCATGGCGATTTCGTTTGGAGTGGGACTTGCAATGGGAGCTGCCTGGGGCGGTGGTGGCTGGGGTTACGGCTGCGGTTGGGGTGGCAACAACAACGTATACATTAACCACAACAATAATTTTGTAAGAAATAGCAATGCCAACATCAACCGTAATCAGAACGTGAATCGCTCAACTGCCCGGAACGGCGGGGGCAACAGCAATTGGCAGCACAATCCTCAGCACCGCGGAGGAGCTCCATACTCGAATGGGGCGACAGCCAAGAGGTATGGAGGTACAGCCAGCGGCGATTCAATGACTACGCGGCAGGCGAGAGCGCGTCAAAACCAGGGTCAGGGGGGCGGTTTGCAGCAAGCGGCCGATCGTGGTTCGGTAGGGGATCGACAACCAGGTTCGCGCGATCGTGGCAACGCAGGGAATCGAGAACAACCAGGAGCGAGCGATCGCACGGGGGGGAGAAATTCCGCTAACAGTACTGCCGGAGGAAACAATGCGAATGCAAGCCGCGGCGGGGGAGACCGTGTGGGAAATCGGAGCACTTCCAGCGGTGGCGGGGCGCGGAACTCGAGTGCCTTCGGAGGCGGTGCCGCATCCAGTGGAAGCAGCGCGCGTGCGAGCAGTGCGCGTGGCTCATCGAGCATGCGCAGTAGCGGGGGTGGCGGGCGCAGTAGAGGCGGCGGTGGGGGCAGGCGAAGGTGAGCAGGCGTGATATGGAGGAATACATGAGATCAATAAAAATTCACACGCTTAGGCGCGTTTCGTTGGTAGTCTTCCTCACCGCATTGTCGTACTGCGTTACGCCTTACGGTCAGGCACAGTCGGACTCCGAAGAGCTCCTACCGAGTGCAGCGATGACATTTAACACGCCGGAGCAAGCGGCGGAGGCTTTGATACGCGCAGCCGAAAGTCACGACGTTTCCACCTTGCTGGCAATCTTCGGTCCCGATGGCAAGGACTTTATCTCCTCTTCAGACCCGGTTCGGGACAAGAGCATCGCCGCTGACTTTGCAGCCAAGGCCCGAGAGAAGCATCTAGTGTCCATAGACCCCAAGAACAAGGCGCAGGCCACACTGACAGTGGGTAAAGACGACTGGCCGCTTCCGGTACCGATAATAAGAAAGGGCTCGAAGTGGTATTTCGATTCCAAACAAGGACATGATGAGATTCTATTTCGCCGTATTGGAGCCAACGAGTTGGATGCCATCCAAATCTGTCGTGGCTTCGTGGTTGCGCAGAAAGAGTATGCCTCTGAGGTTCACGACAATTCTGGAGTTAATCAATATGCCCAGAAGATCATCAGCACGCCGGGTAAGCACGACGGCCTATACTGGCAGAACGCGGATGGTACCA
Organism: uncultured Acidobacteriaceae bacterium; assembly: GCA_963708335.1. Classification (GTDB taxonomy): domain Bacteria; phylum Acidobacteriota; class Terriglobia; order Terriglobales; family Acidobacteriaceae; genus Sulfotelmatobacter. The sequence goes on along the minus strand of OY970205.1, from coordinate 5,575,648 downwards.
CGGGGGGGCCCATCAGCCAAGCCATCGCTCGCGCCATCGAGGAAGGTTATTCACCGGGGAAGACCTCAGGGTACCACGGCTATTACTTCAAGGTCTTGAAAGGCCAAGGTCCCGCGGCCAAGCTGGGGCAGCTCGATTATGTAGTAGAGGGAATCATGATCGGCGGTTTCGCATTAGTGGCATTCCCGGCTGAGTACCGAGTTACCGGCGTCAAAAGCTTCATGGTTAGCTATGACGGAATTGTTTACGAAAAGGACTTCGGGCCTGATACAGCCAATATTGTTCAGCATATGGATCGCTACAACCCTGACAAGTCGTGGCACCGAACTAATGATGAGTGGCCTGTAGGCACTTCCTAAATGCTGTTGCGTATAACATTAGCGCGTTATTTTATGCTTCTTTCGGTGACCCATCAGCGTAGCGAGACTCCGCGGACTATCGAACAGCCACATCAGGCTTCCCCGAATTGAATCCAAGGCATGGCAGTTAGTCTGCCGCAGAAGTCGAGGACCACCACGCTGCAGACAGGACACATTGCCGCGTCCTTGAGTTGATCCGAGCGAATCGATATGAATGCGTCACACCGATTGCAATGCCATAGTGTCGTACCAAAGTGTGGCGTTGTGGTGCAGTCGGTCGTTACGTCCAGAGTTAGCATGACAGACTCCTTATCACGTGCAACCGAGCCTACCCGTAAAAATACATGCGCGGCCACTGTCAGTTCTCCCAGCCTAAGCAGCATAAATAGCTGTTCAGTTCAGCACAAAGTAGCAGCCCAGAGATGCTGCGGTAGTAGCTGTGGTCACAAATCCTTTAGCGCCGTCATCCAGCCGTCCAAAAATGCAGATGCCACGCGATTCCCGCCAGCAAAGGATAAAAAGCGAGTATTTCCGCGGCCTTTCCCAGCAGAGTACATGAGTAGTCGTATTCCTTCCGCCCGTGAGGAATCCGTTCACGTCATCTGTCAGGGATGACAGTTCCTCCAAAGAGAACTCATGACTAGATTTCCTGCGTGATACGCGATCTGCCATTCGCGCCAGATAGCACCGAGCGTGGGCAACTGGTAAGTTGCCTCGAGTCCAATGATCAAGACGTCTGAAGGTCGAGGTCAGGCTTTCGACTAAGCCCCCAAAAAGCACAACCCCTGTCGGGGAGACGACACCAGGGAGAGAAAAGCAGATGGGAACGTTTGAGGGATTATCGGCGCACGAGATTGAGCAACTGAAAGCGGGCAGTGTTCTCGCCTTCGAAGCTTTATACAACAAATACAAGGCCAGAGTGTATGCTCTGTGTTTGCGAAGCCTAAAAGACGCCGCGGACGCAGAAGATCTTACTCAAGAGGTATTTCTGCAAGTGTACCGTAGGGTCTGCACTTTACGAGACGGCACTGCCTTCAAGTCATGGCTGTTCACGGTAACGACAAACATTATATTGATGCATTCTCGGAGGCGGAGAGTATTCCCGATATCATTGCACTGCATTTTGGAGCACGCTACATCGGCCGTGGATAATATTGTCCAGACGCTCGTAAGTCCGGCGCGCGAACCGATCGAGCGAATTATTCTTGCACGTGCAATCGGCGGCCTGCCCAAATGCAGAAGAATTGTTCTTGTGCTACACGACATTAAAGGAATGAGTCATCGGGAGATTGCTGCGTCGTTGGGAGTATCAATTAATACAACGAAGTCCAATCTGTCCCGGGCACATCACCAACTGCGAGGCATCCTTCGAGCCAATTCATCGGCGCCAACGCTCCCAGCGATTTGCGGAGGGGTTGCTCTCGGCGAGACAATCGGGGGGCAGAAGCCGGTCGAGAACTACGTGCCCTCCTGTCAAACTCAGGCGGCAGCTTAGCCATTTTCGCGCTCGAACGCGAGAAGCAGGGAAACCTAAGAATCGATACCGAAAAGCTGCTCTGGAGAGCGAAGCATCAGTTGGCCCCGCGTTTTCACAACAGCGCCACTTCGTTGCCAGGAGCTCAAGATTCGGCTGGCGGTAAAGGGAGTGACGTTGGCGGCGTTGGCAAGCTGTTCGTTTGTCAATTCAACGCAAGTGCCGTCCGAAGTTTTGCGACCAAATCCATTCGCAAAAGTCACCAGCACATGAGCAAGCCTCTGCTGTGCGCTGTGGGATACCAAGCTAGTATGGGCAGCGAGATACCAGGTCAAATAGTCTGTTGCGACAGACAGCGCATTATCAAGCAATCTGGGTATTCGCGCTGCAAGAGCGCGAATCGTGCGACGGGGCCAAATCAGCAAGCAGCTGTCACAGAGAATCTCAGTCCCCACCAGATACTCCGTGGGTGTTGATAGAAGGGCAGAGCCTCCAAATATCTGACCCTCCATTAGCCAGAACAAAAGGAGTTTCTTACCTTGTGGAGTGATATAAAAGTGTCGGGCGCGGCCTCTACAAATCAGGAATAAAGATTCGGCCTTATCCCCCTGATGTATCGGCACAGAATTCGCTTTCAGGCACCGCCTAGATGCTGCCGATAGGACTGCAGCGCGGTCTGAGGTCGTTAGGCCATCGAGCAACCGTGACTGATAGGGCGGAGAGACGCTGATCGACCAAGCCGCCGTTCCAGCCTGCCGTTCCTTCATGACCAGTACCTATGATCCTACGCGATCGTGCACGTCGTGCACGTCGTGCCGTCAACCGTGATCTCAAGCTAGGCGCAAAAGACATTTGCAGTCTATTGGAGTACAAGAGCTATTTTCACTGGCAAAAGCGACAGTATCTCCAAGTGTGGAGACCTTCATTCCAAGACCAACTTGGCAACAACGCATGAAATTGCCCGGACGCTTACACCCTTTTCCGCTCACTGGTTATTCCGAGACTGACCAATTGACGGCTAATGAATGTATCACCGCTGGCAACTGCGTGAATTGCCGCTATCAAGTCGCCTGCAGCATCGGATTTCAAAACGTAACCACTGCCAAGATCCAGGGCTGTCTGAATCACTTCCATGTCTCGCTGTTCACTCAAGAATAATATTTCTGTATTTGGAGCAAGCGTTTTAATCGATCGGGCCGCGTCAATGCCACTCATGCGTGGCAGGCCTATATCCAGCAAAGCGATCGTCGGCTGGTGTCGTTTGGCCGCTACGACTGCCTCCAGCCCATCTACCACCTGGCAAATGATTTCAAATGATGGCTCGTTCTGAAGCATGGAAGAGATGTAGTCTCGCCACGTTTCCATATCGTCGGCCACAAGAATACGCACCTTACGCACTTTGATACCCCCTTACCTCAATGGGCGACACCGAGTCCGGTGTGACTGACCCTCATTAGGAGGGTCGCACATCGAGTCGCGTTAGTCGTTGACCTGGGGCAATCAACTTGCTAACCGGACCATAAACTGCAGGGGTGAGCAGGGGGATAAGCATTAGAATCCTTCTAAAGAACGGCAGTTGTATATGGACGTGCATTTTTGTCGCCAATTCCAGGGCAGCTTCAGCCCCTATTGGGTTCCAACAGGATCTTGTAGGCAGCGGAGTTGCCGACACCCGTCAACGAAGACTTGGTGGCAGGTTGTGGAAACAGCGGAGAGTCGCAGGGGAGGGCGACCGATCAGCCTGTTCTCAGGGTTGTGAAGGGCTGCGGCAACCAACCGTGAGGATTCTAATTACGTCGTCATATGAAGAGGAAGACCGGCCGGCAAGTCACGTCCTGGGGCAAGTTCGCCCAAGCGCGTCTGATCAGTAGCTATAAAACAAATTCTGGATTTCTTTCAAACTGCGCGGCTTGAGCAGCGCCAGCATCAGCAGGATCCTGGCCTTCTGTGGGTTTAGCTCATCGGACGCCACGAAGTTCATCTCGTCGTCGTTTACTTCTACATTGCGTCCAACCGTTCCGGTCACGACCCGGCTGCTTCTGACAACCACGACGCCCTTCCTCGCGGCGTTAGCTGCAGCCCGGAGTGACGCTTCATTCATATTACCGTTCCCCACCCCGGCGATGACGATGCCCTTTGCGCCGTGCGCCGCCGAAGCATCGATCAAGTCTGCCGACATATCGGCACATGCGTACAAGATGTCAACTCGCGGCAATTTCGAAACATTGGATATATCAAACTCGCTGGCCGTTGTGTGTTTCCACGGGGGAGTGTTGTAGAAATCGTTCTTACCATAGCTGGAAATTCCTACCAATCCGCGGAGTGGAGACATGAACGTTTGAATAGCTGTTGTGCTTGTCTTGGTGAGAGAGTGTGCTCCGTGAATCCAGTCATTCATCACTACCATAACGCCGCGGCCCCTGGAGTTTGGGTCAACGGCGACTCCGACGGCATTGAATAGGTTCAACGGGCCGTCAGCGCTGACCGCTGTGGAGGGCCGCATCGAGCCAACCATTACGACAGGTTTATTGCTCTTCACCACCAAATTAAGAAAGAACGCGGTTTCCTCCATGGTGTCGGTCCCGTGCGTTACGACTACACCGTCGACATCGTTCTGAGAGAGCAGAACATTGATGCGCTTTGCCAGAGTCAGCATTATGTCGAACGTCATGTCTTGCGACCCGACATTCGAGATCTGTTCACCTTTGACATTGGCAAGTTCCCTAATTCCGGGGACGGCGGCAAGCATGGCATCGATCGTCACTGCCCCAGAGGTGTAGCCTGCTTGAGTTCCGGTAGCCGCCGCCCCAGCGATGGTTCCACCCGTGGCCAGAATCACGATTTTCGGCAACCCCTTGCTCTGAGCAACGGAACCAAGGGAACCTCCTAGCGTCACGACGATGACGAGGAAGAAACAAATTCTGTACTTCGTCTTCACATGCCCTTCTTTGTTGACCAGAGCGTATGCCGAAACCTCGCATTCAATAACAGTTGTTGTTCTCCCCTGTGGCCGGGTGGAGCGATCTCCCGGTCAGAAGCCATCGAGACCCACAACTCGGTACTGTTCGCCGCCGCAACCACCTGTCTTTGAGGTGAAGGCCCCCGTTTGCTGTACCAATCGCCATGTGAGTTCTCGGTTGATTCTTGGTTTCAGCGGGGATGAGGTCCGGAGAGGGGACGGCGTTTGAGTCCCCTGCTGTGGCGGCCGCGCGCAAGGGCTCGTCTCCTTCATAGGGTTGTCGTTCTGCTGAATGAAGTCGCGGACAATAGGTCCACTTCTGCCAGAGACCGGTGCCACGTAGTGGGAAACAGCAACGACCATGGTAGTTCTTCTGCTTCTATGCAGTAAGAGCGGGCTCGCCCAAACTAAGGACGGCGCGGGTGTGCCGTGCGATCATCAGCTCTTCGTTAGTGGGAACAACCCACGCCGAGACCTTGCTGTGCCGAGTGGAGATGCGGAGCCCTCCACTGACGTTCGCTGAGTTGTCTAGTTCCACGCCCAGCCACGATGAAGCCCCGCAAATTCGTTTACGGATCTCTGGCGAGTTTTCGCCAATGCCAGCAGTGAATACGAGTCCATCGATGCCACCAAGGACTGCGGCCAGGGCACCGATTTGCTTGGCCGTCTGGTACACGAAGTAATCCACAGCCAGGCGCGCTTCTGGAGCGGTACTGGCGAGCAGTTCACGCATGTCATTGCTGATTCCCGATATCCCCAACAAACCCGATTTCTTGTAGAGAATGGTTTCCACTTCTTTCGCAGTCATTCCCAGCATCTGAAACATGTACAAAACTGCACCCGGATCGATGTTGCCCGGCCGAGTGCCCATACACAGCCCGTCGAGGGCTGTAAAGCTCATGCTGGTATCCACGCTCTTTCCGCCGTCCACAGCGCACAAACTAGCTCCGCTTCCGAGATGCGCGATGATGAGGCGACTCGTAGCAATCTCCGGAGCAATCTCGGGCAGCATCGAGGTCACAAATTCATAAGAGAGCCCATGAAAGCCATATCGCTTCAGACCCGACTTACAGATGCTCATGGGTAATGGGATGATCCCCGCGATCTGTGGACGTCCTTGGTGGAACCCTGTATCGAAACATGCTACTTGCGGAACATCAGGCAACCGTTCGAAGACCGCCTGGATAGCCGCGAGGTTGTACGGCTGATGGAGTGGGGCAAGTGGCACTAGTTCATACAGGTCGGCGAGAACTTTCGTGGTCACGATTGTCGGCTGAGAGTAGCGTGTTCCGCCGTGGACGACACGGTGGCCGACGCCTAACACTCGCGCTCTCCCATATTGCGAACGGAGCCACGAGGCCAAAGCGTCGATCGCGCCGTGACCATCGCGAACATCCGCACTCAAGTCATTTTCAGCGAGGATTTTGCCATCAGTCCCTTTTGCCAAGAGTCGAGGCGATGTTCCGATGCCCTCAATCTGGCCTCGTGCATCGATCTGCCACTTTTCCGCGAGTGTACGTCGAAAGACACAGAATTTCAGGCTAGACGAACCAGCGTTCAGTACGAGGGCATAGTCGTCCATATTTCCACCTCACTGCCGATTTCGACGTGCATGATCGGCCAGCATCGCAACTTCTCGACTGGCAATCCGCGATCGCATCGAGCATTGGCGACCCCTTAACAGAGCACCAAAGACACGGCTAAGCCGCCTTCCGAGGTCTCTTTGTACTTGGAGTTCATTTCCTTTGCAGTCAAGTCCATCGCTGCAATGGTTGTGTCGAGATCAACGCGGCGCTTCTCGGGAATTTCTTCGCTAGCGATGCAGTAAGCGGTCCACGCCTTAACGGCTCCGTATGCGCAACGCTCAATGCAGGGAACCTGCACGTAGCCGGCGACGGGGTCGCACGTCATGCCAAGATGACTTTCAAGCGCGGACTCGGCCGCATTGGAGACTACTTTCGGACTCGCATCCATCGTCTGCGCGATCATCGCGGCTCCCATGGAAGAACCAACGCCCACCTCGGCCTGACAACCACCCTCTGCGCCAGACAGCGTGGCATTGTGCTTGCACAAGTACCCAATCGCCGCGGCTGCCAGGAATCCGTCACGGATTTTCTGGCTGGGAGTATTGAGGTCGCGCAGTGACTTCACCACCGCTGGAATGATTCCTGCCGAACCAGCAGTCGGAGCGGTGACGATAATATGACCGCGGGCGTTCTCTTCCCCCATGGCAAAGCCGTAAGACGCGACGCGCGTAATCACCCCAGCGGCGGTTCCTTTGGTTGTAGCCTTTAAGTTGCGTTGCATTGCTGCTGCCTTGCTGTGGAGTTTGATCGGGCCTGGCAGCACACTCTCAACAGTTAACCCAGTGTCTACGCCACGGACCATTACCTCGGAAACCTGATCTAGAAACTCCCAGATGTCTTTCTCGCTCTTGCCGGAAATGTCCATCTCATTTGTGAGCAGCAGCTTGGGCAGCGGGATCTTGTCGTCGACGAGGTACTTCTTCAGCTCCTGTGCGTGTTCAAAGGGATACTTGGGCTGTCCTTTGTCAGGCGGCTTGTAGCCTTTCCACTCGATGAAGCCACCGCCAACCGAGTAGTACTCAAGCTCGTAGAGCGTCTCGTCGCCGGCGAGCAGCTTTGCAGTCATTGTGTTCGGGTGATGGAAGTCCCCCTTCGTTGCATCGAAGATGATGTCTTTCAATCTCAGGTCCAGTGTGGTTGGACCTATAGTTACCTTATGCGCCTCATCGGGATTGGCCGCTAGCGCATCAAGGAACTGAGGCGGGCAGGTCGCCGGAGCCTTTCCAAGCAATCCGGCGAGCGATGCTCTGTCTGTCCCATGACCCTTGCCGGTCGCGCTCAAACTCCCAAACAGGTGCACCTTAAGAGCTGTGGCCCGCTTGAGTTGATCGTCCGGAAGCTTGGAGACGCGTTGAAAGAAATCGTATGTGATCCGCATGGGACCCATCGTGTGGGAACTCGACGGCCCAGGGCCCATCTTGTAAAACTCTTCCAAGGTCGTCATGATCGGACCCTTCGAGCTCTTAACCACCTCGAGATCCGGGGAAAGGGCGGGAGCGGGCGCGGCTGCTTGGGCCGTTGTCTCGGCAGGCTGTTTTGATGAGCATCCTGTCAGCAGCACACCTACGGACGCGGCCAAAACAGTTTTGCCTAAATCCCTTCGCGTAAGTGCCGATGGAGCTTCGCCCTTCTGCGCAACAGGTCCACATGTTCCACAGCTTGTAGTATGGCAGTCTCCACAGGTGCTTCCTATGTTGCCGATAATATTGAGTAAGGTCTGCATTGAAATCTCTCCTTTACAGAAGACGTCGTTCGCTGGCGCGCGGGCAGTTATTGGAGGGTTAAAATGAGGGCGAAGCAACACCGTCAGTATTTGTGGGATCTTTGCGGCACACTTCGCCCCCTGCCGTGAGCTAACCTAAATCCCTCCATAAGGCATAATGACGTTGTCAGAGATTAGGTGCGGTGAAAACTGTTATTTCTGTCAGGGAAGCGTCGATTGCGCTCAAATCTGCAGCGAATCGCCTTATATCTTCTGTTTTGGCAGAGACTTTGTGTCCTAGTAGTGGGAGACGTAGTCGGCTCAAAGTCCCGGTTCAGGATTATTTCACGTGGTGGATTCCCAACCCTGTACTTTGCCCTGGCCTCGGTGAAATCAAACGGGCGAATGGATAAGTCTAGAGTAGAAAGGAGCAGGCAAAACTACCGCCGTGGACTTTTCGAAGGATTTAGGCCTTGCGCCTCTTCCCACGCCCTCACTTTCCTTCGGGCCTCATCAAAGAGCCGCTCGTAATTCTTCAGGCGAAGTCTTTCGCTGGCATCCGATGTCAGCAAGGCAAACAAAGGCGAGTATATTTCGTAGATTTTCAAGTACCCCTGCTGATCCTTCGGAGCGACTTCATCTGTACCGAATAAAAACCGGTCGGGGTGGCGGTTGATGAGGTTCGCAACGACCTGCATTGCCTGGGGTGACGAGACGACGTATTTGGCAACCTCCGTCCAGGAAATGTCGAAGTAAAGATTGCTGAAAGCAGGGTCACTCAGCATTGAATCCAAAATCACCGCGTGCGCCTTAATCGGCCGGACGATTCGCCCGACTCCAGTATGAGCCCAGATTATCGTAGTTTTGGGATGGCGCTTGATCAACGCCTGCATTTGCGAAAGGTAGACGGACTGAGGGCCGGGTTCAGAAGATGGGGTGTCGGACTGGTTTGGAGAGAACGGCGTATCGATATCATTGTGAATGATGACGAGCAGTCCAACCTCGGCGGCAAAATCGAGGATCCTGTCGAGGGCTGGGTTTTGCAGGCTAGCGACGCCACCCGCGATTTTGGAGGATACGAACTCCTTGTGAATCGTGAACTCGCCGATGCCTGAGAACACGCCTGGAAAAGTCTGAAGCACTCGGCGAATGTGATCGGCAGCGTACATGTCGGTGGGGTTGAATCCTGTAATCATAGGATCGAAACGCGCCTGCTCCTCCTTTGACAGCGACTTGTATGCCATAGCGATGTATGCGTCGGTGAAGGAGTAGTAGTAGAGCGGGGCGTCCGAATTCAGGTAGTACGTCGGAGCATTATCTCCATCCACGAAGTAAGACCATTGTTGCTGCAGAGGGATCCCAAATAGCGCAACCCGGCCAACCTTCGTACCCATGATTTTCAAGAAATCATGAATGTCAGTCCCTTGCTGGATGTAGTTGGTGAGGTGAAAGTGAGAGTCATTCAGTTCCGGCTGTTCTGAAGGCAGCTGTGCAATCGCAACATTGCACCACAGCACCATCGAAATGGCCAGACCGATGGCGGCTTGGGCGATGCTATTAGGCCCGCGAGCATGGGTGCTTTTCATCGGGGTCCTCACTCGACGTTCAGCTTTCGATCAAGCCAGACGGGTCGCTAGTCTCTGATGGTTTCCGCAGCGAATTGGAAAAGGTATTGAACAAAGATTGCCGGTTCTTAATAAATGGCGGTGAGGCCAAAAGAAAAAACATGCCCGGTCAATTGGCCTACATAGAAGCCGAAGGTGCTACTAACAGGCGAGTGATCCACATTGATCAGCTGGAGGTTCATCCGAATGTTCCTAGTGTTCCAAGGATAATAATTGCTTCCCACGAGAAATTCCTTGGGATCGCCATACTGGCCAAAAATATAGGACGTACCCCCGTACAATTCGAACCTCTTCGGCACGATCATGTACGCGGCCTGAACATAGAACCCATAGTCACTAACGTCAGCGACTGGCAAAGGTCCGTCGGCAGAAAATTGATCCAGTTTCCTTCCGTATCCCTCACCTTGGATCCAAAGACCGTGGTACTTCATTCCTGCGGATGCGGAAACAAGCTGATAACGCGTACTTTCTACTGTCACACCGTTAACGAGGGCTCCCGTATCGAACACGTTGAGGCTATCGCTAAGACGCAGGGTTGTGTTGCCTGCTGGTGTGCCGATTGCTGCTTGGCGCTCTTCCGGGCTGTATGTGTAAGCGAGATTGAACCGTGTCGCGAAATTCTGGTGATTCTCGTAATCTCCAAAAGCACCGCGCGGGCCAAACTCGCCTGTCGTCGGCAACCACGTTAAGGCACCTCCACCGGAGAGTTTCCGGTCGAGTTTGACCGCCGGTACATCCAAGTTGCTGTTGTTGTTTCCGATCATCCACCTGTACTCAAGTTTTGGAAGCAGGTTCCCTTTGGCGAACACACCTTGCGAGAAGTAGGGCCGGAAGAATTCGTCCGCCATCACGCGGTCATACGATTCCCAATATGGGTGGGAGCCCTGTAAAGACATTGTGCCGGGATAGGCATTCCATCCCCCGCCGAGCGTCATATATTTGCCGAAGGTGTAATACAGGGCGCCACCAACCGCGACCTGATTCGTGTCCTGCACTGTCCACAGGAACGTTGAGTATTGAAACTTGGGAGAGAACAGCCATCCTTGGGAAAACAACATAACCCGGTGGAACTGGAAGTCCTGGCGAGGCGTTACTAGGATTGGCCGACCCAAATGGTCGGTGGCCGACTGCTCACCCGGGAACTGATTCAGATATCGTGCAACCATATAGCCGCTTAGATTCAGCTCCCCGTGTTCGCCCTTGGCGACAGTAAATCCGCGGCCCGGGTTGAATTCACCAAAAATGGCGGAATTCCCTTCTGAGGCTTGCGTGTACGCCGTTTTATCATCGACCTCGTTCACTCCCTGGGGAGAAGATTGCCCGGGGTGGCCCGTCTTTTCGCCGGCATTGGCTTGAGCCGACGGCGCTTCAGCAGCTTGCTCAACCACACTGGCACCCTGAGCCCCAGCACCACGCAGAGCTTTGATCTGTTCCATCAATTCCTGGTTCTGCTTTTCTAGTTGCTGGTTCTGCTTCTCGATCTGTTGGTTTTGTTTCTCCAGTTGCTGATTCTGTTCAATCAGCAGATCGAGAGCTTGAGTGGTGTTCAGGGCGCCGTTCGGGCCCGCGGTAGTTTGCCGAGTGGCGACCTGACCGTTCGCTAGGCACGCGCAACACGCCGCGACCACTAAGGTCGAAACAAAGCTCGGTTTCGCGCTCATTTCAATCCCACTGAACTCGGCGAGTAGAGGTTGTAGCTAAGCTTCTGAGCAACGTAGTCGATTACTTCTTGAGCCTTTACACTGTTTCCCGCCTCATCCAGCGGGGGCGCAAATACGGCGATGGCGCCCTTGCCGGGGACGATGGCGACGATCCCTCCTCCGACACCGCTCTTGGCAGGCAGACCCACATGCCAGGCCCACCCACCGGAGCCGTCATACAGGCCGGCCATGGTCATCGCGCTGAGAATGTATGGAATGTCCTCGCGCTTGATGACCTGTTCGCCAGTGAGAGGATTTACGCCGTTGTTCGCCAACGTCGCGCCCATGCGGGCGAGTTGGGCCGTATTCACACCCACCGAGCATTGCTTCGTGTAGATGTCCACTGACTCGAACGGATCTGCGTAAATCCGATCGTACTTGGCCAGGAGCATGGAGAGGGCCTTGTTCCCGGTATTGGTCGCCGCTTCTGACTTGTAGACTTCATCGATGAGTTGCAACTTATCCCCGGCGGCCTTACCGTAAAAGTTGAGGATCTTGTTCCATTTGTCTTCGGCATCTTTTCCAGAAATCAGACTTGTAGTTGCAATCGCGCCCGCGTTGACAAGAGGATTCCCGGTGTGAGTCGGCATATCCACCACGGCTAAAGGAGAATTGAAAGGCCGTCCGGTCGGCTCAGAGCCAATTTTCTCGAAGACCTTATCCGCCCCCAACTCCTCCATCGCGAGTGCCAGCGTGAACACCTTGGAGATCGACTGAATAGAGAAAGAATAGTTAACGTCGCCCAATGTGAACACTTGATTGTCCGTGGTGACCACAGCGATTCCGAATAGCTTGGAATCCACCTGGGCCAGATAGGGGATGTAATCAGCGTTCTTCCCGTTCGTATCACTTTTGAACTTTTCATAAGCCTCCCTGACGACGGCTTCCACAAGTTCTCGTCTGGGAGCTACCGGGCTTCGTGAGACTTGGGCTGAAATTGTGATCGGAGCCAGGTTCGAAGTGACTAACGCCGCGATGAGAACGTACTTTGCAACCATCCTGCTCATAAGCATCGCCAATTCCTTTCGTGATTGCTGACAGCTCGGCCAGGGGCGCATGGTTAAAACTTGAACCCCTTGGACCAGTCGTACTTGAACGAAAATTGCATTCGATAGTCGTTAGTGTTGAATCCGTCGCTAAAATTCACCCGCCTTCCGAATTGAAACTCACCACCAATCATTACTTTCGGAATTGGATGGTAGAGCAAGTTGGTAAGTGCATAATGTCCTTGGTGGAAGTCTGACGGATTCTGGGCGTTTGAGTTGTCGATATTGACCATGGAATATCCTATGGAGCTGCTGAATCGATCGCTCCAGTTGTGATCGAGAAAAGAAACGACGCCTAGCACTGGAAGAGCGACTCCTTTTACTGGTGTGATCGCGTTTCCGGGATTGTTCTTGATGCCAATGTCCACCGGAGCGTCATCCATGTAGTTCTCAATGCCTGGTCCATAGACAACCGACAGCTTTGCGACATCCTTACTCCCCATTTTGAGATTAGAGCTTACGTTGACGCCCCAACCAACAGCATGGCCGCCGAGTTTGAAGGCATCAGTGTTCGTGTCAACCCAGCCGATCTTTCGAACGATGCCGGCCACTTGCAGATAGCCCCAATCTCTGCTCAGTCGCGCTTGCCATGAGAGGTCGGGGAAATTGAACCGCGGTTTCACGCCTTGCAACTCGATTCGGTCCGAGTACACGCCCTGATCGGCGCTGGCACCGGGTCGTTCAAGCGCAATGGTGATACGCCCCTTGTCACTTCGTAGAGGCATCCAGCGCACCTGCACGTTGCGGAAAAAGACCATCCCATTGGGTCCCCAGTACTCGATGGAGTTCGGAAACACGTCGATATCCATAAAAGGGCTCCAGGTTTGGCCGGCGCCAAACTGCCCCAACTCGCCGTATGCATGACGCAGACGGAAGGTTGTCTGGCCGGCGTCGACTCCAGTGCCAAATAGCTCAAATTCAAAAATTGTGTTCAGGTCACCAAACGACGTCGGCGTCGATGACTTGACGCCAAACCGGCTTTGGCGCACGCCCGCGAAGACGTTCCCGTCAGGAGCGAACTCATTCTTGAAGGATGGCAACTGAGTCGGACGCATCACATCGAACCAGTTCGGATTTTGCTGTTTGAACTCGTATCCGGAATCGAGCATGACGAATCCGTACACGTCGACGCTGTTCTTCTTCTCGGTCACTTCTCCTTCCAGTGGTACCGTTTGAGGCTGACCTTGGGCAGGCTTTGAAACGTTGGGGGGAGTAGTCGGCGTACTTGGTTTCTGCTGGGCTTGTTCCGCAGCCTGAATCTGCTCCTTCAGTTCCTGCATTTGCTCGTCCAACCGATCGAGCTTGTTCTTGAGTTGCTGCAGATCAGAGCTTTGGGAAGACTGGGAGTGGCCTTGACCTAGGGCACTAACGATAAATAGCAATAAGGTGGTACTAAAAAGTCTGATGCATCGCAGTGTCATAGTTGCTCCATCACTTACAGCAAAGTGCCAGAGGCTGGCGCGATGGAGAACTGTTACTTTTGTCAGTAAGGGGTGGGCTTCCTATTCCGCTAGCATCCGAATGTGACCTTATGGCGGCACTGCCGATTCCGGATCCTATACCGGAATTGCAGCTATGCCGCCCTGCCAAACGCCATAGGCCTGAATATTTTCCATGCCTGCACCTGGTCTGTGTTCCCACTGTTCTTCCTGGAGGGCCCGAAGTGACAACACTAGTGGAACTGCTATGTACAGCCCTGCTCAAACGTCATACTCTTATCGCACTTATGTTGCTATTTGCCTGCCCGTTATTTGGAAAGCGGAAGGACGACGTGGTCATCATGACGAATGGCGACAAGTTCACCGGAGAGATCAAAGCGCTGCAGTACGGCGAGCTCATCTTCAAGTCGGATTACATGAAAGACTCTGTTCATTTGGACTGGAAAAGAGTGAAGACCTTGGAGAGTAAAGACACTTTCATCGTAAGCCTTACGAATGGAACGCGTGTAACCGGACTGATTGGAAAAAACGAGACCTCCATTGAGGACAGCAAAGACTTTAAGATTGTCGCGGGTGGATCAGCCGTAGAGGTCACAACATCGGAGGTAATCGCGATCAGCCAGAGGGAAGCCAGCTTCTTGAACCAACTGACTGGCTCGATCAATTACGGGTTTGGCTTCGCCAGTGGCAACAAAGAGACCAATTCGTCCTTAGGCGCAGATGTCGCCTTCCGCACCACAAAAAACTCCGTACAACTGGCGACGTCGTCGCAGTTTGGCTCACAAACGAATGCCAAAAACACCAACCGCTTCACCTTCGATTCGCAGTATGCCAGATTGCTTACGGAAAGATGGCTGGCGGCTGGGCTTTTTTCTTTATTGAGGAGCAATCAGCAAGATCTAACCTTGCGTTCTACCTATGGCGGTGCCTTCGGGCGAAAACTGGTACGGACGGATCGAACGTCGTTGACAGTTCTCGGCGGTGCAGCCTTTAGCCATGAAAGCTACATCCCCCGGCCCGGCACCGAGCCGATTCACAACAACGCGGAGTCCCTGTTGGGCGTAACATTCTCTACGTTTCGATTCGGGAACTTCAACGTTAGATCGCAGACGCTACTATTCCCGAGTCTTAGCGATCCGGGACGCCTGCGCGTCAGCTCGCAGTCTGGCCTGCGAATTGAGTTGATGCGCAATTTCAACTGGAACTTCGACCTTTACGAGAACTATGACACGCGGCCGCCCATTACTGCACCGAAGAATGACTTGGGAATCACGACTTCCGTCGGATGGACATTCTGATATGTTCGCCAAAACTCCACCCGGACTCTTCCTTTCATAGGCATGCTGTCGGTAACGTGTCCCGCTAGCGGAAGAAAATACAGTTTGTGGTAGAGGACCAGCCTACTACAGCAGCATCTGCTGCGCTGTTTGAAATTGCAGCTGGAAACTCTATGGATCGCGTCGCTCTCGAGGCAGGTTATTCTCTGGTAAGCCCGCGGCTTTGTGATTGAAAATGCGTACTGTCACATCGGCTCCGATATCGAACTGCTTGTATGCCGAAGGTGCGTGCGAAGACGGTTCTGGTTTCTTGAAATGCCGTATCGTCACATCTTCCGAAATGTAATCCACTTCATTCGGCCCCACCTGGACCTTGGTGAACCGGGGTCTGGCTGCGTTTGTATATTGTGTTCCACTGCTCTCATTCAGCCACGTGGCGGCGGTCGGTTTGGGTACGTGCTTTTCTGCGGCTTTTGATCTCATTATTCCCGACTCACCTTCCATCGTGAAGGCTGCGCGCCGATGGAGTGAAATCCACCACACCACTCCAAGGAGAATCACTACGGTCGCGGCGCCGACGCTCCAACGAGGATCGCGGAAAAGCGCCCGTTTGAGTGGCCGTTTGATTGTTGTCAGCTCTTCAGCGGGTGGGCGCGGTGTCGGTATTGTCGCGGTTACCCTTGCAGGCGCGCCGTAGACCTGGGCGACTGAGGGATCGATAGTTGAACCGTCGTCGCTAGGGAACCGCTGAATTAGAGATGGCGTTTTCCCAACAGAGGGGTGAAGCGTCGTGGGTTGAGTTGTCGGCGCGCCTTCCTGGCTACGTTGAAGGTCACGCGCCAGCGCCTCTTCGACTAGATTGGCCATCATTCGATAGCTGCGCAACTCTCGATCATCAAAAGCGTGTGCATCGCTAAATAAGACTTCCAGCACTCCAGCCACGAAGCGATCCCTGTAGATCGGCATCATCAGCAGGGCCTTGGCGTCACGTTCGCGGCAAATTGCAGCCTCAATCCTGGAGTCGCTCTCAGCGTTAGCGACTCGCAAAATCTCTTTTCGCGGACCCGTGTGCGCTGACATGCTGAAAACCGCCGTCACGCTCCGGCCGATATATTGTGTCCCGCTTCCGCTGCCAGCGCGGCAAACCAATTGCTTTCCCGTTAGTAGGCCAATTGCGATTCCGGTGGCTTCGGCCACGATGCGCGCGCGGTCGGCGATCAGGTCGAGAACTTTCTCTAACGGCAGTTCATCTTTTGCAATTGCCTTCTGAAGCTCAATCAGGGCAGAAAGCGATTGCTTGTTCATTCCACTCTCCTGGACCGCGAACGCGCTCGCCAAAAGCGTTTGGAATGACTCGCGATCGACGCTGGGATGCGCACTGATAGTGACAGCCGAGGATTCGCGACTAAGTGCGGCGGACACTGGCTTATGCGTGGGCTGAAACCGATCCGTGTCCAACATCTTCGGTGTTTCAGAAATAATAGTTGGCACACATACCTCCTGCTGGCTGTTTTGAGCGTTTACGTGCTCAGCCTTTTCCTGTGGCCCCCCAATCCTTGAAAGTCTGGGAGATCCGCCCGCTCTCTATCCGCAGGCACTGCGAAACCTTGATCAACCGTAAACTTGAGCAGATCGAGTTCCTGGCGCAGAACGGCAGACCGATGTGACGGTAACAGGGGAATCAGCTTCTCCAACATGGCGCGCATGCGACGCACCACCTGAGTGCTGTTCGCTCCAAACTGACGTATCTCCGTCACCGCGAGACCCACGAAGTCTTCCCAGTCTGGAGTGCGATAAACCAACCGAAGTCGGCCGGATGAGTCGTGAACGAATCCGGTGTCCAGACGCCGTATTCCGACCTCACGCAGCAAGTTATGGATCTGATCAAGCGCAAGCACGGCCGTCGTGGGGTCGTTGATCGCTGGAGACAGTGCTTTCGAAGCAATGTCAACGATAATTCGGAAGGCAAACGCTGGATCCTGCTCGAGGGTGCGCTCGCGCTCCAGCGCGATATGCTGTAAGAGTTTTCTGGAGTCGATGGCTGCGCCCCCGTAGACTCGAAAAACCGGATCACCGTGGGTCACAGAATCGCCAACTTGAGGTACAACGTCAATCGTGCACTCCCCCTGGATCGCGAGATCGACTAGCGTTTCAATATCGAGAGCCTGAACGACCCCAGGCTTCCCCACGTGGGGTACCACTCGCGAGGGTTCGCCCAGCAAGGATTCATAGGGGTGGCTTTCGGGGGCACAATTCGCCCCGAGTAGTATTGGATAGACTGCCTTAATCACCTCAGCCCCTTCCGAAGCGATATCAGCCATCACCGTCACTGGGCGAAGTTCCTTGCTCACATGCTCAACCACATACAGGAAGACGCAAATACTGACGATGGTCAGCACGATCACCATGGCGGTTGCGAGTTGTCCGATATTCCCTTCCGTGCCGCGGGCGACGACTGCCATGCTGTAAATGAGAGTGAACACGAACAAACCGAGGGACCCTTTGAGCGCACGAGAACGGAAAGGTCGGGATATGATTCGGGGCGAAAGCGTGCTACTAGCGATCTGCACCGTCAGTAGCAGCACGGAAAAGAACAGAACAACAAAAGAGAGCATCGCCGCCGAAACGATAGTGGCCACTGCGCGCGCACCATCCGGAGAATATCGAAAAAACTGAAAGCCCAACTTTCTGTCGAGCAGTCTTAGCAACGGGACAGAGAGAAACGCGGCCAGTGTAGAAAAGGCTGGTACCACCCACAGACTCGACCGCAGAAAGCTATGTAACCGCTTTCGAAAAGCCCATGGCATTGAGATTCTTCGTACACTAAAAGTCGCAAAAGACTTCGGTGTTCCTGAACTAACATCGATTCGCTCGCTTCCTGCCGTAGCTCTCCGCGATGCCCGCGGCGACGATCCTGGAGTCGACAAGTGGCCCTCCTGCTCAAAAGACAATCTTCGCGATCAAAAACCCGATCACCACGGAGGACACCGTCGCGACCATTCCCGGAATCATGAAGCTGTGATTCAGGATGTACTTACCAATTCGCGTGGTACCGGTTTGGTCAAAGGAGATGGCGGCGAGCAGCGTGGCGTATGTGGGCAGAAAAAAATATCCGTTCACGACTGGAAACACAGCAATCAAGAGGGGAAATCTCAGGCCGAGCGCGATACCAACCGGCATGAGCGTAATAACTGTCGCCGCCTGGCTTGCGAGTAAGACAGAGAGCGCGAAAAGTCCCACGGCAAAAACCCACGGATGCTGCTGAACAATCCCGGAAATACCGTGGATAATAAATTCCCGGTTTCCTTCAAAGAACGACGACCCGAGCCATCCGAGGCCCGCGATCGAGATCAGTGCGACCATGCCGGCGTTCATGATGCTACCTTTGACGGCTTTGACGGGAGACGCCCCGAACAATACCATGTTGATCCCTGCTGCCCCGAGCATGACGATCATGATCGCGGGCGCCATCTCGACTTGCTCGATTCTCTCCTGCCCTGGGCTGGAGACCGAATAGGTGGGCCGCATCGATGGGACCAGCCCGAGCCCTACTACGAGTGCCGCCGCTGCCAGGAATGTGACGACAGAGCCCCGCGCGCAGATCAGATTCCTGCCTTCCAGGATTGCGCCCGATGCTTGGTCTTCAATCAGTCCCCTCGCCAGGCGCTCTTTATATATAGGGTCGTCCTTGAGTTCTGGCCCCTTCCACATGACCGCAAGCGCACCCAGCAGACTGCCCAGGAATGTCGAAGGGATGCAAATCAGAAGAATGCTCTGCAGGGATAAGCCGGCTGGAGACACCAATCCGAGCAACGCCACAGTCGCCGCGGAAATTGGAGAGGCAGTAATGGCCTGCTGGGATGCGATAGTAGCGATGGACAGCGGTCGCTCCGGACGAACCCCGGCCTTGCGCGATACTTCCGCAATGACCGGCAATAATGCGTAGATGATATGCCCTGTACCCGCCGCTAGCGTGAACACGTACGCGATCACAGGAGCCACCAGAGTGATGCCGGCCGGCCATAAACGCAGCATCCGGTCGGCAATCACGACAAGGTAATCCAGACCACCCGCCGCCTGCATGGTAGCGGCGGCAGTGATTACCGCAAGGATCATCCCCAGAACGGTCCGCGGAGGCATTCCCGGCGGTAGGCCAAAGACAAATACCAGAACCATCAGTCCGATTCCAGCTACTGTACCCAGAGCGATTCCGCCCAGCCGGGCACCGACAAAAATGCAAACCAGTACTATCAAGAGTTCGAGCCAGATCATAGAGGCACCACTTATTGCCCGCTGGCTCCGGTCATTACCCTGGGATCGAGCACACTGCTGATCTGCTCCTCCGACAGCAGCTTCTTCTCTCGCACGAGTTGGACGATTCCTTTGCCGCTCTTGAGCGCTTCTGCCGCTAGCTCGGTCGCTACGTCGTACCCCAGCAGCGGATTCAATGCCGTGACCATTCCAATGCTGTGCTCCACATATCGGCGGCAAACGTCATTATTCGCCGTAATACCTTGCACGCAGTGTTCTCGCAACGTATCGGAGGCGTTCATGAACATCGTCTGCGACTCGAGAATGCAGTAGGCGATGATCGGCTCCATGACGTTGAGCTGCAGTTGCCCGGCTTCAGCCGCTAACGTCACTGCGAGATCGTTTGCTATTACCTTGAAACAAACTTGATTCACCACTTCGGGTATCACGGGATTCACTTTGCCTGGCATGATGCTTGACCCGGGCTGCATGGCCGGCAAATTGATCTCGCCAAACCCTGCGCGAGGTCCGGAAGCAAGGAGCCGCAAGTCGTTACAGATCTTCGAGAGTTTGATTGCCAGGCTTTTCAGGACCGAGGAGAAAAGAACAAACGGTTGCGTATCCTGCGTAGCCTCAACCAGATTCACCGCTAGCCTGATTGGTTTGCCAGTGATTTTCGCAAGATGGTTGACGCAACGCTCGGCGTAACCGGCGGGAGCATTCAACCCAGTTCCAATGGCAGTGCCACCCATATTGACTTCGTAGAGCACTGCTTCTACTCGCTCCAGGGCGAACACCTCGCTCTCGAGACTCTCGCCAAATGCAACGAACTCCTGGCCCAGTGTCATGGGAACGGCATCCTGTAACTGAGTGCGACCCATCTTGATGACTTCGCGAAACTCGTCGCCCTTGCGGCGGAATGCCTCCACCAGTTTCCGTAGCTGGGCCATCAGCTTCTTATTGAGCAAAAAGATAGCAACGTGCAAGGCAGTCGGATACGCATCGTTGGTCGATTGCGAACAATTGACGTGATTATGCGGGTCGCATTGCTGGTACTGTCCCTTGGCAAAGCCCATGAACTCCAGTGCACGATTGGCGATTACCTCGTTTGCCGCCATGTTGGTCGAAGTACCCGCTCCGCCCTGGATCAGGTCCACTTGAAATTGTTCATGCAGTCGTCCGTCGATGATCTCCTGACAAGCGCCTTCAATCCCGTGAAGGATCTCCTCTCCAAACTGCTTGCACTCGTAATTGGCGCGCGCTGCGGCCAACTTCACCATGGCTAAAGCTCTGATCAAATCTGGATATTGTGAGATCGGAACTCCTGAAATGTGGAAGTTCTCCAAAGCTCTCGCCGTTTGCACGCCATAATAAACGTCGTCTGGAATGGCCTTATCCCCAAGCAGATCATGCTCGATGCGCATACGTATCTCCTGCCACCTGCCGATGGGCGGCGGATTTGCCATCCATCAACGTAGTAAATGGATAATGAATGTCCAACTGTCAGGACTTACAGTGGTACCCCCCTTATGATGGGATGCGACAGGACTCTCTTCGCCTAATCGGAATGGCGCACTCGCACTATCGATTTCGGGCACAGGCTCAGTGTTTAGTAAGTGTGGAAGGCAGGCGCAGGGAGGGAATGTTACCCAGATGCGACTCTTGGTGATTGTGCGACGACTTTGCGATCACAACCATCCAGGTCGCTCGATCTGCACAAGCGTCCGCTGACCCGTCAGAATCGTTTCGGTATGAATTCACAAAACCAATCGAGATGAGTTTCTCAGGATAGGGGAGAAGGTCGACCGCCAAGTCTTCGTTAGACGAGTGATGTAGGTACACTTTGAAACGTTGGTTTCCGAAGATCATCCAACGATGCAAATGGCCTGGAAATCTGGCACACGTGTCAATCTCTTCTGGAGGGCCAAGCAGTTTCGTCACTAAGCGTCTCATCTGCACGATTTCTACCCGGTGGTCTTGTGCTCCCTCAATTGTCCTTGCCACTCATCGGTTCGGCGATGAGTTCTTTCAATTCCACTTCTTGCTGCTTGCGGAGTTCCAAGAGCTTGGCTACCTGGGCGGACGATAGGAATGGCTTAATCTTTGAATCTGACGCCCTCACGATTTTCTTGTATTTCTTAAGCCGTTCCTCAACCGGGATAACAGGCGTCCATAGGATCATCCCCGCCTCGCTGGACTCCTGTTCGATGAACCGTTTGATCTTGGCTTGTTGATCGTCCGTGAGCCCCAAGGCTTCGGAAAGATGTTGCTGTTTCATGCTGAAGTACTGACTGGGCGCCTTTGACCAATCGATTCCGCTCTCGACGGGAAGGGTTTCGCGGCTCACGATTGGCATCTCGACCGTTCCCGAGGTTTTGCTATTAACGGTCAGAGTGTTAGGGCCGACCAGAAACAACATCTCCAACCCGCGGTAATATTCGACACTGTTGTCGCCGGCGCGCGGCGTGTACAACACTATATAGACAACATTTCTGACTTTTACCGAAACGTCGTAGCGAGTAGCTTCCTCGCCCGCCTCTTGTGGAGCCCCCTGATGGGCTATGACGGCTGTGATCGTACCTGGCTGATACTTCGCGGATGACGTTTGCCCAAAACTTGCCAGCGCGGAGATACAGATTAGAATCAGACCTACGTCTTTGAACACATTCCCTCCGACGCGCCACTGGAAACGGCCGACAGTCGTTTACGGTTCGCCTTTTGAGTCAGCCTATGACGAGAAGTGGTCAGAGAAATACTGGTAACAGTGACAGGCGAAACCTAGGGTTTCAGGAAGTGGAACATCTACGCTTCAGATCGGTTGCGGTCCGGATCGCTGGCGCAATGAGGAATTGTCCGGGAATATCCGGGAAGACTACTGAAACCTGCACATGGCAAAGGAAGCCTCGGCCTACTCTCCGCAGTAGACAACTGACTGGCCGGGCCAAACAAAGACGTAGTCCTTTCGGTTGACGGTGATGTAGTAGCGTATAGTCCCCGTAATGTGGCAACCGTCCACTGAGCACAGTAAAGCGGAGTGACGAGGGTCCGTTGTCACAGAAGAAATCGTTATGGCGTTACTCGGAGGAATTGTGAAGATCTTCGACAATTCGTTCGCTGAGAAGTAATTCTCTTTCGAAGAAAAGCCGCCCTTGATGCAGTACATCTTATTCAGTTCCCAGAACTCTTTGCGATCGCGTTTCTTGAATCGCTTATTCGTGGGTCCGACCCATAGCGGCGGTGCGGCACGACCGTCAACACTAGCGCCGCCATATTGCACTGAGACATAAGAGTCCGTGTTGTTCGCAATTATCGTTGTGTAGTTTAGGAGTGAGCCTTCTTTGCTCAAGCTGACCCTCTCGAACCCTACCATGGAACTGACCTCCACCCCGCCAGAACTCAATCTGTGTATCTCCCTCCCAGTCAGTGGGTCCCAAATAAGAGAGGACGATGCGTTCTCTGGAGAATCGCCGTCCCAAACAAGTGCGCTCGCCGCATTCACCCTAACAGGCTGCTGAAAAACCACTCTTAATCCACAGGCTCATATGGTACGAGAAGACATGCGTGGAGCCGATCAGCAGCAGAGTCATATCTTCAGTTATGTGTCGCCGGAGGAGCGGGTACGGAAAGATCATCCGCTGCGCACCATCCGGGCCCTGGTGGACGGAGTACTGCAGCAGTTGTCGCGGCGATTTGACGCGATGTATGCCCGGGTAGGTCGCCCGTCGATTCCGCCGGAACAACTGTTGCGAGCGCAGTTGCTCCAGATGCTGTACTCGATTCGCAGCGAACGCCTGCTGATGGAAGAGATCGACTACAGCCTGCTGTTCCGCTGGTTTATCGGACTGAACTTGGACGACGAGGTCTGGGACGCGACGGTGTTCACCAAGAATCGCGACCGGTTGCTGGAAGCCGACGTGGCCAAGGAGTTTCTGGCGCACGTGGTGGAGCAAGCGCGAGGCAAAGGCTTGACCTCGGATGAGCACTTCACCGTCGATGGCACGTTGGTGGAGGCGTGGGCGGGAGCGAAGAGTTTTCAGCCGAAAGACAAAAAGCAACCGCCGCCGGACGATCCCGGCAATCCCACGGTGAACTTTCGCGGCGAGCGGCGCTCGAATGAGACGCACGCGTCGAAAACCGATCCCGAGGCGCAACTGGCCAAGAAAGGCGAGGGCAAGGAGTCGAAGTTGAGTTACACCGGGAATCTGTTGGTGGAGAATCGCAACGGGTTGATCGTGGACGCGGAAGTGTTTCAGGCCAATGGCACGGCGGAACGGGATGCCGCGCTGGTCATGCTGGAGAAGCTTCCCGGTACGCAACCGGTGACCGTAGGCGGAGACAAAGGGTTCGACACGCGGGACTTTGTGAAAGAGTGCCGCAATCTGCGGGCGACGCCGCATGTGGCGCAAAATCATGCGCGACCGGGCGGTAGCGCGATTGATGGCCGCACCACGCGGCATGCGGGATATGCGATCAGCCAGAGAAGGCGGAAGCGCATCGAAGAATGCTTCGGCTGGCTGAAAACGATCGCGCTGATGCGGAAGGTGCGGCATCGCGGAGTGTGCAAAGTAGATTGGATTTTCACCTTCGCCTGCGCGGCCTACAATCTGGTGCGCATGCGCAACTTGGCGGCCGCAGTTCCGGCGGTGTAAGTCGAGGCCGATGTGTCTCGCGGGGAGCCTGATGTTAGACTCCGGCCCCGCCAAAACACGACAAATCAGACCGTTCGACATCGCCAAAGACGAGAAATAGAAACAAAGCCACGCTGCGACTCAATTTTTCCGCAGCCTGCTAAAGGTCGGGACATTGTTTTGCGCGAACGTGCTTGTTGCGAACAAAAAAGCCATTGCGACTAGCTTTATCGTTTTCATCGCACAGTTCACACCTTGCCTGATCCAGGTGAGACTGCACGCCGGTTCGGTAGGCGCATCGGCTCATCTGGGCAGCCCCAAGTTCTGACCAGATCTTCGGGCGCTTCTGAAAGCCTACGCCAAGAAAGGGAGTGAAGGGACTAGCAGAAGGAACAGCTCCAGAATGTCCTAAGAATGAAGCTGAACTCAGCAGTCTAGTAGCGGATCCCAAGGGTGATCGCTATGAAGTGGGTGCTCATATTCTTGGTGGGAGCGTAGTGATAGCGCGCCTCTGCGTAAAACCGATAAGGAGCCTCTCCGACTCTCGCCGTGAGTCCGATGCCTCCATTCGCGCCTAGAGCGTTCGAACTGGACGTTACCGGTGGCTGGTTGGGATTCACTGTCCCCGATGTGCATGTGTATCCAAACCAACGCCAGACGGGTGTGCAAATATTGCCGGTGCCCGACTCAACTTCGTGTGAAAGCCACGTGTTGCGGAAATACCAACCGCCACCGCCGATGAGATACGTGCCAACGGATCGTCCACGCAATTCGAGTCGGTAATTTGCAGTGAGAGCATAAAAGTCGGTATTTCCCCGAAGGTCCTTCGATCCCAGAGCTGTGTTGAGGGGTTGCAGAGCTCCGCCGGAAGGATAGACCCGATTCCACATGAACTCGCCAATAATTGCGTTGCGTTTATTGAAGTTGTAGCCCGCTCCGCCCACGATACCCCAGCCGGTGCCGACGACCTGAGCGGAAGAGCTGATAGGTACATTGACGATCATGGCAAGGTTGGTGTTCAGCCTGCATTCGTCGCCACAGTCGTCATCCTGTGCCTGGAGAATTTGCGGCAGCGTAAGGGCGGTCGCGAAAAAAAGGATCTTTCTTATCGTGGAGCTGCAAATTTGCATTGTCCCGTAACACTCCTCGATTGCCGCTCCTGATACTCCCGCAGGCCGCGCTTGCTGAATCCTGTAAGTTTTGACAGTCTTGTTTCTAGCAATTCTTGTTAAGGGTGTTGACCGTGTTAACAAGGATCGTTGAAAACGTTGAAAGATCTTTAGGCCACGCCGGTTCGACTGTTCGACTAGCCGCTCAGCCGTACTGACATACGAAAAATTCGGCAGCGGCACTGGCAACCCAGAAGACGTTCTGTTGACGTACATTTCATAAAACCCATGCCTGTTCTCGTCAGGTTAACGGGTTAACGTGGAGGACGGCGCAAACTACGGCGAATAAACCAGATCTGTTAAATCAGAAAGCGGTCATCACGCTGAAAGTTCTAGAGTTTGAGATGGCAACTCTTTATATCCAATTGTGATTCAAAACTTGCAGACAAGGGCCACAGGTAACCTCTGTGCCGGAGTGTGCAAATGCATTGTGTCCGTGTTCTCGTTGCGGAAGACTTCGCCTCATTTCGGCATTTCATCGGCTCGAAACTGAGCCTGAGACCGAATTTACAAATCATCTACGAAGTGTGCAACGGACAGGAAGCAGTTCAAAAAGCAGCAGAACTTAAACCAGATTTGATTCTCCTCGACCTCGGACTCCCCAAGCTAAACGGAATCGAGGCTGCTCGACAAATTCGCAACTTGGCCCCAAAATCAAAAATAATCTTCGTGAGTCAAGAGTCTTCTCCTGACGTAGTGCAAGAAGCCCTTAGCTTAGGAACCTGCGGCTACGTTTTGAAAAGCAAAGCCGAAAGCGACCTGCTGGTTGCCGTGGAGGCAGTTCTTGAGGGCAGGCGGTTTGTCAGTGCCGGATTGTCGGGTTAGAACTTCGCTGACGCAATGCAGACCGCCTGCAGGCTATGTCCCCGCCGCCGACGATCTGCTTCCTTCCTTTAGAACGCGCAACTCGGCCTCCGGAATTGCAAATTCCGTAAAGCCACAATCCAAACAGACCATCAGCTTTGGAAACACCCACACGATGGGCTTATCTAGACCCTTCAGTCCGGGAAAGTGGATGGCGATTTCGCCATTAAACTCGCGCTGGTTCCCGGAGTGGCAAGATTTACAGGACATTGCGGCCAGAACTGCTGGAACGTAGATTGTTCTCCCATTAACCGTTTATCCATCAGGTAAATACGGTAATGAGCTCTTTATTTCTTCCGGACAAAAATGCGCCCTCTTAAAATCCGATTTCGCCAGTTCATTAACCTCCTGCACGGTAGCCCGGCCGCAGATACTCGCAACAGACGTGAATACCACCCTCGAGACTTAACCAATGTGATGGTTCCCAGGCCCACACAGGCCGGACTTCCTTCCAGGTGAGGAGTCGGCGGTTATCAACTCGTTTCGCTAAACACATCAAAAACATAGACTTATCTCTGTCTTAGTCGCTCCACCGTATTCGAAAAGCTCCCATCATATTTCCAAGTTTCGGAGCATCGCTCAAAACTTCCTGTGAGCGACGCAGGATCGTAACCTTCCACACAGGAGGATAACTCCCATATTTTGTCCTCATGGGTGACCAGCAGCTCTTCGCCCTCGCTCTGTATCTCATGGATCGTTCGCGGCCGCAGATTGCCTGAGCCCGCAAACAAAAGGTACAAAATTCCGTCGGACTGCCCACCGTGACGGGCGTCGGATGGGATCCCAAGGGCATCGGCTAGTGCGACTGAGCCTTCACCGAAGGTCCCAATATCCGCGTAGATAGCAAGGGACGATTTACCGTTCCGGAGGTTCATGACGAAAGCGAAATCCCCCAACTGCACTCCTACTCGGTCCGCCACTTCTTTTGGCAACACCACATAAGGGATCTTCGAGGCGTCCACATATCCGGTTTGGTCATTGAATTTCTTGGCTTTGTCTGAGAGAGAGGTGCATGAGATGTAGTAACCGGGGGAAGGATCGCCCTCTTGCTGAATCAATGGGTTATCGTCTAAACCAGTAACGATGCCATCCCAATGGGCTGCCGTACCAGCATTCGCCAGTTCATCAAGCCCCGTGTCGTCAGGATTGTAAGCGCTGGGAGCACCGTCCGCATCGATCGTCATACCCGAGACAAAAAAGAACGCTTGGCTATTCGGCAATTGCCACACCGGAACATCATGGAAAGGTCGCCTATGTCGATCCGACGCGACAGCTTCCATCCGCATCGATTGTGCAGTGGCA
Source organism: uncultured Acidobacteriaceae bacterium (assembly GCA_963708335.1). Taxonomy (GTDB): domain Bacteria; phylum Acidobacteriota; class Terriglobia; order Terriglobales; family Acidobacteriaceae; genus Sulfotelmatobacter. The sequence goes on along the minus strand of OY970205.1, from coordinate 5,548,267 downwards.
CAGCTGTTCACCCAACCTTCGAACGTGCCAGCTTCGGCGGTGTTCCTCCATGGCCCTTCGAGATCTGCAGCGGGCGTGGCGTTCCATCCAACGGCGTTATCGCGCCGCTGCAGGTGCACCACCTTGGTCTGTCCAACGATTTCCCGTTGTGCAGATCCAGGCGCACACAGGAACGCGGAAAGCATTATGTGGATGACTCGCTTTCTCATCCAATCTCCGCAAAACGCAAGTCTTGAATGATCACAATTACCTGCGCCTATGATTCGGAGCTCAGCGTAAGCTGGTCGTACCGGCGCTACATCTGTCAAAAGTTGCAGCCGGCAAAGGAGGGAGTTAGGGCTGGATGCTCATCAATTGGCCATTGGACGGGTTTACCTTGTAAAAGAGGTGAGTGCTATCGCAGTAGCCATTGAAAAAGGAACCAAAGTGAAAATGTCGGCGTGTGGCGGGTGTTACTCCAGTGGGGGATGGTTGTAATCGCGACGTTTCCCCAAATACCCCCAAGGTGGATAATGCCTGGCAGCCGATGGAATTCCTCGGAAGTCACCTGGAATCGCCTTCCCTCCAATCATCCGGTACAAGCGAGACTCCCCAAATGTTCTCGGGTTTCTCTAGTCCGATTCCACAGTGCCGGGGCCAGTCAGGATCGACATAGACCACCTGAGCCAAAGCACGTTTATCTGTCAGAACGACATGAATCTGGATTGTCATCCCAACCCGCAAAGGCACGCTAGTCGATATCCGTGCTCCATGAAGATTTACAACAATGGTCTCGCCTTCACAGCTCAGAGGTTCAGCAAGGCCCTTGACTTCAATCCAAACCTTCAAGGGAACCCTTGTGCTTCGTCGAGATTCACGATCATTGTGCCTGAGGGACATTTATACTACCCGCCTTTGTATCATTGAAGAGAGAAAATGGTGAAATGGCTCGGCCCAAGTCCCGACCTGGAGTGAAGCGTGCCGTCTTGCGCGCACTCCTCGGCAAGCAGCACGGACCGAGCCAGTAGAAGACTAGGTTCTTCGCGGGTTAACGTCGTTGCTCGGGAGCAAGGAGCAAGTCAGGCTCCAACTAAACCCACCCTCAACAATGACGAAAAGAGCCGGGCGGAAGCTAGGGAACCTCTGAAGAACTCTCCGATCCACAGGCTGAGCGTATACGGTGTAAGTCGAGGTGAAAAGGCGAGTGCGACAACAAACTCTGGCGGCGCAGACGGGGTTCGAGAAGTACGGACGGAAAACGAAGCGGGAGCGGTTTCTCGAGGAGATGGAGCAGGTGGTGCCGTGGGCCGAGTTACAGGGGTTGGTGGAACCACACTATCCTAAGGGAGAGAACGGTCGGCCTCCGGTAGGCTTGAGCATCATGTTGCGGGTGTATTTTTTGCAGCAGTGGTTCAACCTGAGCGATCCGGGGGCGGAGGATGCGCTGTATGAATCGCCGGTGCTGCGGCACTTTGTAGGAATCGATCTGGGGCGGGCACCAGTGCCGGACGAGAGCACCATCCTCGGGTTCCGTCACCTGCTGGAGAAACACGAACTGGGCGGCGCGATGCTGAACGCGGTGAACCGATATTTGGAGAGCCGGGGCATCCGCATCACCACGGGGACGATTGTGGATGCGACCATTATTCATGCGCCCTCGTCGACCAAGAACCGGAGTGGGGAGCGCGACCCGGAGATGCATCAGACGCGGAAGGGAAAGCAGTGGTACTTCGGGCTGAAAGCACACATCGGGGTGGACTCCAAGCAAGGCCATGTGCATTCGGTGTGCACGTCGGCGGCTTCGGTGGCGGACAAGCACATGCTGCCGGATCTGCTACACGGCGAGGAGCGCAAGGTGTGGGGCGATGGTGGATATCAGGGACAGGGAGAAGCCATCCGGCAGGCGGCTCCGCGAGCGCAAGATATGACCAGCCGGAGAGTGCAGTACAAGAACTTTGTGGACGAGTTACAGAAGGCCAAGAACCGGGTGAAGGCCAGAGTGCGAGCGAAGGTGGAACATCCGTTCCGGATTCTCAAGCGCATCTTCGGTTTCGAAAAGGTGAGATACCGAGGGATTCAGAAGAATCATCATCGGCTGTGCGCCAGCTTCGCGTTGGTGAACCTGTATCTGCACCGCAGACGGCTGGCAGTGGCGAGGGCGTAGTGTCTCTGAACCCCGCGTGAAAAGCGAGTTCCCGTAAGGTCGCAAGCCATACTGGGAAATTCGTGACCCGCGCAGGTCTGGAATTCCAGGCCGCCTAATGATCATGGTTGCTCAGAGGTTCCCTAGGATAGGGGCGTTATACCGATATTTCGACAATGAAATTTCGCTGAGTGCTTGACGGAAATGAAAAGCCTAGTACCGTATTTACCTCATGGAAGGTGACATCGCGCATTCAGGCGGCCGTGGATCCGAGCAGTCGTTTCGAGTCGCCACCGCCGAGCTCCTGCCCAAGCCCTTCAGGATCGATGCTGGGTAACGCCATTGTATGAATGTCAACGATCCCATTCTTGATAGCGTACAGCATGAGTTGTGCAGTTGAATGAATGCCTAATTTTCGCATCGCATTGCAGCGATGAGTCTCGATTGTTTTGACACTCGAGCTGAACACACGCGCTACTTGTCTGATGGAGTGTCCCTCAACAATAAGCTGAACGACTTCGCGTTCGCGTGGAGTTAGAACTCCTTGCTGTCCATTCTGCTTTGCAAGGTGGGCAAACATCTGGGCCACGCGTGAAGTGAAGAAAGCACCGCCACGCAGTAGAGTATCTACGGCACTGAGCAGGTCACACAGCCGATCTGATTTCGACACAAAACCCCTTATTCCAAGCTGCACGGTATCGCGCATGATCTGTTCCGACTGCGAGTCGGTGTAGAACAAAACAGACGTAAGTGGACAATGAGCCAAGATCTTTCGTGCCGCTTCCATGCCGTTGAGACAAGGGAGAACAACATCCAACACTACTACATCCGGACTTAAGTTTAGTGTCCGTTCAACTGTGGCGCGTCCATCCGCAGCTTCGCCACATATCTGATAACCACCGCACTGCGTAAGAAGTGACTTAATGCCAATACGCACGATCTCATGGCTGTCAGCAACGAACACGCGTGCTTCCATCATAGCGGCCTCCAACCTTTTACTCGTCTTTAACTAATTTCGAAGGATGACATAGGCAGCGCACTACAACCGAGACGACGTTGCAGTACCAGCGGTCGCTCCCTACGTCTTGTTGCGTGATGATCGGACTTAGTTCCTGACGTGCGGTAGATTAGCGGCTTCGCTTACACGGCATAACTGCCAGTAGTTGCAGTGTCCGCCTATAACAACAAGTAGCATTACGTCGGAGTCTTTCAAGCTCTGGCGACCTCAACGACTAGGCATTCTCGCGTGTACACGGCGACTATAGTCAGTGCCGGAACCGTCGGCCATCAATGCCTTGGTCGGCCACGGAAACCAACCCCCTTGATCGGGTCGCTCCGCCCGCGGCTTCTGCAGGCTGTGCTCCGGCTCCGCCACAAGTGTGCGGTCGTCATCGCTACTCTCTTCGTTGAAAATGGAATCCGGTTCGGGCCGGCGACGCAAGGTTTAGAAAATATCCCCAGTGGGGTCAAAGAGACGACGTATATCGACTGCCCTTGCCGCCATGCCAGCGATCGCCGAGCCATGCTTTGTACTGGGCACAAAGGCAGCGGTCGGGAGTCGGCCTTAGCTTGCCGAACCGATCCTCGACAAGACTCGCAAACATTGCGGTGCAGCGACAGTTTCCGGACCGGCGATCGCGCCCAAGGCGTGATCAACTGTTTTGTGTGGAGCTCATGGACAATCTTCCCTCGGTGCTGCCCGGTACCAACTCCTGTCAAAATTGGTAGTTCTCAGCGCTGTGAGCGGCCCTTTAGACTCGAAGACTTAGGTTCTTCGGTATTCGGATGGAGGAAGCTATGCTTCGGTCCTCCGTAGGAATGTTGTTCTTCCTTTTATTTCTATCCATTCGTCTCTGCATGTCAGCGGAAGCGCTTCACCCGAACCCGCAGTGGCCGACGGATGATGAATTCCTATCGGTAAATCACGCTGTGGAGGTCGCCTGTGGACTCTATCCCAATGTGGAAGAGCCGTTAGTTTGGGCACTCATATGGGACGAAAGTAAGTACGATCGGCTCGCTTTGGGACGAAAGGGCGAAGTCGGTTTGGGTCAGTTGACCCCCGCAACTGCCGCCACGCTCGGTGTGCAAGATCGGACAGATATCACTGAAAGCGTGCAAGCGTCGGTTCGTCACCTGTCCCATCTGCTCACGAAATACGGGAACAATAACCGATTGGTACTGTCCGCCTACAACTCTGGCGAAGCCGACGTCGACCGTTGCCTCTGTGTTCCCACCGCCTCGCGGGCCTATGTGAACCGCATTGAGCAAAGTCGCTTCTTTGCGAAGCGCATAGTTGAGTACCTGCACAACACTTTACCTCCGTCACCAAACCAGGACGCGCGAATGTCACAACTCGAAAAACAGTTGGCCGAGCTAAACGCGAGTGAGAGATTTATTCTTGCAATACTCGCAAGTCTTTTCACACTTGCGCTGACAGTACACACGACTCGCGGCTCCCGCGCCGCCGTTGCGGTCACAATATTGGCTGTCTTGGCACTCGTTGCTGCGGAGAGGTTTCCCATGAGCTCTGGGCAGGTGAGAACATTCGATCGAGGGCAATACGACGTTGGACGACTCGTCTTTACCACCAAACATCGCTATCCCACGTATTGACGGATGGCAAGGGACGACCCGAAAAGATGTGTGTGTGGAAGAAGTACCACAGGTCGCGACGGCGCGCTCTTTTTGACAGTGTTTTGCGCGAACTTTGAGAATTTCTCAAGAAGCCACAGCCAGAATGCTACTTCAACAAATAATTCAATAGGTCGTGTCCAGCTCAAAGTAATTGCTCCTCAGTTCCAGCACACCGCGTTTGTGGCAACTCCGAAAATCCTAGTTGAGCGGGAAGCAGAGTTCGGCCCGCAAACCCGAGTCTCTGCGAGTTAATGACTGTCACACTTGACGGGTGGAAGCAGCACAAAAATCTGTTCTACTCAAGGGTCTCCAAACCGCGCAGTCAGCGGGAGAGCATTGACAGCGGTTTGAAGTGTCGAAAACGGAAGGGGATACGATGAAACAACGAATACTTGTGGCGGTCTTGCTGACAGGCACGTGGTTGCTGTCGGTTCCCAGCCTGCATACGCAGGCTGCATCTTCGGAACAAGCTTCTACGGTTTCCAGCAAGGACAACCAGGCTTCGATTGACCAGAGCGTTGCATTGCTCCGGCAGGACCTTCGATCAGGTAAGAAGCAGGCGATCGCGGCCAGTCTTCAACTCACGGACGCGGAGGCTACCAAATTCTGGCCTGTGTACGATCAGTACAGTGCGGAGTTGAGCAAACTGGGGGACCAGCGCTACGCATTGATTAAGGAGTACGCAAACGGTTTCGGAACGTTGACCGACAATCAAGCGCTAAGCCTTGTAAAGAGATCGCTTTCCCTGGATGAACAGGTTGCGCAGTTGCGCACCAAGTATGTGCCGATCGTGAATCAGGTGCTACCTGGAACAAAGACAGCCACGTTCTTTCAAATGGATCGATACCTGAATACGCTAATCGATCTGAAAGCGTCGGGGGCGATTCCGGTTGTACAAGAGCAATAGCAGCACACTCTTCGTCGCGGCTGCTCCGAATGACGCAAGTTGGGGTTTGAAGTTGCACAGCCGAGTCCCGGGAGGCATGCGCGTCTTCTGGTCCTCCACCCGGAAGAGACCGACTAAAGGCTAGAAGAAGATGCCAAATCCAAAGATGGGCCCGTGCAAGGTGGGGCTGATGGTGAGAGTCTTGCCGTCCACGGTGTTGCTTTTGCTAAAATGCATTCCGCCGTACCCCATCGCAATTCCGAAGTGACGAGCGAACTGCCACTCGGCGCGCCCCGTGGCGGTTACGTCATCCACTGAACCTACGCCGAATCCCCCGCCATCTCCGTGGATTAGAATTCGCCACTTTCTGCCCAGCTGTCGACGATAAGTGAGACCGACGAGAGGATCCCAAAAGCCGGGTGAACGGCTGGCGCTTGATGACTCAACGGTGGCATGAATGTCCAGCGCCAACCGCCGGGCTCCGCCCTCCACATAGAGGCCAGGAAGCACTTCGCGGCCTGCCATCGCATGCCCAAAAACAAAATCGAGTTTGACGTCGACGAATGGAGTCTTGCGTTGACCGGACAGCCCTGCCCACATGAAGAGTGCGTCGGCAGACCACTTCCCCTTTTCGACACGCACACCCCCAAAGTATGCACCGTTAAGGGAACCAGATGTGTTTCCGGAGGGACCGGGAGTAGCTATAGGTTGGCTCGGAAGTGGGGGAAGAGTAACGCTGGCACCGAAGACCGGGGCCCAAGCGAGTACCGGGTAGATGGCGGTGTGCCAGCCATAAGGCTCTTGTGCGGACTTGTCCACTGTTTGCGGAGCCGGAGAAGCGGCTCGACCATCGGTTCCTACATCGAACGGAGCAACAGGCTTCTCTGGCACCGTCGAAGATATGCTTGCAGAGTCATTATTTGCTTCATCGGCGACTGTAATGGCCTGCGAGAACAATGGAAGGCGAAAGATAAGAAGAAGTAGCGAACACCGGCAAATCTCTTTACGTCTCACGGGTTCCACCTTTTAGACCGGGAGCAGCGGCGGTATCTCCGAGTTGACTCTCCTGAGAAACCTTTCACCACTAGCTGCGCGGCTGAGCCAGAACTGGTAAAGCTGGGTCGAGTTAACCCTCGATGGTTTAACGACTCAGGATCGGCGTTCGGCATTGCAGTGGGAAACTGTCAAGAATGACAGAATGCCTCCGCGTGGGAGATCCAAGACGTGTCAGAAGAATAGAAACAAACCTACTCGAGATATCTACTTCAAAACAGATGACTCTGAAGACGACGCGGCTTGAATCTCAGCATCTGTCCTCAGGAGTTCCGAGTCAATGTAAGATGCAATCTGGTCCCAGACTTGGGGGTCGTTCTCGATCTGGTGGTGAGGTTTGTTAAAAACTCGGGAAAACCAACCATAGTTGTCACAATTGACTTGATGGTCTTCATATTTCATGTGAAAGTTGCCCAAGATTTTAGTTCGACGTGTATCGGCTGCAACGATGAGCGGTTGTCCGCGCGTGAGACCTTTGCTTTGATAAAAATTCACTGCTTTCGCCACATTGGCAGGAACCGTGTGATCGTCCTGTCCGAACTTCTTCACACTGTCGATTTGGATGGTGAGTGACACCGGGATTCCGCGACGTTGCAGTTCTCTTGCGAAGGTTAGCGTTTGCGAAGCGCCCCAACTGTGTCCGAAGAGAATGATCTTTGCTTGTTCTTTCTCCGTGGCGGTCAAGAAACCATCCTTATTGGTATCCAAGCACAGAACAATATCTTGTATAGCCTTCTTCCCTTCATGATTTCCGAATACGTGAACATGAACAGCAGACCCATACCGGCTTCGGAGATACGTCGCGAACAGGACTTCAGGGTGCATTGCGTCGTCCCGTTTAACGAAGCCACCGACAAATCCGAGAATGATCGCTTTCCGAACGCCACGATTTGCAATTTGAACGCGCTCTCTTAAGCAGACCAAGCGTAGCGCTTCCCTCAAGGCGGGAGGCGTCAAAGGATCTTGACATGGGTCCGGGATCGGCGCAGTGCCACTACGATCGACGTCTACGACTGACGAAACGTCCTGGGCGTGCGTTATTCCCAGTCGACTGGGGAAGATTGGCAACAGGATGAGCAGCGCGACCACAACGGTGAAGCATGTGGCCCTCAAGTGGAACAACGGCGTCGCAGGGATTCGGAGGAAATCGTATGAACCCCGGTTCTTATGATGGGGCACCCTGTCTTCGGCTCCCTTGATCGCCGGAAACTTTTCAGTCACCGGTTCTGATTACCACCCCTTGCTCTGATGCCTTAGCGGCGGTCGATTCACGGTTTCGAAGGTGTGGTGTCAATCGCCGGACGACGAACTCTTGAAGTACGCCTTCGAAAGCAGTTTCACCCAGCCTGATTAATGAGTTCTGCACCACCAATCCCGCGCCATTGCGATCGCTTTGTGGATAGTAGAGATAGGAGATGCCAGCTGACGCAAAGGATCCGGCCACATTCGAATAGTTCGGCTGCCAGCGCATGTTGTCACCTTTGCAAATCACAGGACTCGCGAGTGCGTACAGCAGCCGCGATCGGGTGCCACCAGATCCCTTGTAGAAATAGCGCGGATCCTGTTTAAGCAAGGACGGCAACATGGCGCTTCCAATAAACGTGCCGGTGACCGCATCAGCGTAGGATGCACCCAGACGCTTGAAGTAGCCTTGTGCTCCTTGCCCATATCCGTCGAAAGCATTCGTCGCCTGCTCAAGCCCAGCCAGAGCGGCAACCCCCAAAATGGTGAAGGGATCAGCCGTGGTCTTCCAGGCGAGCCTGAACTTCTGGTTCGTGTTGAGGCGGACCGCATCTTGGCCATAGCTCACGTAGAAATTTGGAAAAAGACCGAGTACGCGCTGTTTCTCCTGTTCTTTAATCTGCATATCCGCGACCTGGACCGGGGTGAGCGGACTCCCTCTCACATGCACTTCGATCGCGCCCGTGGCTACCGTCAGAATGATCGGGGGGACTAGATAGGTTTCCCCGGGACCCAGATCTGCGGAGACTTCTCGCGTCGCGAAGCCGGGCGATGTTACTGTCAGGCGAAAGGGTCCGGGAGTGACATTGGCAAACAGGAATTGCCCATTGTCACCGGACCTTATCTCCTGGCTCCAAGCTTTGGTTTCGTCGCTAAGACGCACTTCGGCTCCGGCGGCCACTGCTCCCGACTGGTCAAGTATGGTCCCGCTAATGTAGCCCGGCGGTTGATCATTGGACCCCTCTTTCTCCGAGTTGCCTAGGTAGGTTTGCTGCGTCTGGAAGCCGTTGGCTACCGGCGAGCCATAAACGTTGGCTTCTCTCGCAATAGCGGCGCGATTGTCTGGTCTAGTTATCTGTGCGCTACAGAGCACGCCAAAGACAAGGACCAGCAGCACCCGAGCCCATGCTTCTACAATCAGATGTCTCATGCTCAAGACTTCCAGCGCACTCTATCGGCTATTCTGAATCTGACGATTTGCCCAGTTTGCGGACAACTGGCAGAACTCCCAGAACTCCACTCAGCAGTTTCATGATCTTACGATCGATGAAAAACCACTGCCGAGTCTCGCCAACTGCTTGCGCACCCATGCATGGTCGAGGATGGCAGCAGATGGACTCGTGTTTCTTCATTCGCTCATTAGTGTTGTTGACAGTGCCCCGCAGGGGCGATGAATAGTACGGTCGAAGCCAGCGAACAAGTGTTGCATGAGCGTCCTTATGCGTTGCTTGCTGCCACTGTTTCTCGCGCTGGTGTGTAATGCCGGGGTATGGGCAAATGCAACTCTGCTTGTGCAGGAACCCTATGGCATCTTTGGGGCGATCAATCCTACGGGACACGCTTCTGTTTACTTGTCCCGAGTCTGCGCTGCGACCCCGGTTGTGCTGCGTCGGTGTGACCCTGGCGAGTTTGGCGTCGTGATCAGCCGTTACCGCGGGCTCTCGGGATATGACTGGGTCGCGATCCCGCTAATTCCTTACCTTTACGCCGTGGAGGATTTGGCGAGCGTTTCACAGGTGGCTAACCGCGAGACGGTCGCCCGTCTCCGCGATGCGTACCGGCGCAAGCATCTGCGAGAGATTGTTCCCGATGGGCCGGGCGACCGAACTCCGAAGGGATCATGGGTCGAATTAATCGGCGCCGCCTACAATCGCAAAATCTTTGGTTTTCAGATCAAGACAACGGAAGCGCAGGATCAGTATCTGATGTCTGTGCTCAGCTCGCGCAAGAACAAAAGCCACTTCAATCTTTTTTTCAATAACTGCGCCGACTTTTCCCGTGGCATTCTCAATCTCTACTACGTCGGCGCGATTCGGCGGAACTACATTGCAGATGCTGGCATGACCACGCCCCAGCAGATCGCAAAATCCTTGATTTCGTATGCGAAGCAACACCCGGGCTTATCTTTTTCAACCTTCTTCCTTCCTCAGATACCCGGCAACCGTCCCCCAAGCCACCGGCTGGATAGTGTTTCTGCGGGCCTGGTGAGGTCTAAGAAATACATCGTGCCACTGGCTGCATTTCATCCGTGGATCGCTTGCGGCATTCTTGCAATCTATCTGGCGAATGGCCGCTTCAACGTCGCCCACTATGCTGAGACAGAGTACGCACCTGTCGATTTGTCGATAATGCAGGATTCCGCAACCCCCGCACAGTATGAAGTAGCACAAAGTAAGTAGCCCCGCATCGGAAATAGAGCGCTTCAACGCTAACGTGTCCATGCGTGCGATTCCCGTCGGTAATAGGGCTTGAAACGCATCGCACGCCGCTGTTAACCGCCTTGACATGAACGGCCGCGGGCTATTGTTCGATAAATCTACCCAGCTTCTCGTGCACCAATTGTGTTTTGAGCACGGTGTGCTGCCTGCTGCGCCGCAATGCGGATACTGTCATGAATTGCAAACAAAAGAATCCGAATAACTTATGCAGGTTATGACGGTTATGCAGGTTATTGCGTGCCATTCGAGAAGAACGAGACACGTCGTTTCGGGATTGAGACGGCTGCTCTTAAGGGAAAAAATCCAGGGAGCGACCCCCTTTCCTTATTGCTGCCATCCGCCTCCCAGCGACTGATAAAGCTGCACGAGCGCCAACCGCTCGTTGAGCTGGGCTTGCACCAGGTTCAGTTCCGCTGAGAAGGAATTCGTTTCGCTGGTCAGGACTTGGAGGTAGCTCGCGCCGCCGTTCTTATAAAGCACCTCGGACAGTTGGTCGGTCTGCTGCGCTGCCTGCGTGAGCAATTCCTGTTGCTCGCGGAACTCACGGTCCTTTTGAGAAGCGATGAGGGAATTGGAAACTTGTTCAAGGGCGTTCTGAACGGTTTGCTGGTAAGACAGCACATCTTCTTGCCAGTTGGCGCGGGCGAGCCTGAGTTGAGAGCGGAGAGCCCCTCCTTGGAAAACAGGCTGACTTACATTGAAGGCTGCGTACCAAGTCTCCGACGGCGCTGTGATGAAGTGGTGCAAGGCGTTGCTCTCCAGCCCTCCCAGTCCAGTGAGCGACAGGTTTGGAAAGAATGAGGCTTTGGCGACGCCGATCTGTGCGTTGGTTGCAACCATGATCTCTTCCACTTGGCGGACGTCCGGCCGGCGCTCGAGTAATTCCGACGGAAGGCCGGCCGGAACGTTCTGGGGGACCGGCTGTTCGGTAAGCGCGCGTCCGCGGGGAATGGATTGGGGATTTTCGCCGAGAAGGACGCTCAGCACGTTCTCCTGCTGCTGAATTTGCCGATCGAGATCGGGAATTGTTTCCGAGGCGGTATAGACCAGTTGTTCGCCCTGACTCACGTCTAGCCCAGAAGCCGAGCCATGGCTCTCAAGCACCTGAATCAACTTTAAGGATTGTTGCCGCGATCCCAGCGTGCGCTGCGAGATTTCGAGCTCGCTGTCGAGCGCCCGAAGCTCGAAATAAGCCGTCGCCACATAGCCACCAGCGAAGAAAGTACCGCTCGCTGCCCCCACTCGGTTGCGAGTAACTGGGCACGAGCCGCCTCGGTTTGCCTGCGATATTTTCCCCAGAAGTCCAGGTTCCAGATTACCGACAGGTTCAGCTCACCCCCATTGACCTGGTAAGCGGGAAATATCTTTGAAACCTTGGCGTTTTGCTCACTGAAAACGTCCGCACCTACGTTCGCGGAAGGGAGCTGGTTGGCGCGGGTGATGCCGACTTGTGCCTGGGCTTCGAGCACGCGCGCGGCGGCGAAGTTGTCATCACCGACAACGACAAACACGAGATGGATCGCTTCACGATGCGCGAATGCGGTGAGTGTTACGTCTTCGATGATGACCGCATCTGGCACATGTTGACACCGGCAGCAGTACGGAAAGGCAGTCAGTACGCCTACCGTGACACGCTGGCATTCGACATGCTGCCAGAGGGCTGGGAACCTGCGAAGTGATTCATCATAACGCAGCGTGGAGCGTGGTGGACTAAGCGGAAAAATCGTACTGATTCAGGCTGTTCAGAACGGCGGACTTTGCCTCATCCAAATCGGGTAGGCGAAGAACTGCTTTGGGTTTTGGCCGAGTTCGTTTCGAGGCAGGCTTCCGAGACATCGTGCGCGGTCCTCCTTAGACCGCGCTACGATAGTCTGCCTACCTCACCACTTTACGGATTGGTCGTGATCCGGGCTCAATCAAAGGCACTATTTTTTCAATAAGGCGGTAAAGTTGGTAATAATCGTTACCGGCTGGCTGACCTGCTGCGCGACGCGTTCCATCAGGAGTTTCTTGCCGTCGGGTGTGACGCTGAAAAAGGGCAGGGTTAGAATCGTCCACTGGCTGACGAGAGTTTGACTGGCTCCAAATTCGAGCGTTTTGCCCAAGTCCTTGACCTGAACGGCGGAGATGGATTGCGTCCCATCGAAGTAGTAAAGTTCCTTTCCATCATTGCTCCAATGCGGAACCTGCCCGCCATTGGCCGAGACCTGCCACTTGCCCTCGCCGCCGCCGTAGGCCACCACATAAACCTCCGACAGCCCTGAGAACGCCGTGTAGGCGAGCCAGTGGCCGTTGGGGGATAGGGCCGCGTTGGTTCCGTGCGCTACCACTTGCTGGGGCTTTCGCTCTCCATCCAACGGCAGGGCCCAGATGATTTGATCCCCGGTGGCAAGGCCAGTTGAATAGAACAGGGTTTTGCCGTCCCGCGACCAGTCACTGGGAATGAACCCTGCCACATCCGGGCTTGAGATGAGCGTCTCTTCCGCTCCGCTTCCGTCGGCGCGTTTGCGGAAGATGCCACTACTCCCCGGTCGCACCGAGCCATAGGCGATCCACTTGCCATCGGGCGACCATACAGGATAGGTATTGGCCACCGGCCCGAACGTGAGCCGGGTGCGGACGCCCCGCGCTAGATCGAGAGACCAAATGTCATTGATGCCGGAATCCAGCATGAGAGCGATGCGATCGCCCTTCGGCGATAAGCGGGCATACTGCAAATTTTGCAGATTCTCTGCGGCCACACCAGTCTGCTTTCCAGTGCGATCCATCCAGACCAATTGAACATTGCCGGAAGTGCCATTACCGAACGCCAGCACGCCGTTATCGGCAGCCGAGGCGCCCAGGTGCCACGTCGTTACGTCGTTCAAAACGCCAGTAGAAACAGTTTGCAACTGGCCGCTCAATTTGCCGCTGGCTGGGTCGAAGGGTTGCGCTACCAATTGGTCACCACGTCCAAACAGGAGCAACCCCGCGGCATAAATGGCGTTGGTCTGGCCGCGTACGAGCAGGCGATTCTCGCGGCCATCCAGGGATGCATAGTAGACGCCGTTATTCGAGGACTTCGAGGGGTCATGATGCATGGCGAAGTAAAGAAAATGCTTGCCATCGGGGAGAAAGAAAGGCCAACGGTGGGAAGTGTGCTGCAAGGGGTCCAATTTCGTGAGCGGGGTGGGGGCGCCGCCGCTGGCGCTCACCTGCCATAAAGCGGAAACCGGAGACGCAGAGAACACGATCACCCCACCGCTTCCCCATGAGCCGCCTCGTCCAAGCGGGACGTCACACACGAACTGCGCCACCCCGCCATCCACCTCAATCGTCTTCAATTTATTGTTGGCGAAGAACCCGATCGACCGGCTGTCCGGAGACCAGAAGGGAAAGATCGCGTCGTTGGTGTCGGGGAGTGCGCGCGCCTCCGCGGCATTCATGGCGCGGACCCAGATGGAAGTCTTCCCGTCGGCGCCCGTCGCGGTGAAGGCCAGAGACGCGGCCGTCAGGCGAAAGCACGGGTGGACCGGCAGCATCGTCGGTGAGCCTGAAGTGTGCGCCTGGCGGGGGATTGAGGACGGTTCGAATGCTGGGACCTGACGGAACGGAACGATGAAGGTAAAAGCCGATAAGCGTTCCCAAAACAATCGCAGTCGCGATGGTGGCAAGCCAGCGCACGCGGCTCAGCCGGGGAGAAAATCCCGAATCTGCTGGCGCCGATGCGAGCGAGGGGACCCAGCGCAGATCCATAGCCACATCGTGCGCAGATTGGATTCTGTCCGCCGGGTCTTTAGCGAGGCACGCACTGACCACATGAGCGAGTATATGCGGGGGCCAGCGGCTGGGCGGCTGTAATGGGCTCTGGATCTTTTTCTAAAATCGCGGTGAATACACTCAGTTGCGACTTGCCTTCGAATGCGCGGCGTCCGGTAACCATTTCGTAGAGAACGCATCCGAAACTGAAGAGGTCACTGCGCGCATCGGCTTCCGCTCCCTGCAAGACTTCCGGGGCCATGTATTGAAATGTTCCAACGATCGATCCCTTCTGCGTTAGCGGCGACGACGCCGACGTCAGCGAGGCCAGGTTCATAGTCGGCGTTGAAGGAGTCAATGGGCCGATTGCCTGCGAGGCAATTGATACCTTCGGTTTTGCGAGTCCGAAGTCCATCAGCTTGGCGCCAGCTTTGGTCAGCATGATATTCGCCGGTTTCAGATCGCGATGGATAATGCCGTTTTGATGCGCCTTCTCCAGGGCTTGCGCGACCTCGGTGCCAATCTTAAGAACCTGATCAAGCCGCAGTGCGCCCTTCGCCAGGCGATCGGCGAGAGTCTGGCCTTCGAGGTATTCCATTACCAGAAAGTCGGTGCCGTCCTGTGTGCCGATGTCGTGAAGCGTGCAGATATTCGCGTGCTGGAGTGCAGAAATAGCTCTCGCCTCGCGCTCCATGCGTTGCTTCAATTCTGGATCAGAGGAGAGATGGGAAGGTAGAACCTTGATGGCGACGGTGCGCTCAAGACGCGTGTCCTTCGCGCGATACACCTCGCCCATGCCGCCCGCACCCAGCGGGGATTGGATTTCATAGGGACCGAGTTTCGTGCCAGAGGTTAGGGTCATCCCGGGGCGCAATTATAGCCGGTTCACTACGTTGAAGCGGATGTCAATCATCCTGGGTGGTTTGTCGGCAAATCGTACACTGGCTGGCCTCTCAGCCTAGCGGCCTCATCCCAACTTTATCGTTCACAGCACGCGAATCTCTGTTTGCAGCTGATATATCTGTTACCTTGTCGGTATGAAGACGGCGTTGTACGGGCGGGTCGTTTTTGGAGCATCGGCAGTGCTGTTCGGCGTCATCGCACTAATGTGGCACGACGCTGATACCTGGCAAAACTTGCAACACATCTGGAGCCTGCCTTTTGGTACCGTAATCGGCGGGTGTCTTATGGCCGGTCAAATTGCTGGTGGGATTGGGGTGCTTTACCCCCGCACTGCGCGTTTGGCTTCGGTCGTACTTTGCGTTGTCTATTTGTGTTTCTCGCTGGCCTGCGTCCCTGACATCATTGCCAGGTCGAATATCTATGAGCGATATGGGGGAAGCTTCTTCCTGTTCTTTTCCTTACTCTGCGGCGCAATAGCGCTGTACGCTGCGACGGAGCCGAATGGCGCAAGGGCTCTAGTGTTCGGCCGACTGGCGCGCCTTGGACTCGGCGTCTGTGCCATTTCCTTTACGCTGGGTCAGGCACTCCTTCTTCGTGAGACAGCTCACCTGGTTCCAAAGTGGATTCCGCCCAACCAGATGTTTTGGGCGATCCTGACGACAATCGCGTTTGCGCTCGCAGCAATTGCCATTCTCACAAATCGGCGGGCGCGGCTTGCGATACGTCTGATGACGCTTATGCTGGCCGTCTTTGGCGTGCTGGTGTGGGTTCCGCACCTGATCGCTCGCCCACAGGGGCATTTCAATTGGTCCGAGTGCGTGCTGACTTTCCTGGTTACAGGGGCTGCCTGGGTGGTGGCTGATTTGAGATCTCTCTGATCGCCAGAGCTGTTTTTCGGATCACTTGGCGTGTGGTAGGCAATTGGGAAGTAACTTCTGGTTAGCCCGTTATCCAGCAAATAACGACTGCTCGGCAAGTCAACGCTCGACCAAAGTCTCGACGCCACTCTGATCACCTCATTAGCGATGCTCTCACTGTTGCTCGCGGCTGCGGGCCTTTTCGGTGTGCTGTCTTACATAGTGGCTCAGTGTTCGGGTGAGATCGGGGTCCGCATAGCGCTCGGCGCTCCACGAGGGCAGGTGCTGACAGGGATGCTCGCCGATGGGCTGCGCCCGGCGCTAATCGGACTCCTGCTGGGACTGGCGGCAAGCGCCGCAACGACGCAGTTCATCAAGTCCATGCTCTACGAAACCCAGCCGCTCGATCCCGAAGTGTTCGCTGCCGTCGCAGCATTGCTGATGGCCTCAGCCGCGCTGGCCTGCATGGTGCCGGCGTGGCGGGCGTCTCGACTGGACCCAATGCGGGTCTTAAGGATGGAGTAAGAAGAATCCGGGCATTCCGCCAGAGCGACCTAACTTCACCACGGATCACATGATTGGCGGAGGTTCCTCCTCCCCGCACATTTCGCAGTCATTTCATGTTTGCCAAAGGTTTACTCGTAGCGTAGCGATACCACGGATTGACCTTGCCTGCGCGGCGGGCTGGGATATAACAGGCAAACAAAGCAACCACAATCAACGCGGGCAGTATCGGGCCGAGGATTTGTCCGTGTCGGGTCACTTCGCGAATTGTCGGCAAATGGGAAACGATCCAGAAACGGGCTTGGAGGACATCAATGACAATTTCCGAAGCCGACTTCCCAGTACCAATGTCGCGATGGTGGGACTGAACTAGGTATTCAAGCAGATAGTCGCGTATATCCGTTCAGATAGGCTCTGAGCCACGAAATAGCAGGCGCTCTCTGTGTGGCGCGAAGGTATCTTGTTGAAAGGCCTTCGTCAAGGCCTCGCTTGCTAGGTGTTTATCTCCCGAGTTCTCAAGTGGCATGGTGCATGCAACCCTATGTGATCTAGCAGGGAGGCAGCTATGAACCCCGTCCCCTGCTCCAGACCTCAATCCCGCTGAAACCAAAGCATCAACCGAGAACTCACATTGGGATTGGTACAGCAAACGGGGGCACTTCACTGGGATTCAATCTCGGAGCGGAAGCCGTGGAACAGTTTCTGTTCTTACTAGCAACTATTCCGCCCAATACGGCAGGTCATCAGGGGCGGCATTGTTGCCTCTACAACTCGGCGCGAGACTTTTCGCGCGCCGAATCCGACTCGGATCGGGTAGGCAGGGATGCCTGTCCAACCAAACGATTTACTAAAAGCAGTTCCTAACGAAAGATCCGCGTAAGGAATCCGGTTACCCTTCTGAACATGCCTTTGCGCGCCTTCTGGTTTCCTCGAGGCAAAACTGGCGGTGCAACATTGGCCTCCAGGAAGGGAATTGGCCGGCTGGAAAACGGCAGATCCATCAGCTTCGGCGGCGAGGAATCCTTTCGGGAAAATACAAAGGTTGCTTCGAATTTGGCGGCCTTTTCTTTGGCGCCCACAAGGGACGAGGGCGCAATTTCTGGACCATCGGACACAACCCCGCGCACCGTTGCCGGGCTTAACGTTGCCTCGACTCTTGACTGCGGAGGCACGGGCACAGACGAGATATTATTGTCCGCCAGCACGGGCGGTGCCGGTAACTCCGCAAGAAGAACCGGGGGTGGCGCTGGACAGCCGCAGTCATCTGGAACGACGGTCTCAACCTGGGTCAGTCGGCCAGAGTGAAAAGCCGTGTCGGAGGCGCTCAGATGTCCGCCGTGAAAGACGAGTTGTTCCGAAGGCACAACCTCGAATTGTCCGTTGCCGATAGACTCGTACACGATGACGGGAGCGGTATTTCCTGGTAGTGCTCGCACACAGGTGTTACCCCGCGAATCGGCACGGATCGCATAATGGAATTCTCCCGGTCCACGCAGCAGAATGCGGAAATCTGGAGTCAGGATAGTGTCTACGGAATCTTCCAGAGCATAGTGAGTCTCAAGTGCGCCCACTCCGATAGCTAGCAGCAAATCCCCTCCATTTTTCGGATGAATTATCGAAACGGTAGTTCCTGGGCAGATATGCACTTCGCCTCCACGCGCCAGACGAAGCTTCTCGGTATTGAACCCCGCCGAGAACGATGAGCCAGAGGCCAGTCGGTCCGCAAACACTTCATTTCTCGACGTACTTACTGGCACAGCCACAGTGTCTCTGTCGCGGCTGAGCGGTGTGACAGAAGGTGGGCGCGCTGTTACCTCCTCCGATTCCACGTGAAGTCTGATTGTGAGCCGGTTTCCGGCAGCATCCCAAGTGTAACTAAGAGGCTTCCGTTCGTTCACCACAATGCTCACAACCGGCGGAAGCAGTCCAGTTTGATCCAGGCGAATTGCGCCGATCAGAGGATTTTGAACGGCAATCTCTTTGTGGCGAACCGACATTTGCGTGTTGTCGAGATCGATCCGCAGACCTGGAGGATTCTGAGTTCTCGTGATCACCGGCCTCACCGGACGAGTAGACATAATCTCCAGAATCGGGGAGTCTTTTTCGAGCTGAAGTTTCACTCGCAACACCGTGGCCGGATCATCTGGTGCGGTGGCGGATTCGCGCGCTTTGGGTGTTTCATCAGCCCATCCTACTGATAAAGTCAGGAGAAAAAAGATCGGAAGACTCAGAAAGGTAGTCGTCTTTTGCAAAAGCACTCTCAAAGGACTCGCCTTCTAGCTCAGTAAAATTGCGTCTGCAGAGCGTCGCGGCTTGGGATGAATCAGTCGCAAGGTTGGCATAAAGCTCATGGCAATACGAAACTTAATGTCACTTGGCTTTCAAAACTCACAGTTTCACCGTTGCGAACCAGGGGTGCAAATTTCCATTGTCGGACCGCTTTGGCGGCTAGCAGAGCAAGCTGGGATTCTCCGGAAACCCGGCTGAGACTGTGCACCGTACCATCTTTGCCGACATTCACATTAAGTATCACCGTGCCTTGAAGGCGTTGTTCTCGTGCGCTTTCCGGATAGTCCGGTTCGATTCGGTTGAGCAGATGTTTCTCAGCAACATCCTCGCTGACGCTCACTGCAGTTTTCTGATCTTTCGTTCTCGATTCGGCCCGTTGTTTTTCGTTACTTGGCGCAGCGCCTGAGAAGAGCTCCGATCGCGCCGACTTCGGTGGAAAGACTTGATTTCCGCTCTCAAAGATCACCAGTTCATCGGACGAACCGTCAGAAGGTATTGATTTCGAAAGCCGAGAATGCCTCGACTTTATATGATCTCTGTGTCTTTCACTCTCAGGAGGAGACGGTTCGTTTTTGGCATTGACTTCTGGAGCATCGGTCAATGGAACAGCTGACTCTGTAGGTTGATTCCTGACCTGAAGCGCGGAAGTGCCAGCTGGCTTGGCAGGCGTGACTGCAATTTGCGAGTGGTTAACGAGAGCTACTGCGGAAGCCGCTTTGTTCTGGTGCGCGCTTTCGCGCTCGCTTCTGCCGATTGTCCAACCCAAAAGCATAGCCAAAACCATGATCACCACGCCCAGGGCAGGATTAAGACGTTCATGCAAAATCGGTAGCCTCGCGGTGGTGGACCATTGAGTGGAGCGGGAGGGGGCTTGTTTCACCGGCCTGACTTCCCGGTTAGGCTTAGCGCTGATCTTTGGGGTCGAGCCAAAAGTCCGCTCGGCCGCCTCGATATGATCAACGATGTGGCGCCCAAGACCTTGCAAGGCCAAGAGATCGCGATCGCTAAATGCTTCCGGACGCGCAGAAAAAGTCTGGACCATTGCCACCACGGATTTCCTATCGTCATGGACCAGGAAGCTAAGAAAAGATCGGATCCCCAGCCGACGGCAGGAGGCAACGTCGAATCGAGGATCTGTTTCGACGTCATTACAGCGTTGCGGCGCGTCTTTCCGCAAGAAACGATCAGTGCGCCCAGAACACTCACTCAGGTAGGCGGACGCATCTCCGGCAGTAACGCCGGAAATCGATTGATAGACGGGAACTCCTCCCCGGATTAGCAGAACCGCGGACCCTGTAGCATTCGTCATCGAGCGCGCTTGATGCGCAATTTCGTTCAATACCAGGGTGAGCGCGACATCGAGGACTGATTCCGGCGCTGTTTTGACCGGAACCCTATCCATGCTTTCAGAGGATGCAGCCGATATTACTGGAGCTGGCGGAGAATCTCCGGGTTGCCAATCGCCTCCTGCTGCAACGACAGTCGCGGCGTTGCCCATAGAGTCGGGAGCTGGAGACCCCTGTCGCAATGTGGAGGGACTAGCCATACGATCACAACGACTCATACACTGTGGTGAATTCTCTTGCTTTTAGTCACCACGACATCGCGCGTTTTGCTCGTGACTTGTAAATCCAACCTCGACCGAAAAGCCGGGGCTGGAATGTACCAACAGGGTTGCCAGAGTGGAATAGCACCCTTTTCCTAGCCCAAGTGGATGATCTTGGAATTGGTCCGCAGTTCAAACACCCAGGATTCCCGCTGATAAGGGCTGTCTTCCTGTCAACTGACCAGTTCCTCATGTCGATGGGCTTCGTACCAGAGGGCAAGTTCCAGTCGGTTCCAGAGCCCAAGTTTGTCGTAGATGGAGCGTAAGCTATTTTTGATGATGTGTTCGGAAGTTCCCATAGCAACTGCCATCTGGCGATTATTCAGTCCCCGCGCGACAAGTTCGATCACTTGTTGCTTGCGCCCATTTTCATCCACCGATTTGTCTATGTTATCCGCGCTCGTAACTGCCTCCGAGACTACAAGCTTGCAAAGCTTGACGCGCTTGATCCCATCGACGATCCCAAACCGCAGATACAGCCGACTGAAATGAGCCTTCACGGTGCGTGGAGCGATGTTTAGGTTTTTGCCGATTTCTGTATGGTCACATCCCAGAAGTAGAAGCCCGACTATGTCTCGCTCGCGCGGAGTCAGGCGAATGGTCTTTTCCGCCAACCGATCGTCCATACTACATTACCTCCCGAGATTGAAAATAATGCGACGACACGCCAAGTTCGACGTGCGGCGCAAGAGAGGGAGGGGCTAGATTTCACAACCAGAAAGGAGCCGCGGTTAAGATTGCGGAAACTTTCGAGTTCAATTGTTCAGCAACGTGATTATTGATCTATTGTTAGCGGACAATTATTTTTCCAGGGCTCGGAGAGATTCCTCGGCCTCAGCATCTCCCCCAGCTATGGCCTGTTGATACCACTTGATTGCTTCGGATGTGCTCTGCGGTACTCCCAGGCCTTGCTCGTACAACTTGCCAAGTCTGTATTGCGCTTCCGGGCGATTTTGCTGAGCGGCTTGGAGATACCACTTGCAGGCTTCCTTATAGCTTTGCGGCAGGCCGCGTCCGGTCTCATACATCTCTCCCAACTTGAACTCGGCTTGAGCACGGCCGCGGCTCGCCGCGAGTTGATACCACTTCGCCGCTTGCGCATCATCCTTCGAAACGCCGCGACCTTGCTCGTACATAATGCCGAGGCGGTACTCGGCATCGACCAACCCCTGCTTTGCGGCTTGCTGATACCACTTCACGGCCGTTTCGGGATCTGCTGGAACTCCGAAGCCCACTTCATACATGCCACCCAGGCGGTACTCACCGTCTGGATAACCTTGTTCCGCTGCTCGTCTAAACCACTTGACAGCTTCTTGAGAATTGCGCGACACGCCTTGACCGAGCGCATAGTGGTTTCCCATCTTCACTTGCGCCGCCGGATCGCCCCCGTTTGCTTTTTGCAGCAAGTCCGTGTCTTGACCGAGAGCTGCCGTCAGACCACATAGAACAACCATGACACTAGCCAGAAACATTGTTTTCATTTTCTCCACCTCGACGTTCATGAACCTCAATAAGCGTGCTGCAAAGCTGGTTCTCAACTACTGCTCGAATCTCAGCAGAGTCGGACAAGTGTTTGCGGTATCAACGTCCAATCCAATAGCTTCCAAACCGCTTACAACCCAGAGAGCTTGAGTAGAAGCAGTCGGGGACGTCAGCAGGGCAACTCCCCGACCGTTGTTGGACACCGTCGAGATTGCATACGTGCCGGCGAGCGGCAAGTTTCCAGTGAAGGAACCAGCTTGTCTCTTGTCTTCTGTTCCGGAGACACTGCTGGCGCCGTCGAAGAAAATCGTGCCGGAAAGCAGTGTCGCTAGAGGAGAGGCCGCTTCTCCAGCGCCAAACTCGAAATTTCCCTCGAGGTCGCCGGTCTCAAACGGCGCCGCGAGGCCTTGCGAATTCACATTTCCACTTCCCACCGAACCGTCCGAAGTCAGCAAGAAACCCCGATTGGCTGCGATCGCATACAAAATCCAGACACTGGTCGCACCGGTCTGCGCATCATCTAAAGTCAGAACGCCGCGTCCGTTAAGCTGGATTGAGTAGGCACCCGTAAGGACTTCGCCAATGACTATGTTTCCTCCACTGTTCTGGTCATACTGCACTTGGATATTTTCCGCTCCATCGAATGCCATTCGTCCTACCGTTACTTGGGAGAAACTCCCGTTTGAGCCTGTCAGATCAAAGATGGAAGTCCCCTTGAACGAAGAGGTGAAGAAAGGCAATCCAGTTTGTGCCTCCGCCATTCCGGCAAATATAGGATTGCCGCCGCTCACTGGATCGACCGACAGCATAAAGTATTCATTTGCCGAGATCGTGTACAAAGCGAAGTGGAACGTGCCTCCGTCAAAACCTGGAATGACGAACGTAGCGGTTCCATGCCCGGTCCCGTCGATGTTGTAAGTCCCGGAGAACGTGGCGAAAGTGGGCATGGTGTTTCCAGCATCGTTCACGTCCAGACTGCTTCCCGAAATCGTTCCGAAGCCGCTGGGGAAAATAGAACCAACAGCAGCAATTCTTCCTCCCCCAGGGTCGGCGCCTGTCAGACTGATGGCGTAACCACCGCTAAACACCGAAGGATCGAAGGCCGATGGATCCTGTACCTTCATCACCCCGGAACCCACGATCCCAGAGTTGTCAGACTCAATCAAACTCCCAAGTTTGGCGGTGCCGTTCAGCACAAATGCGTAGACAGACGTCCCTGCGCTGCTCCTTAGGGTTAATGTGCCCCGATTGTCGGCGCCGACTTGATAGGTTCCAGAGATTGCGAGGCCCGTTTTCGGTCCAACCGTCCGATTGATGTCCTCAATGCCGGAAGTCACGTTGCCCTTACCGTCGGCGATGAAAGAGGCTGCGGCCTCGTACACGCCGGTGGCGTCGAACCCCTTAAATAGAAGCGCGTATTGCCCGTGCAGCTTGCTATTGTTGGTGGGAGCAACAGTGATCACAGCTGATGCGGACTGCGATGAGTCGGCCTGTGCTGTTGCTGTAAGCTTTACAGTTGCAGGATTCGGAACGACTGCCGGTGCTATATACAAACCCGCTGAACTAACCGAACCGCAGCCTGATCCCACGCAACCGGCGCCGCTGACCGTCCACGTTACACCAAGGTTCGAGCTGCCAGTGACCGTGGCGTGAAATTGCCTCTCGGTACCCACGGTTAGCAACGCGGTTGTAGGTGAAATTGTGACCGACACTGGAGTTACAAAACTTACATGCGCCGAAGCGGACTTCGTCGTATCCGCTTGCGAAGTTGCGGTGACAGTAACTAGTGCTGGATTGGGAAAGACTGCCGGAGCGGTGTACAGGCCTGCTGCTGTGATCTTCCCGCAGGTCGAGCCTGTACAGCCTGTGCCGGAAACGCTCCACAAAACCGATGTGTTTGAACTCCCAGTTACTTGCGCAGAAAACTGCCGGGAAGCTGAGGCAGCAAGTGTGGCCGAGGTTGGTGAGATGGTGATGTTGACCACCGGTACGATTGTCACTGTGGCAATAGCGGACTTGGTCGGGTCGGCCACTGATGTTGCGGTCACGGACAGAAACGGCGGATTCGGGGGCACGGCAGGAGCCGTAAACAGACCAGACGAGCTGACCGTGCCACAGGTATTACCTGCGCAACCGATCCCCGTGATGGTCCATGTCACCGCTGTATTAGAAGAACCGGTCACGGTCGCGCTGAATTGCTTTTGTCTACTCACTCCTATCTGGGCGGTAGTCGGCGATATGGAGATCGCAACCACACCCCCGGTAGTAATGGTCACCGTGGCGGACGCGGACTTGGTGGGATCGGAAAGCAAAGTTGCCGTCACCGCAACGATAGGAGGATTCGGGGGGGAAGAAGGAGCGGTGTACAGTCCGCTGGCGCTGATGCTGCCGCAGGCCGAACCACCGCATCCGCTGCCTGAGATGCTCCAGATGAATAGAGGGCTCGTACTTCCGCTTTCCGCCGCGGTGAATTGTAACTGCGCACTCGGTCTCAGCTGGGCGGAAGATGGCGATATGCTCACCGAGGCTGCGGCAACCAACGTGACTATCGCTGACGCTGAAACTGATGGGTCGCTTATCGCTGTCGCCTTTACCGACACGCTTGGCGGCGTAGGCAGAGTTGCCGGTGCAGTATAGAGCCCCGCTGGTGTAATCGTGCCGCAGGTCTGCCCGCTGCATCCCGCTCCCGAAACACTCCAGACGACGCTCTTATTTGTGCTTCCTGTAACTGTCGCAAAGAACTGCAAGTAACCGCCGGAAGCGACTTGCGCGTTCTTCGGCGTCACTGAAACGGAAACGGATGACGCAGATTGTACGATTACCGAAGCCGAACCCGATTTGGCGGGATTGGCGACCGAGACCGCTGTGATCGTGATTGCTGAAACTGTGGGAACGCTGCTCGGGGCAGTGTAAATCCCAGCTGCGCTGATCGAACCGCAAGAGCTACTAACACAGCCGATGCCACTGACACTCCACGTCACTGACGTGTTGGTGGTACCAGAAACGGTAGCAGAAAACTGCTGCTGTCCTCCCGTCGCAAGCACAACCTGGCTGGGCGACACCGCGACGGAAACAATTGCAGGCGACACGATCGTGAGAGTGGAACTCGCGGTGGCTGTGAGATCGGCCAGCGAGGTCACAGTCACCGTTACAGTAGATGGAGAAGGAGCCTTCGCGGGAGCGGTATAGAGTCCCTGATCGTCGATCACCCCACAAGTGACGCCGCTGCATCCCGCCCCGCTGACGCTCCAAAGAACTACACTATCGGTGGTTCCGTTAACCGACACGACGAACTGCAACTGAGCATTCACCAGCACTTGCGCGTTTTGAGGGGAGAGCGAAAGTGACACGACCGCTGCAGCCTGGATTGCTGAGAATGCCAAGCACAAAAGAGTCGATGCAAAAACGACCCCGCGATTCATCTTGTCAATCCCCCACCTTCGATTCGCACACGCCTGCAGCTATTGTTGCTTGCTAGCGACTGACATATTGGTGGTACCGGTGCGGTCGGCCGCAGTTTTTGAGAGTTGGGTAGGAGAAGCTGGTGATGAAGCCAGCTGCATTTCCACCATCTCCTTAAGGACGGTGTAATCAGCTGCTCCACTAAAAAAATGGCCATTTACGAAAAAGCTCGGAGTCCCGGTCAAGCCGAGCTTTTGCGCCTCATCCAAGCTCTTCTTTACCGGCGCGGCTTCAGCACCGTCGTCCAGGCACTTGTCAAACTGGTCGCCGTCCAGTTTGAGCACACGCGCGTGAGCTTTTAGCTCGTCGACCTGGAGTAGCTTGCTATAAAAAAGCACATCATGATATTCCCAGAATTTTCCTTGCTCGCCGGCGCATCGTGCCGCCTCAGCCGCTTTCTGAGAAGTGTGGTGCATGGGGAGTGGAAAGTCTTTGTACACGACTGCCAGCCGGTCTCCGTATTCCTTCTGCAGTTTTTGCAGCTCCGGCGTGATCTTCTGACAATAAGGACACTCGTAGTCGGCGAACTCAACCAGCGTGACTGCGGGCTTCTTGGCGCCGTGTACATAAGCGTCTTTCAGGTCCACGTCGACGAATGGTGGCTCAAGCAGAACCTGAACACGGGCACTGTTTCGCAACTGTTTCACGTATGCAGCTCGAGCCTTTTCTCGGCGTAACTCGCGAATGTGCTCCAGCACGCGGTCACGCACCGATTCATACGACTCAGTTGAATCCATGCCCTCGTAGTAGACCTGCAACTGGTCCTCGGTTGGGTCTTTCAGGTCCTTATAAACAACTGTATTCAGGAGTTGCTCGGAAGAAAGGTGCCGATTGGTCGCCTCGATCTCGATGAGCTTGTCATCGATAACCTGGTCCAAGGCTTTTCGTTGGTTCATGTAGTATTGATACTTGGCCTGAAGCAACTTTCCACCCTGTTGCTGTTGCAGTTCGCCAAGGGTTAGCTTTTGCCCACCAACCTCCGCAATGACCTGCTCGCTGTCGGCGCTCTGCTGTGCGGATAGGCAAAATCCAGTGGCAAGAACAAATCCAAGAACGAACACCGGCAGTCGCAAGCGCTTCTTCATTACTTTCCTCCCAGCCCAATTTTGAGAATTGTTGTGCCAGCCCACTATGCTGTTTCGAGTGAACATGGGACATGCTTGAGAGCATGCCCCATGTGGTGCTCAACTAGTCCCCCGTGCCGCAAGTGCACACACCCTGTCCGCTACCCAAAATGCCGATGAATGCACACTGGGCCTGCAGGTTCGCAAGCTCGACTGCACCCAAAGTTGAATCCGAAGATTCAGTCTCGGTAATTGGCCAGGCTGTCCCAACAGCATTCTGAATGTGAGTGCCCCATACCCGCAGATTCGCTCTCGGAGCTACATTCGCGGTAGGGTCGCAGGGAAAGTTGTTGACGGCAGCCGAAACGACTTTGATCACGCCGGTTTTCGATACGACTCCTGTCAGCGGGTTGCTGGTCAGGTTAGTCCTTACCGAAAGCGTGCGCAGTCCGTTATGCGTTTCAACGCAGCCGCAGCACTCGGTCAACTGCTGATCGGCGTCGAACACGTAGATCATGGCGCACAGATTGCCATAGGTGAGACCGGGATTATCGATTCTCACCGTAGCATCCGGAGCGGGAGCCGCGTTGTTCGAGAAATAGTTGATTTTGAAAACATCTTGCGCCATTGCAACGCCTGAGCTGAGAGCCAGGACGAGCAACGCAATGACGAGTACGGGCAGTATCCTACACAGCTGTTTCATGCTGGAAAACCCTCCTGTCGCGTGCCGGCTGGGGGGAGGGAATTTCAGCGGAGGCGCGCTGGTGAGCTAATGTACTCACCGCCCCGATCTATACAAGTACCCACGTGGACTAACCGAACTTACTAGACCCGGAAAGTTACGCCAACCGGGTTAGTCCTGGCAATCATCCGCTTGTAGTAGCCCGGACTTACTACTCCGAAAGACTAGCCCGCTGGGCTATCGAACGGGAGGTAATCCTGAGAACTGATACAGAGACGATCAGACTCGCAGCACGCGTGAAAGAAGTAGGTTCCGTTATCGATCACTTCTGTAGGAGAGGTGCCGTCCTTGATCTCTCGGTCCGCGAATCTCGAAAACGTTTCAGAAACAAACACGAGATTCAGCGTCAATGTAAGTGTTGAAAGTTTGCATTGCCGAAACGCTAAGGGTTGCGCACTGTTGGCATTGATTATCTGCGAACCGCCTTGATCAATCAGCTTGCGAGGGGTTCGTATCCGTGGAGTCGAGAGCGCAGTCGGGAGGAGTAGGCGCTTGAGGAAGGGGCAGCGCATTTATTGCTGTGGTGAATTCTGCGGCGTCTGCTGTTGCTGCTGACGCTGTTGCTGCTCCTGCTCCTGCTGTGCGAATTGCTGCTGTTCCTGCTGGATCTGAGTCTTTTGCATTTGATCGAGATACTCTCCCGAGAGTTTGGGGCCATCGGTGTGGATCCAACTCGCAACTGGAGTCGTAGCGGGAGCGGCGGGGGCTTGGTTAGGTGCCACTTCGGCGGCAGGGGCATCAGGATCCACGCCGAAGGATGCGCCGTAAAGCTGAGTCGCGGCCGACTCGTTTACAGGTAGGGAAGGTGCGGAGGTGGCACTCTCTCGATCGACGTTAGCCCTGCTCAGTATCAGCCGCGTTATGCCACTTGGCTCAGCCGCGGAGGAAAGTATCACGTAATTGAACGGTACCCCATTCAAAAGCCGACTCACTACATCGCGCGGCGAAGCCGGCCCCAGGTGGGCGAAAATGCGTTCCTCCAGGGCCCCGGCGGGGAATTGGATCTCGGCTCCGGTGCGAGCGCTTACTGCTTTCAGCGTGTCTCGCAGCGTAGCATTCTCTGCGTCAATGCGCAGCAAGTCACTGGCAAACTCGACATGGAGTTTGCTCTGTGCCGAGGGAGTCGAGCCAGATGGCGACTTCGGAGATGCGGGACTTAGAAGAGGTGCGGTCTGTACGGTTCCGGCGGTGCAAAATCCATCTGAATCCATGTTGCATGCGCTCGACTGCGAATTTTGTGCGTACATAAGACTCGAACAGGCCAATAGCATTAACGACGCAAACGGGCTACAGAAGCCTCGTTTCGGTAGAACGGTTTTGCGGGCTGTCCTTAGACACATAAATTTAGTTGGGCGTGGCGAGTTCGGTTTTAGGTGCCGCTTCGTGCGGCGTACACTTCAGTTCAGATCCAGTCTTGGAACCGTCAGATTTGTCTCTTCGCGACTCATCTCCCAAGGTTGTCTCAGTACTCAAAGGAGTTTGATCTTTCGTCCAGTCTTCCCGGGGAGTTTGTAGAATCAGGTTTTCGCCGGACGAGGGCTTATCGCTAGCCCTACTCATTCGCTCTTGGTCGTTTCTTTCCGCCGGCAAAGCACCCTCGCCAGTATTGGTCCTCACCGCAGGATCATCTGACCTTATTTTGCACGCTGCATCGGGACTATTCGCCGTTGTGCCCTTCCCATCCTTCGCCGTTAATACTTTCTGCTTGGCCGCAGGTGTTTGGGTACGGTCGGTCGGCTTGGAGTCCTCGGCGTGCACCGGAACGCAAAATGTGAGAAGCGAAACCGCCACGACAACAAGGCAATGCCCGAGCCACATAAGCAAGCGCCACGTAGGCATGCATGCCGGGTGCGACGAATTGACTTGCGTCCTCACACTCGTTGTTCCGTCCAAACCGTTGGATTTAATCACTAAGGCTGCGAACTGGCAATGCCACTGGTAGGCTAACCATTTTGACTAGAGGACTACTACTTTTGGCCTACTCCAAATAGCCTCGTCTGACTGGCGACCAGATTGGACTTGACTTTCCTGTGGCTCGGTCGCACACTTGTGCGCGTTGCTTGGGCCTCAGTGTTGGAATTGCCAGAAAAGTGACGGTTTTTCGGAAGCATAGTTTCCCCGCTTCTCGTTTGGGCTCCTGCGCGGAAGAGCTTCTTAGAGCCGATCATTTCGAAGTTTCCAGAGCAGTTGGGATCCCAGATATTAGTGTAGTTGGAAAGTTCCAGGCGGTGCCCGTTGTTCCTCCCCTGGCCCCGCGAGCTCCAATTCAAGTTCGTTTTCACACTTGGAAGAGGACACCCTTGCCCAAGCAGTGAATTTGGACGTTCCTGAGGAGAGTGCAGTGTTTTCCGCGAGTTCGCAATCTGGGTTCTTGCTGCTGGACAAATCGCTAGGACCGGTTGCTTCGAATCACGAAGCCATTCGAATCCTTACCTATCCGAATCTGCCCGAGCGCATCAAACGAATAGATGTTTTTATCGCCGACAAAATCCGCGCCGGTCTCGTGAGTCGCCAATCCTCCAGTGGGCTCGAATTCGTAAGGGAGTTTAAATCCGGTAGGCGGAAGTATTTTTGTAGAAGTTTCCCGGTCGAGAGCAACGGCAAAGGCGTGCCTTTGGTTGCCGCGCTCTTGTTGGACCGATGCTCCTCGGGTACTGTGGCGTTGGCGCAAATCGGGCAGGATTTTGAGTTGACCCAACGTGAAAAGGAAACTGTAGAGCTTCTTATTCAGGGACTCACTAGCAAAGAGATTGCCACCAGGATGAAAATCAGTCCTAACACTGTCAAAGCTTTTCTACGCATCGTCATGGTGAAGATGGGAGTGTCTACTCGTTCGGGCATTCTGGGAAAGGTTATTGGCCCGGGAGGTTGATGCGATCCACTTTGGCGAAATAACTTACGCTTCATGGGCTAGTCCATTTGAGCAGTTTACGCGAGTCAGCTGTCGCGTAATCATCCCTGCTCGTGAAACGAATCACAGAGCGCGAGCGTCGGCAATATCCTCGCTTCCCACACCTGCTCGAGCTGCAAGGCCGTGAAGTTCATCCGTTTGGGTCAGCGGTTGACGAGGAGAAGGCGATCGCTGGGCGAGTCCATAACGTCAGCAAAGGTGGCATCTGCCTGGTTAGTCCCCAGCCCATGGTGCGATCTTGTCTGGTACGTTGTGAGATTAGCGTTTCCGAAATCCCCGTCAGCATTCCCACCTTAATGCAGGTGCGCTGGACGCGAAAACAAAGCCTGCAAGCCGATAGCTACCTCACCGGTCTCCAATTCTTGCTGTGAAGATTCAATGCACGAAGGCTTTTCGGTACGTGCTTGCTCATAAGTAGCCTTATTGGGCTAACTCAGGGGACTACTTCGCTATGACTACACCACTAGGACTAGACCCTGCGGAGATTGAAAGAACAGCCTTAAAAGATGCAGTTTAAGCAGGCTACGCCGAGACGTAAGCCGATGTGGCGCGAAGCAAATGTCTCGGACTCCCCCTTTTCCGAGTACGTTTTGGGAGTAACCTCAATGAACCTGATTGTGTGCCGCCGTCGACTCCGGGTGTGCCTCATCTTGGCTTGGGCTTTAGCACTCTCCGCGAATTTAACCGGCTGTGGCGCAAGCCAGATGGGTCAGAATCAAGGCCCGTCCCCGGTTAAACAGGTGACATCAATTGCGATCAGCCCTCAAGCTCCGTCGATTGTTCTCGGCAATAACCTGCAATTAAGCGCGACGGCTCTGTTCAGTGATGGCAGCAAGATCGAGGTGACGGGTGTTGCCACTTGGAAATCGGCGCAACCCAATGTGGCGTCCATCAACGCTGCCGGAGTAGCAATCAGCAAAGCGACCGGTGCGACCTCGATCTCCGCCCTGTATAAATCAGTGAGCGGTTCTTCCACACTTACGGTCGCTCCCCCCGCATTGGTTTCGATTGCAGTGACTCCGCAAAGTCCTGCTTTGACCCCGAACCATTCCGTTCAACTGAGTGCGACCGGAACATTCACCGATGGCACTACTCAAGATCTTTCGAATGCGGTTACATGGTCGAGCACTGCGACTAGCGTCCTGACGGTCAGTGCCACAGGGCTCTCAACGGCTAGGTCTCCAGGGGCAGCTACGGTCACCGCTAGCTACGGATCGATTAGCGGTAGCGACGCGCTTACGGTTGCGTTACCAACGTTGCTCTCAATAGCGGTGGCGCCGCAAAATCCAACCTTAACAATCAACCACTCGGTTCAACTGAGTGCAAGCGGGACGTTCAGCGATGGCACGACTCAGAATCTTTCCAGCGCGGTTACGTGGTCAAGCACTCCGCCGAACATCATCAGTACTAGCAGCACAGGTCTGGTGACCGCGAAGTCGCCAGGGTCAGCTACGGTCACCGCCAGCGACGGATCGATCACCGGCACCAACTCCGTCACGGTCGCGCCACCAGCGTTGCTCTCGATAGCGGTGTCGCCGCAAAATCAAACCTTAACAATCAACCACTCGGTTCAACTGAGTGCAAGCGGGACGTTCAGCGATGGAACTACTCAGGATCTTTCTAGCGCGGTTACGTGGTCGAGCACTCAGCCGGGAATCATTATCATCGGCAGCACAGGTCTGGCAACCGCAAAAGCGCCAGGGGCAGCCACTGTCATCGCCATGGATGGATCGATTAACGGTAGCGACACACTTACGGTCGCGCCGCCCACGTTGACGTCGATAGCACTGTCACCGCAGAACCTCACATTGACGCCGGAGCACTCGGCCCAACTGAAAGCGGTGGGCAATTATAGCGATGGAAGTACGCAGGATATATCGGCCTCAGTCGCATGGAGTGTGAGCCCCAGCGGGATTGTCGCCATCACCAACAGCGGCCTGGCAATAGGCCAAGCGCCTGGCGTGTCGACGATCACCGCTAGTTCGGGCACACTAGCTGCCACCGACATAGTTAGTGTCGTAACTCCGACGCTCACCTCGATTTCGATTACACCCAGTGGAGCAACGATTGCACCGGGAGAGAACCAGCAACTCGCCGCAACCGGAATGTACAACGATGGCAGCATCCGCGACCTAACGAGTTCGGTTCAATGGAACTCTTCCGATCCCACGATTCTCAGTGTGAGCAACCAGGGCATGGCAACGCCGAATGCGCTCGGATCGGTAACGGTAAGCGCCACGTCGGGGAGCATCAGCGGCATAACTCAAATGAAAGTCTCGGCCATTGTGTCCCTTACTGTGGTTCCCGCAAGTCCAGTGCTTGTTTTGAGAGGTAGCGAACCGTTAACTGCTCTGGCAAAGTTCACCGATGGCAGCATCCAGGACATCACCCAGAATGTCTCTTGGAGTTCCTCCGATCCTGGTATTGCCAGTGTGAGTAATGGAGTGCTGTTTGCCTGGCGGGTTGGTAGCGCTACAATCTCCGCCTCCTTCGGTTCGGTCGTGGGCTACGCCACTGCAGCTGTCAAGCCGGTGTTGGCTACTTCTTACTTCTCAAATGCAAACAGGTCAGGATTTGCTGATGCGACAGTCCGGCTTAGCAACCCTGGCATCACTGGTACCAGTCTTTGCGCCGAGATCTACGTTTTCGATCAAGACCAACAACTTTCCGAATGCTGCGGTTGTGTGGTGTCGCCTAATGGGTTGCGAACGCTTTCTGTGAATACGGACTTGACCGGCAATCCGCTGACCGCAGTTAAATCAACAACTGGCGTAGTCAAAATTGTTCCTGCCTATGTGCCTAGCAATTCATCATGCGACCCAACCGCGATTGCGCCGAAAGCTTTGTTGGTGGCATGGTCAACCCACATTCAACAGCAAAGTGCGTCTTCCTTCGCAGTCACGGAAACTACATTTCTGCCAGGTCCGCTTGGCGACGCCGAACTTGCCGCATTGCAGAGCCAGTGTTCCTTTGCCTCCACTCTCGGGAGTGGGCAAGGCATCTGCAGCTGCGGGACGGACTCTGGTGTCCCGTAATATTAGCCGCGTCCCGGCGCCAACGCGGGCGCAATTCGCCAGATGGAGTAGTCTAAGCGACTAATTGACTATCGTTCTACTCGGGATTCATACTAGAGTATTCGAATTTTGTTTGGCTTGAATGGCAACAGCCACCAACCCGCGCATGGAACGAAAGCCTCGGTCCGCCTGGGCGATCGTACCTTTCGGCTCGCCGGGGCAAACGGGTGCCAGACCGTCCGCCGATCATCCTGCGGATCCCCAACAAGAACCGTCACAATACGACACGTTGCAATCGTTGCTGGCTTTTTGGGCGATGCACGAGCAAGTGCGCCGAAGAAAAACTCTGAAAGGTCGTCGTAGCGAGAAAGATGTAGCCGGTGTCAAAGCGAATCTTGAAGAGGAAGCAAGGTTCACACTGGATGAGATGCTTCAACTCATCGTAGACAGGGCAGTGGCGATCACCGGTGCGGACGGCATGGCGATCGCCTTGCCGGAAAACAACCAAATTGCGTTACGGACAGCGGCGGGTGCGGTGCGACCCGACTTGGGCGCGTGCATCGACCGCGATTCGGCTTTCGCGGGAGCGTGCTTGCGGAGGACTCAGATCTTGAGCTGCGACGACACCGAGACCGATGCACGAGTGAACCTGGAGGTGTGCCGGCGCTTGGGCGTACGTTCCATGGTCGCGGTGCCGCTGTGCGACCGGAAGCACGGAATTGGGTTGCTGCAAGCGTTTTCGGCCCACCCCTCCGGATTCGACGGTAGCGATGTCCGCAACTTAAGCATTCTTGCTGATCTGGTGCTTGCTGCGATCACGCCCGAGGAAGAGCCTCGCTTTGCAGAAACGCCGCCGGTCGAGGCACCGAAGTTGGAAGCACTTCCGCGCGAGCTCGACGGTATGCCCGTCGCTCGTCTTCAGATAGCTGAGCAACGAGAGAGTGTTGCGAGCCGATTCGGCATGCCGGTTCTGGTGCTGTGCATTGTGATTGCTTCAGCGTTGTGGGGAAGAGCCTTCTGGAGGCTGAAGTCGCCGCAGTTTGCTAATAAGGCGCTGCGGACGGAAAACATGGCGCGAAGATCGTCGGGCAATGGGGCAAAGGACACGCTGGCTGCTCCATTCGCCCCTGCGACAGCGAACTCGTCCATTCATGCGAGTGCGACATCCAGCGAGAGCCACGCGTCAGATTCGTCCGCCAAGCGACAGGAATTATCGCCGTTTCCCATGGTCGCAGGAATCCAACATTGGTCCTCGGCGGATTCGACTACTGTGGTTCTTGACCTTGGAGGTCAGGTACAGTATGAAGCGCACCGCCTGGCTAATCCTCATCGCATCTATTTCGATCTACGCGATACGCAGCTATCACCCAGCCTTGCCTTCAAAACAATCCCGGTGGGCGATGCACTTCTCAAACGCATTCGCGTCGCTCAGACCGTGACTGGGATGACGCGTATTGTGCTGGAGACGAAGACCTACTCAGATTTCTCAGTGAAGCGGGAGTCGAATCCTTATCGACTGTTGATCGAAGTGCGCCAGGGCGGAGCAGGCCCAAAAGGCGCGGTAAATCGGTTACCCATTGCGATCGAAGCGGAGAAAGGCAAACTACCAAACGGCGTTCCGTTCGCGAAGCAACTTGATGCGCAGAACGATGATTTATCACTCGCAACTTTGTTCGTTACGCCTGCGCGCAGCGACATCCAGGTTGCGTGCTGGGCTACTTCCAAAGGATTAGCCCACTACTGTGATGCAAAACTTCTTGAAACGGCACCCTTGTCATGTGGCATAATTCCCGGCGCTCCAAAGATGCTTTTCACACCGGTTTGAATGTAACACCTCTCGATCGAATTCAATCTTCGAGGTGCGTTGTGAAGTTAAGATGTTACGCGCTGTCCTTTTTGAAACTCCACCAGCCGGACTGTGATTATTGTAGGGCCCGTGAAACCTGCGGGATTGATATGAGGAGGCGGTTGGAAGAGCTGAACGGGCGAATGCGTCCAAACTCACTCAAGAAAGAGCTTTGTGGAGAGGTCGCGGGGATTTTCGATTGCAAGCCATGCGAAGCCATAGCGAGCCCGTCTGTTTCGTTGTCACATAAAGTGAAGAAGGCTGGTTAGAGCCAAGATCCCCTTACACTCATTATTTACATGGCGGGGTAGGTCCGGTGCATTGGTGCATTGCACATTCGCGAGATGACAGGAAACCGCGCTGCCCCTACACTCACCCGATTATCAAAACAAACGCGGCCCTCCCCGAATATCTATACTTCATGAATTGAGCTTGCGAAAGTTCCTCTCTGAAAAGTTGGGCTTCTTCCAAACGTCGGCCTGCGGCTGATCGCGCGGCTTGGCTTGGCAGAGGAAGAGCACGTCCCGCAGCTTGATCGGCCCACCGCGGTCGTACTTGGCGAGCTGATACTCATCAAACTTCGGGAACGCTTCCGCCAGCCCCTTCTTCACCTGACCGGAAAGCGGCACACGCCCGTCCTTCCAGTAAATGGCGACGAACTCCGCGAGTTCGCCGGCACGCTGGATGATTTGGCCAAGCGTGTCCGACACCAGAGCGCGATGCGTCTTGTGGCGAGCCATCTCACGCACAAGCAGAAACGGTGCATGACGCAGCTTCATCCGCTCGTCCTTCGACCGCCAGCGCCGCCACCCTCTTGGCCGCGACCTTGGGAACGAGTTCTGCAATGCGGCCGGCGATCTCGACTCTGTCCTCATAAAACTGGCTCTCCCAAAGCAGGCACGCCAGCATATGGCGTGAATTTCGCTCATGAGTCGGAGAAAGATGGAAGCCGCTCGCGATCCGACGAAGTCCATGTTGCATCGCGGCGACGCAATTTGGGACTCCCTCGACGTCGTCAATTGGAACTTGAGTTCTGCATCATTTTCAAATAGCAATCGGTCCGAAAACGAAGATTGCGTCCCCTCGATCTGGGACGACAAGAGCGCTTCTTTCCGGAGATATAGGTAAAGGAAGAACTTGGTGTCCGGGAGCAAAGTGGTCAAGCCATCTAGTCGATCGGCGCTTGGTTAGCACGGTCAAGATGTTGGTATAGGCCCGCTAACTCCACAGGGATTGGGAGGCAGCCGTGGCGGGATGAATGCCCGCACTGGCTCTCTAATGACCGTCGTTGTGACGTTCCCCAGCCTCGACTTGTTTTCAGTGACCACTCGCCTTATGAAGGGTTTCTCTAATAAGCATTATGCTATTAAAAGATGCGGCATTACCTCTTAAAAAGCAGGAAGCCTACTCAACCTGCGATTCTCGAACGTCTTCGACCGGCTTGACAGGCACGATTCGCGCAACGTATTGCATAACCTTCTTGTTTCGCTCAGACTTTTTGAGGTCGTAGGCGGCCTGCAACCGCATCCACACTTCCGGCGAGCCGCCAAACAGGCGGGCGACCTTCAGGCACATGACGACAGACAGGAGTTTGCGCCCAGCCAGAATGTCGTGAAGCATCTGGCGGGACACGCCAAGAGCTTTGGCCGCGGCCGTCACGGACAGGCCGACAGACGGCAGGATATCTTCCTTGACAATCTCGCCCGGATGGACGAACGGCAGTCCGTTCTTTCTCGCCATACTTCCCCCCTAATGGTAGTCTTCAAAATCGACCTCCAAGGCGTTTTCGCCTAACCAGCCGAAAGTGATCCGGTAATTCCCAGGCATGCGCACCGACCAGCGTTTCGGCTTGCCCTGCAGTTGGTGGAAACGAAGGCCGGCGATGTTGATGTCGTCCGGTTTCCCCGCTACTTCCCGCAATTGCAGGATGCGCACGCACTTCCTGATATGATCCGCACCGATCCGGCGTGTCTTGCCGGCACGGTAAATCTCTTCGAGCCCTTTGTGTCGGAAGCCACCGATCATTTGTTAGGTGCCGAGCGTCGCCCCAAGCTTCTCGTCGAAGCGAAATCTGGCAGGTGGTCGTGTTTTTCGACTACCAGGATAACCTCCCGCGGGCAGCAAGGAGCTTATCGAAAGCGTCGGCGAAGAGGCGGACACCGTCGTCCGTCAGCTTATCGGTCGCTTCTTTCATGGAAATTCCGAGCTTCGCCACCGTCTCCATCGTTTCATCGGCGGAATCAATATCTTCGATTAGACTGGCGCGCGGCAGAGTTAGAAGTCATGCCGCGCAGGCCGTCTTCTTCGATCAGGCGCTTCAGCTCATCGCTGGTGAAGAGATCGCGGCGGATGTAATCCAGCCAAACCGATTGACCGTAATTAAGTAGATCCTTTAGGGAACCTCTGAAGAACTCTCCGATCCACAGGCTGAGCGTATACGGTGTAAGTCGAGGTGAAAAGGCGAGTGCGACAACAAACTCTGGCGGCGCAGACGGGGTTCGAGAAGTACGGACGGAAAACGAAGCGGGAGCGGTTTCTCGAGGAGATGGAGCAGGTGGTGCCGTGGGCCGAGTTACAGGGGTTGGTGGAACCACACTATCCTAAGGGAGAGAACGGTCGGCCTCCGGTAGGCTTGAGCATCATGTTGCGGGTGTATTTTTTGCAGCAGTGGTTCAACCTGAGCGATCCGGGGGCGGAGGATGCGCTGTATGAATCGCCGGTGCTGCGGCACTTTGTAGGAATCGATCTGGGGCGGGCACCAGTGCCGGACGAGAGCACCATCCTCGGGTTCCGTCACCTGCTGGAGAAACACGAGCTGGGCGGCGCGATGCTGAACGCGGTGAACCGATATTTGGAGAGCCGGGGCATCCGCATCACCACGGGGACGATTGTGGATGCGACCATTATTCATGCGCCCTCGTCGACCAAGAACCGGAGTGGGGAGCGCGACCCGGAGATGCATCAGACGCGGAAGGGAAAGCAGTGGTACTTCGGGCTGAAAGCACACATCGGGGTGGACTCCAAGCAAGGCCATGTGCATTCGGTGTGCACGTCGGCGGCTTCGGTGGCGGACAAGCACATGCTGCCGGATCTGCTACACGGCGAGGAGCGCAAGGTGTGGGGCGATGGTGGATATCAGGGACAGGGAGAAGCCATCCGGCAGGCGGCTCCGCGAGCGCAAGATATGACCAGCCGGAGAGTGCAGTACAAGAACTTTGTGGACGAGTTACAGAAGGCCAAGAACCGGGTGAAGGCCAGAGTGCGAGCGAAGGTGGAACATCCGTTCCGGATTCTCAAGCGCATCTTCGGTTTCGAAAAGGTGAGATACCGAGGGATTCAGAAGAATCATCATCGGCTGTGCGCCAGCTTCGCGTTGGTGAACCTGTATCTGCACCGCAGACGGCTGGCAGTGGCGAGGGCGTAGTGTCTCTGAACCCCGCGTGAAAAGCGAGTTCCCGTAAGGTCGCAAGCCATACTGGGAAATTCGTGACCCGCGCAGGTCTGGAATTCCAGGCCGCCTAATGATCATGGTTGCTCAGAGGTTCCTTAGGGCATTGCTAGCTTTCGCGGTTTCAAGAATTTCGGTGGTCATAGACTCCTCACTTACATTGCTGCGATTTTAAACTCTGATTGCGCTCTAAACTTTCAGGTCTGATGCCTCGTCAGTTGCTGGACCAAACTGACGACGTAATCTGTATGCACGCGAGCTTCCTTTTGCAATCTTTGAATGGCGGCGATCTGGATATTCCTGCTGGCAAGCCTGGTGATTCGGTTGCTTACGCTGCGGCAGTCCTGGCGTGAATGCAGCGACGGCGCTCACGAATGAGTGTGATCGTACTGCGAACGAGCGCATCGCATCTCATCTGGCAATGCGCGTGCGGTAGAATCTCGGCTACAGCTATGACACGCGTTATCCTCATCGGAGCAGGCGCAGGTGGAAAGGCGCTGGTGGAACTATTCTGCAACGACCCCACCGTCGAAATCGTTGGCGTGGCCGACAAGAATGAGAAAGCCGCAGGCCTTTTGCTAGCTCGTGAACTGGGTTTACTGGTGGCTACGAATTATCGAGAACTGCTCAAGCCCGGAGCGGGCGACCTCATTATCGATGTGACCGGCGATCCCGATGTTGGCCGGGAGATCTACGAACTAAAGCCCGACGGAATGGAAGTCGTTAGCGGAAACGCCGTCCGCTTCATCTGGGAATTCGTCGAGGCCAGGAACAAAACCGAAGCTCTCGAAGATAAATACCAGCTCGCCCTCAGGGAAATGAAGGCCCGTGGGGAAAGCGAATTCATCATCGGCAACAATCCCAAGATGCGGGAGATCTCCGAACTGATTGCCAAAGTGGCCCCGACCCCAACTACTGTGCTGATTCGCGGCGAGAGCGGAACCGGCAAAGAACTTGTAGCGCGGGCGATTCACCGTCAGAGCGCGCTGAGCAATCAACCTTTGGTAACGCTCAACTGTACCGCGCTATCCCCGACTCTCCTAGAAAGTGAACTATTCGGCTACAAGCGCGGGGCCTTTACCGGCGCCTATGCCGACAGAAAAGGGCTGTTCGAGAAAGCCGATGGCGGAACGATGTTCCTTGATGAAGTGGGCGACATGTCGCTGGAGATTCAGGCCAAGCTCTTACGAACTCTGCAGACGGGCGAGATTCGCGCCGTCGGCGATATGCGAACCAAGAAGGTGTCAGTCAGGATCATCGGGGCTACGAATCGGGATCTGGAAAGAGTCATTCGCGAAGGCGCATTCCGCGAAGATTTGTTTTATAGGATCAATACCTTCACCATCACGCTGCCTCCGCTTCGCGAGCGCATTGAAGACATCGCGTTTCTGGCGGAATTCTTCTTGCAGCGGGCTCGAGCCAAGGTTAATAAAAAGGTGGACTCCGTTTCTCCCCAAGCCCTGATGTTGCTCAGAAACTATTCCTGGCCGGGCAATCTCCGAGAGTTGGAAAACATCATTGAACGGGCGGTTGTCCTGGCATCCTCATCGGTGATCGAGGCTGAGCACCTTCCGCTGCACGTGCAGGACGTGATCACATTCAAGCCGCAGTTGGGTTTTAAGCGAAGTAAGTCCCAAGCAATCGATCAATTCGAACGGCAGGCGTTGTCGAGTTATCTTTTGGAGGCGAAAGGAAACGTCTCCCGAGCTGCCACGCTGGCGAAGATCCCGCGACGCACTTTCCATCGGTTGATGGCGAAATACAAGCTCCGCACGCAAGCTGCAAGAATTGTCCGGTGAGGACATTTGCAACCCACATGTGTGACATTAACATCCCACACTCGTAATCGCGTCTATCTCCTTGTCCACTATTGTTTTGGCAGCTTTCAGTCTGACCCCATTTCAGTTCATGTGACATTGTTGTCCGCCTCGTTCTGGGAGTGCACTTAACTGCGTTTCGTTCTCTTCGGCGCTAACCTCTAGAGACCCAAAAGGCTACGCTCGTTTTCTTAGTTATTGAGAACGTTGGCAATCTGATTGCCTTTAGATAATTCGCAATCTGACAGAAATTTGGCATGAAGACATGCAGGGACCTCAGAACCGAGTCGTACCCGAGAGTAGTGAGGTAAGGATGGGGCCGGGCCAACTAGCCCGGTGTCCCAGCCCAGTTAGAGAACTTGGCAGCTACAGAAGCACTGTGGAACGGGGAGGTTCCGATGTGCGCTGAGTCACTTAATCGCGTGACGCTGCGCACGGACCTTTGTGTCAACGAGAGAGATAGTTCCGGCAAGTATTTGGGACTTACGGAAGGCAGAGCCGATCTTTGACGCATAGCTTTCCAGGTCAGGTGGTGCTCCATGCGGAGCATTTCTCGCCGGTTCCTGTTACGTGGTCTCTTCTTGGGACGCAAACACGATCTCAAAGGTAAAGTCCTCATTCCCTTGTGCCCGCTGGTCACGATCACCGCGTGGCCCGTTGTTTCAATCTCGGCGCCAGCAAACACCGTTATCCACGGAAAAGATTCGATTGTTTTCGAAGGAGACACAAATGTCTAGTAACAACAACCCGGCTAAGACGAAGAGCCGTTGGGCGGCTGGCATCACGCCCTACGCGGAAATGGGCTACTACGACGCCGATTACGAACCGAAGGCAACGGATATTCTCTGCGCTTTCCGCCTGGTGCCGCAACCGGGCGTCGAACCCATCGAAGCTTCGGCAGCAGTAGCGGGCGAGTCCTCCACTGCCACATGGACGGTGGTGTGGACCGATCGCCTGACGCCGTACGAACATTATCAAGCGAAATGTTATCGCGTGGATCCCGTCCCCGGCACCGATCAGTACATCGCTTACATCGCCTACGATCTCGACCTCTTTGAGGAGGGGTCAATCGCGAACTTAACCTCCTCGATTATTGGCAATGTGTTCGGCTTCAAAGCCTTGAAGTCACTGCGCCTGGAAGACATGCGCATCCCGCCGCACTACATCAAAACTTTTCAAGGTCCCCCGCACGGCATCGTGATGGAGCGAGAGTACCTGAACAAATTCGGGCGCCCGCTGCTGGGCGCCACCGTGAAACCAAAGCTCGGCCTTTCGGCCAAAAATTACGGTCGCGTGGTCTACGAGGCCTTGCGCGGCGGACTCGACTTCACCAAAGACGACGAGAACATCAACAGCCAGCCCTTCATGCGCTGGCGCGATCGCTTTCTGTTCTGCATGGAAGCGGTGAACCGCGCCATGGCCGCTACTGGAGAGATCAAAGGGCATTATCTGAACGTTACTGCCGGAACCATGGAAGAGATGTACGAACGCGCTGACTTCGCCAAGGAACTGGGCAGCGTGATTGTGATGATCGATCTGACGATCGGCTACACCGCCATTCAATCGATGTCGAGGTGGGCGCGGAAGAATGGCGTAATTCTGCACCTGCACCGCGCCGGTCACGGCACCTACACGCGACAGAAGACACACGGCGTGAACTTCCGCGTTATCTCCAAATGGATGCGGCTGGCGGGCGTGGATCATATTCACGCCGGCACTGCAGTCGGGAAGCTAGAGGGCGATCCCAACGCCATTCGCGGCTACTACAACACTCTGCGTGCGAACACGCTACTGGCTGATCCCTCCCAGGGGCTGTATTTCGATCAGGACTGGGCATCGATGCCAGCGGTAATGCCGGTGGCCTCAGGCGGTATCCATGCCGGTCAGATGCACCAATTGCTACACCTGCTGGGCGAAGATGTCGTGCTTCAGTTCGGAGGCGGAACTATCGGTCATCCGGATGGAATCGCGCAAGGTGCGACCGCGAATCGCGTGGCCACGGAAGTGATGATCCAGGCTCGCAACGAAGGGCGTGACTTTCTCAACGAAGGGCCGGAGATTCTGGCGAAGGCTGCGCGTTGGTCGCCAGAGTTGCGCAAGGCTCTCGAGATATGGAAGGACGTCAGCTTCAACTACGAATCGACCGATGTGCCGGATGCGGTCGCCACGCTCACCGTTTGAGCGCGAGAGCCAGTTGGTCCAGGCACTGAAGGTAACGCTGCAAGAATTGCGAAGCACCTGTGAAACGGAGACGAACAATGCGAATCACGCAAGGAACTTTTTCTTATCTACCTGACTTCACGGAGGAGGAGGTTCGACGGCAAGTGCGCTATTGCCTCGATAACGGCTGGGCCTTTTCCATCGAGCACACCGACGATCCTCATCCCCGCAATGCTTACTGGGAAATGTGGGGATTGCCAATGTTTGATGCGAGCGATCTGGACGGCGCAATGTTTCAGATTGAGGAGTGCCGCAAGGCCTTCCCGGAAAATTACATCAAGGTGAACGGTTATGACCGCACCAAGGGCAGGCAGACGACGATGTTGAGTTTCATCGTGCACCGGCCCGAGGAGGAACCTGGATTTTCTCTAGACCGCACGGAGGGAGCCGATCGCCGCATCCAGTATACGATTCGCTCCAAAGCCAAGGTTGCGGTTTAACACAGACGGTAAGCATCACTTTATTGCAGAAACAGCGCAGCG
The DNA here is from genome assembly GCA_963708335.1 of uncultured Acidobacteriaceae bacterium. Classification (GTDB taxonomy): domain Bacteria; phylum Acidobacteriota; class Terriglobia; order Terriglobales; family Acidobacteriaceae; genus Sulfotelmatobacter. Next base: position 5,505,507 of record OY970205.1, on the reverse strand, counting down.
CGAGAATGCCATGCAAAAACTAGATACAGATCCCACCGTTGAAACAGGTGCAGCCCAGGACACTGGCGAAAACCTTGTGGATATAGGCGCTGCTCACCGGGATTCCAATCTCGAGGAAATCCTGGATGAACTCGATCGTGAGCTGGTGGGCCTCAAACCCGTGAAGGCCTATGTCCGGCGGCTGGCCTCATTGCTGCTGGTGGCGAATTTACGTGAGAAGGTTGGAGTGGCGAGCGAACGCCCCACCTTGCATATGTCCTTCACCGGACATCCCGGCACCGGCAAGACGACAGTCGCCATGCGCATGGCGAAGATACTGCATCACCTGGGTTACCTGCGCCGCGGCCATTTGGTGGTGGCCACACGCGACGACCTGGTGGGCCAGTATGTGGGACACACCGCTCCGAAAACTAAGGAGACGCTCAAGAAGGCGATGGGTGGCGTGCTCTTCATCGACGAAGCGTACTACCTCTATCGCCCCGAAAATGAACGCGACTACGGCCAGGAAGCGATTGAGATGTTGCTGCAGGTGATGGAAAACCAGCGAGAGGATTTAGTCGTCGTCTTGGCTGGCTATCAAGATCGGATGGCAACTTTCTTTCAACACAATCCCGGCTTTCGTTCGCGTGTGGCGCACCACATCAGTTTTCCTGATTACACGCTCCAGGAGTTGGTGACCATTGCCGAATTGATGCTGCGCCAACAGAACTATGCCTTCGACTCTGAAGCACGCCAGGCATTCGTTGAGTATCTCGCGTTGCGGGCAAAGCAGCCTCAGTTTGCCAATGCGCGCAGTGTGCGTAACGCCATTGACCGCATCAAACTACGCCAGGCCAGCCGCCTGGTTGGCGAAGGCGGCTGCATTCCCAAGGAAGAACTGCTTCGCATCGCTGCGATTGACATTCGTCAAAGCCGGGTGTTTCAGGGAGGCTCGGACGCAGAACCCGAAATTAGTGATGACGGTGCGCCAAGTATCCGGCGTGAGGAGGGGTGATGACGAAACGAAGACCAATTGTGCTGGGCATTGTGGGGGACAGTGCTGCCGGCAAGACGACGATCACTCGCGGACTGGTGGAATTGCTCGGCGAGTCCAGGGTGACGCACATCTGTGCCGATGATTATCACAAGTACGACCGCACCGAGCGGGCGTGCCGAAAAATCACTCCCTTGCATCCCAACTGCAATTACCTCGACATTCTGGAGCTGCATCTGGAACGCGCCCACTACGGGCAACCGATGCTCAAGCCAGTGTACGACCACAGCACAGGCTCGCTTGTGCGGCCGGAGTACTTAGTACCGAGCGAGTTTGTCATCGTGGAAGGACTGCTGGGCTTTCATACGGAAGTGATGCGGCAGTTCTACGATGTCAAAGTATTTCTTGATCCACCGGAGAATCTGAGACGGCTTTGGAAGATCAAGCGCGATACGGCGAAGCGAGGGTATACGCCCGAGCAGGTGTTGGCCGAAATGGAGAAGCGGGAGTCGGACTCACGCGACTTCATTCGTCCACAGCGCGAATTTGCCGACATCGTCGTGCGCTTCCATCCGGGGAACGGCGTGGGATCGGATCAGGCCGATGCACATTTGAACGTTCATCTGGTCTTGCGCCCGACCATTCCTCATCCGGACCTCACTTACCTGACGAATCATAAGAGCGGCCAGGCTCCCGGGATTCGCCTTGACCTCGGTCGCGACTGTGGACGTCCCGCAGAGTTTCTTGAGGTAGAGGGCGGCGTGAGCCGCGAACAGGCCGCTCGATTGGAACAAGCGATCTGGAAACATTTGCCCGATCTGCGCCCATTGCGTGCCGACCAATTCGGTGATTACGTCTGCGGCACTGAAGTACGACACAGCGATCCGCTGGCCCTCACGCAACTGCTGATCACCTATCACCTGCTGCGCGCCTACAGCAAGGACGCTCCCATCCCTTTCGCACGTCCCATCGCCGCGCTCAGCCGATTGGAGTCGGTGGCGCAAGAGGAACCGGTTGAGGTTGTCACGGAAAAGTGAGGAACTACGAGGAACTACTATGACCACACTTCTGTTCCCTACGTCGTCTCTGGCCGAAACAGAGCTGGCGCGCGTGCGCCGGCTGACCGCCGACACGATCCGAGGCCTGGCGATGGACGCCGTGCAAAAAGCCAACTCCGGGCACCCAGGAATGCCCATGGGCATGGCCGACGCAGCGGTGGTGTTGTGGACGCGCTTCCTCAAGCACAATCCCGCCGACCCACTGTGGCCTGACCGCGATCGATTTATCCTCTCGGCTGGACACGGCTCCATGCTGCTTTACAGTTTATTGCACCTCAGCGGCTACGATCTGCCATTGGATCAACTGCGAGCTTTTCGTCAATGGGGCAGCCAGACGCCCGGCCATCCTGAATATGGATTGACTCCTGGCGTTGAAACCACTACTGGCCCGCTGGGCCAAGGCATCACGAATGCGGTTGGGATGGCCATCGCTGAACGCTCGCTGGCCGCGCGCTTCAATCGGCCCGGATTCAAGATCGTCAACCACTTCACTTATGTGATTGCGAGCGACGGCGACCTGATGGAAGGCATTTCCCACGAATCATGTTCGTTGGCAGGTCATCTAGGTCTGGGCAAGTTGATCGTGCTCTATGACGATAACGGCATCAGTATCGACGGACCGACCTCGCTCTCCTTCAGCGAGGATGTTCTGGGCCGCTTTGCTGCCTACGGGTGGCACGTGCAGCGAATTGACGGTCACGACACGACCGCCGTCGAAACAGCGATTGTGTCCGCCCGGGCAGAGGTCGAGCGTCCTTCACTGATTGCTTGCAAAACGCACATCGGCTTCGGCAGCCCGAACCGGCAAGACACCCACAAGGCGCATGGCGAGCCGCTCGGAGTCGATGAAGTCCGGCTCACGAAAGAGAAGTTGGGTTGGCCACTCGACAAGCCGTTTGACGTTCCCGACGAAGCACGCGAGTTCATGCGAGAGCCAGCCGCAGTAGGCGCAGCTCAGCAAGAAGAATGGGAAGAGCTTTGTGCTGCTTACCGGCAAGCCTACCCGGAACTCGCGGCGGACTTCGACTGCGTCCTCAGCGGCGACTTGCCGAAAGGTTGGGACTCGAGCCTCCCGACTTTTCCCACAAACAAAGCGATCGCTACTCGTGCTGCCTCCGGAGCGGTGTTGGATGCCGTCGCCCCAAAGGTTCCGGCGCTGCTCGGCGGCTCGGCTGATTTGACGCCTTCCAATAACACCTTGCCGAAGGGCGAACGCGACCTGACGCAGAAAGATTTCTCCGGCAGATATCTCCACTTCGGCGTGCGCGAGCACGGTATGGGCGGCATTCTCAATGGTTTGGCTTTGCACGGTGGAGTTCGTCCATACGCAGGCACATTCCTCATTTTTTCCGATTACATGCGCCCGTCCATTCGGCTGGCGGCTCTCATGGAACTGCCGGTGATCTTCGTCTTTACCCACGATAGCATTGGCCTGGGCGAAGATGGGCCGACCCATCAGCCAATTGAGCAGATCGCAAGCTTGCGCTTGATTCCGCATCTGGCTGTGTTCCGTCCCGCCGACGCGACGGAAACAGTAGAAGCTTGGCGCGCGGTACTCGGTCGACGCCATGCGCCGAGTGCGCTTGTCCTCACTCGGCAGGCCTTGCCGGTTATCAATCGCACATGCCACGCTCCGGCGCGAGGAGTTGCGCGCGGCGCTTACATTCTCCGAGATGCCGATCAGCCGGAAGTCATTTTGATTGGAACTGGGTCAGAAGTTCACCTAGCACTCGCGGCACAAGAGCTACTTGCGGCGCAGAACGTTAAGGCTCGCGTTGTCTCCATGCCGTGCTGGGAATTGTTCGATGAGCAGTCCGACGAATATCGCGAAACCGTGCTGCCTTCAGGCTTGCGCGCCCGGGTGGCAGTGGAAGCAGGCACCACGCTGGCTTGGGGGCGTTATGTCGGGCTGGATGGCGCCATCGTCGGACTGGATCGTTTTGGCGCTTCTGCGCCTTACCAAGTGTTGTACCAAAAACTCGGGATCACAGCCGAGGCTATTGCCGAAGCCGCCCGCCGAGTGCTCTCCAGGGTCAAGTGATGTGGGATAGCCGAGAGACCAAGCCAAACTGTGGTTGACCTCGGTGCAGGTTTTGGCCGTAGGGCTCGAAACTAGGTGGCACGCGGTGGTTACGGCGTGCAGAAAAGGCTGGTGTGGTATGAAGCGGAACTATCTCCTGGTCGTAGTTGTGTTTGCGGTTGCAATGCTGGGCGCTAGTCCCTCGCCCTCCACGAACAGCGGAACCGATACCGCTGCCGTGAAAGGCAGCGTTAAGGTGGAGGGCAGGGTACCCGCGCCCACGCGCATCAACATGTCGTCCGACGTAGCCTGTGCGCGGCAGCATTCCACCGCAGCCTTGAATGAAGAGATCGTGGCCGACAAGAGCGGGGATTTGCAGAACGTCGTTGTATATGTGGCCGATGGTTTGGGCGACCGCACCTTCGACGTGCCGGCGGAACCGGCAACACTGCAACAGAAAGGCTGCGTGTATGAGCCGCACGTGCTGGCTTTGCGCGCTAATCAAAAGCTGCAGGTGCTCAACAGTGACAGCTGCATGCACAATATTCATCCTTCGCCGGCCAACAATCGGGAGTGGAACAAAGCCCAGACTCCGGGTTCCACCCTGGAAGCCACCTTCGCCCGCGAGGAGGTTGGGATACCGCTGAAGTGCAACGTGCATCCCTGGATGCGCAGCTATCTGGCGGTGTTCAAACATCCGTATTTTGCAGTGACGGGCAAGGACGGCAGCTTCGATTTGAGCAAACTGCCCCCTGGGACCTACACCATTTCGGCTTGGCAAGAAAAGCTGGGCACGGTCAGCCAGAAGGTGACGGTGGGGAGCAACGAAACCAAGACGGTGCAATTTGTCTTCAAGTCAAAGGCAGGCTCGTAATGTTCGAACATGGCATCGGCCCCGTTGATAGGCATTCATCCGTCCACAGCGAAGAGCCTTACAGGACCTGGCAAATCCTGGCGCGGAATGTAATCAGGGAGGAACGGAAAATGAAACCAAACCTCAGTATGGCTTTCTTAGGAGCTCTGATAGGGACACCCGCGATGACAGTGGCGATGTATGTGGTTGCGCCAGTAGTCGGCGTAAGAATGGACATCGTGGCCATGCTGGCGGAAATGCTCGACTGGAGGATGGGTATATTGGTTCACATCCTCAACGGCGTGATCGTCTTTCCCGCAGTTTTCGCGTTCTTATTCTGTCGTTTCCTTCCAGGCTCGCCCGCTGTGAAGGGAGTGGCTTTCGGAGTTGCGCTGTGGTTAACCTCGCAATTAGTCGTAATGCCGGTCATGGGCGCGGGTTTATTTAGTTCGCACGCTGGTGGGATGAGAGCCGCTGCCGCCTCTCTGATAGGGCATGTGGTGTACGGCTATTTCATTGGTTTGTTCCCAATGCTAGCGCAGGAGGAACCATACCGAGGCAAACCGAAATCCGCTAGCCTGTGAGCTGTAAACCGAGATGCGTGCCATTGATCACCTGCGAGCGAGTCTGTGGGGTGCGGCGACTTTGGTATTTGGCCGACACCAGGCGGCGGGAATACCGGGCCAAATCACTGAACCTTATCCGCAGTAACTAAGCTGAGCGTCGACCTTCACTTCACCCCCTGACTTTGTGATCACAGTTACGATGATGTGTCATCAGCATCACAGGGCTGTTGTCACATTTGAAGTAGTATTCCCGCCACCGATTGCTAGGGTTCCGCCCAATACGGAAGTGGTGACGGATGGATCACTCTTGGAAATTCAGCTCCTTCGGTCTTAAGTGATCGCTTCCAAAAAGGTTCGCATGGGCGATTTTCCTGTTGGCATTGTTTGTGGTTGGATTTCACCCGCGGGCCCAGGGTTTAAGCGCATTAGCACGAACCAGAACTTCTACAAGATTTGCATGACCGCTGGATCTCACTTCCATGCCGTCGCCTGCGTCGGTGAAGAGTTAATTTGCTGCATTCGGAGAGACACCTTGAACAACAAGGAGGAAAATTCGATGAAAGTTGGATTCAAAATCGCCGTACTAGCCTCGGTCTTACTAGTTTTCGCATTTGTATTGTTGCATTCGAGCAACAGCGTGAGTGCGGCTTCCGCAGGCCAGGTCACGGGTACCGTTAAGCTTGACGGTACAGCTCCACACCAGCGGCCGATTGACATGTCGAAGGACCCGAGCTGCGCCGCGGCTCATAAGGACAAGCCGATCACCACAGAGACAGTGGTTGCAGGCGCGAACGGTGGGCTGGCGAACGTCGTCGTCTATGTAAGCCAGGGCCTGACCGGCAATGAGCCCCCTTCCTCGCAGCCGGCGCAGCTTGAACAAAAAGGTTGTCAGTACCTCCCACATGTGGTGGCCGTCGATGTGGGTCAGCACATGAAGATAGTGAATAATGATCAGGCTTTGCACAACATTCACCCGCAACCAACAAAAAATTCCTCGTGGAACAAGTCGCAGACGCCGGGAGGCCCGCCTCTGGATGTGACTTGGGCCAACGAAGAAATACCTGTACCAGTAAAGTGCAACGTCCATCCCTGGATGCAGGCCTACATTGTGGTCGTGAAGGGGCCCTACGGGGTTACGGACAACAGCGGTTCTTTTAAGCTCGACAACCTGGCTCCGGGAGCCTACACCCTGACCGCATGGCAGGAAACTTACGGAACTCAGACGCAGAATGTAACAGTTGCTGCAGGTAAGCCGACTAACGTCAGCTTCACCTTCAAAGCAAAGTAAGAGAACGCGAAATCAAAGTTGTGGCCGGGGCGGCACGGACTGTGGGGGCCGCCCCGAGACCCGTATAGGGCAGTTTTCAAGGCCAACTCAAAACTGGGGGACTTATGCCTGGTAAGGTATTTGCCGTGGGCGCAGGCATTTTGTTTATTTTCGGACAACTGATGAAATCGTTTCCCGGCGGCCTGAAACCTCTCATCATCTGCGCGCCGCCCATGGTAAAGCCAAGCCATTTCTTGGCCGAAGCTTTCTGTCCTGTCTGCGTGGCCCGAACCGCCAGCGGACGGTGTTCATCAAATACATCAATGGAAAAATGAACATCCAAACCGGGTCGACAAAGTGCCAATATAGACCCCGCAGTTTCGAGTGGCTGGTATCGTAGTGTCCCCGTTGTAGCCCCGCGTGATAATCAGGGAGCGCAATGACGCCGCTGACGACGTGAGTTAGATGGAGTCCCGTGACGCTGAAGAAGCACGCGCCGAACTGGCACTTTGCCGAGCGTCTTGTTCATCATGCGGCCCACAATTTCGGGAACCATTAGAAGGCAGCAAAAGTCGCAAAGATAGCGGAGAGGCCCATGGTGAAGTCCACGAAGCTGGTCCATGCAGATAGGAATCGACGGCCGGCTGCGCCAGAAAAAATCCACCGATTCCACCGCTGATAAAGAGCGAGATGAAACCGAGGCAAAACAGCATGGGAGTGGTAAAGCGAATGTTAGCACCGTAAAGAGAGGCCGCGAATACCAGCTCCACAATGGCGGACAGGATGGTGATAGTTAGCGTTGGCACCGAGAAAATCATTGCCATATCGGAGCCCATCCCGCTCACGAACATGTCATGCCTCAAACCAGGAAGCTCTCGATACCGACGGCGATCATGTTAAAGGTGGCTCCGGGACTACTACACCCTAACCAAGCCTGAAGTGAACCGGCTGATTCTAATGACCAATGTCGGCGGGCTATTATCTTGCCTCCCGTGGACGTTATCGCAGATTTTCTTCTGCGGCTTTCACAACTTCCTGAACGTGAGCGTTGCTGCTTCGCACCAACTCCTTTGTTCCAGGGTTCATTGCTGTTTTGGCGTCTGAATTCCTACTCGGCAAGAAAATCCTCCATACCGATCCACAGCTGGGCCAGCTGTTGCAGATTCTTCTTGTAAGTACGAGTGACAGTGAACTCCCTTCCTCCCCGCACGCGGAGCACATACTCGCCCGTGGACAATGGATGAATCTCCTCAACCAATGCCGCGTTCACTAGCACAGATCGATGAATTCGCACAAACCCGTGCATATTGAGCTTTTCCTCCATGGTCGAGATAGATTCTCGCAGCATGTGCGAACTTGAACTATGCAATAACAAGACATACTTTCCTTTGGCCTCCACTGCGATAACGTCCCCCGCATCGATGAAGAGAATTCTCCTCTTGGCTTTGATTGCAATCCGCGCAGACTTCCCCATCGCAGCCGTCCGTGTAGGCCGCTTTGGCAACGGCAGTTCCTCACAAGCGGCTTTTACTTGCGGATCGCCGTTATCCAAAAAACTTCCATCGCCGGTTTCGTTATTGCCCCTGCGCCCGAAGTCCATGTGACCTCTTCGGCCGACAATCTGCGTCTACTTCCGGTTCATCCCGCTCACTGGCTGCGTACCTTGTGATCTGCAAGGTATCTCGCTCCGACATCATTTAAGTCGTCCAGAGGCGGCAACCCCTTCTTCTCGAAAGTTTTGATGCCGTCGAGGATATGAGCTTTGACAGTCCAGCCAATAGCATTCCCCGTCTTTCACTTCACCTCCGTCACTTGCTCCCGCGCTTCGTTGTATGTCCCGAACTTCTTCGCCGCTACTTTCAGCGTGGGATAGAACTGCACAAATGTGTGTTCGACGGCGGCATGAGCGTCGTGGCATGACCAGCAAGGGTTGCCCTTAGGCATGGCCTCAGCGGTTTTGCCGTCGGTGTTGAAAACGTAGTAGGCCCACTTATCCGGATTGCGCGCCGAATCTTTTACCTCCGCGACCAGCCCCATCAGATCGGTCTGATAGTGGCCCTTTTGGTTGATGGAACTTCGGCTAGCTGCATCCCGTTCGTCAATCACGAACATGCTCTGCTCCGGCCACTTCCCAGAGTTCGCGAATTCGTTGTAAGCCCAGCGCTGCACGAAAACGTTGGTGAACATCTCGTGGCTGCCGGGCGCGGGACTGTAGTTCATGCCATAGCCAGCGGAGAGAAACATCCATTCGCGGTAGTCGGCAGGCCGGATAAGCTGGGCCTTCTGGTCATATTGCGGCTTTGGCGCATTCTCTTCAGGCGCGGCTGCTAGCAACGCAAGGCAAGTAACCACAATAAGGATGGAACACAGCACGTTTTTCATAAATCACAGTCTCCTTTTCGATTTTCAAAAAAGGACACATCTGTCTGCCCCCAACTCGTGACTCTCAAGAACACACCGGGCACACTCACTCGCATTGCTAATCCGGCTTGACTGGGTCCGGCGTTCCATCCGACCACCAGCCCGCGGGAACCATGAATTCGTCGATCGGTTCCGGATTGCCCCTGAAGTGTGGATTGAGCATCACGGGAGAAAGGGGCACATCTACACCCCAAACCGAACCGTCCATGACTGGCGTGTAAAACATAAGGTGAGCCATCCAGTTGGGGTGACTGCCATCGTTAAGGTGCTGTTCTTTCGACATCATGTAGGACATGGCTCCAGGCTCCAGGGGTGGCAGCCCTTGCTTTACGAACGCCTTCATCCCTTCGAAGATCTGAGCTTTGGATTGACCGGCCAATACTAACTCCGTTCTTTTATAGGTTATCGGCAGGACGGAGCGGGCAGCCGGCGGATTGTAGCAGACCGGACCTCGACCTTTAGGGTTCCAAAACTTGTCACCATCGAATGAGCCCATCCACGCTCGCTCCACCGCGCATACAAAACCATTCTCGCCTTTGATTGCGGTTTCATAGCCGTGCCGTCCAAGGACGAGGACGTCGGCATCGCGCGAGATGGCCTCGGGGGCCGCGCTTCGAGCCATGGCAATCTCGGCGTCGCGATCCATTAAGTATTGCTCGAGCGGAGCCATGTTCAGATAGGGTCCTTTGGGCTCCTGTGCTTGCGCTTGCCAGCCCGCATCCAGAACAAGAATTAGTACGAAGCTTAGAGAGGCAATCGCCTGGAATCTCTTTCGGTTCATCACTTCCTCCTGTGTTAGCTGAATCTCACCTCAGTTGTTATTCAGAGGAACAGATCTGATCGTTTTTCTCCGTCGGTTCCTCGTCTGCTCTCGCCTCGGTGTGCTTGCAGTCGGTGGAGGACTTGCCTACGAACCGGTTGGTATGTAACAGCCAACTATCCATCAACACACCGATGCGATCAGACCCGCTTGCGGTTGCCCGGCGGACGTAAGGACCGCAGCCAGTCCACGATGTTTCTGATCCCCGCTTTCATCACTTTCGGATCCTGGGCATTCTTTGCCAGCGACCCATAGCCTTCGACCATCGCGATCAGTAAACCAGCGGCGTCAGCGGGTTCCACGTCGCGACGAACGCTTCCGTGGGTTTGGCCCTCTCGCAAAACCGAGGCAACGGCCTCCCGCCAGGCATCAAAGATTACCGCCAACCGCTTCCGGAATCCCGCGTCAAGAGGAGACATTTCCTGCGCCAGATTGATCAGTTGACAGCCGCCCCGTACATCCGCGGGCCGAACGGGTATATCTCGAACAGCGCCGATCAACGCGTCGATAGGGTCCTTGCCGCTCTGTAGAGGGCGCACCCACTGGCCGTAGCTGTCGGGAGCGATGACCTCTTCGACGACAGCGTAACCCAAGGCTTGCTTGTTTTTGAAGTAGTAGTACAGCGCTCCCTTGGTGACGCCAGCTGAGGCCAGAATTGCGTCCAGGCTGGCACTTTGGAAACCCGATCGGTAGATCTCGCGGAACGCCGCCTGCAGCAGGCGCTCCCGCGTGCGCTCAGGGTCGCGCAGTCTAGTCGCTCTACGTTTCGGATTCTTGCGTGCTGCCGACATACCAACCAGTATGTATCTGCGAATCACCAGAGTCAAGCTCGCAAAGAATCTGGTAGTGGCTGAAATTCAGCCACTACCAAGAATCTCCGGAAATCTGGACTTTTGGACATTCATGTCCTGTTTGACATAGGTCTACAAGCCACAGTCACAGCCATACAGAAACGCGACCTCATGCGCAGGACGCAGGCCGTGAGCGCTGTGCAGTTGGCATCCCGCATTTCATAATCGCGGATCCGAGCATTGATGTAACCGATTGAAAACTCGACGACCACACTCTGGTTCGCTAATTGCTTAACACTCACATCGTGCAAGTGTTGGCGTCTAGCTCGCTTTCCGTGGCCAGTCGCAACTCTCAATCTTTCGGTCGGAGGAGACAATGGACATCCGCAGCGTAAAGTTGGCTCTGGTTCTTCTGTTGGTGGTTTGTTTGGGAGGTGCTCTGCCCGTGTGGTCGCAATCGGCGTCATCCGGTACGGTTTCCGGTATTGTAACTGACCCGTCGAATGCGGTGGTGGCGGGCGCCGCGATTACGCTGACCGATGCCGCGACCAATATCTCGCGCACTGCGAACTCAAACGCGACCGGGCGCTACTTCTTCGCGGACGTTACCCCGGGCACCTACAGTCTCACCGTCGCTAAGACTGGATTTGCCACCACGAAGACTGAGAATCAGATCGTGCAGGTCGGAGTCAACCTCACGTCGAATCTGGTTTTGCAGGTGGGCGGAGCGAATGTGGTGGTAGAAGTGTCCACCGTCGGCAATGAGTTGCAGACCATGAACGCGACGGTGGGCAACACAATAAACAGCGTGACCATCGACAACTTGCCCAGCCTTGGCCGCGACGTCAGCACGTTCGTCGAATTGCAGCCGGGTGTAAGTCCTGACGGCAGCGTCGGTGGCGCGGTTCTTGACCAAAATTACTTCTCGCTCGACGGCGGCAACAACACCAACGATATGGACGGCAGCATGAACGTCTATACGACAAGCTATGCCGGTGATCCGACCGGTGGTGTGGCCACGCAGATAAACCGGGAGCAGGTACCGGTGGCCCGACGGGCGTGATTCCCACTCCGCAGGACAGTGTCGAGGAATTCAAGGTAAATACTGCCGGCCAGACGGCTGACTTTAATAGTTCTGCCGGCGCCGAAGTAAAGATCGTGACCAAGCGCGGGACCAACGCCTGGCACGGCACGGGCTACGAGTATTACAAGGACAACAATTGGTCGTCCCAAAGCTGGGAAAACGACTATAACGGCATTCCCCTTCCCAGTTTCCATTACAGCCGCTATGGCGGGGCGATTGGCGGTCCGATCATCCCGAAGGAGATTCTGGGGGGGGAAACCTACTTCTTCTTCAATTACGAGGGCTTCAACTTCCCTCAATCCATCACCATCCACAGGAACGTTCCATCGAAAGCTTGATGGCGGGCAACATTGTAGACCCAGTGACGGGTACTTCTACCTCATTGGCAAGCATTGATCCACTTCACATCGGGCTCAACCCCCTGGTATCGCAGATCTGGACCCGATACGAGCCGGCGTCAAATGCAGCCTGCGCTCAGGAGCTTTGCGACGGCACGAACGTGCAGGGGTTCGCGGGCAACATCGGCATCCCAACCACCAGCAAGTTCGTGGCTACGCGCCTGGATCACGATTTTTCACCCAAGTGGCATTTCAATGCGACCTATCATTTCTTCAAACTGACGGACGCTACCACTGACCAGGTTGACATTGGTGGCTTCTTCCCCGGCGACACGAAGGGCGTGCCGGCCTCCCTATCCAAGGATCCGGCCGAGCCACAGATGTGGGCATTTGGTCTGACCACCAACATTACCTCCAACACCACGAATGATTTCCACTATAGCTTCCTGCGTAACTTCTGGCAGTGGATCCGGCAAGGGGATACGCCGCAAATCGCTGGCTTGGGCGGAGCGCTCGAGATCATGAGCGGCCAAACGCAGGGGGCGGAAAACGATCTCGGCCCCTACAACGTGAACACCCAACAGACCCGCACCCGTTATTGGGATGGGCACGATCAGATGATTCGCGATGATGTTTCCGACCTGAGAGGCAACCACCTGCTGCAGTTTGGCGGTACCTATCAGCACAACTGGAACCAACATCAACGCACCGATAATGGTGGTGGAATCAACTACGCTCCGGTTTATTCGCTTGGTGTGGGATTGAGCGGATCGGGACTTGCGTCAGATCTGCCGATTTGCACCAATACCACGGATATCCCCAATTGCGGCGCCCTTATCGCAGGTGCACTGGGCATCGTTTCTATCTCGCAGATCGCCTATACCCGCGCTGGCGCAAGCCTGACTTTGAATCCTCCGCTGACTCCGGCAGAAGACACGATCACAATTCCTTATTTCAACTCCTATTTCAGCGACACCTGGCACATGAAGCCGACATTCACCCTCACCTATGGTTTGGGCTGGACCCTGGAACAGCCTCCGACCGAAGCGACGGGCAAACAGGATGTGCTCGTGGATGCGAGCGACACGCCGGTTTCAATGAGTGCGTATCTGGCGCAGCGTAAAGCCGCAGCGCTAATTGGCCAAGTCTACAATCCTGCGCTCGGCTTTGCGTTGGTTCATAACGTTGGAGACGGTTCGGGGCGGGTGTATGACCCGTACTACGCCGAATTCAGCCCGCGTGTCGCCGTGGCCTGGAGCCCGCACTTCGACGCTGATTCCGCCATGGGTAAAATCTTCGGCCATGAAGATACCGTCATTCGTGGCGGCTATGGCCGCTTTGAGCATCGCACTTCGGCTGACGAAGAAACTCACCTTCTTGTTTTCGAGCCCATCGGCACCCGCAATACCGGGAATGTAGAAGACCCAAAGTTCAGGCTGGATGGGCCCCACGCCGAGCAATGGTACCAGCGCCTGATCCACACCGTTCAAGCGGCCGTTCTGGGTTAGAGCGCATCCCGTCGATCAATGCCGCCCCGCGAAGTAGGCCGGCATCAGAGGCGGGGAAAGCGTCTGGTTCGCGTAACGCACACAATGCGATGTATTGTGCAGTCCATTCGCCGATGCCCGGGATCGAGCGGAATCGGGTGATCGCTTCTTCGATGGTTCCAAACGGGCGAAAGAGGTTCCGGTCAGCCACCGCAGCTTCCGCAAGGGCCTTCAATGACGCTCGCCGCGCAGCCGGCATCCCAAGCGCGATGGATTCTGTGCTCGCTAAACGTTCAGGAGTAGGAAACACATGCGACAAGCCTGGGTGAGTGTCAGGGGTGACCGGCAAAGGTTTACCGTGCCGCACAACAAGTTCGCCAGCCAGACGGCGAGCCGCGGCGAGGCTCACCTGTTGGCCAAGAACAGCTCGCACCGCTAATTCGAATCCGTCCCATCCGCCGGGTGCCCGCAGTCCAGGACGTTGCGCCACCAGCGGCGCGAGAATCTTATCGCGAGAGAGATGCTCGTCAATGGTTCCGATATCGGCGCTCGTGTCAAACAACCGTCGCACTCGAGCCACAATTACTGGCAAGGAACGAACACTCGGAAAAAGGATCGCAAGCCCTAGGCTCTGCTGCCGAGGCAGATGAACAACTTGTACAGATCCAACATAACCGTCAATCTCAACCGTGCGCTGATAGCTTTTGTCCTTGACGACTTCAACGCCAGGGACCGCACGCGCCTTTAAATAGGCGATGATGGAATCCCAGTCATAGGGCGGTTGATAACGCAGACGGAGCATGACACCCGCCTTCGCAGGCACCAGACCTGACGAGTCGTGCCGCAGGGCGCTCGGTGGACGCCGAAACAAATTCCGAAACACTTCGTTAAAACGACGCACGCTGCCGAAACCGGCTGCCAAAGCAATCTCGGTCATGGGCATCCGCGTTTCATGAATGAGTTGCTTGGCAAAGAGTACGCGCCGTGTCTGTGCCACAGCAGTCGGCGAGGCGCCTAGATGCTCCAAGAACAATCGACGGAGTTGGCGCTCTCCCACGCCAAGGCGTTCGGACAATTTCGCAACGTTGGCGTCGTCACTATCTAGGACGCCATCCGCGATAAGAGCCAGTGCTCGGGAAACGGTGTTCGAAGTTCCGCGCCATGAGGCTAAATCAGGAGCGGTCTCGGGCCGGCAACGCAGACACGGTCGAAATCCCGCTTCCTGGGCCGCGGCGGCGGAGCTAAAGAACAGGCAATATTGGAACTGAGGGGTTCGCGCTGGACAAACTGGCCGACAGTACACTCCGGTCGAAGTGACGCCGACGAACAATCGTCCATCGAAACGCGCATCTCGGGTCTCTAAGGCTCGATAGCATATTTCCCGATCAGGCAGTTCCATCTTCGGATTCTCTCACCCAGTCGAAGCGAACACTCGCGGTTTTCGGACATGATCACCCATGAGGATGACAGGTCGTCATCTCGGATATGCTCCCGCTCCGGACTTCTTGGAAACATTGTCGGAGGTGTGTTCACGCCGGTGCTTGCCAAGCACGTTTGATCGATTGTATCTCGGTCGGAGTCGACCGGATGCAGCGCAACTTGGAGAGCCATGCCAAAACAGGTGGAGGCGTGGCGCTCACCGAGAGGATGTTTTTCAACAACCAAGGGACGAGAAATCGGAAGACTGATATCACGGAGGACTGCTTTGCGAATTGTCAGAGCTAAATTGAGGCTAGTCGCACCGCTATGCCGATGAGGACGATGCCTGCAACTGCGGCCGCCGAAACCCCGAATCCAGGCGAGCGGCGATGAGCGTCAGGCAACAAGTCTCCGGTTGCCGTAAAGAGGAAGAACCCGGATGTCACTCCGAGAATCAGCGCGAGGTAATGTGAAGGCAGGCCAGAAAGAACGACAACAGTGCCACCCATTACAGGTGCAATCGCGTCCGCAAGAAGAAATGCCAGGTCTTTCTTGCTCGCCGAATCTCCACGCGTCACCAGCAGAATCGTGTTTAGTCCATCGGTAATGTCATGGACGATGATGCCAACCGCACCATCCGCCAGGAAATCATGGTGGAGGCAGCAATGGAGGCCCCGTCCATCGTGCTGTGTGCGATTAGTCCGAGCGCACTCATACGGCCAACGTGGCGATTGGGCTCGCAGTCGTCATCCGGACAATGTTGCAACGAGAGAACGCGCTGGCCGAGGTAGAAGATTAAGAATCCCACGACGGTTAGGCCGAGAATTTCGCGACTCGTCCATCCTCGCTGGCCCGCCGCCTCAATCGCTTCGGGCAGCAAGTCGAAGAACGTTGCTCCCATCAGGACTCCAGCACCGAAACCGAGCAGCAGGTGGATGTGCTTGCGGGCGCGAAGAGCGAGCCATCCGCCGAACAATGTTGAAAGAGCTGCAAACGCGGTGAGCAGTATTGCTCTCATGTTGTTTTGTTTTTCTCGAATCAGCTAGTGCTGTAACCAAGTTGCCCTGTCAAATGCCGACACTTCAATCGAGCAAGTGTTCGTGGGTCTCGAACCACTCCACCAGTTCGCGCCGATACTTCAGCAGAAGCACAAGAATAGTGATTCCGACAACGATGAGCAACGCGGGTTGTCTCCGGCGCTTCAAATCGGATGGTACTGCTGATCAAATTGGTGATGTTGTCCCGCCCATTTCATTCTGGCGTTTGGTTCCGGGTAAGAGCCGGGCAGAATTCAAAATGAAGGTAAGCTCCGAAGCCACATGGATAAAGGCGGCAAACAGCGGGTTCAGCATGCCGAACGCGGCTAGTCCCACGCCAACACTGTCCACTGCCAGAGTTCCACCGAAGTTCTGCATGATGATGCGACGGCAGCGCCGGGAAATCTTGATAGTGTCCACCAAGCGCAGCAGATCATTGCCAATCAACATGATGTTCGCGCTTTCGCGTGCGACTTCAGTACCTGATCCCATCGCGATGCCAACCGTTGCCTGCATCAGTGCTGGCGCGTCATTGATTCCATCGCCGACCATTGCAACTTTGTTCCCATCGGCGACCAACTGCTTGATTATGGCGTTCTTCTCATCCGGCAGAACGCCAGCATGCACCACGTCGATGCCAACTTCTTGCGCAATAGCTTCGGCAACCGCTTTGGCGTCACCCGTCAACAACGCAGTTCGTAATCCCATCGCGTGGAGGCTACGAACCGCATCGCGAGCTTCCGGCCGCAGCGTATCCGCGATCCGGATAGTTCCCACATACTCGCCGTTAGAGGCAACCAGTATCTCCGATGAGTGTTCGGCTCCAGTGCCCTGTCCGTCGAGATGGACCTGTTTCTGCTGCAGGAACGCTCTGCTCCCCACCAGTATCTGCCGATGGTCGAGAGAGCAGGAGATGCCTGCGCCGGGGATGTACTCGAATCGTTCTGGTGGGGTTACCGTTAGCCCGACTTCAGCTGCTTTGCCGACAATGGCCTTGCCCAAGGGATGTTCGGACCTCTGCTCCGCAATCGCGGCAAGCTGCAAAACGTCGTGATCGGTCCGCCCTAGCGCCGCCACAATGGATGTGACCACAGGGTTCCCAACAGTGAGCGTGCCGGTTTTGTCGAAGACAACGGTGTCCACTGAACTTAGCAGTTCCAGATACAAACCGCCCTTGACGATTGCGCCTTCGCGGGCGGCTCGCCCAATTCCTCCCAGAATAGCGAGTGGAGTTCCAGCCGCAATTCCGCAGGCACCAGCAACAATAATCACCGAGATGGTCGATGTGAGATTACGAGTAACGATAAACGTTAGAACTGCGCAGCCCAGGGCAAACCAGACCAAATAACCGGCGAGCCGATCTGCAGTCTTCTGGATGGGTGCGCGCGACCGTTCGGCTTCCTCAACCGCATTCAAAATGCGGCCGAAGGCAGTGTCGCGCCCAACTCTCGTGACTCGAATTTCCAATGCCCCAGACTGGTTGACTGTGCCGGCAAAGACTGAGGTGCCTGGAACTTTCTCAATCGGAAGAGATTCTCCGGTTATAGCCGACTGATCGACGAAGGAATTGCCACCGACCACGTCCCCGTCGACGGGTATACGCCCTCCTGGATTGACCTCGATCAATTCTCCTATATTGATGTTGGCCGTACTGCGCCGCTCGGTCTTGCCATTTCGCCGAACCATCACTTCACTGGGCAGCAGATTGAGAAGATCGCGAATAGCGGTGCGGCCGCGTCGGACAGTAAGACCTTCCAAAACCTCTGCGATCAGCACAAATAACACGATCACCAGCGCCGTGAAGAACTGCCCGATGGCCAGGGCCGCAAGGATGGCGATGGTCATCGACAACTCCATCGTCATCCGGCGCTCCATCACATTCTCCGTGGCTTCTTTGAGAATGGGATAAATTCCAATCAGAGTGCCCACGATTCCGACGACGCTGACGCGCGCAAAGGGTTCCCACACCTTCGCCCAGACGAGAGCGGCTGCAACCGCCACCAGGGCTATTCGGATTCCATCCTGCAACTCGAATCCATGGTCGTAGCCTTCATGTTCGGGATGCTCATGATCATGAGGTTCAACACGATGTCCCTCGGATGAAGGCGCGCCTGGCTCTGCATGGAAAGGCGGTACACTTTCTTGCACGTCCGGCATGGCTTCTCTCTACCTCAAATAGGATTTGGTAACGCTGATTACTTCTTCCACGGCATTGCCCTTATGGGCCTTGTGGTTCTCCCGGCGTTCGACCAGATGGAAACGGATATGCCCCTCCAGGACTTCCGACATCAAGGCGTTAATTGAGCCTCTGCAGGCAGCAATCTGCTGAAGAATTTGAGAACATTCGTTTTCGTTCTCGAGCAGGCGTTCGACTGCTTCCACTTGGCCGCGGACTCGGCGGACGCGATTCAATAGCTTCTTCTTGTCTCGGATCGTGTGCGCCATGTCTCCACTTTATACTGGGGGGTAGTATATTAGCAACGGCTCGCAAGCCACCGAGATTGTCGAGACAGGATGGTCAACGGATAGCGCCCGACCGTCAAGCTGGCAATCCTTAAGCTCGCCGGCCAGCAACGCAACGCCGAAACGCAGCCGTTCCGATGCGGAGTTCTAGGCATACTTGACTTTGGTCTATAGTGTTTCATTGTGGAAGCAAGCGTCCATCGAAAATATTCAGGGCACGATAGGCGCGAGTTCCGGCAGGAAATTGCGTCGACGGTTGCAGACCGATGCAGGCTGAGTGCGTCTCCGATTGTGGCGGAGGAATCCCGATGAATCGTTGGAAAGCCGTTTGCGCAATCCTTGTCGTGCTCGCTGGCACCCTGTTCTTGACGGACCGGGAGCCGAAAAGCACTTCACTGTGGGACGTCTATGATCAATCGTTAAAGCATGCAAAATATGTAGACTTGACCCATACGATCAACCCTTCAATTCCGGTTTGGCATGGTTTCGGACCGTCGAAGTTCCTTCCGACTGTGGACCCGGCTACGAATCGACCCTACACTTACGAGAAAGATGGATTTGAAGCCACGCATTACGATCTCTCCACCGACCAGCTTGGAACGCAACTCGATCCGCCGGCTCATTGGAATCCCTACTATCCTGCAATCGACGAACTGCCGCCCACCTACACAATCCGGCCCTTGGTGGTAATACCCATCCAGGACAAAGTAGCCAAAGATCCCGGCTATCAGATGAGCGTGGACGACATTCGAGATTGGGAAAAACGCAATGGTAAAATTCCGGAAGGCTCGGTCGTCTTTATCCGCTCCGATTGGTCGAAAGAATGGCCGAATCCGGAACTCGCAACACGAACGCAATTTCCCGGCGTGAAGCTCGATGCCCTGAAATTCCTTCACCTCGAAAGGAAGATTCTTTTCCACGGGCACGAAGCGCTGGATACCGATACGACGCCAACACTTGAAGGCGAAGCGTGGCTGCTCAGAAACGGATATACCCAGGGGGAAGGTGTGGCCAATCTCGATAAGGTGCCGGAGAAGGGCGCGTTGGTAGCGATTGGATTTCCAAAGTTGCAAGGGGGAACTGGTGGATACGCACGTTACATTGCGATCTGCCCGCCCGATTGGAAATATGGTGTGAGCGTAGGTGAACTGCCGGAGGCGCCCATGAAGAGTTTCGCGCGGCCTCTTCACTGGGACGAAAAAGCCGGGACGCGGATTCGGTGATTCAAACAGATTAGACTTGCTTCCAACAGATCTACGCTAAACATTGAAAGCGTCCACACGCGCAAAGATTTGGAAGGAAATTTTAACCGGAGGAATCGAATCATGAGACGTGCCATCGGGTTACTGAATATCTGTTCGTTTTCTATCTTCTCGGTAGCCGTACTTTTTCCCGTGCTCTCGGCATCTCAAACCTCCGGGCCGCTCTCTTCACAAGCGCTGATGAGTAAGCTCAAATGGCGCTCGGTTGGTCCGTATATCGGCGGGCGAGTGGTCACCGTGGCCGGTGTTTCAGGAGACCACAATCTGTTTTACGCCGGAACGGTCGGCGGCGGGGTTTGGAAGAGCACGGACGAAGGTCTCGAGTGGAAGAACATCTCCGATGGTAAGCTGCCGGGGCCCAGTTCCAGCATCAGTGCGGTGGCGGTGGCCGCATCCGATCCGAACACGATCTACATCGGCACGGGCGAAGCTGATATTCGCAACGACGTGATCCCCGGCGACGGCATTTTCAAATCGACCGATGCCGGCAATACCTGGCAATATGCCGGGCTGCGCGACACGCACTCGATCAGCGCGATCGTGATCGATCCCAAGGATCCAAATGTTGTATATGCCGCTTCCATGGGACACGTGTTCAAAGCCGACTCCGATCGTGGTGTTTTCAAATCAACAGACGGCGGCAAATCGTGGAACAAGATCCTATTTGTAGATGACAACACAGGAGCAATTTGCCTGGTGATGGATCCCAATCATGCAGACGTGCTGTACGCCACGATGTGGCAGGCGCAGCGAATGCCCTGGGGTCTCACCAGCGGCGGCCCAGGGAGCGGCATTTACAAGAGCACTGACGGTGGCGCGCACTGGACTAACCTCACTCATAACCAGGGATTACCGCAGATGGTACTGGGGCGGGTGGGATTGTCGGTGGCGGCTAGTAACTCGAATATTGTGTACGCCATCATCCAGGCGAAAGAAGGTGGAGTTTTCCGCTCGGATGACGCGGGTGCCACATGGAAGCGCGTCAATGACGAAATGAAGCTGCGACAGCGTGCTTTCTATTACATGACGATCTACGTCGATCCCAAGGACCCCAACACTGTCTATGCGCCTGAAGTCGATGCGCTTTGGGTTTCGCATGATGGCGGAAAATCATTTACAAAACTCCGGACGCCACATGGCGATAATCACATCGTGTGGATCAATCCGGATGACACCAGGATTTTGCTGGAAGGGAACGACGGCGGCGCGACCGTCTCGACCGATGCCGGCAAGACCTGGAGTACCGAGCATAATCAGCCTACGGGCCAGTTCTACCACGTCAATTTGGACGACCAGTTTCCTTATCACATCTTTGGAGCACAACAGGATGAAGGCTCCTTTGAAGGACCGAGCGCCAGCCGGGGGGGCATGATTCCACTGGCGGACTGGCACAGCGTCGCCTACGGCGAGAGCACTTATTCCGTGCCGCAGCCGGGCAATCCCAAAATTACCTTCGGGAGCGGCTACTACAGCATCTTTCTGAAATATAACCGAGAAACGGATCAGTATGAGAGCGTGAGCCCCTGGCCCTATTATCAGGAGGGTGCATCGTCGGGCGAACTCAAATATCGCTTTGGCTGGACGCATCCCATTCTGTTTTCTCCGGCGAACCCGATAGAACTGCTCATCGCAGCGCAGGTTGTATTCAAGAGCGACGACTACGGCGTCACCTGGAAACAAATTTCTCCCGATCTCACCCGCAACCAGGCGAGCACGGAGGTGCCCAGCGGTGGTCCCGTCGATCTCGATCAGTCGGGAGCGGAAATCTATCCACTAGTTTCTGCGCTCGCGGTATCTCCTCTAGACGGCAACTTGATTTGGGCAGGTTCGGATGACGGACTCGCTCACATTACGACGGACGGTGGAAAGAATTGGCAGGTCGTGACGCCGCCAGGGTTGCCCGAATCGTGGATCAGCTGCATCGAGCCTTCTCACACGGACAAACAAACCGCCTATCTCACCGCTCGCCGCTACATGTGGGACGATTTCCGGCCGTATGTCTTCGAGACCCACGATTTGGGCCGGCATTGGACCGCGATCACCGCCGGCTTGCCACAAGATGAATTTGTCTTCGACATTCGCCAGGATCCTAATGATCCGAAGTTACTGTTCCTCGGCACGCGCAGCACTGTGTACTTCAGCCTTGACGCGGGCGCGCACTGGCAGCCACTCACACTTAATCTTCCGGTCACGCAGGTGCGCGACATCGCTATCAATACGCGCCAGGGACAAATCGTGGCGGCGACGCACGGGCGCTCGTTCTGGGTGCTCGACAATCTCAGTTTCCTCGAGCAGTTGACGAAAAATCCCAGTGTCGATGCCGACGCGCCCTTCCTGTTCGCACCGCAGGCAGCGTGGCTGACCCATGATTACGGCGTTATGAGTCCGGAAAGAAGACGTCCCCCTGATGCCGGCTACAATCCGCCGTTCGGCGCCACCGTCTTCTTCCACGTTCCTGGGACCTACGATGGCAAGACCCCGGCAACGCTTCAGTTCACGAATTCCCAAGGCAAGGTAATTCGTACGATCTCTTTCCATCTGGCGACCGAAAAGGAGAAGAAGGAAAAAGAGAAACAAGAAGGCACAGAGCCAGCGAGCGCGGAGCAGACCAGTAAGCATCAGGAAAATCCTGCGGCCGAGGTAGACCACAGCGGGGAGAGCACCGACCAACAGATTCGAGAAAAGGAAGCAAAGCTCAGCGCGATCGAGCCGGGGATGAATCGCCTGCAGTGGGATTTGCGCTATCCCTATGCCACCGAGGTAACCGGCTACCACGCCCCCATTGCAGCAGGTGGACTGGAGGATTCTGTGGAAGGGCCGGTCGTCATGCCCGGCACGTATTCGGCTGTGTTTGATTATGGCGGGCAGAAAACGGAACAGAAGTTGGTGGTCGCTTTGGATCCGCGGCTCCATGCGACACCGCAAGATCTTGCAGCTCATTTGGAGATAGATCTCCAGATTCATGCCGACATTGACGCTTTGGATAAAGACATCAACCGGGCGCTGATCGCGCGCGACAAGCTGCAACAGGAAGTGTCCGCAAACCGTTCGCCTAATACGCAAGCCGCTAACTTACTGGCTACTCTGAATCGCGACATCGACAGCGTTGCGCAGATGGCCATGAAGGCGAGCGAGGGCAGCCTGCTGTATGAGACCAAGCTGCGCGACCATCTCGCGTACCTGGCGTCTGACATTGACTTAGCCTACGTCCGGCCCACTGCAGCTCAGGAAGCCGTTTTTCGGCAGCTCAATCAGCAAGCCAAGGAAGCCGAAGGCAAGCTTGAGGCGGACATAACCGAGGCAGACAAGGTGGCCGCCGGGCCGCGCAGTTAGGAAAATGAACGAAACACGAGATCTGGTGGAGTTAGTCAAACTCGACCCCACCATCAAGTTCAACATCTGCTACGCGACCTCCAATAATTTTCTGGGTACGCCCTATACACGCAGGCACGGGCGTTTCTGCAGAGGCCAGCGGCGGAGGCATTGCTTCGCGCCCATCGTCAACTAAAGGCTCAGGGATACGGTTTGATCATCCACGATGGCTACCGCCCGTGGTACGTCACGAAAATCTTTTGGGATGCCACGCCTGGCGACAAAAAGATTTTTGTGGCTGACCCGGCAGAGGGCTCCAGGTATAACCGCGGATGCGCAGTGGACCTCTCCTTATACGATTTGAAAACGGGCAAGGAAGTGAAGATGCCAAGTGGCTACGACGAAATGACCGATCGCGCCTTTGCCGACTACGCTGGCGGCACGCCCGAGGAGCGCGCTCGGCGAGACCTTCTGCGCCAAGCCATGGAAAAACAGGATTTCAAGGTATATGACAAGGAGTGGTGGCACTTCGACTATAGGATTGGCAACAGTACCCAATCCTGAATGTGAAGTTCGAAGATCTCCGACAATAAAGATCTCGCAGGATAAAGATACTGCCACGGCTCAACGCGGAGGAATTTTTATCAATTCCGGTAACGTCCAGCGATTGATCAGCCGCTCATACGCCGGCTCGGGTAGTTGTACCAGTAATGGCTTGCGCGCCGGATCAAGCCACGTAAGTAAGGTTTCCAGGTCGATTTCTGACATGGCAGTACATCCGACCGTTCCCTGGTCGTGGCTATGCCAAATGTGGAGAAAGACGCACGAGCCGCCCCCCGGCTGAGGCGGATTGGCGTTGTCCTCCGTCACGATGCCATTGTGATCTACGACGATCCCCCATCGGTAGCCACCCACGTTTCGCATGTGCTCTGAGCTGTTCCAGTCGGGAGCGACAATAGAGCGGTCCACGATGCGGTTGTAGTACTTCGAGCCAGTGTCGTCGACGCACTCGATGGATGGGGTCAAGTTCAGGTAGGGCATCTTTAATCCCGGCAGTGGTTGAGAAGTGGAGCCGAATGCAGTGCCTAGCGCGAAGACGCCAGCGGGAGACTTGCCGTCTCCTTCTCTCTTGACTGGATCGGATTCGGCACGGACATTGGAATTATCGGTCGCAATGACCCCGATACCCCACCCTAAGCCATTCTTGCCGACGACAATGGAGATCGGCTCGCCCACGGGACGCCACCTTTCATGCGTAGTGGCGCGCTCATATCGCTGCAACCGTCCTTCAACCGCATTCCAGTCGGAAGTCGTGACTACGATCATCTGTGTGGAACGCGCGACAGCATCGGACTTCAACGTGTCGGCCAGAGACGCGGCACAGACACACCAGCCAACGATCGACAGAAGGCAAAGGAAAATGGACACAGGTTTCATCAAGAAGAAGTGTAGCGCTGGCAATCGGATATTTACCATCTCTAGGTGTTCGCGTGAACAAGGCCGCGCTGTTTTAGGGTCGGAAGCGCATTGATAGCTTTTCCTGCCCTCGCAGTTACCTTCGGCTCTTTGTCGCGGGAGCCGCCAGGAATCTATAACGTTCTTGGAACCAGGCCAACAGAACCAACTTTATCCCTGGCGAGCCTGCAGCAGGCGAAGGACTGTGGGCTCCAGCGCGATCGATACGGCACCCAATAGGACTGCGGAAATGCCCAAGGCGCCCAACGCCACTCGCAAGACAGCGAACTCGCTGCCCTCAAGCAAAGCGTTCACCTCGCGCAGCAGCGCGGGATGGTTGCCCACTTCTCCGCCGAGCAAAATAAGATTGGGATTGAGAATCAGGGCGAGGTCAAGGATTACGTCGGCCAGAATCGTAGCGCGCTGCCTAAGAATGCGTTTTGCCGCCGCGTTACCCGAAGCCGCCAGATCCCAAACGTCGGCGACGCAAATGACTCGCGAGCGGAAGCTCGACGCCAGGGCACTGGCACGCCAACTTTTTAAGATGCCTGAGGCGGAGAGGGCGGTTTCGAGCTTGCCATATTTATGAATGGACGGATGTTCTCTGGAAACATCAGGCACCCGCAGATAGCCGATCTCGCCGGCGGACCATTGGGAGCCTCGATAGATGCGGCCGTTCAGGAAAACGCCGGCTCCTACGCCCTCGCCAATGGTGATGAAAACAAAATTGCTTTCTGCTCGCGCCGCTCCAGAATGAAATTCGCCCTGGGCTGCCAGGTTGGTGTCGTTATCCACGAAGACCGGGCACTTGAGCTCACGAGCAAGCATAAGGCTCAGGGGTACTCTGTCCCAATCCTGCAGCGCAGTGAAAGCTAGCACCGTGCCCTCATCTAAATTGACAATCGCGGGAACACCCACGGTTACCCGAAACAGCCGGCTTCGTGAAAGCCCTCTCTTTCGGAGCACCTGCCATAGTTGTTTTGCGATTTGCCGGCAGATCAGGCGAGGTGTGCTCTTTGATTTCTCGATACGAGTCTCGATCTGAGCCAATTCTCGGCCGTTCAAATCGGCCAAGAGGAAACGGAGTGCGTCCCGGGTAATTTCCACTCCGGCAACACAACCGTGCTCGGCCTTGAATCGCAGGATATCGGGAGGCCTGCCGCCGGTGGAATCTCCTTCCCCTACAGTCTCGACGAGGCCAGTTGAAATAAGGGTAGCGACGACATTGGTAACGGAGGGTGCGCTCAATCCGGACGCTCGTACCAAGTCTGCTTTCGAGCAGGGCCCGGACTCGCGCAGAAGTCGCAGCAGAATCTCAGCGTTTGTTTGGCGGATTAGCGGAGGGCGTCCGACTAACAGGGGTTTTCGAGTCACAATAGGATCACCGCAGAGTTTCCTTGCATCGGGACTTGCAATGTCGATCATAGATGCTAACCGGTTTCCGGGTGTCGCTTTATCGCGTGTCCGGTCCGCGACATTTACGGCAACAAAAACATTCTAATGAATATTAATTAAGTGTGGCATACAATGTCCGAGACAGACTGACCGGACGATTCCGTCGTCCGCATGACCCTATTGCAGCCAAAGCAGGAGGAGCCAAGGTGCTGACATTCCGACTTCCTTGGTCAATTCGCGGGTTGGCGTCTGCATGGACACTCGGCGTGCTGCTTGTAGGGTCAGCGATTGGCAGCCCCACGCACAAACCGGCACCGAAGTTCAACGTCATTGCACTGGCAGAGGCTCACAGCATTCATCGCCCTTTTGTAGAGGCGGCAAAGATCTGGTTGCAAAAGCAGGCTAGCGAAAACGATTTCTCGGTTGACTACATTGAGAACACCGATAAGATTGATGACGCATTTCTTTCACGCTATCAACTGTTTATACAACTGGATTATCCGCCCTACGGCTGGACGCCAAACGCCGTCGCTGCATTTACCAGGTACATTGAGGAAGGCCGCGGAGGATGGATCGGATTTCACCACGCGACGCTGCTGGGTGAGTTCGATGGGTACCCCATGTGGCCGTGGTTCTCGCAATTCATGGGCGGCATCCGCTTCATTGACTACATTCCGAAGTTTGCTACTGCCACCGTCGTCGTAGAGGATCGGTCGCATCCGGTGATGAAGAATGTGGGTCCGTCCTTCGTCATCGAGAATGAAGAGTGGTACACCTACGACAAATCTCCTCGTGCCAATGTTCACGTACTCGCGCACGTGGATGAATCGACCTATTCGCCTGATACTCGAACTAAGATGGGAGATCATCCCGTGATCTGGACTAACGAACACATGAAGTCGCGGAACGTGTACATCTTCATGGGGCATCATGCGGAGCTATTTCAGAACTCCGCCTTTACGACGATCTTCCACAACTCCATCCTGTGGGCAGCTCAGCGATGAACCGTTGGCGCTCCATTCTCTTTCTCTTGCTGGCGATTCAACTCGTTGGCGGACGGTCGTTTGGGCAGCAAACACGATTCAAAGTGCTGGCCTTCTATTCAGCGACCACGGAACCAGATCACGTTCGGTTCGCCGAGAATGCAGTGAGGTTCCTGACAGAGCGAGCGGAAAGGGAGCACTTTACCTTCGACGTAACCACTCGCTGGGAAGATCTCAACGATGAGCGCTTGAAAACGTATCAACTGGTCATCTGGCTCAACGAATCACCCTCGGACCTTAAGTCAAGAAACGCCTTTGAGCGCTTCATGCAAGGCGGCGGAGCATGGTTGGGCTTTCATGCGGCGGGCTACAACGACAAGGACACGAACTGGCCATGGTACGTCGATTTCCTTGGAGGAGTCGTATTTGAAACCAACAGCTGGCCTCCCCTGCCGGCGCGACTCGTGGTGGATGATCAAAGTCATCCGGTTACAGCCGGACTTCCCCCTGAGTTCGAAGCGCCCGCGAACGAGTGGTACGTTTGGAAACGCAGCCCCCGGCTCAATCAGGACGTGCGCGTTCTCGTGACTCTCGATCCTTCGAATTATCCGATCGGATTCAAGGACGTTCTCACGAGGGGTGACCTTCCCGCCGTCTGGACGAACACGAAATACAAAATGCTCTACATCAATATGGGGCATGGCGACAAGATCTTCACCAGCCCCATACAAAATCAGCTGATCGACAACGCGGTCCAGTGGCTCGGGACGGGCGCGAATCAACCGCCGATGCCGGGTAGGGGAATCCGAGTCAGCCCACATGGAATTGTCCTGAACCCTGGGACTGGCAAGTTCTACGCCGTGAACCCGGCACAAGATACTGTGACCGTGCTTGATAGTGATGCGCAATTCCGGAAACGCGTACAGGTCGGAAAGGAACCCGAAGCCATTGCAGTCAATCCGGACACGAATCGTATTTATGTTGCGAATGGCGGCAGCGGCAGCGTGAGTGTCATCGATGGCGCGACTGACCAGGTCATCGCGAATGTGCCGGTCGGCGATCTTCCTTATGCGATCATCGCCAACTCCGCGACCAACAAAATCTACGTGTCCCGCACGTTCAGTGATGTCACCGCGATCATCGACGGCAAGACTAACCTCGCCGCCATGCTCAAGGCAGGCGTGGGCGATGCAGTTGCGGCGGAGTCTGTCGCGAACGACGTGTACTTGATCAGTTACGAGGCTCCCAACGTGACAATCCTGGATGCAGCGAACGACCGCAGTTCCGGGATAAAAGCGCCAGATCACCTTTGGGCGATCGCAGCGAATCCAGTCAACAATAAGGTCTACGTGGCAAGCGCGGGCAGCGCGAACGTGACCATCATCGATGAAAACTCTCGCACGACGAGCACTGTAGGCGTCGGCGAGATTCCTTGTGCGGTTGCCGTGGATTCCGCATCAGGAAAGGTGTTTGTCGCGAACTACGCAAGCAACAATGTGACGGTGATCGACCACGCAGCTAACTCGGTTGTGGACACCATGAAAGTCGACGCACGGCCACAGGCAATTGCAGTCGATTCCGGCAATCACAGGGTTTACGTTGCGAGCCTGCATGCGGGCACCACAACTGTACTCGATGGCACGAACGATTCCGTGATGAGTACCGTAAAAGTCGGCCGAGCGCCTTTCTCGATCGCGGTTAACAGCACGACTCACAAAGCAGTCGTGCTTGGTCTCGACGGCCAACTGACGATGATTGATGGCACGACTCTTGCGGTATCGCCGATAACAATACTCGAGAAGCAACAATGACGACGGAGAAGGAGTACGTATCTTGAAGACTGCCGCGCTTGGGTACGCATGGAAACTGTGCGCATTGTGTATCTTCTCTGTGGCTGCGCTGGGCCAGCAAGCGCATCCCGTTCTTGCTCTCGGATCATCAGCACCGCAGTTCGAATTGCCCGGAGTTGACGGAGCGATGCACAAGCTCTCTGACTATGCCGCCAGTCCCGTCCTCGTCGTGATCTTCACCTGCAATCACTGCCCGATTGCGCAGATGTATGAGCGCCGTATCGCGCAACTTACATCCGATTACAAGGATCGGGGCGTGAGCGTTGTGGCAATCGAACCTAACGATCCCAAGGCAATCACCATCGACGAACTCGATTCCTCGGACATCAGCGACAGTCTGGAGGAAATGAAGATCCGCGCCCAGTACAAACACTTGACCTATCCGTATCTCTACGACGGTGAAACCCAGTCCGTGACGGAGACCTATGGCCCACAAGCCACGCCGCACGCCTTTGTGTTCGACAGCGATCGACGCCTCCGTTATGAAGGTCGCGTCGACAATAGCTATCGCTCCGAATTAGTGACGACCCACGAAGTGCGCGATGCGATTGACGCCCTTCTGGCCCATCGCGAAGTGGCGATAAAGCACACCGGAGTCTTTGGATGCTCGACCAAGTGGAAGGAGAAACACGCGGCTCAGTTGGAAGCGCTGCACAAGATTGAATCGCAACCGGTTCAGTTGGAGATGGCCTCCGCTGCGGATTTGAAAAAGCTGCGAACCAATCCCGGTAAAAAAATGTTACTGGTCAGTTTCTGGGCGACCTGGTGCGGTTCCTGCATTCATGAGTTTCCCGATCTCGAAGATACTTTCCGGATGTACAGTTTGCGCGATTTCGAGTTGGTTACCGTCGCGGCCAATATGCCCGATGAGAAGGGCTCGGTCATGCATGTTCTCGAAAACATGCATGCGACCAGCCGCAATTTGCTCTTTGATTCCAACAATACCGCCGCTTTGCAGGCTGCCTTTGATCCTAAGTGGGAATCCGCCGTGCCTTACACCGTGCTGACCGCGCCTGGTGGCAAAGTCTTGTATCAGAAACAGGGCTCTATCGATGTTTTGGAATTGCGGCGGACGATCCTGGCGAACTTACCTTCGGACTACCAAGGTTTTAACCGCTATTGGTCGGAGCAATAGGAGTCTCGAAAGCGCGTCACATGCGCGTGCGCCTCGACTTTGGCTGGATCGGGCGAGCTTATTCGGAGATCGATTGCAATGAAGGTGCGTTTTTATATCTTACTTCTGCCACTTGTTCTTTCAATCGCGGCTGTGTCGTGGGCCGGCGACGCCATCCCGAAAGCTGCGTGGCGGCGACCGCTTGGACTTCCTCTCGACCACCCGGGAGTGACACGCGTCCGGGGCAATATCGACGACGGCTATTGGCAGGGGGCACCGGTCGGAGGGTTTGGGTCGGGCACCTTTTCGCGAAGCTACCGGGGTGATTTTGCGCGCTGGCACATCAAGGCTGGCGTTCATAAATACGTCCCCGTTTACTCCAATCAGTTTGCAATGTTCCAGCAAACTGAAGGTGAGCCACAAGGCACGGCTCGGGTGTTAATGACCGATCATCCTGCAGATCAGACTCTTGGGAGTTGGCAATGGGACTACCCGGTCGGTGCAGGCGAATACGCGGCGCTTTACCCCAAGTCCTGGTACGACTACAAGTGGGATCAATTTCCGGCTCACGTCGTGCTCGAACAATTCTCTCCGGTGCTGCCCAATAACTATCGCGAGTCAAGTTATCCGGTCGCGGTATATCGCTGGCACGCGGAAAATCCAACCAATCAGGCAGTAACGGTTTCCGTTCTGCTTTCCTGGACAAACATGGTGGGCTGGTTTCGCACTTTTACTCGCGATTTTCGAGGCGCGCCGAATCAGGGAAATCACAACAAGTTCGCAAACGAGAAATTACCGTCCGGAGTGATGAAGGGGATTGTCTTCGATCGCAACCGGGCAGCCTCCGCGCCTCGGGAAGCCGACGGTCAATTCGTAATCGCTGCAATCGAATCAGCGGGAGTTGAGGTGAGCTATCACACTTCATTTCCAGCAGATGGTGATGGAAAGGCCATCTGGAGCCATTTCGCAAAAGACGGTCGTCTGGCAGATGACGCGACATCGTGGGTCAGCGACGGTGAAAAGTTGGCTGGCGCTATCGCCGTCCGGTTCACTCTTAAGCCAGGGGAGAAAAAAGTGATCCCGATGGTGATCGCGTGGGATTTCCCGGTTGTGGAATTTGCTGAAGGCCGCGAATGGAATCGCCGCTACACCGATTTTTACGGCACAAGCGGCACTAACGCCTGGGCGATCGCACGTGACGGACTGGAGAGCGGCTCAGCATGGAGCGATGCCATCGATGCCTGGCAGGCTCCTTATATAAACGACGAGAGCAAGCCGCTCTGGTATCGGGGCATGCTCTTCAACGAACTGTATGTATTGACCGATGGAGGTACATTCTGGGGGCGTCCGGTTGGCTCTGATCGGAGAAGTCCAGCGTCTTTCGCTCTGCTGGAGTGTTTTGACTATGCCTACTACGGAACTCTGGACGTGCGTTTCTATGCCTCGATGCCATTATTAAAGTTCTGGCCCGACATCGATAAGCAGGTTCTACGCGAGTTCGCCGATACCGTTCCGAAAGAATGGCCGGAAAAAGGGCAATGGGTCTGGAAATCGCAACAGATGGATGCGCCCGTCTTGCATGTGCGAAAGAAGAAGGGCGCAGTTCCGCACGATCTCGGTGTGCCAGAGGGCGATCCGTTTTTCGCAGTGAACGAGCCTGGCTGGCAGGACACGAACGATTGGAAGGACTTGAATTCCAAATTCGTCCTGATGGTGTATCGCGATTATGTATTGACCGGCAGCAAGGATAAGACATTCTTGCGCGAGATGTTCCCGGCGGTAAAAGAGGCGATGACATATCTGCGCCAGTTCGATCATGGCGCGGGAATTCCCGAGAATAGCGGCTATCCCGATCAAACCTATGACTCGTGGGTGGTGCGTGGAGTGAGCGCTTATTGTGGCGGCCTGTGGCTTGGAGCCGTGCGTGCTACGGAGGAGATGGCCAGAGCTCTCGGCGACAACAACACCGCAGCTGAATATCATCAGCTCTTCCTGAAAGCGCAAAAGAACTACATCGACCTGCTCTGGAACGGAAAATATTTCCGATACGACACCGAGAGTAAAGATCGCGACAGTGTTCAAGCCGATCAACTGGCCGGGCAGTGGTACGCCAACCTCACCGGCCTGGGAGATCTCGTGCCCCGCGAAATGCAGTTGGCAGCTGCAAAACAAATATTCGACTTGAACGTCATGAAGTTCGGTGGGGGAAAGATGGGGGCGGCAAACGGCATGTCGGCGGATGGATCAATGATCCTCGACAATGAACAAGCCCCAGAGGTCTGGGTTGGGACCACCTTCGGACTGGCCTCTCTGCTGCTCAGCGAAGGAATGAAAGACGAGGCGTACCGCACAGCATGGGGTTTGTATCACGTGATTTACGAGAGCAAAGGATACTGGTTCCGCACTCCTGAAGCCTGGGATATCGAGGGAAATTTCCGCGCGTCGATGTATATGCGTCCCGCCGCGGTGTGGGGGATGGAGATGATTCCTGAGCCACAGGGTTCAAAGTCAGAAACAAATACTCGGTAGTCGTTATTTGCGACCCAAGGACATTCATGCTAGACTAAACTAATTAGACTTAGTTCAGGCTAGAATTATGAAAACAGTGAACATTCACGAGGCCAAAACGCAGCTCTCGAAACTCATAGAAAAGGCGTCAAAAGGCGAGTCTTTTGTCATCGCCAAAGCTGGCAAACCGGTCGTAAAGGTCACCGCCCTTAGCGCTCCAACCGGCGCTCAAGTGCGGCGGCTCGGTTTCATGGCCGGGCAGATCTCTGTGCCGGACGACTTTGACCGAATGGGCAAGGAGGAGATTGAGAAAATGTTCCGCGGTGGCGCATGAAATTTTTACTGGATACACATCTACTCCTCTGGGCTGCCGCCGAACCCCGCCGCCTCTCAAAACAAGCTCGCTCCCTGATCGACAATCCGGATAACGATCTTCTCTTTAGTGCGGCTAGTTTATGGGAAGTAGCGATTAAACGCGGGTTAGGACGGGAAGATTTTAAAGTGGATGCGCGTCTCCTGCGACGGGGCCTATTGGATAATGGGTACGGCGAGTTGCCAATCATCAGCGATCACGTCGTTGCCATCGATAGCTTGCCACCGATTCACAACGATCCCTTCGATAGGATCTTAGTGGCACAAGCGACTGTCGAGGGGGTTACGCTGCTGACCATCGACTCTGTGGTGTCGCAGTACCCCGGTCCAATCATAGCAGTGTAGCCATTCCAGATTGCGGCCCCGTTCCACCGCGGTTCTTGAGTCGCGACATAGACTTCACCCGTGATCTGTTCTTTGCGCTGGCCGCCCAACCCTTCTCTTCCGTGCGCTCGATCACCACGTCGCCTCTGAAAAAACCACTAGCGTCATTCGCCCATAATCGCCGACGGACCAATTCCTAGCCCCAGTTTCGGTCATGGGGGAGGTCGGCAGTTTGGCTTCATTGCCTGCGCACCGCTGCGGAAGTATCTACGCCTCTATCGTGGCGCTGATGCTTTCCAGATCGCGCCCACAAGTCTCCGGTACCACGAAACCAACAAAAATGAGGGTCAAGACGCTGAGCGCTCCATAGATCGCAAATGTGCGTGCGCTGCCGATCGATTCGACAAGCGACAAAAAGGTAATGGATACAGCGAAGTTCGAGATGCCGGAACCCAGTGTCGCAGCGGCAACGCCTCGCCCGCGCACCCGCAGAGGAAAGACTTCCGCCACCAGAATCCAGGCGATCGCGCCGAGGCTAAACGCGAAACACGCGATGTACAGCATCAGGCAAGCAATAGCAACAACTCCCAGTGACGAACCAAGAGTTGCCTTGTTGCTGAAGGCAAATGAAAGCGCAAAAAGCGCGACCGACATGCCACTGACTCCCACATAAAGTAGCGGCTTGCGCCCGATGCGATCGACCAGCGCAATCCCCACCACCGTCGCCAACACGTTCACAATGGCCACCGCGAACGTCGCAAGAATTGCGCTGCTGTGCGACGCGCTCCCCGCCAGCGCAAAGATCTGTGGACCGTAATAAATAATGGTATTGATTCCCGTGACCTGTTGCAGAACCGTCAGTCCGACCGCTACAAAGAGCGAACCTCGGACCGCCGGACTCCATAACGCTCTCCATCTCTGCTCGATCGGTGTCTTCAGTCCTTCTTGGATGTCCGCCATAAACTGCTCCGTTCCCGCGGCATCGGTATAACTGAGCAGCACAGTTTTGGCGTCGTGCTCGCGGGCGTGAGCAAAGAGCCACCGAGGGCTCTCGGGAACAGTCAGAATGACGATCAGGAACAAGACAGTGGGTACGACTGCGAGGCCGAACATCAGTCTCCATGCCTGCTGGGTCGCAAGCAGGTAGCCTACGAGGTCCGCCAGAGCGATCCCCAATGTTAGGGCGAATTGGTACAGCCCAATGAGCATCCCTCGCGACTGCGGTGGGGCCAACTCGGAAACATAAACGGGTGCCGTAACGGATGTAAAGCCAATCCCCAGGCCGATGATGGCCCGGGCAATGACGAGTACGGTAACATTTGGCGCGATTGGCGCCAGCAATGAACCAACGATGAAGATCCCCGCTGCCCAAATCAGGGTTGCCCGGCGGCCAATCCGGTCCGCTACTGCGCCACCAATGAGCGCTCCGGCCATGGCTCCGACCAGCACAATACTCACGACCAGTTCCTCGAGCACGGTCGATAGGGCGAAGCTGCGTTTAACGAAGATCGCTGCAGCGGCGATGATGCCCATATCATAGCCGTAGAGCACGCCGCCCAACCCGGCGATCGATGAAACGCGAAGAATGAAGCCGCGATTTACGTTCAACCCGGCGGCAGAGCGGAGATCAGCCACGAGTCCACCTCATTCCCATCATACTGTGCAGTTTATAATGATTCATTAAAAACGTTGGCAGAGGCCGCTGGAAGCCATGGAAGACAAACCCGAAGCTGGGTCACGCTACATTGCCGGGGTAAAGCCTCCGGACGAACTCCTTGCGCGGAGCATGACCTCGATCTACGAAATGGAATGCCGTGAACAGCCGCAATGCCTAGCTCAGTTGCTGCGCGCTTACCAGGACGACCCGGCAATCAGGACAGAACTCGACATCCTTCGCCAGATGTCAATCTCAGCCGGCCCGATTCTCTTTATCGGCATGGGTGCCTCCTACTGTTCTTCGATCTCGGGAGCCTGTCAACTACAGTCAGGAGGCCGATCCTCTTTCGCGGTCGATGCAAGCGAGTTGCTGCACTATTCGGAAGCATGGGATCAAGCTGCCCTGTCTTTGCTAGTGACAACATCCGGCGAAAGCGCAGAGCTTGTCCGACTATGCCAACGGAGTGCAGAGACTCCGATGGCATTGCTGTGCAACAACGAAAAGAGTGCGTGCTGGGCGCTGGTGAAGAACCGATTCCCAATTCTCGCGGGGCCAGAATATGGCAATGCCACTAAAACCTACACCAATGCGACCGCAGCCTGCATCGTCCTGGCCTCGCACATACTAGGACGCGCGTGGCAGGAAAATACAAGCCATGTGCTTCACGTGTACTCCGAATCTCTCGACCGCATCTTCGACGTGCGAGCCAGAATGGAAGAATTCTGCCGTGGGGCAGCCAACATCGAAGTGATCGGACGCGGCCCCGCCTACGGCGGCGCCATCATGGGCGCACTATGCATCCGTGAGATGACGGGACAACGCGCTGCTTCCCACTCCGGTGGCGGTTTTCGTCACGGGCCCCTGCTCGATGTAAACGAATCTCACGTTGCCGTTATTTTGGCCTTGGGAAGAACCGCTGCTCTTGGGGTTTCTCTGGCAAAAGATTGCCTGGCCCGTGGAGGCAGAGTGATCCTGGTCGAGTCCGAGGAGCGTCCGCGTTCCGAGCGTCTCTTTCCGATCAAGATCGACCCGGTCCCGGAACCATGGGAGGGAATCACGTCTGTCCTAGCCCCGCAGGCGCTTACTTTGGCGATTGCGGAACGGTTTGGCGCCAAGCTCGCGCCGCGCTTTCAATACGGTGAAATGAAGGAATAAGCGTCCACTAACCTTGTCGAAAGCAGCAACATCCGTCATGCTGCGTCTGAACCGAAAAAGCGGGCTGGGTGAGATCCAGCTACTGCTGCTAACTTTACCCCCAACATCGCACGCGATTTCCGAGGTTAGCAGATCGCTCGTTGTGCGATACACATCCGACACCGTTCAACCTTTTCAACTCCCGTCGCGCATAGCAATTCCGCCAAAGTCCGCCGTGGCCTGCAACCCACGCTCAAAAGGAAGCCGTAAGATATTGATTGTAAGGGATACAAGGAGCGATCAGTTCGCATTGACAACTTCACATATTGTGAAGTGTGCTTGATGAGTGCATATCGTTACGCGTAAGTATTCTGAGGGAGGCGATGAAAAGCTACCCGGATGCGGCGAACGAGATCAAGGCTTGTACCACCATTGTCGAGGCGGTCCGCTGGCACAATTTTGATGACCTTCGCGGCATGTTCAAGGATGCCGATTTTGTCGATGGCTATGTGATGTTCAACATTAGGCATCACCGATATCGGCTTATGACCGTCATCCACTACGCTAAGAAAACGGATGAAAGGCAAACCCAGGGGCACGTCTACATACGGTCGTTCTTGACCCACAAGCAATACGACAATCGTCGCAACTGGGACAGGAGGTACGGAAAACGATGAACACAGTTCTGGCAAATCCGGCAGAAATGATTGCGCATGGCGCTCCTCGCGTCATACACAATGATGCAGAACTTGAAATGTATACTGATGCTCTTTTCCAGCTCACCGCGCTGGAGAGTCCCTCTGGCGCTGAAGTTGAAGCAATCGAACTCCTAACCTTGCTCGTGGAACGTTACGAGCAAGAGCATTACCCCATCCCCAAGGGTGATCCGGTTTCGGTTGTGCGATTTCTCATTGAACAACAGAATCTCACACAGCGGGACCTCATTCCTCAATTTGGTTCGGAGAGTGCGGTTTCGATGTTCATGACAGGACAGCGCAATCTCACCTTAGAACAGGTACGGAAATTGAGCGCTCGCTTCAAGCTTCCCGCCGACGTATTCATCCCGAAAGCGTCCGTCCCGCAAAGCCCGAAGCGACTCGCGAAGGGACACTCACGTTCTCGATGAGAACGTGACCACCTGCCTCGGTTGCTCACAAATGCGGACCGGAGCGTGTAGTCCGCTGAAGTGCAGCGCCCGCAGAGTTTTAAGGACCACAAATGAAATTTTCAGCTTCCAAGACGCAGAGGATCCGGATTGCGGTCATCGAACGCGACCCCTTAAGGTTGATTGGATTCCGGGCCTTGCTGGAATCGGAATCGGATTTCGAACTCATGCCAGCCGAATCTGCTGAGGTAGGCGTCGTGGCATACGGTTCGCATGACATGGCGTCAGGTTTTTGTTAGGCAGTCTGCTGCGTCGTCGACTTCGCAGACAGCAGACGGTTGAGCATCAATTGCTCCCACTGCACCCAAACCCTGCTTGTATAAAGCATGGCGCTGAATTGCAGCGAGAGCCAGTCCCGGGTCTGGAGCGGCGAACGGAACGCAGAGCGGTTGCCAATCCAATGCTGGGCGACGTGGCGCGCGATGGTGAAACCCATCCCTGTGTCGGAGCCGACAATGTCGCCCAGTATTCCTTCCAGGGTAAACATCACCTTCGACAACATGATCAGAGGACTCGGGAACTTGATCCCTTGGACCGCGACGCGTTCTAGAAGCCGCATGGCATCGGCCCCGCTGGGCATGCGCGAGGGCGGCATCGCGTCGAGAAACTTGGTCACAGATTCGCGAACAGCCCGGCCGCGAGGGGAAGTCTCCCGAATGGGATGCTGACTCAACGAGAGGACTTGGGCGAAGGTGCCCACGGGGTCGCGCAACGTGACCATCAGGAATAAAAGCGCGAGGTGGCGGCGCTGTTCACGGCTCAGCCGTTCGCGGAGAGCCCAATCCAGAATCACGAGTTCACCGGTTCTATTGTTGTAGAGCAAGTTTCCGGCGTGAGGATCGCCGTGGAAGATTGCATCTTCGGCGGAAGAAAAGAGAGGAACGGCGACCAGGGCCTCCACCAATTGTTCGGCGACTCTCCTGCGACCTGGTGCAGGAAGGCGGGCGGCGGCGCTCGTGACCTTAATTCCTTGCTCCTCGGTAAGGGCGGTGATCGTGGGTGTGCACAGCGGGTGAATCACGCGGGGAATACGAACTCCGGGGAACGTGCGATAGAGCGCTGCGGCTTCTGTCAGCGTTTTTTGTTCGCGGGAGAAGTTGACCTCGTGGCGCAGCAGGCGGCGGACTTTCCGGAACGTGTCGGGAATCAGATGAGGGGCAAATCCGTACGTATGATGCCGGTCGCCGAAGTGCTGAGCCAGACCCTGAAGGTAGTCCATGTCTTCGGCGAAGTACTCGGGGATGTGAGGCTTTAGAACTTTAAAGACGCCGCGCTCACGCCGTTTGCTGTCGGGATTGCGCCAGGTGAAGCGGATGACTGCGCTGACACTCGCTTCCTTGAGAATTCGAGGCGCGACTTGGATGGCGAACGTCTGCATCTTGGACCCCAAGGCCTTTTGGACAATGTCGCGGATATCTTCTGGTTTGACGTCGTGAATTCCGTTCTCGAGCTTGGCGAGAGCTCTACGCAGCGCAGGATGAAGATGCTGGTTTCTGGCGATGACCTGTCCGAGTTTCTGCAGGCCCGGTACCTTCGCAATGAGCCGTAGCAAGCGAACTTCGGCCGGTGTTTTGGGCGGAAGGTTGAGTTGCTCCAGCAGTTTTGGTGCTAGCCGCTCTGGAGAGAGGTGCGTGACGACGAACATCATGGCGTCCCGCACCGGCGGGCGCCAC
Source organism: uncultured Acidobacteriaceae bacterium (assembly GCA_963708335.1). GTDB lineage: Bacteria > Acidobacteriota > Terriglobia > Terriglobales > Acidobacteriaceae > Sulfotelmatobacter. The sequence goes on along the minus strand of OY970205.1, from coordinate 5,466,706 downwards.
GCCTTATACGCTTCCGGCACCAGTTCGCTTACGGGTACGATTTCGTCGACGATCCAGCGCGCCATGGCCTCGCGAACAGACTGACCGGCGGGACTTCGCAATCCTGCTTCAATGGCGCTGATTCTCTGGCTCGGGATAGTGCCTTGCGGAAGAAAATTCTCGAGGGCCGCGCGCAACTGGTCAGGCGCGAGCGAGCCAAGGCCCGCCGCGATGGCGGATGGATCGAGCATGGAGGGGACCTACCGGTTCACACTATGGGCCGATGCGTGCGATTGTGCAGTGACCGGCATCACCGGATCGTTAGAAGCCTTGTGAGATAGTTTAGGGGAAAAGCAGAGCAAAAGCTTGAACCGCAGAGATCGCTGAGAAGGGCTGCGGAGGACGCAGAGCAAATCGTATTCGGCAAAACGTAATTTATATCGCGCGAATTTGCGGGACAACGCACGGAGCAAAAAATCTTGGCCACTTTGAACGAATTATTTTCTGGCTTATCGGTGCGGCGCCGGTATGAAGTCTGGTTTCTGCGGATAGGATTGGCGGACGGGAGCGGCGCGTGGTGGTTTCGATATCTCCTGATGAATCCGGGGAAGGGCGGTTGCGTGAGGAATTCACAGGGGATGCCCGTTCAAGTGTGGGCCACCTGGTTTCCGGCCGGCGGAACGCCGCAAAGCTTCATTCAAGGATTTCCGCTACAGGGATTGGACATCAGCGGGAAAAATGTAAGTCCATTTCATTTTCAGGTTGAAGACAATGGCATTGACGAAGATGCCTGCAGGGGACGGCTGGAAGTGGACGGGCACGCGATCTCGTGGAACCTGCGATACCGTTCGACATTTTGTGCGACGCTGAGTAGTAAAGGCTGGATTGGTTTCTCGCGCACGCCGCATTCAGACGCGGCTTTTTCGGGAGAGATCACGCTGGATGGTCGACGATTCGCCGGAGAACCGCTGGGGTTTGGAGTGCAGGGGCACAACTGTGGGTATCGTCATCGGAATTTCTGGACGTGGACGCATGCGCATTTTTCTCGGCCCGCCCAGCGCGCGACTACGTTGGAAGCGTTGATCTACGAGATGCCGTTCGGGCTCGTCTTCCGCAAAGCCGTGCTGTGGCATGAGGGACAAGAGCATGTATTCCGAAATCTGAAGGACTCCGGAGGAAGTCGGGAGAGTTTACAGTGGAAATTTCAGTGTGAGTCGCGGGATGGAACGCGCCTGGAAGCTGCGATCGACGGACGCGGCGCAAGCGTGCATCGTCTTCCATATTTGAAGACCGACTGCAGCGGTACCTTCGAGGTGGTGAACAACAGCCTCGCGTCTGCGTCAGTTCTCATTGAGAGGGCGGGCGGAGAGGCCAAGCGGCTGGAGACGGCTACGGGCGCGGTCCTGGAGATGGTGGGTTGATTTATTCTGCGTCTTGCGCTCTGGCCAGACGCTCAGCCACAACGGCGTAGGCGGCGGGATTGAATGCCATGCCGATGTGAGTGCCGGGGACTTCTACGTCTTTGTCGGGATCCATGGTCATGCAGTATCGCCAATCCACGATTCCATCCTGGCGGGTATAAATCGCGGTCTCGATCATGGAGTGGGCAACTTTGCGGCGAAGCGAGTCGATGAAGTTGCAAGTGCAGCGGCCGGTATAACAATCGGGCAGGACTCCGGCGCCGTGCTCTTCGAGAATGCGAAGACGAACCGCCTCGGCGGCGCCGAGGACGGCTCGATTGGCAACCGTGCCGCGGATCGGAGCCGCGAGAGTGATGACAGAAGCCACGTCGCGCGGCCGCGCGCCCGCTACCGAGCGGGCGATCACTCCTCCTAAAGAGTGGCCGATCAGATGAACTTTGCGGCCGGTTTCCTCCAATGCTTTTTCGATAGTCTGGTTCAGTCGGCGCTGGATGAGAAGGTTGGGGCATTCGGCGTTAATGCCGATGCCAGAAAAATAAGGCTGGTAGCCGATCCGCGCCAGCCATGCGTGTAGCTCCGTGAGATACAGATCGGTTCCGAGAAACCCGGGAATGATAATGACAGCGGAACCGTCGCCGCGGGGAACACCCAAACCGTAGTAGACAGGCGTCGCGTGGAGAAGAAGGATCTCGGCGCCGAAAAGGGCTTCGGTCCAAAAACTGGAAACATTCGCCTTGGAGTAGGGCCGCGGGGTCGACCGGGCCCTCTTTTTGGTGGAAGGACGCGCCGCTGCCTTTTTCAGTTTACGCCGCAAGTTCGTCCCTGGGATCTGCCCGATTCGCGCGTGACGCGACACGAGCGGATGCTGCACTGCACAAATTATAGCGCCCGGCCTCGCTAGGTTCAAGAAACATTTCGTCACCGTGAGTTTCCAAGAGTCCAGGCGTGAAGCCGGGCCGTCAGCGCTTCTTGCGGGCTGACCGTTTTTTGCGGCCTGATCGCTTTTTGCGTCTAGAATCAACTGCCCGGCCTTCCAACTCCGCAACTCGTTTGCGCAGCGCCTCCACTTCCGACTCGGCTTGCGATGGCGGCGCCGCGGGCGTGCCCAGAAACCGCTTCATCAGGTCCACAGGAGAGAGTACGGCGGACTGGACCTCGCTCAAGCGGTTTTGCACAGTGTCTTGCAGCTTCTGATAGGTATCAAATGCGGACTTCAGATACCACATCAGGAATTCCTGTCGCACCTCATCGGAAGCGATGATCAACTGCCGCAGCAACTCGAGCGGCAGGCCCGTGGGTTTGTCCCTTGCGTCTTCCGTGATGATCTGGGTCAGGATGACGCGGGTGAGGTCCTGACCTGTTTTGGCGTCGACGACTTGCACCTCGCGTCCCGCGCGAATGTGAGTCGCCAAATCGTCGAGGTTGACATAACGACTGCTGGCAGTGTCATACAAGCGCCGGTTACCGTACTTTTTGATTACGATGGGAGAAGGTTTCATAGCTCTTGATGCTGCTCTGCGTCAGCAGAAAGGAATATCTTGACACAAGTGCTTGCGAGCCGTATAGTTTACTTGATGCTGCAATGCAGCAAATTATGGAGGTCATTATGGCAGCGGCAACGAAACATGAATCCATTCATTCCAAAGAATCGTCGACGGTCGCCCTGCTCTCGGGCTGGGCGCAGCAAGGCGTGCAGACACTATTCGCAACCCAAAGAATCCTGATCGACCTGGCCATGCGGCAGAATGCCAGTGTGATGCACGCCGTGCGGCAGCAACTGTCTGATCCACGGCATTCTCCGACCGCGGTTCTCAGCGAGGTCGCCGAAGAGGGCCTGAGCAACTTTATGGAGGGCCAGAAAGTTCTTCTGGAACTCGGAAAGCAGCAAAACGAAATCCTGATGGAAGGGGTGAAGGAGCGAGTAGGAGAGTGGCCGGCGGCGCATGCCCTGACCGATCTGCTGCGGCGCAGCGTGGAGACCTTTATCGAACTGCAAGAGGAATATTTGAAGATTGCCAGCAAACAGACACACACCTGGCTGGAGTCGGCCAAGGCTGGCAAACCGTATCAGCCGGAGCATGCGGTGGATCTGGCGCGTGAGAGCATGGAAAGCTTCGTCAAGGCGCAGAAGAAGTTCATGGACGTCATTGCCGAGGAGACCGCGAAGGCCACCGGCGCCCGGCACAACGGCGCTGCGAAGAAGATCAAACAGACGGAGTTGACCGAGTTGGCGCGAAAGGCTACGGACTCGCTGATGGAAGCTCAAAAACGGCTGGTCGACCTGGCGGGCCGCCAAGTGACAGCGGGCGTGAAAACTGCGGGCAAGACGCTGGAAATCCTGAAGCCCTTCCCCTTTCTTCCCGTCAGCGAATTGACGCGGGAGGCGGTGAAGAGCTATGTCGATGCCCAGAAGGCGCTAATGGATGTGATGGTGAAACCGCCACACGTTACGGCGAAGACAGAACGCCACGTACGCAAACCGGTGAAAAAAGCGAAAGCAGCAGCGGCCGTAGCTTGAGCGAACATACATAGCGTCAGCCTTCGAGCCTGGTTGCGCTTGACGCGCCGTGTCTGCTGTGAAATTAAGTGTGCGTCCGCGCATGAGTGCGCCTTCGGGCGAAGGAATGTTTTCGCCCGGAGGCGCCAATCCGCTCGATCGCTGCGACTCGGTTCAACCCCGACACGCTCGCGATTTCAGGATCATTGGACTGACTTCCAGCGATTCCTTAGCTGACCGGTATTCCACGAAGAAATCTTTATAGGGGGAGGGAATATGGCTACGGTGAGTGCAGTACCGGAGAACAAGATCCGCGGCGGGAGTTTCCTGATCGAGGAACGCGCGCCGGAAGATGTTTTTACGCCAGAGGATTTCAGCGAGCAGCATCTGCTCATTGCGCAAACGGCCAACGAATTCGCCGACAAAGAGATCGTTCCCAATATCGACAATATGGAGAAGAAAAACTTCGCCATAATCCAAGAGCTCGTCAAGAAGGCGGGAGAACTCGGATTGAGCGGAGTAGATGTTCCGGAACAGTATGGCGGTATGCAAATGGATAAGGTCACATCCGCCATCATCGCCGATCGTTTGGCGAAGTATGGTGGATTCAGCACGACGTGGGGAGCTCACACCTGCATCGGCACGCTCCCGATCGTGTATTTCGGAACGGCAGATCAAAAGAAAAAATATCTGCCGAAGCTGGCGAGTGGGGAGACCATCGGGGCGTACGCGCTCTCGGAGTCTTCCTCGGGATCAGATGCACTGAATTGCCGCACCCAAGCGAAGCTTTCCGACAACGGCAAACACTATATTCTGAACGGCGAAAAAATGTGGATTACGAATGCAGGATTCGCCGGCCTGTTCATCGTTTTTGCCAAGGTGAGCGGCGATAAATTCACCGCGTTCATTGTGGAGCGCGGCTTTCCCGGATTTTCAGTGGGCGCGGAGGAGCACAAGATGGGGATTCGAGGATCCTCGACTTGTCCACTAATCCTCAACGACTGCCAGGTCCCCATCGAGAACGTGCTGGGCGAAATTGGCAAGGGGCACCACATTGCGTTCAACGTCCTGAACGTGGGCAGATTCAAATTGGGGGCGGCTTGCGTGGGTTCAGCGCGAAACTGCATGGAAGGCGCAATCGCGTACGCCAAGCAGCGTAAGGCGTTCGGCAAGGTGATTGCGGATTTCGGTTTGATTCGCGAGAAGATCGCCAACATGGCGTGCGGCATTTTTACCGGCGAGGCCATGGCGTATCGCACCGTCGGCATGATGGATGCGGCCATTGCACAGCTCGGTGACGCGCACGAGGACATGGCGCAGGTGCGCAAGCTGATCGACGAATACGCCGTCGAGTGCTCCATCCTCAAGGTGTGGGGATCGGAGTTTATCGATTACGTGGTCGACGAATCAGTGCAGATTTATGGCGGATACGGTTTTGTCGAAGAATATCCAGCGGAACTCAATTACCGAGATGTTCGGGTAAATCGAATCTTCGAGGGCACGAACGAAATCAACCGGCTGCTCATCACGGGATTTCTGCTGAAACGGGCGATGAGCGGGCAACTTCCACTGATGCAGGCGATCAAGAAGCTCATGGACGAGGTACTGTCGGGTACTACCGACGACAGCGCAGAAGGGCCGCTAGCCTACGAGCGAAAACTGGTGGCAACTGCAAAGAAAATTGGCCTGTTTGCCGCTGGGATCGCTACGCAGAAATATATGCAGGCGATCCAGGATCAGCAGGAGATCATGGGCGCAATCGCCAACATGACGATTGAGACCTATGCCATGGAGTCCGCCGTGCTGCGCGCGCAGAAACTGGCCGCGCGGAACGGAGACGCGGGTTGTGCGCATGCCATCGCCATGACCCGCGTCTATTTGTCGGGGGCCATGGAAAAGATCGAGAGCGCGGCGAGAACAGTGATTGCCGCGTGCGCCGAAGGAGACATGCTGCGGTCGCAACTAGCGATCTTGCGCCGCTTGTGCAAATACGAACCATTCAACACGGTGGCGCTGCGGCAGGGCATTGCCCAGAAAGTCATTGAAGCTGGCAAATACGTCACGGCGTAGCGTTGCCCAGTGTGGGTTGGTGGTGCGGTATGGCAGGTGAGAGCCCGCAATTCGATTTCGATTTCGTCGTGATCGGGTCCGGATTTGGGGGCAGTGTTTCCGCGCTCCGACTGGCGGAGAAAGGGTATCGGGTTGGTGTGATTGAAATGGGGCGCCGCTGGGCGCCCCTTTCTTTTCCGCGCAGCAGTTGGTCCATCCACCGCTGGATCTGGCGTCCGAAGTTCGGCCTGCGGGGCTTCTTCAACATGCGGTTCTTTCGTCACGCGACCATCTTTCACGGATGCGCCGTCGGCGGGGGCTCGATTACTTATGCCGGCACGCTGCTGGCGCCGCCGGATAAAGTTTGGCAGAGCGGATCGTGGGTGGGATTGGCTGACTGGAAGTCGGAGATGCCTCGCCATTATGAGACTGCGTCGCGCATGCTGGGCGTTACGCAGAATCAGATCCTCGGCCCCGCCGATCAACTCCTGAAGAAAACCAGCGACATGGCCGGCTCGGGGCACACGTTCTACCGCACGCGGGTCGGCATCTTCCAGGCCGCCGAGGGGAAACCGGTCAACCAAACCGTTCCCGATCCTTTTTTTGGCGGAGAAGGTCCGCCGCGCGCCACGTGCACTGCTTGCGGCGGCTGCATGATGGGTTGCCGCTACGGCGCGAAAAATACGCTTGATCTCAATTACCTGTATCTGGCGGAGAAGTGCGGGGCTGTGGTGTTTCCAGAGACGAAAGTAGTAAACGTCAAACCGCTGGCCGACGCAAGCGATGGCAGTGCCGGATACGAAATTTGCACGTTGAACTCGCTGGCGTGGATCCGAAAGAAACCGGGACGGCTCACCTGCCGGGCCGTGGTTTTCTCGGCATCGTCATTAGGCACGATGGAACTACTCTTCAGGCTCAAAGAGAACGGTTCGTTGCCCGGCATCAGCGGGCGTTTGGGCAAACATGTACGCACGAATTCCGAATCACTCATTGGAGCGCGTGTGCCAGGGTGCGCCGAGGATTTGTCGCAAGGCATCGCCATCGGTTCGGGGATCTACATTGACGAGCACACGCATATCGAGGCGGTCCGCTATCCCAAAGGTTCCGACACCATGGGTCTTTTAACAACGATGCTGACCGACGGCCGCCCTGGGCCCCTGCGAATCGCGATCTGGCTGAAAAATGTTTTGGGCCATTTGTTATTGCATCCCGTCAAGACTCTGCGGCTATTTCGTCCCTGGGGCTGGGCCAAGGAGTTTACGGTTCTTCTCTGCATGCAGGCGGTGGAGGGGCACATCGAGATGCGATGGCAACGCCCGTGGTTCTGGCCATTCTCGAAGACGTTGGTCAGCCGCGGGAACAAGGTGCCCACTTACATTCCGAAGGCGAATGCATTCGCCCGAAAATTTGCGGAAGTGGCCGGCGGCACCGCGATGAGCCTGCTTCCCGAGATTCTCTTCGACATTCCAGGCACAGCGCACTGTATTGGAGGATGCGTGATTGCCCGGTCGCCCAAGCACGGAGTAGTGGACGAACGCCACCGAGTATTTGGGTATCGCAACATGTATATCTGTGACGGGTCAGTTCTGGCCGCGAATCTTGGCGTTAACCCCAGCCTGACCATAACCGCACTGGCCGAGCGCGCGATGAGCTTGATACCGCCGGCGGGAAAAATGACATAGAGCGGCGATTCTGTAGCCGCGCAAACCGAATCAGTGGCGTGACAAGGGGAAAGCAGCCTCCGGCCATGTTTCTGGCCTGTTCAAAAGTGTGACGAACGTCACAACCTCACGTGACAGCAGTTGTAGACCGACCATTCCCTTGGAGTTCTACTTTGGGAACGAGGCTGATCGACCGTGTCCGCCGGATCCCAAACGCCCGTTTCCTCGAAAGTCCTAATCCTAACTTGCGTGAATCTCACGTTAGTTCTCTTTACGAACTAATCGAGGAATTGTGCGGGTGGCAGAAACGATCAAGTGCCGCTCTCAAGCAGCCCCGCTGGAGGTAGGTGATGATCGCCGCCGAAAAAGTGCAGGAGCGGGTTCAAATTCCGCTGGCCGTCGAAACCCTGAGCGCTGAGCGCATCGCCTACCTCGAAGGATTGGTGAATGACGCGAAGACCGCGGCCGCCGTCTTTACGCAATTCGAGCAAGTTGATGTAGATCGCATTGTCAAGGCGATGGTGCTGGCGGGACTGGAACAGGCGCAACATCTCGCGAGGTTGGCGGTGGAGGAGACTCGGCTAGGAGTGCTGGAAGACAAAATTCTTAAGAACATGGTCGCGACCGAATTTGTCTACAACTACGTCAAAGATAAACGGACGGTCGGAATTATTCGCGAGTTTCCTGAGCGTAATTTGATGGAGATGGCTGAGCCCATCGGCGTTATCTTTTCCGTAACGCCGATTACCAACCCAACGTCAACGGTATTGTTCAAGTGCATTATGGCGATCAAGACTCGGAACGCCGTTGTCTTCAGTCCGCATCCGAAGGCGTGGCATTGTTGCGCCGAAGCGATAAAGATCATGCTTGAAGTCGCAGTGAAGCATGGAGCGCCGGGGGACGTGTTCAGTTGCGTGGAATCGCCTACCTTACAAGACAATGCTTTCTTGATGAAGCACAAGGATGTGGGATTGATTGACGCCACCGGCGGGCCCGGTATGGTGAAAGCGGCCTACAGTTCTGGCAAGCCGGCCTTAGGGGTCGGAGCAGGCAATACCCCGGTGTACCTCGAAAAAACTGCCGATCTGAATACGGCCGTAGTCGACATTCTTGTTTCGAAAACTTTCGATAACGGAACCATTTGCGCTTCGGAGCAGACGTTGGTGATCGACGACGAGATTTACGAGGCGGCGTTGCAAAAATTTGCCGACCTGGGCGCTCACGTTTGCAATGAGAAAGAAACTAAGCAGCTAGAGCGTACGGTGATCGATCCGCAGACTGGATTTATGCAAGCCATGGCGGTCGGCCAGAAAGCTACGGATATTGCGCGCTTTGCCGGGCTTTCGGTGAAGCCGAATACCAAGCTCCTGATTGCGCCGATTCAAGGCGTAGGCCGCGAGCATCCGCTGTCGGTCGAGAAACTGTTTCCGGTACTTGCCGTTTACCGTGCCAAATCTGCCGGCGAGGCGCTGAGGGTTTGCGTGGATGTAAACCATGCCGGTGGCATCGGCCATACGGCAGTTATCTTCTCGCGCAATGAGGAAATCGTTCGCAAGTTTGGAGACGTGATCAATGCGGGGCGGATCATCGTAAATTCCCCAGGCTCGATCGGTGCTTTGGGCGCAGTTTACAACGACCTGGTGCCGACATTTTCTTTCGGATGCGGAACCGGCGGCGGTAACAGCACCACCGACAACGTGAATATCTTTCACTATCTCAATATCAAACGCGTGGCTCGCCGGACACAAACTCATATGTGGTTCCGAGTTCCCAATCAAATTTACTTCAACATGAATGCCGTAGAGAACCTACGGCAGTTTGTCTCACAGTCGACCGTCATTGTGACCAGTCCGCTTCTGGAGCAGATGGGGCACGTGGATCTAGTGCGGCGGCACATTTGTCCGAGGACGCGCGTTCATGTCCAGGTTATTCCCGACGCGGAGCCGGAGGTGAAAGTCATCGCGCAGGGAGTGGAGGCACTCAATTTCTATAAAGCCGACCAGATCATCGCGCTCGGCGGCGGATCGGTGATTGACGCGGCGAAGATCATGAAGCTCAAGTACGAATCGCCGGAGGCTGATCTGGAATATCTAGCGGCGCCGTTTTTGGATCTGCGCAAACGAGTGGTGGAATATCCGACCGAGAAGGCTAACCGCGCGCGGCTGATTGCCATCTCCACGACCAGCGGGACAGGGAGCGAAGTCACGCCATTTGCTGTGCTGACCGACAAGGCGAGCGGGCGCAAGGTGACGCTTGCGGATTACTCGCTGACTCCGGATGTAGCCATTGTCGATCCGCAATTTGTGATGTCGATGCCAAAGGGCCTGACCGCGGATACGGGCATCGATTGCCTGACCCACGCTTTGGAAGCGGGAGTGTCTAATTACGCCTCGCCCTACACCGATTCCAATGCTATGCAGGCAATCCGGCTGGTATTCAAATATCTGCCAATCGCGTACGAGCATCCGCAGGATGAAGAGGCGCGCTGCATGATGCACAACGCGGCCTGTATTGCGGCGATGGCGTTCTCCAACGCATCCGTGGGAGTGAATCACGCACTGGCACACGCGTTCGGCGCGCGTTTCGGCGGTCCGCACGGCCGGGCCAACGCTCTCATGCTGCCGCACGTAATGGCATATAACGCTGCGGTTCCTACCAAGTTCATGCCGTCGCCTTACACGAAGGGGTACGTGGCCCATAAGAAGTATGCGACAGTGGCAGACTTGCTTGGCCTCGGTGGTCGCACCACGGACGAGAAAGTGAAGAATCTGATCGCGGCCACGGAACAACTACTGGATCAGTTGGGATTTCCGAAATCGATCGCGGAACTGGGCATCTCAAGAGAAGAATTTGAGCGAGCGGTGCCGGAGCTCGCCAGCATTGCCTTTGAGGATCCTTCGTGGCGGTCAAACCCTCGCATGCCGCTGATTTCGGAGCTGGTCGAACTGTTCTGGAAAGCCTACGAAGGACGCGGCGCGGCGAAAATTGCCGGCACGGGTTCAGAAATGATTGTGTGAGAAGGCGGTAGCAAATGGCACTGAATGCAGTATTTCTAAACATCGAGGAGGCGCGCGTGGTTCCAGCTTTGCGCGAGGCGCGCGGAAAGTTGGACAGCGCCGAGGGTGAAATCGTGCTTGATTTTTCGTCGGTACGACGGGTTGAGTCGGCCGCCTTGAAGGAGATAGAAGAGTTGGCCAGCGTCGCTGACGGGAAGAACGTCAGAGTTGTGTTGCGTGGCGTGAACGTCGACGTGTACAAAGTGCTCAAGCTGGTGAATCTGACACGGCGGGTTTCGTTCGTGAATTGAAAGAGGAATCCGCGGGGCGAGGGACTTAGGAGAGTAGTAATGCAGAACCATCAACAAAGTGATCGCCTTTCCTGGGGGGACACGGTCTTCCTGCATCTGGAACGAGAGGGCATGCCGCTCAATGTGGCGAGCGTGTGCGTCTTCGAGGGTCAGCTTACGTTTGACGAGTGCGTTCAGTACGTGGAGTCGAAGCTCCCCATTCTGCCGCGGTTTCTGAAGCGCGTCGTGCCCGCGGCATTTGGGCTGGGTCTTCCCAGCTGGCAATACGATCCAGCATTTGATCTCCGGAGACATGTGCGTGAAGTGCAGCTCAAACACGGTACGGAAATGGAACTAAAGGCGCTTGCCGGAAAGATCTTGAGCAACGTGATGGACCGGCAGCATCCGTTGTGGGATATGACGGTTGTTGGGGGGCTGCGAGGCAATTGCACGGGAATCATTTTGCGCATGCATCATTGCCTGACGGACGGCATTGCAGGCGTTGGCATCCTGAACACTCTGCTGGATGCGAATTCCGAAGCGCCGCGTTTGCCGAAGAAAAAGATCAAGTTCCGCGTGCCGCCGCTGCAAGATCCGCTGACCTCGCTCACGGCTGGCTTCGTCGATTCGTATTCTGATTTCGTGAAACGGATTCTTTCCGCGATGGCTGACGTTGTGACCATGACGGAACGCGCGGCCGCGAACGGAGACAGTGCGGGCAGCGACGAGTTCGCAAAACTGTTCCCGGAAATCACAGCTTTTACCGAGCGTCTCCGGTTCAACGTGATTTATAAGGGACCGCAGAAATTCGCCTGGACGGAGCTTCCGCTGGCAGATGTCAAAGCCATCCGGCATAAATCCGACACCAGCATCAACGACGTCATTCTTACGCTCGTTACTGCGACCATTCGTCGCTACTGCGAACTGCATGGTGACCCAGTGAAAGGAAAGTTGCTGCGAATCATGGTTCCAGTAAATTTGCGTGGCGACGGCAACACGGATTTGGGGAACCGGATATCGCTGGTTCCGGTAACCATTCCGCTGGATATTCGCCAGCCGAAGAAGTTACTGGCCGCGGTTCATCAGCGCACCGAATTTCTGAAGCGCATGCATGCCGCTGAGTTGGTGAGCCTGGCCGGCGGAATGATCGGAATGTTCCCGACTTCGGTGCAGGGAATGGCCGGACCGATTGTCAGTCAATTGCCCATCACGCCGTTCAACATGGTCTGCACCAACGTTCCTGGCCCGCAATTCCCGCTCTACCTGCTTGGCCATAAGATGCTGCACTGCTATCCCTATGTTCCGGTTGGAGGCGAGATGGCAGTGAACTGCGCCATATTGAGTTACAACGGGTTGGTTTATTTCGGGTTCAGTGGGGACGTGCATGCGGCGCCTGATCTTCGCAAGCTGGAAAAGCTGCTGACGGAAAGTTTCACCGAACTGCGGACCGCGGTAGGAATCAAGGCTGCAGAACAGACGAAGCCGCGAAAGAAACGGCGAGTGAAGTATACCGTCTCTGCGCCATCACCGAGTGCATCGAGACCGAGCCCGGTTGCCGAAGCCTTGTCACCAATTCAACCGACACGGGTAACAGAGCCTTTACCTGCGGATGTGCCGGGGAAGTCCCTGCCGCATTTAGTTGTGGCCTAGGGAACCTCTGAAGAACTCTCCGATCCACAGGCTGAGCGTATACGGTGTAAGTCGAGGTGAAAAGGCGAGTGCGACAACAAACTCTGGCGGCGCAGACGGGGTTCGAGAAGTACGGACGGAAAACGAAGCGGGAGCGGTTTCTCGAGGAGATGGAGCAGGTGGTGCCGTGGGCCGAGTTACAGGGGTTGGTGGAACCACACTATCCTAAGGGAGAGAACGGTCGGCCTCCGGTAGGCTTGAGCATCATGTTGCGGGTGTATTTTTTGCAGCAGTGGTTCAACCTGAGCGATCCGGGGGCGGAGGATGCGCTGTATGAATCGCCGGTGCTGCGGCACTTTGTAGGAATCGATCTGGGGCGGGCACCAGTGCCGGACGAGAGCACCATCCTCGGGTTCCGTCACCTGCTGGAGAAACACGAGCTGGGCGGCGCGATGCTGAACGCGGTGAACCGATATTTGGAGAGCCGGGGCATCCGCATCACCACGGGGACGATTGTGGATGCGACCATTATTCATGCGCCCTCGTCGACCAAGAACCGGAGTGGGGAGCGCGACCCGGAGATGCATCAGACGCGGAAGGGAAAGCAGTGGTACTTCGGGCTGAAAGCACACATCGGGGTGGACTCCAAGCAAGGCCATGTGCATTCGGTGTGCACGTCGGCGGCTTCGGTGGCGGACAAGCACATGCTGCCGGATCTGCTACACGGCGAGGAGCGCAAGGTGTGGGGCGATGGTGGATATCAGGGACAGGGAGAAGCCATCCGGCAGGCGGCTCCGCGAGCGCAAGATATGACCAGCCGGAGAGTGCAGTACAAGAACTTTGTGGACGAGTTACAGAAGGCCAAGAACCGGGTGAAGGCCAGAGTGCGAGCGAAGGTGGAACATCCGTTCCGGATTCTCAAGCGCATCTTCGGTTTCGAAAAGGTGAGATACCGAGGGATTCAGAAGAATCATCATCGGCTGTGCGCCAGCTTCGCGTTGGTGAACCTGTATCTGCACCGCAGACGGCTGGCAGTGGCGAGGGCGTAGTGTCTCTGAACCCCGCGTGAAAAGCGAGTTCCCGTAAGGTCGCAAGCCATACTGGGAAATTCGTGACCCGCGCAGGTCTGGAATTCCAGGCCGCCTAATGATCATGGTTGCTCAGAGGTTCCCTAGCGTCATGAGCGTCATGTTCTATCGTAGAACATCAGACCCGTAGGTTCGAATTCCCTCAAAACTTAAGGCCGATGGCGCTGCTGAGAAATGCTGCGACCGGCGACATAGTGCGGCAGGCTTTGACGAAGGTCGACATAAAATTCGGGCTACAGACTTGTTTGTCGGTGAATTCGACGGCGGTGCCGAGATCGCGCAGTTTGAGATCTTCCACGAATTCGTGATCGGCCGGGAATCCGCGAGGCGGGCGGCGAAGTTTTCCGGCATCGTCCCAGTTGAGAAGCTTGCGGACCGGCCGCCAGTCTTTCGGACGGGCGACGATTGCATTCCGAACTTTAAGAAGAGTTGCCGGCTCGGGCCGCCACAGGCCACACGCGGCGAAGCAACCGTCCGGCTCAAAGTGAAGATAGAAGCCGGGAGAGTGAACGTCTTTGCCGCGGTGAGAAAAGCGCATGGCAAGATGCGTCTTGTAAGGCTTCTTATCGTGCGAAAAGCGAACATCGCGATAGATGCGAAACAGGGAACCGCGCGAGGGGCGAGGATCGGCGACAAGATGCGGTGAAATCTCGTATAAGGGCCCGGCAAACTCGGTAATGAATTGCAGGGCTGGTTGGCGAGCGCAGTTTTCAAATTCTTCCTGATGATTCATAAACCATTCGCGCTTGTTGTTGCGTTTGAGACGAGAGAGAAAGCGGAATAGATCGGGAGTAAAGTAGGCAGGCATGTCAGATAAGGTAAAAAGCGGAAGAGAAAAAGTAAAGCGGGCCATCAGAAGCGCGGCCACAAAGCTTCTTAATCTTCCAATTTAAACACCCGTTCCATCAGCACCCATTTCTCTCCGGGCTTCGCCTGAGGCAAGGATTTCTGGAACGTGCTCATGAGGATCTCCCATTCCTGGACTTTCGGATTGAGGCGGTCGGCCTTTTTCTTCGCCTCAAACGAGAAAGATTCGCTCACTTCCATGATCATGAACATGCGCGTCCCCAGGAGATAAATTTCCATCTCTGCGACGCCGGCGTCTTTGATGCTTCGAGTGATCTCGGGCCAGATTCTCTGGTGATAGCGTTTGTACTCGGCGATAAGTTTAGGATCGTCTTTCAAATCGAGGGTAAGGCAGTAGCGCCGGTTCATTCGACCTCTGTGGCGGGAATGGCCAACGTGGTGTTGGAGGCTGCGGCTGCAGCGGGCCGGTATCCCCATATCGCGAAATAAAATATGTAGGCATGGCAGATTAATGGAACCACAAACGCGTGGCGGATATTCCAGGCATCGGAAATCCTGCCCATGATCGCGGGACAGACTGCGCCTCCGATGATTGACATGACGAGAAGGGAAGAGCCGAGCTTGGTGTAGGGACCAAGGCTTTTCAAACTCAAGGCGAAAATCGTCGGAAACATGATCGAGTGAAAAAGGCCGAGCAATACAATCGACCAGACTGGGGCGATGCCCGACGCGGATAGAACGATGAGCAGGCAGAGCAGCGAACCGCCGGCGAACACGCTGAGCAGGCGAGGCGCCGCGATCTTGCTCATAATGGCGGACCCGGAAAAACGCCCAATCATGAAGCCCGCCAGGTGCGCCTGCAGGTAATGCGCAGCCGCTTTTTCGTGAGCTCCGGGGAGCGTGAACTCCGTGAACCGGATAATGAAACTGGCTACGCCAACCTGCGCTCCCACATAGAAGAATTGTGCGAGTACGCCTTTGATCAAATGCGGAAAGGCGAATGTGCCGCGAAGATTCGCGCTCGCTGCCTGGTGACCCGCCGGACTGGCCTCGTGAATTTCCGGCAGCTTTGTCAAAAAGATGAGCAGCGCAACCAACAGGAATACGCTGGTGATGACGAGGTAGGGAGCCTTCACCATGTTGGCTTCGGATGTGCGATACGCCAATAACTGCGCCGGATTCATGGCCGACAGTTCTGCGGAAGTATGTTCGATGCCGGAGAGAATGAACTTCGACCCGAGAAGAGCAATCAGGACAGCGCCGGCGGAGTTGAAGGACTGCGCGAGATTCAGCCGTCGTTCCGAGCTTTCCGCGGGCCCGAGCGTGGTCACGTAAGGATTGGCTGCGACTTCGAGAACTGACTGTCCACAGGCCATTACGAAAAGCGCAAAAAGAAAAAATCCGTAGACTCGGACGGAGGCGGCAGGAATGAAGAGGATTGTCCCCGTGGAGCAAACCAGCAGCCCGATCAGGATTCCTCGCTTGTAGCCCAGTCGTTGCATGAGCCATCCCGCTGGCAGCGCGGCAACGAAATAGCCGCCAAAAAAGGCGGACTGAATGAGCGACGACTGAAAGTCGGTCAGGCTGAATGCTTTTTTGAAGTGCTGGATCAGGATGTCATTGAGGTTGACGCCAATCGCCCAGAGGAAAAACAGGCTGGTGACCAGTGTGAGCGGCAGCAGGTAACGTCGTTCGGTGATGGGCGGGGAGTTACTCACTCGATGGTCCTCAGGTTAGCGCGCGATCCAGGTGAACATAACCGCCATCAACGAACAAGTGCTGGCCGGTGGTGTGGCTGGATTTGGGGGAGATCAAGAATACGACCATGGCGGCAATCTCCTCCGCGGTCGTCATGCGCCGCTCGAACGGAATTTTGCTCAGGATAGTTTTCAACTTGTCTTCGGCATTCGGAAAAGTGCTGAGCCAGTCGCGATAGAGTGGCGTCATAACTTCCGCCGGCATGACTGTGTTCACACGAATTCCATAAGGCAAGAGTTCCGCCGCCCATTCGCGCGTCAGAGCCATAATTGCGCCCTTTGAGGACGCGTAACCCGAAGTGTTGCCTTGGCCGGTAACGGCGGTTTTGGAGCCAATGTTGACGATTGTGCCGCGCGATCGTTTCAGGTGCGGCAATGCGTAGTGCGCCATGCTGTAGTAGTGAATCAGGTTGCGGTTGAGCGATGCTATATATTCGTCGGGATTGCCGTGCTCCAGGCCTACCTTGTCATTGCGTCCGGCATTGTTGACGAGCGCATCGATTCGCCCGAAGTTCGCTATAGTTTGTTCGACACACTTCGAACAGCTAGTCGCGGCAGAGAGATCGACGTTGATGGATTCGCAAGCTGTGTCCCTGGTTTTGAGTTCGCTTTGTAATTGGGCTCCGGCCTCGCCATCGCGGTCCACGATTACCGGAATGGCGCCTTCAGCAGCGAACGCACGCACAATGGCTGCACCGATTCCCTTCGCGCCTCCGGTGACAATCACGACCTTGTTTTTCAGTTGCAGATCCATCCGTTAGCCTCGAAGGTTGAAGAAGCCACCGTCGATGGGGTAATCCACGCCGGTGATAAATGCGGCTTCGTCCGAGCACAGGAACAAGGCCAGGGCGGCAACTTCCGCGGGCTCCGCCATTCGGCCAATGGGCTGCGCTTTTGCCAGCTTTTCGAACATCTCCTGCTCATGCCCCGGATAAGCTTTGTGCAAATAGTCGTCGACAAACGGAGTGTGCACCCTGGCTGGCGAAATACAATTGCAACGGATGTTGTGAGCGAGATAGTCGCGGGCGACGGAGTAAGTCATAGCGAGTACTGCGCCTTTGCTCATCGAATAGGCAAAGCGATCGGGAAGACCCGCCGATCCGGCAATGGATGCCAGGTTCAGAATCACTCCACCGCCGGAGTTCTGCATGTGTCCCACGACCGCGTGCATGCAGTTATAGAAGCCCTTGATATTTACGCGAACGACCCGGTCAAAGTCTTCCTCGGTCGTGCTCTCCACTGTGCCGATGTGCGAGATGCCGGCGTTATTGATGAGGATGTGGATGCGCTCGCGGCGAAATAAATCCTCAAACGTAGCCGTGACATTGGCCTGGTTGGTCACGTCGCAAACGTGAGAGGAGGCAGTGCCCCCCGCTGCAGCGATTTGCTTGCACTTTGCGGAAGCCGCGACTTCATTTACATCGAGAATACGAACAGCAGCGCCGTGCGCCGCGAATCTCAAGGCGATGGCTTGCCCAATGCCGCTGCCTCCGCCTGTAATGGCGGCAACCTTGCCGTCGAGTCGAAAAGCAGGAGTGCTGGCCGCGTCGTGGGTCAGAGCGAAACGCCTCGTTTCCAGGGAATGAAATCTTCCTGTGCTTTCTGCTCAGCTTTCGTTCGGATGTTGCCGCTCGCAACTTGAACGACCAGATCCAGAATGGCTTCGCCCATTTGTTCGATTGTTTTTTCGCCGGTGACGACCGCGCCGGTGTCGATGTCGATAATATCGTGCATGCGTTGCGCCAAACTGGAGTTGGTGGAAAGCTTCACGACCGGAGCAATGGGATTCCCAGTGGGCGTGCCCAGCCCGGTTGTGAACAGCACCACGCTCGCTCCGGCGCCGACTTGCGCGGTCACGCACTCCACATCGTTTCCCGGCGTGCATTGCAAATTCAGTCCGGGCTCGGTGGAATATTCGGGATAGTCGAGAACGGCGGTCACGGGAGATGTACCGCCCTTCTTGGCTGCTCCCGCAGATTTCATCGCGTCGGTCAAGAGTCCGTCCCGCATATTGCCGGGCGAAGGATTCATGTCGAAGCCAGAGCGCACGGCGGCCGCGCGAGCAGCATAGTCGCGCATCAGTTGAATAAAACGATTGCCGACGGCCTCATTTTTGCCGCGGTCGATGAGTCCCTGTTCCACGCCGCACAGCTCGGGGAATTCGGAAAGGATGGTTCGGCCGCCCACAGCAGCCAGCAAGTCGGCGGTGTGCCCGATGGCAGGATTGGCGGAGATTCCGGAGAAGCCGTCCGAGCCGCCGCACTTCAGCCCCACGCACAAATTGGCGAGCGGCGCGGGAGTGCGCTCAGATTTGTTGGCTTCGACCAGTCCCAAAAAAGTTTGTCGAATTGCGTCGGACATCATCGCCGCTTCCGACCCGCTGCGCTGCTGCTCGAAAATGAATAGGGGCTTGGTGAACTTGGGATCGCGTTTGCGAATCTCTTCGCGAAGAATTGCGACCTGCGCGTGCTGGCATCCGAGGCTCAGCACAGTGGCTCCCGCCACGTTGGGATGGTGAATGTATCCGGCAATGAGCCCGCACAGATTGTTGGAATCTTCCCGGGTGCCGCCACATCCGCCGTCGTGAAGCAAGAACCGCACGCCATCGATATTCTCGAAAAGCGGGCTGCGCGGAGCAGGAGATGGATCTGCGGCGGAGACGGATACATCGCTGTCTGCGAGCTTTCCCTCGCGATAGAGCTTTGCAAGTTCGGCGACTTGGCGGCGGTAGAGTTGAGGCGAGGCGAATCCCAGTTCTTCTTCGAAGGCCTGCTTCAGTACTTGTATATTCTTGTTCTCGCAAAAAACCAGGGGGATGACTAGCCAGTAGTTTCGCGTCCCGACCTGTCCGTCGGAGCGGCGATATCCTAAAAAAGTCTGCTGCTTCCATCGCGACACATCAGGGGGCGACCAGCGGTCGCCTGACTGTTCATGGAAAGGTGCGGCCTGGTGTTGGAGATTGCCGGTTGTGAGCAGTTCACCAGCCGCGATCGGCTTTACGGCTCTGCCTACAAGAACGCCATACATAATGACGTTGTCCCCGGGGTTCAAAGCGTGCATGGCAAATTTGTGCTTGGCGGGAACACTGTGGATCAGCCTGTAGGACTTGCCCTGGAAGTCCACTTGGGCGTCGGCTTTCAGGTCGGCGAGCACAATGAGAACATTGTCGCGGGGATCGAGTTGGAGGACGCGCGGTTGCATCGCAAGAATCGGCCGTGTGTTTTGCCCGGCTATTGTAAAACATTGGTCGGGTGGCGCTGCCCGAATGGTCTTGGTTTAGGGATGCGAAGGACAGTTTTCGAGCTTCGCTCGACGGACAGCCGAGGGCTGTCCCCACATGGGCCAACCTAATTTTTCTGAATGGGTCAACCTAATTCTTCTGAGCTTGCCTGCAGGCGCCAAAAGCGTTGCGCGTTGCCGCCGAGGACGCGATCCAGGCATTCTGGCCTTTTCTGGACGAGATAGCTTTTTACGACGTCGATGGCCTTGGAGTACGATGCCGCGACCATGCACACGGGCCAGTCTGAACCAATCATCAGGCGGTCCGGACCGAAGCACTCGAACGCGACATCGAGGTATGGGATGATCTGCTGCGGCGTCCAGCGCTGCCAGTCGGCTTCCGTGACCAATCCCGACAGTTTGCAAAAGACATTGGGAAATGCAGCCAGCCGCGCGATGCCCTGCGCCCACGCATCAATTTTGCCACTTTTGATTGGCGGCTTGGCAAGGTGATCGAGAACAAAACGCTGCTGCGGAAATCGTTCCACGAATTCAGCTGCCACTGGAAGATGTCGGGCGTAGATCAGGATGTCGTAAGCGAGATCGAATTCTTCGAGGACGGAAACGCCACGCAGAAAATCAGGCTGCAGCAGGAAGCGGTCGTCAGGCTCGCCTTGGACAATGTGACGAATGCCTACCAGCTTTGGATTGCGTGTCAAGTCTTTCAACTGTGTGCGAACTTCGGGAGAACGAAGGTCGACCCAGCCCGCTACACCAACAATCCACGAATGCAGGGCCGCCAGGTCGAGAAGCCAGCGCGTCTCTTGCAATGTCTGCCGCACCTGGACGGCAACCGATCCGTGAAAGTCATTGCGTTCGATCAGGGGTCGAAGGTCTTCGGGCAGAAAATCGCGGTGGAGCGACTTCATTGAGTCATCGATCCATTGATATTCGGCAGGATTGTACTGCCAAAAATGCTGATGAGCATCAATGCGCATGGGATCGTACTAACAATTCATCCTGATCGCGCCGTCAACTAGGATTGAGGGCCACGGGAATTTTCGAGGGGACCCATTATGCTGGCGATTGTCGGCAACAGTTTTGTGCTGAGACGGCCTTTGTCGACGCAGGCGTGAGCGCCGGCATCGAGCGCGCGCGCTAGCAGGACCTCAGGATCATGCTGGCTCATAATCAGAATCTTGGCAGTGGGTACTTTTTCGCGAAGCAGACGAGCTGCGTCCAGTCCGTTCAAGCCGGGCATGCTTACGTCCAGCAGGATCAGGTCGGGGAAGAGTTTCGCAGCGATCCGAATGGCCTCCTCGCCATCCTTAGCTTCGCCACAGACTTCCAACTGAGTCATGGGAGCCAAAATACTTTTGACGCCACGGCGGACCCATTCATTGTCATCGGCAAGCAAAATTCGCATGGCTGGTGGACTGACCCCATAAGAAAGATTATCATCAGGCGCCCTCCACTGGGTGGCCAGACGAAACATAGAAAGGGCAAGTGGGGAAAGGCAGTCCCCCTCGGCCTTAACACCGAGGCGACTGGTTTTCAACCCGAAAGAGCTATTGCTGAGGGGTTGGGCGTGATCTGACCCGCTGATTCTTCTCATTAAAACCTGAATCTCTGTACCGCTAGGGATGGCGGCGGAAAAAACACAACCGCCTGTTGACTTAGTAAACCGTCTCCGCATCCAAAACAGGTTAGTTGTTCCATGGATTGTGCGGAGGCGAGCCCTGTCTATTCCCATTGAAGATTACGCCATGATCGGCGACTGTCATACGGCCGCGCTGGTCTCAAAAAAAGGTTCAATCGATTGGCTTTGCCTTCCGTACTTCGATTCCCCCGCCTGTTTTGCCGCCCTGGTCGGAACAGACGAGAACGGGCATTGGTCGATCGCGCCTGTGGAACCGATACGGGCCACGAAGCGCTGTTACCGCGACGGTTCGCTAATTCTCGAGACCACTTTTGAAACTGCGAGGGGATCGGCCAAGTTGATCGACTGCATGGTCCTTCGCGACGATTCGCCTGTACTCGTCCGCGAAGTCGTAGGCATCAGAGGTCAGCTTCGGATGAAGATGGAACTCGTCATTCGTTTCGACTACGGCTCGGTGGTGCCGTGGGTTCAGAAAATCGATGGCGGAATTTCCGCCATTGCCGGTCCAGATATGATCCGGCTGCGCTCGGACGCCCCGCTGCACGGGGAAAACATGAGCACTGAGTCCGAGTTTACCGTCGCGGAAGGACAGAGAATTAAGTTCGATCTAACGTGGTATCCGTCAAACGAGCCGGAACCTCCGGAGGTGAATGTCGACGCGGCAGTTCAGAAAACCGAGAAATGGTGGCGAGAATGGTCGGATCGCTGTTCGTACCGAGGAAAATGGCGCGAGGCGGTGGTACGCTCGCTGATCACGCTAAAGGGGTTGACGTTTTTGCCTACGGGAGGAATCGTTGCGGCGCCAACAACTTCGTTGCCGGAACTCATCGGCGGGGTGCGGAACTGGGATTACCGGTTTTGCTGGGTGCGGGATGCGACCCTCACTTTGCAATCTCTATTGAATGCGGGATATCTGGACGAAGCGCGAGACTGGCGCGAGTGGCTTTTACGGGCAGTGGCCGGAAGTCCATCGGAACTCAACATCCTTTACGGGCTACGGGGCGAACGCAGGCTGACAGAACTAGAACTGCCATGGCTGCAGGGATACGAAAAATCGGCGCCAGTCCGCACCGGCAATGCCGCTTACAAACAGTATCAATTAGATATTTTTGGTGAGGTGGTCAATACACTTTTCCTGGCGCGCCAGGCGGGCTTGGGACCTTCAAAACACACGCGCCACGAGATTGCACTGGCAATGCTGGAATTTTTGGAGACGGGCTGGGAGCGTCCCGATGAGGGCATTTGGGAGGTACGTGGCCCGCGCCGGCATTTTGTCCACTCGAAGATGATGGCGTGGGTGGCCGTCGATCGCCTGATCCGATCGGCGGAAACGGGTCGCTTCGCTACGGATGTTCCCCGGTGGAGAAAACTTCGTGATGCCATTCACGAGCAGGTTTGCCGGCGGGGATTCGATCCGGAGTTGAACTCCTTTGTCCAGTATTACGGATCCAAACACCTTGACGCCAGCATTCTTATGATGCCGCTGGTCGGCTTTCTGCCGGCGGACGATGCCCGAGTAGTCGGTACTGTCAAAGCCATCGAAACCCATCTCATGCGGGATGGTTTTGTTGAGCGATATACGCCGGACCCGAAGGTCGATGGCATACCGCACGGAGAAGGAGCTTTTCTGGCCTGCTCTTTCTGGCTGGCGGACAATTATGAACTGCAGGGCAGATATGAAGATGCGGTGCGGATGTTTGAACGCCTCCTGGAAATCCGAAATGATGTTGGTCTGCTGTCTGAAGAGTATGATCCGATTGGAAAACGTCAACTAGGCAATTTTCCTCAAGCGTTTTCGCACGTGGGCCTGGTGAATACGGCGTTCAACCTGACCAAAGGATCGCGGAAGCCTCCTGCCGGTCACGGTGCCGAAGTTGAGGCGCGATAGCTGTAGCTTTAGGGCTGGATCACCTGGCCGGGCGTAGGATGGATCTGCTCCCTCTGGATCGCAGCTGCGTCCCAGCCTCCGCCGAGTGCTTTAACCAGCAAGACCGAGGTGACCATTTGCTGCCCGAGCAATTGCGTGGACAAGCGCTGGTTTGACAACAGAACTGATTGCGCAGTAATGACATCGAGGAACGTTGTGAGGCCACCAACGTAGCGGTCGTTGGCAATGTCCAGTGCCCGACGTGCGTCGGCAACGGCCGCATTCTGGGTCTCGGCGGCGTGCGATAAAGAATCGAGCCCCGATAAGCTATCTTCGACCTGCTGAAACGCGGTGAGCGCCGACTGCCGATAGTTGGCGACCGACTCCTCATAAGCGGCTTGCGTAGCGGCAAGATTGGCACGATTGCGGCCGCCATTGAAGATGGGTTGCAACAGGTCGCCGCCTAGCGACCAGAATGCGCTGGGAGCGCTGATCAGCGAGCCCAAGCTGACGCTCTGGAATCCGCCACTGCCTGAGATCGTGAATTGCGGGTAGAACGCGGTCCGCGCAACTCCGACAAGCGCATTCTCGTTAGCCATTGCTCGCTCCGCAGTGGCCACATCCGGACGTCGTTCGAGCAAATCCGATGGCACTCCCAGGGGTACCGCTGGTGGAACAGCATGCAGCGGTGCGACGGGAACGTTAAACGCCGAAGCAGGATTTCCAGTGAGGGCAGCGATGGCGTGCTCGAACTGCGCACGCTGCTGCTGCAGAAGATAAAGTTGCGTGACTGTTGAATCCAGCAGAGTTTGCTGTTGCGCTACGTCCAGCCCCGAGGCGACCCCTCCCTCATGACGATGGTTCACGAGAACCAGCCCCTGCTGTTGGATCTTCACCGACTCCTGGACGACTTGGGTTTCGGAATCGAGTTCGCGCAAGCTGAAGTAGTCGGCAGCGAGTTCCGCGCTCAACACGAGTTGGACATTTTGCAGATCGGCTGCCGTCCCTTGCAAGCTGGCGTTGGCGGCCTGTAGGTTCTTCCGGTTTCGCCCAAAGAGATCAACTTCATAGTTCAGAGCAAAGGGAATCTCGTATACATTTTGCGTAATTGCCGCCGTTGCGCTAACAACCTGAGGACGGTTCGCAGAATACCGGACGCGCTGTGCGCTAGGATCGGCAGCTAGCGTAGGGAACAACGCAGCCGAAGCCACTCGCGCCAGAGAACGCGCCTGGTTCAGACGATCTTGAGCGGCAATGAGCGACTGGTTTGCAGCCAGGAGTTGCTTCTCATAACCGTTGAGCTCATCGTTGTGAAAAATCTCCCACCACGCGCCTTTGGGGATGGCATCTTTCGGAGCGACCTCGCGCCAGGGAGCTTCTGCTTTCCATGCCGGTGGTGTTTGGACCGGCGCCCGCTGATACTTTGGCCCCACGGTGCATCCTGCCATCCACACGCTCGCTCCGAGCGCTGCGGCTACCGGCCATTTCATGAACTCTTGCCCTCATCAACATTCACCGGTTGACCGTTCTCCAGCGAATCAGCGGGATTGATGATGACGCGGTCCTCCAGGCTCACTCCTCCCAGAATTTCAAGCGTGGTTCCATAGTCACGGCCAATCGTGATGGGCCGCAATTGCACCTTGTTGTCCGCCCCCACAATTGCGACCTGCGGACCCTCCTGACGAAAGAGCATGGCATTGACCGGCACAGTAACTTTTTGAGTGTTGACTTTCGGCGCAAAATGCACTTCGCCGAATGAGCCGCGCAGCAGACGGCCGTCTCGATTCGGAACATCCACTTCGGTAAGCAGGGTGCGCGTTGTTGGATCGATCGCGTCGGCGGTGCGCGCTACCGTTCCCTTGAACTTCTGCCCGGGAATCTCTTGCAGCGTGATATAGGCCGGCAGCCCATTCTTAATTGCGGGCGAGTAGGCTTGGGGAACGTTGGTAAATACGCGGATCGGATCTACCTTGGCAAGGATGAAAAGTTCCACCCCTCCCGAACCGGCGTTGATGAGGGCTCCCGGATCAACGTTGCGCTTGACCAGCACGCCGGAAAATGGCGCGTACACATGCTTGAAAGATTCCATTTGCTCGAGACGGCGGACATTCGCATCGGCGGCGGCCAAGTTAGCCTGAGCCTGCTGGTACGCGCTCGACTGGGTGTCGGCTTCCTGCTGAGAAACGGAATCGGTCTTGCGAAGGTTTTGCCACCGATCGGCAGAAATTTTCGCCAGGTCCCGTTGGGCCACGATTTGCTGGCGGTTGGCTCGCGCCTGCGACAATTCCTGATCGACTTCCGGAGTATCGATGTCCGCCAGCAGTTCGCCTTTGTTCACCCGGCTGCCAATGTCCTTATACCAGCGCAGCAAGTATCCGCTGGTGCGGGCGTAGATGGGCGACTCCTCGTAGGCTTGCAAAGATGCGGGGAGCACGAGTTCCTCATCGGGGGCTTCAGCAGTGGGATGCACGACTGAAACCGTGGGCACCGCATCGACTTCCGTCTCCTTGGCCAATGCGTGCCCTGCGCGGATGCGGCTCACCATGCTCAGGGCGCCGCTCAGTGCCAGCAGTACAACCACAAAGACGACAATAATCAGCGCCTTGCGCGGTGGCGCAGGTGGTAACTCCGGCGGTGGCGTCACTTGTGGAGGAGCGTGGCGCGATTCCTCGGTTGTATGGCTTGTGTCCGGTTGCGTCGGCATGATTGCGTGATCGATTTCCTTATGTAATTGGGTTATCAAAGACCGCTTAACTCTCTCTCCCGCGCTTCGCGGCGGCTGTGAACAATGGCGAAGACGCAGGGCACAAAGAATAGTGTTGCCAGAGTCGCGAACATCAGGCCCCCGATAACCGCTCTGCCCAGGGGAGCGTTCTGCTCGCCGCCTTCTCCCAGGCCCAGCGACATGGGAAACATGCCTATCACCATGGCCAAGGCAGTCATCAGGACGGGCCGCATCCGAGTGTAACCCGCTTCCAGCGCAGCCTGCACGGCGGGTACTCCGACCTGCATCCGATCGCGCGCGAACGATACCATCAGGATGGAATTGGCAGTTGCGACACCCATGCACATCACGGCGCCAGTCAGCGACGGCACGCTCAGTGTAGTGTGCGTGAGCAGAAGAATCCATGCGATTCCTGCAAGTGCACCAGGAAGAGCTGTGATGATAACGAAGGGATCGAGCCACGACTGGAAGTTCACTACGATCACGAAATAAACCAGCAAAATCGCGCCCAGCAGCCCAATTCCTAAGCCGAAGAAAGAGGACCGCATGGTTTCCACCTGGCCGCGGACCTCGATTCGCGTACCACGAGGGAGATGGTCCATGAACGGCTGCAGAACTTTCATCGTCTCTTTGGCCACTGCGCCTAGATCACGTCCTTGCGTGCTGGCGTATACGTCAATGACTGGCTGCACGTTGTAGTGCGAAACTACCGCCGGCCTCGAGGTTGGAGACAACCGTACCAGGTTGCCCAGCACCTGCGAGTTAGGCACCGAAGGATCATTGACCGGCATATTCATCAAGTCTTGCAGCGACGTGATGCGGTACTGGGGTGACTGCACCGCAACCGAATATGTAACGCCATTTTTAGGATTCAGCCAGAACGCCGGGGCAGTCTGAAAGCTGCCGCTCAGAGAAACCAGCACGGTCTGTGCGACGTCCCGCGGATTCATTCCAACCTGGGTCACGAGATCTCGATCCATGTCGAGATGTAAGGTGGGGAGGCCAAGCATCTGTTGAACGTGCACGTCGGCCGCACCCGGAACGCGGCGTAGCTGATTGGCAATACGCTGGGCGATTTCGTAGTTACTCTGCAGGTCTGCCCCCATGACCTGGATATCAATCGGTGCGGGTAATCCGAAGTTCAATATCTGGGTGACGATATCCGCCGGCTGAAAGAAAAACTCGACTCCAGGAAACTGCCTGGGCAGTTGTTGCCGCAACTCTTGGACTATTTCCTCGGTGGGACGATGGTGCTCGGAGTTCAGGCCAACCAGGATTTCGGCATCGCTCGTACCGATGACTCCGGAATTGCTGTACGAGAGATTGATGCTCGAGTTCGGCATTCCGATGTTATCCAGCACGGTGGCAATCTCGCCTTGAGGGAGATCTTGATGCAGAAATTGCTCTACTTGGGCGCAGAGGCGAGCGGTTTCTTCCACTCGCAGGCCTGCCCGGCCTCGCAAGTGCAACCGGATGAGACCGGCATCCACCGACGGAAAGAAATCCTGCCCTAGGAAGAACACCCAGCCCATCGATAGCAGGCAGAACGCGAGAAACAGCGAGGCGAATAACACGCGATGCTGAATTGTCGTTTCCAGAAGTTGGTAATAACCGCACCGGAATTTTTCGAATCCCGTTTCAAAGCCTCGCTGAAAGCGGCCCATGAAAGTTTTCGGACCCTCCGCCTTGTGCTCGTGCCCGCGCATGATGTACATGACGAGCGTGGGAATGAGCGTTCGTGAGAGGAAGTAGGAAGCCAGCATGGCGAAGACCACTGCCTCGGCCAGCGGCACGAAAAGAAACTTCGCCACCCCGGTCAGGAAAAACATGGGCACGAACACGATGCAGATACAAATTGTGGAGACGAAGGCGGGGACGGCAATCTGCGCTGCGCCATCGAGAATCGCCGTCTTCATCTCCTTGCCCTGAGCCAGGTTTCGCTCGATGTTTTCGATTTCTACCGTCGCGTCGTCCACAAGAATTCCCACCGCTAACGCTAGACCGCCCAGGGTCATGATGTTGATCGTCTGCCCCAACGCACTAAGCACGAGGATCGATACGATGATCGAAAGCGGGATTGAGATGGAGATGACAATCGTGGGGCGCCAGTCTCCGAGAAAAAGCAGG
Source organism: uncultured Acidobacteriaceae bacterium (assembly GCA_963708335.1). GTDB lineage: Bacteria > Acidobacteriota > Terriglobia > Terriglobales > Acidobacteriaceae > Sulfotelmatobacter. The sequence continues at coordinate 5,438,934 of OY970205.1, read as the reverse complement.
ATCATGGCCGCGGTCAGAAGAGCGGCGGTCAGCCCTTCCACGATCACGCCCCGGATGGCCGCACGTACGAACAGCGATTGATCGAAGAGCGCGGTTATCTTCATCTCGGGCGGAAGAGATTGAGAGGCACGCTGCGCCATGCGTTTCACCCCTTCGACGATGGTGATGGTGGAACCGCCGCCCACCTTCAACATCGACATCAGGGCGCCACGAACCCCATCCATGTGCACGATGTTGGTTTGTGGCGCGAACCCGTCGCGGATGTGCGCGACGTCGCGCATGTAGATGGTCGAACCATTCACAGTCTTGACCGGAAGATCGTTCAGTTCGGCGATGGTTTGCGGGTTGCCGTTCATTTCCACCTGATATTCCAGCGAACCAATCTTGGCGGTGCCGGCAGGAAGGATCAGGCTTTGTGCATTGAGCGCGTTCACGATGTCGTTGGGCGACAGGCCGTTGGCCTGAAGGCGGGGCAGATTGAGATCGACCTGGATCTGGCGTATTTTGCCGCCGTAGGGATACGGAGTCGCCGCGCCTGGCACTGTAGCCAACTGCGACCGTAAGAAGTTGTTACCGAGATCGAAGAGTTGCTGTTCCGGCAATGTTTTACTGCTCAATCCGAGTTGGACAATCGGGGTCGACGAAGCCGAGTAGGTAATAATCAGCGGTGGGGTGGTTCCGGGAGGCAAGCCACGCAGCGTAGTTTGCACCATCGCAGTGGTCTGTGCCAATGCGGTCTGGATGTTGGCCGTAGGCTGGAAAAAGATCTTGATTACTCCAATGCCATTCAGCGACTGCGACTCAATGTGCTCAATATCGTTGACGGTGATGGTAAGCCCGCGCTCGGAGTTGGTGACAATGCGGTCGGCCATCTCGTCCGGAGCCATACCGGCGTAGTTCCACAGCACGCTGATCACGGGAATATTGATGTCGGGCAGCACGTCAACCGGCATCCGCAGAACAACCAGCGGCGTCAGGAGGATTAAAACCAGCGCCATGACCACGAACGTATAAGGACGCCTAAGGGCTAACGCAACAATCCACATTGATCGAACTGCTCTCCAACCCAGGTAGGGCGAAAGGCGGACCGCTCAGTCATCACCACGGTGAAATAGATGAACCTGCAGGCCAAGCCGACTCAACAGTATATGAGAATTGGCGGGCGATTCCGAGAGCAACACATTACTTTACAAACGCGCGACCCAAAGGGCAGCGGGGTGCCAAGGGCCGCCAACGCCCATTTCACACAGGTCTTACTCGCCGTCCTCAATCTTCTCACCGTGCTTTAGGGTCCGGTCGAAGAAGTCGGCGGTCGCGGAATACGCTCTTATCCAGTCCTGCCACCTCAGAAACCCATGTATCTCATCTGGGATGATCATTTGTTCGAAGGGCACATGTTGCGCCCGTAGGCGCTGGACAAGGTCTACCGTCTGACTGAAAGGCACATTGCGGTCATCGTCACCGTGAATGAGCAGCGCCGGAGACCTCCAGGAACTCACGTACGCATCAGGGGAGGACTCCCATGCCAGCTTGATGGCAGCGTCGGCGTCCGGTGGCCGCGTCGCCAGATTGCCGAAATACGGACGCTCCGTCAAAAATACGCTCCAGTCGTGCACGCCGTGGAAATCGACGCCCGCCTTAAAGATATCTGAATTTCGCGCCAGACCCATTGCAGTCAGGAAGCCACCGTAGGACCCGCCCCACAATCCAATCTTGTCTGCGTCAACCTCGGGAAGGGCTTGCAGGTACTTTCCCGCAGCAACTACGTCCTTGTACTCCGCAGCGCCGCGCCAGGCTGTGTTGGGAGCCTCGCGGAACGCCCTTCCATACATCACGCCGAGGCGGTAATTCACTGAGAGCACGGCATATCCGCGGCTGGCCAAGTATTGATTTTCAGCATAAGCGTTGTGGTAGTAGTCCATGTAATGGAAGCCCAGCACCATCTGCCGGATGGGACCGCCATGCGTGAAGACCAGCCCGGGAACCTTCCCCTGCGGATTGCGTGGCAGAAAAAGTTGGCCGTGCAGCGTGAGGCCATCCTCGCTCTTGAAGATTACTTGTTTTGGCGTCACCAGTGAGGTCGAAGGAAAGTCGCTGGGCAGAGCCTGCTTGGCAATCATTTCGCGGCCGTTTGCCGTGACTTCATAAGGCATGGCAGGCGATGTTGCGGTGGAGCCCAAACAAAGAATGCTTTTGCGGTCACCCGTCGGAGCGGGAGACCACTCCATGGTTTCGCCGCGAGTGAGCGCCTGCTGCGGCGAACCGCCGGCGGTTGCCACGCGCCACAAGTGCCGGCGGTCTACGTCATTCTCGTTCGAGGAATAAATGATCGAAGCCTTGTCCGCACTGAGTTTCACATCTTCCACGTCAAAGTCGCCGGGCGTAAGTAATGTTGCCTCGCCGCCATTCGCCGCGATGGAATACAGATGGTTGCGTCCATCCTGCTCGGAGCTAAATACAATTCGTCCATCAAGGGCAACGTTCAGCGAACCGTCCTCGGTAAGTTCAGGCAGGGAGTCTTCCGGCTTCGCCCCGCTATGCCACAACTGCCGCCCGCTACCCGAAGCGGCATCCGCAATCCAGATCGACCACGGCTTTGAACGCACGGGAATCAGCGGCAGCTTGATCTCAGTTCCCGGCGTCCGCACAAAAACAATCGACTTGCCGTCAGGCGACCAGCGCGGCATGGAATCTTTGTCCACGCTCGGCGCCAGATAGCGGATCGAATCCCCATCGAGGTCGTAAATTGCGATAAAACTGTGGTCGCCGCGCTCACTGACAAACGCAATATGTTTGCCGTCGGGCGACCATTTGGGTTCCACCGAATTTCCGTGGACAACGGCCAGTTCCTTGGCTGGCTGTTTGCCATCGACGCTGCACAGCCATAACTTCTTTTTCGCAGACCATACCGCCGACCTGCCATCGGGAGAAATTTCGATATCTTCGCAACCCTCCTCCGCGCAACCCATCTCGCCCAATAGCCTTGGAGCCGCGCGCTTGGCGTCCACGTCAAAGGCGAAGACCTGCTGCTTGGCGCCCTTCGTGGAACTGCTGGGATTAGCGCTCTCTTGCGCGTCGTTCAGTTCGCTGCCCAGTGCGTACAGTACTGTTTTGCCGTCCGACGTCAGCCGCAAACTCGCGATAGGCTGGCCGTCATCGGCGGTGTAATGAGTCACCTGGCGCGCGGAATGCGCGAAGTCTGGGCCGTCGGCCACCCACACATTCCGGACTCCTCTCGCATCAAAGACCCATGCGACGCGGCTGCCATGCGTAGCGGCCACAAGCTCTCCTGGAAAAGGCGAACTCATGACCTGCTCCAGAGTGAAGGGCGACTGCGCCGATAACGCCGTCGTGCATCCGAACATCAGAGTAAGAGCGAACAGCAGGCGAGATTTGGAGAATCGCATAGGCGGGTAGAGTAAGCTACCTTGGGCTTTCCTGCCAATAGCGATCTTGGACAATTGTTAGCGGCGCCGTCGGATTTCGCATCCCAACAAGTGATGTATCATCGGGCATCGTTCATTGCTTTGGTTCCGGCGGAATCGCTGCGAACACACCCGTTTCTATGAAGATAGATAAACAATTGTTGCAGAGTCTTCCCAAAGTGCTTCTCCATGAGCATTTGGATGGTGTACTGCGGCCGCAGACCGTAATTGAGTTGGCCAAGGACGCAAACTATACCGATCTTCCGACCACCGATCCCAAGGCTCTTGCCCAGTGGTTCTTTCGCGGTGCGAATCAAGGGAGCCTGGCGAAATATCTGGAAGGATTCGCACACACCATCGCGGTGATGCAGTGCGAAGAGGCGCTTCAGCGCGTCGCCTACGAACAGGCCGAAGATCTGAGTCGAGATGGGATTGTATATTTTGAAACTCGCTTTGCACCGGTCTTTCACACGCAGAAAGGTCTGACCCATCAGCAGATTGTCTCGGCGGTGCTGAAAGGTTTAGAACGGGGACGGAAAGATTTCGGAATCTCATCCGGCCTGATCATTTGCGCGATGCGCAACATGAATACTTCGCTGGAAATGGCCGAACTGGCGGTCGACTTTCGTGCGCGCGGCGTTGTCGGCTTCGATCTGGCGGGCGAAGAGGGCGGCTATCCCCCCAAGAAACACATCGACGCCTTTCATTACATTCAGAGGGAGAATTTCAACATCACGATTCACGCCGGCGAAGGCTACGGAAAAGAATCCATCTGGCAGGCGATTCAGTACTGCGGTGCGCATCGCATCGGGCACGGAACGCGCCTGATCGACGATATTGCCGTAGTAGACGGCAAGGCAGTGAAGTTGGGAGATCTGGCGCAGTACGTTCTCGACAAACGCATCCCGTTAGAGATCTGTCTTCTGAGCAATGTGCACACGGGCGCAACTCCCAGCTTGGCCGAACATCCGTTCAAGATTCTTTATCAGGAAAAATTCCGGGTCACCTTGAACACGGACAACCGGCTTATGAGCGACACGACGATGACCCAGGAATTTGAAGCGGCCGCAAACACTTTTGGTTTGACCCTGGACGACTTCGAAAAGATTACGATCAATGCGATGAAGAGCGCGTTTCTTCCTTATAAGGAGCGCTTGAAATTTATCTATTCCGCTATTAAACCGGGATATGCCAAGGCTCGTGGCTCGACAGACGTGAAGATGTCTTGATGAGAGTGCGACTAAGCGCTTTGATTTCGCAGTCGACTAAGCCTGAGTTCTCACGCGGATAAGCAGGCGAGCGTCTCCGCCAATACCAACTTCACCAAGCTATGTCCTCCGGAGATCCAAATGCCGGCTTATACTCGCCTCAGCGGAGTGCGTGCGCGGGTGTCCGTGTCGAGAGACTTCGGCCCTGCGGGATTGTGACGCCGGCGCGCGACTCAACGATTACATAGAGGCAAGATACATGGACAATCCATTCATGGCACGCGCCATCCAACTCTCGATTGAGAACGTCCAATCCGGGCGTGGCGGCCCCTTTGGCGCGGTCGTTGTGAAAGACGACACCGTTATCGGCGAGGCCGCCAATCAAGTCACTTCCACCCACGATCCGACGGCCCACGCGGAAGTGCTCGCTATCCGCGCCGCTTGCAAAACACTTGGCGCGTTCGATCTTGAAGGGTGCGAGATCTACACATCGTGTGAGCCCTGCCCGATGTGTCTGGGAGCAATCTATTGGGCCCGCCTGTCACGCGTGTACTTTGCGAACCTGGATGCCGACGCTTCGAAAATCGGGTTTGACGATTCTCTGATCTACCGCGAGATCGCGCAACCGCATTCGAAGCGGAAGATTCCCATGATTCAGATCATGCGAGAACAGGCCTTAGTGGCGTTTCGCGCCTGGGAAAACAAGCCCAACAAAATCGAGTATTAACTTTGGGCCGATTCTCACGCCCATCCGCGCCATCACGCAGACACAATTTTAGCGTCGTTACTCTCTCGACAACTCGCTAGACCGCAAGTCTCAGAACGCCAAGCGCAATGCGAACTGCATGAAGCGCGGCGTAGTCAGGGTTGAGTTGTATCTGCCGAACTGTGACGGGTCGTAGGAGAGCGATGGTTGAGCGCCGCGCACGTCGTAGCGCACCGAGTTGGTGGCGTTGAACGCTTCCCACTTGAACTCCAGGCGTCTCTGCTCACCGAGCGAGAATACCTTGCCCACGCCCGTGTCGATATTGAACATGCCATCGCCGATGACGTTGTTGCGAACCCCGGATTCGCCCGGCCACTCTGGTCGGAACGCCGCCTCAGCCGCTACCGGATCAGCGAAGATGTCTGGCCCGCTTACACCATTCACGACGACGTTCTTGGGGTTGGATGCCTTTGGGGCGGGCCCGTTCGGTTCGGCGTCGCCCTCGATGTTCCAGTTGGTAGCCCAGGTGAAACCGTTGTCAATGGTAATGGGGAAACCGCTGGTCCACCTGAGGATGCCGGAGACGTGCCAGCCGCCCACCACAGCATTGAGCAATGGATTGGCATTTTCCAGGAGCCTCTGGCCTTTGCCGAAGGGAAGCTGATACACCAGGTTGGCATTGAGCTGGTGGAAGGCGTTGAAATCCGAGAGCCCCCGCAACGCCAGTGGATCCCACGAATTGATCACAATCCCGCCCCCGTTCAAGTCGTTGCCCGTTCCGCCGGTTCCTTCATAGGGACCGATTCTGGCCGCAGCCGAGGCTTCGTCAAACGATTTCGAAAACGTATAGTTGAACTGCCCTTGCAGGTTGGTTCCCCAGCGGGCGTTGTAGGTCACCTGCAACGCGTTGTAGTCGGAGGTGCCGATATTGCGCCAGGCAAAAAGCGAACTGAATTGGTCATGGTAGAAAGCGTACGGCCCGAACTTGCTGTTCGGAAGCGCGGTATCGAACTGGTTGATGCTGTTCGGCAAATCCAGGTATTTCAAAGTCAGGGTTTCGTTATGCGGGTAGCAGTTCCAGATTTGATAGATATTCTGTGTGGCCGTTGGATTGGCAGGGAGTACGCCGCCAGTATTGGCCGTATTGCAATTTTGGCCATCGCTCGTAAGTGCGTTCTGCGTCTTTGTCCCAGCCCATGCGGGAAAGAGATTCTCCCAAAACGGGATGGGCTTGATCGCGTTGACGTTGGTGCCCGCGGCAGCCAGCTTGGAGAGCGCGGTAGCTGCCTGGAAATATCTGGTTTTGCTCGTGGGATCGTTCAAGTTGGTGGGCATGCCCATATCCACTTGCATAGGTAGACGCCGGCCGACACTGCCCACGTAGGCGATTTGAATCGAAGAGCGAGAGGTGATCTGGCGCGCGACCGAGAAATTAAATGTGTGGGTATAAGGCGTCTTCACAGACTGGTCGAGTCCCCAGTTGATGGCGAAGGCAGAGTTGCTGGGCACATTAGGAAAACCACCCGCGGGAGGCGGGCCGAACAAACACCCCGGGTCGTTTAAGCTCGCGCATGGCGGTGGCAGACAGGACTGGCCGCCAGACCCCGGAATGAGGCAGGTAAAGCGGGGGGCGTTTTTCGCCTTCACCGAACCAGCAGAGTTTCCCAGGCGTGTGGAAAGCCCGAAGGAACCATTCTGGTCAAAGCTGTTCACGACGGCAACGCCAAAATGATCGTACATAATGCTGTAGCCGCCGCGGACGGTGAATTCGTCCTTCTTGCCGAGAATCTTCGAGACCCAACCGTCGCCGGTATCGGGCGCCCAGGCCACTGCAATGCGGGGCGAAAAATCCTTGTGGTCCCAGTTCCACAGGCCGGGTCCGTTATTCTTGGGCCCCCCTAGGATGAAACCGATTTCCCCGGCGTTTTTGGCGGGCTGGCCAGCGGTCGCCAGCTGTGCGCTTTTGTTGAACCAGTCGGCAACATTTTGCTTGGTGCAGCCGCCGCTCGCCGCCTCTACGCAGGGGGCGACCTGATAGCCGTTGGTTTCGTAAGGCGGAGTTTCCAGCACCCAGCGCAGACCATAGGAGAGAGTCAGCCGGCTGTTGACTCGCCAACTATCCGAGCCAAAGAACTCGTAGTCGTTGATGGCGTAACGACGCTTGATCGCCTGGCCCTGGGGTAGCGCGCTGCCGTCGCGCGCGTAGTTATAGATGCCGTCCCCCTCGGAGAAAATACCCATGGCAATACCAATCGCGTTATCGTAATTCGGACCGAAGTTGCTATCCACCTTCGGATAGTAATTGTTAGTACCCGGAATTTTGTTGTTGTGCGGATCGAGTTGGCTGTTGGTGTTGGCGATTCCTCCCGTGTCGAGATAGACCACGTTGGTCTGAACATCCGAGAACGAATTCAAGTAGCTGAGACGGTTGTTGCGAATCAGAAATAAGTCGGTACCGAACTGAAACGTGTGATTTCCGTGAGTCCAACTCAAGTTGTCGCTCAACTGGTTGACGGGCACAAAAGCAGTCGTAGGCCGACCGAACGGAACCAGGCTGTCAATCCCACTCAGAAAAATACCCGGATACACAGACGTACCGCCATACTGCTGTCCTTGCCGAACGAAGCCCCAGTGAAAATCATTGATCAGCCTGGGAGTGATCAGTGAGGTGAGTCCAATGGTGATACCCTTGCTGTCGTCCAGTAAGTTCGTGGTTGCCGGCTCCCCAGGAAATTGTTCCACTCCCGGTTCCTTGAAGTTTTGCATCTCTCCGCGCGCAAACAGAGTCTCCGAGCCGCTCGATGTGATGTGGTAATCGAGACGGGTAATGTAGGTGTTGAAACTGCGTTTCACGTTTGGGGAAAAGCGATACCCTAATGTATTCGAACCATCTCCGGCTGTATTTTCATTGGCCGGTTGATACTGCTTGAGAAGGGTCAGGACATTCTGATTGTCGCCGATTCCCTTGGGATCGATCTGTTTGATCTGGCTCGGGCCCAGCGCGTAATAGCCTGGCGTGACGCCAGTCACACCATTGACAGTACCTCCAGGGCAATCAATTGTGTCCGGACTGCCATCCGGATTAGTCTGGCATAAGTAAACGAGGTCGCCTGCGGCTAGAGTTGGACTGGGGACCGTTCGCAGTGTGCTGCTGCCTTCGGCGTCGCGCCGCCCTTCATAGTTCGCGAAAAAGAAGAGGCGGTTCTTTAGGATCGGGCCGCCAAGGGTAACGCCGAATACGTTGCGCAGGAGCTTGGGCGCGGTGTTGGACTGTCCGCTAAGTAACTGGGAATTCTTCAGGAAGGGATCGTTGGCGCTGAAGATGGTGTTGCGGTTGTATTCATAAGCCGAGCCGTGGAAGTTGTTGGTTCCGCTCTTAGTGACCAGCGCCACCTGTCCACCGCTCGAGTATCCGGTGTCGGCATTGGAGTTTGCCGTGGTGACGCGGAATTCCTCGACCGAATCGGGCGGAGCATTCAGGACACTGCTAAAGGCGTAACCATTGTTCTGGTCGTTGACTCCAATGCCGTCCAACGTCACGTTGGACTGGTCACTACGCACACCGTTGACTGCGCCGCTACGTGTGTCCAGGTCTTTATTGATTTGCGTCCCCAGGTACGCCACCCCAGGCTGCAGGCTTAGCAAATAAGTTACGTTGCGGTCAGCAATGGGCAATTCCGCGATTTGCGCGTTCTCGATAACGTTGCCCAGAGACGCGTCGGTGCGATTGATGAGCGGTGCCTGGCCCTCCACCGTTACTTCGGTCGTCCCACCCGCAACGTGAAACTTAATGTTGAGGGTGGAGGGTAGTTTGACGACCAGCGTGATGTTCGAAGCCGAGAAGCGGGCAAATCCGCTGGCTATCGCCTCCAACTCATAGCTGCCCGGAGGCACTTCCAGGAACTGGTAGAGGCCGGATCCGTTGCTTGTCGTTTTTCGCTCAAATCCGGTTGCCCCTTCCGTTAACGTAATCGTCGCTCCGGCTACGGTCGCGCCCGAGGGATCCGTTACGCTGCCGTTCAATTGGCTCGTGGACTGCCCCGCGGCTATCGCTACGAGCAATGCCAGCGCCGCGAAGGCCCCTACTGCGCGCCTTGCTCCCGGAAATCGACTCGCTAACTGGTGGCACCCCTCGTGCCCCCTTCTGCTCACTTCCCCCTGGACTCGCGCCATCGACATTGCCTCCCAGAAGAAGACCGCCGCGCAACGGCAGAGAAGGAACTGTAAACGGGTTCTTCTCCCCGCGCGTTTTTTGCCCTCTTCGAATGTTTGCTTGTTCGGGGGCAAGAGATGCACCGTCCCGCCCCGAGTGCCGGGGATTATACCTGAAGAGTTGGAACAAGACTTGGAAAAAAATTGATCGCTGAATGCCGATTCTTGCGTGAAACTCTCGCGATCGTATTTGACCGCAGAGCTTCGAAATACCTCCTGAGCATAACTACAGATTGCGCGGGGATGGCTGGGGGCAAGGCGGCCAGGGGTAAGATTTTCGCCTACGACTTTCGGCGTGGGGAGAAAAACCGCTACTCGTGGCGCAGGGCTTCGATGGGGTTCAGGCGCGAGGCACGGAAGGCGGGGATCATGCCGCTGACCAAGCCGACGACGCCGAGAATGAGTGTGGATGCGATCAGAGTTCCGGGAGCGATGATCAGGCGTATGTCCCCCGCTTCTCCATTTTTCGCGAAGGCGCTATACAAGGTGAGCCTGCCTACGGAGAGCGCGACCGCATAAGCCAGGATTACTCCGAGCACTCCTCCGATAAAAGTAATGGTCAAAGCTTCGGCAAGGAACTGAAACAAGATGTAGCGGCGGGGCGCGCCCAGGGCTTTCTGGACGCCAATCTCGCGCGTGCGCTGCGTCACTGAAACCAGCATTATATTCATCAATCCCACGCCGCCGATGCCAAGTGTAAGCGTGCCGATGAAACCCATCAGCACTTTTAATCCCAGCGTGATGATTTCGAACTGATGTACCTGCGTCATCAGGTTGAAGACCTCCACAGCTTGACGATCGGTCTGGCTGAACTTGTGCTGTGTTGCCATGATGGTGCGAACTGTCTGTTCGAGGCTCTCGTACTCCGGCGTCTGATAAGTGAACCAGATGGTATCGAGATAATGCGTGTTCTTCAGTTCGCTCATGGTGCTGAACGGAACGTAGATCACGCGGTTGATGTCGTCGTTGCCCTCCTGCATTTTGGCGCTGAGAACGCCGATGACTTCGAAACTGAGGCCGTCCAGTCGAATGTGTTCGCCCAAGGCGTTGCGCCCTGAAAAGAGTTTTTCTTTTGCTTCTGAGCCGATTACCGCTACGTGGGCGCGCTGGATCTCATCTTCCGGGTTGTAGAAGCGCCCCTGATCGAGTTTGAGCGAGCGAACATCGAACACATTGGGATAATTACCCGTGACAGCCCAGGTGAAAATCCTGGTGTCGTATTGGACGCTGCACTGCTTGCTCACCTCGGGCGTAATCCGTGCGATTTGAGGGAGGTTGGTGGTGAGGGTATCGATGTCGTCCTGCGTGAAGCGGACGAGAACGCCAGCTTTCTGGCCGCCTGCCTGCATGGAAGTTCGACCTGGCACGACGATGACGAGCTTGCTTCCAAAGTTCGCGAAAATATTGGCACAGGCGCGACCAAAACCGTCGCCATAGGCGAGCAGCATCACGACCGTCGCAATACCCCAAGCCATACCCAGCATGGTGAGCGCTGTGCGGCGGCGATTGTGCCGCATGGCGCCATAGGCCTCCTGGAGCAAATCGCGAAACACGTTAAATCACTCCTGCCGCAGGGCTTCCACCGGCTGCAACAAGGCTGCTTTGCGCGCGGGATAAAGTCCCGCGAAAACACCGGCTATCGTCAGACTGCCGATCGCCAAGACGGCAGACATCGGCACCAACTTTGGCGGGTCAAACCCTCCCGGACCCTGTACGTTCCCCATCATTGCCATCAAGCCTGTAGCCAAGCCCATGCCGATTAGGCCACTGGTCAGGGTGAGCAACAAGCCTTCCAGAAAAAAGTGAAACAGAATGCTGCGATTGGTTGCGCCCAGCGCTTTTCGCAATCCGATTTCGCGCGTGCGTTCGCTGACTGCGACCAGCATGATGTTCACCACGCCGATGGCGCCGAGAGCCAGCGTGACCATTCCTACCGCGCCGAGGAACATGTTCATTACGTCGAAGATGGTGCCCACCATTTTCGATTCCTGGATGGAATCCCAGCCGTCAAAGGCGTTTTCGTCGTTGCCATCGAACCCGTGATTGCGGGCAATGATTTTGTGCACATCGTCCTGCGCCAACTTATGTTCGGCTGTTGTGCGCGGCTGGTATTCGATAAACGAAATGGAGTTCTGGTGATTTTCTCCCTTCAGCGGAAAGTTCGTCGCCATCACCGTAAAAGGGATGTAGCCACGCATATTCAGCCAAGTGTTATCGCCGCGGCCAAGGTGAGGCATGCTGCCCACTACCTCGAAGCGGATGCCGTTAATCAGGATGAATGCTCCCACCGCAGGGCGGCCGGGAAATAAAGTTTTCAGTAGTTCGTTTCCGAGGACGATTACGTTGCGGCTTTGCGCTTCGTCCATTTCATTAAGCCAGCGTCCCTCTTTGAGAGGAAGATAGCTGATCTCATTTAATTGTGGCTCTACGCCCAGAATTTCGACTCCAGCAGTGGCGAATTCGCTGACTTGATGCAGGTCGGTTCGAGAGAGCATGGGACAGGCATTGCCGACGTGTGGGGCCTGCGTGCGGATGTCAATGTAATCCTGATAGGTGAGCAAATACGGACGAGCCGAGTTCATGCTTCCCTGGACGGCGGGCGCGCGGCCGGGAAAGATAAACATGATATTCCTGCCGAACTCGGCCATTTCGCGCTTGTTGCCCGAGCGGAAGCCTTCTCCCACACCTACCAGGAGAAGCAACGATCCTACGCCCCAAGCGATCCCGAACATAGTGAGGAACGAACGCAGTTTGTGTGCCCACAGGTTGCGGAAGATCTGCGCGAAAACATCGGAAACGGTGCGCATGATGGGTACTTATTGTACCCCGCCTGCGCACCGAATCGTAGGTTCCTGCTTTTTATAGCGCCCTTAGGCTATGGCCTCTTCTGGCTCTGGAAGGACGCTCTCTGAATCAGCACTGTGTACCTCGACCGGCACTCTCGTCTTAGCCACTAGCATGTAGATGGACGGCACGACGAACAGAGTAAAGGCCGTTCCAATGATCATGCCGCTGACCAGCATGATGCCGATGCTGTTTCGCGCTCCGGCTCCCGGCCCCTTAGCCAGTACAAGGGGGAAGTGGCCGATTACAGTCGCAGCAGTCGTCATCAGAATAGGCCGAAGCCGAGTGCCCGCGGCCTCAATGATCGCGGCAAGTTTAGCCGCGCCTCGCTCCTGAAGTTCGTTGGCAAACTCCACAATCAAGATGCCGTTTTTCGACACGAGCCCGACCAGAGTGATCAGACCCACCTGGCTGTAAATGTTCAACGTGGTCAGGCCGAGGAACGAGAACAACAACGCTCCAGAAATCGCGAGCGGTACCGACCCGGCCAGAATGATGAACGGATCGCGGAAGCTCTCGAACTGCGCCGCCAGCACGAGATAAATCAGGATTCCCGAGAGCAGGAAGGTCCCGAGAAACTTGCTGCCCTCGACGCGGAGCTGGCGCGACTCGCCCGCATAGTCAACCGTAAAGCCCTGCGGCAGGATCTTCTTGGCTTCGTCCTCCAGCATCGTCAACGCCTTGTCCAGAGGTACGCCAGGCGGAATTACACCCTGAATGCGCACCGCGTTCAGCTGCTGAAACTTCTTCAGCTCGCGCGGCTCGGTGGTCGTGCGCAGAGTAGCAAAAGTAGAGAGCGGCACGAGTTTGTTTTGCGATCCCGTGATGTAGATCTGCGAGAGTTGCTCCGGCGTCAGCCGTTCCGCGCGCTTCACCTGCGGAATGACCTTATAACTGCGCCCCTGGATGCTGAAGCGGTTGACATAGTTTCCGCCGAGCAGGGTAGAGAGATCCTGGCCCGCCTGGCTGAGATCGACGCCTTGCGAGCGGAGCTTATCGCGATCGAAGACCACTTCGGCCTGCGGCTGATCAAACTTCAGGTCAGAGTCGGCATAGATGAACAGGCCGCTCGTCATAGCTTTTCCCACAAGCTGCTTGGCGAATTCGACAAGCTGCTGCGGTTCGGCGGGCGACGCGATCACGAAGTCAACCGGGAAATTTCCTCCGCCCGGCAAAGGAGGCGGAGTCAGTGGGATCACCCGAATGCCCGCAATCTTTGATAGCGGCCCAGTGGATTCGAGCAAAAGTTGTTGCGCCGTCTTTTTTCGCTCGCTCCAGGGTTTCGTTACCATTCCGCCGAAACCTTGCGTCGGGGAATTAATCTGGAAGATGCTTTGGCTCTCGGGAAACGAATGATAAACCTCGTACACCTGCTTGGTGTACAAGTTCGTCTGGTCGATAGTCGAATTCGGTGAAGCTTGAATGACGCCAAACACCACACCCTGATCTTCGGCCGGGGCCAGTTCGCGCTGCGAGAACATGTAGAACGGAACCACGAGCAGCACCACAATGGCCCACAGCGTGAGGATTACGGGACGGTATTGGAGTGTGCCGGCCAGTTGCCGCAAGTACCACCGGCGCACGCTCTCGAAGCGGCGATTCACTATGCCGGCGAATCCGCGCTCCGTGGCTCCCGCGCGCAGTAACTTCGATCCCATCATCGGGGAAAGTGTGAGCGCAACGATTCCGGACACGATCACCGCTCCGGCGAGAGTAAAGGCAAACTCGCGGAACAACGCACCCGTCAAGCCGCCCTGGATGCCGATTGGCGCATAGACGGCTGCCAGCGTGATGGTCATGGAGATGATCGGGCCTACCAACTCGCGGGCAGCATCAAGCGCTGCCTGCAAGGGACTGCTCCCCATGTGGATGTGGCGCTCGACGTTCTCGACCATGACGATTGCGTCATCCACAACCAAGCCGACCGACAAGACGATCGCGAGTAGGGTCAACAAGTTGATGGTGAAGCCCGCGATGAGCATGATAAAAACGGCGCCGATCAGAGAAATTGGAATCGCAACCACTGGGATCAGCACCGAACGGAACGATCCCAGGAAGAGGAAGATCACGACGACGACGATCAGTAGAGTCTCCGTAAGAGTCCTCAGCACTTCGTTGATCGCGTCTTGAATGTATGCGGTGGAGTCATACGGGATGCCGACCTTCATTCCGGCTGGCAGTTGCGCCTGAATGCCGGGTATTGCCTCGCGTACGTTCTTGATCACTTCCAGCGAGTTGGCGGTAGGGAGCACCCAGACTCCCATGAAGGTTGCGCCTTCACCGTTGAAACGAACCTCGGAATCGTAGTCCTGTGCACCGAGCTGAACGTCGGCGATCTCTCCCAGGCGAACGACGACGCCGTTGTCCTGTTTCACAACGAGTTGTCGGAATTCGTCTGCCGTCGTCAGGTTCGTGTTGGCGACCAGGTTCACCGAAACCATGGAGCCCTTGGTGCTTCCGAGCGCCGAGAGGTAATTATTTTTCGCCAACGCGTCATGAACCGCGGCGGGCGAGATACCCAGGGCCGCCATCTTGTCTGGTTTCAGCCAAATTCGCATCGCGAAGGTGCGATCCCCGAGGATGTCGGCACGCTGCACTCCGCTGATGGCGCTCAGTTTCGGCTGAACGACGCGCGTCAGGTAATCAGTAATCTGGTTCTGGTCGAGGTCGCTCGAAGAGAAACCGAGGTACAGGGCGGCAAACTGGTTGTCCGCGGTCTCCAGGTCGATGACCGGCGCCTGCGCATCGGGTGGCAGATCATTGCGCACCTGCGCCACCTTGGCTTGAATTTGCGTGAGTGCGGCGTTGGTGTCGTAGTTCAGCTTCAGGTGCACGGTGATAGTGCTGAGTCCCTGAGCGCTCGACGACTCCATGTAGTCGATGCCGTCCGCACTGGCAATCACGCGTTCCAGCGGAGTAGTGATAAATCCGCGAACCAGGTCGGCGTTGGCGCCAACGTAGGTCGTGGAAACCTGCACCACCGCGATGTCGCTGCGCGGATACTGCCGCACACTCAGCGAACGGATCGCCTGCAAACCGGCGATCAAGATGACAAGGTTGACGACGATCGCGAGGACCGGCCTTTTGATAAACAGGTCAGTGAATTTCATTTAGCTGTCCTCTGGCTTCGGAGCCGGATTATTTTCGGGTTGGACCTTATTGTTGACCGTAACCGCGGCGCCGTTGCGTAGCTTGAATACGCCCGAGCTCACTACTTCATCGCCGGGATTTACACCGGAGATCACCGCGACCTGGTCGCCCCGCGAGCCTTCAACTTTAACGAACTGTTGCCGCACCCCACGGTAAGTCTTGCCCTTCGGGTCCTTGAGATCGGTGATGACGAAGACCGAGTTGCCGTAAGGGGCGTAATTGATCGCCGATGCTGGCAGCGCAATCACTGAGCGGCTTGGCCCCAAGCCCACATCAACTTGGACAAACATTCCGGGGCGCAATTTTCCTTCTGGATTGGCAAGGGTAGCTTGCACCTGAATATTCCTTGTGGTCTCGTCGACTACGGAATCGAGCGCTGTGACTTTCCCCTTAAAAACATGGCCGGCGAAGTCTTCGGAAGTTACGTGCAGATTGCCGCCGACTCGCACTTGCCGGGCTGACTGCTGGGGCACGCCGAAATCTACGTAGATCGGATTCAACGATTGAAGCGGCACAACAGGGCTGCCTGCAGACAGATATTGTCCGAGGTTGACTTTGCGGATCCCGAGAATGCCCGAAAACGGCGCGCGAATCGTCTTGCGCTCAATCGTGGCGCGAATCTCGGCCACGTTCGCTTCCGTAGCCTTCTGCTGGGCGTTCGCCTGGTCGTATTCACTGCGCGAAATGACGCCGGCATTCACCAGTTGCTGCTGCCGGCCAAAGTTCACGCGCGCGAGTTCGCTTTGTGCCTCGAGCGACGCCAATTGCGCCCGTTCTTGCCGAGTATCGAGTACGACCAGAACGTCCCCAGCGTGCACCGACTGTCCGGATTCAAACAGGATTTTCTCGACGACCCCAGGCAGGTCTGCACTCACCGTGACGCCATGCACGGCCTCCATGTTACCGATTACGCCCATCGAAGCAGGCCACTGCTCGCGCTGTGCCACGATGCTCGTCACCGCTTCCGGAGGAGGCTGATACGAGGCGCCGACCTGAATGGCCGTTTCAACCTGCTTAAACTTCATGAAGCCAAGGGCGCCGATCACTGCCAGCACCACGCCCAACATCAAGATCATTCTTTTCGCCATAGCTTCCCCTTTAGGCTAGGACCAGACTGTTTTATTCCGCCGTGGCGCGGCGGATAGACAAGTTTGCGTTCTCGGCGTCGCCTGACGCCTCATATCAACCGGCACTGACGTCCAAAGTTTTTAACGCGACCCCACATCGCGTATTAACCGCCGGCGAGTGCTTTTTGTTACGTTACCGAATTCATGGACGTGGAATTTGCCGTAGATCTTCGTTTTCCACGTCAGAACTGTTGTCCGAATTGGATTCACTCTCCTGTAGAAGGATTCGAGATAATTCTGTCCACCCCAAGGCCATTTCATGACAAAACACCTGCGGTTTGTGAAGGCAGAGTTCCTCTCTGTCTGTATGTCGAACGATGGCCGTCTAAATCGACAGGTCCGCAAAGATTATTCGGAAGGGCGCCTATTGCTGTCTGGGGCCAGGGAGGATAACGTAAAACGAGTGATCTTTCCTCGCAGCAGTGGAATTCTTTTGCACGTATCTTCTTTGCCTGGCGGCCACGGCATTGGCGATCTGGGAGATTCGGCTCACGAATTTGTTGACTTTCTAGCCGCGTCAGGACTGAAAATCTGGCAGGTATTGCCGGCGAGTCCTACCGGATATGGAGATTCTCCCTACCAGTGTTTTTCAGCGTTCGCCGGAAACCCCCTCTTCATCGATCTGAAAGCTCTGCGCGAACAGGGCATCTTGTCGGCGCAGGACTTAGCCGGTGCACCCATTTTTGCGGAGGAGGAGGTCGAATACTCCCGTGTTACTGCTTTTAAGCAGGGCCTGCTCAGCAAAGCCGGTCGTGCTTTTCTGGCTGACAGCGCGCATCCGGAGCGTCGCGCTTTCGAGAAGTTCTGCCAAGACAATCGCAATTGGCTCGACGATTATGCGCTCTTCATGGCTTGCAAAAGTGTGCACAACGATGTGGCGTGGGTCTATTGGGATGCAGGCATACGGCAGCGGCAGCCTGCTGCCCTCGCCGAGTGGCGGCAGCGATTATCGTCTGAAATCCAGATCCATAAATTTGCACAGTTTGAATTTTTTCGGCAGTGGGAGCAGCTCAGGGTTCACTGCGCTCGTTGCGCAATAAAAATTATGGGCGATATCCCCATCTACGTTGCGCACGACAGCGCTGACGTATGGGCTCATCCCGAGCTGTTTCGTTTGGATGAACAGGGCAACCCTAGCGCCGTTTCAGGCGTTCCGCCAGATTATTTCAGCGCCACGGGCCAGCTCTGGGGAAATCCGCTCTATCGCTGGGATGTATCGGCGGCGTCTGGACATCAGTGGTGGATTGATCGCGTCCGCGGATCGCTTAACCTTTTCGATCTGGTGCGACTCGATCATTTCCGCGGGTTCGAGGCTTATTGGGAAATTCCCGCCGGCGCTACGACGGCGGTGGGAGGCAAGTGGGTGAAGGGGCCGGGCGCGGATCTCTTCCAAGCTCTGCTGGATGCATTGAAAGAATTGCCTTTCGTTGCCGAAAATCTGGGAGTGATTACGCCCGAGGTGGAAGGCTTGCGGCGGCAGTTCGGTTTTCCGGGGATGAGCCTGTTGCAGTTTGCATTTGGGAACGATCCGCAGGGCCCCAGTTTTCGCCCGCACAACTATTCTCGCGAACTCGTGGCCTACACGGGCGGGCACGACAATGACACAACAGTTGGTTGGTGGACGAGTGCTGGGGTTGGAGAAAGCACGCGCACCGCGGAAGACATTCGTAAGGAACGCGCTTTCACGCGGGCTTACTTGGGTTTTCAGGACGAACCAGTTAATTGGGTATTCATTCGCGCGGTCATGGCGTCGGTGGCGAATGTCGCCATCATTCCCCTACAGGACCTGTTGGGGCTGGGGAGCGAGGCTCGAATGAATCTACCCGGAACGCTGAGTGGAAACTGGAAATGGCGTTACAAGGGCAGCGCGTTGACGAAGAAGATGAGCGATCGATTGCGTGAGTTCACACTTGTCTATGATCGGTAGTCGTGCGTCTCTATGAGTTCTGCGGAACTTCTCTACGACCTCGGCAGTCAAAAGATCTAACCGCAGAGGCCGCAGAGCTGACACCGAGGGCTGAGAACGGCGCAGAACAGTCGTTTTTTTCCATTCTAGAGCGGCGACAGTTCGTCCTCATTCTCTTCCTTCCTTCCCCGAACAAACTTCTCTTCCAGAAAGCGTTGCGCTAAATCTCGACCGCCAACGCCGAATGCGATGGCCAGTCCAAGCATAAGGGCGCCGAAGGCGATTCCGAAGGCAACCAGCATGGTCTGTTCGGCGATGCCCAACTCTTCGAAGACCACCGAGAATACAAAAACAATAATGATAGTGCGGACGGCCAAGCTGACAATCCGGGCGGAAGGCATGTTCGCATTCACGGCCGCCAACAGAGCCGCGCGAGAAAAGAAACTCGCGGCCAGCAGTCCGAAAAACAGGATAAAGATCGCTACGAACAGGCGCGGTAAGAAAAGAAAGAAGCTGGCAACTTGCTCTTGCAGCCCCATAATTCCGAGCACGCTCACACCCAGTAGAATGAAACCCAGCCAGGTCACCCAGAAGACGAAGCGGCTCAACATCTCAGCCGCGGGAGGCAGAGCAGCTTTGGCCAGTAACTGCGAGGCCCCGGTGTTCTCGGAGAACTTGTCGAACTTGACAAGCTGCAGAATGCTGCGCAGAACCACCTTGACGGCGTAGGCGATCAACCAGCCCACAAAGGCGAGGATCAGCATTACGATCAGACGAGGAAGATAGTGCGCAAATCCCTGGGCCAGTTCGTGCATTGCCTGACTTAGTTCGCTGACAATCATTTCCCTCATAAATGCCTCACTCTCTTGATTTCCACAGTTCCAGCAGATATGGCTTCAATCGCTCGAACTCAAGGCAGAGATCTTCAATATTGTTTTCGACTTCGCTGCCACTAGCGTTGCGATTCTCGATCAGAAACGTGACCGCTCTCCCGCGGAAGAGCGGAGCCAGAGCCTGAACGATGTGATCG
Source organism: uncultured Acidobacteriaceae bacterium (assembly GCA_963708335.1). Taxonomy (GTDB): domain Bacteria; phylum Acidobacteriota; class Terriglobia; order Terriglobales; family Acidobacteriaceae; genus Sulfotelmatobacter. The sequence goes on along the minus strand of OY970205.1, from coordinate 5,419,326 downwards.
CGATTAATTACAGATTTCCGGTAAGAGGCGGCAAACTCGTAAACCGTTTTCACCCACAAATCGGCAGGGTAGCGAAATTCTTCTTCATCCAGCTGGGCAATTCGCTGCAGATCGGACAAAGTCGCGGGAGAAAGAATCGAGTGGAAAACGGATTCCAGTTCGGCGACTCCGGTTGCGAACATATCGCGCAGCCGTTTCCGGTTGACCCGGATCGGATCAAGCAGCAGTTCCTGTTCGCTTCCAGTGGTCGGCACGGGCTTCGATCCGGTTACTGTGCTCCATACGGGAAAGTCCGCCTCCATAGCGGCAAATAACGCGCCCACAGTTTGTCGAAGTGCCGGTACGAGATCCGCAGCGCGGCGTTCCGTGTGATCCTTTTCCCCAAGAAAAACCTGGCAGATTCTGCATCCGCTGGTAATCGCGGACAGGGTAAAGCGAAGTTCGGTGCCCGTCCCGTTGCCCTCGTTCCAGCCGTTTTGGCCTAGAAATTGACTGCCGAGGCGGCTGGAGAATCCGAACTCAGGCATATAAGGTTCGCGAATCTTAAGGCCATAAAGTGCACGGATCATGGGATACAGCAGGTTTGTCATCAGCAGGCCGTCGAATTTGTGTCTGCGATAGGTTGGGGAGACCAGGTCAAACCCGTCGCGATAAATCGGTCGCACGAGACTGGAAATCCATTCGGGTTCGATTTTTTCCGACTCCGGCGACATCAAAATACAAGCTTTCGCGCGCAGCAGTTCGGCGGCTGCAAGGATGGTTCGCAAGGCACCTCCGCCCCGCGTGCCATTGGAGTAGGTCGTGCTGATGGAATGGAGAGTACGAAGCGCGTAAAGATTGGAAGCTGGCCGGATATCATCGATCGACATGCCCGTGATCAGTTCGGGCGTGCCGTCGCGGGATCCGCCATCGGCGTTGATGATGACGGCGCGTTCGCGGGGAAAGCCGCGCAAGATGCCGGTTCGAATCGTTTGCACCACCGACCCGACGGTCCTGGCATTGTTGTGGGTGGGCAGACCGACAAGAATATCTACTTCGCCAACATTGATCAGCTGGCGGAGAAAATCATCCGTAAGAAAAGTTTCGTCTTCCAATTTCAGCTCGGGATGAGGCGCGCTCGACATTATTTCCCATTATCTACATTGCTCACACCCGGCGCAGCCGGAACCAATAAAATTGGTAAGGGCCCAGGGTGAGCAGGTAGGGCAGGTCACCCACGCGCGGGAAAATATTGTTGCCGAACATCTCGATGAGGATGTTTCCCTTATGGCGGCGCAAATCCAGTTCGACTGCCTGTGCCGTGCCGGAAAGATTGTTCACTGCCAGCACCGTCTCCCTGCCCAGTCGCCTCAAATAAGCCAGGATCCTGTGATTCGCGGGATATAGAAACTCGATCGAACCCCTGCCGAACACTCCGGTCGATCGGCGCACCGCTATGATGCGTTGCATCCAGTGAAAGAGTGAATGTTCGCTTTCTCTTTGTGAAAGAACGTTGACGGCAGGATAACCGTATACAGGATCCTGAATCAGTGGAGCGTACAAATGAGTTGGGTCCGCGACTGAAAAGCCGGCATTCCAGCCGCCCGTCCACTGCATGGGAGTTCTTACGCCGTTGCGGTCGCCCAAAAGAATGTTGTCGCCCATGCCGATCTCATCGCCGTAGTAGATGATCGGAGTGCCCGGCAACGACATCAGCATACCGTTCATCAACTCGATCCGGCGGCGATCGTTGTTCAGCAAGGGAGCGAGCCGCCTTCGAATGCCAAGGTTCAGGCGCATCGTTTTGCTCGCGGCGTACATGTCATACATGTAGTCGCGTTCCAAGTCGGTGACCATTTCCAAGGTTAGTTCGTCATGGTTGCGCAGAAACAAGGACCACTGGCAGGAGGACGGGATTTCCGGAGTTTGCTGCAAAATTTCGGTGATGGGCTTCCGATCTTCCAGCTTCAGCCCCATGAACATTCTGGGCATCAGCGGAAAATGAAACGCCATGTGGAACTCATTTCCGTCGCCGAAATAGGGACGAAGATCGGCGGGCCACTGATTAGCCTCCGCCAACAGCATTCTGCAGCTGAATTCTTCATCGAGTCTTCGCCGCAGGCCTTTCAGAATATCGTGGGTTTCGGGCAAATTCTCGCAGTTCGTGCCTTCGCGTTCCACCAGGTACGGCACGGCATCCAGCCGGAACGCATCCACGCCCATTTCCAGCCAGAATCTCATTAGGTCCCACATCTGCTCCCGGACTGCAGGATTGTCGTAATTGAGATCGGGCTGGTGGCTGAAGAAACGATGCCAATAGAACGATTTCGATACCGGATCCCATGCCCAGTTTGATTTTTCGGTATCGAGGAAAATGATGCGAGTGCCTTTGTACTTGTTATCGGTTTCACTCCAGACATACCAATCCCGGCGCGGATTATCCTGCGAGCTGCGAGCCTCTTGAAACCATGGGTGTTGATCGGAAGTGTGGTTCAACACCATCTCAATGATCACGCGAATTCCCCGCTCGTGCGCGGCGTGAAGAACTTTTTGAAAATCCTCTAGCGTTCCGTAGCTGGGATGAACCGAATGGTAGTCTGCGATGTCGTAGCCGTCGTCGCGCAGCGGGGAAGGGAAGAATGGCATGAGCCAGATCGCATTGACCCCGAGTTCCTGCAGGTAATCCAGCTTCTGTTCAAGTCCGGGAAAATCACCAATGCCATCGCCATTGCTATCGTGGAAAGTGCGAACGTGCACTTGATAGATGATCGCGTCTTTGTACCAAAGGGGGTCGGTATTAAGTGGCAAACCGCCTACTCCTCGAAAACTGCCCTTACTCGCGGCAGAGCAATAAGAAAGTTTATATGAATTGACCGTGCTCGAAAGCGACGGAAGTTAAAGTTCGCAAGGCGAATCCTGCGCGATTCGGTTTGGTTCCAGCACTAACAACTGTGAAGTGAAGTTACAGACGAAACGCAGGAGCCGAGTTGGGTTTTGTAGCGCCGATTACGCGGCGCGCATCTGCGCAACTGGCTTCTCCTGCAGGAGAAGCTCCGTGGCCTGCACGCGACGGTCGCAGTGAAACCAGCCTTGCACGACGTTGTTATAAAGAAAGTTCGCCAAAGAGAGCAGGCTCATTCCCTGATGGTGAACCATCCAGGATAGAACGAGCTCGTATCGCGGCCCGAAGCGCTTGTGAGGACGACTGTAGTCTGCTGCCTCATAAAATCCGTAGGGACCAAACCATCCCATCGAGTCCATGCGGCGCAGATTCGCCAGCGCGCCCTGGCGATCCACATTCAAAGCTAGAAAGGTTGAGTACGGTGAAACGATCATGGGCTCCGAGCCGGTTTTTCTCAGCGATAAGCTTGGCACTCCGAAGGCCTCGTAGTGATAGTCTCCCGCATCGTTGCGTTTGGCGCAGCCGGATTCAGAAATGCCCCATAGGATGCCCTTACTCGCAGCATACTCTTGCTGCGAGCGCACGGCCGCCACGCTTGCACGGTCAAGCAATGTGTTGGGATAAACGCGCATCCATATCGATGGCATCAGGTACTCGAACATGGTCCCTGTCCAGGACAGCAAAACTGTCCGTCCACGGTCCCGCGCATATGGCCGGTCAAGCCTGAACCAGCACTGCTGTGGAATATCTTCTTTCGCAATCGCGATGAAGACCGCGGTTCGGGGCTCTGTCGCCAGCAGGTTGTAATTGTACGGTTGCAATTCCTCGGTCTGAGCGTCGAAGCCCACCGAAAGCAGCAATCGCTGCTTATCGAGCAGGAACCCAAACTCCATGGCATTGGCGAGATTACGCGCCTGTTTGCTGGCTTGCTGCAGGTCCTCGACCAGACCGAGCGTGTTCTTTCGCGCCTCGGGTAGCATGAGGAGGAGGCGCTTTGCCGCTTCAATTTCCTTGCCTCCCGCTTGAACACTGAGATCAAGACGCCTTTCAATCTCGAGATTCAAGTCGGGCAGTTGCTGTAAGGGCACATCATCAATCGATGCCCCTCCCGCCGCCAATTCACTTCGCAGGGCAGCGAATTCAGATAGCTTCCATGGCATATAATCAGCGACCAAGTCCCGGACTTTCTGTACTCGCAGCCGCGCCTGCTCGCGGAACCAGGCAACGTCAGGCGCCTGTTCGCTCTCTTGCTTGGATTTTTTCAGATTCAGCGTATCTTCTTTGAAATTTAAAAGAGCAGTCAACCAATCCTCATCGCGAAGTCCCGCTTCGCAGCGGGCTAAGGTCCGCTTCGAAAGCGCGTCCAGGTTCACGAGCGCTCCCAGATGGTCCAGTAATCCATCGGCCAGATTCTTCGAGGCGAGCGGCCGGCGCAATACATCCAGGCAGCCTTGGTCTAATGTCCAAAGCGACGCGACCAGGTTCCCGCTGTCCACCGAAGAGATGAAAAATGGTGGTTTCGGCTTGAGCGTGTGAGTTTCATACCAGTTCATCAAGTGTCCGCGGTACTTGCGCAAGAGCACCATGGTAGCCAGGGTCTTTTGCGTGAGATCCAATAACTCCGGCACGGTGATGTAACCAAATTCGTTTGCAACCTGCCTCGCATTCAAAAGCAGGCCGACGTTGGTGGGAGAGACGCTATCGGCCACCTTGCGGGGTTTGTCTTCCACATTGTCGGGCACCAGCCAGTTGTTCTCTTCGTTGGAAAACTCGGCAAAGTACCGCCAAATGTGCAAGGCCGATTTCCGCAACATCCAGGTGTCGCCGCGCGTGGTCTCGGGCGCCAACTCGAGTGGCGACGCGTTGAGCCAGAGCACCAAACCTTTGCTGCAAGCCCAGAGCGCCAGAATCGGAGCAGCGGCCAGCAACGAATGGGGACGAGTCAACCAGATCAATGTGCCCAAACCGACCGCCAGCAGGGGCATCCAGTCAAGATAGCGATCGATCTGAGTGCGGCGCTCGCCGAGTTCTGCTTCGGCAGCCGTCTCCCACTCCAGCAGACGCTCGCGCGTGACCAGACGCCGGACCAGGGCGCGTCCCACGGCGTCCAGCGACAAAAGCATCTGGTGCGCCAAAAGGGTTAAGGTCAGCAGGACCGTGAAGTTCGTGGCAAGGAGATTACCAAGGGCATCTCGAACGATTCTCGGCTGGCGAGCCAGCACTGCGCGCGTCAGTCCAAATCCAAATTCCACCCACGCCGGAACGAACAAAATGCAGATCGCGGCGAAAGTCCACAGGTAGGGATGGTCCATCACGAACCAGCCGAACAGAAACAAGGCAAATGTCGCGGGCTCGACCAAGCTGCGACGCAGGTTGTCGAGAATTTTCCACCGCGAGACCAGAGAAATCGGATTGGGGACGCGGGCGCCCGATTCGTCGGGAACGCGGTCCGTCAGCCACTCGACAATTTGCCAATCACCGCGCAGCCAGCGGTGTTTGCGACGGCTGTAGGCGCTGTAGTGCGAGGGATAGTCCTCGATTACGACAATGTCGGTGGCGAGGCCGGCTCGCGCGTATGCGCCCTCGATCAGATCGTGGCTGAGCAGGGCGTTGCGGGGGAAACGGTGGCCGAGAACACGCGCCACCGTATCCACTTCGTAGATTCCTTTCCCGGTAAAGGTGCCTTCCCCGAACAGGTCCTGATAAACGTCGGAGACGGCGCGAGTGTAGGGGTCAAGGCCGCTCTCGCCGGCAAAGATGGCCGCCAGTCGCGAGCGCGCGGTGCTCTGCACGCTCACGTCCACGCGCGGTTGCAGAATGCCATATCCAGCGACAACGACGTTGTTAACCGGGTCGATGATTGCCTGGTTCAACGGATGCGCGATAGCTCCCACCATGCGATGCGCCGATCCGCGAGGCAATTCCGTGTCGGAATCGAGCGTGATGACGTAACGGATCTTTGGAAGGATCCCAAGATCGCCAATCTTCACCGGGAAGCTGTCGAATTGTCCACGCATTAACCGGTTCAGGTCGAGCAGTTTCCCGCGCTTGCGTTCCCACCCCATCCATCCGCGCTCGCGCGGGTTGTACACGCGATGGCGATGGAGCAAGAAGAAGGAACCGATATTTTTTGAGGCGTATCGCTCATTCAGTTCTCGAATCAGTTTGGCGCACAGATCCACCAGCGCATCGTCTTCGGGAGCGGGCTTTGGCGAATCCGGCAGATCGGAGACCAGCGCGAAGTGAAGATTGGGGTCATGGTTGCCAAGAAACCTCACCTCAAGCTTCTCCACGAGTCCGCGCACTTGCTTTTCATTGAGCAGAAGCGTCGGAATGGCAACCATGGTTCTGCAATCGTCGGGAAGGCCATCCGAAAAATCGAGCTTGGAAAGCGACGCTGCGGGCAGCAGGTTGGTGGTCAAGTAATTCATTACCTGAACCGCCGCCTGAGAAGCGGGCAGCAACAGAAACAACATCGACAACATGATCAGGATCAGCGGAGTACTGGCAGCCGTCAGCAGCCACACGGCTGCAGTCGTGATGACGAATGTCAAAACCGCAATCCCCAACAGCAAGTACTCCGCCGGATGTTGTCGGAGCAGAATCCGCACTCGTTCGCCGAACTTGGGATGCGCACCTACCCTCTGCCTAAGAAGGAGGACTCCCTCGCTGACCAGGTAGTAGCCAATATGCGATTCCCGTAATTTAATTCTCGGATCTGCATATCGCCGCTGCTGCGCTTTTCGCGCGAGACTGAGCGCCTCCTCCGCGACTTCCAGTTCAGTTAGGTCGGAGTGCTGCGCAATCCTTGCGACTTGTTCGCGATATGTATTGCGGCTCTCCACGTCCATGACCGCATACGATCCGACCGGGTCCTGGCGGAGGATCCTGTCGAACGGGATGAGTTGCTCCAGAACGTCCTTCCAGGAAGTCTGGCTGACAGTCTCCAGAGTCCGGATGCATTTGGTTATGCGTTCACCGAGCGGCACGGTCGGATCGTCTACGAGATGTATGCCGATAGCCGCGATCTTTTCAAGCAATACCAGCTTTAGAGACGGTACAAGGGCGCCGACTTCGTGAAACTCGAGAGGAACAGCCTCCTCAAAACCCAGGCAAAATTCCGTGAACTTCATTTCGGTAAAAGTGAAGCCAGTCTCATCAAAAAACCCTTGCGACATGACCAAGACGCGAGGCAGAAGTTCATCCTTGGTCGAAACATGGGGAATGTGGGTCAGCGGCTCAAGGTCGTTCGAGACCGCGCGCATTTCTGAGGAGATCTGCTGTGCATTGTCTCGCAGCCAAAGCAAGTCCTCGGACTTGGGAGCTTTCGCGAAGGCCTCATCGACATTTGCGAAAATTTCTTTAAAAGTGGCCCCAAGCTTTCGACAGCGAACCGAAAATGTGTCGGACGAAGCGCCCGGGAGCCAACCCACTCGCGCCGCCAGTTCCAGCCCCGCGACGCGTAGCGTGCCCAGCTTTCCCTCGTCCGTTGCGGCAGAATGTATCTGCTCGTCTTCGGCAATCACGCTGCGGGTTAGAGTCTTAGGAACCATTTAAAAATCCATCTACCGTAAATGTTGCGTCGACCAGTCTACCGGTAACTCGCAGCCTGAAGCTCGAACATTTCGGCGTAGCGGCCACCCAGCTGCGTCAATGCGTCATGGTCGCCTTCTTCCGCGATGCGTCCATTCTCCAGCACGACGATTCGGTCAGCCATCCGCACCGTTGAAAATCGATGCGAGATGAATAAAGCCATTTTCCCGGCAGTCAACTCGGCAAAGCGCTGAAATACCTCATACTCGCTGCGCGCGTCGAGCGCCGATGTTGGTTCGTCGAGGATCAGTACCTGTGCGTCGCGCAGGTAAGCCCGGGCGAGAGCGACTTTCTGCCATTCGCCCCCGGAGAGATCGACTCCGCCATCGAAGCGCCGGCCTAGCATCTGCGCATATCCGGCGGGAAGTTTGGCCACGACGCCGTCTGCCATGCTCTTGTGAGCGGACTCCTGCAGTAGTTCCATGTTCTCGATCTGCTCGATCCGGCCAACCGCAATATTCTCGCGCGCGGTCATCTCGTAACGCATAAAGTCTTGAAAAATAACGCCAATCTCGTGATAGAGATCCTCAAGATCATACTCTCGCAGGTCCACGCCATCGAGCAATACTTGTCCTTCGGCCGGGTCATAGAGCCGAGTCAGCAGCTTCACGATGGTGGTCTTGCCCTCGCCGTTTTCGCCGATCAACGCCACTCGCTCGCCTGGTCGCAGATGGAAGTTCAATCCATTTAAAACCAGACGAGAGCTCCCTGGGTATCCGAAAGAAACATTACGAAACTCAAATCCTTGCCGGATGGGCCGCGGCGCCGGCAGAGCGTTCGGCTTCGATCGGATGGTCGGCTGCATCTCGAAGAATGCGATCAGGTCGGTCAGGAATAAGGCCTGATCGGCGATCGTCGACAAGGTCGAGAAGGTCTGCTGCAAGTTTGAACTGGCGTCGCGAATGGCGTTCGCTAGGAAGACCAACGAGCCCAGGCTGAAAACGCCCGTAACCGTCTTCCAAACCGCGAAGATGTAGGCCGTGTAATAGCCGGCGGTGCCGATGGCCGAAAGAACCGAGCCCATCACCACTTTCTTACGCGCCAAGGCCACATCTTCTTCATAAACCTGGGTCGAAAGCCCTTCGAACCGGCGAGTCAGGAAATCTTTCAGGCCAAACAGCTTCAGTTCCTTGGCGGCTTCCTTGCTTCCGCCCAGAATGCGAAGGTAGTCGAGCTGGCGCCGGACGGGTGTCTGGCGGAAGTTCTTGGCATATCCCAGGAACGCAAAATGCGTTTCGCCGAGGAATGCGGGAATGACCCCAACGATCAGCAGCAGCAAGAGCCAGGGGGAAAACAGCATGATCGAGATGGACAAGGTAACCGTGGTAATCACCTGCTGGATCAAGCGTCCAATCGCCTGAATCATGTACAACCGGTCGGTGGCCTGAACCCGGGCCCGCTCCAACCGGTCGTAGAAGGTGGGATCTTCGTACGCTATGAGATCCAGCCCGGCAGCGTGCTCCATGACGCGAACGCTCACATGGCGCGTGTATTTGCCGGCGAGCAGGGCATCGAGATAGTCGATTATGCGTCCGAGTATGCCGGCAGCCACGGCGATGCCAAATTCTGCCGCTACCAGCCACCAGAGGCGGTGTCCTGCGGGCTGGCCGCTCTTGACGATCTGAACGATCGTATCAATGATGAGTTTTGAAACCCAGAAGAGCGCGACCGGGAGGAGTGCAGAAATTATGCGGGAGATTAACCCGAACACCACTACCGCGCGTCCGGACTCCCAGACAAAACGGAGGACAGCCGGAACGTTGCGCAGCGCCGAGAAGCGCTCGCGCCAACTTCCCCAGACCTCAGGTTCGCCGCTCATAACGCAATCCCCAAGACTCGGCAGCGAGAAGGATTCGCCCGAGCCACCTGAGTTGCCGAGACCCAAGTGCCCGCCGACATGGCAGACCCCCTAAACCATTTGGGCACAATAATAGCTGATCGAAGCTTTCAATCGACGTTTTGATGAAGAAACAGCTCTGGCGGTTGGTCCCTAGAGAGGGCCGGCCAGGGGGCATTGGCTGGGAGCGAGCTAGATTTTGTGGAATCCCGCTCGCTCCATTCCGCGCTGCGCCTCCGGCGTCTTCATAAACGTGTCCCAGACGAACCGGGTTCGCAGGTTCTCCGCCATCAGCAGGATGATTCCGGTATCGATGCCGATCACATCCGGGTCATACCAATTTTTAAGAGGGTTGAAGGCGTTGACGAATCCGTACTTGGTCCAGGCCGACGGGTAACGGCTACGAATAGTCTTTAAGACCAGCATGGTGTCTGCGGGCAAGAAGGGCAGCGACCCGCCGGCGGCGCTCGGAACAACAGTCCCGTCGATCGGGCCCATGGCAGGAGGCCCGCCCCATGCGACATAGCCGTACTGGGAGTCGGAAGCCGTAATTCCCCACAACTCCGCGGAATAATCGGGGAATTGTTTGCCTAGCTCAATGCAAAAACGCCGGTGGACTTCGGTCGCAGTGATCGAATTCTGAAAATAGTCCACATACTTGTCACGTTTGCCGCGAAAATCAAACCATGCCTGCGAATACTGATGCACAAACAGCGGCGCGAAAGAACCGATGTAGCGCATTCCATCATATTCGAACGTGACCCGCTTCCAGGCATTCCATGTCTCCTGTGACAGCGGATGAGCCGACGATCCCATGCCTAACAGATTGATCATCATCAACTCGCTGTAGTAATCCCAGCGCGACGGAAGGAACCCGACCTCAGGAGTCCAGCCGTGCGTCAGCAGGGAAGTATCCTCTGAGAGCCAGCTCCAGTCCACGCGATTGAAAATGAGATCCACGAGTTGTGCGACCGCGGGATGGCGGAAGTATTCGCGGCAGGTAAGAAGCCCGCACAACAGGATCGAAGTGTCCACCGAGGACACTTCGGAGTCGAACATCCGCTCGCCGGTCTCGGGATTGGCGAAGTGGTAGAAAAATCCCCGGTGGTTGGGCAGCTTCTTCCAAAGAAAACGCAGCGTGGCGAAGACTCGCTGGAGAGCATCGGTTTTGGAAACGAAGCCGCGCTGTTCGCCAATACAGAGAGCCGTCAAGCCGAACCCGGTAGCCGCGATGCTGGCCGCTCCTCCCTGATTGTCGGTGTGAACATTGCAACGATCCTTGACCATGCCGGTGTTGGGGCTGCCCTGTTCCCAGAAAAAAAGAAAACTGGCCTTCTCCACCTCGTTTAAAAACTGATCGTCCTCTGCGGAAAGAGCCGGTGTTTCCCCTGCGCCATCAGCAATTACGATAGCTTGTTCCTGCGTGTCCAGTGCCGGCAGCAATTCCGCGAAAGGCAGGCAAAGACCCGTTCCAAGCACCTGGCGAAGGATTTCGCGGCGCGAAAGCAGAGTGGGCTCATGACTCATGTATTTGGGCTTCCCCGGATCGTGTTAAATTTCTAAAGACAGAATCTGCCTGGCACGTCTACGCACAAAGGAAAGGACAGCAATTTCCATTCTTGCGGCATCTACTATTTTTACGGCAATTATCTAAGGATGCAAGTGTAGTTTCCGCTGTTGCAACAGTTCGCGCTTTTCCGTTAATCGCGCAGGTACCGTCGAAATGCTCGTATGACTCGTGCCCATAAGATCGAACTTTGGATCGCCCTGTTGGTCGGAGCGCTGCTTGCGGCCAGCGTCCCGCTGTTGATCCGGTGGCAGAAGCAGAAGACAATTTCGCTGCAGGGAGCTGTCCTCATTCAGGACTCGGACCCGAGAAAGCAGCAGCCGATCGGAGGAGTCTTCGTCTCCGCAGTCGATAGGGGAATCTCCGAGGCCACAACAACCGATTCCTCCGGATTCTTCGTTCTGAAACTGCGTAAACCGGTTCGCCGCGGCAACGCGATTGTTCTCAATTTTCGGCATCCCCAATATCACCCGCTCGTCCTGAACGAATTTGTCGGCAACAAGCTTTACATCGTCCATCTCGTCCCCTTGACCACCAAGACTGTTCCCTCCAATCAGCCGCGGGTGAATGTAACGAATGTGCGAATACGATATACCATCAAAGCGATGACGGAGTTGAATGTCGGCAGCGCAGTGAAGACTTTTGAAATCGAGAACAAAGGAGACGTGCCCTGCCAGGGGCGGACTCCCTGCTCACCCGACGGAAGATGGAAGGCCGCGGTTGGTTCCGTTACTTTAGATGCCGGTGGGGGCAATCAATTTCGCAATACCCGTGCTTCGTGCATTGCCGGGCCTTGTCCATTTACAAAAATTGACTCCGATCAATCGTCGCAGGGCGGCCAGATTCTTACGCTTTCCGCGCGTGACTGGTCCGACACGGCGACATTTTTGTTAGAGGCAGAAGTCTTTCGCCCCATGGTCAGTCAAATGGAACACTGGAGCTATCCGGTGATCTTTGGAGAGAGCCTTTCCTTTACACTGCCTTCTGCCGCAGAGAGTGTAAGCATCGAGGCCGATCTGGGCGGACAGACCATAATTTTTCCTCTCGGACCGACGCTTTTTTTGAGCTGGGCCAGTTGCGACGCGGGCAGCAATGTCGACAGAGGCCGGGTCTATCGCTGCACTCCTAAGCCCGGGTATTCCTTTTAACCGTTGCCCTGTGCGCTTCGCCTAACAGGTTCCGCTCGGACGAGTGGGGTTTCCGGATTCCTGACTCGGAAGACTCTGCGAGGCAGGGAAGGGATAGGCTGTTGTTCCCGCCAAGGTCGCCTCACACTGTGTGATCGTTTGCGAATCGGCCTGCAGCGTGGACGGCAGACTTGGAATCGACTGGTCGGGATTCTTGAAATTAAAGGCGCTGGTCAGGTCTCCGACCGTGGCCCGGCGCCAGGCGCTGAGGTTAGGCACTTCCGCCCCAAACCGAGTCTCGAGAAAGCGCAGCACCGACGTGTGATCAAACAGGTCCGATGAGACCAATCCGCCGCGACTGAATGGCGAGATGATTAGCATGGGAACGCGAAAACCCAATCCAATCGGCCCGTTGATGGCAGGACTGCCGATTACGGTCGGGTCTGGAACGGCTGGAGCAGTGACGTATTCGCCGGCCGTGCCGGGAGGCGCGGTTACCGGCGGAACGTGATCAAAAAATCCGCCATTCTCATCGTAATTTACAAACAAAACCGTTTTCGCCCACAGCGCGGGGTTTGCCATCAATGCGGTCACGATTAGGGAAAGAATGTTTTCCCCAAACAGCGCAGGCGCGGGCGGATGGTCAGAAGTCAGCACGGAACCGATCAGCCACGAAACTTGCGGCAAGTTCCCTGACGCGATGTCGGCCAGAAAGTCCACTGGGAACTGCGGCCCGAATGCATTTTGATGCAACACCGACGAGGGATCCTGAAAATTCTTGAAGTAGGAGAGAACGTTGTCCGAGAGAATCCCGCCGAGAATATTCACATCCGGCGATGAATAAACCTTCCACGAAATTCCTTTGGCTTGCAGTTGCTCGGGCATGGTTGTGTAGGTGAGACGGCCATACATCGCCGAGCGATCATTGACGATGGTCTGTAGTACCGGTCCGCCGTTTTTCCCGTCGGGATCGAGCGAGGCCGCCATGCAATAGAGACGATTCGGATCGGTCGGGCCGATTACCGAACAAAAATAGTTGTCGCAAATCGTGAAGGCATCGGCTAGGGCGTAGTAATACGGAATGTCCGCGCGCGTGTAGTAGCCCATGCTCAAGGTCGCATCGTTGGAATTAATTCCCAGACGCGAACTCACAAAACCGTCCATCTTGCCGTTGTCCCAGCTCTGATGCTGCGGTACCCAGTCGTGGCTGATGTCGTGTGTGCAGGCGGCATTGGTGCTGGCGGTGTCCAGATGGAACGGCAAAAGGGTCCCTCCCGGCAGGATCGTGTTATTCGCCGGGTCGGGTTGCTGGAACGCCGCGCTCTGATCGGAGAATCCCCGAACGCCGCGATAGCTTCCAAAGTAGTGATCGAACGACCGGTTTTCCTGTGTCAGGATCACTACGTGTTCAATGTCGGTGATTTTGGAGCAACCGGAACCGGTTGAAGGAATCAATTTCGAGGCGTTGCATCCGTGCAATCCTAAAGACGCAAACTCGGCAGCGGCTGCCGCAGTTGTGAGTTTGAGCAGCTCTCGACGAGTCAAATTCTTCATAGGCCTATCGTAGGATGCGTTCTGCGCAGGGAAGGTGGGACCGATTCTCACGGCGACGTAGAACGAGGTTGCACCGCGTAACCGAAGAGGAGCCCAGCTGCGCTCATGCCTGCCAAGGAGGGCAGTTCAGAGCACTACTTGACGATGGGAGAACTCGCATCTGCGGGTTTGGTGTCGTCGCCGTGGATCTTGCCGTCATCCTCTGCATAGAAAGACCGGTGCTGGGCGTCCATATTTTTCGGAGTCATGGTGAGCACAAAACTGTCTTTCTTTCCCTTGAAGCTCGCCGTGTAGTCTCCGCGGTCGGGGTTAACCATGCGCTTGGTGAAAGAACCCGAGTGCACAAGTTCGTTCAGCGATGTGGCGAAGTGATTGTATTGCTTATTGAAGAGGCGCTGCGCTCGCAACACGACTCGCATGTACGCCAGGGCAGCAGCCTCAGAGTCGGAGCGCGCGGGATCGCCATGGAATTTGGGCTGGTAGGCGGGAACTTGCGTTGCAGGGGCTTGCGGCGCCGGTGCCGCGGAGGGAGCCGTCTCTTGAGCGAACAGCGAGCCAGCAGCCAACAAAATTGCAGTGAGGACGACCCACATCGACGATCTCTTCATGCGAACGGCTTCTCCTTGCGAACTGGACATTGTACGACGCTACGCGTTCAGGTTACCCTTCGCGTGAAGTTCGGCTCCAAACGCTCATTTCGACCTGGTTTTTCCATGTTACTCCCGTAATTTCCCTTCAGTCACCTTTCCTTTGCAATCTGCCGAATTCTTACTATGCTGGATAAAAGAATCTAGCCCTACAGGGAAACCTATGAAAGCAGCAGTCGCCAGAAAGCCAGTTATCCGAATCGCGGTGGTGGAGAGTGATCCACTGCGCTTTGTTGGGTTCCGCGCGTTGTTTGACTCCGAACCAGAGTTCGAACTCATCTCCGCGGCACTGCCCGAGATCAGCACGCTGCAAGCGATTGATCTCATCCTGCTTGGCAACCGGAATGGACAAAACCTGTTCGATGTAATGGCCAGCCTGAAGGCGACGCGCCCGGATCTGAAAATTATCGTGACCGGTTCGGGAATCGACGAGGAGACCATTCTGAAAGCGATTGCGTCCGGGGCCAAGGGCTACGTTGACGAGGCCGCCACTCCTGCCGAATTCGCGCAGGCGATTCGCATCGTGAATCAGGGATCGGTCTGGGCTCCGCGCAAAGTGCTCTCGATGTTTATCGAGCGGGTGTCCTCGGCGCCGGGCCGAATTTTCCCCGCCGGACGGGTCACCTTCACCGATCGCGAAAAAGAAGTGCTGGAAATGCTGGTGGCCGGACGCTCGAACAAAGAGATCGGTGGCCAATTAGGCATCGAAGAGCGCACGGTAAAAGCACACGTAGCGAAATTGATGCGCAAAGTGGGCGTGCAGAACCGGATCGCCTTGTCAGTGCATGCCATTACGCATTCGCTGGTTGCGGCCAAATAAGTGCTTCCAGTGGCTAGCTTCTAGGTCAAATAAAGCTGTTTTCGAGGGTGCGGGGAACCTGAAATGAGGTTACCCCCGAGCACTTACCATCGTAATCTTGTGCGGTTTCGGAACATCTCGCATACTCACTTCACCTACCACAGAACCTGGGAGACGGGGTTGAGAGTGGCGATTAGGGTCACTACTTTCAGCCCCGCATTTTTTTGCTCCGCTTTTTAGTCCTCTCCTGGCAAGCACGAGACGCCGCCCGGTTCTCATCAGCCAGACTTCATTTACAATCCAAATACTGAAGCCCAGTGAATCCAAATGTGGTGAGGTGCCATGAAAAAAGTTATTCTGCTGATCCTGTTGGTGTGTTTTTGCAGCTTAGCATTTGCGGCGGATAGAGAGTCGAAAGCCGCGGATCGCGTCCAAGCGGCCGCGGATGTGTTGAACCAAATCCAGTCGGCCCCCGATTCCGGAATCCCGCAGCGGATTCTGAGCAAGGCGGAATGTGTGGCGGTGGTGCCGTCAATGTTGAACGGCGGGTTCATCGTAGGCGCAAAGTACGGCCGCGGGTTGGCCAGTTGCCGCACTCCGAAGGGCTGGAGCGCGCCTGCATTTTTCCTCACTGAGGGAGGCAGTCTCGGCTTCCAGATCGGCGGACAGGCCGTCGACCTGGTGATGTTGATTATGAATGACGAGGGCATGCAGCACCTGCTGTCAAGCAAGTTCGCGTTGGGGGCGGACGCGTCTGTCGCGGCGGGCCCTGTGGGCCGCGACGCCGAAGGCAATACGGACTGGAAGATGCGCGCCCAAGTCCTCACCTATTCGCGGGCGCGAGGCGTGTTTGCCGGCGTGAGTTTGGCCGGAGCAGTGGTGAAGCAAGACAAGGACGCCACGCGTGAATTTTACGGCCACATGGTGACTTTCAAAGCCGCCTTAACTGGGGAAGTTGATCCGCCACCAGCGGCAAATCCTTTCCTGGCTACCCTGGCGAAATGGGCGCAAGAAGCGGCGCAATAGGCGACAATCTTTTTTATCATCGGGCAGCGCGCGCGTGACGGTTTCTCCCCGCCCTCTTACGTGTTTAAAGCCGCTCCGAGTGCTCGGCGGGAAAAGGCGTCGGGCTTCGCTGCAGCCGAAGGTCTCCTGAGAATAGTCAACAGGATCGTATCTCAGCTGAATATCGCTTTGCCTTACCAGCATTGACAACCAATTTTTCCGAGTGATACGGTCACGATTCCCTGATGCGGCGGAAACTCGAATACGCGGCAGCTTGGCCGTTCATCAAGATCCTCGGTCTGCTGCCCCGCCCTTTGTCGCGCGCCTTCGCAATTGCCATCGCACAGGTCGTTTATCTCCTGCACCTTCGCTTGCGACAAGTCGGCATGCGCAATCTTGCCATGGTGTTTCCCGAGAAAAGCTTGGCCGAGCGCAGGCGCATTCTCCGCGGAGTTTTCACCTCGCTGGGCCGCCAGCTCGCCGAGCTCTGCCAGTTCCCGAGGTACACGCCCGAAAATGTCGACCAGGTCGTCGTCTACGATGGGCTGGAGAATTATCAGCAAGCCTACGCCGAAGGGAAAGGAGTTCTGTTTCTGACGGCTCACTTCGGCGCATGGGAACTCTCCGCCTTTACCCATTCCTTGCACGGTCATTGGCTGCATGTCGTCATGCGGCCCATGGACAACGAATATCTCGACCGCCTGCTGCAAAGCTATCGCACGATGCATGGCAACAAGACTGTCAACAAAGATGATTTTGTGCGCGGTTTGTTAGCGGCCATGCGGGCGGGGGAAACGGTCGGCATTTTGATGGACACGAACATGACTCCGCCGCAGGGGATCTTCGTGGATTTCTTTGGCATTCCCGCGTGCACCGCGAGTGGATTGGCCCGTATTGCTCTGCGCACAGACGCCGCAGTCGTTCCTGGATTCACGATTTGGGATCCAGCCTTGAAGAAGTATCGCTTACGCTTCGATCCCGCGCTCGAATTGGTTCGTACCGGTCACCTGGAGGCCGACATTGCGGCTAACACGCAAATGTTCACCAAAGTCGTTGAGGACTACGTGCGGACATATCCCGACCAGTGGCTGTGGGTGCATCGCCGCTGGAAGACGCGGCCCGAAGCACAGTCGCCGCTCTACTGAGGGCTGGATTCGCGGCGAAATTCGCATCGATCTGGCCTATGTGCACTCGCACGTCGTGCCGTAAAACGGGCCCAAAAGCAGGCAAATACTCGCACTTCGGTAACCTGACGTTCCCTTCGGTAATCTGCGCTGAAGTGCATTTTCGTGACAGTGTATGCAGAGTGAAGAATTATAGTCAAAGCAATGATCCGGGCTGGGACCGGGGCCGCGAGGCCTATCTGGATGTGCCCCAGAAGCCCGTGTACGCGCCGGTTTCGAAGCCTGCTGTTAAAACGAAGGCCCAAGGCTCACTCCTCAGCATCTCCGCAGAGGAGCGTTTTGGAAGCCTGATCGCTGCCGCTGGAATGATTTGGGGTGCCTACGAGGCGAGCATACATTTCACTGGGGTGTTCACTCTGGATCTTGTTCCAGCCGGTCCAATAGAAGTATGCGCCCTGGGAATTCTGGTGTGGCTGCACGCCAAGTGGCGGCGCTCTACGAAGCTCAGCTGAGCCGCCCCCGCACTGCGATCCTTGTCTCTCGACCCCTGTAAAAGCCTCACCTCCATAAACCTGCTTCGAGTTCTTGCTTTCCGGTAAAATTAAACCTCCTATGGATACGTTTGATCAGATCGCCGAACGCGAGCGGAAGTTTTTGCTGCAAACTTACAACCGCTATCCCATCGTCCTTTCTCGTGGCAAAGGCGTCTTTCTCTACGACATCGCGGACAAACGCTATTTGGATTTTGTGTCGGGTCTCGGCGTCAATGCGCTCGGGCACGCCCATCCGCGCATCGTCAAGGCAATCCGGGAGCAAGCGGCGAAGTTGGTGCACGTTTCCAACCTCTATTACCACGAGTACCAGGGGCCGTTGGCGGAGAAGTTGTGCGCGCTTTCCGGATTGAGCCGCGCGTTTTTTTCCAACAGCGGAACCGAGGCGATCGAAGGTTCAATCAAACTGGCGCGTTTAGCGGGACATCGCGCGGGTGGCGAGGCAAAGAGCCGCTTGGTGGCGCTGGAAGGTTCCTATCACGGACGCACCTTCGGGGCATTGTCGCTCACCGGCCAAGCCAAGCACCGCAAGGGATTCGAGCCCCTGCTCGAAGATGTCACTTTTGTGAAACAGAACGATCTGGAAAGTTTGCGCGCCGCGGTGAACGATAATACCTGCGCCATTGTGCTGGAGCCGATTTTTGGCGAAGGGGGAATCTACGAATGTTCGGTGGAGTTCTTACGCGAATGTCGAACATTGGCCGATCGTCACCGGGCGGCGCTGATCTTCGACGAAATTCAGTGCGGCCTGGGACGCACGGGCACGATTTTTGCCTTCCAGACTTTCGGGGTGACTCCTGACATGGTCGCGATTGCCAAGCCCATTGCTGCTGGGTTGCCACTGGGAGCATTTATCGTGAAAGAAGATTTCGCCACGGCCATCTCTCCGGGACAGCATGGCACTACCTTCGGCGGAGGTCCTCTGGCCTGCCGCGTTGCGCTCGAGTTCCTGGCGATTGTGGAAGACGAAAAATTGTTGGAGAACGTCAATAAAGTCGGAGCCTATCTGCACCAACAGTTGAGTGCGTTGGTGGAAAAGCGCGCGGCGGCGACGGGTGTGCGTGGCCGCGGCTTCATCCAGGGAATTCAGCTCGAGATTCCGGCGCGCCCCATCGTGGACGCCGCTCTGGCCGAAGGCGTGTTATTCAATAGCACGCAGGATACTGTCGTGCGATTCCTTCCGCCGTTCCTCATGGAAGAGAAGCATGTTGACAGAGGAATACGCGTACTCAATAAACTGTTGGGGAAAAAACGCAAAGCGGCCTGAGCGGGCAGCAGATTTCCGAGATCCGTCTTGCGGTCAGTGTACGAAGAAGGCTGTGCCTGCTATTACGATTCCGAGGACTCCCAATAAAATTCCCAAGTACCAGAAGATTCTTCGTCCCGAAAGCAGTGTGATCGACGTGATTACCAGGCCCACTTCCAGGAAAACTTCTGCCAGGTCAAACCTGTCGGCACGGTTTCTCTCGTGCCCAACCTGCGCCTCCATCTCGCGGGCTTTATTCTCGATTTCCTTTTGCTCCTCCTGGTAGCGCGTTGCCTCCCCCGAATATTTCTCGCGCAACTTCGCCAGCGCTGCGGCGTCCTTGATGCTTTCCACCGACGTCAGATCGACAAAAAACTCGTCAATATGCCGCCGAACGTTCTTGGCCTGGTAATAAGCCCACTGATCGGATGACTGGGCCTGCAACACAACCTCTTCTGTGTGCGCGCGATGGCCGAGCAGACTCACGACTGCCACGAGGACGGCAAGCATAGCCATGGTTACCGAGATCGGCGCCAGAGTAGGATCGTGCTTGGCGTGCTCCGCATGCTCCCGCAGTTCGCTCAATTCTTCCGACATATCTACTCTCCCATCACCTTGACGATGACCCGCTTGTCGCGCTGTCCGTCAAACTCGGCATAGAAAATCCGCTGCCAAGTGCCCAAGTCGAGTTTTCCCGCTGTGATCGGCACAATCACTTCGTGATGAATGAGCAACGCCTTCAGATGAGAGTCGCCATTGTCCTCGCCCGTCTCGTGATGTTTGTAGCCTTTGCGAAACGGCGCCAGATGCTCCAGCCACTGGTCGATGTCCTCGATCAGGCCGCTCTCGTTGTCGTTCACGTATATCCCGGCCGTAATATGCATGGCGGACACTAGAACCATTCCTTCCTGTACACCGCTCTTGCTGACGATCTGTTCCACTTGCGGAGTGATGTGGACGTATGCCCGGTGCGTTTTGGTATGAAACTTCAGATATTCCGTGAGGGTTTTCATTTCGAAATCCTGGTATGGGACGAGTCTTCAATGTTAGCGAAGCACGTCTGCCACTTTTCCGCCCGCAATCAGCGAGGCAATGCGTGCGAAGTCGGAGTACATCACCCGGTCTTTTTCCATGGTAGGACAGACGGAACGAATGGCCGCATGGGCGGCCTGCCCGCGCTTGGAAGTCTTTAACGGCGCTAGAAAGTCCAAGGCCTGCGCGACGGCCATCGCCTCGATCGCTAATACGTTTCGCGTATTATCCACTACGCGCTTGAGTTTGATCGCGGCCGTCATGCCCATGGAAACATAGTCTTCCTTGTTCCCCGAGGTGGTGATGGAGTCGACCGATGCGGGATGCGCCAGCACTTTGTTCTCGCTAACCAAGGCCGCCGCGGTGACTTGCGGCATCATGAAACCGGAATTCAGGCCAGCGCCGGGAGCCAGAAATGGCGGCAGCCCCTCGCTGAGCGCCGGATTGACAAGTCTCTCGATCCGCCTCTCGCTGATTCCGGCCAGAGCGCTCAGCGCAATAGCTAGAAAATCCAGGGCGAACGCCAGCGGCTCGCCATGAAAATTTCCGCCCGAGATTACGTCGCCCTCGGCATTCTCCGCATCCGTGAGAAAGACCAAGGGGTTGTCGACGGCGGAGTTCGCCTCCGTCTCAAACACTTCGCGACAATGCGCCAGAGTGTCGCGCACCGCGCCGTGCACTTGAGGGATGCAGCGCAGCGAGTATGCGTCCTGCACACGTCCGCATTCGCGATGCGACTCGCGAATCTGGCTGCCTTCCAGCATGCGCCGCAAATTCGCCGCGGACTTCATTTGTCCGGCGTGCGGGCGCGCCTTATGAATGCGCTCGTCAAAGGCCGTGTCGGTCCCCTTCAGCGCATCGCAGCACAGGCCACCCAGCACGTCAGCTGTGTCCACCAAGGTTTCCGCGGCCAACAAGGCCAAAGTTCCAACCGCGAGCATGGCCTGTGTGCCATTAATCAGGGAAATCGTTTCCTTGGCTTCGAGCACCAGTGGCTTGATCTGGCCGCGCTTCAGGGCCTCGGCGCTGGGAACGCGAACGCCCTTTTCATCGAAACATTCGCCTTCGCCGATCAAAGCCAATGCAAGATGAGCCAGTGGCGCGAGGTCACCACTCGCACCCACGCTGCCCTGCGACGGCACCATCGGCGTGACGCCGCGGTTGAGCATTTCGCAAAGCGTATCGATGACGATGGCACGCACCCCGGAATGGCCCTTGGCCAGCGAATTCGCGCGCAGCAGCATCATGGCGCGAGTCTCGGGGATGGACAGCGGTTCACCCAGGCCCACCGCATGCGACCGCACCAGATTGACTTGAAGTTCCCGAATCTGCTCGCCCGCGATTCGTACGTCGCTCAGTTTGCCCACGCCGGTGGTTATGGCGTAGGCGACTTTGTTGCTCGAGACGATGTCATCGACTACGGAACGCGCCTGGTTGACTGCGTGCCGCGCCTCCGCCGAGAGCAGGACAGCGCGCCGGTTTTCGACGATCGCTACCTCGCGAACCGCTTCAAGCGTCAGATCGTTCCCGCTAATGTGAAGTGCGTTCAAGAGAATATTCAGATGCTGCTCATTTTTGTTCTTCGCGAGGCTCCATGCCTACTTGCCCATCGCTTCGCGAAATGCGGTCAAATACTTCTCTGGTAGCGCCGTAACCTTCATTTCAGAATTTGTGACGATGTGCGTTGTTTCGCCCTCGGCCAGCAGCGTGCCGCCGTCGGCCCGCAGCAGTTCGTAATTGAATACGACCACCGATTCGCGCACCGCCTTCAGGCGCGTACGCACCAGGACTTCTTCGTCGTAATACACCGGGGCACGGTAGCGGCATTTCACTTCCGCGACCGCAATGAAACACCCGTCCTCACGCTCCATGTCGCGGTACGAGAAGCCCATCTCCCGCATGAGTTCGACCCGCCCGACTTCGAACCAGATGAGATGGTTCGAATGGTAGACAACGCCCATTTGATCGGTTTCTGCGTACCGCACGCGCAGCCGCGTTTCATGGAATGCGTGGAAAGGTTTGGACCTCATTTGCCCGTCCACACCGGTTTGCGCTTCTCGAGGAACGAAGAGATCCCTTCGCGGAAATCTGCGGTGGTGCGAATCGCGGCATTCTCGCGCACCGCCGCCTCTATCTGGGCGTCGAGTTCCTGCCGGGCGTGATCGGTAAGCAACTGTTTCGTGGCGCGCAACGACGCCGCACTGTTCTCCATCAGCAGCGCGGCCAACTCGCGAGCGCGCGCCATCAGATTCTCCGCCGATACGATCTCGCTGACCAATCCCATGCGCGCCGCTTCTTCCGCATCAAAAATCCTTCCGGTCAGCAGAAGATCGCGCGCCTGCTTCTCTCCCACTTGCCGCAACAGAAAGGTGGAAACGATCGCGGGAACAAATCCAATACGGACTTCGGTATAGCCAAACTTTGCTTCCGGGACTGCCAGCGTGAAGTCACACAGCAGTGCCAAACCGGTGCCGCCCGCAATGGCAGCGCCGTTCACTGCGGCAATCGTCACTTTCGGAAATTCGTAGAGTGAACGGAACAGGTGGACCATGGTCCGGGAATCCTGCAGGTTCTGCTCCGGCGAGCGGCCGAGCAACGCCTTCAGATTGTCGAGATCGAGGCCCGAACAAAAAGCTTTACCCGCGCCGGTAAGAATCAGGATGATCGAGTCTGACTTCGACACTTCCTCCAGCGCGCGCACCAAATCATCAATCAGTTCGAAACTGATAGCGTTGCGCTTCTCAGGCCGGTTCAGCGTGACCGTCGCCACTCCGCCGTCGTAGTCGAGTTGTATCGTTCTGTAACCCATACACTAAAACCGCCACAGATTTCACGGATTTTAACGGATCAAAATGATTTTTTTAACTATCCGTGATAATCGGTGAAAATCCGTGGCTGATTCAATCAGCCGCGTGCGAACTGGAAAATTTTGCAGCGATGCCCGCTGTTGCCTTCAGGAGCGAGTCCAAAGGCTTTAATTGCGGCAACTCCGCTCCCCGTTGCGCGAGTGTCTCCAAGACTGTCTCCGTCGGGATGTTGCCAACCAGCGCATCCTGCGCGAACGGACAACCACCCAGGCCGCCCAGAGCCGAGTCAAAGCGGCGGCACCCCGCGTCATACGCCGCGAGGATTTTTTCCGTTGCCTGCTCGGGCCGGCTGTGCAAGTGCACGCCAATCTCGAGATAGTCATACTTCGCCATCACCGCACCGACCAATTCGCTGATCTGCTGCGGGGACGCCATGCCAACGGTGTCGGCCAGAGAAATCATCCGCAGATTATCCACTTCCATGAGCGAGATCGCCTCAATCACCTCGGCGGGGTTCCATAGATCGCCATATGGATTTCCGAATGCCATCGATATATAAACCACGACGTCGAGTCCGGCGTCGTCGGCCTTGTTTTGAATCTTCTCCAGTTCTTCGAGCGCGTTCTCGGGCGACTGGTTTTGATTTTTTCGCAAGAACGTTTCCGAAATCGAATACGGAAAACCGAGCGTCGACACCGCTTTGGTCTCAATGGCTCGCTGCGCGCCGCGTTCATTGACCACGATGCCGATAATATCCACGTCATCCGGTGGATCGAGTTCCTTTAAAACTTCTTCCGAGTCGGCCATCTGCGGCACGGCCTTCGGCGATACGAACGACACTGCGTCAATGTGCTTAAACCCCACGCTGATCAAGGCCTTGAGGTAATCAACCTTCAATTCCGCAGGGATCAATCCCGGCAGCCCCTGCCAGGCGTCGCGTGGACACTCAATGAGTTTGACCAGATCGGCCATAAATCCTCAGCCACGGATAAACACGGATTCTCACGGATCAAGAAAGTACGCTGATTTGTTTTCTAATCCGTGCTCATCCGTGCAAATTCGTGGCAAGGTTACGTTTGTAGCACTCCCACCTTGAACTCTGCCACGTCCGGGTTCAGTGCCGCTGCTTCCAGCGCCTGCGTGATGGCATCCCGCGTTTCGATCGGATCGATGATCTTATCGATCCACAGCCTCGCCGCACCGTAGCGCGGATCAGTTTGCTCGTCGTACGTGCGCTTTACCGACTCATACAGTTCTTTCCTTTCTTCCGCGCTCAGCTTCGTTCCGCCGCGCTCGAGTTGCTTTACCTTGATCTCGACCAGCGTGCCCGCCGCCGAATCGCCGCTCATCACCGCGTAGCGCGCCGTCGGCCAGGCAAATACAAAGCGCGGATCATAGGCCTTACCGCACATCGCATAATGCCCGGCCCCGAACGATCCGCCCACGATGACAGTAATCTTGGGAACGACGGAATTCGACACCGCGTTCACCATCTTCGCGCCCGCCTTGATGATTCCGCTCCACTCCGCGTCGCGTCCCACCATGAAGCCATTCACGTCATGAAAAAAAATCAGTGGAATCAGGTTCTGATTGCAATCCATGATGAAACGCGCCGCCTTTTCGGCTGATTCCGTATAGATCACTCCGCCAAACTCGACACGCTTGTGTCCTTCATGATCGGTCTGCTGCGCATGCAGTTTCTGGTTGGCCACGACACCTACCGCAAAGCCGCCGATGCGCGCGTACCCGCAGATCAACGTCTTTCCGTACTCCGGTTTGTACTCGTCGAAGCGACTGCCGTCGACCACACGCGCGAGCACTTCTTTCATGTCATAGGGCCGCGCCGGCGACGAATCGTAAACTCCATAAATTTCTTCCGCCGCCAGTTCTGGCTCTACTGGCTTCTTCCGGTCCCACGGGGAGAGCCGACGGTATCCCCACTTCTCGACAATCGAGCGGATGCGCGCGATGCAAGCCTCGTCGTTGGGCTCGCGAAAGTCGACCGTCCCGCTGATGGCCGAATGCATGGCCGCGCCACCTAATTCCTCCGACGATACTTTCTGCCCGATCGCCGCTTGTACCAGGGCTGGTCCTGCGAGAAAGAGTCCGCTGCCGTCGGTCATCAGCACGTGATCGCACATGACCGGCAAATATCCGCCGCCCGCCACGCACATGCCCATAATGGCGGCGATCTGGGGAATGCCCATCGCCGACATGACCGCGTTGTTGCGAAAGACTCGCCCAAAATCGTCGGTGTCGGGAAACACATCTTCCTGCAGCGGCAGGAAAACTCCGGCGGAGTCGACCAGATAAATAGTGGGAATGCGATTCTCGATGGCGATGTTCTGCGCCCGAATGACTTTCTTCGACGTCATGGGAAAAAATGCGCCGGCTTTCACAGTGGCGTCGTTGGCGATGATCATCACCATGCGGCTCTCAATGCGAGCCAACCCGGTAATCACGCCCGCCGCGGGCGCGCCTCCCCACTCCTCGTACATGCCGTACGCGGTGTAAAGACCCAACTCGAAAAGTGTATCCGGATCGGCGAGAAGGGCGATACGTTCGCGAGCCGTCAGCCGTCCCTTGGCATGCTGGTTTTCAATGGCCTTGGCGCCGCCGCCCTCGCAAATCTTTTCGCCTTCGTTGCGCACTTGCGACATTAGGTCCGCCAGAAACCGCATGTTGGCTTCGTAGCGCGCCGAGGTCGGATCGATCTTCGTCGTCAGCACATTTCCTGGTGCGGACGAGTTGGTCGTGGGAGCTTCGTTACGGTTCGCCATGGGTCGACAAAATGATACGCGGACTGATTACGGTATACCACGCGGGCTTAGGCGCGCAATGCAGGCCAGTACGGATGCGCTCTCAGAAAAGTTGTAGAGGTTGCCGCTGGACGCGCCGCACAGCCTCCGCTACAGGATCGTCGGCAATCGCATCCACCAGACCAACTCGTAACGCCATGGCGGCGGTGACTTTTTCCGCCGCCACAAACATTTCCAAAGCGCGCCCTTTGCCGATCAGACGCGGCAGACGCTGTGTGCCGCCCCAGCCCGTAATTAATCCCAGGGCCGCTCCGCGATGTCCGAAAATAGCGCGCGGAGAAGCAATCCGATGATCGCATGCCAATGCCAGATCGAGTCCGCCTCCCATGCAGTATCCGTCAATAGCCGCATAAACCGGAGCGGGGAGGTGGTCGATTGCCTCCATCATCGCCTGCCCCATCCTGGCGAACGCAAGCGCGTCGGGTCCGCTGAGTTGAAAAATTTCCTTCAAGTCCGCGCCCGCAGAGAAGAAGCGATCGTTCCCGGCAACCACCAGCGGCCGTGCATCCGATGCGAACTCGCCAAACTTCCTCGAGAGCGACTGCACACACACTCGCGTCAGCCGGTTCGTTCCGTCGTCCGACTGCAGCCGCAAAATCCGCACTCCTACCCGCTCCTCAACGCGAAATCCAGACCAGGGCATGGATGAGATCTTTAGACCGTTCGCCGAAAGCCGAACACCGAAGCCGGATTCTATTCTCTCCGCTCCAGCCACTCTGTCACGCGGCAGCCGTCGTCTTCCAACAGAAACGTTCCTACCCCAAAGCATTCGCCGACGATGCGGTGCGATTCAGGATCGCGAGCCGCGCGAGTGATCCATTGCTGCCCTACGCGGTATTGCGCCGAGGTAAACCACTCCTGCGGCAGCACCTCGACCAATCCTGCTTGCGGGTAAAAAACAAAAAGCGCAAAAGCGGGATCGTCGTTCGACATCGCCTTATAGCTGGTAGGAACGATCAGTTCGTCCACGGTAGCAAGTTCCGCTGGCACTTCGATTTTGTGCGTACCCGGCGAAAGAGTGAGCGGCACCTCGACATCAGCCGTTGGTGCGGTCGCCGAATAAATGCGGTCGGACGAAGGTTTGAACCAGCCCGCGACCTCCGCCAAGTCAAACCCTTTCAGTTGGTCGGGATCGAAGCAGGTGAGGCGAATGTTGCGTCCTTCCGGACACCAAATGCCGATGAAATGTGGAGGGACCAGAAACGGCCGGCAATAAGTGTTGAGCGCAAGCCGCGCGTTGTCCGGCTCCTGCTGCAGGCCGAGAGTCACGAGGTGGGCGATCGGCCCCTGTTCGCCATGGTGAGTCCAGACGAAAGGCTGCCCGGCGAGGGAGCGGAACGCGGGAAAAGTCTCCCAGTACCACGGCGCTGGTCCTATCGTTTTCGAAAGGAGCTCGCGAGCGCGGGAGGCGCTGATGGCAGACATCAGCCCGCCGCCGGCACGCCGGGCCCTTTCACGTGTGTGCGGATGAATTGAACAATCTCGTCCATCGCCGTGCCCGGCTGGAAAATCGCGGCTACGCCAATTTTCTTCAGGCCATCGATATCCTGATTGGGGATGATGCCTCCCACGATCACGATCACATCATCCATTTTGTTCTGCTTGAGCAAGTCCATCACACGGGGGACGATTGCATTGTGGGCCCCGGAAAGAATCGAGAGCCCGATCACCTGAACATCTTCTTGCAGCGCCGCAGTCACGATCATCTCCGGCGTCTGCCGCAGCCCCGTGTAAATCACTTCCATACCCGCATCGCGCAGCGCGCGGGCAATCACCTTCGCCCCGCGATCATGCCCGTCGAGCCCGGGCTTGGCTACCAGCACACGGATTTTCGCATCAGCCATCGCACACCATTTAACCACAGAGGGCACAGAGGAACACAGAGGCAACCGAGAAGGTGGCTTTCCTCTGTGTTTCTCTGTGCCCTCTGTGGTTCAAGGTTTCTTGCACAGCTTGAACGTTCAAACGTCACAGACAGTCGCGTGCCTAAATGCTAGAACGTACCGCAATGGTTAGCTCAACACTCATCAGCACATCGCGAATCAACAGAATTACTGGCGCCGTAATTTCGGCTGCGATGAAGGTCCATTCGCATCTGGGTCCCGGTTTGCTCGAGAGCGCGTACGAGGCCTGCCTTGCGCACGAACTCCGCAAACAAGGACTAGAAGTCGCCCAACAGGTTGGACTTCCGGTGATCTATGACGGTGAAAGGATCGATCTCGGCTATCGCATCGATCTGGTCGTCGAAGGACTAATTGTTGTCGAGATAAAGTGCGTCGAAGCCATTAATCCAGTACACCAAGCCCAGCTACTCTCCTACATCCGCTTAAGTAGACGACACATTGGCCTGCTGATCAACTTCCACGTAGCGCATCTACGCGACGGCATCAAGCGCATGGTAGACGGCGATAATTGGGAAAAATAGGAATTCCCTGTGGTCTCTGTGCCCTCTGTGATTAAACGGTTTTGATGTCCAAACTCCGCCACATGTACCAGCAAGCCACGCTGCGATAGGGTTCCCACGCTTTCGCGATTTTCTCCATATCTTTCGGCTTGGGCAGCTTGCGTTTTTTGTAATGCTTGCGAATCGCGACCTGTACCCCATAGTCGCCGGTGGGCAGCACATTTGGACGGCGCAACGAAAAAATCAGGAACATGTGCGCCGTCCACACGCCGACACCTTTTACTTGTGTGAGATGCTGGATGACGTCTTCATCGGTCAACTCATGCAGTCGCGTAAAGTCGAGCAACCCGGACGCCGTCTTCGCGGCAAGATCTTTTAGATAGGCCGACTTCTGCTTCGATAGCCCAACGCTGCGCAACTGTTCATCGCTCAGTTTGAGAATGCCTTGCGGAGTTAGCGGCTCTCCCGCGAGCGCCGCGAAACGGTTGAAGATCGTCACTGCCGCCTTGCCGTTCAGTTGCTGGTAGACGATTGCCTCGGCCAAGCTGCAAAACTCCGGCAGTCCGTACTCCATGCGGCACGGCCCCACGCGCTCAATAATCGCGCGCAGAACGGGATCGGCCTTCTTCAGATGGTTGACCGCTTTTCGCATGCCATAGATTTATCACAGAACGCATCGTAAGGCGAACAAAAACCGAACAGGCCGGATCAGTGCTTCTTTACCGCAATCCCCGTCACTTCGAATTTCCCGCCCCGCAGCAAGTTCGAGGCCCCTATAAATGCTCGGGCCGGATACTCGCCGTGGAAATAGGTTTTGTAGACCCCGTTAAACGTGTCGTAGTTTTTCAGGTCCGTGCAGAAAACCTGGATCAAAACCACATCGTCCATTGTCAAGCCGGCCATCTCGACCGTCTCTTTTACCCCCTCCATAACCAGGCGCGCTTCGTCCTCAGTACTTGCAGGCGGCATGCCCGTCTTGGCGTCCAGGCCAATGTGACCGGCGATGTAAAGCGTGTTGCCAACCAGCACGCCGTCGCTGAAGGGAAGCGCTTTCATATCACTGCCGCGTGGTTTTACGATGTGTTTGCGAGCTGCCGCCGCTGCCCCAACGCAAAATACGAGTAGCATCAATCCCACAACAATTCGCAGTTTCATGGTTTCTCCTTAATTTTCGAACGAAGATTGGACTCGAAGACTATCACCATCAACGGTGCGCGGCCAACAGAAGCCCGGCAATCCCGGCGCGAATCCGATCCCCGCGGGACTTACCTTCTACTTATAGCCAGCGACATTAGAGCGATAGCCCAGGCAGGCCAGCCGGGAAACTGTTGTCGCGTGACCCCACCGCCTCTTGCGGCCACCTCAGCATCAACGAGCGCGATCTGCGTGGCGGGGCCGTCAGAACTGATTGGGCTGAGTTTCAGGAAGAGCGCTGCGAGTTCGCGTAGACGCGCAGGAGCGGCGGGAGTGTCGCCTCCGGTGTTGGCGACTCATGCGTCACGCGTCGCTCTCTTATTCCTAGCTGCGCGGGTTGGAAGGCGAAGCTCGCCATCCCGAAGCGAGCAAGAAAAGCAAACACATCAGCATCGCAAAATCCGTGCGAGCATCGCTGACCATGAACCAGAATCCTTGGCCAGTACGGGTCAACTCTGGAATCTTCGTGGTCACAATTGCCGTGCAGATGATGACGAGCAGCGGGATCGCCGCGATGCGAGTCCACAATCCAGTGAGA
Organism: uncultured Acidobacteriaceae bacterium; assembly: GCA_963708335.1. GTDB lineage: Bacteria > Acidobacteriota > Terriglobia > Terriglobales > Acidobacteriaceae > Sulfotelmatobacter. The sequence continues at coordinate 5,389,601 of OY970205.1, read as the reverse complement.
ATCATCAGCCCGCAGACAATTTCGAATGCTCCAACGAAATGCGCGGTGAACGCCGGATGCGGAAATCCGATCCGCGCGAACCGTTCCACGCCCATCTTCGCATCGGTGTACTTAAGAATGCCCTGAGTGAAGAAAATTAGCCCTACTGCGATGCGAATGAAGATTGAGCCACGAGGACGGCTGTTTGACGCTCTCGTCTCGAATGCCATGGCCACACCACCAAAGAAATTCGGAAAGGCCGGTTCGTTATCTTTCGCCGGCGTTCATGTGCTGCCGAAAGAGATTAACGATCATTAAGCTGCCTTGTGTTCGCCCCGCCGGAAATTCTCGATTAGATATTCCGATGTGCGCAACGAGAATGCCAGAATGCTGATCGTCGTGGTCTTGTCGGTGCAATTCAGAAACACGCTGGCATCGCAAACGTACAAATTCGGTACATCGTGAGTCTGCCCAAAACGGTTGGTCACAAAATTCTTCGGATCATTTCCCATGCGGCAGGTTCCGGTTTCATGCAGGCTCCAGCCCGGAATTTCAGGGTCTTCGCCCGAACCGTCAAGCACTCCGCCCGCCGCGCGCAACACGTCGGCGCATACCTGTTTGGAGTGCTCCCACATCTTCAGCACATTCTCGTCCCACTCGAAATGCATGCGCGCGACAGGAATGCCGTAGGGATCTTTCACCTCTGGATCGAGATCCATAAAGTTCGAATCCGAGCGCAGCGACGGCGCCTGAATCTCGAAACTCACCGGAGCGGGATACCGCCTCTTGATTTCGCGCTTGAATGACGATCCGAAGCTGTCCAGGTCGCGAGCAAACCAGGGAAACTCAGAGCATCCGCCGTCAGGGTAAATCGAATATCCGCGAATGAATTTCTCTTCGTGCGCCTCCTTCAAATTCTGCCAGCGCGGCATCCACGCAATCGTGCTGTCGGCGACGTGATCGGGAAAGCTCGGCTGGCCGAGTAATTGCGGCAGATATCCGCGCGCCGATTCGCCATACAAGTGGTCGCAAAGATTGCGTCCGACCTGTTCGCTGGAATTGGCAATCCCATTTGGCCAGTGCCGCGACTTCGAATTCAGCATGATTCTCGAGGACTCGATGCACCCCGCGGCCACCACAACTGCGCGTCCGTACACCTCCACTTCCTGCCTGCTCTTGCGATCGATATACGCCACGCCAGCCGCGTGCCCGTTCTCGTCCACCAGAACATTTTTCGCCAACGCATTTGTGCGCAACTCGAGATTCTTCGTCGCTTCCGCTTTCGGCAGAAAAAAATATGGAGTTGAAAAAAATGCGCCCACATCACACCCGGTCGTGCATTCGCCGCAAAAATGACATGCGGGATGTCCTTCATGCGGCTCGGTAAGCTGCGCGCAACGGTCGGGCAAGTACGGTACGCCCACTTTGTTGCACCCCGTCTGCAGAATGAAATCGAGGCAGCGAAACTTGAACGGCGGCAAATACGTACCATCCGGATTGCTGGGCCGGTTCTGCACCGTGCTGGCCACACCAATCATCTTCTCCACACGCGTGTAGAATGGGCTGATTTCTTCGTACGTAACCGGCCAATCCACGTCATAGCCGTCGAGCGATGCCGCGCGCAAGTCGATTTCGCCGAAGCGCGCCGAACTGCGTCCCCAGAAATTCGTCTTTCCACCAACCGCATTGCAGCGGGGCCACATCCATTTCGTCCCAGGTGCGACGGTGAACGGAATCTCATGATCCCACGCTGCCTTGGTGTACTCGTTATCCATGTAACCATACGATTCGTCGCGCCGCTTGGGATCGTCGAGCCCGCGGTATTTCATGTCCCACGGCATACGGTGAAAGCGAAAATCTTTTTCCGGATCGAGGCGCCGCCCGGCATTGATCGCGCACACCTTCAGGCCCGCCTCGCACAGGGTCTTGATCGCCACGCCGCCGCCGTCGCCGGTTCCTATCACAATCACATCGTAAATTTGCCCAGCCATGGTCTTCTTTAAATCAAAAGTCATCGTTGATCGTTTGTCATCGGTCGTTGAAATATTTCGCCATCGACTAGCGACTAACGACGAAGGACCAACGATCAACGACAGCCTTCACGAACGCGCCTGCGCAACATGCGCGTGCTCCGGATCGTCATGATGCGGGCATTCCGGCGACTCGGCATAAAACTTCAACGCCGGATTATCCAGCTCTTTGTAGCCGATTTCACTGGTGTAGAAGCCGGTGACCGTGTACTCCCGCATCATGCGGAAGAAGTGCCGGCCGGTCTCGTCGCCCGCGCGCGCCTTGTCCTTGAAGCCCAACGGTTCCAGCAGGGAAGTCTGCTGTTCCGGCGTGAGTTCAGCAAATCGCTTGCCGTTTTTCTGCTCAGCGTCTGCGTTCAGCCAACTCAGTCCCATGCGAAACTCATACTGCACATCCGGATCGTTCGCCACCATGAAATCGATAAACTCCGCCACGCCCGCTTCCTTCGCGCCCGGAGTGCCGTCATTGGGAATGATGATCTCCGCCAGTCGTTCCACCATGCTGTATTCCGCGGGCTTAAAGAATCGCTGATGATAGATCGCCGGCTTGATCTGCAAAGCCCCGTTGCCCACGTGTCCGCAGGCGAACGCCCACTTGCTGAATCCCGGAAACTGCGCTGCCGCCGCCGCGGCCGTTCCCAAAATCCGCAAAACTTCCCGTCGTCGAATGCCCTGTCCCGCCATGTATTCTCCGCACTTGCGATTACGAATTGTCATTCCGAGCGCAGCGAGGAATCTGCTTTTTGCGCTACGAAAGGAACTCGATCGTTTTCTGCACCAACTCCGCTGTCGGCTTATAGGGATCGCCCGGCGCATCATACTCAATCGAGCAATACCCCTTGTAGCCGTGCTTTTTCAGAATGGCAAATGTACGCGCCAGGTCTACGTGCGTAGGTTTTCCTTGTTCGTCAACCTCTCCATCCTTCACGTGGCAGATGCCGTAAGCATGCGCAAACATCGCATCGAGGGCGCGATAGTTGTAGTCATCATCGTGCGTGTTCAGGGTGTTGCCAAAATCCGGGAGAGCGCGCAGCCATGGACTGTTCACTTTCTCAATCACCTGCACAATAAAAAACGGATCCTCGCTCACGGCGTCATCATTTTCGAGATGAATGACCACATTCCTTTTCGCACCATACTCGGCCACACGCGCCAGCGTATCGGCCGCTCGTTCGACGTTCGGCTTCACCTCCTTGGCGCCTTGCACATGGACGCGAATACTCGGAGAACCGAGTGCCGCGCCTACGTCCACCCACTGCTTGCTCGAAGTGATAGACCGTGCGCGCTCGGTTGCATCCGGCGAATACTGGCTATGCTGCTCATCCACCGCGATGTCCACGATTGAAGAGTGAGCCTTCGCCACTGCCACGCGGAACTGTTCCAAGTATTTCGCCTCGGTCGAGGGGAAAACGCGGCTCCACGGTTCGATACAGTGAACATTGAACTTTTCGGCGATGTGCGCCGCAAAGTCCTTCAACTCCATCTGCTGCGCAGCCGGTACGGTGCTGGGAGATTTTCCGTCCCAGCCTTTCCAGCCCACGATGAATTCGCGAAAGGGATAAGCCGCGATGGATACGCGAGACCGTGGATCGGTGGGGAATTGCACCGACGGCGCAGAACTCGCTTTCGCGCCGGCAACCAAGGGTAATAGCCAAGCCCCCGCCGCGGCTTTCCCGCACTGCTCAAGAAATTCTCTTCGATTAGTCGGGCTCATGCGCGCCAGTGTAACAGAGAAATATTTCCGGGACCGTGGTCGCCGTCACCCTCGGGAGTTTGCTGGACCCAAGGCCTGACGTCGGACCTCTGTTTCACCGCCACTTCCGCAACTGCTTCCAGACCTGCACCAGCGTCTGCATCTGCCGCGGACTCGGCAGGCGGCTATAGATCAACCGGCAATCGCGATAGGCGTGATCATAAAAATCTCGCACTGCGCCCAGGCTGAGGTGCGCAAGGTTGTGGCGAAGTTCTGTGAGTTCCTTCTCGCTGAGCATATCCAGCTTTTCGCGATCGGGACGCCGTGCCATGGCGAAACGATCCTAGCATATTCGCTATTTGTTCGCCTCACTGAGAACCGGGAGTACACACCAAGCAGCGTCGATTATTGCTAGGACGACTTCCGATTTTCGTCTTGACAGGCACACTCGCCAGCGCTAAAGTATGACCACTAGTCATAAATGACCAATGGTATTAATATGAGTGCTGGAAAGCAAACGGACTTCGCCACTGTGACTGACGCACTTGGCTCGAAAGAACTCCCGCACATGAAAGGTATGGGACGCCGCGAGCGGCGCGCTGCCGAGACGCGGGTGAAGTTGTTTCGCTGTGCCCTACAACTCTTCGCTGAGCGCGGATTCTCCAATGTGACGGTCGAGGACATTACGGAAGCCGCCGATGTCGGCAAGGGAACGTTTTTCAACTACTTCGACAGCAAAGACCACGTCCTCAGCGTGATGGCCGAAATTCAGCTCGGCAAAGTGCGCGAAGCCCTGGAGACGGCGGAAGCCGGCAAGCGGCCCATCCGATCTGTCCTGCACGACCTGTTTGTCAAGCTCAGCGAGGAGCCTGGCCGCAGTCCCGAACTGGCCCGCACTGTTCTGGCCGCGTTTTTCTCCAGCACGATACGGGAGCAGATTGCGCAAAACATGTCGAACGGCCGCCGCATGATCGGCCGGACACTCGCATTAGGGCAGCAACGCGGCGAAGTCGCCCCCAAGTTAAAGACTGAACAGCTCGCGCTTCATTTGCAGCAGGCTTTCCTTGGGACGCTTCTGTTGTGGTCTTTGGGGGGCGAACCGAAATTGCAAGTCACGATCGAAGCGAGTTTTCAGCATTTCTGGAGAGCAATTGCCGCTTCCGATTGAGAGCTAGTCATGAAAGAGAATTTCTTCGGTTTCATACTAATTACGGTATCAATTCTGATCGGTCCTGGACTTGGCATAGCCCAGGAGCCGGCCCCATATCGCTTGACGCTGCGCGATGCGATCCAGAAGGGCCTCGAGGCCAATCTCAGTGTTCTCGTGGCGAACACGCGCGTTTCAGAAAATGAAGGCACTCGGATGCGGCGCATGTCCGCGTCGCTTCTGCCGCATGTGCGGGCGGAAAGCTATGCTAATGTTCAGCAGCAAAACCTGAAGGCTTTAGGGATTTCCGTACCGGGACTCCCGATCCCGGCCGTTGTCGGCCCCTTCTCAAACTACAACTTTCGCGTCGCCGCCGATCAGAACATTTTCGATCTGCAGAGTTATCGCAGCTACCGAGCGAGCCAGGATGCAGTCGAAGCCAGCAAATTGGATTATCAAGACGCTCGCGACCTTATTATCCGGTCCATCGCAGGGCTTTATCTGGATGCACAATCAGCTGCCGCTCGCGCCGATGCCGCACAAACGCGGGTGAATGACTCACAGGCACTTTATCAGTTGGCCAAAAGCAAACACGATGCGGGAACCGCAACCGGGGTTGATCTTCTGCGCGCGCAGGTGCAGCTTGCCAATGATCAGCAAGCGCTTTTGGCCGCACAGAACCAGTACAAGCAAACGCTCTTGGTACTGGCGCGCAACCTAGGGATGCGTCCGGGCACTCCACTCGAATTGGCGGAGCCCCTTCATTTCCAGCCCTTAAGCCACCCCGACGCGGAAGTCATCGTGGGTTCGGCGCTCCTTGCGCGCTCGGATTACCTCTCGCTGGCAAGCCAGCGGCTGCAATTGGTCGATCAGCAACGCGCCAGTCACGCACGCTATTTTCCCAAGGTTAATCTCAGCGGAAACTATGGCGGCCTGGGCCGCAGCATTGGCGGCGCGCAACCAACGTATCTTGTCCAGGGCGAGATTGACTTCACCCTCTTCGACCGCGACCGCAAAGGCGAAGCGGAAGAGTTGTCGAGCCGTGTTCAGCGAATCGACGATCAGATTGCAGATCTGCGCCGCGGAATCGAGCAAGACATTCGGGCGGCTTTGCTGAATCTGCAATCCACAGCCGAGCAGGTCGATGTCGCCAAGCAAGGGCAGGATCTTGCACAGCGTGAACTTGAACTAACGCAGGACCGCTTCCGCTCCGGCGTGACCAACAATGTCGAGGTCACCACAGCGCAGGACCAACTGGCGCGGGCGCAGGAAAACTACATCCTGGCAGTTTCGAGCTACGTGGACGCGAAGTTCGCCCTGGCGCGCGCGGCTGGTGGGGCTGAAAAAAATATCGATCAATATTTAGGGAATCCGTAGTGATTTACGGTTTGGCGTTAAAGCCAATCTGCGAGGTCTGGAAGCCATGAAACGACGCATACCGATCCTGATCGTTCTGGCAGCGCTGGTTGCTGCCGGGGTTTATCTGTATTCGCGCTTCGCGAAGAATTCGAAGCCTACAAATGAACTGGTCCTTTCGGGAAACATCGAAGCGCACGAGAGCCTGGTCAGCTTCAAGGTCCAAGGCCGCATTATCGAGTTGCCGGTCGAAGAAGGCCAGTCGGTCGAGGCGGGAGCTTTGCTGGCGCGCCTCGATGACGCCGACTATAAGCAGCGGGTGCGCATCGACGAAGCGAGCCAGCGTGTGCGCCAATCAAACCTGGCGCTGACTCTTGCCGGGACGCGCGAGCAGGACATCAAAGCGGCGCAACAGATCATGCTCGATGCCGAGGCCGACATGCAGCAGAAAAAACTCGATTACGACCGGGCGCAGCGGCTATTCAACGAAGACGCAGTCTCGGCTCAGGATCGAGATTTAGCTGATACGGCATTCAAACGGTCGAAGGCCACGTTTGAGGCCGACCAGCAGAAGTACAACGAGGCCGTCGAAGGTAGCCGGAAAGAAGATATCGCGATCGCTCAGGCCAATCTCAAAGAAGCCAGCGCGAACTTGGGAATGTCGCGCGTGACTCTGGATTACACAGTTTTGCGCGCGCCAACTGCCGGAGTGATTACCGTTCGCCAAGCAGAACTCGGAGAAGTAGTCGTTCCCGGAACGCCTGTGGTCACGCTCGCAGATCTCGATCACATTTGGCTTCGTGCTTACATTGCTGAGACTGACCTCGGCCGCATTCGCTGGGGCCAGGATGCGATTATCACTACCGATACCTATCTGGGGAAGCAGTACCACGGACACATTTCATTCATCGCGTCCGACGCCGAGTTCACTCCTAAAAGTGTCCAGACGTATAAGGAGCGCGTGACGCTCGTCTATCGAATCAAGATTGATATCGATAATCCGAATCACGAGCTGAAACCGGGCATGCCTGCCGACGCGCATATCACACTTGCAGCGGAGCCAGTCCCCGCAAAGGCGCAAGGCGCTGGATCAGGGGAGTAATGTCCAGCCAGCCGCATCTCGCGATCGTCGCAGAAGGACTCACCAAGAGCTTTCCAGGAGTGGTCGCGGTCGATCATCTCAGCTTCGATGTTCGTCCCGGAGAAATCTTCGGCCTGGTGGGTCCCGATGGCGCCGGCAAGACCACGACGCTGCGTATGCTCGCCGGAGTCATGCCGCCGGACGAAGGTAGTGCGATCGTCGCAGGCTCCGACGTGGTTCGCGATCCCGAAGGCGCCAAGCATCACCTCAGTTACATGCCGCAACGATTCGGCCTGTATGAGGATCTGACGGTTGATGAGAACATCCGCTTTTATGCCGACCTGTTTGGCGTGAACAGGAAAGAGCGAGACCAACGCGCTCCGGAACTGCTGCGAGCCGCGGGGATGAGCGAGTTTCGCACCCGTTTGGCGGGAAAACTTTCGGGAGGCATGAAGCAGAAGCTCGGACTGGTTTGCGCACTGATTCATCGGCCCAAAGTCATTTTGCTGGATGAACCAACGACCGGTGTCGATCCCGTTTCCCGCCGCGATTTTTGGCGCATTCTCTACGAACTGATTGCGGAAGGAGTCGGCATTCTGACTTCTACTGCTTATTTGGACGAGGCTGAGCGATGTCACCGCGTGGCTCTCTTACACGAAGGCAAGCTTTTGTTCTGCGACACGCCAGACAACCTTAAATCCAAACTCGGGAAAGGCGTTCTATCGATAATTTCGCCAGAAGCACGTCGGCTTCGGGAAGAGCTGGAACATGCCGAAGGCATTTCGAGCCTGATGCTGACGGGCGACGGGATCCATGTTGTCGTCGATGATGCGAAGCGTCGCATCCCGGAATTCGAGACTCGATTCAAGAATGCGCACGTTTCCTTCGAAAGCATCCGCCAGATAACGCCGACGATCGAAGACCTGTTTGTCGACGCCGTCACCAGTGGAACTGGGGGAAATCGTGGCCGAGAACCACAGTTCCGTCATCATCGAAGATCTCGTAAAACGCTTCGGCGAGTTCGTGGCCGTGAATCACATCAGCCTGGAGACCCGGAAAGGAGAGGTCTTCGGTTTCCTCGGGCCAAATGGCGCGGGAAAATCCACGACGATCCGCATGCTCTGTGGACTGCTCACCCCAACCTCAGGGCGTGCCATCGTCGCGGGTTACGATGTCGCACGCCAGCCGGAGTCAGTGCGCCAGAATATCGGCTACATGTCGCAGAAGTTTTCGCTTTACAACGACCTCAAGGTGATCGAAAACCTGCGGCTGTTCGCGGGGCTTTATAACGTACCTTCCGACAAACTGAAAGAACGAATCGACTGGGCGCTCGAGATGGCAAACCTCAAGGGCCAGGAGAACCTGATCGTGGGCACTCTTCCGGGCGGATGGAAACAACGCCTGGCATTAGGCTGCGCCGTGCTGCACAAACCACCGATTATCTTCCTCGACGAGCCGACCTCGGGCGTGGACCCGATTTCACGGCGGCAGTTCTGGGATCTTATTCACAAAATGGCGGACGAAGGCGTGACCGTCTTCGTCACGACTCACTACATGGAAGAAGCGGAGTACTGCAACCGATTGGCCTTGATCTTTCGCGGAAAAATGGTGGCGCTTGGGACCCCGTCGGAACTCAAGCAGAAGTCGATGAAAGGTGAACTCCTCTTGGTCGAGTGCGATCCCCTGGGCCCAGCCGTGGAGGCACTGCAATCGGCTCCCATGATCATGGACGCTGCCGTGTTTGGCAATGCGCTTCATCTGGTCGTCGAAAACGCTGACGCAGCAATTCCAGAAGTAAAAAAGTATTTGGGCGAGCATGGCGTGACTGTGCGGCGCATCGAGAAGATTCGCCCCAGCCTGGAAGATGTTTTCGTTTCTCTCACGACCGAGCCGAAGAACGGAAAGGAGCGCAAAGCGTCATGAGCTTTACCCGGTTCCTTGCCGTCGCCAAGAAAGAGATCGTCCAGGTCCTGCGCGACTCGCGCAGTCTCATCATTGTGCTGATCATGCCCATCATCCTGGTACTGCTATTTGGGTACGGAGTGAATCTGGATCTCAAGCATCTATCTATTTATGTCTATGATCGCGACGGCAGCCAGCAAAGCCAGGATCTGCTCAAGCGGTTTCAGGCCAGCGACTATTTTGAAATTGTGCGCGTGGTGAATAACTATCGTGACCTGACCAGCGCGATCGATGGCGGCCACGCCAAAATGGGGATCGTAATCCCCTGGGACTTTTCGCAACGCCTCCTCAACGGTCGTGCTGCAGAAGTTCAGGCTCTGGTTGACGCAACCGACGACAACACCGCGAACGTCTTAATCGGCTACGCCCAGGCCGTGGTTCAGGGATACTCCTCAAAGATCCAGTTGGACTGGTTGCGCGATCGTGGGCAGGTCGCGTCACCTACCCCGGTGAGCGTTGAAACGCGCACCTGGTACAACGAAGACCTCGAAAGCAGCGCTTTTATCATCCCGGGAGTCCTCGCGCTCGTTATGTCGGTGATTGGCGCGTTTCTTACTTCGCTGACCATTGCGCGCGAGTGGGAACGCGGCACCATGGAGCAGCTGATCTCGACCCCCGTCAGTCCTCTGGAGATCATGTTCGGCAAACTCGTCCCGTATTTTGCGATCGGGATGATTGATGTCCTTGTCTGCGCTGTAATTGCGCTGTACTGGTTCCATGTGCCATTTCGTGGATCGTTCCTCACCCTTCTGATCAGCTCGGCCATGTTCATGATTGTCGTGCTCTCGATGGGATTCTTCATTTCGGTCATCGCGAAGAATCAGTTGGCGGCTAGTCAAATTGCGCTTCTGGCTACGTTCCTGCCGGCATTCTTGTTGTCAGGATTTCTATATGACATTGCGCAGATGCCGATCGCGCTGCAGTGGATCACGCGCATCCTCCCTGCGCGCTACTACGTCTCGGTCCTCAAGAAGATATTCCTCAAGGGTTCGCCAGTTGCCCTGCTCTACGCGGATTTGATTCCGCTCGCGATTTTTACGCTGCTGCTGGCGCTGCTGGCCACCCGGTCATTCCAGAAGAGGCTAACTTAGGAGAGATCGATGCTATCGCGACTCAAGCAGATGCTCATCAAGGAATTCATCCAGGTGTTCCGCGACAAGCGAACGCGCGCCGTGCTTTTCGTCCCGCCGATCATCCAGATGCTGATCTTCGGTTATGCCGCGACTTTCGAGATCCATCATGTCGCGACGGTTGTTCTCGATCTGGATCACAGTCAGGAAAGCCGCGAATTGATTTCACGTTTCACTTCGAGTCCCTACTTCGACGTGCAGAACCAACTCACCGACTACCGCCAAGTGGGAGACTTGATCGATCGCGGAAGGGCAACGGTAGCGCTCCAGATTAATCCGGGTTTCGCCGAGAACCTGCGCAAGGGACAGACCGCGCCATTGCAGGTAATCGTCGATGCGACTAACTCAAACACCGCGTTGATTGCCTCAAGCTACATTAGCGGGATTGCGCTCGGGTTCGCCAAGGACTACCAGCAGGACCGGATTAATCGCATCTCGCCGCAACTGATAGAGCGGATCCCATCCGTGGAACTGGAGCAACGGCCGTGGTACAACCCCGATCTGCGGAGCCGCTGGTTTTTTGTTCCGGGAATCGTCGGCAGCCTCACGCTGGTGCTCGTCGTCAACCTGACGGCCTTTGCGGTAGTTCGCGAACGCGAGATTGGTACGCTGGAGCAGATCATGGTGACCCCGATCCGCCCAGCCGAGTTCATTCTTGGAAAGACATTGCCGTTTTTCCTGATTGGCCTTTTCGACGTTTCATTGATAGCGGTGGTCGGCACCCTCTGGTTTCAGGTCCCATTCCGCGGGCAGATTTGGGTGTTGTTCGTCGGAGCAATTCTCTTCCTGCTTTGCATGCTGGGAGTTGGGTTGCTGATCTCCACCGTTTCCTCTACCCAGCAGCAGGCGATGGTCACCTCCTTTTTCTTTATTATGCCGGCGATCACCTTTTCGGGCTTTGGTTTTCCCATTAGCACGATGCCGCAATGGCTGCAGTATCTCACCTACGCCAGCCCATTGCGATATTTCCTGGTGGTGCTACGCGGCACCTATCTGAAGGGAGTGGGCATGGATGTTCTGTGGCCGCAAATGCTGGCCATGTTTTGCCTTAGTTTCGGTTTACTCACTGCAGCCGTACTGCGCTTTCACAAAGCGCTCGATTAACTCCGGGCGTGATCGCTCGAGCCCGCGTACTTATTCCGGCGACAGACGCAAACGTCGTCAGCACCTCTACGAATCCATCGAAGGCTCAGACCCCGACCCGGCGGAAGAAAAGCCGTTCTCGCCTCGGCAGTTTGCAGATTGGCGCGAACTTCCGAGCGACATCGTAGAGCAAGCGGAAGTGCGAAGTGCTATCTGGAAGGCGCTTGACGAAGTGCCGGATATCTATCGAGAAGTCTTCGTTCTTCGGGACGTGCAGCATTTGGACGTAGCCGAGACTGCGGAAGTTCTCGGGATCGGCGAGTCGAAGGTAAAGACCAGGCTGCGCCGGGCGCGACTCATGATGCGAGAATCGCTAACGCCGATGTTCGCAAAGCCCAAGGGATCACAAAAAGCCCACCGATTGAGCTGGGCACGGTTGGATCGACTGTTTTTATGTCGAGAAAAAGACTTGCGAGTTCGCTGTGCAGGCTGTCCGAATTGCAGGGTTTCCTAGCACAATCGGAGCCGGTTTTGCGGAGATCGGTTTCATTTTCGAAAGTTTCACGAGCAGTTCTTCAAGCTTGCGCTGCTCATGCGGCTGGGGCAGGCTGGTCCGTGTCATGATGCAATTCTCTCACGCCGTGGGGCAGAGGAGAAGGACTCAGACTGCACCCTTGTATGGTCATCATCTGTGGAAATATTGAAATATTCAGCAAATACTTGTGGGGTAGTCAATGCATTATGAGAGAGCGGCCCTATGCGCTCCTCGCTTGGATCAGTCATTATTGCCAACCTCCACCAAGAGCCTGATAGAGCTGGACCAGAGAGATGAGTTCGTTGCCTTGCGCCTGCGCCAGTCCCAGCTCTGCCGTAAGCGAGTTCGTGTCGTTGGTCAACACTTCCAGGTAATCGGTGGTCCCAGCCTTGAAGCGAATCTCTGACAGTCGCGCCGCATCCTGTGCCGATTCGAACAGGCGCTGTTGCTGAGCTGTGAACTCTTGATCCTTGCGATAAGCAACGAGCGCATTCGAGACATCGCGGAAAGCACCCTGGATCGTCTGTTGATAGGTCATGACCATCTGATCGCGCTGCGCTTCGGTAAGGCGAACATTGGATTTGAGTCTTCCTCCCTCAAAGATGGGCTGTGTCAAAGAGGCCGCCAGGTTCCAGACACCGGCCGGGCCGGTGAACAGATTGGTGAGCGCTGGACTCTCGTAGCCGGCAGTTCCGCTAAGCGAGATTTGGGGGAAGTACGCGGCCCGGGCTACACCGATCTGCGCGTTGGCGGCAATCAGATTTGCTTCCGCCTCACGAACGTCCGGCCGCCTCTCCAGTAGCGAAGAGGGGACGCCAACTGGCACCTCGGGCGCATGTGGCTGTTCGGTCAGCTTCAGCCCTCGAGGAATATCGCCGGGGTTGTTGCCGAGAAGTATGCTGATGGCATTTTCCTGTTGAGCTATTTGGCGCTCAAAGTCCGGGATTTCGGTTGCGGCTGTATATACCAGTTGTTCGGACTGGCGCACATCCAACATCGAGTTGATGCCGTGCTGCTCTAGAGTCTGCGTTAATTGCAGAGAGTCGCTGCGCGAACTCAACGTGCGCTTGGAAATTTCCAGTTCGAGATCAAGCTGGCGAAGTTGAAAATAAGAGGTTGCCAGGTTGGCGACCAGAGTCGCCATCACTTCCTTTTGCGCCCATTGGCTGGCAAGTAGACTCGCTCGCGCCGCTTCCGTTGCACGGCGGTACTTTCCCCAAAAATCCAGATTCCAGGCTGCGGACGCAGCAACTTCTCCCTGCGTGAGCTCGTAGGAAGGAATGGGTCCGAGTACGGGATTCTGAATGCTTGTGACATTGCCGCCCGCAGTCACAGATGGAAGCTGGTCGGCGCGCGTGATTCCGAGCTGCGCCTGAGACCCGAGAACTCGGGTCGCCGCGATGCGAACGTCATAGTTGTTCTTGAGAGCGGTGCGAATCAGCGCCTGAAGTTCGGGATCCTGAAACACCTCCCACCATTTTTCGTCACCCAGAGATTGAACAGACGAAGAGTGCACCGACGATCCCGTGGGCGGCCGTTGTGGCTTCGCTTGGCCAGGCTGAGCGTTCGGGCGAGCCGACGAGTCAGGCGTTGCGTCACGGTACGTGACCGGAACGTCGACGGTCGGACGCCTGTAGTTTGGACCGACTGCGCAACCGACCATGTCGGTCATAGCTAGCAGTATGCCCAGAGAAAAAGAAGTACTCTTAAGAAGATTCATGGGATTAATCTCCACTTCTTTCCTGCAACGCGAATCCTGGAACCGCCGGCTGGGCGGGCTTCCGTGTAGAGCGCAGGAACGCTACGGGATCGAGCACCTTTTCCTGGAATTCCTCCAGGTACAGATAGATGGCCGGAGTTACGAAGAAAGTGATGAACTGCGAAACAATCAGACCGCCGACCACCACGAGTCCCAGTGGCCGGCGCGACGATCCGTCAGCACCGTAACCGAGCGCGATGGGAAGCGCCCCCAGCAACGCTGCGGCTGTCGTCATCATGATCGGCCGGAAGCGTTCCATGCTGGCGTCGTGAATTGCCTGATCGTCGGCAATTCCTTGGCGAACTCGTTGTTCCGCGAAATCAACGATCATGATTCCGTTCTTCTTGACGATGCCCATCAGCATGAACATGCCAATGTAGGCGTAGAGGGAAGCTTCCGCGCCGAAAAGCCATAGCGTCAGCAGTCCACCCAGCAGCGCCACCGGCAACGATGAAAGCACCGTGATTGGGTGCAGATAGCTCTCATAGAGAATGGCCAGAATCACGTACATGACGAACACTGCGACCACCATGAGGATCGCCAGATCGGAAACCGTGTTCTGGAAAACCAGGGCCTCACCTTGCAGCGATCCTTGAATGCCGGGCGGAAGAAGTTGCTTCGCAGTTTGTTGCACGAACTGAGTTGCCGGGCCGATGGCGTATCCGGGCTTCAGGTTAAAAAACATGGTGACGCTGGTGAATTGATTGATGTGGTTGACTGCTTGCGGCCCGATAACGGCGTGCGAACTGGTGACCGCATTGAGCGGAACCATGCGCTGACCGTCGTCACTCTTGATGTAGAGCTTGCTCAAGTCTTCCGGAATGGAGCGTTCGTCGTCGGCGACTTCCAGAATTACCTGGTACTGATCTGTCGCTTTCTTGATGAGGTAGCTGTAGTTTTCCGAATAGGCGTCGTGCAGAAGGGTCAGAATACGCGTCTCCGACACGCCATAGAGCTTCGCCTGATCGCGGAGAATATCGATCTGCAGATTCGGCGTGTGATTGTAGAGGTCGGAATTCACGAAGAGGAATCCGGGGTACTCGCGCATCTTGGCCATCATCTTTCCGGCAGTCGCGTACACTTCGTTGGAATCAATGCCGGAAAGAGCGAAGGCAAATTGGCCCTGCGCGTTGGCCGTCGCGCCGGTGCTGATTTCCAGCGCCGGATTCGGTTGCAGGAAGGCCACCACGCCGGGAATCGTCCCGGCGATTCCCCCCATCAACTGGCCAGCCACTTGAGCGATCGGAGCCCGTTCCTTGGGATCTTTAAGAAATGCGATCAGGAATGCCTGATTCGAACCGAGAAAACTGGCATTTCCGCTCATAGTGAACGTACTGCGCACGGCAGGATTTGCCTTCATGATTTTCTCCGCCTGCGTTTGATAGGCGCGCATCTGATCGGGCGACGTTCCCTCCTGTGCCACTAGTACGCCGCGGATGAACGAACTGTCGCCGACGGGAAGGAATGCCTTCGGGACAACGTAAAACAGGTATGCCGTTCCTGCGAGGCAGACGACCCAGGTCACGGCTGAAATCCAGCGATTCCGCAAAAAGAACCAGAGGTAGCGTCCATAAACATCGAGCACCCGGTGCTCGAAGGCGCCGAAGACCCGCTCCATCCAGGTTTTCTTCGCTCCTTCTCCGCGATTGCTCAGCAATCTGGAAGTCATCAAGGGTGTGAGCGTGAGCGAAACAATTCCGCTGGCCAGAATTGAGATGACGATGGTGATGGAGAATTCACGGAAGATGCGCCCCATTAACCCGCTCATGAACACGAGAGGAATGAACACCGCAGCCAGCGAGAGAGTCATTGCCAAAATTGTGAAACTGATTTCCTTGGCCGATTCCACAGAGGCATCGAAGGCGCTTCGACCCGCTTCCATCAATCGGACGGTGTTTTCGAGAAAGACGATGGCATCATCAACTAGAAAACCGATGGCCAGCGTCAATGCCATCAGCGAGAGGTTGTCGAGACTGTAGCCCAGCATCTTCATGGCAATGAACGTGAGCAGCAACGACAACGGCAACGCCACGGCAGGAATGAGCGTGTCGGTGGCGCGTCCCAGGAAGATGAAGATCACCATGACTACGAGCCCGAAGGCGATGTAAAGGGTCGTCTGGACGTCCTTGATTCCGCCGACGATGGTTAGCGAACGGTCGTAGGCCGGAACGATCACAACCGAGCCGGGAAGTTGAGACTGAATGGTGGGCAGCAGGTCGCGGACGGCCTTCGCGACTTCGACTGCATTCACGCCTGCCCGACGAAATACGCCGACGACAACGGTTGCGCCGGGTTGCGGGTAGCCGCGTACCCAGAAACGCATATCGATACGTTCGTTCTGCAAGCCATTCTTGGATGACGCGACATCCTTCAGATAAACCGGTGCGCCATTGCTTTGTCCGACGATGAGCCCGTCGTATTGTTCAGCGGTCATGAGTTGCCCCTGAGGCTGCAACAGGAAAGTGCGATGCGGGCCGTCGAACTGGCCAGCCCCGGTGTAGGCGGTGCCATTCTTGATGGCATTGGTCAGATCTTCGAGGGTGATGTTGCGGACCGCCATCTTCGACGGATCGGCCTTGATCCTCACAGCCGATTGAGTGCCGTATATCGCAACCTGGCTGACCGCTGGCAAAATGCTGATGCGCTCGCCGACTTGCGTGTTCGCGTAGTCGTAGAGTTGGCCCTCGGTGGCGGTGTCGCTGACCATCGCGATGTACATGATCGGCTGATCGTTCGGATTCGTTTTTGTGAATGTGGGAGGGCTGGGCAGATCGACGGGAAGTTGCCCCTGCGCCCGCGTGATGGCTGCTTGAACGTCGGTAGCAGCACCGTCGAGGCTCTTGGAAAGATCGAACTGCAGCACGAAGCTGGAGAATCCCTGACCGTTATTGGAGGTGACCAGTTCCAAGCCCGGAATCTGCATGAACTGGCGCTCCAGCGGCGTAGCGACGTTGTTCGCCATCGTCTCAGGCGTTGCGCCCGGATAACTGACGTGCACTTGGATCACGGGATAGTCGATGGCGGGTAGATCGCTGACCGGAAGGCGAAAATAGGCTGCCACTCCGAACAGGATTACGGAGACAGTCAGCGCCACCGTCATAACGGGGCGACGAATAAAGAGTTCAGAGAGATTCACGACTGCCCTCCTGGATTCTGAGTGCTCTTTCCACTGGCATTCGAAGCGGGCGCTGAAGTAGAGCTGCTGTCAACGCGAACCTTGCCGCCGGGTCGAACCAACATTTGGCCTGCGAGCACCACGCGCTCATTCGGGGCGACTCCCTCAGTAACCACAACCTGATCGCCCTGGCGCTGCCCGAGTTTCACCGGGCGGAGTTCGGCGGTGTCATCCGACTTCACCACGTAAACGAACGGTCCGCGCTGGCTGATCTGGGCAGCTTGATTCGGAATCAACACGGCTCCTTTTTCTGTGGACAGAACGAGTTTCACATCCACAAATTGGCCTGGCCAGAAATGATGGTCAGAGTTGCTCATGGTGGCGCGCAGGTTCACCGTCCCTGTGCCGTTTTGCACGGCGTTGTCGAGGAATTCGACGCGACCACTTCTGGCTGCGTTTTCGGGATCCGAAGGAAGTCGAACTGCTGCTTTCAACGTGCCCCTCGACATCTGTTTTTGAACTGCCGGCAAGTCTCCCTCAGTGATGGTGAAATTGGCGTAAATCGGATCCAGACGCTGGATCGAAAGTAGCGACGTCGTGTTCGGCTGCACAACGTTTCCTACGTCGACCAGACGGGCGCCGGCTCGTCCATCGATGGGCGAATGAATGTAGCAGTATTCGAGGTTGATCTTAGCGGTCTCCATTGCCGCTTCGGCAGCTTCGACTTGAGCTTCATCAACATCCACGGTGTTCTTTTTCGTGTCGTAATCCTGCTGTGAAATGGCCTTCTGACCGATAACTTCCTGGTCGCGGACAAACTGGATTTTGGCAAGATCGAGCGCCGCTCTTGCCTGTGCCAGGGCTGCTTGCGCGGAATCGACCTGCGCCTTGTAGGGGCGAGGATCGATCACAAACAGCAACTGCCCACGCCTAAGGTTTTCGCCGTCTTGAAAGTGCCGCTCGACGATGCGGCCACTGACCTGCGGCGTCACGGTGACAGCCTCGAAAGCCGCATTCCTGCCGATTTCGTCGAGGTACCGGGGGACATCCTGCGCGCTTGCCCGGACCGCCGTCACCAGGGGCAGCGGCATCGCTGGCGCTGCGTGGACATTGCCTCTACTGCACGCCATGGTCGCCAGCAGCACGGCTGCCGCGAGCGCGAGTTTTGCGTTACGAAAGAAAATGTCAGTCCTTAGCATCGTCGTTGCCATCCTTTATTCCTGAAGTAGTTTCTTGGTTATGCAGAAGCAGCAAGGCTGGGAGCAGCCCTCAACTGCGGCGCAGATTCAGAGTTGTCTCCTCGGACCTTTTGGTTCGAGCCGATGCTCACCAGCTTGCGGTGAAGATCGGCGGATTTTCCTAATCGCTCGAGCGCCCGAGTTCGTGCTGCCGTCACGTCGGCGCGGGTGCAACCGAGAAGAAGCGAGCATTCCTGATCGGAGTAGTGTTCCAGCACTGACATCACGAATGCGAAGCGCTCGAATGCCGGCAGATCGACAATCCCAGCAATTTCGGCTGGCTCTGTCAGTGCACTGCCAGTGCTGGAATCTGCCGTCGAGTGCGTACCGTCGGTTGCTTTCTGCGGGCGGATCATCCGAATCGCATTCTGGATAATTGCTCGCCGCGCCCAGGACTCCGCCCATTCCTTGAAAACTTGATTTCCCTCCTGGGCGATATGGAGGCCTTCGACAAAGCATTGTTCGGCTACGGTGCGATCGCCGGTCAATAAAAACGACAACAGATACAAGCGGTTCATATCCTCCTCGAATATTCGGCAGAACTCACCTCTAGTCGCATAACGTGACGGTTCCTGGTTCCTGATTTTTCTTCTGCCGAACATTTGTCCTCCTGCCGTTCTTTGAGATTTCTCTTGAGCGCCGCGCAATTCGACAAACAAATCCGTCAAGCGGTACACCGGCACCTGCGAGCCAACTGTTTCAAGACATGTTTCGTGAGCACGCCTCGGCAAGAAAACTTCGCGCCGTCCCTCATCAACTTGATTAGCGTGGTCTCGCCGTCTGCGCTGATGTATGTCACGTTCGTCAAATCAACGATTAACTTGCGGCCTTGAAGATCCTCCCCGGCTGTCTTCCACGCGCTCGTAACCTCCTCGGTCCACGGGCGAATCAGCTTACCTTCCAGCATCAGCCTTCGCTGGCTGCGCTCTTCAACGATGGAGATCTTGAACATTGGTTATCCGCCGCACGCTTTCGGTTGTTGCAACGGGCGGACCAAAGCAAGACGGCTTTCGCGACTCGCGTAAGCCACTGAAATTGATGGGTGAGAGATACGACTGCGGGAAACTAGTGTCGAGAAGTGTCGATGCCCGCTTCGACAATTGACTTCGACAATTGACGAGGGGCGCGAGAGCCAGTCAGTCCGAGACTGCCCGAGGAAAGGACTTCACAGAATTCGAAGCGCTAAGAGATGCTGCGTGGCTCGATCCCGAGCTTCTTCATGCGCGAGATGAGCGTGGTTCGCTTGATGCCCATGAGCGCGGCCGCCCCTTGCGGGCCGGCAACTCGACCCTTGGTCTCCTTGAGAACGCGCATGATCTCATCGTGATCGTGGGTCTGCCGCGAGCCAAGTGCAGGCGCAATTGTTCCGTTAGTACCGATCTCTCCCAGGGGCAACTGCAGTGCGGAGGTATGCGTCAAGATCACCGAGCGCTCGATGAAGTTCTCCAATTCGCGGATATTTCCCGGCCAGTGCCAGGCGGCAAGCTTCTTCATGGCGGCGGTTGAAATGGAATCGATCTGTTTTTCCATGCGGCGGCTGTACTTCTGAGTGAAGTAACGAACCAGCAATGGAATGTCCTCCGGGCGCTCCCGAAGCGGAGGGATCCGAATCGGAAAAACATTCAGCCGGTAATACAAGTCTTCGCGAAACTCACGCCTTTCAATCATCTTTTCCAGGTCACGGTTCGTGGCTGCCACGAGTCGCACATCCACTTTCTTTGTGCGGGTGCTACCGAGCCGCTCGAATTCCCGCTCTTGCAGAGCACGCAGCAGTTTTGGCTGGATTTCGATCGGAATATCCCCTACCTCGTCCAGAAACAACGAACCTTGATCCGCCAGCTCCAGCCGGCCGACCTTCTGCGAGATCGCTCCCGTGAATGCGCCCCGTTCGTGCCCAAAAAGCTCGCTTTCCAACAAGCCTGTGGGAATGGCCGCACAGTTGAGCTTCACGAAGGTTCTATCTTTGCGTTTGCTGCGATCATGGAGGGCGCGAGCAATCAACTCCTTTCCCGTCCCTGTTTCTCCTAACAGCAATACTGTCGAATCGCTCGGAGCTACGGTCTCTACCATACTCAGAACATGCCGAAGAGCTGAGCTTTGCCCCACGATTCCCACGATCCCTTCAAAGTCCATTTCCCCGCGGATCTCATCTTCTAGATACAGCTTCTCCTGGGCCAGTCGGTCCGTCAGTTCCGCGATTTTGCCATAGGCCAGCGCATTCTCCACCGCGATCGCCACCTGATTTGCTACTTGAATCAAGAAGGAGACCTCGTCGCTGTCGAATGCATTCTCCTCGCGTTTCGCGACTGCCAGCACCCCCAGCATTCGGCTCTTGCTGATTAAAGGTACGTCGCAGAACGAATGCAAGCCCTCCCCGATGGCCTTGGCATGCATCTCCTGGGAAATCTCCGCGAGGTCAACATGGTTCACAACGATTGGCTTGCCGCTCTTGAACGAATCTCCGGGCATCGAGCCCTCGATGGGGACGAGCCCTCCTTCGGTGAAAATCCCTCGGCTCTCGGGAAAGTCGAGGGCGTGTACGCGCAGGTGCGTACCCTCAGACTCTGCCAACATAATAGCCGCAGCGTCGCAATGCATGACACGGCGGACACTTGCCGACGCAGCCACGAGGAGATCGTGAAACTCCAGATTGGACACCACCTGGTTCGACAGATCGAGAATCAACTTCAAGCGATCTTGCACCCGCTGGGATATGTACAGGTTCACGGCCGCATCGATGGCCAAACCAATCTGTTCTGAGGCAAGACGAAGAAATCGAACCTCATCCTCGTCGTAGCCATTCGGATAAGACCGACCTAAACTCAGCACACCCAAATGGCGTGATCCTCGAACTAAGGGAAGCATGCAAGTTGAAGCGATACCGTGGTTGGCAAGGAAAAGCCCGTAGGTCCGGAACCGCGCCTCCTGGCTCCACTCGCTAATGACCAGCGGCGCTCCCGTTTCGTGAACCCATGGAATAGGAGAATGTTCGGAAGACAGATCGTCAAGCGATGCCGACTCCACTCTCTTGCCGTTCGCTTCCAACAACGACCAGCACGTGCGGGTGGTCTCCTTGTCGAATGTTGCTACATGTATGAAATCAAAAGCGGTGACTTCCTTCAGTCTTTCGACCAGGGCATTGGAAGCACAGTCGCAGTCATCCGATGTGGCGATCGCGTTGGCTGCGCGCAGCAACGCGAGATAACGTTGCTCTTCTACCATTGGATAAGCTGACGTTGAAGTAACCATGGACTCGCTCGTCCTCGCTCACAGTGAGTTGGTTCGAGTGGCGCAGCTTTCTACGCTCTTGACCCTTCAATCCGTAGGGAAGACTTGCGTCTGACCAATGTGATGCAGGGGCACTGTCGAAAGGTTCTGAAAGTGCTCACTTCTTCTACATGGACAAGCAATGACCCAACCAAGGTTAGCCGGCTGGATCGGAGCGGTCGGGCCTGTCTCGTTTTAATCTGCCGCACCGTGAGCGAACCGCTCCGGGGCTGGGCGCTTGCTACTGACGCTCTTCAAGAATCGTCCAGGCATCGTCATAAACACTATGCCTGAAATTAATTCGATGTGTCACAGGGCCCCAGCAGTTGCTACCATCTGAATGCGGCGTGCACGCGGCGCAGCTACACGTTGCAATAACCAGCTCGGTACGTTTGTGAGATTTTCTGATCGGCGGTGTAGTACTGGCTCGTGCCGTGCAGGACCCGCGACTTCTGGCGAAATCCTTGAGAGCGTCCGACAAACGCTCGGTTGATCGTGCCCTCGCGAATCCGAATGTCAGTCGCCGCTCTAGTGATCTTGGAAGCAAGGCCAATCTCGTTGATGGTCGGCAAACGGAACTTACGTGAGCCTGACCCAGAACGACAGTCCCCAATCAGTCCGTTTCTCCGCAGCTATTTCTGGCAAGAATAATCGGTCGTTCGATTGGTTCGTAAACGGCGAGAAGAAAAACTGGGGAGAAGCCCGGCGGAAAGCGCGCCTTTGCAGAATGCTATTGTACGAAATTAAGTTATTGGTGGAGGCGGCGGGAGTCGAACTATTCAGCGTGTTGACAACACGTAAGTTACTGATTCTAGGAACTGCCAGAACGGCTAAAAAGGCCCCATTGCTCGATCCATTGTACGTTTATTGTACGAAAATGCTCTCGCTCTGAGTCCGGCAAACCCCACATAGTGCCCACAGTATCCCATAGATTCGCCGGGCTGAATTGAGAAAAAACACTCAGCCCGCAGGCCACCGACCTGTCATTTCCTCGCTATGCCTGCTCGCTCTCTCGCAATTTCCGGTTTGTCCGTAATTTGGGAGGAACTAGGGTGGCACATCACGTCGGCAACGTGTCTGCTGCAGACGCTCGCTTTCATCTGCGAATGCCCGCTGCGCTGGCCTGCTCTTTCCATCGTTGAACGTTCAAACCCATCACGATGAGCCAGAGCTCCAGGGGTACTTCTCCCAGGGCGGAGGCGGCAGCGATGTAGGGTATGAACAGATGGTAGGCGAGCGGCGGGTACAGATAGGTCACCCAACCCAAACCACCAACGGCCAACAGCACTCCCAAAATTCGAGGCAGGAAGGTCGACCTGAAAATCAGGTAGCCTGTCAGGATGCACCATAATCCGAAGAACACCAGATCGATGTCGTTGGCGTAATTATTCAATTTGACAAACATGAGCGCCAGCGCCTGCAACTGTTCCGCCGTAAATGCACTCAAGGAGCTACCGCCCTGCAGGATGAGCAAAGGAGCGAGGTAAAAGAGGCTGGCGATAGCTTGCATACCACAACACACGAGAACGACAAACGCTGCGAGTAAAGAAACGCTCCGGTTTACAGGTTTAAGCAACTCATACATGAGAAGCGCCCATGCGATATGGCACGCCACCCCGATGAGCAAGGATGCGAACCCCAACCAAAGTAGCCCCTCGTGTCCCAGAATATTGGCCGCCGTGGCCGGTGCATTGCCCGGTACAACCAGCCTGTCGAGGATGAACACCCCCGGACATGCTGCCGTGATGGCTTCGAGCAGTTGAAAGACACCGGCCATCCTGGCCTTAAAACGCGGCGACGTTTCTGCCATCCGATCCCTCGTTTCGGGTACGGTCATGAGTGTGAGCCTATGCGGAGACTGCGGACTGCTTTGCCGGAGTCAGCACGAGCAGGGCTGCACCGATGACAACGAGTGCAGCCGAGCCGTAAAGGTCTCCGCGCATGCTCGCATTTGGCAAGGCCTGCACGCCCATAGCAATGGCGTGAGCGAGACTCGACCATGCGGCGAATGCTATCAGGCTGCGATACGCCGATGGGCTACGGACCGCGACAAGCAAGAAGATGCCGAGCGTGACATAGAGACTCAGCAGCATCACGTCGGAGTATTCGCACTTCTGCGGATGCAATAAATGCATCGCCAGCGGATAAATCCCGGCCGTAAAGAGCACTCCGACCACGGCCAACACGACCTTCAGCACTCGTTCTCGACGCATGGTAGCCTCCTGCTAAACAATGAGAACGATCAGGGTGCAATGCTAGGCGCGGGAAGAAGCGCAAGTCAACGACGGAGCACAGGGAGCAGGCTTCTCAATTAAGTCGAGTCGCTCATGGAGGGTTCTCGTGGCCAATTGGGAGGACAGGCCATTGCACTTAATATGAGTTCTGGCCAAGGTGTAGCGACAACTCACCCGGAATCGACCCCCCAAAGGGCCACAGCCCAAAGACTTCGAGCATTGGTTTCTGCTTGCCTCGTATCAGCGTGGCCGCTGTTTGGGCTGGTGTGAAATGTCCCTCAGGAATATCGCGTGCATCCGCGAGGAAAAAGCTGGCCATCGCGAGCACCGTCATAGCCTGGCGTAAATCCGCAGGCGAAACCTTGTCGAGAGTATCTTCGGCCGAATGCGCCTGCTCGGAATAACCGGGCGCCCGTACGAGCGGAGCGATACCTGGCAATCCAGCCAGCGTGAAGGCATACGCATCTGTCATGAAAAGCCACCCGTCGCTTGGAGGCTCAAGGTGCAGGTCGGGAGTCAGTTCGTTGAAGTCTCTAAGCAGTGGCACCAGCTCAGAGTGTCCTGCAGTTGGCAGCTGCACAATCGGACCTGCGCCCCAGTCCAGCGCAAAAACCGCAACTATGTTGCCGAGTTCCGCCGCGTGCTGACGCACATAAGCACGCGAACCGAGCAGTCCTTCTTCTTCTCCTGTAAAAAGCACGAAGCGGAGCGTGCGTGCAGGGCGCAAGCCAGTCCGGACCAGCGCTTCTGCGGCTCCCAGAACGGCAGCAGCCCCGAAGCCGTCATCCGTCGCACCTGTTCCCAGGTCCCATGAATCCAGGTGTGCACTGACCAGCAGAACTTGTTCCGGATGAACCGCTCCCTCAATTTCTCCGACAATGTTCTCCGAGGGAACAGGTCCCGCAGAGAAGCTGTTTTCCACGTTAATATCGATGCTCACAGCGCGGTTCTGCAGCAATAAACGCTCGATCAGCCTCTGGTGTTCGACCGGCAGGTCGACGGCCGGAATCAGGTTGGTATCAATAGTCTCAGACAGCGCTACCGCCAGCGGTTCGGAGTGAACAATACCGTCGCCTGGCCTGGTATCGTGACGAAGCACTGCGACGGCGTGCGCGGCCGTGGCTGCTCGCAGCAGCGGCAAGAGTTCCGCGTAGGCCCGCATTGGCTTGTCAGGATCGGAACCGACAATTAGTGCTTTGCCGCTCCAGTTTGAACCCTGCGACTCAACTATGGAATTGAGGTGTTCTGCAACGTCATTCGCGTGCAAAAGTACCACTTGCACTGGCCCACGATGCGTCGGCGTCGATCCACTCCAACCATAGGCAGCAATCGGAATCGGGATCCGGAAGGGTGTGACCAGCGAAGCCGTTGCGGGTCCACGCTGCCAAGCTCGCGGCAAAGTCCATCTTTCGGCGTGGACCTGCTGCAGCCCAATCTTGCCCATGTGTTCGACCACCTGGCGCCCCGCCGATTGCGCAGCGACACTGCCGGTAAGACGGGGTCCGATTTCGTCACAGAGCTGTTCCAGTTCAGGCCCGGGGTCGGTTTGCTCCGCGGCGCGGCGAACCATATCCATGTGGAGCGCCATCGGCGATATGGGAGGGGATGCAGGCGCTGCTTGGCCCAAGGCACAACCAGAGATCAAAAGTCCGACACACGGGATCTTGACGAGCGGCCTCATGCCCAACAGCTTACCTACGGATGCAGACTTACATCCAGTGCGACCATTCGGAATCGACAAAAACGAGGCATTCAAGAATCGCTCCAATGCCCTTTGCGCAGATAGGGCTTAATCCAGTCACCCAATTGAAGATGGGCCTCCTCTTCGGAGATGTTCTCGGCCGCCTGACGGATTTCAGGTGGCACCCAACGTGGAAACGGGATCGTGCGAACTTTGTGCGCCCCCGACGGTGTGTGCTCCTCCCGTAAAGCAGCGAGAGTCTTCTTGTCCAGAAAACTCGCCAAACGAACTATCGCTGGCCAGAGTCGGCGATGAACGTAGGTAATCTTTCCGCCCACCAAACGACACACGAGGACCTGATCGCAATCGCGTACGATGCGCGTTGCCCTGAAGATTGCGCGCCCCTTTTTGTGTCCCCACCAACTGGCGCGAATCGGCGCTCCGGCTATGGCTTCAGCCAGGTTTGGTCGCACTCCCCGACCGGCCTCTAGTACGACACCGTGCGTTTCAACGAACCGTAGCGGATCCGTAAGGGCTGGGGGGAGTAGTTTCACTTAGGCGCCTTCAATTCTTTGGAGTAACAAACTGCACCTCGGTGATTTTCATGCTGGGATGACCGTTGCGCGCCTCAACGAGGGGGTCCCATGCTTTGCCAGACAGCGGCGACGGATGCCGGAGGGTGGTCGGGAGTAGATTGGCTGACCCAGGTGAAAATGTCGACGAAATAGGTTTTTCCGTTGGCTTCCTTGCCACGCACGACAACGTGGGGCTGATCGAAGACAAGCTTTTCCTTCGTGTAAGTTTCCCATTCGCGAACCAGTACTTGCTGGAAGTCGGCCTCTTTGCCGGCCACGACGTGAAATGTAGCCATAACAGTTTCAGGCTTCGTCAACGTGGGGTCTTGCGACTGGGGGCGCAGTACACCGAACATGGCTAAACCGGCAAACAACAAAACAGTAAGAGTTGAAATCAACAGGGATATCCTCACAATCGTCTCCTCTCCGCCTAGGTACGTTTCAGTAGCTGTTCGATCTCGACCGTCAGCCCGCCCGGTCCCTTGAGGTAGGCGGCGCGTGCGCCCCACGGCCGATCCTGCGGCGCCTCGATCGTCTCCGCGCCGCGGCCCATGACAATACGATAGTCTGCGTCGCAATCCTCACTGTCGAAGCCAAGCGTAACCACGCTATCTGCAGGCGCGGCGTCCAGAAGCACGCCAAACTCGCCAAAGCCCAGCCAGGCCATCCGCTCGTTATGGACCACGGGGACTACCTGCAACACCTGTTCGAACCAGCGGGCCGCGGCCTGCAAGTCCCGCACGCGGCAATGCACATGTGACACTTTCATCGAACCTCCTCCCGAAACATGGACAGGCCATTCCCAATCAGCTGGGTAGCAGAGCCAGTAATCGCGACAGATCCTGAGCGAACCCCTGAATAGTGGATCCATCTTCGGCACCGTGGTCCGGGTTAATTTCCGCCAGGGTCAGTCCGGCGAACTTCGGGCTCTTAAGAAAAACCTCCAACAACTCCAGCGTATGGCTGTACGACAGCCCCTTGTTTTTCGAATAGTTCTCGGCTAGCGGCAGATCGTTAAAATCAATCACATCGACATCCAAGTGCACGAGGAGCCGCTCAAACTTCGTCGCCCATTTGGATAGGATCGTGTCTGCACACCCGACGGGGGACCGGGCGACATCGCTAAGAAGCGACGCTGCGATCGCGCGATCCCGGATGGCACTGCGCTCCCACTCCGTTGCGCTGTCTGGGTCGAATCCAACGAGATGAACCTGCGCTGGGGAAATCAAAGGGCAGCGCGGTCCACAATCTGCCAATTCGGGAATAGTCCCGTTCAAGCCCAACATATGCGCTACTCCCATCCAGTCGAGCGCACCATCCAAGGTTGACGCCGGAGTATTCATGTCAGCGTGCAGGTCCAAGTAAATCAGGCCCAGGCTCTCACACTTTCTCAGGTTCGCTCCGACCACTCCAAGCTCGATGGTGCAATCTCCGCCGATCACAACAGAAATGAAACCCTGACTCACGGATTCCGACAGATGCGTCTCAGTTTCTTGGACGCAGGCAACGACTGCCTCCCAGTGCTGCGCCAGCAGATTCTTTCTATCCGGACGCCAACGCCGCACTGGAAGATCGCCGTAATCTACGACCGTCAGACCTTCCTTCCGAAGCATTTCCGGAAAGCCGGCGTCTCGGAACGCTTGCGGAGCCTTCTCCTGTCCAGGGCTGTATGACCCGAGACTGGTGGGTACTCCGACATAGGCGATTGTCCGACCCATAGCGATCTCTCCACAGACTTCTGAACAGCACAGTACAACCACCAGCAACTCATGCAAGAGTAGCTTCACGGGGAAAGCGGCGCTTCTCGGAAATTGCTAATCCTGACGGAGCGGATTGGAGCTAAGGTGTCGCTATGTCGACAGCAAGGCCGCGTTGCACCTCCTGGGGCGACACGCCGAAGTGACGCCGAAAGAGCGAACTGAAGGAGCCCAGGCTCTGAAAGCCGCTTTCGAGGCACACGTCGGTGACGGTATGTTTGCCGCCGCGTAGGAGCGTTCGCGCGCGAGAGAGACGCTGCGTGGTGAGGAATTGATGGGGTGTTAAGCGGAAGGCGGTGCGGAACACGCGAAGGAAGTGGTACGGCGACATGCACGCGGCGCGGGCGGCATCGGCGACGCTCACGGATTCGTCCATTCGCGAGAGGAGAAAATCGCGGCCTAGGAAAACGCGGCGCAGAAGCTCTTCGCGCGTGGAGGCACGCACAGCCGAAAAATGCGAGGCTGCTTCTTCGGCACGCGGAAATTCGCGGACGAGGGCGCGCGCGATGCGAAAAAACGCTTCTTCGGTCGCGGTGGTCGATATCTGACCGCGCGCCCTGGCGGCGTGAAGGCCGCGGAGCGCGGCGAGCACACCACTCGGCTCGGGTTCGAGGCGCTGCCGGAAAATGAGCGAGCCGGGCGGCGCAGCGTCTGGAGAATCCAGTAGCGCAGAATCAGGCTGCGTCAAAGCACGATGGACTTCTTCGACGAAACCGTGCTGAAAGAAAACGGAAAGAGTGGTGCTGGGCGCGGCGGAGTCAATTGTGAAGCTGTAGGACTGCCCCCGATTCACGACGAGATAGCTGTTTTCCCGGACGACGTATCTCTGGCCGCTCGTCTCCCATAGGACGGACCCGGCGAGAACGGCCTTGATCGAGAGCGCGCTGAGGAGATCGGGGGCGTAGAAGCGCCGGCTGGTGCCGGAGACAAGTATATTGAATACGCCCGAGAAAGCTTCTTGAGGGTTCGGATCCGAAGGCGCTGTGGTTGCGGCTTGTCTTTTTGTGTTCGCCATGGATCCGGGACTTTCATTTTGAACTTCCGGTCCCGAGATAGTATATGCCGATCTCCCTCGCAGACCTTAGCTTGGGCGCTTGGTGGTCCTCAGTGCAGGAGTGTGCGCAAGGCCTCCGCCATGCGGCGCGTACCTTCATCAATGACCCGCTGATTGCAGGCACCGTAACCCAGGACTAACCCTGCTCGCTTGGGTTTGCCAATGTAGTAGAGGGAGAGAGGTGGACATCCTACTCCATGGGTTGACGCAAGCTGTGACGCGACCTGATCGTTCACGCCCGGCGGCAACCAAGCCACAACGTGCATTCCGCCCTCGGCCGGTTGTACCTCGAGCATTCCCTTCAGGTCTCGTTCAATAGCCCCCATCAATGATTGTTGCCTTTCTGCGTAGAGATGGCGCATGCGGCGGATGTGCCGGGCGAAATGACCTTCGGCAATGAAGTCGGCCAATACCGCTTGCTCAACGGAGGGCATCCGCCCGGTCATTAGTCGCGTGGCAACAAGAGCGTCCACCAAGTCCGGGGGAACGATCATGTAGCCAAGACGAATGGCAGGAAGCAGAACCTTGCTAAGCGTGCCTAGATAGATAACGCGCCGATAACGGTCGAGTCCCTGCAGCGCGGCGAGCGGCCATCCGACATAACGGAACTCACTGTCGTAGTCGTCTTCGAGGATCCAGGCGTTGGCGCGTCGTGCCCAGTCGAGCAACTGAAGACGCCGGTCGAGGCTGAGCGTCACGCCAAGGGGATATTGATGCGAGGGGGAAACGTAGGCCAAGCGGGCTTGCGGGCAGCGGCGCAGGCCTTCATCAACCTTTATTCCTTCGCGATCCACCGCCACGGGAACAAGTCTTGCTCCCGCCGACAGCAACGCGTTTCGAGCGCCGAGGTACGCGGGCTCCTCGATCCACACAGCATCTCCGCGATCGACCAGCAGGCGGGAGATCAGATCGAGAGCTTGTTGCGAGCCTGTGGTCATGATTATCTGTTCGGGTTCACATTGTGCGCCGCGTGTCGTCCGCAGATACTCGGCCACTGCTTCCTGCAGCGGAAAGTAATCAGCGATATCCCTCTGGCCAAAAAGCGTTTTTGACGCCAGCCGCCAGCGGCGGGCCAGCAGACGCTCCCAGATTCGAAAAGGAAATTCATCAAGCGCGGGTACATTCGGCTGGAAAGCGAACGACTCCGTCGAAGAAACCCACTTGGGGTAGTTCGCCAGCGATCCCTTCATCCGCTTCCCGCGCAGGGAAAGCAGGTGCCCGCGCCGCGGGGCGCGGGGCGTGGGCTTTTGATCGGCCCGACGGCCCACAACGCGGCCCTTCCGGCCATAGACAACATACGTTCCGGATCCAACCTTGCCCTCAAGGCACCCCTCGGAAAAAAGCTGATCGAAGGCGTCCATCACGGTGATGCGCGACAAGCCCAGTTCCTGCGCAAGGGTACGCGTAGAGGGCAGACGCGTGCCGGCGCGGAGGCGTCCTGTGAGCATGGCTTCTCGCAGAGCGTTGTAGAGCTGCCGGTGGAGGGGGATCGGGGACCGGCGATCGAGGACGATGTGCGCCAGCGCCAGGGTGGATGTGGTTTTGCCCATGGTATTGCTCTCGGTGCGCCGCAGAATTGGAGCCAAAGTGGCCTTATCGATTATTTCAATAATGGCCATTGCAAGCAAGCCAATGTGAGATCGATATTGTGCTGGCATCGTTATTGTGCTTGCATGGAAGGCCGAGACCGGCGCCGGGTTTATCCGTGCTGTCCGGAGATCATCGACGAAACGTCATGATCGATTCAAAACGCGAAGTCGTACGGCTGCGGGAGAACAACCGAGGGGCGGCAAAGGGGAACGAGAGATGTCGAGGCGTGAAGACGCAGGCCAGGAAATGAACTTCGCCAACTGCTACGAGGATGTAAACCGTGCCAACGCGTACGCCGCGCTTGAGTTCGCCAACACCTATTACCTGGCCTACCGCGACCTGCCCGAAATCGTGGCCCAACATGTAACCGGAACGAGAGCGATTGACTTCGGTTGTGGCACCGGCAGGTCAACCCGGTTTCTGCAGAAACTGGGGCTTACCGTTACCGGAGTCGACATTGCAGAGGACATGTTGCGGATCGCACGCGCCACGGATCCTGCCGGCGATTATCGGCTCGTGCCCGACGACAATTTCGACGAGTTCCCGGTCGGAAGCTGCGACCTCGTGCTCTCCGCTTTTACGTTCGACAATATTGCAGGGGCATTGAAGACAAGAATCTTTCGTGACCTCGCAAAACGGCTGACGCCGGATGGAATTATCGTCAGCGTGGTTTCGTCGCCTCAGATTTACACGCACGAATGGGCTTCGTTCTCAGCGAAGGATTACCCGGAGAATCGACGCGCACGATCCGGTGACGTGGTGAGGATCATCACCACGGACATTGCCGACAGGAGACCGGCGGAAGACATCCTTTGCACTGACGAATCATATCGAGAGATCTATCGAGAGGCCGGTCTGGAGGTGATTCGCGTGCTCACGCCCTTGGCCAAAGGTGACGAGCCCTATGCATGGGTGAACGAAACGAGGATCGCTCCGTGGGTGATCTACGTTTTGAGACGAGCAACCTGAACATTGTGGCCGCCGACGGATTGATTCTCGCCGCAATACTATTGAGCGAGATCTCTCGCCTTGGAGCGGAACGCTGCCCGCCACCTCAACGCTGCCGAGCAACCGTAGAACTAATTTCGTTATTGCGCGGACACCAACAGAGGCGCAGCAACATGAAGACACTAGGAATCATCGGTGGCATTGGGCCAGAATCCACAATTGACTACTATCGTTCCCTTATCCATGCCTGGCGCGAGCAGACGAAGGATGGAAGTGCTCCCTCTATTCTCCTGAACAGCATCGACCTGAAGAAGATGCTCGACCTCATTGCTGCCAAAGCGCTCTCTGAGGTGACCGCCTATCTGAGCGGAGAAATGCACAGGTTGGCACGGGCGGGAGCCGATGTCGGATTGTTTGCAGCGAATACCCCCCACATTGTTTTTGACGAGCTTCAGCGCCGATCGTCCATCCCCCTGATCAGCATTGTGGAGGCGACGCGCGAGGCCGCGAAAGAACGCGGACTACGCAGACTCGGCCTGTTCGGTACGCGCTTCACGATGCAGGGGCACTTTTACCCGGAGGTCTTCTCCAAGGCAGGGATCGCCCTGGTCGTTCCCGAGGAAAACGAACAAGCTTACATTCACGATATTTACATGAATGAACTTGTCAAAGGCGTATTCTTGCCCGAAACGCGGGAGCGGTTGCTGGCGATTGTCGAGCGGCTGGCCACACAAGAGCACGCGCAAGGGTTGATTCTGGCTGGAACGGAGCTGCCGCTGATTTTGCGGAAAGGAAGTTGCGGCATCCCGCTCCTTGATACGACTCAGATCCACGTGAAGGCCGCTCTGAGGGGGATATTCACATGAATTGGTTGATAAAACTCTTAATGGCTATTTCGTTGCTCTCCATCGTTACGCCGGCGCCTGCGCAAGTAGCGACAATTCCTTCGAAACCCACGCTGATCAAGGCCGGTCGCATTCTCGACGTGCGCGCTGGAAAATACCTCGCTGGCCAAGGCATCCTGGTGGAAGACGGCAAGATAAAGGAGGTCGCCGCATTCGCCGACTTACAGGCTCATCTACCGAAGGACGCGGTCACCGTCGATCTCAGTAAGGGCACTGTGCTCCCTGGGCTGATCGATTCCCATGCTCATCTGCTCATGGCCGCCTCAGCGGCGGTCAATCCAAGCAACAACATTTTGGACGCGGTCGCTGGCACGAGCGCGTCCCAACGTGCTCTGCTTGGCGCCCGCATGGCCCGCGAGGATCTGGAGGGGGGCTTCACGACCGTTCGTAACGTAGGCCACTCCGGCGTAGATGGCGATGCGGCGCTTCGCGATGCCATCAACGCGGGCTGGGTGCCGGGACCGCGGATCCTGGCCTCCTGCCGCAAGCTCACTCCACCGGGCGGTCAGGCCGTCCGGCTTAACCCCGCAATCGCCCAAAAGATCGTCGATCTCGAGTTTTTGCCGGTGGACAGTCCAGATGACGGCCACCGAGCCGTCCGCGAGAATCTGCTTTATGGCGCTGATTTCATCAAGGTTGTCGCCGATGATGAGCCCCGTTTCGTAACTACGGAAGAGATGAAAGCTATCGTGGAGGAGGCGCATCGTTCGAAGGTGAAGGTTGCAGTGCATGCCACGACCGAGACCGGCATTCAGACGTCGATCGATTCAGGCGTGGACTCCATCGAGCACGGCGATGCCGTCAGCGACCAAATGCTCAAACAGATGAAGGACAAGGGAATCTTTTTCGATCTAACTGAGACTTTCGCGGGTGGCCGGTTGCGGGCGCTTGTGCAGAAATCGGTTGTTCTTTCGCCAGAGTACGAGCGAGGGTTTGCGCAATATCAGGAACGTTTGAATAGAGAAGCTTCTCTTCGCGTACAGAGAGTTCTCAGGTCCGGCGTGAAGTTCGCCATCGGGTCAGACATGTGGTTCGGCTATCCGGGCAAGACTCGCGGCCAGGCAACGGCGACCATGTTCGCGTCGCTGCGCGAGCTGGGAATGCCTCCGCTGGATATTATCCGTGCAGCCACATCGGGCGCGGCAGAACTACTCGGCTGGCAGGACCGCATCGGTGTTATTGAAGCAGGTAAGCTCGCCGATGTTGTGGCGGTCTCCGGCGATCCTCTGCAGGACATCACAGAGCTTGAGAGAGTGAACTTTGTTATGAAGGGCGGAGTCGTGGTCAAGAACGAGATCCACTAAAACCTTCGTTCACCATCTCCTCGCAGAGGCCGTGTACTCGCAAACTTCACATGGGCACGTCACTCTCCAGAAACGGCATTGTGGGTCTAACTTGCATTGAAGCCTTAACTTCGGTGTCTCGGGCCAAGACTCAGATTCACGTAAAGGCCGCGCTGAGCTGCCTATTGTCTTAGCAAGAAAACGTGCATGCCTGTTCCTCTGACCTCCGTTTGCACGGCTTGTAGAGCAAACCAGGAATTCGGTCAAAAATGACACTGCCGTCCAAATTAGACAGGGAAGGGCTCGGGTGAGGTTGAAAACAAAGCGATAAACCTCTTGCGGTCGCACGTCGCAGAGTTCAGGTTGCATGACGCGAACAAATGGGGACCGACAGCCGGTCGAGTGAGTCATGGGATAACGAAAGGGGCAAAGCGCATGGAAAGCACACCTTCAGAGGAAATCCGCGTGGCTCTGCCGGGCTGCCCTGCGCCTATTAGGCTGCCCGCGGGATGGTCACGGGCCTCCGAGCCAAGCGGAGCGGTGACGATCATCGGCCCCGAGGGGGACTTACGGGTTGGGTTCCTTATCTGTGCGCTCGACGGCACGCCGGAAGAAATCGCACGTGGCGCGTGGCGAGTTTTCGACCCTGGCTTCGATTTCCCGGTGCGACAGAAAATTCAGATGCCCGGGAGCGGCGGGTGGGAAGCGGTCTTTCAGATCGTCCACAACGTTCCAGCTGCTCAGTCGCGTAGCGCCGTAGCCGTTCTGCGCACGCGGGGAGATATCGCCTATTGCGCGTTGATCCTTGGGACAAAGGCTTCCCTGAGCCGCCGAATGGCTCAAATCATGGAGGTCCTGGAGAGCTGGAAACCGGAGGGGCTGAGCGCGCCATACCTTGCCGGTGCTGAGCGGAAAGAGTGGGGCGAAAAGCAGAGCGCTCAAATGAGCGAATTCCTTCGCGTCGGCATGGCGGAATTGCACATTCCGGGAGTCGCAATGGCCGTCGTGCAAGCGGGACGCATCGTTTTCGCCGAGAGCTTCGGCACGCCCAGGATTGGGTCGAGCGAGCCGGTGCGGTCGGACACGCACTTCATGATCGGCTCGAACACCAAGCCGCTAACCACGCTGATGATGGCTCGGCTTGTGGCGCGGGGGAATTTCGATTGGTCGACGCCGGTGACGAAATTGCTGCCCGATTTCGCGCTCGCCGATGCCGAACTGACCCGCAAGTTGGAGATGCGGCATACAGTCGCCGCCTCCACGGGGATGCCGCCGCGAGACATGGACCTGATCTTCAAGTTCAAAGGGGTCACGCCCGAGCAGCGGCTGGCCGAGATGAAGCAAATGAAGCCCACCACGGGCTTCGGGGAAACATTTCAATACTCCAATTACATGGTGGCCCTCGGAGGGTATGCAGCGGCTCGAAGCTTCCGGCAAGAAAACTCGCTGAAAGAAACCTACGAACAGGCCATGCAGGAATTGGTATTCGAGCCACTCGGCATGGAGCGGACCGGTTTCGACGAAGGGCGTGGCGATTCGGCATCGCCGCACGCCATCGGCTTCGAGGGGGGCTGCGAATTGCTGGACCCGGCGATGGAGCGGTTCGCGGTAGCCATCGCACCTGCGGGAGGGGCCTGGTCGTCGGCCAAGGATATGGCGAGATATCTCCTGCTGGAATTGAACCGAGGAAGGCTGCCCAGCGGAGAGCAGTTGCTCCCGGAAGATGTGCTCGTGGAACGATGGAAGCGCACGACCAAAATCACCGACAAGATGAGTTATGGACTGGGTCTGCTCCGCAGCGAAGAAGATGGGCTGGATGTGATCAGCCACGGCGGCATGACGCTTGGCTTCACGTCCGATATGTATTTTCTGCCCCAAAACGACGTCGGGGTGGTCTTGCTTACTAATCTATACGCGGCCAGCCTCCTCGCGGCGGCGCGACAGAAAGTATTCGAGCTGCTCTTTGACGCGCCGGCGAAAGCCGAGCAGATGATCGAGGCCGCCTCATTGGCTGAAAAGGAGGCAATGGCGGGCAGGCGCGCTCGCGTGAAGTTGGGTGCCGAAGTCGTGGCGTGGCTGGAAGGGATTGCGGGCGAGTACCGAAGCCGCGAGCTCGGACCACTGGTCGTGCGTCGGAAAGAAGGGGAATATTGGGGCGAGTTCGAGAGCTGGGCCAGCCCGCTGGGCATCGAGGAGCCACCCAGTGGACGCCCGCTAGTGGCGCTGGTCGGTCCCGGGTTGATCCACGCCCTCCGCCTGCAAGTGGCGGACGACGCCCAGGCCCTCATACTGGATCAGGGACAACACGTCTACAGGTTTGAGAGGCAGTAGCGGCCCTAGCGGAATCAAGCACTTACTTTGTCTGCGAGAAGACGCAATTGCGGGCTGCGCCACGAAGCGAGTGACACTTTACGTATGCACAGAATCTAGCATCTGTCTCGATATCTCCGCAGTCATAATCAATATCGGCGTTAGGTCAAAATCCAATTTGGACAAGGGTGAAAAAATGAAACGAAGAGTGCATCTGCTTCGTTTCGAAAGGGAACCGGGCACCGATTTGATCGACATTTCATTCGGGAATAGGCTTAGTCGACTCGGACAGAATCGCCGTCGTATTGCTCTTGGTTTGGAGGCACGAGATGACTCGGCCGAAGTGATCCAGCTCATAGTCGGTTGATCTCTTTTTGGCGTGAACGCGATTGTCGACAGTAATCTCGTCGAGCAGCCAGTTTTCGAGTGGCCGACGATACAGCCGGAATGTTACCTGGTGATGCGGTCTACACTCACCTTTCCAATGAGCTCTTGGAGTACAACGCGACGCCAAATCGCGGGATGGGCAGCAGTTTCCATCTCCACTTTGATTGCTTGCTTTTGGGCATTTTGGGGCAGCAGTGAGAACTTCCATGAAGGCTGGTTCTTCCCCGGCGTTTGGAAGAACATCGGTCTGATGTTTGTGCAGTACCTCAGTCCGATGCTGGTTGTGATGCTAGCCAGCATCCTTGCGCTCTTGTGGCCGCGACTTGCGCTTCCTTTGTTGGGAGCTTTCGCTCTCGCCATCGCCTGGTTCTTTCGAGGCAGTCACGCAGCAATCATCGTTATCGTTGTTCCGTTACTGATGCTGGGAATGCTTTATCACTTTGGCCGCCCCGAACCGCGTCGCTGGGCATGGAGATGTTTAATCGGTCTTCCCCTTTTCACGGCTGTTGTTTGTGGTGCCTATCCCGGCTGGCTAGCAACTCATCGTCTGGACGATGGCAACTACGGAATGCGGCTGATCGAAGGCAATGGCGTTACTCTTTTCTGGGCGCCGGCGGGACCTGGGTGGCCCGCTCGCGGAGTGTCTTGGCGGGAAGCATATCGAAGTTGCGCATACTTGACAGCGGACGGAGCCACAATCGCAGATATACCACAGAATATCTGGCGACTGCCGACTGTCGACGAGGCCGTCCGCTCGTTGGTCTTTCGTGGGGTCAATGCCGGGGGCAGTTGGGATCCCGTACTCCACCACGCTCAGTACCGGACGACCCCGGATAAGGACTCTCCCAATTGGAAGGTTCACTCACAAGTCATCTACTGGTGGACCGGCACCGAGATTAACGCGGATCAAGCTTATTACATTACTAACAACGGATATGTTCAATTGGTTCACAAACGGATTGCGCCAGGCTACTTGGCATTTCGCTGCGTGTGTGAACCCTCCAAGCGGAGTCTCCTTCCAGTCCGGCCAACTCCGTAAGGGCAAAGTCGCCGACTCGTGAGATGAGGGTGGCGACTACGATGCTCACTTTGGCCTTGCCTGAACTGGAATGACAAGGTACAAGAAGTTAAGATCCCGGCGCCTTCCGTTGGCCGGTTTTGAACTGATAATCGTTGGCCGCTTTTGAAGTGATCACTGAGGCGGTTGAATCCTTTGGCCAAGTCCACAGCAACAACGCCCATATTGGCAAGGCCAGCAGCAATGGAATGTACAAGTCCAGATTGTTCAGTAGCACGTCGATATAGCAATGCAGAGACAAAGCAACAACCAATGAGCGCGAGCGTTCGGCAGCATATCCGATGATGAAGCTAAGAAGAATCACGGCTGAATAGGAAATCAACAACGTTACCGCGATCCTTCGCGGGGACCATCCGTGCGTAGTCCTGGTCGTGAAGTGCCAGAACTCCCACAACACGCCAATCAGGATAAACCTCTTGACCGGCGACAAGGGGCGAAGGGCATCTTGAAGAAAGCCGCGCCATCCCAGCTCTTCTCCAAGGATAGAGATAAACATCGGAAAGGCAGCAACCAGAGCAGGCAGGGCGTATCCGTACAGGGTATGTGCTCGGAACGCGGCCAGCAGGAGAAAGGGCGCAGCGTAGAACAGGATACTCCGGCCCCACGAATTGCCCCCAAGAGTGATGATGCGACGGTGCGAGCGCCGGAAAGCCACCAGGCACACCACGGCCGCTATGCCGGGTCCCCACATCAGTCCCCAGTGGATCAGTAACTTCGGGAGGGAAGTGACTGGCGTATCAGAAACATGGAGAATATCCTTGCGCCAGAAGAAGGGCCACGACCATAGACAGGCGATGGCGTAATAGGCCACGACGCTTTTCCAGTTGACACGCACTCTGGCTGGGTTCTCCACGCTGAGACAGTACCAGAATCCAGGGAACCAATTCTATGTTGTACCCGTGACGGACTTCAGGCAGCGGCGGCGGCCGGACGCCCGCGACTTGAAGAAGAAAAGCTCAGTTCTGCGCTTGTATTCGCAGTGGAAGGTCAAATCGGCTCAACCTCCGCGCAAGAGCAGCAACCCCGCCACGCACAGCGCCATCCCCGCGCCGGTCCGGAAACTAAAGCTCTCGCCATAGTAGAAGGTCCCGACGCCCAATAAGACAAGGGCAATCATATTGTTGCAGGCGAAAGAAGCAAGGTTCAACTTCAGACCGGCGCGATAACCGATGAGGTAGCCTGACTCGATCAGCATCAAGGCGACGGCCAGCGCAAGGGAGGTCCAATTGACGCGGTGCAATTGCGGTGTGGCGAGGCCCTGCTTCCCGACGAACAAACCCAGGCAACCTAGCGAGGCCAGGCCGAAGGAGATGCCAAGCGCCAGAAATGGATCAACCCCCGCCGGGGCTGCCTTCTGACAGACATGATAGAGAACCCCTCCACCGATGATCATGATCACAGGGATCACTTCCATGCTGTTCAGGTTCATTCAGGCGCTTTCCTGTGGCGCAAGTGGCGGGTCGCGCCGCATGAGGAAATCCTTCTGCCGGTCGGCGCCGACTAGGACTTCCTGTGTGCCCACGACATGAAAGCCCCATTTTTTGTAAAACGTTATCGCCCGTGGATTTCCGGAATAGACGCTGAGCCACACCGCGGCCAAGCGATCCCGCCCCAGGCTTGCGAGCGCCTGGCGCATGAGCTCGTCGGCGACGCCACGCCCATGATGGGCCGGGGCGACGTAGAACCTTTGCAATTCCGCCGGCGCCACACCTTCGATTTGCGGGTGCGGACTCGACCGGAGCACCAGCACGCAGCCGCATATGTGATCTGCCATCTCCGCGACAAACAACATGGCATTGGGATTCTCGATCAGCGTGCGAAAGCATTCCGGGTTAAGTTCCGTGGCACTATAGTGCGCGAGATCCAGGGGATCGGCGCCGGGAGGACCGCCCAACGGGAAAACCGCCGCGGCAAAAGCCGAGAGCGCTTCCGCGTCATCACTCATCGCACAGCGAACGCAAATGCCGGGCTCAGCCATTCTTAAGATCTCCTTCGGTGGGTCGGACAGCGGCTTGGGGCGGCGATGTTGTGGCAAGCTCGTAAACGAGATCGTTGGCTTGGCCGAACGTCATCAATGATCCGGGGCCCTTTCCTGTGGCGGAGGTGGCGGGTCGCGCCGCATAGCCCGGAAAAACAAGCGGATATCGTCCACCAACAGTTCCGGCTCTTCGAGCGCCGGGAAATGGCCCCCACGGGACATTTCCGTCCAGTGCCGGATATTGAATCCGCGCTCGACCCAGCGCTTGGGAGGTAACGGGCCTTCTCTTTTCGGAAAACGCGCAATCCCGCACGGGACTGTGACGTAATCACCTTTCTGGAAGTGAAGAGGGGTGCGGTTATCCTCGTAATACAGCCGGCATGAGGAATGGATGGTTTGCGTCATCCAGTAGAGTGTGATGTTGCTTAACAGCTCTTCCTTGGTGAATCGGCGTTCTATGTCGCCGCCACAGTCTCCCCAGTCACGGAACTTTTCGAGTATCCAAGCTGCCAGCCCAGCCGGAGAATCAGTCAGGCCGTAAGCAACCGTTTGGGGAGCGGTTTTCTGAATATGGTCGTACGCCCCGCTCTTTTCATACCAGCGACTCGCGTCAATGAGGAACGCTTGTTCGACCTCAGACAGGACGGTGCCGGCCTCCAGATACGGCTCATACGGCGGGATCGAGTTGAGATGAATCCCGATGACCCGCTCAGGATGGCGCAACCCCAGAAGGGTGGTCACATCCGCACCCCAGTCTCCCCCTTGTGCTGCCAGCCGCTCGTAGCCCAGCTCCCTCATGAGCTCAATCCATAGGTCGGCGATACGAAATGTGTTGACTCCCGATTCAGTGGGGCGGTCTGAGAAACCGTATCCGGGAAGAGAGGGAACAATCACATCAAACGCGTCGGCCGGGTTTGCGCCGTAGCTTGCGGGGTCAGCCAGCATGGGAATGACTTTCAGCATTTCCAGAAAGGAACCCGGCCAGCCATGGGTGAGAATCAGTGGAATGGGCGCCGGCCCTTGGCCGCGCTCGTGGATGAAATGGATACCTACACCGCGCGACGTATAGCGATAGTGGTGGAAGGCGGACATTTTCTCAATCTGCCGCTTCCAATCGAACTCATCCTTCCAGTATTGGCAAATCTCTTTCATGTAGTCGAGACTGACCCCGTAATCCCAGTGTGAGCCTGGAATCTGGTCCGGCCAGCGCGTGCGCGCGAGGCGTTCACGAAGGTCCTGCACAGCACTCTCGGAATAGGGCAGTGGGAAAGCCTGGATTGCCATAGAACCTTCGCTTGCGATCACGCTCTTTCTGACGTAACCTCTAACAACACATATAGTGGTTACAACTCTAATCGCATTATGGTAACCTGTCAATGCCTAAAAAGAAGTTACAATGCTTTCCATGGACCATGAATTTCTCGGGGGCAATCTGGCGCTTGATTTTGCCAACACCGTCCACAGCCACGGCATGGCCGATCCCATCGACGATCTGAAGGGCGCCGCCGACCTCGTGGGATGGGCAGTCCAGGCAGGACTGCTTCGCGACGCGGAGACCCGTCAACTGCAGAGGGGTCCCGCTGACGAGGCGAGATTCCGGCGTGCCTTAGCGCTGCGCGCGTTGGTCTATGAACTCTTCAGCCGCGCGGCAAAAGGAAAGAAGCCCCCGCGGGAGGCGCTGCAGGCATTTCAAAGCTTCTACCAAAATGCGATGCGCTACGCCGAATTTCACCCCGTGGCCAATCACTATCGGCTGACGTGGCCGGCGGCGACCCATCCTTTGGAGCGCGTCTTGCAAGAGATCGCCCGTTCGGCCGCGGACCTTCTCACTTCAGAGGCCTTGACACGCGTCCGGCAATGCTCGGGAGAAACGTGTTCGTGGTTGTTCGTCGATACCAGCCGTAACGGGATGCGACGCTGGTGCGATATGAAGGCGTGTGGTAACCGCGCTAAAGTTCGACGCTTTCGCCGTAACCTCAGTCGAGCTGTCGGAAAGTCCTGAAGGGCGCAGGATGATTTTGGGGAAACGCGACCCTGAATCTCTTGTAACGGGCGGACGCTAATCGATTCGCGAACGAGCAGGGCAAAGCAAGAATGTGCTTAGCGTAAACGCGATGCTTTTGGGTCAGATTCGAGGATGTCGAGTTGGAATCTATCTCTTTTACTCACGAGGAGTCCGAGATTGCGTATAGAGCCTTTCAAGGTAGCGGTCGCTGAGCAGGTCCTCTCAGATCTTAAGACACGCCTTCGGAACACGCGTTGGCCCGATAGCGCACCGGGCGCTCCATGGTCGCAGGGGACGGATCTCGAATGGCTGCGGAATTTGATGAACTATTGGGTTGAGGAATTCGACTGGCGCGCTCAGGAGCAAAGACTCGGGGAACTCGCGCAGTTCCGCATCGAGATCGATGGCGTGCGCATCCACTACGTGCATGCACGAGCGCGAAGCGGTCGTGGGATTCCGCTCATACTAACTCACGGTTGGCCGAGCGCGTTCGTCGAGTACTTTCCGCTCGTGTCACTGCTCACGGACCCGGCCCGACATGGCATCGACGGCCCCGCCTTCGACCTTGTCATCCCATCGCTACCGGGCTACGGTTTCTCGGAGCGCCCGAGGCATGCCGGCGTGAATTACCGATATGTGTCGACACTTTGGCACCGGCTCATGACCGAACTCGGATACGAGCACTATGGGTCTGGCGGCGGCGACTTTGGCGCTGGCGTTGCCACGCTGATGGCACTCGACAGGCCGGATTCAATCATCGGAATCCACCTGACCACTCTGGAGCTTGCCCCTTACATTGGTCCCGGATCACGGGCGTTATCGCCCGCGGAAAAAGCGTATATCGGGACTTCCGACCTGTGGTTGGAATCGGAAGGCGGCTACAAAGCGATCCAGTCAACAAGGCCGCAGACACTCGGGTATTCACTCAACGACTCTCCCGCCGGACTGGCGGCATGGATTGCTGAGAAATGGAGATCCTGGAGTGACTGTCATGGCGACCTCGAAGCGCGCATTCCACGTGATTTCTTGCTGACTCTCGTCACTCTGTACTGGGTTACGGGAACAATTACGAGTTCCTTGCGCGACTATTTCGATAACCGGTGGCATGGGATTACGCTTGGACCGGAAGACTTCGTCCGCTCGCCCACGGCCATCGCCAACTTTACATCTCAATATGCCTTCGAAGGAGAGGCGCCGCGCGAGTGGGCTGAACGCCTTTATAACATCCAGCGGTGGACACCAATGGAGCGCGGGGGACATTTCGCACCCACAGAAGAACCCCTGGCTCTCGCCCGCGACATTGCGGCGTTTTTCGCAAGTTTGATTTAGGAAACAAAGGCGAGGTTTAGGATAGCTGGCGACTATGGTCGGGTTGCCAACTGCCGTGGTGAGCATGATAAAGCGCACCTAAGTGAGAACATTTTATCCAACATCCCTCCGCATTCGGAGATGAGAGGCGGGGCTGCCCACTGCTCCGCTAGACTAGCGGATGTAATGATGAAATCGACCTTTTGCACCTCATGGCCGGGACTGCTGGTCTGAATCCTGGTCGAGTCACTGGCAAACCGGTAGTAACCCATCCGGCTGAGAATTTGTTGATCAAGTGGCGAAGTCACGCCGGCTGCGGATTCAATCTGTCAATCATGTGTTTCCTCTGACACTTACTTCTGAAACACATCATGGAAATCAAATTCGCCCGGCGCAAACCTCTGCTATAACAGTCCGATAAATGGGCAAAATGCTTTCTCATACACCACTTGCCCAGGTGCTGTCACTGCGATATCAAAACCCGGCGCGCCCGCTGCGCTTTACCACACAGATTCTCGTCGCGACTCTAAACATATGGATCGGTGTGCAGTTCTATCTTTGGGTCCGCTGGGCAGAAAGCGGTGGGGTAATCGGCAAGGAAAACCGTGAGAGAAATCCGGCGGAGACTCCGCCGCGTCAGACCTATTGTACGAAATTAAAATACGTCTGTAAGTAATTGATAATAAATTAGATATTGGTGGAGGCGGCGGGAGTCGAACCCGCGTCCGAAAATGTTACTGGTCAAGAGAACTACATGCTTAGTCGGGTTCATGCCCTGGGCATTACCCCAGGACGTTCGCGGCCCGCGCTCAGAACCGACAAGAAACGCGTTCCGCTAGCCTGTGGTCTTAGCCTCCCGTCCCAGACGTAGACGAGAAGAGCAGCCCGCTGTGTGACGTCCTTCGGAGGCCCACGGGCGAAGCCTCCTCGGACGGCTGCCTAAACTAGTTAGGCTGCGTATGCCATCTGTTGATTGGCAATTATCATTTTGCCCACGATTACGGGTGTGTGCACCCCGGCATGCCTCTTGGCCGCAAGCATCTCCGTCGAAGCCGTGACGCCCCCACTGGTGGGTTGGGCCTTGCAAAGAACCACTTCCAGACTAGGTTGCCCCAGAGGGGAAGTCAATCTGTTCGATGCTCGCTATCACCCTTTGGTTCCATTACCCAAGCCGCAGTTTAGACGCCCGCTGGCACGGGAGTCGCCCACGCGACTCCCAACGAATGCAGAATCAATGAGTCCGCCAGCGTGAGCTTGGAAGCGTCCAACACGATCTGATAAGCGTACGAGGCACCTGGATCCCGCGACGCGCACCAAGCTTCATGCGCAAAAACTCCTTCGCAGAGCGCGCATGCGGAAGCGGGCTTGATTTGTTTGCCGTGGTAAGCGGAATTCACGTTGTTCATTGCCTTTGTCCTCGACTCTAAAAGTTTACGGACCAACCACGACTCATTGGATGGCCGCCTGCCGCCTCGTATTCCGGTTTGCAGTGCAAAACTGAGCAAAATACTTGGAAAAAGTAAGGGGCGTCGGGAACTCAACCCAAGCTAGTCCAGTAAAAGCCCGAGGCTGCATTTTTTTTGAGGCTTCGACAACAAGTCTGGCTCAGTCGGGAGCACGTTAGTCATCTTGCCGCCAAGCTCAGTTCTCGGCCATGATCGAAAGAAGGAGTGACATTCGGACGCCTCCGTGGATTGAACCACCTTGTCCTTTCAACTATTTCGCTCGACAGCTCAGCCCAATTAAAGGCTCCAACATTCTCGAAGTAGAAAGGTTCTCAATCGTGGAAACCGCAGCCAAGCCGGCGCCGGCGCCTGTCGGCTCTGTATCGAAGCCGATTCCGACTCCGGCTCTGTTGCTGGCCATGCTCGGCGTATCCAGCAAAGTGAGCGATTTGATCTTATCGCCGGGCAGCTATCCCATGGTGGAGCTTTCCGGCAAGCTCACGCCCGTCAAAATCTCCGGAATGCCGCCGTTAACTCCCGAGGACACGCGCCGCATTTCTTACGAACTCATCGAGGGCAATAAACAGGCGACGGAATCGTTGCAGAATCAGGGATCGTGTGACATCTCGTACCGCGTACCGGGCCGCTGCCGTTTCCGCGTAAACGTTTTTCAACAGCGCGGCAGTCACGCCATTGTGATGCGCGTGATCCCTCAGATCATTCCTACGCTTGGCGACTTGAACCTGCCTCCGCAACTGGCGGAAATCGCCGACCTGCGCAATGGAGTTGTTCTGGTTACCGGGCCTACGGGATCGGGCAAATCTTCCACCCTGGCGGCAGTGCTGGATCGGATCAACGAGACGCATTCTTATCACATTCTCACCATCGAAGATCCCATCGAGTTCATGCACCGCCACAAGCAATCGCTCATTCACCAGAGAGAACTGCATAGCGATACTCCGAGCTTTGCGCTTGCACTGCGGGCCGCATTGCGACAGGCGCCCAAGGTGATCCTTGTCGGCGAAATGCGAGACAAGGAGACCATCGAAATCGCGCTAGAGGCGGCCGAGACGGGCCACCTGG
The DNA here is from genome assembly GCA_963708335.1 of uncultured Acidobacteriaceae bacterium. Lineage (GTDB taxonomy): Bacteria > Acidobacteriota > Terriglobia > Terriglobales > Acidobacteriaceae > Sulfotelmatobacter. The sequence goes on along the minus strand of OY970205.1, from coordinate 5,344,605 downwards.
TCATGTCCACGCTTCATACCATTGACGCCTCGAAAACCGTGGAGCGCATCATCGGTGCGTTTCCCATGGGAGAACAGCAAATTATCCGCAACCGTCTGGCAAAAAGTTTTCGCGCAATCGTTTCCCAGCGTTTGATCCCCCGCAAGGACGGTGCCGGACGCGTCGCAATTGTAGAAATTCTCAAGGCAACTCTTCGCACGCGCGAATACGTTGAGAAGGGCGAACAGGAGGGCAGAACGCTTCTGGAAGCGATGATGGATGGCGATACTGATGGTATGCAACACTTCGATGGCGAGATCGAAAAACTGGTCCGCGCCGGCGTTGTGGACCTCAGTACAGGCCTTGCCTATGCCACGAATCCTGGAAACCTGCGACTCGTGCTGTCGGATCTGGCCGGCGAGCCTGCGGAAGGCAGTGCTCCCGAGAAAGCATAGGACTCACCGCGCCAGCATCGTCTCTAGCTTCGTCTTTACCTGCGGCCACTCGTCATCCAGGATGCTGAAGTAGACGGTGTCTCTCACCCGGCCGCTCCACGTAATCAAATGACGGCGCAGCGTGCCTTCTTCCTTGGCCCCAATGCGTAGAATCGCGTTGCGTGATTTCTGGTTCAGCGCATCCGTTTTTAACTCCACCCTGATGCATTTCCAAACTTCAAACGCGTGCTGGAGCATTAGATATTTAGCTTCGGTATTGACCTGCGTGCGCTGCCATGCGGGCGCGATCCAGGTCGAGCCGATCTCGGCCCGGCGATTGGCGCGATCGATATTCATGAAACGCGTGCTGCCGATCGCGCGCCCCGACTTGCGCTCCACCGTTGCGAATACCACAGATTCGCCGCTCTCCTGCTCTTCGAACGCTTTGGCAATCAGCCTTCCGAAATCGTCCTGCGTCTTCATGGGATATGGGATCAAGCGAAAGATATCTTCGGCATCGCGCTTGGCAACTTCCCAGAAAAGACGCGCGTGCTCACGCCGGATCGGCTCCAGTCGCACCACCGAGCCTTCCAGCGTCATCGGCAAAGCAATTTTCAGAGGGGCAGCGACGACACTCATGCGGTCCTTTCCGATTGGCAGCATTTGAACTACAGCCATCGACGATTCCGTCATTATCTTGCATCACTCGGCGGTTTCGCGCATCTCAACTAGGGCGCGGGCTGCCATCGCGCTTCGACCGCCGCTTTCTGTCACAATAACTTAAGATTGACCTGCGAACTTAAGATTGACTTGCGCTCTGAATAGCACTGATTAACCATCGATGACTTCATACGTCCAACCATCGGCCATGCGAAGAGGAACACCGCACTGTTGTCAGGAGAATCTTCGGTGAAGGCGCATTGTCTCCCATTCTCCCAAATCCCGCACACCGCCCGCCTTTTCACAGATTTTCTGGCGCATCTTCCAAAGGTACAACCGTTCTATCCCAGGTCCCCTCATCTCCGTGAATGGCTGAAAGAAGAAGCCGCAAAGATTTCTTACGATTCCCAACGCCGCGAACGCGTCACCGCAATCCTTGAACGTCAGAACAGGTCCTGGGACGCCTCTCCGCAAACCCTGGCCAATCTTGACCGCCTGCGCAAAGGCGCGGCGGCCATCGTCACCGGACAGCAAGTCGGCCTGTTCGGTGGGCCGATGTTCGCCATCTACAAGGCCCTCACCGCCGTCAAACTTGCAGCCGAGGCGACCGCAGCCGGTGTCGATGCGGTCCCCGTGTTCTGGCTGGCAACCTACGATCACGATCTGGCCGAGGTGAATCACGTTTCCATCCCCGGGCCCGACGGTGCGCCCAATGTCCTTACCACGCCGAGTCATGATGTTCCCGGCGCTCCGGTCAGCGCCGTGCGCTTCGGCGACGAGATTCTTCCCCTTGTCGATCAGGCAACCAAGCTCCTCGGCGATTCTGCCGCCACGCAGTTTTTGCGCGACTGCTACCGTCCCGGCGAATCTTTGGGCACGGCTTTTGCTCGCTTGTACGCGCGCATTTTTGCGGAGTGGGGAGTGATTGTCCTCGACGCTTCCGATGGCGAACTCGATCGCGTCGCCGAGCCCATTTTTCGCACCGCCGTTGAGCGTGCGGAAGAACTGGATGCCGCCTTGCTGGAGCGCGGCAAGGCGCTGGAGTCTGCCGGTTACCATCAGCAAGTCAAAGTCACTTCATCTTCGGTGTTGCTCTTCACGATGCGCGAAGGTGCACGCACTCCAATCCAACTCCGCCACAACGGAGCCGACACGGAATTCGTAATTGGAGTAGACGCGAACGCTGAGAAGCTTTCGGCGACCGATCTGATCGGTCGAATTCGTTCGAATCCGGAGCAATTCAGCCCCAACGTGCTATTGCGTCCGATTGTGCAGGATTATCTTTTGCCCACGCTCGCCTATACCGGCGGCGCAGCCGAAGCCGCTTATTTCGCGCAGGCCGGAGCAGTTTATCAGGCAGTGCTTGGACGCGTAACGCCCATGATCCCGCGTTTTTCCGCCACCGTGGTCGAGCCCAAAATTCAGCGCCTGCTTGAGAAATACGAAATCCACGTGGCTGATGTATTCGCCGGCCCCGATGCCTTGCGTCGCCAACTCGCCGAGCGCGTTCTCCCCGACGACCTTCAGGCCGCCTTCGAGAATGCCAAGAAATCTGTGGAGTCAAACTTGTCGAGCATCAAAGAGAAGCTGGTAAAACTTGACCCCACGCTGGTCGATGCCGCGGAAACTGCCCGTTCGAAAGTCGAGTATCAGTTGGAGCGGCTTCATGCCCAGGCAGCGCGCGCCGAGGCGCAGAAGAGCGAACTTGTAAACCGAAAGGCTGAAGCCCTGAGTCAGATGCTATATCCCGATAAGAATCTGCAGGAGCGCGGCGTTGGCGGCATTTTCTTTCTGGCCCGCTACGGCCCCGAATTCCTGCACCAGTTGTACGATGCCATCCAGCCCGATTGCTTCGACCACCAGATCCTGGAAGTGTAGCGACCGCGGTAGTTTCAGTTCTGCTTGAGCGCCGATTTGATCTCGTTTCACAGTTTTCGCCACGATCCTATTTACTCTCGCTGGTCGCAAGATAGGTTCCCAGCCCAATCATGATCGTGCCAGTTACGGTTCGTTGCCGGCGCCGAAACGTCGCCGAGGAGCGAATCCGTTCTCCCAAAGGCCCGCCAGTGCGATCACCATCAGGTCTGCCGTCGTGTTCATCACCACCGAGATCGATCCCAGCACCAGGAACTGCAGAAAAACTTGCCCGCTCCCTCGGTTCACGAATTGCGGAATAAAGGAAAGAAAAAACAACGCCGTCTTGGGATTGAGGACCTCGGTCGCCACGCCTTGCCACAGCGGATTTCGCGCCGGCTTGACACTCCGGGGAATGTCTTCGGCGCTCGCCTCCGGCGCATTCACCTTCTCCCTGCGCGCATCCAGAATCATGCGCACGCCCAGAAAACACAGGTAAGCCGCTCCCAGATACTTCACCGTGGCGAATGCCAGCGCCGATTTCGCCAGGATGATCGACACTCCCAGCGCCGCCGCCAACACATGCACCATTCCGCCGAGAAATGTCCCTAGCGCCGACAGCACTCCCTCGCGCTTTCCACCTGCAAGACTACGCGCCAGCACGTAAAGCATTCCCGGGCCCGGCGCGACTGCCAGCAGCAGCGCCGCCGTCAGAAACAGCGCGAAACGCGTTGAAACGAACATGTCTTGCTCCTCCTCGCTCTTAACTAAGCCTTAAGCCACTCTTCCAATCCGGCAAGCGACTCCACGCGCGGAAATTCGCGCTCGCGATACGCTCCCGCCACGTCAAACAAAATGGCGCTCATACCCGCCTTGCGCGCGCCCACATAATCGACAGAGTACACATCTCCCACATACAGGCTGTCCGCGGGCTCGGCGTTCATCTCACGCAACGCCGCCTCGAAGATCGCCGGATGTGGCTTCTCATGTCCGACGTTCCCTGAATCGGTAATGCTCTGAAAGCAATCCACAATCCCACAGCGCCGCAGCACGGCGTCGATCCTGCCGTCGGCGTTGGAGATCACCGCGATCTTGTATTCCTGCCGAATCCTCTCCAGCGCATCGCGCGTGCCTGGCAGAATCTGATCCCAGTTCGCTGATTTCTGCGTATTCTCCACCAGCATGTCGCGCGTGCGATCGTCCATCGCGTTCAATTCCTGCAACAGATAAGTGTGGAAGGTCCACCAGAAGTTGTGATCGACCTTGCCGCCCATGTATTCCGCATCAAATTCATGCTTGGTGCGCCGTTCCAGCGCCTGCCAGGCTTCGAGCGTGGGATGGCGTTCTTCGGGCAGCGGCGCGAGCATGCGCGCTCGATTCGGAAACAGAAGCGTATTGCCCACATCGAAAAAAATGAAACGGCATTTTGCCATGATCCATATTAACCAACCGAGAGGCTGCGGGAGTTTCCCATACCAGCGTTGGGCGTCGCTTGCTGGCCGTGAACTTCGAGCGAAAAAAGATGTAAGATCGTTTCCGGCTCGAGTCCCTGAAGTTGGCTAGAAGAGCCTGATTGCCCATTTCAACCCATGGTGCTATCTGCTGCAGTGTCGACGATTGCGGGCTTCGCTCGCACCACGCGAGCGGCGCTCGCGCTCTACACCGTTGCACGCGCTTACGCCACCATGCTCGCAGCGATAGCCGTTGCCGCGCTCTACCGCGGGTCGCGGGAAGATGTTTACAACATTCTGTGGGCTGTAGTCTTCGGCTTTGCCACGCTCAACATTCTCAGCCTCGCCGCCCGCCGCCTTGAGCCTGCCCGCCGCGGTCTTAGTTTCGGCGAGCTGATGGCCGTCATGGTTGTCTTGCTCTCCGTCTTCCTGCTGGGATGGGAAATGCTCACGCTGTTGCATGTTTTTCCGATCAAACTCAAGCGGTGAAGCAGTTCTCAGTTCTCGGTTCTCAGTTCTCAGTAAAACTCGCGACACAGTATGAGCCGAACGCCAAACTGCAATCGTCCTCCACGTCTCAAATTCAAACGCTCAGATCGAGAACCGAGAACTGGCCATTGTCCACTGACCACTGGGAACTGGGAACTGGGAACTGGGAACTGAGAACTGAGAACTGAGAACTGCTCTTCTTCTCCTTTTTGCGGTATCATTCGCTCAGATGGCGAAGAAAGACTCCAATTTCGAAGTGACGTGTCCGTGCTGCAACGCGGTGCTCAAAATCGACACCGCGACCCGCGCCGTCATCGCTCACACGGCGGCCGTGAAACCGAAAATGTTCAATGACATGGAAGCAGCCGCCAAGGCAATGCGAGAGCAAGACAGCCGCCGCGAGTCGATCTTCCAGCAGTCAGTCGAAGCCCAGCGGAACGCATCCGATTTGCTCGAGAAAAAGTTTCAAGAAGCCCTGCGCAAGGCCAAAGAAACGCCCGATACCGGCAAGCCCATTCGAGATTTCGACCTCGACTGACTTTTCCGCGCATGACACGCCCCGGCTCGCGTCCGCTGCTTCTTGGTCACCGGGGCGCGCGCGCCGTCAAGTCAATTCCTGAAAATACCCTGGCATCGTTTGATCAGGCTCTGGCCGACGGTTGCGACGGCTTCGAATTCGATGTGCGGCTTACTGCCGATGGGCACCCAGTGGTCTGTCACGATCCGCAGTCGGGCACCATCGAGATCGCGCGAGCCTCAGCCAGACAGTTGTCGATGCTACCCAGCTTGCAGGAAGTTCTCGCGCGCTACCAGGACCGAGCCTTTTTCGACATCGAACTCAAAGTTGCCGGATTGGAAAAGATCGTCATAGCCTTGCTGCAGAAGCATCCGCCTCGCCGCGGATTTGTCGTCTCTTCATTCCTGCCGCAAGTGCTGAGGGACGCGCACGCGCTGAACTCGACGATTCCCTTGGGTCTCATCTCCGAAACGAAAGCACAACTTCGTCGTTGGAGCGAGTTTCCGATCGAATTTTTGATTCCTCAGTACAACCTCGTCGACGCGACTCTCCTGCGCCAGCTCAAGTCCGCGCAAAAGAAAATTCTAGTCTGGACCGTAAACTCCGCAGCCGACATGCAAGGTCTCGCGCATTCCGCCGTTGACGGCATCATCTCCGACAATACCAATCTGCTCTGCCGCACCCTCGGCGCGCCAAAGTAGCGCCGGCATCCTACCGGCTGTCGCGAGGGCCTGCCCTGAGCCTGTCGAAGGGGCGTCTCGCCCTCGCAGCGTGGAACGTAGCGTCTCTTCGAAGTTTTTGAAACTGTCTCTGCGATATACTGCCGAAACCCGATTTATTCCAGATCGAGGACCGCTCCCCATGGCCGTCGGCATTCGTACCCAGGATCTGCGCAAGGTCTATAACTCCGCTCCGCCCCTGGGCGCTGCCGGAGGCTTCATTGCACGCGCCGATGCCAAGGGTGCGAAGCAGCCCAAGAACCAGATTCCGGCCCTCGACGGGCTCTCGCTGGAAGTTCTTCCCGGAGAAATCTTCGGCCTGCTCGGCCCCAACGGCGCGGGCAAATCCACCACGGTCGGAGTTCTTACTACTCGCGTGCGTCCTACATCGGGCCAAGCCTGGATCGGCGATCACGAGGTCTGGAAAGAACAGGCACTCGTGAAACACTTGATCGGAGTCGTTCCCCAGCGGCCAAATCTGGACTTCTCTCTGACCGCCCGCGAGATTCTAGTTTTCCACGCAGCGTATTTCGGAATCGGATCGAAACTGAGAAACGAGCGCGCCGATGCTTTACTCGAAAAATTCAAACTCACCGAGCGCGCCAACCAGATGGTGCGCGGCTTTTCCGGCGGTATGATGCAGCGGCTTTCCATTGCCCGCGCCATGATGCACGATCCGCAAGTGCTGTTTCTGGACGAACCCAGCGCCGGCCTCGATCCGCAAACCCGCATTCTCCTGTGGGAGATCATTCGCGAATATCATCAGGCAGGAAAAACCGTTCTGCTCACGACGCACAACATGGAAGAGGCCGACGCCCTCTGCCAAAGGCTCGCTATCGTCGATCACGGCCACGTGATTGCCGTTGGCACGCCTACCGATTTGAAGGCTTCGATCCCCGGCGGTTTTCTGCTCCGCCTTCGCTTCGGCAAGCAGACTCCAGAATTACTGCAGCGATTGCAGTCGCTGGCGGGAGTGCGCGAGGTGCGGTCCGCCGATAGCACGGGCGTCGACGTTTATGCGGACCGTGGCGGTTCGCTCATTCCCGAAATCGCGACCCTCGCAGCAAACGCTGGCGCGGAATTATCGGACGTTCACATCCTGGAACAGAGCCTGGAAAATCTGTTTCTACACCACACCGGAAGGAGCCTGCGCGATTGAACTGGAAAACGTTTGGCGCAATGCTGGCGCGTGATGCCCACGTGGCGCGCCGCAACGCAATTCAACTCCTGATGCAGACTTTCTTGCAGCCCTTGCTCTTTGTCTTCATCTTCGGCAAGGTGATGGTGGGCAGCGGCTATATGCCCGAGGCCTACAAGAGCCTGCTCCTTCCCGGCATCATCGCCATCAGCATGGTTTTCACTGGAGTCTGGGCGGTGGCCATGCCGCTCATCGCGGAATTTCAGTGGACCCGCGAAATCGAAGATCGCCTGCTCGCCCCCATCGACGTGGGATGGCTTGCGATCGAGAAAGTCATCGCCGGAATGCTGCAAGCTCTGGTAGCGGGTCTTGTTGTGCTGCCGCTCGCATGGCTCGTGCTCGGGCGCGGCGTTCAAATCAGCGTTGGCACACCGCTAACTTTCGCCGCCATGATTGTTCTGGTCGCCGGCTTCTCCGCCTGTGGCGGACTAGCCTTGGGTTGCAGCATCGATCAGCAACACATTGGCTTGATGTTCAGCATGGTGATGACTCCCATGATCTTCTTCGGCTGCACCTATTATCCCTGGAGCGCGTTGAAGCCTTTCCCCATCCTGCAAAAACTTGTGCTCATCAATCCGCTCGTGTACGCCAGCGAAGGACTGCGCGCAACCTTGGTGCCGCAGTTTGCGCACCTGTCCACCCCAGCCGTTATTCTGGCGCTGCTTTTTTTTGACATACTGCTGCTGATTGTGGGATTGCGTCAGTTCGAGAAAAAAGCGGTGACTTAGTCGGCTGCCGCTTCCAGCGCGGAAGCTCCGCGAGCGGGTTTCTTCAGGAACGCGGCGCGCTCCGTCTCGAAGGCTTCCAGGTTCGATCCCAAGTCCTGCTCGTTCCAGCCCAAAACCGCGCCAATGCGCAGTGCCGCCTCGCGGCTGCAGGATTCCGACCAGCACGCGCCCAACGCCACCGGCACGCGCCGCAGCAGGACGTCGCCCAGCGTGACCGCGTATTCGTTGCGATAAGCCTCCACCACTTCGGCGACGATGTGCGAGCTATGCGGACATACCGGCGCGCGCAATTCCGCGCTCACCAGCGCCATGCGGGCAATGTCCATGGCACGCTGCCCATGCCACTCCATGATGCCGCGAGCCGTCTCTTCGCTCACCGCGCCCGCCCGAGCAATTTCCAGAACTTCCTGGTCGAGCATGGGATCGAGTGAGCCCGAGGGACCCATCGCCACCATGGTTGGCTCCGGGACGGGAATGCCAATCTTGCGCGCGCATTCCCGCGCCAGCGAAGCCGCAGTGGTCAATTTCCCGCCAATCACCGAGATGAGCCGCGCCGCCCCCTCCGCCGTGTGGTCATGCAGGAAATGACGCCGCGTCACCGCCGACGCCTTGTTCCCAGGCGAGTTCGGCAGAGGACGCACTCCGGCGAACGCATACTTGATGTCCTGTGCCGCGATCTTCGCCTTCGGAAATAATTTCGCAACGCTCAGCAACAGGTATTCGATTTCCTCGTTGGAGGGCGCCGTCCGGCCCGGGTCGCCACCGTCTGGAACTTCGGTCGTACCCACCAGCACCTGCTCATTCCAGGGCAAAACGAAAATCGGACGGCCGTCCGCAGCTTCGGTGTAAAGCGCCACGCTGGGCGCCCCCGAAAAGCGAGGCAGAACAATGTGCGAGCCGCGCACCCCGCCCAACATCGGCTTGCTGGTACGAACGGCGGAACGCTGGCAAATGCGGTCTGCCCAAGGTCCGCTGCAGTTCAGGATCCAGCCCGCATCCACGCGCGCGTCTTTTCCCGTGATGCGATCCCGCAGCAGCACGCCGCGCGCCCGCCCCTGCGCTACATCTACAGCCAGCACTTCGCAATGATTACGAACCACCGCACCCGCCTCGGCCGCCTCCAGCATCCATTCGGCGACCAGGCGCTCGGGAAACTCGCACTGCGCGTCCTCATAGTTGAAGATCGACCACTGGTGCCCGGCGTCGAGCGCTCGCTCCACTCGCTTCAATTCCATTTCGCTCAGCGGCCCGGACTTCCTTCCCGAGAACCGCTGGTAGAGCCATAACCCAACTCTCACTTTCAGGGCGCTGCGCTGGCTCTGCTCGTTCAGTAGAAACAGAAAATGCACAGGATGGACCAGGTGTGGACGCTCGCCCAACAGTCGTTCGCGCTCGCGCACCGACTCCCGTACCAGCCCAACCTCTCCGTGCTCCAGATATCGCAGGCCTCCGTGAATAATTCGCGTCGCCCGGCTGGTTACGCCTGCGGCAAAATCGTTTTGCTCGACCAGCAGCGTCCGTTTGCCCGCACGGGCGCACTCCCGCGCCACGGCCACGCCATTAATGCCGCCGCCAATCACCACCACGTGGAAATGCTGGCCATCCACGCTAGGTCGAGGTTTAATCGCTAAACTCATGTATGTAAATCAGATGCAAGAACGTCGAGAAGGCTCTCGGAAAGTGCTGCAACGGGCGCAGACACGCTTAACCTGTTCTAATTCTGCGCTCTTCGGTCAAGAAAATGAAGGTCACGATAGTCCACAGGGCTGGGGGACCGGATTCCCTGCGCAACCTTCTGCGGATGGTGCCCGAAGTAACCTCTCGCCAGGGTTCACTGGAAGTTCACCCGGCCGATGCCCGACCGGGTGATCCCAAATCGCGTTCGTGGAAAGAATAGCCTTCTACGCCGTTTTGCGCAGCGATCCCGTCTGAGCGCGTCCTTCGCCAAACAGGCGAATCATCTCCTGATTGAACGCTGGAATATCATCCGGCTTGCGGCTGGTTACCAGGCCATGATCATTGACGACTTCCTTGTCCACCCAGTTCGCGCCCGCATTTTTGAGATCCGTCTTCAGCGAAGGCCAGGAAGTCATCGTGTGCCCGCGTACCGCGTTCGCTTCCACTAGCGTCCAGGGGCCGTGACAGATTGCTGCTACCGGCTTACCGCCGTCCGTAAAGTGCTTCACAAACGCAACCGCTTTCGGATCCACACGCAGATTGTCAGGATTCATCACTCCGCCGGGCAGCAGCAGCGCGTCGAATTCTTCCGCCTTCGCCGAGTCGAGCGCAACATCAACCGGAACTTCGTTGCCCCACTCCTTGTGGTTCCATCCTTTGACTTTCTTGCCCGCCGGAGAGACTACTTTTGTGGTCGCGCCCGCTTCGTCGAGCGCCTTTCTCGGCTCCAGCAGTTCCACTTGTTCGAAACCGTCGGTTACGAGAATCGCTACTTTCTTTCCTTGAAGAATACCAGTCGCCATTTTCTTTTCTCCTTAATGATTTTTGGTTTGGATAATTATTTGCGTACAAACGGTTTGCCTTGACCTGTTTGCCTGCTGAGTGAAATGAGCGGAAAGACGTTCGGTAAAGCTAGGATGCCATCCCATAGGACGCGGTTGGCGCAATAGCGCAGCCAAGTAGCGCCGTCCCGGCGGCTGTCGTGCGGGCGTCCCGCCCGCGCATTGCGGCGAGCCGACGCATGCGAGGGCAAGCTGCCCTCGCAACAGCCGGCAAGTTGCCGGCGCTACTCTTTCGCTACATTGCTTCCCACCTTCACCGTCATTTACATTGGTTGCCGGAATGTCCACGACAGGAGAACGTTTCGAGCGCGCGGTTGCCATCATGGAGCGCCTGCGCGCGCCGGGCGGCTGTCCTTGGGACCGCGAACAGACGTTCGATTCCATCAAGCCCTACACTCTGGAAGAAACTTACGAAGTCCTCGAAGCCATCGACAATCGCGACTGGCCCGAACTCGCCGGCGAACTCGGCGACCTCTTACTGCAGGTGCTCTTCTACGCCGAGATGGCGAAAGAACAGTCCTCGTTTTCCATTGACGATGTCCTCGACCGTCTTTCCGGCAAGCTCATCAACCGCCATCCGCATGTCTTCGGAAACGTGAAGGCCGACACTTCCGCCGACGTCAAGCGCAACTGGGAAGCGCTCAAGATAGAAGAGAGAAAGCAGCGGCAAAACGCTGGTGCAAAAGGGAATGCTTCGCCGAAGAAAGACGAGAGTCACTCCATCCTCGCCGGAGTTTCATCCGCCATGCCCTCTTTATTCGAAGCTCACAAACTGAGTTCGCGCGCCGCGCAAGCCGGATTCGATTGGCCCAACGTCGAAGGCCTATTCGACAAGCTGAATGAAGAGGCCGCAGAACTTCGAGAGGAGCTTAAAGATTTTCCTCCGCCGGGACCTCGTCCCCAGGGCCGTGGCGTCGCAGGATCTGGACGCATTCATGTCCCCGAAACTCTTCAAGCGCGACTTGAAGAAGAGATCGGCGACCTGTTTTTCGTGCTGGTCAATATCGCGCGCTACCTTTCGGTCGATCCAGAATCCGCGCTGCGCAAAACCAACCGTAAGTTCAAGCGCCGCTTTCAGTGGATGGAAGCCCGCCTCCACGAATCGAACCGCAGCGCCGACCAGGCTTCAATGGAGGAACTGGAATCTCTGTGGCAGCAAGCCAAGCGCGAGGAAAAGCCAGCGTGACCGCCGAGTCCATCGTCCTTCGACGCTGCCATGGCATCGAAGACTTCCGTGCAGCCGTCGCCTTGCAAAAAGAAGTTTGGAATTTCAGCGACGCGGAACTGGTTCCGCTGCGCATGTTCGTAGTCGCCGACAAAGTCGGAGGCCAGGTGATGGGCGCGTTCGATGGCGACGTGATGGTCGGCTTCGCGCTCTCCGTTCCCGGCACGCGCACCGGCCACGTCTACCTGCACTCCCACATGCTGGCCGTCCGCAAAGACCATCGCAACAGCGGTCTCGGCCGCCGCCTCAAGTTGATGCAGCGCGAGGACGCGCTCGCCCGCGGCATTGAACTCATCGAATGGACCTTCGATCCGCTGGAAATCAAGAACGCCTATCTCAATATCGAAAAACTCGGCGCCATCGTCCGCCGCTATAACATCAACCAGTACGGCATCACCTCGTCCCCGCTACAGGGAGGTCTGCCCAGCGATCGTCTCATCGCGGAATGGTGGCTGAAGTCGAAGCGAGTGGAAACGCTGCTGGCCACCGGGGAAAAGCCGGCCGCAGTTGCCGAGTCGAGCATCGACGTCCCAGCGCAGATCTATAACTGGAAAGCCGCGCCCGAAACCCGAAGTCGTGCCCAGCAGGTGCAGGAGCGCAATCGGGAAAAGTTTTTGCGCTCTTTCGCCGACGGCCTCGCGGTGCTCGGCTACGAACGCGACGCCCAAGGCAACGGCAAGTTCCTACTCGGACACTGGGATGAACACTGGTCGTACGCGTCGGAATAGGTTTCAATGTTTCAAAGTTTGAAAGTTGCAAGGTTTGGATCTAAGAGCTTTTGGCCCGCCCCCAGTTCGCGAAACGTTGAAACCTTGAAACCTCGAATTTGAAACATTGGAAACCTTGAAACCATGAGTTTGAAACCTTGAAACTTTGACTCTTTGAAACCTTGTCCCATGAAAATTGAAGCCATCACACTCCGCGAAATCCACATGCCGCTCGTCCACTTTTTCGAGACGAGCTTTGGCCGAACCTACAGCCGCCGCATTCTGCTGGTCACCGTCCACTGCGACGGAGTCGATGGCTGGGGCGAATGCGTCGCCGGAGAAGACCCCTTTTACAGCAGCGAATGGATCGAAACCGCCTGGCCGACGCTGACCAAGTATCTGATCCCCGCGCTTCTCGGCAAGCAGATCAACTCCGGCCGCGACTGTCCGGCTCTTTATGCCAAAGTTCGCGACCACCGCATGGCCAAAGCGGCGCTCGAAAACGCGCTGTGGGACGCCGAAGCCGCGCAGAAGCAGCAGCCCCTATGGAAATTGCTGGGCGGCACACGCCGCGAGATTCCCTGTGGTGTTTCGATTGGCATCCAGGATTCGGTTGAGCAACTGCTGGAGAAAATCCAAACCGAACTTGCCGCCGGATACCGGCGCATCAAAGTCAAAGTCAAGCCCGGCTGGGATGTGAATGTGCTCGAACGCATTCGCTCGCGCTGGGCCGACATCACGTTAAGTTGCGACGCCAACTCCGCGTACACCCTCGACCAGGTCGAACATCTGCGAAGCTTCGATCAGTTCAACCTTCTCATGATCGAGCAGCCGCTATGGAACGACGAGATCTACTACCATGCCCGGCTGCAGAAAGAACTGCGCACCGCGATCTGCCTCGACGAATCCATCGTTCACGCGCGAAGCGCAGCCTTCGCCGTTGAAGCCGGAGCCTGCCGCATCATCAACATCAAAGTTGGCCGCGTTGGAGGCTTCTCCGAAGCTCTCAAAATCCACGATGTCTGCGAAGCCCACAAAATTCCTGTCTGGTGCGGCGGAATGCTCGAAACCGGCATCGGACGCGCCCACAATATAGCTCTCTCCACCAGGGAAAACTTCAGCCTGCCAGGTGACGTCTCCGCCTCCAAGCGCTATTGGACGGAAGACATCATCGATCCAGAGGTGCAGGTCTCTCCTCAGGGCATGATCGCCATCAGCGATCAGCCCGGCACCGGCTACCGGGTCAAATCGGATTTGATCGAGAAGCTGACGGTGAGAAAGGAAACCCTGCGAGGATGAATGTCTAACCGATTCCGGCGAGAGTGCCAACCGATTCTTTTTGCGCAAGACTCACGATCAGTTGCTTGGATCCGTCTTGGCTTCGTTAGGGCCCTGGACCTGATTACTGTGCGCGAGTCTCTCCTCTTCTGTCTTCAGGATCTGCACGCCCTGCGCAAAAGTAAGCTTATCGGGCAAGCGGCTAAAGTCGCTCAGCACTTCGTCCGACACAAAGCTGAGACTTTTGAACATCAATATCTTCCCGCTGAGATTCAGTTGCATCTTGGTGATGCCCCACGCGCCATCGCCCAGGCCCAAGTCCCCTTGCTGAACCACGAAGTGACCGCCCTTGTTGAGCCGTCCAAGAATCCCCCACCCGAAAGTGACATCCTGAAAGAGTGTGCCGTCGATGAGCGCCAGGCGCTTGGTTTTCGAATCGATCAGCAATTCGCCCCGCATCCCTTTTAGAACCTGCTCGACATGGGTCGGTGGAGTGTAAGCGGCGTTCGGTTTGAATCTCAGTTTCACCAACGGATCGCTCGCCTCTCCTAATCCTGGCGCACTCTCTGCCGTCCCCTCGTACTCATAAGTAAACGCCTCGGGCAACGCTTTCACGATGCGAAGGCTGCGGTCCTCGTCTTCTTTTTCGCGAGCGGCCTTCTTGCGAAGTTGCTCCGGATTATTCATCAGCCAGGCAAGATGATCGTTCTCCGCCTGCTGCTGCTGCGCGGTCAGCGGCTGATCATTGACGGCGATGAGCATAGCGGCCAAGGCCTGGTTGGTCTCGACATAGATGCGAGTCTGACATCCTTTTGGCGTTTGCCGGCGGGACCGGAACATATGATGCACATCAGGATGATTCGCCGCGGCTACCTCATTCGCCACGGTAAGGCGCACCAGTTCTCCTGCCGGCGTGGCGGGGACCGTCGATTCTTGAGCCCCGATTGCCGGTATGGCCAAGCTCAAAACCGCCGTGAGCACGAAACCGGCGCGCAATTTCGGAGCCGTTATCTTCCGAGTTTGGTTCACGCATCTCATGCTACGGTTAGTGTAACAATCGGTTGCCTGGGTTGCAGCGGGTAATCTCTGCATACTACCTAAGCCTTTATTTCCTAGTGTTACCGAAGTACCTCGCTTGCCGCACCCTCGCTTGTTGGGTATAGTCGAGAGACGTGGCGTGGCGTTCCAATACTTTGCTTCCAGTTAGCTTGAGCTTAACAATGCAGCATCCCGTTTCCTAAGGAGAAGATCCATGAGTGCTCCGTTGTCGGCAGATTTGGCGCAGATTGGCAAGTCCGTAGTCATCAAGGGCGAATTGTCCGGCAGCGAAGACCTTTACGTTGATGGTCAGGTCGAGGGCAGCATCTCGCTCAAAGGCAATAGTTTGACGGTCGGTCCCAACGGCCAGATCAAGGCCTCAGTGGAGGCTAAGATCGTAGTGGTGCAAGGCAAACTCGAAGGCAATGTGCAGGCCAGCGACCGCGTGGAATTGCGCAAATCCGCCGTGCTTACTGGTGATATCTCAACCCAGAGGATTTCGATTGAGGAAGGCGCCTATCTGAAGGGTAAGATTGATATTCAGGGCAGAGCGGAGAAGGCGGCAGGAAAGTAACTGCCCTGCGCTGGCGGGGTGAGATAAAGTGTTGGTTTTAGCGGTCGATTTAAAATCTTGGGGCAGCGGCGCCTGGCGCTCCGCGTCGCACCATTCTGATGGCATCAGTCACACATAATTTCATGAAGCTCTTTCGCGGCTCTTCGGGCGGGGCAGAGGCGACCACCTCACACGCCACCCAAAAGCTGACCCGCCGTTCCAGCAGTCTCGGCGAGCTCGCCCGTTCTTGGGAGGCAGACACTCCGCTGTGCGTTCTCGATCTGGGTTCCACCTCGGCGTCGAACATCCGTTTCTTCACCGAGCGCAGCCACAAGATTTACAGCGAAGATCTTTTGGTGGCTTCCACCGATCCGAATCTGATGACGAAGGATGAACAGGGAAACCTCATCCTTGACAGCCGCCGATTCCTTGCCGACAACCTGGTTTATCCGGCGGCGCACTTCGACATTGTGCTCTGCTGGAATCTGCCCGACTATCTGGACGAAAGCCTGGTGCGTCCGGTCATGGGACGCCTGTGGTCTGTGCTGAAACCCGGCGGCATGATGCTTGCATTCTTCCACACCAAGGATGCGGGCCCGGATTCGCCCTGCTACCGCTTTCACATCGTAGGAAAAGATACTCTGGAAATGCAGCCTATCGTACTGCGCCGCGAGACTCGGCGCGGTACCACCGGAGCGGTGCATACCGCGATTGGCGAGGGATTCCGCCTGCAGCGTGTCTTCAACAACCGCCACATTGAAACTCTCTTCCGCGACTTCGCCTCCATCAAATTCTTCCTCGCACGCGATAACGTCAGGGAAGTGCTGGTCGTTCGCTGAGGCCAATTGTTGATTGATGATTTTTGATTGCTGATTAAAGGACTGAGATTCCAAGCGGTTTTCAATCAACAATCATCAATCAACAATTGCTGTTCTTCCACGCAATCACTCCCATGCGAAACAGGAAGTGGCGTGAGATGTCGACACGCGCCGGAGGCTCTGCTGCCGACAACAGAATCTGCCGCATCTCGTGCGGAACGTAGGCTCGTCGCACGGACGCCAAGCCATCCGCTCGCGACACATAACTCCGCATCACGGCAAAGCCCGCGTAAACAAGTGCCAGATGCATGGGATGGCGAACCAGATCGTTGATCAAGACTGCGCAGCGGCTCACGCGCAACGCCTCGCCGGTAAAGTGCGCGAGTTCGGCGGGCTCCAGGTGATGCGCGAACAGGCTGCAGCTGATTAGGTCGAAACTGTTGTCGTGGAAGGGAAGCGCGAGCGCGTCTGCAACCACGGCGCGGTTGCCGCGGACCAGGTGAGTGGAAACGCGGTCGAGGTCGGTCACGTCCAGCGAGATTCCCTTGTGTTCGAGCTGGCGGCCTGCGGTCTTCGAAACTTCGCCAAATCCGGCGGCAACTTCGAGCACGGAAAACCTTTTGACTCCGGTGGCGTGCGCGACGCGCTCGATCAGCTTGCGCGTGGTGGCGACTCCGCCAAACCAGCGGTTAATGCGGCATATGTCCCGAAGCGAAGTTTCGACCTCGACAAGAGGGCAAGCATCGGAATCGAGAATCTCCTCAGTGTTAACCCGCAGCATCGTTGCCCCACAGACTATAGCGTCCGATGCCGGCGAAGAAACAGGCATCAAACTTCTTCCAGTTCTTCTTCCAGCAATTGCTTGTTATACAGGTCGCTGTAGTAGCCGTTCAAGGCCAGGAGTTCGTCGTGGGTGCCGAGTTCGACGATGCGTCCGCGGTGCAACACGGCGATGCGGTCGGCATTGCGAACGGTGGAGACACGATGCGAGATGAAGATGGTGGTGCGGCCGCGCATCACGTCGCGCAGGTGGTTGAGAATCTTGTCTTCAGTGTGGGTGTCGACGCTGGAGAGCGCGTCGTCGAGAATCAGGATCTTGGGATTGCGGATGAGAGCGCGAGCAATGGCCGTGCGCTGCTTCTGTCCTCCGGAGAGGGTAATGCCGCGCTCTCCGACCATGGTCTCGTAACCTTCTGGAAAGCTCTCGATGTCGGTTGCGATGTTGGCTGCCTCGGCCGCATTGTGAATGTCGCGGTCGGTGGCAGAGTCCACGCCGAAGGCAATGTTCTCGCGGATGCGGTCGCTGAATAGAAAAGTTTCCTGCGGCACGAATCCGATATTTTTGCGCAGGGTCGCGAGCGGGTATTCACGAATAGGGCGTCCATCGATCAGAACCATGCCGGGATCGGCGTCGTAGATGCGCGGAATCAAGCTGACGAGCGTGGTCTTACCGGAACCTGTCGGGCCGACGATGGCGAGACTGGTGCCCGCGGGCACGCACAGGTTCAGGTTATGCAGAACCTGCTTACCCTCGTAGGAAAAGTTGAGGCCGCGGAACTCGATCTCGCCGGCGATCTCACGGTCGTTCTCGCGATCTGGCACGCGACTTGGCGCGCCAGGCGCATCCTGAATTTCGGGCTGCTCTTGCATGATCTCGTTGATGCGGATCAACGACGCGGTTCCGCGCTGGAAGATGTTGATGACCCAACCGAGGGCGATGACGGGCCAGGTGAGTTGCATCATATAAGTGCTGAAGGAGACGAACTGCCCTACGGTCATCGATCCCGAGAGAGACAGAGTAGTCGTAATTGCGGGATGAGAATTCCCGAGATTCGAAACCAGGGTTACGTGCGACAGTCCGTGGATGACTTCGCGCCCGCCAAGCCACAGCACCAGCACGACGGCGCAGCCCAGCATGAGTTCGAGCGTGGGCCAGAGCATGCCCATGAGGCGAACCAACTTCAGGCTGCGGCGAATGTATTCCTGGTTTTCGGCTTCGAAGGCGCGAATCTCGGCCTCTTCCTGCACGTAGGCGCGGATGAGGCGGGCGCCGGAAAAGTTCTCCTGCGCGCGGGCGGAGATGTCGGAGAACATGGCCTGAATGCGTTCGAAGCGCTCGTGAATGCGGCGTCCGAAGGTTTGGATCACGATGCTCACGGCCGGGAGCGGCAGGAAGGTGTAAAGCGTGAGCCAGGGACTGATCGAGATCATGAAGGCGAGCGCGCCCGCCGTGTAGACGATCGTATTGGCGGAGTACATGATGGCGGGGCCGAGCAGCATGCGGACGGCGTTGAGGTCGTTAGTGGCGCGCGCCATAATGTCGCCGGTGCGATGGCGCTGGTAGTAGGAGTAGGAGAGAACTTCGAGGTGCGCGAACAGATCGTTGCGCAGATCGAACTCCACGTCGCGCGAGATGCCGATCACGATCCAGCGCGTGAGGAACTGGAAGATTCCCTTGGTGACGGCGATGGCGAGCAACATGCCGGCGTAGACCAGGAGTTTGTGCCGGGTGACGCCTTCGTGGAGATCGTCGGCGGCCTTGCCGAGGACGAGCGGAAACAGGATCCAGATGCCGTTGGTGAGGAAGACGCAGAGCGTGCCGAGGGCGTAGCTCCAGCGATAGCGTTTCAGGTAGGGCAGGAGCGGGCGCAAACTCTTGGGCAGCATGCAGGGTCCGTTGGTCAAATTCTAGCAGGGGGCGGGGCAGAGTTTGGAGCTGGGAAGAGGAGTGGTATGACCTCTCTTTTTTTTTCGCGCTTTCGGTAAATTCTTGATGTGATTGATGTTACGGGCGGGGTACCGGGGCTTTCCTGGTAAAATCTTGGAGTTAAAGAAGTTAGGGGTAAAATCTTGCAAAATAAGGAGTTAGGGTTGACTTTCGGAGCTTTGCAGGGAAGATGGCTGGTCGCGGTGTTGATGATCGTCACAGAGTGCTCGGCCGTTGGTCTGGCACGCGAGGAGAAATTGAGAGTGAGGTGCACGAGTTAATTGTGAACCTTCTATATCCTCGGTCAAGGTTTTCCGTCACATGCGGAGGAATTATTTTTGTGCAAAGGTGTGGAAAAAGACGCGAGGAGGATATAGGACGTCGCGCGAGTTTAGCCATTCGGTCAATGAGTGATATGGGGATTTTTCGCCAATTGACGCACTAGATTCCCTTTGTTATACCTCGCTATT
This sequence comes from uncultured Acidobacteriaceae bacterium, assembly GCA_963708335.1. GTDB lineage: Bacteria > Acidobacteriota > Terriglobia > Terriglobales > Acidobacteriaceae > Sulfotelmatobacter. The sequence continues at coordinate 5,325,261 of OY970205.1, read as the reverse complement.
CGGGCGGTCGGTCGATGGGGGTTTTCTATGTCGTCTTCGACTTGCGTTCTTCCTGTTCTGTTCCTTTCGCGCAAGTTGCGAATCCGTTCTCTGCTGCTGGCGATCACGTTGGCAGCAGCCTGCGTTCCTTCTGGAGCTGGCGCGAGCCATTCCCACTCCGCGACCCTGGACGGAGCTGCCTCGGTCGACCAAGCCGTGCGCGCGTTCATGCAAACCGTCTCCCATTCTGTCGCTCAGGATGGCCCCATGGCTTGGATCAAGTATTTCGATGCGAGTCCCGCATTCTTTATGGCCGTCAACGGCCAGATGGCATTCCCGAATACTGCCGCCGCACAGGAAGGTACTCGCAAGTTCGCCCAAACCATCCGTCACATTGAATTGAAGTGGGGAGATGATTTGCGCGTCGATCCACTCACCAACGAGTTCGCCGTGGTCGCGGTCTCGTGGCGCGAGATTCAAGTCGATACCGCCGGGCACAGCGTTACCGAAACGGGATACTTTACCGGACTTGCAGAGTATCGCGAGGGACACTGGCAGTTCCGCGACGCTCACTGGTCTTCACCCGTTTCCTCCCACTAGTCTCTGACGGTTCGGCAACGCCACGCCCGGCGTTCGCAATCGAGGCCGCGAACAAGCTCGCTAGCCCTGGCGGGGGGATTTTGAGTGCAATGGGGATTTTTCGCCAACTTGACAGGTCTGGTCCGCTCCTCTCGGTTTTTGGTCCTACGGCCTCTGTGCGCCCTCCGTGTTGACATAAATTGCATAGAGCGATTGGCTGGCGGCCATGAAAAGCCGGTCCTTCTTGGCACCTCCGAAGCAAAGGTTCGCGCAGGTTTCCGGCAAGTGAATCTTGCCAATGCGCGTACCGTCGGGCGCGAAGACGTGGACGCCGTTGAAGCCGTCGGGTCCCCATCCTGCGGCGCTCCAGACGTTGCCGTCGACATCGCATCGAATACCGTCGGACGATCCCGGAGACATATCTACAAATAGGCGTCCGTTCTTTAGCCGCTTACCGTCGTCCACGTCGTAGACGCGTATGGGATGAGGAACCCCTCGTTCGGTTGGACCAGTGTCAACGATGTAGAGTTTTTTTTCGTCGGGCGAGAAGCAAAGGCCGTTGGGCTTGATTAGGTCGCCCACGACGACGGTGGCTTCGCGGGCTTCCGGGTCGAGGCGATAGACGTTGGCGGGCAACTCAAACTTGGCTTTGTGTCCCTCATAGTTCGACATGATCCCATAGCCAGGATCGGTGAACCAAATGGCGCCATCGGAATGAACGGCAAGATCGTTGGGCGCATTGAGCGGTTTCCCCTGGAAGTGATCCACGAGCACGGTGATGGTGCCGTCGTGCTCCGTCCGGGTGAGACGGCGCGAATCGTGTTCGCACGTCAGCAGGCGTCCCTGCCGGTCGCGAGAGTTGCCGTTGCTGTAGTTTGACGGGTTTCGGAACACGCTTACCTCGCCAGTGTCTTCGAGCCAGCGCAGCATGCGGTTATTGGGGATGTCGCTGAAGAGAAGGTATCGTCCGTCGGCAACCCAGACCGGGCCTTCGGCCCAGCGTGTGCCTGTATAAAGGCGCTCAACGGCGGCATTGATGACTACGTATTTAGCGAAGCGCGGATCGACGATCTCGACGGCAGGATCGGGGTAGGCCGTAGGGGGCTTCGAGTCCTCTTTGGCGCGCGACCAGAGTTGTAGTGTCAGCGCTGAAGCAGCGCCCGCCGTCATGCCGAGGAATCCGCGTCTATGCATGGTCGTCTCGCGGTTGAAAGAAATTTGCTGCCGGACACCTTATCACGACGCGGCTCGGTAGCGTAAACACGCTTGCTCTCAGAATCCACTCGGCGCAGGGTCAGTGAGTGAAATGGGGATGTTTCGTCAAATTACGGGCTAGGTTCCGCCTCGCCTTGCACTGAGCGAGCTTGTTGGCCGGATGGCACAAGTCCCCCGCTTGCGACACTACTGTACTGCGTTCAGCTGCCGGTAGATCAACATCGCCACGAGCACCAGCAGAAATATCCCAGAGCCGATGCTGAACACGCGCACCGGGACGATAAGCCGGTTGACCTTCGCCAACAGTTCCGTCTGCTCCTCGTGCATGTGCGAACTCGCGTCATCCAGAAACAACTGATCATCCCTGTGCATGGTGAGTGTGCTCTTGTAGATCAGGAGGACGATCAGACCAATTGCGAAAACTCCGAAGATCACCGCCACGACAGTCAGCGTCATAAGCCACCTCGGGCCGATTCCAACCCAAGTGCAGGCGGCTTTCCCACTTCCTTGGGGTTCGGAGGAACTTGCTCGAGAACTAGAAGCCCGGCCCCTTCACCGCCGAGCGGCGGCTAAATGATGCGACGCTCGCATCTGGCGGGACCGGGCTCAATTCGGGAGGTATTCAGTTTTGATTCCTCCTCTAACTATTGCAAGCGTTTTCCACCCCGCTGTCAGTGATTTTCATCACAATTAGCTGGGCTCCTCTGCTGGTCAGAACTGGGGCCCCGCACATTTTCCGGGGCCAACCGGTTGCTGGTGTAATTACGACGGCGGTCAATAAGCGTAATGGGGATTTACCGCCAAGCAACTAGGCGGGCGACCCGGCAACTCGATCAATGAGTCGATAGATAGCTCTCACGCTTATACATACGAAGCAGAGTCTTTCCCAAACAGGCTCGCCAGTTATTTTCCACACGACAGCACAAAAGAGACCGAGAACAGCGGGAAGCCAGAAAAGGAGCGTTTTCGGGAAGGGACGATCATTCCAAATGACCGCAACGGCAACCAGCAGAACGATAGTTTTTGCAAAATTTGGTGCGTATGTGTCGAACGCATAAAAGAAGGCGGCGGCAATCGTCGCACCAAGTAGCCACAGCATGAGGTTCTTGTACGGAGACCGCATCTGTACACATCGCACTCCTACACGAGAAAAGTCGCAAGTAGCCGAAGTTCAGCATCTTAATGACACTCCGGTGCTCACGCTTTCAGTGGACCGCCACTCGCGCCTGTTCAAATCGAGGGAAGATGAGTGTAATGGGGAGTGGCTGTTGAAAAACTCCTTCGCCCAAAATTCGCAAAAATAAAATTGCGCTAGGATGCCCTACAAACGACGTTCTCAATTTTCTAGACATTTTGCATCCCCAAATTTTGGCTGTTTGGGAGCAAATAGGACTTTTTCAACAGCCACGGGATATTACACCAAGCGATTCGACACTCATCGGCTCGACAATGAAGTCGATTCGTAATTCGGTTACGCCGCAGGCGGGCACGATTCACTGTTCTCATCAGAGCCAAACGAGTCGCGCAGAAAACAGTCGATCCCTCGTCGCACTGCCTCAGTCAACTCAGGATCGGTCACCTCGGAATCACCCCCACCCACACTTCGTGACTCAATACGACAGCGGCGCAGTTCAGTGAGAACCGCCTGAGCCAGCCCCTCGCAATTGAAAACAGACTGACAATGCGCGCACTTCAGCTGGGCCAGCGCCTGTTCCTTTTCTGATTGTGAGACACGAATGGAGCGATAATCTACAACCTCTGGGAATTGTGGCGGAATCGGCGCGGGCTTTGTCTCAGGCCACAATTCTCCTGCAGCCCTCCCGATTCGCCGCTCGCAGGTCGCCCATTCTTCTTCGGTACACTGTTGCTTACGGCAGTCGTATTCGCACAATCCGTCCGACGCTGGCACTTCTTGGGCGATCTGATTTTTCATCCATTGCCAAAACTTTTTGTGAAGTGTTTGGATTGTTCCGAGGCGCATCGACCCAATCCCCCCGCCCGGTTTCAAAGCCAGGACCCCAAGGACGCAGATTATGTGCTCGATCACCCAGAAAAGCAAGGTATTTCACCGCTCACGAGTGATCCTTGCTTGGAGGATTTCGGGGGACAAATCTCAGACTATGGCTGGGCCAGGAAGGGGCTTTGCAGGCTGCCAACGTGTAGCGATGGGAGTCATCGACCACTCTTCCTCAATCTACTGCTGATCGGATCGGTTTTCCACTACTGAGGTTCTCAACTGTCGCTATCAGGCGATTACACGCTTTGAGCGGCAAAGTGCCATTTTGAGTGAAATGGGGATTTTTCGCCAATCATCTGGAAGTCGCGTTCGTGCTGTTTGCTCTGCCCTCGGTTCGCGGCAAAGCGTCGTTCGCCATGGAACTCCCCCTTGCTCGCCCTCGTAAACACCACAAAGAATTTCAAAACAACTACAATGCCTGGAGGTCCTGAATGCTCTGGTTCTATGAATCTTTCTTTCCCGTCGTGTGGATCGCCTTTATTCTCTATTGGCGGATCAAGGCGGCAGATACCAAAACTTCCCAGCGCCTTGAGCCGAACGCCTGGCCCATCCTGCGGGCCCTCACCTTCCTGATCGTGATCGTCCTGCTCTCGATACCTCGCATCCCGCTGCCTTGGCTCTACCGCCAGCTCTGGCCGGCGGGCCTGTGGCCCTTCTGGATTGGAGCTGCTGTTGCCGTCGGCGGCCTTCTATTCGCCGTCTGGGCGCGGCGGCACCTCGGCCGCAACTGGAGCAACGCCGTAACCATCAAGCAGGGCCACGAGTTGATTACGACCGGCCCCTATGCCCTGGTCCGTCACCCCATCTACACCGGCATTCTGACCGGATTTCTTGGCACCGCGATTGCGCTCTCGCAGGTGCGCGGGGTCATCGGTTTCGTCCTGATATTCCTCGTGTTGTGGGCTAAGCTCCGCATGGAGGAGGAGTGGATGCGTTCCCAATTTGGGGAGACGTATGCCACGTATGTCCATCAGACCGCGGCCCTAGTGCCGTACATCTTGTGAGACGCCCGTCCGGCATCTTGAGCGATATGGCGATATTACGACAACAACGTATTGGCGGCGCCAATGAAACACAGGCCAGTCTTCACTTGCGGTTTATTTCAAGCCAAGCTCGCCATCGTACTGTTGGATAACCCCATAGCATTCGCAGGCGGACTTTTCAAGTTTCTTGCGATTCACGATCTTCACTGCGCCACGGGTATAGGCGATGAGCTTCTTCTTCTGCAAAACACCAGCTGCCTCGCTCACGCTCGGTCGATCTGTCCCTAACATCGTTGCGAGAAAATCATGAGTGATGGGCAGCGACCCTGAATGCACTCTATCCTGAGTCATTAGCAACCACCGTGCAAGGCGCTGCCCAATATCGTGCAGCCGATTACACGCCGCTGTTTGTGCAACCTGCATACCCCGGACTGCGGCATAGCGGCTTAACGTCAGTTGCAGGCGTGGAGCGGATTCCAACGTGTTCTGCAAAGCACCGACCTCGACCCGAAACCCATCCCCCGTGATTTGCACCACCGCATGAAGCGGGCTCCTGCTCAGGCCAACAGCCGCCAGTGTGCCTGTAAAGCCCTCATTTCCAACTATGCCAGCTTCGGCCGTTCTTCCATCTTTCATTACGACTACAAGAGAAATCAAACCTCGATTCGGGAAATACGCAAATTCCAGCTTTCCACCCGGCTCATGAAGGACTAGATGGTTTGGCAAGCTGACGTATTCGAGATGGGGACGCAGTAAGCCGTAGTCGCTATCGGAAATCGCTAGGAGTATGAGGCTGCTGACTGGTTTCCCTTGGGTATTCGTCCGCTCGCCGGACTGCACGACTCGGTTGCGTTTGCCCTCCATAGACCATCCTTTTGGGTAATCGTGTGTTCACCTAATTGCCGAGAAAAGACCTTGGCTTATTTCCCGAGACTTCTCTCCGCGCTCACCCTCTAACGAGCGGCAAAGCTTCCCAATCAGGATCGTCAGCTTCTGCGGGTCCATTTCTTTACTAGCCTGTTCTGCGATGGGTTTCCAATCTCCCTCTTCAAGGTGCGGGGCCATAGGGGGACTCCTTTCTCACTGCTCACGAAGTTACCTCGGATTCGAAAGCCGAGTCTGAGCAATAACGCACATTCAAGCAAGAGACACGTGGCGTGGAACGCGATCAGGATGGTAGAGCAAGTCGTTGGAGCACACCCCAAGGGGGAACTCCGGGCGTGCGCCGGAACCAAATTTAAGTATGTAGGACACCCGACAGACCATCAAAATTGGCGCATGTAGACTGCTGCGGTCTTTATCCCTATGACAGCATGCTGGTACTCGTTGGCGGGGCGACAGAGGCAGCCATGAGCAGGAAGCTGGTATGGATTGAGCTGATGCGTTTTCGGGGTTTTGGTTGCTCCGAATGTGGATGGCGATTCAAACCTTCTGGTGCACCTGAAGGCAAATCTTTCGATGAAATGATGCGCAACTTCGAGTTGCAGCGCGACAAAGAGTTTGAATCCCATGTTTGCGCCGATCACGCTGCCCACAAGAATCCAGGATAGTTTACGTAATCAGGCGATTTCACGCTTTGAGCGGCAAAGCAGGGTTTTGAGCGTAATGGGGATTTTGCAACAGCTAGGACTGGTTTCCGGCGGGAAGCTCTCATGATCAACCAAACTGCGACGACGATGAGCGCGATCAGAACGATCAGTACCTGCCACCACTTTCCCAGCATGATCAAGTAGCTGCGCTCCTGAATCAGGGACAATACGAAAGTAAGATTCACGCCGCTACTCTACCCCGCCAGGAGGTCAATGCATTATGAGAGAGCGGCCCTATTGAGTGGAGGATGCCGCGGGGATGTGAAGGCAAGAATCAGAGGAGAAGATAGGCAAATCGGCTGAAGAATGACACTTTACCTTGAGGGAAAGACTCCGTTGAGCGCGAATGATCTTTCCTTCAAGGAGGCAACTGCATGAGTCGCGACCTCAAGTATATCGGCATGGACGTGCACAAGGAAGCGGTGGTGATCGCTGTCCTCAACAGCAGTGGCAAGCTGGTCATGGAGTCGATTGTCGAAACCCAAGCCAGCAGCATTCTGCAGTTTATCCACGGTCTGCGGGGCGAGTTGCATGTGACCTGGGAAGAAGGGACCTGGGCGGCTTGGCTCTACGATCTGCTGCAACCCCAGGTGGGGCAGGTCCTGGTCTGCGATCCGCGGCGCAATGCGTTGTTAAAGGAAGGCAACAAGAGCGACAAGGTGGATGCGCGCAAGCTGGCCGACTTGTTGCGCACGGGAATGCTGCGCCCGGTCTACCACGGAGAACACGGACTGCGGACGCTACGCGAGTTGGGGCGCAGTTATCAGACCCTCAGCCAAGATCTGAACCGGGTGATGAACCGGATCAAAGCTCTCTATCGAGGTTGGGGCATTCCCTGTGCGGGTACTCAGGTCTATGCCCCACGTTATCGCGAGGAGTGGTTACACAAGGTCGAGCATGTGGGGGTGCGGCGGCGTGCCGAGCTGCTGTACCAACAGTTGGATGGATTGCAGGCATTGCGACGAACCCTGCGCCCGGAGCTGTTGGCGGAGAGCCGGAAACACAAAGCTGCGAAATTACTACGTCAGATTCCCTGCATCGGTCCGATTCGGGCTGCCCGCTTGATCGCGCTAATGCAGACCCCACACCGGTTCCGTAGCAAACGGCAACTCTGGACCTATAGTGGACTGGGCATTGAGACCCGCGACAGTGCGCAATATCGCTACGTGCACGGACAACTGCAACATACGAAAAAACCGCAACAGATTCGTGGTCTCAATCGGAATCACAACCACGAGATGAAAGAGATCTTCAAGGGCGCCGCGACTCGAGCCAGCTGTGGGGTGGGGCCGTTGCGCGACTTCTATGAGGCGTTGCTGGCGAAGGGAATGAAGCCCGACATGGCGCGTCTGACCTTAGCCCGAAAGATCGCAGCCATTGCTTTGACACTGTGGAAGAAGGAGGAATGTTTCGACGCGGAACAACTAAAGCCGCAAGCAGCTTGAGCGTGGCACAGAGCTCAGGTGGTCTCCAGGTTTCACGCCTCGGTGGTGACCCATCGGTTCTGGCGATGCTCGGGTTCGAGGGAGAGTATCCATGCACTCGTTAGGCGTTCAGGGTGCTGCCATCAGCACCCAGTCTCCGGGTCAATCCTATGCCCCCTCGGATAACCCAAAAAAGCCATAGGCCTCGAGCCTCACATAGGATGATGGTTGGCACTTAAGCCAACGGTTGGCTTGCGAAGCTTCGCAACGGACGGTGTCGGAACCGCTGCATGAAACCACTCAAGGAAGACCAGCAACTGCGCTCCGTATCCCTGTTGTACTCTGTGACGCTCCAGGCGTTAAAACCAAAATCCTCTCCACGAAGAAGAAGGGGCCTGGATGCAAGCACCGATCCAGCCCTCACGGAGAGGAGTGGAGAAGTGTTTTTTCTTGACATCCTCTCTCATAGGATGAGTGCAATGGGGACTTTTCGCCAAGTGAAGAACTGCGTCTCAGTCCAAACCTTAGCGGACGCGGTGCTTTCCGAAAAATAGACGCACCACTGCGGCTGACGGGATGGCCCCAGCTAGAAACCACACAACAATGAATAGGGGCGCCCACATGCGGTAGTCGGACCAAACGAGCGCCTTGTTGTAATCAGACCCTACGGCGTCAAACCCAGCCGCAGACCAGTAAAGACAATTCGCGAGAGCGAAGGGCACGATCACAACCCAAAGTTTGTGCAATGACGCTGGCAGCACCGAGCATAATAGCCAAACAATGACAGACGAAACGATGGCTATCAGAACGGCTCCCGAGCTAAAGGAGAATGATTCGACGAATGCCTTCATTCGCTGCCCAGCCCTCCACCAACTTTCAAACTAACACACTGTTGACTGTCGCTATCAGGCGTTAACACAAGCGTGCGCTTTTCGTTCGCCTTCTCGCAGGATGATGAGTGTTATGGCGATTCGACAATCGTAGCGAGGTCAGACTTCGTGCGAGCGTGCTGCTTGAGTTATCCCTCATCAATGGTCAAGTGGACCTCTTTCATTTCCTTAATTTCCGTGATCACGATTGCATGAGTCCCAGTTCGCTCAAACACAATTCCGCTTGCCCGCACGTATTTGCCGACGAACGGCATCAGCTGCTGCCGCTGATCCGTGTCAGGCATTTTGGCAGAGATAGGAAAATACAGCTGACCATCTTGGGTGAGAATAACCAGGGGCGAGCCACCCTTCACGCAGTCCTCTACGCACTTGCGGCTGAGGCTGGTCGCATGGTTGTCGAGGTTCTGAATGGGACACGCAACATCCCGAACCAGGCCCTCGATCGTTGCTTTGGAAACATTTGCCCGGGCGCCCGCCATCGAGGTGCTCTGTGGAGGATTAGACGCGGCCAAGACGATCCCGCAGCATGCGAGCACGCAGATACTCAAGGGTCGGATCATCGGTTCTCCTTTTCATTGGGCATAATTTTCTGCAATTTTACATTGGACGCGCCAAGGCCAGTCAAAATCTCGAGAGGTTGAGAGCATCGTGTCGCACCCTCTGAAAACCGCAGAGGGTGGGGCATCCTCGATTGGTTTGATTAAAGGGTAGGCCAGCCCCCAAGCAGACTAAAAATGCCCTTCCGTTCAGAAGCGAGCGGAAGGGCATTCACTGCGATGGCAGCATTCGAGGAGATGATCCCTTTACTGCTTGTCGTACACTGCGGTGCTTTTGTATTTCTTGCCCTGTGCATCGGTTCCATTGACTGTGACCGTGCGAGTTTTGCCGTCGGCTGCGACCACAACATGGGCCGTCAGAACAACCTTACCGCCCTTTTTTGAGGTTACTTGAAGGGTGCGGTCGTCAATTTGTTTAGCTGAGCGCATGTCTTCGTTCGGATTCCCGGTAGAGGGGTAGTCTTTACCGTCGAACTTACCCGTCCATTCACTGTGCGTAGGCGTCCCGTCCGGCGCGTTGCCATCAATGGTGACTTTTATGCTGTCACCGGCAGCTTCATAGACGACCGTGCTGTTCTTGGGTATCCCAGCAGCGATTTTCGATTTCGCGTCGTTCAACTTCCAGGTGCCGATCAGCATATCGCTGGCAAAGCACACTGCCCCGGCCAGAATACACAGGACCAGCGTCAATAACGCAGTTCTTGCTTTCATACCGCGCCTCCATTGCGAACAAATTGTGTGGATGATTTACCGCGCGAATTCTAGTTGGGTACGGCGCATCCTGCAACTCTCTTCTCTTCGGCGCGGCAGTGGGATAGTTGCCGTTAACAGCCATAACGCTCAAAACCTCCAGCGCGAGGCATTTTGAGTGTTATGGGGATTTATCGTCAACTATCCCTTTGAGCCGTCCGCGAACCCCCGTTTTGCAACCGCAATAACTTGCACATTGACGAGGCTGCAACCACCGAGCATAATCTTTCGCAGGTTTTGGGCACATCTCCCCTGTCTCCGCTGGCCCGGAATCCTAATCTTCCTTCTGGCCTTTTACTTAAGTAAAGCTGGATCACCCAGAAACCCGGGACGGTTCGGACGGGCCGATACCAAAGAAATGAGCCCCTTCTCCGTGGGTTCTCCGCGATGGCAGTCGAGCTGCCTGATGTCTTGGAAGACGTGACGCGGTTGGTTCCGTGGGAGGGAAACACGATGAGGAGTAAGGCACGTGCGGTCAGTCAATTCCAGAGATGACACAAAAACGGGCCAAGTAGTGCCAAGTTTCTGGGCATTCCCTCTCGGAAGGAAACTTCTAAGCGCTGAATCGGTAGTTGATTTGAAATTCCAGGAGAACGAAACATGAGGAAAACAACAGTGATGGTCATGCGAGCTATCTCATCGCTGCTCTCTCTGGCAGTAATCACTTGTGTGTCGGCCTTAGCTTTTGCGCAAGGATCGCCTGCGGTTTTCCAGTCCTTCGATGTGCCGGGCGCCACTGATACAGAGGCTGCCGCTATAACCCCGTCAGGAGAAATTGTCGGACGCTACTTTAATACCGATGGCAGTCTCCATGGATTTCTTTTGCGAAAAGGCGCGTTCTCTTCGATTGATGTTCCGGGAGCAACCTCAACGACTGTAGCGGGGATCAATGCGCGTGGTGAAATTGTGGGTGCCTACAGCGATGGTCAGGTCAACCACGGCTTTCGGCTGAGCCAAGGGCGATTCAGCACGATCGACTACCCGGGTTCCTTGAATACCATCGCTACCGGGATCGGTTCCGACGGTGACATTGTGGGAGTTGGAAGCGATAACGGGATCAATTACCGTGGCTATCTTCTAAAGCACGGAACCTTTTCGTCGATCATCTTTCCTGGCACATCCGTGACGTTTCAGGAACCGACAATGATTGCCGCGGGCCGCATTGTCGGTGGCTACGTGGATGCTGCCGGTGTCCATGGGTATCTACTGGTCGACGGGAGCTTTCAGACGATCGACTGTCCCGGAGCTCCAGGAGGTGTATTTCTCAGCGGAATAGATTCGCTTGGCCGGATGGCTGGGGAAATGACCACCGCAGACGGACATCAACATGGTTTAGTCGTCAGTAACGACGATTGCATAGCCGTTGATTTCCCTGATTCGATCGCGACTTACGTGAACAGTATCGATCCTGGTGGTGATATCGTCGGGCGGTACACAGATGCTGGTGGCCACACTCACGGATTTGTCGTCGAGCACTTCCTGCATGGCCAATCGGCACCATGAAAGGCTGAACCACGCCCCTTTTCCCCAGCGGCTCGTGCGAGATCTTCCGAGTTGGCGGTGGTGGATTTGCGGGCCAAAAATATTGATAACAGGCCTTTACACGTTTTGACCGCTGGTCAATGAGGCGATATTTCGCCAACAATTCGCGCGTAAGGAGGAGCGTGGGGCGGGCACGGCCCCCGAGAGTGGACGCGGAAGGGTGGTGAGCGTATACTCCGCCTCGATTCACAACAACTCAGGGACAAGTAACTCACCGACGAAGGACTGAGTTTGGTTCTGCGTTGGCCAGCCATATTCTTTAAGAGGTGGGTCAATGCCGAAACAAACGATCGCATTGCTTCTCGCTGTTCTGCTCTCCGTCGGTCCTGCCTGCTATTCACGAAAAGTTCAAAAGGTGGCGACCGTAGATGTGCCGCAGCCCAAAAACGAAAAGATCGTTGGGGTCACAACCATAAAGGGCGAGGACGTCTCTTTCGACCCGCCGGGCGCGTCCATCAAGAATGGGACGCTGTCCGCCTCGGTAAAAAAGAGCCCCTACGAAGTTTCGCTGGACCAAGTACAACGGTTTTGGGTGGAGACAAGGGAACTTCAAAAGGGGCGAACCATCGGCCTGGCCGCGGCAGTGACAGTTGGCACGCTGGCGCTCATCGTGGGCATCGCGGTAGCCCTGAAGCAATCCTGCCCATTCGTTTACTCCTGGGACGGTTCGCGATATGTGTTTGACGCCGAACCGTACGGCGGAGCGATCTCCCGTGGGTTGGAGAAGGACGACTTTTCGCAACTGGAACATCTCCGCGAGCAGGATGGTCTCTACAGGCTGAAGGTTACCAACGAAGTCGACGAGACTCAGTTCACGAACCTAACCGAGCTTTGGGTTGTGGACCACCCTGCGGAAACCCGCGTGGCCGCAGATGTGCGGGGCAAACTGCATACTCTGGCAGCGCCGCAGGCCCCACTATCTGCGCGGGATGCTGCTGGACACGATCTCCTTCCCTGGCTCCGTGCCACGGACCGTGTGATTTGGGAACCGCCTGCGGTGCCGGACGCCAACGGTAAGTTGCAGAGTGACATTGTTATGACCTTTCCAAAGCCGGCAGGTGCGACCCAGGTAAAGTTGGTGGCCAACGCTGCGACCGGTCTTTGGGGCTCGTACATGATCAAGAAGATGGTCGGACTTCGGGGGCGCGATGTCGGCGCGTGGTATACCTCAATGGACGAAAGCCAGTCGGCCCGCGATGCACTGTTCGCCTGGGAAGTGCGCGAACAACTCTTCGCGTTGAAGATCTCCGTTGAGGAACCCACCGGCTGGGAGGTGCGCGGGATTCTGCCGGGCACAGGTCCGTTTATCTCGAAGGACCGAATCGTCCTGCTGGATGTGAGCCGCGTGCAAGGGGATCAATTGTGCATTCGCATTCAACCTCCGGCTGGCTTTTGGGCTCTGAACTCGTTTGCCGTGGACTACACCGCAGACCGCCCTGTCAATGTTGAAAGGATCGAGCCAGCGACAGCGACGGACCTGCAGGGAAAAAATGTGCTGCCAGAATTAGCAGCGAATGACGATCGCTACCTGGCGATGCCTAATATAGGCGACACTGCTGACCTCACCTTCCGTGTGCCGCCCCAACATGCGGGCACGGACCGAACCGTATTCCTCCACAGCCGTGGATATTACCGACTTCATATAGCTGCGAGCGGCGAGCCCGATACGAAGACTCTGCAAGAGATCGAGAACGTGCCGGGAGCTGCTGCTCGCTATGCGGCAAACCAGTTTGCAAAGTGGCAGGTCGCCGGACTGCAGAAACAATGAGCCAACGAGTTGGCAGTGAATGCTTCCCTCGACTATGCCACATGTGAGAGCAATGCCATGAGTTTGAAACCAACCATGCGCACTTGCTGGACCCATTCTCCCAATTCGCGGTCATTGCATTTCCCTTTGCACTAAAACGCGCGTTAAGTGACTCGGGTTCGCGAGTTGCCTGCCAAACGCCGAATTCATTTTCACGTTCCTGGTCATCGACTCCGAATGAACGGACGGAATATGTTCGGCCCTCATCTTTGTCAGTTGATGTAACCGCATTATAAAAGGGCGCCCCTCTTGGAGTAGGTTGTGATTATTCGCACCACCACCTACGAAAGGAGCACCCTATGAGCAGTGAAAAGTATATTGGGCTCGACGTTCATCAAGCAACCATCGTGGTCGCGGTGATGGATTCCACGGGTAAGTTAGTGATGGAGTCCATTGTGGAGACCGAAGCGGCGACGATTCTTCAGTTCTTTGCCGGCTTGCGCGGAACTTTGTCGGTGACCTTCGAAGAAGGAACCTGGTCCGTCTGGCTGTACGATCTGCTCAACCCTCACGTCGACAAACTGGTGGTGTGCAATCCACGGAAGAACGCGCTACTCAAAGACGGGAACAAGAGTGATCGGATCGATGCCCGCAAGCTGGCCGAGTTGTTACGCGGCAATCAACTCAAATCGGTCTACCATGGCGAGACCGGCGTGCGGATGCTACGGGAGTTGTCCCGGAGTTATCTGACCATCGTCAAAGACCTGTCGCGAGTCATGAACCGACTGAAAGCGGTGTATCGCAGCTGGGCAATTCCCTGTGCGGGAAGAGATGTCTACTATCGTCGGCATCGAGCTCAGTGGCTGGCCAAGATTCGGGAAGCGGGCGTGCGGCGTCGAGCCGAACGACTTTATGAGCAACTGGACATGTTGCAACACTTGCGTCAGCAAGCGCGGCGGGAACTGTTGGCGGAGGGTCGCAAACATGCCATCACTGCCAAGCTGCGACAGATTCCCTATCTAGGACCGATTCGATCGGCGCTAGCGGTGGCGCTGATCCAGACTCCGCATCGGTTCCGCACCAAGCGACAACTGTGGGCTTATAGCGGACTGGCCTTGGAAACCCGCATCAGTGCGGAATACCGCATGGTCGAAGGTCAAGTGCGGCGTTCCAAGAAACTGCTTTCCATTCGCGGCCTGAACAAAGACCACAACCATGATCTGAAAGGTCTGTTCAAAGCAGCGGCCACCATGGCCAGCGTGCGCCCCGGACCCTTCCAGGACTTCTACCAAGCGGCGCTGGCCAAAGGCATCAAGCCGACCATGGCGCGTCTGACGCTGGCGCGCAAGATAGCAGCGATTACGCTGACTCTGTGGAAGAAGGGAGAAAACTTCGACGCCGAAAAACTAAAATCGCAAGCCGCTTGAGCGTCTCGGGTGAAGAGCCCCTTCCATCTCCGGTGATCTTTTTTGGTGGTGGCCCGTCGGTTCTTGGAGACGCTCGGGTTCGAGGGTGAGTATGACTAAGGCCTGTAGTCGACACGGTGCTTGTGGCACCCAGTCTCTGTGTAACCCCTATGCCCCCTCGGATAACCCGAAAAAGCACTAGGCCCCGAGCCTCAGATAGACCCATGGTTGACACCGTACAACCGCACGGCTTGATTCAGTTTCGAAACTGATTGGCGTCGTCGCTACTAAATGAAGATGCAGTTGCTGAAATGGAATAACCCAGGGCACGACACCACACGAGCGTCTTCTACGGTCAGAGGGGCTGGATGTCGCGAACCAAACCCGCGCCTCTGGCGGAGGGAGAAAAATGTTCTTGACATCCCCTTATATAGACCAGGCCATTACACGTTTTGAGCCAGCTGATGAATATAGGACGTGCATAAAAAAGGGGCGAGTCGAGGGCCACGAGTGCCCAATGAGTCCGGCTGGCCTACCCTCGCTTTTGATTTTTTTCTCGACGTAATTCTAAATGCGGTGCCCGACCCTCTGCGGTTTTCGGGGGAGTGGGATCCTATGCGGCCTGCATCTGCTTTACATTGGACGAGCCAAGGATAAGGTCAAAATCTCGAGAGGTTGAGAGCATCGTGTCCCACCCGGGTAACGACTATCTTGGATTTGCTCCCGGCCCTAATCCGGCGCCATAGTATTGCGAAACTGCAGTCTTCTCTTCGGGAGTGAGCTGGCGGGCAATGCTTCGCATTCGAACGTTGATATCGTTGGTTCGATAGCCACTCGAAAAGTGCTCCAGCTGCTCTTGCAAATAACTTCCATTCTGGTGGGCGAGCGGAGGAGCGCCGTTCACGTAACTGACCGGCCCATGGCAGGACTGACAAGGCGGTATGCCGCGCTGGCCATCTCCGAAAAGAATCAGGGGTATAGCAATTGAGGCACGTGAAGGATCCTGCATAGCTTGGGGAAAGGATCGGTTGTCCTGCGGATCACTCGAGGTGGGTAACATGGAATAGTATGCGGCCAAATCCGCCGCGTCTCGCGTAGAGAGTCCTTTGGCGATCTCCTCCATAACCGAAGAAGTCCGCTTGGCGGAACGAAAATCTTCCACTTGTTTCCAAAACGAGAGCCGGTCGTCGCCCGCCAGGTTGGGATAGACGGGAAGCGCGCTGAATCCTTCTTCGCCGTGACAATGATTACAACGCCGGGCAAGGAGCAAACCGCGAAAGGCGTCGCCACTGTTAACTAGCGCAAAGGTTTCTTGCGTCCAGGCTACGTATGAGGGGATGCGGACGGGAGGTTCTTCATTTGGCTGCTGGCCGCGCGAATCCCCCTTCAAGGATAGCAGCGCAATCGCAAGGAGGAGAGCGGCCAGCGTCGCAGGCCACCGGTCGCGCATTCGAAAAAGGGCGGTCCGGTCAGCGTGGCTCACAGGTCCGCCTTTCTGCGGGACGCAGAGGAGAGAACTGCTCCTGCGGGATCACCTTCAGTCGGCCTCGCATCGCGTAGTGTCCCGGGCCGCAAAACTCGTTACAAGGAATCTTGAATTCTCCTGGCGCGGAAAAAATGAAGCTGGCCTGGTTCACCGCGCCGGGCACGGCTTTCAGACCATAATCGGTGCCCAGAAAACTCAGCATGTGGACAACATCGGCGCTGGTAATTCGAAAGCGAACCGAAACGCCTGCTGGTACGACGATGCATTGCGGAACAAAAACATATTGCTGCGCAATCATGCGCACGGTGAGCGAACCATCGGGATTTGCCGCCGCACCTAGATTGCTCTCCACGAATTCTCCCGCGAGGTGCAGGGTTGCGGGGTCCAGTCCTTGGCCACCTCCGAGAAAATGCCACACCGGCACGTTGACCTCGTTGTAGCGAGTGGACAAAATTGCCAGCCCGACCAGAATGAGCGCTGCAACGAAACCGATCTGCTTCCTCATCGGCGAATTCCTGTCAAGTCCTTGAACGCTTGCATTGTAAGCTTGCGGGAAAAGCCCGTTGAAATGTCGGCATATTGGTTTGGTTTGTTATGACGTTGCTTCGAGGAAAAGGGACATCGATCTTTTTTTGGCGCTAGTCGGCAAATTATTATTTCTACAGTAGTTAGGAAAATAAGATCTGCGATGGTCGTGCAAAATATTGGGCCGAAAGGGTTTATCGGTAAAATATTTGCAGAATAAGGAGTTAGCCGAGCTACTTGGGGTCGCTGCTAACGTGCCGAGATGGATCGGAGTTGGGCGCATGATTTGATTCTGCGCCTTTCATTGCCTCGGCCAAGGTCGTTTATCACACACGGAGGAATTATTTCTGTGCAAAGGTGTGGAAAAAACGCGAGGAGGATATAAAGCTTCGGCTCGAAAGTTTAGCCGATAAGGTGAATGAGTGAAATGGGGCCTGTTAGCAACAATCGATTGCAATGGTGGTACTTCACCTGATCTCAACTGAATTTTCGGGGAACTTTCATTTGCCGATCCTCGTATGGGCTATTAGGGCAGGTGCGTATGAAGCGTCTCAGTTTCTGGCTTGTCTTGCTAGTTCCTGGCTTGCTCCACGCTCAGCATGCTCCCGAGACTTCGGCACAGCAGAAGTTCATTTCTCAAGGCACGATTCGGTTGCACCTAGAAGCCGGCGGCTACACTATCACTCCCGTCGATGCCGAGAACATCGTTGTGACCTGCCGCGCTCGTACCGCGGAACAACTCCAGCACGTCAAGGTTGAGATCAAAGCGACAGCCGCAAGGGCCGACGTTTACGTTTCCGAAACCCCGCACAACAACTTCCAGGCCACCATTGAGGTTCCACGTCATTCCAATCTTTGGGCCAGATTATCGGCGGGAGAACTAGTGGTCGAAGATGTGGAGGGCGATAAGAATCTGGAAGTTCTCGCGGGACGCATTCAGGTTGACGTTCCCCACGCTGAGCAGTACGGTCACCGCGATGCTTCGGTCACGACCGGTAGCATCGAGTCCTCGGCGTTCGATGTCTCCAAAGGGGGTTTGTTCCGGTCATTCGAGCAGCAGGGTCCGGGGAAGTACCGTTTGCATGCGCACGTGATGACGGGAGAGATCGATCTGCGCGGGAGCGACTAAACTGCGCTACAGGACGACAGAAATTTAGAATACCGTGTAAATGTGCTGCATTCCTCTCGGGCCGGCTGCGCCCACCCTCGCTTTTAATTTTTTTCTCGACGTAATTCTAAATGCGGCTGCCCTCCTTCTGCGGCGCAGAGGTAGGGCAACCGCACTTGGTTTGCTGGAAGGGTGGGCCAGCTGGCCCCCGGGCGGAACAGCGGGGAACCTTAACCGTTGGAGTTCTTTGCGAAGAGGAACAAGAAGGCAATGATGAGGACGAAGGCCAGACCTTCAATCAACAGCGCATAGGAAATCAGGCGGCGAGCACGCGCAAAGCGAGTCAAACACCAGCTGAAAATCAGAACGACGACTACGATGGGGATCGCAAACAATCGAAAGATAACGGCATCGCCCCAGTACCACTGATTGAGGGCTGGGATGATCATTAAGCCAATCGACATGGGAGCAGTCAAACTCAAGCCGAGCAGCACTTTCGCATAGGCGGTGTAGAAGGACTCCGACTTCCTGATAACGAACACCAGAGCGACCGAAGGCACAAGGAAAAGGAGGCAGATGAAAATTTCGAGGAGAAGATCGCCGCCGGCGTACATGCCGCTCGCTGCCGCGGCGTCTTGCGGGTTACGGACATATTGCAGGTAACGCGCAAAGATCAGTAGCGCGGAGACAACGCCAACCACCGCATAGCATGCCGCGACGAGGCGCAACTGCAGGCGCGAAGGAGACGCTTCCATACCGGAATTGTAGCGGCCGGTCCAGCCTGATTCCGGTTACGAGCGTAACGGGGATTTTGAAGGGTATATTCTCGCGACAACGCTTTCGACATCGGATGCCTTGAAAGTGGCGCCTCCGGGCAAACTCTGATTAAGTTGTCGGCGGCTCTAAAGCTGCCCCGCAAAAAAGGCGTATTTTCGGACCGCCTGAAGGCGGTCCCTCTCAAAGCCAGCCCCCAACGATCCGCCAGAACCCCATTGACCGATTTTCAAGCATCACTTCTTGTCAAACTGGAGAAACTCGACTGGGGCTCCATTCTCGACAATAAAAGCGACGGTCACGCCGGGTGAAGGTGAGTTGGGCGCAATCAGTATCTCTTTCCCGGCGATTTCAGCAGAGAGATCGTCCACTTCGAAGGCGACATGCGGAACCGTACGCACCAGTTCAGGGACCGGCGCTTCGGGTTCGAACCGCATCCACTCGATTCCGTAGGCGCTCGTTTTATATCCCGAGACGAACGTTGCATAGTGCTCGATCAGGCGTTCCCCTGCTCGATGCTCGGTGGTGGGAATTCCGATGTGATGGTAGCGGCGCGTGGAAGCAACTGGTGACTTTTTCACGTGAATGAGTTTAGCCCATGACGGCATATATTACTGTCAGTTGTTCAAAACAGGCTTTTACACGTCTTGGCCAGCGGCGGATTTTTATTTCGTCAACCTCCTCACGGTGCGCCTTGAGATACATTGAAAGTTCAAAGTACGTCTCGCCCTCGCGTAACGCTATTCCCGACAACGATCAAGCGCCGGTCTGCATCCGACAGACGGGATTTCGTGTATTTGATCATAAAGGGAGGACGTCAGCTTTATCAGTCGCCTTGGTTTGGGGCGATGTGCCTTGCGATGATGCTTGTCGCTCCCGTCGCGCTCCGGGCCCAAAGCAACGGCAACCAACTGGATCGAAGTCCGTCTCCGCCACCACAAACTCCCAGCATTTCTGTCGCTCCGGAGCTTCCCGATGCAGCCTCCAGTAACGGGAAGTCTCAACAGGGGCAGAAACAGGGCGAGGAGAATCAACCGGCGGAGCGCCAGACAAAACGCATATTTTGGGTCGTTCCCAACTTCGCCGCCGTCAGTGCCAATACTGAACTCCCGCCGTTAACTCCCCACGGCAAGCTTGTGCTCGCCATGCACGACAGCTTCGACTACTCCTCATTCGTTTGGACCGGCATCATCGCGGCTCAGAGTTACGGGCTGAATTCCGATCCCGAACTGGGGCGTGGGGCGGCAGGATACGCCCGCTATTACTGGCGTGCCTTCGCCGACGGCGTCTCGGGAACGTATTTCACCGAGGCCTTCATCCCCATAATCTCCCGTGAAGATCCTCGGTATTACACGCTCGGCCGCGGGGGATTTTTCCACCGCTTCGGCTACTCGCTCTCTCGCACCGTTCTCACCAAGACCGACTCCGGAGGAACCACCTTCAATTGGTCCGAGGTGGGCGGCAGTGCCTGCGAAGCTGCATTGTCCAATCTTTACTACCCACCGCAAGAGCGAGGTGGGCATCAGACGCTGCGCAATTGGGGAGACCAGATGGAATCCGCCGCCCTCAACAACATCGTCAAGGAATTCTGGCCCGACATCCGGCACAAAGTTTTTCGCCTCAAGTAGAGCACCGATTCCGATTGCGCCGTCACTTTTACGCATTCGTCTTGCGCAGTTGCAGGGTAGTTGGTCGAAACCAGGGCATCTCGTTCATTGACGTTTTTTGAGCGCTATGGGGATTCGCCGCTCTACTGTTTGAGTAGGCAATCGACGATAGGCGGCAATCGACGATTTATCAGGCAGTCGGTGCTAAAATGTGCCGCTAACGACAGATCACTTCACGATTGGAGTTCCTTTTGGCCGGCCGATCAATCCTGTGACCAAGGGTGACTGGGAAGGAAGGCGTGGAACCGGATGTGAAGGTTAGCGCCGCCGATGCCTTGACTACCGCGGAAAAGCCGGCCGCTGAGAAACTGGATAGCAAGGACAGCCAGCACTGAACTTACGCGTACGCGACTCTGACACCTTCAAGGATAAAATGGGTGCTGCAGCCTAGGCTGACGACGTCGGTGCCGCGGCAAGTTTTGTTTCGGTGTCGTTTTCTGTATTTGCTTCTTGCTCGGGCCATGAATAACGAAAACGAAAAAGGCAGGGAAGACGATCTGCGGCAACGCGTGGTGAGCCTGATTCGGGCGAACGAGCAAGCTTGGAAGAAGCCGATCACGGATGAAGAAGCGCAGAAGCTGAAGGCTGCGGCGGGGCGACTCGATCAGATGTTGAAGGCCGCAGCGGAAGCGGACGGGCAAGTGTTAAGGAGCGCGGCGGCTCGACTCGATCAGTTGTTGGAAGACATCGCTACAGGGAAAGATGTCGCTTATGGCCTCAGGCGGCGACGAGCCCGGCAAGGAAGAGAGAATGGCTAGCGATTTTCAGGTCAATGACTGCAAGGGCGATATTTTTAGTTATTAATAGAACCCAAGCCAGTGCAAGATTTTGTAAGCGGTCGCCAGGAGTCCGGCGATGACGATAAGAGCGCCCGCCAACATGAGTGCATATTCTGCGATGTCCTGACCGCAGTCCTCAGTTCGCGCCCGTCTGAACGCTATGAGCATAACTCTCCGAAGGGGCGGTCTCGATTGCTCATTGCCAGCAAATTCGAGCACGTCGTAGTCAGCACTCTACGCCGAACCGGCTGCGAGTACTACTGATTTGAAATCTACCCTTCCACGTGTTGACCGGCTGTGGACCGGGGGACCGTATTTACGTTTTGAGGATGAGGAATGGGCCACGGGGGCGTAATTCCGAGCGCCGATAGATCGCACAGACTCTCTATCCGTTTGCTATACATTTTACGGGCCAAGGATAAAGTCAAAATCTCGAGAGGTTGAGAGCATCGTGTCCCACGCTCTGAAATTCGCAGAGGGTGGGCAGCCTCAGTTGGTTTGATGGAAAGGTAGGCCAGCCCCCGAACTGATTCAACTTGCCGAGTTGCTCCATGATGCGGCCGACTCTGGCTAACAAGCCCGGTGGCTATCTTCTCGGCTCATACCGCATCGCCACTGCCCCAGAGCCGAACTCCAGCCGGCTCACGAGCTTCAAGTCGACATGTTTCGATAGCCCCGCGAACAACGTCGGCCCGTGGCCCGCTAGCCTGGGGTGCACGACGAACTCGTACTCATCGATCAATCCCAGCTCCGCCAACGCGAGCGGGAGTTTCACGCCTCCCACGAGCAGTCCCTTACCCGATTGTTGCTTGAGCTGCTGAACGGCCTTGCCTAGATCCCCGCGCACGAGCTCCGCGTTCCAATCGACCCGGTCCAGGGTGCTCGACACGACGTACTTCTTGGCCGCGTCGATGGTCCGGGCGAAGGGTTCCATCCACTCAGGCCTCGCCCCAGCCCGCGCCGGCTGCCGCCACGCTGCCTCCATCATTTCGTAAGTCACCCGGCCAAAGAGGAGGGCATCGGCCTGGTCGAGGATTTCCGCCGCGTGACGATGCAAGTCTTCGTCCGGGATGATTGCTCGATGATCGCAGCAGCCGTCCAATGTGACGTTGATGGAATACCGAAGGGGTCGCATTCCGGAAGAGTACCGCCGATGGGGTAGACCGGCAAGGTTAGCCCGCTTCAGGGAACGAGGGGCGACGGCAGTGGCGAATCGAGAACCGCAGGCATTCGCGGATCGACGGTCTTTCCCTATTACTTCTTTGGACGAGGACGTCGCTACGGCGACTTATCTCCAATCAACCGATTAAATGTGTGTTCCGTGCGCTGCCGGACCGACAAAGTGCCCGAGCGGCACTACACTCTGTGGCGGGGAGCTTTCCGTGTCGACGCAACCGAATTCCTATGTCCTTCCAGGCAAGCAGACTGTGGAACTCCCTAGGGGCTAAGGACGAGCGACCCATCCACAAGGGATGCTAGCTCTCGAAAACCACCGTGCCCAAGCCTGTGACGTCGGAGTAGACCGGATATGGCTAAGATCACGGCCAACGAAATGGCGAGGAAGGCGCAAGTACATCCCAAACTCTTCCGCGAAGTTCTTCTCGACGAAAACTTCGAATGGCACATACGCAATACCCGTTGGACAGTCGAGACAGGCGGCGAGGAGCACAGGGCAATGCAGCGAGTCTTGAATAAGATTTCAACCCTGAGAAATCCACCGATCGGGAACCCCCGTCCTTAGAGGAAATGAGAACTGAAGCATACCTCGGCCGCCTTCCCCCCGTCCGGGCCGGGGCACGTGGGGGCGCAATCGAAACGGGAATAGATTGCGCCCTTGGTGAGAATCTGTCCAACCGGGTTGGGCGAAATGGCGTGTTACAACGATCATCCAGCCGCTTCATCAGCGCACTGCCGATGGTGAAAAGAGGGCGTTCAATGTTTTTACCAGTGTTACACTGGAAGCACATCTAACACATCCCTCCGTGGACCCATCCGGGCGTCGGTCTCTTGTGCAATTCGACAATCCAACAATTCACAGGGAGGCCATCATGCCCCTGCATTCAAATTTTGCTCGGAGAAGGAGATCGTTTCCTTGCTCAATCTGCAACGAGTTTGTAGAGCTTGAGACTGCAAAGATAGATGAGGTCGGCAATCCGGTCCATGAAGAGTGCTATCTCCAAAAACTCCATCTGACGAAGTCGATAAGACCACCGCCGGAAGCATCGGGTGCCGAGAATACGCAAAATCCTCTTCCACGAGCGATTGTCACATTTCTTGAGTCTGCAACTGCACACGCGATCAAAAACGTTTGCCCGGTGTGCGGATCACGATTAGAACAGCGAAAGCTGACATTCTTCTATGCGGGGCAAAGTTGGGAAGTTCAGGTGGCTATCTGCCTCGATTGCATTGACACTGAGCCACTCCCGACAACTGACGCCTAAGCTTACGATCTTGCGCGGCAGGCAGCATGGTTGCCCGTCATTGGCCCAAGCGGAGGGATTAGCGGGCGGTCGGGCGGACATGCTTTGAGGGCTGGGATTTGGGGGCCGCGTCGAGATGTGGGGGCCAGGGGAGTAAGTCGCGACCGAAAGCGGCGATGCTGATGGCGGCGATGATGGCGCTCCAGGCGGCGAAAAAGAGCCATCCGGCATTGGAGAGAAACGATTCGCTGAAGGACATGGGGGAGATCCTTTTTCGCGCGCTGTTTATGCGTGATCTTTGGTTAGCGATGTTCGTTCTTTTATCGGTCGTTTGTGGGTTGTTTACTTTTTGCCGGTGCTTTCAACTGCGTCCGTGTGATTGATGCGTCGCGTTTGCGGGCAGATGGATAGGGCGCGGGGCGACCAGAGAAGCCCCGCGCCGAGCTACAGCATTCTCGCGGCATCGACGCGAGAGTCGCCGTTTCCTGTTATTGCTCGGAAGGCGGCGGAGCTTGCTGCATGTGCTGCTGCATGCGCTGCTGCATGCGGGCTTCGCGGTTAGCGACCATCTCCTTGGCCTTGGCTTGCTGATCCGGGGTTAGCACCTGGAACATCTGGCTGTGAATCTTGGTTTCAGCCACGGTCAGTTGCGCGTCGATCAGCGCTTTCTGCTGGGCCAGTTTTTGCACCGGAGCATCTTCGTAGGTGCCCATTGCATATTGACGAAGCTGCTGCTCGATCTGGTGAGACTGTTGCCGAAGCGGCTTCAGGGTGGTGTGAGCGTTTTCCATGATGGTCTTCATCTGGGCATGCTGCTCATCGGTCAGATTCAGCTGCTTGGCAAAGAACCCCATGTCGTGGCCTTCCATGGCGAACCTGTGGCCGTGCATGGGAGGCGGTGTGGGCGTGTCGCTGGTGGATTGCGACCTGGCGATGGCGCTGCCAAACACAATGGCTAGAGCGGCGACCAGCAAACGAAAACGAAACGATTTCATGTTGAACTCCTGCCGGGATATCCCGGAAATAGCGTACAGAGATAGGAACACGAGGGCAGGAAAAAAAGCGGTAAAGAATCGGTCAACCCGAGTAAAGTTTTGTAAACGAGGGAACCTTCTGTTTGATGCGAAGCTCTGACTTTGCCGGAAGGGTCCCGGGCGAAAAATCAGGTACCTTAGGAATCGGTTGAACTCTGAGATCAAAAACCCCACCCTCTCGCGAAGCGCGAGAAGGGCGGGGCACCCGGGACCCGGGGGGATCTTCCTCTCGAATCTTTCGTCGATATGGGCCGGTTTGACAATTCTTTACTGCGGGGCGGGGCTTTGCGGGTGCACAATAATGACACGATGGAACGCGTGTTGGTAATTGACGACGATGTGGAACTCTGCCATTTGGTGGGGGAATATCTGCGGGCAGAGGGATTCACGGTGGAATGCGTTCACGACGGCGAGACCGGGCTGAAGAAAGCCACGGCGGGAGAATATCTGCTGGCGGTGCTCGACGTGATGCTGCCGGGGATTAATGGATTTGAGGTGCTGCGCAGGATTCGCGCGACGTCGCGGCTGCCGGTGTTGTTGTTGACGGCGCGGGGCGAAGATGTGGATCGCATTGTCGGCCTGGAAATTGGCGCGGACGATTATCTGCCGAAGCCGTTTAATCCGCGGGAACTGGTGGCGCGGATCCGGGCAGTATTGCGGCGGACACGCGGCGACGGCAGCGCTGCGGCACCACCGCCAGAGGTAGTGAGCGTGGGCGACGTGGAACTGGATCCGGCGACGCGGATGGTGAAGCTGGAAGGCAAGCCGGTGGATTTGACCTCGGTGGAGTTCAATCTGCTGGAAGTTCTTTTGCGGGAAGCGGGGCGAGTGGTCCCGCGCGAACGCCTGGTGAATGCGGTGCTCAGCCGCAAGTTTTCCCCGTTCGATCGCAGCATCGACATGCACGTCAGCAAGGTGCGCAAGAAGTTGGGCGACACCGACAGCGACGAGCACATCAAAACGGTGCGTGGTGTAGGCTATATTTTTGCGCGTCCGCGCGAGAAGTCGAAGGTCTAGGGTCGAACATGAAAAGCTTGTTTCTGCGAATTTTCCTGTCGTTCTGGGTGGCGCAGGCATTGTTTCTGGTGCTGGCCATTCTGGTGACGCTGGCGTTCCGTCCTCGCTCGTCGACGTGGGAAGGCCTGCGTACGACGGCGCTGAACGATGCGGTGAGTGCGTACGAAGAAGGCGGGGCGGCGCAACTCCAGAATTATCTGCGGAGCCTGGAGAGTTCGCAGCATGTACGGGCGTATCTGTTTGACGAGCGGGGAAATGAGGTTTCGGGCCGGGGCGCGCCGGATTGGGCGATACGCGTGGCGTCGGGCGGGCCGCGAAATCCGCGGGATGGATTCATGATCCCGGCGCCGCCGGTGCAGCGCGACTCGCGAGCGTCGTCGGACGGCAAACACCGGTACACGCTGGTTCTGGGATTACCACCGGGACCGCGAGTATTTTTTGGGCCGCGTGGGATGCCGGTTCCGGGGTTAATTATCGCCATCATTTCTTCTGGATTGGTTTGCTATCTGTTGTCGTGGTATTTGACCAAGCCGATCGTGCGACTGCGGGCAGCGACGCGACACTTGGCGGCGGGCGATTTGACAGCACGGAGCGGCGCACCGGCGAGCAAAAGGCGGGACGATATCGCTGGGCTGATGCGTGACTTTGACGCCATGGCGGAACGGTTGGAGCTGCTGGTGAAGGCGCAATCGCGCCTGCTCAATGACATTTCGCACGAGTTGCGGTCGCCGCTGGCGCGTCTGAATGTCGCGCTGGGACTGGCGCGGCAGCGCTCCGGAGTGGACAGTGCGGACATGCTGGACCGGATTGAACTGGAGGCCAGCCGGCTGAACGAGTTGATTGGCAGGATTCTGACCCTGGCGCGGCTGGAGGATGGAGAACAGCGCGTGCCCCACACTCCCGTGCCACTAGGCGAGTTGGTGGCGAGCGTTGCCGAGGATGCGGAGTTTGAAGCGCAGGAGCGGCATTGTCACGTGCACACGGTGATTCCCGAGGGGGATTGGGGTGTGCGCGGGGACGATTCGCTGCTGCACAGCGCGGTGGAGAACGTGGTGCGCAACGCGATCCGCTATACGCACGAAGGATCGTCGGTTGAAATCGAGTTGACGAGCCAGAAAGGGAATCCGGGCATGGAAGCGGTGCTGCGAGTGAGCGACTCGGGGCCGGGCGTTCCTGAAGAATCTCTGGGGAAATTGTTTGAGCCTTTTTACCGGCTGGATGACGCGCGCGGCCGGCTGACCGGTGGCGTGGGGCTGGGATTGGCAATTACGGAGAGAGCGGTGCGCTTCCACGGGGGGAAAGTTTCGGCTTCGAACCGTCCGGGAGGCGGGCTGGTGGTGGAGATTCGGCTTCCGCTGAGCGGGGGTGCGCGGAGTTTGGAGCGGGTGGAAGCGGTTCCGGCCGCACGCGAAGCGTAGTAGCGATTCAGCGCTCGAATGCGAGGGCAAGCTGCCCCTTCGACAAGCTCAGGGCAGGCTCTCGCGACAGCCGCCGGGACGGCGGCGCTACTTAAAACCGGCGGCGGGACGGCGGCTGCACAAACCTACATATCTCGTATACTTGGAACTTCTGGAGAGCGGGGCAACTCTGCGGCATTCCTGCGGTTCCAATAGCCGGTGTGGGAGTTTGCTCTTCCCGCGCTTTCCTGATACATAGATGGTTGAGAAATTCCCGCTTTTTCCAGACTGCAGAAACCCGGCCGGCGGGACGCCACGGGTGCGTGCGTGCTTAAACCTCACATAAGAGATGGAGATGAACGAGAGAATGTCGAAACGATTCGCGTGGCTGTTCGGGGTGGCGGTGCTGGTGTCGATCGGCGTGCTGGTCGCGTGCGGAAGCAATTACGATCCGTCGTCGAACGGATTGGTGCTGGTGGGCAGCCAAGGGTCGGGGCTGATCGAGACGTTTTCGTTCAATCTGTATAACGGTCACCTGTCGGAAATCAGCAACACCCCTTTCAACACGTCGAACCAGGTTTGCGTTTTGAATGGCATTCCTTCGTCGCTGGTGGTGAACCCGGCGGGAACCTACGCGTACACGATTCTCAACGCCAACAACACGTTGTGTCCGAAAGGGGGCACGACGGGCATTCAGGTATTCAAGGTGAATTCCGATGGGAACGCGCCGACGATGGGGAGTCCTGTGGCGTTTAAGCCGGAGAAGGTTGTAATTCTAGGAACGGCGCACCAGGTTACCGCGCCCGTGGTTCCGTTCTCGATGATTATGGATCCGTCCGGGAAATTTCTATTTGTGGCGGACCGGGCAACGACGGCTCCGGATCCGACGCAACCTGCTGGGAGTACGCCACTCTACATCCCCGGTGCAGTTTCGGTGTTTACCATTGGGAGTGGAGGCGCGATAACGGAAGTGGCGGGCTCACCGTTTTTTACGACCGGTACAACAAATCCTCCAACCACTGTCTCGCAAGCGAGCTTCGATATCGTAGGAGTGGCGCCGACGCCGACGGTGTTTCCGAAAATCGGTTTAAATGGAGTGCAGAACGCCGTGTGCCAGGCGGTAGGCACGACCCCTCCGACGACGGAATATCTTTATGCGGTGGATGGGCTGGGGAACCAGGTGTTTGAGTTCCAGGTCAATCCTTCGACCGGAGTTTTGACGAATCCAAGAAACACGCCTTCGATGCCCGCATTTGCCACGGACCAGATTCCGGCGGGCGTAGCGGTGGATCCTTGCGATCGATTTGTTTACGTGAGCGACAGCCTGTCGAACAAAGTGAGCGCGTACACGATTTGCAATGGGTTCCCGACGCAATCTTCGACGAACTGCCCGGCGCCTCCGCTGCCGCCGGACGGTAGCCTGGTGCCGATTGCGGGATCGCCGTTCAGCCTGTCAGGAAGTTCGAATAGCCCGGGACCGATCCTGGTCGATCCCTATGGCAACAACGTGTACGTGCTGGGCCTGCTTTCGAATACGATTTCGCAATTAAGGATCAGTCAAGTGTCTGGGGCGCTGACGGCGATGACTCCGGCCACGGTGGCGACGGGCGTGGGTCCGGCGGCGATGACGATTCGGGCGGACGATAACTGGCTTTTCGTGACCAATTACGGTTCGGTGGGGTTGGGAGGGAATTCGATGTCGCAGTATTCGATTACGCCCGCGACGGGGGCGCTGTCGGTGTTGCCTTCGGTGCCGACGGATAATTATCCGTGGGGAGTGGCGGTGAAGTAAGGCGGGAGTCAGGGGTCAGGGGCCAGGGGTCAGTGGCTGGTGGTCAGTGCGGACCTCAGGGACTAAAAGCCCCTCGCTTTCGAATGCGTTTCTTCTTTTTCCCCCTCAGCGGCTAAAGCCTTTTATTTGTATTTCCGCCTTATGGCGCGGCTAAAAGTCGCGCCCTTGAAAACTGCGCGCCTTTCAAAGCAAGGCAAACCGGATGGAAGCGAGTTGTACAGACTGACCCTAGCCACTGACCACTAGCCACTGATCCCTAGCCACTGCTTTTACGTCGGCACTTTCAAGATTAGGTAGCCTCCGACCAGGACGAAGATCAGGTCGGGGGACCAGGCAGCCAAAGCGGGGGGAAGTTGGCTGAGATCGCCCATGGCTTCGAACAGGCGCGACACTACCGTGTAGAACACGGCGATTCCCACAGCGACGGCGACTCCGGTGATCGCGCCTTTCTTCCCGGTTGAAAGCGAGAAGGGAATGGCGAGTACGGCCATGATCAGCGTGATTAAAGGATACGACAGCTTCTTTTGCAGTTGCACGCGCAGGCGCACCACATCGAATCCGCTTTGCTGCAGATCGCGAATGTATCGGCGCAGCTCTTCGTAGTTCATCTCGGTGTACTGCTTCACTTCTTTCTTGAAATACAAAGGCGTTTCGGGGAGAAACGGGAACGTCGCTACTTCAAAGGGACGGTAGTCTGCCATGGCTGAGACGCGCAAGGTGCGTTCCCAGCCTTGCTCATAGACCCAGCGGTTCAGATTGTCGGACCAGTGAGCGCGGTCGGCGTGGATGCGGCGGGTGATAGAAAAGGTGGCGGGATCGAGTTGAAAGACGGTGATGTTGCCGAACTGGTCGCGATCGGGATCGAAGAACTGGTAGTAGTAGATATCGTTGTTTTGACCGAAAATCCATTTGCGATCGGGGCGCAGATAGGTCTGCGGAGGCTTGCCCTTGATCTGGTTGTGCAGCGCTTCCTGGCGTTGGTTGGTGCTGGGCAAATAAAACTGGTCGGCGAAAAATAATCCCACCGCTAAGACGGCGGCAGCGACAATCACGGGCAGGACGATGCGATAGATGCTGGTTCCAGTGGCCTTGATCGCGGTGATTTCATTGGAACGCTGCATCAGGCCGAAGGTGACTAGCACGGCAAGCAGCATGACCAGCGGAGCCACGTTGTAGAGCAGGTAGGGAGCGACGTTCAGCAGATATTCGGCGACGACCGTAGCGGGAACCTGGTTGCGAAGAATGTCGCCGAGCAATTCGAAGAGAGTGAAGACGATGACCAGCACGAGGAAAGTGGAGAGGATGAGTCCGAGGTAAACGAAGAAGTCGCGGAGAACGTAGTCGTCGAGCAAAGTGGGAAAGCTGGCGCTGAAGACGCGGAGGCGGGTGGAAGCGCGCTCGAAGGCGTTTTCGCGGCGGCTGCGGGCGGTGGGGAGAAGCGCTCCCGCGGGATCGCGCTTCCAGGCGGCGCGGAACGAGCCCAATTCAAAGGGGCGCCTCTCGGCCCGTGACAACAGGAACAACGCCAGGGCAAAAAACAGAATGTCGGCCAACCACGCGCCAAACCAGGGACTAACCTTGCCCTGGCGAGCCAATGAAACTCCAATCAGCGAAATTACGTAATAGGTGAAGACCAGGAGAATGGTCAGGACGAATCCGCCAGACTTGCCGCTTTTCTTTGACGATAAGCCGAGCGGGATACCGACGAGTGCGAGCACCAAACACGCAGTGGGCAAGGCGAAGCGCTTGTGAAATGCGATGAGATACCAGCGCGCCAAGACGGGATCGACGCGGCTGGACTTTTGCCAGAGGGCAGAGGTGTCCATCAGGTCGGCGGGAAGCGATTTGTCGGGCCTGTTTTCGCTGGAAGGCAAATCGAGAGGGATGTCGGTTTCCTTGAAGGTGGAGATTTGGTAGTGACTGGCGTCTTTAGGGTCGGTCTCGTGAGTGGAACCGTCGATCAAGTGCAGGTGGAGGCGGTCCTGGCCTTCGCTGACGACGATGCCTTCCTTAGCGAGCGTGATCTCGGGATTGGAGGCATCGCTGAGATTGGCCATGAACACGCCCTTCCACACGGCGGCTCCTTGAGCGCTCTTCACGTCCTGCACATAGAGGACGACCTTGGGGAATCCTTCGTAGAAGACGCGAGGCTGGATCTCGAAGGAAACCTGGGAACCTTTGAGGCGGTCTTCGAGATGAGCGAGAGCGGCCTGGGCTCGCGGGGCGATGTAGAGTCCGTTGAAAAGAGCCATGAGCCAGGCTGCGACGACGAAGAGGGAAAGGGCGCGAAGAAAGGTCCATATACCCATACCGCTGGCGCGCATGGCGGTGATTTCACTGTCGGCGGCGAGGCGGCTGAGACCGATCAGGATTCCGAGCAGCACACTCATGGGGAGCGTGTAGGTGAGGGCCAGCGGGACGGTGAAGAAGAAAATTTCGGCGACGCTGGGCAGGGGAGCGCTGGCGCGGACTACGAGTTCGAGGATGCGTCCGAGATCGCGAGTGAACAAGACGAAGGTGAAGATCGCCGCGCCGATCAGCGCGTGCGCAGTCACTTCGCGTAGGATGTAGCGGGTCAGAATCCGCATGAGACACGCGCTTGAGGCGAGGATAGCACGTCGAAGGGAAGTGGTGCAGGTGACGTAGCAAGCTAGGTCTCTAGGATTGGAGAGCGGAATGAAGGAGCGAGTGATCGAAGAGCGCTCTGGGACGGATACCTGGCTGCTGGTGGGCATCGCCGCGACGGTGGCGCTGGTCCACGTGCTCACGAACGGGCGCTACGGATTTCATCGGGACGAGTTGCAGGTTTTGAGCGATGCGCGGCATCTGGACTGGGGATTCGTGCCGTATCCGCCGCTGACGCCCTTTGTGGAGCGGGTTGGGCTTTCCATCTTCGGGCTGTCGCTGGTGGGACTGCGTATGTTCTCTGTGATCGCGCAGGCTATCGCTATTGTTGTTACTGGGCTGATGGCGCGGGAACTCGGCGGCGGGCGGCTTGCGCAGGTGACGGCGGCGCTGGCGATCGCGCTCTCTCCCCTGCCCATGTTTGAGGGGACGGAATTTCAATACACGACTTTTGATTATTTGTGGTGGGTGCTGATTGCGTATTTCGTGATTCGGCTGCTGAAGACGGAGAATCCGCGGTGGTGGCTGGCGATCGGAGCGACCATCGGCATCGGTTTCCTGACGAAGTACACGATGGGATTTTATCTGGCCGGAATTTTCGGCGGAGTTCTGCTGACCCGGGCGCGACGCTATCTGGTCAGCCCGTGGTTCTGGGGCGGGATGGCGCTGGGATTTGTGATTTGCCTGCCTAATTTAGTGTGGCAGATGAGGCATGGATTCATCTCGCTGCATTTTCTGCAACATATCCATAAGCGCGACGTGGGCCAGGGGCGGGCCGACGGATTTTTGAGCCAGCAATTTTGGGTCTGCACGAATCTGTTTTCCGCCGCGTTGTGGATTCCGGGGCTGGCGGGCTATCTGCGGAACCGGCGCTACCGGATGCTGGCCTGGATGTATTTGATCCCGCTAGCGCTGTTCTTCGTGGGAAAGGGCCGAGGGTATTACCTGGCCGGAGCGTATCCCATGCTGATGGCAATGGGCGCGGTTATGGGTGAGGGCTGGGTCGCTACGCTGTTGATGTCATGGCGGCGGACTGTGGAGGCAGTATTTTTTTGGGGATTGGTGGTGGGCGGGGTTTATGTGAGTACGATCGTTTTGCCGCTGGCGCCGAGCGGCAGGCTGATGAAGTTCGCGCTTGAGAACAACGGCGATCTGCGCGAGGAAATTGGCTGGGACGAACTGGTGAGAACGGTGGCGGGGATTCGGGATTCGTTGCCTGCGGAGCAGCGGCAGAATGTGGGGGTGGTGGTGGGAAATTATGGTGAGCAGGGAGCAGTCGAAATTCTGGGCGCGGCTTATCAGTTGCCGGTTCCGATCAGCGGGACAAATTCGGCGTGGTTGCGAGGGTATCCTGTGCCGCCGTCGACATTGATCGTGGTTGGGTTGTCTCATCAATATGTCGATCGGATATTTACGGGCTGCCGGGTGGCGGGGCACAACGGGAATTCTCTGGGCGTGCGCAACGAAGAGAGCCGGGATCATCCGGATATTTTTGTTTGCGGCGGGCCAAGGAGGACGTGGCCGGAATTTTGGAAGGAGTTTCAGAGTTACGGGTAGGCGGACGATACGATTTTGGGTGCCCCATTTCTCGCGTTTTTGCGAGAAGTGGGGCTCTTGATATTAGTCCAGCGGTCAGAAAGCCTAGGCCCCTCGAGTTAAAAGTGGTTTTTTGATCGGGAGTGCTCGAGCCGAGATCCGTGGCGTTGCAAAATCCCCACTTCTCGCGCAAAGGACGCGCGAGAAATGGGGCACCCGGCAACCGGCCGCGTCTATTCATTAGTCGAATCAGACAGCCGGGTCTGCTGACTCCACGTGGGCTGATCAAAACCTTGGCGGACGAATGCGTCCGCCGCTACGTGAGTTATTGGGTTTTGAAGAATAGGGCTGCTAGCGGCGGGAGAGTTAGTCTTAACGAATATGGGCGGGCGTGCATGGGGATTTCTTCGGCGTGGACGCCGCCGAGGTTGCCCATGCCGCTGCCGGCGTATTCGCGGGCGTCGCTGTTGAGCATTTCGCGCCAGTATCCGCCGTGGGGAACGCCGACGCGATACTCCAGGCGCGGCACTGGGGTGAAGTTGCAGACAATCAACACCGTATCGCGCGGGTTCTCGCTTTTGCGGAGCAGAGAGATCGTGCTGGTGGCGTTGTCGTTACAATCGACCCATTCGATGCCCGCGGGATTGTTGTCGAAGACGTGCATGGCGGGCTCGCTGCGATAGAAGCGGTTGAGTTGCTCCATCCAGGCCTGCGCGCCGCGATGCACCTGGTATTGGAGCACGTGCCATTCCAGGCTGGTGTCGTGCGCCCACTCACGCACCTGTCCAAATTCGTCTCCCATGAAGAGCAACTTCTTGCCGGGCTGGGCGTACATGTAGCCGAAGAGCAAGCGCAGGTTGGCGAAGCGCTGCCATTCGTCGCCGGGCATCTTGCCGATCAGCGATCCTTTGCCGTGGACGACTTCGTCGTGCGAAAGCGGCAGCACGAAGTTCTCGTGAAACGAATAGAGGCTGCGGAAGGTGAGATCGTTGTGGTGATACTTGCGATGAATGGGATCGTTCTGGAAATAGCGAAGCGTGTCGTGCATCCATCCCATATCCCACTTCATGCCAAAGCCGAGGCCGCCGACGTACACGGGTTTTGAGACCATCGGCCAGGAGGTGGATTCCTCGGCGGTGGTTTGAATTTCGGGATGCTCTTTGTAGGCCTCCTGATTGAAGCGGCGGAGGAAGTCGATGGCGTCGAGGTTCTCGCGTCCGCCGAATTTGTTGGCAATCCATTCGCCTTCCTTGCGCGAGTAGTCGAGATAGAGCATGGAGGCGACGGCGTCCACGCGCAGGCCGTCGACGTGGTATTTGTCGAACCAGAACATGGCGCTCGACATGAGGAAGCTGCGCACCTCGGCGCGGCCGTAGTTGAAGATGTGAGTCTTCCAGTCGGGATGGAATCCCTGGCGCGAGTCGGCGTGTTCATAAAGGTGTGTGCCGTCGAAGTAAGCGAGTCCGTGCGCGTCGGAGGGGAAGTGCGAGGGCACCCAGTCGAGAATCACGCCGATGCCATGCTGGTGCAGGTAGTCGACCAGGTACATGAAATCCTGCGGCGTGCCATAGCGGGAGGTGGGCGCGAAGTATCCGGTGGTCTGATATCCCCAAGAGCCGTAGAAGGGATGCTCCATCACAGGCAGGAACTCGACGTGCGTGAAGCCCATTTGGCCGACGTATTCCGCGAGGCGCGGGGCGGTCTCGCGGTAGGTGAGCGGACGGTTGTGCTCTTCGGGGACGCGCATCCAGGAGCCCAGATGGACTTCGTAGATGGCCTGCGGAGCGCGCAGGGAATTGCGGCCGGCGCGATTCTGCATCCAGTCGTGATCGCTCCATTGATAATCGAGGTCCCAGACGACTGAGGCGGTGCGGGGAGGTTTCTCGTGCAGCAGGCCAATTGGGTCGGCTTTGTCGACGCGGTATCCGTGACGTTGCGATTCGATGTGGAATTTATAGAGTTCGCCGCGGGTCACGCCAGGGATAAAACCTTCCCAAATGCCCGAGGAACCACGAGAGTGAAGACGATGCGACTTGGAATCCCAGCCATTAAAGCCGCCTACGACGGAAACGGAACGCGCGTTGGGCGCCCACACGCTGAACACGGCGCCGGCTATGCCATCATGCGTGATGAGATGGGCTCCCATCTTGTCGTACATGCGATAGTTGCTGCCCTCGTTGAAGAGGTAAAGATCCTGCTCGGAGAGGAGTTGAACGGAGTCGGATACGGCGGTATTGGTCGTGTCGGGCATGCGAGGCGTCTAGTGTATAGGAAAGAGTGCATTTCCATGCGAGATGTTGCCAAGAGATATGATCCGACCTTTCGCGGCAGGGGACGTTGCAGATTTGATTCGAATCGTTTGGGGAATACTGATCGAGTCTGAAGGTCAAAATCCCCACCCCTTCGGCAAGCTCAGGGCAGGCTCTGTCGCAAAAAAAAGACGCAACGAGGATGGGGCACCCTGAGGATGTACATTTTCGTTGCGAGTATGTACATGGGATGTTAGTCTTGTGGCCGAGGGCATTCCATGGAGCCAGCCAGGAAACGAGCTCACAAACATTTTCAGTTGGATGCGGCGAAAATCAGACGTGCGCAAAGAGCTCTGAAGGCCAAGACCGAAACAGAAACGATTGAGCGTGCCTTGGATTTCACAATCGATGAGCTTCGAAAGAATCGGGTGCTCGCCGAAGCCAATGAAAGATTTATCCGGAGCGGAGTTGAGATACGGGATGTGTATGGGAATCTGGAGGATTAATTGTCGGACATACTGTTCGATACGTCCCTTTACGTCACTGCGGTGAGGCGTACTGGAGATTGGGTTCGACTCCTGCAACGGTTGAGCGAAGGCGGAAGTCTTTGGTTGAGTGCGGTGGTGCTGGAGGAACTTTACGCCGGAGCGGGCGGACGCTCGAAGGCGTGGGTCGAACTGTTAGAGCGGGAGTTTGCCCGCGAGAATCGCATCCTGGTTCCGAATCTCGAGGATTGGACTCTGGCGGGCGAAATCCTGAACCTGTTGGCCCTCAAATACGACTACGAACAAATAGGCAGAGGCCGCCTGACCAACGACGCGCTGATCGCAACCAGCGCTGGCAGGCTCGGCATCCGAGTCCTGACGGCAAACGCAAAGGATTTTCGCAGGCTTGCGGAATTCCGAAATTTCTCGTGGGTGGTCACGGCGATTTGAAGGGTTATGAGTTGGCCTTCGTGATGAGATCGGCAGAGTTTTAATCTGAGCCTGAGGTCAAATTGCCCACCCGATCGAAAGTCAAATTCCCCACCCTGTCGCAAACGACGCGACAAGGGTGGGGCACCCGCTCTCTTGCCACCTTTCGTGCGGGGCGCACAAAAATCTACATGCTAGACTGACCAGTTCCCATGCCTGCATTGCGCGTCATCCTGCTTTGGCACCAGCACCAGCCGTTTTATAAGGATCTGGTGACGGGAGAGTATCGCCTGCCGTGGACGCGTTTGCACGCGCTGAAAGATTATTACGGCATGGTGAAGTTGCTGGATGAATTTCCCAACGTTCATCAGAACTTCAATCTGGTGCCGTCGCTGATGGTGCAGATTCAGGATTATGTGGCGGGAACGGCAGAGGATCCATTTCTGAAAGTGGCGGCCAAGCCGGCGAAGGATTTGACGCCGGTAGAGCGACAGTTTGCGCTGCAATATTTGTTTCAGGCGAATCCGCAGAATTTGATTGGGCGCTATCCGCGGTACAAGGAATTGTGGGAGCGGTTTCGCGAGCAGGGCAACCATCCCGAACGCGCGGAGCGATATTTTCAGGCGCAGGATGTGACCGACCTGCAGGTGCTGTCGCAGATTGCGTGGTTTGACGAATTTTTTCTGGAAGAGAAGGACGTGGCCGCGCTGGTGGCGAAGGGGCATAGTTATTCGCTTGACGACCAGAAATTTGTGATTGCGCAGCAGAGGGAGTTGCTGGGGCGAGTTTTGCCGGCGCATGCCGAGGCGGCGAAGAAGGGATCGATCGAGCTTTCGGCGACACCGTTTTATCATCCGATATTGCCGCTGGTATGCGACACGAACGCAGGGGCGGTATCGTCGCCGGGATTGCCGCTGCCGCAGAACCGGTATCGGCATCCCGAAGATGCGCGCGAGCAGTTGACGCGCGGACTCGATCTGCATGAAAAAGTTTTTGGGCTGCGGCCCAAGGGAGTTTGGCCGTCGGAGGGCAGCGTGTCGGAAGAGGCGCTGGCGATTGCGCACAGCGTGGGCGTCAAGTGGATGGCGACCGACGAAGGAGTGCTGGGACGAAGTTCGGGATTATTTTTTGCGCGCGACGGCAACGGGCGATTGCCGGCGAACCTGGCGGAGAAACTCTACAACATCTATCGCTACGAAAACGGCGCGACGTCGATGCACATGGTATTCCGCGACCACACGATCTCCGATCTGATCGGATTTGTGTATTCGGGAATGCCTCCGGCGGACGCGGCGCGGCACTTGATTGGAAACATTAAGGAAGCGGCGAAACCGATGCTGGCCAAGGGGCGGGACGCGGTGGTGTCGATCATTCTCGATGGCGAGAATGCTTGGGAGTATTACCCAAAATCGGGGCGGGAATTTTTGCGGCGATTTTACGACGGACTCCAACGCGAACCGGGAGTGGAGGCAGTGACGATTTCGGAGGCGATTGCGCGGCACAAGGATTTTGGCAAAATGACATCGCTGGTGCCGGGGTCGTGGATCAATGCGAACTTTAATGTATGGATCGGCGCGCCGGAGGACAATCGCGCCTGGGATTATCTATACAACGCGCGCGAGTTTTACAGGGATAACGCGGCAAGCGCGCCCGAAGCGCAGCGCAAGCTGGCATTCGAAGAAATTCTGATCGCCGAAGGCAGCGACTGGAACTGGTGGTACGGGCCGGAACATCATTCGGCGAACGACCGCGACTTCGACGAGCTTTACCGCAAGCATTTGGCGAATGTGTACCAGGCGCTGGGAGCAGCGCCCCCGGATTCACTGGCGCAGCCGATTACTGGAGCGGAGGTGCGGCCGTCGTTTGTGCCGCAGACGGCCTATATTCATCCGCGGGTGACGGGCGACAAGGTGCGCTACTTCGAGTGGATGGGCGCGGCGGTGTATACGGCGGACCAGCGTGCGGGAGCGATGCATGGGAAGCAGTTTTTGCTGGACTCGGTGTATGCGGGGATCGACTCGACGAATGTTTATGGGCGGCTGGATTTCACGGGCAAAGTTCCGGAGGAAGATTTTGAGCTGGTGGTGAATGTGGAGTCGTGGGCCAGCGGGGAACCGCGTCCGCGGCGGGTGCTGCGGCTGGAAGCGTCGGTGCACGAGCGGCGGCTCAAGAGTTGGAAAATCGAGAATGGAGCGCAAGAGCGGGCGCTGGCGTCGTCATCTCAGCCGGACGAACATGTGAAGCTGGCGCTGCTGCGGAACTTTGAATTCAAGCTGCCGTTGGCGTGGCTGCTGGCGACGCCGAGCGCGGCTCCGACGCAATCGACGGCGGAGCGCAAGGCGGCGACGGTCGCGGTGGCGTCCACCAGCAAGCTGCGGCTGCGTTTCAGCCTGTGGCAGAACCGGTTGCCGGTGGATTCTTTGCCAGTGGAGGGCTGGATCGAGTTGCAGGTGCTGAGCGAGGGGGACTTAATTTTCGGGGCGTGAACTTCGGCGGAATGTTCTTACGGAAAATCTATAAGTTCATAAATTTTCGCGTTATCCAGCCGGAGACTTCCTGGTCTGTTGGAATCGATGACCGGTGCGATTCGCCGCGGCGGCTTCGCCGGTTCTTTCGCCAGGGTAGGCCTAGGAATTTGACAATGAGATCATTGACGCTTCGGTGTTCTTGCCGAGCGCGCGTCTTCAATTCGGAATAGATACCTTCCGGAATTTCGACTTTGATTTTAAACGGTTATTCTCTCTTCCAAGAAAAAACGTCAGAGATGGAGAGCTCTGACGTTTCGGTTGCCGAGCTGACCGTGACTCGCTATTTA
Source organism: uncultured Acidobacteriaceae bacterium (assembly GCA_963708335.1). Lineage (GTDB taxonomy): Bacteria > Acidobacteriota > Terriglobia > Terriglobales > Acidobacteriaceae > Sulfotelmatobacter. Next base: position 5,286,445 of record OY970205.1, on the reverse strand, counting down.
CTGCCGCCAGTCGGAGCGGTGGCGCCCATGGTTAGCGGTCTGTTTAACTCCAGCGTGAGTTGCGTGCCGGAAGGGAGAATGGCGGAGCGGTGCGTGGCCAGCCAATGGGCAGTCGCGGAACCGGCGCCGATGGCGCCGCCGATGAGGACGCCGGGGCCGCCTCCGATGAGGCCGCCAATCAGCATGCCGCCAGCGGCGCCGCCGCCGGCCTCGAGGTTATCGCGGCGATCACGAGTTGTTCCTTTGAACTGGCCTTCCTGATTGACGTCGGTGCCGCGAATGTTGGTGTCGGTCAAAGTCGCGTCGAGGAAATAGCGCTCGCCGCTGGGAAGGATGACTGTCTCGGGAAGAATTCCGATGGTGGGACGGCCGGAGATGCGGCGCGGCTCACTTACCTTGGTTACGCGGCCTTCGACGGTCGCGCCCACCGGAATCACCGTTGCGCCATTGACGACAACGGGCTGGCTGACTTTTGCCTGAAAAGGATCACCAACGCGGTTGCTGAAAGTCGCGAGCGTGGTATCGAGCCGAACCATCAAGGCAGTGCCTGCCGGCACGGAACCGGCCATGGAGGGTGCAGGCGACGGAGCGGGCAGCGGGGCTTCCGTGACATTTACTGCAGGCGCAGGCGCTTCCTGTGGCGCGGTTTCTGCGGGTGCCGAAGAATCTGTTTGAGCTGCCAGGGCAGCGGCCAAGAGCAGGATGCAGGGTAGAACAGTCCACTTCTTCACAGTGCCTCCTCGACTTCCCGAGCAATATTGTATCCCTTGACTCTAGTCCAGCGGCAAGGCAGGGACAATACGCAGGCAGCACATGGAACCAGAGGAGATAAGGGCGTGGGCAGGGTGGCCGAATGGACAGTCCCAAAGTCGGAAATTGGCGTGAGCGATTGCGTCGGAAGTCACAGCTGGGTCATGACGATCCGATATAATCGTTGGTTTCGCAAAACCTAAGGCGGTTGCGGGTTGCGGGCTGCTCGGAGGGCGATCGCGTTGAGATTCCGTTCGCGATTCGTAAAAACGCTTATTTCTAATCACCAAATCAAAGGAAATGGATCTCATCTATGTCAAATATTGCAGCGATTCATGCACGAGAAGTGCTGGATTCTCGCGGGAATCCGACAATTGAGGCGGAAGTGTTTGTGGCGGACGGATCGATGGGGCGGGCGATTGTGCCCAGCGGCGCGTCGACCGGGGAGCATGAGGCGGTCGAATTGCGCGACGACGATACCAACCGGTTCTCTGGCAAAGGCGTGCTCAAGGCGGTGGAGAACGTGAATGGCGAGATCGCCGAAGCGTTGGCGAACTGGGATGCGTTCGATCAGCGGGGGCTGGATGGCCGGATGGTCGAGTTGGATGGTACCGCAAATAAGGGGCGGCTAGGGGCAAATGCGATCCTGGCAGTGTCGATGGCGGCGGCGCGAGCGTCGGCTCAGAGCATGGATATGCCGTTATACCGATATCTGGGTGGGGCGGGGGCGAATACGCTGCCTACGCCGATGATGAATATTTTGAACGGTGGGGCTCATGCGGATAACAACGTCGACTTCCAGGAATTTATGGTGATGCCGGTGGGCGCGCCGTCATTTTCGGAAGCGCTGCGGTGGGGCGTCGAGGTGTTTCATACGCTCAAGGGAGTGTTGAAGAAGCGCGGGTATAACACCGCGGTGGGGGATGAAGGCGGATTTGCTCCGTCAGTGAAATCGAATGTGGAAGCGATCGAGGTGGTGCTGGAAGCTATCTCGAAGGCCGGTTACAAGCCGGGAGAGGAAATTGCGATTGCGCTCGATCCTGCGGCCAGCGAATTCTTTCAGGATGGAAAATATGTGTTCAAAAAGTCGGATAAGTCGGCCAAGAGTTCCGACGAGATGGTGAAGTTTTACGCCAAGTGGGTGAACGATTATCCGATTGTGTCGCTCGAAGACGGGCTGGCGGAGAACGACTGGGACGGATGGGCGAACCTGACGAAAGAACTGGGCGGGAAGATTCAACTGGTGGGCGACGATATCTTTGTAACAAATATTCAATTCCTGCAGGAAGGAATCGACAAGGGCGTCGCCAACTCAATTCTGGTGAAGGTCAACCAGATCGGCACGGTCAGTGAAACTCTTGATGCGATTGACCTGGCGCGCAGGAATGGCTACACGTCGGTGATCTCGCACCGGTCGGGCGAGACGGAAGACACGTTCATCGCCGATCTCGCGGTGGCGACGGGCGCGGGACAGATCAAGACAGGGTCGGCGTCGCGTACGGACCGGATCGCGAAGTACAACCAACTGCTTCGCATCGAGGAAGAGTTGGGTGGGACGGCGCGGTTTTTGGGCCTGAAGGCGCTGAACTACAAAGGCTAACGATCGGTCCGAGCAACAGGCGTCAAAGGTAGGAACGAATCGCGAGGGAGACTGGATGGATCTCCGAGCCTGGACCGGATTTCTACTCATCGCCGTTTATCTCAGCGGCGCATATTTCAGAGTCAGAAGGGAACGGCGTTCCGGCCGTACCACCAGCCTTGGCCACCCAGTCCTCGATAACGCGTTGCTTCTCGCCTCTGGACTGATTCTGGCGGCGACGTTGGCATTGGCCTTATCGCTGCTTAAGGGCGACCACCCTCATCCGGTGAAAGGGCGTGTGATCGCATACACACTTTTGATTTTCGTTGGAGGCGCACTTACGTGGCTATGTAACGGAATCTTGCGTCGCTCAAGGAAGAGCTGAAGCTGGCCACTCAAGATAACGATTTGACCACAACGCGAGAGGAAATTGAGGCTAAGACATGATCAACGAACTGCTTCTTCCCGAATTCGACGAGGAAATCAAAAAGACTCGTGCGATGCTGGAACGAGTTCCCATCAAAGCGGACTTCAAACCGCATCCTAAATCGATGGCGCTGGGCAAACTGGCGCCGCATGTCGCTGAACTCCCCGGCTTTGGCCTGACGATTCTGACCACCCCGGAACTCGACTTCGCCACCAGCAGCCCACGCCAGCGTCCGCCCTTCGAATCCCCAGAACAGTTAGTGAGAGCCTTGGACGAGGGGGCGGCCAAAGCGAGGGCTGCCCTCAAGAACATGCCGGACGACGCTTGGACTCAGAATTGGAAGCTGAGTTTTCAAGGCAAGCCGATCTTCAGCGGATCGAAGTTTCTCGCGTATCGCCAAATGTTCCTGAATCACCTGGTGCATCATCGCGCGCAGCTCGGCGTGTATCTGCGAATGAATGACAAGCCGCTGCCCGCGACTTACGGGCCTTCGGCAGACGATGCGATGGGATTCTGATCTGAAGCAGATTCGTCGTCACTTTATTTTCGTAAATCCGTGTTGATCCGCGGCAAAGAAGTCGAACTAGTTAGGAGCTGAATTTGTCCCGTCCTAAACCACTGATTCTGATCATTCTTGATGGCTGGGGGTATCGAGCCGAAACCAAGGCCAACGCGATTGCACTGGCGCGCAAGCCGACTTACGACCGGTTGCTGCGCGAGTATCCCAATACGCTGATTCATACCAGCGGGCCATTTGTCGGGCTGCCTGAGGGGCAGATGGGGAACAGCGAGGTCGGGCACCTGAACATTGGCGCCGGGCGCATCGTGCATATGGACATCACGCGCATCGATTTGATGATTCAGAACGGGGAATTGTTCAAACACCCTGTTCTGCTGGATGCGATGAAGCACGCGCGCGGCGGAGAACGTCGGCTGCATCTGTTCGGGCTGATTTCGGATGGCGGAGTGCATTCGCATCAGGCGCATCTTTACGCGCTGTTGAAGATGGCGAAGCAGAATGGACTGGAGCGCGTGTTCGTGCATGCCTTCATGGACGGGCGCGATACGTTGCCCACCAACGGCGCGGGGTATCTAGAAAAGTTGCAGCAGAAGATGCGCGAGTACAACTGCGGGAAGATCGCCAGCGTGAACGGGCGCTACTATGCCATGGATCGCGACCGGCGATGGGAGCGGATTGCCAAGGCCTACAACGCGATGGTGTTCGCCGACGCGGAAGGAGGGAAGTGCGCCGATCCAGTGCAAGGGATGAAGGATTCGTACAACAAAGGAGTGACCGACGAATTCGTGATTCCGTTTGTGTGCACCGACAGCCACGGGCAGGCTCTGGCAACGATTCGCGACGAAGACTCGTGCATCTGCTTCAACTTTCGCGCCGACCGGGTACGGCAGATCACGCGCGCGCTGACCCGCAACAGCGGACTGAACGACAAGGGCGGCAGCGATCTTCCGGGAGCGGCCGATCTGGATGCCACCATTCCACGCGACCGCGTGCCGAAGAATCTGCGTTATGTCTGCATGACGCGCTATGACAAGAATTTCAACCTGCCCGTGGTGATCCCGCCGGAATCGATGGCGAACATTCTGGCCAATGTGATGGGCGGGATGAATATGCGCAACCTGCGCGTGGCAGAGACGGAAAAGTATGCGCACGTCACCTATTTTTTTAATGGCGGAGTGGAGCAGCCGTTTCCGGGGGAGGAGCGGGTGATGGTGCAGTCGCCGAAGGTCGCGACCTACGATCTGAAGCCGGAGATGAGCGCGGCGGGTGTTGCCGACGCCGTGGTGAAAGCTGCTGAGGATGGAACGTTTGATGTGATGATCGTGAACTTCGCCAATGCCGACATGGTGGGGCATTCGGGCAAAATTGAACCGACGATCAAGGCGGTGGAGACCGTGGATGGCTGCCTTGGCCGGATTGAGAGCACGGTGCGGGCTAAAGGCGGAGCGATGCTGATCACCGCCGACCATGGAAACGCAGAGATGATGGTCGATCCTGCGACCGGCGGGCCGCACACGGCGCACACCACGAATCCGGTACCGTTCATTGTCGTTTCGGAAAATTCCAAAAAGTTCACGCTGAAGCCGAACGGATCGTTGCGCGACATTTCGCCAACCATTTTGGGAATGCTCGGAGTTGATGAACCGAAAGAGATGACAGGATCGGATCTGCGGCTTTTGCCGAAGGTTGAGTAGATTCAGGGAATCGATCTGCACGCGCCGCGGCGGCAAGGAAAGCCTTTAACCGCGGAGATCGAAAGAGCCCGCCGAGAACGCAGAGAAAACCTTTGAGAAGGATGCTAGCTCGCGAGGAATGCTGGCGCGGTGGCTAGCAGGCCGGCCACTAGCTCCAGATCGTGCAGGTCTTCGCGGCTGAAGTCCTGCGCCAGCTTTGAATCAAGCCCCTTGCGCGAGATCTGAATGACGCCTACCACCACCGAATCCTGGTCAATGATGGGCACAGACATAAGCTTCTGAATGGGCGACGGAGGAGCCGGTCCATCGGACTCGTTGCTGCCCGTTTTGATGGTTTCGAAGATACTGGCGTGTTTTACCCGGGCAAAGTTATTAAAAATCTCAGGTTTCTTGCTGAGAGCCGTGTGAGCCGCTACGGCTTTACTGGTCAACGGAATTGCACCTGAAGTGCGTAAGTGTTCGGGATAGACAAAGTGCAGCAGACCGGACTGCAGCCTCAACAAGGCTACTTCGGTAGACTGCACGCGGAAAATCCTGGCCAGAACCGCGCACAGGTCCCCCGCCGACACGCCCTCGCCTAACACCGATTCCAAGGGCAGGAGATGCTCGGGAAGTACGATTTCTTCCGTTAGCCCGTGATCTTTATCCTGGGTCATAGTGGCCGCACCCGTCCGCAATATGGGGAAGTAAGTAACCTAGACTGTATCGCATTTTGGCCACCACAAGGTACTTCCGAAAGTAATGTGAATCCCTGCGGTAAGTCCTGTGTTTTCAGTAAAGAGCCAATCGAAAGTAGCTGTCCAGCGCCGCATTACCGAGAATAGAACTCGACACAAACCATCACGGGCGTGACAGTTTATGTCAGCCCAAAGGCTGGGACGGGCTCAGGCTTTGACAGTTCCTTCGCGGCGATCAACTCGTTTACACTTCATTCCTATGAATATTCCTACTCAACCGAACGTGAAGTTAACCAATGACGCCGGTTACCGCGAAAATTACGCCAACAGTGTGCAGATGAGGGTGAATATCTGGGACTTTTTCCTGGTTTTCGGCACACTGCAGCAACAGACCGAGAGCCACGTGGAGATCAAGAATTTTCAGGGGATTTACCTGAGCCCGCAGCAGGCTAAGGCGTTGCTGGGACTTCTGCAGCAAAACGTGGGCGGGTACGAGAGTGCATTCGGAGAGATCAAGCTTGATCCGCGGATGGGGCCGCAGGGGCCGGTGCACTAGGGACCGTTTTGTAGGGATGTGGCTCGCTCGTTTTTAGCAAGTTGTAGAGCCGCCGTCCCGGCGGCTGTCGTGGGGCGTCCCCCTCCCACGCTGCGAGGGCAAGATGCCCTCGCGACAGCCGGCAAGATGCCGGCGCTACGTGGGTTGACATCGCTTGGTTAGAAGACGTTGCGAGCAACGTCTCTATGGATAGAATTGCTGCCCATGCGCCCTTCCAGTCCGCAGCCGGCTGTGGTGTTCGCGGCCATCTTTGTCGTGATATTTCTGTTGCACGTCCCTCTGCTGCAACTTCCTTATTTCTGGGATGAAGCTGGATACTACATTCCCGCTGCGCGCGATCTCTTGCTCCACGGAAGCCTGATTCCGCACACGACCGTTTCCAATGCGCATCCGCCGCTGGTGATGGCATGGATCGCGCTCTGGTGGAAGGTGGTGGGCTACGCGCCGGTGGTGACGCGATCGGCAATGTTGGTGGTGGCTGCGTTCTCGCTGCTGGGAGTGTTTCGCCTGGCCGAGCGCGCGGCGAATACTGAGGTGGCGATTGCGTCGACTTTGTGCACCGCGCTGTATCCGGTTTTCTTCACGCAGAGTTCGCTGGGGCAGGTGGATCTGGCTGCGGCGGGGCTCACGTTTTGGGGGCTAAGCGCTTACTTGGAGGATCGTCCGGTCGCGGTCGCGGCGTGGTTCTCACTGGCCGTGCTCGCTAAAGAGACGGCGATTCTCGCACCGGCAGGTTTGGCGGCCTGGGAATGTTTGGGCCTCGTCGTTCCGAAGGGAGGAAAGTTGCGCGGGCTCTGGAGAAACGCGGAGGGCACGGCGTTCGAGCGGCCAGTGCGGCACATTCTGCCGTTAGTGATCCCTCTTGTTCCGTTGGCGCTGTGGTTTGCCTATCACTACGTGCGCACCGGATACGTTTTTGGCAATCCGGAATTCTTTCGCTATAACGTGTCCGCAACTCTCAATCCTTTGCGGTTTCTGCTGGCGCTAGGATTGCGGCTATGGCAGGCATTCGGCTACATGCATTTGTGGCTGCTGACGCTCGGCATGTTGCTGGCGATGCTGTTGCCTGCGGTGAAGGATTTTGGAATTGAGCGCGCGCGGATTTCCATTCCTGTCCAGATGATCTTTCTGGTTGTGCTGAAAGTTTATGTGATTGCGATGGCGCTGATCGGGGGAGCAGTGCTGGCGCGATATATGCTGCCGGCGGTTCCGCTGGTGATCATCGTGGGAGTGTCGACGCTGCGCAGGCGGTTGCGATATTGGGCGGCAGCGGTGGCAGTTGTGGCGATCGCTTTCGTGGCCGCGTGGTTCTGGAATCCGCCGTATGGATTTTCACCAGAGGATAATCTTGCGTATCGCGACTATGTTTTGCTGCACGAGGATGGGGAGCGTTTTCTGGAGGCGCGTTACCCCATGGCGCATGCGCTCACGGCGTGGCCGGCGTCAGATGAATTGACGCGTCCGTGGCTCGGCTATGTCACACGGCCGGTGCAGGTGGTGCGAATTGAAGATTTTTCGCTGGAGGAGATGTTGTCGGCGGCAGAGTTCCGTTCGCACTTCGAGGTTGCGCTGGTGTTCTCGACAAAGTATGAGCCGGCGCATCCGCTGCTGGATCGTTGGAAGAAATGGGAAGAATGGAAGCGAAGATTCTTTGGCTTTCACCGTGATTTGCCGCCAGCAGCAGCGGCGCAGATTCTGGGTGGACGAGTCGTGTTCGCGGAAGAACGCAAGGGGCAGTGGGTGGCGGTGATTGAGATAGAGCGGGAAGAAATGCAGAATGCAGAAGTCAGAATGCGGAAGTCAGAATGCAGAAGTCAGAATGCGGAAGTCGATTCAATGAGCGACAGGGCTTGGACTGTTATCGATTGCGTTACTTCTGCATCAGGTGACAGGAATGGGTTTTGATCACCAGCCAGACGTCGCGGCCGGCGGCTAGTTGCAGCGCATCGCGAGCGGCCAGCGTGAGGTGAACTTCCATTTCGACGCGGCATTTTACTCGCGCGGAGACGATTACGTCGCGCTGTTCGAGAGAAGCAATGCGCCCCGGGATGACATTGCGCGCGCTTAACCCTATTGGCGGCGCCGTGGCCAGAAGAATGTCGCCCGCGCGGATGCCTACACGCAACGCGGAGCCGACGCCGCCCCGCACCAGCGGAGTTTCGAGCACGACCGGAACTCCGTCTCCGGAGATGCGACAGGTCATGGTTCCACGCTCGGGATGCACAGATTCCACCGTGGCGTCGAAGATATTTTCGAAGCCTATCAATTGCGCGACGGTTTCCTGCTGGGGGGCTGCGATCACCTCGTGAGGCGTGCCTTGTGCCACAATGCGTCCGGCGTCGAGGATCAGCACACGCTCACCCAGCGCAAAAACTTCCTCGCGGCTGTGGGTGACGTAGAGGATAGGGATGCCGTGAGTCTGGTTCCACTGGCGCAGGTCGTCGATGATTTTCGATTTCGTGGCAACGTCGAGCGCGGCAAGTGGCTCATCGAGAAGTAACACCTTCGGATCGGTGACCAGCGTTCGAGCCAATGCGGCGCGTTGGCTTTCGCCTCCAGAGATTTCGCGCGGGTAGCGTTGCGCGAGATGCGCGATGCGGAATGCTTGAAGAATCGCCGAAGTTCTCGCTGCCCGCTCGGGCTGCGGGATATGCGAGAGGCCGTACTGGACGCTCTTCTCAACCGTCAGATGCGGGAAGAGGGCGAGGCTTTGGAAAAGGTATCCGACGTGGCGTTTTTCTACGGCGAGGTTGATGTGTTGCGCGGCATCGAAAAGGATGCGGCCGCCGATGGCAATGTGCCCTGCGTCGGGCTGGGCCAATCCGGCAATGCAGTCGAGCAGCGTGGTCTTGCCGGCTCCGGATGGGCCGAACAGGATGGTAAAGCCGGGCGTGGCGTGAAAATCGGCTTCCAGAACAAAGTCTTGCGAAGGGGAGGCGAATCGCTTTCGGATAGTGGTCTCGAGCAATGGGCCGGCAGCTTTGCTTTGCGGGGAAATCGGCGAGGGGACGGCAACGGTTGCGGCTTCGTCAGTGCGGAAGGCGCTCATCAGATTATTTTATCGGTCCCACGACCCAGGGCTTCCGATTCACGCTGTATACCAAGGTCAGGACTGCGAAGGCGAACGCAAGCAGCAGCAGAGCGGTCTGATTGGCGCTGGCGTAGTCGGAGGCCTGAACGCGGTCGAAGATATCGATCGAGACTGTGCGCGTGACGCCGGGAATATTTCCGCCCACCATGAGGACCACGCCGAACTCGCCCATGGTGTGAGCGAAGCTGAGGGCCGCGCCGGTAATCAATCCGGGCAAGGAAAGAGGCGCGATCACGCGAAAGAAAGTGCGGAGCGGGGAAGCGCCCAGCGTTGCCGAAGCGGCAATCAGTTTGCGATCGACGCTGGCAAACGACGCGGCAAACGGCTGCACGGCAAAGGGCAGGCTGTAAAGGATGGAACCAATTACCAGCCCGCTGAAGGTGAAGGCTAAGGTGTGGCCGGTGAGGGCGATCCACCAGCGTCCGAGCGGGCTGCGCGGTCCGAGAGCGACGAGCAAGTAGAAGCCAAGCACGGTGGGGGGAAGCACGATCGGCAACGCGACGATGGCTTCGATCAGAAACTTCCAGCGCCAGGGCGAGAACGCAATCCACCACGCGATGGGCAGGCCGAGCACCAGCAGTGTGGCTGAGACCATAACTGCTAGCTGCAGCGTGAGCCAGAATGCTTGCCAGTCGATTGCCATAACATTTCCAGTCGTGTTGCCTGCCGCTGATGCGTTGACGCTCGAATGCAAATTGTACAGGGCAGGTACACCGCAGTGTACTTAAGAGCACCGTGAGTTTTTCCCAAAGTGGGCCAGAGCCAAGCTGGGACGACGCTTTTACATTGCGCCGCCGACATCCGCTCCCGATACTGAAACGTGAGCGAGTCTCCCATGGTACGCGGTCGATTGCTTCGCTCGTTGCTGGCGCTGATCCTGAGTTTCTGTTTCGCAGGTTCGGTGGTGCACGGACAAGGCGCGAAACAAACTCTTCCTCAAAACCCTATCCCGGATTCGGACGCCGACCACGTCCACGAACGGAATCAATGGTTCCTTCGCGGGCGCCTGGTTCAGGGGAAAACGTCCGCGGAGCTCCGACGGCGCGCGTTTCAGACCAAGGTGCAGATGCGCGCGCGGCGTGCCGCCGCCCTCGCTGCAACAGTTCAATCAAGTGGGCAAGAGACGCTGCCCAGCACGCCCTCGCTAAATGGGTGGACGCCATTAGGGCCCGTGCCATTGGCTTCTGACGCCACCGGAAATGGCACGCAGGACTACCACCAGGTTGCAGGACGGGCGACTGCCATCGCCATTGATCCAGCCGATGCGACGGGCAATACGATCTACATTGGCGGCGCGCAGAGCGGCATCTGGAAGTCGACGAATGCGGCGGATAACACTCCCGGGAATGTGATATGGACTCCCCTCACTGACGATCAAGCGACGCTGTCGATTGGGGCGATCGCGATTCAACCGGGGAATACCGGCGTGATTCTCGCTGCGACTGGAGAAGCGAACAATTCCGGTGACTCGTATTTCGGGCTGGGCATGCTGCGCTCTGCCGACTCCGGCGCAACCTGGAATCTGGTTGGCACGGCGAACGCAGGCGCGCTCTCGTTCAGCGGCCTGGGCGGGGCGCGCATGGCGTTCAGTACCGCCATCGGCCAAACGAATACAGTGGTCGCGGCGATGGCGACGACATCGGAAGGTGTTGTCGACGGCGCACTTACGGCTAACACCACGCGAGGTCTCTACACTTCCCTCGACGCCGGTCAAACGTGGACGTATGACGCGCTGGTCGATCCCGGCGGCGCAACCGATGCGACTTCGGCGACGTCGGTGGTTTATAACGCAAGCGCTGGAAAATTCTTTGCCGCAGTGCGTTATCACGGCTTTTATTCCTCCGCGGACGGAACTCACTGGACGCGTCTTGCCGTGCAGCCCGGCGGCACGGTGCTCAGCGCGAGCGCTTGCCCACCGCAATCGACGTCGAATAATTATGGATGCCCGATCTACCGAGCGGAGATCACGGCCGTCCCGACCCGGAACGAGATGTATGTCTGGTACATCTATCTGGATTCGAGCGGCAATCCCGTGGATGGGGGCATTTGGCTAAGCCTGAACGGGGGAACCTCGTGGACGTCGATTGGCGATACTGCAATCACAAATTGCGGAGATGTGTATGGCTGCGGAGTCGCACAGGGTTACTACAATCTTGAGCTGCTGGCGGTTCCAAACCAGACGGCGACAGACCTGTATGCCGGCGCAATTAATCTGTACAAGTGCGGCATCAAAACACAGAATCCAACCTGTTCGACCATTCCGTTCATTAACCTCACCCATGTTTACGGATGCGACCCGATTAGCGCGCCCGCCCATGTGCATCCCGATCAGCATGCGCTGGCGTATATGATCCCCGGTTCGGGCACCGACTCGGGCAATGCGCTGCTTTATTTCGCCAATGACGGCGGCATTTATCGCGCGCTCGACGGATTCCTGGGATTGCACGGCGGTTCGTGTTCGGACGTCAATGAATTTGAAGATCTCAATCAGAATCTGGGGTCGATGACGCAATTCGTGACCTTTTCCCAGCACCCGACTGACCCCAACACGTTGCTCGGCGGAACACAGGACAACGGTTCACCTGCGACGGATGCTGCGACCACGAGTTTGAGTTGGGGAAATGTTCTCGGCGGTGATGGCGGCTATGACGCGATCGACCCTGTTGTCCCATCCAACTGGTACGCGTCCAACCCTGACATTCCGCCCGGGGGACTCGGCATTCAACTGTGCACCAGCGGAGTGAGTTGTAACAACAGCGGCTTCAGCTTCGTGGTGACCAGCGGCATGATTGGCGATGACGATGGCGGGTTTTATTTTCCGTATATCCTGGATCCGAATTCGTCGACGGCGATGCTGGTGGGTTCTTGCCGCGTGTGGCGGGGAGTTCGCAGCGGCAGCGGATTTACTGCGCTCAGCCCGAATTTCGAGACGCTGGGAGCGGGAACATGCACTGGCAGCGAAATCAATCAGGTGCGCGCCTTGGCTGCCGGAGGACCGACCGATGGCAACGGCTCGAAAGTCGTGTACGCGACTACCAGCGGACTTGGCCCGCTGAATGGCCCAGTCAATACGCCGACCGGAGGCCGCGTCTGGGTGACTACGAACGCGACGGCAGGACCATCGGCATTTGCCGACGTTACCAACAACGGTCCTCAGGGCAACATCAATCCCAACCAATTTCCTGTGTCTGGGGTCGCCGTAGATTCGTCGGATGCAAGCGGTCTGACGGCCTATGTAACGGTGATGGGGTTCACTGGCGGCTTGGGCCATGTCTGGAAGACCGCGAACGCGGGCTCGTCCTGGACCGATTTCACAGCAAATTTGCCCGACTCGCCGGTCAACGCAGTGGTTGTCTTTCCTGCTTTATCGAGCGTGTATGTGGCGACCGACGTTGGCGTGTTTTCCAGTTCAACTTCCGCTGCGAGTTGGACCGAAGTTGGACCGAATCCTGGTCCCAACCAATCCGGCTTTTTGCCGAATGCGGCGGTGACAGCGCTGGGAATCTTCGCTTCCGGGGGACAGCAGTTGTTGCGGGCTTCCACCTATGGACGCGGCATTTGGCAGTTTAATCTTGCCGCCGCGCCAGACTTCCAGCTTTCCATTACCAACTCGCCTCGCACGATTTCATCGGGAGGAACTGCGACCTTCACGGGATTGGCGGGAGCGCTGAACGGATACTCGGGAACTGTGACTTTGAGTTGTACAGCCGGAGCGACACTGCCCCCCGGTTCTTGCAGTTCGCCGCAGTCTCCGTTGACGCCCGGCATCAGCACCCCTTTTACGGTTACGGCTGGCGGGGCGGTGGGCGACTATTACTTCAACGTGCAAGGCGTTGGCTCCGATTCGAATCACACTGCTCACCTAGCCGCGGCAGAGTTGCACATTCTGAGTGCGGCTCCCGACTTCAATTTGTCTGAGAGTGGTTCTTTCCCTTTGGTGAATGCGGGCGCCATCACGACCAGCGGGCCGATCAGCGTGACTGCATCCAGCGGATTCGGCGGCATCGTCAGTCTGAGTTGCTCGCTGGTTTCAGGGAATGGAAGTTGCAGCGTAGCTCCTGGGTCGGTGAGTTCCTTCCCCACCACCGCATCTGTCACTGTGAATGCAGGCAGCCTGGGCGTTGGTAGTTATCAAATGCTGGTGCAAGGTACTTCTGGAGCATCGACGCATAGTCGATTGATCTCTTTCAACGTCGGGGATTTCCAGCTTTCTGTTCCGCCATCGCTGTTGGTCGGCCCCGGGACGCAGGGCTCCAGTAACTTCAGCGCTACAGCCTCGACCTACTATTCCGGCAATATTTCTTCGAGCTGCACGGTGTCAACCTCTGGCTCGACTTGCAGCGTGGCCCCGAACGCGACCGCGATCAGTCCCGGATCGACCGTGGCGCTGGTTGCGACGGTTGACGTGCCGAGCAATGCAGCCCCGGGCGCATACTCGGTGAATGTGAACGTTCAAGATGCCTCAGGAATACCGACGCACAGCGTTGCGTTTCCGCTGACCGTGCAGGATTTCGGAATCAGCTCGTCCACGGCGAGCCAGACTGTGAATGCTGGCGCGACTACCGGGACCTACAACTTGACGGTTCGAGCTAGCGGGTCTTCGTTCACGAATGCAGTAACGTTGTCGTGCTCGAGCCTGCCGGCTGGAGCACAGTGCATTTTTCAACCGTCTGCGGCGGTCACGCCCGGGAGCGCAGGTGTAGCGGTCGCCATGACGATTGCGACCAGCTCCACGACAAGCGCCGAAACTTCCACTGTGACGATCACGGGAGCGTCGGGCTCGCTGTCGCACTCCACATCCGTCGCACTAATTGTGACGAATCCGGTTGCGGGAGGGGGGGACTTTCAGCTTGCAGTAAGCCAGCCGCTTCCCAGCGGAATTGCGGCAGGCTCGCAGACGCAGGCCAAGATCTCTGTGACTTCCACATATGCCGGGTCGGTAAGGGCCAGTTGCGACGCGAGCTCGATGTCAGGCCAGTGCGTTGTCACTCCCGCGAATCCCGTGGCGATTCAGGCGAATGCACCGGCTACATTGACATTGACGTTAAACGTGCCGAATACGATCGCACCGGCCACATACAACATCGGACTGACGGTTGCGGATTCATCGGGACAGCCTAGCCACGCCTTGCAGTTGCCGCTAACAGTGATCCCGGATTTTTCGGTTACGTCGGGAACGTCCAGTCAGACCCTCGGCGCCGGGCAAACAACCAGTGGAGCTTATCAACTGAGTGTGGCTCCGAACCCGACGGGTTCCTCGTTTGCAGGAGCAGTGACGCTTTCGTGCACCCACGGTCTCCCGGCTGGAGCGCAATGCATTTTCGCGCCGTCCACGCCGATCACGCTGGGGAATAATTCGGCGGCGGTCGTGATGACTATTTCCACTACGACGAGCCAGGGCGCCATCCAGCCGCTCGGGAGCCGCTCCATCTTCTACGCTCTCTTCCTGCTTCTGCCGGGGATTGTGATCGGTTGGAGTACGGCTGGACCGCGTTCCAGGAAACGAAGGAAGCACGTCGTGGGCTTCCTGGTGCTGCTGCTCGCGTCTTGCTTGCTTTCCTGCGGGGGAGTCAGCAATGGCGGTGGTTCCTCTGGAACTGGAACTCAACCCAGCGTCTATCAAGTTACGGTGACGGGTGCGTCGGCAGGAACCCCTGCCGATCCTGGGCAAAGCGCGGTGGTTACTCTAGTCGTAAACTAGATGCTTTTCGACGCAAGCAGCCTTTGGCCTGCGTGCGCGATGCTTTAGTCTTAAGTTTAATAATCCAGAGTTTCAATGACCCAGGTTTCAATGACTGATTCTCGCTACAGTGTGATCATTATTGGCGGTGGGGTGGTGGGGCTGGGAGTGGCGCTCGAAATCACTCGCCGCTCTCCGCATCTGCGTCTGCTGTTGCTCGAGAAGGAAGACCGCGTCGCCCGCCACCAGAGCGGACACAACAGCGGCGTGATTCACTCCGGCGTTTACTACAAACCGGGATCCATGAAGGCTCGCCTGTGCGTGGGCGGGGCGGCAGCGATGGTGGAGTTTTGCCGCGAGCATGGGGTCGCGCACGAGGTGTGCGGGAAGGTGATCGTTGCGACCGCGGCTGACGAACTGCCGCGGTTGGAGGAGTTACACCGGCGGGGAGAAGCCAACGGCCTTTCGGGGCTGCGCATGATTGGTCCTGAGGAGTTGCGCGAGATTGAGCCGCACGCGGTTGGGATACGGGCACTGGTCGTGCCTTCGACGGGAATCACCGACTATGCCAAGGTGAGCGAAAAGTATGCGGAGTTGATTTGCGCCGGCGGAGGAACAGTGATGACTTCCGCAGCGGCCACGGGCGTCCGCCGCCTGGCGAATGAAGTCCTAGTCGAAACGACGCGGGGGGCATTTTCGACCAGCGCGCTCATCAACTGCGCGGGACTTTACAGCGACCGGATTTGCCGGATGGCGGGCGACGATCCCGGCGTGATGATCGTGCCATTCCGCGGCGAGTACTACGACCTGGTTCCCGAACGGGCTTCGCTGGTGCGCGCCTTGATTTATCCTGTGCCCGATCCGCGTTTTCCTTTTCTCGGAGTGCACTTCACGCGGCGCATTTCGGGCAAAGTGGACGCCGGGCCGAATGCCGTGTTCGCCCTGGCGCGCGAAGGCTACCGTCATCGAGACATCAGCGTGCGCGACTTGGCTTCCGCGCTGTCCTTTCCCGGCTTCTGGCGGATGGCGCGGCAGCATTGGCGCAACGGTTTCGACGAGTTCCGGCGTTCGTTCTCGAAGCCGCTCTTCGTGCGCGCGTTGCAGCGTTTACTTCCGGAGATAAATGAGAACGATCTGGTGCCCGGAGGGTCGGGCGTGCGTGCGCAGGCCCTTAAGCCTGACGGCGCGTTAGTCGACGATTTTCAATTCGTGCCATCGGGTAAAGTGCTGCACGTCCTGAATGTTCCCTCGCCCGCCGCCACGGCCTCGCTGGCCATCGGAAAAGCGATTGTCGACACCGCTGCGGCCAGTCTGGGCCTGAACTAAGCCAGCGTTAAAAAGTGAGGCTGAACGCCATCTGGATCTGCCGTCATCCGGATCTGCCGCAGGCTACAGATCGTTTTGTTGGTTACTCCCAGAGCTCCAGGCGAAGCGGATGCCAGAGCTAGAAGAAAAATGAATATGAGGTAACGGAAAAGATGCGCAAGCTGTTTCGCGCGTCGTGCTAGTGTGACATTGGATGGCTGCCGGTACGACAACCGCTGAACATCCAGGCAGCAAAGCTGCAGATCCCGATGAGAGCCTGCTCCAACACACATTGCGTAGCGTTTGGCCGCATCGTTTATTCGGTGGCGACTCGCTGTCCCTTGTGCAGATGGGATTTGAAAAGCGTGCTTCCCGCCAGCGAGACCGCCCAAGCGAAGCCGGATGCGCGGGCGTCGTCAGCCCGCTGATCGCGCACGGTCGATTACTTTCCAATATCTTCATTCCATAGGTCTGCGTGCGCCTGGATGAACTCATGCATCATTCGAACGCAAGCAGGGTCATCCAGAACTACAACATCCACGCCATGTTGGCGGAAGAGATCTTCGGCGCCTTGGAAGTTGCGATTTTCTCCGATGACGACACGGGGAATGCGAAACAGTAAAGCCGTACCTGTACACATGATGCAAGGGCTGAGGGTGCTGACCAAAGTGAGGTCTGGCCAATCGCGGCGACGGCCGGCGTTGCGCAGGCAGACAGTTTCAGCGTGGGCGGTCGGATCTCCGCTTTGCACGCGCAAGTTGTGCCCGCGAGCCACGACGCGCCCCTGCTTGTCCGCCAGGACAGAACCGATCGGCAAGCCACCTTCGTCCAGTCCCTTGGTTGCTTCTTCCAGCGCGGCGTGCAGTAATTGCTGATCGTTCATGATCCTCCGAGCGTAGAGCGTCGATTAGCGCAGCTTGTAGCGTTGCAGTTTTCCGGTCGCTGTTTTTGGAAGTTCCGAGAGAAATTCGATTCGGTGTGGACGCTTGAAGACCGGCAGACGATCAAGCACGAACCGCTGCAACTCGGCAGAAGTTTCCGCAGTGCCGGAGTTGCCATCGCGCAACACAATGCAAGCAACAGTTTTTGTCAGGCCGTCCTCGTCTTTCCGTCCGACGACTGCCGCTTCGTGTACCAACGGATGTTCGAGAAGTTGATTTTCGATTTCAACGGGACTAACCCACGTGCCGCTGACCTTCAACATGTCATCGGAGCGGCCGGCATACCAGAAGTATCCGTCGGCGTCTTGAAAGTAGCGATCGCCGGTGCGTAGCCAGTGGCCGCTGATCGTGTCTTTTGTCTTTTCGTGCTGGTTCCAGTAGCAGGCGCAAGCAGCGTCGGTTTTTACAAATAGATCGCCCATCTCGCCGGGCACAACGGGCAGATTCTTTTCGTCGACGATGCGAGCTTCGAACCCCGGGATGATAGTGCCACTCGATCCCGGCTTGACTGCACCCGGGCGGTTCGCGATGAACATGTGCAGGGCTTCGGTGGACCCGATGGCGTCGAGTATCTCAACCCCGAAGCGGTCTTTGAAGCGGTGAAAGATGGACGCAGGAAGACACTCCCCCGCCGAAATCGCGTGGCGGACGGACGAAAAATCCGGATAGTGGCTTGCTTCCGTTGGCTGGGCCAGCAACTTCGCGTAGTTTGATGGCACGGAGAAGAACAAAGTCGGGCGGGTACGCTTCACCAATTCAAAGACAACTTGGGGCTTGGGCGGGCCAGGCAACAATATGCTGGTCGCTCCTACGGCCAGCGAAAAATAAAGTCCGTTGCCAAGGCCATAGGCAAAAAACAGCTTCGCCACGCTGAAGAAGCGGTCGCTCTCGGTGGCATGGAGAATTGCCTTGGCATAACGTTCAGCGCACACCACCATGTCGTGCTGAAGATGCACGCAAGCCTTGGGTCTGCCCGTGCTACCCGAAGAATAGAGCCAGAATGCAGGATCGTCCTTGCTGGTGCGCGCCGCATCGAGTTCGCTGGAGTTTTCGCGCGTCCAAGAATCGAACGAGCAGGAATCAAACGAGAGTGCGGCCGCTTGTTCAGCATCGCCAACGACAATGAATTTTTCTGCGTAGCGAAGATTCGCCTTGGGAATGGCCTGCAGATTTGGAAAAAGAGAATCGCTCACTATAACCACGCGGGCTCGCGAATTGTTGAGCAGGAATTCGTAGTCGGCCGGTTTCAGGAGGGTATTGACGGGAACGGGCACGGCGCCAATCTTGATCGCGCCGAAAAAGCTGGCGGCAAATTCCGGCGTGTCCAGCAGGAGCAGGAGGACTCGCTCCTCGGGGCGGACATCGAATTTCTTGAGCGCATTTCCGACCTGGTTTACCGACTCAAACAGTTGGCGATAGGTTACGTGACGATTGCCGCATTCAATCGCAATTTTGTCACCCCGACCTTCGACGATATGACGATCCACGAAATAGCTGGCCGCATTGAATTCCTCAGGAAGTAAAAGCTGCGGAGTGTTCATAACCCAGTCGGTTCGACGAACCTCAGTGCGAAGGTGGGCACAAACGGGGCCTGTGGGAATCGCCGATATTCGGAAACGGTCCAGAATCGTTGGTGCGAAAGGGGGGACTCGAACCCCCACGGTTTTACCCGCCAGATCCTAAGTCTGGTGCGTCTGCCAATTCCGCCACTTTCGCAATCTCGGGAATATAGTTTACTTGGTTTGCAGACAGGCTGGTAGGTGCGGCAGGCAGAAAAACACGAAATCGCGACGCAGGCTTCGTGCCGCCTCGCAGTGCGCTGCGCGAGAAAACAGTGAACGCCGTTACTCTTCGCAAACGACGCCGTCGCTACTGTACTTCGTTCAGCTTTTGATAGATCAGCATTGCGACGAGCACCAGCAGAAACACTCCAGAACCGATGCTGAACACTCTGACCGGAAGGACGAGCCGGTTAACTTTCGTCAGCAGTTCGGTCTGCTCTTCCTGCATGTGCGAATTGTGGTCATCGAGAAACAACTGGTCATCCTCGTGCATTGTTAGCGTGCTCTTGTAAATCAGGAGGATGATCAGACCAACGGCGAAAATCCCAAATACTACCGCCACCACAGTCAGCGTCATAAGCCACCTCGGCAGTTCAACCAAGTAGAGCGGCTTTCCACTTCGTGAGCGGGGCGCGCAGAACCCCGCATCGATTCCCGGGGAAGCCCTAACGGGAACGATTATAGCCCTGTTGGCAAGCTCTGGGCCTGAATAAATCCCTTTGTTCGAAGGCTGTTACAGATATGGGAAGAGTGCGACTTCTGGCCCGCGGGCAGCATCCAAACCAAGAGATAGTTTCCACGGGTAACACTTCCTTTGGAAACGGCATCTGTTATAATCGAACAGCTTTAAAGCCAAGGAGATACGAATGGCCACCACAACAGTCCCTGAAGTTACCAAGAAGGCCGCGCCCGTTACCCTTACCCCTAATGCAGTTGCCAAGGTGAAAGAAATCATGGGCCAGCAAACCCCGGTCCCTAGCGGATTGCGCATCGGAGTGGTGGGCGGAGGATGCTCCGGCTTTTCCTATTCCATGCAATTCGAGAATGGCGCCGGAATGATGGACAAGACCTTCGACATGGAAGGACTCAAGGTATACGTCGATGCGACGTCGGTCATGTATCTGAATGGCTGCATTGTCGACTACGTCGAGACGCTGGAAGGCGCAGGCTTCAAATTCGAAAATCCGAACGTAAAGAGCACCTGCGGCTGCGGCTCATCCTTCAGCGTGTAAGAGAATTTTTGGAAGCGAAACGGCCTCATCGTTGGCGATGAGGCCGTTTTATTTTTAGGCCCTGCTTCGTGCTTGGGTTGTTTGGATTTCGAGTCAGTCGAGAGATGACTCCGGGCGCAGATCTCAATAGCGAGGATGAATCACTGCTGCTGCTGCGGAGTATTCGGCGGGTTCGGCGTGCTGAATCCGCCGCTCATCGGTGTGTTTGGATTGTTCTGCAATCCCGAAGGAGAACTTCCCAAGGGGTTACCCGTGCCGTTGTTGGGGTTATTCTGACCGTTGATGTTCGGTTGCTGGCCGAAACCCTGCAGTTGAGGCTGGTACGGCGTGGTAATCAGATGTCCTTGATCTTGCGCCGGATCGTAAGCAAAAACCCAATCCTTATATTTGTTCTTGTGATTGAACTCGCGGATGGTCTTGTCTTTGCAGAGACTGGCAACGCCAACAATCGGGCCACCAATAATTTGGCCGGAGCCGAGTTGATTGCTGCTGGAATTTCCATTCCCCGAATTGCCGTTGCCGCTTCCGGAGGGAACGGGCACCGTCTCGTCGGGAGAGACCTGCGGTCCCGGCTGGGACTGGCCTGAACCCGCGGTCTGCTGATTTTGGCCGAACGAGGAATTGGAATTCGCGCCGAAGCCGCTGTTGCCGCCGAAGGTAGAGGGTTGCGAAAGGCCGCCCGGCGATCCGTTCAACCCGGCATTCATCCCCATGGGATTGGCGCCCGGTATATTTCCGCCTGCGAGTCCGCTCAGCGACAGTTGAACCTCGCCGAAGTGCAGCAGTTTGAAATCCGCGCACTCTCCATTTTTGCAGTTCAGCGGATCCTTGTACCGCTTGCGAAGGAATCTCAGGTTGTTGGAGTTCTCAAGGTCCTCGATTTTCGTGGGGTAGCGGCCAAATTTCTTGTAGTAAGCGCGGATTGCGCGCGAGTACTGAACGCCGCGATGAATCATTTCCTCTTCGCGATCACGCTTGATATCGAAGGTAATCGTAGGCACGATTGCCGCGGCAAAAATGATCAGCAAGGCCATGGCCAGCAGAAGGGTCAATAACACCCAACCGCCTTCGCGGCGAGACTGGGCCGGCCGTAGCGAATTTTGCCGGAACTGTGAATGCAAAGCCATAAAACTTGAGTAATTGTGGAATTTGGTAATTGAATAATTGAATCGCGAAAGTTTTTAAATTGCCCAATTGCGAAATTACCCAATTACCAAATTTGCTTCATCCTTGCGTCAGCGGGATACTCTGCGGCGGACCGCTATTCACCACATCTTGAATCTCCACCGAGTTCGGAGAAATGCGGACGACTTTGTAGCGCCGGTCAACGATCTCGCCTTCTCCCGCCACAAACACATCCTCACCGAGCTTCAGAAATATCTTCTTTGGCTCTCCTGGCCGGCTTGCGAAGCCATAAAATTTCAATGGAATGGGCGGCGCCTGAGCGGGAGTCGGCACGTGGTACTGATCGCCCGCCTGCACGTCGGTATGCCCAAGACCACCGGGCTGAGGAATCACAACGTCTTCCGCTTGCGACACAAAAATGTTTCTTCCCCTGCCTTCATATTCCGTTTTTTCGCTGGTGGCGAGCAGATCGAGCCGCAGAGTGGGGTCAAGATTTTCCACTCGCGGCGGCTTTTTTCCGGTCTTCTTGCCGGAACGCGGCGCGGCATACGGGGCAATCGGAGCTGCGGCCTGGGCGTTCGAAGAGGGCGAAGACGATCCCGTAAAAAAGGGAATGAACTCGTACGCCACGGCCAGCAGCGCTATGACCGCGAGCACCGCCGCCCAAATGGTTTTCTTTTTATTTTCGAGTCCCAGTTGCACTACGTTCCCGCTTTCAAATAGGTCTCGAGCTTCATGCTCAACTTAACTGCGCCTTGCGGCTCCCCTCCAAGCGTGACGCTGTCGATGATGAAAAACATCTTGTCCCGTTCCAGTGCATTGATAAAGCGTGCCAATGCCGTATAGTTGCCCGCCAAGCTGGCTTCGATCTCGTCGGGTTGCAAACCGCCAGTCTCTGCTTCCTTTAACTTATATTTTACCGTTTCGATGGTCACACCGTTCGCGACGGCGACTTTGCCGAACTCAGTTACGATCTGCGAACTCTGGGAAGGGAAGCGCGTCTTGTAGAAGTCCTCGATCTGGTGGCTTGCGAGCGTAACTTTTTGAGGAAGATCCTTGAGGGGCGCGACCTGGCGCGTTTTGGCGGTCAACTCTGCCTGAAGCAGATTCATTTCCGTCCGGCGCGATTCCGCCGAGCCCACAAGCGGCGAAAAGTAGACGATCGCCGCCAGCAGATTGACGCCAGCCATAACGGCTAGAGCGGTCGTCAGATTCTTTCGAGTTCGGCGCAGGTCTGGCATCAGTGCACTGCCCCTTTCGACGCTGGTTTTTTCGTTTTCGGTTGGGTCTTCGGCGTGACATCGGCCTTTGGCGATGCAACGGCCGCCGCCAGCGGTTCGGGAATGTAAACGGCAACAATGTCGAACTGCTCCGTGTCGCCGCTGGCGGTGGACTTTTCGAAGCGCTCGGAAACGATATTGGTCTGCGCGAAGCGGCGCGACTCTTCCATCCGGCGCGCCAGTTCAATGGCGCGATCGCGCGAGTCGCCGGCCACGGTCATCTTCAATCCGAGCTGATTGTCCTCATCCAGTTGCGGACTGATCGACGTAAGGTGTACGCGCGGCGGCATCACCTTCTCCAGATTCTCCAGCACTCGCGTCCAGGAAAACGCTTTGCGCTCGATCAGTTCGTTCAGGAACTGCGACTGGTCGCGGGTGCTGCGGTTTTCGGGAAGGTTGAGAATTCTCTCGGCGTTGGCGCGCAACTGATCGCGCTCGGCGATCATCGCGCGCTTCTGGGCGATGGCCGCGCGATCCCGCCGCGCATTCATCCAGCCGGTCACGTCCAGCGCCAGCAAAACCAGAGTCAGCAGACCCAGTGCGCCCACGGCCGTCCCCCAACGCAGCCAGAACTGGCGCGCATCCTCGTAGGGCTGGCTCGCGAGATTGATATCGAGTCTCATAGTTTAAGTACAGTGGCCAGTGATCAGTGGCTAGTGGTCAGTAAGTTGGCATGCTAATCACTGATCACCAGCCACGGGCCACTGCCGTTAGGCGATCAGTGCTCCTACTACTCCTGCCATTCGCCAACGCGGCACGGAGCCGCCCGAGGAAGCTCCCAGTTGCGAAGAAGCGACAAGTTCCTGCACTTCGGCGCCAGTCTGCGCCCGCAAGGCCGGAGCTGCTCCGCCGGACTCCGGCAATCCGGCCACAAATATTCGCTCGATATTCAGGTGATACGTATCCTGAAAAAACACTACCGAGGGATAGACTTCCTCCGCTAGTTGCTCTCCGGTGATAGTGACTCCGCGCGTATTTTCCAGGGTGCGAAAGAGCTGCAACTGATCCTCATTCAAAATCGCAATGCTGGTGGTATGAGCGTCCACTTTAATTACTAGCGTCGGCCGCTTGGCATCGGCAGCGCCCAGCGCCGCCAGCGTGGATGGAAGCACGACGCCGGGATTGAACCCCGCGTCGCGGAACACGCCTTCGTAGTCGTCGATCACGCTCGCCATCGCGACCGCCGCCACGACTCGCAATTCGTCGTTAACCTTTTGCGCGTGATAAGAAACTTTCGCCTTGTCCACGTCAAAAGGCAGAGACTTCTTCAACCGGAATCGCACCACGCCCAGGGCCTCTTCCTGGTCGGAGGGCAGAGTGTCGAATTCCACCAGCATGACGCGGACCGCGGCATCCGGCACAATGGCAATCACGTCTTTCGAATGCCCGGCCACCCCGCCTAATGCAGCTTCGATTGCCGCGCGCACCGTCTCCCGCTGGCGGAGGTTATTTTCTACCAGGTCGGGAATTACGCTTCCCGGCGCCAGTTCGCGCGCCGCCGAAGCTTCTAGGCCGCCGCCGTGATCGGAGAATCGCCCAGCGAGCACGCGGTCTGCCGCAATTTCGCAGGCCAGCTTAGGTTTGGGTGTGTTTGAAGTTGAGCTCATTCCCGGCACGCCTTAGAAAAAATCTCTCATCAATCAGAACTCGAATCCTCAACAAATTCAATAGCTGGAAGAGCACTGGAGAAGGTTTCAAAGTTGCAATGTTTCAGGGTTTCAAAGTCTAACCGAGTAACTCTGAAACTATGAAACCTTGTCACGTTGAAACCTAGCTCTTACCGAGCACTGGAGAAGGTTTCAAAGTTGCAATGTTTCAGGGTTTCAAAGTCTCGGGCCAACCGAGCAACTCTGAAACTATGAAACCTTGTCACCTTGAAACCTAGCCCTTACCGCACACTGCAGAAGCTTTCAAAGTTGCAATGTTTCAGGGTTTCAAAGTCTCCGGCCAACTGAGCAACTCTGAAGCTATGAAACCTTGTCACCTTGAAACCTAGCCCTTACCGCATAGCCTCGATAAATGTGACTTTGTTGATTTCTTTCAACGTGGTCATGCCCAGCCGCACTTTATCCAGGGCTGACTCGCGGAGGAAGCGCATGCCTTCATCACGAGCGGCGCGCCGGATTTCCGACGTTGGCTTCTTGGCCAGAATCATTTCGCGCACGCGGTCGCTTAAATCGAGGAGTTCGTGAATTGCGGTTCGTCCGCGGAATCCGGTGCCCGCGCATTCAATACATCCCGGACCTTCATACAGTGGAACTCTTCCCCACTGTGCGGGATCGAGTCCGCTGGCTTCCAGAACCTCAGGCGCATAGTGCACCTCGGTGCGGCACGACTCGCAAATCAAACGCACCAGCCGCTGCGCCAGAATGCAGTTCAAAGCCGAAACAAAGTTGTAGGGCTCGACGCCCATATTCAGGAAGCGCCCAATCACGTCGACCACGTTATTGGCGTGCACGGTGGTGAACACCAGGTGCCCGGTAAGCGCCGACTGGATGGCGATCTGAGCCGTTTCAGTGTCGCGGATTTCGCCGACCATGATCTTATCCGGGTCATGGCGCAGAATCGAACGCAGTCCGCGGGCAAACGTGAGTCCCTTTTTCTCGTTCACGGGGATCTGCGTAATACCGCGCAGTTGGTATTCAACCGGGTCTTCAATGGTGATGATCTTGTCTTCGTCAGTCTTGATTTCGTTGACCGCCGCATAAAGCGTGGTCGTCTTGCCGCTTCCTGTTGGCCCCGTAACCAGCACCATTCCGTAGGGCTCTTTGATGTAGCGGCGGAACTTGCGCAGGTCTTCTTCGTCGAAGCCGACCACGTCGAGCGTCAAGGTGCGGAACTTCTCGCTCATCGACTCTTTATCGAGCACGCGAAGAACGGCGTCTTCACCGTGAATCGACGGCATGATCGAAACGCGGAAGTCGATGGCGCGCCCGTTGTATTTCACGCGGAAGCGACCGTCCTGGGGAACACGTCGCTCGGAAATGTCGAGCTCACTCATGACCTTGATACGGGAAATCACGGTGGAGTGGTGCTCTTTGCCAATGGGCGGCATGGCCTGCGTGAGCACGCCGTCAATGCGGAATTTAATGACGACGGAGTCGTCGCGGGTCTCGATGTGAATATCGGACGCGCGCCGCTGCAGCGCGGTGAAAATGGTGGTATCAACCAGGCGGATGATCGGACTGGTATCGCCGGTCGCGGTCAGCTTGTCGATGGTGAGCGTTTCTTCCGCGCCGGTGTTTTCGTCTTCGCGGATGATGGTGAAGCCTTCGCTGGCCTCTTCGAGCACGCGCTGCGACTGCTCGGTCTTTTTGAGAATGTCCGAGATCTGCTTCAGCGTGGAAACCTTAGTGATGATGCGCTGTTTCAGCAGCAGGCTGATCTCGTCGATCATCATCAGCTGGCTGGGATCGGCGATGGCGATGGCGAGCTTGCCGTCCGTGGTCTCTTCGAGCGGGACGAAGTTGTAGCGGAACATCAACTCAACGGGAATTTTTTTGAACAGCTCGTGATGAAGTTCGAAGCCGCTCAGGTCGACGAATTCGCAGCGGTAGCGTCGCGCAACGTCTTGCGCGCGTTCCAGATCGGTGATGGGATTGCCGGTCGGGCTGATAGGTCCGCCGTTCCCGCCATTTACGAACAACGATTTTTTATCGGCCGTTGCCATTTGCTTTGCCTTACTGCCAACACCGAAACTTCGTCTGGTCGTTGGTCCTTGGCTAACGACGAACGACCATCGACCCTCTTAATGCACTTCCAAAGCCTTAATGCACGCCCAAAGTGAAGATCGGCAAATAGAGTGAAATCAGCACTCCGCCCACGAAAATCGCCATGATGATCAGAATAAGCGGCTCGATCAACGCCAGCGACGCTGCCAGGGCCGTCTGCACATCTTCCTCGTAAAATTCCGCCACCGAATTCAACATGGCCGGCAGCGCTCCTGTAGATTCGCCGACTTCGATCATTTCCACTGCAAGTTCCGGAAAAATCCTCTGCTCTTCCAGACTGGGAGCCAGGCCTTGTCCTTCGCGCACGCGAATGCCGGCACGCATTACTCCTTTTAAGATGCGCCGGCTGCTCATGGAAGAGCCCGCAGTTTCCATAGCGGGCACCAGCGGCAGGCCGCCCTGCAGGAGCGTCGAAAGCATCCGCGAAAAACTTGCTACCTGGTGCTTCAGGCGGATATCGCCAAGCAAAGGCAAGCCCAAAATTGCGCGGTCGATGCGATCCGCGCCGCGATCGGTATCTTTCCAGCGCCACAGGCCAAACCCAATAACCACGACCGCGACCAATATGAAGGGAGCATACTTCTGCGAATTCTGGCCGACCGCCAGCATGAACACCGTAATGGCGGGAAGCTTCGCGTCCAGGCTGTTGAACAGGTCGGCAAACTTGGGCACGACGAAGGTGAACAGGAACGTCACCATAATCATCACAACCGTAATCAGCAGCGTGGGATAAATCAGCGATACGAACAGCTTCTTGCGAAAGCTCATCGCCAAGCGCTGGAAGCTAACGTAACGCGTGAGCACTTCGTCGATGTTGCCGCTCTTCTCGCCCGCCATCAGCGTAGTGGTGTAAATCTTGGGGACGACACCCTGCGCCGCAAAGGCGTCGGAGAGCAGTTGTCCGCCTTTCACGCGTTCGCGCACATTCTCAAGAATTTGCCGAAGCTGCCCGTCCTTTTGGCGTTTGATGAGGAGTTCCAGAGAGTTCAGGATGGGCAGTCCAGCCCGGATCAGTGTCAGAAATTGCTGGTTGAATACCAGAAACGCATCTTGCTTAAGCTTGCGGCGGCGGTGCAGTGACACGCCCGACGTGAGCATTCCCTGGGGCTTGACCCAGTAGACCAGGTAGCCCTGCTGCGAGAAGCGGTCGCGCACCTCGGCTTCCGAATAGCCGTGCTCCACGTGCTGCTGGACGTGCCCGCGATCGTCCGCAATCTTGATTACAAATTCCGCCATTTGCTGACTTTTCTGTAGTTTCCGGGGGACACCCTTCCGGCCTCAGTCTAACATTGCTACGTTACTATTCTAAGACACCGACCGGGGTCAAAACCGTTGCACAGGGTACGCAAGTAACCTGCTCGTGTGCTCATGTGATGTGCCCTCATGTCATGTGCTCATGTAACGACAGCCGTCTCGGCCGTCCGCCGAAGCGAAGCGCTTGCTCTAAGGGCCCAATCCTCCCTCTACCGTCTCGGTTCCCTCTGGAGGCTTGAACTGGAATCGCGTATCCGCGATAGCCACGTCTTCCTTCATGTCGTCAAAACGATATTCTGTAGTTGCTCCATCCACTTCCTGGATGATAATGCGCGCGATCTGGTTTCCCGGCGTGATCTCCAGGAGAATTTCGCTTACACGATCCGCCAACGCCCGTGGCACTCCGCGCAACACCACGTTTCCTGGCTGTAGCGGCGTTATATCTGGCGCTAGAGATAATCCCTGCAACTCCTTCTCCAGCTTGGTTTTCCCAAGCAAGAAGGCCAGAGGAGAGCGGATGTCCTCAAGCTTCTTTGCGTCCGTCTTGCGCGCCTGCCGGTCCTCCGGGACGTAAAACCACGCATCTTTCCCATTGCTGACAAACAGCTTGTCCTTAGGAGAACGGTACTCCCAGCGCATCTTGCCAGGTTTTTTCAGCCACAATGTGCCCGACTCGGTTCGGTCCATTCCAGAGCCCCGGTAGACCTCGGTGAACTCCGCCTCGAGTGAGTGCAAGTGGTTGTAGTAGGCGTCGACCCCTGCTGCCACAGTCTTGACGTCAACCGCCCGGCAGGGCGCGGAGAGAGCGGCCGCCGTCAGGCACGTTGCAGTGGCAAAGAGGAACAAACGAACTCGCATCGGATGACTTTCGCGGGGTGCCTGTCCGCATGGGAACGTTCCCCGGGTTCCGCGGGGAATTTGCGGGTTAGCGGCTATAAGGGGACTCCTGATGACCATTGTAAGGTGCCCCGACGATCTTGTCATTCCACACGACCCACACGACTGATGGTAGTGCCTCAGTTTTTGAAACTGAGGCACTATCAACTTGACTGGATTCGGACGTTCTCCTTCGTAGTTGCCGGTGCGCAGCAGCTATGGCAGAATCTCTGCGCCATGCTCCGGACCTTCCCCGAGCCGTCCGGACGCCGCTGAGGATCCTGCATGCCGCGTACCTGCTGGTTGACGCTGTCTCTCTTTCTACTTTGCATTGCCGGCTCGGCCCAGTCGACTGCGAATCAGCCCACCGCTTCGCCCTCATCTGCATCGGTTCCGCCCGCGAATACGGCTTTGCCGCCGACTGCGGCTGCGCCTGCGCCTGCGACGGGCACAGCCCTTGTCACGTCCAATGCGGCCGTTACTACTTCGCGACCGGGGCCACCTCTAGACAATCCGCTGGGAGAGGCGGCAGTTCTTTATCGTAAGGGTAACTTCGAGGCCGCCCTTGCCAAGTATCAGGAGATTCTCAGGAACCATCCGACGTCGCCCGACGCTTATGCCGGCCAGGTTCGCGTGTACCTCAAACAGAAAGATGTTGAAAAGGCGGCGCAGGCTGTGGAGCAAGGTCTTGCGCAAGCGAATTCGCCGCGCATGAAAGTCGCTCAGGCCGAAGTCTGGTTTCGGCAGGGCAAGATCGGTGAGGCCGAGAAGCAATGGGTGGAGGTCATCAACTCTGGGTATCCCGAGGCCCGCGCCTTTCTTGGCTTAGCGCGTGTGCGCAATGCCATTGCCATGTACAAGAGCGCCAAGAAAATGATCGAGAAGGCTCACGAACTCGATCCCTACGACTCCGATATCCAGGAGGAATGGATTGGGACGCTGTCGCGCTCCGAGCGCATCAAATATTTGGAAACCTCTCTTGCCGGCGAAAATAATTGGGACGCCGACCAGCGCTCCGATGTGGCGAGCTATCTGCAATATCTTAAAGAACGTTCCAAAGAGAAAAATGATTCCTGCCGCCTCGTGAGTAATGTAACGCATACCGAGACCCCGCTTACTCGTCTTTTGATTGATCCCCAACACATCCGCGGCTACGGACTCATGGTGTCTGTGAATGGCCGCAAGAATTCGCTCATGCTTGACACAGGTGCCAGCGGAATTTTGGTGAAGCGATCGATTGCGGAGCATGCCGGTATCTCCAAACTTTCTGAGACCAAGGTTTGGGGCATCGGCAACAAGGGCCGCAAGGACGCCTACATAGGGATT
Organism: uncultured Acidobacteriaceae bacterium; assembly: GCA_963708335.1. Taxonomy (GTDB): domain Bacteria; phylum Acidobacteriota; class Terriglobia; order Terriglobales; family Acidobacteriaceae; genus Sulfotelmatobacter. Next base: position 5,256,839 of record OY970205.1, on the reverse strand, counting down.
GCCGATTCCATCAAAATCGGCGAACTGGAGTTTCACAATTGCCCGATCGAAGTTATGGAGAGCCGTTCTGTGGCGGAGGAGGACGGCTTGATCGGCGCGGATGTCTTCGAAAAGTTTCTGGTCGACATCGATTTCCCGGAAGAGAAGTTGAAGCTCAGCGAACTTCCGAAACGCCCTGGCGCACCGGAGGCGAAACTTGCGCTTAAAAGTGAAGATGACGACTCTGACGACGCCAGTCCCGCAGACAGCCCGAAATCAACCGACACGAAAGCTCCTGCACCATTCCCTGGCCCGCAAGATCGCTACATTGCTCCCGAGATGCAGTCTTATAGCCGCATTTTTCGATTTGGACATGACTTGCTCGTCCCCACCAGCATCGGCAATGTGCCTAACAAACTTTTCCTGATGGATACCGGATCGATGTTCAATGCCATTTCGCCCGCTGCCGCGCGGGAGGTTACCAAGGTCCACACGGATGGGGACACGATCGTGAAAGGCATCAGCGGTAGGGTTGATACGGTTTACACCGCGAACAAGGCAGTTCTTCGGTTCGGAAACCTGCGCCAGGAAAACCAGGACATCACGGCATTTGACACCAAGCGGATCAGTGACGGCGTGGGCACCGAGGTATCAGGGTTCCTGGGTTTCGTCATGCTGCGGTTCCTGGATATCAAGATCGATTATCGCGATGCGCTCATCGACTTTCAATATGATTCCAAACGCTGGAGGTAGCCGTGCTTTGTGACGGTCAGTAATTGCTAAACAGCGAGTACTGATGCGTGCCACTGAGCTTGCGCAGGAATCCGCTCTCAGTGAGGAGGTGCTCGAGCAGCGGATTGTGATAGAGCACGTACACGGGGCGGGGCTGGGCTTGCAGCGATTGTCGGAGGTTGGCGAATACCTGGCACATCCCAGATTCCGGGAACGGATTGAAGAGATAAATTACCAGCGGATCATCAGGAAATGGGAAAGCGATAGCATCGCGGCAGATTGATTCGAGAGCAAAACATTTCTGCGATTCATTTTTGTAGTGCTGAAGGTTCTGCTGAGCGATCTCGTGCAGCGACTCCAACAATTCCACGCCTATAATCCGGCGGAAGGGATAGTTCGACGCCATTAGCAGGGTGCGGCCCTTGCCGGAACCGAGATCGACGAAAGTGAAGTCGCGGAAGTTTAGAGCCAGCTGCGAAGAGTTGGGCGTTTGCTGCAGCGTGTGCAACATCTCGTGAAAGGCGGCTGGTTCAGTCGGTTGATATGCGGAATGGAACTGGCCCATCAGCCGGTCATGCCATCCCACGGCGCCGCTGGTCGTATTGACGCGATAATCCCAGTCGTAGTCGGCGTCGCCAAAGCGTTGCCGTAGGCGCTGCGGCGTGGAATCGCGCACGAATTCCCAAAGCACTCCCACCAGTCGGCGGGTGGCGCGGTAGGGGCCTTCATACGAGGCAGAGATTTTCCACCAGTGGCGAATTGTTTGGAACAGCCCAGGTTGCGGCCGAGAAAGTGATTGCATAGGCACGAACAGGACGGGCTCGGGCTACCCCTTACTGCGCCTGGTACGGTTTTCCCACAGGGCTGAATCCGGGAGGCAGACCTTTGGTGGCGAGTGGGAAATCGTCAGGTTGCTGAACTAAAATCCGGCCCCTCTCGTCCATCTTATAAGGCTTTCCGGTGGGATCGACAGGGATGTCAGGCAGTCCCTCGGCCCGAGCCAGTTCGTAGATACTGGAGGGCAGTCTTCCGGTTTTTTCGCCGAAGCGGGTGACTGCCGCTTGCAGGTTGGTTACGTCTTCGTCCACTTTGAGATCGCGCAGATGCTCGGCCGCATTTAGCCGGATCTGTTTGTCGCGGGCGGTTTTGTAGGTAGCCGTCCACAACATTCGAGCCGTTTGGTATTCGCCGCCGTGCTGCGCCATCTGGGCGGCGAGGACTTTCAGAAAGGGATGCGCATTCGGCACTTGTGAACCGCGCTCAAACGCGTCCGAGGCGTGAGAATAATCCTTCAGATCCATGTAGTACACAAACCCCAAATTGTAGTAAAGCCGCCAGTCGTCGGGGTTGTTGCGAATGCCATACTCAAGCAACTGAATGGCGCGATCCGGCTGTCCCGCGCCGTTTGGCGGCGGAGGCGCCAGGAAAGACCCTCCAAACTCGTATGCAGGAATGAGATGAGGATCCAGGTTGGTAGTGATTTCGAGCAGAGGCGCGAGAAGATTGAAATTAGCTTCACTGGAACGGCGGCTGCCGAAATACTGTACGGCGCGGGTCCAGTAAACATCGGCGAGAAGGCCATCATACCCGAGACTGACGCGCTTCAATACTTTCGGCGAACTGACATAGAGAATATCGTCCAAGGTGGCTTGAGGACGAAGCTGATCAATTCTGTGTAACATGAGCACACTAGCCCCGAAAAAAAAGGCGAGGCAGAGGCTCGCTACCATTATCGTTCTTTGCCGCTCCTTCATTTCAAATTCCTGTGCTCAAAAATCAGAACCGCAGCACTCAATGCCGCAGCCGCATAGAGCAGGGCATAGAGAGTGTTGTGAAGCACAAGCTGCCCGGCGACCGGATTTTCATGAGCGACAGAACTGATGACATTGAAGGCGGAGAAATTTGGTACCAGGTAGGCTACAGCCGTGGCCAGCCACTTCGTTATTCCGTGCGCCATGCTGGCGAAGCCCCGCAAGTCCTCGGCAAAGCTGCCAATCACGAACAGCGAGAAGGAAAAAACGGCCGAGAGCAGCGGCGAAGAGAAGGAAGAAAACAGCAACGTCAGTGAACAAATGATCAGGAATTGCAGCACGATGAAGTAAAGCGCGACCAGAATAAATGCGTCGGAAACTGTGAACTTGTGCGAAACATAGAGCAGCGCTGCAAAGACCCCAATCGCCATGCAGAAGGTGTTAACGATCAGGGTGCCGGATAGTCCAAAAAATTTCCCGACAATGAATTCCCAGCGCCGCACTGGCCGGGAAAGAACTGTGTAAAGGGTGCGCTTGTCAATTTCCTTTGAGACCAGACCGATCCCGATAAAAATTGCGATCACAATCCCGAACAGGGATACGGCCGTGAGGCCAAGATTAATGACCACGAGTTTTTCGATTTCGATCGAGATTTGGCCGACAAAAACCGCCGCTCCCGAAAGCAGAAGAGCGAATGCGATGAGGTTATAGAGCACGCGATCGCGCACCGCTTCTCGAAACGTGTTGGAGGCGATATACGCGACTCGCAAATTCATGCGGCACCTCCCGCAGCGGAGTCAGCTCTGCGCGTTTTCTCGACAAAATACTCTTCCAGCGAAGTGCGCACCGGGGTGAGCGAAATCAATCGCAAGTGTTCGCGGCGCAACGTATCAATCGCCGTGTCCTGGTGTGGCTCTGCGACGATCGCGCGCGCAGTACCACCGGTGATGTGAAATTCACATCCCAGAGCTTTGATCGCCGCAGGAACTTGCGTGCCTTGCCAGACGATTTCTACTTTTCCCTGGACGGTCGCAGTCAGATCGGCGACCGCGCCCACACCGCGAAGTTCTCCCTGGTAGATGATGGCAACCCGGTTACAGAGGGCCTCGGCGTCGGAGAGGATATGAGTCGAAAAGAAGACCGTCTTTCCCTCATGCTTGAGTTGTTCCATCAGATCGCGAACCTCGCGGCGACCCATCGGATCGAGCCCCGACATGGGCTCGTCAAGAAATACCACTTTAGGATCGTGCAGAATGGCTTGCGCGATGCCCGCGCGCTGCAGCATGCCCTTGGAGAATTTACGGAGCTGCACGTCCTTTACATCCCTCAGTCCCACGCGCTGCAAAACCTCTTCTATGCGCTTCTTACGCTGTTTTGCTGGAACTCCAGAAAGCTGCCCGTAATAATTGAGCAGTTCGTGTACGGTGAGATAATCGTAGAAATAGGGTTGCTCTGGTAAGAAGCCAATTTGTGCTTTGATGTCGGGATCGGTCCAATCGCGATCCAGAATTCGGGCCGAGCCCGCAGTGGGGAAAACCAGGCCCATCAGGAGTTTTAAAGTGGTTGTTTTGCCGGCTCCATTGGGCCCGAGAAAGCCGAAGATCTCTCCCTGTTCCACCGTCAAATGAAGCGGGTGCAACGCACGTTTCGGACGCTTGCGCCAAAAACCGACCGAATAAGTTTTTTCGAGGCCTAAGATTTGAATCGCAGGCATACCAGAAATGTTCCAGTTTAGCTTCGCCCTTGTGTGGATTATACGAAAATGGTATTGGTCGAAACTGGAAGAACGCTACCCCTGACGTTACGAAAGTAAAGGGCAAAACTTCCCATAGAATCAAGGGTTTCTTTTAGCCAACCGTTACAGTGGACTGTAAGTACCCCCATCGCACACAGCGCGGGTGGCTGGCACGTTGGCGGGTGTGATGTACATGATCACGTGGTCCTCGATTTCGCAGTAGCCTTTTGTGCCCGTGACGTTGACGATTTGGGGAACCGCGGTCAGGAGATATTGATCATTAACCACTCCACTCAAACTCGTGGGGGTCGCGACGAAGGTATAGCCGCTCTTGCTGCCGGTGGTAAGCAATTCGTCGACGATGCAAGCGGTGGTTGACGAAGGGAGGCAGCCGGCAGCGCCGCCTAAGGCCGCCAAATTGTTGTAGCCGACCGTCGGGTAAGCTAAGTTATAAGTAAGTTCCGCGGTGGCCATGGTTCTCATCGAACCCGCCGCCGAAGCCTCGTTGGCAGCTATTCTTGCCCGCAGCAGGCTTGGTATAGCTATGGCCGCGATGACGAGGATGACCGCGATCACGATGAGTAGCTCGATCAAGGAAAATCCCAATTGTCTTCGTTGCCCCATAGTTTGTCTCCGCACCTAGGTTATTTGCCTGCATTTGGACGACCATTCGTGATCGAATAAGCGCGCCGACGGGTACGGGGGGCGTCACCGCAAAAGAAACGAGCCTCGGACGTCTCCGTCCGAGGCTCTTGGCTTGTACCCTCCCCAGGTATTTCGCCAGACTTATAACTATTGACCGATGGCGGTCGCGGAGTTGCAGGTGGCATGCGTGGCCAGGGAGGCGTCCGCTGGGCTGAGGAAGCGCACGACGTTATCTTCCACCGCGCAGAATTCCTTGGTGCCGGTGGTATTCACAGTCGCCGGCGTTGCGTCAATCGTGTACTGGGTAGTAGGCGTACCAGTCGAGCCCACGGCGGTGAACTTATAGCCGCTCTTAGCAGTGGCACCCGCGAGAGACAAGACGTAGTCGATAATGCAGCCATTGCCTACGGCTGGCCCGGCGGTGCAACCCGCATCGGCAGGACCCAGGACGCTCAAGGTCGCGGGATAGCCGACGGACGGATACGCGTTCGCGTAAGTGAGTTCAGCGGTTGAGATCGTACGAACGGAAGCCGCGGCAGAAGACTCGTTCGCCGCAATGCGCGCTCGCAGCAAGTTTGGAATGGCGATAGCTGCGATGATCAGGATGATTGCCACCACGATCAGCAGCTCGATCAATGAGAAACCCTTTTGTTTACGCATCTCGATTTTCCCCTTTTTCGTTTTGTTAAATTGGACCCGCACTTTGTAACGATGCCCTACCCTTTTCATGCAAGCCAACGCCCATAATCAGGGGCCTGTGCAGCCATTTCTGGACCGGTGCGAAGTGTCTGTTTTTGTAGGGGTAAGGGGAAACCTGGGCCTTCCTGGAATTGAGATCTAGATAGCAGAATGCCAAAATCGGGTTGACAATTTTTGTCGCCCTGCCACGAATTGGCAAGCAGGTCAGATCGGGGATCGACAGCGGGCGCGAACACGGCAAGAACGGGAAAACAGCGGTGAATGCTTGTTTGCCGTTCTTGCGCACCCTCTCGTTGTTCGCCGGATTTCGCGGAAAACACTCAAATCTTTAAGAGTCCCTTCGAATCTCGCTATAGTGAGCGCTGATAGATTTGATCCGACATTCGTTCGAAGCTAGCGTTCTTGGTGTTGCTGCGTCGCTGTTAGCCCTGGGTCTAGACTCACGGCTTGTCGGTAAGCCGCAATCGCCTCGGCGCGATGGTTGGTCTCAGCGAGAACTTGGGCCAACTGCAAAAAGTTTTGGCCACTCGGCTGCAATTCGGCGAAGTGTGCGAAGGCAGGAATCGCCTCTTCGAGTTTTCCCTGCTTCTGCAACAGGAAAGCCATTCCGCCCCAAGCCGACGCCTGATCGGGATTAACCCGCAGAGCGTGCTCGAAACTGGCTCGCGAGTTCGCATAGTCCCCGAGGTCGCTATATACCGATCCTAGGTTTGTATAAGCCATGGCCCGCAATTCCGGTTCTGAGCCGAGCCGCAGTGCCATTTCATATTGCTGGATGGCTTCGGCCTGGTGTCCATGCTGGTAAAGATAAGTACCGATGTTCAAACGGGCACCAGCATCGTTAGGCTCATCCTGGGCGGCGCGCACGAAGAGTGGGTATGCCTCGTCGGCGCGATTGAGTTGGGTCAATGCCTGCCCCAGATTTACCTCGGCGACGAAATTGTGTTGCGTGACGGCGAGCGCGTGCGTCCATATATCCAAGTCACTCCGCCAATAGCCAACTTGCCGATGCGTGGCAAACGATAGCGCAATTAGCAGGCAGGTCACCGGAACCATCTGCGCAGCAATCCCCAACTTCTTTCCTTCCGCCCAGGCGGCGGCAGCCCAGACAATCATCACAAATATGCCAATGAGAGAGATGTAGGCATAACGGTCGGCCATCGCCTGATTACCGACCTGAATCACTCCAATCACAGGAACGAGCGTGCCCAGAAACCAGAGCCAGCCGGTCAACAAATAACCGCGGGAACGGAATTTGACGACAATTGCCGTGACAGCGAGCAGAAATAACGCCGCCAGGCTAATCTTCCAAAGGGAGAGCGAACGGCCGGCATATGGATAGAACAGACTCAGACCGGCGGGCCAGACAGCCTTCCGCAGGTACATCGCGTAGGAATAGATCGCATTTTCCAAACGAGCAGGGAACGGGAAAGGCGATGTTCCCACCGCGCCTGAGGCCCGTTGAGCGAGGACCGTGATCACGGAACTCGCGCCAGCTAAAACCAGTAGCGGTAGCTTTTCGAGCAAGAGTCTGCCTGCAGATGCCTGATGCAACGGCAGCACACTCGGCGGTGAGGTCCAACCCTGGATTCGTTGTAGCGGCCAATAGTCCAATAGAAGCAGTACGAAAGGTGCCGTGACTAGCATCGGTTTTGATGCCAGCCCACAGGCGAGCAGGCCCGCAACCACGCTATAACGCTTCCACTGGGGCTTGAGCGAATACCATCCGTAGGCACCCAGAGTTAGGAGAAAGAAAGTCGTGCTGAGGACGTTCTTGCGTTCCGCAATCCATGCAACGGACTCGACATTAATGGGATGCAGCGCGAACAAAGCCGCTACGATGAAACTGGGACCGGTTTTCCGCGTGCTGCAGACCAGCAGCAGGAACAAGAGAACGACGTTGACCGCATGCAGCAGAACGCTGGTGAAATGGTGTCCGGCAGGATTCAAGTGGAACAGCTGACAATCCAGTGCATGCGACATCCATGTCAGGGGATGCCAGTTGGCATAATAAAAGGTTGTAAAAGCCCATTCCGCCGTCTTCCAGGTGAGTCCCGCCTGTACGTGGCGATTCTGAGCAACATAGCTATTGTCGTCGTAGCTGATAAATGAGAAGTGATTTACGGGATTGTAGACCGCTAACGTGAATGCGATCAGCAGCAACGAGAGGATAAAGGGTCGCAGGTCGGGAGAACTAACAGGCGGTGCAGACGGCGAAATCAACGGCTCAGACTGTCGGGCTTGGACGCCTGCACTCGACATAAGCACTCTTCAACGTTTCCCGATTATAGGGAAGCCATACCAATGATGATGCCGGGCAATTCGATTGATGTGTAACGGAAGTAACCTCACATTGCGGATGCGCGAGAGGCAAAAAAAAGAGCAGCGAACTCTCGTTCGCTGCTCTCCGGCTTGTACCCTCCCCCAGGTATTTCGCCAGACTTATAATTATTGACCGATGGCGGTCGCGGAGTTGCAGGTAGCATGCGTGGCCAAGGAGGCGTCCGCTGGGCTGAGGAAGCGCACGACGTTATCTTCCACCGCGCAGAATTCCTTGGTGCCGGTGGTATTCACAGTTGCCGGCGTTGCGTCAATCGTGTACTGGGTAGTAGGCGTACCAGTCGAGCCCACGGCGGTGAACTTGTAGCCGCTCTTAGCAGTGGCTCCCGCGAGAGACAAGACGTAGTCGATAATGCAACCATTGCCTACGGCTGGCCCGGCAGTGCAACCCGCGTCCGCAGGACCCAGGACGCTCAAGGTCGCGGGATAGCCGACGGAGGGATACGCGTTCGCGTAGCTCAACTCGGCGGTGGAGATCGTACGAACGGAAGCCGCTGCAGAAGATTCGTTCGCCGCAATGCGCGCTCGTAGCAAGTTCGGAATGGCGATAGCTGCAATGATCAGGATGATTGCCACCACGATCAGCAGCTCGATCAGTGAGAAACCCTTTTGTTTACGCATCTCGATTTTTCCCTCAGTGTATTTTTCCGTTTTCGATTCTGCTATGAACGACGCAGTCGTCACGATAACTGCACTTGCCTAACCAATGTCATTAGTTACCTTGGTGGGTAGCTGGAGTGGAGAAGGGCTTTCGTTTCAACGGTGAGCGAACTTCGGTGCCGATCTTGCCTTCCCGGCGCTGCCCGAAGTAACAGAAGACGGCGTTGTACTTGACAATTTCTGTCATTCGCAATTGTTAGGGCTGCAGCCCCGATTCGCGGTAGCGGTGAGCCCGAGGCCGTAATCCTCGAGGAGCAGATAAACCCAGAAGGATATGGCTACGGGACGTGCCGCGAGACACGGATGAAAGCAAACGTTCAGCGCAATCAGTCACCGGACGCACTGGCTGCTCGGGCACGCTGCCCAGCGGGCATTCGTCCGGTGGCTCGGGCTGCTACCAGAAGGGTGCCTCCCTTGCCTGCGACTGATCCCAGCCAGACCAGCGGCAGCATGGCAAAGGAAAGGAATGGAACGGATATGCCGCTAATGATTTTCTCGATCAACGTCCCGCGAGCTTTCTTCCCTGTCAGAAAATCGAAAAGGACATTTGGGGTCCGCAACATCATGTTGAGTGCACTCTGCCACCAGCCGATCAAATCGTATTCAAATTCCTGGTGCCAGTGAGCGACGGGAACGAACTCGGTTTGATGGAGCATCCCATCAATGGAGGTCGCGGTAAAGTGATAGAGGTGACGTGGAAGATCCAAATGCAGCCAACTCGATCCAAAAGCCCTGGACTGGAGTCCTTCAAAATCGGGCACAGCAATTAACACTAATCCATCAACTGCTACCATACGGCGAATTTTGCCAATGACTGCCCATGGATCTTTCATATGCTCGAGGCTGTGCCAAAGGGTAATGCAGTCGAAGGGCCCTTGATTCGCACATTCGTCCAAACTGTTGAAGACTTCCAGTCCGCGCTGCCGCGCGGGAACTGCGTTCAACTCCGTTCCCACGGCCTTCCAGCCGCGTTGGCCAGCAGACAGGAGAAACGTTCCTTCTCCACAACCAATATCGAGCAAGCGTCTGCCCCGCCCCAACCCTGCCATTTTGGTGACCAACGAAATTCGGCGCTTGTCACAAAACCTGGCGGTAATCCCGTGGCGGGCACCGTAGTATTCGGCGTAGTGAGGCTGCAGTTGATCGGGAGTTGGATCGGTAATTCCGAGTCCACATATGACACACTTGAGTACGGCGAACTGCAGTCCGGTGACGGGGTCCGACACGCCGCGAAGGTATGGCTCAAGCCGATTGGAGCACATCGGGCATGTGCTGGTTCGGATTACAGGTTGACCCATACGACGTGATTATTTCGGAAGAAGAACAAAACCTAGCGCACGAAAGTCGCGGAGTTCATAACGAAGGTACTGTTACCCCTGGGGCATAACGCGAGGTTCAAGCGGCAGCGGAATTTCGTCGATTATTGCGGCGTCGCTCCAGCGTAAGAGAGCCGCACGTTACGTTAGGCTAGCGTGCAAAGTGCATGGGAACCGGCAGAGGGCCGCGCTCTAAGAAGAGGCCTTCAACAGCATGCAGGTGACGTCGTCGTGCTGGGGAGTGTTGCCCACGAAGAGATCGAGTTCTGCCATGAGGCGCTTCAGCATGTCGGCAGGTTGGCCTGCGTGTGCAACTTCGATGGCCGACAGCAGGCGAGCCTCGCCGTACTCATCCTGGTTTGCGTTTTCCGCTTCCACTAATCCATCGGTGAAGATGATGAGCCAGTCGCCCGGGGCTAGCGTGACGGTGGCCGATTCGTATTTCACCTCTGGCTGGATGCCGAAGGGAAGGCCGCCGACATCGAGGCGCTCGATTTGTCCGCTGGCGCGGCGCAGGATCGGATTGTTGTGGCCCGCATTGATGTAGCAGACTGTGCGGCGTACCGGGTCGTACTCCGCCAGGAACGCGGTAGTGAAGCGCAAGCCGCCTTGGCTATTGCTGCAGGCGTAGCGATTCATGTTTGAAGCGAGTTCGGGGAGCGCTACTTGAGCAGTGGAAAGCGTTTTGAGGCTGGCCTGAAAGGTGGCCATCAGCATGGCGGCGGGAATGCTTTTGCCCGCGACGTCGGCGACGGCGAGCACCACGCGATTTTCCTCGTTGGTTCGGCCGGGCCGCGGAAAAACATCGTAGTAATCGCCAGCGACGGTGTTTGCGGGGCGTGTGGCGTAGGCCACGGCCAAGCCGGGAATCTGTGGAGGCGCGCCGGGCAAAAGCCACGTCTGGATTTCGCGTGCGATCTGGAGATCGCGCTTCATGACCACGCGATCGGCGATCTCCAGCATCAGCAACATGAGCAAGATGAGACCGGCCCAGAAGTGTGGATCGAATTCGACCGCATAGACATTGCCCGCGCGACTGTATTCGAACCCGCCGTGCGGGATGACGAGAAGAATCAGGGAAAACAACAACAGCACGCGGCGCGCGGGTGAGAGTTTCTCGAACACCGCCCAGAAAAATTCCTTAGCAACGTGTAAACCTCGCCCACGACGGGTGAGGCCTTCGGGAGTTTTCGCTTCGACGTCGCGGGAGTAGAGGCGATAACTTGTCCGGGCCTCTGACTCGAACTGCGACCACAGCTGACTGACCTCAAGACCTTCCGTCACCCTTCGCCAGAAATTGTGCAGACGCACGCCGAAAGTGGCGGGCTGGCCGGGTTGCGGTGCGGGCGGAGAGGCAGTGACCATGAGGATCAGGGAGATTATAGAGGATTGGGGAATGAGGAATTTTGTAATCAGGGAATTTTGGAATTGCGTAATTTGAAAACCAAAGCACTGCAAAATCACAAATTCACGGGAACAGATTTAGTTGCTCGTCGAAGGCTTGCACGGGCCACTGAGTCGCGTAGGCGGGACGACGGGCGTGCGTGATCTTATATTTTTCGCGCAGGCGCGCGATCAATTGCGATAAGCGCTTGGCGTATGCGGGCGGCAGGAAAGCACGGTCCTGATAACGCATTCGATAATTTTCGGCGAGATGAGGAAAGTTCTGTTCGAGGAATGGAAGGAACACAGCCGCGGAACAGGGTTTGAGAAAAAGCGGATTGGCAAAAACATAATCGGCGCCGGCATCGGCGGCGGCGCGAATCAAGCTTTCCAGCGCTTTGGGCGAATCGGTGATTCCGGGGACCACTGGCGAACAACTGAGGCCCACACGCAAGCCGGCCTGGGCGAGCGTGCGCACCGCGTCGAGGCGAAGATCGGGGCGGGGAGCGCGGGGCTCGAGAATGCGCGCCAAGTCTGTATCGAGAGTGGTTACGGTCATGTGAACGGAGAGACGAGTCGCCTTCGCTACTTCCTTCAGCAGGTCGAGATCGCGAACGATCAGATTCGACTTGGTCACGATGCCGAGTTCGAAGCCGCGATGGCGAGCGAACTCCTCCAGAATTTCACGAGTTACCTGGTAGCGGCGCTCGGCGGGTTGGTAAGGATCGGTGGCGGTGCCGAGCGCAATCGCTTCGCCAGGCTTGACGCGGCGCAGTTCGCGGCGCAGCAGTCCGGCCGCGTGCTGTTTCACGTAAATCTTCTGCTCGAACTCCATGCCGTCGCGCATCTCCATGAACTCGTGCGTGTAGCGGGCGTAGCAGTAGCGGCATCCAAACTCGCAGCCGCGGTAGGGATTGATCGTCCAGGTGAAGGGCATCTGCCGATTGCTGACGCAGCGGTTCAGGAGCGACTTGCTCGGCAGGGTGAAGTATTCGATGTTGTGACCTTCCCGCAGGGATTCGCCCTCTGAGGCGAGCCGGGCGATGCCGATCAGCCGAGGCTTGGCGGGTAGCGGGAGTAAGGGGAGGGAGGCCATACATTATTCGCTTTTTGTTCGCCTATTATAGGCGCTCGGAGAATGGCGTTGTCAAGTTTTTAGCCGATAGATTTTTATTCCTTGTCGTAGACGGCAGTGTATTTGACTTTCCTGCCATTTGGGTCTCTTCCGCTCCCGGCGACGGTGCGGCTCTTGCCATCGGCTGTTACGACAATGCGGCCTCGAATCGTAACCTTGCCATCCTTTTTCTCGGTGAACTCAAGAGTGAGGTCGTCAATCTTTTTGCAAGACTGCGTAGTTGAAGCCGGATCGCCTAAGACAGGATAGTCCTTGCCGTCGAACTTTCCCGTCCACGTACTATGCATGGGCTGACCCTGGGCATCGGTGGCATCGACGGTGACTCTTATGTTGTTCCCATCCGCTTCGTAGACGACGATACGGTTCTTCATTGCGGTTGCGGAAAACCTGGATTTGGCTTCGCGCAAGTTCCACGTGCCCAGATTGGGGTCGCTGGCAACACTTGTCGCCACTGCTATGGAGCACAGGGCGAAGGTCAACAGTATCGTTCTTATCTTCATATCTCTTGCGACTGAGGGCGCGTGCTGGAGGATAACATTCGACGCTGATCTGCGATTCTCAAGATTCTTCGACGCGCCTGACATGGCGACGCCTTATCGTTCTAATGATTTGCGGTCCCACTTGCCCGCATCGGCCGCCGCTTCATAGGTGCTCTGAAGGAATTCCATGAGCGTGGCTTTGGGGTCGGCGGCAGTGCGCACATCGTCATACATGAGCAAAAACTCTTTCATCTGCGGATGATAGAAGGCGGCTTGCGGACGGATCGGCGTCTGCGCAAAGCCGGCCGGTTCGGGAGCTGCGTAGGAGTAGAAAGCCGGTGCCGTAATTTCGCCACCTCCGGGCCAGAATCCGGCGCTGCTCACTTCGTGCGAATAAGCTTCGCGAGTGATGGAGTCAGCTTCGGGGCGATCGGGCGCTCGCCGGCCGGAAAAGCGAGTTACGGCGAGATCAAAACTTCCCCAGAAAAAGTGCACCGGGCTGACCTTGCCGAGAAATCCTGCGCGGAATTCCTTTAGCACCTGATCCACCCACACCAGGATGCGCCAGAACTTATGCGCGGCGTCCGCATCGTAGGCGGCATGAACGTGATCCTTCTCAAACGGAATCGGATCTGGAATCTCACAGGGAGTTGTCCAGATCCTGACGTCGATGCCGAGATCGGCTAATGCAGTCATGAATTGTTTGTAGAAGTCGGCGACGCTTTGCGGTTTGAGGGCGATGGCGACGTGGCCGCCTTCGTTAGTTTCGAGCAAGAGTTGATGCTCGATAAAGTCGAAGCGCACTTCGACAGTTCGGTCGCCTTCTCCGCCCGGGTAAGGCATGGCCGAAGTCGTCATTCCACGCGCGGTAAGGTAGAAGGGGACATTCCAAAAGTGATTCACAAGCGGGCACAATTTGAGGCGCACTTTTCCGACCACCTGCGTCCACATGTGCAAGGTAGCTAGCGTCTCTTTCCAGCTATCGAGAGGCAACGCGGGAAGATTTGTTCGGTTTGGCGTCATCGCCCTTGCGGCCTCTAACCTTTGACCCTCAGGTTACGACTTATTGCTCTGGTTCCTGTCCGGCCGCCTGTTCCGCGGGTTTGGTGAAAAGTTTGGGATCGAGTTGCGGATTGAACTCAATCTTTTTGATTTCGGCCGTGCTGGTTTCTTTTCCGTCCTGCTTGTTTTGATGTTTGTAGGGCATGGTGAGGCCGTCGGCGGCGCGCCAGTCGGCGAGATCGGACTCGCCCTCGAATGGGCCGGATCGTCCCATCGCCTTATATTTCTCGCGCAGAATGTAACCGCTCTTAGGATCGATGTACCAGCGGACCCAAGGGATGGCGCCGCCAATATCGAGAATGGCGGCATCGATGTCGCCAATTTTTTCTGTGCCCGCGGCGGTAAACGTGAACGATGGATCGTCAGCGTGCTGGGCGACGTAAACCAGATCGTGCTGCAATTGGGAGAGCATTTCCCTCTTTTGCGCAGGAGGCATGCTACGCGTTCCCATGCCCGCCATGCTCATGAAAGCAGCGTCGGGAGAAACTACGATGCTAAGAGCACCTTGCGGCATTTGCAGGTCGACATGCATGCGGTCGGGAAAAGCCAAGTAGACTTCGACAGGGGCGGGCGGTTCGCCGGAGTCACTCTCTGACAGGCTGACATGCATGGTCTTGATGGATTTAAGCTTTGCCAGGCCACCCATGGAGGTCGCAACTTTCGCAGCCAGGGCTTTGCCCTCCGGATTGGAAACCGCCGCTTTGCCGCTCTCTTCCGCTTGTCCTTTTTCCGTGGGCGGAGGTGGTATGGAAATGTCAATCTTCTTGACTGGGCCGAGAGAGGAGAGCGGTTTGTCAAACTCTTTTTCGTTGCCCACAACCAGCACGGCCATTTGGTCGCGGTGCATATATTTCGTGGCGACGCGGTTGACGTCGGCGGCCGTGACCTTCTTGATCTCGGCTTCGTATTTGTCAAGCCAGTCGGCGGGATATCCGTAGTATTCGTAGGTCATGCGCTCACCGAGAATTTTGTCGGGCGAGTCGAGGCGAAAGATGAAGGCATTGAGGATGGCGTCTTTCGCGCGCTGGATCTCGTCATCGGTGATGGGTTTTCGGGAAAGGTCCGCGATATCTTCGGTGGCAGCCTGAATCGCTTCGATTGTGCTTCCGCTCTTGGTGCCGATCGCCACTTGCAGAATCCCGGGATGCCCGAAGTTGCTGCCTACTCCTCCACCTACGCTGTAGGCGAGTCCGCGTTTGGTGCGGATGTCGTTGAACAAACGCGAAGAGAAGCCTCCACCGAAGGCTTCGTTGAAGACGCTGAGTGCGTAGTAATCAGGATTGTCGCGAGTAATGCCGAGCCCCACCATATGGATAGTGCTTTGATTCACGTCTTCTTTGGAGACGAAATAGTTTCCGGGAGGCGCTGGGGAATATTTAAATTCATTTCTTTTCGGGCTAGCTGGTCCTTTGGGCCATGAGTCGAAAGCGGCGCGCAAACGAGCTTCCATTGCCGCAGAATCGAAGTCTCCGCTGATGCCGAGAATGATGTTATTAGGATGTACGTACGTGCCATGCCAGTCGATGAGATCCTGGCGGGTAACGGCGGCGACCGTAGCGTACTCGGCTTCGCGGGCGTAAGGATTGTCGGCGCCGTAGGCCAACTTCACCGTTTCACGGTGCGCGATTTCGCCGACGTCGTCGTTGCGCCGTGAGATTGCGTCCTGTTCTTCTTTCTGTGCGATATCGAGTTTGTCGGCGCGGAATTCAGGATTCCGCAGCACGTCGAGGAAGACTTTGAAGACGTCATCAAGGTCGGGTTTCATGCAGGAGAAACTGATGGTGGTGGAGTCGGGGCCGCCGCCGGTCTCAACTTTGGCCGCGCGGACTTCGAGGAAGTCGTCGAGTTGATCGCCAGTTTGCGTCTTTGTGCCGCCCGTGCGCCAGACTTCGCCATACATATCGACCAGACCAACTTTGGCGGCGGGTTCATTGACGGATCCGCCGCGAATTCGAGCGGTGCCGTCGACGAGAGGAAGTTCGTGATCCTCCTGCAGAAAGATCACCATGCCGTTCTTGAGCTCGATGCGTTTAGGTTGTTGCGGCTTGAAAGCGGGTAGCGGAGGAATCGGAATCTGCTGCCAAGTCGTGGCCTGAGCAGTTGCTCGCGGAAGAGCAATGAAGGATGCGGTAACCAGCATCAGCATCAGGAGAAGATTCTTGGTAGGCTTCATTGCGCACCTCCCTGGTTGCCGGAATCATTCGAAGATTGCCCGACTCCGCCTGCGCCGGAAGTTTCGATCACGCCTACAGTGCGGTTGGTGTCCACGAAAATCTGGTTGGCCACGCGGCGAATGTCGGCTTTGGTGACTTGGTCGATGCGGTCGACCGAGCGGAACAACTCGCGCCAGTCGCCGTAGCGGGTCTGGTAGGTCGCGAGTTGGGTGGCCAGGCCTTCGTTGTCGGCGAGGCCGCGAATCAGATTGGCTTTAGCGCGAGTCTTAATCATCTTCAATTCGTCGTCGGAAATATCTTCTTTCTTAATCCTTTCAATCTCCGCGTGAATGGCGTCCGCCATTTGCTGGTTCGTGTGACCGGGCAACGGAACCGCGTAGAAAGCGAACAGATGCGGGTATTTGGTGCCGGGCATGCCGGTGAATCCAGCAGAGTACGATGCGATCTTTTTGTCGCGTACCAGGGCGCGGTAGAGGCGCGAGGTCCGGCCCTCGGACATCAGGTCGGTAATGGCGTCGAAAACGGCGTCGTCTTTGCTGCGATAGTCGGGACGGTGATATCCCTCGAGGTAGAGCGGTTGCGAGGGATCTTTCAGCACGACTCTGCGCTCAGAGTTTTGCGGCGGCTCGGTGGTTGTGGTCTCGTCGGGCTGAGGGCGGTCGGTCAGGCGGCCAAAATATTTTTCGAGGATCGGCATGGCCTGAGAAGCCTTGATGTCCCCGGCGACGGCGACAACCATGTTCGAGGGTACGTAGTAGCGGTCGAAGAATTTTTGCGCGTCTGTCGCGGAGAAGGAGTTGAGATCTGACATCCAACCTACGGTTGGGCGATGGTAGGGGTGAGCCTCGAAGGCGGTGGCGGTGAACTGCTCGACCAGCCGACCAATGGGATTGCTGTCGGTGCGCAGGCGGCGTTCTTCAATGACCACGTTGCGTTCTTTGTAGAACTCACGCATCACGGGATGCAGGAAGCGCTCGGACTCAAGATACGCCCACAATTCGAGCCGATTTTCCGGCAGCGAATAGTGATATCCAGTCTCGTCGTAGCTGGTGAAGGCGTTCATGTCCTCTCCTCCGTTCTGCTCGATGAGCTTGCCGAACGCGTTGGGGACGACGAACTTGTCGGCTTCGGTGATGGCGTCTTTCCAGGCTTTTTCGAGTTCTTTCAGTTTCGCTTCATCGCGGCCTACCGGCTTGTCGCGCTCGGCAATGTAGGCGGCATAGGCAACTTCAACTTTTGCCAGGGCAGTCTTCTCGGCGGCATAGTCTGTGGTGCCGATTTTGTCGGTGCCCTTGAACGCCATATGCTCGAACATATGGGCCAGCCCGGTCTGCCGCATGGGATCCTGCGCGGAGCCGGCGTCTACCAGCGTGAAGAAGGAGAAGACTGGAGCTTCCGGGCGTTCACACACGAGGAGCGTGAGGCCGTTGGGAAGTTTCTTGACCGTGATGCGCTTCTCGAAGGATGCGACATCCTGCGCGACAGCAAAAGTGCATAGAAGAAGGAATACGACAGCCGTTTTCAAGCTATGGAATTTCATCGAACCTCCGACAGTTGGACGAGCGTATCGGCAACAGGCATGTATTGGACGGAGCCGCAGGGCAGAAGTTTGAAAATACGTGGATGCACGGGAAGTTGTCAAACCTGCTCTGTCACTCCAGTTTAGCTGGGATTTAGAGCGGCGGGTTGGGAACAAGCTGTATTTTGCGTGCCACGCCATTTCGGGCACAATAGCAGTCGGAGAGATCCCGTGAGCGATTCGACCGTCGAGATTCAGGGCAAGCATCTGAAGCTGTCGAACCTGGAGAAGGTGCTTTATCCCGCAACCGGATTCACCAAGCAACAGGTGATTGACTACTACGCGCGCATCGCGCCGGCGATGATTCCACATTTGGCGGGGCGAGCACTGACTCGCAAGCGCTATCCCGACGGGGTGGAGGGCGAACCATTTTTCGAAAAGAACGCGCCCAAGTACCGCCCAGACTGGGTGAAGACGGCGCCTATCTGGAGCGAAGGCAACCGGCGCACGGTTTATTACGTCCTGGCAAACGATCTGCCCACGCTCATCTGGCTTGCGAATCTTGCGGCGCTCGAACTCCATCCGTCGCTGGCGTTAGCCAAAGACATTACCTGCCCGACGGAAATGGTGTTTGACCTCGATCCCGGGCCGCCAGCAAACATTGTGCAATGTTGCCAAGTGGGGATGTGGTTGCGCGAGATCTTCGATCATTTTGGATTACAGAGTTTTCCCAAGACTTCGGGATCGAAGGGACTGCAGCTTTACGTGCCGCTGAATACGCCGACGAATTACAACGCGACGAAAACATTCGCCCACGCCCTGGCGCAACTTCTGCAGCAGGACCATCCCGACATGGTCGTTTCCGACATGAAGAAGACGCTGCGCACGGGCAAAGTGTTCGTCGACTGGAGCCAGAATGATGAGCACAAGACCACGGTTGCGGTGTATTCGCTGCGGGCGCGCGAGCACCCCACGGTTTCGACTCCGGTGACCTGGGACGAGGTGGAGCGGACTTTCAAGAAAAAGGACGCCAGCCTGCTGGTGTTCGAAGCGCCGCAGGTGGTTTCACGCGTCGACAAAATCGGCGATTTGTTCGCTCCGGTCCTCAAGTTGAAACAGCGTCTGCCAGACCTGAAAGGCGTGGCCGCAGCGGTCGCGACAGCGCCGGAGCGCATCGAGATTGCAGCCCAGGCGGATGAGGATTCGGCGCCTGGGCGAAAGACCGCGCGGAAGAAGCCGGCACAGAAGAAAGCTCTCCGGAAGAAGTCTCGAAAGGTATAATCCCGGTTCGCGCCGCAGCCTGTGTGGGCGGATTCTTTTGTGCCCGATGCAGCCGCACTGTCATTGCTGAGAGAATTCATGCCGCAACTTTTTGTTGGAACGTCGGGTTGGGCTTATCCCACGTGGAAGCCCGATTTCTATCCAGCCAAACTGGCGCAGAAGAAATTCCTGAGTCATTACGCCACGCAACTGAATACGGTCGAAGTAAATTTTACTTTCCGGCAACTGGTGAAGGAATCGACCATTCAGAACTGGCTGCAGGACACGCCTGCGCATTTTCGTTTTGGCATCAAGGCTCATCAAGTGATCACGCATATCAAGCGGCTTAAGGGGACGGAGGACTTCGTCCCCCGGTTTTTGACTACGATTGAACCATTGGCGGCGGCGGGGAGACTTGGTCCCGTGTTGTTTCAACTGCCGCCGAATTTGAAGGTCGATGCATCGTTGCTCAAAGATTTCCTTGGGATCCTGCCGCGCACCGTGCCGGCGGCGTTTGAATTTCGACATGACTCGTGGTTCAGTGACTCAACGTGGGATCTGCTGAAGTCGAGCAACGCGGCGCTATGCGTGGCCGAGACCGAGACTTTGATGACTCCAGATGTCGCGACCGGAGCGCTAGTCTACTATCGTTTTCGCAAGCCGAACTATACGCCGGAGGAACGAAGTTCCATGATCGAACGGATTGGACAACATTTAGCGGCGGGGCGCGATGTGTTCGCTTATTTCAAGCATGAGGAAACGCCGGAGGGGGCGCTGTTTGCGGTTGAATTGCTCCGCGGCATGCAGAAGACGTAGCGAGCTACCTGTCTACGAATGGTTTCGTCGGCATCCTTTTCATCACTTTTCTTAGCGTCCGATAAGGCAGATACTGAGTCTCTTCCTTTTATGGCCTCCGAGCCGAACTCGCACGTACTTTCCGGCTTTCTCGACTACCTGCGAATCGAGAAGGGGCTGGCACGGCTTTCGATCAACGCTTATACCACCGATATCCTGCAGTTTGCTGAGTTCCTGGAAAAACGCGGGCGGCTGCTTCTGACCGCCCGGCGCAATGATGTTCGCGAATTTCTGCAGCAGCTTTTTTCCAATCAAGTGGACGGGCGGAGCGTGGGACGCAAGCTTTCGGCGCTGCGTCATCTTTATCGCTACCTGCTGCTGGACAAGAGAGTCGAGCACGATCCGACTCTGAATATTGAATCGCCCCGCCAATGGAAAGTTCTGCCGAAATCACTGGCGCGCGACGAAGTCGAGTCCACACTGGCATCCCCGGCTAAGAGGCTCCAGAGTCGAGTTGGCAACTCGCAAGATGGTGCGGCCCTTGCGTCGCGCGATCGCGCCATACTCGAACTGCTCTATGCGGGTGCGTTGCGTGTTTCGGAGTTGGTGAATGCCTCGCTGGAAGATTTGAAACTAGAATCGGGATACATGCTGGTGCGCGGCAAGGGAGACAAGGAGCGCATTGTGCCTCTGGGCAGGCCCGCGCAGGAAGCTCTCGCGGAATATCTGGCGACCGGGCGTCCGGTGCTGGCCGAACGAAAGTCAAAAAATCCCCACCCTCTCGCAAAAAGCGCGAGAAGGGTGGGGCACCCGATAGCAGAGGAGAATTCGACGTTTCTGTTTATTGCCCGAGGCGGGCGGAAGCTGACGCGGCAACGAGTTTGGCAAATGGTGGGGGCGGCTTCGACTGTTTCCGGTCGGCACGCGTCGCCGCACATGCTGCGACATTCGTGTGCCACCCACATGGTGGAAAACGGAGCAGACTTACGCACCGTCCAGACAATCCTCGGCCACTCCGACATCTCGACCACGCAGGTTTATACGCACTTGGCGCTCGATCGGCTGAGAACGGTGTACCAGAAGCATCATCCGAGAGCGAAGGAACGATGAAGCAATTGGTGAGTGTTGATTTTTGATTGCTGATTCGGAACCGGCAGAACAACACTTTCGTAAGCCGTTCAATCAACAATCATCAATGAAAAATCTACAATCAAAGATGTCGAAGCCGAATACAATCGTCAGCCGGGCCGTGGCCGATTTTCTTAGCCATTTGCGCGAGCGCAATGCCTCGCCCCATACGATCAAAGCCTATAGCGGCGATCTGGCAAGCTTCGCTGCATACGCTGGAACGCGAGGATGGAAATCGATCGACCACATCGCGATTCGCGGATTTCTCTCCCAGCTTTATGAGAAAGGTTTGGGGAAGACTTCGGTCGCTCGATCGCTGGCCGCGGTGCGATCTTTATATCGCTGGCTGGCGCGGGAGGGCGTGGTTGAGCAAAATCCGGCAAAACTGGTGGCGACGCCCAAGCTGCCAAAAAGACTTCCGCGAGTGCCCACGATCGAAGAGATGAATTTTGTGCTCGATAGTCAAATGCCGCAAGTGGCGGCCTTTCCCGAGCGAGACCGGTTGATGCTGGAACTGCTCTACGGGTGCGGCATCCGCAATTCGGAGCTTACGGGAATCAATCTCGACGACATTCGCCTGAGTGCGGAAGCGATTCTGATTCGTGGGAAAGGAAAAAAAGAAAGGTACGTGCCATTTGGCGGCTCGGCCAGGAGCGCGTTGACAGCCTATCTTCCCGCGCGTCAGGCGATGCTGGCGGAATCGCGGAAGAGCACTCCCGCTTTGCTGACCAACCATCGGGGCGGGCGGCTGACCACCCGCAGTGTAGGCCGCATCATCAAGAAAATTGCGGTCGCAAAGGGACTCTCGCCCGACGTTCATCCGCACACTTTGCGGCATGCTTTTGGCACGCACATGTTAGAAGAAGGCGCCGACCTGCGAGCAATCCAGGAACTGCTCGGTCACGAGCGCCTCGCCACTACGCAGCGCTACACACAACTCTCGATGAAGCACGTTTTGCAGGTTTATGATCAAACGCACCCCCGCGCAAAGTAGCCGCCAAACCTCGTGTTACCTGAGTAATTTGGTTGTTTCCCGCCTTAGACCAGAAAATGTTGAATAACGGGAAAGCTGGCAGCCCGATGTTTGTTCGGGCTTGGTACCTCTAACCCCCGGGAGGCGCTGTGCGCAAGATCAATCCGGAACTGTGGCTGCTCCTATTTCTAGTGGTGATCGCTGCGATATTGAATTTCCTGGTCGCGTCGCAGCGCATGGCCCTGGTTTTTTATTTTCTTCCTACTCTTTTTTCTGCCTATCATTTTGGACGACGCCATGCCACCCTCACGGCGGTTGCCAGCGTGGTGTTGGTGGTGTTGCTGACGTTCCTCAATCCGGCTATGTTCAACCGGCGTGTGGACCTTCCATTCGACGCGCGTTGGTTTGACTTCTCGCTGTGGGGTGGAGTGCTGATGGTAGCGGGATATGCGACCGGAACGCTCTACGAGCGAAATCAGAAAACCTTGCGCGAGATGGAAGAAGGTTATGACGGAATGCTGTTGATCCTGCAAAATTTTCTGGCAAACCAAAAACACAGCGACACGCACGCCTACCGCATTTCGATGTGCGCCACCAAGATTGCGGAAGCAGTTGGATTGGACTCGGGGAGTGTCGAGGATATCCGCATGGCGGCTTTGTTGTTCAACATGAAAGAACTGGGAATCACCAACGAAGTTCTCTGCAAGGCGGCGCAAGTATCGGAGGAAGAGTTGCAGCACGCCATGCAGAATCGAGGCAAGGCGCAGGCGAAAGCCGGATCGATGAATGGATCTCTGCGGCAAGCCATCCCGATTTTTCTGTCGGAGCGGCAGTTGCGACAAAATGGGGGCAAGCCGGAGGACGCATCGTTCGAAGTGCAGGTGTTGGTGCTCGCGGAAGAATATGAGGCGCTCACCAGCGGAGAACGAGGCGCGAAGATGTCCCCGGCGCAGGCGGGGCAGGAGGTGATCAAGCGGGCAGGCAGCCGCTACGATTCACTCGTGCTCAATGGCTTCACGACTGCTTTCGGCGGACTGGCTGCGGGCGCCGGCGCCTGAGGCCGTATCACGCGACTGGCGAAGGTTTCCCCACATCTCGACCACTCGCGCTTTCACGTCAGCAGTAAGTTGTTGATAAGCCGATTCGGACGCCTCAGATTCGGGCGGCGGCGAGATCGGATCCCCAAATGCCATCTTCAGGGGCGCGAAGCCGCGAAATGGATGATTTCGTGGCCACGCTTCGTAAAACCCATCGATTGCCACCGGGACGATCGGCACCTGCAGATGAATCGAAAGAATGGCAGCGCCCTTCTTGAATATTTTCGGCGTGCCGTCGATCGAGCGCTCACCTTCCGGATAGAGAACGAGTGCCATGCCGTGGCGCAATCCAAAGGCGCCGGCACGCATTGCCGGAACTAAATTCGCGTCGGGATCAAGCACAATAACCTTGATGGAGCGTGCCAGGCGACGCATGATTCCTTTGCCGAAGTGGTCGCTGGTGCCTACTGCGAACGCGCGAAAGAACACTTCCGGCGGCAGAACTCCGGCCAAAACCACCGGATCGAGATAGCTTTGGTGATTCGACGAAATAATGAAAGCGCCGGTCTTGGGAAGTTTGTCGAGCCCGGTCACCTTCAAGTGAAAACGGTCGAGCGCGATGAGTTGGAATACTCTGGAGACCAAATACCAGAATGTGTCGTTAATTTTATTCGGATGGGCGAGCGCGAGAACCTCAGGATCGTCGGGATCTTCGGCCAGAATGGATTTCCATCCCGCAAAGGTGGCGCGCGGTCCAGGACTGCCCGGGTGAGTGGCGGCGCTTTTGAGGACGGCATCGATGAGATCGCGGACAGTATAGATCTCGGTTAATTGCGATTCCTCGACATTGCCTCCAAGTTCTTCTTCCAAGCGGCTCAGTAAATCAACGCGCTGCATCGAGTCGAAGCCGAGATCGAGGTCGAGATTGAGAGCAGGCCGCATCGTCGTCGGCGCATCGTGGGCGGCTTCGCGAATGATCTTCAGGCCGCGCTGCACGTCGGGTTGATCGAGCCAGGCTGACTCTTCCGCGGTTAGGGGTTTTTCCGCGGGGAGTTCCGAAGCGTCTGCAACTTTCTTCGAAAGGTTGGCTCTTACTCTCTTCTCGACTTCGTAGCGCTTGATTTTGCGGGTAGTGGTGCGCGGTAGATCGTCCTGCCAGATTTCGTAACTCCCGATCCGCTTCGTGGACGCAATGCTCGGCGACAAACCCTCAATATCGAAACGAATCACCTCTTTTGCATTGACGATTTTGCGCTGCCGCAGAACGTCGAAGTTCGGGACAATCACGGCATGCAGGCGATCACCGCCTTCGCCAGGCTTGCCTTCCAGTCCTAGAACCGCCATTTCCTTGATGAACGGCGACTTGAGGTAGTGAGTTTCAATTTCTTCGGGATATACATTTTTGCCATTGCTCAGAACGATCACTTCTTTTTTGCGGCCGGTCAGAAACAGGTGGCCGTGCGAGTCGAAATATCCAAGGTCGCCGGTCAGGAACCAGCCATCGCGAAGAACGGCCGCAGTCGCATCGGGACGATTCCAATAACCCTTCATCACGACCGGGCCCCGGAGTGCGACCTCGCCTGCGGCGGGACTATCTTCCTGCGGTTGCGGATCGACGATCTTGGCCTCGACCCCTTTCATCGCCTTGCCCACAGATCCAATTTCATTATCGTGGGGAGAATTTGCGAACACGGCTGCGGTCGTCTCCGTGAGTCCGTAAGCCTGCAGGACATCGATTCCTAGGTCGTGGAAGGCGCGCGCAATAGTGGGGTCAAAACGCGATCCGCCGGTGACCAGGTAGCGCATTTTTGGCCCCAGCGTGTCGTGCACTTTGCGGAACAGGAGGGGGCCTGCATTGATTCCGACTTTTCGCAAAGTACGATTGAGCGCCAGCATGGCGCCAAAAAGTTTTTGCGCGACCACGCCTCGTTTCGCGACTTCCTGCAGCACACGCTCATGGATCAGGTAAAAGAATTGCGGCACAACCGCGAAGGCTGTGATGTTGCGCTCACTCAATGCTCGCAATAATTCGGTGGTGTTGACTGTCTCCAGATAGACGACCCGCGATCCTTTGACCAGGGGGAGCAGCAGATTCGCCATCTGGGCGAGGACGTGAAAAAGAGGCAGCACGCCGAGCAGCGCGTCGGTTGGTCCAATGTCGACCCAGTTAAATACTGCATTGACCTCGCCGAGAAAATTAGCGTGCGTCAACATCACGCCTTTCGGGTCGGCGGTGGTGCCGGAGGTGTAGAGGAGGGAAGCGAGATCGTCATCCTTGGCTGGAGCGGGCTTGAAGTTACCCGGCCCGGCGTTGAAGATTGCGGGCAGATCGCCCAGCCAGCGGTCCTGATTCGATTGGCCTGTCATGCGATCCGGGTCCATTAGAATCAGGCCGAGTTTCAATTCCGTGGCTGCGGGCTGCACGACTGAAATATGTTTTGCATCGCAGAAGACCGCTGAGGTCCCGCTGTCTTTCAGAAGCTTCGTGACTTGATCGTCGTGCAGGGCGGTGTCGAGCGGAACAGCGGCAGAGCCGGAGGCAATTATTCCCAGGTAGGCGGCGACCCAGCGCGGGTGGTTATCCGCGAGAATGGCGAGACGCGAACCGCGGGGAAACTTCTTTTCCGTGATCCAGCGGCCCACCGATTCGGCCATGCGTCGAACTTCAGAGTACGTACAACTTTCGAGGTGGTCGTGGCGTTGGAGTTCAAGCGCAACATTGTTGGGCCAGCGCTCGGCGCATTCGACAAAGCGATCGTAGAACGTGGGCATTGGTCGTGGCGAATATACACGAAAAGCGCCTTAGGCCGCAGTGTTCGGGCGCTGACGGTTCATGTTTTTACCAATTTCCGCGCCTGCGCAAGAAGAACACTCCAAGGAGCGGGAAGGATCATCGATTCGAAGAGATTCAGCGCGTTACTAAGGCTTCGTCTTGGAAGCTTGCGCCTGCTCCGCCTTCGCGATCGCTTTGCGAAACTCCTCTACGGCGGTCACGCTGGGTTCGCGCAGACAATCTTTCGCGATGTAGCGCCAGACTGGCGCCGTATCCAGAGGATACTGCACGCCTCCTCGATACACTTCAAAGGTATCTTCGGATGCGCCGATCTCGTTTCCCATGCGCGGCCCGTTTTGCGGACCCATCTGTGGTCCCATGCCGGGGTCGTTGAGTGGCGGAAGTTGGCCCTGCTGTGCCCCGATCCGAACGCTGCTGTCGGTGGTCTGCGCGGTTCCCGGCCGCTGGTCGATAGGCCCGCCCCTGATCGTCGGCCGAACGAGGTTGCCGTTTCCAGTCCGGACGGCGATGACCAAATCGGATTCCTGTCCGTCCATCAAAGGCTGCAGCCGGCCCCATCGCATCAGCGCTTTCTCCACAGCGTCGCGGGCGTTGGTGTTGGCCATGGGCTCGTTGACAGGTTCACCGGCCTCCGGGCTCACCACGACGCGGACCGTCGTCGCTCGCAAAACGTATTTCGGGAGAGAAGACTTCTTCTTGTCCTTCGCATGAACCGGAAGTGCCAGGAGTGCAGCAAACAGGAAGACCGAGGCGAGGCGTGCAGTCATGGGAGCCTCCGTGACGAGCGAACGATGCCGTCATTATACTGGAGGTGCGCAAGGCTGCTTCGCCGGAGACGGCGCTCGCATCTAATGTGCTAGGCTTTAAAGGTATTTCCGGGCGTGCTGCCCTCTGAAGGAATTCCGGTTGATTAACCAGTTACTAGGTAAGGTTTTTGGGACCAAGAACGAACGTGTCATTAAATCGTTGATGCCGAGGGTCCAGGCGATCAACGCGCTCGAGCCGCAGATCCAGAAGCTCAGCGATGCCGAACTGCGCGCCAAAACGGACGAGTTCCGGCAGCGCATCCAGGAGAGGCTGAGCCGCGTCACGAAAAATCCGCAAGAGGCTGCCGAGCCGGACGCGGTGGAAGATCTTGATATCGATCAGCAGAAACAATTTGAAAAAGAGCAGTACGAAGCCCTGCAGGAAGTTCTCGACGAGATTCTGGAGGAAGCCTTCGCTGTGGTGCGCGAGGCTGGATGGCGTGTGCTCAACATGCGCCATTTCGACGTTCAGTTGATCGGCGGTATGGTGCTGCACAAGGGGACGATTTCGGAAATGAAGACTGGCGAGGGCAAAACGCTGGTCGCAACCCTCCCGGTATATCTCAATGCGTTGAGCGGGCGTGGCGTGCACGTGGTCACGGTCAACGATTACCTGGCGAAACGCGACTCGGAGTGGATGGGCAAGCTCTACCGTTTCCTCGGCCTGACGGTCGGAGTGATCGTGCACGATCTGGACGACGAAGAGCGGCGCGCGGCTTATGCAGCGGACGTCACTTACGGGACCAACAACGAGTTTGGTTTCGATTATCTCCGGGACAATATGAAATTCGACATCAAGGATTGTGTGCAGCGCGGGCACAATTACGCGATTGTCGACGAAGTCGATTCCATCCTGATCGACGAGGCCCGCACGCCGCTGATTATTTCTGGCGCCAGCGAAGAGTCCACCGACAAATACTACAAGGTCAACCGCATCATTCCCAAGCTGGAAAAGGGCGAGGAGATCGACGGCCCGCCCGGCGAACCTGCAACGCTAACCGGCGACTTTGTGGTCGACGAAAAGCACCGCAACATTACTGTGACCGATGAAGGCTGGGTGAAAGTGGAAGGGCTGCTGGGAATCGGAAACATTGCCGACCCGGAGAACTGGCCGCTCAAGCATCACGTGGAGACCGCGATCAAGGCGCACGCGCTGTATCGCAAGGATGTGGAATATGTGATCAAAGACGGGGAAGTGATCATCGTCGACGAGTTTACTGGGCGCATGATGCCCGGGCGGCGCTGGTCCGACGGTTTACACCAGGCGATCGAAGCCAAGGAAGGGGTGAAGATCGAGCGCGAGAACCAGACGCTAGCGACGATTACCTTCCAGAATTATTTCCGCATGTTCAAAAAACTGGCCGGCATGACGGGTACGGCGGAAACGGAAGCGGCCGAGTTCGAAAATATTTACAAGCTGGAAGTGGTAGTAATTCCGACGAACAAGCAGATGCTGCGGTTGGAGCATCCGGACGTCGTATACCGCACGGAAAAAGAGAAATATTTCGCGGCAGCGGACGAAATCGAGAAGCTCCACGCCAAGGGCCAGCCGGTACTGGTGGGTACCACATCGATTGAAAAATCGGAGCGGCTCTCGGATTTGTTGAAGAAGAAGGGCCTGAAGGATCATGTCGTGCTCAACGCCAAGTTCCATGAGCGCGAAGCCGAAATCGTGGCCCAGGCCGGTCGCAAGGGGAGAGTCACGATCGCCACCAACATGGCCGGCCGCGGTACCGACATCCTGCTCGGCGGCAATCCGGAGTTCATGGCCAAGCAGGAGTTGGTGAAGAAGGGAATTGCGCAGCAGTTACGAGTGGCGCAGGGCAAGATCGAAGGCCCGCAAGAAGATGGGCAGACCTCCATTTTCTATTACAACGGAAACGAGTATATGGTCCCGACCGACAAGTGGACCGAAGCCTTCAATCGTTACAAAGAACAGACTGACAAAGAGCACGACGAAGTCACCGCGGTCGGAGGGTTGCACATTCTGGGCACCGAGCGGCACGAGTCGCGGCGCATTGATAACCAGTTGCGCGGGCGCGCTGGACGCCAGGGCGATCCCGGCTCTTCACGTTTCTACCTTGCACTCGAAGATGACTTGATGCGCATTTTCGCTAAGGAATGGGTCTCGACGCTGCTGCAGAAGCTGGGCATGGAAGAGGGTGTACCCATTGAGTCGAGGATGATCAGTCGCCGCATCGAGACGGCGCAGAAGACTGTCGAAGCGCAGCACTTCGAATCCCGTAAACATTTACTCGAGTACGACGATGTGATGAACAAGCAGCGGGAGGCTGTCTACGGTCTGCGACGCCGCCTGCTCGAAGGAACGGATCAGAAAGATCTGATCCTGGAAGATTACGTTTCGGCCATTCTGGGCGAGTTGCTGGAGCAGTATTGTCCAGTGAAAGCGCACGCCGCGGACTGGGACATCAAAGGTCTGAAAGACGCGGTGTTCACCCGCTTCGGCGTTGATTTCATTTCCGAAGGCGTGAAGGCCGACACGCTGAATCGTCAGGAACTTGGCGACGCGATCTTCGAGAAACTCAAAGAGCGCTACGAAGCAAAGGAAAAGCTCATTGGGCCCGAGGCCATGCGCCATCACGAGCGCATGATCATGCTAAGCGTAATCGACCAGCAGTGGAAAGATCATCTGCTCAGCATGGACCACCTGAAAGAAGGAATTGGGCTGCGCGGTTACGGCCAGCACGATCCGCTGGTCGAGTACAAGAGAGAATCCTTCGACATGTTCGAAGCGATGATGCAGCGCTTCCAGGAAGACACGGTTCGGTATCTTTACTTAATGCAGATTTTGGAGCGGCCGCCAGACCAGGGTGCAGGCGGTCCGCCGCTGAGCGGGCCAGTTGGACCGGGGCTGGGTGGGACGGGGACGCCAGGCCAGCACGACGGAGATGGCAACGGACGGCGTCCGTCGCGCATGGTCTCGACATCCGCTGACGAACTGGAAGAAGCTTTCATGCGGCGCAAACGCCGCGAACTGGAGCAGGCACGAATGGCCGGAGCAGGCGACGTACAGCCAGTACAGCAAGTTGTGCGCGGGCAGGAAAAGGTAGGGAGAAATGATCCTTGCCCCTGCGGCTCCGGCAAGAAATATAAGAAGTGCCACGGCGCGTAATCTGGGTGCCCCATCCTTGTCGCGTTTTTTGCGACAGGGTGGGGACTTTGATTTTGGGTAAAGATCGAACGAGAGTCAAAATCCAATCCAGAGTCAAAATCCCCACCCTGTCCCTCCAAAAAAACGGAGGGACAAGGATGGGGCACCCTATTTCTTGGTCGCTTTAAACGTCATTTCTTTCGCGGCGCTGTGCGTTTCCTGTTTCGATTCGGCGAAGAGCGTCGCATAGTTCTTGGTGATGTACCCTTGGTGAGCTATGCCGAGTTTCTTCGCGGTTGCGTCAATCCAGCGCGACGGCCCCTCGATCTCGCAAAAATTTCCAATTGGCGTTTCGTCCACCACCACCTCGCCCTTGCCGCCGGCCCACTCGGCGCGGAATTTCTCGTAGCGGAATGATGGCGAGTACCCGAGCCCGCGCAGAATCGCATCCATTTGTTTCCCGTCGCTAACCCCGGTCTCCAATTCGATCCGGCTGCTGTGCCGGCCTTTTTTCCCAGCGCTCTTGTGAGTTAGTTTCCACTCCGAGCCGTACTTCCGCAATCGCAGCAATTCTTTTCTCGCCCGCAATACTTCGCCAGGCAGGTCGTAGAGTGTGTTCATTTCGTGAGTTCGTTTCGTTTTGAGGTGAAAGCCGGCGGCGCGCAGCTTGCGAGTCAGAGCGCGGAGATCGTCCACCCTGAATTTGATTTCGATTTCTCGAGCCATGAGATGAGTGTATTACGGACCGGAGGGAGCGGGCGCTGAAATGGCCGGAACGATTGGGGAGTATTTGCTCCAGTCAACCTCTTCCAAAGGTCCGACCACGAAATACCAGGCGAACGCCCCGATCCAGGCCACGACTGCAGTAATAAAGAACGGCCAGTAAAAGGATCCCGTTCGATCGAGGAGGAATCCCGTGAGTGCTGGCGCTACGGCTCCAGCGAGATTTCCAGCAAAATTCTGCACGCCGACCCATCGACCTACCATGCGAGGTCCGGCCAGGCTTTGCGGGAACGCCCAACTGTTGCAAATGCTGATTCCGAGGAAGATGCCAACCAGCGACAACATTCCAATGAACAGTGTGCCCTTCGTCATGGTAATGAACATCAGGGCAAAACCGATGCCCACATGCCCGAATGCCATCCATCCCTTGCGAACAGAGGTTGGGGACGCTCCCGCCTGAATCCATCGATCTCCCAGCTTTCCGGTCACAATCGATGCGATCGCCGACATCACGAAGACGAGTGCGCCCTCTCTTGCCATTTCGTTCATCGCAAGGTGACGTTCCCGCAGAAGGTAGAACGGGAGCCATGTTACGAGGAAGTACAAGTAATAGTTGATTGAGGATTGCCCGATGCACGTGCCCCAGGCTGATCTCTGTCGCAGGATGGGAAGATATCCGGAGCCGCTAGCAGACGGGTGCTCGCACGGCGTTGTTCTGCGCGGCATCCACGACCACCACGGCACCAGCCACAGCAAGCCGGCTACCCCCAGAACCACGAAAAATGAACGCCATCCGAACCGCGCGACGGCGATTCCTCCGACCAGTATGCCCAGAGCGGGACCGAGAGCCAAGCCGGTCATGATCATCGCATTAGCGAAGCCACGGCGGCTTTCGCGATAGTGGCCACGAAGAATTTTGCTGTACGAGGGAAATGCCACCGACTCGCCCAAGCCCAGAATCACCCTGACAATGAGCAACGCAGCGAAACCATGCAGCGCTCCGGTCACCGCCGTTGCTGCCGACCAAATGAATAGTCCTGCGGCGAAGACCCATTTGACGTCGAAACGATCCACCAGCCAGCCGGCGGGAATCTGCATTAAGGCGTAAGTCCAGAAAAATGCGGAAAGCAGTTTGCCGAGTTGCCACGAGGAAAGTCCGAGTTCATCTTTGATGAGCGGAGCCGCGATCGACAGATTGCTGCGATCGATGTAATTGATGAGAACCGATAGCGTGAGGAGAAACAGCACCCGGTTCATTCCAGGAGACTCGCGGGTGGGCACTTGCGCTGGCGGGTTTGCCGGCAGCAAATCAGGTTCCTCGTCGCGGGTGGATATCTTCATCGCGGTTTCATCAGGGCAAAACGCCCCCAATTGTACAACCCCTCCGCAAGAGTTCCTGGAATGCAGCCGCGGTGGTATCATCTCGTCCGCTTAGGGTAAACATGTTAGGGGGAGAGTATGAAAAATCTGTTTCAGCGAGACGCGCTTGACGAAACGCTTGCGCGCATCGACCGCCTGCAACCGGCAGCGCAGCGACAATGGGGAAAAATGGACGTGGCCCAGATGATGGCGCACTGTTCCGGGGCGCTCGATATGGCATCTGGCCGGATCATATTAAAGAGACTCTTGATCGGAAGGTTGATTGGACCACTCGTGAAGTCGGTTTACACGAACGAGAAGCCCTTTTCGCAGAACAATCCCACCGACCCAAACCTCGTGATTTCAGATCAGCGAGATTTTCTCCGCGAACAGGAGCAGTTGAAGCAGAAGCTTCGGCAATTTCAAGAGGGAGGCGAAGCGCAGTGCACGCGGCATCCGCATCCTTTTTTTGGAGCGCTCAGCCCGCAAGACTGGAGCCGCGGCATGTACAAACATATGGATCATCATTTGCGGCAATTTGGTGTGTGAGGCAGGCGGCCGCGCTCTAGGAAAATGTCGGCAGCTTTATCAGATCATCTTTCGGCACAGACTCCAGGTGTCCGCCGGCCTTGCGCCATGCGGCGAGACCGCCGACGATCACAAACGTGTTGAAGCCTTTTTCTTGCAGCAGGTGCGCCACCCGGGCGCTGGTCGCTTCGCGGGCTCAAGTACAGTAGAGGTAAATGTCCTTGTCTTTGGGGAGATTTTTGATCTCCTCGTCCAGATTGTTGGGTTCGATGCGGATCGAGCCGGCGATTCGCTCCGCTCCTACGTCGTAATAGCCGTGACTGCGCACGTCGATGATTAGCACCCGATTCGCCTGGTCTGACGCCAAGCGCGCCGCTAGTTCCTGAACCTGAATCCGCGGCATGATGCGATACTTTTTGTACTTGCGGAATTGGACGGTCCGATGGATCGCGTACACCACGAGTGTGGTGATGAGAATGATCTCCATAGCGCGTCCTGCGGCGTGAAAACCTCGCAGAGTGGCCGCCAGAAAATCGCGCGAAACATATCCCACCAGCAGGTAGGTCATGGTGTAGAGGAACGCTCCGAGGAAGTCCAGGCGAAGGAACTGCCCGAAGCGCATTTTCATGCTGCCGGCCAGGGGCGCAGCCATCGTGTTAATCCCAGGGATAAACTTGGCGACCACCAGTGTAAGTTTGCCGCGTTTGTAGAAGGATTCTGCCGATCGGAGAATGCAGGTTTCCGGATTCATCGAGAGGCGGCAGAGAAATCCCAGCAAGGCCCAACCGGAATAGCGGCCCAGCCAGAATTGCGCCGAGTCGCCGATGAGGAGGGCGACCATCGCAGCGAGAAGAATTGCCGGCCCCGATAGGTTATGGGAGGCGACTCCCGCACCGGCGGCTACCAGTGCGATTGCAGCCGGGAAGGGCAGTCCAAGCGCTTCGGCAAATAACAAGGCGAACGTCAAAGCATAACCTTGACGCGCCATGATCGCGACCCAATCATGCATATGGAGTGATTGACCGGCCTTCGGCCGAGACGCTGGTACTGACCAAGGTTTGATTCATTCGAAACAGGAAAGGGTTCAGTATAAACAAAGCCGGACGGGTCCGATGGACCGGCGCCCGGCTTGTGTTGCACGAGGAGCGAGTCTCTCAGGAGGACATTCCTCGTTCAGGGTGAGCAAGACAGCGGCTTGCACTCGAAGTCTCTCCGGCCCTGTCCGGGCCGGCGCGTCGAAAAACCAAGGCGCCTTTCGTCTAAAGCTTCGACTGAAGCCGCCCTCTCTCGTTGATGGTTCGTCCGCAGCGGACAGGACCCTCAGCGACCTGCCTTTCTCAGGTGCCGGGGGGAGAGGATGGAGGTCGCGGTTTGCGCGCCTCATCACATGCCAGTGCGTCTCGTTAACCTTCCGCTCTGGAGGACATTCCCAGCAACTGGCCGCATTTTGAAGGCAGCGGGGAAAAAAATCTGTAACGCCCGTCACGGATGTGAGTGACGGATATCAATCTGGCCCTGGGTGCGTTTCTGTGAGCACGCGCACAAGCAGTAGTAGGAGGCATACTGATCGCAGCCGCTTTCAGACAGGCGATTGGCTCAAAGCCAGCGGATTATTTCTCTCTCGCCACCACGAAATCGGGCGCCCAAAGCAAGGCGCGTTTGATCTCGGAATCAGGGAATGTGCAGATTGACTTCTGCGCCGATTCCGCATAGCGCGATGCCCGAACTGTTGCGGTCTCCAGCGATCCGTAGCGCTCCAGGATTTCGAGAATCTCGGCGTGGCTGACGCCGTTGAACGCTCCGTGCTGAAGCACCGTCTCGATTTTGGCCCGTTCATCTGAAGTGCAGCGCTCAACCGCATGGATGACTGCCATGGTTGCTTTACCTTCGCGCAGATCGCTGGCGACAGGTTTGCCCAGCACATCTTCCGACGCTGTCAAATCGAGAACGTCGTCGACAATCTGAAACGCCATACCGAGATCGTGTCCGTAGCGGCCTAGCGCGGCTTCCTGCTCGGCGGTCGCGCCACCGAGAATTGCTCCCAGCCGCATGCAAACAGAAAACAGGCAGGCGGTCTTGCGGAAGATGAGATCGAAGTGCTCGTCGAGCGTGATTAACTGGCCCAGCTTTTCCATCTGCAGCAGTTCGCCTTCGACCATCTGCTGTGTGAGTTCGATGAGCGTGTCAAGAATGCGGAAGTTGCGCTCTTGCACCGCGATTTTGAAGGCCTGCATGTAGAGCCAGTCGCCGGCGAGCACGCACTTAGAATTTCCCCACTGCGTATTGGCCGCCGGGCGGCCGCGCCGCGTCTTGGCCTCGTCGATAATGTCGTCGTGCACCAGGGTCGCGGTATGAATGATTTCGACCACGGCGCCCAGCCGGACGGCGCCCTCGCCTTGATAATCGAGCAATTTCGCAGAGAGCAACAGCAGCGCCGGACGGATTCGTTTGCCTCCGCCCGCGCGCAAATATTCCCCGATCTCAGTGATGGCTTGAACGTCCGAGACCGTGTCGCGCCCGAATTCGCCCTCCAGCGCGACGAGGTCGTCCCGCAGCAGGTCGAATACTTCCTTTCCGTTAATGGTGGTCGATGTGCTCAATTCTTCTGTGCTCTCTGTGACCTCTGTGGTTCGTGATCTAGTTGGTTCGATAATTCGTAAATTGCAAGTCAATTCCGAAGTCGTGCCCCCTCAGCAAAGCAATGGTTTCCTGCAGCGTGTCGCGATCTTTGCTGCTGATCCGAACCAGATCGCCTTGAATCGAGGCTTGCGCCTTCTTCTTCGAGTCTTTTACCAGCTTCACGATCTCGCGAGCTTTTTCGATGACGATGCCTTGCTGCATGGTGACTTTCCGCTTGGCCGTTCCGCCCGCCGCCGGCTCTACCTGTCCATAAGTGAGTCCTTTCAGCGAAACTCCGCGTTTCACCAACTTCTGCTGAAGTATGTCGTTCACCGCCTTCAACTTATACTCATCGGCGGAGTGCAGGACGATGGCATCTTTTTCCAGTTCAATATTCGATTTCGAGTCCTTCAGGTCGAAGCGGGTGTGGATCTCCTTGAGAGCCTGCTGGATGGCGTTCGAAACCTCGTTCAGATCGATTTTGCTAACCACGTCAAAACTGTTCTCGGGCATACATTTCTAATCTTTCTGAAATAAGGAAATCTAACTTTTGAGAGTATCAGAAACGGGAGGTTCAACGAGCGGTAACTTTGCTTTCAATCATTTCAGTCATTTTGAAAAAATTGTAGAAATTGCGCGACGTCACTTCCCCCGCTTCTTCCATGGAGATTCCACGCAGTTCTCCCAGCTTGCGAGCTGTTTCCGTGACGAAAGCGGGTTCGTTGCGTTTCCCGCGATGCGGGACTGGGGCCAGATACGGCGAATCAGTTTCGATCAGCATGCGGTCGAGCGGAACTTCGAGCGCGGCATCGCGGATCTGCTGCGCTTTAGGAAAGGTTAGGTTGCCGGCAAAAGAAATCATGAAGCCCATGTCGAGTGCGCGCTTGGCTTGCGACCAGTTCCCAGTAAAGCAATGCAGAATTCCGCCCAAGCCGTTCGGCGGCCACTGCGTTTCGATCATGCCCAGGCAGTCCTGCCAGGCATTGTCGCTGCCGTCCGATGGCCGGCAGTGAATTACGATCGAAAGTTTCGCCGCCGCCGCCAGTTCCATCTGGCGAGCAAAAACCTGCTTCTGCGTGTTTCGCGGCGAATAATCGTAGTGGTAATCCAATCCGATCTCGCCCCATGCAATCACCTTGGGATGCCGCGCCAGTCGCTCCATTTCAGCATAGGCGTCGTCGGAGGCCAATCTCGCCTCATGCGGATGGATCCCGATCGTCGCGTACATAAATGGATGCTGCTCAGCAAGGCGAATCCCCGCATCCAGGGTAGGAGGTCCGTCGCCATTTCCGATTGCGACCATTGTCTGCACTCCCGCCTCTCGGGCGCGGGCAATGACCTGCTCGCGGTCCGAGTCGAACTGCTTGCCATCGAGATGCGCGTGCGAATCAACAAACATGGTCGTTAGTCAATGGTCGTTGGTCGTTAGCAAGAGGGACGGCCGGTTTGTGTGGGGACGGGCGCATTCGCCCGTCCAGGTTTTGCATTGTTTTTACAACTCAGGCAGCGGAAAGCAGATTCCTAAAGCCGGGAAATCTCGCATATGCTGCCCGTTACTTCAGTCTTGCTCCTACCGGCACATCCTCCAAAAAGCTTGCCAGTACTGGCTTTCCGCCTTCCAGCGATGCCGCTACGATCATTCCATTCGATTCCAGGCCGCGCAGTTTTCGCGGAGCAAGGTTGGCGACAATCACGACCTTGCGGCCCACTAAAGTTTCGGGCGCGTAGGCCTCGGCGATCCCGGCCAGAACCTGCCGCACTTCCGTGCCAATATCGATTTCCAGGCGCAGCAGTTTGTCCGCTTTAGGCACGCGCTCGGCAACCTTCACCACACCCACGCGCAATTCAATTTTGGCGAAGTCGTCGATGGTAATCTTTCCGCCGTTGGTCGCCACGGGTGGTGGCATGGGCGCGGCCGTCTCCGCCTTACTCTGTGCCGGTGTCGACGTCGCTGCTGGTTCCCTCGATTCCTCGACTGCCGGGCCTCTCTGCTGCTCTTCCATCTGTTGCATCCTTTCGATCGCGCTCTTGTCGGCCCGAGGAAAGACCGGGCGTACATCGCCGAGCTTCGTTCCCGGCCGTAACTGTCCCCAAGACAGGTCGGACAGCGCGAGTTTCTGAATGTCGCCGAGCCCCATTTGCTCCCATATTTTGGCGGTCGCCTCGGGCATGACCGGATGGGCCAGCGCGGTCGCAATTCGCAGCGCCTCCGCCGAGGTGTAAAGAACTGTGGCCAAGCGGGCTCGGCTCTCATCGTCCTGTTTTTCGCCCAACGACCAGGGTTCGTTTTCGACGATGTATTTGTCGACCGCAGCCACCAGTCCCCACGCGGCTTCGAGAGCGCGTGAAAACTGAAATTGATCGAACAATGCCCCGAAATCGCGAATGGTCTTACGAGCCGTCTCGGCGATTGCATCGTCGGCGGGCGTTCTCCCAACCGCATGCGAGGGATAAGGTACTTCGCCCTTGAAATACCGGTTAATCATGGTCAGCGTGCGGCTGGCCAGATTTCCCAATCCATTAGCGAGATCGGAGTTGTAGCGCTGCACCAGCGCGTCAAATGAAAACGATCCGTCTTGCCCGAACACCACCTCGCGCAACAGGAAATAACGCAGAGCATCGGCGCCCAACACGTCGAGTATCGTCTCGGTACGCACAATGTTGCCACGCGACTTCGACATCTTGCTTTCTTCAAACAGCAGCCAGCCATGGGCGACAATCGCCTTCGGAAGCGGCAGGCCCGCCGCCAGCAGAAACGCTGGCCAGTAAACACAATGGAAGCGAACAATTTCTTTGCCGATCATGTGCACGTCGGCCGGCCAGTATTTCTTGAATGCTTCTTGCGCCCCGGCGTGCGACGATCCATATCCGATCGCGGTGATGTAGTTGGCCAACGCATCCAGCCAGACATAAATCACGTGCTTGGGATCATCCGGCACCGGAATGCCCCAGGAAAAAGTCGACCGGCTGATCGACAAATCGCGCAGCCCTGAACGCACGAAGGAAATCACTTCATTGCGCCGCGTCTCAGGCCTGACGAATTCGGGATTCGCGTACAGTTCCAGTAGCTTGTCCTGAAAAGCCGAGAGCTTGAAAAAGTAATTCTCCTCGTGCACAGTCTCGGTGATGCGACCGCAAGTCGGGCATGGATCGCCGGGCTGCGCGCCGTCGACATAGAGCTCGTCCGAGACACAGTACTGCCCCGTGTACGTTCCTTTGTAAATGTAGCCATTGTCGCGAATGCGGCGAAAAAGCTCTTGCACGCGCTTCTTGTGGCGTTCTTCGGTCGTGCGAATGAAATCGTCGTTGGAGATTCCCATCCGCTTCCAGAGCTTGCGGAATTCGGCGGAAATCTCATCCGCGTACTGCTGCGGGGTTTTGCCGGCAGCCTGCGCGGCACGCTCGATTTTCTGCCCGTGCTCATCGGTTCCCGTCAGGAAAAACGTGTCGGCGCCCAGGAGGCGTTGCCGCCGCGCAATCGTGTCGCACGCGATGGTTGTATAAGCGTGGCCGATGTGGGGCCGCGCGTTCACGTAGTAAATCGGAGTCGTGATGTAGAACTTTCGAGTCATACATTCTTTGCTACCACGAACGACACGCACTTCGACGAACGACAACGCGACCCTCGTGCGCCTTCGTGCCCTTTGTGGTTACGGCTTTCGGCCTTTTCCCAGGTACTGCTGCGAGGCTTCCTGGATCACCGTTTTCAGTGGCACATGGTGCTCGGCAGCGATGCGCCGGCAATCTTCGTATTCCGGCGCGCAGTTCGTAACAGTTCCATTCATGCTGGCAATTTTGATTCGAACCTCGCCCCAAGGCGTGGTTACGTTTTCCCAGCGACGCGCCAGGGTCTGCCGCCTCTCATCCCTGCGTCGCACGCCCAACGTTGTGGTCTCGGTGAAAATTAACTGACTTAATTTGTCGGCGTCTTCCGGCTTGCAAAGTACCGTGAGTAGAGTGCCGGGACGATTCTTCTTCATCTGTACCGGCATCGCGAACGCATCCAATGCTCCGTCTTCGAGCAGGCGATCCATCACGTAGCCGAACACCTGCGGATTCAAGTCGTCAAGATTCGCTTCTAACACGGTAATCGTCTCGGACGTCGTCTTTGCCGCAAGCGCTGACTTAGCTTCTCCTAAGGTCAACCGCACGACGTTCGGTATTCCGGGAAGGTCCCGCGATCCAGCCCCATAACCCGACTTTTCAATTTTCATTTCTGGGAACGCCGCGAAACGAGCGGCCAGCGTTTTCACAATCGCGGCTCCCGTCGGCGTCACGAGTTCCGCCTGGATTCCTGTGGAATATACAGGCGCGTTTTTCAAAAGTTCGACGGTGGCCGGGGCCGGGACGGGAAATGTGCCATGGGCGCAATCCACCGATCCACCGCCGACATTCAACGGAGAGCAGATAATCTCATCGACGCCAAGGGCCTCTGCACCCACCGAGGCGCAGACAATGTCGACCATCGCATCCACGGCGCCTACTTCGTGAAAGTGCACTCTCCCGATGGACGTAGCGTGAATCTTTGCTTCTGCCGTTCCCAGAGCATCAAAGATGGCAATTGCAATCTTCCGAGCGGAGTCGCTGATGCTGGCCTTTCCGATGATTTCTCGGATCTCACTTAATCCACGACCATGTTCGTGACTATGTGGCGCGGGCGCTCCCGCCCGCGCAGGTTCGTGCTTCGCGTCGTGCTCGTGTTCGTGATGATGCTCGTCCGAGTGATGATGCTGGCCGTGCGCATGTTCAGTTTTCGCGGGCGAGGGCGCCCGCGCCACATCTTTGTTGGCCCAATACTCTTCGCGGGGCAGGTCCTTCTCACCGTCTACCCAAACGTCCACTTTGGTCGCCGAGATTCCACTACGCACGACCCGCGAAATCTCCAGGCGCGCACCCACGTCCAGCGCGGCAACCGCGTCTTCCAGCAGTCGGGGCGAAACCCCGGCATCAATGAGCGCGCCCAGAAACATGTCGCCGCTCATTCCCGAAAAACATTCAAGGTAGGCAATGCGCATATGAAAATAGTCGCTGGATGTCAGTTTTTCGTTGCGGTCAACGGCCGAAGACTAGTGACCAACGACGAAACTTTCATCATAGGGAACCGTTCTATCTCCGTCAAACCCGCGGCTGCCGCCCGCTCTGATAAAATCACTGTTCTTCAATGGCTTAGAGGGACTTCTTGTACCGTCAACTGGAACAACGTCTTGCCCAGCGTGTGCTGGAATGTCTGCAGCGCCGCTATCCCGGCACGACACTGCCAGACGTAGTCATCGAGCAGCCTCCCAAGGTCGAACTCGGGGACTTCGCTATTCCGATTTTCCCCTTCGCCAAGCCTCTGCGCGCGGCTCCGTTGAAGATCGCTGAAGCGATTCGCGCGGACGTCGGCGCAATCGAAGGCATCGCCGAAATGCAGGTTACCCCTCCAGGCTATCTCAACGTCAGAATTGACCGGGGATGGATGGGCTCTGCGCTGGCTGCCGACGCGAAGGCCCTCGTCAAAATTCCTCGCGGCAAGATTCTGGTCGAGCACTCGAGCATCAATCCCAACAAGGCCGCGCACATTGGACACCTGCGCAACGCGATTCTCGGCGACACATTCGTGCGGCTGTTGCGTTATGCAGGAAGAACGGTGGACGTGCAGAACTACATCGACAACACGGGCGTGCAGGTGGCCGACGTAGTGGTTGGGTTCACCCACATCGAAAAGAAATCTCGCGCTCAGATCGAGGCTCTTACTCGGCAGCCGCGCTTCGACTACTACTGCTGGGATCTGTATGCGCGGGTCTCGCAGTGGTATGCCGAAGACAAGCAGCATTTGCAGATTCGCTTGCAGACGTTGCACGCCATTGAAGACACGTCAACAGAAACCGCCGCGATCGCGGACTTGATTTCGATTGCGGTGTTGCGGCGGCATCTCGAGACCATGGACCGGCTCGACATCGAATACGATTTTCTTCCGCGCGAGAGTGAAATTTTGCACTTGCACTTTTGGGACGCGGCGTTCACCAAGCTGAAAGAA
This sequence comes from uncultured Acidobacteriaceae bacterium, assembly GCA_963708335.1. Classification (GTDB taxonomy): domain Bacteria; phylum Acidobacteriota; class Terriglobia; order Terriglobales; family Acidobacteriaceae; genus Sulfotelmatobacter. Next base: position 5,216,077 of record OY970205.1, on the reverse strand, counting down.
GCAGGTGTGCTTACCTTCGAGAGTGAAGGGAAAAATAAAGGATGTTGGGTCATGCGCCGCGCCGGAACGGGTTCAAAAACAACTTCTACCACCGAGGTCACGGAGAGCACGGGGGAAGATAAGATTACCGAGGAAGACCAGAAAGTAATCGTGCGCTCGAATGGAACTGTCGGTTATGTCGGCAAAGACATTGCGTACCACATGTGGAAGTTTGGGCTGCTGGGGCGCGACTTCGGCTACCGAAAGTTTTACCGCTATCCCGACGGCGCCGACTGCTGGATATCCACTACGGATGGCGAAAAAGACCATCCACACTTCGGCGACGTGGCCGAGATCTACAACGTGATCGATGCGCGCCAGTCTGAGGCGCAGAATACCGTGATCGAAGCTTTGCGCGGACTCGGTCACGGTGAGGCTGCAAGCCACTACACGCATTTTTCCTATGAGATGGTCGCGCTCACTCCGCGTTGCGCCGCGGAACTTGGTTACACCCTGAGCGAGGAAGATAGGACCCGCTCCTACATTGAGGTGAGCGGCCGCAAGGGATTCGGCGTCAAAGCTGACGATCTCCTTGATCAGCTGATTGTTTCCGCCAAGAAGGAAGTCGATTCGCGTCATCCACAGTTGAGCGATGCCGAGCGCCAGGAAATTGCCACGAAGATTGCCATCGGAGCTCTACGCTATTTCATGCTGAAATTCACCAAGCAGTCGGTCATCGCTTTCGATTTCAAAGAAGCGCTCAGCTTTGAAGGCGAAACCGGACCCTACGCGCAATATGCGGTCGTGCGGGCTACCAGCATCTTCAAGAAAGCTTCTCTGGATCCCGATCGTTTCTTGATGCAATACGTCGCAACCCAGGCGATGGCGATCGATGCCAAGGACCTCCGCACGGACACCTATGTTGATCGAGCTGAGGTCCGCGTTATTCACGTTCCCTCCGGTTTCACGGTCACGTCTAACGATAGTGCGTCGCAAAGCAAGAACCGGGAGCGCGCGATGGAGATGCTGAGCTCCAGAGTGGGCCTGCGCTCAACGCTCGCCCAATATCTTCAAGACGAGGCCGGCAACGAATTTTGGGAGTTATGGCTGGCGTCTTCCAAGACTTCTTACGTGATCGATAAGTGCATAGCCACGACAGAGCCTGCATACCTGGCGAAACATGTTTTTCAACTGGCACAGTATTTCAATACGTTCTATCATCGCCATCCCATCCTCACCGAAGCCGACGAAGAGCGGAAACAATTTTTGCTGGCCACAGTCGCAGTGGTTCGCTGCGAACTGATTCGTTGCCTGGCGACACTGGGAATCACCGTGCCGCCGGTCATGTAGAATGCGTGCTTTAGGGGCCGCCTCGAACAACTGCGCTACATGTCGACTTCTTCGCCCTCACCGTCTCACCACTGGCCCCGCCGCATCATTCTCGGATTGCTGGCGTTCGGATTATTGAGTGCCATCGCAGGGGCGATTTACGAGAAAATCTCCGAGGCTCGCGACCGCAGCGTTAATACTATGCCCGGGAAACTTTTTGACGTGGGCGGATACAACATGCACATCGACTGCGTGGGAAAGGGAAGCCCCACGGTGATTTTGGAATCCGGGCTCGGCGACACTTATGTTTCATGGCGAAAGGTGCAGCCGCAGATTGCGCAATTCTCGCGCGTATGCTCTTACGATCGCGCCGGGCTCGGCTATAGCGAGTCTTCTTCACGGCCGCGCACCAGCAAAGTGATGGCCCAGGAATTGCACGCGTTGCTGCAAGCCGCGTGCGTTGCGCCTCCCTATGTCCTGGTTGGCCATTCTCTGGGCGGATTTAATGTGCGACTCTTCGCCAGTTCGTATCGCAAGGAAGTCGCAGGGATGGTGTTGGTCGATGCATCCCATCCCGACCAGGAAAATCGATTCCCCCCGGAACTCAAAAATATGGAAGGCACATGGCTGCGCGAGGCCGAGTTCCTGGAGTTCTCGACGCCTTTCGGTATCCCGCGGCTGATGGGTTTCTGCGATGAAGAACCGGTGCAACGCGCGGCCGAATGCAACTTTGACACCGCGCGCGAAGGCGTGGCCGAGCTGAAAGCCTTTTCAGAAAGCGCCGCCGAAACGGCCGCCACCGGCTCGCTCGGCGACATGCCTCTGGCGGTACTCTCGCACGATCCGGATAAGCCCTCGAGCGAACTTCCTCCCGATCTCGCTACGCCTACGAATGACGTCTGGGAGAAAATGCAAGAGGAGTTGGCGCATCTCTCCAGTAGCGGCACGCAGATGATTGCCAAAAATAGCGCGCACTACATTCAAATTGATCGCCCGGACGTTGTTGTCGACGCTGTCCGCAAGATTGTGGAACAGGCGCGTGCGGCGGAGACTGCGTCATCGAAAACAAACTAAGCTTCAATCCCCAGAGGATGATCGTTCCGGTCCAAACCTGCTAACCTTTTTCACTCGCGTTGAACTTCGTTCAGATCGTCGTCTTGTTTCCTTATTCAGGAGCACGTGATGGAATCGATACCCCGGCCCGCCCTTTTCTCAATCAGTCTCATTTTATGTTTTGCCATGACTCCATTCATAATGCGCGCGCAGGAAAGTTCCGCTGCGGCGCAAACCGTGGTTGAACTACATCGCCCGCGAATTGGATTGGCTCTCAGTGGTGGTGGTGCTTACGGCCTGGCCGAAATCGGGGTCATCCGCTGGATGGAAGAAAATCACATTCCGGTCGACCGGATTGCTGGAACCAGCATGGGCAGCATCATCGGGGCGATGTACGCCACGGGCATGTCGCCCGCCGAGATCCAGACGTTTGCTGAGAAAATTAATTGGGAGCAAGCCTTTCGTCCCGGCCCGGTCTACACCCAGCTCTCCTATCGCCGAAAACAGGATCGCCGCGATTTTTTGATCAATACTCCGCTTGGCCTGAAACACGGACTGCACGGACCGAATGGCTACAACTCAGGCCAGAGCGTGGGATTGTTGCTCGATCGTATTGCCTTCCCCGAATCCGGTATCGCCACTTTTGACGATCTGCCAATTCCGTTCCGCTGCGTCGCCACCGACATGATCAGCGGTGAAGGCGTGGTGTTGCGCGATGGTTCGTTGGCGCAGGCCTTGCGTGCCTCGATGGCCCTGCCCGGCGTCTTTACTCCGGTGGAAATCAATGGCCGAGTACTCGCGGACGGAGGTATGGTGCAAAACATTCCGGTGGAAACCGTTCTTGCGATGGATGCGGACGAGGTCATCGCCGTCGAATTGCAACTGCCACCTGGAAACCGCAAAGAACTGGAGACTTTGCCAGGCGTTCTCTCCCGCGCCGTCGACGTCATGATCACGCAGAACGAGCGTTACTCTCTGACACTCGCCAAGGCCAAGGTGAGCATCGCAATGAACGGTTTTTCAGAGACGGATTATGATCGCGTTGCGGAACTAGTCGCACTGGGATATCGAAGTGCGGCCGCACAGTCGGCCGTACTTCTGCCTTATGCCATCCAGGACTCGGCCGAGTGGCAGCATTATCTGGCGGCGCGTGCGGCGCGTAGGCACCGCCAGCCTGACAAGATTGAAACCATCGAAGTTACGGGCGCCGATTCCGGTACGAATAGCAGGCTCCAGCATCGGCTCAGCAGTTCGCTGCAAGGGCCGATCGATCTCTCAAGAATCGATACCAGGCTTACCCGCATTGCGGGGGAAGGCGAGTTCGATTGGCTCGGCTATGAAGGCTTCACGCAGAATGGAGTTCCGGGGCTACGCGTCACCACTCACGACAAAACCTATGGACCGCCCTTCGTGGACCTAGCCGTCAATGTGAACGGCTCCGGCGTGGCCGCGTTTGATTTTTCCGCCGGGGCGCGAGTGACTTTCATGGACGTCGCCCACCGAGGCGGTGAATGGCGCAACGATCTTCTTTTCGGATCCAGTAATCTGGGGGCGAGTGAGTTTTACCAGCCGCTGTGGGAGTCGCGATTTTTTATTGCGCCTTACGCGTTCGCTTCGAAGTATGCCCGCAATTCATTCAGCGGATTGACACGCGTTGCCGTCTTTGGCGACGAGCGTGCCGGAGGCGGCTTCGATATTGGCTACGACTCCGGACGCCGTAGCGAATTTCGCATCGGCTACGAGATCTTCGACGGCAAGCTGAGCCCGCTGATCGGCGACGCAGGCCTGCCGATTGTGAAGGGCAGCAGCGGCGAATTTCGAGCACGCTACGTTTGGGACGGCCAGGACAGCCCTTCTGTACCGCGCGCCGGAACCCGTGTGGTGGTGACCGCCTCTCGCGTCTTACAGAGCCCCGACTTAGCCCATCCGATCTCGCAACTCGAATTGCAGACGTCCAACTTTATTCCGCTTGGCCCGAAGACTTCGCTCTTCACCAATATTTCCGGCGGGACTACCTTTCGGGGCTCTGCTGGCCCGTTTCAGGTCTTTTCGCTTGGCGGACCATTTCGCTTGGGAGCCTATCTTCCTTACGAGTTCGTCGGAAACCATTACGCCTATGCGTCGCTCGGGTTTCACCGCGACTTTCATCACTTACCGGAGCTGGTGGGCGGGAAGGTCTATTGGGGAGGATGGTATGAAGCCGGGACTGCGTTCGGCATGGCCGCCAGCGACCCCGGACCGATTGCGATTCGTGGCACATTTAACCTCGGCTTCATCGCGGACACCATCGTCGGTCCGATCGTGCTGGCGGGCAGCGTCAGTCCCACCGGTCAGAGCCGCGTCAATTTTTCGGTCGGGCGGATTTTCTGAGCCGGGGCGCCGATTGATATACTTCGCCCCTCGGTTCATCTCGAGCCAATCGCACGGAGGAAAACTGGTGCGCTTCTACATTCTGCATTCGTTACTGAGTTGTTTGATTGTGGTATCCGCGGCCGCCCAACAGACGTCGCCGCAGCCCGCGGTGAAACCCATCTTCAAACTTCAGGAAGTCATGATCCCGGTACGCGACGGAGTTCACCTGCAGACCGCGATCCTCACTCCTGTCGACCAGACCGGCCCGCTGCCCATCCTGTTTCGCCGTACGCCTTACGGCGTGCCCGCGAAGCCGCCAGAGCAGATGCCCGGCTCTCTCAAGGAACTCGCGCAGGATGGGTACATTTTCGTTTTCCAGAATCTGCGCGGACGTTTCAAATCGGAAGGCGTCTTCAACCTCTCTTCTTGGGTCGATTTGAATGACCCAAAGGCGACGAATGAAACGACCGACGCCTACGATTCCATTGAGTGGCTGGTGAAGAATGTTCCCAACAACAACGGCAAAGTCGGTATGTTCGGCGTCTCGTACGATGGATTGACCACCGCGCTCGCCCTGCTTCATCCACATCCCGCGCTTAAAGCGATGAGCGAGCAAGCCTCGCCGGTGGACCAATGGATGAACGACGACGACCATCGTTATGGTGCTCTGCGCGAGAGTTACGATTTTGAATATGCGGTCATGGAGCAGTCCGACAAGAATAAGAATACGCATTTTGACTTTGAAACCTACGACACTTACCAGTGGTATCTCGACCTGGGACCACTTTCAAATATCAATGCGAAATATCTTCATGGCTCGATCCCGTACTGGAACTCAACCGTCGAGCATCCGGACTACGACGAATTCTGGAAGAAGGAAGCCTGGGTTAGACAGCTGCATGCATCCACCGTGCCTAATTTGAACGTTGCCGGATTTTGGGACCAGGAAGATCCGTGGGGACCGTGGCAGATTTTTCGCCACGCCGAAGAGAGCGATCCCCAGCACACGAACTTCATCGTCGCGGGTCCCTGGTTTCACGGCGAATGGCAGGGACCGAAAGGCGACAGCATCGGCATCATCCCGTTTGGCGGACACGAGACGGCTCGTGAGTTTCGCGAAAATATAGAAGCTCCATTCTTTCGCTACTACCTGCATGGGCAAGGTGAGAAGCCGGCATGGCAGGCCAGCACATTTCAGAGTGGATCGAACTCATGGCATACCTACCCCGTGTGGCCGCCGAAGGAAGCGCGGGCAACAAAACTTTATCTGCGCGCCGATGGCACGCTCTCATTCACTGCGCCGGATGCTAAGACCGCTGGCGCTTATCGTGAATATATTTCCGATCCCGCCAATCCCGTGCCTTATCGCCAGCGTCCCATCTCACCCACCTATCCGGCGGGCGACTGGCGCACCTGGGAGGTCGCCGACCAGCGCTTCGTCGATCACCGACCCGACGTGCTTTCCTTCGTGAGTGAACCGCTCGACCACAATCTCGTAGTGACCGGCCCACTGACAGCGAATCTTTTCGCCTCCACTTCCGGTACCGACAGCGACTTCGTCGTCAAACTGATCGATGTGTACCCGGAAAACGCGCAGAAGAATGCCTGGTCCCCGGAAGAAGGGCCGAAGCCGGGGCAATACGCGCAATCGCTGAACGGCTACGAATTACCCGTGGCGATGGAAGTGCGGCGTGGACGGTACCTCGTGAGCTACGAAAAGCCGTCTCCGCTTACTCCAAATAAACCGACAGAGTGGAACATCCCTTTGCGGGATCACGATCACGTATTCCTGAAAGGCCACCGCATCATGGTGCAGGTGCAGTCAACGTGGTTTCCCGTGATCGATCGAAATCCGCAAACGTTTGTCCCGAACATTTACCGGGCGGCTGCCTCTGATTTCGTTCCCGCTACGCAAAGAATTTATTGCTCATCCGATTTGCCGTCTCATCTCGTATTGCCAGTCATGCCTTGAGGCGAAAAAAGGCCCGGAAAAATCCCGGGCCACGAAAACGGCGAGGTTTCTAGTTTCCTCCGCCGAAAGTGGCATGTTTTCCGAGCCATAATGCCAGTTGCGGTTGCTGATTGGATTTCAGATCGACACAGTCGTTAATTCTCTCAATCGACTGCTTGTAGGTGCGCTCCGCGGCGGCAATTTTGTGAGCGGAAAAGAATTGCGTCACCTGATCCCGAAGTTCCGCATTACAGAAGATGCCGGTGGCGCCCACGACCTCGGCACTGGCAAAGGGACCGCCAGCTTTGGCGACTGCGTCCCAGTGCGACTGAATGAAATCCCACGCCAGTTGCCGGCCCGCTGGATTTCTCATCACACTAGTAATCACTCGCAATGCGTCTTGCGACCGTACGTCGGGCGAGATCGCGAACTCTAGAGTCCGCTGCAGCAATTTCGGATCGCTGAACCGAGGCAGTGTGAACAGGTATGAGTTGTAAAGCTCCGGGGTTTGGGGATTCTTGGTCGCTGCCATCACCCGGTCGTAGAACGCGGAATCTCCGTGCAACGCGGCGAGCGCGAGAGCAATCCCCGCTACATCGGGGTCGACAGATGAAGGATCAGCCAGAACCTCATCTGCGATCTTCCGAGCCTGTTCCAGAGTTTCGGGATCACGAGCGTCGTAGCCGAGCGCGCGAAACAGTTCCGGTCGTAATGCCCTCTGTTCGTCGCTTTCCACAGACTTGGGTTCGTATCCCACATCTTTCATGGCGGGCGTCAGATATTGTCGCAACAACATACGGTAGGCATCTCGATCACTGTCACTAACCAGGTACTGGCCGATGTATCCGAGTCCGACCAGCAAATCTTCCACCACAACGTGATTGCGATCTGATTGCAGGCCTTGCGCAAATGCGAGGTAGTCGCCAACAGGTTCGCGACCAACCCGCACTGCAGCCCAGATATCGTTCTCTACTGCGATCCGCTCTGCAGGAGTCAGATGAGTTTCCGCATCGCTGGCGAGAGCCCGAACCGCATCCTCCGGGAAAGCTGTCCTGTAGTACCCATTCGCATCAGCGTTAGCCAGAACCCAAGTCGAGCAACCGGGCAGCGTGAACGTTTCCTCCCTTTTCGTCATGAGTTCGCACTTCACAGCTTTCCCGCTAGCCGATCCCCGCAAACACAGCGGAATCTGCCAGAGCTCATTGTTGGGCGCGTCGAACTTGGTTCGATCGAAGTAATATCGACGCTGCTCCAGCGCAACGTTCGTGGATTGACCGGAGCACTGCGCTTTCACGGTGATAACAGGGGCGCCCGCCTGGTTCACCCAGGTAGGCATGATCTTGTCGACGTTTTTTTTCGAGGTCTTCGCTTGAGCATCCCAGAAATCACCGGCCGTGGCGTTCGCGTACTGGTGTTGTTGCAGATACGCGTTTACTCCCGCCCGAAATGTTTCTTCTCCGAGATAAGATTCCAACATGCGCAGTACCGCTGCCGCCTTGCCGTAGGCGATTCCGTCGAACAACTCCTGAATCTCTGCCGGCGTATCCGCGGCCTGATGAATGGGGCGCGTGTTCTCCAGCGAATCCACATTCAGGGTTCTGGCGGCATCACTCACGTCATCCAGATTGAAATTCCATTCCGGCTTCCAGGCTTCGATTGGTTTGCTCGACATCCATGTCGCGAAACCTTCGTTGAGCCAGATGTCGTCCCACCACTTCATGGTGACCAGATCGCCAAACCACTGGTGCGCCATCTCGTGGGCTATCACGCTAGCAATTTCTTTTTTCAGGCCGATGGAGCCCTGGTTTTCGTCGATAAGAAGTATTACTTCGCGGAAAGTGATGCAGCCGGTATTTTCCATCGCACCGGCAGAGAAGTCGGGAAGCCCGATCAAGTCTAGCTTTCCGTAGGGATACTTGATGCCAAAGTAGTGGTCGTAATATTTGAGAACGTTGCTGGCAACATCAAGAGCAAACGTGCCCATCTCCTTCTTGCCGGGGGTGGCGTAAACGCGAATGGGAATGCCGTCGGCCTCGCCCTCAATATATTCGAAGTTTCCCACCACCAGCGCGGCCAGGTACGACGACATCTTGGCCGTCCTGGCGAAGCGCACGGTATGTTTATTGCCCGGGCCCGCAGTATCCGACACGACTTTCTGGTTCGAAATCGCAACCTGGCCTTTGTCGGCAACCGCCGTGATATCGAATGTCGCTTTGTAATCGGGTTCGTCGAACGATGGGAAGGCGCGGCGGGCGTCAGTCGCTTCGAACTGCGAGGCCGCGTACTTGCGCCCGTGATCGTCCTTGCCCAAATACAGGCCGCGCATTTCGTTATTCAAGATGCCGGAGTAGGTGATATGCACCGTGGCGGGGCCCACTGGAAGGGGCTTATCGACCCTCAGCACTACCATCTCTTTCTCTTTTTCTGGCGTGACTCTCGCTTTTTCTGTAGTGCCGCCGCTAGTGACTGTCACCTCGTGGAAGTCGATGTCGACCGCGTTTAGCGTGATCTCGGAAGATGGCTTCAGCAGCCGGATCGCAATGGTTTCATCTCCCTCGAATTTCGCGTTCTCAAGATCCGGAGTGAAAGTGAGTTTGTAATTCTCGGGTCTTGCGCTCTCCGGCAACCGCTGCGCGGAAGCCAGTGAGATTGTGAACAGCAAAAATGACAAGACTGCAAAAATGTGCTTCATATTTCCCTCGGGAGTTTATTTGGATCGGTTCCTTATGTAAGCCTGGCGGGAGGGCCCAAAAACGTAGAGTCAGCGCTCCGCTTGATTTCTAATACGAACATTATCTCGTGAAAGTTCGCTCGTGCGCACGAACCGTCCCGTTTAAAACGGTTGCTACGCAATGATTGTCGCCGAACCAGTATGGAATTTCGCGGTAGTCGGCCACAGAAAATATTGCGAGATCGGCGTCTTTCCCCGGTTCGATGCTGCCTTTTCGTCCGGCCACGCGCAAAGCCCACGCCCCATTGATCGTGGCCGCGGCGATTGCTTCTGCCGGCGACATTTTCATATGGGTACATGCCAGTGACATTGCCATCGGCATGCTGAGGGTCGGCGAGGTGCCGGGATTATAGTCCGTCGCCAGAGCCACTGGCACACCGCCGTCGATCAATCGACGCGCGTTTGGATATTCCTTCAAACCCAGAAAATAATTTGCGCCCGGCACTAGCGTGGCCAGCGTGTAGCTCTTGGCCAGTTGCGGAATGTCGTCGTCGTCCACGTGATCCATGTGGTCAAACGAAGCGGGATTGAACCGCAAGAACGGCGACAGCGCCGTCTCGGATAGTTGGCCCATGTGTGCGCGTACGCTCAACCCATATTGTTTCGCTGCTTCAAAAACTTGCTCCGCTTCATTTGAGGTGAATGCGCCCTTGTCACAAAAAACATCGACAAATTGGGCGAGCTTCCGCCGGGCAGCGCGTGGGATCATATCCTTACAGACGATCTCAATATACTTTTGTGAGCGGCCCTGAAATTCTTTTGGGACGACGTGAGCGCCGAGTAACGTAGCCACGACGGTACCGGGCCAGCGCGAAGCCGCCTCGCCGATCGCCTCCAGAGACTTTAGTTCCGAATCAAGAGTAAGTCCGTAGCCCGACTTGGCTTCCACCGTGGTCGTGCCGTGCGCCGCCATTTGTCGCAGAGTCGCTTCAACTCTTACGGCCAGCGCGGCCTTTGAAGCTTTGCGAACACCTTCAAGGCTTGATCGGATGCCGCCTCCTGCCCCTGCAATTTCCTCATACGATGCGCCTTCGATGCGCTTCTCAAAATCCACCAGGCGCGGGCCTACAAAAACCGGGTGCGTGTGTGAATCCACAAAGCCCGGAACAACTACTTTGCCCCCGCAGTCGATCTCGGTTATTTTGCGCCGATTTTTTTTCAGCCAAGGATCGCGCAGCGCATCCTTCATCTTGCCGACAGAGACGATTTTTCCGCCAAGGCAGAGAACGGCGCCATTTTCGATGATGCCGAGATTTCCAAGGCCCGCTCCGCGTCGTGGGCCTGACTTGATTGACGAATCGCGTAGCGTGAGAAGTTGGTCGACGTTGATTAGCAGCACGCCAGCGGATGTTTGGAAGGTTCGGTTTTCAGTCTTCACTTGGTCGGTCGATTCGAAGGTTTTCAGCCTACGAAGTCATTGGGATCTTCATGCCAGCCTTCTTCGCAAAGTCCTTCGCTTCTTCGTATCCCGCATCCGCGTGGCGAATGATGCCCATCCCCGGATCAGTCGTGAGGACGCGCTCGATACGCTTCGCCATCTCATCGGTTCCGTCGGCGACCGTGACCTGACCGGCGTGCAGGGAGTAACCGATGCCGACGCCTCCCCCATTGTGAATTGAGACCCACGAGGCGCCGGCCGCCGTATTCAGCAGCGCATTGAGCAGCGGCCAGTCCGCGACCGCGTCGGACCCGTCTTTCATGCTTTCGGTTTCGCGATAAGGAGAAGCCACCGAACCACAATCCAAATGATCACGGCCGATGACGATCGGCGCCTTAATTTTGCCCTTCTTCACCAGGTCGTTGATGGCTAGGCCAAACTGCGCGCGCTCACCATAGCCCAACCAGCAGATGCGCGCGGGCAGTCCCTGGTACTTGATGCGCTTGCGCGCCAGATCGATCCAGCGCCGCAGGATGCGGTTATCAGGGAACAACTCCAGGACGAGCTCGTCGGTAACGTGTATATCGGAAGGTTCACCCGACAATGCGACCCAGCGGAATGGCCCGCGGCCTTCGCAAAACAGCGGACGAATATATGCAGGCACGAACCCGGGAAAGTCGTAGGCATTCTTAACGCCTCGCTCAAAAGCGAATGTGCGAATATTATTTCCGTAATCGAAAGTGACTGCCCCCATCTTCTGCAACCGCAACATGGCTTCCACATGTCGCGCGATGGCATCGAGCGATTTTTCCTGATAAGCCTGCGGGTCGCGTTGGCGCAAGGACAGCGCCTCTTCGAGCGTCATTCCATTGGGCACGTATCCATTCAGTGGATCATGCGCCGAAGTTTGATCGGTAAGAATATCGGGGACGACGCCGCGCTCGGCCAGTTCCGGAAGAATGTCCGCGCAATTCCCGACCAGTCCGACGGAAACATTCTCTTTCTTGCGCACCGCGTTTTTCAGGATGCGCAACGCTTCGTCGAGCGTTGTAACCATGAAATCGCAATAGCCCGTCTTCAGCCGCTTCTTGATGCGCTCGGGATCAACGTCAATGCCCAGGAAGGCCGCGCCAGTCATGGTAGCGGCTAAAGGCTGAGCTCCGCCCATTCCACCCATCCCGCCGCTGACAATGAGTTTGCCGGCGAGATCTCCGCCAAAGTGTTTCTCGCCCGCGGCGGAAAATGTTTCAAACGTGCCTTGCACGATTCCCTGCGAGCCGATGTAGATCCACGAACCCGCCGTCATTTGTCCGTACATCATGAGGCCGGCGCGCTCCAGTTCGTTGAATTTCTCCCAGTTGGACCAGTGACCGACCAAGTTCGAATTAGCAATGAGCACGCGTGGAGCGTGATCGTGAGTCTTGAACACCCCGACAGGCTTGCCTGACTGCACCAGCAAGGTCTCGTCATTCGCGAGATTCTTCAGCGTCGCGACGATGGCGCGATACGCCTCCCAACTGCGCGCGGCGCGTCCGGTGCCGCCGTACACCACGAGATCTTTTGGCCGCTCGCCGACCTCTTCGTCGAGGTTGTTCATGAGCATGCGCATGGCCGCTTCCTGCTGCCAGCCTTTGCAGCTAATGGAGTTGCCGCGCGGTGCTCGAATCCCGGTTGGCGCTTGGATTTCCGTTTCAACGGGCATAGTTAGATGGTATTGCTTTGAGCAGTCGCTTACAACTTGTCGGCGCGTAAGTGGTTCCTCCAACTTTCTTCGGCCGCGATTTTTCTGTCCTCCAAGAATCGGAAAATACTTCGCGCAACATCTATTTTCACTCCAGTTTCATGGAATCGGGATCCCACTTGACCACAGCGCCGCGATCCAGGCTGAGATTCGCAAGCAACGCAGCGCCTGCCGCACGATAGCCGAACGCCGCATCTTCCACTACGGGCTGCCGTGAACGAACCGCTGCAAAGAAATTCTTGAAGTGGTCATAGCTATCGCGATACCCCTCAGGTGCAACATATTTCTCGTATCCAGCGGAGGGCGGCCCTGACGGGTGCGAAGGCGGATACTTCTGCCGGTAGCTTTCACGAATCCGCTTTTGCATCGCTTCCGTGAACGTACCGATCATCAGGCCGGGTTCTTTTTGGAGCGGCGTGCGGTTTATGCTGACCGTGTTGAAGGCAATCTCCATCGTGCCTTCGGAGCCGGTAAAAATCAGCCCTTCGCTTTCCTCGCCGCCGTCTACGAAGTTCACCCGCAGGCTAAGATTGAATCCTTCGCGATAATCGAACAATCCCAGCATCACGTCGGGGACGTCACGCCCGTCTTTCCAGAAGCGCAGTCCGCCAGTTGCCATTCCTCGAGTGGGGCCATTGCTCCCGGTAATAAAATGGGTTCCGCTGAAAAGATGCACAAACAGATCTCCAGCCACGCCAGTTCCATAGGCTTTCCATTTGCGCCACTGAAAGAAGTGCTCGGCGTTAAAGGGAATCTTCGGCGCGGTTCCCAGAAAGCGCGGCCAGTCACAGGTTTCGGTCGACGCGTCTGGAGGCACCGTATAATTCCACGCGCCAATGGATGAGTTGCGATCCCAATGCGCGGTCACCATGTTGAGCTGACCGATTGCTCCGGAGGCGAGCAATTCCTTCGCCTTGACGTAGATCATCGAACTGACGCGCTGGCTTCCAATCTGCAGGATCCGGTTCGTGGCACGCGCCGTCTCAATCATCTCCGGCCCGTCGGAGTACAGATGGATCATCGGCTTCTCGCAATAAACGTCCTTGCCCGCCTTCATGGCATCGACCGAAGCTTGCTTGTGCCAGTGGTCCGGGGTGCCGATGATTACAGCATCAATATCCTTGCGCGCCAGAACTTCTCTATAGTCACGGGTCGTAAAGACGTCATTGCCCCAGAGTTCCTTGCTGTGCTCGAGGCGGCCGTCGTAACAATCCGCCACCGCGACCAGCTTCACGCCTGGCACTTGCACCGCAACCTTCGTGTCTCCCTGGCCCTGGCCTCCGGCGCCAATCAATGCAATCTGAATATGATCGTTGGCCGCAACCGGAGCGGCTTGTTCCGACTGAGTCGGTGCCAGCGCATAAATCTTTGCTCCCAGAAACGTTTCGGCTGTCGCGGTGCCTGCCACTTTCAGAAAGCTTCTACGATTCAGCATGGGTCTCTCCCCAGGTGATGTTGGCGTCGCCTGCAACCATAATCTTTTTTGAAGGGTTTTGTCTCGACTATGATCCTACTGGCAAGAATTAGAGCGATTTTATGCCCCCTGATGTGGCTGGTGACGGAAATCACTGACACTCCGGCGTGATGCCGTTAACCTGACATTCTTATCAGAGCAGGTTCCCGTTAGGATCGTCGGCCCCATCGTCAAACTCTGAAAGCTCGCGGAGGATGTATGTCGTCCCGCTTTCTGGCACTCTCTTTCTGTTTGTTCGTTGCGCTGCTACTGGCAGTCGTCTCTCTGGCGAACGCCAGCCCACAGCAACGGGCGGTCGCCCGCGGTGGAGCGCCGGCTGTAAGTCCAACCGCCGCGGTGGCGCTAAGTACGAGCAGCCTAAGCTTCGGCGTGCAAGCGCTGAATCAATCGAGCCCATCCAAGACGATCCAACTGACGAACGCCGGCAGCACCAGCCTCACTGCAATCACCATGGCAGAGCTCGGCGATTTTCCCTTTACCACCGGCTGTGGTACTACTCTGGCGCCTGGGGCCAGTTGCACTCTTAGCATTACCTTTCGCCCGACCGCCGTCGGAACACGCACGGGCACACTCGGCATCAACTACAGTGGTGCACCCGGCAACCCACAAACAGTGAGTCTGACTGGAACCGGTACAGGTGTGTTCCTATCCTCCACGAGGTTGGCCTTTGGCACCCAAGTGCTGGGCAACACGAGCTTGGTCGAGAATACCACGTTGAGCAATGTCGGCACGACCGCGCTCGACATCAGCGCCGTAACGATTAGTGGCGATTTTGCAATTGCAAAAAATACTTGTGGCGCCGCACTTGCTGCCGGAGCGACTTGCACACTCGGCGTGACGTTGACTCCGGCTGCGCTTGGTACCCGCACCGGAACGCTCACCATCTCCCACGATGGCTACGGTAGCCCTTCTCTCGTCAACTTGGGCGGGACCAGTATCCCAACTACCCTCCGTTCCGATGTACTCGCCTCGATTGCCAAGGTGAACGATTACTGGATCAGCAATGAGAGCCCCATCTCTTCCGGCAACACTTGGAACAACTCCACCTATATTCGAGGGGACGTGGCGGCCTACGATGCCACTGGAAACAACAGCTACCTCGATCTGGCGCACTCTTGGGCAGACGCGAACGCATGGGCCCTCATCGGCGGTGACACCACTCGTGTCGCCGACAATCAGGGCGCTGGCGAGGTCTATCTGAGGCTCTACCAGATCGATCAAAATCCCGCAGACATTACTCACATCACGGCTGACATCCTGAACATGGTTAACAGCACCGGAAACGCGGACTGGTGGTGGATTGATGCTCTGAACATGGCCATGCCCAGTTTTGCAAATCTCGGAGTCATCTCCAACAATCCCGCCTACTGGTCGAAGATGTACGAGCTCTACAACTACACAAAACGCACCGACGGGGGGCCAGGACTCTACGCCGCCGGCGATCATCTCTGGTTCCGCGACAAAAACTTTCTTCCTCCTGTCGTCGGGCCGCACCGCCAGAACATCTATTGGTCGCGAGGCAATGGCTGGGTTTTTGCCGCGCATGCTAAAGTGCTCAATACTCTTCCTACAACTGCCCCGGATTACCAGGAGTATCTCGCAACTTACAAAGATATGGCGGCAGCTCTGGTCAGCCGACAAAGGTCCGATGGTTTCTGGAACGTAGATTTGCAAGATCCGCTGGATTTCCCAGGTCCGGAGACGAGCGGCACGTCTTTCTTTGTGTTCGGCATGGCTTGGGGCTTGAACCACAACATTCTTGATCGTCCTACCTACTTACCCGTCGTGGTGACCGCCTGGGATGCTCTGGCCCAGACGGCGGTTCAACCCTCTGGTTTCCTCGGGTACGTACAGGGCGTCGGTAACAGTCCCTCTTCTTCTCAACCCGTTACTGCAACCAGCACTGCCGATTTCGGTGTGGGAGCATTCCTATTGGCCGGTGCGGAGGTTGCGAAGCTGGCTTCCACCAGTCAAGTCGCGCTGGTTCCAGCCAGCGTCAACTTCGGCAGTCAGTCGCTGGGCACGGCCAGCGCACCACACACCGTTTCGATCACCAACACGGGCAGCGCGTCGCTCGCAATTACCAACATCACGGTAAGCGGAGACTTTTCTATTTCAGCGAAAACGTGTGGATCGAGTCTCGCGGTAGGAGCCAGTTGCTTAGTAACGATCGTCTTCCCGCCCCAGGCTGTTGGAAGCCGCACCGGAACCCTTTGGGTGTATGACAACGGCGCAACCAGCCCGCAAAAGGTTAGCTTGGCAGGGACAGGTATTTAGCGGACCTACTTGCCGTGCGTCGAACCATCTTTGATCCCGGCGGAATCGGGAGCCCTTGCGATATATTCTGAGCGTGAAGACTCAACTGCGCCGGATCGTCTTGTATTCCTTTTTGTTCTGCCTGACCAATCTGGCCCACGCAGCCTCGTACAAATACTTTCGCATCGGCAGTAAACAAGACGCCGTTACCAGCCCCACTTCCGGCATCGCGATGATGGGTGGAGGTAGCGACCTTGATGAGGCATTTTCCTGGCTTTGCAATAAAGGAAATGGCGGAGATTTTCTGGTTCTACGCGCCACCGGCGACGATGACTACAACTCCTATGTGAACAAGTTGTGCAAGGCGAATTCTGTCGCGACGCTGATTATTCCCGATCGCGCGGCGGCCAACGATCCCGCGGTCGCCGAGATCATACGCAAGGCAGAAGTAATTTTCATCGCCGGCGGAGATCAGGCCAATTACATTCGCGGATGGCAGGAAACACCGGTGCAGAACGCAATAAACGACAACCTCAAGGCGGGCAAGCCTATTGGGGGAACCAGTGCGGGACTGGCCGTCGAGGGCGAGTTCGTGTACGGCGCGACCGGCGACAAGCCCGACGACAAAAATTTGTCGTCGCTGGATGTAATGCTGAATCCTTATTTTGAACGGGTCACGCTGGTCCGCGATTTTTTGAATGTGCCTCATCTGCAAAATTTTCTGACGGATTCACACTTTGCCAGCCGCGATCGCATGGGACGCTCTCTGGGATTTCTCGCGCGCATTATGAAAGATGGGTGGAGTCAATCTCCCCGGGAAGTCGCAGTCGACGAAAAGTCGGCGGTGCTGGTGGAGGCCGATGGGAGGGCGACCGTCGTCGGCACGGGGAAGGGCGCTTATTTTCTGCGTCCCACGCAGGCGCCCGAGATTTGTGAGAAAGGCGTGTCCCTGACGCTCCGTAAGGTGGCCGTTTATCGTGTTCCGGCTGGCGGCCATTTTGATTTGACCTCTTGGGCAGGCGAGGGAGGAATCGCATACTCCCTTTCTGTGGAAAATGGAAAGATTCAGAGCACGCAGGCGAAAAAAGAAATCTATTAAAATCGGCAACCGACGGCCGTACTGATTATCCTCTAGGAACACATCGAACCGGTGAGGCGGTCTTTAGAAATTGGCGTCATCTGCCACATCTCCAAAGAACGGATTTCGGCATCACCCTCTAGTTTCAGCATCAACGGTCCTGAAGGGATCTTATAGATGCGTTTCGTGAGCGCCGTCGTTCCATTGGCAAAGATTTCGAGAACCGATCCGTCGACGAACATATGTAAATGTACCGGCGATCCCGCGCTTCCATGGATGGGCGCTCTAGCCGTGTCTACGTCAAGTTCGCGGCCGCCGGAGTTGTTCGTGCAGGAAATGCTGGCGAAGGTTTCTCCTGCCTCGGATTGCAGGTGAATCGTAAACTTCTCGGATTTGGGACGAAACTTCAATTCAAATTCCGCGGCCAGATCACGGGTCCGAAGATTCCCGAGAAATTGCTGAAGCGCAGAAGCCGCGACCCCGGTACTAAGGCTCGTGTGCGCTCCTCGGAGTCGCTGCGCGACCGGCGCGACCTTCATTTCCAATTCATCTTCCGAATTCAGAGACAATACTCGTGGCAGCGACATCGCTCCGGCCCATCCGGCCGCGATTAGTTCGGCGTCCGGCCGCGTCTCGGTGATCCATCCCCAGAGAATGCGATTGCCGTCCGCGTCGAGCATGGTCTTGGCAGCATAGTACGCGCCCCAATCCGCGACTCCTTCTTTTTCCGCAACAAAGCGCTGCCGGGCATAAGTGCCGACCTTCCATCGTACCTTGCCCATCGTAGAAATCAGCAGCACGTGCTTGCCTCCGAGCGGGAAGAAGTCGGGGCATTCCCACATCTTTCCAGAATCGACTGGATTCACGTCCGTATGAACCGTGGGTGAACCTTCGATCAGCGGATGGAGATACGTCCACTGCCGCAGATCGGGCGAACTGTACAAAAGGATCGCACCGCTCCGGCCAGAAAAGCCGGAACCCAGAATCAGCATCCATAGATCGCCCTCGCGCCACAGGCACGGATCGCGGAATCCAGTAACGTTAAGGCCCGCTGGAGGAGCGGCGATTACAGGTTCGGGGAGTTTCTTCCAGATGCGCAGGTCGTCGTCTTCCGCGACCGCAAGGCATTGCGATTCCCGCCAGGTGTGCACCCCGTCGCGCAATGTAGCTTCGTACTGGGCAGTGGGCGGAGCAACTCCGGTGTAGATGACTGTTGGCTTGCCATTGTCGAGAACGGCGCTCCCGCTGAAAACGCCATCGCAGTCGGGCCCGTTCACCGTCGGAGAAAGAGCGATCGGTTCATGTTGCCAATGGATCATGTCGGGGCTCGTGGCATGCGCCCAGTTCATGTTGCCCCAGACCGCGGCCTGAGGATTGTATTGGTGGAACATGTGATACCGGCCGCGAAAAAATATTGGACCGTTGGGGTCGTTCATCCAATTGTGTGCGGGAAGCAGATGGTATTGCGGGCGAAGTGCATCGGCAGCCAACTTGCGACAGAGCGCAACATTGTCGTGATGGCTGGAAAACGCGCGGAGGTGCACCCAACTCGGAGTCAACGCGGCCGTGCTCAACATTTGCAGAACGCTTCGTCTGGAAACCGCCATAGGCGAATCTTCCCGGTCCCAGAGTCGCTCGCGAATCCCCGGGGTCGCCATCTGTCATAACACATTTGGGCTCACCCGCGCCTTGGATATAATGCGAAAAAGATCGCATCCCATTCATCGTGTTCCCAGGCTTCCTTAGGCTCGTCCGTTTCTTGACCATCGCCGCGCTTGCGATGGGCGCCGTCGTCACTGCGCAAACGCCAGCCTCGCCCCCGAACTCTGCGGAGCGCTTGGCCCTCCACCGCGGTCAAAAAGCGCTTCAGACGGGTGATTTGGCGAGTGCGCGCACTGCATTCGACAAGGCGGTGCGGCTTGCTCCCCAAGACGCTGAGGCGCAGTCCGCATTAGGCTGGGTGCTGGCCCAGCAGGGGGAGGCCGATGCAGCGATTCCGCATCTTCGCGCCGCGATCAAAGCTAAACCTGAGTTCGTGGAACCGCGGTTGACTCTTGCGGGCGTGCTCTCTCAACAGGGAAAAGCCGGCGAGGGCGAGCAGGAGGCGCGCACCGCTATCAAAATTGCGCCGGAGAATGCTGAGGCACACCGCACTCTGGCGAGGATTCTGAGTCAAAAGCCCGGAGACGAAGCTTTGTCGGAAATGCAGCGCGCCGTAAAACTGGCGCCGCAGCGCGCCGATTTGCGGGACGAACTCGGAACCATCCTCGCCCAACGCAATCAGTTCGCCGACGCGCAAGTCGCTTTTCAGGATGCCTTGCGCTTACAGCCGAACCTGGAGCAGGCCCACTTTCATTTGGGCGTCGTGTATTTGCAGGGACAGCAACTCGGTCTGGCCGCTAGTGAACTGGGAAAAGCGACCGAGTTGTCTCCGCAGGATGCCGCGGCTCATTTCTACCTGGCAAAAACTTTCACCGCACAGTCCAAGAACGACGCCGCGCTGCAGGAATTACGGAAGGCGGTCGCGCTCAAGCCCGAGTGGCCTGATTTGCAAATCGAACTAGGCCTCGCCTGCCAACATTCTGGAGATAGCGAATGCGCAGTCGCCGCGTTTGGCGAGGCGGTAAAACTCCGGCCCCAGGACGCCGAGGCTTACAACGATCTGGGCTTAGCCCAACTGCAGAAGGGTGATGCGGTCGGCGCGATTCCGAATTTCAAGACGGCGGCGCAACTGCATCCCGACGACGACTCGTTTCGCGAAAATTTAGCGATCGCGTATTTGCAGCGCGCCGATTTCGATGCGGCCATTATCGAACTTCAAGCTGCCCTGAAACTAGCCCCGCAGAATGCTTCGTTGCACTATAACCTGGGTCTCGCGTTCAAGCTCAAAGATCAACTCGATCAGGCAGTTTCCGAATTCCAAAATGCGATTCGCCTGCAGCCCGACTTAGCCGATGCGCACTATACACTAGGAGTGTTGTACTGGCAGCGCGGCCAGTTCGATCAGGCTGTCGCCGAAATGCAGGCAGCGATTCAGACTCAACCCAACTACGCAGAAGCCCATTACACGCTGGGCACTGTCCTCAAGCAGCAGGGAAAACTCCCCGAAGCGGCTGCGGCATTGCGTGAGGCGATTCGCTTGCAGCCGGATTTCGCCGGAGCGCATACTACCCTGGCCGCTGTGCTGCGCCAAATGGGCGATAGCCAGGGCGCCGCTGAAGAAGCAAAGACGGGAGCGAAAATCGCTGCCTTCACCAACAATCTGCAAGCGGCCACGTTTTCCACTAACTCGGGAAAGAGATTGTTGGCGGCGGGCGACGTGGACGCTGCCATTGCCCAATTCCGCTCCGCCATCCGCTCCGATCCCAACTATGCGGCGGCGCATTATCAAATGGGGCTCGCGTTACGCCAGCAAGGACACAAAGACGAAGCGACTCAGGAATTTCAGAGGGCTTCCGAGCTGGACTCGCACCTCACGGCCCCGCGCTAGGACGTGCCCGATCTGAGCGTTCTCCGCGGCATTTTCGCTGGCGAACGTCGCGGCCAAAGCTGTGTGTCGGCTTTTTTGGGGACCGTTCAGTTACTGCGATTGCGAACTGAAACCAGATCCGTCATGACAGGAACTCCATGCACAATCCTTACATGCAGCAGCGCTTCAAACGGCTTCAGGTCGCCTGGCTTTGAAACATTCAAACGCTGCAGCAATTGACGAACGGAATCTTCCCGACAAACATACTCGACCGCAGCCTGGGTTCCGAAAGTCGTGTCGCCCGCAAGAATCAGGATTGAGCGAGACGGATCCAGCCCTGGCAAAAGGCTGATCACGGCGTAATCTTCCGTTGTAGGCTGGTTCGCGGGCGTCCCCAAGAAGGTCTGCGGCTCGCCAGCCAGGGGATGAACGTTCACCACGGCCAAGTCGCCCTTTCGTTGGCCAGACTCAAGCCTCCGGAAAACGAACTCCTTGGTTCCAGGAATATCGAGCAGCGTTAGATTTTCAGAAGGCGAGCCCACGAAGATCAGATCATTGTTTTTGGCGTCATCCAATGAAAAAAGCGCCCCGCGTTTTACCCGGATTGGCCGATTGAGCCGATAGAAAAGATGGTCGAGTTGGTGGATGGCCAGCACCTCGCCCACCCCCGTGTAGTGGTCGAGAATGAAAGTCCGCTTATCCAATGATGGATTAAAGTACCGCATCCCGGTCTCGGGCCTTCCCACAAAACTGCCATTGCTGAAGATAACCCATGGCTGCTGTGGCCCGGTTAAAAACCGATTCCAGAAGATCTCATACGCAGCGGGAGTCGCCTGACCTGCCGTCAATGGGCGCAGCCGCTGCGACAACAGAATCGCCGTCGTTGACAAAGAAGCCGCCAGCAAAACCGAAAACACAGCAACGGTGATTACCCATCCGCGAGTGAAGGATTGCCCATTCTCCTTCTTTGTCCCCCGTTCCAAATCCAACGGCGCCGCAGGCAGTGCTTCTGAATTGCCGGCGCGCGGATGAAATGTGAGCGCATACGATCCCTTCGGGATCTCCACCAGAATAGGATCGGCTCGGCCCTCGCTCGCGTAGTACTCGGCGAGCTTCACCCTCAGCCGCCCGGCTTGGACTCGTACCGTTGAATCGCTCTGCGGATCGAACCCCGCGGGTCGTCCCAAGACTTCCGTAGCAATTTGGTATTCCTTGAGGCCAATGCCGGGGTGATCGAGCGAATGCTCGGCGAGATAGCGCAGCAGTTTGCACAGCGATTCCGAACTGTGCAGCCTATGACTTTTAATAAGTTTATCTATTTGTTGGAAGCATTGTTCTCGGTCGAGCGCGAAACTGTGAGTGACAGCCATATCACAATGAAGTAACGGGTCGATGTATGTTGCTGCAGAACTGGGACTTTGTACGTGTAACGGTATCAAACCTAGTGAAACTTATTCCAGCTAATTCTTTTGTACTACGACTGCACAGTCTGTGATCACGATCACTTCTGCATTTCTGGGTCATTTCGTTTGAAAGGTGTTTCAGGAGGATGTTCATGAAAAGGTCAGTGTGGGTCTCAGTGGCTGTGTTCAGTCTACTGTGCAGTCTGTGGGTGCCGAGCGCACTCGCTCAGGCCGTCTACGGCAGCATCTTGGGCACGGTAACCGATCCCTCTGGAGCCGCCGTGAGCGGAGCAAAGGTGACCGTCACCAGCCAGACCAAGAATGTGTCCACCGAAACCACCACGAATGAGAGCGGCAACTATTCGGTGACGCACTTGATTCCTGACGTCTATGCCGTCCGGATCGAGGGCACGGGCTTTAAGACCTTGGAATACAAGAATATCCAAGTGTCAGCCGATACCGGCGCAAAGGTCGATGGCCAATTCCAGGTCGGCTCCGCCAGCGAACAAGTCGAAGTCACGGCTGAGGCGCCGCAATTGAAGACCGATCGCGCCGACGTGTCGATCGAATTCAACCAAAAGGCGATCGAGGATGCACCTATTCTGAACCGCAATTTCACCTCCTTTGAATTGCTCTCGCCTGGTACGCAAAAGCTTGTGGGCTGGAGCCACGCAGCCACGGAGAATCCGCAAGGTGGCCAACAGATTTTCGTAAACGGGCAGCACTTCAGCGGCACAGCCTTCGAATTGGACGGGACCGATAACCAAGACCCGATTCTCGGGATTATCGTAGTGAATCCGAACTTGGACGCCATCCAAGAGAGCAAAATTACACTGGGCAATTACGATGCGGAATTCGGAAAAGCGGTCGCGGGCGTCGTGACAGTCCAGACAAAGTCAGGCAGCAACGACATTCATGGCAGCGCCTTCTGGTACCGGCGCACCGACGCTCTTGCGGCTCGCGATCCATTTACCCAGTTCAAGCCGGACCCGGTCACGGGAAGACTGATTCCGTCCTCGCGCTGGCAGCAATTCGGCGGCACCATCGGTGGCCCGATCATCAAGAACAAGCTGTTCTTCTTTGGAGATTTTCAGGCCACGCGCCAGAGCAACGGCATCAGCAACCAGGAATCTATTCCGACGGCGGGCCTCAAGAGTAGTTGCGTGTCAAGTGGGCTCTTCTGCGACTTCAGCGGCTTCGCGTCGAAGATTGGAAACGGAAATTTGGGTGATCCTTCCAACTATCTTTACAATCCAACTACCGGGAGTCCGACGTCTGGTGCAGGACGCTTGGCGTTCTGCGGACCGCTTGGAAGCGTTCTCTACACTGCCTGCACCGGGAGCACGAATGGGGTTCCGAACCAGTTCCTAGTTCCGGTTACGGCGATGTCCCCGGCAGCCTTGAATCTTTTGGCGGCTTTTCCGAACCCGACGAGCAGCGGTCCGGTGAACAACTTTGTCGGCGCGGGAGCCGGTCCTTACAACCAGAATAGCTTCGACGTCCGAATTGACGATGCGGCCAGCCAGAGCCTGTCCGTGTTTGGCCGCTTTAGCTACAACCACTTCAGCCTGTCCGGAGCGCCAAGCCTCGGTGCGGTAGGAGGTGTTGGTTTTGGCCCCGGCGGTTTGGCGGGTAGTTCGGTCGTCCACAACTACAGTTTGGCTGCTGGCGTCACCAAAACCTTCAGTTCCACATTATTGGGTGACTTCCGATTTGGGTTCTTCCAGTACAACCCAATGACGAATAAGCCCGATTCCGGCAAGGCGGCAATGACGGCCTTCGGCATTCCGAATGCGAACATGGGGGATAACTTTACATCCGGCCTCGGTGAATTCGACATGGACGGAACGGGCAGCAACTTCGGTGATGGCTTAGGCGTTGCGCGTTGCAACTGCCCACTGATTGAGAAAGAACGGCAGTATCAGTGGGTGGGCAACATCACAAAAATTCGTGGCAACCATCAGTTCAAATTCGGCGCCGATGTTCGTTATGCGCAGAACCTGCGCGTGCCCAGCGATTCCAACCGAACCGGCGTGTATGCCTTCAGTCATCTGGCAACGTCGAACGGCGGCGTGGGTGGTCTGGACTGGGCGACATTCATGCTTGGCGACGTGACGAATCTTTCGCGGTATGTCAGCACCAGCACCAACGCCGCGGAGCGGCAGCACCGCATGTTCTACTATGCTCAAGACACCTGGCGTGCGACCCCGAAGTTGACGGTTAACTACGGCTTGCGGTGGGAGGTCTATTTCCCAGAATACGTGAACGGCAAGGGGAACGGTGGGTTCACGAACATGGTCATTGGTGACGGCCACGACCGTGTCGCTGGCTATGGCAACATTGGCCTCAACGGCAACATCGACAATAAGTGGAACTACTTTGCTCCCCGGCTAGGCGCTGCATACCAGTTGAACCAGAAAACTGTTGTGCGTTTGGGCTATGGCCGCAGCTTTGATATGGGCGTGTTCGGTTCGAACTTCGGCCACGCGGTCACGCAAAACTTGCCAGTTCTGGCTGCCCAGAACGTGGCTGCGGTGAACAATAATGCGAATGCCACCAACAACAACATCGCGGCATTCAAACTGGATGCTGGGCCGCCAATTTTTACCTTCCCAACGATCCCGTCTAACGGTTTGTTACCTCTGAACGGACCCGCCGGGAACCTGCAGCCGCATATCCGGCCGACATATCAGCGTTTACCAACTCTGGATGCGTGGAATCTGACTGTGCAACGGCAACTCAATAACTCGACGTCGATTGAAGTTGCTTACATCGGAAACAAGGGAACAAACATCTTTGCAGGCGCGGGTAACACGTACAACAAGAACCAGCCTTCGATTGTTGGTTGCGCTGGAAAAGGTTGCAGCACGGGAGTGCCGCAAGCGCAGCGACGTCCGTACTTCGACAAATTTACTTATCCCGATTGCTCGGTGAGTGCGCAGGAATGCGGGCTTTCCAATGTCGCTCCCGCCGACCAGTTGACCTGCTGCTCCACCGACCAGGGCAATTACCTTGGCAATGACGCGAACAGCATCTATCACGCGTTTCAAGTAAAGGTGGACAAGCGCTTCTCGCACGGACTGCAATTGCTCTCGCATTACACCTACGCCCATGCCAATTCGTACGACAGCAACTATTTTGCAATCAGCCACCCGATTGCCTACGGACCTGATAGCCAGGTACGAGCTCACGTCTGGGTGACGGAAACGTCCTATGAGCTGCCGTTTGGGAAGGGCAAGAGCTTCGCCGGCAATTCCAACCGCGCGGAAGACCTGCTCATCGGCGGATGGCAAGTATCCGGAACCTGGAACTGGAGCGGCGGTCTACCGTGGACTCCCAGCTTTGCAAATTGCGGCAACGAGGAAGATGTGGGTGTTTGCCGACCAAACCACGGATCAGGCAGTTTCCCATTGGGCGTGGGTTCGCTGCAGCATCCCGCGGCGGGCAATCCCTACCGGCAGTTCTTTACACCGGTGGCGGACATCACGGCACACAGCAGTGAGGCCTTTGCTGATCCCGGCATCGGGAATCTGGGTAACGTGAAGGTGAATAGCTATCGCGGTCCGCGCGCATTCGCTGCGGATGCGGCGATATTCAAGAACTTCTCCATTACAGAACGCGTGAAAATGCAATTCCGCATGGATGCGTTCAACGTGTTCAACCATCCGGTCATGGGATTCAACTCGAACCAGGGAAATACTTGTGTCGATTGTAGCGGCAACGCGGGACAGATTACCGATATCGAGGCCGATGCATCCCCGGGCTCGACCACCGGTATGCGTCAGCTTGAATTCGCGCTGCGGCTCATGTTCTAAGAACTATGGCTGGTCTTTACAGGAGGGATTCCTTCGGGAGTCCCTCTTTTTGTGAAGGCCCCATCGTAAACGTTTCCGGCGGGAATTCGGGACACCGCCATGAAGACAGCGCCCATGAAAAAGAGAGTCGTAGGCCTCGGCGAAGTTCTCTGGGACCATTTGCCAGGACGGACCTGTCTCGGCGGTGTGCCCGCGAACTTCGCCTACATCACGACTCTATGGGCGACCAGGGTATTGTAGCCAGCCGCGTCGGCGAGGATTCGATGGCGCTGGAGGCGCTGCGCCTGATGGAGGAACTGGGTTTCAACATCGATTACGTTCACACGGGCCGGAAGCGTCCAACCGGATCGGTGAAAGTGCAACTCGAGGACAAGGTCCTAGCGGGATTTCTTTCCATTGTTGTGTGGTCAGCCGCCGCTTCAGCGGCGCAGAATCCAACCGCAAACACTATGCCTACCAACGTCTCCGTCCGAGACCCTTACGTTGGCAACCAAGCTTGCGCCCCATGCCACTCCGCAATTTATGAATCCTACCAGCGTACCTCGATGGCGCACGCCAGCGGCCCCGCGATTGACGGTTTCATGGCAGCCGAATTTACGCACAAGGCCTCCGGCGTACACTACCGCATCTACACCGAGAATGGACGTGCCTGGTTAAGCTTTGACCGGCCGGGCGACCCTGAAGTTCGCGGTACGCGCGAGTTGCTCTACTACATTGGCTCAGGACGCCGTGGCCTCACCTACCTGTTTGAGACTGACGGGTTCCTCTTCGAGTCTCCGGTGAACTGGTACGCGAACAAGCGAATGTGGGACACGGCTCCAGCCTACCAAACCGCGCGCGAAATCCCGTTGAACCTTCCCGCGTACACCAGTTGCCTGCGTTGTCACGTGAGTGGAATGCAGGCTCCCGCGAAGGGCACGGACAACCGCTATCCCGAGCCTCCGTTCACTCACAACGGCGTAGCTTGCGAGCGCTGCCATGGCTCCGGCGCTGCCCACGTCAAAGGCGGTGCAATCGTCAATCCTGCCAAGCTGACCCCGGCGCGGCGCGACGACATCTGTATGCAGTGCCACCTGGAGGGTAAGGCCGCCGTTGAACGTCCAGGACGTCATGCCTACGAATTCCAGGCCGGGGACGCCCTTTCCGATTACGTTCGGTATTTTCTGCTGGTCGACGCTAAGGGGTCGGGACTGGGCGCTGTCAGCCAGGTGGAAGCGTTAGCGCAGAGCCAGTGCAAGAAGAAATCGGGCGACGCCATGTCTTGTACGAGCTGCCACGATCCGCATCGGTCGCCCTCGGCCGAAGAGCGAGTCGCATTCTATCGAGGCAAGTGCCTCGCTTGCCATGGCGCGGCTTTCGGAGCCAAACACCATACGGATCATCCGGACTGCACTACGTGCCACATGCCGGCATCGCCAAGCACGGATGTGGCGCATACGGAAGTCACCGACCATCGCATACCGCGCCGGCCGCAAATCTCTCCGCAACTGCTGCAGAACCCGGACGCGACGTTCTCCTCTTCTTTACCGCGACTTGTTCCGTTCCCCGACACCAAATCTGAGCCCGATCCCCGGGACCTTGCTCTTGCCTGGAATTCAGTCGCGGAAAACGGAATGTCAGTGGCTGAGCCACAAGCGAGAGAGCTGCTTTCTAGAGCAGTGCAGCAATCGCCGGGCGATCCTGCGCTTCTTTCTGCCCTGGCTTATGTCGAACAACGCAAGGGATCGACCGAGCACGCCCGCGAGCTTTACCAGAAGGCGCTTGCCAAGGATCCGACTCTGGTAGATGCGGCCACCAATCTCGGCGTCATCGAAGCTCAAGCTGGAGATCTGCAGGGCGCGATGCAGCTCTGGCAGAATGCATTTCAACGCACGCCAGCCAGGAGCAGCATTGGCCTGAACATCGCGCGTGCTTACTGCGGGGCGGGAAAATTCAGCGACGCTCGTACTTACGCGCTTCGCGTGCTGGAGTTCAATCCCGATCTGCCTTCGGCGAGAAAGTTGCTGCAGTTTTTAGGTCGCACTCCGGCAAGTTGTGGTAACTGACGATGTGCTCGAGAACAAGTCTAAAACGGAAAATTGGAATTGCGCTTAACTTGAGGAAACTGTGCCGATCCCGGTGAATCGACCATGAAAAAGAAAGTAGTAGGGCTCGGCGAAGTTCTCTGGGACCATTTACCGGATCGAACCTGTCTGGGCGGCGCTCCCGCCAATTTCGCCTACATCACGACTCTGATGGGCGATCAAGGAATCGTCGCCAGCCGCGTGGGCGAAGATTCTCCGGGATTGGAAGCCCTGCGGCGCATGGAGGAACTCGGGCTCAACATCGATCATGTGCAAACGGACCGGAAGCATCCCACCGGAGTTGTGAAAGTGGAAGTAGACGGCAAGGGGCTGCCCCAATTTGAAATTGCGTATCCGGCCGCGTGGGATGCTCTGGAGTGGACGCCGGATTGGCAGCAACTCGCCCAACACGCGGATGCGGTTTGTTTCGGCTCCCTGGCGCAACGCTCCGAGAAAAGCTGCGCCACCATTCGCCATTTTCTGGGCGCCACTTCGCCCAGAACCGTCAAAGTCTTCGACGCTAATCTCCGGCAGTCCTATTACTCCCCAGAAGTGCTCGCGCAATCGATGATGCTGGCCGACATCGTAAAGCTCAACGATGAAGAACTCCCCAAGATCATGAGCCTGAATAAAGCTCCGCACAAGGACGAATTGTCCTCGGCCCAGTGGCTGATCCGCACTCACGATTTGAAGCTGGTCTGCGTCACGCGGGGCAGTCGCGGAAGTCTTCTGGTAAGGGATCGCGATGCCAGCGAGCATCCCGGCTTTCGTGTCCATGTAGCCGATACCGTGGGCTCTGGCGACGCTTTCACTGCCGGCCTGGTGCACGAGTATCTACAGGGCGCGTCTTTAGATCTGATGAACGAGGTAGCCAATCTGGTCGGAGCTTGGGTCGCCAGCGAAGTCGGCGCCATGCCTGCTCCCAAGCGCGGCGCTCTCGAGCACTCCCTGGCCGAGATTCGCTGAAAAGGAAAGTCACCGCTGGGGAGTTTTATCGCTTGGCGTGTTCTGCGCCTCGCGCCGTTCTCTGAAGAACTTTTCCCGGCAGTCGGCATCGCGAAATGCTTCCGTGCCTCCGGGCCGCGTCGTCGAGAGCGCGCCGGCCATATTCCCGCTGGCCAGACATGTTGGCAAGTCGTCTCCGCGGACGTACGAGTGCAGAAATCCAGCGTCAAAGCTATCTCCGGCGCCCACGGTATCTATTGGTTCGAGCTCCCGCGAAACGCTCGCGAAGCGCTCTGGCCCACGCTGCGCCATAGACCCCTTGCGCCCCAGTTTTACCACGACTAGCGGCACAAGCCGCGAAAGCTTGTGGATGGCAGCTTCCACATCGTCGGTCCCGGCTGCTTTGCAGGCTTCGCGCTCGTTCGGCAGGAACACATCGACGTAACGCAACACCTCGCTCAATCCGCCTTCCCATCGATCGTCGGGATCGTCATTGGTATCGAGCGAAATCGTGAGTCCCTTCGACTTGAGGAGCTGAAACAATTCTCCAACCCTCGGACGCAAGCCGCGCTGCAGATAATACGACGACAAGTGGAAGTGCCTTGAGTCGGCAAGCGCATCCAGATCGAGATCCTGCCATGTTGTCTCCGCGATCGTTCCCGGGTAGGTAAGAATATTCCGCCAGGCGACGTGATGCAGGATTACCGTCAGCCCGGTCGTGGTCGCGCCGGGAACGCAGCGCACGCCCGATACATCCACGCCGCTCTGCCGCAGTCGGTCCAGCGCAATCTGTCCGAGTGAATCGTCGCCAATGCGCGACTGAAAGCCTACGCGGCTTCCCAGTGTGGCCAGATTGTGAGCCACGATTGCCGACGACGAGCCCAATGTCAGCATCATCCCGTCGGCGAGCAGTTCGCGCTCCGGCAAAAGTTTTTCAGGCAGCCCGTACAGGATCAGGTCGAGATTTAGTTCTCCGGCGATGGTGACGTCAAAGCGTGGCATCGGACTCGCGTTAGACAAGCCACTTCCATTCCCAGCTGTCTCTAATTACTTCGATTCGATTCTACCCGAGCCTCGCCGCTTAAGGTCGTTGCCGATCAGAGGCTTCAACCGAGGCATGGCAAATTGCCGGTCAGAATGATTTTTCGATGGATGCTCTACTCGCGACAATCGTCCCTCGGCCACCAGGCGCTCATGCGCCTGTTTCCATGTGGGGATGGATTCTGCCGCTTCAACCCAATGTGCATAGGCCGCTTCATCACACCATTTCGGGAGTCGCGGCATTACTTGGGCATGAGCCCCAGACCCGCGAAACCGCTTCATCGCTTGTTCGCTCTCCCATACGGTCAATGTCCAGAATGTCCAGTGAGAGTCGACCAAAAGTCGGCCCCCCAAGAATCCCGCCGCTCTCTCAACCTGACGCAGGCTGCGAAATGTGCGCCACAGAAAACCTGGCAGAAATAGTAAAGAACGCACGCGCAGCCGTGTGACAGATGCAACCATATGCGTTTGATATTCAACAACGATTCAGGACGTAGCCATTTTTCTTATGAGGCTGCCGTCACCGCTGCGGGCAGGCTGGCAGTTTGCCGTAGCGGTTCGGCCAGCGCCCGCATGACCTTGCCGAATCCCGCAAAGTCCAACGATTGCGGGCCGTCTGAGAGCGCCCGTTCCGGACACGGATGCACCTCGATGATCAGACCATCGGCGCCCACTGCCACTGCCGCGCGCGAAACCGCCGCAATCAGGCTCTGTTTGCCCGTACCGTGCGAAGGATCGGCAATCACCGGTAAGTGGGAAAGATCGCGCGCCAGCGCCACGGCCGCCAGGTCGATGGTGTTCCGCATCTCTGTCTCGAAGGTTTTGATGCCGCGCTCGCACAACACGACTTCTTGATTTCCTCCCGAGAGCAGGTACTCCGCCGCAAGCAGCCACTCCTTCACCGTAGCCGAGGGGCCTCGCTTCAGCAGCACA
The DNA here is from genome assembly GCA_963708335.1 of uncultured Acidobacteriaceae bacterium. Lineage (GTDB taxonomy): Bacteria > Acidobacteriota > Terriglobia > Terriglobales > Acidobacteriaceae > Sulfotelmatobacter. The sequence goes on along the minus strand of OY970205.1, from coordinate 5,185,086 downwards.
GGCTTTTTAACCGTCGCCAAGCGGCGAAGCAGGGCGAAGTTCTGCATGTTCCGCGCACCGACTTGCAGCATATCGACATGCTCACAAATGACGTCCACGTCTTCCGTGCTCATCACTTCCGTCACCACCGGCAGCCCGGTCTCCTCGCGTGCTTCGCGCAAAATCTTCAACGCCTCCAGACCCAGCCCCTGGAAGTCGTAGGGTGAAGTGCGCGGCTTGTACGCTCCGCCGCGCAACATGGCGGCGCCCGCGCGCTTTACCGCGTGCGCCGTATCGAGCAGTTGCGAGCGCGACTCCACCGAGCATGGCCCGGCGATCACCACCACATCCGGGCCGCCAATGGCCACGTCGTTGATCTTCACCACCGAGCGCTCCGGCCGCACCTGCCGGCTCACTAGCTTAAAAGGCTGGGCGATGGCGACCACGTTGTCCACACCAGGTGCGACCTGCAGCGCTTCGATTTCATGGCGCCGTCCGCTGCCCACCGCGGCCACGATGGTGCGCTCCGTGCCACGCGTGACGTGCGGCTGGTATCCCGCTTCGCGGATGCGCTCAATAATGTGATTGATTTCCTGCTCCGTAGCTTTTTCTGACATGTTCACGATCATCGTGATGCTCCTCCTCGAATTTTTTCCCCAGAAAACAAAAGCCGCGATCCCTGGATCGCGGCGGCTGAAGCTTGTTCCGTTTAGTCGGCCATCAGTGGCTCAACCTCACTCCAAGCTGCTCCGCAGCCGCTCTCCCAGTAAACCAGAAGTAAGCGGTAAATGCGGTGCCTGGACTAAATCGTGTCATAAGATCTCGCTTCGATTGCGAATCAGACGAACTAAGCCGGGTCGGATTGGATGGCTTGGTTACTGGATCGAACTGGCGACATTTGAGAATGCGGTATTGGCATTCGATCCGATCAAACGTACCGTCCCCACCACCAATACGAGAATCACCGCTAACATGACCGCATATTCTGCGATGTCTTGCCCGGCATCTTCCGACCAAAGTCGATGAATCAGGTTGGACATTTGTGCTCCTCTGGGCTGCTGCAGTCTTGAGAGAGAGGGACTGAGCTAAAACTGCGTGCAGACATAATGCACTTCCCCTAAGGTTCTTGTCAATCCGTGTTTCGTGAATTTGCAACGCAAAATCAATGCTGCGGAATGCCGCCTGGGGCGGGAGTTTGCGCGCTATTCGAAGACACTGGAGCGACCTGGCGCGGCAGCAATTCCTGTGCCGACTGCTGCGTGTATTGGAGTACCCGGTTTGGAAGGATTCCAAAATAAAGTGTAGCCACCATGCTGGCGGTGAGCGCCAGTCCCAGTCCAAACGGAATCGGCGTCACCGGAACCTCCTTGCGCGATTCCCGCATGTACATCACGACGATGATGCGCAGGTAATAGTAGGCGCCAACCGCGCTGTTGATCACACCGATCAGCGTCAGCCAGATCAGGTGCGCTTTGACCGCCGCGCTGAATACGTAGAACTTGGCGAAGAAGCCGCCGGTCATGGGAATGCCGATGAGCGAGAGCAGGAAAATCGTCAGCGTGGCCGCCAGCAGCGGCGAACTGCGCCCCAGCCCTTCATAGTCTTCCACAGTTACGTAACGCTCGCCGGCGTTCGCGAAATGACTGACCACGGCGAATGCGCCCACGTTCATCGCAGCATAGGCTGCGGTGTAGAACATCGCGGCGGAAATTCCGCCCACGAAATTTTCTGTTCCCATGACGGCAAATGCCATTAGCAAATATCCCGCGTGCGCAATCGAAGAATAGGCGAGCAACCGCTTCACGTTGCTCTGCACCAGTGCGCCCACGTTGCCCAACGTCATGGAGAGCGCCGCGGTCGCCCATAGCAAACCGAACCGTCCCGGCGCGTTGATGGTGAAGACCACTCTCAGCAAGACAGCGAACGCCGCCGCCTTGGGCGCGGTTGACATTAAGCCCACGATGGGCGCGGGAGCCCCTTCATAAACGTCGGGCGTCCACACGTGAAACGGCGCGGCAGCTACCTTGAATCCCAGGCCGACCAGCATCAGCGACATGGCCACATATACCAGCAATTCCACCGGCGCGGACTGCAACTTCTGGCTGATTACATCGATATTGGTGGAGCCCGTCGCGCCGAACATCAGCGCCACTCCGTACAGAAAAAATGCCGTAGCAAACGAGCCCAACAGAAAATATTTGAGTGACGATTCGCTGCTCGACGCTTCGTTGCGCCGGAATCCAGCCAGAATGTAAGTGGAGATCGACGAAATTTCCAGCGCGATGAAAATCAGGACCAACTCAACCGCCGATGACATCAGCGCCATTCCTACCACGCCAAAAAGAATGAGCGCGTAGTATTCACCCGCGCGAATCCGCTGCACCGCCATGTACTCGAACGAACTCAGGATCACCACCGCCGCAATGCTGATGATTACGAAGTGAAAGAACGCGCTGAAGTTGTCTACCTTCACCATGTTCGAGAAGGCCATCCCCGGCGATTGCGCCATATACCACGTGGCGAAAAGCCCCGCCACGGCGCCCCCCAGCGCGATATAACCCAGCAGTTTCTGGCTCTTCTCCTCATCCACCAGCGGATCGAGTACCATCACTACAATTCCAAACACAGACAAAATCAGTTCCGGAAGAATGCGGACGTAGTCCACGCCCTGCGGGATCGTCTGCAACAACGCCGGCAAAAGCTGGTTCGTCATTGGGCTACCACCTTGCCAACGACTTGCGCAAACGGCGTGAGCGCTGCCTGTACAGCCGGATCAATCGCGCCCAACCAAAGAATCGGTGCCACTCCCATCACCAGCGCGGCGACTGCGCACGGCCACACCGCGGCCTTCTCAAATCCAAACAGATCGCGCAGCGAGTTGTTCACCGGCTTCGTCACCTTGCCATAAAACACTCTCTGGTACATCCAGAGGAGATAGCAGGCACTCCAGATGACACCCGTCGCGGCAAGGATTCCGTACACGGCCCTGGCCTGGAACGCGCCGCTTAGCACCAGAAACTCGCCGACGAATCCGTTCAGCAGCGGAAGTCCAACCGAGGCGAGCACTATGAACAGAAAGGAAGCTGCATAAACAGGCATGACGGAAGCGAGCCCGCCAAATTCCGTAATCTCATAGGTATGACGACGCTCGTGCAGAATTCCTGCCAGCATGAAAAGCCCGCCCGTGGAAACTCCGTGCGCCAGCATTACAAACATCGCGCCGTTGAGCCCCGCCTGCGTGAAGCTGAAAATTCCCAGTACTACAAATCCCAAATGGCTGACCGACGAGTAAGCGATCAGTTTCTTCATGTTGGGCTGCACCATCGCGACCAGCGCGCCGTAAATAATCCCGATCAGCGCGAGAACGATGATCCAGGGAGCGTTGTGGCGTGCTTGCTCCGGAAACAAGCCCAGGTTGAAGCGCAGCATCCCATAGGTGCCCATCTTTAGCAGCACGCCAGCCAGGAGCACCGATCCGGCGGTCGGCGCTTCCACGTGGGCGTCAGGCAGCCACGTATGGAATGGAAATAGCGGGACCTTCACCGCGAAGGCCAGGAAGAATCCGAGAAAGAGCCACTGCGCCGCCACCGGAAAATTCGGCATCGCACCGCGCGCAATCTGATCGCGAATCACGACGAAATCAAAACTGCCAGTATGAGCGTAAAGCCACAAGATCGCTGCCAGCATAAACACCGACGCGATCATGGTGTACATGAAAAATTTCACCGCCGCATAGACCTTGCGCTCGTGTCCGAACACGCCAATCAGTAGGGCCATCGGAATCAGCGTCGCTTCCCAGAAGAAATAAAAAAGGAAGAGATCGAGCGAGGTGAACACCCCGATCAGCGCCGTCTCCATAATCAACAGCAGAATAAAAAATTCTTTTACCCGGTCGTGCACCGAGTGCCAGGAAATCAGCACGCACAGCGGCGTCAGGAAAGTAGTCAAGACCACCAGCCACAGGGAGATTCCATCGATTCCCATGTGGTAGTGAATGTTCGGCGTCGAGATCCACGCACGATCGATCTCGTACTGGAATCCCGCCTGTTGCCGATGGAAGTGCACCGGCAAATGCAGCGACAGGAGAAATGTAAGCAGAGAAAAGACGAGAGCAAAGATGCGAATGTCGCGATCGCGTCTCGGAAAAACCATCAGCAGCAACGCGCCCAGCAGCGGCGCAAAAGTCACGAATGTCAGGATGTAGGCGCTCCAGCTATCGGTGCTCATCGCACTCCCATCCAGATCATGTAGGCAATCACCACGGCCGATCCCGCCGCAATCCATCCCGCGTACGACCGCAGATTTCCCGATTGCATGTGGCGGACTTCGTCGGAAACATGGCGCGCGCCATCGGCGACATTGTTCACGCTGTCGTCGATCACTTTTCGGTCGACCCCCTGCCACAGGATGCTGGTCGACCCGTCCACCAGTGGCTTGACGAACAGCTTCGCGTACAGCTCATCGACGTAGTATTTATTCAGAACCGCAGTGTAGAAGCCGTTCAGTGAGTCGGCGATCCTTTGCGGCAGATAGGGTTTGCTGACGTAGAGGATGTACGCCAGGATCAGGCCTGCGAACGAGAAAAGAACCGAGATCCCCATCAGCAGCCATTCCGTGTTCCCGGAACCTTCCGTCATCGTCTTCGGAAATTCCGAGCCAAACACGGGTGCAAGAAAGTGCTCGAAGCCGTTGTGATATCCCACGAAGCCGCCGACCAAAGACAGCGCCGCAAGAATCATCAGCGGAACGAGCATGACCATTGGACTCTCATGAGGTGCGCCATGGCCGTGATCTCCGTCGCCGTGAGTCGAATGCGCGCGTCCGTGATCATCAACCTGAATGCCCTTGTAGTCTCCCCAAAAAGTCATGAATAACAGGCGGAACATATAAAAGGATGTGAGCAAGGCCGTGATCGCGCCGATCAGCCAGTACACCCAACTCGCCTGATACGCCTTCCAAAGAATTTCGTCTTTGCTCCAAAAGCCCGCCAGTGGCGGAATTCCAGCGATCGCCAGTGTCGCGATCAGCATCGTCGTGAACGTGATCGGGATGTACGTCTTCAGCCCGCCCATCTTCCGCATGTCCTGCTCGCCGCCCACCGAGTGGATCACCGAGCCGGCCGCAAGAAACAACAGGCCTTTGAAAAATGCATGCGTCATCAGATGGAAAATTCCCGCCGAGAACGCTCCCACGCCGCACGCCATGAACATATAGCCAAGCTGCGACACGGTTGAATAAGCGAGAACCTTCTTGATGTCGGTCTGCGTGATGCCAATTGTTGCCGCGAACAGCGCAGTCAGCGTTCCAATCACGGCGACCACGGTTAACGCCATCGGCGCTCGCTCGAAAATCACGTGCGATCGCGACACCATGTAGACGCCCGCCGTCACCATCGTGGCCGCATGGATTAGCGCCGACACCGGCGTCGGGCCTTCCATCGCATCCGGCAGCCAAACGTAAAGCGGAATCTGCGCCGATTTGCCGCATGCTCCCACCATCAACAAAATGCCAATCGCCGTGAGTAGTCCGGCCCCCGCGGTCTCCGGCGCCAACGACTGCACTTGCGCGAATACCTGAGTGAAGTTCAACGAGCCGAAGTGCTGAATGATCAGGAACAGCCCAATGAGGAATCCGAAGTCGCCAATGCGGTTGACGATGAACGCTTTTTTTCCCGCCGATGCCGCCGAATCTTTGGTGAACCAGAATCCGATCAGCAAATACGATGCCAGCCCCACGCCCTCCCACCCGATAAACATCAGGAGGTAATTGTTGGCCAGCACCAGCGTCAGCATGAAAAACATGAACAGGTTCAGGTAGCTGAAAAAGCGGTAGTAGCCCGGGTCATCCCACATGTAGCCGACGGAGTAAATGTGAATCAGGAAGCCAACTCCAGTCACCACCAGCAACATGACCAGCGAAAGTTGATCGAGATACAAAGCGTAATCGGCGCTGAAACTTCCCGACCGGATCCAGTGCGCGATGTATTCCTGGTAGGGAAGATTGACCGACGAAAAGCGCAAAGCTACCACCAACGCCCACGCGAACGCTGCGCCCGGAAACACAAGTCCCACGGTGGTGACCGCAGTTCGCGAAGACTTCTTGCCCAGGAAGCCGTTAATCGCGGCCCCCGCCAGCGGCAGCACCGGGATCAGCCACAGATTAAGAGAGGATGTCATAGCTTGAGCAGGTTCACCTGATCCACATTCAAAGTTTCGCGCGTGCGGTAGACCGCGATGATGATTGCCAGTCCCACGGCAGCCTCCGCCGCCGCCACAACCATGACGAAGAACACGAATACCTGTCCTGCCAGCACATGCCAGTGCGCCGCAAATGCAACGAACGAAAGATTCACACCGTTGAGCATGAGCTCAATCGACATGAAGATCGTGATGATGTTGCGCTTGATCAGGAATCCCGCCACGCCGCAGGCGAACAGGAATCCGCTAAGTACGAGGTAATATGAGAGCGGAACCATCTAGTCCTCCACCTTTCTGGGCGGCGCCGTCGGAGGCTTGCTGGCCAGCACCACCGCGCCCATGATGGCGATCAAAATCAGCACAGATGTGATCTCAAACGGCAGCAGAAATTCATGAAACAGCAATTGCCCGATGACATTGGGAGCGCCCGGCAGCGCACCTGCCGCGACGGCCTCCGTTCCCGAATGCCGCAGCACCACCCATCCCAGCAGGATGCTTCCCGACAGCAACCCCGGAACGCCAAATAAAATCGCCACCCTGCTGCCTTTAGTGCGCTCCTCCACGCCGGCGTTCAACAACATGATCGTGAACACAAACAGCACCATGATGGCGCCCGCATAAACGATTACTTGTATGGCGGCGACGAACTCCGCCCCCAGCAGCAGATATTCCCCCGCCAGCGCCGCCATCACCGCAATCAGCGAAAGCGCGCCGTTAATGGGGTGCCTCTGCGCCAGCAGGTTTACCGCGCCCGCCACGCAGACCGCCCCGAACGCCAGAAACAGAATTAAGTGCACACTCATGAAATCAGTTCTCGAAACCCAGTGGATAGTGATCAGTGGCTAGTGGTCGGTCACGACTGTCGCCGGTAAACTAACCACTGGCCACTGGCCACTGCTCTTTCACCACGCTACCGCAATCGCCGTGGCAATCAGATTCGCCAGCGCCAGCGGCAGCAGAAACTTCCAGCCAAACGCCATCAACTGGTCGTAACGGAAGCGCGGCAGCGTGCCGCGCACCCAGATGTAGAGAAAGAGAAATACGAAAACTTTCGCCGCAAACCAAACCACCGGCAGGATCGCCTGTAAGAGCGGCGGTCCAAACACCGGGCCCAGCCATCCGCCAAAAAACATTAGCGTCGCCAGGCACGCCACCGTGATCATGTTCGCGTATTCCGCCATGAAGAACATGGCAAATTTCATGGCGCTGTATTCCGTGTGATATCCGGCGACGAGCTCGGTTTCAGCCTCCGGCAAATCAAACGGGATGCGGTTGGTCTCGGCATACGCCGCCATCAGGTAGCAGAAGAATCCCACGATCTGTCCGCCGAAAATATTCCAGCGCGGAATGAATCCCCAGAAAAATCCTGCCTGCGATTCCACAATCGTTCGCAAGCTGAAGCTGCCCGCCATGATCAGCACCCCTACCAGAGAGAGCCCAAGCGAGATTTCGTAGCTCACCATCTGCGCGCTCGCCCGGAGTCCGCCGAGCAGGGAATACTTGTTGTTTGAGGACCATCCGGCGAGCGCTACGCCGTAGACGCCAATCGAAGTCACGCCCAGAATCAGCAGCAGTCCAGTGTTCACGTCGGTCGTGATCTGTAGGGGGATGCTGTAGCCGCCGATTGTCACCGCATTCCCGAACGGGATTACCGAGATCGACGTCAGTGCGAAGATGACCGCGATCAGCGGCGCCGCAATGAACAGCGGTTTATAGACGTGCGGCGGAGTCAGGTCTTCCTTGAATAGAAATTTCAATCCGTCGGCCGCCGGTTGCAGTAGTCCAAACGGGCCGACCCGCGTGGGTCCCCAGCGATTCTGCATGTGGCCAACTACTTTGCGTTCCAGCCAGACGGTGTACGCGACCGCGGTGAGCAGCACGCCCAGAACGATTGCCGATTTGATCACCGACGCCAGGATGTATAGCCAGATTGGCAACGCCACGCCTTACTTCCTCTCTTGTGCTGGAAAACCGTGCTCAGAAATTAGTCCGCGGCGACTTCCGCGGGTTTCACTTGGTGACTTTCCATGACCGACTTCAACGTGCGTGAATAACGGCCCAACGTGCCCGACGTGAACAGCGTGTCGTGCGCTGGTGAAATCGAATCCGTCTTGTGTGCCGCGCCCGCTCCGCTCTTCGTCAGCGATGTGTGTTCGCCGTTGCCAGCCAGCAGGTTTGCGCGCGAAATGTCATAACCGGGAACGAGCCGCTGAATTTCGTCGAGAATCGCCATAGGATCGAGCGGGCTCAACTTCGGTTCCAGCCCTTGCATCTCAAGCCACACCGCGTGGCGGTCAGCCTCACCGGACTGCGCGCCCCGCGACTGTCCCATGTCCGCCCGCGTTCCGCTACCGAAGGGAACCAGCTTGCGAACTTTGAAGCCCATGGCATCGGCGATGCGAACCATCATTTCAAAATCGGATTTTGTGCCCGAAACTTCGCCTGCTTTTTTCACCAGTTGCACGTCGCCGCAGGTGTTGGTCATCGTGCCCGATTTCTCGTAGGCATTGGCCGCAGGCAGCACCACGTCCGCCATCACAGCCGTCTCAGTCAGGAACATGTCCTGCACCACCACAAAGCTGTTCGAGAAAGCGAACGGATCAATATTCAGCCGTCCCACCGGATTCGAGCCGACCACATAGAGCGCTTTCAGCTTGCCGCTCTTGCCCGCTTCCACCATGCCATTGAGGTCGAGTCCGGCAGTTTCCGGCACATCCCACTCGCGATGAAATTCGCTGCCACCGGGCACGGGATGGTAGCCGGGCAGCAGGTCGGGATACAGCCCCATGTCAGCGGCGCCGCGCGAGTTCGCGTAATCGGCGAGGCAAATGAATTTCGTTCCGGAAATGCCTGATCCCCACTTCACCAGGGAAGCAACATCGTTGCCGCGAATTTCCGAACCAAAAATGATGACGAGATTCTGTTCGCTACGCAGCTTGCCGCGCAGCGCAATCAACGCGTCCTTATTCGTTGCCCCGCTTACCAAGCCATCTGCAACAGAGTCATCACCCGCCAGGAAACTTGCTACTTTTCCCTCGGCGCCCGCCGAAATCTGCAGGAAGCTCGCCGCCTGCCGCCGCAACTTGATCGGCTCCGAATTCACCACGTACAGCCGCGCCCGGTGCAGCCGGACATTGTTCCGAATCTGCCAGGCCAGCAGCGGATGCTGTTCCGTGGGATCGTTACCAATCAACAAAATCGCCGGCGCTTTGAAAACATCCGCCATGCTTGCGGTCAAGTCCGGCTTGCCGCGCAGCGCCGCAGCCAGGGCAGGGAAGTCGGCGGTTCGGTGATGATCCACATTGTTCGTCTTCAACACGAGGCGCGCGAACTTCGACAGTAGGTAAGCCTCTTCATTCGTGGTGCGCGTCGAACCGACCACGCCAATCGCCGCTCCGCCATCCTTGTCTCGAACTTCCGCAAACTTCTTTCCCACCAACTCGAACGCCTCTTCCCAACTCGCCGGAGTCAGCTTGCCATTCTTGCGAATTAACGGCTGCGTCAGCCGCTCTTCGTGATTCGCGAAGTCAAACGCGTAGCGCCCCTTGATGCACAGAAAATCGCCGTTCGTGCCGCTCTTGTCGCGATTGTCGCCGCGCACGATCTCCATGCCGGTGTCCGATCGCCGCACGCCCAACGTTGTCTTGCAACCGTCGCCGCAGTGCGTGCACACCGTGCCCACATGCTTCATCTCCCACGGCCGCGTCTTGTAGCGATATGCCCCCGAAGTCAGCGCGCCTACCGGGCAAATGTCGATGCACATGCCGCACTCTTCGCATTCCAGATGATCTTCTTTATTGGGCGCAATCAGCGAACTCACGCCGCGGTTCTGCACGCCCAGAGCCCAAACGTCCATGCCCTCGCCGCACACCCGCACGCAGCGGTAACACAGAATGCAGCGCGGCCGATCGAAGAACACCACCGGAGACCACTGCTGCTCGTCCTTGTGGTTCTTCGCCTCCATGAATTTCGATTCCGCGGCCCCGTACGAGAACGTCATGTCCTGCAATTCGCACTCGCCACCCGCGTCGCACACCGGACAGTCCAGCGGATGGTTGCCCAGCAGCATTTCGATCATCGACTTACGCGCCTGCCGGACCTCGGGGCTGTCGCTGGTAACGACCATGCCCTCGCTGACAACGGTGGTGCACGCCGTCTGCAGCTTCGGCATCTTCTCGATCTTCACCAGGCACATCCGGCAAGCGCCCTGCAGCGAAAGATTCGGGTAATAGCAAAAAGAAGGCACCTCGATGCCCGCGCTCTTGCAGGCCTCGATCAGCAGCGTCCCCGCGGGAGCCGTGATCTTCTTTCCGTCGACAGTGAGTGTTACATCAGCCATAATCTAGAATTCCGTAGCGCCGGCGTCCCGCCGGCTGTCGCGAGGGCGTCTCGCCCTCGCACTCTTTCAGCAATCGAAACCTGCGGCCGTTCGCCCGCACTTCGGGCCGGCGAGACGCCGGCGCTACGCCAGCACCGGCTCCGCCGCACTCTCTTTCTCAAACGGGCACGGCTTGCCATCCAGATGATCTTCAAATTCGCGCCGGAACTTTTTCACGAACGCGATCGTCGGCATCGCCGCTGCATCGCCCAGCGGACAAAATGTCCGCCCCAGCATGTTCTCCGCCAGGTACTGCATGTTGTCGATATCCTTCTTCATCCCGCCGCCCGCATGAAAACGAATCAGCGTCTTTTTCAGCCAGTCCGTTCCTTCGCGACACGGAATGCACCACCCGCAACTTTCATGCTGGTAAAACTTCATGGTCCGTAGCGCGAATTTCACGATGCACTGCGCGTCGTCCACCACCACCACTCCGCCCGAACCCAGCATCGAGCCGGCCTTCTGCACCGAATCGAAATCCATTGCGACATCGATCTCATCCGCCGTGAGGCATGGACACGACGACCCGCCCGGCACCACCGCCTTCAACCCGCGCCCATTGGGAATGCCGCCACCCACGTCGTAGATCATCTTTCTCAGGTTGTATCCCATGGGCAGTTCGTACACGCCCGGTTTGGCAATGTTGCCGCTCAGGCAAAACAGCCGCGTGCCGCCGTTCTTCGGCGTTCCCAACTTCGCGTACCAGTCTGCGCCGCCAAGAATTATGTGCGGCACATTGGCCAGCGTCTCGGCATTATTAATGACCGTGGGCCCGCCCCACAGTCCCACCACTGCAGGGAAGGGCGGCCGGATCCGCGGAATCCCGCGTTTGCCTTCCAGCGATTCCATGAGCGCCGACTCTTCGCCCACTTCATAAGCGCCCGCGCCACCGTGCCAGTAAATATCCAGGTCGCGCCCGCTGCCGAAAATATTCTTGCCGATAAATCCCTTGGCATACGCGTCGCGAATCGCCTTCTGCATGATCACAGACAGATACCGGTACTCGCCGCGAATATAGATGTAGCCGCTCTTTGCGCCCACGGCCAGCGCTCCGATCATCACCCCTTCGATCACCGAGTGCGGATCGTGCTCGAAAATCAACCGGTCTTTGCAGGTGCCCGGTTCGCTCTCGTCGCCATTGCACAAAACATATTTTGGCTTGGCCGACTGCTTAGGCACGAACGACCACTTCATGCCCGTAGAAAATCCCGCCCCGCCGCGCCCGCGAAGTCCGGAATTCTTGACCTCATTAATAATGGCGTCCGGTTCCATCGCCAGCGCCTTCTGCACGGCCTTGTAACCGTCCAGTTGGAGATACCGCTCAATCTCGGTCGCACCCTGCCCAAAGCGCCGGGAAACGACCCTTACCTCGTCGGGATGGGAAACCAAGTCAGCCATGAAAGAAATTGTTGATTGATGATTGTTGATTGACGATTGAACATCACTCTCGCGCCGGAGAGTTTTTCAATCAACAATCAAAAATCAACAATCAGAAATTGTTTCTACTGCGTTCCCTTCTTCCTATACTCGTCCAGAATCCTGTCCATCTTTTCCGCGGTCAGGTTCTCGTGAAAGTCGTAGTTCACCTGCGCTGCCGGAGCCCAGCTGCACGCCCCAATGCACTCCACTTCCTCCAGCGTGAACACGCCATCGGCCGTGGTCTGCTTGTGGCCGATGCCCAGCTTCTTCGCGCAGTGCCGCAGAATTTCCTCTCCCCCACGCACCATGCAGCTGATATTGGTGCACACCTGCACGTTGAACTTGCCGCGCGGCTTGGTGGTCAGCATGGAGTAGTAGCTGATCACGTTGCGCACTTCGAGTTCCGTCAAGTCCAGCCGCGTTGCGATCTCGGCGATCACTTCGTCCGACAAAAATCCGACCTCGTCCTGCGCATAAAGCAGAGTTGGCACAAGCGCAGACCGCTTGGTCGGATAATGCGGCACCATCTCCGCAAACCGCGTCTCGAATTCCTCAGAAAACTTCATACAATTTGGTAATTGTGTAATTTGGTAATTCGGAAATTGAAAAGGGGCGCTGTGCTTTCAATTTCCCAATTACCAGATTCCCCAATCACTCAATCCTCTTAGCGGTCTATTTCCCCCAGCACAATATCAATGCTCCCGATCGCCGCCACCACATCCGCCAGCAACCTTCCTTCACACATCTTCGGAAGCGTCTGCAGATTGGCCAGGCAAGCCGCCCGCATATGCACGCGGTACGGTTTCGCGGTCCCGTCGCTGACGACGTAGTACCCCATCTCTCCGCGCGGCGATTCCACTGCCTGATACACCTCGCCCGCCGGCACCGCAAAACCTTCCGTAATAATCTTGAAGTGATAGATGAGCGCTTCCATCTGCGTCTTCATCTTCTCGCGGTCGGGCAGCACCACTCCGGGCGCATCCGCCTTGATCGGACCTTCCGGCATTCCGTCCAGCGCCTGCCTCACGATCGCCGTCGATTCCCGCAATTCCTGCACCCGGCACATGTAACGCGCGAACACATCGCCTTCCTGCGATACCGGCACTTTGAACTGAAACTTTTCATAACTCGAGTACGGCATATCCCGCCGCAGATCGAAGTCCACGCCGCTGCCGCGCAACGTCGGCCCGCTCGCGCCCAGGGCGATCGCGTCTTCCGCCGTCATCCGCGCCACGCCTTTGGTCCGCATCCCCCAAATCGGATTTCCAGTCAACAGATTTTCGTACTCATCCACCTTCGAAGGAAAATATCCGGCGAACTTGCGCACCCGGTCCAAGAATCCCAGCGGCGGCTCCAGCGCGATTCCGCCCACGCGGAAATAAGACGTCATCATGCGCTGTCCGCTGATCGCCTCAAACATCTTCAGTACTTCTTCGCGTTCGCGGAAGCAATACAGGAAGACCGTCATCGCGCCGATATCCAGCGCGTGCGTGCCCAGCCACACCAGGTGCGAATTGATGCGCGTCAGTTCGTTCATCAGCACCCGCATCCACTGCGCTTTTGGCGGAATCTCCAGCCCCAGCAGCTTTTCTACTGCAAGCACATAGCAGAGATTGTTGGTCATGGGGCACAAGTAGTCGATGCGGTCGGTGAGCGGCACCACTTGCTGGTAGAACTTGGCTTCGCAGGTCTTTTCGATTCCGGTGTGCAGAAAGCCGATGTCGGGCATCATCCGCACCACGGTTTCCCCGTCAATCTCGAGGATCACGCGCAGCACGCCATGAGTCGACGGATGTTGCGGCCCCATGTTCAGGATCATGGTGCGATCCTGCCCGGGCTCCAGCACTGGCGTGGGATTCAAGTGGGCCACTAGCGGTAGCCCTCCACGGGATAATCCTTGCGCAGGGGATAGCCTTCCCAATCCTCAGGCATCAGGATGCGCCGTAAATAAGGATGCCCCGTGAACCTTATCCCAAACATGTCGAACACTTCGCGCTCAAAGTAATTCGCCCCCGGCCACACCGAGGTCAGCGACTCGACCACGGGGCTCGCGCTGTTCAGGTGAACTTTTAACCGCACTCGCTCTTTGTTCGAGATCGACAGCAGATGGTAGATGACTTCAAACCGCGGTTCCGACGGATACCAATCCACGCACGTGATGTCAGAAAGATAATTGAAGGGGCAGGCCGCATCTTCTTTCAGCACCACGCAGGCTTCTCGAATGTGATCGCGACCCACATGGATCGTCATCTCGTCGCGATCGAACTTCACGCCGGTAACCGCGTCAGCTCTCCAGCCCACTAGGCGCGCCACGGCAGGATGGTTTTTCAGTTCCTCTAAATCGGTGATGGCGGGTTCCAGCGGCATTCAGAAGTTTCCCCGTTTCGCGCCGGTCTCGCCCCAGTCCAAAACGCCTTTCTTCCAGACATAGAAGAATCCCACGAGGAAAATTCCGATGTACACCAACATCTCCCACAGTCCAAAGCGCCGAAGATCGCGCAAAATGATCGCCCACGGATAAATGAAAACCGCTTCTACGTCGAACAAAATGAACAACATGGCCACCAGGTAGAATTTCACCGAGAAGCGCTGGCGGGAGTCGCCGACCGGGACCATGCCGCACTCATAGGGCGCTAGCTTCGCCCGGGTCGGCTTGCGCTGCCCGATCAGCCAAGAAAGAGAGACAATCGCACCCGCAATCCCGCCAGCCATCAAAATGTGGATCAAAAACGGGAGGTAGCGAGCGAAGTAATTGTCGGGCATAGGACAAGCTATATATAATTCGCGCCAAGCTTGAATTAAACATTCTAGGTTATTGGCTTACACTCAACAGTGTCAAGCGAGCCAGAGGAGATTTTGCGCAAAGCCAGAGGAAAGATTTTGTAATTTTGTAATCTGGTAATTTTGAAATTTAAAACCGGCGCTCACGCTGCGTTCCGGGGTTCAAATTACCAAATTACAAAATCACCAAATTACCCGATTCTTCTATGATTTTCGGCTTCAATACCGACGTAAAACACGGCGACACCATCTACCACGTGCAGAGCGAGGCGCGCGAGGGCGAACTGCTGCTGCAGTCCCAGGTCTTCGTGCGCGGACGCTGCATTGGCAAGAAGGCTACGTCGTACGCGGCCAAGGCTGCGGAAGCCCAGTTCGGCGACGCGCAGAAAGAGCAGCAACTGCGCGAGCAGCATCGGCTGGTGCTCGACGCCATCCGTGAAGGCAAGCTGGACAACGTCCTCGATCATCCCGAAGCCGAAAACCTGGCGGCCGTGAAAGAACTGGATGTTCAGTGGCTCAACGCCGAATCGGTGCATGCCAATCGCAACCTGACCATGCAGTTGCGCGTAACCGAAGCCGGCACGGCCGCGCCCGGCGCTCGCCTGACCTTCCGCTTTGCGCGTCCCGGCGAGGCGCCTTTCTATACTCAGGCGGTGACCGACGCGAGCGGCGCAGCCGAGATCAAAATCGAGGTCGAAGAAATTGCTCTCCCCGATTCGTCGCTGCTGGTCCAAGCCAACTATCAGGGCCGCACTGCAACCCGCAAGTTCGCCCTACGGCGCACCGAGTAGTCTGTGCCGAACCCACCTCTAAAACCTTTGCATTCGGATACTGTTCTCGTCGCGGCTAAGCTGGGCCAATTCGATCAACTTTCAACGGAGATCCTGCTTCAGACACTCTTGCCAGGACAGAAGGATTCTCTGAAGACGCGTCCTGATGGCACCATCCTTGATGGGCACCACCGAATCAAGGTTTTGAGATCTCGAGATGTAGACGTAGACGCCCTTCTGCGCGACATAATCATGAGAGAATAAATTGGAGTTGAAGGACCCATGAACCCCAAGCTCTATTGGATCAACGGCCCGTGGCCGGGCAAGCTGGCAATTTCGGCGCGCCCCCGCGGTGGCGACTGGCTCGAAGACGAGATCTCCGGTTGGCGAACCGCCGGAGTCGATGCTGTGGTTTCGCTGCTTACGCCTCAGGAAAACAAAGACCTGCAACTCGGCGAGGAATCTGACCTCGCACAGTCTCGCGGACTTCGTTTCCTATCACTTCCGGTGGAAGACCGTGGTGTGCCTTCTTCTTTGGACGATGCTTTACTCGCCGTCGAAAACGTAACCGAAATGCTGCGACAAGGAAGGAATGTGGCTATCCACTGCCGCCAAGGGATTGGCCGATCCGGCATCTTCGCCGCTGCCGTCCTCATTAAGGCCGGAGATAAATTCGGCGACGCACTTAAACAAATCAGCGAGGTGCGAGGCGTGCTCGTTCCTGAAACGTCGGAACAGCGTGAGTGGATCAGGTCCTTCTCCGCGAGGGAAGCGACAACCGCACGTCCCTTGTCCCGAGCTTCTGTAAAATGAAACTCCAAATCAATGGGGAAGAGCGCGATTTTCCCGTCGCTCCCTTTACCCTGGCCGCACTCGTAGAACGCCTCGGGATGAAAGCGGACCGTGTGGCAGTGGAACTGAATCGCGACATCGTCCCGCGCGATCGTTGGCTCGAAACCCAGCTCAAAGAGGGCGATCGCCTGGAGGTCGTCCACTTCGTCGGCGGCGGCTTCAACCCAGGTCAATAGCAGGAACTCTCCTAGTCACCCTTTTTCCACCGATTCTTTGCTTGACTCGTGGGCACTCCCGCCTAAAATGTCTGAAACATTTTGCGGGGATATTGTTTCAAACATTGGCAGATAGAAACGTAGAACTTATGCAGGATCGATTTACATCGCAGCAGGTGATTGCCCTCACCGGGATCACGCCGCGCCAGCTTCAGTGGTGGGATGAGCGCGGAGTGGTGAGGCCGGAGCGGGAAGGGCATCGACGCCTGTATTCGATGAATCACCTGACCGAGGTTGCCGTGATCTGCGAACTGCGCCGCAAAGGTTTCTCGCTGCAAGGCGTCCGCAAGGTCATGCGCTTTCTCGATCGCGAGATCGGAAAGGGCCTGGCAGAGATCGTCAGCCGCACCTCCGACTATCACCTGCTGACCGACGGGACGCGGCTCTATCTGGAGACCTCCACGCGTCAAATCGTCGACATTCTGAAGAACTCCGATCAGCCGATTCTGGCCGTCTGCCTGAGCGACGCTGTGCGCCAGGTGCGGGCCGGGGTCGTCTCCGGAAAGGCGAATACTTCGGTAACTTCGCCGGATTACCGCCGGCGTGCTAAAAAAGTTTCGTAGGCAAGGCAGGAAGTCAGCACGAACGCGCATCTAGCTAGACAAGGAGGCACACATGGTCGGCGAACTGGACCTTCTCAGTGAATGGATTCCGGAACAGATGCAGCCAGGTACCGTTTTCGTGCTGGAAAATGCCGGGGAGATTGGCGAGAAGGAAGATCCTTATTGGGCCGTGTTGTCGTGCCCGTCTTGCGGCATGCTCGGCCTGATCACGCGTAAACAGATCAACGGCTTGCTACCTGTGATCTGTGGGTCTGAGAGTTGCTCCGCCCAGTTCTTCATCCGAGATAGCGAGGTCGTGGTGCGCAAACCGTTCTAGTGTGGAGCGGGCACTCCTGCCCGCTACGAAAGCAGGAAGGAATTAGCAGGCCTCCGAATTTTTTCCAGCCCTAAATTTTTTGCCACTGCATGCAAGCGGGCAGGAGTGCCCGCTCCACACAAGCTAGACCCATAGTAGGCGCGCTCATCTCTTTACGGCCTGCAACTCCACGGGAACCTGCTCCACGATTTCGATGCCGAAGCCTTCGAGTGCGGCCACTTTCTTGGGACGGTTGGTCAGCAATCGGATGCGGCGTAGATTGAGGTCCGACAAAATCTGCGCGCCGATGCCGATCTCACGCTGAATCTGCTTTTCATTGTCGTAGAGCGCCGGGAGTCTTTGGCCGCGGTGAAATCCGAGCGCGGTGCGGTCGCCGACTTTCTCCACGGAAAATCCTTGCGAAGTCTGGTGCAGGTAGATGAGCGCTCCCCGTCCTTCCTGCGAGATGCGACGCAGCGCGCCTTGCAGCGTGGAATGGCATTCGCAGCCGGTCGCTCCGAAAACGTCACCCATCAGGCAGTGTGCGTGCATGCGAACCAGCACGGGCGTGTCGGTTTGCTCGATGTCTCCGCGAACCAGGGCCACGTGCGACTCGCCCCCGTCGACCTCGCTCTCGTAGGCGATCATGCGGAACTCACCAAAGCGCGTGTCGACCAGCGCCTCGCCTACGCGGTGCACGTAGCGCTCGTGCTCCATGCGGTAGCGGATCAACTCGGCGACCGTGATCATCTTCATGTGGTGCTCGCGGCAGAATTCGATCAGGTCGGGGACGCGCGCCATGCTGCCGTCGTCCTTCATGATTTCGCAGATGACTCCCGACGGAACCATTCCTGCCAGCCGGGCCAGATCGACCGAAGCCTCGGTCTGTCCGGCGCGCACCAGCACGCCGCCTTTGCGGGCGCGGAGAGGAAAGACATGGCCGGGGCGCGCCAAGTCGGCAGGCCTCGTCGCCGGATCGATGGCAACTTGAATGGTGCGGGCGCGGTCGTAGGCCGAGATGCCGGTCGTGACTCCGGTGCGCGCGTCGATGGCCTCGCAGAACGCCGTGCCGAACTGCGACGTATTCTCCGACGTCATGGGCCCGATGTTGAGGTGCTCGAGGCGCTCCTCGGTCATCGCCAGGCAGACGAGGCCGCGGCCGTACTTGGCCATGAAGTTAATGGCTTCGGGCGTAACCTTCTCGGCGGCGAGGGTGAGATCGCCTTCATTCTCGCGGTCCTCGTCGTCGACCACCACAATCATGCGTCCCGCGCGGATCTCTTCGATCGCCTCAGGAACACTAGTGAATGGAATGTGGGGACTCATCCTGTTGCGATTCTAGCACCGCAGACAAGGCGGGGCAGGCACTGTTGATAGTTGATTTCTGATTGAAGATTGAAAATCAAAAATGTCGTAGGGGCATTATCGAAACCAGGACGGGTCATCGGCGGCGGGGCTTCGTGCCTTTTGCGATCTTGGCGAGTGCGCTTGTGTAGGCTTCGATGGTGGCGGGAACGGCCTGGTTATAAACGAACTGGCCTTCACGCTGGCAGGTGATGAGGCCGGCTTCGTTGAGAACCTTGAGGTGGTGGGAGACGGTCGCGGGGGTGACGCCGCGCATGGAGACGATGTCGCCGCAACTGATGCGGTCGGAAGCCGAGATCGCTTCGAAGATCCGGAGACGGGTTTCGTCGGCCAGGGCTTTCGATATCTTCTCGAGGGCGGAATGGTCCATCTTGGGATGGTTCACCTTGGAATGGTCAATCTTGGGATGGTCCATGATCGACCTTGAGTGTATCGAAGTCATTGGGGGCGCCGCCATACAGCAAACCTGCTATTGGAGAAAACCTGCATCCGAAGACTTCGATAGTCATCTAAATGTCTAAATCTGACGGAAGCGCGAGCGGGGCCGTGATGGCAGCCGCCGCGGCTTAAGCCAGACATTTCCGCAATCAGAAGGAGTGTGTCATGAAGAGGCTCGAAGGCAAAGTGGCGGTCATAACGGGCGGGAACAGCGGCATCGGACTGGCGACAGCTAAGCGCCTGCGGGATGAAGGCGCGAAAGTGGCGATCCTGGGTCGCAGCCGAAAAACCCTGGACGAGGCCGGGAAAAGCATTGGGAACGGAGTGGTGGCGGTGCAGGGCGACGTGGCCAAACTCGGCGATGTCGACAAGTTCTACACGGAGGTTTCGAACAAGCTGGGCAAGATTGACATTCTGTTCGTGAACGCGGGGGTGGCGAAATTTGCGCCGCTGGCGGAAACTTCGGAGAGCACGTACGACGAGAATTTCGACACCAACATCAAGGGTGCGTATTTCACGATTCAGAAGGCGCTGCCGCTGTTGAATGATGGCGCGTCGATCATTCTGAATACCAGTGTTGCCGGACAAACCGGTGTGGTCGGGGCCAGCGCTTATTCCGCGACCAAAGCGGCACTGCGCTCTTTGGCTCGAACTGCGGCTGCCGAGTTGGTGGGGCGCGGCATTCGCGTTAACACCGTGGCACCGGGACCGATTGCCACGCCGATTTTTGGGCGAACTGGGATGCCACAGGAAGCGGTGGACGAATTCGCCAAGCAGATTATTGCGAAGGTTCCCATGAAGCGCTTTGGACAGCCGGAAGAAGTGGCGGGAGCGGTGGCCTTCCTGGCGTCGCAAGATGCGTCCTATATAACGGGCGTGGAAATCAACGTGGACGGCGGCATAGGGCAGATCTGAAGTGGCGGGGTGGTGGTGGTTGGCCGAGCTATTGTCCGGTCTAACCACCATACCTCGCATTTTTTTTTGCAGCGGTAAGGTTAAAATCCCTATTTTCTTGCGCTTAGCGGATCCCGGGTAGTGATGTGTCCCCGTAAAATATTGAGATTAAAGGGGTTACGGGTAAAATCCTACGAAATAAGGAGTTAGCGGTTTGTTTCGAAGGGCGGAAGGATGATTCGTGTTGCCGGGCCGTTTCCGTTTCAGAATACCTTGTGCGCACGGGACCATCATGGGCGCTTTTTGGATTGAGGTAAAGGTTATCCGTCACACGAGTGCAGTTTAAAGGTGTGGAAAAGTCGGATAGTTCCTAAGGCTCGAAAATCGGTCCTGGGTGGCGACCTACGCGCGACGAGATTCAGGCAATCTAAGCAGAGGGAGTGCCGTCCGTTTCGCAGTAGGTCTTTCGGCCCTCCCGGGGCTCGCTCCATTTCCCGCCGCACACCCACGGCTTGCGCCGTGGGCTGCATTCCTTCGCCGCTCCGCGGCTGAAGCGTGTTGTCTAAACTGCTTTGTTCGCTGATATCAGTCTTCCTTGCTCATGTTCGGGAGACCAGCTTTTCACGAATTCTCCGAGGCGGGCCAGGGCTTGGGGGAATTTGTCGGAGGCGGCCGCGAAGCCCAGGCGGAAATGCGAGGGCTCATCCCAGCAATCGCCGGGGGCGAGCAGGATGCCCTGTTCCGCGGCGGCCTGGCAGAAGGGCCGGCTATTTTCTCCGCTGAGCAGCCAGGGGAACGCGGTCACGCCGCCACGAGGACGGATCCAGCCAAGCGTCTCGCGGTGTTCGGACATGAACGAGGAAAGGTGCCGCAGATTTTGAGTGGCAGTTTGCTGCGTCTTGCCGAGGACGACGTTGCGATGGCGCATGGCAATCTCGGCCAGCATTTCTCCGGGAGTGTTGTTGGAGATGGAAAAATAAGTGCGCGCCATCCAGTACCGCTCGCGGCGCTTGGGATCGTGCTCGATCATCCAGCCGGTGCGCACTCCAGCTAAGGGGAACGCTTTCGAGAAATCATGAATGACGGTCGCATCCGGCAGGCGGGAAGCCGATCTGGTCTCCTGTCCATGATAGATGGGGTGGTAAACCTCGTCACTGACCAGCTGAATTTCGCGAGACGCGGTGAACTCGTGCAGGTCGTCCAGTTCCGCATCGGTGATGGTTGTGCCGGTGGGATTGTGGGGACTGTTAATCAAAATCAACTTCGTACTTCGATCCGCCAGTCGCTTGATTTCATCGAGATCGATGCGGAAGCCGTTCTCCTTGCGAATCGCGTAGAAGCGAGTCTCGATGCCAAGAGATTGAGGCAGGGCCGAGAACGGAGGATAGCCGGGTTGAGGCAGGATGACGTTGGCTCCGGGTTCCGCGGCCAGCCAAAACAGAATCAGGAGAGCCTCAGAGGCGCCGGTTACGACTTGGACGGCGTCGACGCTGACACCCTGCATGTCGGCGATGGCGGCGCGTAGGCCGTCGGCTCCGGCGGGACGGCTGTAGGCCAATTTGTGATGCAGAAAGCGCTGCCGGTCGTCTTCACTGGCGAGGCTGAGAATTTCATTCAGGGTCCAGCGCGGTCCTTCGCTGGAGGCCAAGTTGAATTCGACGTCGTGCTCGTATTTGGCGAGCCAGATGTCGAGGAGGAAGGGTTTCAGTTGCATGCCGCACCTCGGAGGATTAGATCAGGGGAGGGTCGGGGAGGCTCAGAAAAGTTTCGCGGCGGGGTTCGATGCGTTGTAGGGATTTTTCGGCGACTATTCTCGTGAAGAGTGATGGTTGCGACGGCAGATTTTTTCAAAGTCGTATAGTCCAGTCTTTTCGGATTCGCTCAGATTGTTTCTCATATGTTCACGGCTGAGTTCGCCCCAAATCTCCCCCGTTTGGTCTGAGCAAAAGACCTGGAACCCCCATACTCCCTTTACATGCTCGTCGGCTGGGTACGCAACAACCAAGTATTCCATCTGAGGAGGTCTCTCTCGCTTATCGCAATGTAGTTCGAAGTTGTATTTGTTTTCGGAGGGTGGTGCCAAACCTGCGTGCTGCAGATCGTCGAGTTTGCACGCAAAGCGTTGTCCGGGGTTGTCTCTTAGGAATTTCTTCTGCGCCTCATCGATACGTTTGATGTAGGCGCGGGCATGTGATTCGTCAGCGGTCTCTCTAGCCAGTCCGCATGCGCGAGACAGAAACCACCAACCGCCCCAAGCGCACACGGCCAGCAAAAGCAACGAACTCCAGTGTCTTACGCTCATCTGTTGATCTTGGACGAACAACTTTTACGATAACCCTTAAACACTCCGTTTGACTTTAATATCATTACGGGAGCTGCGCACCTTGCGCCGCCCGACCGAGGCATCACAAAACTCTGCGCGTGATCGTTCCGAGGAATGAAATACCAAAGTTGAGTTTCAGGCGGAGAACGTCGCTTGACACCATCGGCCGTGATACCCACCCTTCGAAACCGCGAAGGGTGGGGCAACCTCGGTTGTGGCGACTCAAACGACAAAAAAATGCAAAGGTGTGCCAGCCCCGGTTTCAGAAGTTAGTTCAACTCAGGCATGGTGACGCTCCCATTTTTCACTTTTTAAGTTTCCGTGGTCAACACCCGAGGCGTGCCATTTTGAGTGTTATGGCGATTTTTCGCCAACAACACAAATAACCACGCACGAACTGCCCCGTCTTCATTAACTTGGCAATTGCACACTAGGTCGGAAAAGTTCCACTTTCGACTAAAGAGGATCGGGAGACTAGCAAAGCGTGATACTCCTCACGGCGGTGATGGCCGCCGTGAGGATTCAATCCGTCAAAAGAACACCCCATTGGTTTCTTGTCCAAACTGGGCAAAGTTAACCTTGGTAGTTGCCGAAGAGACAAACCTGAATCCGTGTCCGGTGCTCTTCAGAGTTCTCGCTTTCACGTTGATGGTTGCCGAGGACTCGAAGAAGTCGCCGGAGAACTGATTCACTGGGTCGCTGAATCCTATAATGCTGCGTGTCACGCCACTCCACTGCATGTCCATCGACTCGATGACTGCGCTCACAACGTTACCCAAGGGGTGAGTGGGATTGAGACTATTGGAAACTGCGAACGCATCGAACACGCAGACGTTCCTGACGTGAAGCTCAGCGGTACCCCCATCAATGTCAACTTTCGCACTGCCCTTCGGTATTGGACTCACCCAAAACACGAGGGTTGGGGAAATTCCGGGATCGTAGGAATGCAAGCCCAACGGGCTTGCGGCCGGAAGGCTGTCAAGTCATATGAACGCAAACGTACCGCTATGCGTTTTGCCATCAGCGGCGACGAATTGGCCACTCATGAACCTCATATCCGCGTGAAAGCCGTAGGGCGCACGGTCGCCACTATTCAAGTCTGTGCCGGTTCCAGTCAGCAACAGATCTGCGCTAGCAATGATCCCGCTGAAGTCAAAGATTTCCAAGGGATCATGCCCGTTATTTGGGTCTACACTGTCGACGCTACCGGGCCCGAACTGGTGGATCGTCGTACCCAAACCAGTGTCAATTGTGTGAGGAATTGGTTGAGGTTGTAGCGAGCAGGTCGAGGCCGGGTGGTGCTCGTCGTTGGTTGCAAAGAGAGGTTTTGGTAGCGTTGCGTCAAGCACAAGGCCCGCGCCTGCAACACCCGCCGAAGTCCGAATGAAATTGCGTCGGGAAACAGTCATTGATCCTCCTTGGCCAAGGGCTGGTGACGGATGAACGTGACCGAATCGAAGAGGAACCCCAGCTTTTTCGGGAAGAAAAACAGTTCCGAATCAGCTGATGAATTGTCCTCCCGAAGATATTGCGTTGTCAATAGCATCGGAGCACAAGGTTGGAGCTTTCTGGTTTGATCCTCGTTCACAAATCTTGCAGAGAAAGCGGCCTCACAACCCCCGGATCGCACAACCGTCGCAATCAGGCGTTAGCACGTTTTGGCGATGAGTGTCGCGGCCGGTCTGTTTTGGGCCTTCAGACTGACGATGCCTGCCCCATGATCCACCCGGGTCAAGCGTTCGCCGGACTTTATCACGGTCGCGTGCTCGCGTTCACCAGCATTATCCGGCGAGTTCGTGTTCGGCGCCACGGAAGAGGGCGCGCATGGCGCGGATGACCCAGTGTGCGAGCAGCACGATGATTACGACGAAGATTGTGGCGAGCGTGCCCGCGATATACGGATGGCGCGTGGCCAGCCAGGTTAGGGCGATGGCGAGGATGTCTTCGCCGACGCTGAGCGTGATGTTGGAGAAGGGTTCGGGCGAGGGCGATACGGCGGCGCGGGCGGCGGTTTTGCCGCTGTGGGCGATGAGGGCGATCCCGGCGCCGAGCAGCGTCGCCATCAGTTGGTGCGCGGGTGGAAGTTGGGCGGTGGCCTGGTAGGCTAGCAATCCGGCGACTGGGACGCGAATGAAGGTGTGCAGGGCGTTCCAGAGCAGGTCGAAGGCGGGGATTTTGTCGGCGAGGAATTCGAGGGTGAAGAGCGCGAGGCTGGCGATGATGACGGGCCATCCGGCGAGCGGGAGCAGGCCGGGAGGAAGCGGCACGTGGCCGAAGCGGGCCAGCAGGCCGAGGACGGCGACGGTGGCGTAGAGGTTGAGTCCGGCGGCGAAGCCGATTGCGGCTAGCAGGGAGAAGAGTTCGGCGGACGGGATTTGCAGGACATTTAACATTGGTCAGAGCGGCATTGGTCAGAGGAGCAGCGGTTAGAGCAGTATGGCGGGTGCGTCATTGGGATTCAAGATCAAAAACCGGACAGCCGAGGCGGCTGTCGCTACATAAAAGAAAAAGAAACGGCCGCTCCTGATGAGCTCGGAGCGGCCTTCTTGCTATCTGTCCTGGCCTGGGTTACAGCGTGGACTCGATTTCAAAGCCCCAGGCTTCGAGAAGAGGCTCGGGGATGTACTTGGAATTCTTGTTGCGGCGGGCCCACTCGCGCAGGCGCGTGGAACGGAGATATTGGTCAGGGGAGAGCTTGTACTCGCGTACAACCTGCTCGAATTCGGTGATGGTTGGGGTAATGGGCCCGATCGGCTCAGGCTTGCCCCAGTTCGGATTTCCGCGTCGCTTGGCCATGAAAAATGCCTTTCCAGTTATGGGAGATAAGACCGCAAATTACCCAAATTCCTTCTAACTATTTGATTCTCCGCGCTGCCTACAGGATGCAACTTGGAGCGCGTGCTTCGCGTGGACGGAACTGGACCCACAACGATCCGAACGCAAAGCTAATCGGAGACAAAAGAGATTACAGTCGATTGAGGCGAAAGTCAACGAAAATCCTTGGGCGGCGCGTCAAGGTCCGATTTAAAGGATTGAAAACACGTCACTTAGTTTTGTACGGGAGCGCGCAAGGAGAGGACTCGCAGGTTACGGTCGTAACCTGCCACACTGGAGAGCCATTGATCGCTCGGGCCGATGGACATAGAGTTTAGATGGAATCTTGCAAGGTCAGGGCTTCCTGAAACCGATGGCTTTTGCCTGCAATCGGCCCCTCAGTTCTCGTCCTGGATAGGGCTTCATGAGTCTGAAAGCGTTGCTGCTGTGCTCGGACGCGAAAATCGAAAGGCTGTTGCGCCGAGTACTGGGCGATCTGGATATCGCCGTGGAATTGTGCCTGGACGCCGACAGCGCTTTGCGCAAGTTGACACGACAGCGCTTTGAGGCGGTGATTGTGGATTGCGCCGACGACGGCGCCAATGAGGTGCTGCGCAGCGTTCGCAGTGCTCCCTGCAATAAGCAAGCGGTGGCGGTGGCGATTGTGGAGCCGATCGTTGGACTGAAGGCGGTGTTCGATGTGGGGGCGCATTTCGTGCTTTACCGGCCCGTGTCGAGCGAGCGGGCGAAGTCGAGTTTCCGGGCGGCGCGGGCGCTGATGAAGAGCGAACGGCGGCGCAATGCGAGAATTGCGGTGCAGATTCCGGTGGTCATGCGCAGCACCGGACCTGGAAATAACATGAAGGTGCAGACCGTCGACCTGAGCGAAGGAGGGATGGCGGTCAAGGTTCAGCGCGGGCGGCGTCCTACGGGGCGATGGCAGATTGCTTTTAGTTTGCCGGGAACGCAAATCTCCCTGGAACTGCCGGCGGAATTCGCCTGGGAAGGGACGGCCGATCAGGCGGGCCTGCGCTTTCAGCAGGTGCCGGCGGAAGCGCAGCGGCAGTTGCGCGACTGGCTGAAGCAGAATTCTCCGGAGGCGGAACAAGACGATCCGCCGATTCGTTGCCAGCTCACCGATCTGAGCCTGGGCGGATGCTACTTGGAGATCGCATCGCCGTTTCCGGCGTGGACTCGCGTGGCGCTGTCGATGCGGGCTGCCGGAGTGGAAGTGCGGGCGCAGGGCCTGGTGCGGATTATGCATCCTGAAAAAGGGATGGGAATCGAGTTCATTCAGGCAACTGCAGAAGACCGCGCGGCAGTGGAAAGACTGCTGGGCGTGTTGAACGAAAACCGCACGCTGTTGCCCGAGCTGTTGGTCGAACCGGAAGGACTGGAAGCGCAGCCGGACGGGGCAAAACCGCGATCCGCGGATACGGATGACCCGCTCTTGCAGTTGTTCTACGGCGAGTCCCTGACGGCGGACCAGTTTCACGAAGCGATGCGCAAGCAGCGGGGCATGCCGGCTCCGATTGCAGACGGCGCACCAGTTGCGGCACACGCCTAGACTGATTCCTTTCAATTGAAGCGGAAACGAATTGAGAGAACTCTTGTGAGTGGATCTCGATTTGGCGGAGCTGTCGTTTGGAAAGCCATTTTCTGGCGGCATCGGTAGGCTAGAATGAACGCGAGCCGGGATGGCGAAATTGGCAGACGCAGCGGACTTAAAATCCGCAGGGGCTAACCGCCCTGTGGGGGTTCGATTCCCCCTCCCGGCACCATCACTTTTGATTTCAGTTACTTAGGTTGCTGAACCCCCGCATCCTACCGCCTTCCGACCGTTTGCCCCATGCTTGCTGTGGTCCCTGCTGGGGGAACCGCATGGCAAACCGCAAGGCAAGCATCTGGACGTATAAGAAGGTGGACGGCAAGTGGCGCTACTGCAAGCCGCTGATCGGTCGGAACAACAAGATCAAGCCGGAACCGGGAGTAGCCTACTACATCCGCTGGCGTGACGGCGGCAAGACCGTCTGGCGCAAGTGCAGCAGCGCGGCTGATGCCACGGTCGCGGTGGAACGGCAGGAAGCGTATCTCACGGCGTTCGCCCACGGTCTCACTCCTGCGCAGACATTCAAGCAGCCGCCACACCAAGTCCTGTTCAGCAACACGCTGGACACGTGGCTTGAAGAATACCGACTGTCACACCGTCCCGAATCTCACGCGCTGATGCAGACCACTCTGAACGAGTTCCGCCAGTGGCTTCATAGGGATTACATCCCGAAGATCACGCGAGTGGACTTGCTGCGCTACAAGCAGTGGTGCATCGAGACGCAGAAGAACAAGCCGCGCACCGCTGCCAACAAGATGCTGCGTGTGAACCAGTTCATTCGCAGCGTGCTTGGTTTGCCTGACGGCAAAGGTCCGGTGACTGTGCGTGACGCCAAGTTTACCGAACTGGAACCAACTGTCTACACCGATGACGAACTGGTGGAGTTCTTCAAGCACTGCGACTCGTGGCGCACGGCGATTTTCAAGACGTACCTGATGGCTGGTCTGCGCAAGGCGGAACTTGAGAACCTGACGTGGGATGACATTGACCTGAAGGCTGGCATCGTCCGCGTGGCGTCCAAACCAGACTGGCAGCCGAAGACGTGGGAAGAACGCACCATCGAGATTCCCGACGAACTGGTGAAAATTCTCACCGACCTACCGCACCGTGGAAAGACGGTCTTCGCCAACAGCGCGGGGAACATCTACACGCACAGTTGGGATGATTGCAAGGACATCGGCGACAAGGCGAAGATACTGGACTGCCATCCGCACAAGTTCCGGTCAACGTTCGCGACCAGAACCTTGCAGCACGCCGACCTGAAGACCGTCCAGAAGTTGCTTGGACACCGGGACATCCAGTCTACGATGCGTTACTTGGCGCGTGCAGAGTCGAAGAAGACTCGCGAGAAAGTGAACGCGGTTTGGGCGTAAAATGTTTGCCCTATGCTCATCCGCACGCCACGACCACAGGGAAGCTCATATCCACAGCTAACACAGGCTCCAATCACGAGCTATACAGATTTCCTGAACTTTTTCCGTGGCGGTCACACGATTGATAACAACCTAGACTCCCGTCAAACCCAAGCCACCGTGCAGTTCAACATGCTCACGACCGCGCTCGCGAGCGGGCATCTCATGAAGCAGGGAAATCCATTCACGGGAAAGGACGGTGCCTTCATCGTTGATATTTTCCTGACGGACAAAGGCGCGGCATCCATCCCACGTGAAGATCAAGAAAGGCAATACTGCGAGATGGCGGTGGAGTTGGCGAAGAAAAGCATTCCCGAAGATGACGAACCGCATCCATTTGTCGGCGCGGTGATCGTGAAGGACGGCGTAGTTATAGCCACTGGCTTTCGCGGGGAGTCTGGCAAAGGCGGCGATCACGGTGAATTCTGCGCTATTAAAAAGCTAAACGCCGATGACCCTGACAAAGTCGATCTGACTGGTTGCACGGTGTATACGACGCTGGAACCGTGTTCCATAAGAAAACCGAACAAAACACCTTGTGCTGTTCGCTTGATAAACGCCAAGGCTGCGCGAGTCGTTTATGGTCTGGGAGATAAAGACGAAACGGTTTTCGGGCACATTCAACTGCAAGAAGCGCGAATCCCCGTTGGCACCTTCCCACAAGACTTGATTGAACAACTTCAGGTAATCAATAAAAGATGGTCGGAGACTCGCAGGCAGCGTGAAATCGCTCCACCACCGAACAACTCCAATGCCATCGCCAACGCTTCATACTACAAACCGGGAACTGACATGCGGGACAACATCCACCTGTATGTTCGGCAGCCGGAAAAGCCTGATGGTTTCTACACGGTAGAGGACATCGGCAAAAATGTGTTGGCTTGGAACAAAACCCTTAAAG
This sequence comes from uncultured Acidobacteriaceae bacterium, assembly GCA_963708335.1. Classification (GTDB taxonomy): domain Bacteria; phylum Acidobacteriota; class Terriglobia; order Terriglobales; family Acidobacteriaceae; genus Sulfotelmatobacter. The sequence goes on along the minus strand of OY970205.1, from coordinate 5,155,881 downwards.
GGATTGCAGTCGAATGGCACCGACTCGACACTCACTACACCGTTGCGGAAGGACGTGATCGGGTCGGCGCGGGCAGCAGTAATCAACTTTTAAGTTTTCGCTAAAACTGAAATGAAAATCAAGATCGGAAATTGGGGAGAATACGAGTTCGACAAAGAAGACGCGAGGATCGTCGTTCCCCTGATTCTGTTGGTGCTTGCTCTGTTTCTGACGCCGCTGAGGAAGGAAGTCCTTTTGGGCGCTGCGCTCGCCTACTACTTTCTATACTTCTTCCTTCCGCCGACCTTTCTGGCAATCAAGAAACTATTCGCGAAGCTGCATCACTGGCGAACGTTCAGGTGTCCGTATTGCAAAAGTCACGAACTGATTTTGCAGGGCTTGCAGGAGTTTCATGGCGACATCCCGTATGACCATTATTTCTGTCACCGATGTCGCGAGACATCCGTGTATGTGAGCACGTTTGGGGCTGAGAAAATGATCGCGCCGAATGCGTCACAGTTCAAAGAACTCAAAGAGGCGCGTCGCAAGCTCACACCTTAAGGACCGTGCTTGTACCTTCCATAACGGCGGGGAATAGGCTTCATGCCATCCAACGTTTTCTGAAATGCTTCCTGCAATTTTGGTGGACGATCCATGTTCATGCCGAACAGCGCGTAGGCTATGGTGCTGTGAAGGTATAGAAAGACTATGAAGAGAGTCGATTGACTCGTCTGGTGCAAACCACTGGACGTTGATACCTGAAATGGTGTCCATTCCTCGACGGCATAGTTGTCAATCGCTGGCAGCGAGCAATGCACGAAGGTCGAAGTCTGGAAATAGTCGGCGGCGTAGGCAATCTTCTTGTGCTTCTCAGTAACGGTGCCGTCAAGCGGGTGGTCGAAAGTCATCGTTTCCCAAATAAATCCTCTCCCGCCTGACCAGTGACGAAAGGCGGGTTTGGTGTCAGCGACAATTCCTTCAGCTTTCATGTGGTCCCTAATCTCTTGTTCTTCAGGTCTGCCTGCGAATTGTTCCAGAGCGTAGTGCGCCCAAAATGCTCTGTTCACCAAGTGCTGCTTGACGTAATTCCGCGCATGCGTGTCGCGTGGGTCCCACTTCTCTGTCATAAATCGCAGGTTGTTGGCACACTCAACGATTGATCTGCTGAGTCCATAGGCTTCGTCGGGGAACCCGGAACTCACCAGCTTCAGACACGCCTTGGATAGAGCGATGGCTTTCGACACCGTAGCCAAGCCGACAAGATCGAACGGGTACATCCAAGGATTTCGAGGATATATACCGAGCCTGTTGATTTCCGACTCTGCTATCTGAATGAATCTGTCAACCTTCTTCAGTTCGCCAACGATTTCAGGTTTTGTCATAGAGCGGGAAGGTCAAAATGCCTTTGATCTTTTCCAACTCCTCAGGCTTGTGGTTGCACCCTCCACCACCATCGTAGGTAACGTTAACGATCTTGGGAACACCGGGCAGGCTGCCGAAGTCTTTTATCACGCCTGTGGTTCCGCTTGCGATTACGCGCACTCTGTCGCCTTCCCTCAGCATCTCGTCATACAACTTCTTGTGCTTGGCGAGATGTTCCTCCAACTCTTCGATCTGCTTTGGGTCGGTGATTTGACCCTCTAGTTCGACGCGCACGGCGGGTCCGCCGGGAGGCGCAATATGCGTGCCAACAACATGCCACCATGTGCCGTCTGGCTTGCGCACCACGCTCCAGTGTTCCGACTCTCCCTCGATGTATCCGTCGATCTTCCAGAAACCGGGCGCGTCCCTGAATTCGCCGCACCATGTCAACAGCCGCCTTGTCGTTTCCATGCGTGCTCCTTATGCCTGATCCTTGAAATAGTGTTCGTAGTTCGGCACTGGTTCTCCGAGCAGCTTCAACAGCCGTATCCCCTGAACTGAAAGCCGGAAGCAGTAATTGGTGAGCGGAAGCTCGCGGGTCTGCTCTAGCTCGTGCGCCAGACCGAATCCTTGAAGGCGATTGCAGATTCCGTAGCCTTCTTCACGGCTGTACGTGTTCTTTTCCGTCTTCTGTCCAAGCGCGAGCGCGATCTGAACCGAAAGCTCCTGCGCACGCTGCGTGAAGGTGTTGGGATGAACCTTCATCACATCGCCAACGCCGGGGTTCGGCTGCGGTTTCCAATCGCCTTCCTTGTTCATGATCTTGTTGATCACCTTCAGCACGATCACGTCGCGTTCATTAAGCTGCTCGATGGTCTGGATGAATGATGCGACATCCTGAATCTGCTCTTTGCTTCGCAGTGCGTTACCGATGAGCTTCACGTAGTGTTCGCGTTTCTTGTCGTTAAATTCCTCTGCATCCCGACGCATCGCCAACTGTATCGCTTCCTGAACGTCCTCTGGGCTTGCCTTCGTGCTCTCTAGGTGCTCAGTTTCCATGACGAGCATGTTCCACATCGCCTGTAGACGCTCCTCAATAGAGGCCCGTGTAAACCTGTCCGCAACTTTCCGAAAAATCTCAAGGGGCAGCGCTGCTTTCGGAAACGCCAGTTTCCCAGTGAATATGGTGAGTGCGAGCGGAGACTTCTCCTCGTTCCGCATATACTGCTGCTCGAACGCAGCCTTTGGGTCATCAATCGCCATACGTAATCTTCCTACGATGCCACAGGTCAAAAGTATTGGTGGAAAAATTCCATCTCTCATCGCACATGGAACGCTAGATGCTAGCATGAGCGCTGTGGGGAGACTGCAATGACGTTTGAATTCGGAGATACTGAAGAATCGAATGCCTTCTTCGACAGGAACCCTTCGTTCGTTCCATTCTTCGAAAAGCTGATGGCAACCGCGAACAAGTGCTTCGGACGACGGGCGACTTTCAAAAATCACCTTGAGGATGTCGTTTTTAGTCAGGGCCACACGTGCCGCGATGACTACACCGAGGTTGTGTTTCTAGCAGTTAACGGCTATGCGAACGCTGCTGGGAAGATTTTTAGAGGGCTTTACGAACGGGCAGTCACTCTAGCATACATTGGGGACAGTAACGAAAAGGCGAGAAGGTTCCATCGGTACAGCGGCATCCAAGCGCATCGGGCTATGGAAGCCGCACTTAAGCTATTCACAAATGAAGAATTCGAGAAGGTAACCGGAGCGGGCAGCATCGTACAGGTGCGGGACTGGTATCAGAAAGTCAAGCCTGAGTTTCAAACCACCCTGTGCAAGAAGTGCGGGACGACGCGAACACAGTCTTCGTGGGACATTGATTTTGCGTCGATGGTTCAGAAAGTTGGCGATCCGTATCGTATGTACTTTCTGAACGGCTACGCAATGCCGACTCTTCAGATTCACGCGACAATGGTGCCCGGGTTCGACGGACGAGACCGCGAGGACGAAACGTCCGTACAGAACAGACGTCGCGAATGCGACATCACACTGTACACCGCCACGTGCGTCTTCCTGCTAGTGATGCGAATACAAAACAAGATTTTCGGTTTTGGATTCGACGCCGAGCTAGACGACTGCGAGAAAGAAATGGAGCCGTGGGAAGTGCAACTTCAAGCAGCATCCCCCATCGTTCTTTTTTCCGAACAGCCGAAGGATTCCAAAGGAACGAACAAAGACGTACCGGGCCACATTGGAAAAGAATAAAAACTCTCAGCGCAATGTCCAGCAGCACTTTGTCACCGCTGCTTACCTAGCTGGCTTTACTCCAGAGGGGAACCGGGACTCGCAACTCTACATCTATGAACGGAACACGGATCGGATGTTCCGCTCAGTGCCAGATGAGGCGGCGAAACGTCGAAACTACTACAGCGCACCCCTGCCCGGTGGTGGATTCGACGATACCGTCGATACGATGTTGACTGCTCTCGAAGGACAGGCGATGCCAAGCCTTCAGAAGCTCGTAGCCGGGGATTACAACCTGAAGACATTCGAGCGAGCGCTACTAGCTTTCTTGATCGCGTTTCAGGAGTTTAGAACACCGTGGACTCGGCAGATTTTCCAGAAGATGCAGGAAGACCTTACTACTTCAACGATGCACATGGCGGCAAATCAGCCGGGGTACTTCGAGAAAGTGTTTGAGGAACTGAAAGCCAAAGGTGCGACGGATGGATCAGTCACACCAGACCAACTCCGCGATGCTTTGAGGGAGGAACGAATCAAGGCAAAAGCTCAACCACATGCCGATCTGCACCTCATAGCGGCAATGGGTCAGCAAATCGGGAACATCTACACGCGTATGCAGTGGACCGTAGTTCGCGCAATGGAGGGTGAGTTCGTCACTTCGGACGCTCCTGTAGTGCGCCGTGACCCCGGCTTCAGAGGTGGACTCTACGGTGGTGGTCTCTTCAGTCCGACCGCTGAAGTGTGGTTCCCCCTTTCCAAACAAGTGGTTATTGTCATTACTCACGACGAACCCGGCGAGGAGAAGTTCTTCGAGCTACTCACAGCGGGACGCCGGGAGGAAGCTGAAGCCATCAGGCGTCAGTTACCTCCTATTCGAGAGCGCGGTGCAAAGCGAACGCTGGTCGAGGCGATCAACCGTCAGACTGTTACAAACGCCGACCGCTTCGTATTCTCGCCGTTCGAGTCTGGCGAAATATCCAAGCTGCTACAGGGGGAGTCTCAGAATATGCGGATGGTCTCTTCTCCATCGCCTCCGATTAGAAAGAAGGGCGAGCAGAGCTAAAGTCGGCTGCAAACGAGCGGTCAACGCCGTCAAGTTTGGAGCATGACCTTCCCCGGCTTTTGCTTACGTTAGTCATCTGGTACGCGAACCCCACCGTCCCTATGATGCGAGAATGGCGGCAAAGTCCCCGGCTGAGACCGACCACAACGCGGCGTTCTACGATGCGCTGCACATGCCGACCCGCAAGCTTGAGACCCGCTGCGCCCGTGTCGCGGCGAAGGCAGGCAAGTTCCTCGCGTCCGCCCGTGCCATCATCGAGCCGGAGATTGCGTATTTCTTGGAACTGCGCGAAAGACTGAACGCGCAGGGTAGTCGGGGCGGCGTTGAGGGCTGGCAGCGGTGGTGCGAGAAGCACTTCTCGTGCGACGTTCGCACGGTCAACCGCGCTCTGTCCTCGATCCTCGGTCCGGAAAAGAAACGGAAGAAATCCCGCACGTGGCGAGCGCCAGCCGAAGCCCTGCTGGAAGCTGTCGATCCGGCGATTCGGCTCGCTAGAAGGCACGCCGACAGGGACCCCGATGCGGCAGAATTTCTAAACAGGCTAGAAGTTGAAGACCTAGACGGCTTGATCTCCGATCCAGAGGCTAGATCAGAGTCTCTGCTTGACAAGCTCAACAAAGAGCGACGGGTAAAGAAGGACGAACTTTACGAGATGGGTCTGCACCTTGCCCGTGCGGTGATGGAAGCCGCAAGCGCGATCAACAGTGACATCCCCGAAGGCAAGAAAATAATCGGGCTAGCCAAGCACATGTTGGAAATAAAAAAGACCGCTGGCGAATTAACGGTGTACCAGAGCGGACCTCAAGACAAATTGTCCCGAACTCCGGGCACCAACCTCGTCGTGGACGACGATGACTTGACTCCAAAACTCAAAGCCCACAACTACTACCTCGTTCATGTCGGCATGGAGGACGGTAAGCCGATCATCGCGAAGTATCTCGGCTTGCAAGGCAGGAAACACCAATTTGAGCGACGGGCGCTAGGTGTTTACAACGTTGGGGACATCGGCAAGGTAATTGGCCCAGCCAATGAAAAGGAAATTGCAGAGGAACTGGCGTGGGAAGCCCTGAACAAGAAGGCTGTTAACTCGGCACGCGAGAACGAATCGAAGGCACGCGAAGCAAGCGGCTCTATGTAGGCGGGTGGGTCGAAGGCGACACCTGTGGGACCCCCACGGGTAGCTGGGTTCGATCCCCAGCCCCCGCTCCACACCATCTAATTAGCGATTTTCCGCCCTTCCGAAAATCTCAGTAAACACGAAGAAATCGCACACCCTCGCCACTATTTGTAGCTGCTCATATCCAAATTCCAACTACCGCGTGCCATTTGTAGAGGGGAAAACCTAAATGGCAGCACAGACACTCAAGGAAGGCTTGCACGCCGCAAAAGCAGAATTCGCGTCACGACTCGTTGCCGTGCTCGTGGAACGTACGGACCTCAGCCAACAACAGATCGGTAAGGATTTCGGTGTGTCCGAGTCTTTCGTCAGAAAGACCGCGAGAAAATTTTCAGTCCCGCACCGGAAGCGAGGACCGAAGCCGAAGCACTACACGACGCTTGACCCGAAAGAGGAAACGCGATGACTGACCACATCGAGATCAGGCTCCCTTACCACAAGAACGTGTACATAGCCCGCATTTGCGGGCGAAGCAAGCGTTACCGTTTCGGGCGTGACTTCTGTCTGCGCCGAAAACGCGAAATCGCCGACTTCAATGGCGGGTGGATCAAATGGCGAGTGGTCTACCATCTGCCTCTGGTGGCTGCCGTCTATGAGGTCCGCGACGAGCAAAACACGCGCCACTACGTAGGCACTCGCCCCGGTGATCCGGCGCTTTATGCCGTCAGCCTTTCGCGGCTGGAAGCTCTCATCGACAGCGATCCCGACATTGACGAGGTCGTCGGCTCCAAGATCGAGCACTTCAAAGAGTCTGCGGTGCGCGAGCATGGACCGGAAGGTGCGGCTCGAAACAGAGATCAGGAGGAATTGTCGAAATAGCAGTATTTAATCTCTGTCGGGAGTCTTCGGCTAGAAGATTCAAAGCGGGGGCTGGTTGACCTCATCCTCACCAGCCCCGGAACGCTTAAGCGACACGCCCTTCGACAAGGCGCAAAAGGATGGGGAAGCAGGGTGAGATGAGCAGAAAGCTAGTGACAATCATTCAAGACATCAAAGGACTTCCCGGCAAGTACAAGCGGGTGCTCCAAGCGTGGGCGTCGTTCGCCAACAACGACGGTTCGAATATCTTTGCGTCTAAGGAAGCTGTGGCACAGCGGGCGGGCATTAGCCGCTGGACGGTCTATCAGAACACCGAGGCGTTGGAAGCGGTGGGCGTCATGCTGCGCTCCAGCAATCACGTGTGCAAGACCAAGGACTGCAACCAAGGCGGTACGCACTTCACCAGCCAGCACGGACACTACACTCAGGTCTACAGACTGGACGTAGCACTGTTACAAAATCCTACAGTGCTCATTCAAAAACTGACGGACCCCACTGTAGTAAAAACCCGAAAGGGTACTGTAGGAAAAACCCAACTAGGCACTGTAGTAAAACCTGACGCTACTCGGGCATTAGAAGAGACTCCCGCGCCGCTGGGCAAAAGTGAAACTCTTCCGCTTGTACCAAGCGGTAGTGAGAAAGAAAGCAAGCAAGCTTCGCCTTCGCTCCCTACGGTCGCTACGGCTCTTCCGGGCGTATCTTCGGCTTCGCCGGAAAATCAAAACCCCGACGGTCCCCGTGGTGTGGTAGCAAACCAAGATCAAGAGCAACCCCAACCCCAAGAGCAACCCCAGACCGTGGTTGGGTTGTATGAGAACCTCAGCTACGGGCAGGCTGGTTGGCTCCTGCTCAAGATTCAACCCAACCTCACCGACGCCGCCGTCGCCAAGCACTTTCCCTGCGCGGAGCGCATCCTGACCTTCTTCGACATGGTGGATGAAAACTATCAGGCAATGGCTGCCGAGATGGTGCTCGACTGGAACCGCGCACACCGTTCCGGTAAGTACGCCTCGAAGGACGACAAGAAGCTGCTCATCCGAACAGCCGCCCAGTATCTCCGGGCTCTGGAGTCGGACAATGCTTTCCTGCTCAATGACTACGACTCTCATGAGTTTGAGCAGTGCGAGGTGTGTAAGGAACGTGGCTATACCCACTACCGCCAGTTCATCAAGGAAATGCAGGAAGAGGAGCGGCGCAAGGAAGCTGCCAAGCAGGAAGCCATACACCGCCGTGCCGAAGAGGAACGCCTAGCCAAGCTGTGTGCCTCCTGCAAGAAAACAGAGCCCGGTCGAATGACCATGTGGAGCAGCACGTACCGAAAGCACCTGAAGGTGTGCGATGCCTGCTACGACAACCGATACGAGTCTCAGCAGAGCGGTCTCACTCGCATCGACTCCAATAACTCCCGAATTGATCCGCGTCCCGGCTACAAGAAGCCGGAACCGCCCGCACCTCCAAAGCCCAAGGTACAGTACGTCGAGGAGATTGAGCACTGCGATCACTGCAAGCAGGAGTTGCCGAATCACTGGCACTCCTGCCCGCTCCACGAGAAGAACCGGAAGGCTGCGGCAGCGGATTGATAGTTAATTTCGGTTTTTGGTGTAGCCATTTCGCCAGTGACTCGGCGTTATGGCTACCAACGCCGAATCGCTCTTGACCGCAGTTCGTGGACGCAGGACGACAAGGCTGAGGAAGACTGATGTATTTTGAGGTCACCTTAGAAGAACTGGAGATCAACATGTATGGAATAGATGTTGCAATCAGTATGTTGGAAGGACCCGACATCTCTGAGCACAGACGGAAAGAACTCGCCCTAGCGCGGCTAATGGCTGTGGCAATCGACGTCATACTCAATACAGGCGAGTCCGACTTGGAGATCAGAATCGAAACAGCAAAGGACATGGTTCGCGAGATCACGCATGTGTACCCGCAGGCGAGAGAGATTTAAGGGGAACCCACGTGCTTTGCACCGATCCAGAAGTCGATGCCCACAGCCTACCTTGATCAGATGGCAATGGGGCGACCCCTCTCAGGCATAATGGCTGTTCAGCCATGCTCCTGACAATCACCAATACCAAGAGTCCCGCGACGGACTTGGGCTATTTGCTCCACAAGAACCCGCGCCGCGTACAGTCGTTCGACGTTTCCTTCGGAAGAGTCCACGTGTTCTATCCCGACGCATCAAAACTCGATCCAATTTCTTTAAACACGGCTTCTTTGTACGCTTCTTTCCCTATCTGATGGCTGTAGTGGGTAAGTCTAATCAACTTGCTGTATTCATTCTGATTCAAGTTCTCGCCCACAATTTTGTGGGCGTCTTTACCGAAGGCCAATATAACTGGTGCCGTAGCTTTGAGGTCCCGCATTTCTTCTCGAAACGTCTTTAGGTTCTTTTCAATGATCTCAGGACGTTCCTTCAAATATTCCCTTACATTCTTTGAATCTACTTCTTCGAGGAACTTGATGATGTCGGTCATGTAAGCTCCGTAATACGGAGAATCTTTAAAGGCGTATCGAATCTTGAAATCATTCGCTCTTGGGCTGGGATCATGGAAATTAACAAATGGTTCAGACACTGGTCTAGAAATATTCAATCCAACCATGACGACATTATTCTTTAGCAAGCCCAAAACACTTTCGTGCTTGAAATGACTGACATCTCCCATATTTGATTTTGGCTTCTCTGCCGCATCAGCCCACACAGCCCAACTGGCATAGCTACCGTGCTTTTGTTTGATATTTTCAAACTGTTGAATGTCGATCATTGGGTTGGCTGATTTTAAGTGGACTGCTGTCTGGGCGTCTATGCCACATCGAAACCGATCTGCCATAATCTCCTGCATGTGCGGACGGTATCGACTATCGTGGAGAAAGCAGCTTGTCGAGAAATACTTCGACACTGCGGATTGGCAAGAGGACTGGAGTCCTCGCTACAACATCGCGCCGACCCAGCCAGTCCCGGTGATCCGCCAGAACCCTAAAAAACCTGTCCGCGAGTTGTCGTCGATGCGATGGGGGCTCATTCTATCTTGGTCGAAAGACCCATCTGCCGCTGCGAAGATGATTAACGCGAGGTCCGAAACTGCAAGCACCAAGCCCGCGTTCCGTGATGCGATGAAATCCCGCAGGTGCCTGATTCCTGCGGACGGCTTTTACGAGTGGGCGCGAACGGGAAAAACCAAGCGGCCTTACTGCTTCGAGATCGGCGAAGGCGAGATATTTGCATTCGCAGGACTGTGGGAGCGCTGGAAAGACCCCGGTGGCAACTGGATTAAGACCTGCTCGATTCTGGACCACGACTCCGAATGCCGTGACCTCAGCGATCCACGATAGGATGCCCGTCATCCTTGAGCCAGACAGCTACGATCTGTGGCTCGACACCGGAGCGCAGGACGTCTCGGCGATTTCTGAACTGCTGAAGCACCTATGATGCCCGGCTCATGCGCTGCTACCCCGTGAGCAGTCGCGTCAACCATATATTGGGCACTGCCGAGTTCAGCAACAACTGGGACGCAGCGACGTGGGGAAAGACAGGAATCGCGGGCTATCCGTTGTGCTTAAATCTGTGACAGAGGAGAATACAGGAGTGGCGATCTGGAAGAAGCAGATCGATGGTTCTTGGAGGGTCGTTTTGGACATGGGAAGCCCTTCTGCGTCTGCAAATGCAAAATGACTTCGAGAGAAGGTCTGCACTAGGCTAAGCGGGTGTCATCCGAAACGGGGACGGGCCAAACGGGAGGCGTTCGATGAACCTTTCTGCATACTGGAAACCAAGTCTACTTCTACTAGCCTTCGCTGCCGTTGGGACTGCGTCATCGCCAGCACCCGTGTCGGCTGATACAGCTGCAATCGCCAAGACAATCAAGGCGGACGTCGCTCAACTCGTCGCTGGGCTCAATGCCCACGATGCAGTCAAGACAACTGCTTTTGACGCCCCGAATATCATCTCCATGGAATGTGGCAGTCCCTCAACTATTGGGATCGAAGCCGATCAAGAGGGCTTCAAAATGGGCTTTGCCCATGATCCTTTGTGGCGAGTCAGTCTCATCGATGAGACTGTAGATGTTGCGAGTAGCGGAGACTTGGCAGTTTATCGTGGCACCTATGACGAGGACCATAGCCGTGCAGGTGTGCTGATGACCCATAAGACAAACTTCATTGCGGAGTTCAAACGTCAAAGCGATGGACCGTGGAGGATCGTCTGGTACAGTGTTTCCAACATGGAACAATCGCATCCGAAGTAATCATCCAATGCGGCCCGCCCTCGAACACGCTGCGACTGCTAATCCAGCCGTAGAGGGCAACTGTGAGCGTCATCACGCTGTTTTATTTCTTTTCTACAAACGACGATCTCCGTTTTGGTAGACATTTTCTATCTCCCAAATTTCGGCTGTTTTGACAAAATGGGACTTTTTCAACACCCACGGGATGTTACGCCAACGATGCCTGTGAAGCCGTACAATATGCGGGATTCTTTCAAGGAGGCCCGAGTTGAAAAGACTAGGCTGGCTGTTTGTTCTCGTTTTTCTTTTTCCGGGAATCTGGGTGGACATCATCCATCCGCAAACGCCGAGTCCCAAAGCTAGTAAATCTGCCATTCCCAAGACTTGGGATGATGCCGAGATGGCTGCCCTCGAAATTCCTTTGGCCAATCCTGTGGGGTCTCCGAAGCAGGTCTCCGCCGACTACTACTACCGGGTACCCGTCCGGCCCATCTACAAAAGCTACCCCGTATATGCCGCGGGTCACGAACCAACTGGCTACTTGGAATCGCTCAAACATAAGGACCCGATAATTTATTGGGATGACAAAGGTCACGCGCCAACGCTCGAAACAGAGGCCGACTGGATAAATGCAGGTGAAGCGGTATTTGACGCGCCGATAGGCGATGGAGGAATTGGAGGATCGGAACCCACCGACCTATACGTTCGCGATCCAAAGTTTCTGGAGATGACGGGCGCACTGGTCGCCCGAGATGGCACGCTGCCATACTTCCGTTATGTGGTGAAGAAAAAAGGTGAAGTCGAGATTGGGGTGCTAGCGTGTGGGATGTGCCACACTCGGGTTATGCCAGACGGAACTGTTTTGAAGGGAGCACAGGGCAATTTCCCCTTTGATCGTTATTTCGCGTTCGATTATCTCCGTTCCGGCTCAAAAGTGGCCCCCGTGCTCGAACGAAGCCTGTACGCGACCCCTTGGATCACATCTGATCCTCTTCCTTCGACCAGCAGCATGACTCTTGAACAAATCGCCGAGGTTCATCGGACGATTCCGCCGGGAGTCGTTGCTCGCAATAGAACAAGTCCCTTCGCTCCGGCACAAGTACCGGATTTGATCGGAGTCAAGGATCGTAAGTATTTGGATCGCACGGGCCTTCAGCAGCAACACTCGATTGTGGACTTGATGCGGTACGCCGCACTCAATCAGGGCGGCGATGATCTTGCTAATTTCGATGGTTTCGTTCCGGTCGACTTCCCCGACTTCAAGCAATTGCCAAAGATTGAAAATCTCGATCGGGACCGTTACAGCGACGAGCAACTCTATGCCTTGGCCCTGTATATCTACTCGCTGAAGCCCCCTCCGAATCCCAACAAGTTTGACGCGCTTGCCGAACACGGGCAGGAGCTCTTTCAGAGTAAGAGCTGCATCATGTGTCACACCCCGCCGATGTACACCAACAACAAACTGACGATTGCGACGGGTTTCACTCCATCGGCTGACGCAGAAAAAAAATACGATATTTTGCCCTTTTCCGTCGGCACTGACCCTAACCTCGCGCTGAAAACAAGGCGCGGGACCGGCTATTACAAGGTCCCATCGTTGCGAGGTGTCTGGTACCGGGGGATGTTTGGCCACAGCGGCTGGTGTGCGACGCTGGAGGACTGGTTTGATCCCCGCCGTCTGCGAGATGACTATGTGCCAACCGGATTTAAACCCTACGGCATGAAGACGTATGCTGTTAAGGGACACCCTTTCGGATTGGACCTGTCCGCGGAAGATCGCAGAGCTCTTATCGCATTCCTCAAGACCCTGTAGATCATGTGATTATCAGTGTGCCAGTTGCAGCGAGAACCGCATATCCCTAGCACTCTAACCCGAGAGGGCACCCTTTCCATCAACTGACGCTATCAGGGCATTACACTTGCACTCCAATGTAGAACGAATCGGCCATGGTCAGCAGGGGCATGGCTGGATTTAAGCTGCCAGTAGAGCCGAAGTCAAGAAGGGCTGGGAGCGAGAGTCGTTGTGATTTTGTCAGAAATGGGAGAATCGAGAAGGCGGCGCTTAACTCTGAATCCGAGGGCCGTCTTCGGCTTCAGGTCGGCAACAGACGCCATACCGCTGCCACAACCGGAACCAAGGGCTATGGGCGAGCATCTCGTCGTGCCTGCGGTTCGCAGCCGCGAGGTCGCTTGCGCTGAGGGGTCTAATGTCCGGCGCTTCGAACATTTCCTGTAGCTGCTCGATGTCGTCAATGATGCGTTCAACGTCCATTCCGTCTCAATATCCAACATCAGCACGGCAACGGTCAAACGGGAACGCAACATCAGCGCACTCGCTCCAGCACCCGTCGCCACGTCTTGCCATCGGTGATCTCCAATCGGTCGCCCTCCAATTTGAAGGGGCGCGGTTGGTCAGTATCGGTGTAATCCGGCGCTAAGCTACCTTCGACGTGATGAGTCACCAGATGCTTCTTTCCGTCCACGGTGTACGTGCCGAAGTAAGCGAAATAGGCATTGTAGGCGGCAAGCGCATGCTCGGCAGAGGGCAGCTTACCGTCGTCGGATTTCGCTTCTGGAAAAGGTGCCAGCGGCGGAACCCTCATGATCTGAATATGCACGTGCCCGGTTGCGTCATAAACGAAGTATCCTCGTGGATGTTCACCGAACCAATACTGCCATTTCCCGTCCTTGTCGAGATCGGCAAATTCCACAACTCTCCACGTACCAATCAGCGCGTGGGCTTCCGGGGAGGATCGCTGGGCGAAGCCAGCGGCGACTAGTATCAGTGAGCAACAGAGCATGTGAATCATTTTCATTTCGGTTCCTGCAAAGTGATGTCAATGCGTTGTGAATGATCCTACAGATGTGATGAAACTTTGGCGACTTCTGTTGGGATGCATCCATACATTTGACCCTCTCCAACCTTCCCCCGTAACATTCCCCCCAGTGTCCACTTCGTCCGAACCCGTGGGGCAGACGGTTTCCCATTACCGTATCCTCAGCAGGATCGGCGGCGGGGGCATGGGCGTTGTGTATGAGGCGGAAGACCTGAAGCTCGGTCGCCACGTCGCCCTCAAATTCCTGCCCGACGAACTCGCCCACGACGCACAAGCCCTCAGCCGTTTCCAGCGCGAAGCCAAGGCTGCGTCCTCTTTGAACCACCCGAACATCTGCACCATCTACGAAATTGACGAGTCCGATGGGCGAACCTTCATCGCTATGGAACTGCTGGAGGGGCAAACGCTCCGGCACCGGATCGCTGGCAAGCCGCTGGAGATCGAGGCGGTGCTTGATCTGGGCATCCAGATCGCCGACGCTCTCGACGCGGCACACTCGAAAGGCATCGTCCATCGAGACATCAAGCCCGCGAACATCTTCGTCACGAATCGAGGGCAGGCGAAGATTCTCGATTTCGGGCTGGCGAAAGTCACCCTGAAGCCGGGGAGCGTTGCCATGAGCGCCCCGACCATCGGCTCGGAGGAGAATCTTACCAGCCCCGGTTCGACGCTAGGCACGGTCGCCTATATGTCTCCCGAACAGGTCAAGGGCAAAGAACTTGATGCTCGCAGTGACCTGTTTTCCTTTGGGGCAGTCCTGTATGAGATGTGTACCGGGATGCAGCCATTCCGAGGTGACACCAGCGCTGTGATCTTCGATTCGATTTTGAACCGAGCGCCTTCTTCTACCGTGCGTCTAAACCCGGACGTTCCATCAGAGATGGAACGGATCATCGACAAGGCACTGGAGAAGGATCGCGATGTTCGCTACCAGCACGCCTCCGACATTCGTACCGACCTACAACGTTTGAAGCGGGATACTGAAACGGGGAAAACTACGACGATCCGTGGTACCGACTCCGAGGCGACGAAAACACCGTGGTGGCGTGGCAAGGTTGTCATCAGCGGAGCCGTTTCTTGTCTGCTTGTTGCGTTGGCGATCGGCGCGGCTTTTTTTTATTCTAACAAGCACGCTGGCAAAGACAGCCCGATTGATTCAGTGGCAGTCTTGCCAGTCGTCGCCAACAGCAGCGATCAGAATGCCCAGTTCCTCGGTGATGGCATTACCGATAGCCTCATCGATAGTCTTTCGCAGGTTCCCAATCTCAAGGTGATGTCGCGGAGTTCTGTTTTCCACTACAAGGGTCGTGAAATTGATCCCCAAGTCGTCGGCCGAGAACTCAGAGTCAAAGGTGTGCTCACGGGAAGGCTAGTAGAGCAGGGCGACAATCTCTTCTTGAGCGAGGAACTGGTCAGGGCGAGCGACAACAGCCACGTCTGGGGAGAGGAATACCGCCGGAAAGTCTCCGACATCCTGCCGCTTCAGGCAGAACTGGCTCGAACAATCACGGAAAAGCTCCGGCTCAGGCTGTCCAGCGAACAGCAGCAGAGATTGCTCAAGCAGGGAACACAGAATCCAGAAGCTTACGCCCTGTACGTCAGAGGCCGCCACTCTGCGGATAACATGACGATAGACAGCCTCAAGGATGCCATTAGCCTTTTCCAACAGGCCATTGATAAAGACTCGACCTTTGCTGCGGCATATGCGGAACTGGCGGGGACATATTCGCTGCTGGGAGCTTTTCACTACTTACCCGCCGAGGAGGCAAACCCAAAGGCCATCGCGGCAGCAAAGCGAGCAATTGATCTGGATGACACTTTGGCCGAAGCCCATGTGGCTTTCGGGGACGCGTTATCTAGCACGTGGAACTTTGCAGCCGCTCTGCCAGAGTGGCTGCGTGCTATTGAACTGAATCCCAACCTCTCTGAAGCCCATATGTCTTATGGAGCTTATTTAGCTCAAATCGGCAGATTTAATGATTCGGTTCGAGAATTGGCACTTGCCCACGAACTAGACCCCCTCTCGATAGGCCCTATCAATCTACTGGGTGTGACTTATTACTTTCAGCGAGACTACGACAAGTCCTTGGAACAGTGGCAAAAGTCGTTAGAGATCAGCCCGAACTCCCCAATCGCTTACTTCAACCTCTTTCACGTGTACGTCGCAAAATCGATGTATGGCGAAGCGGTTGCAGCATTACAGCAACAATTTAAATTGGAAGGCAGGGCGCGACAAGCAAGCACAATAGGGGAGAGCTACAAACGTAGGGGTTTCCAAGCGGCGCTGCGAACGATGATTCAGATTGGACAAGACTCTTCCGCTGGAAATTACGATCCTTTTAGGGTTGCCGCAGGTTACTCGTTTCTTGGCGACAAGAATCAGGCTCTAGCGTGGCTCAGCAAGGCGATCGATGAGCGTTCGGGTTTTGTGACCACTATCCGAGTAGACCCGACGTGGGACAACATCCGATCCGATCCGCGATTTGAAGAACTCGTGCGCCGCATTGGGCTGCCCCAGTGAGAATCGGTTTCGAGTGGTCAAAAGGTATACCGGGCGAACCAGCAACATTCGAAATTCCAGCCCAATGGATTCATCTGCTTGCGGGCGGTCTGGCGAAAGCCTTTTTGACCAGTGGTTGATTCTATTGCAATTGAGCCTGTCGCAATTTAAGCGCCAGTTATTCACGAGGTGTTGCCGTAGGGACAATCGATGCGAAGCATCTTGTTGCTGGAGCAGCCGTTGCGGCTACTCTTTTGCCACACCTGCACTGACGATACTTCCGAACAGGTGGCTGGGTCTCTTCGGT
Organism: uncultured Acidobacteriaceae bacterium; assembly: GCA_963708335.1. GTDB lineage: Bacteria > Acidobacteriota > Terriglobia > Terriglobales > Acidobacteriaceae > Sulfotelmatobacter. The sequence continues at coordinate 5,139,370 of OY970205.1, read as the reverse complement.
AAATCACTGTGATAACCTATGGCTCGATGTCTTAGGGCTTTCCATACGTCTGCCGAATTAATGACGGAAAATATATGGCTACAGACGTCGCTCCGACGACCCCAGCACGCCTTCCCGTTCAAAGACGTACCGAAGACGTTTTCTTTTGCGCCCTGACCGCGCTAATAATCGTCGCGGTTTTCATTGGCTTCGCCCACACCTACTTTCTGGCTGGCGGTCTCGCAGCGAAACTACCGAGCTGGCTGGTTCACGTTCACGCGGCGCTGTTTACAAGCTGGATTTTACTCTTGGCAGTGCAAGTGGCACTCGTCTCCGTTGGGCGGGTGCGCTGGCACACGCGACTGGGAGTTCTCGGCATGTTTGTTGCTCCGCTTATGGTTGTCGTGGGCTTCGCCACGCTGGTCGCTGCCGTGCGGAGGCAGTTCGTGCCCCCTGCCCTGCTGCGAATCATTTTGGTGGTGGACGCCTTGACACTATGTATGTTTGCGGGGCTGGTTCTTTCCGCGTTTCTGGCTCGTAGAGACGCGGCTGCACACAAGCGGCTGATGCTGCTTGCGACCTGTATCATTCTAGGGCCTGCAATTACGCGCTGGCCTTATCACTTTATGGAGAGCACCGCCGCGTTTTTCATTGTCCTTGATTCGTTCGTCGCCTTCCTCGTCGGCTATGATTTGTGGACACGGCGGTCTCTTCACCGCACGACAATCTGGGGAGTACTCCTCACGGCTGCATGGCAACTCACGTATCGTCCTTTAGCGCACTCAGGATTGCTGGATCGCGTTGTAGGTTGGTTACAGAGGCCGTGAACGGTTCTACAACTCAGTTAGCTCCTTCGAATCCCCACCGCCGCTGCACGGAATCGTGGCATGCTCGGCAGTGGCGACTGGCGATCCAAAACGCGGATGAACGCGGAGGATTGCTTATGCTGTGGCTCCTCGTGATCGGCGTGAACGTTCAACGATGGAAGGAGCAGGCCAGCGCAGCGGGGGGAATGGTGATCGCGTCTGGAAAGACGCCGCCCCCGACATCGCCATCCTGAAGGAAGCCAAAGCCGAGTACGAGAAGCTGCAATGACGGTCATACGCAAGATGCGCCAAGCAGGTTCGGCAACATCTCGCTCGCTTTCCCCAAATGGCATTCGGTGAACGCGGATGCGTTCGTAGGTTCTTCCGCTCCTACGTAGATGGTTCGGGCGCGACTACCCGCATGTGCAACGAAACTTGCTGCGGGCTCGACCACGCCTGACGTTCCTATCGCCATGAACACCGTGCATGCATCGAGTGCATGAAAAATCTTGTCCAAGTCGAACGGCACTTCACCGAACCAGCAGATGTGCGGTCGAATGCGACCCCCGCAGTCGCACCGGGGAATCTCGGCTGGAGGATCGTAGGTGTTGGCGTCGCGAAATGGCATTCGGCTGCACCTGTCGCAGCGGCTCTTGAAGAGTTCGCCGTGCATGTGGACGACGCGCTTCGACCCTGCCTGCTCGTGAAGATCGTCCACATTCTGGGTGCAGAGGAACAGACGATATTCCAACTGCTGTTCAAGCTTAGCCAGCGCGAAGTGCGCGCAGCCCCCGCACGCTTTACTAACTTGCAAACTAGGCTGCGGGAAATTCCCCACTTTTTGGCAACAGTCGTCAGACTCATTCCGCTGAGTCGGTCGCGGACGATGGCAGCACGATCCAAGTTCATTGGTGCGCGTCCGATTCGCACCCCGTCGAGCTTCGCCCTTCGCATGCCAGCCAACACACGTTCGCGGATCAAGTCCGACTCCAGTTCGGCAATCGAGCCAATCAGCGTTAGAAAGAGCCGTCCCATAGGCCCGCTGGTATCCACGTTCTCTCGCCGCGAGATGAAAACGATGCCGAGACTGTCGAACTCGTCCATGACTTGGAGGAAGTGCTTGACGCTTCTCGCGACTCGGTCGAACGCAGCAACGAGCACCACAGAGAATTTCTTCTGCCGTGCATCCGCGATGAGGGCATCCAGCCCCGGACGTCTCGCTCTTTTCCCTGAGACCCCGCTGTCTCGATACTCCTGCACGACATCTAAGCCACGCTGCACAGCAAGCTCACGGAGATCGTAAAGCTGTGACTCGACGTGCTGGTCGGCGGTGCTGACGCGGACGTAAATGGCTGCGGTTTTCATTCGGTCGGAGTCCTCCTTAGTTCGCCTAGCCCTTGGGGATTCTGTTTGTCTTGGTACAGTTGGATTGGTCTCATCGTCTGACCGTCAATCAGCAATAGGGGAGAGCGGGAAGTCTTCCGAAAGCCCGCGTCCAGCAAGCAGACTCTTGCGCCTGCAACGTCCGAGACCATGAACTTGCTGCTGGCGTACCGATTCATTTGCCAAGGGAGTTGTAGGAATGCAATACCTGCCCGATAGAGCGCTGCTTCAGCGTGCAGGATGTGCTCGCCTTGCGCTGACGTCCTCGCCCGGAACCGACTCGCGCCCCCCGCCTTGGGGATGACGCCCCTGGTGACAGAGGCTCTGTGCTGCCGCCAGCTTGCGTCGTTGATTCTGTTCACGTTCTGCCGTCGAGTTCATCCGAGGCACGGTGGTGAGAAATCTATACGTTCGTGACTCATTGACTGCGAGAGCTACATCCTGCTCACAACAGACCAGAAAGATCAACTGCGGCGCGACAAGAAAATCACAAGCTATGAAGACCAGTATTGTTGCCCGTTTGATGTCCGCGACGTTGACCTGCACCTTTTGGCGGAATTCAGAAAGGTCTATCATTCCGATGCGCGGTACTCATACAGCGACGAAGAGCTTTTGTTTCAGGCTGGCGCACTGATTCCCGATGGCAAGACTTTCAATTTCAATAATGCTGGCTTTCTTTTCTTTGCAGCCAACCCACAAAGGCTCCTGCCTGCGGCGCACGTTCGGCTTCTCAGATACGAAACGATCTCAGGTAAGTCTGGAGAGTCCGCACTCGTAAGCTTAGACAAGCCCTTCACTGGTTCCATTCCACAGCAGATTCGCAATATTCGGGCTTACTTTCGGGAGTCTGGGTTCTTCAAGAAGTATCAAAAGAGGAACGTTGCTGGCGGGTTTTCAGAAGAACCAGAATTTCCTTTGGTGGCGGTGGATGAAGCTATCGTTAACGCGGTGGCGCATCGGGAATACGCAGTGCAATTGCCAATCGAATGCAAGAAGTTCTCTGATGCCTTTACCGTTGCCAACCCCGGACGCGTGTTGCAACGCGAACGTGATGTGCCGAAGGATTTCTCGCTAGCTGACGTTACGCTCGATCACGTTCCACGCAACCCCAAGCTGCTCAATTGGCTGAAAATGATGCGTGACGAGAGTGGCGCTGAGTTCGTCCGGGCGCTCAGTGAAGGTACGCGGCGGATGCGAGATGAAATGCAGAACATGGGTCTGCCTGCGCCCCGGTTCCACGTTACCGCATTCCAGACCCACGTAACGCTCTTCAACAATTCCGCAGAGCGGGAAGCGCTGCTTCGTTCTTCCGCTACGAGTGAACAGGGGACTGAGTTCACTAACCTATTCCCCTTGAAACTTGCCAACGTTCAATCTCTCAGTGTGAACGAACTCGGTCAGCTGAAAAAGGATATTTCATTCGCGCTTCGCGAGTCGCTTCAGTCACATGGTTGGTTTCTGGACAGACCCGGCTTCCGCGTTGGAGCACACAAGCGGGGCACTGAGTTGCCCGTGCCGCGAGATGTCGCGCCCTTTCTTCGCTTCTATCCTGCCTACTCGTTTCAGGTGCGAGAATATTGGAGTCTGCTCTACCTCGCGATTGACTACTCGTTAGAAGTGAAAAATGTTCGCAATGTCAACGAACTGCTCAGGGACATTTCGGCGGAAAGTTTAGTCGGGAGAACCGCAGTTGCGAACTGGCAGGGTTGGCAGCATGGTCGTATTCGCTCAGTACAGCCCGAATGGACAGACGTGCATTTCTTTGACTTTGATCGCGTTGAAACTGTTCCCAGCGATAAGGTAATTCCAAATCTGCGTATCGGGGTTCTAGATGCACTGCTTCGCCAACACTCGATCCGATTCGATTTAGGCAAAGCAATAAAACAATCCAGTTTGGCATCTGAGCCGAACGCTTCGCGGACGAGGGCGGCTAAGAGCCAAGCAATAGCCGACGAACTCTCGCGGTCGGTCTTCCCAATCACTGTGGCGAAGAACGTTTTCGTGACACTCCAACCCACGGCTGCTGCAATTTCACGAAATCCTGAGTCCGTCAGCGCGTTACACGCTGAAAGTATTCCTGAGCCTGCGGTCGAATTTCATCATCAGCAGGAGTCACCCAACATACGCGATGGAATCACGCGTTTTGGCGCATACGATACGGAACCGCATGGTGTGGAACTCGTGCCCATTTGCACCGCCGATAATCGGGTGCAGATGGCGGCGCTTATCGAGAGACTCAAATCTGGCAAATACAAATACAAGGGGGCTGAAAGGACGTTCAGCACACGGTTTACCTACAGTTCTATTGTGGCGGCGGCAGACGTTCTGTCACTTCACGCAGAATGCGGGAGGGTGTTGTCGGAGCATCCCGACTGGCTTGGCAACGCTGCCCTAAACCGATTGTTCTTAATCTACGCTCCTGAGCAGGGTTACTCTCTCGACGATGAGAACTCGCCGTACTACCGCCTAAAGCGTTTGATGCTTGAAGCCGGAATTCCCTGTCAGATGGTGGACTTGCCCACCTTGCTCAATCCAGATTGGAAGGACTTGAATCTGGCTTTGAACATCATCGCGAAATGCGGCGTCGTGCCGTGGGTTCTGCCGGATCGAATGCCGGACGCCGATTTTTTTGTCGGGCTCTCCTACACACAGAGCAGCAAGCACGGCTCCATGCGGATGATGGGGTATGCGAATGTCTTCAACGCTTACGGACGATGGGGCTTCTATTCCGCGAACAGCGAGGCATTCCCGTATGAGGAGAAAACCAAGTATTTTTACCAGCTTGTCAAACTAACACTCGAACAACTGTCCCTTTCGGAGACGCCCTCGATCTATTTCCACTACTCCGCGAAATTTTCTCGGGATGATCGAAAAGCGATTCTTGAAGCGGCGCGGGCTGTGCGACCCAAGGGAACGTATTCATTCGTGTCGATCAACACGCAACACAACGTTCGATTTTACGACCGAGCAATCGAAGGTGACGGTAGTATGAGTCGGGGAGCATATGTGGTTACTTCTCCGCGCCAGATTTATATCTCAACGACGGGATACAACCCATACCGACGATCACTCGGCACACCTGTGACGCTTGAAGTTAATATCCATACAGAAGAGGCGAACGGCAAAATACGCCAAGAATATGATCTTCGCGCTCTTGCGTTTCAAATCCTGAGTTTGACCAAATTGAATTGGGCTTCGACCGATTCGCTTTGTGGAGAGCCTATCACTACCAAGTACGCGGGGGACATCGCCTACCTGACTTCTGCCTTCCTGCGGCAGCAACAGCCAACCTTCAGGCTACATCATGTTTTGGAAAAAACGCCTTGGTTCATTTAAGGAAGTGAAGACCAATGCTGCTACGTGAGCATACCGTCGCTGGGCTGGTCACAAAGGCTGCCTGCACCTCTGAAACGCCCCATCCGACCCAAGCCCCCTCCGGCAGGCAAATCCCAAGCAGAAGGGGCTTTCTGCAAGTCATCCGAAGCCAATCGCGTGGGCGCACAGTGGCGGTTCAGCCCTGATCGTCTCTTGCCACTCCAGCGGCGGATTTCAACTTCTTACTGCCCCAGATGGCATCCACTTTCGTCCGGACCTCATGACTCCTCGCCTTCGCCAGATACCGCATGGTTGACTCAAGGAGTCTCGAAAAATTGAGGTTGCTCTTAAGGGCAGGTGGCTGAGATATGTTTCATCGCGGTCACCTTCATGTAGTGAGGGGCCTTCGGCACGTCCTTGTTTTCCTTCATCGCTTCTTCCTCGGAAACTGCCGTGCCGGTGAGTTCCACCTTATGGCCGACGTGTGGCGCTAGATTCGCAGTCGAGGACACAATTCCCACCGTCTTCGGTCCCTTTGCCAGATCGGTGAGCATGTAAGAACCGGGTGTGGGTCCAGCGTTCAAACAGCCGGTCATGCTGTGAACTTTGGGAGCTTCTTGGGCCTTAACGCCCTGAGCAAACAAAAGCACGCTACAGAGCATCAAACCCACTACGACTGAAAGTTTCATAACCACCTCCTGAGCCGGAATTTCCGATTTAGACCTCTGTCCCGGATCGTACGCTTCTCCTGCCCTCTAAACAACGAATGTGCCACCAGAGCAGGTCTCTAAGAAACGATAAACTGCGCTCTCAAAACCGTATCGCTCCTGAGATGATGTTGAACCTTTTCGTCTACCAGAAACGGTCGGCACCGGCATGACCCGCTCACTCCCTACTCTTTATTCAAGGTTGCGTGAAGCTTGAAGTTCATCTGGGTCGCCATTTCGTCACCGCCGCATCTGGGATAGCGGTCGCATGATTGATGGGATTACATCCGAACGATACCATCCCGCGATCCGTGCGAAAATGAAGCCCCGATGAACGCCGCAATCCCTGAACGCAGACCCGCGACCGAGGAAATCTCCGGTGTAATCGAGCGGGTCACTTTCCATAACGACGAAAGCGGCTTCTGTGTCCTGCGCGTGAAAGCACGCGGGCAGCGGGAGGAGACAACGGTCGTCGGGTCGCTGCCTTCGGTGACCGCAGGGGAATGGCTGAGCGCGGAGGGCTGGTGGGTCAGGGACAAAGAACACGGCCTTCAATTCAAGGCTACGACCATGAAGACCGTGCCGCCAACCACTGCCGAAGGGATCGAGCGATACCTCGGCAGCGGCTTGGTAAAGGGGATCGGCCCTGTTCTGGCGAAGAAGCTGGTCGGGCGCTTCGGAGCCGAGGTTCTCGCCGTAATCGAGAAACGCCCCGCCGAACTGCAATCTGTGGACGGGATCGGCCCCAAGCGCCGGGAGCGAATCGCCCGCGCATGGCAGGAGGCACGGCAAGTCCGCGAAATCATGCTGTTCCTGCACAGCCACGGCGTGAGCACCAGCCGGGCGGTGCGGATATTCAAGACCTACGGGGAGCAGGCGATTGAGAAGGTGCGCGAGAACCCATACACACTGGCAAAGGACATCTACGGGATCGGCTTCGCGACCGCCGACCAGATCGCCCAGAAGGTCGGGATTCCCAAAGACTCGATCAACCGTGCGAGGGCAGGCATCGACCATGTGCTGCTGGAGGCGACCTCGGACGGACACTGTGCCCTGCCGCTTGAGAAGCTAAAGCTCGCGGCGGCGAAGCTGCTGGAAGTGCCGGAAGCCACAGTCGAGCAAGCCCTGTCGCAGATGCTCACCAGTGGGTCTCTGGTGCTGGAGGAAATCGTCGGCGAGCCGCTGATCTTCCTGCCCCACTTGAGAAAGGCGGAAGAAGGCATCGCGGCAAAAATCAAGTCTCTAGCAGGGATGGCACCCCTCTATCCGCCAATCGACTTCGATAAGGCGGTCAGATGGTGCGAGGGCCAAACTGGGAAGACGCTCGCTCCCAGCCAGCGGGAGGCACTAAAGACAGTCCTCGCAAACCGAGTCGTGGTCATTACCGGAGGGCCGGGCGTGGGCAAGACGACGCTCGTGAACTCAATCCTGATGATTCTCCGCGCCAAGGGCGTGAAGTGCTTGCTGTGCGCCCCGACCGGACGGGCGGCGAAGCGGCTCTCCGAGACCACGGGCTTGGAAGCGAAGACGATCCACCGCCTGCTGGAAATCGACCCCGGAACCGGGCGCTTCACGCGCAACGAGTCCAACACGCTTGCCTGCGGGCTTCTGGTCGTCGATGAGACCTCGATGGTGGACGTACCTCTGATGCACTCCCTTGTCCGGGCGGTTCCCAACCGCTCCGGACTCATTCTGGTCGGCGACGTGGATCAGCTTCCGTCCGTGGGACCGGGGACAGTTCTCCACGATCTGATCGAAAGCGGCATGGTGCCGAGCGTGCGGCTCACGGAAGTGTTCCGGCAGGCCGCCGACAGCCGGATTATCACGAACGCACACCGGATTCGCCGGGGACAGATGCCGGACATGCGCGGAGCAGACCCGAATTCCGACTTCCATTTTGTCGAGCGAGATGAGCCGGAGAAGATCGTTGCGACACTGGTCAAGCTGGTACAGGAGCGGATTCCAGAACGATTCGGGTTAGACCCGATCCGCGACGTTCAGGTTCTTTGTCCGATGAACCGCGGATCGCTAGGCGTGCGCGAACTGAACACAGCCTTACAGAAGGTATTGAACCCGACCCGACCCGGTCAGCCCGCCGTGGAGCGGTTCGGATGGCGTTTCCAGATCGGCGACAAAGTGATTCAGACCGAGAACGACTACGACAAGGACGTGTTCAACGGCGACGTGGGGATTGTCGAGCGAATCGACATGGTCGAGCAGCAGGTCGCGGTGCGCTTCGACGACCGACTGGTCAAGTACGACTTCGGGGAATTGGACGAAATTTCGCTGGCGTACGCGATCACGATTCACAAGTCACAGGGATCGGAGTTCCCGGCAGTCGTGATCCCGCTTGCCACGCAGCACTACATGCTGCTCCAGCGCAACCTGATCTACACGGGAATCACGCGGGGCAAGCGGCTGCTCGTGCTCATCGGGCAGAAGAAGGCGCTGGGAATCGCCGTCCGCAACGACCGACCGCAAAGACGGTATTCGGGATTGCTGGATAGTCTAAAGGGCAAGAGGGGCACAGAGGGAAGTGCCGTCGAATCGAAAACCGCCAGCCAATCGAGGGAGGTATCATAACCGTTGCCAAGAACATTTGGAAATGCCACCCAAATTTTCTTTGAGAATCAGTTGATGGGAGGAAGCTTTATGCTAGCGGACTTCGCAGTAGTTCCTATGGGCGTCACAGGTGGCGTTAAAAACTTGGTAGCCGAAGCCCTGAAAATTGTCGATGAATCTGGCCTTTCCTACAAGCTGGGAGCCATGCACACCACCATCGAAGGAGATTCAGATCGCGTTATGGACGTAATTCTCCGCTGTCACCGCCGCATGCTGGAGTTGGCACCTCGGGTGCTCACCAGCATCACCATCGATGATCGGACAGGCGCAACTGGCCGTCTTGAAGGCAAGGTCAGAGATGTGGAGCAGGTACTCGGCAAGCCGCTCTCGCGTGTCTGAGAACAATGTTTACCATCGGGTACGAATGAATCTTGTGTGACGCCCGTGGGAGTGGGGGCATGAAGCGCAGGTGTGATCGCTGCGGGCGAGAGCAGAAAACGGATTCAAGTCAGCGGGTATGCGGGTCACCTGCAACTAGAATCCCGGTGGCGCACAGAGCCCACCAACTTCGCCACACCTCACCGGTTGGTTATTTCCGTCCTAACTCTTCTTTTCGGTCACGGCATAAAAAGCAGTCACTTCTTGCTCAACATTCTTGCTGCCGCACTTGGGGCATTTCGCGTCTACTTCGTGTTCCTTGAGTGTGAGAATCAATTCGAAGGTTTTGTGACAATCGTTGCAAACGTAGTCGTATACGGGCATGGGGGCCTCCCGCTCGATTGCGATCACGAGCTATTGTTGGAATTGTAGCGCTAACACCCGCCCCTCGTCCGTGAGCCTGAAATACAAAAAGTGCTGCGGCGGAGCGACGGTGAACTGAACTGCACTTCCTCCCCGAATCATCAACCACTTTCGGCGCTCTTGATACAATCCCCGGCGAGGGGGATCACATGAACTTGGCTGGTGTTGTCCAGCAGTTGCGGAAAGAGCGGGATCAGGCTGCGCGAACTGTCGAACAACTGGACGCGGCACTCACTGCGCTCAATGGCGGTTCATACGGCAAACGGAAAGGAACTCGGAGCCGTTTGTCAGCGGCAGCAAGGGCGAGGATCGCGGCTGCCCAGAGAGCACGATGGGCAAAGGTGCGAGGGAAGAAGCAAAACGTCGTCAGGATGCCAAAGAAGAAAACGATGTCAGCCGCCGCTCGCAGGAAGATTGCCGCAGCCCAGCGAGCGCGGTGGGCGAAGGTGAAGGCTGCTCAAAAGAAGTCCGCGTAAGAAGGCACCTCGGTTCGCGATGGGAAAGTTCTCACCAACAAAGCTACACGGAGACTGCGAGGAGATCGCCCACCCTTCAACCGCATACGGTCGGCGGCGGCGCAACTGGATTGACGCCCACGGCTCCGTCCCCGCCGAGCAAGTTGTCGATGCCTCATGCGGCAACAAAAACTGCATCGCACTCCGACACTCCTATCTCCGTCCACGCGTCGAGCAACCGCGCAAATCCCGCAAGATTGCCGACCGTGTTCACAGACTGAAAATCGGTCAGCACTTCGACGTTCCGGGCGTTGGTACGGACGAGAGGAGCCGCAACCGATTCCGCTCCGGCTTGTACGCGGCTGCGCGGTTGGATAAGGTCTCGGTACGTGGGCAGCCGGATGGGAGTGTGCGCGTCACGAAAGTCGGGGAATGGTCTAGCCTGAGGGTCTAAAGGCGCGGGCCGCGGCGAAGTCCCCAGCGTAGGTGTCGCTGAGGTTTTTGTTGGAATTTTCCCTACCGTTTCCTACCGTTTTTCCTCTCCAGAAGGTGTCAGATCGGACGTAGCAGAGGCACGAAAAGGCTCAAGTTACGCAAAACACTGCATCTTGCTGATACCATTGGCGGCGGGAAACGGATTCAAGAAAATCCCCCTCCCGGCACCAGCACTTTGAATCCAGATGACTTGGGTCGTAGACCGACCGTATCCTGTCGCTCTCTTACCGTCCTACGGCAAGAATCACAAGATCAAACCAGAGGAAGGCACGTACTAAGTCGATGGCGCAACGGCAAAAAAGGAATGGCATCGATGCTACAGTCCGGTGAGCGTTACAAAGCGCTCATTGCACTTCGTCGCTCATTTCCCGCAATGCGAGATGGCGGCATTGCGATCGTCGATGAGAACAATGCCAATGTGCTTAGCTTTATACGGACCACCCCGGTTGGTGCTAAGCCCGTCCTCGTGGTAATGAATATGACCGCGAAACCGCAAATTGCCAATATCCAATTGGGGGACGCAGGACTGAAGAACAGCGTTCTGCGGACGCTCCTTGCGAGCCCAGGATTCGCGACGCCCACGAACCTCGGCTCTATGAGATTGCCCCCTTATTCCGTTTGGCTTGCAGTCATCGAATAGATTGGAGCGACATAAGAGCCACAGGTCAAGGCATCGAGTAGGGAACGACAAGTCGTTAGCTTTCGTAAGGATCTGAAGCCGCGCCCGACCAGAACGATGGACCTACGCTGCCGCCGACTCCAATCTCACCAGCTTCGATTGCTGGGCCGCTCATCGTTTAACTACCCCGCTCAGAAATCTACGCGCCTTGGGAACAAACGGCGCCCAGACAGTGCGCATGTCATATCATGTTGGGGCAAAGGAGCAGTATCAATCCCAATCTATGTTCACGCGAATCAGAGTTTGTCTCCTGTTGGCATTGCTCTCGTTGGTATTGATCTCGGCCCCAGGCCTGTCCGGCGCCGATTTTGCCATGAAGGTGACCGACAAGAATTACCTCGATACTCAAGGTTTCAGCGTTTTTCTCTATGACAGCACGTACCATCCCGTTTTTGTGGACCAAAAGAATACGGCCATGGAGATGATTCTCCACGGCCAGCGCATCGCCACCAACGGCGACGTGCGCCTGATGCCAACGCCGGAGCAGTGGGACCTGGTGGCAACCCTCAAAGGTCGCCATCCCGACAAAACGAACAACCGGCTCACCGCCGACCTCGCTTTTCCGACCTTCGACTTCAGTTACACACTGGAAGTGGCGGCGGAGCCAGGCGGCGTGGAGGTGAGCATCAATCTCGACAAGCCTCTACCGCAGAAACTGGCGGGGCGGGCGGGCTTCAACCTGGAGTTCCTGCCCTCGATCTACATGGGCAAGGCTTACCTGGTGGACGAAACCAAAGCCGGCATCTTCCCGCGTACGCCTAACGATCCGATGACGAAGGTTTCGCCCCTGCCGGATGAACCGAAAAAGGTGTACTACCTGGAGGACTGGGATAAGGCCAAGGGATACACTCAGCCGCTGCCGTTCACCGAGGGCACGAGCATCACCTTGGGGGTCGACGACGCGCTGGCCCGGGTGAATGTAGTATCGGATACGGCCAACCTCATGCTGTTCGATGGACGCGACCGCGCGCAGAACGGTTGGTTCGTGTTGCGTTCGCTGATCCCTTCGGGCAAGACCACCGGCGCCATCGTCTGGCACATCCGGCCGGATGTGATTCCGAACTGGACGCGGCCGCCGATGATCGCGAACAGCCAAGTCGGTTATGCGCCGGGCTTCTCAAAGGTGGCGGTGCTCGAACTTGACCCGAAGTACGACGCCCCGAAGACTGCCCGAGTGCTGCGCCTGATTGAAGATGGATCTTACAAGCAGGTGTTCGAAGGTCCGATCACGCCTGCAACACCGTGGCTGCGCTACGTCTACTCGAAATTCGACTTCACCCCCGTGAATGATCCCGGGCTCTATGTCATCGAGTATGGAGGCCAGCGTACGGCGTCCTTCCCCATCGCAAAGGACGCTTACGCGAACATCTGGCAGGACAGCCTGGATCATCACCTTGCCGCGCAGATGGATCACGTTTCCGTTCGCGAAGGCTACCGCGTGTGGCATGGCGCTTCGCACCTGGATGATGGCCGTATGGCGCCCGTCGTTGGGGAGCAATTCGACGGCTGGAACCAGGTCACAGCAACGGACGGGAAGTACAAAGGCGGCGATCACATCCCTGGGATGAACGTGGGCGGCTGGTATGATGCCGGCGACTTCGACCTCGAGGAGCCTGCGCAGCTGAGCGTGATTCAGAGCCTCGCTCTGGCGTATCGCGAATTCAATCTCAAGTACGACGAGCTTACGGTGGATGAAGCCGCCCGTGAAGTTGAGATGCACCGTCCCGATGGCGTGCCGGATACTGTGCAGCAAGTCAAGCACGGCGCACTGCTCATCCTGGCGCAGTTTCACAACATCGGCCACGCCATCCGTGGCACTCACGAGCCAGATCTGCGCCAGTACACACAGGTGGGCGACGGAGCGTCGAAGACCGACGGCCGCATTTACGACCCGAAGCTCGGCCCGAACGAAACCAAGGGCGACTACTCCGGCAAGCCGGACGATCGCTGGATCTTCACGACGAACAATCCGTATTTCCAGTGGAATGCCATTGCGGCGCTGGCTGCAGCGGCGGATACGCTGAAAGGCTGGGACGACAGATTAGCGAAAGACTGCCTCGAGACCGCGATCAAAGCATGGAAGGACGCGAAGGCTCACCCAACGCAGTATCCGACCGGCGGCGGCTTAAACGGAAACGCTCCGGCAGGTGCCCCCGCAGGTGGTGTACTGGCTGCGTCTCAGGGTGTAGTCTCTGGCGCTCAAGGCGGTCGTAAGCCAGGGGCCAACTCGGGCGCTCCTACCAGCTCTGGCACCACTAGCGCACAAACAGCTGCGCCGACCGGCTTCGGCCGTGGCGGATTTGGCGTCGGACTGGACTGGGCTGCGGCTCTGGAACTGACCATCGCCACGAATGGTGCCGAGCCATACAAGTCCCGTCTGAAGGAATTGTTCCCTCAGATGATCACCCCGCAGCAGATGGACCTCCATGGTTGGACCGCAGTCCGGGCATTGCCTTATCTGGACGCGAGCGCGAAAGATCAAATGCGCGAAGCGGTGAAGACATACATGGCGGGTTTGGACAAGCGGCTGGACGCCACCCCGTTCGGCGTGCCCCCGAGCCTCGGCACCTGGGGCGGATCGGGCGCCGTCGTGGACATGGCCATCCGAATGTATTTCCTGCACAAGACGTTTCCGGATCTGGTGAGCCCCGAATACACACTTCGCGCTGTCAACTACATTCTCGGCACGCACCCGGTATCCAGCACTTCGTATGTAGCTGGAGTCGGTACGGTCTCGAAGACGATGACGTACAGCAACAATCGCGCCGACAATAGTTACATCCCGGGTGCCGTGATTCCGGGATACATCATCATCAAGCCGGATTTTCCGGAGTGCATCGAGGACTTCGGATTCCTGTGGTTTGAGGATGAAGCCGTCGTGGCCGGGTCGGCAAGCTGGGTCGTAGCCGGCAACGCTGCGGACGCGATCATTAGGGAATCGAAGTAAACCCAGTATTAAAAGCGCCCGGATTAGAAGTGACGTAGCAAAGTTCTACGTAAATAAGAGTAAAAAAATGTGCAACTTGCGCAGAACGAAGGCTGTGGAAAACCGCTCCGATAAAATTCTCTTCCCGGCACCAGCACTTTTCCAGCAACAACAAGGGTTGGGCGAAATCACTCCAGTGAGATACTGGAGAGGCAAGAAACAGCGCGGCAAAGGCCGATCAACACTGTAACGCTTGCTGTCGGCGTAACTGGGGCGAAGGAGATTGTATGCCTTAGTGCGGTGCTGGAGTCGTCTTTCCTGGGAGGGCGAGGTTCCCTATGAGTTCGTCCGTCCGGTATGCGGTGCTTGCCTTGGCTGCCATACCATTTATTTATTACGTGATTGCGTTGTTCAGTACGTGGCAATTTTTTCGCCGAACTGCTATTCGAAGCGGAGACGATCGTGCTTTTACTCCGCCGGTGAGTAATCTAAAGCCGATTCGCGGGCTGGACCCGGACGCCTACGAAAACTTCGCTAGCTTCTGCCGGCAGGACTATCCCAATTACGAGATGCTTTTCTGTGTGGGCAGCGAAGACGATCCGGCTGTTCCGGTTCTGCGGAAGCTAGCGAATGATTTTCCGGAGCGTCCCATTCGGGTGGTGATCGCTCCGCCCGCCAGCGGGTCTAACGACAAAGTGCTCAAGTTGGCCCATCTTGTCAGCGAAGCTCAAAACGAGGTTGTGGTTATCAGCGATAGCGACGTGCGGGTGCGTCCCGACTACTTGCGAACAGTGGTTGCGCCTTTAGCGAATGACAAAGTGGGGGCCGTCACCTGTTTTTACGCGTCGATCGAAGATAAAACGCTCACCGACAATCTTCAGACGATTGGTATGTTTTCCGACTTCTACGCCGGCGTTCTGGTCGCCCGTCAGCTGGATGGAGTGAAATTTGCGTTGGGGCCGACCATTGCCACCACTCGTACGCGGCTGGCGGGTTTTGGCGGCTATGAGGCGATCAAAAACCGCCCCGCCGACGATCTACTCGTGGGCCGGTTGATCGCCGAGCAGGGCTACGAGGTTCAACTTCTCCCCTACACGATTTTGACGGTCCCTGATTACGGGTCCATCCGCGATTTATTTCACAAAAGACTGCGGTGGATTGTGGTGATGCGTCACTTGCGGCCGATGGGCCATCTGGGCCTGCTTCTGACTCAGGGCCTGCCCTGGTCTTTAGCGGCGATTGCGATACATCCTTCGGCAGGAATTGCGCTGGGGTACGTGGGCGCGTATCTTGTGCTGCGATTTGCGATGACTTGGATGGTTGGTATTTGGGGCCTCAAGCAACATTCGCTATGGAAGAAGATGGGGTTGATCCCGGTATGGGATGCCCTGGCTTTATTCATTTGGCTGACCAGCTTCACGCGCAAAAGTATTCGCTGGCGGGATGCCGAATACTTTATCCGGGATGGCAGGCTTGTGCCCGTGACGCCTGAGCCAGCGGGCTGAGAACTCGCCAAGCGTCAGCTTCCGATTTTCCTATTCAAACCGCCGCGCGCGTGCTTCGCAGAGCCACGGTTCCCGTTGTCCTTTCCAGATGCTTGCACGATCTCAAATGGAGCTCCGACCATAGGCGCGGGTCCAGGATGGATATGGGATCGGCGCTCGTTAAAGGGTTGCCGCCAGTTGATTCGCGGCAGCATCACAGATTCATCGATCCGGTCTGCATATTTCAAAGCAACATTCATGAGCGAATCCAACAGAGAGTCGGAAAGTAAATGGGGCTGCAAACCAAGCTCGATCAACTTGGAGTGTTTGGCGTTGTAGTAGTGATCCTCGGCTTCCACGCGAGGATCGGGGAGATGATCGATTTCAACGGAGAGACCGAGCTTTTTCCCGGCAATCTGGACCATTCGTGCCAGCTCCAAAACTGAAAACTGTTCGGTGAACTGATTAAAGACCCGGCATTCACCACGACCAGCCGGATTCAAACAGGCAATCTCGATGCAACGCACGGTGTCGCGAATATCCAGAAAACCGCGAGTTTGGCCCCCTTTTCCATACACGGTGAGCGGGTATCCAATGGCTGCCTGGACGCAGAAACGATTGAGAACGGTGCCGAAGACTTCGTCGTAGTCGAAACGGTTGATGAGCGCTTCGTCCAAGGCGACTTCATCGGTCATGGTTCCATACACCACGCCTTGGTTGAGGTCCGTGGCGCGAAGTCCCCATGCCTTGCAGGCGAACATGATGTTGTGACTGTCGTGCACTTTGGAAAGATGGTAGAAAGAGCCGGGCTGCTTAGGGTAGGGAACCGTATCTTTCCGGCCATTGTGCTCGATGGTGATGTAGCCCTCTTCGATATCAATGTTGGGGGTGCCGTATTCACCCATGGTGCCGAGCTTGATGAGGTGAGAGTCGGGTTGAAACTCACGCAGCGCAAACAAAAGATTCAGCGTTCCCACAACATTGTTTACCTGGGTGAATACTGCGTGTTTACGGTCAATCATGGAATACGGAGCGGCCCGTTGCTCAGCGAAATGAACCACGGCCTCCGGCTCGAAATCCTTGATCAGCGAGGAGAGAAAATCGTAGTCGGTGACATCGCCAACGAACAGGTCGATGGTCTCTCCGGAGAGATCCCGCCAGATCCTGATGCGGTCGGAAAGAGTGCGGATGGGGGTCAGGGTTTGAACGCCAAGTTCGTGGTCCCATTGCCGTCGCGCGAAATTGTCTGCAATTGCAATGGAATGTCCTTGCTTTGACAGATATAAAGCGGTCGCCCACCCACAGTAACCGTCGCCTCCCAGCACTGCAATCCTCATTTTGCCTCCTGGCAATTTTCTCTATTGTCCGTATCTTTGCTGTACTGAAGCTTGCATTTTCGAGTATGTCACTCTTCGTCCTATTGTTGAATGTAACAGGCTATCTAAAAGCTGGCGACCGCCTTTTGCGGTTCGAGTTGAGAACCGGGAATCGGAATATTGGTTAAAACGACCTTGCCGCCGCTCGCCGCAACCAAGTTGAGGTGGTCAGCGCCAACCAGGGTTTCCAGTTCAGGAACAACATCTTGCTTTGCGACGATGTAGGAACGCTCGGGCTTGTGCCAGAGATCTTTGAATTGAGAATCGTCGATAAATACATCGGGTGCGCCCGGAGCATAGGCGCCGTATTCGAGATTGAAGAAGCGCCCATTGCGAAGCAGAGCGGTTCGGTTCGTATAAAAAAAGATCGAAGAAAAAGTGTAGTAGTGGTGATCGACAATCAGCGTGCCTGCGGGAGATTTCAGGATTGCCTCAGCCAGCGGCCGCGAGGACAAGTAGGGGTCGAAGACGGCCATGGCAAGGCGAGCGGCATGGAAGAACAGGACCATCATGAGCGCGGCGGCCAGGAATGCGCGCTGGTTCACCCATTTCCAGGTTGCCAGAGCGCCAATCGCGAAGGCAGCTGAAGCCAGCAGGAGAGGCCCCTTGAGATAGGCGAAGGAAGCGATCGTGAGATCCTGCATATGCCCCAATGAGAGTTTGTAGGCGCCGGGATGCTGGCTGAGTGCCTGTGAAATGTCGCCGGGAGCAGGCATTTTCCGGGCGAGAAAAAATAGTGTGAGCGTCGCGAGCCCAGCGCAAGCCGTAATCACCGAGAGCAGCCTCGTACCACGCCGTATCCAAATGCTTCCCCCCGCCATGGCTGAACCCAGGAGGAGCGCCAGAGCGGGGTAGCATGGCATCGAATAATATTCCTGGGTCGTGGAAAAGGTAAAGAAAATCAGTACAAAGGCTACCAAAATAAGGGCCAGAAGCCGCGTCCGGCCGGCGCGATCCGTTGGCTTGAAAGAGAGCTTGGCAATGGCGGGAAAGTACACACTCCACGGGAACAGCCACACTAAATGCAGCCCCCAAAAATAAAGGCGAGGCACTGTGTTGTAGTCGCGAGGATAGCGCAGATTCAGAAAACGGAGCAATTGTTCGTTGATGAAGAAGAACCAAAAAAAACCATGATATTGCCCAGGTCCGCTGTGCAGCGTGAAAGCGAAGTAAGGTGGATTGCGCAACGTTGCCAAAATATGCCACGGCGCAGCAATAACCAAGATGATCAGGAATCCACTGAAGGGCCGCAAGCGCCGCCAGGTGTTGGCGGAAAAAAGCTGACCAGTGATCCAAAGATAGATTAGACCGGCGGCGAGTGGAAACAGGACCCCGATCAAGCTCTTGAGCAGAAGCCCCAGACCGAGGTTTGCGGCGAATACGAAAGCCCAAAACCGCGGGTGCGGCTCCTCTTCATCCAACGCACGAAGAAACGCCCACATGCTAAGCGCAACCGTGAACGTCAGCATGACATCGGGGATCAAAACGCGAGTGAACAAGAACAGCCCAATGCAGGTGGCCATGCAGAGGCCTGCATAAAATCCTGCCCGCTTGTTGAATGCCCACGCGCCAAACGCGGCTGTGACTCCGCAGAGAGCAATCGCCGACAGGGCAATCGGAATCCGCGCGACCCAATCGTGGGCACCAAAAATCATGTACGCGACGGCGATGGTCCAGTACACCAGGGGAGCCTTTTCCAGATACACGACGCCATCGAGCCGTGCCGTTACCCAGTCGCCCGAAGCGAGCATGTTGCGCGCGATTTGCGCCTGCACGGCGTCGACATCATCCATGAGGGAGGGAGGAGAAATGATGCAGCCCAGGTAGACGACGCCCGCAACCAGCAGGACAACTAAGAATAAGTACCCGTTTTTTGCTGGATACAAAGGCTGGTCTCGCGGGAATCGGTCGCCTGAATCCCCCATTTTTTCATCCACAGAAAGAGCATCATCAGGCCCCATAGATGGTATCCGACATTGATTTTCCTCTCGAGGTGCTGGCGAACATAAGTCTCAATCTTCTGCTTGTGGAACAGTCCCGCGTGCTCCGAGGAACTGTCGAGCAATACATCCATCATCAAGTCCCGGAGACATCCCCGAAGCCAATCATGCACCGGTATGTCGAATCCGACCTTCTTCCGTTCAAGAATCGAAGTGGGCAGCTTGTCGCGCATCAATTCTTTCAGAAGAACCTTCTGCCTTGAACCTCGGATCTTGAGAGATGCGGGCAGGGAAGCAGCGAATTCAACGATGCGGTGATCGAGGAACGGAGGCCGCACTTCCAAGGCATGAGCCATGCTCATGCGGTCGGTCTTGGTCAGAATATCGTCGGGAAGAAAATAACTTTGATCGAACCATAAATAAGGCGCCAGGTCATCGGTCGAGGAGGTTCTGTCGCGCAGTTTCCCCAAAATGTCTTGAAGAGCAGGGGGCAGTTCTAAGCGCAGCAAAGCCGCTTTTTGAGCGTCGGAAAAAGTTCCGTTCCAGTAGACATGGGCGCGCTCGGGCGACATCAGGCAGCCCTCCAGAAACCGCTTCAGCTGATATTCGAAACTGACCTTGTCGTCGGAAACGGGCCACAAGTGGTTTACAGAATAAAGCGCGCCTGCAAGCGGCGCGCGGCCCAATCGCCGGGCGAGGGCGGCAAGCCGGTTTGCTCGATGGGTGAGGTAGCCGCCAAATAATTCATCCGCGCCTTCGCCGCTCAGGTTCACCGTGGTTTTGGTCTTACTCAACTTGGAAAGGAACCAAACTGGAAGCGCTCCTGCGTCTGCTGAGGGTTCATCCGAGTAATAGGCGAGCTGCTCGATCGCGTCGCGCAGATCGGTGGAGGGATTCAGATCCAGTTCTTCGTGGTCAGTCTGATAGAGCTGCACAATCTGGTGAATGTAGGAAGTTTCGTCGAACTTGCGGCCGTGGAAGGAGATGGAAAAGGTCTTAAGCGGTAGGCCCGATTCGGCCGCGTAATGCAGGATCGTAGAAGAATCGATGCCTCCGCTCAGCCACATGCCAAGGGGTACGTCAGAAACGAGGTGCTCGCGGACCGATTGCCGTAAAAGACTGTCCAGTTCCTCCTGAGCAGCTTGCAATGAGCAGTTACGGACAACTCCGAGCGGCAGGCTCCAGTAGGAATCAGAGGAAATTTGGCTGTCTTGCCACTCCAGCCAATGCCCTGGCGGAAGTTTCTCGATGCCTTCGACGAGCGTCCACGGGCCGGGAACATAGTTCAGGGAAAGGTAGCAATCGAGGCCGTCCAAACTCAGGCGCCGCTCAATTTCCGGATGAATCAAGATCGCCTTTAATTCGGAGCCGAAGAACAGGTCTTCGCCGTGTCGCGCGAAATAAAGAGGCTTGATGCCCAAACGATCCCGTGCCAAGAGTAGCCGCCTCTTCGATTTTGTCCAGAGCGCGATCGCAAACATGCCTCGCAATTTTGCAAAAGAAGCGGTATCCCATTCGAGGAATGCGTGAAGAACAGTTTCTGTGTCGCAGGATGAGTAAAAGCGATGGCCGAGTTTCTGGAGTTCAAGCCGCAGTTCCTGGTGATTGTAAATTTCGCCGTTAAACGCGATGGCTACATCGCCATCTTCGGACAGAATGGGTTGGTCGCCCGAATCGAGATCGATGATCTTGAGGCGAGTCGCTCCCAACGAACAAGGGCTCGATTCGAACACACCTTGCTGGTCCGGCCCACGATGAATCAACGTGGCGACGGCGCGCTGAATGCGATCAGAATCCGGTATCCAACGCTTGTGGGTAAACCCAACGATTCCACACAAGTGACTGCACCTCTATTTTCTCTTCTGATGAAACTAGCTTGCGATTCTTAGTAAATGAGATCGTGAAGAACGTATGATTCCGCGGAACTAAGGAACGATTCAAGATCAGCGGCGGCCCATTATTACCAGGGTGACGCCAATGCAAACCAGGAGTATACCCGCCCAACGCCTCGGCGTGACCTGCTCGCCTAGAAAGAATTTGCCTCCCAATGCTCCGGCACCGTAGCTGAGAGCGGTAACCGGAACCACTAAACTAACATTTTCTATCGATAGTAGTGCCAAGAGTGAGAAAAATGCAGCCGCCATCAAGCCCACCCCGAGCCACATCCACGAAACTCGCAGCGCTCGAAGAAGGACGTTTACCAGAGCGGCTGGGCGAAAATCGCTCACCTCGCCCACGGCCTTCATGGCGCGGGTGACGCAGAGCTCGCCGCCGGTCCCGGCGCCAATAATCAAAATGTAGAGGATCAACTCGCGCATTCAGCGTTGCTCCGTGGTACGTGGAGGAGTATTTCCAACTATCAGGACACCGAGGCAAATGATTAACACTCCCATCCAACGCATGGGCGTGACCGCTTCGCCCAACATGAAGTGAGCTAGCAAAGCAACCATGCCATAGGCAATCGAAGAGGCAGGTTGGACATAGCTGTAATCGGCCCAGGACAGCACCAACATGTAAGCCACGAAAAAGCTGATGAGAGACGCGATGCCCAGCCATATCGTACCGGAGGTGAGGACGTGGGAAAGCAAGTCCAGCGCCAGCGCCGGTGTTAGGGCGCCTGTCACGGTCATCCGCTTCATGCCCTTGCCAAGCAATACGTTGCCGAGAGGGCCGAAGACCACCATCAGGAGAATTAAGAGGTAGGTTTTGAAGTGCAAACCACCGGAGGCCTTCATTTGTGGCATAGATCTTTCATAGGGTTGCAGGAAAGTGCCTTGGTCTGGGCCGGACGAGTCGTCGATCGGATGGAAAAGGCACGTTTGTCGGGCGGCATCAGCGCGAAATAGCTCACAAGATCCATGATACTTAATTTTCTGGCACACGCACGCAACGGGAATTTGAATTGGATTGTAACGCAGGTCATTCGTAGCGCAGGCTCTCCACGGGGTCCAGCTTGGCGGCGCGGGTAGCCGGCACAGTACCGAAAAGAATGCCCACGGCCGCAGAGACGAAGATGGCCACGATTACAGAGAGGCCCGACGTGGGAATGCGGTACTCGGTGAGGAGGCGCACGGAGAAGGGCAGCGCCAACCCGATCACAACTCCTCCGACGCCCCCGATGAGAGAAATGAGAATGGCCTCGGCAAGAAATTGAATTCGAATCTCGGTACTGGTGGCACCAATCGATTTGCGAATTCCAATCTCATGAATCCGCGAAGTGACCGTGGCCAGCATGATGTTCATAATGCCGATACCGCCCACGAGGAGGGTCACGAATGCAAAGAGAATGAACACCACGGTTAAAGCATTCGCCGTGCGCTCCGCCACATTGATCAAGGCAGTGAGATTTTGGACGGCATAATTCGACTCTGGACGATGGCGGGATCGGATCACCCGAAGAATCTGCGCGGTAAGAGAAACCACATCGGAAGGATCGGCCGCCGAAAAATATAGCTGGCGAACATCTGAATTGCCGGTGAAATATCGGCTCACGCTGTACGGAATGATGACGGAATTCCCGGTGACTTCGGATTGCCCGAAGGTATCGACTCGCTCCCGGAAAGTTCCGATAATGCTGAAGGGCAGGCCGCCGATCTTGACGACCTTTCCGGGCGCCTGCTCGTCGGATCCATAGAGCTCTTTGGCAAGCTTTTGCTCAATCACGCCGACTTTGTTATGGGCCTGATCGTCTTGGGCATCGAAGAATCTTCCGGAAACAATGACCAGATTGCGGACGAAGCGATATTGGGGAAGAACGCCAAGTATGCGCAGATCGCGCTGCCTGCCGCCGCTAATTGGAATGCGATCGTCCAGGGGAACCACGGGAGAAGCGGCGACGATGCCGGGTAACTGCTGCAGCACGGCCTTCATGTCGTCAATGGTCAGGGAATCGGGTGTGGTATTTTCCCGCCCCGTCCCGGAGTATTCCGCTTCGATCATGTTGACGCCGATGGCCTGAATCTGGCTTTGGACATATTGCTTGCCGGTCATGCCGATGGTGACTACCAGAATGACTGAAGCAGTGCCGATGACCATGCCCAACGCAGTCAGCAAAGATTGGACTTTGTTACTGCAGAAGGTGTTATAGGCAAAACTGAAGGCTTCCCGGAAAAGCACTTTGGGTGTACGGCTCACCGTGGGCGTAGTAGTCCGCATAACCTGTGTCAGATGCTAAGCGGATTGAAGTGACAGCGCAATTGGCAGTAAATCATATGCCTGAGGGATGCATCTTGCCAACAGGGAGGTGGGCGGCGTTGACCCGGATAACGAGATCGTAGGGAGACATAGGCATTCAACAAGCCTGTGGTCCAAATGTCATGCCACGAATGCGATATCGTTGCCATTTCATTTGGAGGTGGGCGGACGCGACTTCCGCTTTGACCTTCGTTCCAATTTTATACAGACCAGTGCCTCATGGCCTGAACGGCAAAATGCCTCGATTCTCGCCGTTGGGATCCACTTAGGTTTCGTTCTCTCGCGGATTGCCATGGTGCGAGAGCCGGAAATACACCGTCGGCGTAATGATCAGGGAGAGGACCATGGAAATTACAACCCCTCCTATTACTGCGATTGCGAGTGGCTGAAGCATTTGTGAACCCGCGCCCAAGGCCAGCGCCAGAGGAAACATGCCGGCGACCGTTGCGAGCGCCGTCATTACGATTGGCCGCAACCGGCGCCTGCCGGCCTGGATCATCGCGTCTTCCGGGGAGAAGTCCAACGACCGAAATTTCTGATCAGCATCGAGCAGTAAGATTCCGTTCTTTGCCACGATACCAATCACCATAATCAAGCCCATGAATGACGAAATATTGAAGCTTGTCCTCGTCACCAGCAAGGCGAAGAATACTCCGGCGGTGGACAATAACGCCGAGGCGAGAATTGCAGTCGGGGCCGAGAAATTACGAAACTCAAAGAGAAGTACCAGGAATACGAGGACGATCGCGAGCAACAACACCATAATGAGTTCTCGGAAAGATTTTTGCTGCTCTTCATAGGTTCCGCCGTACTCCACGTGAATAGACGAGGGAATATGAAGATTCGCCATCGTACGCTGAACATCCGTCATGCCGCCTCCGAGGTCTCGGCCTTCTAAACGCGCAGTCACAGTGATATCGCGTTGCAGGTTCTCGCGACGTATTTCGGTCTGTCCGGGTACCTGAGTTACCGAGGATAGGGCGCCCAAGGTTGCCGTGTGCCCAGAGGAGCTATTCAGCAGTGTGTTTTTCATTGTCTCCAGGTTGGCACGACTCTGATCTGGGTATCGTACGCGGATGGTGTACGCACGATCACTCACTACGACGGGGGTCGGAGCGGGTTCCCCCTCAAGTATGGCCGAAGCATCGATCGAGACCTCTTCCGGCGTGAACCCTGCCCTGGCAGCTACAGTGGGATCAACCTGAAAGGTCACGGCCGGACCACTGGTAGCATCCTCGACGCCATTCTTGATGTCTACAACTCCCTTGATCTTTCCAATTGCGTCTGCGACGCGAGGACCCCATGCATCGAGCAACGCAGCATCTTCGGAAAATAATTTGATCTGAACCGGTTCCGGCGCATTGCTCAGATCCCCGATCATGTCCTGGAGCAGTTGTGCGAATTCCACGTCCAATGCTGGCACCCTCTCGGCCACCTTACTTCGTACTTCTTCGATCACTTCATCCACAGAGCGGCTACGCTTCTGCTTGAGTTTAACGGTGAAGTCGCCGCGATTGGCTTCGGTTACTGCAGCCAATCCCAACTGCAGACCCGTCCGACGAGTGGTACTTTCGACTTCGGGCGTGGAATTTAGAATGTTATCTACCTCCAGCAACATCCGGTTCGTCTCCTGCAAGGACGTTCCTGGCGGACTGATGTAGTCGAGAATGAACCCTCCTTCATCCATGGCAGGCAGCAGGTCGCTGCCGATGACACGGAACGAAATGTAGGCGCAAGCGATGAGGACCAGACTCATGACGGCGATCCACGTCGGGCGTTCAAGCGCAAACTTCAGCGCTCGCTCATAGGTGCGAACCACTCTCCCGAAAAAACCTTGTAAGGATGCCTCTTCAGCCTTTAGTAAGCGCTCGGTAGTGAACTCGCCATCTTCACCTGTTCCCCGCGCCTTCGATGAGATGAAATATTGGCTGAGGTTCGGTGTCCAGGTGAGAGCAAGCAGCAGGGACGTCATGAGAGCTGCGGCAACAGTCACCGCGAGCGCACGAAAGAATACTCCTTCCACGCCTTCCATTGAGATCAGCGGAAGGAAAACAACGATAGGAGTAATCGTAGAACCAACCAGAGGCACGGTTATCTCTCGCAGAGCACTGTGGATTGCCTGAAGGCGAGGTTGTCCGGCGTCGCGATGAAGCACGATGTTTTCAACAACGACGATCGCGTCGTCGATGACCAGGCCAACCGCTGCCGCGAGACCACCCAGAGTCATCAGATTGAAACTCTGCCCGAGTAGTCGAAGCACGATCAGGGTGACCAGCACGGTGACCGGAATCACCATCCCCGCCACGATCGATGTTCCCCAGTCACGGAGAAAGAGAACCATGATCACCGAAGCGAGCACTAGACCTAACAGAATCGCATCCCGCACGCTCTTGATCGATTCACTGACGATGATGGATTGATCGTAAAACGGCGTGAGCTTGATTCCTGGTGGAAGTTGTTTTTGAAGACGGTCGACTTCGTCATGCGCTTCGCGAGCGACTGCCAGGGCGTTAGCTGTAGGCTGCCGATTAATACTTAACAAGACCGCTGGTTTGCCGTTACTCATTACCATGGTGTAGACCGGTTTCACACCTCGTTGGACTGTTGCGACGTCGCCAATGCGCACGGGAATGCCGGCCTGCGTGCTTTTGACCACGATTTGTCCGATTTGATCGGGCGTCTTCACCTGGCCATTCACCAGGGCGAGATAGAGTTGATGATCCTGGGCTAGCAAGCCGGGTGAATCGATGAGATTTGTGCGGCGGACGGCATCGAGGAGATCGCTGACAGTAACCGACGCAGCCAGCATCTTAGCCGCATCTGGCACGATGTCGTATTCAGGCTCTTGCCCGCCTTGGACGACGACAGTTGCGACGCCGTCGAGGCGGTTCAGACGCGGTTTCAGGCGATAGGTGGCGAGTTCCCAGAGGTCTGTCTGAGGAACATTGTCAGATGTAAGGCTGTAACCCAGGATCGGAAAACTGGCAAAAGTGAGCCGGTGGCTGTCAATTTTTGCGCTGGGGGGCAAGGTTGCCTGGACGGTTGCTAATGCCGCATCCACCAGTTGCAAGGTTTGCACCATATCGACATTCCATGAAAAGAAGAGGTCGACCTCGGCTTGACCTCGGCTGGTGATTGAACGTACCTGTTGCAGACCAGGCACACTGTTGACTGCTTCTTCAATCGGACGCGTGATCGTTACCAGCATCTGGTCGATCGGCATGACTCCGTTGTCGATTCCGACAACGACCCGCGGAAAGTTGGTTTCCGGAAACACCGCAACCGGCAGTGTGAACGCGAAGTAAGCCCCGACCGCAGTGAGTACGACGATCAGAAAAATTATGGGCGAGGAGAAACGCGAGAACCAATATTGAGAACGGTCGCCTTCGTCCGGCCGCTTAAATTTGAGAAGAGACTTCAGCCACGCAACCTTTGCCATGAACGGTTCCCCGGGTCTTGAACTTGTAGCCCCACGGCTATGATTATCACATGCGAGATTCCTGAAAATCAGCTGTAAGTCACGTCAGTCACGAACATTCGCTCCTCAATTTACAGCTTTTCAGCTACTGATCCAACAATGGCTTCTCAGCTTCGGTCGCGATGGCCGTGAGCGGAATAGGATCGCTGCGGGCGGCTCTTCGATCGGCCCGGTTAGATCATCTCTTCAGCGTGACCTGCAGGTAAGACAACCTCCTAACGCAAGCTGTCATCGGACGAACATGAAAGTCTCCAATTCCCTCCAAGCCGTCTGTTTAAGAGATTAATGGCGTCGAGCGAAAACTCACGATTGAGCCACGCGTATCGCTGCTCGACGCTCTTCGCGATCACCTCGGCCTGCAAGGCACGAAGAAAGGCTGCAATCAGGGAGCTTGCGGCGCATGCACAGTTCTGGTCGACGGGGAGCGCATCAACGCCTGCCTGACGTTCGCCATGCAGTACGAGGGCCGTGAGATCGTCACCATCGAAGGCCTCGCGCGGGATGGTGAGCTGCACCCTTTGCAGCAGGCCTTTATTGAGCACGATGGCTTCCAATGCGGTTACTGCACGCCCGGTCAAATCTGCTCCGCAATCGGCATGCTTTCCGAACTCGAAAACGGAATGCCCAGTGCGGTAACGCACAACGGTCGCGCCGACCTTACAGAACAAGAATTGCGCGAACGCATGAGCGGGAATCTTTGCCGCTGTGGCGCTTACGTCGGGATCCGCGAAGCCATCCTCAATGGCGCCTCGGCGCAATTGCGCAACATGGCAACCACGGGCGGGAATCTGCTGCAGCGCACTCGTTGCTACTACTTCTACGACGAAGCAGCGCACTGCAATAAGCGCGCTCCGGGCAGCGGCTGTGACGCGATCGGCGGTTTCAATCGTATCCATGCCATTCTTGGCAGCCTAGGAAAGAGATAGAGCCCCAACGTCAGGGCCACGAGCGGCAGCCGGATTCAGGACGCCTTCGATCTCCTGCGGATCCCCGGCTCGGGCTCCATCAACATTGCCAGGCGCTCCAGCTTGAATCCGTTCATCAATGCCTCAGCGGTTCTCATCACGCGGCTTGCTCACCATCTGCTAAGCAAGCGATGATTGCTTCGATAACTCGCTTCGTCTCGTCTGGACCCTTAACTGGGATAGAATCCACGCCTGCTTTTTCGGCGGGATAGTCGTTCCCTCCCACGAACAAAGCGTCGCCGATGTAAATCATCTCCTTCAATGAAATGTGCAGGAGGTCTCGCAGCTTTCCGATTCCGCATGCCTTGTCAATCCCAGGCTTCGTGATATCAATCGACGTCGAGCCGCCGATTCGGACAGAAAACTGGGGAATGATTTTGTCGAGACTCGCTTTGATCTTCTTCCGCTTGGTGTAATCGGGGTCCCACTTGTTTTTTTCTGCTAACGGCGCCTGCTGACCTAACGCGGAAAATGTTATCTGGCTTCCCCGGTCTTCGATGACTTCTCCCCAGACCTTTGCGACTTTGTAACCAGCTTCCCCCAGCGCTTTCTTAAGAGAGCTGAGTATCTTCTCTCGTTCATTCCTGGTGAAGTCTTCCTCATAGAGTTTTTTCCACTGCCCTGAATACTGGTAGAACTTTGTTCCACAGGTGGGAAGCAGGGATAGCTCCCTCAGGCGTTCGTCATGAGGAAGTTTAGAGATAACTTGCCTTTCAAACTGCGGCCAACCGCCTCCGGAGATCACGGCTACTTTGACAATTCCGAGAAGGTCGTGCAGCAGTCCCGACATTTCGGGATCAACAGCCGATTTACTTTCGGCAAGCGTTCCGTCCAGATCAAACACAATTAGCTTCTTCACAATGTTCCCTCTTTTCCGTCTCTGAATTCGGTGTTGTTCATCAGGCTGGCCTCCAAGGGAACGTTCAGGGTTGCGATGGGACGCCGCGCCACAAGTGAAAATCATGGGCAAGCCGTCTGAATCCACGAGGGGGAAAACATCAGTCACGAAATCTAGTGCAGAGGTAGTCATCGGAATCTTCGTCTTGCTCTTTTTCCCCGAGGATCCCACCTTAACAACAGCGTTTGCCACTCTTCTGAGCAAGAGTGCTCACCTGCGCAGACACTGAGCAATAGGGAACAGTTTTCCTGGCGGGTACGCTGTCATGATTCGGGCTGGGACTTAGCTGTATGGTCTGAGAATGAGGTCAGGTCCCCGAGGAGCCGAGGAATGTCCAAAGTGAATTCAGTTGTCGCGGTGTATCACACTCACACGGAAGCGGATAAAGCAGAGAAGGAGCTTCAGCGTGGCGGAATCGACATGCATAAGTTATCGATCGTTGGGAAAGGCTACCACATCGACGAGCAGGTAGTGGGCTACTACAATACCGGCGACCGCATGAAGTATTGGGGCAAAGTTGGCGCGTTCTGGGGAGGCTTTTTCTCGCGGTGGGCTCGTACCGTTTCGCGGTCAACCGGATGATTCCCGAGATGACGCAGGTCGCGCTGCAAACTCATAAGAAGGACACTGATGCGCGAGACCCCGAATTTCGCGAAACGTAAGTTCCTGTACCGTCTTTCGCGCTCGGACTACGAAAGACAGTGGGGAAAAGACTACGTGAAGCCGGGGGTGGGTAGCAGGATTCTGTCAACGCTCTTGCGATATATGCCGAAAATCGGCCCCTTTAAAGGACTGGCGTTCAATAACCCCACTCCCCAAACTGAAGACCTGTATTTCAAGAGCATCAACACGACCGTCGATCAATACCGGGCTTTTCTCGAAGAAGTGCGCACCGATACACTGGTGCTTCCCAATTGTGATCTTGGATAGCGGCAACGTAACCAAGGCAGCGGAATATTCGCTCACCGACGACACCTACGCAAAGTTGCTGGCCCAATTGTCAAGGCGGAAATTCGATCGGACGTCGCGGGAGTTGCGCGTTAACATCTTGCAGTTCTATTCCGACCTCTCGGTGTCGATCGAGACGAAGAAGGACGGGGTTCGGTGGCAAGCCGTACTGACCGAATTAGACCAGTTGAAGAGTGGCTCGTGCTCTATCGGTGGAGGGCAGCCTGCGCGATGATCCCGAGCCGCGAACACGTCGTTGGCTACTAAATTCCGGCAGCCCATGAAATGGGCCAACAATAATGCTTTCCAGGAAGGCTCCTCCCACATGATCTACACAATCGCCCTTTGTCGATTGGCTATCTTGATTCGCGCTTTAGTCTTTTTCCCTCGGTGCCGTCCTTGCGCTTGCCCAGACAGGCCTTGCACAGTCTGTTCCCCAACGTGACCCGCACGCATGCCGCCCGTAATCGTCATCGGTTTCGTCGGCGGGTTTATCAGGCACGATAATCTCGTCCACAGCGAGGTGCAGCTCGCGGCGCGCCTGCACAAGGATTACCCCATGGGCGTCGACGTGGAGACCTTTGAGAGTTACCACGGAGAAAAAGCCCGAGAGAGAATCCTGAGCCTGCTGGACGCGAACCATGATGGGACTCTAACCCACGACGAGAAACAGAATGGGCGCATCATCATTTACGGGCATAGCTGGGGCGGCTCGGAAGCCATCGCTCTGGCACGTAAACTGGAGAAGGATGGCATCCCGGTGCTTCTCACCATTCAAGTGGATAGTATCTCTAAGATTCACCAAAATGATGCGGTCATCCCGGCGAACGTAGCCCAGGCCGCCAATTTCTACCAACCGAATGGACTTCTCCACGGCCAGTCCGAAATTCGCGCTGCCGATCCAGCACGCACGAGTATCATCGGGAATTTTCGCTTCGACTACAAAGCGAGCCCGTATAAATGCGACGAGTATCCCTGGTACGACCGCATTTTCGGGAAGTCCCACACCCAAATTGAATGTGATCCGGGCGTGTGGAAACAAGCAGAGTCCCTGATACGGTCGAACCTGCCCCGACAAGAGAGAACGGAGCTGTAACGCGGTTAATGACATTACCGAGGCTGTTCCGAACATACGTGAGAGGCAAACCGTAAGGAATGATTGCGGAGCTTTTCCGATGCGGTTAACTCACCTCAAGCATGCTGCCGTAAGCGTGGGTCGCGACATGGAAAAACATCACACCATGGCGTTCGCTGCGGCTCTTGCCTACTACTTCGTTCTCGCTCTGTTCCCTTTTCTGATTTTTCTTTCGGCGGTCGTCGCGCATCTGCCACTTCCGAATTTCTTTGGCCAGGTCATGGGGCTGATCGCGCAGGTCGTTCCCGCCGCCAACATGGGCCCTCTTAGAAGGCTGATGACGGACACGATCTTGTCTACGCACAGCCGTCTGCTGACGTTCGGTATTCTGTTGACTCTCTGGTCTGCATCGAGCGGGTTCACGGCTCTGATCGATGCGCTCAACACCGCCTATGACGTGTCTGAGACGAGGCGCTATTCGAAGACTCGCGGTCTTGCCATTGTCCTTACCTTCTCGGTTGGGTGCCTGCTTGTTATTGCCCTCGGTTTGCTGGTTGCAGGCCCTAGCCTAAGCGCGAAGTTGACCGACGCATTCGGAAGGGCAAATCTCTGGCCTTATCTTCGTTGGGGGGTCGCAATTGGTTGCACAATTCTCGCGGTCGAACTTCTCTACTTCGTGGCGCCGAATGTGAAGCAACGATTCGTGAGCACGTTGCCCGGAGCTATGATCGCAGTCGGCGGCTGGATCGGATTATCTTACCTGCTCGGAATTTATTTCCAGGATTTTTCCGCGTACAGCAAGGGTTATGGCAGCCTGGGCGTAGCACTTGCATTCAGCATTTGGCTCTACTGGACCGGCTTCGTGGTCTTGATCGGTGCACAATTCAATGCAGAACTTCTGCAGGCAGCCAAGGGGAGGCCGGTACCTGAAGCGAGACAACGTGCGGAGCCCGGCCTGGCCGCGTAATTGGAGGAAATATGGCAGAGCAAGAATGGACAGTGAATCAACTGATGGAAGCCCTGAAAAAGTTCCCGCCAGACGCAAAAGTCTATTACGAGATGGGGCCAAACGGCCCAGGAACAATTGGTAAAGCACAATACGTGAAGGCCCGCGGTGAGGACGACGAGATCGGAGTGCTGCTGGACCGATAGATTCATCGCTACGAAATCAGCAACTTAGGAGTGCGGTTCGGGTAAAACAAACACTCTACGCTAGCCGGAAAGTTCGCGTGCAAAAGAGGGCCACGGCCTCACGCCTGCTATCGTTTGCCGGGCTTCGTTTCCACGGCCTCGGCTGCGGAGAGTTTCCGGTCTCGGTGGGGCTCGGTGCGTTGGGCGCCCGTGTGCAGTTCACAAGCTTCCCCAATCGCTGCACCGCAAGTAGTACAAGGCACGGATAATATCTGGCCCGGTGTGAGCTCCCTGGTTTTCATTCTTGCATGATGCTGCGCTCGCCCCCTGGAAAAATGTTCAATAATGCTCATTCTGCAGCACATTCTCCCAGATATTTTTCGCATTTTGTGAGCAAAAGTGACCACTTTTCGTGGGGAGGTTCGGAGAGAATATCAAAGAGTGTAGCTGCACGCAGGAGAAGCCACTGATGGCAACACCCGGGCCTGCCCAAAAAAAGACCGACTTCGACCCAGAGAAATTCCTTGCCACCATCGGCGAAGGCAGGAAAGTCGTGGCCTTTCCCAGGAAGCAAGCAATCTTTGCGCAGGGAGACGCGGCTGACGCCGTCTTCTACATCCAGCAAGGCAAGGTCAGGCTCTCTGTCGTATCCAAGATTGGCAAGGAAGCGACTCTGGGCATATTGAGCGAGGGACAGTTTTTCGGAGAAGGCAGTCTGGCTGGACAGGCTCTACGCATGGGGTCCGCAACCGCCATGACGGAATGCGAACTTCTGCGCATTGACAAGAAAGCCATGATGCTTGCGCTTCATCGGGAACACACGTTCTCCGATCTGTTCGTAGCCTATCTGCTGGCACGAAACATCCGCTACGAAGAGGACCTGGTCGATCAGCTCTTCAATTCCAGCGAAAAGAGGCTGGCTCGGCTTCTGCTGTTGCTGGCTCACTTCGGCAAAGAAGGAATACCCGAGACCGTAATCCCCAAGATCAGTCAGGAGACTCTCGCCGAGATGATAGGCACGACTCGTTCGCGGGTCAGTTTTTTCATGAACCGGTTCAGAGAGTTAGGCTTCGTCGACTATGGCGACAGCGGGCTGCAAGTTCATAGTTCACTTCTAAACATCGTTCTCCACGACTAGCTCGGCGGCGCGAATGGCAGTGGTGGCAACTGCCTGCCACGAGACCGCTCGCGTGATATGATGAAGTTGAGGTAGTTACCACCCTCTCCTCTTTCAGGTTCCCTGAACTAAGTCAGCCCATCTGAAGCTTCCTCTCCTTAGGCTTTTCAAGAAAGCCGCGTACCCCAATGCATTCAAACGCAATATTGCACGAAGTTCAGCAACTCTACAGCGTGAGCGATCGCCTTGACCTGCTGGCGGAACAACATCCCCTCGTCTCAGAAGGACTCATCACGATCGCAGGAAGCGTTCGCAACACCGCAACACTGTTGGAAGTGCTGATCGCGACCAAAATGGGGCCGGTCGCCGGATTAGATCCAGCAAATGCCTGATTTGCTCATCTATCGTTGCGGAACGTAGCGCCCGCGAGGGGAACTTATGTTCCAATCCATACCAAGGGGGTAGCTTTCTAGCGAATGCCCGTTCAGACAAAACAAACGCGCCCAAACTCATTGAGTAATGGGACGCGTCGTTTGATCAGCCCTCCCCCGAAAGCTGGTCACCACCACCGTATGCTCTGATCCTCACCGTGAGAATGGCTCCAATGGGCCACTGCGCGTTGCCATCTTTTATTTCAATACCTATTCAAAATTGCACAGACGTCAATCCTGATATGGTTGTACGGCACTTGAACATTGCCCACTCGGACCCGCCGAACTACTGTGATGAACTGGCTTTCTGATTCTTGACCTGTAGATCATTCACTACTTGCAACACATTGGGCACAGCGGTCGCTACCGCCTCAGCGCTTGAGCGCAGTACTTCCGAGTTCACATCTCCGGTCAGCGTGACAACTCCGCTCTTCACTTCATATTTCACGTTATCGTGCATCTTGTTCTGGATCAATGCGGCGTCCAGATTCTTCTCGATACCCTGGTCCAGGTCGGAATTTACCGCCTTGGCTGCCTTTTCCCCACCCACAGGAATCACAGCAATCTGATCGGCGACGACCTGTGCGCCGGCAAACGATTTTGCCAGAGATTCGGCTCGCGACTTGTCGTTCTCGCTGCCGACTTGTCCACCCAGCGTTACAACACCCTTGTCACGATCCTGGCTGACGGAGACGTTTGTAAAGCCTGCTCCATCGAGCGACTTACGGATGCTGTCGGAAACGTCGGGCGACTTGGCGGAAGCTGAGCAGCCCACCAGCACCCCGATTGCGACCAGGCAGAAGGTAAGAAGTAACTTTATCGTTTTCATATTTTCCTCTAAACGGATCCTGAACTGAATCCCGGAGAAACCCAGACTCGCTCATTTACTTCGCCGGCGCTGTGCAGACTCGCTCACTTTGTGAGGAGGTCGGCACTCGCGAGCTTAGCAAGCACTGCGGGAGACCACCTTCTGTTCAAAAGACGAGCAATTGTGACCAGACTTCCGCAGTCTAAGGTTCGATACTGGCTACTCCCAAGATTTGTAACTGAACAACTTAGGGAACCTCTGAAGAACTCTCCGATCCACAGGCTGAGCGTATACGGTGTAAGTCGAGGTGAAAAGGCGAGTGCGACAACAAACTCTGGCGGCGCAGACGGGGTTCGAGAAGTACGGACGGAAAACGAAGCGGGAGCGGTTTCTCGAGGAGATGGAGCAGGTGGTGCCGTGGGCCGAGTTACAGGGGTTGGTGGAACCACACTATCCTAAGGGAGAGAACGGTCGGCCTCCGGTAGGCTTGAGCATCATGTTGCGGGTGTATTTTTTGCAGCAGTGGTTCAACCTGAGCGATCCGGGGGCGGAGGATGCGCTGTATGAATCGCCGGTGCTGCGGCACTTTGTAGGAATCGATCTGGGGCGGGCACCAGTGCCGGACGAGAGCACCATCCTCGGGTTCCGTCACCTGCTGGAGAAACACGAGCTGGGCGGCGCGATGCTGAACGCGGTGAACCGATATTTGGAGAGCCGGGGCATCCGCATCACCACGGGGACGATTGTGGATGCGACCATTATTCATGCGCCCTCGTCGACCAAGAACCGGAGTGGGGAGCGCGACCCGGAGATGCATCAGACGCGGAAGGGAAAGCAGTGGTACTTCGGGCTGAAAGCACACATCGGGGTGGACTCCAAGCAAGGCCATGTGCATTCGGTGTGCACGTCGGCGGCTTCGGTGGCGGACAAGCACATGCTGCCGGATCTGCTACACGGCGAGGAGCGCAAGGTGTGGGGCGATGGTGGATATCAGGGACAGGGAGAAGCCATCCGGCAGGCGGCTCCGCGAGCGCAAGATATGACCAGCCGGAGAGTGCAGTACAAGAACTTTGTGGACGAGTTACAGAAGGCCAAGAACCGGGTGAAGGCCAGAGTGCGAGCGAAGGTGGAACATCCGTTCCGGATTCTCAAGCGCATCTTCGGTTTCGAAAAGGTGAGATACCGAGGGATTCAGAAGAATCATCATCGGCTGTGCGCCAGCTTCGCGTTGGTGAACCTGTATCTGCACCGCAGACGGCTGGCAGTGGCGAGGGCGTAGTGTCTCTGAACCCCGCGTGAAAAGCGAGTTCCCGTAAGGTCGCAAGCCATACTGGGAAATTCGTGACCCGCGCAGGTCTGGAATTCCAGGCCGCCTAATGATCATGGTTGCTCAGAGGTTCCTTAGTAGACAAGCCGGGTTTGGTGGAGGTTTCGATGAACTTGAATCTGATGGATCCGCGACTGATTGCCCTGGTTGCCGGTGTGCTTGTGGCCGTCGCACTGGCCGCCTGGTTGTACGTGCGAAAACAAAGAAGTACGACTGCCGGCCTGCGGCAGAAGTTTGGTCCAGAATACAACCGCGCAGTGCTGGCGCATGGGTCAGAACGAAAAGCAGAGGCAAAATTAGCGGATCGCGAAAAGCGGATTGAAAAGCTTAATATTCGCGATCTTGATCCGGCGGAACATGAGCGCTATTCAAAAATGTGGCAGGCCGTGCAGTCGCGCTTTGTCGATTCCCCGAAGGGGGCGGTCGCGGAAGCCGATGACCTGGTGTCTTGTGTGATGAAGGCTCGCGGTTATCCCCTCACAGACTTCGATCAGCGTGCCGCCGACATTTCGGTCGACCATCCCCGCGTGGTGGAAAACTACCGGTCCGCGCATGAGATTGCACTGCGGGTTGGGAAAGACGCAGCAACTACCGAGGACCTCAGAACAGCGATGATTCACTACCGCTCTCTGTTTGAGGAACTGGTACAGGTACCGGTGGTTGTCGAGAGAAAAGAAGTCGCGTGAGGACTGCAAAGATGACTTTGAAAAGGAGAACCATGATGACGACAAATGAGCAAAGTAAATGTGCGCACATTCCCTGCCAGTGCTCGGCGCAACCCGGAGACAAATACTGCGGTCAAGCCAGTAAGGAAGCGGGATCCAGCGAAGTCGAGATTGCTTGCCAGTGCGACCACGCAACGTGTCCGTTGACCACATAGTGATGGCCGCATGGCTATGTTGGCGGCGCCCCAGTCATTTCCGTCGAGGAGCTGCATAAATCCTTTTGCAGCCGAAAGGTTTTGAACGGGATCAGCCTGTCTGTGGCGCGTGGCGAGACCCTTGCGATACTCGGGGGCAGTGGCACGGGCAAGACATCGCAGGTCGGGCTCTCGACCAACTTGGCGAGATCACGAAGAAAATGGGTTTCCTGCTTCAGCACGCACTTTGGAAGAATGAACCTTCCGTCCCCAAAAACAATCAAGGGAGAGTGCGCGGTTTTGACCATCTTTTTGGGGGCCTTCGTTTCATGATGGAAGTTGTGGGGACTCAGTCCCGCGGAAGCCGTTCTCAGCTTGCTCTCAAAGAGGAATGACGCCATGCACACCTGGTTCAAAACGTGCCGCACAGCCGCATTGCCCTTGGCTTTGAGAATAGTAAGCGGCCTGGGAGCCGTCATACTGACCATCATTCCGCTCGCGCCGAATGCACTCTCCCAATCTGGCTCCCCAAAGCTTGAAATGTCGGCCGTCGACTTGGCACGGAAGGTGGTGACCAACGAGTTGAAGGTCCAAGATCAAGATCACGGCCGCTGGATGTACCGGCTCGAAAAGGAGGAGTCAGGGAGGAAACAGGCGCGGGAGATCCTCGAGACAAGCTATGGTTCTCTCAGTCGCCTTCTCTCCATTGATGGATACCCACTTGGCGCCAAACAGCAGAGGAAGGAGGACCAACGGATTCAAAGCCTGGTCTGCCATCCGGATGAGCAGCGAAAATTACAGCAGGCGAGCAACAAGAAAGGTGAGCAAGGAACTCGCTTGTTCAGGATTCTGCCTGACGTATTTGTATTCAGCTACGCTGATCGTCAAGGGGCCCTCGTAACACTCACTTTCAGACCCAACCCGAATTTCCAGCCGACCTCGCTGGAAGCCTGGGTTTTTCACAGCATGGAAGGTGAGATGACGGTCGATATCAAACAAGAGAGGTTGGTTGCGCTCAGCGGCCATCTCCTGCGAGATGTAAAATTCGGCGCCAGACTCTTAGGACACCTGGACAAAGGAGGTAAGTTTGAGGTCAGGCAGACAGAAATTGCACCAGGTCAATGGGAAATAACTTTCCTGAATGTGGACATGAAAGGGAAAGCCCTCCTTTTCAAGACAATCAGCGTGCAAGAGACCGAAGACCACAGCGACTTCCATGGTGTGCCGGATAACCTGACCCTTGCTGGAGCCGCCGCCATGCTCAATCGACAGATCGTGTTAGCGGACAATCGCTAGCACATTGAAAGCAGTTTTGGGGCCACATCTCGCCATCAGGCCCAAATAGTATCCATTGGTTTCAGCTGCGATAAGCGGCAGTTGCTACGCCGCCGCAGGCGTCCGCATGACGTTCATGTAGCTGTCCATCGATTGGGTCAACTGCGCGTCCACTTCGTCCGCGATGGTCATGACGTTGGGTAAGAGGAGGCTGAAATCCAAAAAGCTCAGATTACTCTGCAACGTCCCGAAGAGAGTCACCTGCAGTATTCGTGACTCGTGCACCAGCATCGCTGGAGTGTAGCCTTGTTGATATCGCAGCTTACCGTGAGCGATGGCGGCTGCGGACAAGACAGCATCGCTGTCCTTCGTGGTCGCAGTTGGCTTGCCCAGGCGGACCACCAAGTCTTCGACCAGCTTACGAAGATGCCCGGTACGCTCGTCGTCGCTGAGCAGAACGTGGTTGAGTTCTTTGCTCTGTTTTGCACGCGCCAACCAGTCTTCGACAACACTGGCAATACAACGCTGCAGGATCGCGCCCACTCTCTCCTTTTCCGGCCGAACCGTAGGTTTGCGGTTAAGCATCTTTTCATGGACCAAGTCGGCTAGCTTCCCAACTTCGAACGGTTTCACAATGATTTCATCCGCTTCCAGAAGGATTGCGGCCATGGCGCTCTGCACGTCGGGGTAACCGCTGACTAACAGGGTAAGTGCCTTTGGTTGGGAGTGGCGCATTGCCGTAACCACAGTAAAACCGTCACCAGGGTTCGGCATGTGCAGGTCCGTGATGAGCACGTCGAAGCTCTCCGTGGCGATATGTCTGAGAGCGTCTGTTACGCTGGCGGCAGCGACTACCTCAAACCCCTTGTGTTCAAGGGTCACAGCCATCATGTCACGAACAGCATCGTCGTCATCTACAAGCAGTACTTTGTGGGAAATTGAGCATTCGGTCGGAGTCAGACAGCACCGCCTCTCTTCACGAACCAATAACAGTGTGAACGAGGTTTATTTTGGAAAATGTATAAAATTGAACAGTGTTCTAAACCTGAGAACGGCTAACCTATCTCAGTTCGCAACCGCAGCGCGGTCATGGGTTAGCGGCGGAGCACCCGACCATTCAGATCCTTACGACCGCGCATCACCAATCGAATTGTTACCTTTCAGGCTAGCCTCATTCGAGGCTGGCCTTTTTCTACACATCTTGAATTGAGCTTTTTTGCTCAGATTTCGGAACCCTCGAAATGAGAGAGTTTCCGCCAGAACGATTTTAGGGCGAGACGG
The DNA here is from genome assembly GCA_963708335.1 of uncultured Acidobacteriaceae bacterium. Taxonomy (GTDB): domain Bacteria; phylum Acidobacteriota; class Terriglobia; order Terriglobales; family Acidobacteriaceae; genus Sulfotelmatobacter. The sequence continues at coordinate 5,100,675 of OY970205.1, read as the reverse complement.
AGTCTTCAGTACGATTGCGTCCGGGAATTGTGCCGCTCAATCCACGCAGCACGCATCAGTAGAGCATCCCCGAGCAAGCGAGGGATTAACGGGCAAGAGGGATCACAATGCATATTCGTTTCATTCGTACGCTAATGTTCGCGCTCGTTGTGCTATGCATGTCGGCAGCGTCGTTCGGACAAGTTGGCGTGGCTATTACGGTCGGCCCGCCGGCGCTCCCTCTTTATGAGCAGCCTCTTTGTCCAGGCGATGGTTATATCTGGACGCCTGGCTATTGGGCCTACGATTACGACGTCAGCGATTACTACTGGGTGCCGGGCACATGGGTGATGGCGCCGGAAGTCGGTTTTCTGTGGACTCCAGCCTATTGGGGCTGGGGCGGCGACGGGTTTATTTTCTACGACGGCTACTGGGGTCCGCACGTGGGCTTCTACGGCGGGATCAATTACGGCTTCGGCTATTTCGGTGAAGGTTACGAAGGCGGGCGTTGGGATAACGGACACTTCTTCTACAACCGGTCCGTAAACAACGTGAACATTGAGAACATTCGCAACGTTTACAACACACTCATCAATCACAACGAGAACCGTGTCAGCTACAACGGTGGTTATGGCGGCGTCAGCGCGCGCCCAAGACCTGAAGACGAGGCGGCGGCGCGAGAAAGACATATTCCGCCGGTAGCGACTCAAGGTCAACATGCGCAGACAGCCCGGGCCAACCCACAGCAACGTGCGGCGGAGAACAGGGGCAGGCCCGGCGTCGCAGCAACACCCAGGCCCGGAGATTTCAATGATCGTGGTGCGGTAGCGGCCAGAGCGGCAGGAGCGCCTTATACCCCAGCCAATCGGGGAGCAAATCCGGCGCGTTCCGAGAACAACGCGGCTCAACCCAGCCCGGCCTACCATCCTCGCGAACTTCCGCCCTTGGCACGGAACACTCCAAATACGGGCAACCCGAAGCAGGACAAGAAGTACCAGCAGCAGCAGGACAAGCAAATCGCGAAGCAGCAGCAGGAACGAGACAAGCTCCAGCAGGCGCAGGACCAGGAGCACGTGAACCTGGACAAACAGAAAGCGAATAGCGCGCAAAGGCAGCAGGTGGAGCAGAAGCACCAGCAACAGACACAGCAATTGCAGCAAAAACACCAACAGCAGACGCAGCAGTTACAACAGAGGCAGCAGCCAGCAAACCGGGAACAGTCCAAGCGGTAAGATCGTTCTCCGGCGGAAAAGGCCTAATCGGTCACTGAACAACCCTTCATTGAACGAATAGTACCGAACAACACTCCGCCGCAGTAACGGCAAGATTTGGATTTGGATCGGACCGGGATGGAATACCTGAGCACCCTCAAGGTTTTAGAGTTTAGAGGGTGCCCTATCCCATCTGTGACAGCACACGTCTGGGATTAAGCGTTTTCCCGATCGCTCCTCCGCCGTCACGCGTCATACGAATGAGGAGGCATCGATCCGCATCCTGACAATTGTGCGATTGTGGGCAACAACTGGCTTCCCAAACGATCTTTCGCGATGAAAGCGTCGACCATGTTCATGGCTTGCTGAGGAACGTCCATCGCTCCCGTGAGCAGGATGATTGGCGCTTGCGGCCTGAGCCGTCTCATCTCGATGGCAAGCTCTCGCCCGTTCATCTCAGGCATGAGGTAGTCAACGATGACTACGTCAACCGGGTACATGGCGGCCAGTTCTAATCCCTTGCCGGGGCTTGCAGCGGTCAGAACCGTATAGCCGAAGCTCTCCAGGAATGATTTCTCGCACTCCAGCATGTCTTCGTTGTCGTCAATACAAAGGAGTATTGCTCTTTTGCGTTCTGGATAAGGCGATCGGGGCATGGTTCACCTTGCAGAACCAATTCTCAACACTTAGCCTCAAGAAACTGTTCAAAATTGCTCATACTATGCTGACTTGCAGCACCCTGTTCCGACCACGTTGAACGGATAGGCCTATGCTCGGCGTGCCGTGGAACGTATGCCAAGTCTGACCCGAGGGCGGCGACTGGTTTCTTGGGGAATTGCACTGGGAGACAGCTAGTCGTGCAGGACTATGTTGAGCAGCGAGCTGTGGATTTGTAGCCCGCCATTGTAATGAATAAAGCCCAATTTCCTGAACCGGTTCATGAAGAAACTGACGCGCGAGCGGGTTGTGCCGATCATTTCCGCCAGGGTCTCCTGGCTGATCTTGGGGACGACCGTCTCAGGTATCCCTTCCTTGCCAAAATGAGCCAGCAGCAAGAGGATCCGGGCCAGCCTCTTTTCGCTCGAATTGAAAAGCTGATCGACCAGATCTTCTTCGTAACGGATGTTCCGCGATAACAAATAAGCCACGAACAGGTCGGAGAATTCATGTTCTCGATGAAGCGCTTTTATCATGGCTTTCTTCTCGATCCGCAAAATAGCGCAATCGGTCAGAGCGGTCGCAGAGCCCATGCGCAACGGCTGGCCTGCCAGCGAACCTTCGCCGAAAAAATCTCCTTCACTTAATATGCCGATCGTTGCTTCCTTCCCAGTCTTCGAGACCACGGTGAGTTTTACCTTGCCCCTTTGAATATAGAACACCGCATCAGAGGTATCCCCTTGGGTAAAGATTCCTTGTTTCCAGTGGAAGAGCACAGACTTGCTGCCCTCACCGATGGTCGCCAGAAATGCATGAGGATCAAAGCCGTCCCGCTTCTTGGCCGCAACACTTGGACTTATGGCACTGCTCTTTATCCGGAGCGCCGCCGAGACTGGGGCTCGGGGAGTGATCTTTCTTCTACGCGAGGAACCGTCGGGTTGGCGAGCAGGAGACATTCTGCCTCCCTGTTCTTCGGCCCAAACTACGCCGTTCTTATTTTATTCCATTTGCGGGCAGTATAAATAACCAAAAACATCTAGCCATTCATGCGCTGGATGGATCAAAGGGAATTCGAAATTGTGTCCGAAGCTCACGACATGAGCCGTTCTGCACAGTATGGCCAGCGTAAATGGGCGAATCTATTCTCGGTGTACAAATCGAGGAGAAAGAATGTTGCTAGCCAGCAAAGCTGCATGGGCTGGGATCGTCTTCATATTGCTGACGACAGGGATCTCCGCGCCACGTCGGACCACGCTCGCTTCGGGCGCCCCCCTCAGCGAAGAGGTGCCGCTCGCCGGGCCGCCGACCGATGTCAACACGATTCAAGAAGCTCTGCGCAATAAAGGACACTACCGCGGCAAGATTGACGGCGTTTTCGGTCTGCGCACCCGGGCCAGTATTCGCGCCTATCAGAAATCCGAGAATCTGCGCGTCACCGGGCAGCTTGATACCCAAACGGCCACGAAACTCGGCGTGAGACCAGGGGGCCGCGATCAGACCGGCTACGAGACTCCGCAAGGTAAACCTTCGGCAGGCATAAAATCGGCGGGTCGAACAAGCAAGCCACTAGCAAAGGCCGTCAAGAGAGTCGCTTCTCCTGAAAGCGTCCGCACAGACCGCCAGAAAACACTTCAAGCCGAGAACGATAACCATCCAAAATAGTCCGGCTGCGAGGTTGGCTTTTTTATTCCTCGAAAACAACCACCGTGCCTTTTGTCACTAGACTGGCTAGTTTGGTGGCATCCCAGTTTGTCAGCCGGACACAGCCGTGAGACTCGGAATAGCCGATCCGTCCCGGTTCCGGCGTGCCGTGCATTTCATAATGCGGTTTGTCGATCTCAATCCAGACAACACCCACCGGATTGTTGGGGCCGGGTGCGGTCGTCGCCTTGGCATTTGCCGGGTTTCTTCTCACAAGTTTCCGCTAATTCTCCCGCAGCGAGTGTGAGCATTTTTGCTCAGATCTCCCGAAACCAATTTGCTAACGTCGAGATTGTCCTGGTGCGCCCAGCTATCTATGCGACTTTGCGTGCGAGTGTAAACACAGCACGAACCAGAGGCTGGCGCACTGGTAAAGAGAAATGAGGCTATTCCATGAAGAAGGTAATGTTCGTACTTGCGATGTTTGGTCTCGGCACGCTGTGCTGGGCAGGGTCGGCGCGGCAAGACGCCACTGACCGACTCGACAACGCCACCAGTGTGTTACACGAGATTATGGGGATGCCGGACAAAGGAATCCCGGAAGAAGTGTTGGAGCATGCAAAGTGCGTGGCCGTTATACCGCACATGGTCAAAGGTGGTTTTGTTTTCGGAGCTAAAGGAGGCAAAGGCGTAGCCACTTGCCGCACCGCGGACGGCTGGAGTGCGCCGGCGTTCATCACGATCTCGGGCGGAAGTTGGGGTCTGCAGATCGGCGTTGAAGCTGTCGACGTGGTCATGATCATCCAGAACGACAAAGGGATGCAGCGGCTGCTCTCCAGTAATTTCCAGGTTGGAGGCGACGCTTCCGCAGCAGCGGGTCCAGTGGGACGGCATGCCGAGGCCGGTACAGATTGGAAGATGGATACGGAGATCCTGACCTACTCTCGCGCCAAGGGTGCGTTCGCGGGCCTCACGTTGGAAGGCGCATCGATCCGCCAAGACAATGATTCCCGGCGTGCGATGTACGGACGCAAGGTCACAACTCGCGCTTTACTGTTGGGCCAAGTGCCGGTTCCGGCCGCAGCCCAGCCGTTCCTTGCGGAAGTTCACTCCGCAAAAGTGCAAGCCGTAGCCGTAGAAAAAGCTGACGAGAAAGCTAAAGAGAACAATCAGAAGTAAGGAAGCACAGAATTGGACCGCCGCCGCTTTCTCATCCTGGATGCTTTGCGGTGCTCAAGCGGCGGCGCAGTCCCATCACCCGTCCCCGCGTACCGTTCGCGCAAAGCAGTCATTGCGGAGTTAGATGAGACTCACATCACGCGTGCCCCGCACATGAGCACAGGAGGTTGACATGCTTTGGACGATTTTCATTGTTCTCATAATTTTGTGGCTTCTGGGCTTCACCCTGCATATCGGCGGGGGGCTAATTCACCTGCTGCTGGTGGTTGGATTAGTCGTCCTCGTCATCAACCTACTCAGTGGACGCCGAACCGCAGTTTGAAGAAAGGCAGTATGAGCCACAGCGCCAGGAGGCCGAAGCCTTGCCTCCTGGCGCCTTGACCCTGGAGTTCGGCCCCCAATAGAAACATACCGTCAAGGAGCCTGCAATGTCCGCGCCTGATCCCCCCGTCAGTTTGAAACAGAGCGCCCTCCTGCGCGATAAAGCTAGTCCTCTCGTCTTCGAAAAGAAGTCAATGCCATCCTTACAAGTCATACCCACCCGGTCGCTTCCCATGCGGATAGCGGTTATCGGGAACCACCTCCCGCGCCAATGTGGAATTGCGACCTTCACGACGGATTTGTGTGACGCGATTACTGCTGAATATGGAGCCGCCAGCGTATTCGTAGTAGCCATCAATGACCCGCAATCGCGCTACACCTACCCTGCCCGCGTGCGATTCGAGATAACCGAGAGCGACATCTCCTCCTATCAGGCAGCCGCCGACTTTCTTAACGCCAGCCATGTCGATCTGGTGTGCTTGCAGCATGAGTATGGGATCTTTGGAGGGAAACGCGGCAGCCATGTATTGCGGTTGCTGCAGCGCCTGAATATGCCAGTCGTTACCACTCTGCATACGGTTCTTCGTGAGCCGGACCTCAGCCAACTGTTCGTCATGCAAGAGATCGCCGCATGCTCCGATCGTCTTATCGTGATGAGCGAACACTCTTCTCAGTTTCTGCAAGATGTATTTGGAGTTCCAGGCGACAAAATTGGCCGATTCCACATGGCATACCCGACATGCCCTTTGCCGAACCGGCCTCCTACAAAAATGCTCTTTCCATCAAAGAAAATAATGTCTTGCTCACGTTCGGCTTATTGTCCCCAAACAAGGGATTCGAGAACATGATTCAAGCCTTGCCGCGCATTTTGTCTCGGCACAAAAACGTTGTCTACGTAATCGCAGGTGCTACTCATCCGCACGTGAAACGCCGTGAGGGTGATCGATATCGCCTCCAGTTGCAAGCCTTAGCCAAAAAGCTAGGAGTGGGGAAAACGTCATCTTTCACAACCGGTTCGTCAGCCCCCAGGAAATGGCTTCGCTGGTTGGTTCGGCCGACATTTACGTCACACCATACCGGCACGAGGCACAGGCCGTATCCGGAACACTCGCGTACGCCTTGGGTGCCGGAAAGGCGATCATTTCGACTCCGTACTGGCACGCCGCCGAACTTTTGGCCGATGGGCGCGGGGCGCTGGTTCCCTTCGAGGACCCAGATGCCCTCGCAGATACGACAATTGAACTATTGGACAACGACGCGGCCCGCGAGGCAATACGCAAACGTGCTTACCTCTATGCCCGCCGCATGGTTTGGAACCGCGTAGCACAGTCTTACATGCGGACATTCGTGCGAGCTTGCGCTAATCGCTTGCAACCTGCCCGCGTGGCGTTTCCCATCGTGGCGGAAAGGAACGCTACAAGTCGACTCATAAACGCCTGAGCGCTTTTCCAGTGCCGATTGAGAGGAAATCTGCTTCCGTCGCGGGGAGCGATTCGCAACTTGCAAAAACATGAATGCTCTTCTCCTATATCCCGAATGGCCTGACACGTACTGGAGCTTCAAGCACGCTCTGCCGTTTCAGGGCAAGCGTTCTTCATATCCGTCTCTGGGACTGCTCACGATTGCTGCCCTGCTGCCTGCCCACTGGGCGAAGCGCTTAGTCGACACGAATGTGCGCGCCCTGACGGATTCTGACCTGGCCTGGGCTGACGTCGCACTGGTCAGCGGTATGCTGGTGCAAAAGGACAATCTGCTCGTCATCCTCGCTCGGTGCCGTGCCCACGGAATACGTACAGTCGTGGGCGGACCGATTGCCAGCGGTTTCGCGGAACTGCATCGCTACGCCGATCATGTCGTGATTGGGGAGGCCGAGGAACTGATCGCCCCACTTGCCGAAGACCTTGAACGGGGTACGGCAAAGCCGCAGTACAAGGCTAGCGAGATGCCGTCTCTGGACCGCAGCCCCTTGCCCGACCTGAGCCTGATCAACACCCGCCACTACTGCTCGATGGCCATCCAATATTCCCGCGGGTGCCCGTTCAACTGCGAGTTCTGCGACATTATTGAGATCTACGGGCGCAAGCCCAGGACGAAGTCCGTCGCTCAAGTCATTGCCGAGTTGGAGCAACTGTATCGCCTCAAATGGAGAGGGGCAGTGTTTCTTGTGGACGACAACTTCATCGGAAACAAGAAGAACGTCAAACAACTACTGCCCGCACTGGCCGAATGGAACGATCGACATCGCCGGCCGTTTACATTCTTCACAGAGGCGTCTATGAACTTAGCGGATGACCCTGAACTTCTGGCGCTGATGAAAGCTGCTGGTTTCATCCGTGTGTTCTTGGGTATTGAGACTCCAGTGGAGGCGAGTCTGAAGGGAGCCAACAAGCTGCAGAACACGCAGCGCAATTTGCTTGACAGCGTAACTTAGTTCAGAGGACCTGAAAGAGGAAAGGAACTGCTCACTCACCTTTTAGACTACGCCGAACGCTCACTCATGTCCAATCCGTAACATTATCGGGCCGGGCTGGGGACTTCCTTCAGGTTCTGGGGGTGGGTAATCCGCTCTCCGATTTTAAACGCGAACTTCGGCATGTGGCCCTTGACCGTTTGCCGGATGCCAGGTCCAAACTCACGGAAGAGGTTCATCCCCGCGTCGTTGCCAATCGTCGAACCAAAATCGTTGAACGGCGCCGACGGGGCGCGCGCCCAAATTGGACGCCGAGCACTGTGGATAGCGACCGAACTCAGTACGCCGATGAAATAGGAAGTGTTCAGCCTCCTCTTTCCCGAGTCGTTACGCATGACAAACGTATGCGAAGTTGCATAGACGGTCCGGCCCATGAAGGTACTGCTGGTCGAAGGATGATAAAGCAGGGTCCTCTTGACGAGCGTTGGACACGAGTACTTAACAATAAAGTTACTGGACTCCTTCTGTGTAAACCGCAATTCATAGGAAGCGATCAAGCTAGGCTGCGGTCCTGGAGTCACGCCCCTCAGTTCTGTTCCTGGGTTTTGGCCTGAACTGATGCCAGCAGTGCGAATTGTCAGATGCGACCGCGATTCATAGGCGAATGTTTGGAACTTCTCTGCTTGCCTTGGAGGCCGTACCGTAGACGGAGCATCAGGAAGTGATCTCCAGGTGCCCATCTCCTGGCTCTGCACTTCGAGTGAGTTTGTGCCGTCCCTCTGAAGCAAACCTTCTGTACGGCGTTCGCTCTGGCTCAGTGCTCCGCAAGCGGCCAGCAGAACAAGGGAAATGACCGATATTGGTGCGATTCGCTTCGACATGACTCGTTCCGGCAAGGCGGCAAGCGACTCTCCGGCTCCTCGGCGATTCGGACTGGAAGCACATCTTCACGTTAGCACTCCGAGGGACCCTCGTCTGAGCAGGATTGCTCATCCGCAATAGGCAGAAATAGCTCGCGCAGAGCTGCGGATGTGATCCATCCATACCCTCTATTTGAGCTATCTTGCTCAGATTTATGTTTCTTGATTTGTCATTCTGTGTTGTGCCTATTGCGCTGAGAGGCTGCGCAGCTTATGCAAGCATCTCTCGTGTGGATATTTGAATCTTTCTTTGGGTGCTATCACCATGAGTCTTCCTAGCCAATTTCGATTCGGTCGGATTTCAGTTTCCGAATTGGAGGTGCTCCAGTACCGGGCCGAGAGCAAGGGAGGGTAGGTAGCTCAGGGCGACCATGACGATTAAACATGTTGTGAGCAGTAGCGCAAACACGAAGGAGTGCGTCGGAAGTGTTCCCGAGGAGTAGGACCTGTTCTTGGGCCGAACTTTACGAATGTTTTATAAACCTTTTATGCCAACTTTACGGAGATTGCTTTTCAATAAAGAGTGAGAGATTGGCTCAGTACGAACTGGTGGAGTTCATCATGGTCTTAACGGTCTCCTTGGCGATACTGTGTGCGCTCGGCGTGGCATTCTATATAAAGTTCGTGTGTGCACTGTGCAGGGAGCGCGCACGCCCTCGAGTGTGCTCTCTCGTATGCTTAAGGACTCACCACTGCGAGCACGAAAGTCCCGCAGAGCGTGTATTGGATGGTTCCATCCCACGGGCCGCTTGATACGGATTCCTTGCTGCGAATAATGCAAAAGTGACTACGCGGACGGGGGCTTCCCTCCGACTCGCGCTGTTCAGAGAATCGCTGGAAGGTCACCTAGTTAGCCCCGTGCTGGACTAGCACTCCCGCTTTTTCTTGCCCACTACCCGTCATTGCCGTATTCTCGCAGCAGATTGCGACCGGCCTCGTGATTAAGCGGCTCCCACTTCTATTCCGCCACGTTATGTACAACCTGCGAGGCGGCTTTCTCGTCCGCCCGCTGGCGATCACACTCGTATTGGGTTTCGTGGGCGCAGTCTTATCGGAATTGGAAGAGGTCATTCCAGGCTTCAGCGAGTGGGTGCCAAAGGCGCTGTTTCCAACTCACACCGATCCGCAGGTGGCGCAGGTGATTCTGGGCGGCATCGCCGCCTCGACGATGACTGTGGTTTCCATCGTTTTTGCGATTCTGCTGATGACACTAACGCTCGCTTCCATGCAATTCTCGCCCAGGATTCTTACGGGCTTTGTGCGGGATCGGGTGACGCAATGGACACTCGGCGTATTTCTCGGAACGTTTTCCTATTGCATGGCGGCCTTGCCTGCTGCGCGCTCTTTTCCTTATCCGTTCTCGCCAGTGGCGACCGTTCTAGGCGCAATGATCCTGGCGTTTGCTTGTGTCTGTTTGTTGTTGTTCTTTATCCACCACATATCTCAAGCCATCAGCGTCAACAATATCGTGGATCGGATTGCCTCCGAAACCGAATTCATTATTGACGATCTAATGCCTAGACCCCTGCGCCAGCCCCGCCTTGGAGGTGCTTATCCTGTCAGCCCAACCACCTGGGCGCCAGCTCTGTTGAACGAAACGTCCGGATATATCCGATACGTGGACAGAGTCAGACTTGTAGACTTGACGAAAAGCCATCACGTGCAGGTGCATGTTTTTCGGCGCGTAGGCCAGTTTGTTCCGGCTGGAGTCCCATTGCTGCTTGCATCGAAGCCGGAAAGGGTTTCTGGGGAAGCCGGCGAGCAATTTCGTGCCGCTTTTGACATTGGCGCTACCAGGACTTTGCAGCTGGATGTCGAATTCGGGGTTCTGCAAATTGTGGACATTGCTTTAAGGGCCATCTCTCCCGCAGTAAACGACCCTACGAGCGCAATCAGCTGCATCGACCAGTTGAGCCGTATTTTGATCCGTTTTGCCGCGCGGGAACCCGCCGACCAGCTACTCTTCGATCCGCCTGGAGTGGTCCGCGTAAGCATCCCATGGATCGGTTTTGAACGGCTGCTCAATTCTGCGTTCGATCAGATTCGGCTCTATGCAAAAGGAGATGTTGCTGTGAGCTTGAGGCTTTTGCGAGCTCTCGGTGACATAGCTTCAACCACACTGAATCCAGAATATCGAAGATCGCTGGCCGAGATGACGACACGTGTGCTCGCTGGTTGTGCCGAAAGGCTCACTGAGCAGGAGTTGCGTGAATTGCGTGTTAGAGCGAGAGAAATGGAGTCGTTGGCAGGCCTTCCCTTGCAAGAGGTTCATTCCGCGATTGGAACTGCACGCAAGACATGATGCTAGAGGCAGTTGTATGCGCCTCAGCTCTCCGTCAGGACAGGTCCAGTGGCGAAAGAGAGCCTTCGCTTAGACAATCAGAAATCACGTCTCAAAAATGGCTAAGCGGTCGGCAAGGAAAAATGGAAGACGGAACCTCGACCGAGTTGACTGATAACTCCGACCTTTCCTCCGTGCAGTTCCACGATAGCTTTCGCGATCGGAAGGCCCATGCCGGTGCCCGGCATCAACATGCGTTGGTCTCGTCCCCGATAGAATTTCTCGAAAATCATTTCTTGTTCCATCTCGTCGATGCCGGGGCCCTGGTCTGCCACACTTGTGATTACTTCGGAGCCCTCCAATTCAGCGCTGATGTGAATAGGTGCATTTGCCGGAGAATACTTTCCTGCGTTGTCGAGGAGCTGAGAAATTACTTCGGCGATTCGTTCCAGATCCATGCGCACAAGCGGAAGTTCAGGAGAGATGGAGATCTGGACTGGATGATTCCGTAAAGCTGGCTGGGAATTCTTGATCGCTTTATCCACAGCTTCCCGCAACGGGTGTGCTCCGAATTGAAAATGAAGCTGATGTGCGTCCAGTTGGGCGACTTCGCCAGCTTCGCCGACCAGGCGGTTCAGTCGGTCACTTTCTTCATTGATCACCTGTAGCAAATCCGTACGTTGCGGTTTGTCGAGGATGGCTTCAGAGAGAAGCGTCTCCGCCGACGCTTTGATAGAAGTTAACGGAGTTCGGAATTCGTGAGTTACGGAATCCAACAGAACCGACCGCAGGCGATCGCTCTCGCGAGCCGCTTCACTTTTCGTAAGTTTTTCCACGGTGTTGGCACGCTCGATCGCGATTGCAACAAGGCTGCCAATTGCTTCCAGGCTTTCGCGCGACAGATCGCATCCAGCCAGTCCAAGCGCACCGACGGATCTCACCCCCATCCGGACGGGCATAAAGCAGACCCTCTGTTGGCGGTCGAGGACCGGCTCTCCCCGATCACTGATTGATTTCAGCTGGTCAGTGGGAAATAGAGTCCGGCTCCGATCATCCAGGAAGTAAGCTTCTTGCTTACCTTCGAGAAACAGGGCTGTACCGCTGACATCGAAGGAGTCTGCGATATGTTTCGGAATGATGTTCAGCAACTCGAAGACGTTCTCGCTAAGCCACAACTGTTGACTAAAGGCGTAGAGCCGTTCTACTTCCCGCCTCCGCTGGTCTGCGTAAGCTGTGCCCCGGCGTGCCCGCTCGGCAAGTTGACTGGCGACCCCTGCGGTGGCTAGAAAGGCAAACAGCGCAATCCAGTTTTGCGGGTCGGCGATTGTGAACCTAAAGAAGGGCGGCAGGAAAAAGAAATTGTAAGCCGCCGTCGCGAGAATGGCGGTGAAGGTAGCGTAGCGTAAGCCCCAGGTCGTAGAGATGAGCAAGACCGCAAGCAGGAAACTGAACCCAACTGTAGTCGGGTTAACGTGTAACAGCCGGAAGAATACCACCACGATTCCCGCCACGATTAGCACGCAACTGATCAGGCGCAGGATCGGATTGTGAAACGATCGCTTCACGTGCACGATTCTCGTCGATTAGACTTCTGAACAGTTACGAGGATAATACAGGAGCATGCCGAAGACACCTGAGCAGTGGCTTGAAGAAACCGCGCCACGTAGGAAAGAGCCCGTCTTCAAACTCTTCCTGGGCTACGCGCCTGGGGTAGGGAAGACATTTAGTATGCTCAGTGAAGGCATCCGGCGCCATAGTCGGGGCGAAGACGTTGTGATCGGCGTGGTGGAAACCCATGGTCGCGCCGGAGTCGCGGAATTGGCGACGAAACTGGAGACGATTCCACGAAAGAAGATCGAGTATCGAGGCACCACCTTCGAGGAAATGGATGTGGATGCTATTCTCGCTCGAAAACCGCGGGTGGTGCTGGTCGACGAACTAGCACACACGAATATAGATGGTTCCAGGCACGGGAAGCGATACCAGGATGTGATGGACCTGCTGGATGCAGGGATAGATGTGTTGTCAACCATGAATGTGCAGCACATCGAGAGTTTGCTTCCCACCATTCTGAACATCACGGGAGTTCAGGTGCGGGAAGCTGTCCCCGACTGGGTCATGCAAAAAGTAAACGAGATTGTTCTCGCAGACCTGACGCCCGAAGCTCTCCAGACTCGGATGCGCCGCGGCGATATCTATCCCCTGGATCGCGCAGAAAGAGCTCTCGGCCACTTCTTTCAGCCCGGCAATCTCATCGCCCTCCGCGAATTGGCGTTACAACAAGTAACGAGTGCCGTGGATCGAAGTCTCGAAACATATTTGGAGCACCAGGGCGTCAGCAAGAATCTTAGCTTGCGAGAAAAAATTGCGGTCTGTGTAAGCTCCAGTCCTGCTGCCCAATATTTAATCGCGCGTGCGGGGCGCATGGCGCAGCGGATCGATGCGGAGTTGTATGTCTTGTATATCGATGTTGGCGCGGACGAGGACCCGCAGGATCAACATAGCCTGGCGCAGAACCTACGTTTTGCTGAAAACCTGGGCGCCAAGGTAATTCGAGGAAAGGGCAAGAAGGTTGCGGAGGAGGTCGCCAGAATGGTGCGGGAGAATCACATCACCCAAGTTGTATTCGGGCGTTCTGCACAGACGGGATGGAAGCGCTATCTTTATCTGTCGGCAATTCACCGATTTCTTCGCGATGCTCCGCCTGTCGATGTTCATATCGTTACGCAGGAAATGAAATGAGGCCGATGGTCACTCTGGATGCCAAACGAAACATCTTAGTAGTGGACGACGAGCCGCAGATCACTCGCGTGCTCAAGACGACCTTGTCTGCCCACGGCTACAGCATTCGAGCCGCCGGCGATGGCGTGCAGGCATTAGAAGAAATGAAGAACTGGTCGCCGGATCTGATCATCACCGATTTGCGAATGCCCAACATGGAGGGTCTGGAACTGTGCCGCAAAGTTCGGGCGCAATCGCGAATTCCGATTATTGTCTTGTCAGTTAAGGGTGAAGAGACAATCAAGGTGGAAGCTCTCGACGCGGGCGCGGACGACTACGTCACGAAACCGTTTAGCATTAACGAACTGTTGGCCCGAGTGCGCGCCGCACTTCGCAGAAACTCCGCCGTCGAGGAAGCGGAAACCTCGCTGATTGAGATTGGCGATTTCCGCATCGATGTTCCCGGGCGCAGAGTCGAGGTGCGAAATCAAGAGGTCCGCCTGACTCCGAAGGAGTTCGATGTCCTCGTGTACCTCGCCAGACACCCTGACAAGGTCGTTACCCACCGCGCTCTGCTTGCGGCCGTATGGGGACCGAATAGCGTGGAACAAACGGAATATTTACGGGTATGCGTCGGCCATCTACGAAAAAAGATCGAACCCGAGGAATCGGTTCCGCGTTACATCCTGACGGAACCATGGGTCGGGTACCGGTTCAATCCTGGCGAATGAGTTTCTCTGTCCCACTGGCCTGATTGTGAATCTCTCGGGCTCCCCTCATCGCGACATAGTGAAACATTCGTTTATGAACTCTTTATGAACCTTTTACTCAAACTTTACGGTCTTTCGTATTCAATCGTTGCAGCGATTCCGAAATGTAGCACGGAATCGCGTAGAGACCGAAAATGTTCATCCCTTCCGTTGTCACGATGCTTTGTGTGGGAGGCGTGACCTTTTACCTGCGATTCCTTGTCGCTCTCTGCAAGGAATGGAAACCACGCCGGCGCCGGACCCATAAGGAATCACGACTTTTGCAGAAAATGCCGAAAGTAGATCAGCAGTCGTCAAAATCCCACCCTTCGGTTGCCGCTCTGCAGATCTCAGAAATCCGGCTAAACACCAGCTCTCACGAGTTCAGGAGGTACCGAACCTAATGTCAATCCAAGAAGTAGTACCCGAGCAACTAGCAGAATTGTTTCACCACTATCATCAAGCGCTCGCTCCAGAGTCCCGGTCTCTGAGTAAGCCGCCTTGCGAGACCTGGAACGATGTACCAGAGCCGGAAAGACACCGACTGGTCGCCGCTGCTCGTCTGGCCCTGCTGGAACTGGCAACAACTGCGCGCCAGCAGGAAGAGTCAAAGCCATATTTTGCGAAGGCAGGAGAAGCCGAGTGGGGCTGCTGAGTCCTGACCGAAACTAGGCGAGTTCCTCTTCAGGCAAATCTGTATGGCTGGAATCTGGAGTTTACGAAGAGTGTTTACGAAGAGTGCGACAAAACCAGCACACATTGACGCTGCCCCATCGTCAGCAACGATCGAAATCGGCGATTTCGTTATCAACACGATCGAACGCACGGCTACTGTGCAAGGCGAGAATCTGAGATTGACCTCGGAGGAGTTCGATGTTCTCGTCTTCCTGACGACTCACCCACAGCGTTGCGTCACGCCACGTACGGTACTGGCAACCAGTTGGACCGACAGTGACCATCATCAGACGGAGTTCCTTAAGGTATTGTTGAGTCTCCGAAGAAAGCTCGAAACCGTCGCCGGTGGAAAGCAGTATCTTAGAACCGAACCATGGGTCATCTACAGATTCGAGCCGCGGTCATCGTTCGCGGCATAGCTCTAGCATGCATCCATAGAGCTCTTCATTCGTTTTTATGAATTCTTTACGAGTTTTGTAGGACACTTTATGCGAAGTGATTTTGAATAGGTGCCTGGTGCCGAGATTGCTGAAGTGCCGTAGTTTACGCATCGGGTTTGGGAGAGTGTTATGCAAGACATTCTTTGGATAGTGGTTACGATTGCGTTCTTCGCCGTGGGAATCGCATATGTCCATTTCTGTGAACGAGTGAAGTAAGGGAAAGACTATGAGCCTCGAATCGATGATCATGCTTGCCGTCAGTGTGCTGACGACGATCTACCTGGTTTACGCACTGTTGCGGCCGGAGAAATTCTGAACTATGACAGCAAACGGTTGGTTCCAAATCGTGCTGTTTCTCGTGCTGACCTTCCTCGTCGCGAAGCCGATGGGGATCTTCATGGTTCGCGTGTTCAATCGCGAAAAGACATTCATGGATCCGGTGTTGAGGCCAATCGAGCGGCTTCTCTACCGTGTGACCGGAGTCGACGAGAATCACGAGATGCGCTGGACAGAATATGCGATCTCCGTGCTTCTGTTCAGCATGGCGTCCATGGTGCTGCTCTATCTCATACAGCGCCTGCAGGGATTCTTACCCTTCAATCCGCAAAAATTCGGCGCAGTGACGCCGCCACACGTCGCGTTCAACACTGCAGCCTCCTTTACTACGAATACGAATTGGCAAGTCTACGCGGGTGAGACGACGATGAGCTATTTCACCCAGATGGCAGGACTGGCCTATCACAACTTTGTTTCTGCGGCCGCCGGCATCGCACTTGCGATTGCATTTATCCGCGGCATCGCTCGCCGGCAAATGCAGACAATTGGGAATTTTTGGGTCGACCTGGTTCGCTCATCGTTGTGGGTCCTGTTGCCGTTCTGTTTTATCGGCGCACTCGTTCTCGTATCCCAGGGTGTTGTTCAGAACCTGAAGCCGTATGACACGGCGAAACTGATCGAACCGATGCAGGTGCAGAAGGTCGGCCCGGACGGCAAGCCGATGGTCGACAGCCACGGCAAGCCCGTGATGGATACCGTGACGGATCAAACCATCGCACAGGGCCCGGTTGCTTCGCAGGAGATCATCAAAGAATTCGGAACAAACGGCGGCGGCTTTTTCAACGCCAACAGCGCGCATCCCTTCGAAAACCCCACGCCGCTGACGAACCTCATTGAAATGTTCGCGATCTTCGCCATCGGCAGTGGCCTCACCTACACACTGGGGCGAATGACCGGTTCGCAGCGTCACGGATGGGCGGTTTGGGCTGCCATGGCGATTCTGTTTTTGGCCGGCGTGACGGTTGCTTACTGGGCTGAAGCCCGTGGAAATCCGCTGCTGGCCGGAACGAATCAACATGTAAGCGCCATGCAAGCTGGCGGGAACATGGAAGGCAAGGAAGTTCGTTTTGGAATGGCCGCCAGCACGCTATTCGCCACTGCGACTACAGACGCCAGCTGCGGCGCAATTAACGGTTGGCATGACTCGTACACGCCGATTGGCGGGTTGGTTCCTCTCGCCAACATCATGATGAGCGAAGTGATCTTCGGTGGTGTTGGTTCAGGACTCTACGGGATGTTGGTCGATGTGATCCTTGCCGTCTTCATTGCCGGCCTGATGGTAGGACGAACACCAGAATATCTTGGTAAGAAGATTGAAGCCTACGACGTCAAGATGGCGATGTTGTTCGTCCTCATCTTCCCGCTCGTGATTTTGAGTTTTACCGCAATTTCAGTGGTGCATCCGTATGGTACTGCCGGGATCCTAAATCCGGGTCCTCACGGATTTAGCGAAATCCTTTACGCCTTCACCTCGGGTGCTGGCAACAATGGATCGGCTTTTGGAGGATTAACCGCGAACACCGCCTGGTACGACACAACTATCGGCGTAACCATGCTGCTGGGCCGGTTCTTCATGATCATTCCGATGTTGGCCATCGCCGGCAACCTTGCGGGCAAGAAATATGTGCCGCCTTCGTTAGGCACCTTTCCCGTGACGACGCCATTGTTTACGGTGCTCCTGATTGGCGTGATCTTGATCGTCGGCGCCCTGACATTTTTCCCGGCATTGAGCCTTGGCCCCATCCTTGAGCACTTGCTCATGGCTGCCGGCAAGACGTTCTAAAGGAATCCGACATGGCTATGACAACCAATGCAACGCTTCCCCCAGTTCAATCAGTGAGGCTCGGACACTCGCCCATGAAACCGCGAAAAAAGGCAGTCTGGGAATGGAAGATCGTTCGGCGCGCCATTCTCGACGCCGTTTTTAAACTCAATCCGCGCAAGATGATGGGCAATCCCGTCATGTTTGTGGTCGAGATCGGCAGTGTGATTACGACGGCTTTGTTATTTAAGGGTGGCGCGGCTTTCAAGTTCAACCTGCAGATCACATGCTGGCTGTGGTTCACGGTTTTGTTTGCGAATTTCGCCGAGGCAATGGCTGAAGGCCGCGGCAAAGCCCAGGCAGACACGCTTCGGAAAGCTCGCTCCGAGACGATCGCAAATCGTATCGTCGGGGGCGATGGCCGTGTCGAGCAGGTGGCAAGTTCGAAGCTAAAAGCGGGTGATCTGGTGTTCGTTTCGGCCGGAGAGTTCATTCCATCGGACGGCGAAATCATCGAAGGCGTCGCGTCCGTGGACGAATCGGCCATCACCGGTGAATCGGCTCCTGTCATTCGCGAAGCCGGAGGCGATCGCTCGGCCGTGACGGGCGGCACTCGCGTATTGTCGGACCGAATCAAAGTGAAAATCACTTCCAACCCTGGTGAGACTTTTCTTGACCGCATGATCGCTTTGGTGGAAGGTGCGGAACGCCAGAAGACCCCGAACGAGATCGCACTCAACATCTTGCTGGCTGGGTTGACGATCATCTTTCTCCTAGCGGTTGTGACCCTGCAACCGTTCGCTATTTACTCGGGTGCACCACAAACCGTGTTTGTCTTGGTGTCGTTGCTCGTGTGCTTGATCCCCACCACCATTGGCGGATTGCTGTCAGCCATCGGCATCGCCGGCATGGACCGCCTGGTGCAGCACAATGTGCTTGCCATGTCGGGCCGGGCAGTGGAGGCCTCGGGCGACGTCAACACACTCCTACTGGACAAGACGGGAACGATTACGCTCGGAAATCGCCAGGCATCGCGGTTCATTCCTGCCCCCGGAGTGTCGGAACAGGAACTGGCAGACGCTGCTCAGCTCTCGTCCCTGGCGGACGAAACCCCGGAAGGACGATCTATCGTTGTTCTCGCCAAAGAAAAATACGGCTTACGTGGACGAGAACTAGGGTCCCACGATGCCCACTTCGTGCCTTTCAGTGCCCAGACCCGAATGTCTGGCGTAGATCTCAATGGTTTTGAGATTCGCAAGGGAGCAACCGATGCCATTGCGAAGTACCTGGCTCAGAACGGACTCAATCTACCAGGCGAAGTGAAAACCACGGTGGAAGAGATCTCGCACTCTGGAGGTACTCCCTTAGTAGTGGCAGAGAAGAACCGAGGCGCGCTCGGTGTCATTGAACTGAAAGACATTGTTAAGGGAGGAATGAGAGAACGATTTGACCAGTTACGGGCCATCGGAATTCGGACCGTCATGATTACCGGCGACAACCCACTGACGGCGGCTGCGATCGCGCGCGAGGCCGGTGTGGACGATTTTCTCGCCCAGGCGACTCCGCAAGACAAGATGGACTTGATCAAGAAGGAGCAAGCGGACGGCAAGCTGGTGGCGATGACCGGCGACGGCACCAATGATGCACCGGCACTGGCGCAAGCCGACGTCGGAGTCGCGATGAATACCGGGACCCAGGCTGCCAAAGAAGCCGGCAACATGGTGGACCTTGACTCGAACCCCACCAAGCTCATTGAAATCGTCGAAATCGGCAAACAGCTTTTGATGACCCGCGGCGCACTGACGACGTTTTCCATCGCAAACGATGTCGCGAAATACTTCGCCATCATCCCAGCAATGTTCGCCGGAACGTTTCCCGTACTGAACGCCTTGAACATCATGCATTTGAAGACACCCGAGTCCGCCATTTTGTCGGCAGTGATCTTCAACGCGCTGATCATCGTCGCGCTGATCCCGCTGGCATTGAGGGGAGTCAAATACAAGCCATTGGCGGCAGCTTTACTGCTCCGAAACAATCTTTGGATTTACGGTGTGGGTGGAATCATCGTCCCCTTCATCGGAATCAAGATTATCGACATCCTGATTACACACATGGGCCTTGCATAAGAGGAATTGACAATGAAAAAGAACCTGATTACCGCAGTGCTAATGACCGTCGCGACGACGATTCTGCTGGGAATCATCTACCCTCTGGTCGTGACCGGGCTCGCTCAGGTCCTGTTTCCGAAACAAGCGAATGGGCAACTCATTCACAAGGACGGCAAGATTGTGGGATCCAGCATTATCGGGCAAGGCTTTTCCGGGGCAGGATATTTTCATTCCCGGCCCTCCAGTGCAGGAAACGGCTATGACGCAGCCAATAGCAATGGCTCACAATTCGGTCCCACAAATCAGAAGCTTATCGATCGCGTGAAGGGCGACGTCGCGACCGCGCAGGCGGACAATCCAAGCGCACTCGTACCGATCGATCTGGTGACCGCATCGGCATCCGGCCTTGATCCACACATCACGCCGGCCGCTGCCGAGTTCCAACTGTCTCGTGTCGCAAAGGAACGCGGCACAAGTGTCGATCGCCTGCGGGCTCTCGTTGCTCAGCACACCGAAGGTCGACAACTTGGTTTTCTGGGCGAAGCTCGAGTCAATGTCTTAGAACTGAATCTGGATCTAGACCATCAGTTCCCTGCAAACAAACAAGCCAGGGTTCAATGAAACCAGAGGAGAAACCTGAAATTCCGCAACCGCGCTGCTATCTAGCAAATTTTAAGAACATCGAAAAACGGGAGCTTCCACGCTCGTGCCTTCTGGGCGGGGTGCAAAAATCCGCCAGGGATGAAGTCCTTTTCTAGCTACAAGACTAAATCCCATCCCGACCCGCTCATGGCCGACGCGTCCCTGCGATCGGCATCTCTACATCCTGCCCACTCCTGTTTTCAAATCCTTCCGATAAGAAATATCTATTGGACGCCTCCGAACGCCTCGTTTACTTTCGCGCATTACGGGAATTCGTCGTCGCTGTGGGGTAGAGATGTCAATACAACATTCATGAGTGGACAGGGTCGGATTCCAGAGGTCCACTCTCGTGGTCCGTATGAGCCAATGGGCAGTTGAGTTGCCACGGCATAGCGCACACATGGTGCATGCCAATAAAACTCTAATTGCGAGGAGCAAGAGAGAATTTGGCTGCTACTGCGATGGTAATCGTGCACTTCGGCTCATCAGTCATAGCATTTATCGGCCTACTCGCTGGGTTGTTCGCGCTAGGGACTTATCCAATCGGCGGAGTATTGCTGACGCTCGGGGCGATGGCACTGCTGCTTTACAGTGTCGCCGTTTTGTGCGGAGCTCATTCGCCGTCGAGGCACTAGCCGAACCAGTGGTGCCATAAGCAATCGAGTTCAGATTGGGGAGAGCGGAAGATTCAATCTTTACTGGAGTCAATCGATACCAACGGCCTAGATAGGGTGACGATGCACCAATCATGCAAAGGAGCAGGACAAATGACAAAGGGAGCAGAGAGTCGATCTCTGCGTCGATCGTATCCAAAATCGGTCGTAGTCGTTCTAACGCTCGGCGTGTTATTTGGGTTGGCAGCGACGGGTTTTGCCGATGACGGGCCGAAGCCAGACCCTGCCGGCGTCGCCACGGGAGATAAGACGGCGGTCGTCGATGCTGCTGGTAATCCATTTGTCGTGACCGAACCTACGGATAAGACGTCGCCGGACTATGCTGCGAATAAGAAAGCATTCGATGAGTACCGGGCTCAGGCCTCAAAAGAACCACTGGCGATGAAGCTCGCCGACGGCGTCGGCCACGTTCGCGTCGCGACTAATTTTGCCTGGACCCTCAACACTGGATATCTCGTTCTGTTCATGCAGGCCGGGTTCGCTTTGCTTACCTGTGGTCTGGTGCGCAAGAAAAACGCCGCACACCTGATGATGCTGAATTTCGCGGCATACGTATTTGCATTTCTTGCCTATTACGCAGTCGGATATGCGTTCCAGTTCGGCGCCGTTGCGATCAACGCGGCACCTACCAACTTGGGCGGAACGCCTACACTCAATCATTTCCTCGTTGGCCATGGCCAATGGGGGTTTGTAGGGGGAAGGGGTTTCTTTCTTGTTGGCCCGGCATATGACGCAGGTAGCAATTGCTTTGCCCTGTTCGAAGTGGTGTTCATGGAAACCGCCGGCTACATCATTGTCGGCGCGATTTGCGAACGAATTTCTTTTTGGGCCTTCCTACTTTGCGAGTTGTTCATGGGAGGCATTCTCTATCCCATTTCGGGTTGCTGGACATGGGGCGGCGGCTGGCTGTCACAACTGGGTTCTTCGATGAATCTCGGCCACGGCTATGTCGACTTTGCCGGCTCAACTGTTGTTCATGCGGTTGGTGGATTTGCTGCGATGGCCCTCGCAATCGTCCTCGGACCTCGCCTCGGGAAATTTGGCCCGGGAGGAAAGATCCGTGTCTTCCCCGCCCATAACATCGTCTACGTAGTGACGGGAACATTCCTGCTACTTTTCGGTTGGATGGGATTCAATCCCGGGTCCACACTCGGTGCAACTGATCTGCGTATCTCCGTGGTTGCGGTGAACACGAATCTCGCCGCAGTTGCGGGTTCGGCAGCGGCGATGTTGATCTGGTATGTCCTCTTTGGTAAGCCCGATGTGACCATGGCTTGTAACGGAATGCTGGCGGGGCTGGTTGCGATCACAGCGCCGTGTGCATTCGTTTCTCCAACGTCTTCGGTGGTCATTGGCATCGTCGCCGGCAGCCTCGTCTGCGGAGGCGTTCTTTTCAACGAGCGAGTCCTCAAGATCGATGACCCTTGCGGCGCCATTTCCGTTCACGGTTATTGTGGCTGGCTGGGAGCGGTCTGCGTAGGCATTTTTGCCGATGGAACGTACGGTGCCGGATGGAACGGCGTTGGGGCGACCACTTATCTAAGTCATGCTGGTCAGGGAGTAACAGGCCTCCTTCACGGTGACGCCAGGCAATTCTGGTGTCAGCTCATGGGGGCGACACTGTATGCGGTATGGGCATTCGGCGCAACATTCGCCGTGTTCAAGCTCGTAAACAAGGCGAAGAGTATGCGCGTGTCTCCGGAATCTGAAGAGGAGGGATTGGACGTCCCAGAATTTGGAATGCCGGGTTATCCGGAAGATGCGGTGGTGACAGGTTCCTATTGAGGCGATCAATTTCATGCGATTTCTAGACCAAATGTCTCTTCTCTCTGGAAGAGTTTTTCTGCCCCTTCTCGCGGCCGCGATCTTGGAAGTATTGGGAGACTCTTTTTTCCAGACAGCCTTGCATCGTTCCTCTGGTGTCTGGCGCTGGATTTGGTTGATTGGAGGCGCGGTAACGCTTTCTGCTTATGGGTTGGCGGTGAATCTGCCGACCTGGGACTTCGGGAGGCTGCTTGGTGTGTATGTAGTCTTCTTCTTCGTTGTCGCGCAGGTAGTTGCCAAAGTCAGATTTCAGCAGCCGACTACTCCAGCCGTTCTGGCAGGCGGATCTTTGATCGTCGCCGGCGGTTTGATCATCTTCTTTTGGAAAGGATAAAAGTGTTCCGGACAAAGCGAGAACAACCGGCTTCACCGTTTCTAAACGTGGCTGCTTCGGCCGGGGTGGGCTGCGTTGCCGTCGCCTTGACGACTTATGTCTGCTTTCACTTTCACCTGAATCTCCCCATCACCAGCTTTCTTTTTTTGATCATCGTTGTGCTCCAGTCCTTGCGCGGTAGTTTCGCTTCATCTGCCGTGGTTTCAGTACTGACAGTCGCTTGTCTGGATTTCTTCTTTACTGAACCGCGTTTCTCATTTGAAGTAACGAACTCCCTGGACATTCTGGCGCTAGTCTCGTACCTGATCACGAGCTTGGTTATCACACAATTGACGACCCGGGCGGCAGCCGCGCAGGCAGAAGTGTTCAGAACCGCGGTGCTCGACGCACTGGCGCACGAGTTCAAGACTCCACTCGCCACGATTCTCACCGCGGCCGGGGGCCTTTGCGAGATGCAGCCGCTCTCTCCTAATCAGATGGAACTGGCCGTCTTGATCGAGTCTGAGACCTCCAGATTGAATCAACTGACCTCGCAAATTCTAAGAACGAGCCGACTGGACGGAAAGGCAGTAAAACCGCACCTGGAGCCCATCAACATCGCTGGTCTAGTCACAAAGCTTGTCAGCCACTATTCCCAACGATCGGTGGATCGCACTTTTGTCCTCTTGAACGAAGCGCAGGCCGCAGAAGTACTGGCAGACCGCGACCTGCTCGAACTTGCCGTGAAACAACTGCTCGATAATGCCTGTAAATACTCTTTCCCCGGAGCCGAGATCGAAGTGAGCATCGAAGCCAACGGCAAAAAAGATGTAATCGTGCGAGTGTTGAATGACGGAATAGCAATACCTGCTAGGGAACGCACCCGGATTTTTGAACGCTTTTATCGTGGTGCGGAAAGCAAGGAGGTCGCACCTGGATCCGGCTTGGGACTTTACTTCGCCCACGAAATTGTCCGCGCGCATGGGGGAAGAATGGAATTGGAGACCACATCCGCAGTTTGCAGGAAAGAGACCGTTTTTCGTGTAACTTTGCCGCTTATCCAGCCTCAGTTCTTCTAATCACTTCCATGCCAAACGAACGAATCAGCACACTTCTTGTCGATGACGAAGCATCGTTTCGCAGGGCGCTAAGAACGTCGCTCTCGGCCATCGGCTATGCGACCGATGAGTCACGTAATGGTGAAGAGGCTCTTGAGATTCTGCGTCAACGTTCCTTTGACCTGATTCTGCTCGATATCAATATGCCTGGCATCGGAGGAGTGCAGACCTGTCGCGAGATTCGTGCCCGAATGCTCGACGTCGGCGTTGTAATGGTCAGCGTACGGGATGGAGAGAATGATCTCGTGCAGGCGCTAGAAGCTGGAGCTGACGACTACATCACGAAACCTGTTCGCTTCCGTGAACTTCTGGCACGAATGGCAGCCGTCCTGCGGCGGATACGGCCAGACAATAATGGCGAACCCGAAGTTCTTCGAGTCGGTGAACTAGAACTTGATATGAGACGCCAGGTGCTTCGCCGAAATGGGGAGCCTGTTCATCTCACTCCCACGGAGTTCCACTTGCTGGCACTCCTGATGGAGAACCAGGGATTCCCCGTGACCCACGTCAAGCTCTTACGTTCCATTTGGGGACCAGAGTACGGCTCCGAGCTTGACTATCTGCGTTCTTTCGTAAAAACTCTGCGGAAGAAGATCGAGCCGAACCCTTCTGAGCCCCAATACATCATCACCGAACCTTGGGTAGGGTACCGATTATGTGACCCACTCAACTAGGAATTTCGTTCCCCGAAATCAAACTGATTCAGCCGCGTTTCGCCAATTTCCAGCCAAAGACTCCAACAGCCAACAATCCTGATCGATGCTAGTCGAAATTTGAATGGGGTCTTCACGGTTTCTTCATGCCTTGGACCGTATTGTCTGAACGATCCATTTGACGTCATTGCTGCTGCAAGCCGCATTCGATACGACAGGGTTCGTCGTTTGAGCGACTTGAGGCTCAGTGAATCTTTATGGATTCTTACTGAACTATTTATGCAATTTTTATGACTTTGCTGATGGAATCTGAGAGGGTCGTGAAAGAAGTGTCGGCAAAAATCAACTTCCGCTTAAGCGGACGCCACGGCTCTTGCTCACAGTAAATGCAATTCAACTCTAGAACAGCCGGAGACCGGTACATGAAGACCGACGATATCAGCTTGTACAGAACCTTACAGTTCCCAGCTTTGTCAGTTGCTCTAATTCTCAGCCTAGCTGCCGTTCCCACCCAGCGCTGCTCTGCGCAGACGCAGGCGTCCGCCCCGCCAACCGTGGCGGCGCTGCATAATTCCGATTCTGGTGAAACGGGTCACGCTGGGGGCGCAACAGACGATGCGACTGCGAAGACAGCACCAGTTCCAGTCACACCCGACCCAGAAATATCGCCGGCGGTGGCGAAACAACTCGCCGCAATGCAGGCGGAAATCGAGCAGCTCAAAACCGAACTGAAAGGTCGTAGCGCGACTGAAACAGCACCGCCATCTCCCGCAGGTTCGGCGATACCTGCCCCGGCCCCAGAGATCAGATCAGCAGAAGGCACCCCATCAGCAGCGCCGATTGGGCCTCCGGCACAGGAGGCACGAACTGGTGTGCCCGAGAAGCCAGCGCCTGCAGAACCTTTTGCCTACGCTGATTGGACATGGCTAAACGGGACTGCGCGCAACAAAGATACGGTGTGGGATTCCAAATTCTTCACGCCGGAAATCCGTTTCGATACAAATTACGTGATGGATTTCAACCATCCGAGAGATGATTCCATGGGCGGTTCGAGCGAGATATTCCGCTCCAATGAAATCCAGGTAGAGCAGATCAGCTTTGGCGGGGACTTCCACTGGCAGAACGTTCGCGGTCGGGTTTTGACGATGAATGGAATGTTCGGCGTCACCACACCACGGAATGACGCCAGCCCGGGACGCGGACAGTGGGATCTTCGTGGCGCGTATAAGTACGTATCCGAAGCCTATGGTGGATACCATTGGAACGTAAACCACGGGCTCAATTTCGACGCGGGAATTTTCGTCTCCTATATTGGTCTCTTCAGCTACTACAATTTCGATAATTGGGCTTACCAACCGTCCTACGTCTCATCGAACACCCCCTGGTTCTTCAACGGTGTCCGCATTCAGTGGTTCCCCACGGACAAGCTGAAGATCGAGCCTTGGATCATCAATGGCTGGCAGTCCTACGGCAGGATAGGCAGCAAGCCTGGTCTCGGCGGGCAGATTTTGTATCGCCCGAGACCCTGGCTTTCGCTCGTCTTCAACAATTATGGGATGGGCGAAGACGATCTTGGTAACGGCGATGGCCACTTTGGTCGCTCGCGCATCCATACCGACGATAGCATTGAGGTCAAATACTACGATCACCCAGAAAAGTACCTGGATAAGATGGCGTTCTCAGTTACCGCCGACGTGGGCTGCGAATATGGCGGCAGCGGAAGCTTCGTCAGCGCACAGGGTCGAACCATCAATAACAACGTGAATTGCCACCATAACACGGCTACGAGCAGCAAGCAGACCTTCGCCGGCTGGATGGCGTACAACCGGTGGTGGTTCAAGAAAGATTTGTATGGCATAACCTTCGGCGGCGGCGCGATGTCCAATCCGGGGCGCTACCTGACGCTACTTCCACCGATCAATGGAGCGGATGCCATCACCGGCTCGCCTTATTTCACGCAGAATCCCGGGGATCCGTTCCGAGCTTGGGATACGTCGCTCACCTTTGACTACATGCCCAGACAGTACATCACTTTCCGAGCAGAGTATGGATATCGTCACGCGAACGTAGGTTACTGGTCAGGTCGCGGCGGGATCACCCCCGGCGACAACACGTCGCCTAGCACGATTCCCAATCCGTCTGCCGGGTCTGTCGTGCCAGGAACCACGTTCGCGCCGGGACCGTTTCTGTCGCCCACGCCCGGCTTCACCTGCGTGGCGGGTTCGGGTTTCTGCCCCGATCTACGGAAAGATGAGCCCAGCATGAGGTACGCCATCATGGTGAAGTTTTAGACGCAGAAACATCGGGGAACATTAGCAGTTTGGAACAACGATGAGCGCACGTCGAAAACGTAAAGCGATTCTTCTGGTTTCCACCCTCGCCGGGCTGGCGGTGATGGCTGGATGTTCGAACCACAACGACCCGGCGGCGGAGGCACCTCCGTCGCCGAACGTTGTGCTTGCTGCAGAACCCAGTTTGTTCGGGGTCGAGCATCCTGAGCAGTTTCCTCTCGCCACCGCAACGGAGCGTCCGGCACTTTCGGAATTAATCGTCACCGGCACGGTCGCTCCAGACATTGCCAGAAACGTGCCAGTCGTTTCACTCGCATCGGGCCGTGTTGTAGGCATTCATGCACGTTTGGGTGACACCGTTGAAAAGGGCCAGCTGCTTTTTACCGTGCGAAGCGACGATGTCTCGAGCGCATTCTCCGACTACCGTAAAGCCGTCGCGGATGAAGTCCTGGGACGCGCCCAATTCGAGCGTTCGAAGGATCTGTACGAGCACGGAGCGATGGCTCTGAACGATCTACAAGTCGCGCAGGACACCGAAGACAAAGCCAGAGTGGACGTTGAAACGACATCGGAACACCTGAAGCTTCTAGGCAATGATCCAGACAAACCAGCGCATCTGGTAGATGTCGTAGCGCCTGTTTCGGGCGTGATTACAGATCAACAAGTGACGAATGCAGCTGGCGTGCAGGCATTCAACATGCCGGCTCCCTTCACGATTTCTGACCTTTCCTCCGTGTGGGTGATTTGCGACGTATACGAGAACGATCTGTCTGGTGTGCGCAACGGCGACACCGCCGAGGTTACCCTCAATGCCTATCCCGACCGCGTCTTCAAGGGAAGGGTCAGCAACATCGGTGCGATTCTCGATCCCAGCATTCGCACAGCGAAAGTCCGGATCGAAGTGCAAAATCCCGGAATGATGCGTCTCGGAATGTTCGTAAAGGCAACGTTCCACGGGCAACATAAAGAGATGCACACGGTCGTCCCGGCATCAGCCGTGCTTCACATGCATGACCGCGATTTTGTGTTCATGCCGGCACCTGACAAGAAGTTCCGGCGTGTGGAGGTCGTCAGCGGAGATCTCTTGCCCGAAAACCTCACATTGCAAGAGATTAAGTCGGGCCTCAGCCCAGGAACGCAAGTCGTGTCGAATGCCTTGGTGCTGGATCACGTACTCGGACAGTGAGCGACGGTCATAATCCGGTGGAATCAAGAACTAACAAGCGATGATTCGGGCCCTCGTCGATTTTGCACTTAACAACAAGTTTGTAGTTCTGGCGCTCGCCATTCTGCTGGCAGGGTGGGGGGCAATTTCATTCCACGAGCTGCCCGTCGAAGCCTATCCCGATATTGCGGACAACTACGTCACCGTCATCACCCAATGGCCCGGACGGTCCGCCGAAGAGGTGGAACAGCAGGTCACGATCCCGATCGAGATCCAGATGTCGGGCATGCCGCACATGACCTATCTGAGGTCCGAGTCAATCTTCGGACTGTCGTTCGTGATCATGATCTTCGACGACAGCTCCGTGAACGATTGGAACCGTCAGAAGGTTCTCGAACGGCTAACCCAGGTCAATCTTCCTGCTGGGCAGAATCTGCAGCCTCAGATCGGAACGGACTGGAGCACGACCGGGCAGATCTACTGGTACACGCTGAGGAGTACCAATCCGCGATACGACCTGATGGAGTTGAGGTCGCTCGAGGATTTTGTATTGCTCAAGCAGTTCAAGTCCGTACCGAACGTTGTAGACGTTTCAGACTTCGGCGGCACGGTGCGGGAATACCAGGTGCGTGTCGATCCAAGCAAGTTGGTCGCTTACGGTCTGAGCATCAGCCAGGTGGAGCAGCAGCTCGCCAACAACAACATCAATGCTGGTGGCAGCTTCGTTGAAGTCGGCATGCAGCAGATGAACGTCCGCACGCTGGGGCTCTTCGGCAGTACCAACGACATTGAACAAACGGTCCTCAAAACACAATCCGGAACTGCCCTGCGCGTAAGAGACATTGCCGAAGTCACCCAAGGCCCGAAGATTCGACTGGGCCATATGGCACGGGCGAATCACATGGAGGATGGCCGCATCATCGACGAACCCGACATCATCCAGGGCGCCGTATTGATGCGCAAAGGAGCGGAAGAGCAGCCCACGCTCGACGCGATTCACAAGAAAGTCGAAGAACTCAATAATGGAATCCTGCCTCCCGGCGTGAAGGTCGTACCGATGCTCGATCGCAGCGACCTTCTGCACTACACCCTGCACACGGTGATGCACAACCTGGTGGAGGGAATGATTCTTGTCAGCGTCATCTTGTTTCTTTTCTTACTGAATGTTCGTGCCGCGTTTATCGTCGCGCTGACGATTCCTTTTTCGTTGTTGTTTGCTTCCATTTGGCTCGATCTCAGTCACATTCCCGCCAATCTTCTTTCCTTGGGCGCATTGGATTTCGGGATGGTGGTCGACGGCGCCGTTGTGATGGTTGAGAACATCGTTCGTCACATCAATAAGAGACGAAATCGGAATGGGTCGGGCAATTCGCAAACGGTCGCCGAAGTGATCCGCGAGGCTGCGCACGAAGTGCAGCGGCCTGTCTTTTACGCGATCGCGATCATTATCACGGCTTACTTACCAATTTTCACGCTGCAGCGCATCGAGGGGCGCTTGTTCCGACCAATGGCCTGGACGGTTGCGCTAGCTTTGCTCGGTGCGATGACGTTTTCCGTCCTGATTGCGCCGGTGCTAGCGGGAGTATTGTTCCGCAAGGGTGTTCACGAGCGGCGTAACCCAGTGATGGATTATTTGACCGAACGGTACCGCCGTCGCCTGCGCTGGGCCGTACAGCATCGGTGGGTCGTGGCCGGAGTAGGCGTGGTAGCTCTTGCGGGGACAATTTTTCTTGGCTTCGGTGGTGTAATCGGTGCGGAATTCCTTCCCCATCTCGATGAAGGTGCGATCTGGGCGCGCGGCACCCTCGCCAACAGCACGAGCCTGACGGAGGGCGAGAAGTTCACTACCAATGAACGGCATGTTTTCGCCTCGTTTCCTGAGGTGAAAACCGTTGTTTCCGAAGTTGGACGGCCAGACGACGGGACCGATACGGGCGGATTCGGCAACACCGAATACTTTGTCGATTTGAAGCCGAAAAATGAGTGGCGTCCAGTTTTTCACCGGAACAAGGAAGAGCTGATAGCGGCCATGAATCGCGCCGTGCAGAAATATCCGGGAGCGATCTGGAACTTCTCACAACCCATCGAGGACAACGTCGGCGAGACGATGACCGGAACAAAAGGAGCGCTCGCTCTGAAGATTTTTGGCGATGATCTCAAGACTCTGGAAGGAAAGGGGGAAGAAGTCACCGCTGTTCTGGCGAGCATCCCGGGCATGCACGACATCAAACTGTTGCGGGACTTCGGGCAGCCAAATCTCAATCTGACGATCGACCGCAGAGCCGCGGCGCGATTTGGAATTAACGTCGCCGATATTCAGGATGCGATCCAGACAGCAGTCGGGGGGAACGCGGTCAGTCAGGTTTTGATCGGAGAGCAACGATACGACGTCGTGGTGCGGTATCAGTCGCAATATCGCAATACGCGGCAAGCGATTGAGAATGTGCGACTGCTCTCGCCTTCCGGAGAACGGGTTTCACTGGCACAACTGGCTACGGTCGATGTCAAGGATGGTGCGTATGACATTTACCGTGAAGGAAACATGCGTTACGCAGCCGTAACCTTCAATGTTAGAGGCCGGGACCTCGGAACGACCGTGGAGGACGCGATCAAGCAGATTGGCCAGAAGGTCAAACTGCCGCCGGGATATCACATTGGCTGGTCTGGCGAGTACGAGAGCGAGAAGCGTGCCGAAGCGCGGCTTGCGCTGATCGTTCCCCTGACGATCCTCGTCATCTTCATAATCCTTTACACCATGTTTCGTTCGTACAAGTGGGCCTTGCTAATCCTGCTGAACGTGGCTTTGGCTCGCGTCGGGGGATTCCTCGCCCTGCTGGTCACCGGTACTTACCTGAGCGTTTCTTCCGGCGTGGGAATGCTGGCCTTGTTCGGCGTTTCCGTACAGACGGGAGTGATTATGCTCGAATACATCAACCAACTCCGCGCGCGTGGATATTCCATCGTTGACGCTGCCGTGGAAGGCGCAGTGCTGCGGTTGCGCCCCATCATGATGACGATGCTGGTTGCCACCTTGGGACTGCTGCCCGCCGCTCTTTCGCATGATATCGGATCGGACTCCCAGCGCCCCTTCGCGATTGTCATCGTCGGGGGCCTTATCTCGGACCTGCTGCTCAGTATCGTGCTGCTGCCGACTTTTTACGTATGGATTGCACGGGATGGCGATCAGCTTCCGGAATTGGAGACGGCCCTTGAATAGTCGTGTGAAACTTCAAACAAGCGCCGTTTGGACTGCGTTCGCATTCGTAGCTCTGACAAGTATCTCTGTTCCTGTGCGATGTCAGTCTAGTGGGCCAAAAACAATCACTCTCGATGAAGCCATTCAGCTGGCACTGCAGCACAACCACAACATGCTGGCGGCGCGGACGACGATACAGCAGAGTGAAGCGGATGAGAAATCGGCCAACGTGCGGCCGAACCCATCGCTTTTCGCCGATTGGGAGTATCTGCCGATTGGATCTCCGGCCAAACAGAATCCTGCTGTCTATGGAGGTCAGTCTACCGCTGATTACTTGCACAACAATACCGAGGGCGATATCGGACTCAGCTACCTGATCGAGCGTGGCAAGAAGCGTCAACACCGCTTGCAGGCGGCCAAGGACCTTACGGCTCAGACGCGTTCTCTAGTAACGGATAACGAGCGCACACTCACGTTTAATGTTGCATCGTTATTTGTGGGCGCTCAGCTCGCCCAATCCACGATTGAACTGGCTGAGAAAGATCTCGCGAGCTTCCGCAAGACGGTCGAACTCGGAGAGTTGCGCTATACCAAAGGCGCGATCAGCGAGGACGACTATCTCAAAATCAAACTGCAACTCTTGCAGTTTGAGACGGACTATCAGCAGGCCCAATTGGCCAAGGTCCAGGCGCTTTCTGATCTGCGACAACTGCTCGGCTACGAATCCGTAGCTTCCGAGTATGACGTGGCTGGCGTGTTCGACTACCAGGCGATTCAAGGCAACTTGGAAGATTTTCAATTGAAAGCGCTACAAAACCGCCCGGATTTGAGAGCCGCGCAGCAGGGCGTCATAGCCGCCAGGAGCCAATACGAGGTGCAGAAGACAATCGCTAAGCCCGACGTCACGGTACAGGCGAACTATTCGCACGTGAATGCGATAAACGCGGTCACACTTTACGGAAGCATTCCCCTTCCGATCTTCAATCGCAACCAGGGACCGATCGAACACACGCGGATCGCCATCAGCCAGGCGCAGGAACAGGAAAAGGCGGCGAACGGTCAAACCCTCACCGAGGTGCGAGACGCGTATGAAGCACTGCGCGTAAGCGATCGCGTTATTCAGTTTTACAAGTCCAGCTATCTCGATGTCGCCCAAAAGGATCGCGACATCGCCGAGTATGCGTACCAACGCGGCGCAGTGAGTCTGCTCGATTTTCTGGACGCCGAGCGCAATTACCGCGCCACTCAACTCGCCTATCGTCAGGCCTTGGCTTCATACTTGGTGGCCGCGGAGCAATTGCGGCAGGCAGTGGGGACCCGCAACTTACAGTGATCGGAGTTGTCTGCGATTTGCGTTGCAATTGTCTCTGTCGTTCATCGGAGTCCGATTCAAGGAGCACTGTTCTTTGAACAAACAAGAAGTACGGAACCGCATTCAAACGCTTGGAGTGATTCCTTCGATCCGTGTGTCGACTACGGAAGATGCCCTCTTTGCGGCTGAGGCTGTGGCTCGCGGAGGGATTCCGATCATTGAAGTCACTCTAACCGTGCCGGAAGCGATCAAAGTCATCTCTCACGTTGTGAAAAATGCTCCAGACGTGATCGTTGGCGCTGGCAGCGTTCACGACGTGGACACGGCAAAAAAATGTCTGGACTCAGGAATTCAATTTCTATCCAGTGATGGTCTTGATCCAGACACGGTCAGGTTTGCGGTGGAACAAAATATTGTCGTAATTCCAGGGACCTTGACTCCCACTGGCGTTGTTACGGCCTGGAAACTCAACCCCGACTTTGTCAAGGTTGTGCCTTGTGGCCACATCGGAGGAGCCAATTACATTCGCGACCTGAAGGCAATGTTTCCCACCGTTCCTCTGATTGCCGCCGGTGGCGTGAATCAGCGCACCGCATTCAGCTTCATCGCCGCTGGCGCGGTGGGGCTTGGAATAGGGGGAGAACTGATTCCGCGTGAGGCCATTCGACGACGACAGCCCGATCGCATCGCTGAGCTCGCGCATCGATTCTTAGCTGCAGTCAGCGATGCCCGAGCTCTCTAAAGACTGTCGAATAGTCCATCCGACTGAGTAGCCATGCGCACCGACCCGGGCACCAGGGGGAAGACAAGATCATTGTGAACGGATATCTCGGAATCTTAGGTGCGAGCGTGACGACTTTCGCTCTCACGAACATAGACGATGCCTGTCTCCTGACCCTGTTATTCGCTCAGCGCATTCCCGCGCGACGTATTGTCGCAGGTCAATATCTGGGCTTCGCAGTCATCGTCGTCGTGAGTTTATTGGGTGCTTTTGCCGCATTGGCTGATCTTGTTCTGAAGTCGAGAGAGTCGTTCTCAGAGGGGCATGGTACTAAGAAAAGAACGTAAACATCCAGCGATGTGAAACCGCACCATCGGAATCTTTACGCCTTTTTTACGTTCTATCTGCTGCAATGACCATCAACGCGGCACCTCGCTGATGCGCGCGGTGCAAGTGCCCGCGAAAACACAGCCAGATTTCCAGGCGAGATTTAGTGACGCGCACAGAATCTGAGGAGGTCTATGAAGTTGGTTAAGTTCCAGGATATCCACGGGAAAGAAACATTTATCAATGCGGATCGCTTGAATTTTATTGCCGACTACGGAAGCGGAACAAGCGAGCTCAACTTTGGTGGAGACGAATCGACCGTGTACGTCGCGATGGAGGTCTCGGCCGTCGCCAAAACATTGTTGAAAGCCACAACCGACAAGTGAGAGAACGTGCGGGCATCGTGATTGTCCGGCAGGCTTAGGAAGGAAAGACCGTCATTGCCGTACTCAAGCCATCAACATCTCGGTAGTGTCCGCCGAACTCGGTAGCTTAGTGAGGAATGTAGGCTACCCATGCGACAATCCGAACTGAGCGGGTTGCTGCAATTGCATCGGCGTCAGCCTTCAAAAATCAGGGGCCTCAATCGGATTTGAAGTAGTGCGACGGCCATGGGAGTTGTAGCCCTTTCATTGCCTGTTCCGGAATGGCGGAGAGATTTTGGCGCGGGCCTAACAGACTCTGTCAAGGCGCGTGCCCGCGATAGCGGCGACCTTCAGTCGGCCTTGACAGAGTTTGTGCCCGCGCTACGTGCCATTATCCGGGGCAGGTAGGGGTTCTAAAGGCCGATTCCCAGATCGGTGCTGTGCTCCTGTTGCGGCCCCGTGGAGATTTCCTGCTGCGGCGCAATTGTCGTAGATGCCTCATGCGGCAATAGACTCTGCATCGCGCTGCGACACTCCTATCTCCGTCCACGTGTCGAGCATCCGGGCAAGTACCGCAAGATTGCCGACCGTGTTCACAGGCTCAAAGTCGGTCAGCACTTCGATGTTCGGGACGTGGGTGTGGATGAGAGGAGCCGCAACAGATTCCGCTCCGGCTTGTACGCCGCTGCGCGGCTGGCCAAGGTCTCGGTTCGCGGACTGCCAGACGGAAGTGTGCGCGTTACGAAGGTCGGAGAGTGGTCGAGCATGGCCGGATGAGGGGGCGCGATGCTACGCAGCGAAGTCTTGCGAGAACAGGAACGGCAGCAGGAGAATCGCAGCGAGCCTGAGAGGTTTGTGGACTCGGTGGTAGCGGCGAAGTTTCTATCCATCCAGAGGCGACAACTTTTGGAACTTGCGAGAGCGGGGAGATACCCGCCTACCCGATAGGAGACGGACAACGTCGGCTTTGGCGGTTCCGCCTTTCTGACCTTGCGAAGGCGATGGAGCAACGCATGGTTCAGGGAAAAGGCATGGATAGCATGGGTCTTAAGAAGCCTCGCTCGATTCGCTAGCGAAGTGGAAAGGCGATATGGAGGGTCAAACTGGTGCCTATCGCCGTTTTGCGTAAATCTGTGCGTAAAGAATGTCGGAAAATTCGGCTGGGAATCAGGGTGTAGAGTCACCGAGCCCATTGTTGGATTGGCTCAACTCATTGAAACCAAATGGAGAATTTGGTTGCGGGGGGTGGATTTGAACCACCGACCTTTGGGTTATGAGCCCAACGAGCTACCAGACTGCTCCACCCCGCAATTCGATGATAGCAACCGCGCAGGGTGCCGTCAAACGTGCGAAATCGCAAGCGTCTCGCGGTTAATCGTCGCGTCATTGCCGAGGCTTGAAGCGGTTCCGTTGGACCCAGCGGACCGCCTCACTGCGATCATCTCATGTCGCGAAGAATGCGGTCATTTCCTGACGCGAAGAAATGATGGAACCAAATCGAATATCTCGAGCATCCAAACGGTATTGCTTGGATTGTGCCGAGCACGCTCTTTCGCTTTTGTGCGACCTCAGCCAAGCTCACAATCAAAAATAGAGAGGTCCGTATGGCAAAGAAAGAAATCTCCGCTCCTCGTCACACCACCATCAATGCACAACCGCGGATTCACCAGAGAGCCGCTGAGATTCAGGCTTATGGCACCGTCTCCCCCGGCCTGCCGCTGGAGTTGGAAGAGCCGCTGCGCCTGGAAATGACCGAGCAATTGAATCTCCTGCTCGCCGACACCATGACCTTGCGCGATCTGTATAAGAAATCGCACTGGCAAGTTGCAGGCCCAACGTTCTATCAGTTGCATCTTTTGTTCGACAAACACTACGGAGAGCAAGTGGAGATTGTCGACGCGATCGCCGAGCGAATCCAGTTGCTGGGTGGAGTTTCGCTGGCTATGGCAGCCGACGTGGCCGAGACCACGCGCATCGAGCGCCCGCCGCGCGGCCGCGAAGAAGTGCCGGTACAGATTTCGCGGCTTCTGGATGCGCATCAGATCATTATTGGCCACTGCCATGAGTTGGCGCACCGCGCTTCGGAACTGGGCGACGATGGCACCAACGATTTGGTCGTTAGCGACGTTTTGCGCGCCAACGAGCTGCAAGTGTGGTTCTTGAGCGAACACCTGGTCGACGTTCCTCTAGTGCACGCCATTGACCCCGCAGCGCGAAAAGTTGGCTAGTCTTCTGCACTCTTCAAACAATGCGGACCCGGCGTCTCGGGTCCGCATCGATCTTCTTCCCGACACACGCAAACATGTCCCGGGCGCCCGGCATGTGCCGGTCATCTTGCCCTTTAAAATTCCGCGGAGGGATTCTCTCCGCCTCATACCCGCCGAGGGGCCGATCTTCTGTTGACCTCACTTTGCGCAGCAATACAAAAACTCTTTGATATGGGGGACGCCACGCAGTAAGCTGTCCTGACTTCGCATAAATATGCAATTGTCCATCGAGCAGATTCTCGCCAGCTATAACGACCGCGCGCCGCTTGCGCAAGCATCGACCATCCCCGCACCGTGGTATACCGATCCGCGAATCGCTGAAATGGAGCGGCTCCAGGTCTTCAGCAGAACCTGGCAACTCGCCGCGCGCACCGAACAACTACAGCACGCGGGATCATTCGTCACCACGAGGCTGGCGGGAGAACCCATTGTCATTGTGCGCGGAAGCGACGGCACGCTTCGCGGCTTTTACAACGTCTGCCGGCATCACGCCGCCGCTGTGGTCACACAACCCTGCGGGCAGGCAGCCATCTTGCAATGTCCTTATCATGGCTGGAAGTACGGCTTGGATGGCTCACTCAAAGGCATGCCCGAATTCGACGGAGTCGAAAACTTTGATCGCGCTCAAAACGGTTTGGTTCCCATTCGCGTTGAAATCTGGGAATGCCTCGTATTCGTAAATCTCGACCCTCAAGCCCCGCCATTGCAAGAATTCCTTGGCGGGCTAGTGAAACGCGTTGCTCCGCTTGGCATCAGCACGCTTCATTATTTTGACCGAAGGACTTATGACATCCGGTGCAACTGGAAAGTCTACGTCGACAATTATCTCGACGGCGGATATCACGTTCCCCATCTGCATAAGGGGCTGAGCTCCGTGCTCGATTACAAGCAGTACACGATTGAGAATGAAGATCGTTACTGCCTGCAATCCAGCCCCATGGTTGCCTCCGATGAAGATGCCGCCACGGGTGCGACCCGCAAGGGCGATCGTGCCTGGTATTTCTGGCAATATCCCAACCTGATGATCAATTGCTACGAGGGATACATGGACACGAACTACGTGATCCCTGTCGACGCCGATCATTGCACGGTGATTTTCGATTTCTATTTCAGCGATGTGAGCGAGGCGCGGCGCGAGTACAACACCGAATCGGTGAACGTTGGCAATCGCGTGCAGGACGAAGATCTCGGCATTTGTGAAGACGTGCAGCGCGGCCTGAAGTCGCGCGCTTACGGGGCCGGTCGACTCTCAGTGCGGCGCGAAGCGGGGGAGCAATTATTTCACCGGCTACTGGCTGCCGATTTGAAGCGGAAGGCTGCCGTTGAGGCGGCTGCAGATTAAATTCTCGAGGATTGCGAGCAGAGACGTAGCGTGTTACGTCTCCTGCTGATCCTGCTCCCGCCGCATGGCCCGCAAGTCGATCCCCAACTGCTCCGCCTTTTTATAAAGATGACTTCGCTCCAGGCCAAGCGCCTTGGCGGCCATACTCATGTTTTGATGGCTGCGTTTCAGTTCCGACAGAATCACTTCGCGCTCAAACGACTGCACCCGGTCGGCGAGAGGGCCCGCCCCAACTGAGGCAGGCGCGATCCCAACGCCGGAGGACGTTTTCGGCAAGGCGAGTTGCACGGTCGCCAGATCAACCTGTCCGTCCGTGGCCAGTAGCATTAACCGCTCGACAATGTTGCGCAGTTCGCGAACATTCCCCGGCCACGAATGAGATCGCAATGCCTCCATCGCCTCCGCCGTGAATGGGATTGGCTTCCAACCATTCTGCGCGCATACTTGCGCGGCGAAGTGCTCCACCAGCGCAGGGATGTCGTCGCCGCGCTCGCGCAACGGAGGAAGCGTCAGCGGGAAAACGTGGATCCGATGAAACAAATCCTGCCGGAATTTTTCCTCGCGCACGCGCGCTTCCAGGTCGCGATGGGTCGCGACCAAAACGCGTACATTTACGCGGACCGCTTTATCGCCGCCAATTCGTTCCACTTCGCCTTCCTCGAGGACCCGCAATAACTTTGCCTGCATGTTCAGCGGCATGTCGCCGATCTCGTCAAGAAAAATCGTCCCTTGGTCCGCTTGCTCGAACTTACCAATGTGGCGCCCGGACGCGCCGGTGAACGAGCCTTTCTCGTGCCCGAAGAGTTCGGACTCAATCAACTCTGCCGGCACCGCGGCGCAATTCAACGTCACGAATGACCCGGCCGCGCGCGGGCTCCGCTCATGAATCGTTCTCGCCACCAGTTCTTTGCCGGTGCCGGTCTCGCCGAAGATGCACACGCGAGATTCGCTGGCGGCCACGCGCTCCAGCTGCGCCATCACCCGGCGCATGGCCTCGCCCTTCCACACAATTTCGTGCTTGCCGAGCCGTTGCCGGAGTTGCCGATTTTCGCTCTCCAGTCGCTGCAACTTGAGCGCGTTCTCCACCGTGAGCATGAGTTTGTCGCTGGAGATAGGCTTCTCCAGGAAATCGATGGCCCCGAGTTTCGTCGCCCGTACCGCCATTTCAATATGCGCCTGCCCCGACATCATTACTACCGGCGCGGTTACTCCCTGTCGCTTTAAATCCTCCAGCAGCGATAGCCCGTCTTTCCCCGGCATGACCACGTCAGAAAGAATCAAATCGAAATTCTGCGCCTTGGCCAGTTCCAAAGCTTTCGCTGCGTTGTCGCACACCGTGGCTTCGTGCCCCGCAAGCCGAAAGGCACGCGATAACGAAGCCAGCGTGTTGGCTTCGTCATCGACAATTAAAAGATGCGCTTTGAGTGGCAAACTTCCTCCTCGCCATTTCAGCCCTGAGACCGGCCCGCCTTCTCGCTCTGCGACGTTCGAACTGCGGCAACATTATCCGGCAGTTCGATTACAAAGGTCGTCCCGCTCCCCGGCTCGCTTCGCACGCTGATTCTCCCCCCATGATCGCTGATCACCGACTGCACAATCGCTAAGCCCAGTCCCGTGCCATGCTGCTTGCTGGTGTAGTAGGGAGTAAAAATTCGCTCGCACTCTTCGCGCGTCAAGCCACCGCCAGTATCGGCGACTTCAATCATTACCTTCCCACCGTCGCGCCTGCTCCGGAGCGTGAGCGTGCCGCCATTCGGCATCGCATCCATCGCATTGAGCACCAGATTCGACAGCGCGCGGTGCAGCATCTCCGGATCGGCGGCGATGGTCCCGGCGCTCTCATCCAATTCCAGTTTACTGGCGATTGGCGCTCGTCCCGGCGCCTGCAGTTGGGCCTGAAAAAGTTTGACGACGCCGCGCAGAATTTCGTTTACCTGCACGGGCTGCAACTCCGGATGCGGCATCCTCGAAAACTCGCTGAATCGTCCGATGATCGTTTTCAGATTCGCGATCTCCGCCAACAACGTGCTCGAACTTTCGCGGAACACATCGTCGAACTGTTCCGGGCTTTGCGTCCGGGCGCGCATGAGATTTTCAACGGTGAGCTGAAGAGGGAAGAGCGGATTCTTCAACTCATGCGCCAAACGCCGCGCCAGTTCGCGCCAGGCCGCCACTCGTTCGGTCTGCACCAGCCGTTCTTTTTGGGTCACCAGTTCGGCCGTCATCCGATTGAAGGACTCGGCGAGTTGTGCGATTTCATCGTTGCCATGAACCTCCACTTGCGTGTCCCACCGCCCGGCGGCGACCTCCTGCGACGCCTGCGCCAGTTGTTCCATGGGCCGCGTTACTTTCGCCGCAGCCCAACTGCTCAGCAGGATCGCCAGGATAATTCCGCCGCTTCCAGCCAGCAGCGCCGACGCTCGTATGCGGCGTTTCAGTTCCACATACGATCGCCGCGAATTTCCAACTAGCAAGATCGCCAGCAATGGTCCGCCTTGGCCCGCTCGTCCGCCGCTTGCGCCGCGCAGCGGAATCGCGTGAAATAATTCCTCGTCCGCCGGATCGGATGACCAATCCACGACTCCGGTCATCTCCTGGTTAGAGCGCCGCACCGAATCGATCAACGGCGCTAATTCTTCTGCAGGCCGCGCAGCCCCTGAGATTCCGGCCGACGGATCGAGAATGGAAGCCGAGTCAAACGCGTCGCTGCGATTCTGGTAGAGAAGAACGCGCATGTCCGCCGGCAGGTCGAGTCCAGATAGAAAATTCTTGTCGAGCCTCCGCCCGCCCACTACATAAATCGGATGCCCCCCCACGCCTGTCGTCCGCACCGCAAAAAGTCCTAACGCCGTGGAGTCCTGCAGTTCTTCGCGCTTGAGAAACGCGCTCTGGCCGCTCGATGCCGCTAGACTCTCGAATGTAGCGTCGGCATAGCCGAATTTCGCCGGCCACTGCGCCGAAGAAATGATTGTGCCGTGCTCGTCCAGAAATTCGAGAAAATCGAGTTGGTGACTTTCCGCCAGCGACTTGGCCAGTTCGAAGTATTCCGCGGAGTCTGTCGGTGTCCCGTTCACCGCGATCGCCATCCGGCTGACCGCATCAGACGCCGCGATGGCTTCCGCCTGTCGAACAACCTCCTCGCCGCGCCGGCTGAACTCGCCCTGAAACTGCGTGACCAGCGCCGCCGTACGTCGATTTTCGGTGTTCTCAAACGCGCTGCGGGTCAACGCCAGCACTAGCCAGGCTACCGCCCCCACCGATAAAAAGACTGTCAGCGCGAACACCGCCAGAAGTTTGCGGCGAAAGGTCATGATTGATCGATCATTTCATTTGTTAGCCGTTCCCCACCATGCATCGGCCACAGTCCAGCTTCCATCGGGTTGCAGAGCCCAATTCTCCAGGCCCGCTGCACCGGCATAGGACGCGGGCAGATGGAAAAGGGGAATCACGCGCTGTGTCGCCAGCAGAGCCGTCTCCGTCCCGTAGAGTTCCACCTCGCCGTCCCCGTGTTCAACTGTGGGCAACCCAACGAGCGTGGCCACTCCCGCCAGTGCGATCCACGGATCAGGCGATGCCAACGGAATTCGCACCAGCCGCAAATCCCCCGCCGCGCCCGCTGCAGGCTGCAACGACAATCCCGCATCCCTGCCGTTGAGCGTGATGCGCTCCGCCAGCAGGCGTGCCAAGGGATCGTTGCCGTCGTATCCAAGAGTCCAGGTTGGAGCGTTTCCAACTTGTTCCCGCGCTTCCCGTGCCCGCGGTAAATCGGCATCCGTTGAAAAAACGAATCCATACCCGCTCATCCAGGTCGGAAGAATGCTGGCTGCCGGTTGGCCCGCGCCCTGCAGCAGCACGCTGCGGATCGACGCTCGATCGACGCTCAGGGCCAATGCCTGGCGCAAAAGTTTCTCGTCCGGCGATGCCGCATCGCGCGAAAATACCAGCGCTAGTAATTCAATTGGATTCGAACTTGCCAGCCGATGCCTTTCTTGCGAAAGCCGATGAGTCTGCTCCGGCGCTACTTCTACCAGGTCCGTCTTGCCCAGTTCCAAAGCCGTCTGCTGGTCACGAACACTCTTCCCCATTTCAATTTCGATCGCATCAAGAAACGGACGTCCGCGCCAACAATTTTCCTCCGCCGCCAACGACAATTTTTTTCCGGGCTGCCAATCGACAACATGAAATGCTCCCGTTCCGCCGGGCTGGTCGCTGGAACTTCGCAACACAATTGCGTTTCGCGCCAGCGCCAACTCGCCTGGCAAATCAGCATCAGCCTTCTCCAACGCAATCGATAACGAGTCCGCATCCGCAACCACGTTCCATGCAGGATTCGCGTCGCGCAAAGAAGCCGCCGCAATCTCGGCAGTGAGCGCTGTGCCGTCATGAAACTTTACCCCGCGTCGAATGCGAAACTGCCAGCGCTGTCCGCCAGCCGTCGATTGCCATTCCGTTGCCAGCGAAGGTTGCATTCGCCCGTTCCCGTCCATCCTAACCAGAGTGTCGAACATCAGCCCGGTCAGGCTTCGGCGGCTGAACGAATCCGGCTGCGTGTTATCTGCCGGATCAAGTGACGTTGACGCCGCCCGCATGGAAACGTGCAGCACGCCTCCGTATTGCGGCCGCGTCTCCGCCGTCGTCGTCGCTGCAGCCAATATCAGGCTACTGACTACAATCCACCGCCAGCCGATAAGCTTCATAACTTCCTGTCTCCCGATTTTTGGCGACGGCGATTGCCGTATCGCCTTTCGCTTCCGTCCACAAAGCCGTGATCGCGCCGGGAAAATCAATTGCCGCGCTGACGGCCACCGGATCACGATCGGGAACCTCATACGCGCG
Source organism: uncultured Acidobacteriaceae bacterium (assembly GCA_963708335.1). Lineage (GTDB taxonomy): Bacteria > Acidobacteriota > Terriglobia > Terriglobales > Acidobacteriaceae > Sulfotelmatobacter. Next base: position 5,058,239 of record OY970205.1, on the reverse strand, counting down.
CACGCTGTCGGCGCTCGCGTCGGAACTCGTAGCCAGCACTTGCCATCCAGCGCCGCACGCGGTCTTCACCGTAGTCAAGTCACTGCCCCAAGCGAACCGCGCAACCTGGTCGTTCACTCCGTCGATCACGTGCACATGGCCGTCAGTCGCGGCAAACAGCCACAACAAATATTTTTCCCGCGGCAAAAATGCCGCCGAATAAAATTTCGGAACGCTCGTGAACTTTCCGATTCCCGAAGTCAAAGCCCCAGTAAAAAAGTTGCGGGTTGGAGCGTAGAACGCTCCCATGGACGGAATTGTTGTGGAAGCCGGCCCGCCCGCGAAGCCAGAGAAACTTACGCCGCTCAACCCCGCAGGCACAATTGGCCATGGATCATCCGTCTCTCGGCAATTCAGCGACAACGGCGCCCCTTGCATGCTGCGGCAAATCACGCCGGGCAAATAAACATCCAGCAGATGATCTCGGGCGGGAACCAGCCTGCCGCGCAAATCCCGCGGCCACGGCCGTGCATGGACGATGCTCAGCACCTGCTCCTGCTGCCATTTTCCCGCCTGCCAGCGGTAGATCCCAACTTTTTCCGCGTTCAGCACCGCAATGTGTGTTGGCGTGCCATTGTCTTCCAGCACCGCGACATCGAGAACGGCATCGTCTTGCGTCCACAACAAAGTCTTGCGCAAGCTGAGCGGCACCGATTCACGCACCGCTACCGATCCTGCGGGGCGCGGCATCGATACCATTACCACGGCCGTCTCATTCGCGCCTTGACGAATTTGCGCCACCCACACGTAGTCCGTCGCATTCTCTGACAACGAAATCGCGATCGTAGCCGCCGACTGATCCGCGTCCACAAAGCGAAGCCCGGTTGTTTCCAGCGCGCTGCGCAAGCCGTTTTGAATGATTTCCTGCTCGCGCTTCCCGAGCGAGGAGCGGTTCTCCACGCTAAGGGCCACAGTGCCCGGCCCCGTGACCGCAACAATCTTCCTCGCCAGTTGCTGCTCGGGTTGGCTCCAATCGGTCGCGGCCGCGGTAATCGCCGGTCCGAGCAAAATAAAAAATGTGGCCACGACGCGGAAGATGTGAGCAAGAGGGAAGAGGCGGCGGGGGAAGAGGCGGCACACCGAGTTCAGGCGAGCGCTTGGGATGCCCGAATTATAAACCGCCCCGCCCATGATCAACCTCGTCCCCCTGTACTGTTTGGACACCGCACACGTAGCGACAGCCGCCTCGGCTGCCGGGGTGCCCCACCCTTGTCGCGCATTTTGCGACAGGGTGGGGGTGTTGACTTTGTTTTACGAACTGCTACCTCGGCTGCTCCTCCGCGGTCCCACTCTGATTGGCCACGCTCATGCCCCTCAATACATCATTCGCAAAGAAGAATTTTCCATCCGCCGGCACCATCATGATCTGCAGTTTGTCCGAGAGCCGCTCCGCCACAATCTTGTTGATCAGCAGCGGATTCTGTTTCAAAATTGCCGCTTCGCTCGACATCCGCTCCGCATCCGCCGCGGCCGTTACCCGAATGCGGTCCGCTTCCGCCGCCGCCAGCAACTTCCGGCGTTCGTTTTCCGCCTTACTATCGATCACCTTGGCCTGCGCCGCGGCTTCCGCATTCTGGATGGTCGCTTCCTTCCGCGCTTCGGCTTCCAGTTTGCTTTGCTGAATCTGCTTCTCTTTCAGCGGCAGCGTGTATTTCATCGCATCGGATTCACCCTTTGCCTGCAACACATGTACCTGCGCCTCGCCCTCAGCCTGCTTGATCTGCTGCACTTTCGTCGCCTCTGCTTCCAGTTCCGAAATGCGAACTTGTTTTTGCTTCAACTCGGTCTCTACTCCCATGCGGTCGTTTTCCTGCTCTTTCAGCAGAAGCGTCTCCAGTCCTTTCGCATACTCCTCCGGCAGCTGGATGTCGCGCAGCATAACTTCCTTCACCACGATTCCATCGGCAGCCAGTTTTTTCGTAATCATGCCCGCGGCCTTCTGGCGTATCTCTTCGCGCCTCGCCGAAAAAACATCGCGCACCGTGTAGTTCGGAACCAGTTCCCGCCACACGCTGGCCACGATCGGAGGAACAATCTCTTTCTCCACGGGACGCGGCAGGTTGCTTTCAATGTAGTCCAGCCGCTTGGGATCGAGACGATAACGCACCGTAATCGCCAACCCCAGCGTCAGCCCTTCTTTCGCCTGCACGTCGAGCAATTGCGATTTGCTCGACACATTGCCTGCTGCGTTCTTTCCATCCTCCGGCACGCCGGTTGTAAAAACCTGGTCGCGTGTGTCGAACAGCGCCACATCTTCGACCAGCGGCGCCACCATGTGCGCGCCCGGATACAGCGTGCCCGGCACGGTTCCGCTCATCTGACTTACGCGGATTCCCGCCATGCCGCTCGGCACCACTACAATCGCGAATGCCAGCAGCATCGGTCCCCAGGCCAGCAGTCCAAGCGCCAGCGAAGTGCGCCAGCGCCATTGTGGTTCCGGTGGAATGGGCCCCGCGCCGGGAGTCGCCACTGCCCGCCGGTACAGCAATTCGCGATACAGGTCCAAACCTAAAATGCTTACAGCCACGAGAATCATCCCGAGGCCACCGGCAATCAGAAGATTCTTCAACGCCAGCATGGTCGTTCTCCTTTGTGAGTATTCAGCTCAGCGCTTCTGCTCTGCTTTCACAGCCACCGTCTGCCGAGCCAGCTTGGCTGGTGCGAAAAACAGACGGAACACTTGCCCAAAGATCAACTCTTCCGCCAACAACGCGATCGCGAGCGAGAAGATCATTCCTCCCACTACTGCCAAGAATGTGATTGCCATTTGCATAATGTCCTCCTGAAATCGCCCTGGTTTCACGTGTCGCGCTCTATAAAGGGCAGGATGGGAGCCAAAGTGCAAGCAATTGAAAGGAAATGGGTTAGGAGCCAGTGAAGAGAGGCGACGCGTGTCGCTGCAAACACGCTGTGGATCCCGGGACACAGGATCAAGATTGCTCAATGACGAAGGACACTACGAACTACGAGGGTGGGGAGGGCCAATTCCTGAGCCTTCAAGCGCCCGGCCCTCGCCGTCTGGGGAAACGGCTTGTGGGGTTCTGTGGGTAGGGCCGGGCGATCTTTACCTTTAGAAGGCCTACATCAATTGTCGCTATTTAAGCCCTGTCGCCCGTGTATTTCTGTGACAGTCGTCACAGTTCCGCGTGATTGCGGTCATCCGAGGATTGCATCCTGATCCAGCATCCGCACGATGCGTCTTCCTTCCTCGCGCACAGCCGCCTGTGATCCGAATCACGGCTCGCCCTCTCTCGCCTTCTTACACTCGCTCTTGACCGAGCCGAAAGCTCACTTCCTTCAGGAGACCCATTCATCATGGCCTACGTGATTACTGACACCTGCATCAAAGATTCCCTTTGCGTCGAGGTCTGCCCGACCGATTGCATTCATCCCAAGCAGGACGAGCCGGAGTTTGAAGCCGCCACGCAAATGTATGTTGACCCCGAGGGCTGCATCGACTGCGGTGCCTGCATTCCCGCCTGCACCTCCGATTCAATTCACGCGATTGACGATGTCCCCGAAGAGAAGAAAGACTTCGTCGAGAAGAACGCAGCCTTCTACAAGCACTAACCAAGGTGCCCCCACCCTTGTCGCGCCTTTCGCGACAGAGCCTGCCTGAGTATCCATGGGCCAACGCCCACCAACGAAATGAAAATGTGGGTGCCCCATTTCTCGCGCGATCTTTGCGCGAGAAGTGGGGATTCTAGACAGAGCACAGTCGCAGGGGTGGGGATTTTGATTTCCGCATAGGTTTCATAGCTCCTGAAAGCACCGCGTCGTCCCCCGTTGACTTCATTCCACGCTCGCACTATCGTTCCGCGCTATGAACGTCGTCAAAGCGACCCGCAACTTCGAGGAGTGGCTGGCGCATCGCACCGATCTCGTCCAAAAAGATCTTCGCCTCAAGCACGAGAACATGAAGGCCGCAATCTTCCCTTTTCTGCGAGCCACTTTCTATCGCTGGGCGCAAATCTGGCCCGATACGTGTCCCGATCTCGCGAAGGCGCCCCAGGTGCTGGCGGTTGGCGATCTTCACATCGAAAATTTCGGCACCTGGCGGGACGTGGAAGGGCGCCTCATCTGGGGCGTCAACGACTTCGACGAGGTTCATCCTCTGTCTTACGCCAACGATCTTGTTCGCCTTGCCGTCAGCGCTCACCTTGCCGCCGAAGCTGGAAACTTGCCGCTCAAGCACAACGACATCTGCGACTCCATTCTCGAAGGCTACAGCGAAGGCGTGCGCAGCGGAGGATTGCCGTTCGTGCTCGGGGAGAATCACGATTGGCTGCGTCAGATCGCAGAAAGTGAACTGCGCGATCCCATTCACTTCTGGGCGAAAATGGATGCTCTGCCCACCGTGAAAGGTGACGTGCCGATCAGCGCAATCGACGCGCTCGAACACCTCATGCCCGCCCATGGCTTGTCTTATCGTCTGGCGCGACGCGTTGCCGGACTAGGTAGTCTGGGGCATGCGCGCTATGTTGCCATTGCCGACTGGAAGGGCGGCAGGATCGCGCGCGAGGCCAAAGCGCTGGTTTCATCTGCCTGCTATTGGGCCAAGGGTCACCAGGGTCCGCCGGAAATTCTGTATCAGACCATCATCAGCCGTGCCGTCCGCTGTCCCGATCCCTTTGTTCAGCTGCGCGGACGCTGGATTGTGCGACGCCTGAGTCCCCACTGCTCGCGCATCGAATTAACCACGTTGCGCGCGCCGGGCAAAGAACTGCGCCTGCTTCATGCCATGGGATCGGAAACGGCGAACATTCATCTGGGGACAAATACAGCGCGCAAGCCCATCCTCAAACACCTGGAAAAGCAAAAGGCAAAGTGGCTGCACGGCGCTGCGGAAGACATGCTGAAAGCCGTAGGCGCGGATTGGAAGACGTGGAGAAAAGATGGGTACGAGTAGAAGCGGTTAGCTAGGCTACGCCGCGCGTTCCGGCCGCCGCTGCCGGCGCGCTCGACGCAGGCCGTCGCAACGGACTCAACGCTACTCCGCGCTCGCGATCATAGATCAGCGTCCATTGCCCCGCACAGTCATCGCATAACCAGTAGTGCTCAACACACCGTTGCTGCTGGCGCGCTCTCAAGAAAGGCGGCGCGGCTGGTTCTCCCGATTTGGTCATTCGGTCGGTCTCCACCAGAAACAGCTTGCCATCTCTTAGCTTGAGGAAGGGCTTGCTACATTGGGAATTTGCACATCGGCTCAGCATATTCTCACTGCTTCCTGCTCAACCCAGAACTATCTCGGTGAGCCACGCAATTCGCTAGCACTTCCTCTGCCAACGTGTTCGGTGCAGTGAACCCAAGCGTGCGATCCGTCTCACTCGTTCCCACCATCTTAAATTTCTTTAGTTTTGCCATCTAATCGGCATTGCTGCCGACATCGCGTCGCCATTTTCTTGCACGCCCTCGCTTCATCGCACTACCATCAATCGTATGTCGAGGGTCCTGCTCTGTCCGCCGAATTATTTCGATGTCGTCGATCAGAAAAATCCCTACATGTCGCAGGAATCCCCAGTGGACCGAGTGAAAGCGCGCAAACAATGGGACGCTCTATGTTGCGTTTTGCAACGCTGCGGATGCGAGGTCGTCACCATCGATCCCGTGGAAGGCCTGGAAGACATGGTCTTCGCCGCCAATCAAATTTTCGTCGGCGAAACAATCGCATACGGAAAATTCGTCGTTCCCAGCCGCATGGTGCACGCTTCGCGTCGCCGTGAAGTGCCGTTCTACGTGAACTGGTTTCGCGAAAGAAACTTTCGCGTGATCGATCTCGACTACGGTGACGACTATCTCGAAGGTCACGGCGATCTACTCTGGCACCCGGACGGCTCCCGCATCTATGCCGGGTACGGTTTTCGCAGCACGCGCGGCGGCGTGGAGAAATTTTACGCAGCAATGTTCGAAATGGGAATCCCCGTCGTACCCCTGCAACTCATCGATCCGTATTGCTACCACCTGGACACTTGCCTATGCCCGCTCAATAACGACGCGGCCCTCATTTTTCCGGGCGCGTATTCCGCCAACGCTCTCGCCTCTCTGCATAAATTCTGGAAGCGAGTCCACCTGCTCACCGCCGAAGAGGCTCACCGCTTCATGGCCAATGGAATCGTTATTGGCGACAGCTACATCGCTCCCCACCTTTCGCCCCAACTGGAAAGTATTCTTCGGCAAGAGGGACTGACCCCGGTGATCGTCGAAACTTCCGAGTTCGAAAAAGCCGGCGGCAGTTGCTTCTGCATGAAAACCTTCTTGCCCTAAACGTAGCCCGCATTAGGAGTCCACCGCTGTCGGACGACGTCGCAGCACGCTCCCGGTTTTCCACACCCTGAACCACTCCCGTCACTATCTGGCATTCCGGAATCTGTTTACCTTCGAGAGCACCATGTTACGAGCGAGGATGCTGCAATCATGTTTCGCAAGACCTTGTACGGTGCGGCTTTCAAGGATGTCAATTTTGTCCCTCTGCAGTCTGCAACCTTTTGCGTGCAATGTGAGCTGATCAGCAACAACAGCAAGCCGTATTGCCTGGCGTGCGGAAGCCACGCCTTGCTGGGCTTGTCTCGCGTGCTCGGCGGGTCGCTGAGAAACCAGCAGACTGCTCATCTCATCACCGATGTTGAATTGAATAACCTCGTGCGCGATCTGCTCCGCACCGTCCCTGATCCTGACGTCGTCAACATCGCGGACCATTCCCGTATGCCGTCCTTGGCGATGCGCAGCCAGCTTCGCGTAGCCAATGCCGCGCATCCCGTCTCCGGCTTCCGAGCTGTTTCCCCGAATGAGGAAGCGGAGATCTATCCGGCGGAATTGGATCTTGAGCCCGCCATCAGCGCGATCACCGAACGCGCCCAGCACTTGACCGGAGCTACCGGCGCTGCCATGGCGCTGCGAGCCGGAGACGAAATTGTTTGCCGCGCCCGAGCCGGACGTACCGCCCCCGATCTCGGGGTTCGCCTTCAGACCGACGCTGGCATTTCCGCCGAAGCAGTCCGCTCCGGCGAAATCATGCTCTGTCACGACGCCGAGCGCAATCCGCGCGTCGACCTCGCCAGTTGCCGCCGCCTCGGAGTCCGCTCCATCCTCGTCTCTCCCTTGCGTCACTACCGCCGGACCTTGGGCGTTTTCGAAGTGCTGTCCTCCTCGCCGGGCGCTTTCGACGAGCGCGATGTGGCTACCATGCAGCTCCTTTCCAGCATGATGGTCGCCGCCATCTCCCGCATCTCCAGCTTGCGTCAGGCCCAACTCTTGCGCCGTTCTGGCTAGGGACCCCGGGCCCCGCCGCGGCAGCCGCCCATACCGCCACTTTTAGCGGTACCTCTGAATTTTTCTTCGGTGCTTACTTTTTGGCCTTTCCGGGTTAATATGGTGCCACCAGAACCCGGGCCTTCCCATGGCTGTGATGAACTCGTCATTGCATCCGGTTTTACCCAACCGTCGCCGGCGTGTGCGACACAAGATTCAGACTCCTGCCTACGCCTCTTTCACCGAGCAATCCCAAGTCTCGACCCTGGATCTGCACGAGATTGTCGACATCAGCGAAGATGGAATTGCCCTGCAGTGCCATGCGCCCCTTGAAGTCAAGACTCAGGTGAATTTGTGCCTGGACCTGGCCGATTGTGCGGAACACATCTACACGACTGGCAAGGTCATCTGGTCGAACTCCTCCGGCCGCGCCGGGCTGCGGTTTTCTGAGTTGCCTCCGGATTCTTTATCGCGATTGCGGCAGTGGCTTTTCGTCAACGTGATGTCCGGCGTCGCCCACGGGGAAACTCAGCTTGGCATTTTTGTCGCGGACGCGCCTCCGCTTGCAAATTACAGCGATACCCTGGCGGCCGTCACCGTAGTGCAGCGCCAGGTGGAGGCCCTCGGTTCTGATATTGCCGCGGCGCTGCGGTTAGTCGCGGAACGGGCGCAGACCCTGGTTCGCGCGTCGGGCGCTGCCATCGCTCTGGCCGCAGCGGATCCCGGATTTCTCATTTGTCGCGCCAGTTCCGGCCCCGACGCTCCGCCCGTGGGTGCCCGCCTGCAAATCGGGTCTGGTTTTTCCGGCGAGTGCGTGAAGGCCGGAAGCCTGCTTCGTTGCGATGACACCGAAATCGATTCGCGTGTGGACAGCGAGAGTTGCCGCGCGCTTGGCATTCGCTCCATGCTCGCGGTTCCGATGCGTGTCGGCGAGAAGCCAATCGGAATTCTCGAAGTTTTCTCCGGACAGGCAAATCGATTCTGCGACGTCGACGAGCGCGTGCTGCAACGTCTCGCCCAGTCAGTGCTCGCCGCTGTCAACCGAGTCGCACGCACCGAGGATCTGCCGCCAGTGGAGCCTGCGCCCGTCGAACCCCGCTTTGCGCCCGCGCCGGGCAGCGTGCTCTTTGCCTCCGTCCCTGAACCAGAGGAGAAAGTCGAGATTACGCAAGAGAAAATCTCCAGTGGCGTCAGCCTTCCGCGCTCGCACCTGGTTCTTCTCGTCTGTGCCGCCGCCGCCATCGCGATGGTGCTCGGATATAACCTCGCTCCGCTGATTCAGAGCAAGCTCCAACAACGCGCCCGTACCCCCATGCAGACTGTGCTGGCTTCGTCTAAGCCTCCGAAGTCCGAAGCCGCGCAGCCTGCCACTCCAGCCATGGAAGCTACCTCCTTCGAACTGATGCGACAGATGGCCAAGGATGGCGATCCCGTCGCCGAGTACGCTTTGGGCCTTCGTTATTTTCAGGGTGACGAGAAGAACTCACTCGTGCGCGACGAGAAGCAGGCTTTCCGCTGGTTCAGCCGCGCCGCCGAACATGGCAGCCTCGCCGCCCAGGCAAAGTTGGGATTCCTTTACTGGGGCGGGCGCGGTGTGTCCAAGGATCTCAACCAGGCCTATTTTTGGACCGTGCTGGCCCGCGCTCGCGGTGACCAGGAAAATAAAGATCTGGCCGCGATTCTCGGCGCGGGCATGACCCACAGCCAGGCTGCCGCCATCGAACAGCAAGCCGATCTGTGGCTCCAGCAGCACATGCGCAAGAAACCCGCTGCCGGCCGTCCCAGCGGGCAATTGCGAACATCGGTTGTTCCTCCCGCGATAAAATAGTCGTAGAGGATTTTGTGCTCACCCTTCGAGAAGTACTGGATCAGCGCGTCCGCGAAGCCGACGCCGCTCTCTACGAAAAATTGGACAATCAGCGTGTCCGCTGTTTCTCCTGTGGCCACTGCTGCCCGATTCCCGAGGGCCAGCCCGGCGTGTGCAAAGTCCGCTTCAACCGCGGCGGCACGCTCTACGTTCCCTGGGGATACACCGCGGGAATGCAGTGCGATCCGATCGAAAAGAAGCCCTTCTTCCACGCTCATCCCGGCGCTCTCGCTTACAGCTTTGGCATGCTGGGCTGCGATCTCCACTGCGGATATTGTCAGAACTGGGTCACCTCGCAAGCTCTGCGCGATCCCAATGCGGTTTCACCCCCGCTCGAAGCGACTCCTGAAGCCCTGGTGCGCGATGCCCTCGATCAAGGCGCGCGCGTTCTGGTCAGCACCTACAACGAACCGCTCATCACCAGCGAATGGGCAGTCGCGGTTTTTAAAGAAGCCCGCGCCAACGGCCTGCTCACCGGATTCGTCTCCAACGGCAACGGCACTCCGCAAGTGCTCGAATACCTGCGCCCCTGGCTCGATCTCTACAAAGTGGATCTCAAGAGTTTCGACGATCGCCACTACCACGAACTCGGCGGACGCATCGGCCCGATTCTCGACAGCATTCGCCGCATTCACCAGATGGGATTGTGGCTTGAGATCGTGACTCTCCTCATTCCCGGCTTCAACGACTCTAACGACGAGTTGCGCCGCCTCACGGAATTTGTCGCTGGGGTTTCGCCCGACATTCCCTGGCACGTGACTGCCTTCCACACCGACTACAAAATGCAGGGCGACGGCCAGCGCGATACTACTCCGGAAGATTTATTGCGAGCTGCCGAAATCGGGAGGGAGTCAGGACTGCGCTACATCTATCCGGGCAATCTCCCGGGCATGGTCGGCGATTGGGAAAACACGCATTGCCCACATTGCGGCGAGACGCTGATCCGCCGCTACGGATATTTCATCGAGGATTACCGCCTGACGCCCGAAGGCCGCTGCCCCCGCTGCTCCACCGCCATCCCCGGCCGCTGGGCCGCTCACTTCGACGGCCAGATCACCTCTCGACCTTTCTCTCCGCACAGACGCTCCCGTTTATTTACAATCACAAGTCGTTGAATTGCTTTTTGAATTTGCTTTTGATTTTGAATTTGACTTTGACTTTGACTATGTGGGGACAGCCGCCTCGGCTGTCCGCCGGGCGCAGCCCGGCTTGTTTCAGGCCCATGCGAAAGAAATTCATTCTCTCCGTGATCGGCACTCTCTTCCTGTCATCCTGTTCTCCGCGCGATTTCATGACCCGCCGTCTGGCCACCGACCTCATCGCCGCCTCCGACGGCTTTAATGCTCCCCAGCAATTCCCACTGCAGACAGGCGTTGTCGCCAACAAAGATTACGTCTCACCCGAATACATTGTCCTGCAACAGCACGGCTGGATCTCCGCGAACAATGCGAAATGTCCGGCAGGCACACCGCCGCCGTGCTGGGACGTTCTACTTACTCCCTCCGGTGTCGACACAATTCGCGCCCTGGTTCCCGCCGATGAAGCCGAGAAACCCCTGCTCTTCATTCCCGTCGCCAAACGCCAGCTCCTGGCCGTGACCGGCATCAGCAAACAAGGCAATCTCGCCGACGTCGACTTCACTTGGAAGTGGGTTCCGTTGAACGAAGTCGGCGCCGCGCTCTACTCCGCCGACCTGCACTACAGTTCTAAGGTCGCGTTTCGCAACTACGATGACGGCTGGCGCATTGTCGCCACCCCAGCCGCGTCCCGCACCGGGCAGTCGCTCGACGACGCCCTCAAGAACGCTGAGCCCATCCCGTGACCCCCTCCGCTCCAGCCGTTCCCGCGTGGATCAACTCCGCCGCGAACTGGCTTACCCCGAATCGCATTCGCGCGCAGGCAATCGTTCTCGCCCTTTGCTTATGGGGAGTCTGCGCCGTCGATTTTGCGACGCCCGGTTTATTCGACCGCGCCGGCAATATCAAATTTCAGGACTTCCTCCAGTTTTACATTTCCGCGCGTCTCATTAACCAGGGCCGCAGCCAGCTCTTCGATCAGTTAGTCGCTAATCAAGAAATGCGTGCCATCGTCCGCGAGTCCACTCGCGTGCAGCTTCCCACGGTTTACGGCCCGCAAGTCGGCCTGCTGTTCACGCCGTTAGCAAGGCTTTCGTTCCCGGCGGCCGCGCGCATCTGGATCGCGCTTAGTGTTCTCGTCGTCGCCGCGTGTCTTTATCTGCTGTGGAGATCGTGCAACGCACTGCGTTCGCACGCGCGAGATGTGGCCATTTGCGCCGTCGGCTTCCCCTCGCTCTTCCATTTCTTCGTGCGCGGGCAAATCTCCGCTTTGCTATTACTCTGCTTCTCCGCCGCATTTCTGGCGTTCCGCGCCGATCACGATTGGCTCGCCGGAATCGCCCTCGGCTGCCTCGTATTCAAGCCGCAATTTCTCGTCGCGATTCCATTGGTCCTGTTGCTCGCGCAGGCGTGGAAGCCGCTCGCCGGACTCGCCATTTCAGCCGCCGGCCAGTTAGCGCTCACCACGATCTACTTCGGGACCGCAGTCATGCGCGCATATTTCGACACCATGCTGCACATCTCGCGCTGGGTCGGCCTGTCGGAAATCGGCCCAGCGCACATCCAGATGCATTCCCTTCGCTCCTTCTTTGCGCTGCTCATTCCGTGGCGCGATGTTTCGCTCGCTCTATACCTTGTGAGTTCGATTGCAGTGATCGCGATGGCCGCAGCAGTCTGGAAATCTTCCGCCGCGCTCGCCGTCCGCTTTTCCGCGCTGATTCTGGCTGCCGTGCTGGTCAATCCTCATCTTTTCATCTACGACCTGCTGGTCCTGGCTCCCGTTTTTCTGCTGCTGGTCGACTGGATGTTGCGCTCGCAACCCTCGGCCGCCCCGATGCTGCGTGTGCTTTTATGTCTCTCCTACATGTTGCCTTTGTTGGGCCCGCTCTCCCGATGGACCCATCTCCAACTCTCCGTCCTCGCCTTCGCCGGATTGCTCTGGCTTTTATGGCGCGATTCTAAAATTCCAATTCTCAAATTTGCCTCGAACCAACCCGCCGTTGTATAACCCTTCTTCCCATCTGGGCCCGGAGTTCGCAGAGAAGATCATTTCGGAAGTCGCGATCGAATTCAGCGGTTGGCAATGAAGACGCGAGTGACGGCTTCTCGGCGTTCTCTGCGGATGCTCTGCGTTCTCTGCGGTTAAAAGCTCTTGAACGCAGAGTCGGCTGAGGAAACTATGCGAATCCAAAGAATCGTAGTCCTGCTTGCAATCATCCTGAGTTGCACACTCGCCGTCACCGCGCAAAGCAAACCCAAACTCACGCTCGACGAATTCTTCAACTCCGTCAGCTTCCCGGCGGTAGAGATTTCGCCCGACGGCCAATCGGTCGTCATCGTCACTGAACGCGCCGATTGGGACCAGCAGATCTTCCGCAAGGACCTCTGGCTGTATCACGACGACGGCAAGTCCAGTTCGCTCATTCAGTTGACGGAGTCCGGCCACGACTCCGAGCCGAAATGGTCGCCCAACGGCAAGTGGATCGCGTTTCTCTCCGAACGCAAACCCGCCACAAGCGGCGATGACTCCGACTCGGATTCGGACTCGAAGGGCGAGCCCGCGCAGGTCTATCTGATCTCCCCCAACGGCGGCGAAGCTTTTCCCGTAACTCAGGGCGAAGAAGAAGTCCACACGTTTTCGTGGTCGGCGGATTCGCAGACCATTTACTTTGCGACCCGGCAGCCCTGGAGCAAGCAGCAGAAAGACCATTACAAAAAAGAGTGGAAAGATGTCGTGCAGTATCGTACCGCCGAGCGCGGCGACACTCTCTTTGCGCTCGACTTGTCTGACGCCCTGTCGCGCCACGCCGCCGCACCCGCAAGCACGAAAAAGAAAGACAAAGATGCAAACAAGCAACCCGATCTCACGCCTGGCGCGCGCGCGATCGCGACAATGCCGCTGCGCATCGAGAGCCTCATCACCTCGCCCGATGGCAGCAAACTCGCCTTCATCAGCAACGCCATCAACCAGCGTCAGGAAAAATACGAAGATGCCGAAATCTACACCGTTGATCTGACTGTGACGCGGGCGCCCTCGACCGCGACCGCCGGTAGCAACGCGAATGCCCTCACCCTGCAGCAGTCCCATCGCGTCACCAACAACCAAGCGGAAGAAGTGCGCCCGCATTGGGCCAGCGACAGCCGCCACATCTTCTTCACCGTCGAAGTCGGCGACGTCACCGGCCCCTACCGCGACCTGCAGCCGCATCTGTACTGGGTCGACGCGGAAAACGGCAAGATCGAGCAGTGGGCCAAGGACTTCACTGGCCAGATCGTTAGCTACGGCACGTATGGAAACGGAGTCGTCTTCACCGCCCGCCTCGGCACCGAAGTCCAGATGTACTCCGAGGGACCAAAAGAACCACTGAAAATGTTCAACGGGCAAAAAGGAACTTACGAACAGCTCTCCACCGGCGAGCGAACCCTGCGAGTCGCATTCGTCTACTCCTCGCTGACCCAGCCTGCTGAGGTTTATCTCGCCGAAGGACCGAATCTGCTGCGGAAAGAAGATCACGCTCGTCCCATCACCTCCTTCAACAAGCTCTTCGCCGAGGGCGATCTTCCGCAAGGCAAGCCTTACCAGTGGAAGGCCGACGACGGCACCACCGTCGAGGGCATGCTGATTTATCCTCCAGGAAAATTTGAGGCGAAGCATCTGCCCATGTTTACGCTGATCCACGGCGGTCCCGCCGACGCCGACGGTAATCACTTCGAAGCCGACTGGTACCAGTGGGCCGCGCTCGCCGCCACCAACGGATGGCTCGTCTTCGAGCCCAACTACCGCGGCTCCACCGGATACGGCGACAAGTTCCTGCTGCAGATCGTTCCCACCATCGTCTCGCGTCCCGGCAAAGACATTCTCGAAGGCGTGGACGCGCTGGTCAAAGACGGCATCGCCGATCCCGACCACCTCACCATCGGCGGCTACAGCTACGGCGGATACATGACCAACTGGCTCATCACCCAGACCACGCGCTTCAAGGCCGCGGTCACCGGCGCGGGCGCGGTCGAGCACATCGGCAACTGGGGCAACGACGACACCACCTACGACGATGCCTACTTCCTCGGCGGACGCCCCTGGGAAGCCCCGCAGCGCTATCACGACGAAGCTGCCATCTTCCAGATCGACAAAGTCAAAACGCCCACGCACTTGGTCGCCGGAGCCAACGACATCCGCGTCGCCGTGATGGAAGACTATCTGCTGGAGCACGCCCTCTATTCGCTAGGAGTTCCGAACAAGCTGTTAGTCTTCCCCGGCGAAGGCCACTCGCTCTCGAAGAATCCGTGGCACGGCAAAATAAAAGTAAGAGAAGAGTTGAAGTGGCTGGAAAAATACGGCGCCGTGCCCGCCGGGAACTGATTCATCCCAATCTCAGTCTCGCGGGTGCTCCATCCTAGTCGCGTTCCATGCGACTAGGATGGGGATTTTGACGTGGGTCTATGTGGAGAAGAATCCTTCCAGAGGCCGACCTCAGCCCAGGAAGAGCGGCCAAATCGAGCCGGAAGGGCGACATAAGATAATCCCGGACGTGAGTCCTGGGTAAGCTTTTGCGATTCCTCTCAAGTAATCTCCAGCGACTCACGCGATTCCACGCTGCCCCTCAAATAAACGCGCCGTGGCGACCTCCTCAAAAGGATCGTCCCGACCTTCCTCACTGCAGGCGCTGCAGGAAGATCGGGACTTGAACGTGGCCGATCGTCTAACTTGCGCGTCTTTCCTGGCGATCCAGCCACTCGTTATAGTGTTTTTTCACCGTGGCCATACGCTGTTCTTGCTTGGCCTTGACTTCCTGCTTCGATTGCGATGCCTTTGCCTTCAGCGCCTCTACCTTGGCATCTGCCTCGTGCCGGATAGCTTCGAGTTTTGCTTTGGCTTTCTCCAATTTCTCTTGCAGCTTTGCGTTGAGTGTTTCAATCCGGGCTTGCAGCTTCGCTTTGCGGTCTGCCTTGGCCTCGGCGTGTTCGGTTTTCAGTTGAGCGATGTCTGCCTTAATCGATGCGATGTCCCGTTCATCCTGAGTGTCTTCCACTTCCCAAAGGCTGCGACGCAAGACGATGCCACCCAGTGCTTCCATGCGCGCGTCCACCGGAGTGGTCCACTCCTCATCCACCTCAGCGACCACAGCGACCTTGCCGGGTGCAAGGGTCTCTGCGACGTCCGAGAGAAAGTCGCCTCCAACCCGCACGTTGTCAAGGTCTGCAATCGCTCCAACCAGGGAGCCGCCCGCGGCGCCCACTGCTACGCCGACGGGGCCGCCCAATAGGCCAACGAGACTGCCGACTGCGGTGCCCGCTAGAGTGCCCAACGGACCAGAGTCAGCGCCCTGCTTCACCGTTGTCGTCCCATCGGAGTTCTTGGCAATGACGGTCGCAGCATACACCGCGATGCTGCCGTCTCCATCCAGTTGCTGAAGAGTCCGTGACCCTTCGTAGGCTTTGCTCTCGTTATCAAAAACCACTACCAGCATTCTGTCCATGATGGTTTCCTCCTTTTCGTTTGATTTCACACGCAGTGGCGGGTCGGTTCAGTTGTGCGTTGAATGTGGATGGCTTGGAGACCACCATTACAGGCTCGACCTTTAGGAATGTCAAGTTGTCGGCCAATCCTTCAGTCGGCTACTCGTAGAAGCCCCGCGCTATCACGACGAGGGCGCCATCTTCCAAATCGACAAAGTCAAAACGCCCTCGCACCTGGTTGCCGGAGCCAACGACATCCGCGTCGCGGTGATGGAAGATTATCTGCTCGAACACGCTCTCTATTCGCTCGGCGTTCCCAATAAGCTGTTAGTGTTCCCCGGCGAAGGCCACTCGCTCTCGAAGAATCCCTGGCACGGAAAAATCAAGGTGCGCGAAGAGCTGAAGTGGCTGGAAAAGTACGGCGGCGTGCCCGCTTCCAACTGACTCGGGTTTATGTGGGGACAGCCGCCCCCGGCTGTCCGGGCGGGCGCAGCCCGGCCCAGCTAATTCGCCGCCCGCGCCAACGCTGCCGGCGAGTGCATAGGTCGTTCGCTTCGCTCGATGAATCTGAGTGGGGTTGAATATTTTTTTTGGTCACTTCCTCTAAAATCTTGAGTTGAAAGAACTTAGCTATGGGGTATCTCGTCGATTTCTCGCAAAATCTTGGAACGAAAGGACTTGCGGCTAAAATCTTCTGAAATAAGGACTTAGGGTCGGACTTGGAATGGAACACCGAGCCGGAAGTTGATAACGGGCTGGGGTAGCTTTCGCGCATGGGTCGAGGTTGCGCCTTCTAGTTTTCCCAGTAAAGGTTATTCGTCACAGAAGTTGGAATTTTTTCTGTGGACGGGTGTGGAAAAACCCTCGCCGTCGCTGTGACAATTGGGAGCGTCCATCTGTCCCCGCATTCCACGGTCGTGAGTGTCTAACCCATAATTTGCTTCCAGCACCTCTGTCTGTGCGTGGTGCGAGGTGCGAGACCGTTCTTGTCGATAGCGCCAATTCGACCTCATGGGGTTTTGGCGTAGCGTCCTGATTGGCTGAGTCTCCGCCTGAGAGTGGGTCGAGGGATCGAGCCACTTGAAGAGATGCGCTCAGTCACCTTCGGCGTCTGTTTGCCCGCCGAGTCCCGCGTTTGGAAATCGGCTGTATTCGAAAATGGCCGGGTGTATGTCGCGGCAATTGGGAGGCCGCTTAAGTCCACAAATGAGACAGCGGTTGCGGAGATGACCGCTAAGGTATTCTGACCCTCAGCTACTACAAGGGCATCATAAACATTGGCTGGTGTCAGCGGAATCTGGATGCGGTACAAGAGGCGACCGGTCTTTCGAGCAATCATGTCGATTCCGTCAGTGAGTGGATTAAACAGGATGCTTCCGCTCTGGTTAAGCTTTTGTCCGTTCGCGGCAAGCGGGAACCATGTCTCCCAATCGATATAGGCAGGTTCGGTTTCAGGGTTGAGCGACGAATCGGTCAGACTGCCAACCGAGTCTACTGTACCTCCGTCTCCTGAGACAGCCAAATCCGGAAAGTCTGAAAGCACGGCCGCACTCGAAAAGTGAATCGTATCGTTAGAAGTGTCGAGGTAGAAGCTTCCACCTTCGCTGCTCGAGTACACTTTGCTGCTGTCAGGACTTAAGAGCACGCGATTGTATTTGTCACTTAAACCGCCGCTTTGCAATCCAAGATCAGTGATCGAATTGGTGGCAGTGTTCAGTTTGTGAAACTCGGGCGTTCCCGTACCGTTGATATCGGTAGTTGCAAAGTAGACCATGCCCGCGTCGGTTGCGGCTAGTCCGTCAGGTGCTAGTGAGGATGAAGAAGTATCGTTGTCGAGCGACATGGGATAACTCTTCGCAGACGATGGGCTATCCGGATTCAACACATAGATCGTCTGACCTCCGTAGTCTGAAACCGCAAGCTTCGTGCCATCGGGGGACTCCGCAATTCCGAGTAGTTGAGTCTTGCCTGTTACTCCGGGGAGAGAAATTGGCGAGAGCCATTTCCCCTCACTCTTCGAAAGAACCTGAATCTTTGCCTGATCCGCAAAATAGTAAAGATCTCTTCCCGCGTCGTAGATCCCGGCCTGTAGATTGGCGGTAAGCGGATATGACTGCACCGGGGCCGTATAGTGAAATGCCCCCATCGCGGTAGCCGAACCGGAAGGCGTACTCACAGTGACATCGACGGCCGCGCCGGCGGTTCCAGATGGAATGATGAATTGCAGCGCGTTCGTTGGAAAGGGATATGGTTCAATAGGCGCACCCGGGTACACCGCCGTGACTGGGGCAGGCTGCCCACCCACGGTCACCTGAAGCCGCGATGTGGAATCCCCGAAGCCGTATCCAATAATTGCACCGGTTTGCCCTCCCTCTGCCGTTGCACCGTTCGGGACTACTTCCAAAATGGTTGGCCCATAGCTGAAACCTTCCGGCGTCAAGCCCACCGCCCCATCGCTGAGAACAACGGCCAGATCGACCGCGCCCGCCTGATTACTCGGTGGAGTGGTAACTTGCGCGGAATTTTCATGTCCCGGACTGCTGGCGAATGAGGCATTAATTCCAGGTTGATTCCCCACATAGATTTGGCTAAGGACAGCCGAATCGGTCACGTTTCCAATGGCAAAATTGGTAAGCGTTGTGCTGCCCGCCGACGGCCCAGTGGATGGAGTCGTATAGTCATCGCTAATCAACGTCGGCTGGGTGGTCGTCATCTGCGAGGCATCGACAAATCCGACGCCATGTCCAATGGGGCCTACGATCAGGCCCGTCTCATCAATCGCTGAAATTACGACGAGGGATTGCAGATCGATCACTGTAAAACTGGGGGCCCAGCCCGTCTGCGTGAGCAAAGCCGTGTCGAACGCGCCGACGGCTCCCGATGATTGATCGACTAGGTAAAGGGTCGTTCCGTCACAGCTCATTACCGCCCCGGAAGGCGCGTTCGGAATCCCAGAATAAGAACTAGAGCCTGTGATCTCACCCAGCAACTGGACGGTCTCTGCATCGAAGACGGCAACGCCATATAAGTTCGTGGTTAAGAAAAAACGTTTCCCATCGGGAGTAGGAATAATCTGACGCACGAATGTAGCTAGTGGGAATGCACCCAGCGTAGCTTGCTTCCCGATAGGATCGTAGGAGCAGATTGACTCTCCCACGCCCCCTTCGTCCACGGTAGTCACCAGAAGCCGCGTTCTGTCGCCACTGACTGCGAATGCTCCTTCTCTCCCTACGTCGCAAACGCTGCCGCTTGTTCCGGTATCCAAGGAATTGGTAACAGGATCCCACACCGCGGACGCGCTGTATCCATCGACTCCGAGAATCCCCCCCGCCGCGCCCTGCAAGGCCAAGCGGCCGTCGGACAGAACTAACGCCGTGGTTGCGGCAAAACCACGCGGCCCGATCGACCATGATGGATACCGATTGGTGACGACCAACTGTGACGTGTTCACCTGATAGATATCACCGATCAGCGTGCCGGCATAAAGGCTCCCATCGTACGGAGAAACATCAATCCCCCACGCCAGCGGGACGGGGATCTGCGCTGTCTCGATTTCCTGCGTTGCGTCGAATACGTCGATTTCATTCATGTAGGGGTTGCTGATAAAGAACTGCTTGTGTGCGGCGTCGTAAACGCTGAAGTGAGGTGGCGCAAACTGCAATGAATTTGGATCGTAAAACGAATTGGTGCGCAGGTATCGAGTACGAATGGGAGGATGGGCTCCAGTTACCGACGCGACGACGCTCAACGAGGTCTGCGCGTTGTGACTTAAGCTTCCAGACGTGCCTTGAAAGGTAATCGTCGCCGTAACCGGCTGCACCGATGTCGCTGCCGTGATTTTCAGTTGCTGTTGATCTCCAGGGGTAAGGCTGAACGTTGCCGGATTCGTGGTAACTCCCGCGGGCAATCCGCTCGCAGACACATTAATGTTCGCTGTAAATGTGTTGACCTCGGTTGCGGAAACAGTAATGATCTGACTGCCGCCAACTCCGAGAATCACACTTGTCGGCGAAGCTGAAATGGAAAAGTCACCGGCCGGAGGCGGAGCCCCGGTCCCGCTGCCGCATCCGAACAGCGCACATGAAAGAACTCCGAGACCAATTGCAGACAATCGAATGCGAGCGATACCTAAACAGCAAGCATTACACATTGGCATCTAATTCAGAGCACTTACGGCCACGAATTATAGTCTAGGCTGTGTTAATTCGCATCGACTAACCAGCTGACATATACATCATCAGACGGAAAAACTGGAAAATACGAGGGAAAAACTGAAAGCAGACGGGACGTTCACTATTTTGTTCTCACGACTCGGTACTTACTTCCGGGTTGTTCTCGGGACTCGCGGCTCGGTACTTACTTCGCCGCCATCTTCACCGCATGGGAACTGGCGGCGTAGCGGGCGATGCCGCGGTAGAGGGCTTCGGCGATCTGTTCGCGGTAGCCATCGCTGCGAAGTTTCTGTTCGTCGGTGGGACTGCTGACGAAAGATACCTCCGCCAGAATTCCGGGCATGGCGCTTTCGGTGAGCACCACGAATCCGGCTTCTTTCACGCCGCGGTCGCGCAGGCCGGGATTCTGCACCGAGAGCGTGCCGTAGAGCGAGCGCTGCACGCTGGCCGCCAGACGCCGCGATTGCTCGATGCGCTCATGCAAGTCGGCGGGCGAAAGCGTCGCAGTCATAGCCGGCTTCACGCCTGCGTTCAGTCGCGTGTCCACGTCTTTTGCGCCAACCTCTGTCGAGCCAGCTTCTTTCGAGCCGGGTGCGGTGAAGAAATTGGTGTAGTACGTTTCCACGCCGCGCGCCGAGGGCAGGTCGCTATAGTTGGCGTGCACCGAGACGAACAGGTCGGCTTGCGCCTGGTTGGCGATGCTGGCGCGCTCGTCGAGGGGAATGTAGTTGTCGTCCTGGCGGGTGTAGATCACTTCCATTCCCAGGCGGCTTTCGAGGAGTTTGCCCAGACGCTCGGCAATTTCGAGGACCAAATCTTTTTCCAGCAAGCCGCGGCGGCCTACTGTGCCAAGGTCCCAGCCGCCGTGGCCGGCATCGACCACAATGCGCAGCTTGGGCACGCGGGCGCGCAGTTGCAAATCTTCTTTGGTGGGCGGAGGAATGACGATGGCCAGCTTATTTTTTTCCGCCTGCGTGGCATTCGGAAACAGGTTGACCGCGGCTTTGGGAGTCGCACCGATCTTGCGGACTTCAACCACAAGGCGGTAAGGATTCGGCTCGAGGCTTACGGAGAAAGTTGAGTTGGCCTTGGTCTCGAGAACAATGCGGGTCATGCCGGCGACGGGCTGCGCCATGCGAATGCGGTTGACGAAAGTGTCGCCCACGTCGATGGATTTGGCGATGAGGTCGGAGGCGAGTTGCGTGTCGCGCAAATCGAAATAGATGCGGTCGGGGCCGGCCAGGCGGTGGGCTTCATATTGCACCTGGTCTTCGAGATCGAGCACCACCGTGCTGGAGTCGGCCGAGGTCCAGTGGCGCACACCGGTGACGCGGGGAAACTTCGACAACTCCTGCGCGGTCGCGGCGGAATTAGACGACTCGTTGGGCTCGGTAGTCGATTCGGAGGCAGTGCCAGCGGTTATGGGATTCGAAGGCGCGAGCACGGCGGGTGCCGCAACCGGCACGTTGCTCGCAGGCCCGGAGCCCACGGGCTTGATGGGAGTTTCTTCGTTGTGAACGATTGCGCTGCCGAGTTGTTCGGTCTTCAGCTTCCACCAGACGCCGCCGGCGAATGCGGTGGCGATCACGATGCCGATCAGCAGCATCAGGGCGATCGGCTTGCGAGGCTCGGCTTCGGCTGTGCGGCGTTCGGCTTCTGGCTTCGGAGCGACTTTCAGTTCTGGAGTGACTGCGGCAGCGACAACGTTCTCAACCTTTGGCGCCGGCTCGGTTGCCGTCTTTTCGAGAATGGTTTTGGCGGCGGGCTTCGCTTCGACCGGCTTCTTTTCTGTTTTCTCGACTGCGGGAATAACGGGTTTCTCAACGACGGGAATAAGGGGAGCAGGGGCCGTCGATGCGACGGGCGCCGGGGCAATCGATGCGCCGGAAACTGGAACAGTCGATGGAGTTGGGGCAGAGACAGTCGTCGCAGCAACAGGCGGAGCCGGCGGTGCGACGCGAACAGGCTGCGCCGCTTCGATTGTGGCTGAGGACTTCGCAGGAGGCGCGGCTGGTTCGAGCTTGGTGGCGGCGGCTTGTGCGGAGTCGGCGAAGCGATCTTCGTCCTCGGGCTTGAGTGCGCCCAACACCAGTTCGGCGAGCAATGTCAGGTTGCGAACGTCGGTGTCATTGAATCCGAACGGCCACGCGGAGAATGCTTCGAGCACGCCGATGACGCGGCGGCGTCCGCACAGCGGCACCGCGACCATGGATCGCGCTCCCAGCTTGCGGCAAGCTTCGAGGTTTACGCGAGGATCGGTTTCGGTGTCGTCGCAGTTGACGGTTTGCGCGGTGCGAAAGCAAGCGCCGGAGAAAGCAGAATCGCGGTCGATGCGCGCGCCAATGTCGGGACGCACGGTGCCGGCGGCGGCACGCAAAACGATCTCGTTATTTTCCGCGAGTGCAATGGCGAGACCGTCGGCGCCTGTGATAGCGATGGCGCGTTCGGCAACCAGTTGCAGCACTTCACTGAGAACGAATTGCTCGTCCGGCGAAAACTCCGTGAGTGGAGCGCCCGCATCGAAATTCTGATTGCGGTTGGCGAGAGCTTTCCTGCGGCGAAGTTGCTCGTGCAGGGCCGAGAATGCAAGCAGTGCCTGCAACGCGTCGCGCTGCGATGGCTTGGTGGAATCTTGCGCGCGATAATCGGAAAGCGCAGACGCGCTTTCGTTGAGCGGCCACGCCGGCACACCGGCTCCGCTGAACGGAGTGGTTACGTCCAAGTCCGGCTTGGTGGTGGTCGATGCCATTAAGGATAGTTCACTTGTAAGTTATCGAGCTTTGCAGCGAGTTTCAATTACCAAGACATGCCCCTTTGGCCATGTACTTTGGTAAGGGCATCTTCTCATGTGATGGCTTGGCGTGGTGATTGCAATTTTTTGCCTACACGGATTCGACTCACTTTTCGGCAAAGACGTTGCAAGCAACGTTTCTACGATGGGAACTGTCTGCGAACCAGCTTGGTTACTAAATCGATACTTCCTGGGAGGGATAAGATTGACAGAATTAGGTGCCCGGCTGACGAGCGCTTGGGAAATAGAAACTGGGCGGTGGGGTATGGATGGAGTAGCTCTCGCGCGGCAAACGCGAGGCCAGCACAGGCACGAACTGCGCACGCTGAGCTATGCCTCGGTGGAACAGGCGAACGGCGGGATTGTTCGCAACATCAGTCACAATGGGATCGGGCTTCAGGTGGTGGCGGGGGTGCGTCCGCAGCAGCGATTACGCGTGCGTTTCGAGTTGAACCATCCGCGGCTGCGGGTGGAGACACAAGGCGAAGTCTTGTGGTCGACGCGGTCGGGACAGTGCGGCATTCGCTTTGTCGATCTTTCTCCAAAAACTGCGCGGCAGATCGACGAATGGATATTCGGGAACATGCTCGAAGGAGCCTGCATCCATTCGGAGCGGGCGGGTTTTCTATTCCCGCGATCGTTGCTGGTGGGGCCGGCTGCGGATATCGAAGAGGACGGCTTGATGGTCTCCGCCAGCCCGGTGCAGGTGATCCGGCTGCCCATGCGGGTCGATCCCTTGCAGCCGGCTCACGCGGTCGATGCGGCGGTTCAGGTGCCGACGGCGGCTGGATTGGACTGGCTGTCCCAGCCGCTCACAGAGCGCGGCCTGATCTGGACCATCAACTCGCTCGTAATTGTGGCGGCGCTTCTGCTCTTCGCAGTCGTGTTTCTCTCGATTGCCGGAGAGCCGCCGAAGTGGCCGCTTGCCACTGCGGGCGCGTCCGCGGTTTTTGTTGGGGCGCTGTACTGGGGATTTTTCCGGGTGTTTGGAGGAACCAGCCCGGGCGTGAGATTGGCCCGCATGGCCGGATGGGATGTTGAGGAAGATGAGGCGAGGGATACTCGCTTTCGTTGAAGTTGGTCTGATCCGGGACGCGTGGGTTAATTCGCAAAATACTGCTGTGCCAGCCAGAGCTGCAGCGTGCGCTGC
Source organism: uncultured Acidobacteriaceae bacterium (assembly GCA_963708335.1). Lineage (GTDB taxonomy): Bacteria > Acidobacteriota > Terriglobia > Terriglobales > Acidobacteriaceae > Sulfotelmatobacter. Next base: position 5,034,439 of record OY970205.1, on the reverse strand, counting down.
TGTTGCTTAGCCAGCTTCACGAAACGAATACCGAGATTTCCACCCTTATCCTGCCATGCGATTTCAGCCTTGGCCTTCAATCCGGTGCGAGCGCCCGGCAAGTCGAATGAGACCTGCAGCGACTTCGGACGGTCGACGAGATTCTCAGTGCGAATCTGCATTCCGCCTTGGCTGAGATTGACCAGGGACGCGTCCACGGCCCTGCGGCGGTCGCATCGCACCGATACCGGGACTTCCACGCCGGTGCGGTGGTAGCGAAGACGTCCGTCGAGGATCAGGTTGCGCGCGGCGGAAAGGGTGCGGACTGCCTGTTCCACCGAGATCGGTTTCTCAAAGGCGAAGAGCGCGCCGCTCTGATCCAAGGTGGACTGGCTGCGTTTGCCGCCCATGATTACCAGGGGAATGGAGTTCGGTTGTCGATCGTCCTTTTGCAATTCGCGAAGAAATTGGGAGCTGCCGTTAAGATCGCAATCCACGATGAGGGCGTCGATCTTCGATTTGGCGAGGCGCGCCAGCGCCCGCTGCGGCTCGTTTTCGACGGCAACATCTATTTGCAGGCCGCCGAGGATGCACTCCAGAACACTGACTTCCTGCCAATCGCGCGAAACCACCATCGAGGAAAGCGTCATGCCTTCACTTTATTGATAGTGGTAATACGGGATAGATAACGAACGTAACGGGGCGGCGGCAAGACGGCTGGGGGCGACGGGCGAGAGAGGGGTTAGGGGTCAGGGATTAGGGCTTAGGGGTTAGGTTGAGTGGATACTAATCTAGAGCGAGGGCGATTCTTAGAGCTTCGTCGAGTTCGTCGAGTTTGGTGGAGGAGAGTGAACCCAAGAACTGCGTGAAATGAGTTTTCGGAAGACTTCTAAGGTTGTCGCATATGATCCAACTACCGTGCTTGAGACCCTCATCCGGACCTACCGCAACTTGGGTCGAGATTCCCTCACCGTTACTGAATACCGGAGCGCAGATTACAGTAGAAAAGCTCGAATCAATCAAAGGTTGCCGGCTTATGACAACACAAATCCGGTGGCGTTTGGGGTCGCCCTCCGGCTTGTGAGTCCGATAAATATCTCCGCGCTTCATTGTCGTGGGAATATGACTTACCACTCTTCTGGAGCCTGATCTTCCAAGCCGTCCTCAGCATCCCGGTTTAGCTTCTCCGCATGCCGGTTGATGAGTTCGATGTCGCGCGCGTCGCGTTGGGCACGCGCCCGCTGACGGAGGTATTGCTGCAGGATGGCTTCGATGAAAGCGGAGCGGGATTGCCTCGATCCTGCGACGCGATCGATTCCCGTCAAGATCTCTTTCGAGAGTGTGATGGAAGTCTTCTCTTTCATACTACCATTATACCACCGAGACTGCTACCTCACGACAGATCCCCCCTCGAACGCAGGATTCTCTTACCTAATCTGTTGGAGAATCGCTCGGGCCTCCGCTGCCGGATCGGCGGCTTCGGTGATAGGCCGGCCTACGACGATGTGAGTAGCGCCTGCAGCGATCGCTTGGGCGGGAGTGACGATGCGGGCTTGATCGCCCTTACTGCTGCCGGCAGGGCGGATTCCGGGAGTCACGATGGCGAAGGCGTTGCCGAGTTGGGAACGCAATGACGGGGCTTCATGCGCGGAGGTGACTACGCCCTGACAACCGCTGGAGAGCGCTAGCCGAGCCAGGCGGATGACACTATCCTGCATGGAGTCGCACACGCCGATTTGGTCGAGGTCGGCGGCGTCCATACTGGTGAGGACGGTGACGGCGAGGACCGTTAATTCGGGATAAGGCTTGGCTGCCTCGGCGGCCGCGCGCAGCATTTTGGCGCTGCCCAAGGCGTGGACGGTGAGCATGCTGACGCCGAGCTTGGCGGCCTCGGCCACAGCGGCGCCTACGGTGTTGGGAATGTCGTGATACTTGAGGTCGAGGAAGACGCGGCGTCCGGAAGCGACGAGGTCGCGCACCACTTGCGGTCCCACGGCGGTGTAGAGCTGCATGCCGACCTTGAACGTCAGGGCGGACTCTCCGACGGCGGCGACGATGTTCTGGGCGGCGGCGGAGGTAGAGACATCGAGCGCCACGATGAGCCGCCGGCGCGGATCATCGTGGCGAAAATCGTGGCCCGGATGGCTTGCGCCACCCTTTGGGATGCTGGGCGATGTTGTCGGCATCCCAGCCAGTGTAATGAGTTTACGGGAGTTTCGCCAGAGGAGGATGGTTCAAGGCGACGGTCTGGTAAGCCGGGTTTACGTCGCGGGGATTGACCAGATCCAGACGGACGCGCTGCAGTCCGCGGTGCTTGAAGTTCAAGGCTTGGGCGGCGCCGTAAGACAGGTCGATAATCCGGCCGGGGACGATAGGCCCACGGTCGTTGACCCGGACGACGACAGCCCTGCCATTACGCAGGTTGGTCACCCGCACGTAGCTTCCCATGGGTAGCTTAAGGTGAGCGGCGGTCATGTCGTACATATCGTACGGTTCGCCGCTGGCGGTTGGCTTGCCATCGAAAATCTGGCCATACCAGGAGGCTGTTCCAACCTGGTAGGGTTTCGTCTTAACCTGCTGGCGGACTATGGGTTTCGGAGTTGGACTAGCTGGCGCCGCTGACGCCTCCGAGATGTTCGGTCCCTGAGCCGCTCCCAGGCAAACGATCAAAAAGACAATCGTTAGTCCATGAGCTAAAAATCGTCGCATTCAGTTCTCCTCGCATACTCAAAGTGCTTTGGCCTTAAGGCTTTCGTACCTGCAGTTCAGTGATGCTAGCGGCATGCCAAACTCGTGTCAATACGAATTGGGGGGTAGACGGATGACCGCGTAGTAATGGATGTCTCACGTAACCTGCTGTCAATTGAGGCAGATGCGGGGAAGGCCCTTTGTTCTCGGAAGGTTATCTATTTACAAAAAAGTAAATAGCACGTCGGGGAAAGGAGGGTAGAAATTACAAGCTCACTGGAATCAATGGCTTACAGTATATTATTTGCCAAGCTACCTGAAATCATGTACTTACACGGAGGAGTTCGGCGCGGAGGGAGGAAAATTCTTTTCCCGAAGTAAGGCTCCAAAGTAACTTCTACGGCACAGGGCGTGAGACGTTGAGGACGAATCGCGTTACTATCGGACGCAGCGGAACCGAGGTCCATGGCCGAAAAACCACCTATCATCCTCACGATTGCGGGGTTCGATCCGTCCTCCGGGGCTGGAGTGACTGCCGACATAAAGACGATCGCCGCTCATGGCTGCTACGGGGTGGCCTGCATCACCGCCATGACGGTGCAGTCCACACGAGGCGTGAAGCGGGTGGAAGCAGTAGACGCGGCGGTGCTATCGGAAAGCTTGGAGGAATTGGCGGGCGACCTGGACATTGCGGCAGTGCACATTGGGATGCTGGGAACCGGAAAGGTGGTAAAGGTCGTGGCGGACTTTCTAGCCGGGCAGCCCGCTGGCCGCACAGGAAAGAGTAGGTTATCCAATATTGTGCTCGACCCGATTTTGAAGTCCTCTTCCGGGTCAGATCTGCTCGACCCAGCCGGAAGCAAGTTGATGATTGAGAGGCTCATACCCTTAGCCGATGTGTTGACACCCAATGTGGACGAAGCGGCGGCCCTGACCGGCGTGCAAGTCAAGGATCTCGAGGGGATGAAGGCGGCTGCTGCCAAACTGCACGAGATGGGATCGGTCGCCGTGGTGATCACCGGTGGGCATTTGGAGAAGGCGATCGACCTGCTGAGTTTCAAGACGAAGCGCGGAATTGAGCAGGAAATCTTCAAGGCGGAACGGCAGCGTTCGAACTCAACCCATGGCACGGGCTGTGCGTTCTCAACCGCGATGGCATGCCACCTGGCAATGGATCGAGGACTGGCGGAGGCTGCCTTGCTGTCGAAGACCTATGTCACCGCGGCAATTTCCTATGGGTACCCTCTGGGCCGCGGAACAGGGCCCGTGCACCATCTTTATCGGATGAGCCAGCAAAGACGCGCGGCTGGATCGGGGAATGAGGCCTAGCAAACACTCCCAAACGAAGCCCCCGCGTTCGTGGTTGTTCCCGCGGCCCAGTACTGGTGCGGATCCTCAAACCTTTCTGATTACCACGAACGCCCCACGTAGACGTTGAAGGTCCGCAGGTCTCCGTTCAGGTTCGGATTCCAATAATCTCGATAACTCCCGTAGTAAAAGAGCAGACCGCCCTCGAACTTGCGGGGGAAGATGTAGTACGCCTTCGATTGGCCGATCCATTGCGGAACCATGACCTCCGAAATCTGAGTTGCGCTGAAGTTCACATTGCCGAGCGCCGCCGCAAACATACCGGGATCGAAGGCTCCTGCGGAAATCAAGGACTGGTTGCCGAGCAGGGCGGCGTCGTTTGGATTGACATCGGGACGCATTCCGCTGCGGGCTGAGTTGTAGGTGAGCCTGACGTTCAGTCCGAGACGGTGCCGGAAGGTGTAGTTCGACTCGCCCCAATAACCCTGGGTGATCTGCTTGTAAGGGACCGCAGGTTCGTCCACTACGTATCCGACGGCGCTGTCGTCTTGCAATGCCATGTACGTGGTCAAGTTGTTCTGCTGGTAGGAGTATCCCAGCCCGAGATTCCAGTCGGGCAGAGCTCGCAAAGTGGCGCTGGCAGTGTCGATGTAGAAACGGTTTCGCCGCTGAAAATCGCCGGGGATATTCGGTAAGGGAATGGCGGGGAAAGCATTCTGCACGATGACGCTGGTATCGTTGGTAAATACGAGAAGGGAGGAGGGAGTGAACGTAAGGTCGGCGAAAATGCGGTTATTGCTGCGCGGCACGAGCAGATAGCCGGGATCGTGCGTGCCGGTCCAATCATATCCCGCGCGCGCGCTCCAGAGTCCGCGATCATGATAGCGCAACGCCATGCCGGCCGTGTTACTGAAAGAAGAGGGCACCACCCTCAGCAAATCAACATTGTTGATCGAATAGATCTGCGGCCAGAGAGAGGCATTGGAACGGGTAGTGCCATTGCGCTGGTAGTGAGTCTCCAGGTCAAGCCCGGGTGCCAGTTCATACTCCAACCGCAGGCCTTCCCAATGGTTGTGATAAGAGACGTTGCCGTACATGCTGTAGTAAGGCGTGAAATCATTAAGCAGGTTCTGCTGATGGTAGTCGGCTGTGATGCGCAGGCGGTTCGTGGGAGACCAGTTCAGCACCTCGTCGGAGTTGAACGCGTTCTGGGAATAATTGGTAAAGACATCGCGTAAGCGCGTGTAGCTGATGCCGCCGTTGACGCTGAGTTGGGGAGAAGCACTCCAGTTAAGGCCTAAGCTATCGGTCGAGGCTTGGCTCGGGGAAGGGACGTTGATCGGGTAGTTTCCCGCAGCGACGTCAGGCGGGGCAGGACCAAACGGAGGCGGATTGACCGCCGATATCCCCTCGTTTGCCGGGGTGAAGGGCCCGGTGAACGTTGCAGTCGGGAAGATGAGACGGTCATTAAAGCTGCTGTACTTGTGCTCATAGGTTAGGCGCACGGGTCCCACATCGACATGGGCTCCGCCGCCAATGTTCCGAGTGGTGTAGTTCACCGATTGAAACTGCGACTGGTAGTGGCATTGAGCGCCGCAGGTCGAGTTGACGCCTCCGACGTAAACGGCAGGAGTGGTGTTCTCATCCAAGTAGGCGAGTTGGTTCACCCCGGATCGGGCCTGCCATTCCCCGTTCACGAAGAGTTGGACCGGAAGCTTCGGCAGTTTGACCTGGCCGTGAGCTTTGCCAAGCCGTCTGACGACGCCAAACGTGGTGTGTGAAGGTATGAGATCGGTGGTGCTGTCCGGCGGAGTAGTGGTGCCGGGAGGCACGTCCAAGACCGGAAACGCATAGAAAGGATAATGGTCCTGTTGCTGAATGAAGCTGCGGGTCTCGAAGCCGAACTGGGCGCGACGGCCCGCAGTCACCTGGGCGGCAGCCTGGTAGTCCTGGCTGCTCAGGACGTTGCCCCGGGAGATCACGGTCAAGTGATTCAACTGGGAGACATACGAGGTCGCAACATCGGCTCCCGCCGATTGTTGAAGGGTGTCGTACTCGCCTACCCGGCCGCCGAAACCAGTCCGGTCGACGAAGCGGTACGAGCCGGGAACGATGGAGTAAGCGGCATCGGTGTTGGTGGCTTCAACTTGGGAAGGGCCTGAACTACCACCAGCCAAGCTGCTACCTGAAAGCGGCGCCAGACGTTGTGACAACATTCCCAAGCCGCCGGCGGTAGGTCCAACGGCGTAGGTCGAGGCATGGGACGGGAGCAAACGAACCGCGGAAGCAGTCAGGGCATGCGAGTGCGGTGGTCCCACGGCTGTAGCGGGAGTGGAGGGCGCACGCAACTGCGGGTCGGAAGGCCCTTTGTCGACGAAACGGCTTCCGCCACTAGGGGTGGGAGTATCGGTGCCGTGGATCGAACCGTGACAATTAGTGCAGCGATCGGACAAAGGCAGGCCGGCTCCATTGTGATGTCCCACATGACATTGCAGGCATAGTGCGGGCTCGCTCACGCTCAGGAGATTGGTATTTGGCGAGCCATGGGCGGTGTGGCAAATCATGCAGTTTTCGGTGACCGGAGGATGCTGGTAGGCAAATGGGCCGCGATACTGGGCGTGGCAACTCAGGCAGAGTTGGTTGGCATTGGCCACGCGCAGGTTGTGGCCACCGGCACCGCCGTGGGGGTCGTGGCAGTCGGCGCAACTCATCTTACCTTCGCGCAGGGGGTGGTGGTATGGCAAACTCATTTGCGCGCGCTGGGTCTGGTGACATTTCAAGCAGGCGTCGTTCGCCTGCCAACGAGGTTGCATCATCACCTTGGCTTCGGGGACGAGGTTCTCGACTTCGGTTGCGTGGCCGGGATCCATCACATCTACACTCGCGTCGACTCTAGATTCGCTCTTGGTTTGGTAGACGTGGGTCTGGTGACAATCGGTGCAGCGGATTTTATTGGAGGCGTGCGGTCCCGCCATCCAGTTACGAATGCTGGCGTCGCGTGCGTGACAACTCAAACAGACGCCGTTGGAGTCGGTGGCGGAGCGCTGGCGGAAAGAAATGATTTTAGAGACGTCGCCGCCGCCCTGCACGTGCAGGCTTCCGGCACCGTGGCACTGTTCGCATTCGACGCCTTGCTGAGCGTGAAAGGCGTGCCGAAAGTCCTTCGCGATGTCGGCGTGACAGGTAGTACACGCATCGGCGCCCATTGGGGTCGCGCCGGGGATTTGAACATATTTGGAAAACGAGGAAATCGCAGATTCCGATTTCGTGACTGCCATCGATGGAAGACAAGAAAGAATGGCGAACAGAAGAGCGATGGGCCCGAGAAAACCAGGATGCTTCCTCATGGGACTGCCTCGGCACTGATTTCGTCCGGCGGGACCAGGCGCTGGCGACGTTGGTCGCCCTGACGGGATGGTTGAACCGCAAAGACGAGCCAGCATATCTCCGCGAGTATGGAGCGCTATGTGATGGATGTCACACTAAGGCGTGTTTCAAAGGGCCGATATCCGGAATGGGAATCGCTGGGACTGGCAGAGAATGGACCACAAAAAGGGGAGGAATAGATCAACCCGCGCTTAATCGCCGGAGGGTTTCTTGAGAAGAATTGCCGCCACAAACGAGGCGGTTGCTGCCAGCAACCACTCCCCACGGTAAAACTGGATGGCTTGCCAATCGACGAAAGTCCTGGCGGTGAGCAGCCCGACCAGCAAGGCTCCCCCGACGCAGCCTAAGCCCAGCATGAAGGCGACGAGCGAAGCGGTGGAAAGGCCGATCTGATTCTTGATCTCGTGAAAATGGAGGTACCGCATCCAGGGCGGGAACTGAAAGTGCGAGAGCGTGAACTGGGCGGTCGATACGAGGGATTTAGCGCGAAACGTGACTTGTTGCCAAAGTCCAGTCCACACGGCCGCGTCCGCCCGGGCGGAGGAAGCGTTTGCTTCGGGACGGCGTTGTCCGCAGGAGTGGCAAAAACGAGAACCAAGGAGAAACTCGGTACTACAGCGCGAGCACGCTTCCGCCATGCAGGGAATGGTTTCCCGAATGACGAGCTCTTCCGGAACGGACGGGGAGGGCGGCCGCCAGAACTCATTACGAGTTTCTTGAATTACTTCTGCCATGATGTTCCTACGGCAATGTCCTTAAGGGCAGTGGCATTCCAACAGCCAAAAGTCTCCTACCGCTAAAAGCCGCAATCATAAATACTTGCAAACTTTTCACAACGTACTACGGCAGTTCCGCAGGCAATAATTACGCGCGATAGTGAGTAAAGATGCACCGGTTACGAAAGCCTCGGAACCCTCGAACCAGCCAAAACTGAATCGCGAATAAGTGCCTGCTGCCGCGGATTATAAGGTGCGCGGCGGTACGGCGACATAGCCTAGAGGGCACGTAGATGACGTTCTTGGTTCCGGAAGCAGAAGTTGGGACGCTGCATAATCCGGAGCACTCCAGGGGGCGGTTCGATTAAACTGGAGGAATCGAACCGTGACCGGGGAAACCAACAACCTCTCGACAATGCTTTGGCGGAGTGCCGTGGCATTGGTACCGCTTTGGCTATTGCTCGCTTGGTGTTTTGCTGCCGTGGGCCAGGCGCGCTCGTCACCTTATGCGTCGCATGGCGCGGGGCGTGATCCGCAGACCGAAGCCGCCTTTGACCACTTCTACAACATGGACTATGACCGCGCCACCCAGGAGTTCGAGAGGATCGTGGAGAAGCATCCCGAGGATCCGTTTGCGGTGAATCACCTGCTGACTTCGATCCTGATGCACGATCTTTACGAAACGGGAGCGATGAACACCGGGGATTACAGCAATGACAGCTTCATCGGCCGACAGCCGCGGCCAACTCCTCCGGCAGTGAAAGAACGGATCAAGGCGTTGGTTCGCCGGGCGGAAGATCTGGAAGAGCAGCAGTTGAAGGCGAATCCGAAGAACGTGGACGCGCTTTATTGCCGGGGAGTCACGCGAGCGCAATTTTCCGTGTATACCGGCCTGGTGGAGCGGGCGTGGTTTTCGGCGCTGCGCAACGCGGTGGGGGCGCGGCACGATCACGAGCACGTGCTGGAACTCGATTCCAACTATGTGGATGCGAAGCTGGTGGTGGGAACCCACAATTACGTGATCAGCCATCTGCCTTGGAGCGTGAAAGTGGCCGCCGCACTGGCTGGCCTCAGCGGTTCGAGCGAAAAGGGACTGGCGTATTTACGCGAAGTGGCGCGCAGTAATGGGGAGAATGCGGTCGACGCCAAAGTCGTGTTGACGCTTTTTCTGCGGCGTGAGCACCAGTACGACGAGGCGCTCGGGTATATGAATGAGTTGTCGGCGAAGTATCCCAGGAATCATTTGTTTCTCACCGAGGTGGCAAACCTGGACCGCGCAGCCGGGCGCCTGCCGGATGCGGAGGCTGTTTATCGCAGAGTCTGGCAGAACGGGCGGGAAGGGAAGTACGGGAACCTGCATTACGAACTGGCGGCGTGGGGATTGGGAGAGCTGTTGCGTTCGGAGAAGAATCTGGCAGCAGCGGCTGCGGCTTATGACTTGGTGAACGAAGCTCCGAACCCGGATCCGGATATATTGCAGAAGGCCAACCTGGCGGCGGGAGAGATGTACGACCTGCTGCAGAAGCGCGACCTGGCGATGAAAAAATATGAGACCGTGCTGGCGGGGAATGCGAATACGGGGCCGGCGGACCAGGCGCGGCGGTACATCAAGGAGGCGTACCGAGAGTAGGAATGGTTCTCGCGGACATTTGGTATGATGGATGCATCAATCAATTAATTGATTGGAGAAATGTTTATGAATCGCCGTGTGGACGCTCACCTCGCCCGGACTCAGTTTGGCCAGATCATGGATCGTGCCGTCGAAAACAACGAGCGTTTTGTCGTGGAACGGCGCGGCGAGCCCGTGGTAGTGATCATGAGCGTGCAGGATTTTATTCGTACGACGGCCCCGGCGCCGGACTGGCTCGAAAAGGCATGGAAAGGGGCCAAGAAAAGGGGTTTGGACAAACTTTCCGCGCCTCAAATCGAAGCTGAAATTTCGTCTTACAGACGTGAGAAGCGCAGGTGATACGCGCGGTCATCGACACCAATGTTCTTGTGTCGGCCATGATCTCGCGAGAAGGAAACGAAGCGTTAACCGGCAAACGCGATCCAGAAGCGGATAGAAAGCCACCGCACGAGCGCTGCCTAAAAACAAGGGACGGGGGATGTGTCGAATAAACTGAGCATCATGATCGCATTGTACTGTGCCGTCGCATTGCTCTTTTCTTCTGCATGTACACGCAGACCAGATGTCGATCGGCCGGAAGGAGTATCCGTCGATGCGGTTTTCGTGAGGGGAGCAAAGGTCGGCTGGTGGCAGCAATGCGGGCCTGTAAAAGCAGGCCAAGCCGTCCACTGCCGTATCTGGAATGGGGCCGGGCTTATTCTAGAGGATGAAGATTTCCTGCCCTACGATGGTGGATCAACCGCTACAGCCGAAGAGTTGAAGATATCACCGGACCCGACGTTTCCGGGACCAGATCGAATCTTTTTAACCAACGGGCGCATCCTTCTCCCACGCTCGCGTTTTGATCAGTTGAAAATTTTTGTTGATTGGCTTGAGGGGAAACGAAGTGCACCTCGGTGAGGCGCACAAGTTTACCGGCAAAGAACGTTCTAGCAATAAGCCAGGGCTTGGTGGTGCCATGCGTTTCTGCTGAGATTCTCAGAGAATATTCCGGTGTCCTGCAACGAAAAAGACTTGGTTTTTCGAGCGAAGAGGTGGAGGCGGTGCTCGGTTTGTTCCACCGCCACGGTCGATTGCTTGACAAATTTCCCACAGCCAATCTATCGCCTGATCCTGATGACGATAAGTTCATCGCGTGTGCTCTTGCGGGCCAGGTGGACTTCCTGGTGACTGGCCAAAAAAGGCATTTTCCCCGGATTCAAGGCTCAGGGCCTAAGATCGTTAACGCTGCAGAGTTGCGGGAGTTAATTACACTCGAATTGGGAACGACTGAGGGAACTTTGTGAAAGGAAATGCGTATTATTTAGTGGAGGCGGAGCCATGTACTGCAACTATTGCGGAAAGGTGATTCAGGACGACGCAGCCGTCTGCGCTTATTGTGGAGTCCGAGTAGGGGCGTCGCTAGCCCGTACGAAGCTGGTGCGTCCGCGGCTGGGACGCAAGGTCGCGGGAGTTTGCCTCGGATTCTCCGAATATTTCGACGTCGATGTCACCCTGGTTCGGGTTGTCTGGCTGATTACGGCGTTCATGGGCTGCTTCGGGTTCATTGCGTACGTCATCGCGTGGATCGTGATGCCGGAAGAACCACTGCTGCTGCCGGCTCCGATGACGGCGCAACCTGCAGCGGACGTTTGACCTCAGAGTTCCGACCTCGGATTTCAGACCTCGGCTTGAATCGGCAATTGTGATTTAATCGCTGGCATGGAGCCGATTCCTTTTCAGCGCATTAAAAGCGGCGACGCGGAGATTGTTTACTGGTCGCTGGGCGATGGGCCTGCGGTTGTTCTGCTGCATCCTTTTCCTGTCAATCATGAATTCTGGTTGCCTGTGGCCGAGACTCTGTCCACGCGGTACCGCGTGGTAATGCCCGACTTGCGCGGGCACGGAGATTCCGGCGTAGGAGACGGTCCAGCCACCATGGAGAAACATGCGGCGGACATTGCGGGCGTGATGGACGATGCCGAGATTGGCCGCGCTCCGCTGGTAGGAGTTTCGATTGGCGGATACGCGCTGTTCGAGTTCTGGCGGAAGCATCGCGGGCGCGTGGCGGCGCTGGGATTGTGCAACACGAAAGCGCCGGCGGATGGGGCAGAAGCGCGTGCGGGACGTCTGCAGGCGGCGAATGAGGTTCTGGAACGCGGAACGGAACCGTTTTTTGAGTCGATGATTCAGAAAGTGATGGCGAAGACGACACGCGAGATGCGTCCGGACTTGATCGAGGGCGCCCTACGGATGATGCGGAAGATGTCGCCCGAAGATGTGGCGCAAGTGCAGCGCGGCATGGCGGCCCGCCCGGACTCCGTCGAAACCTTGAAGACGATCAATGTTCCCACTCTGCTCGTCACCGGTGATGAAGATGCGATGACGGGAGTGAAGGAAGCGGAGCTAATGCGTCAACACATTTCCGGCAGCCAGTTGCGGGTGATTCCGAAAGCCAGCCACTATTCGCCGTGGGAGCAGCCTGAAGCGGCGGCGACACTTTTGCGCCAGTTCCTGGATGCGCTCTAGGATTTTTGATTTCTCATTGGAAGGGCCGGCCAGACTATGGCTCAACCGTGCACTGAAAGAAATCGAGAACGACTGGACTAGCGGGGTCCCCAGCGTCTGGTTCGGTGCACTACTACGCGTCCAAAGGGGCAAGCCGGGCTTTGCCCGGCTGGACAGCCGAGGGCGGCTATCCCCACATCATTCTTGCCCTTGGGGCATCGTTGTTTGGAGCCGATTGGGCGTTGCGGCAAGAGGTGTCGCTGGCCAGCGGCGTGCCTGCGCGATACAGATGAAGTGCAGGATCAGAAACACTGGCACAGCGAACGTCGGAATATAGCTCATGGGGAGGACGGTCATGGGTGCAACGGGGATTCCGTGCGGATCGATGACCCCGGCGAGCGCGGCTAGCGTTAGAGCGTTGACCAGATCGGCGATTCCCAGGAGCTGCCACAAGATGAATCCTCTACGATGCGCGGGGTTGGCCAGCCAGACAGCCGCGAGCGGCGCTGTCGCCCCGACGATGATGTCGCCCCATCCCGCCGACAAGGCGAAGTACGAGGGCAGAATCTTATAGCTGGCAAGCACGAGGAAAACAATGCCAACGATGCGTATGCTTTGCACTAGCGTGAGAGTTCGCGGGCTTAGCGACAGAAGGAAGTGCCGGAATCCCGGCGAGAATGCAAAGCAGACCAGAAACAGCACGATGGGCGTCAGCACGGCGAGGCCGAACGCGATCGGCGGCGTGTTCGGAGCGTTCACGTAGAGGTGCAGTGCGGAAGAGGACAGGGAAAAGACTAACCAGGCTGCTAAAAGCCCGGCGCTCAGTTTGGCGTATTTGGACATGGCGAATCTCCTTATTCCGTGACCTCTGCGGTCACTTGGTTGGCTAGGTTCAAGAGTTCATTCCAGCGCTTCTTCCCGAGCCGCGCACGCAAGTCCCGCTGTACTTTTTCCCAGTGGGGAAGCGCGCGGTTGTATTCGGCCCTGCCGGCCTTGCTCGGAGAGAGCAACCGTTCCCGGCGGTCCTTGCCCGGTCGACTGGCGATCCAGCCTTGGCGTTCCATGATCGCAAGCGTGCGGGTGAGGGTAGTGCTGTCGATGGCCAGAATCTCCCCGAGCGTGCCCTGGGAGACTTCTCCTGCGAGGGACAAGGCTTGCAGCAGAGTGAATTGCGTGGCCCTCAGGCGGAGTGGCCGAAGGGCGGCCTCATAGTGCTGGGTCAGCGCGCGTGAGGCCCGACGGAAACTCGCGCACAAGCAGGAAAGAGGGATCGTGGTCGGCTTACTCATGCCGCAATAGATGCATATACATCTACCGGATTCAGTAAATTCGTTCCTGGTCCAGTGAAGCGCAACAGTGGAAGGTATCGTCTGCGCCTGACGGGTGCGGAAGATTCAACGGGCGGTGCAGACGAATTAGATCAAAACCTTGGCGGACGAATGCGTCCGCCGCTACGTGGGTGCCGGTGCTCAGGGCAGGCTTTTGCTGGACAGCCGAGGGCGGCTGTCCCCACATTCGAGGGTTGTTTCGACTAGAATCGACGCCATGAAAACGATTGTCGTCGCATTTGCGTTCGCCGTTCTCCAGATCGGGGCTTACGGACAAGCTTCTCCGCAGCGACCGCGCATTCTCGGCATTGACCACGTGTCGTTCTATACCACTGCTCCTGACGGCGTGAAAAAACTCTATGGCGATGTTTTAGGTCTATCTTCGGCCACGCCTGTGGAACCTGGCGGCACGCTGCGCTACTTGGTGGGCGCACAATGGGTCGGCTACAGTTCTGCGCCCGATCCGAAGGCTGGGGATCGCATGGATCATGTGGCCCTCGCGACGGACAATGTCGCGGCTCTGCGGGAATACCTGGTGGGGAAAGGGATCAAGGCGTCCGACATCCAGGAGCGATCGGACCATACTCACTTTTTCATGGTGGAGGATCCGGAGGGACATCGCATCGAGTTTGTTCAGCGAAGCAGGAGGGAGAGCGCAATGCCAGCCTCGGCGGTTTCGCGCCATATGATTCACGCAGGTTTTCTGGTTTATCACCGGGACGCGGAAGATCACTTCTACCGCGACATTCTTGGGTTCCGTCCTTACTGGCACGGCGGAATGAAAGACAACGAGACCGACTGGGTTTCGCTGCAAGTTCCGGACGGCACGGACTGGCTGGAGTACATGTTGAATCAGCCGAAGCATCCCGATCTGCGACTGACGGGAGTGATGAACCATATTTCGCTGGGCGTGGTGAATATGAAAAAGGCGCAAGCGATTTTGGAAGCGCACGGGTGGAAGCCCCACGGCGACGAAAGAGCGCAGATGGGTAAGGATGGGAAGTGGCAGTTGAATCTTTACGATCCGGATTTCACGCGGGTCGAATTGATGGAATTCAAGCCAGTGCAAAAGCCGTGCTGCTCGGATTTCACGGCGCCGCATCCATCGGAGTGACGAAGTTATTTTTCCTCGGGCGAAAACAGATCTGGGCTCGCATCCGAGGCTAAGCGGCCAGCGCTAATGGAATCGAGACGCGGATACTGGTTCCTTGCGGGCCGGATTGCAGGCGGAAGTCGCCGCCAATTTCGAAGACGCGCTCGCGCATTCCGGCTAAGCCCACTCCCGCCACGCTGCCACGATTACCCAGGCGTTCGAGGAGATCTTTGGGAATCCCCTTGCCTTGATCGCTTACTTCGAGCACGACGCCGTCGCCATCACCATGGAGGGAGACTTCTGCAGTGGGGCTGTCGGAATGCTTATGAATATTGGTGAGGGCCTCCTGCACGATGCGGAAGAGCATGGTTTCGACGAGGGGAGGAAGGCGATGGGAGCCTTCGCAGTGGAGGGTGACGCGGATTCCGCTGCGGTTGCCGAATTCCTCCACGAACCATTTCATGGCAGAGTTCAATCCGATCTCGTCCAAAAGCGGGGGATGGAGAAGATGGGAAAGCGTGCGAGTCTCGCTGAGGCAAAGCTGGATGATATTCTGCAGATCGTCGGAGCGTTTTTTGTCGATGCCGGGCGTGTCGGAGACCAGGGCTGCCAGGCTCATCGACATGGCAGCGAGATATTGACCCATACTGTCGTGCAGTTCGCGGGCGAGACGGCGACGCTCCTCATCTTGCGCGCGAATGAGTTTAGTGGAGAGTTGACGCAGGGCCGCAGTTCGCTTCGCGACTTCTGATTCCAGCCTTTCCTTGTTAGAGCGCAGGAATTCGCGGGCTTCGCGCTGGGCGTGGATGTCGGTATTGGTGCCCAGCCAGCGAGTGACTTTTCCCTGCTGGTCTCGAATGGGAATGACGCGAGTAAGGAACCAGCGAAAGCGGCCGTCGGCGCCGCGTAAGGGAAACTCCATCTCAAAGGGGGCGCCTTTGCGAACGCACTCGTGCCAGCGCTGCAGAACCTGAGGCAATATTTCGGGGTCATGAAGAGACTGCCATCCCGAGCCCTCCAATTGTTCAAAGGTTTTGCCGGTGTAGGCGAACCAGCCATCGTTGTACCAGAGAGCGCGGCCCTCGGCGTCGGTGATCCAGGCCAGTTGAGGCATGGCGTTGGCCAATTGACGGAATTGTTCTTCGGCGCGGCGCAAAGCTTCTCCGCGGAGTTGCAGCTCGTGCAGGTGATCGCGAACTTCGTATTGCTTCTCGCGGGCGCGGAGCGCGGCTTGCACCGAACTGACCAGGGTGACGGAGCGCAGAGGGCGCTCCTGCAGAGTCAAGTTGCCCAGCGGGACGCGCATGCTGGCCAGTCGCCGGGTGGTGCGATTGGGTTCTCCGCCTCCGGTCAGGACAATGATTGGCAGATCGGACCATGGAGGCTGATGAGACAGGGCCGAGGATATGTCCTGTATTTGACTCTCGCCGAGTGCCTCCTCGCTAAGGACGGCAGCAGCGGCGCCGCGCTTTAGTTCGTTGACAATTTCGCCGGCAGAACGGCAAATGTGGGAGGATACCCTCACATCCTGGAGAGCGGCGGAGATAAGATCGGCATCACGGCCGCTGGGTGCAAGGATCAGCACGCGCAAGTCATGGTTGCTGGACGGGGTCAAGGTCGTTACTTTTAGCGTTGCCATCTACTCTCCGCCGCTTCTGAACCAAAACATCGGGGATGCCGGTGAGCACACCTTTGAAATTAAATAAAGGATCGCCGACGACGATCCCATGATGGAGACGAAGTTCTCGAATGCTGCGTTCATGGTATCCGCTGCGCTTCTTGATCATGGAGATAGCCTGGCGGACTTCTCCTTTGGCTTCGAAGAAACGAATCAAAAGAACCGAATCGGCCAAATAGCTGACATCGACCGGGGTTTGCATGTCGCGGCCAATGAGACCGTGCTGTGCCAGAACCATAAAACTGGCGACACCTTTCTGATTGAGGAAGGTGGTGAGCTCGTGCAACTGCATGGGGAGGTATTTTTCCCCGGGCATAGCGTTCATGAAGCCGTTGAGGCTGTCGATGATGACGACCTTGGCGCCATCGGCGTCCACGGACTTACGCACCATATTGGAGAACTCGGCGGGCGAAAGTTCGGCGACGTCGACCTGGCGCAGGAAGAGATGACCATCATTGACAAACGGCTCCGTGTCGAAGCCGAGGTTTTTCAGCCGGGCCAGGTAGGACGGAATGCCTTCGTCGAACAAATAAATGGCTGCGGGCTCGCCTCGTTGCATGGCCGCGAAAGCGTATCTGGCGGTGATGGTCGATTTGCCGGCGCCCGCGGGACCCATGACGAGGGTACTGGTACCGCGATCGATTCCACCGCCTACTAGTGAATCAAGTTCTGTGATTCCACTGGAAATTTGCTCGCGCGTGAATTGCGATCGGTGTTCAGAGGCGACGAGACGAGGATAAACCGATAAGCCTCCTCTCCTGATGCCGTAATCATGGAAGCCTTCGCGGAAGGAGGATCCACGCAATTTGAGCACTTCCATCCGGCGCCGCTTGACACCATAGTCCCGAGGCAGGTTTTCGAGGGCGATTACGCCATGGGCGATGCTCTGCAGTTGAAGGTCGCGATCGGTATTGGTGCGATCATCCAGCAGCAGAACGGTGCGCTGCTTTCCAGAGAAATACTGTTTAAAAGCGAGGATCTGTCGGCGGTAGCGCAGGGGATCTTGAGCCAGCATGCGCAACTCGGAAAGCGAGTCAATGACAACGCGTGTCGGGTTCACTTCCTCGACCTTGGCGACGATAGCTTTGGTCGTGTCCCCCAATTCCACTTCCGCGGGATGAAACACGGTGTACTGACGCTCGGGTCGCAGGGCCTCCTCATCGGGTAACAACTCAAAAATCTGTACTTTCTCGAGGGACCAACCATGGGACGCAGCTACCTCGCGTAACTCTTTGGCGGATTCCGAGAGCGTTACATATAGCGCCGATTCGCCTGCGGCGATCGCTGCGAGCAGGAACTGCAATGCCAGAGTCGTTTTGCCGGTGCCGGGGTCCCCTTCGACCAAATAAAGATGTCCTGACGGCAACCCGCCCTCCAGAATGTCGTCGAGCCCTTCAATGCCGGTTTTGATTCGGTTGGGATCTGTCATTGCGTCAGTTCCTCTATCTCGAATAAGCCGAGTTGCGGTGATCGCTGCCACCCAACGGTTGCCCTAATCTAAATGTGGTGACTCGCCGGACCCGGGACCTGTCCCTCAATGCACTGTCGACATTTGCGTTAATTAGAGAGTGAAACGCTGCAGGAGGTTGGTACGAATTCGCCGTAACTCATAGTTCAGGCTATCCTTTCGCCGGCCGACGGAGACATTTCAACGGAGAGGAGAGGCTTAGCGGCTTGGAGTTCGCAGTGTCGATTGACCTCGGGGCGCTTCCGAAGTTTGTGAGTGTATGTGGCTTAAGTCGGACTGTACCCCCATGTTTTCCGCGAAGTACAAGGTTCGCCGTAATGACAGTTCGTCGAGACGGATTTAGCCTCAATTTACCCGCGTTAGGCGTTTCCGGCGAGGTTCGCAAGCCTTTCCGGGCCATGACGAGTTCCGACTCCATCTACGGAAAGGGGGTTTGAATCGAGGAGGAAAGCAAATGAGCATCTGGACAGTTTTATTCGTCGTTCTGCTAATCGCTTGGCTGTGCGGGTTTACGGTATTCCATGTGGCGGGCGGACTCATTCACCTGCTGCTAGTATTCGCAGTCATTTCGTTGATCTTACATTTCGTGCTGGGCACACGGGCCGCTTGAGGACGGATCTGGGCGTTGGCGTTTTTCGCCCGGAGCGGTCAAAACTTTTTGGAGTTGAATTTTCAGGGCTTTATGCTCTGGCGAAACGAGAGGAATCAAAATGAGAATGAAGTGGGACAGTATCCTGAAGTCGCTTCTGAAGACCGCAGTCTACGTGATGGATCAGACCGCCGACCAAGTCGATCGGGTCTCCAGTAGGGCATCCGATTTTGCGGAAGATGCGCGGACAGCAATTTTCGAGGAAGATCACACCCTACGCAACGTATTGTTGTTCGCCGCGGGAGTGGGCGTAGGTGCGGGAGCGGCGCTGTTGCTTGCTCCAGCCAGTGGCGAAGATATCCGCAATTCGATTGGCGAACGCGTGCAGGACATCAGCGACAAAGTAAAGGGTCGCGTTTCGAGCCAGCGTTACGGAACAACCGGTACCGAGTAGCGCTGCCGCATTCAGACCACGTCGCAGACGCTGTAAGGCGATCGGCGGGCAATCTAGCGCCTAGGAGAATTTGTAGATGAATTTACCGAGATATGTTTCCGGCTTGTTTCTGGCGGGCGCGTTGGCGGGCAGCGCTTTTGCCTTCGCGCCGCAAGATGCACAAAGCCCGAAACAGGATATGAAAGACGCGGGACACGAATCCAAAAACGCCGCCAAAGATACGGGAAGAGCTACAAAGAAGACGGCGAAGGATACCGGCCACGCGGTGAAGCATGGCACCAAGAAAGCTGCCAACAAGACTGCGGACAAGACGCAGGAAGGCGCGCAGAGAGTAAAAGACAAGACCCGACCTGAATAATCACGACTAAGTGCGTGCGGGCTAGCTGCGGACAAGCGCTTCCTCGGAGAAAGTCCGAGGGGGCGCTTTTCGCTTGAATAGGAGGAATATCGATGGCGATCATTCCAAATGGCGCGAAGGCCATGCCGGCATTTTCGCTGTTGTCTGGGCTAATTTTGACGATTGTTCTCGGCTGCAGTCTGGGACTGGCGGGATGCACTTCCGAGGACCACCGACAAAGCTCCGACGAGTTGCGCGAAAAGACCGCGCAGGCGACGGCGGAAATGAAGCGCGATGCGAAGTCTGTAGCGGAAGGCGTAAAGGAAGGCTGGACTCGCGATAAGCAGCGAGTTGACCTGAACAACGCGTCGCGCGATGAACTGGTTGCGGCAGGGTTAACCCGAGCCCAAAGCGATCATGTAATCGAGCACAGGCCGTACTCGAGCCCCCGAGAATTACTCACGAAACATGTTCTCTCCGAAGATGAGTATCGAGAAATCGAGCCACGCGTGCGGGCTGGGGAACCGTCAGGGAAATAGCGGGGAAAAAATCGGCCTGCCACGCGGGCTTGCGGCGCCGCGCGGCAGGCTGAGTGATTATTGTGGACGGTTCGGTTGCGGTTCGACCGAGGGAGAGGACGGCGATCCCAAATTCTGGTTGCCGATCACGTCGCCCGAAACCACCATATCCACCCGGCGGTTCAGTTTGCGTCCCGCAGCCGTGCTGTTGTCGGCGACGGGATCAGCCTTTCCGAAACCTTCAGCGACAACGTTACTAATTGAGACTCCGGAACTGACGAGATAGTCGCGCACAGTTGCAGCACGCTTCTCCGAAAGCGTCTGATTGTATGCATCGCTGCCGATGCTGTCGGTATAGCCCTCGATGTTTAAGTGGAGATCGGGATAAGCGAGGACGATTCCGGAGATCCGGGCCAGGCGTTCGCGGGCTTCGGGCTTCAAAGTGTATTTGTTGAAGTCAAAGAGAACGTCGGGCATGCTGACGATCAAGCCGCGGGCGGTGTCTTTGGTCTGAAGCACCTGGTTCAGTTGGGCGAGCAGGCGAGCGCGTAACTCTTCTTTTTGCCGCACGGCGTCCTGCCGGGCCTGTTCAGCGGCGGATGCCTGTTGATCGGCCTGTAAAGCGGCCTGGCGGGCCGCATCGGCTTCGGCCTGGGCTTGCTGTTGCGCAGCGAGAGCGGCGGCCTGCTGTTGTTGCGCCGCGGCTTGTGCGGCCTCGGCCTCGGCGCGGCGGCGGGCTTCGTCAGCGGCATGAGCCTGCGCCTCTTGGGCGTTCTGCCGGGCGGCTTGGGCGTCAGCTTCGGCCTTGGCTTGTGCCTCTTCCCGAGCGCGGCGCTCGGCATCGAGGCGCTCTTGCTCCTTGCGGCGCAGAGTCAGCACGCGGGCGTCTTCCGCCATTTGAGTTGCGCCGCGAGCAGCGGTGCCGATCGGAGTGCGTCCTTGCTTGCGCTGCAAATAGTCTTCGGCGCGCTGCAGCATGTCTTCCGCTTTGGTGAGACTGTCAGGGGCGTATTGCTGTGCGCCAGCAGCCTTGGCAATAGCGACGGCATTGCGTGCTTCGAGTAAGTCGAGAGGCGCGTTGGCGCTGGCCATCGACGCGGGAAGCTGGTCAGGTGGGACATCGATGGTATATTGCTTGCCCTCCAGCACATCAAATTTGGCATCAATCGGCTCTTCGAATCCCTTGGTTTCCGGGCGAATCACGTTCTCGGCGACGACCTCATTGCTGGGGCGAACCACAGCGTAGTAAGGCTCGGCGGTGACGATGAGTCCGAAGGCCTGCAGATCAGTAGTGACATCGATCTTGTCCTTCCCCCCATCGCTGGGCAGGATTTCGCCGAGGTTGACCGCGCGGCCCTCGGGGGTGATTGCCCACAAAACGTAGGTGAGGAACTGGCCGCCAAGGCTTTTGGCGGGTCGCAGGTGAGTGAGTTCGGCGCTGATGGCGAGGCGTCCGGCTTTGCCGTCGACCTTGGCGTGTCCGCCCACTTCAGGCATAAGGTCGGTGCCGCGAAAGTCGACCGTCGTGGAACCGCCGCGATGCCGGTAGTTTACGGCTTTGGTGGTGCGAGCGAATACGTTGACGCGGAAGACCGGAATGTCCTGCCCGGTGTTCTGGTTCATTTGCTGGGGGGCGGCGTCCTGGTCGGTAGCGGGAGCCTGATCCGGATGAGGATTTTCGGGATACATCGGGGTTATCGAGCTGTCTTGCGCCCAAACAATCGAGCAGAGAAGAAGCGAAAATAGCAAGGCAAAATCGGTTTTTTTCATAAGCACATCTCGCACGCGGGAAGACCCTACAGCATTGGGTGCGATGCGGGTCCGGAAGGTTGGGCTAAATGCGGGAGGAGCGATCTCGCACTATTTGTCGTGGATGATAAAAACGGGTTTTAAGTCCGCTAAGTTGCGGGCAAAATCTGTCGCGGGAGCGACGAAGCGATGCAGATTTTTGTTTATTACTAAACAGTAAACAACGCGGTACGCTGAACGGCAACTTTTTCGCGACTCTCGTCCTTTGCTGATCCGCGGCAAAAAGCTTTTGACCGCAGAGTTCGCTGAGAAAATCATTTCTAAGACGTTGCAAGCGGCGTCGCTACGGGCGATTGGCTTGCAAATCGTCGGCCGCTTTGGAAATAGCCGCAGCCACGTCGTTAAAGACTTTGGCGACGGCGGGGACCTGAGCTTCAGCTTCGACCCATTTCTTCTCGTCCATGTATTCGCGAACCCCGGCGATGGGTTTCGCGCCATATCCGGTGTAGGCCCCAGGCGCATAGAGTTGGTGCTTGAACCATGGGCGTTCGGGAAGACCGCGCTCGGTCAGGAAGGTGCGCTGGATTTTCAGAAGATCGTTGTTCAGCGAGGCTAAGGCTTCTGGAGAAAGCGTTGCGCCTTCGGCTTGCGCTTTCGCCAATGCCGACTGGTAACGTTCGGCGCTGTGCTTGATGGCTTCCACTCCATTCTTGAGCGGAGCGAAATTCATATAGGGCGGCACGGCTTCACGTGGCGGTGGGACGGAAGTTTTGCGGGGGTCAGCGACGGCGGAGAAGACCCCCTCTTTCAACTCCAAGTTGCGCTCATTGATTTCTTCCTGCTTGTCCTTGAGTTGCTTCTCGAGTTCGGCTACGTATTTGCCGATGGTCTCGGCCATTTCTGTGTACTCGAAGGGAATCACATCGGCGTCGGCCAGGCGCATCACAGTAGTGCCGCCGGTTTGCGCCAGGGCGCGTCCGTAGGAAAAGTCGGTGTCGATGAAGTGCGTATACCAGTAGAAGTCGTCGTAGATGGAGTGGTAGGCGTTGGCGTCGTTCTCACCGCCATAACCGATATTCAGAGCGGAGATGCCGGCGTGGTCGAGGAAGGACGCGTAGTCCGAACCGTCGCCCAAGGCCCCAATAGAGAGATCAGCGTGTTTGCGAATTTCGGAGCGTTCTTCCGGATTCTTCGCATTGGCGATGCGCGAGAGACGCGCTCGCTGCCAGACCGGGATATTTTTTTCTGGATCGTTGAGGTCGCGTATGACGTCGTTGATTAATTTTTCCAGGTCGTGCGATCCGGCGGCGCGAAAGAATCCGCGGCCGTTGCTGTCGGAGTTGATATAGGCGACCGCATGTTTTTGCAGATCATCGCCGTGAGTCTCGACCCACTCGGTGGAACCGAGCAAGCCGGGCTCTTCGCCGTCCCACGCGCAGTAAATGATGGTGCGCTTCGGTTTCCATCCCTGCTTATGAAGTTCACCGAGCATACGCGCCTCTTCGAGTTCGGGGGACATGCCGGAAAGAGGATCGTCGGCGCCATTCACCCAGGCGTCGAAGTGATTGCCGCGAATCACCCATTGGTCCGGATCTTCAGACCCGCGCAACGTGGCGATGACATCATTAACCGGCTTCATGTCCCAATTCGATGTAACTTTGAGATGGACTTTCGCAGGGCTAGGGCCAATGTGATAGGTGATGCCGAGAGCGCCCCGCCATTTTTCCGGAGCAACCGGGCCGGCCAATGCGGAGAGCAGGGGCAGGGCGTCTCCCCAGGAAATGGGAAGCACAGGAATTTTTGTGATCGTCTTGGCGTCTTTGATGGACAGGCGTTTTGCGTCGGCTGTCGCACCCACTCCGGGCGTGAGAGGATCGCCGGGATAATCGGTATCCATCACGCTTCCGCGCTGGACGCCGTCTTTGGGGCGCCATCCGCCCTTGGGATAATCGTCGCCCTGATAATAGCCGTCATCTTTTGGGTCGGAATAGATGATGCAACCAATCGCGCCGTGCTCGGCGGCAACTTTCGGCTTGGTGCCGCGCCAGTTTTCTCCGTAGCGGGCGATTACAATGGCGCCTTTTACAGACACTCCCAGACGATCCAGTTGTTCGTAGTCGTCGCGGCTGCCATAGTTCACGTAGACGAGCGGGGCGGTCACGTCACCGTCGATGGAGTAGGCATTGTAGGTGGGAAGCTGTTCTGCGGTTTGATTGGAAGTGGGATCGCCGGGAACCGGGGGCTCCTGCAATTTGGCTTTGAAATGCGTGGGCTCGAGAAGTTCTACGATGCGTTCTTTGGGAGTCGGGAACAAAACCTGAAACGTTTCGATGTGGGCATCGAATCCGTAGTCTTTAAATTTGGCGAGAATCCATTCGGCATTGTCTTTGTCGTAAGGCGAGCCGACGTGGTGCGGGCGAGCGCTCATGCGGCGCATATTCTCGCGCACGTTGTCCGGAACGATGCCGTCCTGAAATTTCTTCTCCCAGTCGCGCTCCCCGCTGGAGGACTGAGCCTTGTAGCCCAAAAATTGGGCGCTGGTTTGCCCCGTTGTATTTTGTGCCCGGTTCAATTGAGCGACGAGGAGAACAATGCAGCACGTAACGAATAAGCGGATCAGCTTCACGCAGCCTCCTAGGATAGCGACTGATTGCCAATGTTATGAATGGCGCGAATCGGCATTATAAGCGAGCGACGGATTTTCCTGAACGAAGATGTTGAGATTTGGGGTCGAGGGGATTATTGTGTACGTCTCCGGAGGAACTGACCTTGCGAACGACTGTTCTTGTAGTCTTGACTGCACTTTTTCTCACTTCAGCGTTAGCTCAAAAGCAAAAACCACAACCGAAGGCGGGCACAGAGGCTGGGCACAAGCAGGCAGAAGCGCCGAAGACCGAAAGTGCAGCGGGCACTCCGGCGGCCGAGGCCGATCAGGATGAGCACGCCGCCGAGGGACCGTGGAAGGGAATGCAGTACCGCCTCGTCGGACCATTCCGCGGCGGACGAGTGGTCGCCGTGTCGGGCGTGGTCGGGCAGGACGACGTCTATTATTTTGGCGCGGTGGCGGGCGGCGTGTGGAAGACGACTGACGGCGGCCTCAACTGGAAGCCCATGTTCGACAAGACGAAGGACGCGTCGCCATCGATCGGTGCGATTGCGGTTTCCGAATCGGATCCGAATGTGATTTACGTGGGAACGGGCGAAGCGTGCATTCGCGGAAACATTGTGGGCGGCAATGGAGTGTGGAAGTCGGTGGACGCGGGCAAGACGTGGAAGTTCGTCGGCCTCGCCGATACGCACTCGATTGGACGATTGGCGGTGAATCCCAAAAATCCAGATATCGCCTTCGTGGCGGCGCTGGGGCACCCGTTTGCCGACAATGAGGAGCGCGGAATTTTTCGCACGCGCGATGGCGGCAAAACCTGGGAGAAGGTTCTCTATAAGGACGCCAAGAGCGGCGGCATCGACGTGGTGTTCGATCCTAATAACTCCAACATTTTATTCGCGGCCTTGTGGCAGGCGAAGCGGACGCCGTGGAGCATGGACAGTGGCGGGCCGGGGAGCGGTTTATATCGATCGATCGACGGCGGGACGACGTGGAAGGAGCTCAAGGGTCACGGGCTGCCGGAGGGAGTATTGGGAAGGATCGGTGTGACAGTTTCTGGCGCGAATCCAAATAGAGTATGGGCTGTCATTGAGGCCGAGAAGGGCGGAATTTATCGTTCCGACGACGGCGGCGATTCCTGGCATCTCATGACCGACGACCACCGTTTCCGCCAGCGCGCCTGGTATTACTCGCATATTTTTGCCGATCCGAAGTCGGCGGAGACGGTTTACATCCTCAACACCGGCGCGTACCGGTCGAATGATGGCGGCAAGACATTCAGTCAATTGCGCGCTCCGCATGGGGACAATCACGGGCTGTGGATCGATCCGACAAATCCCAAGCGGCTAATTAATGGGAACGATGGAGGCGCGACGATTTCAACGAATGGAGGCGAAAGCTGGACGAGCGAGTACAACCAGCCGACCGCGCAGTTCTATCACGTCACGACCGACAACCGTTTTCCCTATTACATGTATGGCGCGCAGCAGGACAACTCAACGGTGGCTATTGCCGATGCCAGCGCCGAGGGTTCCATCGATCGTCCCGATTGGTACGACGTGGGTGGCGGTGAGAGCGGTTACATTGCGCCGGATCCGACGGACCCGCTGATCGTGTACGCCGGTTCGTACGGCGGCGAGATTACGCGGCACGACCAGCATACGCACGAGGAGCAGTCGATCAATCCGTGGCCGGTGAATCCCATTGGATGGGCGGCGGCGGACGTGAAGCATCGCTTTCAGTGGACCGAGCCGATCGTTTTTTCACCGCACGATCCAAAGACGTTGTATTTTGCCGGAGAAGTTTTGTTCAAAACGACGGATGGAGGAATGAGTTGGACGATCATCAGCCCCGACCTGACGCGCAACGACAAAACGAAGCAGGCGGCGTCTGGCGGACCGATTACGAAAGACAACACTGGCGTGGAAGTCTACGACACGATTTTTTCCTTGGTTGAATCGCCGGTGCAGAAAGATTTGATCTGGGCTGGGACCGATGATGGCCTGGTTCACTTGACGCGCGACGGCGGCCAGAAGTGGGAGAACGTGACGCCGAAGGCCATGCCGGAATGGGGCACCGTGAGCATGATCGAAGCGTCTCCAACTGAGGCTGGGACCGCGTACATGGCGGTCGAGCGGCACAAGATGGATGACTTCGCTCCGTACGTTTTTAAGACGACCGACTTCGGAAAGAGCTGGACCAAGCTGGTGAACGGGCTTCCGGCGAACGATTACGTGCATGCGGTGCGAATTGATCCGAGCCGAGCGGGACTGCTCTTCGCCGGGACCGAGCAAGGTGTTTACATTTCATGGGATGACGGCGGACACTGGCAACCGATGCAGATCAACCTGCCGATGGTTCCAGTGAATGACCTGGTGGTGAAGAAGAACGACCATAGCAATGACCTGGTGGTTGCGACGCACGGACGCAGTTTCTGGGTGCTGGACGACATCACGCCGTTGGAAAACTATCAGGAGTCGGTGCCGCAGCAGGAAGCACATTTATTTCCGCCGGCGGCCGCCAGCCACACAGTATTTCGCGGATCATTCTTTCGAGCGCAAGGGAACGTTGGCAAGAATCCGCCGGCGGGAGCCGTGATCGATTACTGGCTGAAAACTTCGCTGAAGAAAACAGATAAAGATAAGAAAGAGGCAGCGAGTTCCGGTGGCACCGAAGCGAAGCCAAAGTCAGACGAAGCCGGCAAAGCCGAAGGCGAGAAAAAAGAAGAAGCGCCCAAGATTACGCTGGAGATTTTGGACTCCTCCGGAAAAGTAATTCGCAAATTTCCCAAGAAGGAAGAACCGGCGGGAGAAGAGGAAAGTTTCTTCGGCAGGGCCCGCGGCGGCGAAGAGCTGCCTGCGGATGCCGGCCTGAACCGTTTCGTATGGGACTTGCGTTACGAAGGAGCCACCAAGGTGCCGCACGCGCCGCTGTGGGGCGGTAACACGGACGGTCCGGTGGCATTGCCGGGCACGTA
Organism: uncultured Acidobacteriaceae bacterium; assembly: GCA_963708335.1. GTDB lineage: Bacteria > Acidobacteriota > Terriglobia > Terriglobales > Acidobacteriaceae > Sulfotelmatobacter. The sequence continues at coordinate 5,007,448 of OY970205.1, read as the reverse complement.
TCAGGTGCGGCTCACGGTGCTAGGCAAGAGTTACACGGCGCCGCTGGAGATCAAGGCGGATCCGCGGCTGAAGATCGGAGCCGACGACCTTGCCAAACAGTTTGATCTGCTGCTCAAGATCCGGGACAAAGTGACGGAGACGGACGACGCCATCATTCAGATTCGCGATGTGCGTGAGCAGGTGAATGCGGAGAATAAGCGTCTGAAGGACGATCCGCGCGAGAAGGCCGTTGCCGACGCGGGCAAGGCCCTCGACAAGAAGATGACTGAAGTGGAAGAGCAACTGATTCAGACCAAGGCGAAGAGCGGGCAGGACGTGCTCAATTTTCCCGTTCGGCTGAACAATGATCTGGTCGCGTTGAGCGGTGTGGTAGGAAGTGCAGATACGGCTCCGACCAAGCAGTCGTATGAAGTGTTCGAGGACGTCAGCAAAAAGGTCGATGAACAATTAGCGAAGTGGAAGACGATTGTCTCGACCGACGTCGCGGCCTACAACAATCTGGTGAAGCAGCAGGATGTTCCCGCGATCCTAGTGACGCAGCCGGAAGCCGGGAAGTGAGGCAAACTCGATTATTTTGCGCGGCGGGACTCGGCTTCTTCCACCCAGCCGCGCTTTAATCGATCCGCTGGGATGCTCGACAGGTAAGGCTTAAGATCGAGAATCGGCGTTCCGTCAAGCATGTCGACGCCGCGAACATGGAGGGCGTTCCCCTCGCGGCGGAGAAGTTCGACGACCGTGAGTCCAATTGGATTTGGACGTCGCGGGGAGCGCGTTGCGAAGACGCCGTGTGGGCGATCATCGATGGGCGGCGTGCCGACCAACTCGAATCCTTCGGAGCGATCGAAGACCCAGACAACAAATAAATGCGAGAAGCCCTCGATGTCGGTAAGGCCGGCTTCGAACTGCGGAAGGATTTCGAGAACGCCTTCGGCATCATGTTTCGCGCCGAATCCTTTGGGGATCTCCTTCGTATTCGTGTAGGGACTTCTTATATGTCCGATGGGTTGTGGTGAAAACATAATTCCGGAACCTTTGAGCGCGCGCTGTAATTAATCTTCCTTCTTTTGTGGCTCTCTCGGCAAGGGCTTCTCGATCGGCTTGCCGGGCAGTAGCAAGCTGCGTCTCTACGGATTCGTTTCGCGTTTGCTGGGGTGGCAGCGTCACCGATCAAACCGGAAGTGTGTTTTCCTAGTGTTTATCGACGGCTTTCTCGGGCGAGGCTGGGGTTTTATTCTGCGCGGAGTTCGCTGCACCGGAAGAAGCAGGCTTGGCGTCTTCATCGTCGGCGCTTTTTACGACGTACTGCACGATCAGCGAAATGCGGCGGTTGGAGGGGTCTAGCGGGGCCTCGGGCTTGCGCAATCGTTGGTCGGCAAATCCCCGGACTTGCGTAATCTGGTCGGCCCTGATGCCATTGTCCTGCATGACGCGACGAGCGGCGTTGGCGCGATCGGAGGAAAGTTCCCAATTGCCGTAGGCGGCGGAGGGAGCGTAGGGCGTGGAATCGGTGTGACCTTCAATCGAGAGCTTGTTGGGCAGTTTCCCCAACTCCTGCGCCAGGGTGACAAGCATTTCTTTGCCATTGGCATTCAGCTTGGCGCTGCCGCTGTCGAAGAACGTGCCGGTAGCTGATTCTGAAAGCTCGATGCGCAGGCCTTCGGCGGTGACTGTCATCTCGATGTGACTTTTGAGTTTTTCAAAGTCCACCATCTGCCGGATCGCGGTCTGCAGCTGTTCTTTGAGTTTGGGCATGTTATCGCGGGTGAGCGTGAAATTTTCCCCCGAGCCCGTCATGTTGGAGCCGACCTTTTTCGCGGTTCCGGTGGGATCCTTGAAATATCCGCCAACGGCTTCCTGTACCTGCTTGCTGCTATTGAGCAACCACAGAACAATGAACAGCGCCATCATGGCGGTGACAAAGTCTGCATAAGCAACTTTCCATGCCCCACCGTGGTGGCCGCCGTGGCCGCTTTTTTTCTTGAGGATGATGATGGGGCGCGTTTTGTCCATGATGTTGGTTTGCAGAAACGTTTAAGACGAGGCGGTTGCCGCGTCCGCTTTCTCTGCCGGCGCACCTTCCGTCGCCGCTGGGTCCGCTCCTTTGTTGCGGCAAGCCGCTTCCAACTCCTGGAATGAGGGCCGCACGTGTCCGGGAACGGCGCGGCGGGCCATTTCCACGGCCATGATGGGCGCGGTGCCCTTCAGAAACGAAACCATCATGACTCTCAGCACGTAGAGGAAGGCGTGCTCTTCTTCGGCTGCCTTGGTCATATTGGCCGCAATCGGCCCAACCAGGCCGTAGCACAGCAGAATACCCAGGAACGTTCCTACCAGGGCTGCGGCGACTTTGTTACCGATTTCCTCCGGAGGCCCGCCAAGAGCTCCCATCGTAATCACTACACCGAGCACGGCAGCGACAATGCCGAGGCCGGGCAGGGAGTCGGCCATGGTGCTGAGAGCGGCCGTGGGTGCAGCGGAGTCCTGATGGTGAACCTCCAAGTCGAGGTCCAGCATCTGGTCGAGATCAAAGGCGTCAATGCCGGTGATCGCGGTACGCATGGAGTCGCAGACGAAGTCGCGAACGTGGTGATTCTTAAGGAAGGCGGGATTTTTCGAAAACACGGCGCTCTTTTCGGGGTCTTCGATATCAGTTTCCAGCGCCATCAGGCCGTCTTTGCGGGCCTTGTTGAGCAAGTCGTACAACATCTTCAAAGTGTCGATATAAGTCTGCTTGCCGAACTTGGAGGCGCCAAATACGCCGCCGATTCCGCCGACGATTTTCTTGAGAATGTGCATTGGGTTGGCGACCAGGAGGGTACCGATGGCGGCGCCGCCTATGATGATGAGTTCGGCTGGTTGGATCAGCACCCTGAGATTGCCGTGCTCCATCAAATAGCCCGCCACCACGCAACCGAAAACAACGACGATGCCGATGATCGCAAACATTCCTAACTCCCAGCGTTTCCGCCCGAAGCGGAGGCCGTTTGAACGCGGCTGGCCGCGGCCGTTTCCAGAGATTTCTGAGCGCGCGCGATCAACGATTCGATCGTGTCGCAGGGTTGGACTGTGGCTTCGCCAATCAAAATCGGGAGAGTGTGTCGTTCTCCCCACCACTCGATTCCATCGCGCGCCAGCATGCGGATGACCCGGTCTCCTACGGAGTGGAGCGATTCCGCGCGGCAGCCGTTTAAGATAACGAGGAATTGATCGTCACTCCAGCGCCCGACGTGATCGGTTCTCCAGAAAGTGGTTTCCAGCGAACGCGCCACCACCCGGAGCAGAGAGGAACCAGCCTCGGGTCCGAGGCTGGCGCGGAAATGCTGCAATCCTTCGAGGCGTAAGCAAAGCACAGAGAATGGAACCTGGACCTCGACGAAGGTGTTGAGCGCTTGTCGCAAGTGAAAACGCATCAAGGCCACGCTGGCCATACCAGTCACGTCGTCGACGCAGCCGGGAACTTTAAGGTTGTACTCGTGAAGGTCGGGGGCGGCCGATTGCAACTCCTCGAACGTTTCTACCGCGCCAATAATCGAGCCATGCCCGTTGTGCACGGGGACTGCACGGATACGCACGGGAAATTCGTGCCCGGCTTTGTGGTGCAGCAAACCAATGGCATCGACGGGTTGCGCAGTCTTAATCGTTCGGGCAATGGGGTAGTCGTCCTTGCACAGTTGCGCGCCCGATTGATCACAGTGCAGCACCGCTTCGGCCACGCAGGAGTGACCAACGACTTCATGGCGCAGGTATCCGGTAATTCTCTCGGCCCCGTTGCTCCAAAAGACGACTTTCTTTTCCATGTCGAGGACGCAGAGTCCGCTCGGCAGGTTTTCAAGGATGCTGCGACAGAGATCGGGGTCGTGAAATGAGGTCATGCGTGGTCAGGGAACGGCCCCGACTATTAGGCTCATCGGCAAAATGGAGAGGAACTTCAGGAGTGTTAGTGCGGCTGGCGGTCGCGATTCAGGTTGTTGCGCACGCTGAATTAAGTCAGTTTGTCGAAATCGTGAAGTTGACGGTGATCTTGGCCTGAGTCTCGACCGCTTCTTCGCCCTGATAGTGCGGCTTGAAATGCCATTGCTTCACGGCTTCCCGTGCGGCCCCGGCTAGAATCGGAGGGCCGCTTACCACGTGGAGATCCTGGATCAAGCCATCGCGACCGATCAGCGCCTGCAGGATGACCGAGCCCTGCACTTTCATTTGGCGCGCCAGCAGAGGATAGTCGGGTTTGACAGGCTGGCTGACGACTTCGGCGGTGCCGGCGGACATTTGCACGCGCTCGGCCGCGTTGCTGGTCACGCTAGCTGTGCTGGGGGGCGCGGGAGGTACGGCGACCCGCTGCGGTGGCGCGCCGGGCTGCAGATCGATTCGCACCGAATTGGTTCCGGGGTGAAGAGTTCGGTGAGTATCCCCGGCGACCACTTCTACTTCCAGAGGAGGCAGCACGGTTCGGGTAGTGACGGCGTTGACGGGAGGAGCCGAGGGATCGACTGGGCCGGGCTGTGCCGAGGCGAAATCGGCAGGGGCGGATTGGGCGGGCGCAGGTTGAATCGGCGTGGAGGCTTTCGCTCTCGCCTTGCCCCGCGATTTCTTATGAGCGGCGGCCGATTCTGGCGGAGCAACCGTCGTCTGTGTCGGATTCGCCGTCGTGCCGGGAACTGTGGACTGCGGCTGGTCGTCCGCGTCCTGGGTGTCGGGGAACCAGAAATCACGATCGCGATAAAGCACGAATCCCAGCGCCACCAGCAGCAAAACGAGCGCGATGACCATCAGACGGCGCTGCTTTCGTTCCTCGGCATTACGGCCTGGAGGCGCAGAGCGCAGGAGACGATCGGACTTCGGAACGGTGTTTTTAAGATCGAGCATGCTGGGACAGGGGGCGATCCTCGAAAATCTTGCGGATAGTATGCCTTTAAAACCACAGAAATGCCAGCAAAAGCGGAGGGCCAAGGAAACTGGGAAGGGCTGTCCCGTGGGAACTTGACCCATCGTGGTATCTTTTGCCGTAACTTTCCGGGGTGTGGCGAATCCGATAGTGGAAAGCGGGAAAGCTATGGAACCACACGATCACAGCGCGGACGCCAGTGCGTCAGGGGCTGAGGATTCGGTCGGCAAGGCAAAGCCTGCTGAACCGCAGGCGGATGATTCGAGAATCGACCGAGCGACGATCGACATCGATCCTCCGAAGCGCGAAGGCCGCCCTATTAGTGAAGGTAAGTTCGCAAAACTCTCACGACGCGAGTTGCTGAAAGTTGCGCCGGTGCTGGCCTTGGGCGCCTTTGCCATTCCCCGCGTACAGGATTCGCTTTTGAAAAAAGGGTTGGGGTTCAGCGATTGGGCCTCGGCTCGTCTGTTCCGGCGCAGCGCACTAGCTCAAACGTTCGCAGATGCACAGGTGACGCCGTTCGAGAAGTTTCCCCTCAACAGCTATGACGTAGACAATCCTGGAGTGAACTTCGAAAACTGGAGTCTGACCGTGAGTGGGGCCGTGCAGAAGCCCGGCGATTATAAGCTGGCGCAGATTCAGGCGTTGCCGCCGGTTCGCCAGAATACCCGCCACGTCTGCGTGGAGGGGTGGGACGTGGTCGGACGCTTCGGCGGGGCTCGGTTGTCGGATTTTTTGAAGATGATCGGCGCGGATACTTCAGCCCGATTCCTGACAATGACCTGCGCGGACGATTACTACGAATCGCTGGACATGGCGACGGCGCTGCATCCGCAGACTTTGCTTTGCTACGAGATGTACGATCAGCCGCTCACTCGCGAGCACGGCGCGCCGCTGCGGCTGATTGTGCCCACCAAGATTGGCTACAAACAGGCCAAATATTTGACCGATCTGAAGGTCACGAATGTTCTGGAGAAGGTGGGGTACTGGGAAGATCAGGGGTATTCCTCTTTCTATAGTCTGTGAGCAGACAAAGCGATTGCTGATTGAGGATTGCTGATTGTTGATTGAAAACCGTTGGACCAGGAATTTTAATCAACAATCAACAATCATCAATCAACAATTAGGAGATCACACGTGAGCGGCACGGTTATTGAAATCACCCGCACGAAAGGCGAGGAAACGGAGACAGGCCGGGCTGCTTATGAGCATCCTTTGGCAGTGCGGTTGTGCCATTGGGTGAACGCGATTGCGCTCTTTGTGATGGTAGGCAGTGGGCTGCAGATTTTTCGGGCCTTCCCGAGTTTCGGCGCAAAAATTCCGGAGAAGGATTTGCTCAATTGGCCAAAATCGTTCGCGCTCGGCGGATGGCTGGGCGGGGCACTGCAATGGCACCTGACGTTCATGTGGATTTACATGGCGACCGGCGTGATCTATCTCGGGTATCAACTCTTCAGCGGAAATTACCGGCAGGTTTTGTTCACGCCTCGCGACATTCCTGGCGTGTGGCCGATGGTGAAGCATTATTTCTTTTTCGGGCCGAAGCCTGCGGCCCGCGAGCCCTACAACCCACTGCAGAAGCACGCTTACACGACCGTGATTGCCCTGGGCGTGCTCTCGGTGCTAACCGGCGTGGCCGTGTGGAAGCCGGTGCAGTTTTCGTGGCTGGCATGGCTGATGGGCGGATTTCACTGGGCGCGCCTGTGGCACTTTTTAGTGATGTGGGCAATGTTGGCCTTTGTCCTCGGGCATCTGGTGATGGTATTGCTGCATGGCTGGAATAATTTTGTTTCCATGCTGACGGGTTGGAAGAAAGATCCGGAATACTGAGGGGCGCGGAGAGCGATGTCCGAAGCAAATGTGGCGCTTCACAATCCGGTGCAGCCTGGGACAACGCGCGAACAGGATTTGATCGCGCGTGTACAGCGCGGGCAGAACGAATTGTTCTACGAACTGGTCAAGCCCTACGAGCGCCGGGTCTACGCGGCGGCGTTCGCCATTCTGCGCAACGAAACCGACGCCGAGGACGTGGCGCAGGAAGCGGTGCTGAAGGCATTTGCCAACATCCGGCAGTTTCGAGCTGAGGCGCGGTTCAGCACCTGGCTGATTCAGATCACGGTGAATGAGGCACTGATGCGGCGGCGAAGGGAGCGAACCGTGGTGATGGAAGGCATTGACGACCGGCGTGATGAGGAGAGCGACTACGCACCGCGAGACTTCGCCGATTGGCGCGAGATTCCCTCCGAGGTGCTGGAGCGCAAGGAAGTGCGGCAAAAGCTGGCGCAAGCTCTGGCTTCGCTCGATCGCAAGTATCGCGAGGTTTTCGTGTTACGCGATATGGAGCAGTTGAACATCCAGGAAACGGCGGAGGCGCTGGGCATTTCGATTGCGGCGGTGAAGACGCGGCTGCTGCGAGCGCGGCTGATGTTGCGCGATCTGCTGGCAGCAGGGTGGGAGCAAGGCTGGTTCAGCCGGCTTCCTTTCGAGAAGGGAAGTAAGCCATGGTGAACAAGGAAACCGTGAACTGCGAACGCGTGTGCCGGGAGATTTCGAACTACCTTGAGGGCGAAGTCGACCAGAGCCTGCGCTCCGCGATGGACGAGCACTTTCGCGTCTGCAAGCGCTGCTCGTCGGTGCTGCAGGGGACACGCAATGTGATCCGCCTGTATGGGGATGAGCGCATGATCGATGTGCCTGCGGGATTTGGGGGGCGGCTGGAACGACGGCTGGCGCAGAGTGTTCGTGCAGGCAGCAGCCGGTGGCCGGTGTGGTCGACGTGGCTGGTTCCGGTAGCGGCATTGCTCTTGTTTGCAGGCGGCCTGCGCGTGGCGAATTCCGTAACGACCGGACCTGAACTGAAATCACAGCACGCGCAACCTGGTCAGGGTATTCCGCCCGATATGCTGGTTGTGGTTACGGCGGATGCAAAAGTTTTCCACGTGGCGGGGTGCGAATTCATTCACAACAAGCAGACCGAGCGCACGCTCACCGCGAAAGAAGCGATGCGCGAAGGTTATGTTCCCTGCCTACGGTGCATGCGGGAATACTTGCATACCGCAAAAGCCGGACAATCGCCGCTTGAACTGGAAAATGAGGCGGACTGGGACGAGGATGAGGGATCACAGTCTGGCGGAGGACAATAAGGGCCATGATTGAGAAGCCGCGCGTAGAACGAGCGAAACGACTCGGCGCGGGCAAAAGGCCCGCGCCCGGACGCGGGGCCTAGTTGTTCTTCATTTCGTCTTTTTTCATGTCGTCGTGCTTCATATTGTCTTTCTTCATGGCGTCTTTCTTGGCTTTCTTGCTCTTCTTGTTATCCTTCTTCATGTCGTCGTGCTTCATTTGATCGTTCTTCATGGTGTCGTGCTGTGCGTCGTCTTTCTTCATCTCATCCTGCTTCATTTGGTCTTGCGCAAACGCGGCCACGGAAGCGGTCAGAACACACGCCAGCATCCAACTGCCAAAAGTCTTATTCATAGATTCTCCTTGAATGAAATTCGATTTGTGCCGCTCAGCTCTTACTGAGGGCACACATGAGATGAGCCTCTCGGCAGGAAGTTTCAGAGAGCTCAGGTGGCGAAAGAAATTCGTGCTCGGCTAGAAAAATCGGGTCACGCCTTCTTCCAGCACGACTACGCGATCTTTGGTTCCGGCGGCGCGGGCTTCCTGTTCCAGCAACTGCAACGGTTCGTCGACTGGTTCATGCGACAGGCGGAAGGTCCCATAGTGCATGGGAACCATCCAGCGAGATTTGAGGTCGAGGAAGGCGCGCATGGCGTCGGCCGGGTTGGCGTGAACGTTGCGGAACTGCGGTGGGTTGTAGGCGCCGATAGGAAGCAGCGCGAGCTCAGGAGCCAGGCGGCGTCCAATTTCGCTGAAGCCCGAAAAGTAGGCAGTATCGCCGGCGTGATAGACGGAGTGCTTGCCGGCTTTCAGAACAAAGCCGCCGTACCCGCGATGTGAATCTTTCAGAACGCGCGCGCCCCAGTGCCGCGAAGGCACGTGCGTGATCGACAGATTCCCCAGGCGCGAACTCTTCCACCAGTCGAGTTCAATGATCTCCGAGAAACCAAGGTCGGAGACCAGATCGGAAACGTGGGCCGGAATTACGATCACGGGTGCGACGCCGCGGCTACGCAGATTATTCTGCACCAGGGCGCGCAGCGACGGACGATGTAGATGATCGAAGTGAGCGTGCGAAACCAACACGGCATCGATGGCCGGAAGATCGGCGACGCGCAGGCCCGGACGGCGGAGGCGTTTCAACACGAAGAGCCAGCGGGCGAAGTTGGGGTCAATGACCACACTCTTGCCACCAATTTGCACAAAGAAGCTGGCGTGGCCGATGAAGGTGACTCCCAACTCTCCATTCGTGGCTAGTCGGGGCTTGTGGGTCTCACCGGAGCGCGGAGTGACAGCGGAGCGGCGCACCAGACGTCCGAACTGGGTGGCGCGCTTGCGAAGTGCCGGATTGCGAAGCGTTTGTTTAATCATCCTGCTACAGAGCCTGGGGGCTGGATCGGAAGCAGCCTGTACGGTTCATCATAGTCCCGATCCTTCTCCGGAGCCGAGTAATAAGAGCGGTGCGACCGATTTTATTTACCCGCCATTAATCTTAGATGATGGGCGAAGGGACTCGGCTACTTTAGTTTGGGCCCGCGATTACGAGGGTTACTGCAGCGCTCAACAAGTTGAACTGTTTCGTTCCTCGGTCTTGCTTGACCTTGATCGAGTTCGTCATATCTAATCCAAAAGCGTTCTTTTTGGATTGTTTTGGAAAGAAGGAGAAGTCCGCATGCGAGTTGCGTTCATGGGTTTAGGAATCATGGGACATGCCATGGCAACGAACCTGGCCAAGGCTGGCCACGAAGTTACGGTCTGGAATCGAACGCCGGGCAAACTGGTGGAAGGCGCGGGAGTCGCTCCTACTCCCGCTGCGGCCGCCCAAGGCGCAGAAGTAGTGTGGATGTGCGTCTCTGATACAGATGCGGTGGAGAGCGTTATTTTCGGAGCGGAGGGAATAGAGACGTCGCTTACCGAGGGCATGATCATCGCGGACTCAAGCACGATTTCTCCGTCAGCAACGTTGAAGTTCGCGGCTCGGGTTGCGCAGAAAGGCGTGGCGTGGGTGGATGCGCCGATGACGGGATCGAAGATTGGCGCGCGGGACGGAACGCTGGTGTTCATTGTCGGCGGAGAAGAAGGTATCGTGGAGCGGCTCAAGCCTCTGTTTGCCGCGATGGGGAAGAAGATTTTCCGCATGGGAGAGACGGGCAAAGGTCAGGCGACGAAACTCGCCATGAACTTGCAAATCGCGCTCATTTTTGAAGGATTCGCCGAAGCGCTGACTCTGGCTACCAAACTCGGGGTGGACGCGCAACAACTCCTGTCGCTGATCGAGGCTACGATGGTGCGCTCCGGAGTGGTGGATTACAAAGGGCCGTTCATTCTGCAACGCGACTTCACACCCAACTTTCCGCTGCGGCTCATGCACAAGGACATCCGGCTCACACTGGAAGCCGCGAAGGAAGCGCGGGTGAAGTTGCCAGCTCTCGAAACCGTGGAAGAGATTTACGAGATGGCTTCGGAAGAAGGGAACCAGGATCTCGACTATGCCGCTACTTTAACGCTGCTGGAGAAATGGGCGGGCGTGCAGGTGAAAGGGAAAGCCGCGTAGGAAAACAATTCTAAAATCAGAAATCAGAAGGCCAAAGGCCAAATTCTTACCTCGGCTGTACCCAGAAATCCTCTCTGGGTACTAAGGAACCTCTGAAGAACTCTCCGATCCACAGGCTGAGCGTATACGGTGTAAGTCGAGGTGAAAAGGCGAGTGCGACAACAAACTCTGGCGGCGCAGACGGGGTTCGAGAAGTACGGACGGAAAACGAAGCGGGAGCGGTTTCTCGAGGAGATGGAGCAGGTGGTGCCGTGGGCCGAGTTACAGGGGTTGGTGGAACCACACTATCCTAAGGGAGAGAACGGTCGGCCTCCGGTAGGCTTGAGCATCATGTTGCGGGTGTATTTTTTGCAGCAGTGGTTCAACCTGAGCGATCCGGGGGCGGAGGATGCGCTGTATGAATCGCCGGTGCTGCGGCACTTTGTAGGAATCGATCTGGGGCGGGCACCAGTGCCGGACGAGAGCACCATCCTCGGGTTCCGTCACCTGCTGGAGAAACACGAGCTGGGCGGCGCGATGCTGAACGCGGTGAACCGATATTTGGAGAGCCGGGGCATCCGCATCACCACGGGGACGATTGTGGATGCGACCATTATTCATGCGCCCTCGTCGACCAAGAACCGGAGTGGGGAGCGCGACCCGGAGATGCATCAGACGCGGAAGGGAAAGCAGTGGTACTTCGGGCTGAAAGCACACATCGGGGTGGACTCCAAGCAAGGCCATGTGCATTCGGTGTGCACGTCGGCGGCTTCGGTGGCGGACAAGCACATGCTGCCGGATCTGCTACACGGCGAGGAGCGCAAGGTGTGGGGCGATGGTGGATATCAGGGACAGGGAGAAGCCATCCGGCAGGCGGCTCCGCGAGCGCAAGATATGACCAGCCGGAGAGTGCAGTACAAGAACTTTGTGGACGAGTTACAGAAGGCCAAGAACCGGGTGAAGGCCAGAGTGCGAGCGAAGGTGGAACATCCGTTCCGGATTCTCAAGCGCATCTTCGGTTTCGAAAAGGTGAGATACCGAGGGATTCAGAAGAATCATCATCGGCTGTGCGCCAGCTTCGCGTTGGTGAACCTGTATCTGCACCGCAGACGGCTGGCAGTGGCGAGGGCGTAGTGTCTCTGAACCCCGCGTGAAAAGCGAGTTCCCGTAAGGTCGCAAGCCATACTGGGAAATTCGTGACCCGCGCAGGTCTGGAATTCCAGGCCGCCTAATGATCATGGTTGCTCAGAGGTTCCCTAATCCATTACCGCCGTAATCCGCTATTACATAAGTATTACAGTCACCTACCACCTCCCGTTGGTACGGTAGATGCAGGGGTTGGATCGAGCTTAAACGACCACGAAATGGGGATCTCCTTGGATATGGAACTGCAAGATTTGGAAAAACCACAAGCCGCAAAAGATGAAGTGAACTGGATCACGGCCACGTTCATGGCGGCGTTTCACGTGGGCGCCATTGCCGCACTCTTCTCTTTCACGTGGAAGGCGTTTTTTGTGGCGATTTTTTTGTGGTGGGTTTCGGGCAGCCTGGGCATTGGTATGAGCTATCACCGCCTGCTCACGCACCGCGGCTATAAGACTCCGAAGTGGGTGGAGTATTTTCTGACCGTCTGTGCCACGCTCGCTTTGGAAGGCGGGCCGATTTTCTGGGTCGCGACACATCGCATTCATCATCAGTATTCCGATCACGAAGGGGACCCGCATTCCCCAATCGACGGCAAATGGTGGGCGCACATGGGATGGATTCTCATGGGCAAGTCGATGCATCATGACACGACGACCCTGGCGCGCTATGTCCCTGACCTCGCCAAGGACAAGTTCCACGTATGGATCACGAAATATCACTATCTTCCCATGATTGTGCTGGGTGTGATTTTGCTCGCTATCGGTGGGGTGCCATTCCTGTTGTGGGGCATTTTCATGCGGACGGTGGTTGGCCTACATGCTACTTGGCTGGTCAATTCGGCGACGCATTCGTGGGGAACGCGACGATTTGCGACTCGGGATCTTTCCACCAATAGCTGGTGGGTCGCGCTGCTGACTTTCGGCGAAGGCTGGCACAACAATCATCACGCACATCCGACCGCAGCGCAGCATGGCTTCAAGTGGTACGAGATCGATATGAACTGGTATGGAATCTGGGCTCTGAAGACGCTGGGCTTGGCTTGGGATATCAAGCGGGTAAAGCTGGCTGAGGTCGAGCGAGGCCTGGTTCCCACGCCGAACGGCCGCTTGATTACTGCGGCGATGCCCGAAGTTTCAGTGGCGGCGGGAGACTAGTCAACGCAATTGGCTTGTAAGGAAAAGCCCTGGCCATCACGGCCAGGGCTCTTGTTTGTCTTAAACAATCCGATGGTCATATGCGGATGATCATTACCTCAGTGGATTTGATCAACGCGGCTGCGGTTTGACCCTTCTTCAGTTGCATCTCGCGCGCCGAGCTCGCGGTAATAATCGATGTGATCTGCTGGCCGCCGATCGAAATCTTCACCTCGGCCATCAGGCCGCTGACGCGCACCGAATCGATGCGTCCCACTAGCTGATTGCGGCCGCTGACCCGCCGGATCACTTCTTTTCGTTCCTCTTCCGTTCTACCCCGGGTTCTGAAAAGGAGTTTGTCTACTTCACTCTGCGGAATCCGGTGATGGCCTCCGGCGGTTGGCACGCTGCGAATTTTTTTCTTGTAAATCCATTGTTTGATGGTGGGAAAACTGATCGCCAGCTGTAATGCGGCGTCGCGCAGTTTGAGCATCGGTTCGGGATCGAGTGCCGACTGGACTTTCTTGCGCATCGGAGAGGAATCCTACATTCAAGAGTGGGGACGGTCAATAACTCTAAAGAAAGCAGATTTGAATGGCTGTTACTTTATTCCTCAGCAGATCGTATTTGCGTTTTAGGTGCGTTTCCATTCTGAAGCGGCCCAGCTATTTCGGCATCACCACCACTGCATCTTTCGGCATGGCGTCGAGCGTCTGTTTATCGATACCGAGGTGGGCGAGTACGAGTTGTGGCGGTGTGTGCGTGAGCCACTGGGAGAGCGCGAGTTCCTGATAGAAACTGCTTTTAAACATCTCCAGAAATTTCAAATCAGTGTTGCCTGTGTTCTGAACGTAGTGAGGCAGCGTTTTCTGCACGTATCCAACGTCGCCGGCCTGAAAGTCCATGGTGCGGGCGCGGCCGCCAGTCGCGAACACCGTCATCCTTCCGGTGCCGGTGATGTAGTACTGCCATTCGTCGGCGTTGGGATGCCAGTGCAACTCGCGCATTCCTCCGGGATGCACCGTGACGATGGCAGCTGCGATGGTGGTGGAGACTTTGAACCTGCTGGAATCGACGATGCGCACTTCGCCACCTTGGCTGCGCCTGCTAACCGCCTGCTGCTTTGCGCGAAAAGCAAAATCCTGGCTCGAAAGACCAAGCGTTCCGGAGGTCGATTTCTGATCGTCCACCAGCGGCCCCGGAACCTCTGCCTGAAAAATGAACTTCTCTCTGCGCGGCATTTTCTGCATGGCCTGCTCGCTCACGCCGAAGTTTTTCGAGAGCACGTCGTGAGGGGTATGCGCCATCCAATCGGTGAGCAAGACGGTTTCGTATTCGGAGAAGTTGCCATCATCGAAGACGAGCAGAAACTCGCAACCGTCGGGGTTCAGGCCTTGAATGGAGTGCGGAATTCCTGTCGGGAAATACCAGAGATCGCCTTCGGTTAGATCGCTCACAAAGCTTTTGCCGTCCGCATCGAGTCCGGTAATGCGCGCATTTCCATACAGCATCAGGGCCCACTCCGCCGCCGTGTGCCAGTGCAGTTCTCGAACGCCGCCGGCAGTGAGCCTCATATCCACGCCGGCCATGGACTTCGACACCGGAAGTTCGCGGACCGTGACTTCGCGCGACCACCCGCCTTCCTGCATCCGCTTGTGGGAAAGGGCGAATGGATATTTAAAGGTTTGAACTCCACCTGCGTCGGTGGGCGGTGGCAAGATCGAATCCGGATTCTGAGCGTCGAGCGTGGGATTGCCCGGCCCGGGAGCGCTGGCGCTGCGGTCGTCCTTCGTAGGGTAAGTTTTGGTATCTCGATGGTCTTGCGCGGGATACGGTTGCTTAGCCTGTCCCGAGGCTTCCGCCGTCGGGAGAACGCCGGCAGCGGCCAATGCCGCGGAGCCCATTTCTAAAAATCCACGCCGGGAAAAGCTATCTCTTTTCATCTCGCTCATCAGGGCCCCTTCTCTTGAAAAACACGGAAAAAATCAAAATTAAGTTTCGTATTTCGCAAAACGATACGGTAGCGCCTATGGAGTGTCAACCAGAGAGGCCCCCACCTAGCGCTGCAACCTTGAATCCTATTGCTAAGTGTTCGTCTGGCCCCATGCTTCGCGAACGATTGATGGCGAACGCGGTAAAATCTGGCTGAGCCTCTATGCGCATTTCGAGCCGACGAGGAACCATCGTTTTCTTTCTCAGCCTGGGCATCGGCCTGGTAGCGCTGGCGATCGCCCTCAACGTCGGCTGGATCATCCTCAATTGGCGGGAAGGGGTGCTGTTGTTTTTCGGCATCGTCTTCTTTGCATTGATCATCGCCGGCATGGTCGTGAATACGATTTTCCTGGTGCGCGAGTTGCGCCGCAGTGAACAGCACGACAGCTTTATCAACGCAGTCACGCACGAGTTGAAGACGCCGGTTGCATCGATCCGGCTTCACCTGGAAACATTGCTGCGCCGCGATGTGGCGGAGCCGCAGAAGCAGGAATTTTACCGGCTGATGTTGAGCGACACCGATCGCCTCACCGAAACGGTGGAGCAGGTGTTGCGTGCGGGGCGGGCGGGCGACAAAAAGACCGGTCGAGAAAAAACTGAAGTCGATTTCAGCCGACTGGTGCGCGACTGCATGGAAGCCACCCGCTCGCGGCATCATTTGGACCCCGAGGCCCTGCGATATCAGGAAGCCTCAAATAACGGAGACGGGCTGCGCGTGCGAGGCAGCGCGGAAGACTTGCGAACAGCCGTTTCCAACGTCCTGGACAACGCGGTGAAGTACTCTGGGGACAAGGTTGATGTGCGGGTTCAACTGGAAACGCCCGACGAACGCCGTATCGTCCTGCGGGTCCAGGATCAGGGGGTGGGGATTCCCCCCGAAGACGTGAAACGAATTTTCCGGCGTTTTTACCGGGTTGCGCACCGGTCGCTTGCCCATGTGAAAGGGACCGGATTGGGACTCTTTATCGTAAAGGCGATCGCAAAAAAGCATGGCGGCAAAGTGTTCGCCGAAAGTCAGGGAGAAGGGCAGGGAACTACGATCGTGCTGGAACTGCCGAGGTGGGAGAAATGAGCCGCGTTTTGGTAGTGGAAGATGAAGCTCATTTGGCGCAGGGGCTGCGCTTCAACCTTGAAGCCGAAGGGTATGCGGCGGAAGTTGTCGGAGATGGGGAAGCGGCTACCGATCGTCTACTGGATAAGAAAGAGAATTTCGATGTGGTGGTGCTGGACATCATGCTTCCGGGGAAGGACGGCTTCAGCGTCGTGTCGGAACTGCGGGCCGCGCGAAATTATGTGCCCGTCCTCATGCTGACGGCGCGTGGGCGTCCGGAAGATGTGCTTAAGGGCTTCGCTTCCGGGGCGGATGATTACCTGGCGAAACCGTTTGATCTATCGATCTTGCTTGCGCGTTTGCAAGGACTGTTGCGGAGAAGCCAATGGTTGCGCGGTCAGGCTAAAGGAGAGAGTGCAGCCGATGCCGGGAGTCCGGAGGATTTCGGAACATTTTCATTCGACGGGAAGACGATTGATTTCGGGGCGTTAGAACTGCGGTCCGGTGACGCGACGATTCATCTCACTGTGATGGAGTCAGAACTGTTGCGGCACCTGGTGCGCAACGACGGGCGGATTGTCTCGCGCAAACAGATTCTGGAAGAAGTGTGGGGCCTGCACGAAGATACTGACACCCGCGCCATCGATAATTTTGTGGTGCGGCTGCGGCGCTACATCGAGGACGATCCGGCCAATCCGCGACATTTGCTGACCGTACGCGGCGTGGGCTATCGATTTCTGGCTCGGCCCGAAAAGGCATGAGAAGCGAAGGGGCTACGCCCTGCACAACTCGGCGACCAGCGTCTCCCGGCGTTGGAGCGCGATTCCATCCAAGCGGTGCAAGACGAGAAAGTACAGTGGAATAGAGATCGCCGCGAAAACAAGAAACAGCAGCGTCGCGATCCATAGATTGTTGTAAAGCCTCCCGATGGTGAAAGCCGCGACCCCCAGGCCCACAGTCACGAACTGCACGCCGAAACTCGCCAGCACCGTTGTCTGGGAAGCGTTTTGCCGGCCAAAGGCGGAAAAGTCTCGCTTCTTCGGCGCATAAATGGATAGCAGGTTGCCAGCGGTGAAGTTTAAGGGCGCGGCGAATAAAAGACCAGCCAGAGTCGCAATCGTAACTGCGAGATGAGGGGGGCCGTAGAGGTAAAAGACGGCAATCCAGGCAAAGGCAGTATTGGCGACGAGGATGCCAGCATGAGCCAAGTTTTTTGCCAGGACGATCTGGCGGAAACTCACCGGCGAGGCATAGAAAAATTGAATTCCATCTGAATCGCCGCCAAAACTATTGAAGACCAGATTGGTGAGGACGAGGATGGCGTAAGCCGTAGCGCCAGGAAACGCCATGTCGGGCGTGCGGTTGAAGGAGCTGGAGTGATGCAGCGAGTGGAGCGGTCCCAAGCGAAAGATCAGGAGCATGAAGATCGGCATGATGAGAGTGAGGAGCATGGGGCCGCTGCGAGCCAGGTAACGCATTTCTTTTTCGAACACAGCTGCAACCGATTCCGAAAATCCGGGCAGGTCCCATCCAACTTGCAAGCCTCGTACTGGCGCGACAACCGGGCGGGCAGCCGTTTCGCTAAGATTCTCCCCGTGAAATTGCGCGCGCAGGCGAAGATGAAGCAGCACTCCCAGCGCCAGAGTCAACACTCCCAGCAAGACCAAGGAGGCAAAACCGAGCAGAATCCGTCCGTGGGAAACTTGCGCAATGGCGTTCGCGGCGAGCCCGGGAGGGAATACGGACTGAACTCGAGTCCCGATTTCTACGGCGCGGTTCATCTCCGGGTGCGGCGTGCGGCCAACGCGTCCCACCACCGGGCCGATCAGCTGAAAACTGAGGATCAACAAGATAAAAAGAATGCCCATGATTTCGCGAGTGCGGCGTTGCGCCAGCCAGCGCTCGAGCGACGCGAAAACCGTCTGCATCAGAATCAGGTTGAACAGCGCAAATGTCGAGAGGACCAAGAGTGTCCATGGCAACAAGAACGGTCGCGCCACGCCGGTGCCCAGCAGGATCCCGAGCAGGCCTACTGTGCCCAGCGCGCTTGCGGGATCGAAGTAGCCATACACAAGGCGAAGCAAAAAATAGGATCGGTAGGATAGCGGGAAACGCAACAAGTCAGTCGAGTCAGGATTGTTGGTGAAGGCAGTCGACATTACAGGAAACAGTTGCCAGAAGAAGAAAATTGGCCAGAGGAGGACCGCGAGGTACTCGGCGTTATTTTGCGAAACGGCGTACCAGGAGGCTCCGGTCGCCGCCACGAAGCCACCAAATCCTCCGAAGACAAACACCAGCGTAATCACTAACCGTGAGGCCAGTTCCATTTTGCCGCGTTTGCTGCGTAGCCCATTGAGGAACATGCGCCAGCGTAGGTCGGCTACGGCGCTGAGTTGGGTGGAAACTTCTGGACGTGTCATTTCGTGAGGACTATTTTCGCATAGCCGCATTCGTCGGTTCCTAACGGCTCTAAGATCTAGAAACAAAACTGTTTGCGCGTAGAGATTCGCCTGGCCGACGGAGATCACGCCGAGCCCAGCGAATCGTGTTCCGTGATTGAGGTCACGAGGCAAGGTGGGGTCGCTCACGTTGGAGTCGAAACCTGCCGTTAGATAATCATGAGTGGTTCTGGAGGTGGACGAATATGAGGACATCCGAACGAATTCCGCTATGGGATTCTGTGACGCATCCTTTGGCGAGCGCTTTGGAATTTGCTTTCGGTTGTCATCATACGAAGCTGAGCCGAGTCTTCACCATCGACGGTCACAGCTACAAAGTCTGCTGCGGTTGTGGCGCGCACTTTGAATATTCGCTCCAGACCATGTCGATACGGCCTCGCCATAAGATGTTCCCAGCTCTGCGACGACTGCGCGCTCGTCGACTTTACAGCCGAAGAAAAGCGGCTCAGTCTTAATCGGGATTGCGCGCAAGCCTATCCGAGCCAGGAGAGTTCAGTCTCGGTGCGGTGTCTGCCGCCGACGATTTGCAGGAAGATCTGCTCCAGCGTCAACTTTTCACCGGAAGGCCCCGAGCCATCAGCGGATTCTCTCGGGGTTTGAGCTTCCACTCCGGCGCGAAGTTCTTCCAGCGAGCCCTGCGCCACCAACTTTCCCTGATGAATGATGGCAACGTGGCTGCACAGGCGCTCTACGATTTCGAGCACGTGCGAAGTCAGGAAAATCGTTGCCCCGCGGGCAATCATGCCTTGCAGCATGGATTTCAGCGTGCCGGCGGCGATGGCGTCCACGCCTTCGAAAGGCTCATCGAGAAATAAAACTTTGGGTCCGTGAATTACCGCTGCGGCAAGGGCCAGCTTTTTCTGCATGCCGTGGGAATAATCCGTCACGAGCTTCTTTGTCTGGTCGGCGAGTTGCATGAACTCGAGTAATTCGGCGGCACGTTTGGCCGCGGTTACGCGGTCGAGGCCGTACATCCGTCCGGCGAAGCTGAGGAACTCCGCACCGGTGAGGCGTCCGAACAGCGCCATGCCTTCGGGCACGACCCCGATTTGCCGTTTCACTTCCACGGGATGGGCGTTGAGATCGAGGCCGAGAATTTCGATTCGCCCGGAACTAGGTGCGAGCAGCCCGGTGAGCATCTTGATCGTGGTCGATTTGCCCGCGCCGTTCGGGCCGAGGAATCCAAAGAATTGTCCGGGAGCGACGCGCAAGTCAACGTTGTCCACGGCAAGCAGTTCTCCGAAGCGACGGGTGAGTCCCTGGGTGGAGATGGTGGGAGCTGGATCCATCAATTTCTCGAATCTAGCACAGCCGATGAAACCTTGCGCCGATGAAGCCGAGAGGCACTGATGGACTCATCCAAGGAACGTCCCATCCGGAACTCGCCAGATCGTCGTTCCGCCTTAATGGCTGCTCCGATCCGGATGACTTCACCTCGGGAACTACACCGTTACTGTCTCGTTTCTTTCTTCTCCGGTTGTTTTTTTTGTGCGTCTTCGGTCCACGGCGGGACGATGCCCGCAAAGCGGGCATAAGCGATCGACTGTCCGAGATGCTCGGCGGCGTGACGGACGATGAAGAGCAGAATGCCACGCTCGGTGTTCTTGCCACCGAACCAGTCCATACTCTTGTCGAGGTCAGCGTCGGGCATAGACTTGATGGCTTGCTTGGCGTGGGCGAAGGAATCCTTCAGCGTGGCGATGATCTTAAATTTGTCGGTGGTCGATTTCTCCAATCCCTTCAGGTCGATCCCCGAGGGGGGAGGTGTGCCTACGAGTCTGTAGAGGTTGTAATTAGCGGCACTGACGTGCAGAAATACCTCCGCGAAGGAGCGTACGTCCGGGGTGGGACGCCAGCTATATTTATCGGCCGGAATTGCTTCGGCGAGGCGCGTGAATTTGTCTTCCTGGATCATGACCTCGGCAAGCACCTCAGAGCGGTATCCGGTAACCCCGGGAGTGCCCTCTTTGTAAGGATTGACCTGCGCCATAATCTGAAGCGAGCCAGCGGCGAGCAGGAAAAAACAAGATGCCACAACAATACGTTTCATGAGGGCGTCTCCTTGTGCGTCGCCATTCTAGCGGGTTACACAGGCGTGTCCAGGACGAAATAAACGTGCCTCTTTTAGTTCCTTCCGATTGTTCAGATCAGCGGAAGCGCGTGGTGCGCCAGAGTGCGACGCCACAAGTAGCCAGTAGGGCGATCATCGCCAACGTGAGCGTTCCAGCCCAACTCCACGCGATATCCAGTTGGGGAAATTTGGCCATGACCGCGAGCACAGCGAATATTCCAGTGGCGCCGAGGATGAGCAGCCAATCCAGAACTGTCCTGCCTCCGGGTTCAGCGTGAGACGTGCCGGTGCTGGTAATTCCTTCGCTTCCCATTTCTCGGCCTTCCATGCCGGCGCGAACATATTCACCTTCGACGCCATAGCGGTCGCCTTCGCGCTGCGCAGCATCCTTCCACGCGCCGTGCTCGCGTTCGGTTGCCGATGACAAAGCTATCGCGACCGCGCCCAGCGCCATGAGCAGCGATCCTCCCGCGACTTGCGCGTACACAGTGTGACTTCCGCCCCGCAGTTCGTGAAAGACCAGAACGCCCCACAGCAGTCCCCAGAGTTGATTGGTATTGGAGAGCGGAATGCCGCGGCTGATGCCGACGTACTTGGTGGCGTATTGCTGAAACAAATCTCCGATAACCCAGACGAAGCCGCCCAGCATGAGCCAGAAAAGAACGGGGCGCGCGCTGGCGAGTTCACGCCAAAGCGGCGTTGCGCCCCGGTACGTCACAGCCAGCACGGTCATGGTCGCGAGCTCCCCGACCGTGAAAAATGTAATGAAAGAAAGCGGATTCATGCCGGTCAGGTAGGCTTTGCGGTAGGGGATGTACATCGTTCCCCAGAGAATTCCTGCGCCCAGAGCGGCGGCGATCCCGAGCGCGGCCTTTCCCGGCGCGGCCTGATGCGAAGAGGCGATGGCCAGCAGGGTGGCTCCTCCGAACATGCAGACGGCGCCGCCCAAAACGCCGAGCCAGCGCCTCCATCCCGCATAGTGCAATTCGTTGAAGAGCAGGAATCCCCAGAAAATGCCGAGCAGGCTGTTGGTATTCCACAAGGGAAACGCGATGCTCAGGCCGACATCGCGAATGGCGTAAATAGTCAGTGTATTGGCGACGGCCCACATGCCTCCGGCGAGCACGGCCCACACGATCAGATGGGGCGCCTGCCCCACGTCGTGGCGAACGTGCGATGTGCCGCGAATGAACGCAGGAACGCTCCAGCGCGCCAGGAACACTCCAAACACCATGATGAAGGAGACGGTAATGGGAGAAATGTTCGGGTTGACGAGCTTGATGGGAGCTTCGGCGCCGCCGAGCCACGCTCCGGCAGCGAATCCACAAAAAATGCCGAGCGCCTGCAGGCTGCGGAGGCGAGTGGCGTGCACGGGAGTCTTCGTCATTGACTGCACGCTGGCCGCAGGGGAGTTCAACGGAGCTTATCCAGAAGGAACAGACCGCCAGCCAGGACGCTCAGAGGAATCCAGAAGTGAACGTCGGTGGCGATGGCTCGAAACATATTGCGTGGAGTAACGGGTTGGGTTGGGGGTGACATCGCGATAGTTTACTGGACGTGCCGGTGCCATATTAGGGATAGGAGAGGCTGGAGTCAACGCGTACACTTCCCGTATCACCAGCGATGGCTGCTGGCGCGACAGATTGGCTGTAGAAGATTTGGTCACTCGCGGAGTCCTATGATTAACGGAGGATGGAAAGAGCGGCATAAATGACAGAAGATCCCACATGGCCCTGGATTGTGTTCGTCATCTTCTTCGTTCTCTTCCCGATTGTTCTCGATCCTTGGTGGCTCGCGATTATCTCGATGGCTCTATTCGGTCTTTTGGCCTTTTTGCTGCACCCTAAAAACACAGATTCAAAGTAGCCCACTACCTAATTTTCGGGGAATGAATTCCATGCAGCTGCGCGGGCGAGACGCCGGCGCTACAAAAAGAAAATGCCCCGGCTTTTGACCGGGGCGGGTGGCAGAACACAACGATCTAGAACAAATTCCGAACACAGCACTCTAGAACAAGTTCCACAGGAACTGGTTGTAGACCTCGTGGTGGAACTGGACTTCCTGCGCTTTGATGAAGGTTCCCAAGGCTCGGGGGCAGCGGTCGGCGGAGGCCTGTTTCAGTTCGGCGTAGCGGCCTTTGACGTCTTCGCCGAGCAGAGTGTTCGTCCACTCTGACTTCCGGAAATTATCGAGGGCATCGTAGATATTGTCGGGCAGGTAGCGTTCGGCCTGACGCAGGTTCTTGATCTTGGCAGTCTCGCCGTCGAGGCCCGACTTGAAGATTGCGAGCATCACCATGTAGGGGTTGGCGTCGGGCGCGACGGAGCGCACTTCAACGCGCATACTTTTTTCGTTGCCGATGGGAATGCGGATCATCGACCCGCGATCGACGGCGGACGCCTTGATCTGGTTCGGCGCTTCGAAGTGGGGATCGAGGCGGCGATAGGCGTTTACGCTGGGATTCAGCAGCAGGCAAATGTCGTTGCCGTGGGTCAGGATGCGGTCGACAAAAGCCCATCCCATCTTGCTGAGCTTCTCTTCGCCCTTCGCGTCCCAGAACAAGTTTTTGCCGTTTTCGCTGATCGACACGTTAGTGTGCATGCCACTGCCGTTTACGCCGATGACGGGCTTGGGCAGGAAGCACGCGGTCAAACCCATGTTGGTCGCGACCTGGCGGCAAATCAGTTTGTAGAGTTGGATCTGGTCGGCGGCGGCCACGACTTCGCCGTATCCATAGTTGATTTCAAACTGCGAGGGCGCGACTTCCGGATGATCTTTCTCGTTCTGGAAGCCCATGGCGCGCTGCACTTCGGCTGTGGTGTCGATGAAGGTGCGTAGCGGGTCGCCAGGAAGCGAGTGGTAATATCCGCCGGTGTTGACGTATTCGAATTTTGCCGTTTCGTGGTAGTGGCGCTCGGCGTCAGGGCCTTTGAACAGGAAGCCTTCAATCTCGTTGGCGGCGTTGAGGGTGTAGCCTTTTTTCTTGTTGAGCTCTTCCGCGTAATTCTTCAGCACGCCGCGAATATCGCCGGAGTACGACGTGCCGCCCTTGTCGATGACTTCGCCAAAAACGAGGACCTTGCCCGAGCCGAAGACGTCGGCGGGCGCCCAATAAAAAGCGGCCCAGTCGATGCCCAGGCGGAGATCGCTCTCGCGCTGCGCAGTGAAGCCACGGATGGATGAGCCATCGAAGGTGAGGTTGTCCCAGCTCTTGAGCAGGAATTTCTTATCGTAATCGAGCATGTGCAACCGGCCTTCGAGATCGCTGAAGAGCACGGTCACGGCCTTAATCCGCTTTTCGTCGGTCAGGTACTTGAGACGGTCTTCCTGGACCTTATGAGACGCGACCCGGTTCCTGCGCTGCTCCTTCGCCTTCAGGTTCTGTTCTTCGAGTTCGTCGTAAGAAAGTGCCAGGAAATTGCGTAGTTCGTTAGGCATGGATGTCCTTCAGTCTCCTTCGCGTAAAAACTTATGATTCAGGCAAAACCGCTTCTCGGATACAGGGGAGTTGAAATGGCTGGTTTCAACGCGCTGAGTTGGAACACGAAAGAATAGCGCGGCAGCCGAGCACCCGCCAATCGAAAAAGCTGATGAGAAGCATAAAAGAGATTTATTCGGGAAGTGAAGCCGACTACAAAAAAGTGTGATCGAGATTGCCGCGAGTACTCGACACTTGGCCTGGATCAAACCTTCGATGGCTCCAGGGAGGCAATCATCCACTCATTCATGGGGTGCACTGCACCGCAGTCCATGCACTTTGTCACAGGAAATTGGGTGGCGCACCGAGGGCAGATCGCCCGAGTTTGAAAGGTATCGAATTGCTGGCCGCATTTGCCGCATTTCCAGAACTCGCCTACCGGCGGCGCTGTCTTACATGTCGGACAGGCATAGCCGTGGCGGCGCGGCAGCTTGGCGAAGCGGGACAGCGCCATTGCATGTTTGAGCCCGCCCCAGCAACTCATCAGCATAAACAGCGCAATCGCTCCCAACCAGACGTCCTGCCTCCACAGGGCGAGGCCGATAAACCCGGCGACGCCAATCAGGCCGATGACCGTGGCCGCCATCAAGCTGCGGGCGCGCCCCAGCACGAACCAGAGGAGGGAGCGAAGGATCTGGCCGCCGTCTAGTGGGTAGATGGGCAGGATGTTGAAAATCAGCAGGCCCAGATTAATGTAGGCGACTGAGCGAACCAAGCGGTAGACATCGGGCATGGTCACAGGCCATCCCTGCGACCGACCCACTACTACGACCGCGAATAAAATCGGCAGAAGCGCAACGTTGACCAAAGGTCCAGCTGCGATGCTCCAGAGAGTAGCGCCCGGCCGTGGTGGAGGATCTACATAGGCCACACCGCCGAGAGGCCACAAGACAATCTGGTCTGCGCGTCCTCCGACTTGCCGGCACGCCAAGGCGTGCCCGAACTCGTGAATCGTCACAATCAAAAACAGCGCCAGATACTCCAGAACATTCCAAGTGATGGAGGAATAACTCCCTTTGCGCGTCTCGATTTCGTACACCGCTACCAAAAACCAGGACCAGTGGAGAAACACAGTAATCCCGCTGAAGCGGAACAGGCGCATGGTTCCCTGGCGAGCGCTGGGCATGTGGGCAGTCTACTGCATTGCGGGAAACGGCGTATGTGACTGTTGTTACTGGCGGTGCGCCGAAGCGCCTGCGGCCAATTCTCGCAGAGTGGTGAGGAAGCCAGCAGCAGTGCGCGGATCGTAGAGCGCGTCGAGGGCGATGGTGGCGGAGAACTGTGGAGATTCCGGGCGGAAGCGAACCTGCAACACATCCTGCTGCCGCACGGTCATCAGTGTGTTGATTTCAGGGGTGGAATCCTGTTTCCAGTGGGTGCGCGTGGTGAGAACAATAGGGCCGGGTTCGTAGATGTCCCACTCGCGCTCGTCGGTGCGAATGGCGGTCACGCCGCGGCTATGAGCGCACCAGCGGTGCCGCACGACTTCAAGATGGAAGCTCGGCGAACCGCCCAGATCGGCCTCGAATGTCAGAGTTTCTTTTTGCTTGTGCCAACAACTGATCAGCCAGTGGACGGGCAAAGCGCGCGGCCGGAACTTCATGGTGAGGTGCGCATTTTCAAAGCTGCGGGAAGGGAACTGCAGGCGCGCATGAAGCCGGTGACTGTTGAGCCAGCGCCAATCGAGGATGCGTCCTTTGCCGGCGCACGCCGACTGTACCCAGCGTAGTGCCTCGGTTCCTTTGCGACGGTTGTAGGCGGCAAACAGGAAGTACCAGATTCCCAGGACCGCAACCGCGCCGACGACGTCGATGACTAGAAGGCCCACCACGTCTTCCCACAGTCCTCAGATGCTGATAGTACGTCCGAGGTTGCGACCAGAGCAAGGGGTCAATGGACCCCCATCTCACTTTTTTCAGAAGTGGCTGGAGCAGGGCTGTGGAAAACCAAGGCTAAGAAGCGTTTTTCCCGTGTTTGGATAAGTTTGCCGAGTTCTCGACCGCTACAATGTGGCTGTGGCATCCATTCTAAGCGACTCCAAGTTGCGCAACTTCAAGCTTCGCGACTTCGCGCCCGAAGACTTCGAAACTCTGTGGCGACTCGATCAGAATTGCTTTCCGCCAGGGATCTCTTACTCGAAGCCGGAGCTACGGTCCTATATACGGAGGCCTGGATCGTTCACGTTGGTGGCGACAGATGCCGATCAAGGCACAGTTGCAGGATTCATTGTGGTGCAGTGCGGCGCGACGGGACACGTCATAACAATCGACGTCGATCCCTCCGCGCGACGGGCCGGCGTGGGATCTTTGCTGTTGCAAGCTGCGGAAGATCGGTTACGCAGCGAAGGGGCGCGGGCTGTGGGACTCGAAACGGCGGTAGACAACATCGCAGCGTTGGCCTTCTACAAGCGGCACGGCTATAACGTGGTCAGGACCTGGCCGCGCTACTACTCCAATGGCGTGGATGCACTGGTAATGCGAAAAGAACTCAGCTGACGTGGATTTTTTCGTAGCGCTGGCATCCTGCCGGCCTGTCGCGAAGATGCGCGTCCCACGGTAGCCGCCGAGACGGCGGCGCTACGGTTTTATTTGCGCCAACAGGCCTTCTCCGGATAACGTGCCCTATTCAGGAAACAACATGAAAGTTGCCATCCAGGGAGAACTCGGTTCGTTCAGTCACGAGGCAGCGGAGCGGATGCTGCCGCAATGCACAGTAGTTCCGTGCTCACGGTCGGTCGAGGTTTTCGATCGCATCGAAAAAGGATCGGTGCGCGGGGCGGTCATCCCCATCGAGAACACGCTGGCGGGCACGGTAGCCGAGCATGCCGACCTGATGCTGACGCGTGACGTCTTCATTCAGGCGGAGTATCTGCTGCGCATCGTGCACAACGTGATCGCCATGCCTGGAGTGCGGCTGGGATCGGTGAAGCGGGTTTTGTCGCATCCGGTTGCACTCGACCAGTGCCGCGATTTTTTTCGCCGGCATCCGAAAATCGAGGTGGTGCCGTTCTATGACACGGCAGGCAGCGTAAAGCATGTGCTGGCTGAGCAGTTGAAAGATGCGGCAGGGATTGCAGGACGCCAGGCCGCACGCCAGTATTCCGGCAAGATTCTCGAATCGGGCATCGAGGACGACAAGCGCAACTTTACTCGCTTCTTTTTAATTCGCAAGCTGAGCGGGGGCCGCGGAAATCGCGAGAAGAAGGAAAGCGCGGACTATCACCGTCTGATTCCTCGCGGTGCGAACAAGACTTCAATCGTTTTCCAGGTGAAGAATGTGCCGGGGGCGCTGTTCAAGTCGCTGAGCGTGTTTGCCCTTCGGGATATTAGTTTGAGCAAGATTGAATCCCGGCCTAGACGCGGCCGGCCCTGGGAGTACGTTTTCTACGTGGACTTCCTGCGCGGCGATGACGAGCCGGCTCGCAACGCGTTGCGCCATCTGGGCGAAGTTGCCGAGTTTGTGAAAGTGCTGGGGATTTACCCGGCGGCGTCGGTTCGGTGAGGGCGCTCGCACCAAAACGAGATTGGTGGTCGCGTCATCACACTCCCTTGTGACTCTGGGCACATTCTGTGCCTTGGGCTGACTCCTAGACTGGTTTGGGTGACCGCAGGCCTTTCTTTTGCGGCGCCACAGAATTATTTATAGGAGGATCTATGCGGTCTTTGCGAGTCATGAGTGTGGTCCTGTGTGTATTGCTTCTTGGTGCGTTGGCAATTGCGGGAACGAATAGCATGGGCGTCCGTGACGTCAGCCATGTAACCTTCGTTGCACCAGTACGAGTGGGAGCGGTTGTGATGCCGGCGGGGGATTATGTCGTGCGTCACACCATGGAAGGCGACAATCACGTTATGGTCTTCCAGCGCGCGCACAGCAAGGATGAGTTCAAAGTGAAGTGCACTTTGGTTCCGCTTCCGGGTAAAGCGCAAAGGAACCAGACGGTTTACCAACTCAGCGCAGGCAACGAAAGAGTGCTGCAGGAGTTAATCTTCCAGGGTGATACCGCCAAGCACGTTTTCTAGAATTTGAAGGCGGACACCCGGCTGTATCCGAGAGCGCGCAGGCGCTGCGGCGAACGGGACGTGGACGTGGGCCCCGTGTGAATCTCTGTCGGCCGTGCTCCTATCATCCCGGTCACTCGACGAGTTCGGGCGATTGAAAGCGATCGGCGTCTGGCAAAACCCTCTCAGAGGGATAGGGGGGTTTTGTTCTTTTCTCTCGACCTTCGATTTAGTGCTTGGCAAGAAGGCACCTCCGCGTTAGGCTCGGCACCTTAGCCACATTCTCCAAACTCGCAAGGAAATAGAATTTCAGGTCTTTTGGGATAGTTGAGAGGCCCCTGAAACCTTTCCCGCGGGAGTAACATCTAAACTTGAGCGAGTTACACTCAAGGAGACATAAATGAGCCAGCAGTCGCCAGTCGAGCGCACTCCTAAAAATAAGGAAACAAACGAACAGAAGGCTCTTCCGGTGCTTCCCGTGCGGGACACCGTGCTGTTCCCGCATGCGGTCTTGCCACTGACCGTGGGGCGGGAAAGTTCCGTTCAGCTGATTAATTCCCTGGGCGAAGATAAGACCATCATTGTCGTGGCGCAACGCGAGGCCCGCGTTGACACTCCCCAGCCCACGGACCTGTATACGGTTGGAACGTCGGCGGTGGTCCACAAAGTAGTCAAGATGCCCAACCAGAGCCTGTTCGTCTTTGCCGAAGGTCTGGAACGGGTCAAACTGGGCGAATTCACGCAATTGACGCCGTTCATGAACGCCTACTACTCTGCGCTGCCCGAGGGAACCACCCCGCTGGCGACCTCGGAGATTGAAGCGCTACAGCGCAATGTTCTAACGCTGTTTCAGCAGATCGTCGCGGGTTCTCCCACGCTGTCGGACGAACTTTCGACCGTGGCCATGAATATCGACGAACCCGGGCGTCTGGTCGACTTCATTGCGTCGTCGTTGCCCTCGCTGTCCACGCCCGACAAGCAGGACACGCTGGAGACTCTCGACATCCACGTGCGCCTGGAAAAAATCAACCAACATCTCGCCAAGGAACTCGAAGTCCAGCAACTCCGCAACAAGATTCAAAGCGAAGTGCAGGACCGCGTGCAGCAGACTCAACGCGAGTACTACCTGCGCGAGCAGATGAAAGCGATTCAGAAAGAACTGGGCGAGCAGGACGAAGGCCAGCGCGATGTCGAGGATCTGAAGAAGAAAATCGAAGACGCGGGCATGCCCGACGAGGTTAAAAAAGAAGCGCTCAAGGAACTGGGGCGCCTGTCTCGCATGTCGCCAATGGCAGCCGACTATTCCCTGACCCGGAACTATATTGAATGGTTGGCGGTGCTACCGTGGTCGAAAACCTCCGGCCAGGAAATTGAGATTCCCAAGGCGAAAGAAATTCTGGATGCGGATCACTACGATCTGGAAAAAGTGAAAGATCGCATTCTCGACTACCTGTCGGTCCGGCGATTGAAGCCGAATATGAAAGGACCGATTCTGTGCTTTGTGGGACCTCCGGGCGTGGGGAAAACCTCGCTGGGCAAGTCCATTGCGCGCGCGTTAGGGCGCAAGTTCGTCCGCTTGTCGCTGGGCGGCGTGCATGACGAAGCGGAAATTCGCGGGCATCGCCGCACGTATATTGGCGCTCTGCCCGGCCAGATCATTCAAGGGATTCGGCGGGCAGAGACGAAAGATCCCGTCTTCATGCTCGATGAAATCGACAAGGTGGGGCGCGATTTCCGAGGCGATCCG
This sequence comes from uncultured Acidobacteriaceae bacterium, assembly GCA_963708335.1. Classification (GTDB taxonomy): domain Bacteria; phylum Acidobacteriota; class Terriglobia; order Terriglobales; family Acidobacteriaceae; genus Sulfotelmatobacter. The sequence continues at coordinate 4,977,834 of OY970205.1, read as the reverse complement.
GCGTCGGCTCTGTTAGAGGCGCTCGATCCCGAGCAGAATGCGTCGTTCCGCGACAACTACCTGGACGTTACGTTTGACTTGTCGAAGGTGTTGTTCATTACCACGGCCAACATGCTCGATCCGATCGCGGAGCCGTTGCGCGATCGCATGGAGATCATCGAACTGCAGGGCTACACGGAAGAAGAAAAAGTTCACATTGCTTTTAAATATTTAATCCCGCGGCAGATTGACGAGAACGGCATCACCGCGGAGCAGATCGAATTTCCGGAAGAAGGCGTGCGCTACATCATCCGGCACTACACGCGGGAGGCGGGTGTGCGCAGCCTGGAACGCACAATTGGTACCATCTGCCGCAAGCAGGCGCGGCGGTTGGCCGAGGGCAAGCACGACAAACTGATCGTCTCCAAAGAAGTCATCCAGGAGTTTCTGGGCGGCATCAAGATTCGCAGCGAGGGAGAGATTGCGGAGCGGACCGAGCGGCCTGGTGTGGCCGTGGGTCTGGCCTGGACTCCTTCGGGCGGCGACGTACTATTCGTCGAAGCGAATGCGATGAAGGGCAAAGGCGGTTTCACCATGACCGGACAGATTGGCCAAGTCATGCAGGAATCGATGCAAGCCGCGCTGACGTGGGTACGGTCCAATGCCGATCGCTTGGGCGTGCCGGAGAGTTTCTTCGCCGATCACGATATCCACATCCACGTGCCGGCGGGAGCAATTCCGAAAGACGGGCCCTCGGCGGGCGTGACCATGGCGACAGCCTTAGTGTCACTGCTCACCAAGCGCCGCATCACGCCGCTGCTCGCTATGACGGGAGAAATCACGTTAAGCGGGAACGTTCTTCCGGTTGGCGGGATTAAGGAAAAAGTCCTTGCCGCCAAGCGTGCCGGTGTTCGCGACGTAATTCTTCCGGCGGAAAATAAGATGAACGTCGAGGAAGATCTATCGCCTGAACAATTGGAACACCTCACGGTTCATTATGTGAAGACCATCGACGAGGCACTGAAAGTCTCGCTGCCTGAGGTTGCGGAGGGACCTGCGGCGAAAATGCTTTCGACGCCACCGAAAGATCCGAAGCAGGATTACAACCCGACGCAACCGGTCAAGGAACCGGACGCGGTTCACGATAGGGTATTGACTCGAGCCTGAAGGTTTCTGCGCTCAAAGGCCACCTCCATGGAGGCTGGCCTTTTTTCTTGTTACCTGGAGTCAGGCTCCACTTGCAAACTACGATCCGCAACTGGGTTAAACTGAACACCGATGCAAGTGCGCGTTCTCTTTTTCGGCATTCTGAAAGACATGGTCGGGAAATCTGACGACCTGATCGACCTGCCGGAGGGATCGTCTGTTCGCGAAATGCTGGCTCATTACGAATCACGCATTCCGCGCATGAAGGATGCACTGGCTTCGATTGTGCTGGCGGTGAATCAACAATATGCAGGACCTGATAGGCGTTTGAAGCCCAACGACGAAGTGGCCTTGTTACCTCCCGTCAGCGGCGGAACTGGCGGCGTGGCGGGCGAGATGCCCGCTGGACAGCCGGCGGGACGCCGGCGCTACGCTTGTATCGTCCGCGAGACGATTGATACTCCGAATATTGTCGCGAACCTGAAGCGCGGGGAAGACGGTGCCGCGCTGTTTTTTGAAGGCGTGGTCCGCAACCAGACCCGGGGCCGTAAGACTTTGTACCTCGACTACGAAGCGTATGAAGAAATGGCGCTTGCGCAGATGGAATCACTGGCCGCTCAGGCCTTACAGCAGTTTCAGATTCGCGACGTTGCCATCGTTCACCGGCTGGGGCGGCTTGAAATCGGAGAGACCAGCGTCCTGATCGCGGTTGCGTCGGCACATCGCGCAGCCGCCTTTGAGGCTTGCCGCTGGCTTATCGACACTCTGAAGCGAACCGTGCCCATCTGGAAGAAGGAGTACTTCCAAGATGGCGCGGTGTGGGCGGATGGCGAGCCATTCCCGGCGGAAATTCCACGCGCAAATTCCTGAGGCGCAGGCAGCCCGGCAGGGCAACCCGCATCTAACTGCACGCGGCGTGAAGCGATTCCGGTTTCCCGCACAGCGGAGCACGTAACCGCGAGCGTGACGTGGACGTCGTGCAGCACAGGTATAATTCCAGCACTCGATGAGAAAACCCGCATCGGTTCTGCTTTTTATCGGCTTGCTTGCGGCCGCCAGCGGCTTGTGTGCGCAGCAGAGGCCATCGGCGGAACCTTCTCCTCAGAATTCGGGTCCGTCTCAACACCAGTCTGAACCGCAAACTACGCTTCGGGTTGACGTTAACCTGGTGAACGTCTTCGTGACGGTCACCGACGCACACGGGTCCCCGATCGGCGGGCTTACCAAAGATAATTTCATTCTCAAGGAAGATGGAGTCGAGCAGAAAATTAAAGTCTTCGACAAGGAATCGGCGCTGCCGCTTTCCATCGCTCTCGCCGTCGATACCAGCTTGAGCACGCGCCACGACCTGCCCTTCGAACAGGCTTCGGCCAAACGGTTTGCGCATGACATCGTGCGCCCGGTCGACGGACTCTGCGTTTACGGCTTCAGCGAAACGGTCATGGAATCCACCCACGGATTTACCGCGGATCTTCGATCCATCGACGAGGGTATCGATCACATTCGCCTTGGCGCAGCTACCGCCCTGTACGACGCGATTTATCTGACTTCACGCGATCTGGACCAGCGCAAGGGACGAAAGGTGATTGTTCTGATCACCGATGGCGGCGACACGATCAGCCGGATCGACTACAAGCAGGCGGTGCGCGCGGCGGAGGAAGCGGAAGCGATCGTTTACTCGATCATCATTGTGCCGATCGAAAGCAGCGCCGGGCGCGAAACCGGCGGCGAACATGCCTTGATTCAGCTGTCGGACGACACGGGCGGCAAGTTTTACTATGCAACATCCACCTCGCAGCTCGACGATGCGTTTCACAAAATCAGCGACGAACTTCGGACGCAATACTTGTTAGCGTATTATCCGTCGCAGCGCACATCGTTCTCCGAGTTTCGCCGCATCGAGGTCAAGGTGCAAGGCGCGGCCGACGCAGCCGCCTATCACGCTCGCCATCGCGCCGGGTACTATACAGTGAAGTCTGATTTCTAAGACATTTAGAGGGCCGGAAGAAACCGACCCCAAACCTTTTATAGTAAGTGAAAGCAATCATTTGTTCGTAGTTCTAGAAGAGCGAGAGTAGGCAATCGGTACGTTCCCAGTGCCGAGTCTCGTTTCGTTATAAGCGGCCATGTGTCGGGGTGCGCGTCGAACCGGCTCGCACGAGAAGGGTGCAATTGTATAAAAAATGCCATTGCAGTGATCATCAATACTGTGCGCGTGCGGGCTCTGAAAGCCCAACTGACAAGAGCAGACGTGGGGATGGTTTCGAAGAAAGGTGGAAGATGCTGAATCTCAATTTCTCGCAGAGGACCACGATGCGAGTCGGTTTTCTGTTGGCATTGCTGGCGGTGCTCGGGTTCGTGTCGTGCGCGGCAATCGCCCAAACCACAATCGCGACGGGCAGTATCGTGGGAACGGTGACCAATGCCTCGGACGCGGTTGTGCGCGATGCCAAAGTGACGATCACTGGTCCTACTGGCCAAACCGTCCTGACCACCACCAACGAGCAGGGTAAATATTCTGCTGGCTTGCTGACCCCAGGTCTTTACAGCGTTCGCGTCGAAGTCAAGGGCTCGAAAACGACGCGACTGGCTGTGCATGTAAGAGTCGGCAACAGCGCGAACGGCAATGTCAAACTGCAGGTTGGGCCGGAGGCCGTCGTGCTCGACGAGCAGGCCAGCGAATTTCAGGTGAACACTCAGCAACCTACTGTACAGGGTGTTTTGACAGCACCCCAGCTCGAACAACTGCCGTTAAATGGCCGCAACTTCCTCGACCTCGCGCAACTGGAACCCGGGGTTCAGTTTCAAGATGGAGAGATCTTCGATCCCAGCAAGGTAGGTTACGCTTCCGTCTCGTTCGTGGGACGGTTGGGCCGTACCGCCCGGATCGAAGTTGATGGCGCGGACATTTCCGACGAGACCGTGGGCACAATTACCACGAACATCCCAGCTAGTGGCATCCAGGAATTTCAGATTGCGCAAGCGAGCATGGATCTGTCGACCGAGCTTACCTCTTCCGGTTTGATAAACGTCATCACCAAATCGGGAGGCAGAGGAATTCACGGAGAAGCTTTCGGGCAATTTCGCGACAACTCGATAGGAGCCGCTGCGCTTCCGGGGCGAGTATCGGTGCCGTTCCAGCGGAGCCAGTATGGGGGCGATGTCGGCGGGTCGATTCTCTCGAATAAATTATTCTTCTTTGCGGACGGCGAGCGGACCAAGCAGGATGCCCAAACGCCAGTGGCGATCTCGGCTCCTTTTCAAGCCTACTCGGGGCGTTTCAGCGATCCCTTCCGCGAGGACGACCTGATGGGACGCCTCGATTATCAGCTTACGAATAGCGCCCGGTTGTTTTATCGCTACTCTTATTTTAAGAACACGTTGCCGGCGACCTTCGGCTCCGGCTATTCGGTCTACGACAACAAGGATTTAACCCGCGACCATTTAGTGGGTTTGGACTTCAGCCGGGGCGCTCTCACCCATTCCATCCGTTTCTCGTACTTAAAGTTCCAGAATCAAATTGCGGACGCGACCAGTGGCAACAGCTCCCTGCCTTTTAATGACCTAGGCGCAGAGATTTTTATGGGGGCGACCGGACTAATTGCAGGACCGAGTCGATTCGCTCCCCAAAGCCGGCTTCAAAGTGATCTAGAAATCGCGTATGACGGCAGCAAAGTCTTCGGCACCCACATTTTTCGTTTCGGCGCTACGCTGAACCATCTGCAGGGCGGCGGGTATGCATCACTGTATAAAAACGGGCCGTCGATTACCTCCAGGGTGACGCCAGGAGAGATCACAGCTGCAGCCAACGGACCTTTCCCGGGCGGAGCTGCGAATCCTTTCAATTACCCGGCTGATGGCGGATACGTTTTGGGGAATGGATTAGGATATTCGACCGCCAACTCCGCCTTCGGCTTCCCTGCCGGCGGGTTGGGACCTGACAACCGCTTGCTTCTTTACGTTGGTGACTCGTGGAAGGCCAAGACGAATCTTACCCTCACTTACGGATTGCGGTATGAGCGCGACACCGCCCGCAGCGACAGCCAGTACGCCCCCATTCCTGTACTCAATAGCCTGGTTGCTGGATTAGGCGACCGGATAACCCAGCCCAATAAGAATTTTGCTCCACAGGTCGGATTTGCGTGGGATCCGGCAAAAAACGGACGGACCTCGATCCGAGGTGGCGTCGGCTTGTTCTGGGAGAACGCTCTTTGGAACAACGTGCTGGCGGACGCTCCTCTTCGCCAACCCACGGGCTCATTCCTGCAGACTCCAAGCCCCTGTTCTGCTGCGGGTTCTCCTTCCCCCCTTCAGACCGCAAGCGGCACGATCTTTGCCAGTTCGGCGATTTGCGGTGGTGCATCGGGATATCCGTTGATTGGCAATGCGCTGCCGGCACTGCTCGCCTTACAACAGCAACTTAAGGCGGCCTCGCCCCTGAACCTGCATGCGAACAATCCAGCGTATGCCGGGCAATATCTCACCGATTGTGGTGGGGGAACGAATTGCTTCTTCGCCCCGGGCAATTCGATGTTGAATCCCAACTACAGATCGCCGCGTTCGATTGTGATGAACCTCGGCATCCAGCGAGAAGTTCGGCCGGGCACGGTGCTCAGCGTGGACTTCATTCGCAATGTGCAAACTCACTACCTGCTGGGTGTGGATGAGAATCACGCCGGCGACGCCAGCACGTTCAACGTGACGGCCGCCCAGCAGGCGATCGCGGCCACGCTGTTAAATTGCGGCGTGGCCTCTCTAGCTTTAGCGGAAACGAACTGCCCGGATAATCCCGTGACCGGAGCAGCAGGTTACAACGCCCCTGCTACCATGGCCGATTTTGCCGCCAATGGTTTAGGGTCCTCGACGGACATGGGTGGCAACAGCTGCATTGCGGCTTTGGGTCGAAACTGCGCCTTCCCAGGAATTAACCCGAATGCGCCCCCTCTGCGCTTCCTGTCACCGGTGGGCCGGTCTGTCTACGACGGGGTGCAGATGAAGCTGATCGAAAATGTGAAGAACCCTTTCCGGGGCGCCCAAGCCTTGAATTTCCAGCTCGCATACGTCCTGTCGCGATTCAAAAATTCCGGGGGAGGCGTCGCGCCGGATGCGGCAGTCACCGCGGCGAGCGCAGACCAGGACTTCATCGTTCCCGCTCTCAACAACAACAACGTGAATGGCTATTTCGGACCCTCCACGATGGACCGCACGCATCAGGTCTCTTTAGGCGGCACATTGGATGTGCGCGGCGGTTTTCAGCTGGGAATCATGTCCCATTTCTACAGCCCGCTTTCGACAACTCTTACCGTGCCCGACACCGGGCTCGGAGCAGGTGAAATTTTCCGCACGGATTTCACCGGAGACGGCACCACGCAAGATCCAATTCCTGGCACGAAGGTCGGGAATTTCGATCGCGGCATTGATGCCAGCAGCATCAATAATGTGATCTCGAAATACAACGCGTCGCAAGCCGGGCAGCCGACTCCGGCGGGCAATGTGTTGATCGCCGCCAACCTGATGACGGCAGCCGATCTATCGGCGCTGGGAGGCGTAGCCCCGGTGGTTCCGGCGGCGCCTGCGAACCAAGTCAACTACACTTGGCTGCGCGCGTTCGACGCGAGCATCGCCTACAGTCGCACTTTTTTCGAGCGCGTGACTATCAAGCCATCGGTACGCTTTTACAACGTAGCTAATTTCGCGAATTTCGATCTGCCCAGCAACATGATGTCCGGGCTGCTGACCGGAGGTGTAGGCAGCATCAACGGCACCAACTATGCCGGTCACCTCGTCAATCGGGTCGGAGTGGGCTCCGGAGTCTACAGCCTGGGTTCGCCTCGCGAGACTGAGTTCAGCCTGAAGATAACTTTCTAACTGCGACTGAATGGACGGAAAGCGAGCTTTTTTGCTGCAGTGAGCCTCCACTGCAGCGCGACCGCTCTTCTCCGTGTACTCTGCTCGCAGCGCTTTGTGTACAATGCCTGCATGTCGTTCCGAGCTCCACAAGGGAATGCCAACTCCGCCAAGCGCAGTCGCACGCCGCCTCCAGAAGATACTTTTGAAGAAGTTGCTTTCCTCAAAGCGTTGGGGGAGAAGCAGAAACCTGTGTCGGTGAAGCTGATGGATGGCCAGATCGTGCGCGGGTGGATTGAATATTACGACAAGAACATGGTGCGGCTGACCCGCGACGGCGCGCCCAATCTCTTCATTTTCAAGCACGAGATTATGTACATTGCGGAAGAGGGCGGAAAGAGAAAGTGAAAGGGCGGTTCCGGCTTCCGCTTTTGGTCTCCAGAATGCAAGCTTCGCTGACTCTGCACCAATGAAGAAGGACGGAAGCCCGCAACCGGACCCCGACCACCAATGTCATCCACCGTCCCCAGACCAGACAGCTTCCTTCCTGCCATGTCGGCAATCGCTCGCGAAGCGGGAGCTCTGCTGCTGGAATATTTCCACCAGGGCCTGAAGATCGAATACAAGGGCGACGCCGATCTGGTGACCGCGGCGGACCGCGCCGCCGAAACGCTGATCCGCGAGCGCGTCACCAAACAATTTCCATCGCATGACGTGCTGGGCGAAGAGCAAGGGCTGAACGATCTGGGCGGAGACTATCGTTGGTACGTCGATCCGCTCGATGGCACGACCAATTTCGCCCACGGATATCCCGTGTTCGGCGTGTCATTGGCGCTGGAGGAGCGCTCTGCAGCTCACGAAGGCGGTCGCCGGATCGCGGGAGTCGTTTACGATCCTACGCGCGATGAGCTGTTCAGCGCGGAGCAGGGAAGAGGCGCCCACCTCAACGGAAAACCGATTCACGTTTCCAAGGCTTCGCAATTGCAGGAGTGCCTGGTAGCGACGGGATTTCCCAGCCACAAGAGGCACAAAAATCCGAACATTTATTTCTACCACCAGATTACGTTGCGCACTCATGGAGTGCGGCGAGCGGGATCGGCGGCGCTCGATTTGTGTAACGTGGCGAGCGGCCGTTTCGACGGCTTCTGGGAGTTCAATTTGAATCCCTGGGACACTGCCGCGGGCGTGCTAATCGTCGAAGAAGCCGGCGGCAAAGTCAGCCGTTTCGACGGATCTCCGTTTGACCTCGACAGCCGCGAAACGCTGGCCTCGAACGGCCTTGTGCACGACGCGCTGCTGCATGAATTTCAGGAGATTTTCGCAGGTCGTGGACTGGTTCCACTGCCCGAACCCAGCGAGTACAAGCGGTAATAGAATTGCGCACGACGTGGAGGACAAGACCAGATGTTGAAACCGATTGGTCGGTCGATCTTCGCTTTCGCGCTGCCGATGTTCGCGGTGGTTCTTTTTGCCGCCGCGCCGGTTGCCGCGCCGGATGCGGCTTACGTGCAATCCTTCGAAAAATGGAAGGCCGAGCAGACTGCCGACCTGAAAGAGAATTGGTTGCCGCTTGCCGGACTGTTCTGGCTCAAGCCCGGCGCGAATAGTTTCGGCAGCGATCCGGCTAATGCGATCGTGTTCCCCAAGGTCCCGGCGCACGCGGGCCAGTTCGATCTTACAGGCAAGGAAGTCACGCTAACGATGTCGCCTGACGCAAAGGCCACCATTGATGGCAAACCCGTCAGCAAAGCAAAGCTCGATCCAGACACTTCGAAGCAGGTCACCTATGTACAGATGGGAACCTTGCGCTTTCATGTGATCGTGCGAGGCGAGCGCATAGGAATTCGTCTGCGCGACACGGACAGCGCAGCCGCGCGCAATTTCAAGGGAATGATGTTTTTCCCTCTCGACTTGAATTACCGCGTCACTGCAACCTGGGTCCCGGCGGACGGAAAACAGACAATCGAAATTCCCAATGTGCTGGGCGACGTCTCCGCGGAGCCGGTTCCGGGAGTTGCGGTGTTTAAGCTGAACGGCGAAGAGTTGAAGCTGACGGCTCTGGGCGGCGATCCTAAGAACGGGCTGTTCTTCGTCTTCAACGATCTGACGGCAAAGAATGACACCTATCCCGGCGGACGCTTTCTCGACACTGGGCCGATTGTTGACGGACACGTCGTCCTCGATTTCAATCGCGCCTACAATCCTCCGTGCGCCGTCACGCCATATGCTACCTGCCCTCTTGCGCCGAAGGAGAACCGTTTGGCGACTGCAATCCCGGCGGGGGAGAAGTTCGACAAAGCGGCGCACGCCCACCACTAAGATCGGCACCGGGCCGCTAACGCGGGAGTTGGCGACGTTTCCCGCGGCCCTGGCCTTGTTACAATGAGAGTGTGGGAAGGCCGCATCGGTCCGCTCCGGACGCGGTAATTCAGAACTTCACGACTCCAGGTTCACCGTGATCAATTCACTCTTGGAACGCAAAATTGAAAAGCGGCCCGACAAAGTCCGGCTGCAAGGACGCATCCTTTTTCTCACCGAAGATCCGGAATTGATCCGGCGGCAGCTTGCAGGCGAAGACCTGCCATGGGACACGAAGAATCCGGCCAACAATCCAAAACTGCGCGATGACATTTCCACCGACGAGATCACTCCGGCTCACTATTGCTTCTATTTTGACGAGACGCTGGGCGAGATTCCCTATCTGGGTTTGAAGTGCGGTAGCGTAACGCCGATTGGACGCGGCGACGTGAAGCGTGGCGGATTCGTGTGTGCGGTGAGCGGCAAGCGGCGAGGCAAAGGATCGAGCCGCGAGCAGTCTCCCTACGCCGAGATGTGCGCCGGCATTCGCGTGGTGATTGCCGAAAACATTGAACGCATCTACAAGCAGAATTGCCAGAATCTGGGGCTGCTGACCTCGACGAACTTTTCGCTAATCGATCGCATTCGCAGTGGAGAAGAAATCGCGCTGAGCGAATTCACCGAGGGCGAGGACGAGATTACGCGGCAGGTGATCGAGTATGGCGGCCTGTTTCCGTTTAATGTGGCGCGCATGCAAGGAAAAGTATTTTTGCCGCCGATTCAGAGCAACGTGAAACTGGAAATGGCGGGGAATGTCCGCCGCTACACTGTGCCTCCGATGACGTTGTCCGAGAAAATATTCGCTCGGCACATGATCAACGAAAAGGGTGAAGTGGGCGTGCCGTCGGTCAAGCCGGGCGACACCGGATTTGCGCGCGCGGACTTGCGCTTCAGCCACGAATACGTCACGCCCATGGCGGCGATTTTCTTCGAGCGCTATGTAGGAAAGGACGCGAAGGTCAACGATCCCTCGACCATCATTTTCTTCCGCGATCATTTGACCTTTCTCGACGAGGTCATTTCCGAAGAAAAGAAAAAACTCGGCCTGCTCGATCTCGCAACCCAGCTCAAACTCAAGCAGCAGGATTTTGCCAAGAAGCAGGGCATTCGCCTGCATGGCGAATTGACCGACCGCAAAGGGTCGGAGGGCATTTGCCACTCGATCGTGCTCGAAAGCTATGCGCTGCCGGGGCAGTTGAATATTGGGTCCGATTCGCACACGCCCCACGTGGGCGCCATTGGCTGCGTGGCCTTCGGCATCGGCACTACTGACGTGTTCAATTCATGGATCACAAAAGATGTGCGGGTAAAGGTTCCCGAGTCGGTACGAATCGTCATCCGCGGTAAGAAGCACCTCAACGTAACCGCGAAAGATTTCATCCTGAAAATTCTGAGCCTGGATTACGTGCGCAGCGGCAAGGCGCTGGCCAAGGTCATGGAATATTCGGGCGAGGCCATCGAAGCGCTGAGCGTCGACGAGCGCGCCACCATGACCAACATGGCAGCTGAAATTGGCGGCTTCACCGGGATTGTCGCGCCTGACAAAAAAGCCGTCGATTTCCTCGTCGAGCGCCGTGGGATGGATGGCAAAAAAGCCGAAGCAATGATTGAAGGCTTGAATAGCGATCCTGGGGCAGAGTACGCGCACATGATCGAGTTAGACGCAGCCGAGATTACACCGATGGTGGCGACGCCGGGCGATCCCGGAAACGGCAAATACGTGCGCGAATTGAGCACTCCGATTCCCGTAGAGATCGCCTATGGCGGCACCTGCACCGCCGGCAAGAATGAAGACATGGATATGTATGCGGCCGTGCTTGCCGACGCCCTCAAGCAGGGTAAGCGCGTGGCCGATTCGGTAAGGTTCTACATTCAGTTTGGCTCCCAGGACACGCGCGAGTACTGCCTGCGCAAAGGCTACATCGACATTTTTCAAAAAGCCGGAGCGCAGGTCATCGAGCCCAGTTGCGGAGCGTGCATCAACGCTGGGCCCGGAGTTTCGACGCGCCCCGATCAAGTTGTCATCAGCGCGCAGAACCGCAATTTTCCCGGCCGAAGCGGGCCGGGACAGATGTATCTGGCTTCGCCGCTCACGGTCGCCGCCAGCGCTGTCGCCGGATACATCGTGGAATATGAGCCGAGCGAAAAGAAAGAATTGATTTCGGCGTGATCGAATGTGCTCACTGACCCGACTCTGGTGCGTCTGACCCCTCCAGGAGGGCGAACATGAAACGATCCAGCCTGATCTTCACCGCCGCCGTAATCGCCGTATTCGTTCTATCCTCTGCCGCTTTTCGAGTAGCCTCTTCCGCGGCCTTGGTTCCAGCGTCTCCCGTCGGTTCACTGCAGCCCGCGGCCCCGATGCTGGAGCCGCGCTCCGGGCACAGCGCGACTCTCTTGCCCGATGGCAAGGTTCTCATTGCCGGCGGGATGAGGCGGAATCAGGATTTCTACAGATCGGCCGAACTCTACGACCCGGCTACGAGAAAGTTTTTGGCTACGGGGGAAATGAGTATCGGTCGAGTGGGCTTGGTTGCGGTGCTACTGCGATCCGGAAAGGTGCTCATCGCCGGAGGGTGGATTGGCAGCCACAGTACCACGGACTCGGCTGAGTTGTATGACCCAGCAACCGGGAAGTTCACGCCCCTACCCCATATGACCACGCGGCGCGCGCGGCCGAGCATTACGTTGTTGAACGATGGCAATGTGCTGTTGGCGGGAGGCGACGATCATGACAGTCGCGACGCGGCGATTGCTTCGGCGGAGATTTTCCGCGCCGACACGTTGCGATTTCAGCCGACGGGCTCCTTGCATCGTCCCCGCGAGGGTCAAACGGCAACCTTGCTGAAGGATGGCAGGGTCCTCATCGCCGGCGGCGGTGGCGGGGAACTCATAGCTCGCGCCGAGTTATACGATCCTAAGACCGGAACTTTCAGCGAGACCGGCAGTCTCAATACTGCCCGCTACAAACATACTGCCGGTTTGCTGCCCGATGGACGGGTGCTGATCGCCGGCGGTTCGGACGAACGCGACTGGAACGGAACGATGAACAGCGCGGAAATCTACGATCCCCATACTGGCAAGTTCACGCCTACGTCGCCGTTGAACGAGAGCCGATTCAAACTGCCGGACGAGGCGGTTCGGTTGTCTTCCGGCAAGCTGCTCATCGCTGGAGGAAGCAAGGAAGTGGAAGTCTTCGATCCAGCCAGCGGAAAGTTCATGGTGGCCGCAGGGCGAATGAGTGATTCGTGGCATTTCTTGTCGGAAACGAAGCTGCGCGACGGCAGCGTCCTCCTAGCGGGCGGATATCCGAATGGTCCCGAGGCCACCGCGAAAACCTGGATTTACCGCCCCTAAAGTACCCCGGTTTTCGTCGAGTGGTTCCCCGTTCAGTCTCCTAAGTGGTTGATTTCAGCCGGGATGGCTGAAATCAGCCATCCCCGCAATAGCAACTTTTCTCCCTCTTCTGCGTTCCAATTAAGTAGAGACGGTGGTCGCCGGTTGAGAGGTTCAGGAGCCATTCAGTCTCGGAAGGTTTTCAGATCCGTTCAGAGTCTCGGCGGGACTGGAGCCAAGGGGGTCCATATGCGTTACCTGAAATATGTTGCGTTGCTGGCAGTCCTGATGTTGCCGCTGACTTATTCGCAAGCACAAGTGGGTGTGGGAATTGGTATCGGGGTCGGCCCGAACTACGGGGATTACGATGATGGGCCTCCAGTGTGTCCGTACGGATACTATTCCTATTATCCATACGCCTGCGCACCATACGGGTACTACGGTCCGCAGTGGTTTGATGGCGGAGTGTTTATCGGCGCCGGTCCGTGGTATCACTGGGGTTGGGGCCATGGTGGATATTGGGGTCGTGGTGGAGATTGGGGTCATGGCGGCTACGGGCGCGCGGGATGGGGTCATGGTTATGCCAGAGGCTACGCACGCGGCTACGCCGGAGGCTACCGACGCGGCTACGCCGGCAACTATGCTCGCAGCGGGTACGGACACGGTTACGCAGGTGGCGGATTCCATGGCGGCGGAGCAGTCCGCGGTGGCGGATTCCACGGTGGGGGCGGAAGTGGTTTCCGTAGTGGCGGTGGATTCCACGGTGGAGGCGGAGGTGGCTTTCACGGTGGTGGCGGCTTCCACGGTGGTGGTGGACATGGCGGCGGACACCGGTAACTGAGAATTAGCTCGAAAGCGCGAACGGCTGGCAGCAAGACGCTGTCAGCCGTTTCTTCTTTCAATTCCAAGATTTCCTGATCGTACGTCTTAAACCTAGGGCGCCCCAGTCTTTATGGCATTTGTGCCGCGGTGGCTCGCGGCTTTTGGAGTTCTTTCAGAGCGGGGAAAGAACTTGGAGGCAGCAGCGTGCGTTCCGGTGGTTGCGAACCCGTCTTCAGGGCCGAGGCTAGGAGTTGCATGGCGTCCCCGACGAGGGGCGGGGAAATGACCGTCGCCGCAAGCCGCCCCTGGCGAACCCATTCTTGGCCGGAGCGGGGAACTCCGTCGCACCCCGTGATAGGCAGCCGAAGCCAGGTGTCGCGCTCGCGCATATCCCCCAGTTCTTCAAAGGCGCGGCGTGCCCCGATGGCCATGTCATCGTTCTGGCAGGCGATCATGCCGACGTTGAGTTGCCGCGATGTACTCAATGCCAGCCACGACTTTACCACGTGATATCCGCTGTTCTGGGTCCAATCGCCCTTCAGCGTCTTTACGTTGACTCCTGACGGTTTAGTCGCGAGCATGCCCTTGGCGCGAATTCTGGCCACGTCGCGGACGGATGGACCCTCAATATAAAGAACGCATCCCTGCTCGCCTAAGAGGGCAGCGATTTGCTGGCCCTGAATCTTGCCAATTGCCTCGTGGTCGCACACAATTGCGAAGACCGGGACCAGCGCGCCTTGCCGAAGCTGCGCAATATAGTCAACATCGCTGTTGATGATCCCCCAGGCGATACCCGCGGCAACCGCAGCCTTCGCGATCTGAGGCATTCCCGTGCCTACGGGCTCGGCGAATATGGCATCAGGACGTTGGGACGGATTTTGGATGAAGGACAGGATCTGCTGCGTCTGCTGCACGGCGTCATTGCCGGAATAAATGACTTGAACGTTCGCCCCGAGCTTCTGCGCGGCAGCTTGGGCCGACGCCGCCTGTTCGAGTTGATAATCGTTGTCTTCTGTAATCAGAGAAACTAAAACGTTGAGCCTAGTCATGGAACTGCGCCGTCCACCGTGGGTCGCACCGCGTCTTTGGTCATTAACGCATTCTCAGGTTTCCATTCCAAATTACTTCCGTAATCCGATGATTCAGCCGAGGCCCTGGCAGGGTGGAAGGCCCTTGCAACATACGCTGCGGCTCTGTACCATCCGCCTCCATTCTTGCTAGAATGTCCGGTCACAAAAGCGTCGCGGTAGTAAAATGGACGCAGGAATTCTCAGGAGACTGATACCTTTATGACCTACGTGATTGCTGAGCCGTGCATCGGCACCAAAGACACCGCGTGCGTGGATGCGTGTCCGGTGGACTGCATTCATCCCAAGAAAGATGAGCCCGCTTACGCCACCGAGGAGTTGCTTTATATCGATCCAGTGGAGTGTATCGACTGCGGGGCCTGCGTTCCGGTGTGCCCGGTTTCGGCTATCTTCGCGCTCGATGATCTGCCGGAGAAGTGGAACGCTTTCACTGAACGCAACGCCAAGTATTTCGGTCGATAAACCACTTCCGGGTGGATGTTTTCCCGTGGCGTTCCGGGATCGAAGCGCGCGTCCGTCAGGGGCGCGCGCTTTTTGTGTCTGGGCGCGATTCTAAAATCTTTAGAACTACTGGTTATCTCTTATTGGCGTTCCCGAGGACTTCCGCGTCCATGCCCGTATGGGCCTTCACGGCGTCGAGAATGTGGATGTAATCGTGCTTGTCCATCCGCAGCACAAACGATTTGGGAACATCGCCAACGCGGTAATCGATCTCCAGCCAGTGACTCTTGGAGTGGGTCAACATCACGACCGCGCCCACTCCGATCGCTGCCGCAAAAATGGACTCCTCGTTCACACGATGCCTCTTCGTGTACTCGTAGGAGAACTTGTAAATCTCGGAGTAGGGAATGCTGATGGTGTCGCCCTTGATGGGTTTCACTTCGACCGCCTTGTCGTCGTCGCTGAAGGTCAGCACGGCCTTGATTTGCCGCCCTTTCGAGTCAGGTACATCGATGCGGTTGAACGAGGTCTCGTCGGCAAGGCTGAGGCTAACCAGACTGAGGACAACGAGAAGAGCGGAAAGAGTTGTTTTCACGGTGCTGAAAGTATATCGAAAGGCGAAACCCAGAGTCGCGTCGGGCTTCGCGGCACTCAAAGCTGACGCCCGAAAGCAGCATCTACTAGAATCAAGCCGTCATCGTAGAACTGCCATGGCCCTGCGAGAGTCGGAAGCGATTGTGTTGCGCAGTTATCCGCTGCGCGAGGCCGATCTGCTGGTCACGCTGTTCACGCGGGTGGAAGGAAAAGTTCGCGGCGTCGCGCGATCGGCGAAAAAGTCAAAGCGGCGATTTGGCGGGGCACTCGAGCCCCTAACCTATGTGCGCGCGTTTTATGACGTCCGCGAAGGGCAGGAGTTGACCCGGCTCGATGCTTGCGAGGTGCTGGAGTCGCCTATGGCTTCGGAGGTGACTTATGCGCGGGCGGTAGCCTTGGGACACATCGCCGAACTGCTCGATGAGTTACTCCCCGACCACGAGGCCAACGACGCCGTCTTTCGCCTGACGCTTTCCGTGTTGCACGTGCTGACCGGCCCGGAGGTGTGGATGCCGGTTACCTATTTCGAATTATGGCTGACGCGGCTGGTCGGCTTTCTCCCGGAATTAACGGAATGCATTGTCTGCGGCCGCAGCCTGAACGGCAGTCGAGCCTACTTCCACGCACTGGCCGACGGGTTGATGTGTGCCGACGATAAACGTCTGGCTTCTTCTGAGATTTCCAGCGATTCGCGGGCCTTAGCAGCGCAAATGCTTCGTGCGCCGGTGGAAAGTTTTGCGGCCATGCCGTGGCCGAAAGCGCAGGGCGCGGACCTGCGAAAATTTCTGATCCAGATTTTGCAGCGGCATCTGGAGAAAAAATTAGTCACGGCGACGATGCTGGAGAAGGGCGGCTTCTAGCGTAAATTTCGTCAATGTTATGTAGGCCGGGCGGAAGCTGAGACACTCGGTTAGCTGACGGGTGCAATCATTTCCATTACAATCAAATATTAACCTGCTGAGCTCCGGCCGCGCTGTAGCAATTCGAGTGACCACGCGCATTCCGGGGTTTTGAGCTAACCACCAAAAGTTAAGAGCCGATTTTGTGACTTCGCCATCCTCCAATCCGCTCACTTTCCAGGAACTCATCCTGCGACTGCAGGCGTTTTGGGCGGAGCGTGGCTGCGTGCTGCAGCAACCCTATGACGTGGAAGTCGGCGCAGGGACGATGGCGCCGGAAACATTCTTGCGGGTGCTGGGGCCGAAACCTTACAAGGTCGCTTATGTGCAGCCCTCACGCCGGCCGGCAGATGGCCGCTACGGAGAGAATCCGAATCGCCTGTTCAAACACATGCAGTTGCAGGTAATCCTGAAACCTCCACCGGAGAACGTGCAGGAGTTGTACCTGGAGTCGCTGGGCGCGATTGGCATCGACCTTCGCCACCACGACATCAAGTTCGAAGAGGATAACTGGGAAGCTCCCACGTTGAGCGCCTGGGGCGTGGGCTGGCAGGTCATGCTCGATGGGCTGGAGATCACGCAATTCACTTATTTCCAGCAGTGCGGCGGTCTGGATCTGTTTCCTATCTCGGCGGAACTGACCTACGGCCTCGAGCGTATTGCCGCGTTTCTGCAGGATGTGGATTCGATCTACGACATCGTGTGGGCGCGCGATCCGGAGTCGGGGAGCGTGGTGAAGTATGGCGACGTGCGCCTGGCCGACGAGTTGCAGTTCTCGGTATACAACTTCGAGGATGCCGACGTCGAAAAAGCATGGGAACACTTCCGTCTGTATGAGGCGGAGTGCAAAGGATTACTCGATCGATTCAGAGTTCGGGAAGATCAACGTCCCCGCCCCCCCGACAAGCTCGGGGCAAGCTCTGTCTCTCCAAAAGACGGAGAGACAAGGACGGGGCACCCTAATGGGGATAGGTCGCGATTTCCGGTGCTTGCGGCGTACGATCTTTGTCTGAAGTGTTCGCACCTGTTCAATATTCTCGATGCGCGAGGCGCGATTTCAGTGACGGAACGCGTGGGCGTGATTGCGCGTGTACGTGCTCTGGCTGTAGGGATTGCGAAGGCCTGGGTGGATCAGCAAAAGAGTGAGTCGGCACCTCCGGAGAGATC
This sequence comes from uncultured Acidobacteriaceae bacterium, assembly GCA_963708335.1. Classification (GTDB taxonomy): domain Bacteria; phylum Acidobacteriota; class Terriglobia; order Terriglobales; family Acidobacteriaceae; genus Sulfotelmatobacter. The sequence continues at coordinate 4,960,157 of OY970205.1, read as the reverse complement.
CGACGAGCCTGAGCCTGTCCGCGAAAAGAAGTCAAAGAAAGAGAAGCTAGCGCCAGTGGGTTAGTAGCGCCGCCGGCCCGGCGGCTGTCGTGGGGGCGCCCCGCCCGCACAGCCGAGGGCAAGATGCCCTCGCGACCGTCGGCGAGACGCCGGCACTACGGTTGCGGCTTTGCACAGGGTGATTGTGACGGATATCACATTCGAATTGGGCCCGTTTTTGAAACACTAGATACTTTGAACGCATGCCAGACTTTCTACTAGAGATCGGATGTGAAGAGATTCCGGCGCGGATGCTCGTCGCGGCGTCGCAAGAGCTGCGCGAACGGGTTGCTGGGCTATTGAGCCGCGAGCGGTTGTCCGCGGGTGAGGTTACGCAATTCGATACGCCACGCCGATTGGCGGTGATGGCGAGTGGAATCGCCGCGTCGCAGGCAGACGTGATCGAACAGATTAGCGGCCCTTCGGTCAACGTGGCTTACAAAGACGGTCAGCCGACTCCGGCGGCGCATGCCTTCGCCAAAAAGGCGCGTGTCGACGTTGCCCACCTGGAAAAAGTGACTACGCCTAAAGGCGAATACTTGGTCGCGAAGGTCACGAAAAAGGGCCGGAGCGCCGCGGAGATCCTGGCTGAGAGTTTGCCCAAGGAGCTTTCTGCGATTTACTGGCCCAAAAATATGTATTGGCGGAGGCCGAACGAACGCTTCGTGCGGCCTGTACGCTGGCTGGTGGCGATGCTGGACGATCAAATCGTCCCGCTGGAATTTGACGGGATCCGTGCGGGAAATAATTCGCGCGGACATCGGATTCTTTCGGATGGCGCGGTCAGGATTCCGCAGGCGGGCAACGCATACATCGAGTCTTTGAGGACGGCCAAAGTTTTAGGACGTGCCGCGCGCGAGCATCAGATTCGCAAAGCGCTGGACGCCGCCACCCGAGCCGTTCCGGGTGCTCGCTGGCGCGAGGATCAAGCGCTCCTCGATACGGTAGTGAACCTGACCGAATTTCCTTCGGCAATTCTGGGCAGCTTCGATCCCCAGTTCCTTGCGCTCCCCGAAGAGGTTCTAGTCACGGTGATGCGCGATCACCAGAAGTATTTTGCCGTGGAAGATGCGGACGGCAAACTGGCGCCACATTTTATGGCAGTGCTCAATACCGATAGCGACCCGCAAGGCTTGATCCGTCATGGAAACGAGCGCGTGCTGAGGGCGCGCTTCAATGACGCACGGTTTTTCTGGGAGACCGACCAGAAAAAATCTCTGCTGGAACGGTTGGAGTTGCTGAAGCATGTGACCTTCCAGAAAGATTTGGGCAGTTACTTCGAGAAGACGCAGCGTGTGCAGCGATTGTGCAGTTGGGTGAGCGAAATCCTCAAGCAGGGTGGGGTGACGGTGCGGCCGGGAGTCATTCACAAGGCCGTTTGTCTTTCGAAGACGGACCTGACGACTGAACTGGTGAAGGAATTTACCGAATTGCAGGGGATTGTGGGCGGACTCTACGCGCGCGTACAAAAACTCGATCCCACCTTGCCGGAAGCGACGCGGCTTGCCATTGCCGACGCGGTTTACGATCACTACAAGCCGGAGTCGACCGACGACGCTGTGCCGCGGTCGATTGAGGGAGCGGTACTTTCGATCGGCGACAAAGCGGACACGATTGCCGGAATGTTTGCGCTGGGACTGGTGCCGAGCGGATCCAAGGATCCGTTTGCGCTGCGGCGGCAGGCCAACGCCATCGTGAAGGTCATCGCCGAGAAAAAGCTGCCGTTGCGTTTAAATGAACTGATGCGCGATGCGCGGGCGGGGTATCAGGGGTCGGAGGCGGAAAAGAAATTTGTTGCGGATGAAGCGTTTTCCGAGTCAATTGCAACGTTCCTCCGCGAGCGGTTGGAGTTCTACCTGAAAGATGTCTGTGGATACGCCTATGATGTAGTGAAGGCGGTTCTCAGCGCCGGCGCAGAAGATGTCGTTGACGCAGTGCAGCGGGCCGAGGCGGTGAAGCAGGTTCTGCACATGCCAGAGTTTCAGGCCATTGGCGCGGCTTGCAAGCGCATGCGGAACATTCTCAGACAAGCCGAAGAGAAGGGAATCGCGCCGGCGAATGATTTCGAGTTTGCGCCGGAAGAGGCGGACGAAGGGAAGATGCTCAAGGCCCACATGGAGCGGACAGGCAATAGGGTCGAGGCCCATCGCGGCAAGAAGGAATACTTCGATGCTCTCATGTTGCTATCCGGTATTCGCGAACCGTTGGATCGGTTCTTCGACAAAGTCATGGTCATGGTAGAAGATCCGAAAGTACGGGCGAACCGGTTGGCGCTGCTGCGCACGCTGCTGAAAGAATTTTCCACGATCGCAGATTTTTCCGAGATCGTGAGTGAAGGGAAGACTTAAGGCCCTTTCCCGGACTCCGCAGTTTAAGTGCGAGCTACCTAGTTGCGCAGGAGTTGGCCAAAGGCTTTTGAGATCGAATGAAATCTGACTACACAAAGGACTCATAACATGGCGACGATTACCCTCCCCGAAGTGGAAGCGCAAGAAACAAAAACATCCTCAACCAAGTACGTTTACTTTTTTGGCGGCGGCAAGGCCGACGGCAACGGCAAAATGAAAGACGTCCTCGGCGGCAAAGGCGCGGGCCTGGCCGAGATGACCAATGCCGGACTGCCGGTGCCTCCCGGCTTCACCATTCAGACCGAGGCTTGCCGCGAGTACATGCGCACTGGCGCCGCCTCGAAAGAGGTTGACCGCCAGATGGACGAGGCGCTGGCAAAGCTGGAAGGTCTGCAAGGGCAGAAACTCGGCACCGGCGAAAATCCTCTGCTCGTCAGCGTGCGCTCGGGCGCGGCGTATTCCATGCCTGGCATGATGGACACGATTCTCAACCTCGGGCTCAACGACAAAAGTGTCGAAGCGCTGGCTCGGAGGTGGAACAATCCCCGCTTTGCCGCCGATTCCTACCGGCGGCTGATCCAGATGTTCGGCAACGTGGTGCTTGACATCGAAAAATCGGCCTTCGACGAAGTCTTCGATGCGAAGAAAAAGCAGCGCAAGACGAAGAACGACACCGACCTTACCGCCAAGGATCTTCAAGAAGTGATCGTCGAGTACAAGAAAGTCGTCAAGAAGCAGGCCAAGCGCGACTTTCCGCAGGATCCGCGGGAACAGCTTGTAATGGCGCGCGATGCCGTCTTCCGCTCGTGGCAGAACGACCGCGCCAAGCATTATCGCCGCATCAATAACATCGACGACATGTTGGGAACTGCGGTCAACGTGCAGTGGATGGTGTACGGCAACCTCGGCGAGACCAGCGGAACGGGCGTGGGCTTCACGCGCAATCCTGCCACCGGCACGAAAGAGTTCTATGGCGAATTCTTGATGAACGCGCAAGGCGAGGACGTCGTCTCGGGCGTGCGGACTCCAGTGCCGATCCTCGAACTTCAGAAAATCATGCCCGATGTCTACAACCAGCTTCGCGAAATCACCACGCGCCTGGAAAAGCACTACAAAGACATGCAAGATTTCGAGTTCACCATTCAGGACGGCAAGCTTTACATGCTGCAGACCCGCAATGGAAAGCGCACCGGACTGGCCGCAGTGCGCGTCGCGATTCAAATGGTGGAGGAAGGGCTCATCACCAAGGAAGAAGCAATCTTCCGCGTCGAACCCAACCAACTGTACGACTTCCTGGTGCCGCGTCTCGATGAGAAGAGCACCAAAGTGGAAGTGCTCGCGACCGGGCTGCCGGCCTCACCGGGAGCGGCCGTGGGACGCATCGTCTTTACCGCCGATGAAGCGGTCAAGATGGCAGGACACGATACGGCCAAGAATCCGGTAATTCTGGTTAGGGCGGAAACCACCCCTGAAGATATTCATGGGATGGAAGTGGCGAAAGGCATTCTCACTTCGCGTGGCGGCATGACCAGCCACGCTGCGGTCGTAACCCGCGGCATGGGCAAGTGCTGCGTGGCCGGCGCGGGCGACATCGACGTCAACGAAAAAGCTCGCGAGATGCGGGTGAAGGGCCAGAGCTTCAAAGAAGGCGACTGGATTTCGCTCGATGGCACAACTGGCCGCGTGATCAAGGGAAAATTGGGCACGCTGGATCCTTCGCCCGATGATCCCGAACTGCAGAAGTTCATGCAGTGGGCCGATCCGCACCGCAAGATGAAAGTCCGCGCCAATGCCGACATTCCCCGCGATGCTGTTCAGGCGCGGGCGTTTGGGGCGGAAGGGATTGGGCTCTGCCGCACCGAGCACATGTTCTTCGGCGAGAAAAAAATCCCGCACATGCGCGCCATGATTCTGGCCGATAACGAGAAAGACCGTCGCGCCGCGCTGAAGAAACTGCTTCCCATGCAGCGCGAGGATTTCGCCGGCGTGTTCAAGGCGATGGACGGTTTGCCGGTAACGATCCGCACCCTGGATCCGCCGCTGCACGAATTCCTGCCGCGTCGCGAAGACTTGATGGTCGATATCGCGCTGCTGTCACGGTATAGCGCGAAGCAGAAGAAGGAACTCGTCGCGAAATACAAAGACTACGGAGTGAAGGGCGTGGGCGATCTGAAAAAAGCATTGCCTCCGCTTCTCGCCCGCGTGGAGCAGTTGCACGAGTTCAATCCCATGCTCGGACATCGCGGATGCCGGCTCGGCATCACCTATCCCGAGATCACGGAGATGCAGGCGCGCGCGATTTTCGAGGCGGCCGTCGATTGCACGAAGAAGGGAATCAAGGTGCTTCCGGAGGTGATGATCCCGCTGGTCGCCACGCTGAAGGAAATGGCGAACCAGGGAGCGATCGTGCGGCGAGTGGCCGACGAAGTGTTCAAAGAAAAAGGAACGAAGGTCGAGTACATGGTGGGCACCATGATCGAGTTGCCGCGTGCGGCGCTGGTCGCAGACGAGATCGCCAAAGAGGCGGAATTCTTCTCCTTCGGCACGAACGATCTTACCCAGACGACGTTCGGCTTCTCGCGTGATGACGTTAACAAGGTGCTTCCGACCTACCTTGCGGAGGGCATCCTGAAGCAGGATCCATTCGCGGCACTGGATCAGGAGGGCGTTGGCCAATTGGTCAAAATGGCGACCGAGCGAGGCCGCAAAACCAGGCCAAACTTGAAAGTAGGAATTTGCGGAGAGCACGGCGGCGAGCCGTCGTCCGTGGAATTCTGCTATCGCACCGGCTTGAACTATGTTTCGTGCTCGCCGTTCCGCGTGCTCACCGCGCGCCTGGCGGCGGCTCAGGCCGCAGCGACCGAAACACTGAAGGTCGAGGGCGGAAGAACAAAATAGGCCTTTAACCACCGAGGGCACGGAGAAACACAGAGGTACCGTCTTACTCTGTGTTCCCCTGTGCCCTCTCTGGTTATTGCACTTTCTGCAGTCGCGCGATGAGTTTTTGCGGAAGGCTTTCTTCCGACTCTGACCACAAGCGCCGCGACGTGGCGCGCGTATTCATTTCCGCTTTCTTCGTAAACTCGACCAGCTTTGCCAGGTTGTCGCGAATCTTGGCTTGCGTTTCTTCGGTGAGCGCAACATTTTCCTGCACAAACAACGAATCTAAACCGAAGTCAATTTCGATATGCCCGGTCCCTTGAAAAGTTCCGTCGTCGAATTCTTCGCCTTGCACAATAAAACTGACGAGGCTCGGAATCGAAACCCACTGCTTGCCATTCACTTCCGGCGTCCAAAGATCCCAGTACGCCTCAAAAACGTAAGCGTAATCGTCATGCACAAGATCGGCAGCGACCACTACCGCATCCTCGGGGGCGATTCCAGGCGAGAAGCGGCGCTCCAACACGCTAGCTTCATTCCACGAGATCGGTTGTACCGCGGTATAGGTAATGCCGGGACGCTGCGCCGAAAAAGGAAACTGCTGCAACACCGCGAACAGATGAGGCAGCATCGCCGGGCCGGAAAAATCGGGAAACCACAGGCTGAGATAGAGCGGGTCGGGCATAAGTCAAAAGTGAAGCTGCGTAAGCTTTAACTAACTATTGTAATGCTGCCCGAAGCTGGTAGAGGAGTGGCTTGGACTGCTGGACTCCCCTTTTGCCCTCCCGGGAAGCCTCCTGAAAGTGGCGCTCAATTTCTCTCGGATCACTAGAACACAGCCACAATGCTAGCAAGCACCCGCATATTGGATGAGCGCCCGTTGGATGGCCATAGCCTTGGAGAGGTTGCAGAACCTCTTCACTCATTGCCAACTTTTTGATTGGCTCGCGCATCATAGCGCCGGCATTTCAACATTTTCCATATGGCAGGCGAGGTCGCTTTGGTACTTCCCAACGAAACGTCTCACTTGGCTGCATGTAAGTGTTGGCCAGCCATTCCAGTTCTGCTGATGTTGGTAAGCGGGTTCACGGGCCAACGCAATGCATTCGCTCAGAACGGCTCCATGCTCCAGCCAACAATCGAGCACAATTATCAGTCCCGTCCTTATCAAGGTCAGCTTGAAACCGACGATGGCCAATGGGTTCGCCCTGCCAAGGATTACGCCAGCACCCGTTATAGTTCACTCGATCAGATTAATGCCGGTAACGTGAAAACTTTGAAGTTGGCTTTCACGTTCTCGACGGGCATGACTCATGGCCATGAGGCTGCGCCGTTGGTGGTGAAAAACACGATGTATATCTTGACTCCGTTTCCTAATAGTCTCTACGCGCTCGACCTGACCAAGCCCGGGGCGCCCATGAAGTGGGTGCACCAGCCGTTGCCAACTCCGGCTTCGCAAGGAGGGGCTGGTTGCGAACCAGCCCCCGTCTTAGATTCAGTTTCTAGAACGAAGCAATCAAACCCAAGGTGAACATCTTCGCTGTGTCGTAAGTGGGGAAGGCCAGGATCGGAGTGGAGTTGAGACGCTTAGGAGCGCCCACCTGCCAGCCGGATCCAGACCAGCCGTAGTTATAGTTGATATAGCTTCCTTTCACCAGGAAGTGATCGTGGATGCGATGGGTGATGTAGCTTTCATAGACATTGCCCCGGGTGTCGGTCTTGGGAGCAATGATGTCGTCCTCGGCCTGGGCGAAGTTGAACCAGTACTCCGTGCCGTGGTTGAACTCGAACCCAACCTTGGTGCGGCCGTCATCCTGGGGAATGCTGTACCTCACACCCACGTAATACATCTGGCCGTCGTGGTTAGTGGGGGTTTCAAAAGGATCGCTCATCAGACCACCGAACGGTGTAGTCAGGCCATTGGGACGAAGTCCTGACCAGTTGCCACTGACGAACAGATCAAAGTTTTGTAATTTTTTCTGCAGGTTGATCCCATAGAGGTCGATGGCACCCAAGTTCGCCGACGGAGCGTAGCGCATGACCACCGGGGCATTGATCGAAGCGCCAGTGAGCGGATTGTTGGGTAGTACCATCAATCCATCGAAACCGTCCGTTACGTTCCAGGCGCGCGCTAGCGTCACTTGGATGAAGGTTTTGTCGGTGCTGTAGAGATCCATATTGCCGCCGAACAGGTGCACCGACTTGACGCGATCCGCAGGAGTCTCCAGCAGGTTTCCATTGCCGAAGCCAGACGAATAGCCCATGCCGTAGCAGGCGCGTAGTGTCATCTTTTGGTTGACGTTGTAGCCGGCGGTAATTCCGTCGAACTGGAAGTCAATGAGCGAACCGGAGGGCGTGCCCCCGCGAGGTTCGTCGTCGCGGAAGTTTAGAGGCGGACCGTCAGTCGATGGCCGACGTCCGATTGATAGATACAAATTCGACCCTCCAATGTGGTTCCAACTGAAGAAGGCGCGTTCCACACGCACCATATCGCCGCTGGGAACTCCCGCCGTCGTACCGTCGATCGCCATGGATGTCGGCTGGCCGTCAAATACCTGCAGGCCGGTCGAATCTCCGAAGACCTTGTACATACTAAGACGGGCCCCGAAGCTGATATCGTCGGCGACGTGGGCGTCAAAACGGAGGCGAAGGCGATTGGTCATCAGGGCATCGCTGTTCGCGCTGTACGCAGCCTGGAGCACTCCCGGCACCTGACCGAGATAACCCATAAACGCCTGTTGTTGAGCAGGTGTGAATGCGCTCACCATTTGCTTCAGTCCAGGGCTCTTCGGATTCGAACTGGTGAACGTGAGATTGTTAACGAAATACTGGTATGCGGCATAGTTGCTGGCGACCGTACTGTTCAGTAGTTGGCCGAAGTTTGTCGGCGTGTTCGGGGCCCCGTTCGGCAAGGTCGGGCTACTTAAAAGGCCAATCATCTGGCTGGGTGTGTAACCGTTTAGCCCGGCATACCACATCGAGTTCACAAGCAGGTTCTGCATTTGCATGCCGTCGTAATGAGTGGGAATGTTCCCGCGGATCGTGTGCACCTCGAAGCGGTAATCACCTCCCCACTCTAATCGGTCGCGAAGAGACTTCCGTTCGGCCGTGTTGACCCGCTCGTTAAGGTCGCGGACACTGGTTTGAAGATCCGAGACCGCCTCATCCTTCGGTGCTGCTTGTGCCCCTGTAGCCGGTGTGGCTGCTGCGGCCTTGGCTGTTTTTTCCTGTGCATCCAGCCGCTGTTCCATTGTATTGATGGTTTTCTTGAGTTGGTCGATTTCCTGACGAAGCTGAGCGGCATCATCCGTCGCAGGCGGCGCGGTTTGAGCCCATAGCCCCGAAACCAGCAGGAAGATTGGTACTGTCAGCAGAAGTTTCCGCATAATAACAATTCCTCTCTTCTATGAATTGCACGGCCGGGACGGTTCTGAGGCCGAAAGGCCGGGCTATACAGGTCAGGGTGAGTAAGGATGTTGACCGAGTACAGCAGATACATAATTCACCAAGAGCGTCTTTCCCGTCAGTGAGCACCATCACATACTTTCGATAGTTCGCAATTACGTAAGTACGTATACATCCGTACTCCCATTGTGGGACATAAAACTGAATCATGTGTGCTCGCGATCACAGAAACGCATGCGTGAATGCGGCTATGATTTCGGTTAGTTTCGAACTTACGAAAGTAAATAAGCAGGAGGACTTCATGATGCGGTTTGCAAAATTCATGCTGCTGTTGGTGGTCGCCATCGTCATCTCGGGCATTTTCTCAGCTCTGCCTGCCGCCCAAAAAGGCAGCGAAACCAAAGGACGTCACTTTTTCAAAGACACTTGCCGCCAATGCCACACGAAGGGAGCAGTCGGAGGAGAACTCACCCCCATGAACAAGACGATGGCCCAATGGCGCGCTTATTTCGCCGCGGGAACTCACAACCACGGGAAAGAACCGCTGACCCAGTATCTGCCTCCGGACCAATTGCTTGATTCTTCTGCCTTCCTTATCAGTCACGCAGCGGACTCGCCACAACCGGAGACCTGCGGCAAGTAAGACCTGAGCATGGCGGGCGCTTGCAGGCGAATTGCGAGTCCCGCTTTCTGCGCGAGGAGAACAGTTATGATTCGAGTGGCAAAGCCATCTCAGCAGGGCTGGACCAACGGAATCCGGCCTTTGTTGCACACCTTTGTTGGAGTCTTATTGTGTGCTTCGTCGCTTGGCCAGAGTTCGGATACGGGTACGAACACGCCGAATGTACCTGCCAAGGCCTCGAAGCTCGCACATCCGCAGATCGTTCTCAAAGACGAGGCCGGGGAAAATGTGCTAAAGAGCGGCAAGCCGATTAGCACGCGCCAAACTTGCGGCGGAGACTGTCACGACTATGAATTCATTACTAATAGCTTCCATTTCCAGCAGGGCAAGAACGAGATGGATCGGGCTCTGCTGACGTCGCATGGCGCTTCTCCGTTCAATACGTCCCCAGGAATGTTTGGTAAGTTCTCGATTATCCCGAACCGCCAACTCACCCGGGCCGACATCAAAGATTCCTCGGACGCCGATATGAGTCAACCCGAGTGGCTGACGAAATGTGGCGGCTGCCATACCGGCGGCGGGATCTCGGAGTATGACTTGCGCGGGCGCCGCTTTCTTAGCCCCGAGGCGAAACCCAGCGGGCCTTTGGATCCGAGCTATAGCATTCGCGACCGGGAAACAGGTCAGATAATCCCCTGGGATTGGCAAAAAAGCGGCATCGCGGAAGCTGATTGCTTTTTATGTCATGTTCCTAAAGCGAGCCGTGGTGAGCGCAAGAAAGAAATGTCTGCGGGCGACTTTCGTTGGGCCGACAATGCGACCCTCGTCGATACAGGGATCGTGGTCCGGCAACAGAGCGGTGCATTCACCTACAATCACGGTGCTTTCAATGGCGATGGCACGGTGAAGGCGGAGGCGCTTGACCTCTCTGATCCTACACTTGAAAACTGTGCCCAATGCCATGGCTTTACGGCCCGAAATACCACCACGATTCAGCCGATTCAACACGCCGACATCATGCGCGGCACGGAGAAGGCTGGCTGGATCTACAACGGCGCCAAGATCAGCGACACGGTCTCTCCCAACATGGTTGGGAAGGAGAAGATGGACTTCCCCTGGGACGTTCACGCCGCCGCCGGATTGATTTGCATCGATTGTCATTTCTCTGTAAACAACCCAGGGCGCATGATTCAAGAAGACCCGAAGAAGAACCTGCGGTATAAGCCCAGAGAAGAAGACTTGGCGGTCTATCTGCGACGCCCCGAACACAACTTCGCGCGTGGCAACATTCCTCCGGAGACGGTGAACCTGACCAGGCATGACACCATGCGCGCCTGTGGCGATTGCCATGAAGCGGAAAAGGGACACGCATTTCTTCCCTACAAATCCGCGCACCTGCGATCTCTGGCATGCCAAACCTGCCATATTCCCTCCGTTCACTTCTGGGCGTACCGAAGCGACGACTGGGGGTTTGTCATGGAGACGGGCGGCAGTCGCATCACCTATCGCGGCATCGAGGGTTCCATTGTGGATCCCGAATCGGAAGTAAGAGGCTATCTGCCCGCCTACATCCCCACGGTCGACAAGAACAGCAATCCGCAAATACGGCCGACCAACCTGATCACCGGAGTGTACTGGTTCGACAAGAGCAAAGGCAGGCCGGTCTTTACGTGGCAGGTGCAAAATGCTTTCTACGCCGGCAAGGCGGCGGAAGGGGAATTCCCGTATCGACCGGAGATTTTGAAGGCTTTTGCCGACAAGGATGGCATCATCGACCTTCCTCAGGCGGTTTATGACTCGCCGGAGAAGATCGCTCTGGTCAAGGGCCTGCTGCAGAAATATTCCGGTGTCGCGGAACCCGAGCTTCGCATTGAAATCGTGCCTTGGGCGATGACCCATGGCATTGCGGGTAAGAAACAGGCGATTCGGGATTGTGTCGCTTGCCACGCGAGAAACAGCATGCTCGCCCGCCCCGTCGATCTAAACTCATCGCTCCCCAGAGGAGTGCCCGTCGTGTATCGCGGCAAGAACCTCAACGTTGTAAACTTCACCTCGAAAGAGCCAACCTTTGACAACCGGGTTTTGCTTAGCTCTTTCTACATAGTCGGTTACAGCAGAGCTGGATGGGTGGAGTGGATCGGTTGGTCATGCGTTGCCGGTGTACTCTTGTTCAGTCTCATACACGGGGCATTTCGCCTTTTTGGTGGCCACTCATGAACTCAACATCGCCTTTGTACTCTCTTCACGAACGCATCTGGCACTGGCTTCAGGCAGCTGGCATGATCAGTTTGATCCTCACCGGCATGGCCATTCATTACCCGGATCGCTTCGGAATCTTTGGTTCCATGACAAACGCGGTTCGCTGGCATTCCTGGATCGGATTTGCGCTGATCGTCAACGCCTTCCTCGGGATTTTCTACCACGTGACGGCGGAGAAGTATCATCACTTTCTGCCACGCATGGATGACTTTACCGGGGCCGCCATTCGACAGGCGCGTTTTTATTTCTATGGCATCTTTAAGGGAGAGAAGCATCCGTTCGACGCTGATCCGCGGCGCAAACTGAACCCTCTACAAAAGATCACATACCTGCTGCTGCTGAACGTTTTGCTGCCCTTTCAGATTGTCACTGGAGTCCTGATATGGGGTGCCGATCGCTGGCCTGGACTTTTCTCATGGATTGGAGGACTCTGGGTTCTTGGTCCAGCCCATACATTCGGCAGTTATCTATTCCTGACGTTTTTGATTGGGCACATTTACCTGTCGACGACCGGTCCTACACCGAGTAGTCTCCTTCGTGCGATGATCACGGGCTATCATGCTCAGGAGGAATGAGTGAGATGAAGTCGGCGCGGTCGAGGAGGCGGAAAATGAAAAACCGGAATGGGCATCGAATGATGGAGGAAGAACTGTATGAAAGGCGGGCCGGGATTTGCAAGGCCTTCGCCAATCCCGTGCGTCTTAAGATCCTCGATTTAATTTCCGATCACGAACGCCCCGTCTCAGAACTGCGCCGGCGCTTAGGCATTTCCGAGGCCAATCTTTCCCAGCACCTCACAATACTAAAAGCCGCTGGTGTCGTCCACACGCGCCGCACAGGAAAGCGAGTCCATTGTTACCTTGCGCTTCCAGAAGTTAAAGAGGCTTGTGCCCTCATTTGCGCCGTACTTCGCGCCCAAGTGAAGAGCGGCCGGCGGCTTGTGATCTGATTCTCTCCGCCTACTCCTGCGGTCCCAGTCACTTTAACGACCACGTAACAAACGCAACCATGGACGGAGGCACTACGAACGCATTTCAGACCATGAGCCGCGAAGAGCTCCTTTGTGCACTAGAAATGTTCGCTAAGAACTGGTTGGCCCACGACGGTTGTTGGTTTCTTGCCGCCGAAGAGCGCTTCGACATGGAAACCGCCATTGAGCTGGATGCCTGCTCCTGGAAGCGCTTCGCCGCGGCAGAGGCGCGCCGAATTATGACGACATTCAACATTCCTGCGAATGGAGGTCTTGAAGCTCTGGAAAAAGCGTTGAGCCTTCGGCTCTATGCCGTCATCAACTCTCAGCGAACCGAATGGTCCAATGACCGGCAGCATCTGCGCTTCTTCATGGACGTTTGCCGTGTACAGGAGGCTCGGCGTCGAAAGGGCCTGCCGGATTTCCCCTGCAAGAGTGTTGGGATGATTGAGTTTGAGACTTTCGCGGGTGCTGTTGATCCACGGATTCGGACGATGTGCCTTCATTGCCCGCCGGATGCCGCCGCTGGCCAGTACTGCGGTTGGGAATTCACAATGAAATGAGCGCTGCAACAAGAGCCTGGTTGTTAAATATGGAAGGTTGCGCTGAACGATTCGAGAAACTCCCGGAAGGCTCCCCGCGAACAAAGGGATTCATTGGGTGTGCCCAGAATCAGCCCTGCCCAAATCAACTAACGGCTTTGAAAACTTGGTGAGCGCGGCAGGACTCGAACCTGCGACCCATGCCTTAAAAGGGCATTGCTCTACCAACTGAGCTACGCGCCCACAGCGAATTTAAACAACTGAAAACAAACAACTAATTCGGCAATGTACTCTTGACGGGCGCTGTGGCCAGCGCACGATCAGCGCACAATGCGGCTTCCAGCTTGGCCATTGCGGAGACGGTTTGCTCACCCGTGGTTTTGATGTAGTGCTTGCGGGTGACGCTAACGTCCTGATGCCGGAGTATCTGCTGAATCATCAAGTCATCCACTCCCAGATCGTACAGCGTGGAAGCGAGCCCACGGCGAAAACTGTGGAACCCGTGCCACTTAGGTAGACTACCATCCCGCACGTATTCGTGCGAGACCCCAGCGTCGTGGCTGAGCTTCGATTTCCGGCAGATGCCGCAACGCTTCAGCACCGGCAAGATTTCCCGGTTGAGAACGTTGTTCAAGTTTGCGGGCTTGCCCGCTCCGTTGGCGAACATCGGCTCAGTCTTTGGGTTCCCGTGTGCCAGCTTGTGCGCTGCAAGGATCAGTTGCAGCCGCGGGATCACTGGCACAGGCGATTTGCTGCGCTTGGTTTTCGGTTCGTTTGTGAACCCCTCCCAGACAGAACGCATGACCATGATCTGCTCGCCGTCGTAATCTTCCCAGCGCACACCCCGCAATTCAGATCGACGTAGTCCCGCAAAAGCAGCCACGGCGCACACCGTCGCAGACGGTTCCGGCAGAACGGCCAGCATAGGTTCGCAGCCAAGCGGAAATCAGGCCGCACTCGCGAAAACTACAAGTGAGAGTGCAGATAATCAGAGATCGCTTTGCACCGGTTGTCGCCGTCATATGGGGGCCCGGTTTTTTGATCGTAGTAGCGCAGAGCTTCCTTCGCTTCGTCTCTCTGACCCATCTCTAGATGTGCAAGCCCACAGAACAAGTGTGGCGTAAGCCACTCCGGTACCGATTTGATTTGTGAGTTACACGCTACTAGCAACTCTGAGTATTGGCGGGAATTGTAAAGCGTAGCCATCTTTTGGAATGCTTCGACTGCAGGACCACCAGCCGTTGAGATTACGGACAACCCGGTAGCGACACCACGACCAGCGGTCGTAGAATCTCCACCGCAGTCGTACGTGGTGACGGGTCTGTTCGGATTCACGTTCGTCCGCACGAATTCCATTATCGAGTCCAGCTTTTTGTTGACTTCATCGGAGTCGCCTCGCTCACGCAGGATTTGATTTAGGAGGGACACAATCTTCGCGACAGTCGCCTTGTCCATAGCAGCATTGCATGTGATGCTAACCGGACCCTTGTTAGAGACAACGTTTGGGCTGCAAATTCCCGAAGAAGAGACCTGCACATTCGGCGGCTGTTGCGCCAAACCGGCAAGAGTAGTCGTGATGAGAAACACGAACAACCATTTCATTTGCTTTTCCCGTCCGACTTCGGTGGCTGCTTCGGCGGTTTCCCGTTCGTCGCCGAATCGCCGCTCTGAATTGTTACGGGGCCCTGGTTTCCTACCACATTGGGACTCTGGTCACCCGACGATTCAACTTGAATACTCGGGGCGCTTGGATTGAGAGACCTTACAGTCCCGTGGAGCCAAAGGGCACCTGGCAGCAAAACAAGTGCCAAAACAACAGCGACCCAGGTGGTTCGTGCCTTCCACAACGGCTGCCTGCTGATCACAAAGCTTCTCGCTGCCACGGTATAGGCGAGTATGGCAAGGTAACACACCCAGATAGCAATCTTGGGATGACCGAGGGAAGCTAACAGTCTAGCGACTCCTAGGCCCGCTGTTCCCAAAACTGTTGTGCCCAAGAAGATGGCGATCTCAGCTTTTTCTTTCGTTCCGTCCGCTTTTACAGTGTCGGGTTTGAGATCGGGACTCTTCTGATACGGCTTCCAAAGGTGGGCGAATTCTCTCCCTGAAAGCGTGCTTTTACTCCGAACTAGCAGACTCCCGGTTTCCGGAAAGTAGTGGACGTATTGGGTCCCGGCGTCATGCTTCTCAGGCGGCTCGTACTCGTATATTCCCTCTCCTTCATTTTCGTGATCCAAACTCATAACTACGCGGCTTTTCCAATCGATGCTGCCGTCCTGGTTGTAGCCGATAACTTGGAAGGTGCCGTCCTCTTGCGGGGTCCAGGTGATCGAGCCCCCGGTTGGGCTCCCGTCAGCAGCTCGCCAGTTCGAGTATCTGCCAGAGAGCCCCGCGTATTTCGCTCGCAAACGATTACGGCGCTGGCGGGTTCTCCATTCCCGGTATGCCAGAAACATTAGAAAACCGACGAAAAAACCACCTACAGCATCGGCAAATGTCTGCATTGCTTTTCCGAAGATTCCCTTCGACAAATGTTTATGCGGATCGCAGCAGAATTCGGCGCACAATTCAGCGCACAATAACTGCCGAACACCAGCATTCTACTCCGATTGTTGTGTGGGAATCCGCCTGTAAGTGATTGATCCGCCGTAGGCGCGTTGCAGAGCAGGCTTTTAAAAGGGCATTGCTCTACCAACTGAGCTACGCGCCCGCTCTTGTTAATGTAACACAGGAAAAAGGCAGCGAGTCCGGGGGTGGGCGCGGCATTCTGAAGATCTGTTTCACTCTGATCGTGATTTGGCTGGCTACTCTCTGGGTCAAGCCGCAGGACTAGCGAGACGGAGCGGTTGCTGCGCGGGCAAGTTGTTTTTCGCTCCGCTTCGGCGCTCTTGGCTTCTTTGCTGGCTTACGACTACCTACGTTCATCCTCTAGCGGTAACTTCCAATTTCTTGCGGATACATGTCCAGCGTGAACCCAGGCAAAACGGGTTATCAGCGATCCCGCAATCGCCGACCATGCCGCCCAGCGACGAAGCGAATTTGATCTTCGCTTCCCCGCGAACAAACTAGCGACCCGCAGGAAAGTTGGAATGGGCCCGGAGAGCGCTCCCCCAGCTCGCGTGACCAATCCGCTGGCGCCATGTTTCAAAGGGTCGAGATGGTAATGCGAACGGCCTTCGATGCGCAATCCTTCCCAACTTTCAAAGATGGCGGCGCCGATGCCAAGCGCCTGCAACGCCCGGCTTTTGCCGTGTCCCATCAATTCTGGGAGAGATCGCTCCGCGCATCGCTCGGTGCAATGGTTTTTAGGCATTCGAAGCTGAGTCGGCATTGGGTGGTGAAGATTTGAGTGCTCTATCCAAGACATATCTCTATCCAGACATATCAATAGGATGAGGAACGGTAGAGCGCAGACCTGGCCCCGGTGAGATGCATTGAAGAGTAATTTGGTGCGACGATACTAATATCGACGCCCTCGGCTTCGCCGAACCGAAGGAGTCCTTATCCTTTTGCTACCAGTGGTAACGGCTCGCGCAATCCCAGCTTACGAAGCAGAGACATGGCAGGGCACCAGTTCGTCAGGCCTGACTGAAACAGATTCAGGCCGACAAAAGCGGTGAAGAGATACCAATACGGACTGACCCAATGTCCCAACGCCACCGAAAGCAGGATGAACGCTCCTGCCATTAATCGAAGCCCACGTTCTACAGTCATATTGTGATCTCCTTTCGACTCAAGACCGTGAATCTACCGAACCGCGCATTGCGGCGTTTCACATTCTGCGATGTTTTCTGGCGAGTGAGTATGCATGGGCGGAATCGGCAGAGTCCTTCGTTCCGACATGTAGTAAAGAACCGGCACCGCCATGCGCGAGAGAACGGTCGAGGCCACTTCGCCAGCCATAAGAGACAGAGCGAGTCCCTGGAAGATGGGGTCGAACAAAATCACGCTCGCGCCCACAACCACGGCGGCCGCGGTCAAAAGCATTGGCCGGAAGCGCACTGCGCCCGCATCTACCACCGCTTCTTCCAGCGACATTCCTTGGGAGCGCCGCAGTTCGATGAAGTCGACCAGAATGATCGAATTCCGCACGATGATTCCCGCACCCGCGATGAATCCGATCATCGAAGTCGCCGTGAAGAACGCGCCCATCATGGCGTGAGCCGGCAGGATGCCAACCAGTGTTAATGGGATTGGAGCCATAATGACCAGTGGCGTCTTGAAGCTTTTGAACCACCCCACCACCAGTACATAGATAAGGACCAGCACCGCGGCGAAAGCGAGGCCCAGGTCGCGGAAGACTTCCACGGTGATGTGCCACTCGCCATCCCATTTCATGGAGTATCGGTCCGCGCGCTCGGGCATGGTTGTGCCTTTGTACTGCTTGACCGGATAGCCGTCGGGTCCCTTCAGCTTGTCGATGGCATCGCTCATTTTCGCGATCGCATAGACCGGACTTTCCTCTTCCCCGGCAACATCGCCGGTGACATAGACAACCGGTTGTAAGTTCTTGCCATATACGCTGGTATCGATTGTGGTCTGATTGAGGCTCGTCAGTTCCTGCAAGGCAATCTGACCACCATTGGGCGTGGGCAGCTTGAGATTCTCAAGATCCTGAATGCTGGAGCGATCGGCACGCGAGAGTCGGACCTGTATGGGCACATCCTCACGAGAGTGCGGATCATGCAGCAGACCGGCATCCGCCCCGCCCAGCCCGATCTGCAGAGTGCGGCTTACATCCGCCGCGGTGATTCCATGCAGAGAAGCTTTGTCGAGATCTACCTTCAAATCGTATTTCGTTTGCGGATCCTCGACGTACCAGTCCACATCCACGACTCCGGGTGTCTGTTGGAAGACCTGCTTGATTTGACTCGCTAGTTGTATTTGACCTTTATAGTCGGGCCCGTAGACCTCTGCGACCAGCGTTTCCAGAACGGGAGGTCCTGGTGGCACTTCAGCCACTTTGATGCGTGCTCCGAACGGGATCGCCAGCTTCACCAGTTCTGGCCTGAGCCGGCGAGCAATTTCATGACTCTGCCCTTTGCGATCGTGGCGCGAGAGCAGGTTGACTTGAATGTCGGCCTGATTGGGTTGCCGACGCAGGAAATAGTGCCGCACCAGGCCGTTAAAGTTGTAGGGCCCGGACGTGCCTGCGTAGATTTGATAGTTAGTGACTTCGGGCTGTTGGTCCAGGTAGCGACCGAGCGTCTGCGCTACGCGAGTGGTCTGTTCGAGCGGCGTTCCGTCGGGCATGTCAATGATGACCTGGAATTCGCTCTTATTGTCGAAAGGCAACATCTTTACGCGCACCCACTTCAGCGGAACGAACGCGAATGCCGCCAGCAGCAGGACAACCACGCCTCCCAGGAAGAGCCTGCGGCGCTTACGATTGAGGATCAGCGGGTTCATTATCTTGCGATAGAAGCGGGTGGTCCAACCTTCCGCTTCGTGATGCTCGTGGCCGCCATCCCCGGCGTAGTGACGCAAGAGCCGGAGCGCCGCCCAGGGCGACACCACAAAAGCGACGATCAGCGAGAACACCATCGCTGCGGACGCTCCGACTGGGATCGGACGCATGTAAGGCCCCATTAATCCGCGTACAAATGCCATGGGCAGAATAGCGGCGATCACCGCAAAGGTTGCGAGAATCGTAGGATTGCCGACTTCATCGACCGCTTCGACCGCGACGTCGACAAGCGAGCGTCCCCAGCTCGCCGGCAGACGAAAATGTCGAACAATGTTTTCGACGACCACAATGGCGTCATCGACAAGGATGCCGATAGAAAAGATCAGAGCAAATAGCGTCACTCGGTTCAGCGTGTAGCCGAAGATGTAGAAGATCGCCAGGGTGAGCGCCAGAGTTACCGGTACGACAAGCAACACCACACCCGATTCCCGCCAACCCAGCGCCAGAGCAATCAGCAATGTGACCGACAGCGTTGCAATGAGAAGGTGCTTGAGAAGTTCGTCCGATTTGTCCTTGGCTGTCTCGCCATAATTTCGCGTGACCGTGACATTCAGATCCTGTGGCAGCATGTAACCACGCAGATCGTCTACTTTCTGTAGCACGTGCTCAGCGATCATGCTGGCATTGGTGCCTTTGCGCTTGGCGAGCGTAATAGTCACAGCCGGATATTCCGGATTCGCGGGCTGCCCCGTGGTCCCCTTGGCGCTGGCGAATAGGACATAGCTGTCGGGTTCGGCGGCACCGTCTTCGATCTTCTCGACAACATCGCGCAGATAGACTGGGCGGCCCGCATGTACTCCAAGCACGACTTGCCGTAGATCTTCCGCGCGCGTGAAGAACAGTCCCGCTTCCACCTGGAATTCGTGATTATCGCGGGCGAAGCTTCCGGCTTGCCCTCTGCTATTGGCTGCTTGCAGCTGCTCGACCACGGCGCCGGGTGTCAGGCCGTAGGCCGCGAGTTTCTGCGTATCGAGCACTACCCTCACTTGCCGGGGCTGGCCGCCGATGATCGTTGTTTCGGATATGTCGTCGAGCTTTTTCAGAGAGTTCTCCAACTCTCCGGCAACTCGACGTAAGCGGTACGAGTCGTAGCTTTTGCCCCAGAGCGTGAGGGCCATAATCGGGACGTTGTCGATGGAGCGGACCTTGATTAACGGCGGCGACACTCCGGGCGGGATGCGATCGAAGTTCGAATAGAGCTTGTTATAGGTCTGGATGATCGCGTTTTCTTCCTTGGTGCCCACATAGAAGCGCACAATCAGCATGCTCATGCCGGGATGACTGATCGAGTAGATGTATTCGACTCCAGGTACTTCGCGGAGTAACTTCTCCATCGGCAGACTGACGCGCTGGGCGACCTCCTGCGCTGAGGCGCCAGGCATTTGAACGAAGACGTCCAGCATGGGTACGACTATCTGTGGTTCCTCTTCGCGTGGCGTTTCGAGAATCGCGAATGCACCCAGCAGCAACGCCGCGACAATGACGAGCGGGGTCAGCTTGGAATCAATGAAGGCGTGCGCGACCTTTCCTGCCACTCGCAGAGTGAACTGCGCGCCATTTGCGAGATTCGGTTTATTTTTCTCAGCGCTCATCCCTGACTCCTAGCGAGACTCGATTTTCTTGCCGCTGAGTTCCCGATTGGCGGGATCGGCAACCAGCGCCTCGCCCGCCTGCAGTCCTGCCAGCACTTCCACTTGTGTCGCGGATGGCTTGCCCAACGTGATGTAGCGCAACCCTGCGATTCGGTTTTGATCGAGCACATAAATGCCTTGCAGTTGCCCGCGTTCCACGAGCGCGGCCCGCGGAATCAACAGAGCCGACCGCTCTCCTCGCGCGAATCGAGCCCTTCCAAAAAGGCCGGACCGGAGCGCGGGATCGGATGGCAATTCCACCTTGACCAGGAAGCTTCGGCTTGCCGGGTCCGCCGCCGGCTCGATCTCGACGACTTTTCCTTTGAGTTCGCGGTCCCCCAGAGAATCGATAGACACTGCTACCTGTTGCCCTTGGCGAACATAGTGCAAATCTGTTTCGTTCACCGTCGCTTCCAGGCGATAGTGGCGAAGATCCTCAACGGTGAAGATCGGCATGCCCGGGCTGGCCAGCGTGCCGACATCGGCTTTTTTCTCGGTTACCAGACCGTCGAATGGAGCCACGATGTGCGTGTAGCCGAGTGCGGTGCGAGCTTGCTGAACTGCGGCCTTGGCCTGCGCCTGACCCGCGCGAGCCATCTCGCGTCGCGCCTGGGTGGCTTGATAGCGAGCTCTCACTTCATCGAATTCCTGCGGACTGACAGACTTCTTGTCGTAAAGAGTCTGGTAACGCTTATAAGTGGCTTCCGCAAGCGCAAAGTCGGACTCCGAGGCGGCGATTTCCTGCTGCGCCGCCGAATCAGCGGCAGTGGTGCGGTCGAGGGCAGCGCGTGGCTGGGCTTCGTCGAGTATGGCCAGGACTTGTCCACGTTGAACACGGTCCCCTTCACGCACGTGGATCTCGACAATGTTGCCCATCATCTGAGCGGCCAATTGGCTGGTTTCGGCGGCCCGGAGCGTACCCACGGCTTCGACACCGTCGGGAATGGCAGCGGCCTGCGCAGTTATGACAGAGACATTACTCACCGTTTCCGGCGCCGCGCTGACCGCCTCGCGCTCATTGGAACAGCCCACAAACATCAGGCTGAACATGGTTAACAGAAGAGTTGCCGTTCCGGCGAATACGATTTTTACGGAGGCGTTCATTTTTGATGGAACAGTCAGATTCATGGCATAACCACCGGGGACTGCAGATTCAGAGTTCCTGTGGCCAACTCCAGATTGGCGTAGCTGATTTGGAACTGATAGACCGCTTGCCAGTAGTCCACCTGGCTGCGGCGTGCTGCTTCTTCGGCGCCCAGAAGATCAGTGATAGTGAGTAGGCCGCTGTCGTAGCGATCCTGGTTGATTCGCAGACTCTCCTGCGCCTCAGAGATCGCGGCGTGTGCCACCGCGACTTGCTGACGGCTTGAATCCTGATCGAAGTAGGCTTGCCGGACTTCCAATCGAACGGCATCGGTTGCCGCCTGTTTCAATGCGGCCACCTTTTCCGCGATTGCGTGCTCACGCGATAAGGCAGCTCGTTTCGCCCCGCCCTGAAAAAGATCAATCTGAAGTTCGATTCCTCCAAGCCAGTTATTTCCTCCGCCACCCGCCAGAAATGTTGGATTGTCCAGTTCCCAACCGGCAAATGCATTCAGGCGTGGCCCGAACGATGATTTCGCGATCGCGACACTGAGTTCCTGCGCCGACTGCTGAGCCTCGATTCTTTTCAGGTCGGGACGCGTGGACAGGGCCTTTTGTTCGATCTCTGCTAGCGGAGCGGCTTCGAGAGTTTTTTCCCCAAAGGGATCGGCGGGCTCGTACTGGGTGTCCGCTGCGACTCCCATTGCAGTATTGAGCTGGGCTCGGGCTAATTCCAGATTGTTCTTCGCCCGAATCAGTTCCTGCTCTCGGCTGGCCAAGCGGACCTTAGCACTGAGCAGGTCCGATTCAACTACCAGACCGGCATCGTAGCGAACCTGGCTGCGATCCATGATCGCTTTTGCCGTCTTCTCCGCGCGCTCGTCTACCACCAGCTGCTTGCTTGAGAGCAAGACTCCGTAATAGGACTGCACCACTCGCAACAAGATCTCTTGGTCGGTGCGTTCGAGCTGATGAGTCGCGGCAGTGTTCATTTCCTTGGCTCGGGTGATTCCGTGCCAGGAAGCGAAGGAGTCAAACAGGTTCCAAGTCCCGCCAAACCGCGTACTGAAATTTCCGAATGGCAGTGGAGTGTTCAACTGGTTCAATTGGAAGTCGTTCGTTGTGAACTTCTGCTGGCGCAGCTTCGACCCAAACACGTATACGGGATCGTCGCCCCGAGTCGCGACTTCGGAAAAGCTCACATGGGGCACCAGGAACGATTGGGCTTCGCGCACTCCTGCTGAGGCGGCTTTCGTATCCGCCAGAGCCGCTTTGCGCAACGGATTCTTCTCTAGAGCAATCTGCGCCGCCTGCCGTAACGAAAGGGAGGAAGGTTGCGGCGACGTCTGCGAAATCATGATCGGATTCGCACCAAGCACAAGGGCGCCCAGAAGGAACAAAGCTGAACGTCGGATGGACGAGATCATTTCGGCACGACCCAATCGAAAAGAAACGCGGCCTGGTTTTTCTATCGTCACCCTCGAGGCGACCCTCAAGCGGTGATTTGAATCACTAAATGGTGACGAAATATGTTGCATCAAGGATTTCTCAGCCCCGAGCCGCCACCGGCTCAGCCGGGTTGAGCCACTCAGTTTTCTCCGCCACGATCTCGAACGTCGTCTGAAAACCGGCTGTTTTTTGTAGCATCGCCCCGACCGAGCAATACTTCTCTTCCGATAGATGAATCGCCTGCTCAATGGCTGATGCATCGATCTCGAAGCCCCGGATGACATGGTGAATGCGGATGGTCGTGAAGACCTGTGGCGGCCGCTCCGCCTGGTCGGCTTCCACGCGGACCTCATAGGCGGTCACTCTTTGGTGGTACTTCTGACGCAAAATGGTGATTACGTCGAAGGCGGTGCATCCGGCTAGTCCGACGGCTACCAGCTCTATGGGCTTCGGGCCGGTGCCTCCGGCACTGTCGTCCATCAATAGGTAGTGCTCGCTGCCGGTTCGCGCCACAAACTGTCGTTGCTGGGTAAGAGGTTGAGTCAGCTCAATTTTTGCGGAAATCATGGATTCTCCTCGCTCTCCCGTGGGGAGTCACATGACTAAATGCAATTTCCAGGAATCTGTTACAGGCAGAAAATAGAGTGAATCAGGCTGCTGGCGAGGGGCGACTCATCGAGTCGTAGGCTTTGACTTCGGTCACTTCTCGGTGCTGGCGAGGGCCCGGCTGTAAGTCGCGAGGAGTTGCTTTCTGAGAACTGCCGCCTTCTGTCGATCTGGAAGGTCAGCGGGCGATGTCTGGCAATTGTGTATGGCTGATTCGAGACTGCGGAGAAATTTCTTACATGGTTCACAACCATTCAGGTGTTCTTCAATCTCTTTGCAGGAGAAATCATCCAACTCTCCATCAAGGTAGTCTGAAAGTCCCGCAAACATCTTGCGACAACGCTCACGGCTGGAGCCTGGCACCTGCGCTTTCTGACAGCCCGGCACCGAATCCTCCTTGGTCTTCTCTAGCTCCCTTCTAACGAATAAGCGGGCGCGATGCAGTCGCACTCGAATCGTCCCGGGGCGTAATCCAGTAATCTCGCCGACCTCTTGATCAGTGAAGCCCTCCATATCGCGCAACACGAGCACAATCCGATAGTGAGGCGGTAGGGTGCGAATCGCCTCCCTCAACTGCTGTCCCCCTTCGCGGCGAATGGTCGAGCTCTCTGGGCTTTCGTCCGGCAGTCTATCGAGTCGTTCGAGTTCTTCGCGGTCCGGCATTAACTCTTCCAGAGACAGCTCTTGTTTCGGCGCGAACTTGCTCTTGCGCCGGCTCATCAGACAGCGATTCTTCGCCACCGTGTATAGCCATTTCGCCAAGGCTCTGGAGTTATCGAACTTTGGCAGGTACGGTATCGCCTTCACCAGCACCTCTTGCATCGTGTCCTCGGCGTCTTCCCGCTGGCCGCATATTCTCATTCCGAAAGCGAATACAGCTTGCTGCAGGAGTGCGATCGCTGTTTCCAGCGCATTCTCCTCGCCTTTCTGCAAAAGCGCGACGGCTTGTTCGATATCGGATCGCATTCGGGGAACTCCTTAAAATCGGCACCAATCTATGTGCCTATATATATATAGTGAGTCTATTAGACCCCACAAACGGTAGATGACGATGCACGAGACGATCATGGAACGATCTTGTTGAAGCGTAAAAAAAGACCGCCGGACTTGAATCCGGCGGTCGAGTAGGATGCGGAGAGAACCGCTTTAATTCCCCGTGCCATACAGCGGCAGTTTCTGCGGGCTCCCCGGACTGTTGTCGTAAACGTAATAGGTGGCGTTCCTCGTTCCTGCTTTGGTCGGAACAAAGTAGACCGTAATGCTGCAGGTTTTACCCGGGAGCAGCGGGGCATTTGCACCGTTGCCGCACGGCGGACTGTTTCCCCAGTTTACGGACCAATCCAAAGCGCCTCCGCCCGTAATTTCCGCCCCGGTAAAGGCTACCGGAAGGTTGCCTACGTTCTTGATGGTCACGGTTGAACTGCCCTGGCTTCCAACTGTCTCCGACAACACTACTGAGTACGGTGTGAAAAGAACGCCTGTTCCGTAACCTTGCAGGGTCACGCTTTGGGCGCTGGTCACGTCGTTGTCATGAAGGGTGATTGAGCCAGTGGTGAAGCCGAGGGCGGTCGGTTTGTACTCGGGATTGATCACGCAAGTCCCCAATGCAGCGATCACTAGGCTGTTGGTGCAGGTGGTGGTGCCGGCGCTGGCGAACGGCCCAGACACGGTAACCGCCGGATTGCCCAAGGTGATCGAATGCCCGGTGTTGTTGGTGACCACGATATGGGTCGGCGTGCCGTTGGTGTTTCCTACCGGCGTATCGGAGAACGTAATGAGACTTACGCTCAGGGAAACGCCGCTGGTTCCGATCCCATTCAAGCCGATCAGTTGCGGAGAGGAAGGATCGTTGTTCTTGATCACAACTGAGCCGCGCTTCGTTCCCGTTGTGGTCGGGTTGAACTTCACGCTGATGGTGCAACTGGTGCCGCCCGTCAGATTGGCTCCGGAGGCAGGACACGTGTTGGCCGAGATGGTGAAGTCGGTCGCATCCGTCAGTGTGATTGTGCCCATGGTCACCGAATTCGTGCCATTGTTTTTCACGGTGACGGTCTGAGCGGCGCTGGTCGTGGTCACTTGCTGGTTTCCGAAGTTCACCGGTGCCCCAGCTAGCGAAATCGCGCTTCCCAGCCCGGTCGTGTTCACGGTGTTGATCTGGCTGAAGAAGCCATTCGTGTTAAAGGTGATCGTGCCGCCCAGGTTTCCCGAAGCTGTCGGCACAAAATATACATACATGGTGCAGGTCTGCCCATTGGTCATACTGGCGGGGCAGTTGTCTGCCTCGGCATAGTTCGGGCTGACTGAAATGTTGGCAATGTTGACCGGCCCCAACGCGCTCACCGTGAAATTCTCCGGCGAACTCATTCCTCCAACATTGGTTAACCCAAAGACGAGGTTGCTCTGGCTGGTGTTCAAAGCAGAGAAGGCAGATATGCTCCGCACCCGGAAGTTGTTATAGTCCGAGACGAAAATGCTGCCGGAAGGATCCAGCGCAATTCCGGTGGGCTCGTAGAGAAGGCCCAAAGTTGCTGGGCCTCCGTCGCCGTTATAGCCGGGTTGTCCGGTGCCCGCAATCGTGGTCATGATTCCATTCGGGCTCACCCAGCGCACGCGGTTGTCGTAATCGCTGATGAATATATTATCGTTGGCGTCCACCGCAACGCCCTGCGGGGAACTAATCGAGACGGACGTGGCGATGCCATCGCCGGTAAAGCCGCAGGTTCCGTTGCCGGCGACGGTGCTGATAATGCCGGTTACCGCATTAACCTCCCGAATCCGGCAGTTTTGGTATTCGGCGATGAATACGTTGCCTGCAGGATCCACAGCCACCGCCACGGGCGCGTACAGAAGAGCCGACGCAGCCGGTCCACCGTCGCCAGCGAACCCGGCAACTCCCAGAATGCCGGCAATCGTGGTGAGAATGCCGCTGGTCGATACTTTGCGAACCGTTTGACTGCTGTAGTCGGCAATGTAAACGTTGCCGGCAGAGTCCACCGCAGTTCCGTAGGGACGAACCAGTTCGGCATTTGTGGCAATACCACCGTCTCCCGCATTGCCGCAACGCGGGGTGCCGCCCAGCACGTAACCGGCGAACGTGCTGATCACGTTCGACGTGTTCACAACGCGTACTAGACAGTTGTTGGTATCGGCGATATATACATTGCCGGACGAGCCTTTAGCTACGCCGTACGGGTAGGACAATTTCGCGTCGGTGGCAATTCCGCCATCGCCGCTATAACCGTAAGTCCCGGTTCCGGCGAAGAAGTTCACCAGCCCAGAGGACTTCACATATTCCCTCACCATGTAGTTGTTGCTGTCGCTGATATAGACATTTCCCGAAGAGTCGTCGGCAAGGCCGTAGGGATAGTTCAAAACCACGCCCGTTGCTGGAGCGCCGTTGTACTGCGTCTCCACCGTCGCCGACAAATTGCCGGCAGCGACGGTAAGGTTTCCGCCGACCGTAAATTTGTCAACGACATAGTTGTAGTTGTCAGCGATGTAGACAGTTCCGCCGCTGGTTACGGCCACCCCGATCGGGTCGTCGAGTTCCGCTTCGTTCGCCAATCCTCCGGCACCGCAGGCCCCGCTGCAGGCGGTCCCGTTGCCGGCCACGGTGTTCATGTTTCCGCCCACGGTAAACTGGCGTATGCGTTGGTTGTAATAGTCGGAGAAGGTGACGGTTGTGCCGGCGCCATTGACCGCTACGCCAAAAACCTGGTTCATTTCCGCTCCGACCGCTGCGGTTCCATCTCCACCGAATCCGCAGGTCACGACTCCGCTGGTGATTTTGCCCGCGATGGTGCTGATATTCCCAGTCGATTTCGTCACCTTACGGATCAGGCAATTAGGTCCGTCGGCAATATAGAGGTTGCCGGCGGTATCGGTCGCCACTCCATAAGTGGTGTTCAATTTGGCGCTTGTCGCTGGTCCTCCGTCGCCGGCATAACCGCAGCTATGGTTGCCGGCAAAGGTGCTGATGATGCCGGTCGACAGAATCACTTTGCGCACGACGCAGTTCCCGTAATCCCCAATGTACAGGTTTCCCGAACCGTCGACTGCGACACCCGCCGGATAATACAACTGGGCGGCGGTGGCAGCGCTGCCATCGCCCGAGTATCCGCAAGATCCGCCGGTGCCGGCCACGGTCGTGATCGTCCCGGAACTCACCTTGCGAACGACGCAGTTATATTGGTCTGCGATATACACATTCGATGAGCTGTCGACCGCCACCGCGAAGGGGTGATACAGGTCGGCATTTACAGCGCCACCCGTGATTCCGTCGCCGCTGTAGCCCAATGCTCCGCTGCCCGCGACCACGCTGATAATGCCGGTGGACGCGTTGACTTCAAATACGCGGTGCTGGTTAAAACTGGCAATGTAAACATTTCCCGCGCTGTCAACCGCCACGCCTTGCGGGTTATAGAGGTTTGCATCGGTCGCCGGAATCCCATTCGGTCCGCCGCCGATCACGGTGGTAATTACATCCTGCTGCGCCAGCGCGGGAAGACTCACCAGCAGCGCGGCCAGCACTATTCCTACAAAAATTGTGAAGCGCCTCATGAAAGTTTTCTCCTCGAAAAGTGGTTGTCCATGCTTTGCCATCCCGCCCCCATGCCCTGGCCTAATCGCTAAGCGGAACTGCTGCCAGCGGACGCCGACTCAACTGCGCGCCCTTCTGCCATGTTTTGCCGGCGCTGTCCTGGTAAAGAATCACGACATTCGGCTGGCCCGGACCCGCCATCCATTCCGCGAATTCCTGCTTCGTTACCACGAACTGCTTGCTCATCTCGACAAATTTCTGGCTTTTCCAGACCTTCAATGGCTGGAAGTTCCCGCGCAACATCATGGTCGGAGAGGGATCTACCAAAGTGACGATTACGCTTTTGGCGTCTGTGTTTCCGTGGTTAAAAAGCTTCAGGTGAAGCGTGACTTGTACCAGGTCTCCCAGATCTTGTTTCCCGCTAACGTCGAAATACCCGGTAAATTCACGTCCGCTGCTTGCGCTGGCGGCAACCGTTGCCAGCAGTAGGGACGCGAGCACATAGCCCAACCACGCCCGCGAATTTTGCAGAGACCGCATAAATATCCTCCTTAAGTTGTTATGTCTCACAACTTTTTCCGCGAGTCGAGGCGCGCACGCTAGCGCAGCCCTTCCTCGAAGAGCAGATGAAATATGTTGCTGGGGCCCAGAACTAGTGGACTGAAACGATGGTTTTCGCTTGTTGCTTAAATAAGCGTTCTTGCATCCAACTCGTCGTCATTTGGGGGGAACGACTACGGACAGGCACGCTCAACGGTACTTCCAAGGCGCGCCAATTGTGGTCTGACCGCAACGGCTTGTCAAGATGCAGGTTTTTTCACACTACAGCTTGCAGTAAAAAGATTCCGATAAAAATGTTTCCAGATGATTCAAGTTCACGTCTGCGTTTCAGCTTGCTTCGAAAAAAGGTCGCCTAGCAAGCTGAGTTATGCTTGATGTTCGCCGCTATCGCAACGGTTCCACGCTGCACGTTGGGAATTTCAATCAAAGCGGCGGCCCGGCACGATATTGATCCGCGACGAGCACGAGATGTTATCCAAGAGTTTGCAAAGAATTTTTGCGCTGATTGCGACCACGATCATCGTATTGGCAGTTCTGAATGTCGGTGGTTGGAGGGCGCGCATTCTGGCGAGGCTGTTCCGTGTCGACAATCAGCCGGTAATTGTTCTGCCGCCCCCGAATTTCCAACCCGAAGTTCCTGCCGGATTTAAGGTCTCCGTTTTTGCCCGCGGATTTACGCAACCCAGGTGGTTGGAGGTCGCGCCTAACGGCGATGTCTTCGTCGCCGACTCCGCGGAAGGGAAAGTGATCGTACTTCATGACCTGCAGGCGAAAGGCTACGCTGAATCGCGAGACACCTTTGCCGATCATTTGAACCTGCCTTTCGGAATCGCCTTTCACGACGATTTTGTTTATGTCGCGAATACAGACGAGGTCATACGTTTTCGTTATGATCCCAAGACCTCGAAGCGGCTGGGTGATGCAGAGCACATCCTCGATCTTCCCGGCATGGGCTACCACCAGCATTGGACGCGGTCCTTGGCTTTCAGTCCAGATGGTAAGAAACTGTTCACGTCCGTCGGATCAAGCACCAACGTCTCTATCGAGCGAGACAGCCGTCGCGCTGCAATTCTCGTATCTGATCCCGATGGAAAGAACGCGCAGATCTATGCGAGCGGGCTCCGAAATGCCGTAGGAATTGCTTTTCAGTTCGAAACCGGCAATCTCTGGGCCACCGTGAACGAGCGCGACGATATTGCTGACGAGGCCCCTGCAGACTATTTCACGCATGTCACGGAAGGCGGCTTCTATGGCTGGCCGTACGCCTATGACGGAAAGCATCCGGACAATCGTGTGCCTTCGAGGCCAGAGATGGTGGCGAAGACAATCGCGCCGGACATCTTGCTGGGAGCGCACGTTGCGCCTCTGCAATTCGCCTTCTATGACAAGCAAGCATTCCCGACTGAGTACCGGCATGGCGCTTTCATTGCCGAGCATGGATCCTGGAACAAACGCGTGAGAAGCGGCTATCGAGTGGTGTTCGTGCCATTCCTCAACGGATCGCCGGCGGGTGAAGCAAAACCTTTTTTCTCCGGATTCGTGCCCGACGCTACGAAGAAGGAAGTTTATGGACGCATGGTTGGCGTTGCGGTGGCAGCCGATGGCGCGCTGTTGGTTTCAGACGACGCCGAAAAACTAATTTGGAGGATCTCCTACGGCGCCGACAACTAGGATGTCTTCTTCAAGAACTTGCCAGACTGTCATGCTCATTCTTTGTCGTAGCCGCTATCGGGGTCTATCTCCCCCCAATACTCAGAACTGGGATACTTGAACCGAGGCGTGATTCCATTTTCTTTTGAGTATTTCCATATTTGCGTTACGGTGTTATCAGTGGTAGGCCACTCCCCCTGCACCTGTATTCGATCAGGTAGAATCCTGACCTGCAACACAACCCTGCCTCTTCCATCCTTCACTTCCAATGAGTCATCCGTGTAGTTCTTATCCCAGCAGTTCGTCTCGGATTTCGACACACGCCAATGATTGTCACGGATCTCAACTATTAAATTGTCCTGACGGTCTCGCACCGTTGTGGAGAGTAGTATTTGGTTTCCGACACGAGATAACAAAAAATTATCCTTCGGAAAACCGAGTCCGCCTGCGTTTTTTCCGCTGGGGAACCCGATTGTAGTTCCGTGTTCGCCAAACTCTACCACTATGGGGTTCCCTGAGTGGTCTTTCCCGTCCGATCTGGCCCTGAGGACACCCGAAGTGAGAGCCGCATGCTGAACACGGTATTGCTCGTGAACGGTAGGGTAACTTAGGAACCACAAAATGCAGACAATAACGACATTCAAGGGAATCCTGATACTACGACCGATTGTCGTTAACTTACCCGTCGAGAGCAAAAGATCAGCCAGGGCATACAGAGTTACAGTCCACAGGAAAGCGGCAACTTCAATCTTGCTAAAGAAAAAATTTCCAATCAGTCCTCCGAAGAACGTGGCGATGACAGTGTACTTGGCTGTTCTTCGACGACCGATGGTGGTCTCATCCATGCGTTCCATGATGGCATCTGCCAAACGATTTTCGCTAAACCTAGACATGGGCTGAGTGCTCGCTTCCGAAGGGAAAGAATGCAGGCGCAATTATGCCACTTCGACCAAGGGATTAAATGGGCTAGTCCAGCGTCTTTTTCTTGAGGTAGTCCATGAGCTTCTTGCCGCTGACACGCAGCATGCGCTTGCCACGCTTGTAGCGGCGCTCCTTCGTCCCCATGTCCACGCATCCCGTCTTTTCCATCCGCCTGAGGCTGTGTCATAGGAGACGTTCAAGACGGCGACGACTTCGCTTGGCGTGTAGCTCTTGGTCGATGGCTGCGGCGTTGGCTTGCCGCGCGTCCTTCTTCCAGTCTTCCGGGGAGACCGTCTCGAGGAATTCCTCCACGCTCTCTACCACGGCGTCGTGGTAAGGCTCTGGCGACCTGACGGTCACTCCTAAACGAATGCTCTTGCTAACCTTGCTGACCTTCATATCCTTCTAAGATTTGTTTGTCTTAGCTTTTTGCATTGGATTCCTGCGGAAACAGGGTAAACGTGCGAAACCTGTGAAACCGATTTTCCTTTGTTATCTATAAGTTGTTGATATAGGACAGGTACCTTCGTAAGGTATTACGTACTTCAGTTACCGGACTTCAAGTGACTCCGTATGCTCTGCATACGACATACAACATAGAGTATATAAAGTCAACAAATCCACCATATGCAGCATTATCGCTCCTGCGTCTTCCTCCTCAATTCCAGAAAACAAGTAGAAAACCCCGAAAAACGCGGACATTCGCTTCGAGCCGGGGTTTTTCAGGGTTGAGATATGCTCGGGACACCGAAAGTCCCCGGACAGGCAGTTATGGGCGTGCAGTCGCGGATAACTGGCCCCCACAAGGAAAGTGGATGCAAGAAACGGACGGGGTGGAAAAGGCAAGAGGAACCATGGCTGATTCGCGAGAAGTCATGAACATTCGCCAAGCGTCTCAGTATCTGGGCGTGAGTCCGGACACGCTTTACAAGTACGTAGGCGAGCAGAAGATTCCCGCGTTCAAGCTGGGCAACCGCTGGCGCTTCAAGAAATCGCGGCTGGACCAGTGGATGGAAGAAAAATCGAGCCAGATGGAACCACAGGCAAAGCGTAAACCCAAGGCGGCGACAAAAGCTGCCGGGGCGCAGTAGGAAAATCGAGAGCCGGCGGGACGCCGGCGCTCCAAAGGTGGGCACATGTTTGGAATGGGATCGAAGTCGATTGTTGGCCTGGACGTAGGCTCTTCAAGCATTAAGGCAGTCGAGCTCAAGAAAAAGGGTGGGCAGATTGAAGTCGCACACCTTGGCTTGGAGCCGCTGTCTTCCGACATCGTGGTCGATTCAATGATTGTGGACTCGGGCACGGTTTCGAGCGCGATCTCAAAACTGTTCCTCGAGAACCAGATTAAGACCAAGGCCGTGGCCACCGCGGTGAGCGGGCACTCGGTGATCGTGAAAAAGATCTCGCTGCCCTCCATGAGCGATCAGGAACTAGCCGAGACCATCGAGAAAGAAGCGGCACAGCATATTCCCTTCGATCTGGCCGATGTAAGTCTTGACTACCAGATCCTCTCCGACGAAGTGGGCAGTCCGCAGATGGACGTCCTGCTCGTCGCGGTCAAGAAGGACAAGATTCTGAACTACACCAACGTACTCTCGATGTCGGGCCGTACTCCCGCTATTGTGGACATCGACGCCTTGGCTCTGCAGAACTGCTACGAGTACAACTACCAGCCGGCCCCGGGCCAGGTGGTGGCGTTGCTGAACCTGGGCGCCAGTGTGATGAACATCAATATTGTGAAGGGCACGACGCCTCTGTTCCCGCGCGACGTCAGCGTGGGCGGGCATCAGTACACCGACTCGCTGCAGAAGGAACTGGATTTGAGCTTTGACGATGCGGAATCGCTCAAGCTGGGCAACAAGGTGGGCACGGTGAGCGAAGACGCGAAGCAGCCGATCCTGCAACAGGTCACCGAGATCATCGTGCTGGAAATTCAGAAGACGTTCGATTTCTTCCGGGCCAGTGCGGCCGGTGAGCACATCGAGAAGATCTACCTGGCGGGCGGATCGTCAAAAGTGCCGGGCCTGGTAGAAGCGTTGCGTCAGGAATTCTCTATGCCGGTCGAGTTGTTGAATCCGTTCCAGCGGGTGACGCCGCCGGTCGAAGGACACGGCGCGGAACTCGTGGAGCAGAATCCCGGCCAGATGGCAGTGGCGGTGGGCTTGGCCCTCAGGAGCTTTGACTCTCTATGATCAAAATCAACCTGCTCGAAAATTCCAAAGGGAAGAACAAGCGCGGTGGCAGCAGCGGCCCGTCGATGCCCACCATGGAAATGGGCGATATGGGTTCGCCCAAGCTGAAGATTCTCGTGGTGCTGGTCGTGGTGGGATTGTTCAATCTCGGCTACTGGTCGCGGCTCGATCACCAGTCCAAGGCGATCGCCGCCAGCATGAAAACGGCGGAGCAGAAAAACAGCGAGCTGGCCGACGTGAAGGCGCGCTTCCTGGAGCGGCAACGCCAGGCTGACAACTATAAGCGGCGCGTGGATGTAATTGACGGCCTTCGCGCCAGCGCCAGCCAGTCGGGCGGCCCCGTCAACCTGCTCGCCATGCTCGGTGAGACCATCAACAACACCGAAGCTGTGTGGCTCGACAAGATGGACGATCAGGGCCCGAGTGTGAACCTGGAGGGTACGGCGCTAAGCGCAGACGCGGTTGCCAACTTGATCGCGAACCTGCAAAAGACCGGTTTCTTCAGGAACGTGGAAATCAAGGAAACTTATCAGGACGAGCGGGTGAAGGATATGCAGGCGTTCCAGTTCACGCTGACGTGCGAGAAGGGAAAGTCGTAAAGGCGGACCTATGGCGATGAATTTTAGCGAGATGTCGGGCATCAAGCAGTGGGGCACTGTGATCCTCGGGGGAGCAGTCGTGACCGCGGCTCTGTACTTCACCATGTTCAAGAGCCTGAGCGAAAGCAATGCGACTGCGCAGCATGCCCTCGAAGAGAAAGTGAACGAAAACAACGAACTCGAATCCTACCGCCCCAAGCTGAAACAGATGGAACAGCAACTGGCCGAGCTCAAGCAGCAACTCGAGATCGAGCAGCGCATCGTTCCGGATGACAAGCAGGTGGATGGGTTCATCACCATGCTTGACGGCGAGGCCCAGAAAGCGGGCGTATGGATCCGGCGCTACTCAGCGAAGGACGTCAAGTCTCAGCAGTATTACACGGAAGTGCCCTTCGAGATGGATATCGACGGCCGGTACTATGACGTGCTGTCTTTCTTCGATCGTGTGAGCAAGTTGGAGCGGATTGTCAACGTCAGCGGACTGCTGGTGTCGACAACCAAGAATCCTGGCGGAGCCAAAGCCAAGCACACGTATCAGTACGCTCCGAATGAGAGCATAGTGGCGACTTTTACGGCGACTACATACTTCAGTCACGATTTGCAACCTTCAGCTGCAGCGCCTGGCACTAAGCCGGGAAAGCCGGCGGCGAAGTAGGGATGGCTATGAAGCTGACGACAGGCATTCTGGCAATGGTGATGGTGACCGGCGGCTCCTGGGCTGCGGCTCAGAACCCGGACGCCATTGACAACGCGCGCAGCACCGTAAAATCGCTGCAGCAGAAGCAGGCCAACTCAAACCCGGCTCCCAAAGCGGCGGCTCCGGCGAAAGCCAAGCCCGCGCCAGGCGCTCCCGCTCCGGCTGTGAAGCCTGCGGTGATTCCGTCCTCCAAGCCGGATGGCGCGGCTAAGTCCGCCTCGGCGGCGAAGTCGGTTTCCGCCTCCGCGCAGCACAACCAGCTGCAGAAGGTAAAAGTGGTGCCGGGAGCGGACAGCGTTCAGATCGAAATCAGCTCCTCGCAGCCGGTCACGCCGAAGCTAACCCATTTGAAATCCCCTGAGCGGGTGCTTGTCGAATTGCCCGAAACGGTGATTGCCAGCTCGCAGAGCAAGATTCCTGTGGGCAGCGCTGGAGTAAAGGGCGTACGCATCGGCATGGACGGCAAAACTCCGCCGACCACCAGCGTAGTGGTCGATCTGGAGAAGCCGCTGGCCTATGAGCTGACTCCGGGTGCAGCCGGTGAAGTGATTCTGACCCTGCATTCCCAGGGCGCGGTTCCGAGCGTCGCGAAGAACAGCGTGGCGCCGGTCAAGTCTTCCGCTCCAGCGACAGCGTCGAAGTCTGCTCCGGCCTCTCAGCTGAAGGTTGCGACTAAGCCAGCCGCCGCTCCAGTAAAGGTCGCGGTGGTGAAGGCGCCCGCAGCGAACACTCCAGCTAACGCTTCGAAGCCCAATCCAAAGCAGCAGGCTAAGGCCGGTGCCCCTGCAGGCAAAGCCGCAGTTCAGGTGGCTAAGGTCGCAACTCCGGTTACCAAGATCGCAGCTCCAGTAACCAAGGCGCCGGCCATTGCGCCCGCGCCGGCAGTGGCCAAGACTGCGCCTGCCGCGCCCAAGCCCGAAGAAAAGAAGTGGGCCATGAGCGGCAAACGCGATCCCTTCTTCAGTCCAGTCGTGCAGCAGAATGGTTCGGGCTGCTCGACCGGGAAGAAATGCCTGGAGATCGGCGCTATCAATTTGCGGGGTGTGGTGAAGTCCGATAGCGGCTTCATCGCCGTTGTAACCAACAACATGAATAAGGCTTATTTTCTGCGGGAGAACGATCCCGTATTTAACGGCTACGTGGTGAAGATTACGGGCGACTCGGTAGTGTTCCAGGAGACGATCCAGGACAAACTGGGCAAGTCCTTCACCCGCGAAGTGGTGAAGAGAATCTTCACCCCGGCAGTCTAGGCAAGACGGCGAACCGGAAACGGACGCCGAAATCAAGTTTCCAGAAGGACACGCGGGCCCGGCCCGCGGGTGGGAGAGGCGAAATGCGAAAGCAACAGGTGACCATGTTCGTATCGTTGCTGCTGTTGGTAGTGGCTGCGGCCGCACAGACACCAAGCCAGCTCGATCGAGTCAACGTAGTCCGGGGAACGGACGACATCCGCGTCGAGATGAGCTCCAAGGGCACTCTCGCGCCAAAGCTCAGCGCTCTGGACTCGCCCGCTCGCGTGGTGGTGGATCTGCCGGAGACCGTAATGGCGACTGGACAGACCCGCATCGCAGTGGGGGCTGCCGGGGTTAAGGGTGTGCGCATCGGTATGGATGGCCAGGCGCATCCCACGACTCGCGTCGTCGTCGACCTCGATCAAGCCTGCGCTTACGAGTTGACGCCCGGTCCTGCCGGGAAGTTGGTCCTGACGCTGCATGCGAATGCAGTCGCCAAGGCCGCTTCCGTGACAACGACTGTGGCCACTCAGTCCGGGCCCAACGCGGAAACGCCTGCGACTAAGGATATTGCCAAGAATTCTTCGCCTACCGACTACGTCTTTGTCGAGCCGTCTTTCCAGGCCAAAAGTCAGGCAAGCGACGTGAAGAAAGACGAAGCCGCCGACGAGCCCACAGTTCGCGCCCAGGAAGCCGCGGCGCGATTCTCCGATAAGACTGCTGCCGAGCTGCTGCCCGTCAGCGCCCATGCAGCCCAGGCTCAGAACACCAACACCATCACCCCCGCGGTGAATCTCGCGGCTGAACAGAAAGCTCAAGCCGGGCAAGCCGCAGCCGTAACCGGGCCGAAGTATACGGGCGAGCCGATCTCGGTGAACCTGAAAGATGTCGACCTGAAAGATTTTTTCCGTCTGATTCACGAAATCAGCGGTCTGAACGTTGTGCTCGATCCGAATGTGCACGGAACGTTGACCGTTGTGCTCGATGACGTGCCGTGGGATCAGGCGCTCGACATCGTGCTCAAAAACAACGACCTGGCGCGCGAACTGGAGGGCAATGTTCTTCGCATCGCCACGGTCGAAACCTTGAAGCACGAAGCCGACGCCCGCCGGGCGCAAGTCGAATCGGAAATGCTGGCGGTTGAGAAAGTTTCGGTCACCCGCTTTCTGAGCTATGCCAAGGCAAAAGACGTCATCGTCACGGTAAGGAAATTCCTGTCGCAGCGCGGCGATGTGGTGGCGGATGACCGCACCAACGCCGTCATCATCAATGATATTCCCAAGGTGCTTCCGACCATCGACCGTCTGCTGACGCAGCTCGATCGCAAGACGCAGGAAGTTGAAATCGAAGCTCGCGTAGTGGCTGCCACACGGCAGTTTGCGCGCGACATTGGCACCCAGTTCGGATTCGGCTGGGGCAACGGCCACAGCGCAATCGGCGGCAACCAGGCAGTTGGATCCTCGCCGACGACGGTTACTCTCCCTGGACAAGGACCGGGTTACATCACGGTACCCGGCACGGGTACTGGGAGCACCAGCGGTTCCTCGATTCCGTTGTTTTCGAACCTGGGATCGACCTCGCCCACCAGCGGCCTGAGCTTTGTGAACGCCAGCAGCACGGTGAGAATCGACGCCATTCTGTCACTGGCAGAGTCGCGCGGCTTACTGAAGGTTCTTTCGCGTCCGCGGGTGGTTACTCAGAACAACATTCAGGCCCTGGTCAAGCAGGGCGTGCGGGTGCCGATCGTCACGCAGGCGCAGTTGGGTGGTCCCCCGACGGTCACCTACATTGACGCTTTCCTGCGGTTGACGGTCACTCCGCAGATCACCTCGGAAAACACCATCTTCCTCAACGTTGACGTGGAAAACACCACGCCGAACTTCGGTCAGGAAGTGCAGGGCAACCCGGAACTCATCACCCAGCAGGCGACCACGCAAGTCCTGGTCACCGACGGTGGCACGGTAGTGATCGGCGGCGTTATCCAGACGCAGAATTCGGTCAGCATCAGCCAGGTGCCATTTCTGGGCAACGTCCCGGTGTTGGGCAACCTGTTCAAGCACACGCAAGTATCCACCACCAACCAGGAGCTGATTTTCTTCATCACGCCGCGAATCATCCAAACATAGCAGCGAGTCGAAGATTGAAGCCGCCGGCCTGAAAAACCTGTCAGGCCGGCGGTTTTGTTTTGGCTGAGAGCACCGAGTAGCATTTCCCGAGTACCTGGGAAATGCCTTGCTACTCGAATTTGCTCGGGACTCGGTACCCGACACTCGGTACTTCTTGTTAAACTCACCAGCAATGGATTTCCGCAAGCGTCAAAAGAAACTGCAGGAGTATCTCTCCACCCGCCGGTTCGATGCTTTGCTGATCAGCCACCTTCCTAACATCCGATACCTGTGCGGCTTCACTGGCAGTGCCGGACTCCTGCTCGTGGAGGAGGCTGGCAGCGTGTTTTTCACCGACGTTCGCTACGATACCCAAGCCCACGAGGAAGTAAAAACGGCGAAGGTGGTGATTGCCCGCAAGGGATTGCTAGTGAGCCTCGGGGAGTGGATGAAAGCGCGGCGCAAACGGCTTCGGGGATGGACGATCGGGATCGAGGCTGAGCATCTTAGCGTGGCAGAAAAGAAGCGACTCATTCAGGAGAAACTCTCCGGCATTCGGGTAGCGGATGCGCCCTCGGTGGTCGAACGCGCGCGCATGGTCAAAGACAGCGACGAACTAGATCGGATCCGCGCCGCAGTCGCGCTGGGTGCGAAGTTATTTGGCCGGGCACTCGAGGTCTTGCGGCCGGGAGTCAAGGAGACCGAGGTCGCTGGAGAAATGGAATTCGCGGCGCGCCGGGCCGGTGCGGAGGAGATGTCTTTCCCGATGATCATTGCTTCCGGAGCGCGGTCTGCGCTGCCGCACGGCCGCGCTTCGGCTCAGCCCATTGCGCCCGGCGGATTCGTGGTGTGCGACTTCGGTGTTATACTCGAAGGTTATTGTTCGGATCAGACGCGTACTGTATGGATCGGGTCCGTACCGACTGAAGCCCGTCAGGTCTACGAGGCGGTGCTGGAAAGTCAGCAAGCGGCTATTGAGGCCGTGCGGCCTGGAATCGCGGTCGGCGCCGTCGACGAGGCCGCTCGTAAGGTCTTGCGGAAGGCCGGGTTAGGACGTTATTTTACCCACTCCACCGGACATGGAGTCGGCCTCGAAATTCACGAAGCTCCACGAGTCGCGCAGGCTCAGAAGGAAATTCTGCAGCCTGGGATGGTCATCACAATCGAGCCGGGAGTATACTTCCCCGGCAAATGGGGCGTGAGGATCGAGGACATGGTGGCGGTTACGCCCAATGGTTGTGAGATCTTAACGCCGACCAGTAAGGATTTTCTGGCAGTTTAGTCTTCTTAACGTTTCGCCGGACAGGCTCCGCATCCGGCATCTTCGCGCAGCCGGGGACCGCAGCGCGGGTTCGGTTCGCAGTAAACGGCGAAGGGTCCCACCCTACACGAATGAATTCAAAAGAGCTGAAAGAACTAATCGAGTTCTTAATCGAGAAGGATATTGCCGAGTTTGAACTGGAGCGCGGCGATGTCAAAGTCCGGATCAAGCGAGCCGGCGAACATACCATCGTCCACAGCCATGCCGAGCCCCGCTTCTATGCGGTGCCTCCGGCGCCCAGCGCTGCTCCCGAGTCGGCCGCTGTGCCTGTAGTCGTCGCAGCGTCGGCGACGCCCGCACCAGTTCCGGCCGCACCTGCCCCCGAGGAAGGCCTTCACACCGTGAAGTCTCCTATCGTTGGGACCTTCTACGAAGCACCCTCGCCGGGCGCTCCGCCCTTTGTGAAAGTTGGAGACGCAGTTGAAGTTGGGCAGGTCCTGTGCATCGTCGAAGCCATGAAGTTGCTCAACGAGATTGAGTCCGACTTTGCCGGGGAGATCGTTAAGAAGCTGGCGGTCAACGGCCAGCCCATCGAATATGGCCAGGAACTGTTCGTGATCCGGCCCAAGAAGTGAGATGTCCTCCATTGTTGATTGTTGATTTTTGATTGCTGATTGAAAACCGCTCGTCGTGTCGCAAAGCGAGGAATCTGCTTTTCAATCGACCATCAACGATTATCAATCAACAATTTTTTTGACAGCGAAAACTGAATTGCATGTTCAATAAAATCCTGATTGCCAATCGTGGAGAGATTGCCCTGCGCGTGATTTGCGCGTGCAAAGAACTGGGCGTCCGCACGGTTGCGATTTATAGCGAGGCGGACCGGAACTCCCTGCACGTCCGTTTTGCCGACGAGGCCATTTGCATTGGGCCGCCACAGCTTGCCCTCAGCTACCTCAATATTCCGGCGGTCATCAGCGCGGCAGAAATCGCCAACGTGGAAGCGGTTCATCCCGGTTATGGATTGCTGGCGGAAAATGCCAACTTCGCCGAAGTTTGCGAGACCAGCGGCATCAAGTTCATTGGCCCGCGTCCTGAAGTGACGCGCCTGATGGGCGAGAAGGAAAAGGCTCGTGCCGCCATGAAGCAGGCCGGAGTGCCCATTTTGCCAGGTTCCGACGGCATTCTCGCCTCCGATGGCGAAGCGGTCGAATGGGGTCGGCAAGTCGGCTTCCCGGTAATTGTGAAAGCCTCAGCGGGCGGCGGCGGACGCGGCATGCGCATCGTTCGCAACGAAGAGGAGTTGCCCAGCCTGTTCAAAGCCGCGCAGGCCGAGGCTGCGGGCGCCTTCGGCAACGGCGATCTCTACATGGAAAAGTATGTCGAGCATCCCCGCCATATCGAATTTCAGGTTTTGGCCGATGAGCACGGCAACGTTGTCAGCCTGGGCGAGCGTGAATGTTCCATCCAGCGCCGACATCAGAAGTTGCTCGAGGAATCGCCCTCCACGCAAGTCACTCCTGAGTTGCGCGACCAGATCGGCGCAGTCCTGTGCAAGTCCCTGACGGCGATCGGCTATAGCAACGCGGGCACGATTGAATTTCTAATGGACCAGGACCGCACGCTCCATTTCATCGAAATGAATACCCGCATTCAGGTGGAACATCCCGTGACAGAAATGGTGACCGACGTCGACTTGGTGAAAAGCCAGATCATGATCGCGGCGGGAGCCCACATGCGGGACGTGCTGCAAGGTCCGATTATCCATCGTGGGCACGCCATCGAATGCCGGATCAATGCCGAGCATCCCGAGAAGTTTACGCCGTCGGCAGGAAAGATTACCGCCTTCCATCCTCCCGGCGGCACAGGAGTGCGCGTCGACACCGCTGCCTACACCGAGGGCGTCATCCCGCCGTATTACGATTCGTTGATTGCCAAGCTGATCGTGCGCGGCAAAGACCGCAGCGAAGCCGTTTCCCGCATGTCGCGAGCGCTGGAGATGTTCATCGTGGAGGGCATCTACACCACGATTCCGCTGCACCGGAAGATCCTGGCCGACGAAGATTTCCGGGCCGGGAACATCGACACTGGATTCATCGAGCGCTTTCTGAAGAAAAACGGTCACACGTAGCGGCGGACGCATTCGTCCGCCGTGGGAGTTTTGGCGTTGCTGCTATCCAAAACGACGCTTGCGCGTCTCGTCACTGTGAAAGGAGATCCCGTGCGGAAATCCAGAAGTGGCCTGATTTTTCCGATCCTTGTCTACTGTGCCATGCTCGCCGCTTCCCTTGGCGCGCAAACTACAGCGGATGCCGCTAACCTGCCGCAGCGGGACGGCTCTCATGACTTTGACTTCCTTATCGGCGACTGGAAAGCGCACGTACGGCGCCTGCCCGATCGCCTCAACAACTCCAATGTCTGGGTTGAGTACGACGGAATTTCGAACCACAAGAAAATTCTCGACAGCAACTCGAACTTCGAAGAGTTCGACGTGACCAGCACCGATAAGAAACTGCACATCAAAGCGCAGACGCTGCGCCTCTACAATCCCGCATCGCATCAGTGGAGCATTTATCTCGTCGATGTCGACAATGGAACGCTCGACGCGCCGCCTGTAGTCGGCGGCTTTACTGGCAAGCGCGGTGAGTTTTTCCATCAGGAACAATTCAAGGGACGCACTATTCTTGTGCGCTACGTCTGGCTCGATCTTTCCCCGAAGTCTTCCCGGATGGAGCAGTCGTTCTCGCCGGACGGCGGCAAGACCTGGGAAGTCAATTGGATTTGCGAGCTTTCGCGATAAGCCATGCAAATTGAGCAACGCACGATTGTTCTGTCGCGCCTGTATGCGATCCTTGATGCCAGTTGCTTTGCCGATACTTGCGACTTGATTACCGCAGCGGAGGAGTTAGTCGCCGGTTGTTGCACCCTGCTGCAGTACCGCAACAAGAGCGGGAATGCGCGGGTGATGCTGGAACAGGCGCGAGAGTTACGGCGGCTTTCGCGGGCAAGAGTGCCGGCGCCACACTTGCGATTGATGATGAATGATCGGGCGGACTTGTGCCTGGCGGCGGAATTTGATGGGGTGCACGTCGGGCAAGATGACTTGTCTCCAGAGTCCGTCCGCGGGATCATCGGCCCGGACCGTTGGCTGAGCGTCTCGACGCATAATCCCGAGCAACTGCGCAACGCCGATCTGACTTCAGCTGACTATCTTGCGATTGGCCC
Organism: uncultured Acidobacteriaceae bacterium; assembly: GCA_963708335.1. Classification (GTDB taxonomy): domain Bacteria; phylum Acidobacteriota; class Terriglobia; order Terriglobales; family Acidobacteriaceae; genus Sulfotelmatobacter. The sequence continues at coordinate 4,917,873 of OY970205.1, read as the reverse complement.
CGTTTTTTCTACTTCCAGCAAAGACAAGCCCGATCCGGTGGTTGGCCTCGAAGGCGTCCGCCGGGCGCGGCAACTGACGCGCAAACCGCTCGTGGCGATTGGGGGCATTACGCGGGCGAATGCCGCTTCCGTGATTGAAGCCGGGGCCGATTCTGTCGCGGTGATATCCGACTTGTTACGGGAGCCCCGCAAATCAGCAGAGGAATTTTTCCGCATCTTGAGGTAAGGTAAAGCGTCGTTAGCCGATGGTCGATAGTCGTTGGCCAGATTGAGGAACCGAACCGAGGCAAACGACCAACGACGAACGACCAGCGACCAACCGGAGGGGCTTCCTGAGTACACCGACCACGCAGCCGCCCACTAGCAGCGACTGGGAAATTCACAGTCATCAAGACCAGGAACTGGTCAAAGGGTTGGGCCTGACCAGCGCCACCATGCTGGTCATGGGCTCGATGATCGGCTCGGGCATCTTTATTGTTTCAGCCGAGATCGGTCGCGAGGTGGACTCGCCGGCGCTTTTGATTGGAGCCTGGGCCGTCGCTGGTTTCATGACCATTGTGGCCGCGCTCAGCTATGGCGAGCTAGCCGCCATGATGCCCCGCGCCGGCGGACAATACGTTTATCTGCGCGAAGCGCTCGGGCCGCTCTGGGGATTTCTTTACGGCTGGACACTTTTTCTGGTGATTCAGACCGGAACCATCGCCGCGGTCGGCGTAGCTTTCGGCAAGTTCCTCGGCGTCTTTGTTCCTTCAATCTCTTCCACAAACTGGCTGCTCCACTTGTGGAAGGTTCCACCGATTCATGTCGGCCCCATGGTGCTGGGCAACATGGACGTTGGCATCAATACTCAGAATCTAATAGCGATTCTGCTGGTAATCTTCCTCTCGGTCGTAAACATTTTTGGCCTCAAAACCGGCGCGGCGATTCAGAACATCTTCACCGCCGCCAAAGTTTCAGCGCTGCTGGGATTGGCCGTGTTCGGTTTTGCGCTGGGACGCAACCCGCAGGCGATCGCCGCGAATTTCGGCGCGAACTTCTGGCACAACGCGTCACTCAGTGCGCAGCACGCAGTGCAGGTCGGCGTGGGCGGTCCCATCGTTATGGTCGGCACGCTGACCATCCTTGCCGTGGCCCAGGTCGGCTCGCTGTTTTCCGCGGACGCGTGGAATAACGTCACTTTCACTGCTGGCGAAGTAAAAAATCCCAGTCGCAACCTGCCGCTGTCGCTGGCACTGGGCACGGGCGTGGTCATCGCTCTCTACATTGCCTGCAACTTTATTTATTTGAGCGCGCTGCCGCTCGAGGGAACTGCGGGCGCAGCCACCATCCTGCAACGTGGCGTCAAGTACGCCGCCGAAGACCGCGTGGGTACGGCAGTCATGGCCCAGATGTTTGGAGCCGTGGGCGGCCTGCTTATGGCGGCTGCCATCATGATTTCCAGCTTCGGCTGCGCCAATGGCCTGATCCTCTCCGGCGCCCGCGTCTATTATGCGATGGCGAAGGACGGCCTATTCTTCCGTAAAGTCGCCAAATTGCATCCTACTTATAAGACCCCGGCCATCTCGCTGATGGTGCAGATGGTCTGGGCGTGCCTGCTCTGCGTTTCGGGCAGCTATGGCCAGCTTCTTGACTACATCATTTTTGCGGTGCTGGTGTTTTACATTTTGACGATTGTGGGATTGTTCGTGCTTCGCCGCACGCATCCGAACGCCGAGCGCCCTTACCGGGCGGTGGGTTATCCGGTGCTGCCTGCGATTTATATTGTCATGGCTTTATTCATTGATGTCGTACTATTGCGCTACAAACCGCAATTCACCTGGCCGGGATTGATCGTCGTGTTGTTGGGAATCCCGGTCTATTACGCGTGGTCGCGAAGCGCGAGCACCCAAAGGAATACGTCCGCATAAGCCCAGTTGTAGACACTCAGGAGAAAACGAAACCAAATGGCGAATCTGCTGGCTACCAAGTCGATTGAAGTTTTGATGAAGGAATCGCAGGAGACGGGCGAACATAGCCTGCGGCGCGCCCTGGGGCCGCTCAATCTGCTCACGCTCGGTATCGGCGCAATCATTGGCGCGGGGATCTTCGTCATCACAGGACAGGCTGCGGCGCAATTTGCCGGGCCGGCAATTCTCTTCTCTTTTATCCTGGCCGGCATTGCGTGCGCTTTCGCCGGTCTGTGTTATGCCGAATTTGCGTCGATGATCCCCATTGCCGGCAGCGCTTACACCTATTCTTATGCGACGCTCGGTGAACTGGTCGCATGGATCATTGGATGGGATTTGATTCTGGAATACGCTTTTGGCGCGGCGACGGTGGCCGTGGGCTGGAGTGGGCACCTGCGGGCCTTTCTCAAGGATATTGGCATGGGTTTACCACCCATCCCGCACTCCGATTTCATCCTGTTCGGACGGCCTATCCATCTGACGTACGATTACATCGGGTTCCTTGTAATAACAGCCATCACCGCGATTCTTGTAATCGGCATCAAAGAGTCAGCAAACTTTACCACCGCCATTGTGATTCTGAAGGTCGCGGTGGTTTGCGTGTTTATCGCGCTGGCGGGCGGATTTCTCTACTCTCATAATTGGCAGCCCAACCACTGGCATCCGTTCATCCCGCCAAACACGGGGGAGACTGGCCACTACGGATGGTCGGGCATCTTGCGTGGCGCCGGGGTAGTGTTCTTTGCTTACATCGGATTTGATGCAGTCTCGACGGCAGCGCAAGAAGCGAAGAATCCTAAAAAGGATATGCCTTTCGGCATCCTGGGATCGTTGGTGATCTGCACGATCCTCTACATCCTTGTTTCGGGCCTGCTGACTCGTCTGGTTCCGTACGATCAACTCAACGTTCCCGACCCAGTGGTGGTAGGAATTCGCGTGACTGGGCAGCAGTGGGCGACGTTCCTCGTGGAACTGGGAGCAATCGCCGGATTGGCCACCGTGATGCTGGTCATGTTGCTGGGACAATCACGCGTGTTTTATTCGATGTCGCGCGATGGATTGCTGTGGCCGTGGGCGAGCAAGATTCATCCGCGATTCCGCACGCCATATCTCAGTTCCATCGTCGTCGGCCTCTTTGTGGCAATTCTGGCAACTCTGGTGCCGCTCAATATTTTGGACGAGATGACCAGCGTAGGAACTCTGCTGGCATTCGTGCTGGTCAGCGCCGGAGTATGGGTGATGCGTAGATCGCATCCAGATCTGGTCCGGCCTTTCCGCACCCCCATGGTGCCGTTAGTGCCGATTCTCGCGATTCTGTTTTCGACCGCACTGATTATTGGCTTGTCGCCGATGACCCAGCTCCGCTTGGTGGTCTGGCTCATCATCGGGCTGGCGATCTATTTCGGTTATGGACGCAGACACAGCAAGGTGCAGCGTGAGATTGCTGAGGGCAGGGCCTCGAGACCTGCTCCATCCATGGCGGATTGAACTCTGTTATCTCCGGACCCTCCGCACTGCGCGGAGGGTCTTTTTGCTTTACAGTGGTCAGTGGCCAGTGGATAGTGGTCAGAAACGAACGTGCCACCCGATCGTTTTGCTTGCGACTGGCCACTGATCCCTGATCACTAGCCCCTGCTTCCATGAAAGCCTTCCGCAATCTTCGACTCATCGCCATGCTCCTGCTTCTCGTGATGGCCATCGGCACCGCGGGCTATCACTACATCGAAGGCTGGACGTGGTTCGACGGCTTCTACATGGTGGTGACCACACTGACCACCATCGGCTACCAGGAAGTTCATACGCTCTCGCATGCAGGCCGGGTCTTCAATGTGTTCATTATTCTCTCGGGCGTGTCTCTGTTAGCCTTGGGCGTGGGGGCGTTGAGCCAGGCTTTGCTAGAATTCGAGCTGCAAAGTTTCTTCGGAAGGCGGCGCATGGAGCGCGAGATCGGGCGGCTCGACAGCCACTACATCATTTGCGGCCTGGGGCGCGTGGGACGCAGCGTCGCCCGCGAGTTGTCGCGCAAACCTGCGCCCTTCGTGATCCTTGAAAATAACGAAACCAAGCGCCAGCGCTTCGCTTCGGAAAACTGGCTGGTGCTCTCTGGGGACGCGACCCAGGAGCAAACTCTTCGCGAGGCGCGAATCGAGCGGGCGCGCGGGCTGATCGCCGCCACCACCACCGATGCCACGAATCTTTATATTGTGCTCACGGCGCGCGGCATGAATCCGCAATTGAAAATTATTGCGCGAGCCAGCGAAGACGCCGCCGAAAAACATCTGCTCACCGCCGGCGCCGATGCCGTGGTTTCACCGTACTCGTTCGCCGGCCAGCGCATCGCGCAATCGCTGCTGCGCCCCAACGTAGTCAGCTTTCTCGATACCGCTACCACGCATCTTGGAATGGATCTGGAAATCGGCGAGATTCACATTACACCGCGGTCCGGTTTTGCTGGCAAGACCATCGAAAGTTCGCGCATCCGCCAGGAGCGTGGAGTGATTGTGCTGGCAATTAAGCGACGCGAGGGCATGCGCTTCAATCCGGCGCCCGATGAGAAAATTGAAGTCGACGACTGCCTGATCGCGATGGGAGAGCCCGCTCAGTTGCGGCAGTTGGAGCAAACGGCCGCCTCCGCCTCGTGAATCATGATGAGTAATTCTGGAATTGCGTCATGAAAATTGTTACCGCGGCAGAAATGCGCGAGATTGACCGGGCCACCAGCGAGCGCTTCGGCGTGCCGTCGCTTACGCTGATGGAAAATGCGGGGGCCGCGGTGGCCCAGCATGTGCTTTCGCATTACCCCGCGGCTGAGAAGATCGTCGTTTTTTGCGGTAAAGGCAACAACGGCGGAGATGGATTCGTCGCCGCACGGCAGCTGCATGAAGCGGGTAAGACGGTCCAAGTCATCCTGCTGGCCGATCGCGTGGACCTGAGGGGCGACGCGGCCGCGATGTTTGAAAAGCTTCTCATCCCGGCGGTCGTCGTCCACTCCAGCGAAGATTTCAAGGGTGAGCAAGTGCGGCTTGCTTTGCCGGCAGATTTATATCTCGATGCGATTCTCGGCACCGGCTTTAAGCCGCCGGTCACTGGCCTCTACGCCGATGCCATCGCCTTTCTGAATACGACTGAGGTTCCCGTGGTTGCGGTCGACATTCCCTCCGGCGCCGATGCGGACGCGATGGCTCCGCAGCAAGGAATTATCGCGCGGGCTGATTCGATCATTACCTTCACGGCGCCGCGCCCCGCGCACGTTTTCAGCTCGCTGGCTAAGGGGCCAACTTACGTCGCGCAAATCGGCTCACCTGAAGAGGCGATTGTTTCGGCGCTGCAACTCAACGTGATCACTCCTCGCGATTTCGCGGCGCTGATCGGGCCGCGTCCGGCTGATTCGAATAAGGGTAATTACGGCCACGTACTTATCGTCGGCGGATCTCGGGGCAAGGCGGGTTCGGTTGCAATGGCGGGAATGTCGGCGCTACGAACTGGCGCCGGGCTATCCACTGTGGCCACGGCGGAGTCCGTGCTCCCCACCGTTGCAGGATTTCATCCCGAATTGATGACCGAGCCGCTGGCAGAGACCAGCGAGGGAACAATTGCGAACTCTGCCTTCGAACGACTGCAGGCGGTCGCGAAGGGCAAAAGCGTGCTCGCAATTGGTCCGGGAATTTCGCAATTTGCCGAGACGTCCCAGCTCGTGCGGAGTTTGATAAGCCAGATGGATGTCTCCATCCTCCTCGATGCGGACGGGCTGAACGCGTTCCAGGGTCGCATCGACGAACTGCGAGGAAAGGGGCGTCTGCTCGTGATCACGCCGCATCCGGGCGAGATGGCGCGGTTGGTTGGAGGTTCCGTGGCCGATGTGCAGAAAGATCGCCTCGGCGTCGCGCGCAAGTTCGCCCGCGAGCATGATTTGATAGTCGTACTCAAGGGCAACCGCACGCTGGTGGTTCAGCCGGATGGCGAAGTTTGGGTCAATACCACGGGCAATCCCGGGATGTCGACCGGAGGCACCGGCGACATTCTCACCGGCATGGTCGCAGGTATGATCGCGCAACACCCGAACGACGCGTTATTGGCTGTAATTGCCGCAGTGCATCTGCATGGCCTCGCCGGCGATGTTATGCTCCCGAGTGTCGGAGAACATTCAATGGTCGCGACCGACCTGCTGCAAGGCTTGCCCGAAGCCTTCCACCGCGCGCAGCGGAGCGCGCAAGAAAAATTTGTAAGCTGGGGCTAGACCGGTCTCTACCTTGAGGCCGACAGCCTGATCGTTTTTCCTTCTGCTGCCGAGCGCCGCGCCGCATCGAGAATCTCGGTCACTGTCACATTCGTGTCGAGCGACGACAGCGCATCCGGTTTCGCTCCATCCGCAATGACCGCCCGCACGTACGACAATTCGTTATCGTAGGGCGCAGGCACGGGCTTAGCGGCGATCTGTTGATCGGCATTCTCTCCCTTTCGACGCACGTGAATATCGTCCCGCTTCACCGTAATCGCATATCCCGTCTGCCCGTAGACTTCCATGTCTTTGCGGTCGAAAGGCCAATTCCAGGAAGCTTGAATAATTGCCTGCGCCTTCGGATATGTGAGGATGATTGTGGCTTCATCGTCGACGTGCGTATAAATCTGCGGCTTGATTTGCTGCGTGACCGCGGTGACCGTCTGCGGGCGTTGGCCATCCATCAACCAGGTCATCAGGTCGGCGCCGTAACATCCGAAGTCGAATAGCGCGCCTGCGCCATTCAGTTTCGGATCGGTCAACCACGCGAGAAACTCCGGTTCGACCCCAATTTCTTTCGGTCCGCTGTGTCCGTCGTGCACCACTACTTTGCGCACGTCGCCCAACGCTCCTTCGTGCACCAGATCGTACGCCGCGTGATTGCTGCGGTACCAGGAAGTTTCGTAATTCACCAGCACTTGAATCTTTCCGTCGTGCGCAGCCTTCTGGATCGCCAGGGCATCTTCGAGACTGACCGCCAGCGGCTTTTCCATGACGACGGAAACTCCGTGCCGGGCGCAGGTTTCCACGACGCGCCGGTGATCGTAAGTGTTGGTGTAGACGAGAACGGCCTGCGGATGCGCTTTGGCAATCATGTCCTCGAGGCTGGAAAACAGAATGGATGGATCGAAGCCGTATCGTTTTCCCGCTTGCGAAAGCAGGCGCGCATCTGGCTCGGCGACGCCGACGATTTCGATCTCCGGGCTGTGACGGGACTGGGCGAGAAATCCGTGTACATGTCCGTGCACCAATCCAACGATACCCACCCGCAGTGGCGCCGGTGCGGGCGATGCCGCGAATGCTGGCTGAAAGAAAAATGCGCAGAACAAAACGATAGACGCAATTCGGATCATGAGGCCTCCTGCGTTGAAATCAGTCAACCATAGTAAATCGAAACGTCTCTCTCGTACCGATGGCGAAGTATCGCGGTAAATTCGCGCGAGTACATTAATCAAGTAGTTAATACTCGCTAACCCTTTCACAGGGCAAGGTCTCGGCGTGACCACTTGCCGCTTCCCGCGCGGAATTCGGACAAGGGCCTTGAGTAATCTGTTACTCGATACGGGCCAGTGCCATAGTCATCCTGTATGACCCACTTCCCCCAACCGCACCCTTCCCGGCGCGCGGCCCGGGTCCAGCTTGGCGATTCTGTGCTGGCTGCGATCCGATTAGAAGACGGCCGCCGCACAAAAGCTAAACTCCAAACCATTTCCATTACCGGTGGCCTGCTGCAGTTGGCGCAATGTCTGGCGCAAGGCGACTTCGTCGAAGTAGCTTTTCAGACACAGTCCGGCCCCGTCCACGGCATGGCGGAGGTTCTCAGTCCCATGCGGCAGATGCCGAGCGGAGTGCTGCAACCCTTCCGCTTCGTCGCGCTTGAGGACGACGACCATCGCCGCCTGCGCACCTCGCTCGACCACGTAGTCGATCGCAGTTCGATGGGCCTGAAGTCGAGCGCCTTTTCCACGCACTAGCAATCACGTAGCGACAGCCAAGCCAGAGCAGTGATCAGTGGTCAGTGGTCAGTGGTCAGTACTGTCCGGTTAAGAATTCGGTGAACGGTTATAAATCAATGGTATATCGGAACTTAGGTGCGCGAGGGAGTGTGATCGATTTGAATGGCGATCACCATGAACCTTGGACAATCTCTGTTCGCGCAGCTGATGGACCATCTTCCCACTCACGAGTTTCGCAAGTGCGTGCAGCGCTATGGCGGCAACTACCGGGTGCGAAGTTTTTCCTGCTGGGACCAGTTTCTGTGCATGGCGTTCGCCCAGTTGACCTTCCGCGAGAGTCTGCGCGACATCGTGGCCTGCCTGCGCTCGCAGGACCGTCGACTTTATCACTTGGGCATTCGCGGTACGGTGTCGCGCAGCACTCTGGCCGATGCCAACGAAAGCCGCGACTGGCGCATCTATGCCGACTTCGCCGCTGTGCTGATCGCCGAGGCGCGGCAGCTTTATGGCCACGAAGATCTGGGGCTGGATTTGGCCAGCGCGGTGTACGCCCTGGATTCCACCATCATCGATCTGTGCATGACCTTGTTTCCCTGGGCGCGCTACAAGTCGGCCCAGCACGCGCTCAAACTGCACACGCTGCTCGACCTGCGCGGCTCCATCCCCACGTTTATCCGGGTCACAGCGGCGCAGGTACACGACGTGAATCTGCTGGATGCACTCACCCCCGAGGCGGGCGCGTTCTACGTGATGGACCGCGCCTATCTCGATTTCCAGCGGCTCTATCGCTGGACCGAGCACGGAGCCTTCTTCGTCACTCGGGCGCGCAAGAACTTCCGCTTTACCCGGCTGGCGTCGCACCCCGTGGACAAAGCCACGGGCGTGCAGTGCGACCAAACCATCGCACTGGTGTGGTTCTACACGGCGCGCGGCTATCCCGCCCGGCTGCGGCGCATTCGCTACTGGGACGCCGAACACCAGCGGCGGCTGGTGTTTCTGACCAACAATTTCGTGTTGCCCGCGCCGGTGATCGCCGAACTGTATCGCCGGCGCTGGCAGGTCGAGTTGTTTTTCAAGTGGATCAAACAGAATCTCCGCGTCAAGGCCTTTTACGGAACCTCGGAGAACGCGGTGAAGACGCAAATCTGGATCGCCGTCTGCAGTTATCTGCTGGTGGCCATCGTGCGCAAGCGGCTCCATCTGGCGGCGAAGCTTTCCACCATACTGCAGATTCTGAGCGTGTCGCCGTTCGAGAAAACGAGCATCCAGCAAGCCTTTTCGCAAGGTGGAGGCCGACTTATGGAAGCTGAATCTCATAACCAATTGCGTCTATTAGACTTTTAACCGGACAGTACTGGTCAGTGGTCAGTGACTAGTAAAGCCCTGGCTATCATCTGCGGGCCACTAACCACTAACCACTGGCCACTTGCTTTCGAAGCAAGCGTCTCGATCACTCCCGCTATACTGTCCCTGTGAACGCCGAGACCAAGGCGAAAGAACTTCTCCGCGAAATCACCACGCATTCCGCTGAGGAAACCATTGCCTTTGGCCGCACGCTGAAAGAATTGCTCGCCCCTCCGAAATTAGTGCTGCTGCGCGGCGATCTTGGAGCCGGCAAAACCACGCTGGTCAAGGGAATTGCGGCCGCCTTCGAGGCCGCATCCGAGGAAGACGTCACCAGCCCCACTTTCACGCTGGTGCACGAGTATCGTGGACCGCGAGCCAATCTCTACCACATCGATCTCTACCGCATCGACACGCAGCGGGAATTGGAAACTCTCGCTCTCGACGACCTGCGTGATGACAAGAGCATCCTGCTGATCGAGTGGGGAGAAAAGTTTCCGCGACTGTTGCGCGAGCGGGATGTGGAGATTGCGCTGGAGCGCGCGGGCGAGAACGACCGGCGGATCGAGGTGAGAGGATAGCTCTGGAGATCGTTTCCTGATGGGTTCTGAGTGATGGCCCGTAAACGCCAGTGGTACTAAGCGAAGAGATTCACCGGAGGGCGAGCGGGTACTCATTGCTGGAATGTCATGAAATCCAATTTGCGTGGTCCAGGGACGCAGTAAAAGAGTGCTTGATGCTCCTCTTTTATCTTCCTGCCATTTTCTTCGAGAAACACAATTCCAATAACTTCATTCTTCTTTTGCTTCTTACCGTCAACCTTGATCTCCTTGGTCTCATAAAACAATGTAACGACGGCACCCGTTTGTACCTTCGATAACGGCATCGGCTGGGTCGTCGTTTTGGTTGATGGCAAATTGCATGGGGCGGTGGCGTAGGCTTCGAACGTATCCGTCTTGCTTCCGTGAGCGTAGTTCAATGTGATGGTTTCGTCGGTAGTCTGCACTACCTTTCCCGTGAATGTCGCTCCATTGTAGTTGGCTGGATAGTAACCATTCGGGGCAGTACCCTTTTGAGCCGCCACGGTTCTGCTTAATGCCAACATGAGAAGCCCCCAAACAATGAGCCCGCGCAGATGCTCGTCTAAGTCATGTAGCATTGCCCCTCCCTTGGATGTTCAATTCCGAGCGGGTGCTAGATCAGTTTGGTCGCCGAGAGAATAATTCATTACCGCCGTCTCGTCAACGCTAGTCGCGGATTCTTGGGGCGTTGAAGCGAGTTCGGCGAAATCGACACAAGGCTCCTAAACTAACCGGCTGTTGTAACATCTCGATTTCACTCATTGCTCGCGCCTGACGGGGGTGTCCGGTCGACCAGGATTCGCGAGCAGGCGAGCGGGGGCTCCATTCCCGCATCATCGAAAACAGGATTGCTGCGGCGAAGAAGGCGAACGCAAGGCGTCGATTACGCATGGACAGTATTATTCCACGATGGTTCATTCCACGATGGTTCATCCTGCGCGGGCGAGCACAAGGGAAGCCTCGGCTTTACGCAATTGCCGGCTGGGTCCTCTGAGACTGTGCTGTACTTTTTCTTTCGCCCCTCGCGGGGCTTGGTTTTTCTTCAACTCCTACCCCACGCCTTACGGCATGGGCTGTATTCTTTCGCCGCCCTTCGACTCCGCTCAGGGCAGGCTTTGGCGGCCGTTCACTTGCTGATCTCACTTGCCGTTGCCACTTAAAACGTCAGGAGTGATCACTCCCACAGCGGGTGCCAGATCCCGAGCAATTCGGGTTTGCTGTTCTGCTGCACCCTGGCTTTCGGATGTCCCTGGCTGTCCCTCACTCACGTGGGGAGGTTGCGGGGGTCGCGAGTTTCCTAGGACTGCGCGTCGTTGCATCCGGGCCCTACGCTCACCAGATTGCCCGAACTGAAATTCTCAGTAAAGGTTGTTGGTCACATTTTAAAAATAAAGTTGTGTGGAAAACTGCTGGGACTTTATGTGGGGACAGCCGCCCTCGGCTGTCCAGCCGGGCAAGGCCCGGCTTCTCGCTCCAGTTACTGCGCCGCTGGACAGCCGAGGGCGGCTGTCCCAACATACTGCGGCTGGACAGCCGAGGGCTGTCCCTACACAAAATCTGACGGACAGCCGAGGCGGCTGTCCCTACGTGAGCCGCCTTAGAAGCCCATGATGTTGTAGCCGCAGTCCACGTAGATCACTTCGCCCGTGATGCCGCTGCTGGCGTCGGATGCGAGGAAAACTCCCGTGTTTCCGACTTCCGCGACTTCGACATTGCGTCCTAGTGGCGCACGCTCGGCATGAGATTTCAGCATGTCGCTCAAACCGGAGATGCCGCGCGCGGCCAGCGTTTTGATCGGGCCGGCGGAAATGGCGTTCACCCGAATCTTTTTCTTCCCCAATTCGTAGGCGAGATAGCGCACCGAGCATTCCAGTCCGGCTTTGGCGACGGCCATCACGTTATAGCGGGGAACGACTTTTTCCGATGCGTAATACGTCATCGTCATGATCGAGCCGCCGTCTTCCATCAGTGGAGCGGCGGCCCGAGCGACAGCAATCAGCGAGTAGACGCTCACATCCATTGCGACTCGAAAGCCTTCGCGCGTGGTGTTGGTGAAGTCGCCCTTCAGTTCATCAGCAGGAGCGTACGCCACGGAATGCACCAGCGCGTGCAACTTGCCGTGGCGCTCTTTCAGTGTGCTGAAGAGGCGCGCGATCTCATCGTCCTTGGAGACGTCGCACATGTAAGCCTCGGCTCCGGGCAGCGACAGAATGAGGTCCTTCGCTTCCTGCTCCAGGCGCTCGTTCTGGTAGGTGATGGCCAGCTTCATGCCGGCGGCGTGCAGCCCTTGCGCAATCGACCATGCGATTGATCGCTTATTTGCTACGCCAAACACCACGCCATTACGGCCTTGCAAATCAGCGGACATGTCGGCTCCTTAGGAATGGAAAAGAATAACAGTCGGAGGCGGTAGTTGACCACGGAGACTGGCTTGCCGTCTTGTGCCCACTCTCGTTGTTAGTCAAGTCGGCAGTCAAAAATCCCCACTTCTCGCGAAGAACGCGAGAAATGGGGCACCCGTCTGACATTACTTCTCGCGAAGAACGCGAGAAATGGGGCACCCGTCTGACATTACTTCTCGCGAAGAACGCGAGAAATGGGGCACCCGTCTGACATTACTTCTCGCGAAGAACGCGAGAAATGGGGCACCCGTCTGACATTACTTCTCGCAAAGAACGCGAGAAGTGGGGCACCCGTCTGACCATTCATTTGGCGGCGATCTCTTCGGCTACTGGTGCATTGACGGGCCAGCTGGCCGCCACGAACGACAAGCCATACACACACGCGAGAATCGCGAACCCTCCCACGAGACTTATGCGGTGCGCCACTGCACCTACGCTTAGGGCGAGGACGATCTGCAGAACTGTTCCGACAAAGTTATAGCTATTCTGCACGCGTCCCATTAAATGTTTGGGCACCATTTCCATCAGGCTCGTATTCATGGCTACGCCGCCCACACCGCGCGCCGAACCCATCACGAAGTAAGCAGCAATTCCCAAAACCAGGAACCCGGAGACTGGAGCGCAGATCATAACAACCGAAAGCAGGGCCATGGAGAACGCAGTCGCACGGCGGCCTCCCAGATACGCAATCGCCCATGGCGTGTAGAGCACGCTAATGAATGCTCCCGTACCCCATCCCGCGCTGAGCCAGCCGTATCCTACTGGCCCGGCATGAAACACGCGCTCGCTGAGCGAGGGTGTAACCACACCGCCAGTCGTCATTGCCCCCAGGAACAGCGCCCAACTAATTCCGAGCATTACCGCCGCACGGTGATCGCGCAGGAAGTGCAGACCCTCGCGCATGTCGAGCCAGAAGTGGTGCAGTTGGCTTTCGGCGGCGCGGATGTCGGTCCGAATTTCTTCCGGGCGCAGGACCACGTGACGTCCCTTGCGGACGGCGAAGTAGCAGAGGAACGAAACCACGTAGGTGGAAACGTCGATCAGCAACACGCCGCCCAAGCCGATGTGGTTGTACATGAAGCCGACAAGTGACCCGGCGAGGAGCCATCCGCCCTGCACACCGGCCATAAGGAATGTGTTCGAGTGCACGAACCGGTCTTCTGGCGTGAGTTCCTGAATGAGCGCGGTGATGGTTGGCCAGAACATCCAGAAGCCGGCGGCCACCAGCGTGTTCATCAAGTAGAGCTGCCAAATCTGCACGCGATGCCGGAAGGCCAAGATCGCCACGGTCACAATGATCAGAGCGCGCGCTGCGTCGAGCCACATGACCAGCCGCCGCCGGTCTTCCCGGTCGATAATGACGCCGGTGAAGGGAAGCATGAGCATGGCAGGAATCGTCTGCAACACCGCCAGCGTGCCGAGTGCCTGCTCGGAGTGCGTCGCCTGCAGAATGTACCAGGCCACCGCAGCCGCGTTCATCCCGCTGCCCAACATGGAAACCATGTTGGCCGCGAACACGAATCGCAACGGTCGCTGGCTCAGGATGGCACGCATCTTTCTACTTTAGCCGAAGTTGAGAACGTCTGGAATTCACCACGTCTGGAATTCACCACGGAGGCACGGAGCCACGGAGGAACGGAGGAACGAAAATGGGAACCCAATCGGCCCGGCGTGCACCGTTGATCGCAATCGGGATGAATGGATGCTTGGATTTGTTTCTCTGCTTCTGCTTTTCTCCGTGTCTCCGTGATAGACCCCTTCTGTCGGGCCAGGTGATCTCCGCCCTTGCGTACAGCGGCGTTCAGCGCTACGATTCGCCTGCTCGAAGGTTAAGGCCTCAATTTCCCACCTGTCCCGGAGGCGTTTATGAAACGCTGCAGCGCTTCGCGCATGCTGGTTGTCCTGTTTGTTTCTTTCCTCGCTTGCACAATTCTTATCTGCCCCGCCGTCGCTCAGGTCGATCGCATCACGATTGCGGCTGGTACCGATGAAGATCACGCCCTGCAAGCCATTTCCAACGAGCAGGATGCGCAGAAAAAACTCGGCATGTACGAAGACTTCGTGCAGAAATTTTCGTCGAATCCCGCGGCGGTAGCCTACGGAAACTGGCAGATTTCGCAGGCCTACCAAGCCAAAGGTGACGTCCAAACCGCGCTCGACTATGGCGACAAGGCCCTGGCCGGGTCTCCTCACAATCTGGACATTCTGGTGTCGCAGGCCAGCATCGCGCAGCAAGCTAAAAACAACGCCAAGCTGATGGATTACGCCGCGCGCGGTGGCGAGGTTTGCCGTGGCATTGCCAAGCAGCCCAAACCGGAGGGCATGAGCGACGACGACTTCGCTCGACAAGTGAATGATGAAAAATCTGCCACGCAAAACAGCTGCGATTTTTTGGAGACCTCCGGCTTCAACGCGATTACCAGCGAGACCGACCCAAAGAGCCGCATGTCGGAAATAGAAAAATTCACCGAGGGCTATCCCGACTCGAAATTTCAAGAGCAGGTTTCGAATTACGCCATGTACACGCTTGGTCCCGGCCAGTTGAACGATTCAGCCCGGCTCGTCTCATTCGGGGAAAAGATTCTGGCGGCGAATCCCAACTCGCTCACAGCTTTGCTGTTGCTCGCAGGTTCCTACGCTGACGATCCCAAGCCGGGAAGCGCCGCCAAGGCGATCACCTACGCGCAAAAAGCCATCGAGGTCGCGAAGCCGGACGCTCCCGACGCTGATAAATCGCGGAAACTTTCTGCGGGAGTCGCGCACAACACCATCGGGTGGGCTAACTTGAAGCAGGATAAATCCGTTGCCGCAATTCCTGACCTTAAGGCCGCCGCGGTTTTGCTGAAAGGACAGGACGATCAGCAATATGCCCGGGCCCTTTATGGATTAGGCTTCGCCTACGGAAAGTTGAACAAGTTGACCGAGGCCCGCGAGGTGTTAACCGAGGCGGTGAAAATTCCGGGCCCACTGCAGCCCATGTCGCAAGAGCTGCTGGCGAAAGTCAACAGCGCAAGAGCGAAAGGGAAGTGATTTGCAGAGTTCCCCATGTTCCTCCGTGTCCTCTGCCCTTGAGGCGGCCACGGAAGATCAAAGGCGTATGCCCGATTTTCATTTTGTCGCGCCGACTCGTCGGCATATGCGACTGCGGTTAAAAGCTTTTGAACGCAGAGTTCGCTAAGAAAAATGGAGTTCGCAGAGAGAAGATCGTCTGGGAGAAGCGGCGCCTTGAACGACGGCGGTTACAGCGTTGGAATTGGGTTATTGTGCAGGCTTAACTAATTCTTCGGAGAGCACTTGAGCTTTCCACGCCAGAGTGCGGGCGCGGTCCAGATCCCCATCTCCCTCCGCGGCCTTCGATTGTTCCATGAACTGGCGGATCTGACTCACCATGTCCTGCTGATTGGAGCTGAGTTGCTGCCCGGCGATTTTCTTCAGGTTGGATTCTGTCGCCGCTAACATTTGATTGGCGGTATTGCGTTGGGTCGAGGTAGTGCCTGGTTCCGCTCCCGCCAACTGAATGCTCGTGTCGGATGTTCCTCCTTGCCTCACGATTACTTTCGATGGAAGACAGTCGGTCTTCGTACTTGCAGTTCCAGAAGTAGCCGCGTTTCCTGTGGTAGTTGAATCTGAAGGCGCTGGAGTTCCCGAGGCCGAGTTGGCTGGAGCAGCCGGAACACTACCGCAGTTGTCTGAAACTGCTTTCTTCTTCGGCGGCCGCCGCTTCTTTGTCTTGGTTGGACTCTGACCTGCCGCGGTTTTGTCCGGAGCAGCGGACGGCGTCTGGGGGGTGCTCGGCGACGACTGCGTTCCGCCTTGCCCCTGCGTTCCCGCGGTATTCGTCGGAGCTGAGGGCGGAGCGGTCTGGTCCCTCGCCACCAGCAGAGCCGATTGCGTGCAAAAAATGCTGACAAGAAGAATTGCTCCCAGATTCATAACCGGACCCCAAACAATCTACCGCGACACAACCTGATTTTAACCTCTTGAGTGTCGCCGCGAAGCAACGACATCACGATTCTTCTTCACAGCCGGCCGCTCGACCCCAAACGTTTCTACGAAATAATCTTTGCCCTATCCATATGTGCGTCATCGGCATACTCACTGCCACCGTCCTGCGCTCCTCCCGGTGACGGAATATGAAATCGAAAAACCGTTCCGCCTTCACTGGATTCAAAGTCCACGGAGCCGTAATGCCATTGCAAAATCTGATAGGTCTGCGCCAGCCCGATGCCGCTGCCTTCTTTCTTGGTTGTGAAATAGAGTTCGAAGATTTTGTCGTGCATATCTTGAGGAATTCCGGCGCCTTCGTCGCGGATTTCGGCCACCACGGCATTGTTTTCCCGACGCGCTGAAATCGCGAGCAGCCCCCCTTGGGGCATCGCCTGAACCCCGTTGATCACGACATTGAGCAGAGCCTGTTTCATCAGATCGACGTCGACCTTGATCGGCAATCGCTGCTCCGGCATCTGGCGTTCGATGGTGACGCCATGCTGCTCGGCATCGGGCGCAGCCAGTTGCGCCACTTCTTCCATCAGCCGGCGCAGGTCCACTTCCTCCAGATGGAGATCGCGCGGCCGGGTGAAGTCGACCAGGGTCTGCACCACGCGATCCAAGCGGCGGATTTCGGTATCGATAATGTCCATGTGGCGGCTCGTGTCCGGCTCCTGCTCCGCCAGTTTGTTCCGCAAAAGTTGCAGGTGGAGCACGATCGCATTAATTGGATTCTTCACTTCGTGGGCTACGCCACGGGTCAGGCGTCCGCTGGCGGAAAGGCGGCGGGACATTTCAATCTCGTCGCCAATGCGCCGCACCGATTCCGTGTCGCGCATGATCAGAAGAGCTCCAATCTGCGAATTTCTTTCCTGCACGAAGTCGAGCGATACTTGCACGCGCTTTCCCTCTGCCGCCGCAAACTCCCGCTGTGAGAAAGGACGCCTCCGCTCGAAGGCTTCGAGCAGCGCCCTGCCCAGAAGGGAATCGCGGTCAAACACTTCATGCACTGTACGTCCAAGAAGTTCCGCCCGAGGACGCCCGAGGAAAGCTTCCACCGGAGCGCTCACCAGCACCACTCGCGAGTCGCGCGCAAACAGCATCAAGCCGTCTTGCAGTTTCGACATGAGCTGATCGACGTTGTCCTTGAGCGCCGAGAAAATTTCCCGGCTGTCTCGAATCTGCCGCCCCAGGTTCGCAATTTTCAGCGAGACCAGTCCATATTCGTCATGCTTGGACTCATCTCCGTAGAGCGCTTCGGCGTCCCCGGCGCTCACACTATCAAGATTGCGGCTGATCTTTTTCAGCGGACCCAGCGCCAGGTTGGAAATTCCCGCAGCCAGAAACAGAGATACGAAGATCAGCGTCACTGAAACATAGGCCGATCTCATCAGCCGGGACTGCACCTCGCTCTTCAAAAAAACGGTTTGCACGCCGATGCGAATCGTGCCGAAAGGCTCTCCGTTCAGGTCCAGAGGATAAGTTACGTCGTAAACCTCAGCCGGACTGAACACCAGTCGCATCTGCTCACGGAAGCGGGCATTGACTACGTCCTGGAAGTCGGGCCGCTTGGGAATCACTTTGCCGACCATGCTGGCATTGGTATGGAGCAATGCCCTGCCATTGACGTCCACGATCGATACGTCGTAAATGAAGCGCCAATCGCCGGGATCGGATTGAAGGAGATTATTGAGGGCGACATCGGTCTGCACATAATCGGCCAATGCTCGCCGGACCGCGGCCGGATTGCTGGTGTCGATGGATGTGCTGCTGAAGTCCGGCACGGCGTTGGAAGCGGCATAGGCCAACTGGTGCGTCAGGCTGATTGCCGTATCCCTCGCATTGGTGATGCGCAGCCGCAGAATTTGCGAGATGTACAGCACCGAGAACGCTGTAACCAGGGTCGTCACCATCAGAGTGATGACCAGCACGATGATGGTTTTTCGTCGCAACATGAAAGCGAAAGGAGGGAACTCGATCCACAACTATGCGAGGAAGCCTTAGCTGCTGGGCACTTCCTCTTTGCCGGGAACTGTTTCCGCGGCGCTGCCGTATTCCTTCAACTTATTATGAAGTGTTTTCAGGCTGATTCCCAGTATTTCCGCGGCCCGCGTCTTGTTATTGCTGGTTGCTTCCAGCGTCTTTAGAATCAACATCTTCTCGGCCTCTTCCACGGTCGTACCCACACCCAGCCGCACCGCATCGGGATCGTTGGCCGCGGTCCGCAGTGGAGCCTGGCCAAATCCCGGCGGCAGATGCTTGGTTTCAATCACTCCCGCGTCGCAAACAATCACCGCCCGTTCGATCGTATTGCGCAGTTCGCGCACATTGCCCGGCCAGGAATACTGATTGAACTGGTTCAGCACAGCCTCACTCACGGCGGCAACCTTGCGACCGTGCTTGGCGCTCATCTCAGCCAGCAAAAGCTCCACCAGACTGGTGATGTCCTCTTTATGCTCGCGCAAAGGCGGCATATGGATGTTGAACACGTTCAGCCGATAATAGAGATCGCTGCGAATCTCGCCCCGTGAGACCGCTTCGTCTGGCACTTTATTCGTGGCCGCGAGCACTCGCACATCCACCGATGTTTCCACCTTGCTGCCTAGACGCCGCAGTTTCCGGTCTTCCAGAACGCGCAACAACTTGGCCTGGGTTCCGATCGGCATCTCACCAATTTCATCCAGCAGCAATGTTCCCCCTTCGGCCAGTTCGAAGCAACCGGTGCGACGTTCCAAAGCTCCGGTGAACGCTCCTTTTTCGTGGCCGAAGATTTCGCTCTCCATCAATGTCTCCGGGATGGCCGCGCAGTTAATCGCCACGAATGGCCGATCCTTTCGCGGACTGAGTTCATGAATCGTGCGCGCCACCAGCTCTTTCCCCGTGCCGCTCGCGCCTGTGATTAATACCGACGCCGTGCTGGGCGCTACCATTTCAATCAGCCGGAAGATCTCCTGCATCTTGCGTGACGCGCCATTTAATCGGCCCAGCGATCCCACGTCCCGCAATCGGCGCCGCGTAGCCTCCAGTTCGGCGCGCGTCCCCAGCAGAGCCGACGCGTTCCCTAGCATCGTTCGCAGCCGGTTGGTATCGATCGGCTTCGTAATGTAATCGTAGGCCCCCATCCGCATCGCCTGCACGGCGCTGTCGATAGTTCCTTGAGCGGTCACCAAAATCACGGCGATCGTCGTAGCCTGTTCCGCAAGGTGGCCCAGCAGTTCGAGCCCTCCCATGCGCGGCATTTTGAGGTCGGTGATAACAATCGACGGCACCCATTGCGTCGCCTTTTCCAGACCTTCCGCGCCATCCCGTGCCGTCTCCACCCGAAATCCCCAGGAGGACACAAGTTCCGCCAGTCCCGATCGCTCGTTCTCTTCGTCTTCGACAATCAGTATTTTTTCGTGGCTCATGGATGTGGTTTTATGCGGGCTGTCCGGCGGCCTTGATCCGAATGCCCAAGGACCCATCGACTCGCTGAACTCTCACGATACGCGGCTAGCTTCCCACACGGCAAGGTCTCGATAGGCATCTGTCAGGATTTCGCCGAACCGACCATTGCGGGTTTCAATTTGAGACAGAACCGCGTTCCCGCGTTGCCTAACACGGCGAGTCTACGAGTCTATACTTTCGCTTTAAGCGCTGGGTACGATAGAATTTCTCGTTTCGCACAATCACCTCGTGTTTCCACCGCTCTGGTAGGCAGTTTCTGTTTCTCATGAACGTCTCGTTTCCTTGTTCCGCACAAACATTTCGGAGGATTTCATGTTAGTCAACCATCCTGCATGCGGTTATCGCTTGTTTACGCCTTGCCTCGCAGTTCTGATCGTACTGGGTTTATTGTCGACTGCCGGATTTGCTCAAAGTGATTCCTACCCCAAGTGGGACGCTTTCATCGGTTATCAATATCAGCAATCAGATGGCGACCACGTTCCCGCTGCTGGCAGTAATCCCGGGAGCCCGGTATCGATAGCCATTCCGGATATGCCCAAAGGTTTCGGCGGTGCCCTGGCCAAAAATTTCAGCCGCTACTGGGCCATTGAGGGCGACCTCGGGTACAACTGGCACTCCAACCTGGATGCCAACGTTTTCACTGCTTCCGCCGGACCGCGGTTTATGGTCCGGACGGACTCCTTCAATTTCTTCCTTCATGCCATGCCCGGCCTCAATCGGCTGAGTTACGACGGCGGTGCGGTCACCCACAACGGATTGGGCCTCATCTTGGGCGCTGGGATGGACATTCCTTTCTCGAAAAAATTTTCCTGGCGGCTGTTTGACGTTGACTACGTCTGGACGCGCCACAATTTCGCCAATCTGGCAGGCCTGGAAGCCGCTTCGCTCCGACGTCCTACGTTTGAAGGCGCGAGACTTCGCACTGGTATCGTCTTCAACTTCGGCACCACCGAGGCCGTTCCTCCCACCGCATCCTGCTCAGTGCAGCCCACCGAAGTCATGGTCGGGGAACCGATTACGGCCACCGTTACGCCCAGCAACTTCAATCCCAAGCATTCTGTGACCTACGACTGGAGCACCAACGGCGGTCAAGTGACCGGGAAAGATACGACCGCCACGATCGATACCAACAACGTGGCTCCCGGCTCTTATGCGGTGACTGCGCACGTGACCGATCCCAGGGCTAAAACGAACAATGTCGCTAGTTGTTCCGCGAACTACACCGTCAAGCCTCTGCCGCCGAAGAATCCGCCAACCATGTCATTGTCAGCGAACCCGACGAGCGTTCAGCCCGGCGGAACTGTGACGCTGACGGCCGATTGCACCAGTCCCGACGGCGTTCCTGTCTCCGTTGCAAATTGGGCAGCCACCGGCGGCACGATCACCGGCAATGGCAACTCGGCCACCCTCAGCACCAATGGCGCCGCACCTGGCACCGTTTCCGTCACCGCGACCTGTACCGATTCGCGCGGGCTGAACAGTCAGGGCTCAGCCCAGATCACGGTCGAGAATCCTCCGGCGAATCCTCAGATTGAAGTTCTGGAGGCTCGCCTGGCTCTGCACAGCATTTACTATCCAACCGCGCAGCCGGCTACTGATCGTCCGGGTGCTGGTCTGGTCCCAAGTCAACAGCGAACCCTGCAAGCCCTGGCGACGGACTTCAAGACTTATCTTCAGTCCAAGCCCGACGCTCACCTGATCCTCGAAGGTCACGCCGATATGCGTGGTACAGACGCCTTCAACCAAAAGCTCACGGAACGCCGAGTAGGCAGCGTGAAAGCTTATCTGGTTGGGCAGGGCATTCCCGAATCCGCGATCGAGACCGTGGCCTATGGCAAGCAGCGTAACCTGACGACCGACGAAGTGAGGGCTTCGGTGGAGAACAATCCGGAACTGACGACCGAAGAGCGGCGTCGCGCACTGTTGCGGCTTGGAGTCATCAAGTTGGCCAGCAACCGCCGCGTTGATGTCACGCTGAGAACCGCGAACCAAACTGAGAAGTCGGTCCGCCAATTCCCCTTCAACGCAGCCGATGCTTTGAGTCTGATCGGCGGCCGCGAAAGTGAGAGAAAAACCACGAAACCCGCACCCAGAAAGCGAACGGCGAAGAAGCCCGCGACGAAAAAGTAGCGGCACACACAACAATTAGCCAAAAACGTATCGCGGAGGGCAGAGTTCCTGCCCTCCGTTTTTTCTTGCCCCGTTCGTTTCGCGGGAAAGGTAACCCTCCGGTCGGCAGAATCTACACTCCCCCTCGAAAGTGCCATCGCCAAGTTATTGATTTAATGAGATTGTGTCTGGTATTCCGGTTGCCACTTCACCAATTAGGAAACGAGGGAGTGTTTTTCTTTGATGAGCCGTCAAGGAGCAGGTCGTGGCTTAACGATGGGAACTATCCTGCTGGCGCAACTCTGCGTACTGGGCTGCTCGCCTCCAGCTGGGCTGCAGGGTAGCAACAGCAGCACGCCGGCGGACCAGCACTCTGTGCCTTTCCACGACGAAAATGCGAGAACTGCCGGCCTCAGCGATTCGTCCTCCACCCAGGAGAGTGATTCCAAGTCTGAGACGCCGCTTCCGTTTCACGATCCACAAAATCTTCCTGCCGGAACCCTGCTTACGGTTCGGCTGAAGAATCCCATTTTCGCTGAGAACTTGAACGCGAACCGCACCTTCGAGGCGATTGTTGACCAACCCGTCGTCATCGATGGCAATCAAATGGTTTCGCCAGGTGCGATCGTCTCCGGACGCGTCGAGTCGGCTCGCGCCTCCCACCTCAAGCGCAATCGCGGTTATCTTCGTCTGACGCTCGAGTCGATCCATCTCGCAGGAACGAACGTCGCGATTCAAACCTCCAGCCTGTTCGTGGGCGGGAATGCCGGCCCTGTCCCAGAGCCACCAACCCAAGAACAACCCGCGAACGCCTCGGCGACCGTCATTCGGCTGGAAAAAGGCCGTCGGCTGGTTTTCCGCCTCACCGAACCGGTGTACGTTGCCGCCGCAAAACATCCTCTACCCGCGAATTAGCACTTGCAATTCATCGCTCCCGCAGTTTCGGTAAAGTTTTCCACAAAAATTATTCCCGTTTTAGTGACATCTGCCCTTAGCAAGCCTGCAGTCAATTCTCTATAGTGGCCTCGAAATGGAATTTGGAGTGGAGGTCACGCCCACCGATCAATCCCATTTTGGGAAAACTAAGGTCTTGGACTAGGGACTTGACGCTTCCTTCTGGGAATCCTTCCGCGCAAAGTAGGGATATGAGCACTGCCGCTCACTTCGCATGCATTCCGAGAGGTTCAAAAGCGGAACCGTGTCCTCTTTTTGACCGTTCTCCGTTCGCTCTGGCCCAATGCCAGCGCCAGGGAAACGTGATCGCGCTCAATCCCGCTTTGGAAGAGATGCTCGGGGGCCGCTCGAGAGTTTCGCCGTCACTTTGTTTTGCCGACCTCATTTGTTCCGAGGAACGCGCCGAAGGCCAACGTCTGTTTGAGGAGTTATTCGACCGGCAATGTGACAGCTTTCACATCGACACCCACATAGGCGGCGGCGATGGCCGGCCGGTGCGCTGGACCACATGGCGTGTGCCCGGCACAAACGGAAATTCCGACTACGCGCTAGCTCTGGCCGAGGACGCACCTCACGACCAGCAGGCCGCCCAGCGTTTAAAGCAGGCCGAGAAATTGGAAGCAGTCGGCCGTTTGGCAGGAGGCGTCGCCCACGACTTCAACAATCTTCTCACTGGAATCTTATTGTACTGCGACCTGCTCAAGGCCCATTTGGAGCCATGTCATCGGGTGCGCAAATACGCAGACGAAATTCGCAATGCCGGCATGCAGGCCGCCGGTCTGGTGCGCCAGTTGCTCGCCGTGGCGCGGCCCTCAAGTTCCGAACCCCGCTTGCTTTCCCTCAACGAGATTATCGAAGGCATGCGCACGCTTTTGTCACGGCTGATCGGCGAAAACATCAATCTGCAATTCCACCTCGATCCCAGCGTGGGTTTGATCAAGATGGATCCCACGCAGGCGCAACAGATCCTGCTCAACCTGGTGCTCAATGCGCGCGATGCAATGCCTGGCGGCGGAGAGATTACGGTGGAAACCAGCAATTGCAAAGTGCAAGTGCTCGCCGACTCGGACCACCCTGAATCAACGCTCGCAAGTCGCGCTCCGGCATCGCTGCCGTGCGCACTTTTCGTGGTGGCAGATAACGGCAGCGGCATGGATGCCGCCACCCGCGCGCACGTGTTCGAAGCTTTTTTCACGACTAAGGCGGGCAAGGGAACCGGCCTCGGATTGGCGACTGTCTACGACATCGTAACCAGCAACGGCGGCCTCATTCACCTCGACAGCGCGCCCGCGCGCGGCACCCGCGTCTCGGTGCTTCTGCCGCTTGTTCCGCCGGCGGTTCTAGAGTCGCAGAGTGCCAACGATCTTTGCACCAATACGAACCTGGAAATGGTTTTACCAAAAGAAGAAAAAAGGAATGAACGCCATGACGTCAGCAGCTCTCAGTCCGATACCGGCGACACCGCAAATTGAAGCCGCCAATTTTCTCAACCTTCTGATCGTGGATGATGAACGATCGATCCGCGAGGCTTGCCGCGAAGTCGCGCAGTCGTTGGGATACTCAGCCTTCGCGGCCGATTCCGCCGAACAGGCGTTCCGCATGCTTGACTCGCAAACCTTCGACGCCGTCCTGCTCGATCTGCGACTTCCGGGCGCAGGCGGTCTGGATGCTTTGCGCCGCATCAAGGAGCGGCGTCCGGAAGCCGTTGTCATCGTGGTCACAGGTTACGGCACCGTGCAGTCAGCAGTGCAGGCCATGAAAAATGGCGCCTATGACTACGTCACCAAGCCCTTCAGCCTCGACGAACTGAAAATGCTGCTGGAGCGCGTGGCAAGCCACCTAAAGCTGAAATCCGAAAACCGCCTGCTGCGCGAGAAGGTAAAGTCCAAGCAGGGATTCGGCGGCATTGTCGGCCGTGCCCCCGAAATGGAAAAGCTCTACCGCATTATTGCCAAGGCCGCCAACAGCGTTCACCCAGTCTTAATCCTGGGCGAGAGCGGTACAGGCAAAGAGATGGTGGCGCGCTCCATCCACTATTCTGGACCGTTCCGCGACAAGCCTTTCATCCCCGTGGACTGCGGATCGCTCGTCCCCACGCTGATCGAAAGTGAACTATTCGGCTACGTCAAAGGGGCGTTCACCGGTGCCAACCAATCCAAGGACGGACTCTTGGCCATGGCTGAAGGTGGCACCGTGTTTCTCGACGAGGTCGGCGAGCTTCCCGTCGACCTGCAAGCCAAAATGTTGCGCGCGATTCAGGAAAAAGAAATCCGCCCCGTCGGCAGCACGCGCCGCGTGCCCATCAATGTGCGCATCCTGGCCGCCACCAACCGCGATCTGGAACACGCCGTCACGCAAGGGGAGTTTCGCCGCGACCTCTACTTCCGCCTCAACGTCCTCAGCCTGCGCATCCCCGCCCTCCGCGAGCGGCGTCAGGATATTCCCCTGCTGATCGCATTTTTTCTCGAGCGCATGGTACGTACTTCCGGTCAGGAAAAAATGCTGAGTGACGATGCTCTCAAGGCCATGCTTGCCTATGACTGGCCTGGCAATGTTCGCGAACTGGAAAACTGTCTCGAACGCGCCTACGCCTTCACCAGCGGCCCGCTCATCCACACCACCGATCTGCCTCGCGAGGTTGCCAATCTGCCGCTTCCCGACACCTCCGACGCCGGTGGGAACGGCAACGGACACGGCAAGATCATTCCCATGGCAGAACTGGAGAGGCAAACGATCCTGAGCGCCATCACAGAACTCAACGGCGACAAGTTGCAGGCGGCACGTTTGCTAGGCATCGGAAAGACCACCCTCTATCGCAAGCTTAAGGATTACGCCTCCCAGGAATATCAAAGCTGATGCCGATTTCGAACTCGCTATTGGAACTGGAGTACCGCGACGGGAAGCCGTTCCGCGGTCGTCTTCACTAAACGCAATATTCTCAGACTTTAGCTGTGGCGGCAGACGTGCTATTGAAATTACATGATCCTACTCATCACTTCGTCCGCTAAAGGCGCGCAGTGCGCCGACGCTTTGCGTGCTGCTACCGGCCTGGAAATTCACTGGGCCCAGACCTTGCAGGAGGCTGCCACCCGCCTGCGGGAACAAACCTACTCTGCCGTCGTCATCGACCAGTTCTTGCTCGAGACTGAACCGGTTGAAAGCGATCAGATGATCGAACATCTGGGCACCGCTTTTCCCGTCTATCTCAACTTTGCGGTTACGGGAATGGAACGGCTCGTCCGCGAAGTGCGCTCAGCGCTGCATCGCCGCAAGCGCGAGGAAGCTGCGGCGCGGCGCGCGGTCGAGGACCAGATGCGCAGCGACATGCGCGAGACTCTGACGGCCATGCTTCTTTCTTGCGAACTGGCAATGTCGGTGCCTGACGTCCCCGACCCCGCCGTAGAAAAAATTCGCGCCATAGACAACTTGGCCCGCGAGCTCCGCTTCCGCTTGCAGGCGAACTGAAGTCAAGGTCGGTTATGCTCGCTTCCGCCGGGCTTCGCCCTGGCGGGACAGCCGAGGCGGCTGTCGCTACATGATCCGTTATGGCTCTGGCTTTTCCCGCTGGTATGAGTTTTTGCTGATCGAATCCTGGGCTCCTGCAAAATATTGCGCATACCCCGCAAAATCCCTTCCAGTTATCCTCAATTCCCACTAGAATGGACGCGCTCGGCAAGCGGAACCCTTGTCCGTTGCGGTTTCCGCAGTCCGAGGAGGTTTCGTGCACGTTCTCGTCACCACCGATTCGCTCCCGGGTGCTTGGTCCTACACTCGCGAGCTCGTGACCGGACTGGTCACGCGCGGCGTGCGCGTCACCCTGGTCAGCTTTGGCGAGATTCCTCTCCCCGACCAGACTGCCTGGATGGACCACCTGCACGGCCTCGACTTCCGTCCGACCGCCTTCCATCTCGAGTGGATGCAGGAAGCCGAACAGGATTTACCCGAATCCTCCGCCTTCCTCGCAGCCCTGGTTCGCGAACTCCGGCCCGACGTTCTGCACCTGAACCAGTTTTGCTACGGCAACCTGCCGGTCGACGTCCCGCGCGTGGTGATGGCTCACGGCGATCTGATTACCCGAACGCATGCCGTCCACAATCGCGCTCCGCGTCCCGAGGGGTCCCTGACTTGGTACCGCAATACCGTGCTCGATGGTCTGGCCGGCGCCGATGCAGTCATCGCTCCGTCTGTCTGGATGCTGGATCGCATCTCCGCGTGTTATCGGCCTCCGCGGCGCGCAGAAGTGATTTACCCGGGGCGCAACCCCATTTTCTTCAATCCCTACGTGAGCAAAGACGACTGCGTGCTGGCCGTGGGCCGGCTGGTTGACGTGAGCAAGCAGGTCTTTCTCCTCACCCAGCATCCGTATTCGGTCCCAGTGTGTATTGTCGGTGCCGAACATACCGTGCCCATGCCACGTATTCCTATTCGCGCCGATGTGAAGGTCGACACCGAACAGACCACGGTAGCGATTCGCGGCCCTCAGACCGAAGCGCAATTGCGCGCACTCTACAGCCGCGCCTCCATCTACGCTGCCACCGCTCGGTACGAACCGCTGGGCATCACTGCTCTGGAAGCTGCATTCTCGCGATGCGCCATCGTCGCCAATGACATTCCAAGCTTCCGCGAAAGCTGGGGAGACGCGGCTCTGTACTTCCGCACGAATGACTCCGCCAGCCTCGCCGAAAATATCGGCATGCTCAATGCCGATCGTCCCATGCGCCGCGCCTACGCTGAACTCGCCTATACTCGCGCCCGCGAACGCTTCACCACCAAACGCATGATCGACGATTGCCTTCAACTCTACCGCAGCCTTCGTTCCTCACGAGCCGAAGCCGCCTGAAGCCTCGGTTCCCCAACCGCGAACCCGGCACGCTTGACCACGACGCCCGCCACCAAGACAACCAGCCCGCATTGATGATATGGTTTTATCCTTACTAGAAACCCGTAAGGTTGGAGGATTGAATTCATGGCTCAGGTAAAAATTACGGTCAGGCCCAATGGCCCGTTGCGCGTGGAAGCTCCCGAGGGTTCGGTGGAGTTAGTCGACGCCAATGGCACCCCGTACGACCTCAGCGGCAAGCCTGCATTTTCGCTGTGCCGCTGCGGCGGATCGGTCAACAAACCCTTCTGCGACGGTACTCACAGCCGCATCGGATTCCAAGGTGCCGAGTTAGCCGTGAAAAAAGCCGACAGCGGTTCCTAGGTTCGTTGCGGCTCGGCTTTAGCCGTGCCGCCCGCATCATTGATCACCAGGGCTTTAGTCCCTGAGGTCGCCTCTCAGGGCGAAGACTTGCGTCAGAGACTCTAGGGAGGAGTTCGTGCACGATTCACGGGACCGGGAACTGGGAATGCATCGCAAGATCACGCGCCGTGATTTCCTCAACGGCGTAGCGATGACGGCTGGCGCGGCCCTGATGCCGTGGCAGCTCTTCGCCGCTGGTCTTGGTGCAGGCCAGGCCGCAATTGGTCCTGAGAACTCTCCTGGCTATTACCCACCAGCGCTCACCGGCATGCGTGGCAGCCATCCGGGTTCCTTTGAAGTCGCTCACAGTCTGCGAGACGGCACGTTCTGGGATTCCGCGGGCACACCGGAAGACACGCGCGAAACTTACGACCTGATCATCGTCGGCGGCGGCATCAGCGGTCTCTCCGCCGCTCACTTCTATCGCAAGGCCAATGGCGGCAACGCCCGCATCCTCATCCTGGAAAATCACGACGACTTCGGCGGCCACGCCAAGCGCAACGAATTTCGCGTGAACAACGCCTTCCGCCTCGGTTTCGGCGGCACATTTTCCATCGAAAGCCCCGCACCTTACAGTGCCGTTGCCAAGGGCGTGATCCAGGAATTGGGCATCGACGTCCGCTCCTATCGCAAATACTTCGACAAGAACCTCTATCCTTCGGAGGGTCTCTACCCCAAAATCTTCTTCAACAAAGAAACGTTCGGCGCCGACAAACTCGTCGTCAATCCCAGTCCGCACAGCGGAGGCGAGAGCGAAGAAGAATCTCCTCGCTCTCCAAACCGACTGAAGCAATTTCTCGCCGAAGCTCCCCTCGCCGAGCAAGCCAGGATCGACCTGCAACGCCTCTATAACGAGCCGAAGGATTATCTTCCCGGTTTAACTTCAGACGAGAAGAAGGCGAAGCTGGCGCGCATCAGCTACGCCAAATTTCTGATTGAGATTGCCGGCGTCCACCCGGACATCGTCAAACTGTTCCAGGCGCTTCCGCATCCACTGTTCGGAGTAGGCATTGATGCGGTATCCGCGCAGGATGCATGGGGACTCGACTGGCTCGGCTTCGATGGCATGAAGCTCGATCCCACGCCCGGCAAGGGGATGAACCGCGACGCCATTCCCAACGCGGAAGCGGAAAAATATTTTTTCCATTTTCCCGACGGCAACGCCTCCATTGCGCGCCTTCTGGTCCGGCAACTGATTCCCGCCGCCATCCCCGGCAATTCTTCGTCGGATGTTGTCCTCGCCAAAGCGAACTATTCCAAGCTCGACGAGGCGTCTTCACCAGTTCGCATTCGCCTGAACAGCACGGCCGTGCGCGTGAAGCACTTGGGCGACACCGCTTCGGCGAAAGAAGTCGAAGTCACTTACGCTCGCGGCGGCAAGGTTTACACCGCCAAGGCGAAGAACGCGATTCTTGCCTGCTGGCACGTTGTCATCCCCTACATCTGCGACGAACTTCCGGACAAGCAGAAACAGGCTCTCGCCTCCGCGCAGAAAGTTCCGTTGCTTTACACCAACGTGGCCCTGCGCGACTGGACTTCGTTTCAGAAAGTCGGCGCCAGCTCCATCTACGCGCCACACATGTATCACACTGGAGTGAACCTGGATTTACCGGTGAGCATTGGGGGATACGATTGTGCCCGCAAGCCGGAAGAGCCCATTGTCGTGCACATGATGAAAGCTGCATGCCACCCCGGCCGGCCCGCTCGCGAACAACATGCCATGGGGAGGATGGAACTCTATACCACCACGTTCGAAACCATGGAGCGCAACATTCGCGAACAACTGGCGCGGACGCTCGGCGCTGGCGGCTTCGATCCGGCCCGCGACATCGCCGCGATCACCGTCAATCGCTGGCCTCACGGCTACGCTTACGAATACAACTCCCTGTTCGATTCTTTCTGGCTGGAGGGCGGCGAGACTCCCTGCGAAGTGGCGCGCCAGCCCCACGGCCGCATTGCTATCGCCAACGCCGACGCCGGCGCCTATGCGTATACCGACGAGGCCATCAACCAGGCGTACCGCGCAGTAGGGGAAATCACGAAGAGTTGATGTCTGGGCGCGACGTTTATCTAGGAACTC
This sequence comes from uncultured Acidobacteriaceae bacterium, assembly GCA_963708335.1. Taxonomy (GTDB): domain Bacteria; phylum Acidobacteriota; class Terriglobia; order Terriglobales; family Acidobacteriaceae; genus Sulfotelmatobacter. The sequence continues at coordinate 4,887,826 of OY970205.1, read as the reverse complement.
GGCGGCGGTTCTGAGTTGATGGTTTGAGGCGTGGCATTTCTCGGCGAACCCGGCGGCCGTTCTCGGCGTCCTCAGCGGTGAAAAGCTTTTTCTCACTCTTGAAGTGCGTCGCAGCGACTAATCTCTCTGCCCATTCCCCAACTGCGCAGCTTTGTTGCGAGCCTCTTGCGCCTGCTGAGTCAGGCCCTTGGCTTGATACGCGTCGGCCAGAGCATTCTCTAGTTCGGCATCGTCCCCGTATTGCTTCTCTTTGAGAAAGGATGCGATGGCGTCGTCGTATTGCTTCAGCTGGGTTTGCGAAATCCCTAGCCGGTAATTGACGCCTGGGACCTGTGGCTCGAGCCGCAGTGCAGTTTTATATTGGTTAATGGCCGACTGGTGAGCATTCTGTTCGGCGAAAGCCACGCCCAGCGCCGCATGCGCAGCCGAGTTGTCTGGTTCCTGCTCCACCACTTTCACAAATTGTTCCTGCGCCTGTTTCGGCTGCTCCTGCCTCAGGTACGATGCCCCCAGTTCCAGCCGAGCCCGAGTGTTTTGTGGCTGGAGATCGATAACTTGCTTCAACTGGCTGGTTCCGTCCGCAAGCTCTCCTTTGGCGAAATAGGCATGCGCCAGCGCGTAGTGCGCCGACGCATCCTGCGGGTTCTTCTGGACTTTCTTTTGTAGTTCGCCAATCGCCCGGTCGAGATTCTTTTGCGTTTCCATCATTGAGCCGAAACGAATTCCTGCCCCGCGCCACCGATAAATCCCTACCGCGCTGCCGCCCACGATCAGGACCATGAACAAGAAAACGCCCACTCGCCGAAGCGGCCGATCATGTTGGGGCGCCAGCCGGGCAATCAACGCTCCTACGATCAGTCCGCTCAGCAGTCCGCCGCCATGGCAAGCATTGTCGATGCCAGGAACCATGGTTCCAAACAGCACGTTGAACCCCACGAAAAACAGAAGACTGCGCAGTGTTCCTTGGATCGCAACTCGAGGCACCGAAAACTCGCCGAGGTAGAACGACGAGATCAGAGCCCCAGCCAATCCGAAGATCGCCCCGGATGCGCCCACGCTCAGCACACCGGGATTCCACGCCACGCTCGCCAGACCAGCCGCAATGCCCGTAACGAAATAGATGGCGGCATAGGTCCAGCGGCCATAAAGCGATTCGCAGAGCGCCCCCAGATCCCACAGGCACCACATGTTGAACGCGATGTGCATCAGGCCGCCATGCAGGAACATGTAAGTCAGCAGCCGCCACCACTGACCCGACAAAGTGAACGGCCCAAAGTTGGCGCCAAAATGGACCATGACTTGTCCGGTAAAGTCGAGGGAAGGACCGCTGGCCAGCACCATCGCGATGAAGACCATCACGTTAGCGCCGAGGAGCACGTTAGTGACGCTAATGCTTGATTCGTGCCGCGCCCACGGAACGTTCATGACGGGCTGTGGCGCGTCCTCCGCAAGTTCACCGCGCTGTGCCGCCTCGTGCTGCACACACCATTGGCAAATCTTCTTGCCAAAGGTCAGCCCAGGAAGCTGCCGCCCACATCGAATGCAGTTCGCCATGTCTTAGAAAAGAGTATCAGCAGTTGACCGCAAACACGTAGCCCCGGACGTATTCGTCCGGGGCCAGGCAGAGAAGAAATTTATGATTGTTGATTTCTGATTGTTGATTGAAAACCCTCAGAGCCACTCTGTTCCGATTTTCAATCAAAAATCAAAAATCAAAAATCTGAAATCATCAATGGATGGTCTTGGTCTTCCGCGACATGTAATCCATCAGCAAATACTGCCCCAGCGTATACGGCGTCGTGAAGTAGGCTTTCCCGCGGCACATTTCTGTAACTTTCTGGACGAACTGCACTAACCCGTAATCCGACGCCAGCATGAAGGTGTTGATCAGCACGCCCGCCCGTTTGCACTTCGAAACTTCTTCTAGCGTCTGGCTCACAACCAGCGGATCGAGTCCAAAAGCGTTCTTGTAGATGCGTCCATCCTCCAGCGTCAGCGCAGAAGGCTTCCCGTCGGTGATCATCACGATCTGCTTCATGTCTTTTCTTTGCCGCTGCAAGATCCTCTGCGCCAGACGCAATCCCTCGCGCGTGTTGGTGTAGTACGGCCCCACCTTCACCCGCGCCAGCTGCGACAAGGGAATCTCTTCTGCTGAATCGTGAAACAGGACCAGCGAAAGCGAGTCGCCCGGATACTGCGTGCGGATCAAATGCGAAAGCGCCATGGCGACTTTCTTTGCCGGAGTAAAGCGGTCTTCGCCATAAAGAATCATGGAGTGCGAGCAATCCAGCATTAGCACGGTCGCGCACGACGACTGGTACTCGCACTGATGCACTTGCAAATCCGAATACTCGATGTTCAGCGGCAGCGTCAATCCCTCGCGCTGAATTGCGCTCGACAAAGTCGCCGTGATGTCGAGATTCAGCGTGTCGCCAAACTCGTAGGTCTTTGCCGACCCGCTGGTTTCGATGCCGGTCGCCAGATCGCGCGTGTCATGCCGACCAAAGCTCGACTTGCCCAGCGACCCCAGCAAGTTGCGCAGCGACTTGAAGCCCAAAAAGTCGAGACTCTTGTCGGTGATTTCGAACCGAGCCTGCTGCGCCTGCCCTGTCTGGCCGCCTACGCTCGATTGCCGCGCCGGGTCGTGCGGCTGATCTTCATATGGACGATCGATCGAGATGTAATCTTCCTGCTGCATCCGCTCGATCAGCTTTTCGATCAGCTCATCCAGTTGGCCGTCCGCGGCCATCTGCTCGATCTGCTCGCGCAGATTCTCGTCGAACATTTCGCCATTCATCAGCGCCTGCTCGATGGCCCGCTTCAGTTCGTCGAGCGTCTGTTCGCCCTCGGGCAACTCGTACCACATCGATTCCTGAAACCCGCTCTGCAGCAGGTAATCCGACAGCGCACCGAGCAAATCCTCCATGCTCATTTCGCCGGCCGGGTCGGGCACGTATTTTGAATAGCGAATTCTCTTCATGACTGCGTCGTTGGTCGTTGGTCGCTGGTCGTTGGCGACACGGCATGGCCGCTGGCTTTCAATCTTTGTCTGTGATTGATTCTGGCAAAGCGCATTAAAACGTTCATCAGGCCGATATATGTGCCGCCGGGCTCAGCTTTCATCCGAAAGGTTGTGCCATCTTGCAGCCCGATTTCCATGTCACCCCCGTCAGATTTGATGCGTTTAAATACCTCAACCTCGCGAGGGTGTGTCCTAGGAAAGGCGACGCTGCAGATCTCTCCGAGTGAAATTCTCCGGATCTTACCCGCGCGCCTTGTAACCAGATGCGTCATGGTGAGGACGAACCACTCGTCTTCAGAGCACATCCTGGCTAGGATCGGTTCGCCGTCCGCCATATTCTTCAGGTACGCGAACTGCTCGGACGTTAGTTTGTCGGCGAGATTGGCGAACTCGCCGCCACCCCTTCGACGGAAGATCTCGACGATACGTTTCGCGGACAACATAAGCTAAAACCAACGACCGACGACCAACGACGCTCCTAATTAAATTGCCTTCTCTGCCGGTACGGTCTTTCGTCCGGCTCAAAACCCTTCTCCCGTACAGGCTCTGGTTTCTTCTCTCCAGCCTTAAATACGCGCTCCTCGCTGCGTCCAATGCGCTTGTGCGCGTGCAGGCCTTCGAGGATGAACTCCGCTGCCGATACCTGCTGCTCGGGACTGTCTTTCTGCGTAACGCTCAACGGACCGAGTTTGTCGACCAACCCCTGAATGCCCTTCAACTTCTCCAGCGCGTCCACAGCAGGCACCGAATCCGACAATTGAATCTCGCCACCCAGGTCGAACCACTGCACGATCTGCTGCACGTTCGCCCCGGTGTAATACTCGTCATAGGTCTTCGCGATGGCCGCGCGAATCAACTCGCGTCCAACGTGATCGGCGCCCTTCATCTCGCCTTCGTATTCGAGTTCAAGCTTGCCGGTAATCGCCGGCAGCGCCGCATACACGTCGCTGATGCGCGGCACCAGTACTTTCTCGTCGTTGCGAATCGCCCGCCGCTCCGCGTTCGAGATGACATTCTCCATTGCTGAGATGGGCAGGCGCTGGCTCACGCCCGAGCGTTTGTCGATCTTCTTGTCCTCGCGCGCCGCGAATGCTACACGCTCGATTACCTCCTGCACATAATTTGGCAGGTGCAGAGGGTGCCCGTTGCGCCGCGTCCAGGCTTCTTGCGCGGTGATCGCGATGCCTTCCTCCACCGTCGCCGGGTAGTGCGTGCGAATCTCCGAGCCGATGCGATCCTTCAGTGGCGTAATGATCTTGCCGCGCGCCGTGTAGTCTTCCGGGTTCGCGCTGAACACCAGAGCCACATCCAGCGGCAGCCGGATGGGATAGCCCTTAATCTGCACGTCGCCTTCCTGCATGATGTTGAACAATCCCACCTGAATCTTTCCTGCCAGGTCGGGCAGTTCGTTGATGGCGAAGATTCCGCGATTGGCACGGGGCAGCAGGCCGTAGTGCACCGTGAACTCGCTTGATAGTTCGTGACCTCCGCGAGCTGCTTTGATGGGGTCGATATCGCCAATCAAATCTGCAATGGTCACGTCCGGCGTCGCCAGCTTCTCCACATAACGGTCGTTGGGCGAGAGATAAGCGATCGGCGTATCATCTCCGAGCCGCGCAACGTCCTCGCGGCAGCGCCGGCAAATCGGACTGTAAGGATTATCGTGAACTTCGCATCCAGAGATGTAGGGCATGTGCGGATCGAGCAGCGTCGTCAAGGCCCGCAGGATGCGGCTTTTGGCCTGCCCGCGCAGCCCCAGAAGAATAAAATTATGCCGCGAAAGAATCGCGTTGACGATTTGCGGCACGACCGTGTCTTCGTACCCGACAATCCCCGCGAAGACCGGCGCGTCGCCATTAGTTCGCAGGCGGGCCGCCAGGTTCTCGCGAAGCTCGTCCTTCACGTGCCGTTGGCGCAAACGCTCTTCGGAAAAATGACTGCGGCGCAGTTCACCCAGTGTGCGCGGAAGACTACTCATGAAAGGAACCCCCCACAAACAAACTTTCAAAGATTATACGCGCCGCGCCGAGCAAGCGTTTTGAACCCGGATCTCAGCGCTCCGACGTCGCACCTCACACCGAACACCTCACGCACGACTTTCCCGCTCATCGCGCATGCCCATTGCCTCCGGCCTTCTCACGTGTCTTCGCCGCTCGCCGAAGATTGGGAAGAATGTTTTCCAGATAAGCAGCTACGGACTGAATGCGCTCACTTTCGGACCGCATCGCCAACAGGTTCTGCTTGAAATCCAGATCGAGCGGCAGCGATCCGGCGAGATAAAACGACAGCGCGCTCTGGTCGGCGGCCGACAAATCCTGCACCGCTCCCGCCAGCGATAGAATTTCCAGGTGAGCCTGAATCGCCCGCGCCTTGTCTTCCTCCGCAGCGGCGCCCGGTTCATCCGGCACCAGCAACACTTCCGCTTGTAGAAAAGCGCGTTCCCGCTGCAGTTCCAGTACTTCAAAACGCTTGTGGCCTTCCGCGACCAAGTCCATCCGCCCGTCGGAATACTCTTTGGTCACGCTCACAATCTCAGCCGTACAGCCAACTTCCGCCATGCCCTCTTCCAAAGCGCGCACTACGCCAAATGGCGCATTTCTCGCCAGGCACTCGCCGATCATCTCCTTATATCGTGGCTCGAAAATGTGCAGGGGCAGGGGACTGCCCGGCAGCAGAACCACATCCAGCGGGAACAACGGGAGCAGTGCCACGAACTCTCCACCAAGCGCACAAGCGGCGCGGTTTTTCGATTGTACGACAGGACGTGCACGACATGACCTTCGCGTCTTGACTTGCTGCAGCGCGGAGAATACAACCCGAGCATGGAACTCACTGGCAAAGTGGTCGTGGTCACGGGCGCCTCCATGGGCATCGGCGAGGCCATCGCCAAAGTTTTTGCGGAGCAAGGAGCAGGCGTCGTCCTCCTCTCTCGCGATGCGGCGCGGGCCGAGGCCGCCCGCGAGCGCGTCGGCTATCCCGAACGCACCATCGCGCTTTCTTGCGATGTTCGCCACTCCGAGGAGATCGATCGTGTTCTCGGACTCACGCTGCATCATTTCAAGCGCGTTGACGTCTGGATCAATAACGCCGGCCACGGACTGATGGATTCCGTCGCAGAGGTGGAACTGCCCACCTGTCACGAACTGTTCGAAACCAACTTCTTCGGCGCGCTCTCGGGGATGCAGGCGGTCATCCCGGTCATGCGCCAGCAAGGTGGCGGCACGATCATCAACATCTCCAGCGTTGCCGGTCACATCCCACTACCGTTTCACGGCGCTTATAGCGCTAGCAAGTTTGCCCTGAATGCAATCGGCAACGCGGCACGAGTCGAGCTGAAAAAAGGCGGTATCCACATACTCACCGTCTGTCCCGGTTACGTGCGCACGGCCTTCAGCCAAAATGCAGTTCGAGGGAACGAACCGAAGACGGTGCGTCCGGCTGCGATTCGCGGCATCAGCGCCGAGCGCATCGCCCGCGCCACGCTGCGCGGATATTTAAAAGGAAAGAGGGAATTGATCGTTCCGTGGTGGATGCACGTGCCGGTGAAGCTGTATCAACTGTTTCCAGGATTAGTGGAGCGGGCGATGGTGAGGATGGCGAAATAAGTTTGCAAAGAGCAAGGTTTCAGCGTTGTAAAGCTTCAAGATTTCAAAGAGTTTTGAGGAATTCAAGGTGAACATCGAATTGTCCAACCAAAATCGAGCTGCATCCAAGAACTTCCTGCTTTGGCTACTCGGCGAAGCGATCATAGGGGTTCTCTTCTATGAGCTTCTCACCCACCTACCAGTTGCTGCACAGGTGATCATTCTTCTGGTGGCCATTGTGGTTATTTGGTATCGTGTCGACTTCCCGAAGAGAACAACGAAAATCCACGCAACAGTGCTCTTCTGGCTCCCGATCGCTCTTGGCCTCCTTTGCGGTGTCATGTGGAAAATAACTGGCGAAGATGTTTGGGTGAGACTCGGCATCGTGTGTATATGCGTGAGAGGTGTCTATAGAATTTATCCGCTGCCTGAGGAGCGCGGAATCGAGCGAGGAGCAGGCTGAACTTGAAACCTTGAAACCTTGAAACCTTGAAACCTTGAAACCTTGAAACCCTGAAACCTTGACCTATGCCAGTTCACCGAGCATGGCTTCCATCTCGGACTGTGCGTGCAGATTTCCCGTTCGCCGGGCCGATGCAATCCCGTCCAGCAGCATCTTCTTCGCGTCTTCGACTCTTTCGGCCCGCACCAGCGTCTGCGCCGCCATGAAATATCCGGCAGTGTACTCGGGATGCCCCTCCAGCAGGATCGCAAACTCCGCCAGTGCGCGGTCGAAGTCGCCCTGCTTGGAATATTCCATGGCCAGGCCGTAGCGGGCAAAGGCGTCCTTGGGGTTCTCGGTCAGAATTTCATTAAGCGTGGCGATGCGGTCCATAGTTTCGAACCATTCCTACGGTCAAATTAAGTATAACCAGCCGCGAAGCGCGCGTCGTTCACCACCGGGTATTAGGCCGTCATTGCAAAGCCGCGTTCTTAAACCAGAGCGAGGAATCTGGAGCGAACGACACGTATTCGGAACTGGCCAGACCTCCCGCAACTGATTACAATTGCCACTCCCGACAATTCCAAGTCTGAGAGCATCCATGGCCTGCCCTTATTTCATGCCGGTAGCGAAACTGGAAAACGGCAACTGGCCGCATCCCGCGCGCCTTCCCTTGGGGGCGGGATGGAGCGGTCACTGTACGGCTCCCGGTCACGAAGGTAAAACTCCGCAGAAAGACGTTCTGGAAGCATTCTGCAATCTTGGCTACGCCAGCAGTTGCTCATGGTCTCCGGCTGACCGCCTTTGGGACGCAGTGCGATTCGCCGTCTCGGCACCTCTCGATGCCACCAGCCGCAAGAACGCACGCGACAAAATTCAAGATGCAGCTTCCGCGCCTGCGAACGTCCTTATTCTCCACTATGTCTGCGAGCGAGACCACCGCCCCGTGGAACACGGTGACCTCGCTTTTGATCTGTCGTATTCCACGTGGCAGCGTCAGCACAGTAATCCGTCCATCCAAAAAATGGCCCAATGCTTTTTGGAGTCGTACCTGAAAAAGAAACCTAGTTCCTGAAGAACAGTCGCCGCATCACCAGGAAAACAGCAAGGAAAGACGAAGACAACTATGACAGATGCCGCGCTACCGCCCCGGCCCGTCAGCGATTCGCAGTCCGAAATGGCCGAAATCGTTCTGCCCAACGATGCCAATCCACTCGGCGCCCTTCTCGGAGGGCGCCTGATGCACTGGATCGATCTCGCCGGCGCCATGGCCGCGCACCGCCACTCCCGCAACTACGTCGTCACCGCATCCGTCGATCACATTGACTTTCTGGTCCCGGTCCGCGTCGGAGATCTCGCCATTCTCCGCTCCTCCGTCAACCGCGTCTTTCATACTTCCATGGAAGTAGGCGTGAAAGTTTACGTCGAGAATTACATTGCCGACACGGCGCAGCACGTAGCTTCGGCCTATCTGACGTTTGTGGCCATCGATGGCGCGGGCAAACACCTGAAAGTCGCTCCGGTAATTCCTGAGACCGAAGAGCAGCAGCGGCGCTACGATGATGCCGGCCGGCGCCGCGAGATCCGCCGTGCCGAATTGGAACGCCGGCGCCGAAAGCGCTGATTTCCACATTGAACTGTGATTACGATCACATAACGATATTCCTCTTACAATTTAGCCTTGGGGCCTCGAGGCTTTCATGGATAGTGCCCTCTTAGTTCACCGCCTTCACTTCGCGTTCACCGTCACCTTCCACTATCTCTTCCCCCAACTCACCATGGGGTTGGCGCCGCTCATCGTGATACTCAAGACGCTCGGCCTTCGCCGCAATGACGAGACGTATCACCAGGCGGCGCGTTTCTGGGCGAAGATTTTCGGCATTAACTTCGTGCTGGGTGTGGTCACCGGCATTCCCATGGAATTTCAGTTTGGCACGAACTGGTCGCACTTCTCTCGTTTTGCCGGCGGCGTCATCGGGCAAACTTTGGCGATGGAAGGCATGTTCGCCTTCTTCCTGGAATCGGCGTTCCTGGGCCTGTTCCTCTATGGAGAAAAGCGCCTGAGCCCGCGCGCACATTGGTGGTCGGCGGTCGCGGTGTTTCTGGGCTCGTGGCTCTCCGGATATTTCATCATCGCGACCGATGCCTGGATGCAGCATCCCGTGGGCTACGTGAAAGCCGCCGACGGATCCGTGCAACTCAGCAGCTTTTGGGCTCTGGTCCTGAATCCTTGGGCGTGGTGGCAATACGCCCACAACATGAGCGGCGCCGTGATTACGGGAGCTTTCGTCATGGCCTCGGTGGGAGCGTTCTACCTGCTCTGGGGAAAATTTGTAGCCCACGGCCGCATTTTCGTGCGCGTGGGAGTTACAGCCGGCTTGATCTTCAGCATCCTGCAGCTGTTTCCCACCGGCGATGGCCAGGGCGTCCTGATCGCGCACAACCAACCGGTCACCCTCGCCGCCATGGAAGGGCTGTTTACCGGCCAGCCAGGTGCGCCGCTGGTGCTGATCGGCCAGCCCAATGTTGACGAGCGCAAAATCGACAACCCTCTCGTTATTCCCAGCGCTCTGAGCTTTCTGACGTACCGTGCATGGAAGGCGGAGGTGAAGGGTCTGAATGCCTTTCCTGAAGACCAGTGGCCATCGAATATTGCACTGCTCTATTTCAGCTATCACATCATGGTCGGGCTGGGCACGATCTTCATCGCCATCGCGGTCGTGGCGGCATTCCTGTTGTGGCGCGGCAAGCTTTTCTCCAGCCACTGGATGCTGTGGATCCTCCTGCTCGCGCTGCCATTTCCGTACATCGCAAATACGGCCGGTTGGATGACGGCCGAGATCGGTCGGCAGCCTTGGCTGGTCTATGGTCTGATGCGCACCGCAGACGGCTATTCGAAGACAGTCTCGGCGGGGAACGGCATGTTTACGCTGCTCGGATTCATGGGGATGTATACGGTCCTGGGAATTCTGTTCCTGTTTCTGGTTCGCCGTGAAATCGAGCAGGGCCCGGAAGCCGAAGCGGCGGCGCATTAAAGTAGCGCCGCCGTCCCCGGCGGCTGTCGTGGCGGCGTCTCGCCGCCACAGGCGAGGGCGAGACGCCTTCGCGACAGCCGGCAAGATGCCGGCGCTACGAAAAAGGGCGACGGACGCGTAAGCTATGCCGGGTTTCGGGGAGGGCGACGGCTTCAGCCGTGCCGACAGAGCAACTAAAAATGCGGGGCGTTAGCTCCTGAGGGATAGCGACAAGCGAGGAATAAGATGCCAACACTTTGGTTCATGATCGTCGCAGTAATGGTGGCCGCCTACGTGGTTCTTGACGGCTTCGACCTCGGCGCCGGAGTCATCTATCTCGCCGCTGCCCGCAGACCCGACGAGCGCCGGGCCATCATGCGTGCCATCGGCCCGGTCTGGGACGGAAACGAAGTCTGGCTGCTTGCCGCCGGAGGCACTCTCTACTTTGCCTTTCCCCTGCTCTATGCCTCCAGCTTCAGCGGCTTCTATCTGCCGCTCATGATGGTTCTCTGGCTACTCATGCTGCGCGGCATTGGCATCGAGCTACGCGCCCACATGCAAAACCCCGTATGGCGCGGATTCTTCGACGTTATCTTCTGCGTCTCCAGCGTTCTGCTCTGCATCTTTTTCGGCGCGGCCTTGGGAAACGTTGTGCGCGGGGTTCCACTCGGTCCAGACCAATATTTCTTCGAACCTCTCTGGACCAACTTTCGCGTCGGAACAAACAATGGCATCCTCGACTGGTATACGGTTCTCACCGGCGTAATCGCGCTGGTCACGCTGACAGCCCACGGTTCGTTATACGTCGCCGTGAAAACAGAAGGCGATGTGAACCGCCGTGCGCGCCTCACGGCCCAATGGGCATGGCCACTTCAGTTAATCTTGACTGTCGTGGGACTGATCGCAACCATCTACATCCGCCCTGGCGTGCTCGACAACTACAAACAGCATGCCATTGGATTTCTGATTCCAGTGATTGTCTTCGGAAGCCTCGCGGTCATGATCTACGCCATCCGCAAGGGCCAAGACCCTGCGAAGGAGAAAGTTGCCTTCGTCGCCTCCGCGCTCTACATCGTGGGCATGCTGGTAGGTGCAGCGTTCGCTCTGTATCCAGTGGTCCTGCCCGCGAGCACCGATCCCGCCCGAAACCTGACCATCTACAACACCGCGGCCGGCGAGCACGGCCTGATCGTGGGCCTCACCTGGTGGATCCTCGGCGCTATCCTCGCTCTCGCCTACTTCGTGCTTGTATTCCGCATGTTCAAAGGCAAGGTGCGGATCGAGGGGGAAGGGTACTGAAAAACCGCCACGGATTTTACGGATCAACACGGATCAATCAACTTCTTGGATGTATCGGTGTAGATCCGTTCGATCCGTGGCCAGATTCTCAGGCCAAACTGGCGTGAATGCCCAGATCTTCGGCGACCCTGCAGAGCCGCTGATCCCTTGTCCACAGAAGTGTCGGCGAATCGATGAACACAGAGGCAATTAAGTGCGCGTCAGTCAGACCGATGCCCAAGCTGTACAAACGCCGGGCCTCGATCATCACCCGCAATTCGCTCAACTGCGCCACCCGCACCTGCGGTAAGCGGTCCAGTAACGCAAGTGTCTTGCTGCGCTCCTTCAGAGACCCCAAGGCCAGTTCGGCGATGATGAATGGATGAATGACAATCTGACCCTGATCAAGAAGGTTGCGCATTTCTCTGTTTCCAGAGCGCAGATGATCGATCCAAATCGAGGTGTCGGCGAGAATCAATTCTTGGCCGATCGGCGGCGCGGAATATTCTTCAATCCAGGCATCGTGCCTCCCAGGGACGCCAATCGGCGAGCGCTCTCTCGCTCGATGAGGGCTTTGAGCGCTTCACGAATCAAGGCCGTTTTTTCCGCTACCCCTGTGAACTCCTGGGCCATGCGTACTAGGTCGTCATCTAATGCAACCGTGGTTCTCATAGGGACTCCACGCACGAATTATAGCATCAAATGATGTCATAATTAGTGCCTATATAAGAAAAAACGACAAACACGAGCGCTCGTGGAGCGGGCATTCTTGCCCCAGGCCTCCAGTGCACAAAAACTCGCGGGCAAGAGTGCCCGCACCACACGAAGTATCAAGCCAGCTCCTAAGGCTTTTCTTCGTATACCTTCGTGCCCTTGGTGGTAGAAGTTTCTAGCGTGCGCCGGAAGCCTGCCCGAGCGCCCTGTATAATCAAAGGAGATTTTTTCTTCATCTCCGCAATTCCTACTGGAGTGTGATCTTTTGAACGCACATATGCCGCATCAGCACGGAGGTCCAACGCCGCAAGGCCCGCAGCCGCTGCCCGGCGTGGACGCCATCATAGCCGTCGGTTCGGGAAAGGGCGGCGTGGGCAAGACCACGCTGTCGGTGAACTTGGCCGTTGCTCTCGTCAAGATGGGACATAAAGTCGGTCTGCTCGATGCCGACGTCTATGGACCGAACGTCCCGCTCATGCTCGGCGTCAACACTCAGCCTCGCATGGTCGGCGAAAACCGCATTGAGCCGATCCAGGCGTTCGGTCTGAAAGTCATTTCGGTCGGATTCCTCAATCCCGGCGACAAGCCCATCATCTGGCGCGGCCCCATGCTGCACCAGATCGTGCGGCAGTTCCTGGGATTGGTGGAGTGGGGACAACTGGACTATCTCATCGTGGACCTGCCGCCAGGTACCGGCGACATCGCGCTCTCGCTGGTGCAGACGGTGCCGCTGACAGGCGCGGTGGTGGTTTCGACTCCCTCCGATGTTTCGCTGCAGGACGCGCGCAAGGCCATCGAAATGTTCCGCCAGATGAAGGTGGATGTGGTCGGGGTGGTCGAGAACATGAGCTACTTCACTTGCCCACACTGTCAGCACGAAGTGGACATCTTCTCCCGTGGCGGGGCTGAAAAGATGGCGGCACAATTCGGGGTTTCGTTCCTGGGCAACATCGCCCTCGACCCGGAAGTGCGCAAGTCGGGCGATGGGGGCACGCCGGTAGTGCTGGAAGGCGAAAATTCGCCCCACGCCAAATCGATCTACGAATTCGCGAAGAACGTCATAGCACGAACGACCGAGATCAAAGCAAGCGCTCCAGCCAGCGTGATCCAAATCCAGTAAACCTCAACCACAGAGGACACTGAGTTTCACAGGGGAATTCCTCAGTGAAACTCTGTGGCCTCTGTGGTCTAAGGTTTTTTGAATCGCGCTAGACGAAAGAATGTCTCCGCCTCGTGATCATCCAGAATGTACTCCGCCATCATCTCGCCAATCGCTGGGCCGTGCTTGAATCCATGCCCCGATCCGCCGCCGACGATCCAAACATTCCCCATCGCCGGATGCCGGTCGATGATGAAGTGGCTGTCCGGGGTCTGCTCATACTGACAAACTCGCGTCTCTACAAGCGGTGCGTCTTTCAGAGCAGGGAAGCGGAAGCCTACATATTCGCGAATGTCTCTTAGCGTTTCCTGACTGATCACGCGCTCGCCGTTCGTGGGATCGAATACTGGCCCGCGGGTGTCGTCGGCGATTTTGAAGCCGCGCCGGTCGCTCCCCGGAATTCCATATCGAAAGCGTCCGCGATGGTCCGCCCATACCGACAAATGCGCGTCACTGAATCGATCGTCTCCGGCAGGCGTGCCAAAGAAAAAAACATCCTGTTTGGTGGGCTGCACCAGGTCGCCAATTGTCTCTGGAAAGAGTTTTCCCAGCCATGGCCCGCAAGCGAATACGTAAAGGTCGGCCTTAAGCTGGGAGCCGTCGGAGAGCGAAAGCCCACGCAGCGTCCTGCTCTCCAACCCATCGCCGATTACGGCAACTTGACGGTACCTACCTCCCGCGGCCACGAACGCCTCGACCACGGCCTGGCAACTTGCCCGCGCATCCAGATATCCGCACTCCGGTTCGTAAATTCCCCACTGGATTCCTTCAAAATTAATCTGCGGCCAGCGTTTTCTCATCTGTGCCGTCGACAATTCCTGTAACTTGATCTTCGTCGCACGTAGCATCTCTACGGAACCACGCTCGAAAGCATCGTCGCGCCCCGAAGCCATCCAAAGCACGCCGGTGCGGTGCAGGAACTGCCGCTTCCATCGGCGCTCATATTTCGCCCAGAGCTTGAGCGCCCGCGCCGCCATCTCCGTGTAAGGTTGAGCAGGCCCGTAGGTCCCGCGCATTACCCGCGTTTCTCCACCCGAAGATGACCGCGAATTCCCTGGTCCCCACGCGTCGAGGAGCGTAACCCGTGCTCCGCGTTCCAAAAGATGAAGCGCGGTCCAGCCGCCAAAGGCTCCGGCGCCGATGACTGCAATGTGGGGATTGGATTTCATGGATTAGGTAGAGCATACCAGCCCCGTTTTTCAAGGGCGCAGGATTGATTTGCCCGCGGCGTCTTAGGCCTGTCGAGGAGCTTCGCCGACCTTCTTTCCGGCGAACGTGATACATTGATTTCCGTTCAAAGTAGAGATCAAGATTCGTCCTTGGAGGAACGCCGGATGCGAATGCACATCTTGAGGATCACGAGACAGAAGTTCGTCACACACGCAATCGCAACCCTCGCCCTTCCGCTCGCCATCGCTATTGCCCAGGTAAAACAAGAAACGCCCGTAGCCAAGCCCGAACCTGCCAAGGTTGAGCCGCAACACCCCGAACAATTCAAACCCGAGCAGCAGGCAAGCAAGGGATCGGTCACCATCGGCGGCAACGTCATTAACTACGACGCATTCGCGGGCACGTTCGTCGTGCATCCCAAGGATTGGGACGATGTCCCGCAGAACGCCGACAAAGATGACAAGAACAAGGCCGCCGAGGCCAGCATGTTCTATGTGGCATATTTCAAATCGGAGACCAAAGGCGAAGCCCGTCCGCTCACCTTCCTCTACAACGGGGGACCGGGATCCTCGACGGTGTGGCTTCACATGGGCGCATTCGGGCCGAAGCGCGTCGTGACCGCCAACGACACTCATACTCCGGCCGCCCCCTATCCCGTGGTTAATAACGAATACAGCTTGCTTGACGTGAGCGATCTAGTCTTTGTGGACGCTCCCGGCACCGGCTTCAGCCGCATCGCCGGAAAGGACAAGGAGAAAGCATTCTACGGTGTCGACCAGGATGCATGGGCGTTCGGCGATTTCATTTCGCAATTCCTCTCCAAGTACGAGCGCTGGAATTCGCCGAAATATCTGTTCGGAGAGAGTTACGGTACGACGCGATCCGCCGTTCTCAGCAACATTCTGGAAACCGAACGAGACGTCGATTTCAACGGCGTGATCCTGCTATCGCAAATTTTAAATTTTTCGCTCGATTCGGATTTTCCTGAGTTCAATCCTGGCGTCGACGTGGCGTATGAACTCAATCTTCCCACCTATGCCGCCTCCGCCTGGTATCACCACAAACTGCCGGACCCTCATCCCGACCTCGCGGCTCTGCTCACCGAAGTCGAGCACTTTGCCATGAACGATTACGCTCTGGCTCTTGGAGCCGGGTCTTCGCTTCCATCGGACCAACGCCATGCCATTGCCGGCAAGCTTCATGAATATACCGGGCTTCCGGTTGCCTACATCGAGAAGGCCAACCTGCGAATCAACGGCGGAGAATTTGAGAAGAACCTTCAGGACGAGAGCAATCTCACCACTGGCCGCCTCGATACGCGCTTTTCCGGGCCCACATTTGATCCTCTCAGCAAAGAGGCTGAGTACGATCCGCAATCCGCGGCCATCTCTTCCGCCTACGTTTCCGCCTTCAACGACTACGTACGAAAAGATTTGAAGTATGGGGAGAACAAGGAATACAAACCGGAAATCGAGCTTTTCAAATGGTGGAGCTTCGCGCACAAGCCTCCAGGTGTCCCGTTTGCCTTGCCGGGAGCGACTAACGTCATGCTCGACCTGGCCACCGCGATGAAGTACAACCCACAACTCAAAATACTCTTAAACGCCGGGTATTTCGATCTCGCAACCCCATTCTATGAAGGCGTCTATGAAATGCAACACTTGCCGATTCCACCGGATCTGCAGAAAAATATCACATTCAAATTTTACGAATCCGGACACATGGTCTACGCCCACGAAGCCTCGCTAAAAGCGATCCATGACAATGTCGCGCAGTTTATACGGAGCAGCGATAATTCCAGAACTAAGTAAGAGAAGGTGACGAAACAGTGGGTTTCGTGCGTTGTTTTGCGCCAAATGGGGGCGAATCGGAACCCGCCCTGGTCGCCTTTGACAAAACCTTCGTGAACCTTCGTGCCCTTTGTGGTTCACGATGTTGCTATTGCAGCTTAGAAACCCTCAACCACAAAGGACACGAAGTTACACGAAGGAAAACTAAAAAATCCCTGCCCTTCGTAAAAATCCGGGCCCGACCGCAACTTTCATCCAAAACCCAACCTTCTGCATCTAAGATAGTTAGGTAAAATGGATCGGAAGCAGTTTCTCCCCCCGGCCGCCGCTCGTCGGACCGAGACAACTGAGACAGTTTTGTATGCCCGCTGACCCCAATATCGGGAATCGCGAACGCGAAATCCTGACCGCCATCGTGGAGACTTTCATCACCACGGGCGAGCCCGTCGGTTCGCGCACGCTGGCGCGCTCGAACCGCGAAGGGCTGAGCCCTGCCTCCATCCGCAACGTGATGGCCGATCTCTCCGATGCCGGCTTCCTGGAGCAGCCGCATGCCTCCGCCGGCCGCGTGCCCACCACCGAGGCTTACCGCTATTACGTTGAGCAGATTTCCGGCAACGCCCGCCTCGCGCCGCAGGAAGAGACCATGATCTCCGATTCGCTCGCCGGCGTCACCGACGTGCAGGAGTTCATGGAGCGCACTTCCCGTGTGCTATCGCTGATCTCGCGCAACGTCGGCGTGACGGTCGCAACCAGCGGCCCGAAGAACGCGCTGGAACACGTCTATTTTTCGCGACTCGCCGACCAGAAAGTATTGGCCGTGCTCGTCACCCGGTCGGGCCTGGTGCGCGACCGCGTGTTGCGCCTCGATCTGTCGCAGTCGGACCTTGACTTGGCCTCGCGTTACATCAATGAAAATTTTCGCGGCTGGACCATGGAATCGGTGCGCTCCGAACTTGCCCGGCGCCTCGAACAAGAACGCAGCGAGTACGATCGCCTGATGAATTCGATCGAGCAACTTTACAAACAAGGCGCGCTCGCCTCGGAAAAAGGCTCGCAATTTGTCTTCGTCGAAGGCGCTTCGAACCTGATCACGGCCGACCACGACCGCCAGCGCTTGCAGGAGATGCTCAAGACGCTGGAGGAAAAAGAAAAAGTCGTCCAGCTTCTCAGCGCCTATCTCGACGTGAAGCAGGAGGCCGTTCGCGTGGTCATCGGGCTCGATCAAGCCCTGCCCTCGATGCAGAATTTCGTGCTCATTGGAGCCCCCGCGCACTCTGGAAACGAAGTAATGGGTTCGCTGGCCGTGATTGGCCCGACGCGCATGGATTACCAGCACACCATCACCGCGGTATCGTATATTGCGCGTTTATTCGACAAAATATTGAATGATTCAGATTAAGGAATGCGCAGTCATGAAGAAATCAAACGGAAAATCGGAGTCGGAAATGCCAGGACTGGATTTGGAACACGAACTTCCCCCTGCGGATGGCGATGAAAATCCTTCGGGAGTTGCAAGCGGAGTCGTGTCCCAGGAAGCATCTGGTCCCACAGAACTACAAAAGCTCAAGGCCGAACGCGACTCCCTGCTCGATCGCCTGGCCCGGGCGCAGGCTGAGTTCGAAAATGCGCGCCGTCGCGCCGCCAAAGAGCAACAAGACTTTCGCGAATACGCCGCCGCCGATGCGATCAAGGTTTTGTTGCCGGTCATCGACAGCTTCGAGCGCGCCCTGCAGGCGAAGTCCGATCTCGGCGACTTCCGCAGTGGCGTCGAACTCATTTACAAGCAGCTGCAGGATGCGCTGGCGAAGCTGGGCGTGCAGCCCGTCCCGGCGAAGGGCGAACCCTTCAATCCGCACGTTCACGAAGCGATCGAGATGGTGGAGACCTCCGACGCACCCGACCATCAGGTGATTGAGGAATTGCAGCGCGGCTACAAGATGAAAGATCGCCTGCTGCGCCCTGCCATGGTCAAGGTCGCGAAGAATCCCTGAAGGCCCGCGGATACTAAATGCGCCAATAACCGGCACAAGCGTGCCCGCAATTATCTGAGAAAGGTTTATTCTGACCACCAACGCCAAACGCGACTACTACGAAGTGCTGGGGGTGAGCCGCACCGTTACTGAAGTCGAGCTCAAGAGCGCCTATCGTAAGCTCGCGCTGCAGTATCATCCTGACCGCAATCCCAACAATCCCGACGCGGAAGAAAAATTCAAGGAAGTCAGCGAGGCCTATGCCGTGCTTGCCGACACCGACAAGCGCGCCGTTTACGACCGCTACGGCCATGCCGGACTCGGTGGCGGCGCCGGCCAGGCCGCCGGATTTGATCCCAGCGTTTTTCAAGACTTCAGCGACATCTTCGGAGAATTCTTCGGCTTCGGCGACATGTTCGGTGGAGGCGCTGGCGGCGGACGGCGTCGCAGCCGCGTGCAGCGTGGCGCCGATCTCCGGGAGGACCTGACCCTCGAGTTCGAACAAGCATTCTTCGGCACTGAAGCGCAAGTCACGGTTCGTCGTCACGAGGCCTGCGAAGACTGCCACGGCTCAGGTTCGGCGCCCGGCAAGGGGCCGACCACGTGCCGCTCCTGCAACGGCCGCGGCCAGGTCCGCTACCAGCAAGGGTTCTTCAGCATTGCTCGCACTTGTCCCACTTGCCAGGGCACCGGCAGCGTCATCACCGATCCATGCCCGAAGTGCAAAGGCGAAGGCCGCATTCTTCGCCAGCGCACCGTCGACGCCAAAGTTCCCGCCGGCGTGGAAGACGGAACTCGCATTCGCTTTTCGGGCGCCGGAGAGGTGGGCGCCTTCGGTGGCCCCGCCGGAGATCTGTATGTCGTGCTGCACGTGAAGGAGCATCCCTTCTTCGCGCGCGAAGGCAACGACCTGCACTGCGTCGTCCCTATCTCGGTAACGCAAGCCGCCATGGGCGCCGAAATTCGCGTGCCCACCATGGACGGCGAGCACGCGCTGAAGGTTCCCGAAGGCACGCAGCCCGGCGCAATCTTTCGCATCCGCAATAAGGGCGTGCCCGTCGTGAATGGACACGGCAAGGGCGATCTCTACGTTGAAATTCGCGTGCAGATTCCGTCGAAGCTCAACAAACGCCAGAAAGAGTTGCTGCAGGAACTCGACGTCCTTTCAAAAGTCGACAACCAGCCCATGCTGCGGTCGCTGCTAGGCAAAATGAAAGACATGTTCGGCTAAATCGCGTACTGGGGCATACGGCTTCAGTAATGCATTTGGGAAGGGCACGACTTTAGTCGTGCCATGAACGTCGAAATCGTTGGCGGCTTTAGCCGCTGAGGTTTAGCTTTCCATGACCCGCCGCCGATGGATCGCCGATGAAATCTCCAACAATCGCGCCGCCCTAATCGGCGATCACGCCGATCACCTCCTCCGGGTGCTCCGAGCCCGCGAAGGACAGGAATTCGATATCGCTACAGGCGCGATCGTTCGCCGCGGACGCATCGTGGGTATCAAAGAGAAAAGAGTCGAATTCGAACTCGCAGAAGAAATCGCCCCGTCGCCCATCCTCGCTCTCACCCTCCTGCTCGCAATCTTCAAATTCGACCGTATGGAGTGGGCGATCGAAAAATGTACGGAACTCGGCGTCTCCCGAATCGTTCCCATAATCACGCGCCGCACCGACGCGCACCTTGCCGCCGCCGCAGTCAAGCGCGCCGAGCGCTGGCGCCGCATAGCCCGTCAGGCAGCCGAGCAATCGCGCCGCGCCGCGCCCCCAGAAATTGCCGAGCCCATCAAGCTGCAAGAAGCCGTCGCTCAGCCAGCAGCCCTGCGCATCGTTCTGGCAGAATCCGAACGGCAAACTCTTCTCACCGACCTTCTCTCTTCTCACGAGCAAGGCGAAATTGCATTGGCAATCGGCCCCGAAGGCGGTTGGACGGAAGACGAGTTAAACTTATTTCAGAAGTCTGGGTGGTCCGCCGCTTCTCTGGGGTCTACCGTATTGCGCGCTGAAACCGCGGCCATCGCTGCCACCGCTATCACAGTTTCAGAACTCTCCACCTGACTTCTTGCCAGTCGTGGGCTGTCCATGCGCGGCTGGCCAAATGTTTCCCACACTCCCGCAAGTGATATCCTGCCCCTAATGTCGCCTTCGAAATCTATTCGCCGCCCGTCGACCTTTATTCCCGACGAGCGCCAGCGCGAAGCCATCGAGCACGTGCACGGGCCGATGCTCGTGATTGCGGGCGCCGGCACAGGGAAGACCTCGGTTCTCACTCACCGCATCGAGCGGTTGGTGCGCGAGGGCTACGCCTACCCCCACGAGATCCTCGCCCTTACTTACACGCGAAATGCGGCCAACGAAATGCGCGACCGCGTCGGCAAACTTCTCGGCGGCAAAGAGGTGAATGCCGCCACCTTCCACGACTACTGCCTTGACCTGCTTAAGCGCGTCCACAAAGATTTCGGCGTCCTCGACGACAAGGATCTCTGGATCTACCTGCGGCGCCGCATCCGCGACTTGCGCCTGGAACATTACGTCCGCGCCGCCAATGTTGCCCAGTTCCTGAACGACTTGCTGGATTTCGTCAGCCGCTGTCACGATGAACTGGTCACGCCGGAAAAATACGCCGAGTACGTCGAGCGCCTCGAGCGTGGGGAAGTTCCCATCCCCCGCGTCGCGAAATCCAAGAATGTTCTCGACGACGCCGAGGTGCTGGGCCGTAGCCGCGAGATTGCCCGCGTATTCACCACCATGGAGCGCTGGCTCGCCGAAGAAAATCTCGGAACTTTCAGCCATATGATTACCCGCGCCCACTCTTTGCTGCACCACGACGATAGCGTTCTCGCCGAGGCGCGTGCGCGCGCCCGCTTCATCCTCGCCGACGAATTTCAAGACGCTAACTTCGCCCAGATTCAGATCCTCGCCCGCCTGGTCGGGTCAGAGGGAAACATCTTCGCCGTCGGCGATCCCGACCAGGCCATCTACCGTTTTCGCGGAGCTTCCAGCGCGGCGTTCGAACTCTTCGATCGTCATTTTCCCAACTCTAAACGGGTCGTTCTCGAAAAGAATCGCCGTTCGACCACGCCTATTCTTCGCAGCGCCTTCGCACTCATCGACAAAAACCCGCCTGTATTCGCCTCTTCCGGGGCATCAACCTACAGGCGTGTGCCGCTCCAGTCCGCGCGCGACGAGGAAGCCGCAAAGCTGGGCACGCTTGTTTTCAGCCGTCCGGTGGAGGTCGTCGTTCTCACCAGCAGAGATGCCGAGGGCCCCGACCTGGTCGGCTGCATTCGCGACGCGCAGAGAAAGTCCAGATGCAAATGGTCCGACTTCGGCATCCTCTACCGCTCTCACTTTCATCGCGACGAGGTCGTCCACGAACTGGCCGAAGCCGATATCCCCTTCGTCATCGAGAGCATGGATATCTCCGACACTCCCGAAGCGCGTGACCTGTTTGCCTGCCTGAACGCGATCGTATCCGCCGGCGACGACGTCAGCCTGTTTCGCGTCGCCGCCCTGCCATGCTTCCACGTCAATCCCGAACAGCTTCGCCAAACCATGCGGGCCATCGCTCGTGACAATCGCGAAGCCCATGTCGTTCCTCTCTCTTCCGCGCTCGACCGCGTCAACGGCGGCGCCGACGTTCTCGCCGCCGTGCAGCGCACCCGCGAGCAGATCCGCAGCCGCGAAGCCAAAGCCCGCGCCGCGCTCGACATCATCGTCCGCGAGTTTGCTCTCGATGCCTCCTCGCCCATTCTTCAGGCCGCTTTGAACTTCGTCAGTGATTGGGAAAAGAAAAAGCTGAACAAGACCACCGAACTGGAGGAACTCGTCGACTATCTGACGTATTTCCGTGAAGCTGGCGGCGTGATTCCTCTGGAAGCCAAGGAGAGCGAGAACGCTGTTCGCCTTATGACCGTGCATGGAGCCAAAGGCCTGGAGTTCCCCCACGTCTCCATTCTTCGCGCCAATTCAAATTCCTTCCCCTGTTCCTACAGGGAGACGCTGGTCGCATTTCCCCGGGAACTGCGCGATGCGAATTCCGCAAGCGAGGCCGACGACAAGACCCTTCATGAGCAGGAGGAGCGCAGGCTTTTCTACGTTGCCATGACTCGCGCCCGCGACTCGCTCAACATTTACGCGCGGGAAGGAACGGGTAAAATCAACAAGACTCCCGCCGGCTACATGCGCGACTTGATCGCCGACAAGAGCCTTGCTCGCTTCTTTACCATGGTGCCTGCCCGCGGCTCGCAGAAGCGACTTGACATCTTTGCCGAAAGCTCCCTCGCTTATCCCGCCGAGTCGCAAACTAACGTGTGGTTTGAACTTCCCGTGCTCGACGGTCTGCATACTCGCCTGAGCGCGTCCGCTGTCGATACCTACGAGCGTTGCGGATTGCAATTCAAACTTGATCGCGACTGGCGTTTGGCCGCCAAACCGGCTGCGGCCATGCAGTACGGCGCCGCCATCCATCGCGTGCTCAAAACTTATTTTGATTCGGTGAATCTCGGCCGGCCCAGGACCGACGACGAACTCATCGACCTCTTCCGCCTGGACCTCGCCGAAGCTAAGATTCAGGAGGCGTACCAGCACGAACTGTACGAGCAGCAGGGAATTGCCCAACTCCGCGAGTTCCTCGCTTCCGCCCGGACACTTCCGCCCGCGCAAGTGCTGTCCACTGAGCAATCGTTTGAGATTCGTGTGGGCCAAACCTTGGTCGTCGGTCGTATCGATCGCATCGACCGCCGTCTCGACGGCAGCGTCGCCATCGTCGACTACAAAACCGGAAAGGCCCGTGATCAGGAAGACGCCGACGAGAGTTTGCAGCTATCGCTCTACGCCCTCGCTGCAAAGGAGAAGTGGGGATACACCGTGGGCGCGTTGAGTTTTTACAATCTTGAGGAGAATGTCCCGGTCATCACTACCCGCACTGAGGCTCAGTTGCTAGGTGCTCGCGCCCGCGTGGAAGATGCCGCGCAGGGAATTGCCGACGGCAAGTTCCTTGCAAAGCCCGGTATTCACTGCAATTTCTGCGCGTATCGCAGTCTGTGCCCGGTGAAGGAGAAGCGCATTCCGCACCGGGTGGAGAGTGTCACAGCAAAGCCCAATTAGCCGGCTCCGTCGAACTGCCGCCACCCAAAAACTTAGGGGACGCTCTTGAGCGTCCCCTTTTTTACCTCGTACTGAACTTACTTAGTGTTTCTTTTTCTTCTTTGCCTTTTTCTTGGTTGCCATTGTTCCTATTCTCCCTTCCATTCTTCATGGAAAATGTCGCAGTGGTCTTCTACTGCAACTAGTTGATGTATAGAGTTAATGAAAAATGAAGTCAAGAAAAAAATGACGATCAAACTTCGCAAGTCGTGACACCAAAGTCATGACGACAGAGTTTTCGATAGCAAATGTCAAGAAGATTCTTGCGAAGGCATCAAAGGCTTCTCGATTTTTCTCCTGCACAACACTTCGTCGCTCGCGCTGCGCACACGAAACCGGAGAGTAAATCACATTGCTTCGATTCCCAGCGTGCGCACGATGCGCAACCCCTCCGCGACCCATTCCTGTTCTGCAGCATCTATAATGAGAATCGCGAAATCTTCGCGGGAGCTTGATTCATGGCCTCTTTTGACGATGTCGTCATCCTCTCCGGCTGCCGCACCGCAGTCGGAAAATTTCAAGGCAGCCTCTCCGATTTCAGCGCTCCGCAACTCGGCGCCATCGTCGTGCGCGAAGCCGTCAAGCGCGCCGGCCTTGCTCCCGATCAGATTGACGAATGCATCATGGGCAACGTCGTCTCCGCCGGACTCGGTCAGAATCCTGCGCGACAGGCCGCCATCTTCGGCGGACTCTCTCCCGCAACAGGTGCCATGACAATCAACAAGGTCTGCGGCTCCGGACTGAAATCTGTCGCGCTCGCCGCGCAAGCGGTGCAGACTGGAAACAGTTCCATCGTTGTGGCTGGCGGCATGGAGTCCATGACCAATGCCCCTTATCTGCTGCCGCAGGTGCGCAAGGGCTACCGTCTCGGCAACGCGCAGATCGTCGACTCCATGGTTCACGACGGCCTCTGGGACATTTACAACGACTACCACATGGGCATCACCGGAGAGAACGTCGCGAAGAAGTACGGTATCACGCGCGAAGAGCAGGATCAGTTCGCCGTCAACTCGCACCGCAAAGCGCTGTCGGCGATGAAGGAGTGCCGCTTCAAGTCGCAGATCGTTCCTGTCGAAGTTCCCGCGAAGAAGAAGGGCGCGCCTCCCGCGATTTTCGAAAAAGACGAGAGCCCGCGCGAAGATACGACCATCGAAGTGCTGCGGTCGCTGAAGCCCGCCTTCAAGAAAGACGGCTCGGTCACCGCAGGCAACGCACCCGGTGTCAACGATGGCGCCGCTGCGCTGGTCGTCACTAGTGCCAAGCGCGCCAGTGAACTCGGCGCCAAGCCAATGGTTCGCATCGTCGCCCAGGCTACCAGCGGAGTCGAACCCAAATGGGTGATGATGGCCCCCGTCGGTGCCGTCCGCAGTATCTGGGAGAAAACTGGCTGGAGGAACGAAGATGTCGATCTCTACGAACTCAACGAAGCCTTCTCGGTGCAGGCGTTGGGAGTGATGCGCGAGTTGGGCCTGAATCCCGACAAGGTGAACGTAAATGGCGGCGCCGTCGCCATCGGCCATCCTATCGGCGCCAGCGGCGCTCGCGTCCTGGTTACGCTGATCTACGAAATGATCCGCCGCGACGTAAAGCGTGGAATAGCTGCCCTGTGTCTAGGCGGAGGTAATGCCGTAGCCATGGCGGTCGAGCGCTAGGTGGATTGGCTCTACTTACCTTTGGTCCGATCGGGCCACCTTTATGTGCATCAGGTATCTGGCAACGGCGATCCTCATCGTCTTTCCCCTTGCACTGAGCCAAGGGCAAAGCGAGCTCAACCCAGCTGCCATTGATGCCTACCTCGAGCCATACGTTCACAGCGGAAACTTTTCGGGGGACGTGCTCGTTGAAAAGAACGGGAAAATCATCTTCGAGAAGGCCTATGGTTTGGCCGACCGGGAACGTGGTATCCGGAACACGCCCGCAGCCCGGTTCCATATAGCGTCCGTATCGATGCAGTTCACGGCTGCTGCTGTTTTGCGGCTCGTGGACACCGGCTCCATCAAATTGGATGATCGCATCGGCAATTTCGTCCCTGACATTCCAGGAGCAGCCCAAATCACCATTCGCGATCTTCTGATTGAGCGGTCTGGGTTGCCGGACATCAATGCCCTCCCAAGCTATGCGGAGATCCTTCAGCACCATCAGACCCCTGCGAGCCTGGTCGCCAAGATTTCAGGACGGCCGCTTCTGTTCGAGCCGGGCTCGAAATTCCTGCATGAGGAGCATTGCGCCTACAACGTCCTCGCTCTCATTATCGAAAAGAAGACGGGACTTCCTTTTGCCGCCGCCCTTGAACGTTTAGTCTTCCGGCCGATGGGCTTGACCGCATCAGGGGTGGACGACGACTCGATGCCACAGGCTGAGGATTTGGCTAAGGGATACGAACCAGAAGGGACTTATGGACTGAAGCTAGCGACCGCCATCCATTGGTCAGCGAAGACTGGAAACGGTTCGGTGTACACCACGGCAACCGATGAGGCGCAATGGGTCGACAAGTTGTTTCGGGGGAAGGCCCTGAGCGCATCTTCACGAGATGCGGTTCTCGATACTTCCCAGGGGGTAGGTTATGGGTGGATGAAGGGGGAGAACAAGCGTTTCGGTGAGGTCGCTTACTACATGAACGGGAGGGCTCCAGGGTTTGCGTCGTTCGTTCTCTATTTGCCACGTGCCGGGTTGACCGTTGTGGTCTTGAGCAATATTTATTCATCGGCGACGACGACACTCGGCTATGACATTGCCGCATTATCGATGGGCCTGCCTTATGAATCGCTCCATTTCCGGGATCCCACTCCGGATTCCGCGGAACTGAAAAGTTGTGAGGCCCGATTTCAGTTTGGCGCCGACTTCTACCAGCCGGATGCCGTGGTCGCGTTGATTGCCAACCGCCGCGAATTGTCGATGCGATGGCCCGACGGAAGTATTTCCCCTCTGATTCCGGTGAGCCCGGACCACTTTATCGATCGATCTTACTGGGAAGAAGTCAAGATTGAGCGCGATGCAATGGGAAATCTTTCCGCGCTGCTCTACGATCGTTTTCAGGGAAGACTGACGAAGAAAAGATAACCAATGCGACCCTCAGGATTGAAGCGGCGGCCTTGTGGAAGCGGACACGTCCGCCATCGGCAGCGTCACCGTGAACACCGCCCCGCCATCCGGCGCGTTGGCCGCTTCCACAGTCCCATTGTGTTCCTTCAGCACCGATTTGCAGATGCTTAGTCCCAGTCCCGTGCCGCGCCCAGGCCGCTTCGTCGTATAAAACGGATCGAAGATGCTTGACAGGATCTCCTTGGGAATTCCTGGCCCATCGTCGTGGAAGCTCACCCACACCGTATCGTCCCCTTTGCCCAGCCGAATCCTCAGCGTCCCTTTGTCGCGCGCCTCACGGATCGCATGCTCCGCATTCAGAATCAGGTTCAGAAACACCTGCATTAACTGGTGTGGATCGCCCAGCGCATACGGCACTCCCGCCTCTTTCAAAAAATCCACCGTGATGTTGTTCTTGCGCAGCGAATACGCATGCAGGTTCAATGTTCGCTCCAGCACCTCGGCCAGATTAATCCGGCTCTTGCCTGGAGCCGGTGGACGCGAAAAATAAGTCAAGTTCTGCACGATCTCCGCCGCCCGTCGCGCTTGCTGCAGCAACATGGCCAGTTGCTTGCGCGAAGTCTCGTTGGTCTCGGTATCCTGCAGCAATTCGCTCACGCCCATAATGCTGGTCAATGGATTATTCAGCTCGTGAGCAACGCCTCCGATCATCGCGCCCATTGCTGCCAGACGCTCACTCTGCACGATCTGCTGTTCCAGTTTTCGTTCGACGGTAATATCGCGCACCGAAATAATGACTCCGCTGATCTTTCCCTCCGCATCCACGAGTTGGCTGCCTGCGGCTCGCATCGTCCGCCAGCTTCCATCCCGGTGTCGCGCTCCGTATTCCGCCGACGCAAAGGCCTGCTTGCCGGAAACCACCGCATGGTACAGCGTAGCCATCTCCGGCACATGATCTTCCATCTCGGAGATTTTTTTCGCCAGCATTTCTTGCGGCTCGTAGCCCAGAAGTTCGCGCGCTCGAGAACTGACGAAGGTGTACCGTTCCTCCAGGTCCACCACCAGAATCAGGTCCGGGAAGCTCTCCAGCAGCCGGCTGTGGAACTCCTCCTGCTGTGCCAGTTGCCGCTCCATCTTGCGCTTCTCGGTAATGTCGACCAGCGTGCCCTGGTAGCGGATGATGTTGCCCGACGTATCCCACACCGCCCGCGAGGAATCCAGGAAAACTGCAGCCGTCCCATCCTTGCGCCGCAGCTTGATCTCGCGCGTGCGTACCCCTCCGCGATCGTCCACCGCTCGCCCCAACACCGGCTGGCCGGGATCGAAATTCAGCGCCGCCGGCTCCGCCGCCAGCAACTCTCCTTTCTCTACATATCCCAGCATGCTTACCAGCGCCGGATTCGCATCCAGCAAATGCCCCTCCGGAGTGCTGAAGTAAACGCCTTCCTGCAGGGTCTCGAACAGTTCCGTGAAGCGCATTTCTTTCTCGCGCTGCTCGGTGACGTCCCGCCCCAGCATGCTGGCGCCCACCACTTCATCGCCTTTAATAATTCCGTTCAGAACGCATTCGAAATAGCGAGGCCTGGAACTGTTCTTTAACCGGATCTGCACCGTCCCCGCCCACCGCCTTTTTTCCAGGAAGCGTCCCAGGTTGCGCTCGACTTCCGCTTGCGTCGGCTCGTCGACGAAATCGTAGATCTTTCGCCCGATCAGCTCCGAATAGGTCAAGCCGGTGATTTGGGTGATTCGCTTGTTGACTGTTCGCAGCGTGCCGTCGAGCGACGTGGCGCACGCGGGGTCGTCGAACGAATCGATCAATTCCTTGAAGTTGCGCTGCGAGCGCAGAATCACCTGGCTGAGTTGATCGAGTTGCTCTTCCGAAGGCGCCGCCCCCACGTGTTCTTGCAACCCGTGCAGCAGTCCTTTGAGTTCGCTGACTTCACGCCGCCGCCCGTAGGCGTACACCGCGAACAGGATCGACAAAACTAAAATTCCAATGGGGATGGCGCGAAGTGAAAACGGAATGTTCTCCAGCCGCTCCCATAACAATCCCGCCAGCGCTACGGCCAGTAGGATCAGGAATCCCAGCGCCCATCTCCACAGCTGAGATTCTTCGCGTTCAAGATGGTCGGGAGGGCGAGGCGCTGGAGGCGCGTTACGGGAGTCTAAACTCATGAGAACTGATGATCTTAGCTAAAAACCATCGTACATTCTATACGCGCCATCCAACCATCCATTGTTAGACATCTTGGTACACGAAAGGTCCCCTCACGCCCTTGAACCCCCGGCGTCCGCCGAACAGCCGCAACTTAGGCCTGGGAGAGGGAGCGGAGTTCGATCTGAAATTGCCGGAAAAGGAAGGGCAGGCTTCAGCTATCAGGAGGGCTCCTGCAAGATTTCACTCTTCAAGAAGGGAAGGGCACGGCTAGTCGTGCCGCAACCGATCCATATGAAAGCGGCTCTAAGCCGCGGAGACTGATTTTCCACAGCCCCTTCGTGACATCCATCACAGCCAGCACCGGACTCCAAAGCCTAAGGTAGTGATCTGGCACTTCAGGCCGTTGTCCGGGTGTCCCATTTCTCGCGTTCCTTGCGAGAAGCGGGGTTTTTCTCCCCATGCTCTACAAAACTCTCAGCGCCGCCGTCTACGGCATCGACGCCAACATCATTCAAGTGGAAGTTGACTGCTCCGGCATCAAGTGCGATCAGGATCACTTCCACACCGTCGGCCTGCCCGATGCCGCTGTGCGCGAAAGCCGCGACCGCGTCCGCGCCGCGCTCAAGAATTGCGGCTACGACATCCCGCCCACCCACATCACCATCAACCTCGCTCCCGCCGACATCAAGAAAGAAGGATCCGGATTCGACCTGCCCATGGCTCTTGGCATCGTCGGAGCCTACGGCGGCCTCACCAAAAAAGAAATGTCCGACTGCCTCTTCGTCGGCGAGCTTTCCCTTGACGGTGGAGTCCGTGGCGTTCGTGGCGCTTTGCCGATCGCGATTGAAGCTCGCGGCAAGAAAATCGCCCGCATGGTCGTTCCCGAAGCCAACGCCAAGGAAGCCGCCATGGTCTCCGGCCTGGATGTCTACCCCGTGCGCTCGCTCCTCGACGTGATTCACTTCGTGAATTCCGGCAATGGCATCGTACCCGTCAAAGCCGATGGCGACTCGCTCCTTCGCGAATCTCAGCAATTCTTCGTCGATTTCAAAGACGTTCGTGGCCAGCAGACCGCCAAGCGCGCCATCGAGATCGCCTGCGCCGGAGGCCACAATATCCTCATGATCGGCCCACCCGGCTCGGGCAAAACCATGCTGGCCAAGCGCATGCCCACCATTCTGCCGCCGTTCACGTTTGAAGAAGCCCTGGAAACAACAAAGATTCACAGCGTCGCCGGAGTGCTAGAGCAGGGGAGCGGCCTAGTCGGAACGCGCCCTTACCGTTCGCCGCACCATACCATCTCCGACGCCGGACTCATCGGCGGCGGCGTGATTCCGCGCCCCGGCGAAGTCTCACTCGCCCACAACGGCCTGCTTTTTCTTGACGAACTCCCCGAATTCCCCCGCAACGTGCTCGAAGTCCTCCGCCAGCCGCTTGAAGACGGCACTGTCAGCATCGCCCGCGCGTCGATGTCGCTCACCTTCCCGGCCCGCTTCATGCTGGCCGCCGCCATGAATCCCTGCCCCTGCGGCTTTCACAACGACCGCTCTCGCGACTGTCAGTGCACCACGCCGATGATCCAGCGCTACGTCTCCAAAATCTCCGGCCCGCTCATGGACCGCATCGACATTCACATCGACGTGCCCGCCGTGAACTACAAGGAAATGCGCAGCACTCACGAACCGGAAAACTCCGCTACCATCCGCGAACGAGTCATCCGCGCCCGCCAGAAACAACTGGCCCGCTTCACCACCACGCGCGAGAAAATCTACTGCAACGCCCAAATGTCTTCCCGCCACATCCGCACCTTCTGCGAACTCTCCGCCGACTGTGAACGCCTGCTCGAACGCGCCATGACACAACAAGGCCTGAGCGCCCGCGCCCACGACCGCATCCTGAAAGTCGCTCGCACCGTAGCGGACCTGGAAGATGCCCCGAACCTGGAACCCAAGCACATCGCCGAAGCCATCCAATACCGCAGCTTAGATCGCACCTACTGGGCGTAAGGAATCACGGAGCGACAGCCGCCTCGGCTGTCCGGGTTGAAAAATGTAGGGACAGCCGCCCCGGCTGTCCGGTCGAGCGAAGCTCGACAGTTGTGGCCCGGTGAGTCTTTCTCAATTACTTCCTGCTCACCTCGGCCTTCGTAACTTCCGGAGGCCCCACATCCGGCGGAATTTCCCCCGTCAGCGAATTCAAGAACGCCTGCAGGTCGGCCCGCTCCTGTCCGCTTAAAAAATCCAGCACATGAATCTTCGGATCGAGATTTGGATTCGAATTTCCCGCACCAATATAAAAATCGATTACCTGCTTCAAGTCTTTCAGGCTGCCATCGCTCATGTAGGGCGCCCTCTGCGCCACGTTCCGCAGCGACGGCGTTTTGAACTTCGCCTTGTCGGCCTCATTGTGGGTTACCGCGTAGAGTCCAACGTCGGTAAAGTCCCCCGCATTCACTCCGACTCCCACGTTGTGAAACTGATTATCGGTAAACAGCGCGTACTTCTCTCCCACCGTGTGGCAGGCCGCGCAGTCCGCTTTTTTCTTTGAAGTGAATACTACGAATCCTCGCTTCACCGAATCATCGACAGCATTTTTATCGTGTCCGTATTTCCAGCGGTCGAATGGCGAGTTGCCGCTGATCACCGTGCGCTCAAACGATGCAATACTCTTCTCCACCATCTCGTACACAATCGGCCGCGCACCCCACGCCTCGGCAAATTGCTGGCGATAGCTGGCGTCGGCGTTCAGCCGATCCTCCACCGTCTTCAGAGTATTGGCCATCTCCACCGGATTCTGCACCGGCCCTTCCGCCTGGTTTTCCAGCGTCGGAGCACGGCCATCCCAGAACTGCACCGTGTAATAGGTCGCATTCACCACAGGCGGCGAGTGCCGCGTCCCCGTTTTCTTGCCCACTCCTTCCGAAACTGGCCGGGGGTCGGCAAATCCGAATTGCGGGCTGTGGCACGAGGCGCACGAAACGCTGCGGTCCGCCGACAGAATCGGATCGTAGAAAAGTCTCCGGCCCAGCGCGATCGTCTCCGCCGTCGGCGGATTATCTGCAGGAATCACCACCGGCGGTAGCCCCAGTGGAACTTTGATCTGCACTGTCTTGCCGATCGGCATCACCGGCGAAGCCGGACGGATCTGGCTGTGCAGCATGAGCCCGGAAATCAAAACTGCAATGAACAGAATGAAATTGTTTTTCGCTGAATTCATCGGACCCTCCGAACGGAGGCTCGCGCTCCCGCGTGCAATGAACAATTGCAGGGCAGCAGATTGAATGTTGTGGAAGCGTAAGAGCCTGGCTGAATCAAGTCATGCAATCTGCGCCAATAATCGTAGTCCGAATCGGCAACCGGTTTAGTGACGCCAATCACGGCAAGAAGTGACTCCAGTGGTAAGCACCACTCATGTGGGGATAGCCGCCCCCGGCTGTCCTAATGTCGAAGGCCTGATGCACTTGCGCCGGGGTGCTCCATCCTTGTCGCGTCTTTTGCGACAGAGCCTGCCCTGAGCTTGCCGAAGGGGTGGGGAATTTGATTTTCAGTCTCTACAGTCCTTTCGCCTTCAACAGCACATCCAAATCTTCCGGATGCAGCGCCCGCACCATCGCATCTTCGCGCCCCAATTCCTTCTGCGCGACCAACTGTGCCAGTGATTCCTCTAGCGTGAACGAGCCCTGCTTGCGCGTGATGGTAATCTCCTGCTGCAGATGCTGCAGCGCGTTCTTGCGGATGTGCTGCCGCCCGCCATATCCGACCATCAGCAACTCCGCCGCCGGCACGCGCCCGCCGTTTTTTCGTGGAATCAGCGTCTGCGTTAGGATCGCCGCCAGCGCCATCGCCATCTCCGCGCGAATCGAGTGCTGCCGCTCCTGCGGAAACGAATCTGCAATTCTCGATACCGTCGACGCCGCGTCTGTGGTGTGCAAAGTCGTAAATACGAGGTGCCCCGTCTCCGCCGCCGACAAAGCAATCCGCGCCGTCTCCGGATCGCGCATCTCGCCCACCACAATCACGTCCGGCGCCTGCCGCATCGCCGCCCGTAGCGCGGTAGGGAAGTCCGGCGCATCGATCCCAATCTCCACCTGCTCAATCAAGCTTTGATTGTGCGTGTGCTCGTATTCGATCGGATCTTCGACCGTCACAATGTGCCGCGCCTCGCGCTGGTTGATCTCGTTCACCAGCGCGGCCAGCGTCGTTGATTTGCCTGACCCGGTCGCTCCGCCAATAATTACCAACCCGCGTTGCAACTTGGCCAGCGCCCCAACTCCCGCAGGCAAATGAAGTTCCTCGAGGGCCGGTACCTTCGACGGCAGCGCCCGCACCGTCGCCGCGGCTCGTCCCCGCTCGCGATGCAGATTGATGCGAAACCGTCCCAGTCCTTCGACGCGATACGACGAGTCCGCGATATGGCTCTGCTCATACTCCTCGCGCGCATGTGCGGCCAGAGCCGGCAGCACGGCAGCCTCAATCTCATCGCCACTCAAAGGCTTGTCGCCGATCGCCACCAGCGCTCCTTCCACCCGCAGCGACGCCGGCGCTTGCGGCACCAGCAGCAAATCGCTGCCATTCCGCGCGACCAGTTGCTCCAGCCACGAATTCAGCTGAACAAACTCCTGTCCTCGCCCATCCGCGCGAATCACCTGAACATTTCCGTCGCCAGTCATCATCCTCCCTTAGATGCAACATGCTCCCGCAGCGACACCGTCTCGGCACGATTCACGTAGCGACAGCCGCCCTCGGCTGTCAGCGGAATCGGTATGTGGGGACAGCCGCCCTCGGCTGTCCATCGAGCGCAAGCTCGACCGCGTTCTTCCAAGCAGAAAGAACGTAACCTCAGCATGTTCTTGCTTCCAAATCGCAGAGAACGGGCCCTCTTAATCTCTTGACCATCGCGCACTCCGAGCGTAGCCTCCCCGAGAACCCAGCTTTCCACGTCACAGGAGGCTCCGCATGACTCCGCTATTCGCTCTCTGGTTGCCTGTCGTCCTCTCCGCCGTCATCGTATTCGTGGCCAGTTCCATCATCCACATGCTGCTGCCTTACCATCGCAGCGACTACCAGAAACTACCCGACGAAGAAAAACTTCTTCCCGTTCTCCGCGCCGCAGGACTGAAGCGCGGCCTCTACGTGTTCCCCTTCTGCACTCACAAGGAAATGAAGTCACCGGCCATCATCGAAAAATACAATCAAGGTCCCGTCGGCATGATGACCGTGTTCCACAATGGCCCGCCGGCGATGCCGAAATTCCTTGGCCTATGGTTCGGCTATTGTCTCGTGATCAGTATCGTTGTCGCGCATTTGGCCGCCTACACGGTCTACCCGTACGTAACTCATCGCCACATCTTTCGCGTTGTCGGGGAATCCGCGTTCCTGGCCTACGCACTGGGAAATCTCAGCAACAGCATCTGGAAGGGTCAAACCTGGAGCGTGACGACCAAGGAAGTGATCGATGGCCTGATCTATGCCCTTCTAACCGCTGGCACCTTCTCCTGGCTCTGGCCGCGCTAGATCACTCGGAAGCCAGCCGCGAAGCGGCAAGAATGCAGCCCACGGCGCAAGCGATGGGTTCAAAGCGATGTTAGCAAGCCCGAAGGGAACAAGAAAGCCGCAAGCGGAATGGCAGACCTAATTCTCTTCCCGAGGCCGCATGTTCCCAGTCCGCAAATACCGATTATGCCAACCGAGAGATTCCGTCAGCAAATGAGGCGTATGTTTCCCGTAGGACAGCCGCTCCGCACGCGCCAGATAATCGGCAAGCAGCGGCTTATAGTCCGGGCTCGAGCACTTCTCGATAATCAGCTTCGCCCTCTGCCGAGGCGAAAGTCCGCGGAGGTCCGCCAGCCCCTGTTCGGTCACGACCACCTGCACATCATGCTCAGTATGATCCACATGCGACACCATTGGCACCACGGTCGAGATCGTCCCCATCTGTGCCGTCGACGGAGCCATAAAGATCGACAAATATCCGTTGCGCGCAAAATCTCCGGACCCGCCAATCCCATTCTGGATGCGCGATCCCATCACATGCGTCGAATTCACGTTGCCGTAAATGTCGGCCTCGATCATCCCGTTCATCGCCACCACGCCCAGCCGCCGGATGATCCCCGGGTTGTTCGAAATTTCCTGCGGCCGCAGTACAATCCGTTGCCGGTAGCTGGCCATGTCAGCATTCACTTCGTCGAGCATCGCTGGACTGAGCGAGAACGCCGTCGCCGATGCCGACGTCACCTTGCCCGACTTCAGCAGCCGGATCATTCCGTCCTGAATCACTTCGGTGTAGGAAGTAAGCCCCTCGAACGGCCCTTCTTCCAGTCCGAATAAAACTGCGTTCGCAATGTTGCCCACGCCCGATTGCAGTGGCAACAGGTTTTCCGGCATCCGGCCCTTCTTGACTTCCCAGCTGAGGAACTCCAGGATGTGGCCTGCGATTCGCTTCGAAGCTTCGTCGGGAGCCTTGAATGGACTATTGCGATCCGGCGAATCGGTGAGCACTATGCCGGCAATCTTCTCTGCCGGCACATGAAGGTAGGGTGTGCCGATCCGGTCGCCCGGCCGTACTAACGGAATTGGTTTGCGATTTGGGGGCGGCTCCAGACCGTAGTAAATATCGTGCATCCCTTCGAGCGCCATCGGTTGCCAGGAATTCACTTCCAGGATGATGCGCTCGGCGCAATCCACCCATGTCTTGTTGTTGCCAATGGAAGAGCTGGGCACTACCCGGCCATCTTCGAGGATTGCTGCCACTTCGATCAGCGCTACATCCATCTTGCCCAGAAATCCGTACTCTACGAACTGCGCCACATGGCTCAGGTGAATGTCCATGTAGTCCATTTCGCCGGCATTGATGCGCTTGCGGGTTTCCGGATCTGACTGGTAGGGAAGCCGCAGGTTCACGCCTCCCGCCATCGCCAGCGCCCCGTCGAGTTCTGGCCCGGTAGAAGCGCCGGTGAATACGCTGACCTGAAACTTCTGCCCGCGAAAGTGCGCGTCCGCCATGCGGTGCGCCAACTCAATCGGCACCACCTTCGGATACCCCGACCCCGTGAACCCGCTCATGCCGATCTGGTCGCCCGAGCGAATCAGTCCCGCCGCCTCAGCGGCGCTCATAATCTTCGGCTCTAAGGCAGGATTCAAAACGCGTGTGTTAACTGGTGTTGCGGTCGAAGGTGTACTGGTTGGGGTAGCAATCGACATGGAAAGCCCTCCGGATGCGGTGTGGAAACAGCCTTCGGCTGTCTGGCTCCATGTGAAGACAGCCTTCGAATGTGGAGACAGCCGCCCTCGGCTGTCTAGCCCTTTCACCGTATCTGCGTGCATTCCGCCGGTCTGTGATTTCAATCACACTCCACTGTGGCTACTTAACCTGCATGCCAAAATGAATTTCATTCGTACCGCAGCGCTTCGATGGGATCGACTCGCGCTGCCCGCCGCGCCGGCACGTAACTAGCCAGCATCGCCACCAGGATCAACAACAACGCGACGCCTGCAAACGTAACCGGATCGGTCGGACTTAATTCAAACAAGAAGGATTGCAGAGTGCGCGTCAGCACAATCGCTCCGCCAATTCCTATCGCCACGCCGATTAGCGCCGTCATCAACCCCTGCCGCAGAACTAACCGCAGTACGTTCCCCCGCGTCGCCCCCAACGCGATCCTCGTTCCTAGCTCTCCCGTGCGTCTCGCCACGGAATAAGCCATCACGCCATACAGCCCGGCAACCGCCAACAGCAGCGCTGTCCCAGCAAAAGCCGCGATGACCATCAAATTGAATCGCCTCGATTTCAGCGACAGCGCCGATATCTCATTCAGTGTTCCAAATTCTGGCGGCACATTCGGATCCAGCCCATGCACGACTCTGCGCGCGGCCGCAATCACCGCCCCAGGATCGCTCGCGGTCCGTATCACCGCACTGAAGCGATACGTAGCCTCCGGCCGCTGTCGGTAACTTACATACACGATCGGACCGGAGGGCTTTTCGAGGCTGTCCTCGCGCACATCTCCCACCACGCCCACAACGGTCAGCGGACGCAGATCGCCATCCATGTTGCCAAACTCAATCGTTTGCCCGATCGCGTTCCGCCCGGGCCATTTCTCCCGTGCCAGCGACTCGCTGATCACCGCCACATGCTGCGCCTCCAACGTGTCGCGATCGTCGAATAACCGCCCCTGGAGCAGCGGAATTCCCAGCGCCCGAAAATATCCTTCGCTCGCCGGACAATAGTCCGCATGACCTGTGCGCTCCGTATTGTGAAACCACTTCTCCAGTTCCTCCATCGAATGCGGCGGCGCGTCTCCCGGGGCCATCATCACGTACGTCCCATCCGCCAGCCCTCCACTCAACGGCAGTCCGCTCGTGCCGCCAACGTCCTGCACGCCCGGAATCTGCCGCAACTGCTCCAGCAGTTCGCTTAGAAACCGCACACGCTCTGCCCGCGACTTCTCTTGCGCGGGGAATGATGACGAAAACTCGCTGGTCTCGCTCCCCGCAAACGTTAGCGCCATGCCTACCGTCACAATGTGATTCGTACGAAATCCCGGATCCACCGACAGCACCCGCAGCAGACTCCGTCCGAGCAGCCCCGCTCCAGTCAGCAACACCAGCGTGATTGCCAACTGTCCCGCGATGATCGCGCGCCCCAGCCGCTGGCTTCGCCGCGAGCCCGTCTGGGAGCGCCCCTGTTCACCCAGAGCTTGCTGCACATCTCCCGCCGTCGCTCGCATCACGCTGAACAGTCCCAGCCCAACTGCTACCAGCAGCGAAATTCCAAACGCAAACAGCAACACCGGCAAATGAATGCTGACCTCTCCCAGCACGGGCATTTCCGCGGGAGCAAAATGCGCCAGTCCCACGACACCCCACCGCGCCACCAGCACCGCAATCACTCCCCCGGCCAGCGACATCAGCAACGACTCCGTAAGGAACTGCCGCGCCAAACGTCCCCGCCCGGCTCCAATCGCGGCTCGAATCGCCAATTCCTTCTCACGAGTTGAAGCCTGCGCCAGCAAGAGATTCGCAACATTGGCGCACGCAATCAGCAGCAGAAATCCTACCGCTCCCATCAGAATCCACAGGCCCGCCCGCACGTTGCCGGTCAACGCATCCTGCAGCCGCGCCACTTCCACATCGGTCATGTCCACATCCTGGCCAAACTGCTGCTTGATTTGACGCGCGGCGACTCTCAGTTCCGCGTGCGCCTGCTCCGGCGTAATACCGTCCCGCAAGCGTCCTATGACCTGCCAGTTGTGTGCCGTTCGACTCGGCAACCGCTCCCACAATTCGCGTGGCACCCAGATCTCCGATCCATCCGGAAACCGAAATCCCGCGGGCAGCACTCCAATCACCGATACCGCTTGATCCAATATCCTTAGCTTGATCGCAGAAAGGTCAGCCGGGCTCCCGAGGTATTGTCTCCAATATTCGTAGCTCACGAGGGCGACCGGTGCTGCCCCGAAACGATGATTCTCCGGCAAAAAGCCGCGCCCCACCACTGGTTGCACCCGCATCAGGGGAAAGAAATCCTGCGACACCGACTCCACCGTCGTCCGCGTTGGCTCGGATCCACCCGACACCGATTCCACTTCCGCTCCGAACTCCGCCACGCCTTGTAGGGAAGCATTCCGCCCTCGAATATCCTCAAAGTTCGGGTCGGCAAAATTCATCCGCTGTCCCCGGCTGTTCATCTCCCACAACTGTACGATCTGGTCCGGTCTGTCGTAGGGCAGCGGACGCAGCAGCACTCCATACACCACTCCGAAGATTGCAGTCGTCGCGCCAATCCCCAGGGCCAGGGTGAACACCGTAACCATCGTGAATCCCGGATTCTTCCTCAAAACCCGCACCGCATACCGCAAATCCTGAACCATAGTTTCCATAGTCGTTCCCACCCAGAGCATCCGTTTGGTTGCGCAATTCGGGTACCATCTGCGTTACCCCTAAACCGTTGAGGACTGAGTGCCGCACGAAGACAGGACCAACCCTTTCGTTCGATTCCGGACGCTGCCGCCCACAAGCGAACAGTCGGGCCATAGGCTGGCCATAGAACGAAGAGGCCCTAATCTATACATTCCAAAAGCCTAAGCGGACACACGTTGCTCAATCCTACCCCCGTTACAAATAATTACTTGACCTCTTCCCTCCTAGCAGATACATTAGCCAGTTCCCGGGACACTAGGAATCATTTGGGCTGATTTAAGTCGTTTGCGCGTAGGAACTGGGCCCAGAAAATCGAGCATCTTCACCGTCCCGTCGCGCATCTATTCAACAAGTGAGTTTTTACGCTAACTCCTTTACAACCTAATAGGAATCAGTGACTTATCGCGCCACTCTGGGGTTCCGGTCACCCTCCTCTATAAAGGACGAATGCGGAAGGCCACAATCATAAAGTAAGGAGATAGAAAGCACATGCGCTCTGATCGTGTGTTTGATGCTTTACAGACTTTACGCAACCGGTATATGCTTTGTCAGCTAGCCTCCAAGGCCACGCGCAAGTTCCACCGGCCCAGCACCAGAATCCAGGAAACCATGAACGGTGTATTGGATCGGATCGCTGACTCGGAGCGGCAAGAAGTTTTGTCGGAACCAGAGAATTTTGCTGAGGCACAACGGCGGGCTGCTTAACCAGCCCCGCCTTCCTGCCTGGTGATTTTTGCGTCTTCCCTGCGTCCCCTCCTTTAAAAAATCTCCCGCTGACACTAACGAATACGTTCTAGTGCGCGGGTTCAGGTGAATCATGACCATTGCTGAACTGAAAGAAAAGAACATCACCGAGTTGACCAAGATCGCAAGGACCTTGGATTTGCCCGGTGCCAGCGGTATGCGCAAGCAAGACTTGATCTTTAAGATCCTGCAGGCGCAGAGCGAAAAAGAGGGCCACATCTTCGCTGAAGGTGTCCTCGAAATCCTGCCCGACGGCTACGGATTTCTTCGCTCGCCCGACTACAATTACCTTCCCGGGCCAGACGACATCTACGTCTCGCCCTCGCAAATCCGCAAATTTGACCTCAAGACCGGCGACACCATCAGCGGCCAGGTGCGCCCTCCCCATGAAGGCGAGAAATATTTTGCTCTGGTGAAGATCGAAGCGGTGAACTTCGAATCGCCCGACGAGGCGCGCAACAAGATCCTCTTCGACAACTTGACGCCGCTTTATCCGCAAGAGCGCCTCAAGCTCGAAACCACCCGCGAAAATGCCAGTGCCCGCGTCATGGACCTGCTCACGCCCCTCGGCAAGGGCCAGCGCGGCTTAATCGTCTCTCCACCGCGTGCGGGCAAAACCATGTTGCTGCAGAATGTCGCCAACTCCATCACCACCAACCACCCCGAAGTTGTGTTAATGGTGCTGCTTATCGACGAGCGTCCCGAAGAAGTCACCGACATGCAGCGTTCGGTCAAGGGCGAAGTCATTTCATCTACGTTCGACGAGCCTGCGGCGCGCCACGTGCAGGTCGCCGAAATGGTGATCGAAAAGGCCAAGCGCCTGGTCGAACACAAGCGCGACGTCGTGATCCTGCTCGACTCCATCACCCGTCTCGCCCGCGCCTACAACACCATTGTTCCGCCCTCGGGCAAAGTGCTCTCCGGCGGCGTTGATTCCAATGCCCTGCAGCGTCCGAAGCGTTTCTTCGGCTCTGCCCGCAACATTGAAGAAGGCGGTTCGCTCACCATCATTGCCACCGCTTTGATCGATACGGGTTCCCGCATGGACGACGTGATCTTCGAAGAATTCAAAGGCACCGGCAACAGCGAAATCATCCTCGAGCGCAAACTCGTCGACAAGCGCGTTTTCCCCGCAATCGACATCCAGCGCTCCGGAACGAGAAAAGAAGAGCTTCTGATTCCGAAGGAAGACCTCTCTCGCATCTGGGTTCTCCGCAAAGTCCTGAACCCACTTTCCCCGGTCGAGGCCATGGAATTGCTGATCGACAAACTTAGCAAGACCCGCGGCAACAGCGAATTCTTAGCCAACATGAGCGCTCTCTGATCGTCGTAAAGTTAGAAAAGAGAACCGAGTAGAAAGAGCCAGAGCCCAAAAGCTCTGGCTTTTTTGTTCGTGGTCTTCCTTCGTGGTGAATGCTCTTGCTGTCGAATCGCGGCGACGTATAATTTCCCGAGCAGCCTAAATCCGGCGCTCTGCGAGGTTTCCGTGAGGTTCAGACTTTTCGCATGCCTCTTGTTCTTCTCTCTTCCAGCCTTCGCGCAGAGGACAAATCCCAGCCTTCCTCCCATCCCGAGGACAGATATCAGCCCGCCCATGAGCGACGAAGATGAAGCCCGCGCCCGCATCACCGCCGAGATGGCCAAGAAAGCCGCCAAGGACCGCGTTGCCGCCCTTAGGCACGACACCGACAAACTCCTGCGATTATCAGTCGAACTGAAAGAATCCGTGGACAAATCGAACGAAAACGTCCTCTCCGTCGACGTGATCAAAAAGGCCGAAGAGATTGAGAAACTAGCCCACAGCGTAAAAGAAAAAATGAAAGGCCCCAACTAACACAACTCCTGTGGCGACAGCCGCCTCGGCTGTCCCGCGCAGGCGAAGCCAAGCGGCCGAAAGCGAATTCAGTGGCCGGTTCCCCTCTTGCAAACACGATCCTCAAACCCGTTCGGCATTTTGATGTTCCAGGGTTTCCTTCATGAACCTTCGTGCCCTTCGTGGTGATGCTTTTTCGCGAAAGTCAGCCCCGTATCTCAAACAGTCGGCAACCCAGTCGGGCTTTCCGGCACTCAAAAGACGAATTCCTAACGAGGCTACCCCACTTATACTGGGAACCTGCCGTTCGCTTGAAAGCGAGGAGAAGAGGGTATGAGAAAACCAAAGCTACTCACCAGCACGATTCTCGGGGCAACGTTACTCTGCTGTGGTTTGACGCTGGCTCAAGAGCCAGTCCAGGACATCGATGCCAAAATTCACCCCAATTTGGCGGAAGCCCAGAACCATGTGGTCCAAGCCAACAGAGCCATCGCCGTCGCACAGAAAGATAACCGGAACGATATGCGCGGCCATGCAGAAAAGGCTCGACAGCTTCTGGTCGAAGCCAATAAAGAGTTGAAGCTCGCTGCGGAAGCCGCCAACGCGGCCAAGGCGGGACGAAAAAGGTAAGCCCGATCGAACTGCAGCGTTAAAACAAAACGCCATCCGAATTCCTCGGGATGGCGTTGCCTTTTCCGCCTTCGCGCGAACTTACTACTCCGCGCCCGCCTTGATCCGCATGCCGTAGAACGACCGGTACACGAAGAAGAACGAGACCACGAAAAACGCCAGCGCCAGCACTCGAGTCAGCGTCGTGCCCTGGTCGCTCGCCAGCTTCACCGCCAACTCCACCGCCAGCAGTCCGAACAGCGTGGTGAATTTGATGACGGGATTCAACGCCACCGATGACGTGTCCTTAAACGGATCCCCGACCGTGTCGCCGATCACCGTCGCATCGTGCAGCGGCGTGCCTTTCTGCTTCATTTCCACTTCCACAATCTTCTTGGCGTTGTCCCACGCGGCTCCCGCGTTTGCCATGAAGATCGCCTGATACAGCCCGAAGATTGCGATCGAAATCAGATAGCCTACGAAATAAAACGGATCCACAAACGCGAACGCCAGCGTCCCGAAGAACACCGCAATAAAGATGTTCAACATCCCCTTCTGCGCATATTTCGTGCAGATCGCCACCACCTTCTTGCTGTCGCTCACTGAAGCCTTCTCCACTCCTTCGAGTTTAATGTTGGCCTTGATGAACTCAACCGCGCGATAAGCTCCAGTAGTCACGGCCTGCGTGGATGCGCCTGTGAACCAGTAAATCATCGCGCCGCCGGTGATCAGTCCCAGAAAGAACGGTGCATAGAGCAGCGACAGCTTGGCCACATTTTCCGTGTCGGTCAGTCCGTTGGTCAACGCCATGATGATGGAGAAAATCATCGTGGTCGCTCCCACAACGGCGGTACCGATCAACACCGGCTTGGCCGTAGCCTTGAATGTATTTCCTGCCCCGTCGTTGGCTTCCAACAGGTGCTTGGCACGATCGAAGTTGACCGTCATGTTGAAGTCTTTCTGGATTTCGCTTTCCACGTTCGGTACTTGCTCGATCAGCGACAGTTCGTACACGGACTGAGCGTTGTCGGTAACCGGGCCATAGGAGTCGACCGCGATGGTCACCGGCCCCATTCCGAGGAATCCAAATGCGACCAGTCCAAATGCAAACACAGCCGGAGCCAGCATTCCCGCTGCGACCGCCAAACCCATCGTGCTCATGTAATAGGCGATCGCCATCAGCATCATCATGGCCAGGCCCAGGTAGTAGCCGGAGAAATTACCTGCCACGAATCCCGACAGAATGCCGAGCGACGCTCCGCCTTCCTGCGCCGAGATCACGACCTCCTTCACGTGCCGCGACTCGGTCGAGGTAAACACCTTGACCAGTTCCGGGATCAGCGCACCGGCCAGCGTGCCGCACGAGATGATTGTCGCCAGCTTCCACCACTGCGTGCCATCGCTACCGAGGGCCGGGATGATGTAGTAAGAAACCAGGTAGGTCAGCGCGATCGAGACAATCGAAGTAATCCACACCAACGAGGTCAGGGGCGCTTCGAAATTCATCTCGCTAGCGGAACCGTATTTAGCTTTGGCAATCAGGCCGTTCAGAAAGTAGGAGCCCGAGCTCGAAATCAACATCATGACGCGCATCACGAAAATCCACACCAGCAACTGTACCTGCACGCTGGGATCCTTCACGCCGAGTAGAATGAAGGCGATCAGCGCCACGCCCGTCACGCCATACGTCTCGAAGCCGTCGGCCGAGGGGCCAACCGAGTCGCCCGCGTTGTCCCCCGTGCAGTCGGCAATGACACCAGGATTGCGCGCGTCATCTTCCTTAATCTTGAAAACAATCTTCATTAAGTCCGAGCCGATGTCGGCGATCTTGGTGAAGATACCGCCCGCGATGCGGAGCGCCGCCGCGCCCAGCGACTCGCCAATCGCGAAGCCGATAAAGCACGGTCCCGCATAATCACCCGGAATAAACAGGAGAATGATCAACATCATCAGCAGTTCCACGCTGATCAGCATCATGCCAATGCTCATGCCGGCTTCAAGCGGAATCTGATACACCGGGTATGGTTTGCCGGGGAGGGAAGCAAATGCCG
Source organism: uncultured Acidobacteriaceae bacterium (assembly GCA_963708335.1). GTDB lineage: Bacteria > Acidobacteriota > Terriglobia > Terriglobales > Acidobacteriaceae > Sulfotelmatobacter. The sequence goes on along the minus strand of OY970205.1, from coordinate 4,844,199 downwards.
TCCGCGAGTTGGCGAACGTGTTAACACGAATCCCGAACCACGCCACGCCGTAGCTGCCCGCGATGCCCAGCAGGCTGAACCCGAGAATAATCGGAAGAGTCAGCCCCACCGATTTGTCAGGCACTGGCGACAGCCATCCAAAATAAGCCGCAATAATCACGGCGATGAACGCCCACAACAGGAGAATGAATTTGCCTTGCGTGATCAGGTAGGTTTTGCACGTCTCATAGATCAGTTCCGAGATTTCGCGCATCGAGCGATGCACGGGCAGATTCCGCAACCGCACAAAGATTGTCATCCCAAAGGCCAGCCCAAACAGGCAAAACAGGATTCCGATCAGCAGCAGTTTGTGGCCATCAATCGCGCCATTGAAAAAGGTGACCTGGGAAAGATCGGGCAGCTTCAGCGAAGCTTCACCGCCCACCGATTCGCCGGCAGGTTGAGCAAAAGCCGTGGCCGTGGCTACAGTCAGCAGCGCGACTAAAGTCGAGAGTTTCGTACCCACGCGGCGTGTAAAAGACGCAGCCGTGGTGAGCCATGTGCGCATATATAAGTCCTCCGAAAGAAAACGGTTTTTAAGGATTGCAAACGTGTTTAGGTACTGACTTCCGGAAGCAGCCTGGAAACTCGCATCCCGGGCAACAGTATGCACGCTCATTCGAGCCTCAATAAAATTGTTTCCGGAGTTCCGAACACGCTTCCACCGCAAGACCTGAAGGTGTGTTGAGCTTGGCCGCGTCGGATTTCGCGCCGGGATCGACTTGACTATCGGACCCGGAGTACTACGACCCTGGTCCTGACGTCCCTTCACAAAACAGGCGTTTATAACACGTCAGCCCAGCAGGGTCAAACCGCAAACGTAGGATTCGTATCCACCTTCCCAGATTGGTCAAAGATCAGTCAAAGCATTGATCTTCCCCGACTCGGGGACAGCGTGAATTGATGTTGGCCCTATTAACTTCCAAAATTTGCCGTATCGCCTGTCCGCAGCCTGTCTTCGCCAGCGAATAGCTTGTAGCGACGTCAGCTTTTGCTTTTTCGGACCACCGTACGATCCTGTATCCATGCGTATTGACGATCATTTTAGCTACCGTTTCTCTATGTCGGGGCGTATGATCTCTTGCGGTGCCTGCATCGTCTGTTTATTCCCCCTAACATCGAAATCGACCCCGGGACTACAACGCAACACGGATTCGGAACCTCAGTTTGCAACTCGGGCCTCGGAGTTCAATCTCGAAGCGACGGAACCCATTATGTGCCATGCGATCCCGCAGCTCGTCAGGTCTTGCAAATCTCTATTTGTGATTTTCGTGCTCACTGCGGCCGCCTCCTATGCCGTTACCCCGCCGTCCTGGAGCCGAGTGGGAAATTTCGCAGGCAGTGGCGATGTTGAAGGGACTGCGATCAAGGTTGACAAGTTTGGCAACCGGTACGTCACTGGTTTCTTCTCGGGCACGGCAACGTTTAACGGGCAAGCTCTCGTGTCCTCAGGTGGCACTAACATCTTTCTCGCCAAATTCGCTCAGGATGGTTCACTGCTCTGGCTCGTCCAGGTGGTCGCGGCCCCCTTCCTCGGGAGTGGACCTTCTCAGGGCACCGACATCGCATTTGATTTTCAGGGTAACGTCTATCTGACCGGCTGGTTTACCAACAGTGCCTTTTTCGTTGGAACTGACTTTATTGCGCATGCGAGTCAAGGAACGGGAGAAACCATCTTTCTGGCGAAGTACAGCCCTGCGGGGCATGTGGTCTGGGTTCGCAAAGGCACCGCGGAAGGTGGAATCATAAACCGCGGTCACAGCCTGGCGATCAATCCCCTCGGTGGCTCGATTTACTTGACCGGGATGAGCCAAGACACAGCGAGTTTCACTTCGGCCGATAATAAGGTCTACGCGGTTCCAGGACCCGGGACTTGGCACATGTTCCTGGTCAAGTACGATCTGCGCGGCCAGTTTTTGTGGGGCGAATGGAACGAAGCCGCGCCGAACAGTATCCCGCATAAGGTAGCGGTGGACTCCAACGATAACGCCTACGTTACCGGCTGGTTCGAAGGCTCCGCTACGTTTCACAGCGCGGACGGCAATGACCAAACGGTTACCGGCTTGAGCGGGCCGGTCCAGACTTATCCCGACTACCCCTGCGACACGTTTCTCGTCAAGTACGACCCCAATGGCGACGTGAAATGGATTAACGACATTGGCGGCTACAAAGCGATTGGAGTGGATGCCGGGGTGAGCCCGGATGGCACAGTAAGCATCACCGGCTTCATCGGAAACATCGATTACGGATCGTCAAGTCAGGCCGAGACGATCGTCACGTCCCAGTCCGCGGGCTCTAACATCAACTTGGGAGGAGGTCAGTTCACCAATCCCTACAATCCGGATGCCTTCGTGGCAAGCTACGACGGCGCAGGCGTTGCGCTTGATGCACTCCGGATCGGTGGCGCAAACGCGGACGCGGGAGGTGGAATCGCGTATGACGATCTGGGCAACCTCTACGTGAGCGGAGTCTTTCAGGGCATGATCGACGTGGGCGGTCAAACGTTGAACGGAACGCAGACCAACAATCTTTTCGTGCTCAAGTACACCGCAGGTTCGCTGGCATGGGCTGCCGTTGCAGACGGAGCCGGTGCCCAAACCTATGAGCAAGGTCTCCGCCTGTCCACCAGGCCGGGAAGCAATAAAGTATTCGTGACCGGCGAGTATTCGGGTACCGCCACTTTTGGCGACATCACTTTGCACAGCGCGGGAGCGGAGAACGTCTTCGCCATGGAATTGAAATGACCTTTATTCCGGCAGTTCGAACAACGTGGATAATGTTTTCGGAGCGCTATAAAATCGAAATAAAAACAAGAAGAAGACCGCTACAAAGAGAATTGCTTCCATGCCCGACCCTGCTGTCCCCACAACCATCGCTCCCTGGCTGTCGGTTCGCAACAGCGCCCGCGCCGTCGACTTCTACAAATCCGCCTTCGGGGCCTCGGAAGCATTTCGCATGGAAGAAGGCGACAGCGTTGTGGCCCGCCTTTCGGTTGAGGGCGCGGAGTTTTGGGTGGGCGAGGAATCGCCGGAGCACTCCAACTTCAGCCCTCAGACTCTCAAGGGCAGTTCGGTCCGCATCATCCTGACAGTCGCCGATCCTGACGCGATGTTCGCTCGCGCCATTGCGGCCGGAGCGACGCAAGTCTTTCCCGTCGGCGAAGAATACGGCTGGCGGCTCGGCCGCGTCGTCGATCCCTTCGGGCATCACTGGGAGATTGGCCGTCCGCTCTCGTAACTGTTTTTCAGTTCGGCATTCCACCGCGAACTGCCCGGCGCGTAATCCAGCTTGGATTTTTGATTCCGCTTGAAAATCCGGTCGTGGTGCCGCTTGCACGACGAGCTCAATTCCGGATCGCAATGCTGGTGGAACGTATAGGTGCCAATGCCAAGCCCGAGCGCGGTTCCCACCCACATATCCGATGCCCAGTGATCGCGCGCCAGGAAGCGTGTCAGCGTAACCGTGAAGGCCGCCGAATAATTCAGGACTCTCACCCAGGGCTGCGAATACTCATGCGCCACTACGGTGGCCATCGCCCACGTGAACGTCGCGTGCCCGCCAGGAAACGACGTGTTGATCATGGGATGCTTCAGGAAGTCTCCGTGCCCGTTGCCTTCTCCCGGACGTTGTCGCCCGGCAATGAACTGCATGGGCGTATAAACCAGGAACGTGTTGATCAACGTCTCCAGTTCCAATTCGCCAGTTTCTCGCGCATGCGGATGGTCGCCCTTAATTCCGTATAACCAGACTCCGCCGAGCGTGGCAGCTAAGCCTCCAATCGCAATGTTGGAAGCATTCTGATAAAGCTGGAAATGCCCGCCCGGCAAATTGTTTTCAATGTGGCGATCCGTGGCCAGGAAGGCTGCCGTTCCCCCCAACACGATGGCGTCGTACTTCAAATGTGCCGGCTCGAAGGGCGAGAAATAGATTCCTTTCTGATCGTGCAGAATTCGCGCCACCGACCGGTGAACCAAGCCTGGCTGTTTTCCCTGCGTGTCCTGAGAAATATCTTTTCCGCCCGCATCCTCGTCGAAGGTTCCCGCGCGAAACGATGACACATCAAACTTCGCCATCGTCTCGAGAGAAGAGGACTCCTCTGGAGCCGCCGGCATTTCCGGCCCGAAGCTTATCTCCTGGCAAAATGCTGCGGTGGAAAACAGCGATGCAGCGAAGGCCGCGGTCACTAAACTCTGAAACCTCGTTCGAAATGGGTGCAAGCGAGTCTCCCAGGCGCGTGTTTACACGAACGCGACCGGGTATGATGCAATCTGTTCCAAAGAGTAAGCCGGGATTTTTCCTGAGTCCCTCTGCCTTATTCCCCTCAGCCCCCAAGGCACGCCTCACGCCTGCCAACCCTCCAAACCCCGCGCTGCATCTGATTTCTGCGATCTGGTTCTCCGCCATCTGGCGGCCGCCCGCCAGTATTTCCTCCCAGTCGCAGAGGCGGTGTTGGCTGTGTGTCTATGGTGGCTTCCCGATTCATTCCCTCGTTTCCCTCGTGACCATTTCCGGCTTCATGCAACTCGTGGTTTTCACCTTCCTGTCATCTTTCACCAGCCCCGCCGGCAAATTTGCCGAAAACACATTCGAGCCAAAGTCTTCATGCCTAGACATTCGCACGAATGAGGAAAGTTCGGCCTGAATGTCAGAGTTGGTTCGCGGAATTGTGTGTGCGTGCGCTCTCAGTCATCCGTGATCGCGATCACACGGCGGAGTCGTACGCCACTAATACATTCGCAGTAATGAATGTGCGCAGACGGCTTACTACAATGGCGCACCCAATATGAAGAGCACCTTGCGCATCGCCTTTCTAATTCTGCCGCTGGCGGCAATCCCTTCGTGGGCTGTCGAACATCCCGGCGTCGTTCCCCAGAATGTGGATTGCAGCTCCTGTCACGCCCGGCAGATCAGCGGCCGCTCGGTTCACTCCGCGATGGCAACGTCTTGCACGGTCTGCCACGTCGCGAAAACCCAAGGCGACATGACCACGCTGACCTTGGCGATGCCCAAGGAGCAAATCTGCTTTTCCTGCCACGAAAAATCGGCCGCATTGCAGCAGCATGTCCCGGTCGTGAAGGGATCCTGCGTCGACTGCCATGACTCCCACAGCAGCGACCAGCGCATGCTCCTGCTAAAGGCGCCCGTGCCCTCAGCACAAAATCAAAAACGCAACTGAGCGCATTTTCTTGGTGTTCACACTAAGTTAGAGTCGCCCGCCTGGGACCAGCCGCCCTTACTTCCTCCCCAAAACGTCCCAAGCCTCCCGATAATCCTCCCACATCGGCCGCCTGCTCTTGATGTCCGGATAAAATCGCAAGCTCTTCGCGCGCCCCACCGCCGCGATCGGCAGCAGGTACCACACATCCACCGGCTGCACATGCGCCACCACCACATCGATCTCCTTCGCCGTATACCTCTTCTTACCCCGCCTCCGCGTCGAATGCACCGGCTGCACTTCATATCCCCGCCGGTACAATCTTCCCGTTCCCTTCACCTGCACCCGAAACATCGGCCCGCCTTCCTCCGCCCACACCACAAAGTCATATCGCTCGCTATCTCCCCAGGGCAGCGCCACCTTGAATCCCAGAGTCCGTGCTTTCAACAAAAAGGCCGCTTGAGAAATCTCTCCCGATCGTTTGGGATTCTTCCTCAACCCCAACCACCACTTTTCACTCGGATCGGCCATCGCCGTCATCCCCGGAACGATGACACTGTTGCACGTACACAGTTCATCCGTCGGCCCCAGCGTTCCACCGTAATTTGTCATCCCGCGCATCTGACGCCCGGTTGTCATCCCGAGCGAAGCAGAATCATTCGCGATAGCGAATGATTCCGCGCAGTCGAGGGACCTGCTGTCCGCCGCCCTTCTCTCCGCTTCCGTCATTTCCAAAACCCATTCCACCTTAGTACCCGATTTGTGCTCCGCCACCCTCACCTGACACTCCTCCCCTTCCGCGCCGCCAGCCAGCGCAGAGGTTCCTCCCCGCCTGAATTGAAGCTAGGTACTTTCAGAATAGAAATGAAAGCCAGCGAAAAGCAATAAAATCCCTACGCCCCAAAAAATACCTGTCCCAAAACAGGAACAAAGCCGAAACTACCGGGTGCCCCACCCTTATCTCGCCGCATTTTGGCGAGATAGGGTGGGGATTTTGACAACACCCGGACAAAAACCGCCGACCGGATGCGACGCTCCCCGGTTTTGAGGTTGGGTAGAGTCAGTTGAACGGCCCATTTCGTCCCCGTATATGCCCCAAAACCCATTACGATAAAATAAGCACGCGAGGTGCGCATGGCACAAATGACGCCAGAAGTCTCCAAACTGCTGGAGCGAGCGTTGTCCCTATCCGTGGAGGAGCAGGAGGCATTGGCCGACTCGCTGATTTCCAACCTTGGGGGCAAGGTGGACGAAGGCGTGCACGCCGCCTGGGAAGCTGAGATCGGAATGCGCATCGCCGAGTTCGATTCCGGAAACGCGAAGACCACCCCCTGGGCACAAGTACGCAAACGCAATCTGGCAAAGCTAAGCCGTCCCCAGTAAGGTTGCCAAGTTTCACGAACAAGCCAGCCGCGGAGTATGACGCCGCTGTTGACTGGTACTTGGTTATTTATGTTTTCAGCGTACTTCGATGCCAGCGGCGGTCCGGACCAGCATGCTACCGTCGTGGGAGGCTATCTCGCGACGGTCGAAGAATGGGAGCGATTCGACGTTGACTGGCGGTTGCTACTAGCTAAAGAAGACCTTCCGTATTTCCACATGAAAGAGTTCACAGCCAATCGTAAGGTGTTCTCTACAGGGTGGGATAACGAGACAAGGCGGTCCCGCTTCCTTCGCCAACTGTCTGAAATCATCGCCGCATATGTACGACACAGCTTTTCGTGGAGCGTAGTCCACCGTGCGTTCGTTGCCATAGACAAGAAGTACGACCTCTCATCACGTGTAGGCAATCCATATTGCTTTTGTGCCCGTGGATGCGCCGCCAAAATCCGCATGTGGCTGGACGCTCAAGGCTATCGTGGCGAGCCAATAGAATACATTTTCGAGGCAGGGGATAAGGGTCGAGGCATTTTGGGATTCGTTTTCGAGCGAGACAATCTTCCGATGCCACAATTCAAGCCGAAGTTACCGCCTCCGGGTCGGGAGAAAGAGTTGTTTACTCCGTTACAAGCCGCTGACTTTCTAGCATGGGAGCATCAGAAGCACATCCGACTCTACGAAACCAATACACTACTTGGCTACCGAAAATCTTTCGAGGCTTTGGAGCGAGTTCCGAATACTTGGATCTTCAACGAAGACAAAGAACTGGAGGAATTCTGCAGGCGGGGAAATGTTGCACTAAGGAACTTACGGTGATGGATCCTTTTTTCAGCGCTCCTCCAATTGTTTACCAAGCCAACTTATTTCGTTGACAACCTATCTCCACATCGCAAGGGCACAAGAGTATCGTTGACTATAAAGGAAAATATAGAATCACTTCTCTGGGCCGTCACCGAGACTGCCGCGTTGCTGCGCGTCTCGATCCGTTGGCCGGGATACCTCACTTTATACCGTCGCTTTTTGACGAGATAGAACGCCGCTTTTTGATCTTGGTTGTTGCAGATGCTAGAGTGAGCCACTGCCTATATGTTTTCAACTCCCATCAATGACCTCACGTTCCGAAATATAGAGGAATTTTGCAGGGCGCTCCCGAGGGAAGGCATTACCATCGACTATAAAGTGGACTTTCCACGACGACTCGACAAGGTTCTGGCCTCTTTCGCGAACACATTTGGTGGACATATTTTGATCGGTGTGGACGAGACCACAGTCGGCGAGCCGGTTCTACCACTCGTCGGCATTCCACTTCAGCCAGGCTTACGCGAGCGCGTCGTTGCAATCGCGTTGGACGCTATAACTCCGCCCGTTTTTCCTGAAGTTCGCGTTATTGAATTTCAATCGCCGGGTGCTTCTGTACCTGACCGTGCTGTCATTATTATTCGCGTCCATGAGAGTGATGCTTCTGCTCATTCCGTCGATGGCGGTAACTCAGTTTACTTGCGAGTGGACAATATTTCTGACCAGTTCACGAGGCAAGCAACTACGGAAGAAATTGAATGGCTATTGAATAAGCGAAAGAAGTCAATCGACCTAAAGGAGCGAATTTTACGAGAAGCGCGCGGGCGTGCCTCGAATTATCTCCCTATTTACCGTACGACAAGGCGCCTTGGAACAGATGAACCCCGAGGCAAGTTTACTCTCTGGACGGTCCCTACGTTTCCTAGGTCCGAACTGGCATCCCCGCAAAGGTTGCTGGAACTTAGTCGCACGTGGAGAGTTCGGGTAGCAAATTTCGATTTTCCAGCCGGGAATGCCAATCCTATTGCGGATGGAGTGCGGCACCCCCAAACGCCAGTTGGAAACTTTTGGTATACGGAAGTGAGCCGCTTCGGCCTGGTGTACTCGGAGATCGGATTTACGGGAAGAGGAGATGAGTTTCGCGACGCAATCGTATGCTCCCTCATCGCGTCACTGATGGTGGCCAATCTTCGATTTTCGCTGAATCTGTACGAAACACTCGGGTATTTGGGCCTCATTGATTTTCGCTTCGAGATTGCCCCGACGCTAAACCGTTACCCATTCGTGCCGGACGCTTTAGGCGGCAATCACATGACTCATAATCGCGGCTTGGAAAACAGCATAAACCTGGCACTCACGGCCTCGGTAAAGGAGTTCCGTGAATCTCTCCTTGAGAGTGCAAGACAAAAGTATCGAGAGTTCCTATGGGCATTCGGCTGGGATCTGAACGACGCAGCCGCCTCGGGGCATTTTAATAGGTTCGATATCACCTAATCATTACTATCGGACCGGCGGCCCAGGCTTTTGACTTCACTCACCACCACCACCGACGCGGGATGCCCCATCCTTTCGCGTTTTTTGCGAAAGGGTGGGACGGACGATTACACTACGGCTTCAGTCCCAACTGCCAGAACAAGAACGAATAAATATCCGTGAACTCTTCGATCTGCTTGGTGACGGGTTTGCCTGCGCCGTGTCCCGCCTTGGTTTCAATTCTTAGCAAGATCGGCCGCGTAGGGCTGGTGCCGTTTTTCGCTTCGGCCTGCATTTCGGCGGTCATCTTTTTGGCGTGCATTGGATCGACTCGGGTATCGGTGTCGGCGGTCATAAACAAGGTCGCGGGATATTCCGTGCCCTGCTTCACGTGGTGATACGGAGAATATGCGAACAGCCATTTGAAGTCGTCCGCCTTTTCGGCGGTGCCGTATTCGGGAATCCAGAGTTTGGCAATCTGAAATTCCTGGTAGTGAATCATGTCGAGCAGCGGCACCTGGCACACGACAGCGCGGAACAGGTCGGGACGCTGCGTGATCATGGCGCCCATGAGCAGGCCTCCGTTGGAGCCGCCCTGAATAGCGAGATGATTTTTGTCGGTATATTTTTCGGCGATCAGGTGCTCGGCGGCGGCGATCATATCGTCGAAAACATTCTGTTTCTTGTCGAGCATTCCCGCGCGGTGCCAGTCTTCGCCGAACTCGGCCCCGCCACGCAGGTTCGCCACGGCGTAGATGCCGCCGTGCTCCATCCAAAGGTAGGCGGGACGCCGGAAGTCGGGGGTCATGCTGAGATTGAATCCGCCATACCCGGTCAGCAGCGTGGGATTGCGGCCGTTTTTCTGCAATCCCTTTTTGTGCACCACGAACATCGGCACCCGCGTTCCATCTTTCGAGTGAAACCATTCCTGGTGAACTTCGTAAGCCGCGGGATCGATCGAGGGTGCTTCGACCCTGGTCCATAGCGAAGTCTCGCCGGTTTTTAAATCGTAGCGATAGATGGACGGAGCGAAAGTGAAAGATTGGAAGGCATAGAAAATCTCATCCCGATCCCAGCGCCCGCCCGATCCGTAAACGCTGCCGATGGCGGGCAGAGTCACGTCGTTGAGCGGCTTGCCCTCGAGATCGAAAAGCTTAAGTTGCGAGCTGGCGTTTTGCTGGTACTGGGCGAAAAGTTTTCCGCCCCAAACGGCTGCGCCCTGCAGTACTGCGTCGGATTGCGGGATGAGTTCCTTCCACGATTCGCGGTCGTAGTTGCCGGCTTCGGCCACGAAGATGCGATAGCGCGGTGCATCTTCGTTGGTGGTGATGAAGATTTTGCCATTGTAGATTTCGCCGTCGTAGCGAAAGTTCTTTCCCGTGGTGATGCGCGTCGGGGGAGTGCCGGCCTTCACGTCCATGACAAAAAGTTCGGTCTTGGTCCAGCCTTGTTCGACCGTGATGAGCAGCCAGCGTCCGTCGTTGGAAAGCGAAACGCCCGGCCAGTCCTCGGGATCGCGGCCCTGTCCGAAAATCAGCGGGTCGCTGTCTTCGGGATGATCCTCGGGATCGTTGGTGAGTTCGTGATAGTAAACGTGGCGGTTGTACACTTCCTGGCCCGCAGGGACGTCGCCCTTCTTGGGATAGCGCGTGTAATAGAAGCCTGAATTGTCGAGCCTCCATGCGATGGAAGCGGCGCGCGTGCGCTCGATGGTGTCGGGAAGAATTCTGCCGGTCTTGGTTTCGATGACGTGCAGGGTGCTCATCTCGGAACCGCTCGGCGAAGTTCCGTACGCGACGTACTTTCCGGTCTCGCTCGGGTAATACCAGTCGAGCGCGATGGTGCCGTCCGCGGAAAGTGTGTTGGCATCGACCAGAACGCGGTCGGGGCCGTTGAGCGAATCGCGCACATACAGCACAGGCTGGTTCTGCATGCCTTCGCGGCGCGTATAAAAATAATGACGCCCGGCAAGGATGGGCGCAGAAACGCTGCCAATCGAGAGCAGTTCGGTGAGCCGTTGGTGGATGGCGTCGCGTCCGGCCAGCCGGTCGAGGATGCCGCGCGTATAAGCCATCTCTTGCTCGACCCACTTTTGTGTCTCGGGACTCTTGCCGTCTTCGAGCCAGCGATAGTTGTCGAGAACTTTGGTGCCGTGAAAAATGTCGATGACCGGTTTTTCTGCGGCCTTGGGAGGCGCAGTTGGAGCGGAGTTGGAATCGTCCGCGGCGAACAGCGCTGCAGCAACCAGAAGGAAAGCCAGAGCGGAAAACGAGCGCATGAGAACCTCGAAAGCGTGCAATGAATGCATAGCGGCGGAACTGCTAGCGTAACAGATTGGAAGTTTTCAGATGGCCTTCGGGATGCTATGATGAATTTGATTCAGGGCCGCTTCGCCAGAACCGGCCCCACACTCCTCAGTAGCTCAATGGCAGAGCATTCGGCTGTTAACCGAAGGGTTGTAGGTTCGAGTCCTACCTGAGGAGCCATTCTTTTGTGCCCGTAAACACAGGCGATTTCCACTTCAGCAATCAGATTGTCCTAGTTTTGTACTAGGCCGTTTTCATTGAGGAGGATGAGGGGTAGGGTTTCCGGTGCCCGGACTTGGAGCACCCGTGTCGCCTGAAATGTTGGGATTGTTAACGTTCGGCGGTTTCTGGCTTACCGTGCCGGGGTCGACGTAGGGTCTTGTGGCCGGAGATGTGGCAGGAGGCGGCGGTTGCGGATTTGTCCAAGCGGAATTCGGCTTTATCGGCTCTGGGTGAGCCTGAATAGGACACTGGTCTGCAACTACTCGCATTTTGTTGACGGATAACTTCGGGAGTCCATTCGATTTATTTTCTGGGGGTGCGAATTCGTTCGCTGTCACCTCTATGAGTTTTCCACGGACAGCGGCATAGCGTTCGCTGTTACCAGTCAAATCAAATATTTCTCCGGTGCTTGCTTGCATGAATGTGTAGCGCCTCTCTCCACTCACACAACCACGGATAGTGATTTCAGCGCTGCGCGCCCGGCCTACGTTAGGGTGTTCCTGAACCGATGAGTTCTGCTGAGCTACGACTAAGGCCGAGAACCCCAGAGTCAGTGTCGCCACCAGGAACTTAGCCGTCCTTCGAGCCATCGCCATATCTCCTTCCGATAATGTTTAGGATGCACTTGGGGAAAAGTGGTTGCCGTCCCTGATGTCACTGCGTGGGTAGAAGAGGCGTCCCAGGCGCACGCTGAAAAGATTAATTCCTTGCGCACCTAGGTATCTGTCTCGCCGAGTCGGAGCGCCGGGGCCTCGGAGCGGCAACAGACGCCGTAGGTCTGCCAAAGGCGAAACCACGGGCTGTGAGCGTTTCTCTCGTCATGCCTGCGATTAGCGGCCGCGAGATCATTCGGCGTCAAGGGTCTAGTGTCTGGCGCGGCGAAGACGCGCTCCAGCCACTCGATTTCATCTATGGTCTGCTCAGGATCCATCTAATCTCAATATGTAACAGAAAAGCGGCGAGGTCAACACGGAAAGGCATCTCCAGCAAACTAAAGCAGGGAGCAAATGGGTTCATGCACAGATGGCGAGTCGCCTTGTGGAGGTATGATTTCGGTGCAGCAACTCAAGTCTGCAGCGTGCTCGCGTAAACCTGTAGATTTTGAACAAAGGCAGTAAACTGTGCCGCGGTTGAAAGCTCGCCAGGCCTGTGTGCCCAAGATTCTCGAAGACGAGGAATTTATGCGACGTTATTTTCTATTCAAGAATATTTTGATAGTCACGCTGTTCGCTGCGGCGGCAGTTGGGCAAAACATGCGGCCGCCGGCGGTTCCGTTGGTGACGCACGACCCTTACTTCAGCATCTGGTCGATGGACGATCATTTGACTGACGGTCCGACGCGGCACTGGACGGGAAAGGTGCAACGGCTAACCGGGTTGGTGCGCATCGATGGGAGCGTTTTTCGATGGATGGGAGACGCGCCGCGAGGCACGGCTGCGCTGCCACAGACGGGCCTAATCGTAACTCCGACCCGTACGGTGTATCAATTTGCGGGACAGGGTGTATCTCTGGAAGTCAATTTTCTTTCTCCGTTGCTGCCAGGTGACCCCGACGTGATGTCGCGGCCGGTTACTTACATCACAATGGCGGCGCAGTCCAAGGATGGCGCGCCGCACCGCGTGCAGTTACTGTTCGCTGCGGATGCATCGTTGTCTGTGGACACCGGAACGCAGGAAGTTGCGTGGTCGCGTTCGCGGCTGCGAGCGATGACAGTGTTACGGGCGTCGGACTTCGAACAGCCGGTGCTGCAAAAGTCGGGGGATGACCTGCGGATCGATTGGGGATATTTAATGTTGGCGGTGCCCGATCAACCGGGGGCGAGCGCGTCCACGCAATTGAGCGACGATGTGGTTACACAATTCACCGAAGGTAAGGCGTTGGCAGAGGACGATTTGGATATGCCGCGGAGGGCCGATCGCAGAACAGTGCTGGCGACTTCGTTTGATCTTGGGCAGGTGAGCGGCGCGGCCTCCTCCCGGCACGTGCTGCTGGCTTATGACGACATTTATTCCATCGAATATTTGAACCAGTGGCTGCGGCCATATTGGCGACGCAATGGGATGACGATGGGGCAGTTGCTGGAGAAGGCAGAGCAGGAATACGGCAGCCTGGATGAGAGAGCACGGAAATTCGACGACGAACTGGTGGCGGACCTGCGGCGGGTGGGAGGAGATGCGTACGCCGAAGTGGCGGAGTTGGCGTTTCGGCAGGCCATTGCCGCCCACAAACTCGCGGCAGATGCGGACGGACATCCGATGCTGTTTCCCAAGGAAAATTTCAGTAACGGGTGCATTTCGACTGTCGATGTAATTTATCCGTCTTCGCCGTTCTTTTTGTTATTCAATCCGGAACTGCTGAAAGCGCAACTGGAGCCGCTGATGAAGTATACGGAGACGGGTCGCTGGCGATTTCCGTTTGCGCCGCACGATCTGGGAACTTATCCCAAGGCGAACGGGCAGGTGTATGGCGGCGGGGAGAGGACAATCGAAGATCAAATGCCGGTGGAGGAAAGCGGCAACATCCTGTTGATGTTCGCGGCGCTGGCGAAGATTGAGGGCAATGCGGATTATGCGAACCGCTACTGGCCGCAGTTGACGCAGTGGGCCGAGTTCCTGAAGAAGGAAGGAATGGATCCGGGGAACCAGCTTTCTACCGATGATTTTGCTGGACATCTTGCGCACAACGCGAACCTGTCGATCAAAGCGGTTCTGGCGCTGGGCGGCTACTCGTTGTTGGCGGACATGACTGGACGGAAAGCGGAGGCGACTGCGTATAAGCAGTTGGCCAAGGACATGGCGGGTCGCTGGGAACAGATGGCGCAGGACGGCGACCATTATCGGCTGGCGTTCGACCAGGCGGGGACGTGGAGCCAAAAATATAACCTGGTGTGGGATCGGATTTTAGGGCTCAATCTGTTTCCAGCAAAAATCCGGCAAACGGAGATTCGATTCTACGAGCGTCATCTCAATTCATTCGGTCTGCCTCTCGATAACCGGCGCGACTACACCAAGCTCGACTGGGAAGTATGGACCGCGACGCTTTCAGATAATCGCGAGGACTTCGATAAATTAATTGCGCCGCTGCAACGCTTCATCAACGAATCGCCCAGCCGCGTTCCGCTGACCGACTGGTATTCGACGGTCGACGGGAAACAATCTGGATTTCAGGCTCGCTCGGTTGTGGGTGGGGTGTATATTCCGCTGCTCGCGAATCCGGAGTTGTGGAAGAAGTGGTCGGCAAAGGCAGAGGTTCCAGCCGCACGCTAAAAAATGAATGTGAGGGATTCAGGCGAAGCAGCGGATTTAGCTTTTCCGCGAACCAGCCTCGGTTTCCGCTTGTTCGGTTTTCGTAAATGTATGCGGCGCGAAGCGTAATCACCGCAGCCACCTTTATGATGAGCCGTAGGTTCTGGGTCGGGGAAACATTGAACTTGAGCGAAGGGATTGGAGTTGAGAGGGCACACGATGGCCGGCGCAGCACGCGCGTGTCTCGCCGTATTCCTATCGTGCTCACCAGCCTCGATCCGAAGCAAAAGTTTTGTGGGCAACAGGAAACGGTCGTCGTGAATGCCCACGGATGTGGTGTGCTTCTCCCGGTACAACTCGGAAACAAAACCCCAGTTTCGGTGGAGTTGATTTCCAACGGGCGCAGCAAGAGCGGCAAAATTGTGCTGGTGCGGACGGTAATCGAAGGTGCGAGATGGCTGGTGGGGCTCGAGTTCGACGTCCCAGCGGGAGATTTCTGGGAGATTGAAAATCCCCCGGAAGATTGGCAGGTGTGATTGGAAGACCGTTTGTTGCTGTTGGCCCTGAGCGATCGATTAGAATTAGGTGGGAAGCGATTAGGGGCTGTTATGAGTGACGACAAAATCACGATTTCGGCCGGGCCGCGGTTTCAGGCGGCGATGATTTTGGCGATCGTTGCGGATGTGCTGCAGATCGCGATTTTTCCCGTGTTTGCCGAAGGGGCGATGTCGCCGGCGGAGGATGTGCTGGACTTTGGAGTCGGGGCGTTGATGGTTCACCTGCTGGGTTGGCACTGGGAGTTTTTGCCATCGTTTTTCGCGAAGCTGATGCCGGGCGTCGATCTGATTCCTTTCTGGACGCTGGCCGTGGTAAATGTATATCGCAAGTCGAAGCGAATGGCGGTAGAGGCCGAGCAGAGTCGGCAGTCCAGGCCGGAGTTGGAAGAATCGGCTTCCGGGTTCCGCGGTTCGGCTTCCGGGGTTGCGCGGCGGGATTGAATTCTGCGCGAGAAATTACTTATCTTAAGGCTCCGCATCTTTTCCTGACATTTATCGGCGCGGCTGAAGCCGTGCCCTTTCCGACAACATCTCGAAGCCTTCCCAAACTTTGAGCGCTATAGCCATGCCTTCCGGGCGTGCGCGATTTGTTACAATCCTTTCGCTATGGCGGAAATGATTTTGGTTCCTCAGAAGATTGTTGTTAGCGCCAAGGGGGATGGGAACAGCGTGGATGTGAGCGGAGCAGCGAGCCGCATCTTCCTGGTGACGCTGTCGATTACAAAGATCATTGAGCAGGAATCGCTCGACTTGGGTGTTCATGGGTCGGCGGATGGAGCGACGTGGGACGCGAAGCCGATTGCGGCGTTTCCGCAGAAGTTTTATTGCGGAGAGTGGCCGCTGTTGCTCGATCTGACGGCGCACGCGAACGTGAAATTCGTCCGCGCACATTGGGATCTAGCGCGCTGGGGCCGCGGCGCCGAGACGCCGATGTTTGAGTTCGGCGTTACGATGAAGGAAGTGCCGGCCGAGATTTTGCGGGAAGTCGCGGCCACCCGGGGATGAGAATTGTTGATTGTTGATTTTTGATTGATGATTGATGATTGATGATTGAAAACGCTCCGGGGTGCGCCCTCGGCCATCAGCAATCAGCAAATCAAAATCCAGAATTTAAAACCCAGCAATCCAAGACTAACAATCAAAAATCAGAAATCAGAAATCAACAATCAGCACTTGTCCATTGATTCCAGAATGAAAAACGATTCTCAGGTGGTGGTGCGTCCGGCGCGCAGGGTGCGCGGGAGTGTGCAGTTGCCCGGCGACAAGTCGATTTCCCATCGCTATGCCATGCTGGCCGGAATCGCGGAAGGGGCGTCACGGCTGGAAAATTATTCGACGGGCGCGGACTGCGCCAGCACTCTGGCTTGCATGCGGCTGCTTGGGGTGGAGTGGGAACGCAAGGACGGCGCGGACAATGTGATCGAAGTGAAGGGACGCGGGCCGGCACTGGCCCCGCCCGCGACCGCACTCGATTGCGGGAACTCGGGATCCACAATGCGCATGCTGAGTGGAATTGTGGCGGGGCAAAAATTCAGCTGCGAAATGGTGGGGGACGAATCGTTGTCGCGGCGGCCCATGGAGCGGGTAATCAAGCCGCTGTCAGCCATGGGGGCTCAGATTGCCTCGCGCGAAGGGAAGCCGCCGCTGCACATTACAGGCGGAACGCTGAAGGCGATTGATTACAAGATGCCAGTAGCCAGCGCGCAGGTGAAATCCTGCTTGTTGTTCGCAGGATTGTTCGCCGAGGGGGAAACGCGAATCGAAGAGACATTGCGCACGCGCGATCATGGAGAAGTGGCACTGGCAGCATTCGGCGTGCAACTGGAACGCAGAAATGTAGGGCAAGGCGGTGAAGTACGGATTCGCGGAGGGCAGCGTTTGCGGGGGATCGAGGCGCGCATTCCGGGGGATTTGTCGAGCGCTGCATTTTTTCTATGCGCGGCGGCATTATTCCCGGGATCACAGCTGACGATTCCGAATTTGTTGATGAATCCGAGGCGGGCGCGTCTGCTCGACATTTTGATGCTGATGGGATTGCGGGTGTCGGTGACTCAGTTGGAGGAGATTCACGGAGAAATGGTGGGAGCGCTGCAGGTGGAAGGCGGGGCGCTCAAGGGAGCGACGATTGCCGGAGCGGATGCGGCGGCGCTGATCGACGAGATCCCGGTGCTGGCAGCGATTGCTCCTTACACGGAGCAGGGAATTGAAGTGCGCGACGCGAGCGAATTGCGGGTGAAGGAATCGGACCGCATTGCTGCCGTGGCGGCGAATCTGCGGAAGATGGGCGCGCAAGTGGAAGAGCGCGAAGACGGCCTTAGAATTCCTGGGGGACAGACACTGCGCGGCGCGGAAATCGATTCGTTCGGGGACCATCGCATTGCGATGGCGTTCGCGGTCGCCGGACTTCGGGCTGCGGGCGAAACGGTCATCTGCGGAGCGGAATCAGCGGCGATTTCCTATCCGGCGTTCTTCCAGGCATTGGATGCGGTCACCGAGAGGTAAATTGTCCCTTGGGCTGCGCGGGAGTTTCGACAAGCTCTGGACGTAACTTCAGGGCTATTACTGGAGTGACCTGGCCAGAGAACGGATCTGCGCCGTTTTTTTCACGGCCGGGACTGGCAACCGGAATCCTACTGCGCATCTACAGGATTTTCCCGATCCTTGTACCTGATGCATAACTTCCCTTAATTCCAACCTTCGCCGCGACGATTCGCATCCATACGTGTGCCTGCCGCTCAGCCTCCGCTCGCTCTCCGCCGAAACACAGGGAGAAGTGCGCGAAGGATAAAAACGAACCAAAGGAGTGAAACCATGAAATGTTGTATCGGTATCCTAATAGCGTCGATGTTCCTGGCGGTGCCGGCGATGTTGGCGCAAGAGTCGGGCTCGGACCATGTCGAAGTGGGCGTATTTGCCGACTATTTCCGGCTGAATAACAAAGCGGCGCCGGTCAGCAACTTTTTTGGTCTGGGCGGACGGGCCGCCTTCAATCTCAATTCCAGCGTGCAGCTGGAAGCCGAGATGGCGTATGACTTCGAGAGAAATTACACGAGCACTCTCTCGAACGGCGTGACTTCGACAACGGTCAATACGGGTTTTCGAACCTTGCACGGATTCTTTGGACCGAAGTTTCAAACGGGCTCGGGACCGGTGAGAGTATTTGTGACCGGTAAAGTCGGGTTCGACAATTTCACCATCAACAATCAGAATGCCCAGACCGGGTTCACCAATACCGTGGGCTTGACCAATGGCTCTACCTATTTCGCAGTCTATCCGGGAGCTGGAATTGAAGCTTTTGCCGGACCGATTGGATTGCGGGCAGAAGTTGGCGACGATATTTATTTCAACGGCGGAGCGCGCAACAACCTTCGCATTACATTTGGTCCGCAGTTGCGGTTTTAGGACGGACGGGGCTCCACTTCTGGCCGAACAGGCTAGAAGTGGGGTCCCCGCAGCCTGGTTGATGGATTTTCTGCTTTAGCCGTGGACGCCACTCTACGTGCGGTCGCAAGGTCTTTGTATTAAGTCTCTAAGCTCCGTCAATTATTGAATCAAAACTTCGCGTCTATCTCCATTTTCGTGTGTAGGCCAGAGGAGCAGATGCGACGACGCGGCGACGCCTGTACGAGTGTGTGATAAAGTGTTGGCCACTGCAACGGCTGGCCGTGGGGGCTGGCCCTGAGCCTGAGGGGCTCAATACGAAGACTATTCTCTTCGACAGGAGTATCCCAATGACCACTCTCCGCGACCTGGTGAAAGACCGCCGGTTGTATTCGGTGGAAGCCACGCGCACCGTGCTGGACGCGGCGCGCTTCATGATGGAACACAATATTGGCGCGCTGCCGGTGCTGCGGAATGGGCAACTGGCGGGTATTTTATCGGAACGCGACATCATGAACCGCGTGGTAGCGGTCGGACGCACTCCGGGAACCACCGCGGTGGCCGAAGTCATGACGGCGAATCCGCGCGCGGTTTCGGCTGACGAGAGCGTCGAGGAATGTTTGTTCATCATGCGGGAATTCGGATTTCGCCATCTGCCGATTGTCGATGGCAAAGATTTGAAGGGGTTGGTTTCGCTGCGCGATATTCTCATGCATCAGGCCGCCGAACTGGAACGGGAAGCGCGGAAGACAGCGTCGTAAGATCGAACCTCAGAACTTAGACCTCAGACCTCCGCCGGAGAGCTGAGGTCTCATGTCGCGTTTAGTGCCTTCTGCGAAGAATCACTTCTCCCGCGTTGGGTGGCAGGGTGACGGGGAATTCGAAGATCTTGCCCTCGAGCGGCAAACGAAAAACCAGTTCTTCCGGTTTTTTCCATCCGCTGATCCACTTGCTGTCGGCGCTGAACATTACCCATCCGCTGGCCTCGGGATTGTCCGGTGCCAGTTGGGCGGGACGTAAACTGTTTTTGCCGAGAAACTCCTGCAGTTCTGCCGAATCCTTCAAGAATGCCCGCATGTAGTCTTCTTTTGCGGCTTTCTTTTCGGGATGCTTGGCCACTTCGCGGGCGGTTTGATGATCCAACTCGTCGGCGTCGTTCTGAATTTTTTGCGACAGACCGTCGGGATCCAGGGCAGTCTGAACCACGTGAAAATGCTTCACGAATTCCAGAGAAATATCTTCCACACTCACGTCGAGCGGCGCCTGTCCCTTGTAGCGCAGCGTGAGCAGGACGGCGAAGAAGGGCACATGGCGATGATGAACCAGTTGCAGTTCCTGGGAATCGATGGCGAGCGTGATGCCGAGGTCGCCCTCCCACAGGCCGTAGTAGGAACGACCGTCGTCACGCCTTGAAAAAGTACAGCCAGGACGCGCCTCGTCCCAGCGCACGATAGGAACTTTTGGTTTGTCGCGTTGGGATCCAGCGCGGGCGCCACTCGGCTGTGGAGAAACGATGGTTAAAGCTATGAGCAACAACCCGAGCGGAGCGCGTTGCCAGAGACCGCGCATGGCTTAGAGGGTTGGCGCGGTTACCGTCAGGCTAAGCGAGGGGTTCGCGCTGTTGCTCGAACTAGTGTTGCTGGAGACCACGCCATTCGCGTCGACGCCAATCACGGTGAAAGTGTACGTATTGGCGGGAGTGATCCCGTTCAAAGACGAGGTGGTGAATTTAATGTTGCTACACGCGGGCAGCAGAAGAAGGGCGCCACTGATCACAAACAGGGCCAGCAGGCCGCAGGCTTTCCTCGATCGCTTTCCGCCCACAGCCGCTCCTATGCCCACCAGTGCGAGCATGGGCAAAGGCATCCAGAGAGCGTAGAAGGTGTTGGGACGCACAGCGTTTGCGATGATTTGGGGCCCACTCGTGGTGATGGTGACCGTGGATGTGGCGGGCACTCCGTTGATGGGCAAGTCCTTTCTCCCCTTCGGATACGTGAACGAGCACACGGGAGGGATTGAGACCAGCGGTGTGATTGTGGAGCAGGACAACGTGATCCCTGTTTGTAAATCGTTAATGTAGGGAGTGCTGTAGCCATTAATCGGATTGACCAGGATCGTTCCTTCCGCGCCATTGCCGGCAGGAACGCTTTTCGGCACGATGGGACTGGTTACCGTAATCGTGAACTGAGGGGTCACGGCGAGCACGGTCAGGTTCTGCGCGGGCGTGGTGTGGGTGTCTGTAGGCGTGGCTGTTGCGGTGCCTGTGATCGTGACGCTGTAACCGACGGTGGTGGTTTGAAGCGTGGTCGTGATCGTGGCCGAAGCGCTGGCCGGAGGGGTTACAGTCGTGGGGCTTACGGCACAGGCTGGAGTGGAGGTCGTAGCCTGAGGCGCCGAGACCTGGCAGGTGAGCGCGACCGTGTCGGTGAATCCGTTCACGACGCCGACCGTAATGTTGGAAGACGAGGTGCCGCCGGGAGCGACGGCGTCCGGGGAGAAAGGCGCAGCCTGCAATGTGAAATCGGCCTGGGCAGAGGCCGAGGAGATCAAGGTAAGAGATGCAGCGATAGCCCAGAGAATCGCCAAAGCAGCGCGAAAAGCGCGAATTTTCATTCTAGGTTGCGTCAGGTTCAATGGAGACGACTCGAATTTCAACATGAGCAGATTCAGTAGCTTCGATTCCCGGGACAAGCTAAAGGCTGCCCGAAGCAGCGATCAAAGGCTAGCTACCAGTTTGAAGATGCTGGTTGCTCAGCCCCGATCTACCAACAACCGCCACGGAATCTTCCATACTACCATCAGGATGGGAGAGGCAGGGAGCAAGTGGACGCAAAAGATAACGCCTTGGTACGTCGATTGAGCGTGAAGATTGAGAGTCGCGGCGGCGAACAGTCGAGCTTCGCTCGACCGGACAGCCGAGGGCGGCTGTCCCCACATAATCTTTTATTCTACGGGCGGTCTGAGATTCGACGGTCTCAGATCAGTTGACGGTCAGGGTCAGCGCGGGTGAGCCGGTGACTGTGGCTGAGCCGCTCGTACCTGTGACGGTGATGGTGTAGGGACCGGTTGGAGTGCCTCCACTGCCGCCGCCCCCCCCGTTGCCGCTGCAGGCTGGGAGAAGAAGCAGAGTGGAAAGCAGCAATCCCAGCAGCAGGAATCCGAATAATTTTTTGCGGCGGGACCCCGTAGAACCCAAACCGGCGCCGAGCAAAGAGATCGAGCCGAGGGGCAACAGCATGGCATAGACAATTCCTGGAGACTGGCGATCCGACGGGCGCTCGAGCATTGCACTCGACGCCGTCGTGGCCACAGTGAGGGTCGAGGTCACCGTGCCATTTGGAGGCGGAGTCACGGAACTGTTGCTGAACGAGCACGTCGGCGCCTTGGCGACTGCAGGTGCAACGGAGCATGCGAGCGCGACCGCGGAGTTAAATGTTGACTTGGTTGACGTGACGGTGATGGTCGCAGTGGCGGAGACGCCGGGCGTTCCTGAGGTTGGGGACAGGGCTCCGTTGGTGATGGAAAAGTCTGGTAACGGATTCGCGTATTGAACCACGAAGGCGTCCGAACTGCCCCCTTGAAAAGCCGCTTGATAGGCTCCGGAAGATACCGGAAAGCTGCCTGTTGGAGATGAAGTGCTGCCGGTGACGTAGATATTCGCTCCGGCGCTGTCGACCGCAATACCAGCCAGCGACCCTGTGCCGCTTGAAGTAGAAGTATTTTCCGCGCCGGATCCACCCAAGTACGTTGAGAACAGCAGCACTGAACCGCCCGAGTTGATCTCGGAGACAAACGCGTCATTCTGTCCGCCGTATGTAGACTGCGTTGCGTTTGCCATGGGAAAGTCGCTGGACCCAGTCATTCCGGTGACATAAGCATTCGCGGTGGTGTCGACGGCGATAGCAAGACCAGAGTCGGTGCCGCTGCCTCCTAGATAGGTTGAATACAATAGGTGCGATCCCCCAGAATTTAACTCCGACACAAAGGCGTTCTGGGCGCCTTTCAGAGTACCTTGGAGCCGACTGACCCCCAGCGGGAAGTTCGGGGATGACGTAGATCCCGTTACATATGCGTTCTGCGAGCTGTCGACGGCAATTCCTAAGCCCTGATCATTCGAGCTACCGCCCAAAAATGTGGAATACACCAAACCAGTCCCGTCTTTTTGGATCACCGTCACAAAAGCATCATACAAGCCGGCATAAGTCGTCTGATACGATTGCGAGGTCGTGAAAAAGCTGGAACTCTGAGTGCCGCCGGTTACGTATGCATTGCCCGCGCTGTCGACCGCGACGGCCGATGCGAAGTCGGTTGGACCCGCGCCTAAGTATGTCGAATACACTAACGCGCTTCCGGATGGGTTTAGCTCGGTGACAAAACCGCCCGCAGTCTCATTAGGCAGTGGATTCTTTGGTGGAAAATCGGTGGAGGTGGCCGAGCCGACGGCATAGGCGTTTCCGCTGCCATCTACCGCGAGGCCGTTGGCGACATCGGAGCCGCTGCCGCCAAGGAAAGTGCTGTACATTAACGTAGATCCGCTCGAGTTGAGTTCGAGCACGAAGGCGTTGATAGTTCCTTTCAGAGAGGTTTGGTAAGGAGTGCCCTGGGTCGGAAAGTCACTCGACTTGGTACCGCCTGCCACATACACACCACCGGAAGCACCAATCGCAATCGCGTTGCCGCTATCGTCGTTGCTGCCGCCGATGTAGGTGGAATACATCAGAGCGCCCGGCGGAGTGCTGGTCGAAGAAAACTCGCTAACGAATACGTCAAAGCCTGTTTTGTAGGCGTAAAGAGAGTTCTTAGTCGGGAAGTCGGTTGACTCGGTTTGGCCGGTGACCCACGCGTTTCCGCTCCCATCGACCGCAATCGCGTGACCATCATCCTCCGCAGTGCCGCCAAGGTACGTGGCGTAGGTGACCGAAGGATCGATCACCAGTTCGCGGCTGCGATCGTAGTTGCCTAGTTCAAAACTCACCTGATTATGAGACTGTAAAACGAAGCGGGCGTCGACGGGCTGGCGCACGCCAGCGCTCTGCTGATAAGCCACAGGCCTGTGCAGCAGCACATTTCCCGAGGAAGACGCGAGGATTAGATTGCCTTGCTCGTCGGTCGAAATGCGGTTCGCTCCGGTCACGCCCAGGCGAATTGGGTTGGGGCTGGCGCCAGGAGCCACGATGAAATCGAATTCCAGTTGCTTCTGCACGCCGTGATACTCCATGTTTACGCCGGGATAGGCGTCGCGGTAGGAGACCCGCGCATATTGCGGTACTCCGGCGTGCCACTGGCTGCGATCGTTCCCGATGAAGTAATTGCTATGGCCCGGTAACTGAGAGGACGCGGAGATGCTCGAGTGCGGATTGCCGCCAACGAGGTGCAGCCGAATCGCAGCGGTCCGATCCGCGCCGGTTTGATTTGTATGGACTGGGCCAGCCGACTGCTTCGCCGGATGCGAGCAGGAGTGCAGGGCCATGACCGCGTCGCGTGCGGTGAGAAATACCGTGTAGCCATTGCCCCGCGCCATGTACTTGACCTGGGCATCGGTCTGTCCCTGGTTCTCTTCAAAAGCGAGGGGCAGAGAAGCCATGCTGGACAAAATCCGAGCTCGATCTTGTGGGGCCGAAGCTTGCGCAGATGGGGAAACGCGCTTCATGGCAGCCGACGGACGCAGCGAGCGCACGCTGATAATTCCCAACAGCGCTAGCATGACTGCTGCGACGATCACGGTTTCGGCAGGCGTGAACTTTTTCGGGGTAGATGGCTTAGACACGAAGATCCTCCTGTGACCAGACCTGAAAAATACGGATCTTTGAGAATAGAATCGTCTTCGGGACCCAATCCCAAAAACACTCCCAGAATTCCGGTAGTCCTACAAAGCCGTTTGGCGCAGCTTGTCCGCGAGTATGGAATGGCGAGCAGTCCCCGTCAATGAGGCACTAGATAGCAATTCTGGTACCAGCCAGGCCTCAACGAGCGTTTATCATACACGGAGTAAATCGCACAGTTTAACAGGCTTTAAATCTTAGGGCACGGTGACAATTAGCCCGATACAAGGCTTGGTGCCGCGCCGGCGATAGCTGTGGGCCACGGCGGAGTCGAAATAGAGGGCATCTTCGGACTCGAGCAGGAATTCTTCGCTGGCGATTTTGACTGTCAAAGACCCCTTTAAAACATAGAGAAATTCAACTCCGGCGTGCTGGTGAGGCTTGATCTTGTCGGGTGGAAGTTCCTGAAAATCTGCCAGAAACGCGCTCAACTTCCGCTCATTGGCCCGGTAATCCAGAGATTCGAAATAGTACTGAACCTCGGGTGTGCCCGGACGCTCCGGGAAGCGTACCCGCTCTTGTTTGCGCACCACGCCGACTGCCCGCCGCTTGCGCTCGTCTGTGAAAAAGTAGTCGAGTCCGACCCCGAAAACCAGCGCAATGCGCAAGAGTGTGGGTAAGGTGGGAAACAACTTTCCCCTTTCCAACTTCGATAGGAGGGCGGCCGACAGGCCCGTATGTTTGCCCAATTCCACAAGGCCCATGCTCTTGCCCAGTCGCAGGGAACGTAATTTTTCGCCGATGGAGTAGCGCCCCAGACCCTCTGAAAGGGTGGCAGACAGAGCAGCGGTCATTTCCCGATAATAAAGCCATTATTCGTCACAGTAAACATTAGCGCAGAGAGTAAGTGCGGAAAAGCCTTTAACCGCGAAGAACGCAGAGAATTCGCGGAGATCGCGAAGAAGATCTCGGGACTGCGGCGCAAGTTGTGGGAGCGCCCTACAGAAAAGCCAGGCCTTGGGCGACCTGGCTTGGGCAGTCTAGCTTGGGTAGATCCCCTAGAATTTCTTATTGCGGCTTCTTTTTGTTGAACAATCCCATCACGCTGTTGATCGGATTTTGCTGGCCGGGAACGCTTTTGCCGTTGAGAGCGTTCTTCAAAAGGCCACTTGCAAGTCCTTTTACGTCGGGCATGAATTTGGGATCGGAAGTGGTTCCCGAGACCACGAAGGGAACGGCGCCCAATCCGCCGACGTTGGCATTCAATTTGAACGCGAGTTCGTTGGACGGGCTCACGACCCCGGCTCCGGTGACCACGCCGATGGCGGGGACCGTGAGATTGATATTGTCGGCTCGAGTGCCATCGGGGGCGACACGAACATTGGAGCTGAAGTTCTGGATAGTGGTGTCATTGCCGGTGGCATTGCTCTTGCCCGACAGTGCGGAAACCGCGGAGAGTTTTGAGCCCAGGTTGAAGTTGGCGAGCGTCGTATTTTGCATTTTGACGGTTCCCGTGGTGACCAACTTGTCGACCGGACCAACGATCGTCAAATCGGTATCGAGGTCGCCACCTTTCAATTGCGCCTTCGGCGGCAAGATTACCCCTACTGCAGGGAGGATTGCCTCAAGATCATCGACCGGCATGCCTGACCCGTTGAGTTTCAGGTTGACCGAAGTCACTTGCCCGTGCGCATCGTAGGTTCCGGTGATGTGAGCCGCGGCTTTGCCCGCGGTAATTTCGCACCGCGGGATCGTGCCGGTTTGCTTGGCCAAATCAAAGTTTACGGTGTAGTTGACCTGCACCGGTTTCCCCGCGGGCGATCCTTTTTTCACGACCTGGAGATTGGCGACTTTCAGGGTGCCATTGGTTTTGGCTTCATGGCCATCAGAGGTGACGGTTCCGTCGAAATCGGCGATGCCGGAAATTCCGGCGGCAGGATCGATAAAACCGGACTCGGCCAGGTTCATTTTCTGCACCGTAATTTTGGCGTTGAGCGGAGTTTTCGCGGCGTCGCTCGCATCGATTGGTCCGGCCTTGCCGTCCAGTTTCAGGGTGCCATTTCCCGGTAGTTGTGCGGTCACAGTGAAGGGGAACGAAGAGGTGAAGGAAAAGTCGGACATAGTGATGTCAACTTTGTCGTAGACGCGAGGCTTCTCTGACGATCCCGCGCGCGACACTGTGAGCCGTCCGTCACTGACGTTCAGTTTGGCAATTGAGACGTTGGGATTCGCCGAAGCTGAACTGGAATTGTTCGCGGGCGCGGACGTGGGTTTCTGATTCGGAGTGGAGGAAGGTTCGCCTGCAGGTTTCTGCGCGGAAGCATTGTTTCCGCCGAGGCTCGAGAAATTCCATTTCTCTCCATTTTGCGAACGCACCAGGCTGATCTCCGGTTGGTTCAAGGTCAGATTGGTCACGTTCAGTGTCTTGGAGAGAATCAGCGGGATCATCTCGACCCCCACCTTCAGCGACTTTGCTTGCACAAACGGAGCCTTGCTGAAAGCGGGATCGTCCGCGATGGAAATGTTATCTGCGGCGACGCTACCGGTAAACAAGGAGAGCGAAAGATTCCCTACTTTGACCTGACGTCCGAGTACCTGCGTGAGTTCCGATTCAAGTCTCGGCCGGAAGGAGTTGGCGTCGATGAAGAAGGGAATGGCGATGACGATGATAATCAGCAAGCCAACGATAATGCCGATGATTTTCAGAGTGCGGTTCATGGTTGATGCCTCCTGCCAGAGCGGCGTATGACGATCGGATTGTGGCGGGAACTGGAAAGCGAGACGTTGCCGACAATGTCTACAACCGCCGAGTGTATCACTGCGGGTCCTGCAGCAGTTCGGGAGACGGGATGGTTTCCATCTGCTTCTCGCGCGCGGCGCGATGTTCGTTGTCGATGCTGACCGCGGCTTCCAGTTCCTTTTTGGCCTCCACTTTGCGTCCCATGTGCAGCAGCACCTGTCCGCGCACGTAATGGATGTCGGTGCGAGTGGGATCGACTTTGACGGCCACATCAAGCTCTGCTAAAGCCGGAGCAAACTTTTGTTGGCGCCGATAGACCTTGGCCAGGCCAAGTAGCGAACTCACCAGGCGAGGATCGCGGCGCAGCGCCTGCCGGTAAGACTTTTCCGCGTTGTCGTCCTCTTGCATGAGCCAATAAGTGTTTCCGAGTTCGTCGTAGTTCAGGGCGAGATCGGGTTCGAGCGCTGCGTCTTTGAGAAACTCATCGCGCGCGTGTTGATAGTCCTGTTTCTTGAGGTAGGTCAGGCCGAGATTAAAGTGGACGAAGGGAAGCTTCGGATCGGCCGTTGCAGCGGCTTGAAATTCCTTCAAGGCCAGGTCGTACTGATCGAGATTCAAATAATACTTTCCCACAAACATGCGGTATTCAGGTGAACCGTCACCCAATTTGATGAGTTGTTCGGTGGCGCGGTTGTCGAGTTCTTTCTGTCCGGCGCGATGAGCCGCGTTGGAAAGCACATACAAGTAAGGCAGATGGCTCGATTCCTGCGGCCAGAGCGGCTCCAACGTGGTGGCCGCATCGGCCCAGCGCTCGGCAAAGAAATAGCACAGGCCTAGCAGATAACGGGGTTGCACCGCATCGGGTTGACCGCGAACCACCGACTCGAAGGGCGGCGTGGCCTTCAGAAATTCACTTTGACGATAGTAGGCGAGGCCGATGTTGAGACGGATGCCCGCGACTCCAGGCATGAGTTGTTCGGCTTTGTGTAGCGACTGCAGCGCCCGGGTCCATTGCTTACGACGCATGTAGACCACACCCAGATTGGCATAGGCCCCGCCGGACTGGGGATCCAGTTGAAGCACCTGGCGAAAATCGAGTTCGGCCTCCCGTAAATTGTTCTCGGCAAGAGCTTGCTGGCCACGCTGGAAGAGCTGCACGGGATTCTCGATTGTCGGAACCGCAGATCCGGCTATGGGCACGCCGTTGTGGGCGTTTGGTGCGGACTGAGTCGCGGCTTGCGGCAAAGGAATCGCCACCGCCATTTTCATCAGCAGAAGTAAAACGAAAAGAACCGATGTGATTCGTGCGCTTGACACTGATAGGACTCTCTGCTGTAGTGTCCGCCAGCGCAGGCTCTCAGTTCAAGCCTTGAGACGCAGAGTGAAAATGCAAAGTCGCGGTCGTTGCCGACGAAGAGTGCGACCGACTGCCGAGGCGGCTGCAGCTAAATGTTCCTTCGCGAGGTTGCCATGGTGACCATCCGAGACGTGGCGAAGGAAAGCGGATTTTCTTCGACCACGGTGTCGATCGTGCTGAATAACGCGCCGCTGGCGCGTTACATTCCCGTCGTCACCAAGAAGCGCATTGAGCGGGCTGCGCAGAAGCTGGGATACCGTCCGAACCAGTTCGCCCGTTCGCTGCGCAGCAAGCGCAGCCACACGGTCGGCGTGATGGTGTTCGACATGACCGACCCATTCTGCACGCTGATTCTGCGCGGCATCGAAAACACGCTGTATCAATCGTCCTTTCTGCCCATTCTCACCGATGTGCATAACGAACGCAGCCGCTTCGAGCGCTACTTGGAAATGCTGCTCGACCGCCGCATTGAAGGGTTGATCGTCCTGGCCAACTGGCTCTTCCTCGACATCAATCTGCTTGGCGATCTGGAAAAGAGCAGCATCCCGACCGCCATGATCGGCTGCGAACTGAAGACGGACTCGATCAGTTCGGTGATTGTGGACAACGAGGTCGGAGGGCACATGGCGCTGGAACATTTGCACTCGCTCGGCCATCGCAAAATCGCGTTCATCCGCGGGCCCAAGGCGCTGACCGACAGTTCGCCGCGCTGGCGCGGGGTTCGCAACTGCGCCAAGGAATGCGGCTTGGAACTTGATCCCAGGCTGATCATGGAATTGCCGGAGTCACGCGATCCCATGTCGAGCTTTGAGTCGGGGCACAAGTTGACGGAAGAACTGATCCGGCAGAAGCGGCCGTTTACGGCCCTACTGGCGTTCGACGACATGAGCGCCTTCGGCGCAATCCGCGCGTTGACGAAGGCCGGTGTGCGCGTGCCGGAGCAATGTTCGGTAATCGGTTTTGATGATGTGGCCACCTCGGCGCTGTACACGCCGTCGCTCACGACCGTCCGACAGCCCATGGAAGCGATGGGAGCATCAGCGGTAGAGATTGTGGTCGAAGGCATTAACGGCGTGTTGGAAAAGCGCGAGATCAGCGCTGCACATCGCAAAGTAGCTCCGGAGGTGGTGGTGCGCGAGTCGACGCGTAGCCTGCTATAACGTAGCGGAACGTATGCGCACTGATTTTCCGTTCGAGCGTTTTGGCAAAAAATTGAAATCGAAGTGTGATCCGGCGCACTGGGATGCGCTTTTTTCTTGACAGTGGAGTGCCCATAAAAGCACTATTCATACGTTTTAATAACGCATCTTGGGTCTCAATCAAGCCGAACGCAATTTCGGTGGAAGAGAAAGCGCAGAGTCGCAAAAGGGAAAGCTCACGGCGAAGCGAACTGAATTCGCGCAATGTCTGCGCCAACGAAGGGGAGCGTAATCATGAGATCAAGTCGAGTGCTGTTGCGGATTGCTCTGCTGACGGCGGTAACGTTGAGCGCGGCCGCGTGGGCGCAGGATACAGGCTCGATCACCGGCACGGTAAAGGATCCTTCCGGCGCCGCGGTTACGGGTGCCGACGTCACGGTCACGAGTCCCGATCGTGCCATCACTCGGCAGACGGTCACGAACTCTGCCGGTGAATATAATGCGTCGGCGCTGCCCGCCGGAAAGTATGACGTTGAAGTGACCGCCAGCGGTTTCAAGAAATTCGCAGCCAAGGGTGTGGTGTTGGATGTGGCGCAAAAGGCTCGCGTGGACGTTGCTCTGCAAGTCGGTGCCATCAACACGGAGGTCGTCGTCGAAGGCGCGGCGGTCGCTCAGGTCGAGACGCAGTCGTCCGAACTCGCGGGCACAGTTACGGGTAAGGAGATTTCGCAACTCGAACTCAACGGCCGGAACTTTACGCAACTCGTCACTCTGGTTCCTGGTGTGAGCAACCAAACCGGCCAGGACGAAGGCAGCGAAGGATTAAACGGCAGCGTTCAGTACAGCATGAACGGCGGCCGCGTCGAATACAACAATTGGGAGGTAGACGGCGGCGACAACATGGACAACGGCAGCAATGCGACGTTGAACGTGTTTGTGAGCCTGGACGCGATTTCCGAATTCAAGGTGCTGACCTCCAATTACGGAGCGCAATACGGTCGCAACGGTTCGGGAACGGTGGAAGTGGAAACGAAATCGGGCACCAAGGCGTTCCATGGTGACGCCTATGAATTCGTGCGCAACGACGCTTTCAATGCCAAGAACATCGTGCAGTCCACAACTCCTGACTACAAGAAAAACGACTGGGGCTATACCATCGGCGGGCCTGTATATATTCCCAAACTTTACAATCGCAACAAGGACAAGACGTTTTTCTTTTGGTCGCAGGAGTGGCGCCGCGACATTGTTCCCGGCCAGAGCTTCAACCAGTTGGTTCCGTCTACCGCCGAGAGAGGTGGTGACTTCTCCGACCTCTGCCCGAACCTGAACTCCGGTACACCGAATGATTTGAGCGATTGTCCTGTCGTGCCGGGTTTCACCAACGCTACAGGTCACACGCCGAACCTGAATGTGGTTCCCACTTTCAACGCCAACGATCCG
This sequence comes from uncultured Acidobacteriaceae bacterium, assembly GCA_963708335.1. Taxonomy (GTDB): domain Bacteria; phylum Acidobacteriota; class Terriglobia; order Terriglobales; family Acidobacteriaceae; genus Sulfotelmatobacter. The sequence goes on along the minus strand of OY970205.1, from coordinate 4,813,205 downwards.
AATGTGCAAGCGCTGCTCGGCATGATTTCGTTGCCGACGACGGGCGTACCTGGCGCTGAAGTGTTTCAAGCATCCCCAGCGCAAGGCACGGACTGGCGCGAAGAACTGGTGCGTGTCGATCACAATTTCAACGACAAACTCAGCGCCATGTTCCGATATGTCCACGATTCGTGGAACACCACCAACGCGGTCCCGCTGTGGACCAACGGTGGAACGTTCCCGACGATCCAGACGGCCATGAAGGAACCGGCGGTAAGCATGGTAGCGCGCTTGGCGGCGACCGTTTCCCCTACTTTGCTGAACGAATTCGTCGCTAGCTACGACACCGACCACATCATCCTCAACGATGCGGGCAACTGGAAACGAGGATCGAACGTCACGATAGGAGCATTGTTCCAGAATGGCTTCAACGGTGCGCTGCCCGGGATCAGTCTGACCGACGCGGGAACCGCCTACGGTGGGGGATTCGCCGAGGACGCGGGCTATATCCCAAACGGTCCCTACAACTCCAATCCTACGTATACTCTGCGGGACAATGTCAGCAAGATTGTGGGCAAGCACAACTTGACGATTGGAGCCTATTTCGTTGCGGCAGAAAAAAATGAGCTTGGGTTCGAACTTGGGGGCGGAGCGGTGCCCGGTTTCCTGAGCTACAACAGTTCGAATGGTGCGGTTTCCAGCGGCAATGCGTTTGCGGACTTGTTGCTCGGAAACATTTCCAGTTTCGGCCAGCAGAGCTCGAACCCGAAGTATTACAACCGTTACAAAATCCTGGAGCCGTATTTCCAGGATGACTTCCATGCCACCAGCCGTCTGACGCTGAATCTTGGATTGCGGATCAGCATGTTTGGGACTTACTACGAGATTAAACATCAGGCGTACAACTTCAACCCTTCTGCCTACAAACCAGGCCAGACCAGCATCAACACCGACGGATCGGTGTCGGGCAACCCGTATAACGGAATGGTGCAGTGCGGTGTGGGGGGAGTGCCGTCCGGATGCATGACGGGGCACTTGTTCAATCCAGCGCCGCGCATCGGATTTGCCTATGACCTAAGGGGTGACGGCAAGACGGCAATTCGTGGCGGCTACGGAATCTTCTTCGAGCACACCAACGGCAATGAAGCGAACACCGAAGTGCTAGAGGGGTCGCCGCCGCTGGCGACGGTGCCTACGCAGAACAACATCATTGGCTACACCAACATTGGGGTTTCCAGCAGCGGAGGAGGGTCGCCAAACTTCCCGCTCTCTGTTTTCTCAATCCCCAATAAAGCCGTCTGGCCTTACATGCAGCAATGGCACCTCGATGTTCAGCATGAATTTGCGCGGAACACCGTGGCGACCGTCTCGTACGTGGCAAGCAAAGGCACTCACCTTACACGTGAGAGCGACCTGAACCAGTTGCACTCAGTGCCTCTGAGCCAGAACCCGTATCTGCCGGGCGAGGGCATCGGTCCAAATGATTGTGGCCCTACAGTCGATGCTTGGGGTGTTCCGACCGCCGCTACAACTCCGAGCGGAGCGCCGGTGAATTACATAGCACCGTCTACGCCGGGAGACTTACCGTCCGGTCCTGCGGTGAACCTGGGGGTGGCGGCCTGCGGAACTGTCGCCGACCCGTTCCGCGCGTATCCAGGATACTCTCGGATCACAAGTCTGCAGGAAGCAGCGAGTTCAACTTATAACGGACTGCAGGCGGCCCTGAGGCGAAATGTGGGCGGCCTCACGCTCAACCTGTCCTACACTTACAGCCACTCCATCGACGATTCGTCCGACCGTAGTGACGGCAGCTTCGTCGATTCCTTTAACCTTGCCGCGGCTCGTGCAAGCTCTAACTTCGATGTGCGGCAGGCTTTCACCCTCGGTTATGTGTGGGATCTTCCTTTCCTTAAGAACCCTGGCCTGGTTCACACCCTGCTAGGCGGATGGCAGTACTCCGGAATCGCGTCGGTCTCAACTGGAACACCCTTCAGCGTAACTTATCCAGCGGATAATGCCGGTGTGTCCAACGGTGTCGCCACGGCGTCTGCTTATCCAGACTTAGTAGGAAATCCAAAATCGGGCATTGTCCAAATGCCGGCGATCGGGTTTGGTCCTTTGTTCTACAACCCCAACGCTTTCGCCGTGCCCCGGGGACTGACCTTTGGAGACGCGGGCCGCAACGTTCTGCGGAATCCTCGGCGCACCAATTTCGACATGGCCCTGTTTAAGCATTTCCCAATCCACGAGAGGGTGGCTTTTGAATTTCGGGCTGAGGCCTTCAACGTCTTCAACCACACCGAGTACGCCAACCTTGGAGGCGACGCAGGCCAAGCCGGCTCACCGAATAATACGAACTCTTACTCATCGGGACCGCCATTTCTGTACATTGGCGGCGCGCATAACGCGCGCATCCTGCAGTTGGGAGCAAAACTAATTTTCTAGCCGGCTTAACCACGACACGGGTTTCCAATTAGCCGACTGGAACCCGTTCCGTGGCGCCTATGCCCTGCAGTGCATGATCCAGATCGGCGACCAGGTCGTCGGCGCTCTCGATTCCCACCGAGAGTCGCACCATCTGCTCGGTGACGCCCATCTTTTGGCGCTGCTCGGCAGAGATCATGGCGTGCGAAGTCAGCACCGGAATCGATACCAGCGACTCCACACCGCCCAGGCTGGTTGCTAACGTGAACAAGTGCATGGCCTCGCTCACGCGGCGCGCGTCGTCGCCCGTGCCATCAACCTCGAAGGTGACCATGCCGCCTCCACCGCTCATTTGCTCCCGCGCAATGGCGTGCTGCGGATGGCTCTTCAAAAACGGATAATGCACCCGTCGCACTTTTGCATGCTGCTCCAGGAACTCGGCGACTCGTTGCGCATTCTCGTTCTGACGGGCTACTCGAACCGCGAGCGTCTTCAGCCCGCGAATCAGCAGCCACGCGGCATGCGGGTCCATGCAGTTGCCAAGTGTCGTGCGCGTCTCATGGATCTGCTCGATCAACTCGCGCGAGCCGGCGACCACGCCACACGTCAGGTCGGCGTGGCCGCTCAAATATTTGGTGCCGGAGTGCATGACCAGGTCGATGCCGTATTCGGCGGGATGCTGGTTGATGGGCGTGCCAAACGTGCTGTCGATCATGCTGATCAGCTTGTGCTGCCGGGCCAAGGCCGCGGCTCTCTTCAGGTCGACGACGCGCAGGGACGGGTTGGTCGGCGATTCGAGATAGAGAAGCTTGGTATTCGGGCGGATCGCCCGAGCGTGCTGTTCGAAATCGTTGGTATCGACGAAGGTGGTCTCGATGCCGACGCGGGGCAGCCACTGCGAAAAGAATTTCGTCACGCCCCCGTAAACGTCGCGTTGCGCGATCACGTGATCTCCCGCCTCGAGTAGAGCGAGGACCGTGGTAGTGATCGCGCCCATTCCGGAGGCGAAGGTACGCGCCGCTTCCACGCCCTCAAGGGCAGCCACCGCCTGCTCGGCGACCGTGTTCGTCGGATTTCCCCAGCGGGTGTAATAGCGGTCGGTCGCGGTGACGCGCTGCTGCTCGTCGTTATCGGTGACCTCAAAGGTGGAGGTTTGGTAGATCGGAGTGGCGACCGGAGCATTTTTCTTTTCCAGGGCGGCAGCACCGTGGACTGCCGCCGTTTCAGGGCGACGAGTAGGACGCTTCATGGAGGCCTCGCTCTGAACAGAGTAATTGCCGCTCTCGGGCCGGGCAAGAGAAAGCGCTGCGATTCCATTTATAATGCCCATTCGCTTTCTATGGACCTGGGATTGAAGAATCGCGTAGCGCTGGTTGCCGCGTCCAGTCAGGGATTGGGTCTCGCGACGGCGGAGGGATTCGCCGCCGAAGGTTGCAGCGTCGCCATGTGCGCGCGCAACGACAAGACGCTGCAAGCGGCAGCGGGAAAAATCAGGAAGCAGTACAACGCGGAAGTGTTCGCAGAAGCAATCGATGTGGGCGATCCGTCCGCGGTCAGCCGCTTTGTGGCTGCGGTGGCGGAGAAATTCGGTGCGGTCGATATTTGTGTCACGAACGCTGGGGGCCCTCCTGCCAAAGGATTTTTGGCCGCTACTCTGGAGGATTGGCAGCGCGCCGTAGAATTGAATTTTCTGAGCACAGTTTATTTTGCTCGCGAAGTGATCCCGCACATGCAGCGCAAACGCTGGGGACGAATCATTACTATTACGTCGATCACGACCAAGCAGCCTGTAGCCGACCTGGTGCTTTCGAACGCAGTGAGGGCCGCGGTGGTGGGTTTGGTGAAGAGCCTGGCCAACGAATTTGGTAAAGACGGAATTCTGGTCAACAACGTCGGGCCCGGCTTCACTGCGACCGACCGTCTGAAGGAGCTGGCCAAGGCGCGCTCGGCGGCTTCGGGAAAGAATGAACAGGAAATTTTCGATGCCTGGGCGGCTGACGCTCCTCTCAAACGGTTAGGCGAGCCTCGCGAACTTGCCGAGACAGTCGTCTGGCTGGCGTCAGAGCGGGCTTCCTACGTCACGGGCCAGACCGTATTGGTTGATGGCGGCATGTATAAAGGGTTGTGAAACGGTTAAAGTTGTTTCCTGAAAGTTTCTTTCAGAGTTCTCTACGGCATTTTTTCGCGAACTCAGCGGTAAAAGCTTTTTAGCCGCGGAGAGCGCCGAGACGTAGCAGAGCACGCAGAGAAATTCAAGGACGGCCGGCGCTAGCTCCGAGAACGGCCCTGCGAAAACTTTTCTCGTTATTGGAGGTCCATGCGAACGATTGCTTCCAGAATGTCGGTCATGAGTGGAGAGGGCGCGCTTTCTGTTTTCGCGCGCGCCAAGGAACTGGAGTCGCAAGGGCGCTCCGTCATCCATTTGGAACTCGGCGAGCCGGATTTTCATCCCGGCAAGTCGGTGATCGAATCGGCCGCCAAAGCTCTTGCTGACGGGAAAGACCGGTATTGCGCGGTGGCTGGAGTTCCGGCGCTGCGCGAGGAAATCGCCAGCTATCTCGCACGCACTCGCCACATCAACGTTTCGGCACCGAATGTTGTCCTCGCACCGGGATGCAAGATCGCGCTATTTCTGGCAATGATGGCGTTGCTCGAACCCGGCGACGAAGTCCTCTATCCCGATCCCGGTTTTCCCGGCTATCCGTCAATCACGCGTGGGCTGGGAGCGGTTCCAGTACCCTTCACGCTCTCAGCGCGCAATCAGTTTCAGCCCGATCCAGCGGAAGTTGCGGCCAAAATTACTTCGCGCACCCGCATGCTGATCACGAATTCTCCCGGCAATCCCACGGGCACGGTCTACGACGACGCGGTGCAGCGCCAGTTGGCCGAACTGGCCGTCCAGCACGACCTTTGGGTGCTTTCCGACGAAATCTATGCGCGCATTATTTATGGCGGCGAATATCTTTCCATGCTGCGCTATCCCGGCATGGCTGAGCGCACGCTGATCATCGATGGCTTTTCCAAGAGCTTCGCCATGACCGGATGGCGGCTGGGATACACCGTTGCCCCGCCTGAAGTCGTTTCTGCGCTGGTGATGATGGCGGTGAACACCTACACCTGCGTGGCGGAATTCACGCAGTATGCGGCCATCGATGCATTGCGCGATCGCGAGGGCAACACCGCGCACATGGTCGCCGAGTTTGCCCGGCGGCGGGAACAGTTTGCGCGCGAGTTGAACCGCGTTCCCGGATTCTGCTGCCAGCCGCCGGAGGGCGCATTCTATGCCTGGGTCGACATCACGGGCACGGGGATGTCCGCCGAGGACGTGTGCCGCATTTTGCTGGAAGAAGCGGGCGTAGCGGCCATTCCCGGCGCAGCGTTTGGCCCGTCCGGAAAAGAGTTCATCCGCTTTTCATTTGCTTCTTCAATGGCGACTTTGCAAGAGGCAGTGGAGCGCATCCTGAAAGTGTCGACGGCATGGGAGGGGACGGCTGTCGTAAGATGACGGCTGTTTGCGAAGGTCGGCACCGGTGCCGATTAGGCTAGGTATCAGAAATTCTTAACTTCATAAATTTACTAGTCAGCTTTAGGAACTTCGCTTCTTCCGTACACATTTCGTGCCCTGAGGAACGTGCATGCGATTTGCGACTCGAGGAATCATTTTCTCTGTGGTGATGAGCGGATGCGTTTGCGCGAATGGGCAGGCGCGCCCTCTTCCCAGTAATGACGTGCAGCAGATTTACCAGCGGCTGCTGCCGCAGATCGACAAAATTCAGGCGTTCGATCATCACGCCCACCCCGGTTTTGCCGACGATCCCGATGTCGACGCCATGGCCGCCCCGCCCAACGCGAGTGAGGCTTTGCGCACGCGCGACGACAATCCTGAACTGGTCGCAGCGGCGAAGGCGCTGTTTGGCTATCCTTATGCGGACTTTTCTCCCGAGCATGCCAAGTGGCTGGTCGACAAGAAGGCGCAACTTCGGAAGCAACTTGCCGGCACCGCCTATTTCAATTCCATCCTCGATAAAATTAACACCGAGAGTTCGGTGGCCAATCGCGCCATGATGCCGGACTATCTCGATCCCAAGCGCTTTCCGTGGGTCTTCTTTGCCGATTCGTTTATGTGGCCGTTCGACAACGAGCGCGAGACCGCGCGCAATCCCGATGAAGGCGTCTACATTCCGCTACAGGAGAAAATGTTGCACCGCTGGATGCAGCAGGAAAATGTCGCAAAGCTTCCGGCTAGCTTCGCCGATTACCTGAAATTTATCAGCCAGGTGCTGGAGGACAATTCGAAGCGTGGCGGGATCGCGATGAAGTTTGAAGTCGCGTATTTTCGCCCGACGACTTTTAGCGATCCCTCGCGGTCACAGGCCGAAGACCTTTACCAGCGCTACGTCACCGGTGGAATCCCCAGTGAAAGGGAGTACCGCACGTTCCAGGATTACATTTTTCGCTACCTCGTCCAGGAGGGCGGGCGGCTGCACCTGCCGGTGCACATTCACACCGCAGTCGGCATCGGCGATTATTTCAACTTGTCGCAAAGCAACATCATGAATCTGGAAAGCGTGTTGCGCGACCCGCGCTATGCGTCGACAACTTTTGTAATGATTCACGGCGGGTACCCGCTGGAGCGGGAAGCGATTTGGCTGGCGGCCATGAAGAACGTCTATCTCGATTCTTCGTTTGGCGAACTGGCGCAGTATCCGTCCGCGTTCAAAGACACGCTGAAGATGTGGCTGGAAACTTTTCCCGACAAGATCACTTTCGGCACCGACTGTTTCCCTTACAATCAAGTGCTGGGGGCGGAAGAGAGCTACTGGCTGGGCGTGCAATCGACTCGCACCGCACTGGCTGCGGCCTTGGCGGAAATGGTTTCGGAAAATGAAATCACCGAAGCCAGGGCGCTGGAATTGGCGCACGCCTACCTGCACGATACAGCCGTTAAGTTGTACGGTGGAAGAGTGCAGTGAGTCAGTGGGCAGTGGCCAGTGGTTAGTGGTCAGAACACAAATTCGAGGAAAGGATTCGCGACAGCCCCAAGCACGACTCGGGTGCGTGCGATTCACATGGCGAAAACGAAATCAAAAGTAAAGACTCGTTCCAGGGCAAAGACGGCCGCGAAATCTCACGCGCGCGCCAAACGCGCTGTCACCAAGCACGCAGCGACCAACGCCGAGTTGCAATACATTCCCTGGCACACCATCCCTCTCGAAGAACTGAACCCGCTGTTGCAGCGGCAGTTTGTAGTCGGACAGGAAATTATGGTGGCGCGGGTGCTGTTGAAGAAGGGCTGCATCGTTCCCGAGCATAGCCATCACAACGAGCAGTTGACATACATCCTCGACGGCGCGCTCAAGTTCTGGATCGACGGCAAAGAGATTGTGGTGCATGCGGGCGAAGTGCTCTGCATCCCGGCGCACATGCCGCACAAGGCTGAGGCGCTAGAAGACACCGTCGATCTGGATGTGTTCAATCCGCCGCGCGCCGATTGGATCAACAAGACCGATCAGTACTTGCGCGACACGAAATAAAATCCCGAACATGTCTCCTCCTTCCAGTCCCGCGCCGGGCGTGCGACCGGCGGCCTTCCGCTTCCGCTGCATCGCCTGCGGCGACGTGAGTGAGAACGCCGGTCAGAATTTCCGCTGCCCGCGCTGCAGCGATCTGCTGGAAATCATCTATCCGCAATGGAAGACGGCCGGGCCCGAGGCGCGGAACTTGACTTCCATATGGCGCCAGCGGCGGCTGTCGCAGGTGGCCATCGATCAGAGTGGCGTGTGGCGATTCCGTGAGTTGCTGCCCGCTCTGGCAAGCACCGACCATGCCATCTCCCTGCGCGAGGGCAACACCCCGTTGTACGAACTTCCGCGGTGCGCGCGCAGTGCCGGAGTGCCCCGGCTATTCGCGAAACATCAGGGGATGAATCCCACCGGCTCCTTTAAAGATGCCGGGATGACCGTCGCCGCGACCTTCGCGCGCCTCGCCGGATTTCGTTGGGTGGCCTGCGCTTCCACAGGCAACACGTCGGCGTCGATGGCGGCTTATGCCGCTCGCGGAGGGCTGCGCAGCCTGGTGCTGGTTCCCGAGGGCAAGATTTCCTGGAGCAAACTCTCGCAGGCGCTCGACTATGGCGCGGTGACCTGCCAGTTGCGCACCGACTTCGACGGCTGCCTGCGGCTCCTGCAGGAACTCGTTCTGCGTGCGCCGGTCTACCAGTTGAATTCCATTAATCCCTTTCGCCTCGAAGGTCAGAAGACGCTCGCCTTCGAACTGCTGGAGCAACTTGACTGGCAGTCGCCCGACCACATCATCGTTCCCGGCGGCAACCTGGGGAATAGTTCGGCGATTGGCAAGGCGCTGGTGGAGATGCGCGACCTGGGGCTGATTTCGCGGCTGCCCAAGTTGTCGGTGATTCAGGCCGAAGGGGCCAATGCGCTGGTTCGTACTTTGCGGGAAGCGGCCGGCAAACGCCTGGTCAGCGTGCAGGCCGAGACCCGCGCCACGGCGGTTCGCATCGGCAATCCGGCATCGTGGAAAAAAGCGGTTCACGTGCTTGAGGCCACCGCCGGAGCGTGCGAGCAGGTTTCGGAAATTGAGATCGCGCAGGCCAAGGCGGAGATTGGCGCTGAAGGCATTGGATGCGAACCGGCGTCGGCGGTTACGCTGGCGGGGTTGAGGAAGCTGGTAAAGCAGGGCTTCGTCAAACCGGATGAAAGCGTGGTCTTGGTCTTAACCGGGAACCTGCTGAAAGATCCTGACTTCACGATGCAATTTCATCGCGGTGATTTGTTCCAGGGAAGTGCGGATGAGGCGGCGAGCGCCGGGCTCAACCCGTTGCGCCGTCCACCGATCGTCCTGGACGCCACGCTGGATGCGGTAATCCGGACGCTGGAGCAAGCGGAGAAGAGTTCGTAGCGCCGCCACTGTGCGGGGCGGGATGGCCCCTACAACCGGCACGGCGGCCGACTTACTTAGTTAAATATGAGTCCCAGAACCTCCAACTCGAGACCGTCCCGCCTTCGACTGGTGTTGCCCGCTACCTCCGCCAATTTGGGACCGGCGTTCGATGCCGCCGCGCTTGCGATGGACTTTTATATCAAGATCGACGCACGGCCAGCCGCAGAATTCGGCATCGAGGCCAGCGGTCGCGACCACGAAATCTGCGGCAATGTCGAAGAGCATCTGATCCTGAACACCTATCGCGAGGTGCTCGAATCCCAAGGCCGGGCGCCGATTCCTCTGGCGTTGAAAATCGCAAACGACATTCCCATCGGCAAAGGCTGTGGGTCCTCGGCAGCGGCCCGGTTGGCTGGAATCGCGCTGGCGGTGCATTTTGGCCGGTTGAATTGGACGGACGAGCAGATTGTCGGCGAAGCCTCCCGGCGCGAGCATCACGCCGACAATGCCTCAGCCTGCTGGATGGGTGGGCTCACTGTCGCTCGCATGTGCGGGGAGAATGAAGATGTCGTCAAAGCCCAAGTGGTTCGCATCCGGCCAAAAGGGAACTGGCCGCTGCTGCTAGCGGTTCCCCAGCAGAGCCTCTCGACCGGGAAGGCGCGTCGCGTATTGCCCCAGCAATATTCGCGGGCCGATGCGGTCGCCAACGTGCAGAATTCCATGATCCTAGTGGCAGCTTTTACCCAAGGGCGCCCCGAATTGCTTTCAGCAGCGCTGGAAGATCGCATTCACCAACCCTACCGGGCAGCGCTCTGTCCGCTGTTGCCGGCGCTGCAGAAATTGAAAGGCAAGGATGGCGTTCTAAACGCGGCCTTGAGCGGAGCCGGGCCCTCAGTGCTCATCTTTCTAGATCCTCGAGCTTCGCTGCGCAAGGCGCGGGAACGAGTTGCCTGTCACCTCTCGCAAATCGGTCTGACGGCAGAATTGATCTCCACCTCGATCAGTTCCCGCGGCGCGCGTTTTTCGTTCGCGAAATCGTGACCGCCTACAGAAAACACAGTATTTACCAGGTGTTTTTCGTTCGCTAAATTTAAGTTCCCCCCCTTACGAAACTATTTGGTGGAAACAATGTTTTTACGATTATTGGGATCTGCGGCGGTTTCCGGCAACCACAGGCAGGAGAACCCCCGGATTTGTAGACATTCAGGGCGGAGTGTTGTGAAGATGAAGTCTCGAGTAAGACCCGTAAGATCGGCAGACCGGCGAATTTCGGGGAACGAGCAGGTCCGAAGAGAAATCCAGAGTTTTCTGCATGCCCTGAAGTCCTATCCCGACCGTTTCGCGAAAGAACCTCACATCACTTTTGAACAGCACCATGGTGGATTAGCGCGTGCCGCCAGCGAAGTGTCACGCCGCCGCGTCTAGTTCCTTACATTCGACTCGCCGGGGGCACGATGCCGTTCATCCGCAGGTATTCCACCATCTGTCCGTAGTGGTCGTAGCCGTGGGAAGCCACCGCGGAGGCCAAGCCCAGGCGCGACACCATCCCCTCTCCGAAAGGGCTCCTTACGGTCCCGCTCAAATTCTGGTCGTTGATGGTCGCAATTGCCTTGTGGACATAGGCAAACGATTCCTTCAAAAATTTTATGATGTCGGCCTTGCTGGTAATCGATGACGGCCCGGATTCCTCACCGATATCGACTGGCGGCTTCTGTTCCAGCAGCGCAGCACCGAGTTCATAGTTCACCGCAGCCACATGCTTGATCTGCTGGGCAAAAGTGCGGACGCCCTTGAACTCGCCGTTGCTGGGAGCGAACCCGAACTTGTCCTCGGGCATAGCCTCCGCCGCCGGGACGAACTCGCGCTCAAGATTGACGACCGTGTGGTCCAGAATTTCGGTGACCGAACGATGTTGCTCTTTCGGCTTGGCCGCCTGCGCCGCAGCCGCAAGCGCGACCAGCAGCAGGCCACTACAAAGAATAATTCTCGTTTTCATGATTCCCCCTTACGTGGGTGCCCCTATGAACGCCCGAGCTCTACAGCCCGATCATAATCAATACGAACTTATACTACGTTGGAACTGCAACCGGGTTCGCCATTCTTGCGTTACCAATGTGCTATCCCGCGCCAATGTCGGTTAAGCTTTCGCTCTCCCCACAAACGGCCACTGCCCGTCTTTCCGCGCCCGAATCATGTAAATGACGACGCCCGTCAGCAGGATGAGCGCCGCATAGCGGACTTCTTTCTGCCAGTTCACGCGATTAAACAGAATGAACAGAAATCCGGCGCTGGCGAGCAGGGCGGGCAGGGGATAGAGCCACATGCGAAACGGTCGCGGCAATTCCGGTTGCCGAATTCGCAAAACAATGGATCCGATGGCCTGCACCAGAAATTGCAGCACGAGCCGAATCACCACCAGCGCCGCGATCGCATCTTTCAAGCGCAGAAAGCAGAACGCCGCCGCCGCTACACCTAGAGCCAGCAGCGAAATGTAGGGGAAACGGTGCACCGGATGGACCCGGGCAAAGGCGCGAAAATAGTTGCCATCTTTGGCCGCGGCATACGGGACTCGGGAGTACCCGAGCATCAAGGAAAAGACCGAGGCAAAAGCCGTAACGATGACCAACGCCGTCACCAGGCGGGCCGCCCACGCCCCATACACCCGCTGCATGAATAACGACACAACATACAACCCACTATTGTTCTGACCCGCCTGCAGTAGGTCCCGCCACGGCACTACGGCCAGAATGCAGACGTTCATCATTAGATATAGACAGGCCACCAACAGAATGGAAAGCAGAAGCGCGCGCGGAATGTTCTTTCCCGGGTCCTCGATTTCGTCGCCCAGGAAGCAGACATTGTAGTAGCCCCAGTAGTCATAGGTGGCTACCAGCATGGCTCCTCCCAGCCCGGTAAAAAACTGGCGGGACAAAGTGAATGCGCCCGGGGGAAAGTCGAATGCCCGCGCAGCATTGAAGTGAGTAAGCCCGGCGAAAATGATCCAACCGATGGTCCCCATCACGCCGAACCACAGCACCTTGGTGAGCCGTCCGATGGCCGTAATGTTCCGATAAAGCAGCAACACCGTGAAAAAGCAAATTACCACCGCCAGTGCTGTGCCCGGGGTGACGATCCAACTGGCCTGCAGCGTTCCCACCCAGGGAAGGTGCAGCGCGGCATCATGGTGCGCGTACACCGTCTCGAGTTCCGGCCAGTAGTAGGCGGCGTAACCGGCGAGCCCGATGCATCCGGTGGCGATCGACAGCGGAGCGCTGAATGAGACCTGCCAGATAAATAGGAACGAAATCAGGCGGCCCCAACTCTGCGGCCCATAGGTCTCACGCAGATACTTGTAGGAGCCGCCCGAGGCCGGCAGTGCTGCTCCCAGTTCGGCGGACACCAGACCGTCGCAGACCGCGAGCAGCGCTCCCAAAACCCATCCCAGCAGTGCCTGTGGGCCGCCCATCGCGCTCAAGACCAGCGGCATGGTGATGAACGGACCGACGCCGATCATGTCGATCATGTTGAGCGCGGTGGCGCTTCCCAGGCCCATGCCGCGGATCAGTCCCGGAGAACTGCTTTGAGGCGCAGATGACATTGGCGAGGAGTATAAAGCTACGGAAGAAGCAGGAGCCTCCCGCTGACCTGGCGCTGTTCAAAAGCGGCATGAGCCCGGCCGGCCTCAGCGAGAGGATACGTTCGAGCAATCTTGATAGAGAGCTTTCCTTCCGTTACCCACGCCACGAACTGCTCAAGGTAGTGAGGATATTCCTTGAGGTACAGCAGTCCGTTGGTGCGGGTCAGGAACAGCGATCCTTTTTCCTGCAGAGTCATCAGATCGAAGGGCGGCACGTATCCGCTGGATTGGCCGTAGATCACCAGGTACCCCGCCGGGGCCAGGC